>CANKYZ010000001.1 GCA_947488325.1 uncultured Erythrobacter sp.
CAGTGCAGGATCGCAGGCAACGCCAGATGCGGCATATCCTCGATCTCACCGCGCAAAGGCCGGGCGTTAAAGCCAATAGTGGATCGTCCGCTTCAACATTCGAGCCATGCCCATAGCGCCGCAGCAAAGTGCCTGAACTGTTATATTCAGCGACCAGCGCGTTGCCATCATGCAGGAAGTTGGACGGCCCTTGGCTGCTCCCTCCGACATAGTTGATCACCTGATACAGCCGCCCAAGCGGATCATAGACCAAAGAAGCTTGTAGCTGGCCGGTAAAGTCTACCGGACATGCGGTGCCGACCAGACTGCGCAGCGTGATCAGACGGTTACGTGGCTTGATCTTGTTACGCCACTCCGGGTCGCTTTCGTAGATGATGTCCTCTGCACCGCTGATGAGCGCCAAGAGCTTCCTGCGGCGGTTATGTAGTCGCTGGAGGATTTCCAGCCGTCTTCGATCCGCTTGACCTCGGCTTCGGCCTCTTCGAGTTCGCCTTTGAAAGCCGCGATACGGTTCTCAAGGCCTGTTTTAACGTTTGTAGTTCCCATGAGGAATTAGATAGCAATGAAAGTCCGTTCTTGCTTTGTGCGCTTGCTGCCTAATGCCGCATTATTTCAAACAATGTGAATCACACTGTGCAGGATGCCCCACCAAGGACGCAGAAGCGGGCGCAATGCGGGTGATTGAGCGAAACGTCTCGGTTTGCTTCGGCAAGAGTGGAACCTAGGTCGAATTCTCTTTGATAGGGCAGCAGGGTGCATGCTGCCACACGCGGTTCTGCCTCTTGCTTGCGTTTTACAACCATGCGGCTTGTCGCGCACATTACGCTGTCAGGATGGATATCTAGAATATCCCAGCACGCTGTCGAAATCTCCGCAATATCTGCGGTTTCGTCCATGGCTGGAAACATGACGAGTTGGGCAGGATCATTTGCATCAATCGGAATGTTTTTTGCAGCAAACAGTCTTCCAAATCCTCGCCGCGCATCTCCATCATTCTCATAATCGAGATGCCGGCCAGCGACCGCGATGTTGAAACCATTGCGAGCGAGCCACTGAATTCCGTCAATGGCCTTTTCCCAACTCGGCCCGCGTTCAGCCTCGTGAATCTGTTTTGAAAAATGATCGAGGCTGATCCGGATCGTGAGATTTTCGCGGTGTTCTAAATCAAGCAATTCACGTTCAAACCGCCGCATTGGACGCATTGCATTTGATAGTACCAAAACATCAAAGCCTCGCGCAAGGCAGAGCTTCAAGATCGGCAACATTTCCGGGTTCATGAACGGCTCGCCGCCGGTAAAGGCGATCTCCCGTGTTGGGAGTTTGTCCCGGGCAATCTCGTCGAGAAACGGCTTGACTTCGCTCAGTTTCATATAGGCCAGCGCATCATTGCGAGGCGAGCTTTCAATATAGCACGAAGTACAGGCAAGATTGCACAGTGTACCCGTGTTGAACCACAGCGTTTCCAACTCGCGCAGCCTAACACGAGCGCGCGGTTCTCCTTTCACGGTCATATCCGGATCGGAAAATTTCTCCGAAGCGAGTTGTTTGGCGCCGCGCAGGGCGAAGGGAGAAACATCGCAGGTCATTAAATCAAGTTCACCACAGTTCTAGAAATAGTTACAATTAAAGTGCGATTGACCGACCCGTCTTACATCAGCGTTTCTGGCCAAAGAACAGTCAAATTATGTGTCGCACTATGAGAGAGACCGAATCGATCACCTGCTGCCGATCATGACATCAATTTCGGCCAGCGAACGAGGTCTTCCGGTCGATCACAATCGGATAGAGTGTCGAGCATTAGTGGTTCGATCCCCAGCTGTGAGAGCCTGTGGAGCGTTTCAGGAAGCACCTCTGATGTGCTCCATGGCATATCGGCAAACAGTTCAGGCAGCGGATCGCGCATGCCAATCAGATAATATCCGCCATCTTCCGCTGGACCGATAACGACGCGGTGGGTTGCAAGCCCATCAATTGCGGCTTGCACGATTTCGACCGTCAAATCAGGCGTATCCGCGCCGAAGAATATGACTGGCGTTTTGCCGACGAAGGCGAGAAGTCGCTCAGAAAGACCGCCCTCGACCTGCTCTGTGTAGCGCATGCGCGACCCGAGCCAT
Organism: uncultured Erythrobacter sp.; assembly: GCA_947488325.1. Classification (GTDB taxonomy): domain Bacteria; phylum Pseudomonadota; class Alphaproteobacteria; order Sphingomonadales; family Sphingomonadaceae; genus Erythrobacter. The sequence continues at coordinate 2,115 of CANKYZ010000001.1, forward strand.
TGTTCGAAAGCCGATATTGGGGCACCAGTCGCGGCTATCGTCACCGGAGCCGCAGTCTTGCACAACAGCTCTACGGTTTGACTGCAAAGGCGGCGATGGATTTCGGCTGCACCCTGTGGCCCAACGGCTGGTATGAGCCGAGTCTTGCATTCCCCCGCGATCGGGAAGCGCGTAAACAAGACTAAGTTGGGGAGGTGATCCATGCCGCACACATTTGATGACACATCGCCGGTTCTGCAATCCAATTCGGCAGGGCCTCAAACCCCATTCCTGTTGGTTTAATCGTAATTTCTTGTAAGATTCTTGCCCAACGCGCCACAAACGCTTGCCGTGTTCGCGCATCCGGAGTCTATCGTGATACAAGTCGACTGCGACTTATATTGTTGTGGGCGTGAAAAAGAGGGCAGCAGGAATGAGAATCGCAATAGCGGACGATGATCCGGAGCTTTTGGAACAGCTGGGGACTGCGATTGATGCGACCGCGCATCAATGTGAGCGCTTTCGTTCAGGGACGGAACTGACCACATTCCTGAAACGGGAAACCTGCGATGTTGTGCTGGTTGATTGGAATATGCCGGGGCGCACGGGGTTAGATCTGGTCAAATGGGCAACCTCCAGCCTGCAAAATCCGCCTGCTTTCATAATTCTCACCAGCCGATCTGACAAAAGCGACGTTGTGCTTGGTCTGGAAGCAGGCGCGGTTGATTATGTGGTGAAGCCGGAAAGTGAGGAAGTCATCCTCGCCCGGATCGAGGCGGCGCATCGACGGCTGAATGCCGGCGGGCCTGAACGGTTCGGCAAGTTCGGCGACTATGAGGTCGATCGGGTCACAAAGAGCATTTCGCGCGCTGGCGAAGCACTGAACCTCACCAATAAAGAGGCCGAGCTTGCCATCCTGTTCTTTGACAATCTCAACCGGCCACTTTCGCGCGCTTACATATTCGGTGAAGTCTGGGGCAGCGTGCCAGAAGTCGAAAGCCGGACGCTCGATCTGCATGTTTCGAGAATTCGCGCCAAATTGGAATTGCGACCGAAACATGGATTTGCCATTCAAACCGTCTTCGGATTCGGGTATCGCATGGATAAAGCGCTCGAAACCAATGAGGACATGTGATCAACCGTAACCCAAATAACTCCAAGTCTTTCCTAAAAGCGCATTGGATGTTTGCGGGATCGGCCACGCTGCTCGCGTCCTGCGCGGTTTCGACACCTATCGAAGTCCATTCTATTACGGCTACGGCTGTGGATCAGCCCGCGCAGATTGCTATCGCGCTGTCTGAAGGCGGCGACGAAGCATTGAAAACCCGGTTTGCGGCCGCGTTGATCGGATCATTTGCAGATCGCGGTATATCAGTGGCTGAAGATGGCATTCTGGTGGCGGACTACGCCCTGTCGATCAGCCCGGCTGAAATCGGTGTGCAAAATGCAGAGGCGCGCGACAATCCATCAACCAAACAGGCAGAATGGATCGCTTTACCCAGGTCTCCGCGGCGGTTCGATAAATGCGAAGCTCTGAGCCTTCGAGGCACGCTCTTTCTTCTGGACCGAACAACGGGCACCGCCGCCTATCGCGGAAGGGGCCACGCCACCGATTGCGAATTTGATGATGCCGCAATCCGGGAGCTTGCTGACCGCTTGGTCGCGGATTTTATCGTCAAGCAATAGCGACGTTCGGGCAGGTTGTCGTCCACCACAGTTGCGAACCAATTACGTCATTAGCGAGATCGTAAACTGTGTCCCTTTGCCGGGGCGTGAGGTGACTTCGATGGTTCCCCCATGCGCATCGACAACCTTCTTCACCAACGTGAGCCCCAGTCCTGCGCTTGGCCCGGCATTTGTCGCGTGCGCGCCAAACCTTGCGAAAGGATCTTTGACACGCGCTTCTGGCAATCCCGTCCCATCATCGGAGACGATTATTTGGTGAGTTCCGCGCGGTGTGACGCCAAGTTCAACTTCGATGTGTGAATTTTCGGGCGAATATTTCACCGCATTGCCGATCAAATTATCCAACATTCGCGCGATTAAAGACGCATCGACATCGGCGAAACATGGTTCTTCGGGCAAGTGTTGCTCAATTTGAATGTGCTTCGCTTCTGCCAGGACATAAGCTCGATCGCAGGCTTCTTCGATCAACGCACAAATGTCGCTGTCTTCGAGTTGGAGTTCAGGGCTTTCCAACCGCGCCAATTGCACGAAATCATCGGCGAGCTTCAACGTGCGCTCCGCCTGCTTCTTGATCCGGGTCATGGTGTCTGATGCGTTAGGCAGTTTCATCGGTTTTCGTGTCAGGCCGATGATCGCGACTTGCGGGGTTCGCATGTCGTGCGAAAGGAATTCCAGCATCTGTTTGCGCTCTTGATCTAGTCGCCGGATATCGGTGATTTCGCGTAGTGCGAGAATGTCTCCGGAGCTTTGATCAGAGGCTTCATCGGGAATCTGTGAGCCTAGGGAGGCGCGCGCGATCAGGAAGATACGGCCGTCCTGGGTCATCATTTCATCGCCGTCGCGTTGTATATTGGCTCTGCCAAACTGGAACAGTTCGGATAGCGATAAAGCGCCCTGCCCTTCCCAATTTGAAAATAGTTGATCGGCTTTTGCATTGAGCATTTGCACGTGGCCCTGACCGTCAATCACGATCATCGCGTCAGGTGCAGCTTCGATTACTTGGCGTAGGAAAGTGAGCGAATCTCGGATCGAGTGAATCAGCCCGCGGACACGTTCAACCTGTCGGGCGACATATTCCATGCCTTGTTTTTGCCGCGCTGGACGTTCGCCGCCCATCATCCGCGCGGCTTCGCGGTCTAAGTAACGGCTGACATGGCTCAATCGGCGCCAGCTCCATAGCGGGTAGGAGAGGCCGATCATGATGATGGCTGGTGCAATGGGAAGCCATAACTGACCAAGCGCGAGCAGCCCGATACTGACGGCCACCAATGCGACAACCACAGCCACAGCGACATAGAGAGTTAGGCGAGGCGGAAGATACCAGAAGGTCGCGAACAAGACCGACAATGCCAAAGCGGCGAGCACATTTTGCCAAAACTGATCGATAGGATCGATCAACGCATCGGATAACAAAGCATTGAGAAGGTTGGCCTGGGTTTCAATCCCGGTCATCAGCCCAATATCCCCGGCCGCGACGGAATAGCGGTCACCCATCCCCTGTGCTGTCGCGCCGATCAAAACGACTTTGCCGTCGAAGAACCCCGGTAAAACTGCGCCTGCTAACACTTCGCTTGCAGAATGCATGACAAGCGAATCTTCTGGCTGAAACGCGATCAACGCAATCTGTTTGGACCGGTGTGCATCGGAGCTCTGGCCAAGCAAGTCCAATACCTGAAGCGCCAGATGCGGATATTCTCCTGTATCCGTCGAATAGACGAGATCGAAGCGGCGTAGAATGCCGTCCGCATCGGGTTCTGCAACGACATGGCCGATATTCGCAGCAGCTGACTGAAACTCGGGCAATGGATACAATGGCTCAATTCCAGAGGTGGAATCGAGGCGGGCCGAAAAGGTGTGAGGCAGCAGTGTGTTTGACCCCCGCTCCAATGCGCGCGCCAATTCTTCGTCATCGCCTTCATTGCTGCCTTCGAGGAACAGCACATCGAGTACAATGGCCCGCGCGCCCGCTTCATTCAGGCGGTCCAGCAAAGCGGCATGGGTGCTGCGCGGCCATGGCCAAACACCTATCTCTTCCAAGCTGCGATCATCAATCGCAACCAAAGTGATGTCATCAGAAATTGCTGGCCGGGCGAATGATGAAACGGTGTCGAAAAGCTGATTATCCAACCGCTGGGTGACCCCACTCGATTGCAAGAACACCGCGCCCAGGATCGACACAGCAAGCAGCACTGCCCATTCGACAATTAGCCGGATCGCTTTCATCATCAGGCCCGTTTTGGGAACATTACTGGGATACAGTCAACGTCTGCGCTTCGCCCCAGACCTTGATCAATCCTTCTTCTGGATCAGTTTCGGTCACGGCCACGCGCCATTCGTATTTTCCTGCGCTCAAATTGGTCAGGGCAATCTTGGTCGCGGTAAGGCCGACTTCGTCCACCAACAGGGTTTCCGGGGTGTCTTGGAGCCAGATCTGAAAGGCGAATGTCGCCGATTCACCGCCGCTGGGCGTCCAGCTGAAATTGAAGCTGTCATAATCGGGCGATGCACCTGCCAAAGCCACAACACCCAGCTGTTTGCGAAGGAACGAATCGCTGTCCGAATTTCCGCCTTCAAGGCCGCTTTCTGAAATCGACCGCACGCGGACGTAATAACGACCATTTTCAATGCTCTGCATGGTTGCAGCTTCTGTGTTCACAACCTGCTCACTGACGATATCGAGTAAGCCAGCATCGCGGCCGAGTTGAACCCGATAGCCCTTTGCTCCGACCACAGGCTCAAACGAGAAATTAAGCAATTCGTCGGTCTGCACCGCTCCGCGATCGAGAAATTGCGGGGATGGGAGCAAGGCTTCCGGTTCACTCACCCCTGCCGCACTACTTGAAACACCAAACCCAGCAGGCGCGGCGCGCTCTTGCCCTCCGGCAGCGACCTGGACTGCGCCTTCGGTCACTTCGGTGAGGCTGTTATCGCCATTTTCGGGATCATAGGCGACGCGAAATTCAGTTCCGCGCACCGCCGTTACGGCCACCGGGGTCCGCATCCTGACTCGATCTTGTCCTTCGAGAGTAGGGGAGCTGGCAGTGGCGCGGCCACGTGTTACAGAAAAATCCACATCCAGTGTGTTGCCCAGAATATATCGCCGCGCCCTGATCAATTGTGCAGTGGTGTTGGAGGGAAGTGTAATGCGTCCACCAAACCCGCTGGAAAAACGGATGAAGCCGTTTGGTCCTGTCATCACGATATCGTTTTCGTTCAGGATCATGTCCGTGGCCGGAGCTTCACCTCCGATTGTAACTGGACCAGAAAACGAAGATACGATCAATTGAACGGGCTCGTGACGAAGCAAATTTCGCGGAATTCGAAGCCTGCGATTGATGCTCAAATGGCGCGGGTTACGAACGCGGTTGAAGCGTTGAACCTGACGCGCACTTTCAGAGGATACAAGATAGCGATCCGCGATGCCATAGAGCGTGTCGTTGCGCTGGACGGTGTAGATCACGGTGCCTTGGCTCTGCGCTGCAGCTTGTCCGGCAAAGAAAGGGGACAGCGCCAACAGGCCGCCAAACACTATAGTCTTGAATTGCTTCAGCATCGCACTCGCATCCCCAGGCATTCGCATCTTTGGCGTATCAATATGGTCGCATAGACCAACCAGTCAGACCAGCATTTGCGTCCGCAATTTACAACAAATTACCTGGCACCCCAAGAGAGGCTCTGACCCTAATACCGCCCGAAGCGCCTTAATTAGAATCGAAGCCTTTAGAAAAGCGAGCGCAATTTCGGACGCTTCAGCCATATTTGTTGTGCCTTAGGCAAATCCGTTGTCGATAAATTCAAGCGCGCAGCCAGCCAGCATCGCGACCCCGCGCGGCAAAGCGGCTTCATCGACATGCATGCGCGGTGAGTGGATGGCGCAGCACTGGCTCCAATTGTCGCCATCGGGGGCGACGCCGAGGAAAAACATCGCGCCCGGCGCTTTTTCCAGCAGATAGGAGAAGTCTTCTGCGCCCATGATGGGGGCCGGCAGATCGTGCCATCCTTCGGCATTGCCTGCGATTTCGCGTGCAACCTTCATTCCCAATTGCACCGCGCGATCATCGCAGATCGTGACAGGAAAACCGTGCTCAATCTCGCAAATCGCTTCGACTCCATGCGCGTGGGCTGTGTCTGCAGCGGTTTGAGCGATCAGTGTGTGAACGGCTTCGCGATGTTCAGCCGAAAGCGTGCGGATCGTCCCCTGCAACATTGCATCGTCGGGGATAACATTGAATGTCGTGCCTGTTTGGATGCGCGTAACCGTGACAACAACCGCGCTGGCCGCGTTGAAACGACGCGTGACCATTGCTTGCACCGCACTGACAATGGCAGCTGCAGCGGGCACAGGATCGGCGCAATCGTGCGGCATGGAGGCGTGGCCGCCTTTGCCGTTGACGGTGATGGTGAACTGATCTGCTGCGGCCATGAGCGGTCCGGCGCGCCCGGCTAGGACGCCGAATTTGGCATTTGGCATGATGTGCAAGGCAAAGGCGGCATCGGGAAGCGGATCGATCAGCCCGTCTTCGAGCATAAAGCGCGCACCGTGATGCCCCTCCTCACCCGGCTGGAACATGAAATCGACAGTTCCGCAAAGTTCTTCACGCCGCTCTGAGAGCACCCGCGCTGCCCCAACCAGCATCGCAGTATGCGTGTCATGGCCGCATGCGTGCATCCGTCCGGGAATGGTGGAGGCGAAGTCGAGCCCCGTCTTCTCGTCCATCGGCAATGCATCCATATCGCCGCGCAGCAAAACGCGTGAGCTGTTGGCTCCTACCTTTGCACCCGTAAGCGTAGCCACCGCGCCCGTTGTCGAAGTACCGGTCTTCCATTCAAGCGGCAAATCGGCGAGCGCATCGCGCACTTTTGCCATTGTCATCGGGCAATGCAGACCCAATTCTGGTTCGGCATGGATCGCGCGCCGCAAAGCCACAATATCAGGCGCAAGCGAGCGGGCGGAATCGAGGAGTGTTTCTGTGAACATCGCCCTAGATTAACGGGCAAAGTCGCAGAAACCAGCGCGAATTCCCAAACTGGTGCTAATTCGTCGAATTATCCGATGCAGTCACGCAATGACACTTTGCAAAAAATGTGAGCGAAAATTGAGTTGGCGGTAGTATTTTCGCTGCCCGACTCTTAGAGGAGCGATATGGAAAAGCCGATCTTCCCATGTGCGGAGCATCCCCAATCCCAACCTGTTTCGGACGAAGCACCCAAAGTTGGCGTGATCTACAATCCGCGCAGCCATGGCAATAGAGGCGCCGATTTCGACTGCGGGATCAGTCCCCAGGTCCATATCGCGCAGCCGGGTCATCGTGAGCAATTGCCTGTGGCGTTGGCTGAATTTGCGGCGCGGGGGATTGAATTGCTCGTAATCAATGGCGGCGACGGAACGGTTCGGGACGTTTTGACTTGCGGCGCGAAAATCTTTGGCGATGACTGGCCCACCATTGCGGTAATTCCGAAAGGAAAGACCAACGCGTTGACAGTTGATCTTGGAATCCCTGCTGGTTGGTCGATGCAGAATGCTATTGATGCCTTTGAGCACGGAAACCGCACCTATCGCCATCCCATTGATGTGGATCCACTGAACGAAAATTCGAGCGACCATGTACGCGGCTTTATTCTTGGCGCGGGTTCTTTCACGGCTGCATCTCAGGCCGCGCAAGGCGCACATAAGCTTGGAGCATTCCACTCAGGGGCTATCGCTGTGACGACCGTTGTGGTGGTTGCGCAATGGTTTTTTGCGTCTCGCGCCAATCCATGGCGGCGCGGTTCGCGCATGAAAATCCGGCTTGGCGCGCAGCAGGCTTTGATGGAGCACAGCGGTAAGGGCGATCCAGAATGGCGTCAGATGCTATTTGCCTCGACGCTTGAAACGTTGCCTACCGGGATAAAGCCGTTTGGCCATTTGCGCGAAGGTCTGAAACTGGTGGTGGTGGACCAGATTTCGCGCCGCACGGCCATGCTGCTTCCGGTAATTTTGCGCGGCAGATATCTAAAAAACTTGCGGGCGCGTGGTATTCATCAGATCGCCACGCCGCAGTTCACTTTGGAAATCGAGAACGAACTTATTTTGGACGGTGAAGCTTTCCCTGCGGGCGAATATCGCATCGCGCAGGGGCCAGAGCTTGAATTCGTCACCCCTTAGAGCGAAAAGCGCGGCTTATGTTCCGCGAATCCCCTTCTCTTACAGATAGAATTTCCGCGCGCCTCGATGCTGCGATTGACCCTGCCGTTGCTGTCTATGCAGAATCTCTTGCTGAAGTGGTTGGGGCGAGCGCAGTCCTGTTTTATGGATCGAACCTGCGCACAGGATCGCTTGACGGCGTGCTCGATTTCTATGTGTTGCTGCCGGGTAAAGAGCAATCAAAGATCTGGCCGCGCGTGAGTTATCATGAGCGCGATCATCAGGGGCAGATCTTGCGCGCAAAGGTTGCGACAATGGCGCTGTCGACATTTGCCGAGGCTGCGTCTGGCGATTTGACTGACACCACAATCTGGGCGCGGTTCGTGCAGCCTTCCGCCTTGGTTTGGCAGCGTGATGACACAGCGCACGATAAGGTGGTTGAAGCGATTCAAGCTGCGGCAATCACCTCAGCCCGCCTAGCTGCTGCGCTGGGACCTGAGAGCGGTACGGCACAGGATTACTGGCGTGCACTGTTCCACGCGACTTACAAGGCTGAATTCAGGGTCGAAAAAGCAGGTCGTGAAAATGACATTCTCAGCGTCAATGCAGAGCATTTTGCGGGACTTCTTCCGCTGGCGCTGGATGCTGCAAATGTCAGCTACACACAACAAAGCGACCACTTGTCGCCTAGCCTGTCAGCAAGCGAGCGAAGGCGTATTCTAAACTGGTGGAAATGGAGGCGACGGCTTGGAAAGCCGCTCAACTTTATGCGGCTGGTCAAAGCCAGCACGACCTTTGAGGGGGCAACGCGTTACGCCGCGTGGAAGATTGAGCGCCATACCGGAATGCCGGTTGAGGTGACGCCTTTTCGCGAACGCCATCCGGTATTGTCTGCACCAGGAGTACTCTGGGCGCTCAGAAAGCACCGCAATCAAGCCAAATGACGGCCCCAAATTATGGCTCTCGCTAAGTGGTTTGATTAATTGAAATACTTCATCGTGATTGCGATGGATTTGACACCGCTGCCCACGCTAAATCGCGTTTCATCAACGGCTGGTTTGCCAAGATTGAAGATGCTGATTGAGGGATTGTTCGACATTGCACCGCCATCGGTTCGGATCTCGGTCGATCCATTACCGTTGATGTCATGGCGCACAGCAACCGCGTAACTTCCGCTTTTTGGAACTGGTAGACAAACCGTCATGCGGCCCCGGCGTGCAGGCATTTCGATGCGATTGAGCCAGCGCCCGCTCTCCAACCAATCAGCGCGCGTGCCGTTATAGACCTGCGCCCGGACTGTCCCGTTTGCGCTTTTCACACCATTAATGGTCACACGGACGGCTGGGCCGGAGCCCGGTGCACACGAACGCATATTGTTCGAAACAACATTGCGATAATCGGTGCTGCTGGATGCCTGAGCGGATGCTGGAATGGCTGGTGCGGAGGCGGCGAGAGCTACTAATGCAGCCGCGCCGATACCGTATGCGCTCTTTTTGATCCCAGAAGTGATCTCCCAATTCGAAGCCATTTTACCCTACCTGTTTGATCGATCGATGCGGTTCGTATGGCCTAGTGCCAAACGATACTTCGCAGCAAGAATATGACTAAGAAATGCCACATATGTGCTGAATTCCGGCTGAACTGACCGCTCAGGTAACTGACAATCGATGCAAAACGGCTTCAAGCTAAAGGTCAGTCATATGAAAAAGGGCGGGGAAAAGCACATTGCGACCGCTTGCTGCCCGATTCGCGCACAGGGTAAGGCACCTTGCAAACGAAAAGGCGCGTTTGTTAACCATGCCAACACCCCTAATCTCTCCCAGTATCCTTTCCGCTGACTTTGCGCGGTTGGGCGAAGAAGTGCGCAATATCGATGAGGCAGGGGCTGATTGGATTCATATCGACGTGATGGATGGACATTTCGTCCCCAATATTACGATCGGCCCAGATGTGGTGAAGGCGCTACGCCCGCACACCGATAAGGTGTTTGACGTGCACCTGATGATTTCACCGGTCGACCCGTATCTTGAAGCATTCGCTTCGGCTGGCGCGGATATCATCACGGTGCACCCGGAAGCGGGTCCGCATGTGCATCGCACATTGCAAGCAATCCGCACATTGGGAAAGAAAGCAGGTGTTGTCATCAATCCGGGCACTCCAGTCGAAGTGCTCGATAATGTGATGGATTTGGTCGATCTTGTTCTGGTGATGAGTGTCAATCCCGGATTTGGCGGGCAGAGCTTTATTCATTCGCAGTTGGAAAAAGTCCGCCGTATCCGCGCCATGATCGAAACGACCGGGCGTGACATCCATCTTGAAGTCGATGGCGGGGTCAATCCTGAGACTGCAAAACTGTGTGTTGAGGCAGGTGCTGATGTGCTGGTGGCGGGATCGGCAACGTTTAAAGGCGGGCTGGATCATTACGCATCCAATATCGCTGCGCTGAAGGGGGCAGTCTGATGGAAACTCTGTTTGACGATCAGAAAGCCATCCCTTTTGAGGATATTGAAGAGGCGGGCGATCGTTCAGCAATCCCTCTGAGCCAAGCAGAAGAGCCGCTGCGCGAAGACACCGCTCCCGCTTTTCCGGTAGACCCAATTGAAGCGTCGCGTGCGCTGGCACTTACTGACGTCATTGCGCCGCGTACCCGGCCGGGTGAAGCGCTTATCCGGTTGGCCTATCGTATAGGCGTGCCGGGTCATGCACTTGCCGCACCATTCCGCCGTGCGGCTGCCGTCCGGGTGTTGGCGACTGTCGAGAGTCCAATCACTGGCGACAGAGCTGCGGGCATCGCTTTGCGTGCAGGGCATTTTCTGGTTCACGGTGTTAAGCAGCCAATTGGGCGGCTTGATTTTGACAGCAATGCGCGGCTCGGCGTTGGGCTTGAACGCAAAGTGCACAGCTTTGCTTGGCTTGCCGATCTTGCATCTAGCGCGCCGCGTGCAGATTGCGTCGCGATTGCGGAGCGCATTACCGGGCTGTGGCTCGACGCCAATCCGTCTCCGCCGAAAAGATCAGTTAAATGTGCGGCTTGGGATGTTGAGAATGTAGGCTTGCGCCTGATGGCGTGGCTGGTTCATGCACCGCTTGTCCTTACGGGGCAAGACGGAGAGCTGAAGCCGCAATTGCTCGGTGCGATTGAGGAAACAGCAAATTGGCTTGATCGTAAGGCTCTGCGTAGTGGTGCAGGTCTGGGCCAGGTCTCCGGCTGGGCTGCTGTAACAGCGGCAGGATTGCTGCTTCCTGATGGCAAGCCACGGCGGCTTTACGGTGAGGCAGCTCTGATCCGTGCATTAGGCGAATTGGTGGCTGAAGATGGCGGTACGCTGGCTCGTTGTCCTGCGGCGCAGATGGACGCGATCAGGGTGTTGACTGATCTGATCGCTTGTTACGAAGCGGCCGATCAAGAGGCTCCCGATGCACTTTGGGTGATGCGCGAACTGCTTGTGCCGCCATTGTTGGCATTGCGTCACGGCGACGGTGCGCTTGGCAATTGGCAGGGGCAGGGGGCAATCCCGGCCGATGCCGTTTCGTCTTTGCTTGTAGCGACTGGCATTCGTTCGCGCCCACTGAATGAGCCGCAGCATTGGGGCTACCAACGGATGCGCGGTGGCCAAACCATCGTGCAATTCGATGCAGGTCCTCCACCGCGTGCGCGCCACACGCGCTCCGGTTGTGCCTCTACTTTGGCGTTTGAGATGTCTGATGGACCGTCACGGGTGATCGTCAATTGCGGTGGCGCTGCGATGGCTGGCGGGCAAGTGCCCGCGCGGATCGCTCAGGGGCTGCGCGCCACGGCTGCGCATTCGACATTGGTTCTGGATGACGCAAACAGCACAGCTGTGCTGCTGCACGGCAAGTTGGGTCGCGGGGCGGAAACGGTTGAGGTTGAACGTCGCACAAGCAATCGTAATGGGCGTGAAGTCACAAGCGTCGATGCCAGCCATGATGGCTATGCCGCGCGTTTTGGTCTGACTCACAATCGCGTGCTCTCTATGCGCAGCGATGGGAGCGAATTGTCCGGCGACGACATCCTCATTCCCGCTTCTCGCAAAGGAAAACGAGGCAAGGTCAGCTTTGCTATACGTTTCCATCTGGGGTGCGGTGTTGAGGCGCATTTGTCGGAGGATAAGCGCGGTGCAAGTTTGGTCACATCTGATGGCCGATTGTGGCAATTCCGCTTGCGCGGCGATGCGGCGACAGACGATGTGAAGCTGTCTTGCGAGGACAGTCTATGGGTTGATGGCGAAGGTCGTCCCCATGCAACAGAGCAATTGGTTATAGAGGGTCTGACCTCGCGCAGCGGGGGGCAATTCTCCTGGCTTTTTAAGAAAATGGGATAAGTTTCAGACATGACTAAGGCGATTATCAAGCGGGCTCTGCTGTCGGTGTCTGACAAAACCGGCTTGGCTGAGCTGGGCGTGGTTCTGGCGGCGCGCGGGGTCGAGCTGGTCAGTACGGGCGGCACTGCGCGGACTTTGCGCGAGGCCGGGTTGGATGTACGCGATGTTTCCGACCTCACCGGATTTCCTGAAATGATGGATGGCCGGGTGAAAACGCTTCATCCCAAAGTGCATGGCGGTCTTTTGGCGCTGCGCGACAATGAAGAACATGTCGAGGCGATGGACGCTCATGACATTGGGGCGATCGACCTTGTAGTGGTCAATCTCTATCCGTTTGAGGCCACCGTCGCCAAAGGTGCAGATCGCGCCGAAATCATCGAGAATATCGATATTGGCGGCCCCAGCATGGTGCGCTCTGCTGCAAAAAACCATGGTTTCGTGACGATCCTAACTGACCCGGAAGATTACGGCACTCTTACCGAAGAACTGGCTGGGAATGACGGTGCCACCACTGAGGCATTCCGTACCCGCATGGCGGGTAAGGCCTACGCGCGCACTGCGTCTTATGATGCGGCGATTGCCAATTGGTTTGCCTTTGGCGATGCCTACACCCACCCGCTGGGTCCAGAAGCGCTTCAGGCGACGCCGTTTGTTGAGACCATGCCGCTGGCGTTCAAACGCGCGGATACTCTGCGGTATGGTGAGAACCCGCATCAGGCTGCCGCAATCTATGTTCCTCAAGTAACGGGTGCCCAAGGTGTCGCGCAGGCTGAGCAATTGCAGGGAAAGGCGCTGAGCTACAACAATCTCAACGATGCCGATGCGGCGCTTGAGCTCGTGGCTGAATTTGCGGGTCAAGATCCAGCGGTTGTGATCGTCAAACACGCCAATCCCTGCGGCGTCGCACAAAGCGGTTCGCTGCTTGATGCATGGAACGACGCACTGCAATGCGACAGTGTTTCGGCCTTTGGCGGGATCGTCGCGGTGAACACCGAATTGAACGGCGCAACGGCGGAGGCAATCGCCAGCATCTTTACCGAAGTCGTGATCGCACCATCGGTGAGTGCCGAAGCGCGCGAAGTTTTTGCCAAGAAGAAGAATTTGCGCCTGCTCGAATGCGGCACTTTGCCTGACCCGCGGCGCGGCGGCTTTGCGATGAAGACTATTGCAGGTGGAATGTTGATCCAGAGCCGGGACAATGGCGCGTTGAGTGAAGCCGACCTGAAAGTCGTGAGCCAGCGCGAGCCAACCCAGCAAGAGCTGAAAGACTGCTTGTTTGCATGGACAGTTGCCCGGCACGTAAAATCCAATGCGATCGTCTATGCCAAGAATGGTGCGACCGCAGGCATCGGTGCGGGGCAGATGAACCGGCGCGATTCTGCCCGCATCGCCGCGATCAAAGCGCAAGAGGCGGCGGAAACTTATGAATGGGATGCGGTTAAAACTGTTGGCAGCGCGGTGGCGTCTGACGCGTTCTTCCCATTCGCCGATGGTCTGAGAGCTGCGGCAGAGGCTGGCGCAACCGCGGTTATTCAACCGGGCGGCTCAATTCGCGACGACGAAGTGATTGCTGCTGCTGATGAAGCAGGACTGGCCATGGTTCTCACCGGTATGCGCCACTTCAGGCATTAACTTGATTGGCCTCATTCAATTGATTGAGCGCCTTATATTCTACTTTCTGGCAACCTTGCGCGCGGGTGCTTGAAGGCGGACGCCAGCATTTCTCATCTTTTTTTCGAGTTGCTGCGTAACTTTATCCGCAAGCGGAGCGAACCGCTGCATGAAACGTCCATTCATTCCGTCGTAATTTCGCTGGAAGTATTGGACAGCAACACAAGACGATCGAACCCGAGAGACCGACAATGAACCTCTTCTCTGCTGATCTTTTTCGCAATTTTGGCCTTGGCTTTATGGCAGGCGCAGTGATTTTGGGCGCTGCCACCATTGATCAATGGGGCGGTCAATTGGAATCGCCTGCACAGGCCGCATCACCGCTTGAAGCGCCTGCTCCAGCGAGTGACTTTGTAATCGAACGTTTCGAGGATGCGGAATGACGCGCATGTCCCAGAAATTTGCAATTCGTTCTACAGCGCTTGCAATTGGCCTCGCGCTCGCAGCGCAGGCGGTTCCTGCAGTGGCGCTTGATGAACCTGTCAACGCACCCGTCCCGCAGAGAACCGCCAAAGAAGGCGCGGGCCTGAAAACGGCAATCTTTGCCGGTGGTTGTTTCTGGGGTGTCGAAGGCGTGTTTAGCCACGTGAACGGCGTGAAATCTGCTGAGGTTGGTTATCACGGCGGCGTGTCCGGAACTGCGACCTATAATCGCATTCTATCTGGCGGGACCAATCACGCCGAAGCCGTTCGGATCACCTATGATCCGTATGTCATTCGCTATGATGAACTACTCCGCATTTTCTTTTCAGTGGTTGCGGACCCCACCTTGCGCAACCGTCAGGGCCCCGATGTCGGCACGCATTATCGCAGTGCTCTGATCCCAACAAGCGCAGAGCAGCGTGCGGTTGCAGATGCCTATCTTGCTCAGATGCGTCGGTCCCGTGTCTGGAGCCGCCCGATTGTGACTCGGATTGAGCGTCAGCGGACATTCTATTCTGCTGAAGCGTATCATCAGGACTTCATGGCGAAAAACCCGCGCAATGGTTATATTCTGCGCTGGGATAAGCCCAAGATCGACGCTTTGCGCGTGATGTTTCCAAGCGATTTCAGCGCGCGTTTCTTGCGCGACGGTTAACTGCAAAAGCTCCATCTGGCGCAATTTGAACAGCGGTACTATATTGCCGTCATGGCCAGCCAACATCATCATGCCCATGAAGAACATTCGGGCGAAGATCTGATCACTGCGGCGCGTGATGCGCTTACGGCGTCGGGTGAACAATGGACTAGCATGCGCGAGGCGGTTTTTTCCGAACTTGCGCGGCATGCGCGCCCTGTTTCGGCCTATGATATTGCCGATAACCTGTCCGCATCGCGCGGAAAGCGGGTCGCCCCGAACAGCATTTACCGCATTCTCGATCTGTTTGTGGCAAAGAACCTTGCGCTGCGGGTCGAGAGCTCAAACGCATTCCTCGCCAACACCCATCCCGGCTGTGAACACGATTGCGTCTTTCTCGTCTGCGATGAATGCGGCGAAACAGTGCATGTCGATGATGAAGGAGTCAGCCGCTCCGTGCGAGCCCTCGCCAAATCGAAGAACTTTAAGGTGAAACGCCCCGTGCTTGAGATTCGTGGGTATTGCCAATTGTGTACGTAGGATATCAAATTCTGGCCTTGCGCGACGGGCCATCTTAAAGGCGATATTGACGATTTGATTGTCATCTATGATCCATAATTACTGCGATGAAGCGTTCTGTAGCGTAGATGAACTGTTCATCGACAGGCCAGTTTCAAAAGTGTAATGCCAATTTCATGAGTCTACCGCCTGAAACTCCGCTCCTCGATCAAGTGCCAACGCCAGACGAGCTCCGTCAATTGAAACCGGAACAGCTTCGGCAATTGTCCGATGAACTGCGGTCTGAAATGATCGATGCCGTCAGCACTTCTGGCGGGCATCTTGGGTCGGGATTGGGCGTGGTCGAGCTGACCGTTGCGCTCCATTATGTTTTTAACACACCCGATGACCGGTTGATCTGGGATGTGGGACATCAATGCTATCCGCATAAAATCCTGACCGGCAGGCGTGATCGCATCCGCACTCTGCGGCAGGGTGGCGGATTGTCTGGTTTCACAAAGCGGAGCGAGAGTGAGTACGATCCGTTCGGCGCAGCCCACAGCTCAACCTCGATCTCGGCAGCGCTTGGCTTTGCGATGGCCAATAAGATGCAGGACAAACCGGGACGCGGCATCGCCGTGATCGGCGACGGCGCGATGAGCGCTGGGATGGCCTATGAAGCGATGAACAATGCGGAACAGGCGGGCAATCGTCTGGTCGTGATCTTGAATGATAATGATATGTCGATAGCGCCACCCGTTGGCGGATTGTCTGCCTATCTTGCCCGGATGGTATCCTCCAGCGAATATCTGGGAATCCGCAGCCTCGCTTCTCGCGCCGTGAAGAAGATGAGTCGACGGATGCACCAAGGCATCCGCAAAGCCGAAGAATATACGCGCGGCATGGTGACCGGCGGCACCTTGTTTGAAGAGCTAGGCTTTTATTATGTTGGGCCGATTGATGGCCATAATTTGGACCACTTAATCCCAGTGCTCGAGAATGTGCGCGACGCATCCGAGGGCCCCGTCTTGATTCATGTCGTGACGAAGAAGGGTAAGGGCTACAAATTTGCAGAGGAAAGCGCTGATAAATATCACGGCGTGCCCAAATTTGATGTCATCACCGGCGAGAAGAAGAAGAGCGCAGCTGGGCCACCAGCCTATCAGAATGTTTTCGGCGACACGCTTGCCAAACTGGCAGAGACCGACAGCCGGATTTGCGCAATTACAGCGGCTATGCCTTCGGGAACGGGTGTCGACCGATTCGCCAAAGCACACCCAGAACGCAGCTTTGACGTGGGCATTGCCGAACAGCACGGCGTGACCTTTGCGGCCGGGCTTGCTGCGCAGGGAATGCGTCCATTTGCGGCGATCTATTCGACCTTCCTTCAGCGCGCCTATGATCAGGTGGTCCATGACGTGGCGATCCAGAACTTGCCAGTCCGATTCGCGATCGATCGCGCGGGCCTGGTCGGAGCCGATGGCTGCACTCATGCAGGATCATTCGACATCACTTATCTGGCGACATTGCCGAATATGGTGGTGATGGCTGCCGCTGATGAGGCTGAATTGGCCAATATGACCTATACCGCCGCTGAATATGACGATGGCCCGATTGCGCTGCGTTATCCGCGCGGATCGGGAACAGGGGTCGCGATCCCTGAAGTGCTAGAGAAGCTGAAAATCGGCAAGGGTCGCATCATGCGCGAAGGCACCAAGGTTGCGATCTTGTCGCTGGGCGCTCGGCTTGAAGAAGCGAAGAAGGCTGCTGACACATTGGAGGCAAAGGGCCTGTCGACGACGGTGGCGGACCTTCGCTTTGCTAAACCTTTAGATGAAGAACTGATCGCAAAACTGATGCGCACGCATGAGGTTGTGGTGACAGTAGAAGAAGGCGCGATTGGCGGACTGGGTGCACATGTGCTGACCTATGCCAGTGATGAAGGACTGACCGATGGTGGTCTGAAAGTGCGCACACTGCGCCTGCCAGACATCTTCATCGACCATGAAGCACCTGAGAAACAATATGACGAGGCAGGCCTCAACGCGCCGCAGATCGTCGAGTGCGTGCTGAAAGCGTTAAAATACAATTCTACAAGCGTCGAAGAGGCGCGGGCTTAGCGTCACTTAAGCGAAGCAGTTCCAGAGTGGATTGCTTGCAAGACGAGGCAGTGACGACCTAAAGCTCTATCGCGTTTGCGGTTGAGTGATTGTCACAGCCGCAGCGACAGAAATTGGCGGCAATTCGCGGGCGCTGATAGGCGGTGGTGTATCCGCTTCGAGATCGTTTTGATCCAGATCATCGCTCTCATCATCACGAGACCGCTCTTCCAGCTCAGCCTCAAGCTCGCGCAAGATTTCAGGTTCCTCAGGAGGTTCTTCGCCTCTTAGCAGCGCAATCTCGCGCTCACGCCGGGCAAGATATGTGTCGCGCCGCGTGGCATAGGGATCGATGGTTTCACCGATCACTTCCAACTCACGGTCGATTTCCAAGCGCGAATCGAGCGAGTTAATAACGAAGTAAGGGACCACATATTCAGGTCGATCGAAAGGTGCGCCAATTGCCGTCGGCAAAACCGCTTGGTCAAGCGTGTTTCCAATCACGTCACGCAAAGTGGTCGCTCCGGTGACAGGCAGGTAGAGAAAAGGACCCGTACCGACCCCGTAAAATCCCATTGTGTTGGCAAAACCGTTGCGCCTGTAAGGCAGATCAATACCTGGCTTCCCAGCAACATCAATCAGTCCGCCTAACCCCAATGTGGAGTTGATTGCGAACCGGCCAAGGGTTTCAAATGCCTTCCCAATTTTAAACTGAAGCAGGAAATTGAGGAAGTTCGCAGGTTCGCCCAGATTGCGCACGATATTGCCCAATCCATCGCGGATTGGCCCCGGCAAACCGTCGCGATAGGCATAGGCTACAGGCCCGACAAACACCTCATCCAGTTCTTGTGTGATGCGGAAACTGGTCTCGTTCATGGCGCCGAGCGCTGTGTTTTCGCGAGGGCCATATTCACCCTCGACTACAATCTCGTTTTCATCTTGCGGATCTGTGTCGCTCTCGGGTGGAACGCCTTCCTCTTGCGGGCCTTCGGTTTGGTCCTGCGCAGACGCAAGTGACCAACTGAGAGAAAGCAAAGCTGAACTGGGGCTAGGTCTCATTCCGTGGGTATCGAGGGTCGCTTCAACCGCGATCTTAGGAGCTGCATCCATTCCCGCGTCGATCATTTCGACAGGGGGAACTGGACCAAGCAGCATTGGGGATGTCATTACTAGCAATGCTGCGTGAGGCATTCAGCTACTCCTACCCGATGAATTTCATAGACTTACTGGAAGGCGGGGTAACTTCCATAGGTCATTATGTCGGTTACGAAACCATATTTTCAAGCTTGGAATCGATAGCTGATATACCAATGGTATAACTGCCCCAGAACGCAAGCGGCAATGGCGAGTTTACGTGCTCCCAATGGGACGAACCGCGCGATCATTGAATGGAGAGCTGAGTCATCGCTCGTATCGCAATGAATATCCTAATAGGGGCTAGCACGTTCTATATCGTGCTCCTTGCGATTGTGTTCTTCCTGCAGTCGCGCTTCCTCTTTCCCGCACCGCAGGAACACCATGATCCTGCCAGTGGTTTTGAGGCCGTGACCCTTATCACGTCGGACGGGTTAGAATTGACGGGACATTGGCGCGAAGCCGGTGCTGGCAAGCCCACAATTGTGTGGTTTCACGGCAATGCCAGTTCGCTGGCCGGATCTGTTTATGAAACACGCCTTTTGGCGTCTAAAGGTTATGGGCTGCTGCTGGCACCCTACCGCGGGTATGGTGGCAACCCCGGAGAGCCGTCGGAACAGGGGTTTTACCGGGATGGGCGCAGCGCGATGGAGTTTCTTGAAATTCAGAGCGTTCCTAATACCATGACAATAGTGGCGGGCAATTCCATCGGGTCAGGAACTGCCGTGCAGATGGCGAGTGAATTCACGCCCGCTGGCCTTTTCCTCATCGCCCCCTTTACCAGCCTGACCGATGTGGCATCGGAAGCTCTACCGATTTTCCCCGTGCAACTTATTATGCGTCACCGATTTGAAAATGCGCGTAAGATCTCCTCATTGGAGCTCCCAATTTTGATTTTACACGGGAATGCCGATGATGTTGTACCGCTTACGCATGGTCAAAACCTCGCGGCCCGCAATGCTGAGGCGGAATTCATCGCGTTTGAAGGTGCCGGACACGATCTGAGCTTTTGGCAAGAGGCACAGCAGGCCCAGTTAGAATGGCTCGAAAGGCTGAAGTTTTAGAACCAGCGCCAGATCCCCGCTGAGATTCCGGCAATTGGTAGGTGCAGCCAGCTCAAAAAGACAAACAGGATAAGGCCAACGGCCCATGGAAGCGCGCCAGCGGTAGCGAGTGCACCCCAACGCGGCCAGAACGTAGTTTTGCTCTCCCACATTTCCCAAGCTTCGCCCATCTGAACCCGTTTCTTGCGGTCTTGCAACTTCGCTCCGACCAGCGCGAGGACAGCGATGGATAGGGCTGTGATTGCTGAGCGCAGGCTCCAGAATAAGATGATGTGAGAAAGCGCCCATAGTGCGAACGCCCACATCATGGGGTGGCGTGTGACCTTGAACACACCTTTAGGTTCGGCGCGTGCTTGTTTCTGTGCTTTGGGAGTGGGCATGGCCGGATTGCCCATCATTGATCCTGCATACAAGACCAAAGCAGGAAGAATAATGAGTGTTGCGATGATCCAACCGATCTGACCTGTACCCGGCAGGTCTGCGGGCGGTGCATCAATATAGGCGAAATAGATCCACGCGAGCGTGCCGAGGCTTACGGCGGAATAGGCGATTTGAAAGCCCATATTGCCCAGCACACCTACCATCCGCGCGCGTAAAGTGTGTGACATGAGGAAATGCGTCCCAACAAAGGCCACATTCGCCAGGATGAGTTCAAACATTGCCCCGTTCATGGGAGCAATTGTAGCACTTTTCCAATTTGGGGTCTAATCGGCGTTACCCGATGTTCAAGGTCCAGCAATTTCAATCAACTGGACCTCGAACAACAGTGTCGCACCGCCCGGAATCGACCTGCGCCCTCGCGGCCCATAGGCAAGATTCGATGGAGCAGCGATTTCAATCGTGTCGCCAACGCCCATTTGCGGGATTGCCATTTCCCATGCTGTGATCAGCCCGCTTAATGGGAATGTCGCAGGCGTGCCTCGGTTGAAAGAGCTGTCGAAGGTCTCACCATCGATAAACCTGCCTGTATAATGCACGGTAACGGTGTCTGATACTGTCGGTTTATCTCCTGTTCCGACATATTCGATATAGCGCCAGCGCAGCCCGCCTTCCATTGTGTACCAACCATCGCTGGCCATCAGGCCAGACAGATAGAGCTGCTGGGCATTGTGATAGGCGCGCTCGGCTGCTTCCGCAGCTTGCTCCGGCGCCGCCGAACGGTTGTCGGCAAGTGCCGGAGCAGCCAGTGCGATTGCGCAAAGTGCTATGAGGGCCCTCACCAGTCATACGCCTTTGGCAGATTGCTTTCATCGAGATCCCGGTACCGTTCCCTCAGTCGGCTCTGATGGCTTTCGAGTGATTGTTCGACCCCACTGATAAAGACCATTGTCGGCACTGAGCCCACCTCCAATGGATCACCATCCCAGATCACAACATCGCCCATCGCACCGGGAGTGAGAACGCCCGCTTTACCATCATACCCGCTGATCGCAGCGGGAACGGAGCTAACCGCGGCGAAAGCCTGACCCCAGCTGAGCCCGGCTGCACCTGGAATGCGATTGAGCGCAACAAGGTTACCCGCAGCCTGCGACATATTACGCGGATTGTTGCCTGAATTTGCGCTGATCGCGACTTGCACACCGGCGTGCACCATGCGGCCAATATTGCTTTGGGTAGCGGCAAGCACTTCGAAACTTTCCGGCAGATCATCAAGCGCATCGGCGATCACGGGAACGCCAGCAGCAGCGATTGAATCCGCTACGAGCCATCCTTCACCAGCACCAATAAGAACCATGTCGAGCCGAGGGAAATCCTCCCGCATGGCCAGAACTGCTCTAATGTCAGAAGCGCGCTCTACCGCGACATAAAGTGGCTGTTGGCCGGTCACGACTGGGACCAAAGCCTCCGCATCGAAACGCCCAAGCAGAACATCATCGCCGCCGCTGATTTCGGTGGTTTGCGGGGTTCCGCGTGCACCGGACAATGCCTGCGCCTCGCGCAAAGCTGCCCGGAACAGCACATGCGCCGATGCCCGGCTTCCGCCTGACAAACGCGCCCCGCCTTCGCCAAGATGCACCATCTGGAATGCACGTTCGCGCATTACCGGATTGCTGTCGCCATCCAAATCAATGATCGCGCCCTGACCTGCGAAGATAGAGCCTGATGGCATCGTGCTGGTCGCTGCACGGGTGATGCCCGCAGCGCGGTGAATCAATATATGCTGCGAATTGGGATTGACGATAGGGGCAGTATTGAGCGCCGCGCTGAACGGAGATCCGCCTGCGCGCGTGTCATTGGATTGACTGACCGCGCCAACATCCGACAGCCCAAAGGTTGTGACAGTGGCGAACAGACCGGGAGTAACCCACGCATCATTGGCGTCGATGGCTGGTATGTCAGCTGGGGTCGTAATATCTGCTCCGGCTGCAACAACCTTGCCGTCGCGCACGATAACGGTCGCATTCTTAATCGGTTCGCTACCGTCACCAAGAGCGACAGTTGCATTGGTGATGGCAACATCCTGCGCCGCCGCTGGAACAGCCGATAGTGCGATAGCCGAAGCTGCGAGTGTTAGGAGGCGCTTCATTTCACATCTCCTTCACCGGGTTGACCGAGTTCAAAATCGCTCACCGGACGTCGGCTACGGTCATTTGCATCATATAACAGTGCGCCATCTACCCAGACCCGCTCTGGCCGCGAATAAACGCTGAGTGGGTCGCCGTTCCACAGGACCACATCGGCCATCTTGCCAGGTTCAAGGCTGCCGGTCATATCATCAATGCCCATCGCTTTGGCAGCGTTGAGAGTGATCCAGCTGATCACGTCAGCATCGGAAAGGTCAATGCCCAAACGAAGCCCCGCAGCCTGCGCCTTGGCAGCTTCTTGATTGAGGCGCTGGATGTCGTTTTCGCTGTCCGAGTGAATGACAACGCATGCCCCCGCCTGTTGCAGCAAAGCGGCGTTTTCGAGGATGCCGTCATAAGCCTCCATCTTAAAGCCATACCAGTCCGCCCAGATCGCACTGCATACACCATTCTCGCGCAGCAAATCGCCGATCTTGTAGGCTTCAACGGCATGGTGGAACGCCGTTACGCGGTATCCCATTTCTTTCGCCATATCCATGACGAGCGCCATTTCGTCGGCGCGGTAGCAGTGATTGTGAACAAGGATGTCGCCCTCAAGCACGCCGACCAGCGTTTCCATTCCAAGGTCGCGGTCAGCACTGTCGTTGTTGGCGTAATCAATCGCGTCGAACCAAGTTTGGCGGTTGACCGCAAAATTGCCCATTCGGGTCGAAGGCGCCCGTCCGCGACCACCATAAACACGCTTGGGGTTTTCACCGCAGGCCATTTTAAAGCCGTAAGGTGCGCCTGGGAACTTCATGCCCTGCACCGTGCGGCTCGGCACATTCTTAAGCGTGACAGAGCGCCCGCCCATTAGGTTCGCTGATCCGGGCAAGATTTGCAGCGACGTAATCCCGCCATTGGCTAGCGCGCGGCTGAAGCCGGGGTCTTGCGGCCAGACCGAATGTTCGGCCCATACTTCAGGAGTGGTAGGGCTGGTTGCTTCGTTGCCGTCATTATGAGCATCGACGCTGGGGGTTGGATAATCGCCGAGATGCGAGTGGATATCGATGATGCCGGGAGTGACGAACTTTCCGCTCGCATCGAAGACATCATAGCCTTCTGTCGACAGGTCGCTGCCACCAATTGCGACGACTTCGCCATCGCGGAACAGGACGGTGCCGCCTTCAAGTCTGCCGCCGGCACCGTCAAAAACGGTTGCTCCTACCAATGCGGTGGGGCGCCCCGGATAGCGCGAATAGGTGGAGGCGAAAGGGCCTTCCTCCGGCGTCATAGCGGCGAAGCGTGGAGCCTCATCATCGCTGTCAGAATTATCAGTTGAGGCGTTGACTGAACCCGTTGTGGCACAGGCCGTGAGAGCTAATGTGCTGGCGAGCGTGCCCAAGGCAGCACTCCGCATCATACCTTGAATTCTAATTCGCCAAGTGTGCGACATCGCTGGTCCCCTGATAACTCGCAAAGCACTTACTTGGCGAGGAATCAGGGGCTTGTCCAGCGTGATGGCAGGGCTTTTTCTGCCTGAAATTTAGTCCGCCTGACGTGTCGCCGGGTGAACCCCTGCAGCTTGAGGTTCGCCCACTTCGCCTTGGCCAAGCAGGTCGTTATCGACCGTGTCGTCTGTGAGCGTGTCGAGATGCATCAACTTCTTGACCAGAGGGCTGATAACCATGACCGCGACGCCGATACCGACAGCGTACCAGCCAACTGTTGAATAGACATCCAAAACGACTTGCTTGCCTGCTGCCTCGCTTACACCTTCGCCACCCGTGGCTTCTGCGATCTTGCCCGCGGCGAAATTGCCTGTCGCCGAAGCAAAGAACCACATGCCCATGATGAGCGAGGCCATATGTGCAGGGCTAAGCCGATTCATCGCCGATAGACCCACTGGGCTAAGGCAAAGTTCACCAGTCGTGTGCAGCAGATAGATCAAGAAGATGAAGAGAACGGGCGTCGGCACGCTCACGCCGACGCTTTCCGCACCCCACACCAAGACCAAGAAACCAAGGCCAACCTGAATGACGGCCAAACCAAATTTCATTGGCGTCGATGGTTCTGCCCCCCTGCTTCCCAGCACCTGCCACACGATGGCGAATAACGGTGCGAGCAGCACGATGTAGATCGCGTTGATCGATTGGAACATCGATGCGTTCACGCCTTGTGTGTCGACGTGACGATCCGTGAACAAGTTCAGCGATGAGCCAGCTTGTTCAAACAACGCCCAGAAAACAACGGATACAATAATGAGGAACATCGCAGCCAAAATTCGATCACGGTCATGCGCTACCTTATTCACCATTTGCAGGATCAAGACGGTCAAGACCGTGCCGCCGCCAATGACTGCAGGCCAATTAGCATTCTCGTTGCCCATCGAAACGAAAAGCATCGACACGACCAACAATGCTGTACCCGCCAAGAACGTCATAACGGCCGGGCGAGGTGCCTTTTCGAAGCTCCCATAAGGAAGCTGGAACGTAGCAACACCGAGCACGTAGCAAACCAACGCAGCACCGAAAGTACCAAGAAACACTCCAACTGCGTCTTGGAATTGAATAGCAGCCCAACAGAAGGCCACCATTGCAAGGCCAACACCGTAGATGCCCCATTCCTTGCCGCCGGCAATTTTGGCTGGGTCCTTTGGCTCGCCCTGGCCGAGTAGTAAAGGCTTACCCAGAACGAAGAAAATGAGACCCAACAGCATGCCGAACCCAGCGAGGCCAAAACCGTACTGCCAACCATAAGTCTGGCCAAGGTAACCGCAAATGATGGCCGCAGTCGCAGCGCCGACATTAATGCCCATGTAGAAGATGGTGTAGGCCGGATCGCGTCGAATATCGGTGCGCGAATAGAGCTGGCCGACAATGACTGAGATGTTCGCTTTCAAAAAGCCAGAGCCTACAATGATCAATGCTAGCGCCGCCCAGAACACATTGATGACCGGGTCTTCCTGGCCTCCATTGCCTTCAAACGCCATGAAGAAGTGACCGATTGTCAGCAAGACCGCGCCAAACAGGACTGCCTTGCGCTGCCCGATATAACGATCAGCCAAATAGCCGCCGACAACCGGGGTGATGTATACCAACGCCGTGTAAGCGCCGTAAATTACGGACGCTTCGCCGTCAGAAAACAGCCAATGTTCCACAAGATAGAAAATCAGCAGAGCGCGCATGCCGTAATAGGAGAACCGCTCCCACATCTCTGCCATGAACAAGAGGAACAGACCCTTGGGATGGCCGATCACTTCGGCCTGAGGCCGGGTGACAAGAAAGACGCCGCCAAGAAGGAAGCCAGCGAGCGCGATAACCGCGATCCAGAACGCCCACAATTCGTAGAGCGAATCAAAGGTAAAAATGAATTCGTGCATTTGCGCGCGGCCCTCCAGCCAAACTCTTGCGGACCTCTTTCCCCGTGGGCCCACTTCAAGCCGCGCACCCTAGCGAGCAATTTGTGCATGTGAAGCTTTTGTTTCGTGCGGCATCTGTAATCTTGCTTGGCTGCCGGAAACTTGACGCGCATGGCTGTATTATGGCACTGATGCACCTTGTGAGAAATTCATGATCCAATCCAGACCCGTCTACCTAAGGCTTCGCGATCAGATCGCGGCTGCCATTATTCAGGGAGATTACCCCGAAGGCGCAATGCTGCCGTCTGTTCGGGCGCTTGCTGCAGAACAGGGTGCCAACCCGCTTACTGTGGCCAAAGCTTACCAGCAATTTCAAAATGATGGCTTGGTAGAGGTCCAGCGCGGGGTCGGCATGTATGTGGTCGAAGGCGCAGCGGAACTACTTCGAAAGCGAGAGCGCGATCAGTTTCTCAGCGAAGAATGGCCAGAGATTCGCGCACGGATGAAACGCCTTGGGCTCACACCTGCGGATATGGTTGAGTAAAGTTAATACGCTCCGCTCACCGAAGGCGGTTGGGATCGGTTGATATGGTTGGTGAATTTTTGGCGAACATATTTATTCACCGTCCTTGCGGGGATTGCGTGATTCTGGCACTTAAACGTAATGAGTGATGCTCGCCGGGTCCGGGCAATTGTGAAAATAATCGCGGGCAATGGACTCGCAGTGGTAGCGAAGCGGAAGCAGGGTCTGCGGCGCATATCGGGAGGGCAGAATGATCAGATCTGAACTGTTGCAGGAATTGCACAAAGACAATCCAGAACTGCGAGCAGAAGAGATCGAACAGGTGGTCGATGTCTTTTTTGATGAGATCGCCCAGCGGTTAGCTGAGGGTGGTCGAATTGAACTGCGTGGTTTTGGCGCTTTTTCCACCCGTGATCGTGAAGCGCGTACAGGGCGCAATCCGCGCACTGGCGAAGCGGTTCCTGTTCCGGCCAAGCGGGTACCTTATTTCAAGGCCGGCAAGGAAATTCGCAAGCGACTCAACGGCGATTAGGTTTACGCTTTAAGCATATTCGAGCGCGTGATCCTCATCTGTCAGTTTTGACACAGGCAGTTTGCGTTCGCGACCCAATGCTTGAAAGACCATTTCAACGATCCGTTCGGCACCGCGCGGAGCCTTTGCGTCAACAGCGATCATTCCAAACTGGGTGAACTCCTCGATGCTATCGGGGCCGTGCAACGCTATTACTCTGGTGATATTGGGCATTCGTTCCTGTGAGAGCGGAGCCAATTCGCGCGATACCGACAGATTTCCTGCGGCAATAACCAACACTTCGCGCTTGCCCATTCCAAGTGCGTCCCAACTGCGCGGATCCGCTGGGTTGGCTTGGTGAACCTGATAGCCATCCGCAAGCGCGACTTCGAAACGTTCGGCATTCGCTTCGACTGCGAGATATCCAATCTTATTGTAGGTAAGCGCATCGGCAACGGTGCGTCCGGATGGACCTAACCCGATGATTACGACGGGAGCATTGTCCCCTTCAAGCTTTTTATCGGTAGGTCCCTGGCGCAATTTGCCCGCAAGCTTTCGTCCCAAGTTTGATATGAACGGAGTCACTGCAAGACTGATCGCGATCGCTGTAACTAGGATTGAGGCAAGGCGGGGCTCTATCAATCCCGCAATCGCCGGAAGAGCAAAGATCACCAAAGCAAATTCACTTCCTTGACCCAACAGAAACCCAAGTTGGATAGATCCGGGAACCGACCAGCGATTAGTCATGCCGGCCAACACATTGAACAGGCATTTGAGCGCGATCAATCCGGCCGCTGCTGCAATCGCTGCAAACCAGTTTTCCGCAAGAATTGCCGGGTCGATAGAGAGCCCGACGGAAATGAAGAAGAAGCTCAAGAACAGACCGCGAAATGCGTCGATTTCGGTCTGCACCATTATACGATAGCGAGAATCCGCCACCGCCATACCGCCCAGAAACGCACCCAAGGTGAGCGATAATCCGGCCATGCCCGTCGCCCAACCCGCCGCGAGCGCAATAAACAGAGCAGTCGCAGTGTAGACTTCGCTGCTGCCTGCGCGCGCGATTAAACGGAACAAACGCCCGGTTAGGTAACGCGCGAACAAGACAGCGATGATGAAGGCGGCAAACGCCTTCACCCCAGCAAGCCCAAGTGCTGGAGCGATGGCTCCACCTGAACTCAACGCTCCCGCTGCGACCAGCAATAGAATTGCTGCGATATCCTGAAAGATCAAAATTGACTGTGCTGCGCGCCCAACTGGGCAGTCTTCTTGGTCGCGCTCGCGCACAAGCCCGATGACCACGGCTGTCGATGATAGCCCCATGGCAAAACCGCCAATGATCGCGAATTCCGTTGGTAATCCAAATGCAAAAAATAGCGCAGAAAAGCCGCTACCCGCTACCAACATCTGCAAGCTGCCAAAGCCGAAAATATTGGAAGCTTCTGCCCGGATGCGCCCGAGTGAGAAGTGCAGGCCGAGATTGAACAGCAGAAACATCACGCCTGCCTCTGCCATTGCGGCAACGACCGGCCCGTCGAAATCACCCGCAAATCCGAGCGCTCCGATCCCCAACCCAAGTCCGATATACCCAACAATTGGGTTCAGGCGACAAGCACGGGATACTAGTGCGACACCTATTCCCAACCCCAACAACATGATCGCCGGTTGGATGGTGGTGACCACTGAATGCGCATCGTGAACACTTTCGCTTGCCATGAATTCCCCGTTCGCCCGCCAATGCTTGATCGAATGGGCTTTAGCTGACCATCGCGCAAGGCTGAAACTTCGCCTCGCAAGTGTTGCCTGATACTTCTTGCGACCAATCATATAGCAGAACAGGTACGTTCCCCGTTGCTCCATGCCTCGTGTCTGGCTATCGCCCCTTTCTGGCCGATGAAAAGGCCTGAAGCGGGTGTGGCGGAATGGTAGACGCCGGGGACTTAAAATCCCCTGATCCTATAGATCGTGTGGGTTCGAGTCCCACCACCCGCACCATTGTTTTTATTGAATAAACATAGAACGGTCTCTGAGGGTCTTTCGGTTCGTTACCTTGATGAACTCCCGAAGATGCCGAACCAGCGTTCTCCACGCTTTAGAATCGAAATGAGGACGTCTTGAGGCTTGGGTTTTAATCCGAGGAAATTTCGGAAGCTCGTCGATGAAGCCCACTTCGATGGACCGGTTGAAAAAGTGTCTCAGGTCGGATTGTATCCGCTTGATCGAATTTTCGGAGAGTGCCCCCTTGGCCGATTGCTTTGAAAGTTCATCGTAGAGCTGTAAAATCGTTCTGGTGTCGAGCTGATCGAAGGTTTTCTTTTCCAAGAACGGTCGACATCGCTCAATCAACAACAGCTTGTAATGGATAGACAAAGACGAACGCTGGCCATCGAATCTCTCCACGTATTCATCGATAGCTTTACCAATTCGCTTTCCATGTTGTTCCGGACCACCAAGAGCCTTCACTAACTCCTTGTGATAAAGGTCGTCAGCAAACTTGTACGCTTCGTGTTCGTCAGTCGTTCGGGTGGATCGGTTGATGTATCATCGTCGACCGGGAACCTTCAGCCGACAGAACCATGTTGGCTTTTTGTAGTCCCCACGGATGTAGAGATAGATAGCTCCGTCCTTAAAACTCTTTGATTCAAGGACGTTCTTTGTCGAGTTGACCGATGCTTGATCGTCCGAAGCCGATTTCCCTGACCCTGTCATGATTCTATCAACCCCAAACGAATTCCCCTAAAATCCGGATATCCGAATATGATCCGAACATGCACGAAAACAGCCCCTAAGAAAACGGAGGCATGCAAAAGCATTGATTTTAAAGAGAAAATGGAGCGGGCGAGGCGATTCGAACGCCCGACCCCAACCTTGGCAAGCATCTCCAGGCATTATTCGGGGCTTTCCGATTCTACGCCAAAACCCTCCAAAGCAGTTGATTTATTGACTGTTTTCAGAACTGGCCTACGCTATCTTGCGCTGCGAGCATCCGGTGATTTCCGTTCTCGTGGTCACCCGGTGGACACCTAGTCCGGAGGGAGCAGTCCTGTCCATGGAGTCACGTTATGGCAAACCCTCGATCCGTGATCATCACTAAGCGGATGCTTGAAGCTGCGCTACCGAAAGCAAAGCGCTTTGAGATTTGGGATAGCCAAATCTCCGGCTTTGGAGTGCGAATTGGACCAAGCGGCATAATGTCCTTCATTGTCCGTTACCGCGCCGATGGCGGTGGCCGTTCGGCCCCAAAGCGCTTTGTAACGATCGGGCGGTTTGGGGTACTTACTGTGGAGCAGGCTCGAAAACGCGCCAAAGAGATTTTGGGTGCTGTTGCCCTTGGCAAAGACCCGGCCGCTGATCGGAATGCCAAGCGACTTGAACTTAGTGTCACCGCGCTGGTCGATCTCTATGAAGAGGAAGGCTGCTATATCCAGCGCGGAGTTCGGCAGGGTGAGGCGATGAAACCGTTGACCAAGAAATACACGATCGGGCGGCTGCGCCATCACGTCGTACGCTTACTAGGCCACAAGCGGATCACCGAGTTGACGCCGGGAGACATCGAACGCTTTTTTCATGACGTTGAACAAGGCAAGTCGCGCAAAGACAGTAAGGTCGGCCACCGCAAGCGTGTGATCGTACGCGGCGGCCCTGGTGCAGCACGCAAAGCATTTCGTGACCTCTCCGCGATGTATAGCTTCGCGGTCCGGCGCGGTCTGGTGGATACCAACCCCTGCGAGAAAGCGGTAGTGCGAAAAACCGACGGCCAGAGAAAGCGATTCCTCTCACTCGCCGAGGTCAGGAAGCTGGGGAAGGCATGCGAAGCGCTCGAGACTGAAGGCTTCAACCCCAAGGCGCTCAACATCACCCGGATGTGGATTTTGACCGGTTGCCGAAGACAAGAAATCGTCGAACTGAAGTGGTGCGAGATCGACTTTGATCGCGGACTGTTGCGATTGGAAGATACCAAAACCGGCCAATCCGTTCGGCCGCTCTCTGGCGCAGCAATCGGCCTGCTACGCAGTATTCCACGGGAGGACAGCGAGTACGTTTTCCCAGCGGATGTCGGCGACAGCTATTTCCAAGGAACCAAGAAGCTCTGGCCCAAGATCGTCGCCAAAGCGGGGCTCAAAGGCGTGACCCCGCACACTTTGCGACACACGATGGGTGCTATCGCAACGTCAAGCGGAGAGGCGCTAGCAATCACCGGCGCAATCCTAGGCCACACCAATATGCGCTCTACTATGATCTATGCTCATGTTGACTATGACCCGGCAAGAGAAGCTGCCGATAGAGTTGGTGATCAACTCGCAAAGGCATTAATGGCACAACACTAGGAAGAGCGAGAAAAACGCATCCCTCTTGGAGTGGGGCTGCAAACGCAGGCGTAGCAATGCCGGATATCAAAAGCTGGATGCGACAGATATGATCGCAATGTCTAAACTTTGGGTGCCGTCCTCGCGTCGATCGAACTGATTGAGATAGCCTGCATTCAAGGACGTTCGTTCCGATAGATCGTAGCGAAGACCGAGGTAATTTCTCCACTGATCAAGTCCCCGTTCTCCGGAGGTGTTAGGATTATCCAGGTGAAAGTAAGGCTCGGTCCAGATTCTGAGCGAAGCATTTGAAGACAGGCCATAACTGAAACTCACACGATTGCGCATACGAAGTCCAATTTCTCCGCTTGATCTGAAACGTTGCTCCAGTCGAGCACGCGAGGCGACCGAAATGGGAGACCCCGTATCGGTAAGCATAAACTCGACCTGCTGAAATGGGCGATACTCGACGGTATCGGCTGTGCGGGACTTCAAGGATCGGCGGTAGGCGAAACCACCACCGACCGAAACACGTGGCGACAAGGCTTGGTCGACCAGAAAAGTAGCCGCTAGTCTATCGGATTCCCCTGTCTCAACCGGTGTCCGGAACTCCAATTGACCGGAAACCGAGGTATCATCCGATAAATCTGTCCTGAGCGAAACGGAGGTCCATACTTGATCTTGCGCATGCAGGGGAACCGCGAGCCCGAGACTGCATAAGAGCGGCAACGAAATCCACAAAAGCGAAACAAGAATTTTCTCGCCGGAATTCGGTAAGCGAACCTGTGGAATCTTTGAATTCCCATGCATGTGCACCTCAGCCTTCTAGGGCGGACGGCAAGGAACTCACCGTAGCCAGACCCACTTTTCACTTCCTTCAAATAGCCGAAAGAGCATCAAGCTTAAACGTTTAATTTAGCCGAAAAGCACGCTAGAGGCGGCCCATTAAGACTAAGGGCAGACAGCAATTGCATCACTCCATCATCCTAATTCTGTTAGGCATTCTCGTAGGCGCAAGCATTCCGCTTCAGGCAGCGGCCAATGCCAAGTTGGGCCAATCTCTTGGCCAGCCACTCTGGTCTGCTGCCATTGCCCTGTCCATCAGCGCGCTCGTGGCCTTTTGCGCGATTGCGATGACCCGCTCGCCACGTCCGCCCCTCGATACAGCGTTTCAGGTTCCGGCTTGGTGTTGGCTCGGGGGACTATCTGGAGCAGCGTTCGTAATTTCTGGGATTTACCTGCTGCCTAAGATTGGTGCCGCTCAGTTCTTAGTTGCAACCGTAGTTGGACAGCTAATCCTAGCAGTTGTTATCGACCACAATGGCTGGCTCGGCGTGGCTACAAAACCAATCGAACTCAATCGTTTGATCGGTCTAGCACTAGTCCTTGTTGGAACGGCGCTGGTGGTATCGACACAGCCACAGCGATCAATCTAGATCAGGCTGCCTGAACTCCAGACACACGTCCAGGAAACGATCTGCGTACAGCAAGCTTTACCGGCAAGACAACGTCGTCGATCTTTGCTTCGGGATTTTCCATCCGTCGATTGAGAAGCCCAAAGGCTTCTCTTCCAAGGTCGCTGAGAGGCTGCGAGATTGTCGTCAAAGGTGGGGATACGATGTCAGCAAACTGAATATCGCCGAAACCGGTTACCGCGATATCGTCGGGCACTTTCAGCCCGAGGGATGCAAGATAACGGATCGCCTCAATCGCGATCAAATCGTTTGGGCAAATTAAAACCTCAGCCTCAGATCTTGCCAGCCTGGCCAGAACGTTATCAGCAAGAGGTGGCGAGAAACTGTTTACCTCCTCCCAAACTACTTCAGCTTGCGGCCCAAGATTCTCGACAAATCCGTCTCGCCGAAGGGACGCTGACCTGAAATTTTCCGGTCCACGAACGAGCCCGACTTTCGTCCTCTCAGACTGATTGACCAAGCTCGCCAGCATTTTTCCTCCCACCCAGTGGTCGGAGGTGACCATATCGAATCCGTCAATTTTGGTGTCAACCAACACGGCGGGAACTGTGATGTCGGCAATCTTTTCACAATTTCCTGCATGTGAGGGCCACCAAATAATTCCGTCGACCCCTTGTTTCCCAAGACGATTGACCCCTTCGAGTTCTCGCTGACTATCCCCATCTGAATCGAACAAGAGAACACTCAGACCTTCGCTGCTCGCCGCTTGCTGGACTGCTTTTGCGAATTGCGGAAAGAACGGGTTACTCAGGTCCGGCAAGACCAGTCCGACTGTGTCCGTCTTTCCCGTCCGCATAGTTTGGGCGGACTTGCTTGGGCGGTATTGCAGCTTTTCGGCTACCGCTAATATTCGCTCTCTAGTGGCGCGTCCGACACCTTCCCGACCGTTGAGAGCATAGGAAGCAGCGGCAATCGAAACATTAGCCTCACGCGCGACATCCTTGATTGAGGGCGGCTTGGTGCCAGTCTTCACCTTATTGTCCGGCACTCTCTGCTTCTCCCTACGTCCAAGTCTTTTGTCGAATCACTCTAGGTGCAGAGTTTAGATTCTGGAAGGCCGCGAGACGAAACTCGACGTAAGAGACGCTACACCAAGAACATAAGTCCAGCCAGAGCGGCGCTCATAAGATTCGCCAGACTTCCCGCTAGCAATGCACGCAAGCCAAGCGACGCGACGTTGGCTCGCTGACTAGGTGCGAGTCCGCCGAGCACTGCAAGCTGGATTGCAATCGAACCAAAGTTTGCAAAACCGCACAGAGCAAAGGTTGCGACTATGACTGATCCTGGCGAGAGGGTTTCACGAATTTGGGCCAAATCGGCGAATGCAACGAACTCGTTCAATACAACCTTTGTCCCGAAAAGTCCGCCAACCGTCGCTGCCTCGTCCCAAGGCACGTTGAGCAAGTACATAACAGGAGCGAATAGGGTGCCGATTACCTGCTGAAAGCTGAGATCTGGATAACCAAACCAGCCACCGATACCTCCCAAAAGCCCATTACCAAGAGAGACCAGTGCAACGAATGCTAAGACAAGCGCTCCGACAGCTGCGGCTATCTTGAGACCCGTTTGCGCTCCTTCCGCGGCAGCCATGATGATGTTTGCAGGCTTGTCCTCTTCGTCCACTCCGTCGAGGTCGACTTCTGGGTCCTTACCAAGTGCATCGGGTTCATCTGGGACAATGATCTTTGCCATCATGATACCACCGGGCGCAGACATGAAACTAGCTGACAGCAGGTATGGAAGAATGTCCGTTCCGAGCACAGCGGCATAAGCAGCCAATATCGTCCCTGCCACGCCTGCCATGCCGACCGACATCATCACGAAAAGCTGTGACCGGGTCATGTTGGAAATGTAAGGCCGAACCACGAGCGGAGACTCGCTCTGCCCTACGAAAATATTGGAGGCCGCAGCAAGCGATTCCACTCGTGAGATACCGGTAATGGCCTGCAGTGCCCCGCCCACCCATTTGACGATAAATCCCATCACCTTGAGGTAATAGAGGATTGATATCAGAGTTGAGAAAAAGACAATGGCTGGGAGGGCAGCAATAGCGAAGCTCAGTCCTCCCTGATCTGCACTCGCGAGGTTGCCGAACACGAAATCCACGCCGGCTTGCGCATGACCAAGAAGAGCAGCAACGGCGCTTGCCATTGCAAGCACCACAGATTTGCCAAGCTCGGTACGCAGCACCAGAAACCCGATCGTGGCTTGGAGGGCGAAAGCCGCAAGGATCACTCGCAGTCTGATCGCTTTTCGGTCAACTGACGCCAGAACGGCAATACAAAAAATCGCAAGAATGCCGGCTAGGCTGATTAAACTTTCCAAAATTTCTTATCCAAATCTTTGCTTGAGTTCGTCGACCACCTGTCAACCGATCGACGTCACGTGCACAGTATCAATGTGCTAACTAAGCCTATCGCGGGGCCTTCCGACTGCGTTAACCCTGCTCGATGCCGTAGCTTCCATAGGGAATGTTGATGTCGCGCAGGGCGCTGGTCTTTGCGTCAGGGACAAGAACGCTATCCACTTTTCGCGCTTGGGCGGAAAAACTGTTTCGTGTCACGTCGCATAGAAGATAGCCGTTCGCCCGGTTTTCAAAATAGAACGGTTGACCAAGACCATTGTAGAAAATGGTTTCGCTCTCGTGGCGCCCATCCCCCCCACCACCGGACGAAATGGCTGCGCATACGACTTCACTGGCCAACGCAGCTCCTTGCCCCTCACCCCGGACTTCACTGGCGAAGAAAGCATGGATGTCCCCGCCGAGAAAAACCGTGTGACTATCAGGTCGGGATGCCACCAAATCGCACAGGCGACTTCTAGCCTGCGGATAGGCGCCCCAGCGATCCGAGTGATAACTCGCGACGCCTTCGTGTTGTCCATAGTAGGTGTTGAGCTGAGTCGTTTGGGCTATCAGGTTCCACCTTGCACCTGCAATACCAAACCCTCTTTCTAACCAGCGCTCTTGCTGCGCTCCAAGAAGGGTTCTTGCCGGGTCATCCGAAGGGCAGCTAACCCAAGTCGGAAACTGACCATCAGGCTCCGGGCAGGGGTGCGGGCTGCGAAATTGACGCGTGTCAAGCTGGTCTAGTTGCACCAGATCGCCGAAAACGGAGCGTTGGTATAACGCCATTGGCGAACGATTGAAGATTGCCCGCTTGCGGAGCGGCATATGTTCGTAGAATGCTTGAGAGGCAGCGCGGCGTTTCTGCTCGATCTGCTCGGCTGAAAATCCAGCAAGCGGCTGGCCTGGCTTGTAGTCGTCCCAGACCTCATGATCGTCCCAAATGACAAGCCAAGGCGCAGCGGCATGCGCCCTTTGCAAGCTCGGATCGAGTTTTGCAGCGAAGTGCAGAGCTCTGTAATCATCCAGAGTATGTGGGGCAGAGACCGGGACCCTGCGTGTCGGCGAGGCCCAAGGCTCCTCATAGATGTAGTCCCCTACATGAAGAACAAAGTCGGGTCGTTGTGCTGCCACATCAGCATAGGCACCAAAGTAGCCGTCTCCGTAGCTTTGACACGAACAAAGCGCGAAGCGAAGCCTATCAAGTCGAGAGCCAAAAGGAGGAGCTGTTCTTGCCGCGCCGACCGGACTTTCCGCGTCTCGAAACAGGAAACGATAATAGTATTGAGCTCCCGCACGAAGCCCACTGACCTCGACGTGCACAGAGTGTGCTAGAGACCTTGCGGCAAATTGCGTTCCCTTTGCCACGATCGTGCGAAAGGATGCATCAGTCGCAACCTCCCACGACACCCGCACCGACTTGTCCTCAACTGCGTGTGCGGTGCCACCCGGGAAGATGCGTGTCCAGATGACGAACCCATCCGGCAGGGGATCACCGGACGCCACCCCAAGCAAAAAAGGGTAATCACCATCGAAAACGGAGCCTAATTCCCGAGCATGGGCTTGTGAAATCAATGAGGGTGCACAGGCAATAGCTGCCAAGGCCCCTGTCAAGGCTGTCCTTCTATTAGTTTGCATAGCGCATTCCCCCGCTCGGTTGTGGTTCTCGAACTGATTGCCCGAGAACCACGGGAGAGCAAGCCAACTTGATCAGAACTTGAATTCGGCTTCGACGCCCCAAATCCGGGGATCGTTGACGAAACCTGTAAGGTTGTTGAAATCGATCCCACCAATCAGATTTTCTTCATTGGTCAAGTTCCGCACAAAAGCAGCGATTTCAAAGCCATTGTCAAAATCGATGTATCCAGCGCGAAGGCCGACCTCGAAGTTGCCATTCACTTGGAATTCTTCTGATTCATAAAGGAAGAAGTTGGTACGGCCGAGACGACTATAATCACCGAAGAGATATATCTCGCCGCCGCCAACCGGAATTGCATAACGTCCAGTTGCAGTCAGAATTGTGCGAGGAGCCTGCGGGAATGGATTTCCGTCGATTGATGCACGCGTTGTTGTACCAACGGTCACCAGTGGATCCGTCACCGTACAACCCCCTCCGCAGGGTGCGACTAATAGATCGGCATCCTTGATTTCAGTGTCGTTAAAACTGTATCCGAGCGACAAGTCGAGGTTGTCGACTGGGCTGAAATCGATATCGAGTTCAAAACCCTTACCGACACCCTTGTCCGCATTGATCAACTGGTTGAAGTTGCCAAGGCCGCCAATCGCCGTGAACTGCTGGTCGTCAACTTCATAGTAGAAGCCCGCCAGATTGATTCTTAGCGCATTATCGAGCAATGCCGCTTTAACACCGACATCGAAAGAAATGACGTCTTCACTGTCCGCTATCGTGACATTATTGCTGAATGTCAGCCTGCCCTGTATCGAGGGCCCTCGGAAACCTGTGGCAACGCGTGAGAACAGAGTAACGCCGTCACTGATTTCATAGTTTAAAGCCAAATCCCAATTGATTGAATCGTCTTGCGTTCTGGCTTCAGCATTAATCGGGCCAAGGAACCCCAAAGGACGCGTACCACGAAATACCTTCCGTTCGTCAGAATAACGAACACCGCCGGTTACGGTCAGCGCGTCAGTAAGATCATAGCTCAGCTGACCAAAAAATGCGTATGCCTCGCTTTGCTGCGTCGTAATGGCAATGATTGTTGGATCGGGACCGGCTGGCGTATTGATTGAGATGCTGTCCGCCGTAAATTCGTCCCAGAAATAAAAGGCTCCAACTTGCCAATTCAGCGGACCACTTCCACTGCTCGAGACTCGGAACTCTTGGGTAAATTGCTCGACGTCAGTGTCTGAACTGCCGGTTTCGGATGGGAACGGAATAAAACCGGGAAACGATCCTGACGGCAAAAATCCCGCACCGACACCGCCATCAATATCGCCAATGCCATCGCTGTCGCCTACATAGTAGCCACTCACCGAGGTCAGAATAACGCTGCCTGTATCTAGCTCATTACGCCAAGTGGCGCCAAAGATTTCGGTATTGGATTCATTGTTCCGGCCGCCGTCAAAGGCAACCTCAAAACGATCAAAATTGTCGTTCAATTCGTTCGAGCCCGGCGACAAAATGTTTGCCCGGAAAAGCGTCGTTGTGCCTTTGAGGCGCTGATACTGGAAAGTTAGGAGAGAAGAAAAGTCGAGAGCAGTGTCAGGTTCGAACAGCAAATGCGAACGCAATGCGACTGACGAGAAACCGCCCAGGTCAGGATCGCCATCATTGTTGCCAGCAAAGTCAGCACCAGGATTAACGTTCTCCACAAAGTCCGAACGGCGCGTGAACTCACCGGCCACACGAGCCGACAGGCTGTCGCTCAATGGTCCGCTCAGCGCCGCATTAAGCTTTACTGAGTCGAAGCGGCCATAGGATCCTGAGACATACCCCTCGAAAGACTGGGTCGGCTTCGCCGTATCGAATTTTACGATGCCGGCAGGCGTGTTTCGACCAAACAACGTCCCCTGCGGCCCGCGCAAAATCTCCGTTTGCGCGATGTCGAATATTGGGAAACCTTTCAGCAAGACGTTCTCTAGCACTACCTCGTCCGAAATAATCGAGACCGGCTGCGAGGCAGATAGGTCGAAGTCGACGTTACCCAAGCCACGAACGTAGAACCTTGGTGCCGTGCGGCCACTCGAACCCTCGACATAAAGGCTAGGGACCCGCGCCGAAAGACCACGAATGTCAGCACCAGCATCGAGGATGGAAGAGAGCTTTTCCTCTGAAACCGTCGCAACGGAAATCGGAACGTCGAGAATACTCTGCGCACGCTTTTGGGCCGTGACAATGATTACCCCGGAATCTTCTGGATCACCTTGTTCAGCTTCCGCACTTGGTTCGGCGTTCTGGGCCGATGCTGGATTAACCAGCCCAGCCGTCATCATCAATGCAGCAGCGCAAGATGAATATTTCAACACAGCAGTTCTATGAGACATTTCATTCCTCCCCAAGGCTTCCATACGACCAAACTTTAGTTAAACGTTTAAGACTGTCTTTCCAAGTCCGCAACGGTTTTCTCCCATTGCCCTTGTTCCTGATGTAACTAGGCCACACGAATGTCGGAGCCTCCGTGCGTCGTTAGTCTCTTAAGGTCCGTTTCAGGGCGAGGTCCAAAATGGCTTATCGCCTCAGAGGCACAGAGCGTTCCGATACGCAAACACTCTCGGATTGTTGCACCTCTCAAGAGCCCCGACAAGAATCCTGCGGCAAACAGATCTCCCGCGCCTGTTGTGTCAACAACGGTTATGTCCTTGTCGGCAGGAACACTTTCGACCTCACCTTGGCGCAAACAAGTCGCTCCGCTCTCGCCATCTGTGCCCACGAGCACTGGGACTAGCCGCGCCAACTTCCGCAACGCCTCTTCAAATGTGCCCGTCTGTGCCATTGAAATCGCTTCGAGCCGATTGGCGAAGAGGATCGAAATTTTTTCCGCTTGCAAAAGCCCTTCGAACTCATCACGATATCGCCCAACCACAAACGCATCCGATAGCGTCAACGCGACTTGGCAATCGTGCGCTAGTGCGAATTCTATGGCAGCATTCATTGCCGGCCGCGCTTCATCCGAATCCCACAGATAGCCCTCAAGCAGTAGAATGCGCGACGCTTTGATAGCGTCTTCATTGATGGCTTCGGTCGGTAGGGTTTGAGATGCGCCGAGAAACGTATTCATCGTCCGCTGACCATCGGGCGTCACCAAAATCAAGGAATGCGCCGTCGGCTTCCCATCAATTGCTGGCTCCACTGTGTATTTTACGCCAGATGCGCGAATGTCATGCGAAAACACGCGTCCCAACTGATCGTTAGCCACCTGACCTACGAATGAGCATGAATGACCAAGATGGGCAAGACCAGCGATTGTGTTCGCGACTGAGCCCCCACTAAGCTCTCTAGCAGGCGCCATTCTGTCATAGAGTTCCTCTGCTCTCGATGCGTCGATCAGTTGCATAGATCCTTTGGCGAGACCCTCTGCCTGTAAGAATTCGTACGTCGATTGGGCGATGACATCAACAATCGCATTCCCAATGCCTATCACGTCAAGTTGCTTCTCAATCATTTACCATCCCTTCGATGACCGCTCCGCGAAAGCACATCAACGGAATGGTGGCTCTTCGAAGCTACGAAGTTTCCTGGAGTGCATTTGATCTCCCTGCCCTCGGAGCACTTCCATCGCCTCAATGCCGATCAGCATGTGCTCGGAGATCGCACGCTCATAGAAACGGTTCGCTGCGCCGGGCAGCTTGATTTCCCCATGGAGCGGCTTGTCGGAAACGCAGAGCAATGTGCCGTAGGGAACGCGAAAGCGGTATCCGTTTGCAGCTAGCGTTGCGCTTTCCATATCGATTGCGATCGCACGAGACTGGTTGAAGCGGAGGGACTCGCTGTGGAATCTCAACTCCCAATTACGGTCATCGTTCGTAACCACTGTACCCGTGCGCAGGCGGGTCTTAAGATCTGCACCTGCATCACCGGTCACTCTCTTGGCTGCCTCAAACAGAGCTTGCTGAACCTCCGCAATCGGGGGCACTGGAACTTCGGGCGGTAAGTCCTCATCCAAGACACCGTCGAGCCTTAGATAGGCGTGAGCCAGCACGTAATCGCCAAGCCGCTGTGAATGGCGAAGGCCGCCGCAATGCCCGATCATGATCCAGCAATGCGGCCTCAGAACTGCGAGGTGATCCGTAATCGTCTTTGAGTTGGAAGGGCCGACACCGATGTTAATGAGCGTAATACCCTGCCCGTTTTTTCCGGTCAGGTGGTAAGCCGGCATCTGGAACTTGCCGAGCTCGGATTCCAGAATCTTTTCTCTGGCATTGGCAGTACCTTTGCCGACGCGAACACCGCCTGGAGCGACCAACTCTTCGTAGAAGTCGTCATTCTCGATCCGGTCGATCGCAAGATCGACGAACTTTTCCATGTAGCGGTGGTAATTGGTAAAGAGGATGAAGCTCTGAAAATCGCTCGCCTTCGTACCCGTGTAGTGTTGCAAGCGATGAAGGGAGTAGTCCGTTCTGAGGGCAGAGAACAGGTTTAGAGGTTGAGTGTCCTCAAGATCATCGCCGAGTCTGTCCAGCGTGAACTCCGAAGGCTTGTCAGCCTCGCCATTGGCGATCTTGTCATCGATCATTGCCAAGTTCGGGACAGGAAAGAACCGGGCCAATTCCGAAGGAGGCACCAGATCGGCGTCGACCCCCTTTGCGCCATCAAGAACGTAAGGGTAGGGAATTTCGGAGTCAGAGAGCGAGACGGCGATCTCGCAATCATAGGTGTTCGTCAAGATTTCGAGTTGCGAAACTAGGTAGTCACGAAACAGTTCTGGTTGAGCGATGTCGGTCTGATACACTCCAGGGCCGTTGAAGTTACCAAAGGCACGCGAGAAAGCCGGTGTCGCACCATCAGGCTGGTAGGTCACCGTCAGTAAGGGATAACTAAAGCGCCCAGACTTTCGTTCGTCGACATTTGGCGCCTCGCCAGACTCGACAAAAGTATCAAAAGCAGAGCGAAGAGCGGTTTTGCTCTCGGCATAGAGCGCCTCGAGTTTGTCGACAGCCTCCTCAGGTGTCGCACATTTGATGAGTGTACCGCGATCTGTTGTCATTATTGTTCGTCCTTCATTTTTTGCCGCGGACGGCCGCGTTTTTTCATTTGGTTGCAAAATATCTCCCGAACCCGTTGGTCGGGTCGGCGCGGTAAGTTGACATCTATTTCTATTTACTTAATCGTTTCAGTTAGTCGTCCGAACCGGACTTGTCAACGCCCTGGAAGTGGAGATGAAATGAGGAACCTTAGATTTCGAAACTGGCTGAATCTGGCTGTTTGCCTGCCAGGTTTCGTCGGGCTGTCATTGATCGCATCGGCCACAGCAACTGCACAAAGTCGGCCATCCAATCAGGTTATGCAAACTGACGATCTGGCTGAGCCTGTTGGGAAAGCCCATGAGCTTCAGGTAAACTCTGGCACTCGCAATATCCTCTTGGTGTTCGACATCGACAACACCCTTCTAACAATGCCGACCCGGCTCGGCAGCGATGCTTGGTTCAACCATAACGCAACTGAGATTGAGCAGGGCAACTCATCCGATTTCCGCTCGTTCGAGGCGCTCGTAGAAGCTCAGAACTTGCTTTTCGCCGCATCTAGAATGAGGCCAACCCAAAACAACACGGCGGCGCTGCTACAATCGGTCAGGGACGCAGAAATGGATGTTTACCTGATGAGTGCGCGGGGACCGGAATTGTTCAACGCTACAGTTCGGGAAACCGAACGGCATGGTATCGATCCTTCCCCTATTCGCGCCTGCGCGCTCTTCATTTGCAATCAAGGTGGGCAGTACGATGGTTCCGATGTGTCCCGGGCGCTTTTGGCTATTGGATACACCCCGAGACACGCTCCCTATCGCCCAATATCAATACGCGACGGCGTCATGCTTCTTGCAGGACAGCACAAGGGGGAGATGCTGGCGTTGCTGTTAGCTGGCGTCGATATAGACGATTATGCTGCTGTGATTTTCGTAGATGACAATGCAGAGAACGTCCGGAA
Organism: uncultured Erythrobacter sp.; assembly: GCA_947488325.1. Classification (GTDB taxonomy): domain Bacteria; phylum Pseudomonadota; class Alphaproteobacteria; order Sphingomonadales; family Sphingomonadaceae; genus Erythrobacter. Next base: position 44,398 of record CANKYZ010000001.1, read on the forward strand.
AGTTGCGGAGACCATGTACCCGCTGCCGGTTTTCGTCTACCATTATACACGCTGGAACGGCCCACTTACGACCGCCGAAATAGCCCAAACTGGCCAGGAATATCGTACGTTGCAAAATGTTATCTGCTCTACCTTGGTAGCGACGATTTGCTCGACCGATCCTCAATAACGAACAAACTGTTTCTTGATGCTCAGCGTCTTCTGGAGATGTCATTTTCTTTAGGTGACATGGTCATAGATTCCGGCTTCCGACCAACGCACATTGTTGGCATTTGGCGAGGGGGCGCTCCTATCGGTATTGCAGTGCAGGAGCTGTTGGAGTTCCGCGGCATCGCGTGCGATCACAGCGCGATCAGGACGTCCTCCTATACCGGCATCGATTGCCAAGAGCCGATGGTGAAAGTGTATGCTCTTGGCTACCTGATCGACACACTCAATGCAGAAGATGCTCTCCTGGTTGTGGACGATGTATTCGACTCAGGTCGGTCCATAGAAGCCTTCTTGCACGAACTGCATGAGAAGTGCCGACGGAACATGCCTCGAGCGGTTAAGATTGCGACCGTCTTCTACAAGCCGTCACGCAACCGAACAGATCTCGCTCCCGATTTCTATGTCGAGGAGACCGAAGATTGGCTGGTCTTCCCGCACGAACTTCAGGGATTAAGCGATGCGGAAATACGCGCTCACAAACCGGCCGCATCGCAGATTCTCCGCCCTACTTCATAAAGCCGCTCAAAGAGGACAACCGCTAGGGTTTGGCACCCGCCGCTATCCATGCACCCAACACGTCCCGTTCGCTCTGCATCATGCCTGACGTATTGCCGAGAGGCATCGAATTAGTTTTGACTGCGCGAGCCTCGATCTGAGAAGCGGCTTGCTGGGCATGCTCAAAAGTGTCCAATCGCAAGCCCACAGCGGTCACGGGAAATGCTGGATCAGTCGGATTAGCGCTATGGCACGAGGTGCAATGCTGTTGCAGTATCGGAGCGACGGTAGCGTAAGTCGCCGGCTCCGGTTTGCTTGCTTGCGATGGTGGCCGCGGATCATCTCTTTCAAGTGAAACATAAGTCACGGCACTGAGCGCCAGAATTGCAATCAACAGATACAGGGGTTCTGAGGATTGCCCACGATGGCGGAGATTAAATGCGTGCCGAATGGCAACGCCAAGTAGCGCAATGATCCCGAGCACCAGCCAAGGTCGCTCCGCGCCATAAGTCATCGGATGATGCTGGCTGATCATTATGAACAACACAGGAAGTGTCATATAGTTGTTGTGGACTGATCGCTGTTTGGCCTGCTGACCAAGCTTCGGATCCGGTGTCTTGCCGGAAACCAGGTCCGCAACCACCTTTCGTTGATTGGGAATGATAACGAAAAAGACGTTCGCCACCATCACTGTGCCTGCCATTGCGCCAATATGGATATATGCGGCCTTGGAGCTGAAATAGCTGTCGAGCAGAGCCGCGGCGCCCAGGAGAAACGAAAACCACAGCGCTCCGAGCCAACGATTATCCCGGCCAACAGGGGTTCGGCACAGTAAATCGTAGAAGAGCCAAGATACGACGATCGCTGCAAGCGCAAGGGCGATCGCCCATGGCACGCTTATGCCTGATTTCGCAGGGTCGATCAGGTAGTTATTGGCACCCCAGTAATAAATGAGCACCAGTAGCGAAAAGCCACTTATCCAAGTGAAATATGCTTCCCATTTGAACCAGTGAAGGTCTTGAGGCATCTTGGCAGGGGCGACTTGGTACTTCTGTTTATGATAGAAGCCGCCTCCGTGAACCGACCAGACTTCACCGGAAGCGTTGCCTTCTTCAGGAGGTTTGAGATGATTGTCGAGCCAGACAAAGTAAAACGATGACCCGATCCACGCGATCCCTGCAGTAATGTGTAGCCATCGGAAGGCCAGGTTAAGCCATTCCACAAAATCAATCGACATCAGGCATTTTCCGAAATTGTGTTGTTGACGTGCGTCTCGCAGCGCACGTTTGGTGCGATTGCGCGTGGCGGATTGGGAGTGAGAAATGGCAACAGTTGTGCAGCGGTAGAGAGCGCAACTGTTCCAGGATCCTTGGATTTGGTACCAGGTAGTCCAATGGGCGACGTGAGATGATCGATCTCATCTTGTGTGAGACCGTCCTGGCGCAATCTCCGCACGAACCGAGCCCGCTTCGTTTTTGACCCAACCAATCCGCAATAGGCGCTATTGCCTGATCGCAGGATCGATTTCACCCAAGCATAGTCGAGACTGTGACTATGGGTAAGGATGATGGCTAAGACCTTGTCTTCCCATAAGTAGGCAATCTCATCCATTCGTTCAGTCAGCACCACTTCAAACCGAGGAGACAGTTCGGCGACAACCTCCTCCCGCGGATCGACAACGATTGTCTTGCAACGCACGGGCTCGAGAATGTGAGCGAGAGCGCGACCGATATGGCCTCCACCGAATATGAAGACTCTTCGAAGGTTCGCCGTGGTCTTCTCTTCCCAAAAGGTGCCATCAAACCCGTCAATCGGATCGCTTGGCCCCGCTACCTCTCGACCTCCCAACGACGCCAAGCAGAATCCGTCTGGTGCCAACAGCCACTTCCCGTATTCGTCGGGAAGGCAGTTTGTCCGGATAGTTGCATACTCAGTCTTGGCAGCCTCAACGAAGGCCTGGTCAGCTGGCGTATATTTCTCGTAGACAAGCCTCACGCGCCCGCCACAGCACTGAGAGAGAAGCGGTCCGAGCGGCAAATCCTGGTTGAGGCAGCGCTGCTCATGCTCGATAAGACGGCGCGACTGTTCAATTGCTTGAAATTCGAGGTTTCCCCCGCCGATCGTGCCCCATATCCGGTCTTGTGCAACCAGCATTCGTGATCCAACAGAGCATGGCGCTGATCCACGCACGTCAACGCACGTAACACTAACGATAGCTTTTCCGTCTTTTAGATTTTCGCTGAGCGATGAAAGCCAATCAATCATTGCTTCCCTCTCTTGCCATTTCCTCAATCGTCATCAGCACGCGCTCGGGTGTGATTGGAGTATCTATCTGCGGCAATGTCTTTTCAGGATTGGTCTGAGCAATCGCCATCTCAAGCGCAGAAACCACCGAGATCGCCAACATAAATGGTGGCTCGCCAACCGCCTTGGAGCGGTAGATTGTCGGCTCCTTGTTCTCACCCTTTTCCCAAAGGTGCATGTTAAAGGTCTTGGGGCGATCTCCGGCAGAAGGGATCTTGTAGGTTGATGGAGCATGCGTCCGAAGGCGCAGCGATTGGTCGAAAAAGAGCTCCTCCGTGGTAAGCCATCCCATCCCTTGAATAAAGGCGCCCTCTACTTGCCCTAGATCAATTGCGGGATTGAGAGACCGACCAACATCATGCAGAATGTCCGTTCGAATGACTCTGTATTCTCCGGTCAATGTATCGACCAGCACCTCGGAAACCGCAGCTCCGTAAGCAAAGTAGTAAAATGGCCTCCCTTTGCCTTTTTCGCGATCGAAATCGAGATCGGGTGTCTTGTAAAAGCCAGCAGCTGAAAGCTGCACTCGGCCAAAGTAAGCCCGCTTGATAAACTCAGCGAAAGTTCCTTTGAAACTGCCCGCCACGACCCGGCCATCGCGAAATTCGACTTCATCGCGATTGCACCCAAACTCGTCACGCGCAAAGTCGATCAATCGTGACTTGATCTGCCGCACGGCATCAAATGCCGCCATTCCGTTGAGGTCGCTTCCAGATGAAGCGGCGGTGGCCGAGGTGTTGGGAACTTTACCGGTCGTTGTTGCCGTTATCTTGATGGAGTCGAGAGGAACCTGGAATTCCTGAGCGACGACTTGACCCACTTTCACAAATAGGCCTTGCCCCATCTCGGTGCCACCGTGATTGAGATGGATGCTCCCGTCAGAATAGACATGCACCAGCGCGCCGGCTTGGTTGTAATGTTTGGCCGTGAAAGAGATACCAAATTTTACGGGCGTGAGGGCAATGCCTCTCTTGGAAAACTTATTCTGCCGATTGTAATCAAGCACATCCGCCCGGCGCTCCTGATAGTCACTGCTCTTTTCCAATTCCGAAACAATCTGGTCAGCGACGAAATCCTCGACCCGCATACCGTAAGGTGTCTCGCAGTGCGCGCCGTGACGATAGAAGTTGCGCTTGCGAACATCCAGAGGATCGAGGCCAAGCTCGGCAGCGACTGCATCCATTACGCGCTCAATAGCCAGCATCCCTTGAGGGCCACCAAAACCACGGAAAGCGGTGTTAGAAACCGTATGTGTCTTATAGCGATGGGAGATGATCTCGACGTCAGGCAAATGATAGCAATTGTCGGAGTGAAACATCGCTCGGTCATTGATGGCGTTAGAGAGATCAAGCGAACGCCCGCATCGTGAAGCAAGCTCAAGACGCAAAGCCGACACCAAACCATCTTCCTGAAACCCGACATCAAAACTTACGTGAAAATCATGACGCTTACCGGTCATGATCATGTCGTCATCACGGTCGAGGCGCAGCTTGGCCGGACGCCCTGTTTTCTGCGCCGCAAGTGCGGCAATTGCAGCAACATGTGCTGGTGTCGTCTCTTTACCGCCAAAACCGCCGCCCATTCGGCGCACCTCTACAGTGACAGCATTGTCGCGCTGGTTGAGCGAACGCGCGACTAGGTGCTGTACTTCGGTGGGATGCTGCGTGGAGCTATACACGAGCATGTCGCTGTCTTCGGCCGGAGTAGCCATCGCTACTTGGCCTTCGAGGTAGAAGTGATCTTGCCCGCCAATGGCAAAAGCACCCGATGCGCGGCGTGCCGAGTTTGCAAATCCAGACACGACATCACCCTGCGTAAAGGTCATGCTGGGGGCAATCTTGTGATCGAGTTCGCGAGCGGCGGAAATGTCGCCGATGGCGGGGAGCGGAGTGTAATCGATCACCGCAAGCTTTCGCGCGGCTATGGCCGCGTCTCGCGAGGTGGCAACAACGGCAAAAATTGCCTGACCAACATACTCGACTTTGCCATCGGCAAAAATCGGATCGTCACCGGCGATCGGGCTAACGTCGTTTACCCCAATCACATCCTCGGCCGTTAGTACTTCCACGACGCCTGGAAAGTTTCGCACCTTGCTGAGGTCGACAATCGCAAATTCTGCATGAGCGTGTTCGCTCATTCCAACTTGTACGTGGAGAAGACCACGAGGTTCGGCGATGTCATCGGTATAGATCGCCGATCCGGTCACATGTTTGTGCGCGCTGTCATGCTTGACCGGCTGATGACTAAATTCGGTTGCTATGCCTTGCTTGGTCATGTGGCAGCACACTCCAGACGAGGCATGTCGTGTCCAACGGATTGCAGAAGGAATTTCTTAAGCAGGTTTCGCGCCACGAGCCGGCGATAGTCCGCCGACGCACGATGGTCGGCCAAGGGCTCAAAGTCTCGAGCCAGCGCATCCGCGGCCTTAGTGATTTGCTCCTCAGAAAGAGGCTGCCCGCGCAGCACGCTTTCAGCCGCAGCGGCGCGTTTCGGAATGCCAGCCATCCCACCAAAAGCTATTCTGATCTCAGAGACTTTCTTGCCCGCAATCCGGAGATAGAATGCTCCGCAAACCGAAGAGATATCCTGTTCGAAGCGTTTCGATATCTTGTAGACTTCGAACACGTCATTTTCTGCCGGAAGCGGCATGTTGATGCGAGCAAGGAGTTCGTCTGGCCGACGATCTTGGTGTCCATACTCAATATAGAAATCCTGGAGCGGCAGCTCGCGAGCGCCGTCCGAGCCAATAAGCTCGATACTGGCGCCAAGCGCGATCAACGCAGGCGGCAAGTCCCCAATCGGGGACCCGTTGGCAATGTTCCCCCCAACAGTCGCTCTACTTCGAATTTGCAGGGAGCCAAATCGCGACAACATCGGATCTATCGAAGGGATCGCTTCGTTCAGCAAACGGCGTAACTGCGCCACCGTTGTCGATGCGCCAACCCGAAGTTGCTTCTCGCTTAGGGAACTCTCTCGAAGCTCTTCGATGCACGACACATCAACAACGTGCTCAAAACGCGCTTGGTGCTTGGTGACATGCAATCCGAGATCCGTACCGCCCGCCAAGAAGTGGACACCCGAGCGGGCGCTGACCACATCTTTGAGCTGGTCTAAGTTTCGCGGTGCGGCGTAAGTCCGCTTCGCTTTTGACTGCGGACAATGGTACTCGAATTGTAGCATCTCACCATCGTCAAGCTCGCTCAGCTGATCGCTGATCGATGTTGACGCTTTTTCACTGCCAAGAAGGCCCTCTTCAGCAGCTTCAAGAATGGGGCCGTAGCCTGTGCATCGACAAAGATTTCCGGCGATGATTTCTTTCGTTCTTTCCGGGCTCAGCCGGTCTCCAGAAGCTGAGGCAGAGAACAACGACATGACAAAGCCAGGAGTGCAAAATCCGCACTGCGATGCGTGCCGATCAACAAAAGACTGTTGAATAGGATGCAGTTCACCATTCTCGCCGGCAAGGCTTTCGACGGTAGAAACCGCGCATCCATTCACCGCTGGCAAAAAAAGAATGCATGAGTTGACTGCACGAGTTTCGACGTGGCCAGCGCTACGCGTCGTCAGGGCCACCGTGCACGCCCCGCAGTCGCCCTCACGGCATCCCTCTTTCGTCCCCGTCAGCGCTCTTTGGTCTCTCAAAAAATCGAGGAGCGTCTGCGTAGGATCGCAGCCACTCACTTCAACCAGTTCTCCATTCAGGAGAAATCTTATTGCTGCACCCACCTTCGTTAGCTCCCGCGATATGTCGAGTAGCCAAACGGCGAGAGAATCAGCGGAACGTGGTAATGCGAGTCCGGGTCCGATACCTGAAAATTCAACGCAACAATGCCCAAGAACGGGTCGACAGGCACGGAGCGGTCCAACTTAAAATAGGCTTCCGCATCGAATTCAAGGCAATACGCTCCGGCCGCCAGGCGATCACCTTCCAGCATTGGCGAAGCTGGGCGACCATCAGGTCCAGTCACGCCGCGCGCGACCTCTTCTCGTGCAGACCTGAACCCATCCAAGTGCTGGAACAGTACGAAGCCCAAACCCGACGCAGGCTTGCCTGATCGCGTATCCAGCGCGTGCGTTGTCAATCGCCCAGTTGGCACTCGTCACCCTCCTCTCTCATCAATATTGAATCCATTGATTGACTAGCACACTCTTAGAACTTAAACGTTTCATCTGACAAGGCATATAAACACTCTACTAGGAAATTTTTCTGCGCGCGATGAATAAAAACGACCGAAATCTAGCTGGTTACGGGGAGGAGCGCCCAAACCCTCATTGGCCAGATGACGCTCGGATCGCGGTCCAGTTCGTACTAAATTACGAAGAGGGTGGCGAGAATTGCGTTCTCTACGGCGATGAGCGCGCGGAAACTTTCCTTTCTGATATACTACCTGCGCCGGATATCGTCGGCATGCGCCATATGAGTATGGAGTCGCTTTTCGAGTATGGCAGCCGAGCTGGCGTCTGGCGAATACTTCGCTTGTTTGAAGAACGCGGCTGGCCGCTTACGATCTTCGCTGTCGCTAGCGCGTTGGCGAATTATCCTGCGTTGGCGCGACGGTTTTTACGCGGCGGTCACGAAGTCGCCGCTCACGGCTACCGCTGGATCGACTATCAGAATGTTACGGTGGACGAGGAGAGAGATCACATAGCGAAAGCTATCGAAACTCTTACGGAACTGCTCGGAGAACGACCGCGCGGTTGGTACACGGGCCGGACAAGTCCGAATACCCTCAATATCATCTCCAATGAGCACGATTTGGTTTATTGCGCAGATGACTACAGCGATGACCTTCCCTTCTGGGACCATCGCTTTGGCAGCCCTCTGCTTATCGTGCCTTACGCTTTGGATACCAATGACATGCGCTATGCTGCGGCACACGGGTTCGCAAATGGGGAGCAGTTCTTTGCGTATTTGAAGGACGCTTTCGATACTCTGTATTCCGAGGGTGCGGAGCGGCCCGCCATGATGTCGGTGGGGCTACATTGCCGCCTTGCAGGAAAGCCCGGCCGGTTTGCAGGTCTGAAGAAGTTCGTTGAGTACGTTGCCGATCACGATCGTGTGTGGGTCTGTCGGCGGCTAGATATCGCCAACCATTGGCGTGCGAACTTCCCCTCTGAAGAGACCCGCTAATGCACGACTGGCTCGACACTTTGCTTCCGCAGAAGACCATGGCCACCCTTGCCAGATTCCTGGGGGTATTCGGCGAAGTCTACGAGCACTCGCGTTGGATTCCAGAAGCGGCATGGCGGGATTTGAAAGAAGAGAAATCGCCTTCTTTCGCTTTGCTCGCGCAAAAGATGGAGCAACTCGTATGCGCAGCTCCAGAAGATAGGCAGTTGGCATTGCTGCGCGCGCATCCCGAACTTGCAGGACGCACAGCTCTGGAGGGCGATCTGACCAAAAGCTCTCAATCGGAACAGGCGGGTGCTGGCCTGGACCAATGCAACCCCAGTGAGCTTGCCGAGATTAGGCGGCTAAACGCGGTCTACCAAGCGCGTTTCGGCTTTCCGTTCATCATCGCGGTGCGGGGATTGTCGCGCGCTGACGTTTTAGCATCGATGCGCAAACGCAGCGAGCTTGGCGCAGATGAGGAACGCGTCGAAGCTCTAAAGCAGGTCAATAGAATCGCGAAAATGAGGTTGGAAAAGATTGCCACATGCAAAGGAACTTCTTGACGTGACCGCTCCCGAGACGATTCCGATTTGGGCTCAACGAGCCGTCAATTTGGCACAGCCGCGCCTCGGAGCCAAAGTGATAGGCTCGAGCGATGATTTCTTCGCTTCCCATGATCGTCTTATCGACCCGGCCGATCCTGTTTTCAAACCAGACGTATACGACGAAAACGGCAAGTGGATGGATGGTTGGGAGTCGCGTCGAAAACGTGGTCAAGGACATGATCACTGTGTAATAGCGCTCGGCCAGCCCGGCTTTGTCTTGGGCGTAGAAGTGGACACCCGCCACTTTACCGGCAACTACGTCCCTGCCGTGGCCTTAGACGCTTGCGTCTCGAAAGAAGACGGTGACCCGGCCGGGAGTGATTGGGTTCAAGTCCTTGCGCCGAGTGCGCTATCTGGCAATCATCGTCACTTCTTCAGATTGCCGGATAGCGAGACTGCTTGGACGCACTTGAGGCTGCGAGCCTACCCCGACGGCGGCATCGCGCGTCTTCGAGTTTATGGGCATGTTTGTGGAAACTTGGGCACTCACAGCGGCACAGCCCCAATAGATCTAGCAGCACTTGAGAATGGCGGAAGAGCAGTGGTCGCGAGCGATGCTCACTTCGGTGAGCTTGCGAACTTGATCGCGCCCGGCAGAGGCAAAGATATGGGAGATGGTTGGGAAACGCGTCGGCGGCGCGAACCCGGCTTTGATTGGGGTATTATCAAGCTGGCGCATCCAGGTGCGATAGAGCGGCTCGAGATTGATACGGCGCATTTCAAGGGCAACTTTGCGTTTGAGACGATTGTCTATGGCGGGATGGTTGGTGATCTACCCGATCTCGCTCTGCCCGCTTTGGCGATCTACTGGCCTGTCTTGTTGCCTGCCACACATCTCACGGCTGACGCTGTGCATGAATTCATCACAGAATTGCAAGACATCGGGCCAGTCGATCACCTCCGTATCGACATGATTCCCGATGGAGGGATTTCCCGCCTGCGCGCCCTCGGAACCATTGCAAAGGGACACCAATAATCATGTCAGACACTCGTAACGGCCTCATCGCGAAACTGATCGATCAGTTGCCCAAGGCGGAACTTCACCTCCATATCGAGGGATCGCTCGAGCCAGAACTCATGTTCGCTCTCGCGCAGCGAAACAAGATCGATATCCCGTTCAAGAACGTCGAAGAAGTGCGTGCGGCTTATGACTTCAGTAATCTGCAGGACTTCCTCGACATCTACTATCAAGGCATGGGCGTGCTGCAGCAAGAGCAGGACTTCTACGACCTTACGATCGCCTATCTCGAAAGAGCCCATGCCGACAACGTCCGTCACGTAGAGATATTCTTCGACCCGCAAGGACATACCGACCGAGGCATATCATTTGATACAGCGATAGGCGGCATCCTGTGCGGACTTGAGGAAGGTGAAGCGCGCCTTGGTATCTCGTACCGCCTTATTATGTGCTTCCTGCGCCACCTTGACGAGGCGTCTGCCTTCAACACGCTCGAGCAGGCAGAGCCGTGGATTGACCGGATCGCCGGTGTCGGGCTTGATTCTTCCGAACTCGGCCACCCCCCGTCGAAATTCGCTCGGGTTTTCGGAGCAGCGCGAGCCAAGGGTCTCAAGATCGTCGCCCATGCCGGTGAGGAAGGACCGCCTGACTACGTCTGGGAAGCATTGGATGATTTGAAGGTTGACCGCATCGATCATGGCAATCGTGCTCTCGAGGACAAAGAGCTTGTCCAGCGGATTGTAGATGATGGGCAGACCTTGACCGTATGCCCGCTTTCAAACCTCAAACTCTGTGTAATCGACACCATCGACCAAAGCCCGGTCAAGCGCATGTTGGACATGGGTATCAAGGCGACCATCAATTCCGATGATCCGGCCTATTTCGGCGGCTATGTGAACGATAATTTTCACGCTATTGCCCAGGCTCTTGCGCTTTCACCCGATCAGATCGTCGTGCTGGTGAAGAACTCTTTCACGGGCTCATTCCTCCCCGAGGAGGAAAAAGCCCAACGCGTAAAGGAAATTGATTCTGTCGCGAAACAGCTTTCCTGATGGCGAGCCAGCCAGCAGAAAGTGTTCAAAGGTCCGATCGCTATTTGGGCATCCCTGATAGCGTCAAATCCTTTGGCAACTTGACGCTGGATTTTGTAGCAAAACAGGGACGAACCCAGCTTCAAAAGGAACATCAGTCGGGTTGTCTTCGAGCGCGTATGATCAAGACCGCAACCCAAGGATGGCCTACTTTGGCGACCATTAACACTGCGGGCGGTTTGACCGGCGGTGACCATCTGAAACAAACCCTTTTTTGGCAGCGCAATGCCGAGGCGTGCGTGACTTCGGTTGCGGCAGAAAAAATCTATCGCTCACAATCAGGCAAAGCTCGAATTTGCACGCATATCTCCGTCAGTTCAGGCGCTTCTGCAGAGTGGCTGCCTCAGGAAACCATACTGTTTGACGGCGCTCATCTCGACCGAGAGCTTGAGGTACATCTTGATGGAGAAGCCAATTTCGTCGGCTGCGAAGCCATCGTTTTTGGCAGATTAGCTCGAGGTGAAAGCCTGCGGACGGGCTCCATTTGCGAACAGCTTAAAGTCTTCCGTGATGGCGAGTTGATCCTCTTTGATCGCACGCAGCAGTCAGGCGCCTTGAACGCCTGGTTGGATCGCAATTCGTGCGGGGCAGCCAACCGGGCCAGCGGCACGATTGTCATCGCGGCATCAGAGCCGGGAGAGAAGCTCAAAGAACTGCGCGAGGCTTTGAGCGATGCCCAGGGGCTGGTTGGCGCGACGCTTGTTCGCGGCCTGGTGCACGCGCGTTTCCTTGCCAAGACTGATTGTGCGCTGCGCCACGACATGAGCCTTGCTCTGATTGCAGCTCGCGGCGGTCATGACCTTCCTCGTAACTGGAGTTGCTGACTATGAGACTGTCGCCCAGAGAGAAAGACAAAATGCTTATCTCGGTTGCAGCCATGGTTGCGCAGCGGCGCCTGGAGCGTGGCGTCAAGCTGAATCACCCTGAAGCCATCGCGCTGATTTCGGATTTCGTTCTGGAGGGCGCGCGAGATGGCACTAGCGTGACAGACCTCATGGAAGCGGGTGCGAAAGTCTTGACGGTTGATCAGGTGATGCCGGGAATCGCGGAAATGATCCACGATGTTCAAGTTGAAGCCACGTTTCCCGACGGCACCAAGCTTGTAACCGTCCACAGGCCGATCCGATGATTCCGGGACAGCTGATCCCTGCCAACGGGCATCTGGTGCTCAATGCCCGTAGTGATGCCGTGCAGGTGACCGTCTGTAATCTTGGCGATCGCCCGGTTCAGGTGGGCAGCCACTACCATTTCGCTGAAGCGAATGCGGGTCTCGATTTTGACCGTGCCAAAGCCTGGGCGTGTCGTCTGGATATCCCAGCAGGCTCAGCCGTTCGATTTGAGCCGGGGCAGACGCGCGAAGTCGATCTGGTGCCTTATGCGGGCGATGAAATCGTGTGCGGTTTCAGGGGATTGACCAGAAAGGAACTGGGCTGATGCCGTTCAAGATATCGCGCCATGACTACGCGCATATGTTTGGCCCCACAAAAGGCGATCGGCTACGGCTCGCGGATACCGAACTCATCATCGAGATCGAGAGCGATGCGACCGTCTATGGCGATGAAATCAAGTTTGGTGGCGGCAAGGTTATCCGTGACGGAATGGGCCAGAGCCAACGAACCAACGCTCAAGGTGTTGTCGATACCGTCATTACCAACGCTGTCATCATTGACCATGACAAGGTGATCAAAGCAGACATCGGTATCAAAGCCGGGCGGATCCACGCAATTGGCAAAGCGGGTAATCCCGATACACAACCGGGCGTCGAAATCGTCGTCGGACCGGGCACTGATGTCATCGCAGGCGAAGGCAAGATCGTGACTGCCGGGGGGGGTCGATTGCCACATCCACATGATCTGTCCGCAACAGGTGGACGAAGCGGTAGCAAGCGGGATCACAACCTTTGTTGGAGGCGGCACTGGGCCGTCTACCGGAAGCAACGCCACGACGTGCACGCCGGGACCCTTCCATATTGAGCAGATACTGCGCGCGGTTGACGGGCTGCCGATCAATTTTGCGATTGTCGGCAAAGGTAACAGCAGTCGGCCTGAAGCGCTCATCGAGCAGATCGAGGCCGGGGCAACTGCGCTCAAACTGCACGAAGATTGGGGCACGACACCTGCCACAATCGATTGCTGTCTCACAGCTGCCGATGATCACGATGTGCAGGTTATGATCCACACCGATACCCTCAATGAAAGCGGTTTCGTCGACGACACAATCGCCGCGTTTAAGGGGCGCACGATTCACGCTTTTCATACCGAGGGCGCTGGCGGTGGGCACGCGCCCGACGTCATCAAGCTGGCAGGCCTATCCCACGTCATTCCCTCGTCGACTAACCCGACACGGCCCTTCACCGTCAATACGATTGAAGAGCATCTCGACATGCTCATGGTGTGCCATCACCTCGACCCCTCTATTGCAGAGGACATTGCTTTTGCAGAAAGCCGCATTCGCAAGGAGACGATTGCGGCCGAGGACATCTTTCACGATGTCGGCGCGATATCGATCATCTCTTCCGACAGTCAGGCGATGGGCCGTGTCGGCGAAGTGATTACACGCACGTGGCAGACTGCCGACAAGATGAAACGGCAGCGTGGTCAGCTCGAAGGCGAGACTGGCGATAATGACAACCTGCGGGTTCGACGGTACATTTCCAAATACACGCTGAACCCGGCTATCGCCCAAGGGTTGTCGGCCGAGATCGGATCGGTTGATATAGGCAAGCTTGCCGACCTCATCGTGTGGGATCCCGCCTTCTTTGGGGTCAAACCTGATCTGGTTATCAAAGGCGGAACCATCAGCTTTGCCGCTATCGGCGACCCCAATGCCAGCATACCAACACCGCAACCGGTGCATGGTCGGCCCATGTTCGGGATGTATGGCAAGGCGCTATCCAGCTCATCGCTCACATTCGTCTCACAGGCTGCATTCGGCGGTGGAGTAAAACAAAGGTTATCGCTGGAAAAAGACGTCGTTGCCGTGAGCAAATGCCGAGATATCGGCAAGAAAGACATGATCTTAAACGATACCCTCCCAGAAATCGACGTAGATCCCGAAACTTACGAAGTGCGCATGGACGGCGAGCTTGCGACTTGCGAGCCGGCGAACGTCGTTCCGATGGCCCAACGTTATTTCCTGTACTGAGCTATGACCGAACCCACTCTCATCAGCGCCATTGTTGAAAACGCATTCCAAGCCGGTGACAGTGTTGCGCTCGATTACGATGCTCGCAGCAAGCGCCGCGCGGTTTGGACCACAGCGAGCGGTAAGAAAATTCTGCTCGATCAGGAGCGACCCACAACACTTCGATCTGGTCAGGGCTTCGAGCTACCTGACGGCTCGGTCATAAGGATTGAAGCGGCTGAAGAAGACCTCATCGCCATCGCGACACCAAGCATTGAGCTTCTGACACAACTGGCGTGGCATCTCGGAAATCGGCACTTACCCACTCAGGTAATAGCTAGCATTGATGGGGTTAGCCTCCATATTAGGGCCGACCACGTCATCGAGGAAATGGTCGTAGGGCTTGGCGGGCAAACTCGCAAAATTCGGGCTGGTTTCGATCCTGAGCGCGGAGCCTACGCTCGTGTTGCGCAGCATAAAGATCATCAGAATGGTCATGCGCATGGCTAATCAAACAGATGATCGAAGCTGGCTCTACAGCATTCTCAGTTGGATGTCGCCCTCTTGGCCAATTGGCGCTTTTGCCTATTCGAGCGGGCTCGAATGGGCTCATGAAGCGGGCTGGCTTAATGATGCCAATGCGGTGGCGGAATGGATCCGCGATAGTCTCGACTGCGGTAGTCTGTCAGCGGATGCCGCCTGTTTTGTCCGATGCTTTAAACCATTGGATGGAAATGCTGGTGCTGTCGAGTTCAAAGAACTGGCTACTTTTTCGCTTGCTGCTCAAATTTCGCGAGAACGCTCCATTGAAACGACTGCGCAGGGCGATGCTTTCCGCGCGATCGCCATAAACGCTAACAGGCAGGTGCACCCCGGCAAGATCGCCGCCTATGAACGGGCGACAAGCAGCATCGAAAAGGGAAAACTGCCCTATCCGGTAGCAGCTGGCGCCTTGTTCGCTATTTTTAGAATTCCAGAAGAAGCGGCGCTTCTGTCTTTCCTGCATGCTGCGGTTGCCAACCTATTGTCAGCTTCCCAGCGCATCGTGCCGCTAGGACATACCGATACTCAAGTCCTTGCCTCTACCTTGCAGCATGACGTCCAGCACGCCGTCGACACCAGTCTCGAACGGCGCTTACTCCCCATAGAACAGGCATTCGCAAGCGCCAATCTCGCCGCTGAAATTGCCTGTATCCAACATGAAACGCAATACACGAGGCTTTTCAGGACATGACCAACAAGAGGCTCTCACCACTCAGAGTGGGGATCGGCGGTCCCGTCGGAACGGGCAAGACCGCGCTTATGGACGCCCTTTGTAAACGGCTCCGCAATCAGCTCGAAGTCGCCGCCATTACAAATGACATTTATACCAAAGAGGATGCAGAGTTTCTGCTTCGTGCAGGCTCCCTAGCAGCAGACCGTATCGTGGGTGTTGAAACAGGTGGTTGTCCCCATACGGCGATCAGGGAAGATGCATCGATGAACCTTGCGGCCGTCGAGGACATTACCGCTCGCCATGATGGGCTCGACCTCATCCTCATTGAAAGCGGCGGAGACAATCTGGCCGCGACATTCAGCCCGGAATTGGCTGACCTCACAATCTACGTCATTGATGTGTCGGCGGGCGACAAAATTCCCAGAAAGGGTGGTCCGGGTATTACACGGTCGGATCTTCTCGTCATCAACAAGACCGACCTTGCGCCCTTGGTGGGAGCGGATCTGGACGTGATGGACCGGGATGCCCGGCGCATGCGTGGTCAGCGGCCATTTGTGTTTGCGAACATCAAAGCGGGAACTGCTGTTGAGGAGATTGCTAATTTCCTCATCGAAAACGGCGGCCTGCCAATTGAAGGAGACGACTTGTGAAGAAGCTGACGCCAATGAAAACTGGGGCGACGATTGCCTTGCTCACCATGTCGGCAAGCGGGGCTGCGCATGAAGGTCATCATCTAGCTGATCATGCTCTTATGAGCGGACTCTTACATCCTCTCACCGGTATTGAGCATCTTGTCGGACTTCTGGGTTTAGGCAGCGTGATTGGGGTTGCGAGCGCGATACGGTTGCGAGAGGAATCATATCTGCTCCCGATGCTGCTACTCTCAGTGGCTTGTCTTGTACTGTCACTGGGTAAGGCCAATGGGGCCTTTGCTATCGGCTTCTTTGCGTCAAGCCTCTTGCTGTCGGGCGTTGCATACGCGCTTGGAAGATTCCTGACCGAGAAGGGTTCAGATTGGCAACAATCCCGCAAGTTCTGATTCTTCAATACACACTTTCTGATCATCGAGGAGGAGCACCTCCTCGCAGTCTTCTTCTCGTGCAACTCGGTCGATAACGAGGAAATCGCTCATCTCGCCGAGCGCCAAACAAAAGTGGTGCCAAGTGCCAGCGGAAAACTGGATACCCTGAGTGCCCTTCGCAGCGAATATGCGAATGCCATCGCTATCAAGATCGCCAGCAGGTGCGACGACCACCAGAAAGGGATTGCCGCTGAGTGGTACAAAGGTTTGCGAACCCTGCCGATGCCTTTCCATTGCCTCGACGATGAAAGGCATGGAGCGTGGTTTGGCACGGTAAATATGGATTGCCGGGCGGCCTGACGCGCGCCCGCAATCAGGCCGCGCAAGTTCTGCAAACTTTAGACACGTGCCGTTGTTGATGATTGATGCGGACGATTCATCGCCAGCTTCAATCACGTCCCCAAAGGGGCGAAACGCATCATCTGTCAACTGCTCTACGGGAACTGCCTTCATCTACTCTGCCTCTTTCCAATCAATCTTGCTTAAACGTTTAATCAAAGCTAGGCCAGAGAGAATTCTGAAAGGAGTAAGGGTGGAAAAAGCCGAACAATCTCTGACTGAAATGGCGACCATGTTGCGGGTGCTATGCGCCGATATGGTCGAAAATGCCGGATCGGGCCATCCCGGTATGCCCATGGGCATGGCGGATGCAGCGACCGTACTGTTTGCAAACCATCTCAGATTTGACCCGCAAAACCCGCAATGGGCTGCTCGCGATCGGTTTGTCCTTTCTGCAGGGCACGGATCGGCGCTTATCTACGCACTACTTCACTTGATCGGTCTTCCAGAGATGGGCCTTGAGCAGTTGCAGACGTTGCGTCGGAAAGGCAGCCTTACACCTGGACACCCTGAGCACGGCCACACAGCAGGGATCGAATGCACTACGGGCCCTCTTGGCCAAGGCTTCGCGACGTCCGTTGGTATGGCGATCTCTGAAAAAAAGCTCCGCGCTGAGCTAGAGTCCGACATCGCATCGCATCGCGTCTTCGCTATCGCAGGGGATGGCTGCCTGATGGAAGGCATTAGCCATGAAGCGGCCGCGCTTGCTGGTCACTTACAACTCGACAACCTCACGGTCTTGTTCGACGACAACTCCATTTCCATCGACGGAAAGATCTCGATCACGTCCTCGGAAGACGTTCTGTCACGCTTTACTTCTTATGGATGGAACACGATCAAAGTTGATGGGCATTCCCAGCCGTCGGTCAATCAGGCGCTTCTTCAGGCCAAAGATGCATGTCGACCTACCCTGATTGCCTGCAAAACCAAAATTGGGTTTGGCGCACCGACTAAAGCCGGCAAAGCTGCCATTCATGGTGCCCCGCTAGGGCCAGATGAAGTGACCGGACTACGAAAACTCGTAGGCTGGGAATCAGAACCGTTTCATCTCCCCAGCAGGCTTCTGGAAATGTGGCGCGAAGTAGGGCGTCGCAACACAAATTTGCATCGAGATTGGCAGAGCCGCCTAACTGCCGAGAACGGCGAGGTTCGCTCTCGCCTTAAGGCTATTGAACAGGGGGAGTTGCCTGCTCTCTCAACGGAGGCTGTCGAATCGCTGCGCACCGTAGCTTTGGCACAATCAGATCCGCAAGCGACACGAGTATCGTCCAAGAACGCGCTCGAAAGCATCGTCCCTGGAATGCCTTCGCTTGTTGGAGGTTCGGCTGACTTGAGCGGATCGAACGGCACAAGAACGGATCATCACTCGGACTTCAGCAACGAAATTAGGTCAGGCAACTATATCCGTTACGGCGTGCGCGAACACGCTATGGCCGCAATAATGAACGGTATAGCTCTGTCCGGGGCATACACACCCTATGGCGGAACGTTTCTGGTGTTTAGCGACTATTGCCGCCCAGCGATCCGCTTGTCAGCCCTAATGCGGCTTCGAGTGATCTACGTCTTCACGCATGACTCCATCGGTTTGGGTGAGGACGGACCGACCCACCAACCCGTTGAGCATCTGGCCAGCCTGCGCCTGATTCCGGGTCTACAGGTCTTGCGGCCTGCAGACGCCGTCGAGGTCGCCGAATGCTGGGAGATGGCACTCAACAGTGACGGGCCGACCGCCTTGGTTTTGTCTCGCCAGAATCTCCCTCAGTTCCGCGTTCATGCAGATAAGAACCTTAGCGCCAATGGAGCCTATCGAGTTGCCTCGTGCCAAGAGCCTGCGGATGTGAGAATTTTTGCAAGCGGGTCCGAAGTCCATTTGGCGATAGAGGCCGGAGAACACCTTATGAAGAAAGGGGTCAAAACCGAGGTCTTTTCGGTTCCTCGTCTCGACCGTGTGGCCCGCTCCGATTCCGGGCAATCAACACTCAAGGCACCGCCCGCGCTCCAAGTCGCGATCGAGGCTGGGTTGCCAGATCCTTGGCGACCGATTGTCGGAGATGAAGGCTTGATCTTTGGCGTCGATCATTTCGGTGAATCCGCGTCCGCCGAAGAGCTCTTTGAGCAATTCGGACTGACACCCGAGCAGGTCGTCGCAGGGATACAGAATCATCTAATTTCAAAGGTACAAAAATGAAATTCTTTGCCGACACAGCCGAACTCGACGACATTAAAGAACTCGCCGCAACCGGCCTCCTCGATGGCGTCACCACCAATCCTTCGCTGATCGCCAAGTCGGGTCGCGATTTCATGGAAGTGACGAAGGAAATCTGCGATATCGTTGACGGTCCGGTCAGCGCCGAAGTTGTCGCATTGGACCATGAGACGATGATGAAAGAGGCAGAAGTCCTGCGCAAGATCGCGGACAATGTCTGCATCAAGGTGCCGCTGACGATTGATGGCCTGAAGACCTGCAAGTCGCTGACCAGCGACGGTACAATGGTCAACGTCACGCTATGTTTCTCTGCCAATCAGGCGCTGCTTGCAGCCAAGGCCGGGGCGAGCTTCATCAGCCCGTTTGTCGGGCGGCACGATGACAACGGCTTCAACGGAATGGAACTGATCGAAGATATCCGTCTGGTTTATGACAACTACGAATACGGCACAGAAATTCTGGTCGCGAGCGTGCGGCATGTGATCCACGTGCTGGAAAGCGCAAAGATCGGCGCCGATGTTATGACCGCTCCACCAAAGGTTATCCAGCAACTCTTCAATCACACGCTGACTGACAAGGGCATCGAGGGCTTTTTGAAAGACTGGAAATCGACCGGACAGAGTATTTTGGCGTGACTGCTTTTTCCCCTCGTTCGGGGATTCAGATCGATACCAATCTTGCTGAATTTCTGGAGCAAGAGGTGCTTGAGCCGCTGGGACGTGATGTGGTTGCTTTCTGGGATGGCTTTACGAAACTGCTGTCAGACTTTGCGCCGCGCAATGCAGCGCTGCTTGAAAAGCGCGAAGATCTCCAGGCGAAGATCGATGCTTGGCATAAAGAGCGCGCAGGAAAGCTGCATGATGCCGTCGCCTATAAGGCGTTTCTGCAGGAGATCGGCTATCTCGTGTCCGAGCCGGGTGATTTCCAGATCGGCACGCAGAATGTCGATCCCGAAATCGCCACGATGGCAGGTCCCCAATTGGTGGTGCCGGTGCTCAATGCCCGCTTCCTGCTAAATGCTGCCAATGCGCGCTGGGGCAGCCTCTACGATGCATTTTACGGCACAGACGCACTTGATGCGCCACCCGCCAGGCCCGGTGGCTATGACAATGAACGCGGCGCAGCTGTCATCGCTCGCGGGCGTGAGTTCCTCGATCAGACCATTCCTCTTGCTTCGGGAAGTTGGGCAGACCTGACCTTCGACGATATCCGCGCCGAAGGAATAGCGATCGCGGATCAGGACCAGTATGTTGGAGCCACTCACAAAGGCCATGTGTTTGCAAACAATGGCTTGCATATTGAGATCGTTTTTGACTGTCATGCCCCGGTCGGCGCAAATGACAAAGCTGGCATTGCCGACATCCTTATCGAAGCTGCCCTTACTACGATATGCGATTGCGAAGATTCGGTCGCAACGGTCGATTCCAAAGACAAGTTGCTGGCTTACAGCAATTGGTTGGGTATCATTCGCGGTGATCTGGAAGCGCGCTTCAAGAAGGGAAAAAGCACCGAAACCCGGAGACTAAAGGGGGACAAGGCCTACCTCACACCAAAAGGCGAACGGCTACGACTACAAGGCCGCAGCCTGCTATTCGTTCGCAATGTCGGACATCTGATGACCAATCCGGCAATCCGGCTTGCTGATGGTTCGGAAGTGCCCGAGTGCATAATGGACGCAGTCTTCACCAGCGCGATTGGCGCATTGGATGTCGAGGGTCACGCGAAATACGGCAATAGCCGTCACGGCAGCATCTATATCGTGAAACCGAAGATGCATGGGCCGGAAGAATGCGCCTTCACTAATGACCTGTTCAATGCGGTTGAGGATCTGCTCGGCCTTGCGCGTCACACGATCAAGGTCGGCGTGATGGACGAGGAACGCCGCACCAGCGCCAATCTGGGCTCTTGTATAGAGGCGGTGAAGGACCGGATCGTGTTCATCAACACCGGCTTCCTCGACCGCACAGGCGATGAAATTCACACATCGATGCAAGCGGGTCCGATGATCCGCAAAGCTGAGATGAAGACCAGCACTTGGCTCTCTGCCTATGAGGCGCGCAATGTTGGCATCGGCCTGAAGCACGGCCTGTCAGGCAAAGCGCAAATCGGCAAAGGTATGTGGGCTGCACCCGATCTGATGGGGCAGATGCTGGTCGAGAAGATCGGCCATCTCAAAGCTGGTGCAAACACCGCTTGGGTGCCGTCACCGACCGCCGCGACGCTGCATGCGCTGCATTATCATCAGGCAAATGTGTTCGAAATTCAGAAACAGCTCGGCGAAATTCCCTCAGTGGATGAACTGCTGCAAATCCCGCTGGCGGAAGGCACCAATTGGTCGGAAGACGAGCTACGCGAGGAGCTCGACAACAATTGCCAGGGCCTGCTTGGTTATGTCGTGCGCTGGATCGATGCGGGCGTTGGTTGTTCCAAAGTGCCGGACGTCAACGATGTCGGTCTGATGGAAGATCGCGCGACACTGCGTATCTCATCGCAGCATATGGCGAACTGGCTGCATCACGGCGTGGTGAGCGAGGACATGATCATGGATTCGCTGCGCCGGATGGCGGAGAAAGTCGATACGCAGAATGCGGGCGATCCCTCTTACGAACCACTCAGTGGCAACGAAGAGGGGATCGCGTTCAAGGCGGCTAAAGATCTGATCTTCAAGGGCGTCGAGCAACCGAGCGGCTATACCGAACCACTGTTGCACGCATGGCGGATCAAGAAAAAGTGGGGAACAAAGGATGGGGACTGAACCGGGAGGAAAAGCGACAGCCGAGCAGTTGAGGCAAGAACTCGATAGGCTCGCTGAGCTTCAAGGCGCTCTTGGGAAAAATGAGGCGCGTGACGATGAGGGTTTTCGTAGGGAGTTGGCCGCACTTCGCCGAGAAGCGTGGGAGACTATCTTTCAAATACAAAAGACCGCCGATCAGTATTTCAGGGAGCTAGGAAACACCGAACTTCACAAAGAGTTCAAGACAAGATTTCAACACATGAAGGACGCCGCCTTCGATCATCAAGCGAAGTGGCGCGGCCTCGACGTCGATCACAACAGCCCCAGCTATCAAGAGTCTGTCAGGAAGGTCATCAAGGCAAACAAAGAATTCACTGGCTGGGCAAAAACGAAATTCTGAACTCACTAGTCGAGCGCCAAAGAGACACGCATGCCTCTAGACCTTCGCCAACTCCGCTTTGCGGTGACTGCAGCTGAGAAGACCAGCTTTCTTCGCGCCGCCAAACACCTGAACGTCAAGCAGTCGACCCTGAGTAAAAAGGTCTCGGCGCTAGAGCACCGTCTGGGGATAGTGTTGTTCGAGCGCTCTACGCGCGGCGTCGTGCCAACCGACTCTGGAAAAGCATTTCTGGAAGTCGCGCGCAGGATAGTGAGGGATGTTGATAATCTTCAGGCAACCGCCAAGGCAGTTCGTTACGGCGAGGTAGGCCGCTTGATGGTGGGTTTTTCAGCGTCGCTTTCAACCGGAAATCTGCGCTTGCTGCTTGGTGATGTGTTAGGGGGTTTTACGGACATTCAATTGGATGCCATGGAAGCCGGCCCAGATCGCCTGATAGCAAACCTTCAAGCGCGCATCGTTGACATCGCTATCGATCCGGGTCCGCTCGAAGAAGCCGGTATTTTCAAACGTTGGTTATGGTCAGAGCGGCTTATGGTCGTGTTGCCGCAAGAACACTCACTACTTGATCAAGAAACGATTCTCTGGACTGATCTGCGCAATTCTGTGTTCGTAATGCCTAGTGATTGTTCGGGCCCGGTGATTTCCGAACAGATCCGAAAACGGCTTGGAGGCCATGGTTTCAACGCTCAGATAGTCACTCAAGATACAAGCAGCGAAACGATTGCCGCAATGGTGCCCTACGGAAAGTTTCTGACAATTGTTCCCGAAAGCGCAACCGGCTCCCGTCGCAACGATACTGCTTTTCGCGAGATTTCAGAGTCGACCGGGTTTGCACATCTCGACTTCTACGCTTGGTGGCGCAAGGACAACGACAATCCGGCGCTTGCCCGATTCTTCAAACTGATCGACGAGCGCTATCCGCTCTCGGCTGCCAACTGAGCGTCGCGGCGTGCCTTCGCAAACTCCCGGTCGGTAGCGATGAAACGCTCAAGCATGGGCGCAATCAGTTTGTCCGGCTCGGGCGCACCTTTTGTGTTCCCTCCATTGAGCACGACGCCATAGGCAGCGAGATCGCGGTGCAATCGCGTGGGTAGCTCGACCGTGAGCTTGATCGGCTTTTCGTCAGTGATGTCGGAAAGTTTGAGCCGGGTCATGACGCATTCTCCATGACGATATCGCGAGTCACCAGCACCCTGACCGGATAGCCGGGCCGAATGGTCAGCGTCGGGCGAATATCGAGTTCGCGCGCAACGATTTGCTCGCCTGCGCGGCCCACGCTTTCCTGACTGCCGCGCCGCAGAGCGCGCACCAATTCGCTGTCGCCGCCGGAGCCTAATTCGCTGCCAATGCCCAAAAGGGTCGAGACAAACGCCCCCCTCAACACACCGCCCCAATGGTAATCGACACCATCCTCCAGTCCGGCATAACCCGACGGATCGGCGGCAGGTTGGCGTTCGAGCACAACTGAGCGTCCATCGGGCAGGATCAGTCTGTTCCAGGCCAGGAGCACGCGGCGCTGCCCGAAACCGACATCGGATTCGTAGTCGCCGATAAGGCGCGCACCCTGCGGGATCAGCAGGTGCCGCCCGGTCAGGCTGTCATAGACATTCTCGGTCACCTGCGCGGTCACGAGGCCGGGCTGGTCGGAACGGATGCCCGTGATCAGCGCTGCAGGAATGACCGATCCGGCCTGCAACAGAGATGCCGATGGTGCGGATTCAAGGCGGTGCAAAGAGATCGTGCGGCGTTCGGCAGGGCGATCAAGAAAACCAGGCTCTTGATTGGATGTTGGAGGCCCGACGGCCGGGGCGGATTGCCCAGCTGGAGACACAGCTTGCGCGAGATCGGCTGCGGGCGTTCCGCCGCCGAAGAACAGGCGGCTGCCTCTTGCGGCTTCGCGTTCCTGTTCGAGTTGCCGGCGCGCTGCTTCCTCGGGACTGATACCCTGCGGCGGTGGCGGCTGCGTACCCACTGGCGGTAGTTCGGCTACGGCTCCGCGATCCTGAGCATTGAGGATCGGTTCGCCGAGATCGCCGGGGAGCGGCGGCCCGAGCTGCGGAACCTGGGAGTAGTCCTGAGGCGCAGATGCCAATCCATCCGCTACCGCTATGCCATCAGTGTTGAATTGTTCTTCTCCGTCCTCTTGCGACGCCGGTTGCAACGCGAAAATCAGTGCACCGCCGACCAGAGCCAATCCTACTGCGCTGGCGACACCGATTGCCTTTCGCGAGAGCCGCACTACGCGCGGGCTTTCGCCGCGCAGACGAGTGATGGATTCGGCATCGACGGGCCGTTCGGGATCAGGCTCGCTGTTCATCACTCGCTCCGCGTCCGATTGGTGATCTTGACCCGCACCTGCCTGCGCCCTGCGCCCAAGCGAAGCTCGGCCTTGTGAAACAGCCGGTCGACAATGAGATAGCGCCCGTTGACCCGGTAATTGACCAACTCGGCCTCGCCCTCATCGCCGATGACGAAGAACGGGGGCATTTCGCCTTGCGCTATGTCGGGCGGAAATTCGACCAAGGTACGCCTTCCGTCATCGAACACGCGAACGGGACGCCAGTCGGGCTTGTCGCCGGAAATGCGATAGGCGAAGTTGAGGTTCTCGACGGTAAATCCTTCAGCAATCGGTGCGGGGCGCGCTGCTTCCGCTTCAGCTCTGCGCAAGGCGATCAACTCATCCTCTGGGTAGTGCCAGCTGACCGAGGCCATATAGACACGGGCATTAGCGCGCAGCTCGACATGGTAGGTCCGCCGATCGGTATTAATAACGAGGTTGGTGGTGATATCGGGCCGGGTCGGCTTGACGAGGATATGTACGCGGGTCGCCTCCCCCGAACCGCTCAGAGTATCGCCGATCATCCAGCGCACCGTATCGCCGGCTGCGACCGGGCCGGGACCAACCAGCTTCTCGCCTTCCTGCAGCGCGATGTCGGTCACCTGGCCTGGCTTAGTGTAGATCTGAAACAGCGCGCCCTCGCTATAGGCATAGCGTTGGATGGCATTGTCGAACCCTGCATCCTCAGGCTCGACGCGGGCGGAATCATTCGCCGCTCCCACGTTGCTCTCAGGATCGGGGTCGGGATCGGAGCCTGGGGAGCGGCGCGCGGCAGCGGGGGAGGACTGCCGCGATAGGGAGTTCATCAAGACAAGAGGCGCATGCGCGATGTCGGGCGGCGAGCGCAGGAGAGCGCCGATGACACTGGCCGTGGCCTGCGCCTGTGGTGCAGGCGTTGCCTGGACCGGCGCTGCGAAAGCGAGGAAAGCGAGACCGGCGAAAGCGATCTTGCGTGAGTGTGGCGGGCGGGACATCAGCCGAGCTCCTTTGACCAGTTGATGGAAGTGACGAAAATGCCGAGCGGGTTCTTGACGAGCGCATCGGGATTTCTGGGGGGCTGGACCGTGACGCCGAGAATGGCAGTCCAGCGGCTCGTCTCGGCCAGCGCGCCGTCGCGGTAACGCCGCTCGACCCAGGCGACCCGGAAGCTGCGGGATGAGGCGCGGATCACGCTGGTGACATCGACCGCGACCTGTTCGCGGCCGATCATGGCAAAAGGATCATTGAGCCTCGCATAGTCATTGAGCGCCAGCGCGCCCCTGTCGCTCGCGAAATCATAGGCCCTAAGCCAGTTCTCGCGCACGACGATGGGATCGTCCGGGATGGCGCGGACATGCTCGATGAAACGGGCGAGATGGAATGCGATCTGCGGATCTGTTGGCGCGAACTCGGCATCGGCAGGTGCAACGCTGCGCGCCTCGCCAAGCTTGTCGACTTCGACCACCCAGGGGACGATGGTGCCGCGCGCATTCTGCCAGACGAGGCTGCCAGTCAGAACCGCGGAAAGTCCGAGCGCGCCGAAGAAAGCATAGCGCCAGCTGCGCGCCTGAACCCGAGCCGAGCCGATGCGCTCGTCCCAGACCTGCGCCGCGCGCTGATAAGGTGTCTCGGGCTCAGGCGTCTTGCCGTATCGGATCGAAGGCCTTCTGAACATTTTGGAATCAATCCTTCTCTTTGGTGTCGATGGAGGAACCCGCGCCGTGGCCGTCGCCGGCGCGCACGGTGTGCGCGGCCAGCGAAGCGGAGTGGCCGAGGCTCTGGCGCTGCTTCATGCTCTTGGCCCAGGCGGGCGAGCCGCTCGGCGGTCCGGCATCGGGAGCAGGTGCATCGGGAGCAGGTGCATCGCG
The DNA here is from genome assembly GCA_947488325.1 of uncultured Erythrobacter sp. GTDB lineage: Bacteria > Pseudomonadota > Alphaproteobacteria > Sphingomonadales > Sphingomonadaceae > Erythrobacter. The sequence goes on from CANKYZ010000001.1 coordinate 70,458, forward strand.
GGCGGACGAGATCCGCCCGCCCATATTGGCGACTGAAGCGCGTGCCCCTTCGCGGAAATTGCCTTTTGCGCTATCTGCCGCCTTGCGCAGCGGCGATATGACTGCGCCTCCCGCGGCGCGGCCGACACCGGCCAGACCGCCTGCGACGGCGGCACCGCCGCTCTTTCCGGCAGAGCCGGTGGCGTAGGCCATGCTCGCACCGCCCGCGGCGCGCGATGTGCCTTGTGCAATCGAGGAGGCAGCACTGGCCGCTGCACCACCTGCGAGCTTGGCGCCCGCGATGCCGCCGACGGCTGCGCCGCCTGCCAGCAAGGCCGTTCCTGCAGCAGCGCCTGCCCCTAGCTGCGGTCCGCCTGCAACGATGCCATTGGCGATGCCCGGACCGAAAATGCCAAGGCCGAGCAGCGTCAGACTGGCAAGGACGATGGCGAGTGCATCTTCAATCGTTGGTTCGCCCGGAATGGCGCTGGTGAACTCTGCGGACAGAGTCGAGCCGATGCCGATGATGACGGCGAGCACCAGCACCTTGATGCCGGAAGAGACCACATTACCGAGCACGCGTTCGGCCATAAAAGCGGTTTTGCCGAACAGACCGAAAGGAATGAGCACGAAGCCTGCAAGCGTCGTCAGCTTGAACTCGATCAAGGTTACGAAGAGCTGGATTGCGAGGATAAAGAACGCGATCACCACCACCGCCCAAGCAATCAGCAGGATCACAATCTGCAGGAAGTTCTCGAAGAAGCTGACATAGCCAAGCAAATCGGCCATGGATTTAAGCAGCGGCCAGGCGGCATCGATCCCGACCTGCGCGACCCGTCCGGGCTGAAGCAATTCTCCCGTGCCCAGACCTGAACCGCTCGCCTTGAGGCCGAGCCCCGCAAAGCTGTTGAAGACGATATTGGCGAGCGCGCTCCAATTGCCGATGATGTAGGCGAAGATGCCGACAAAGAGCGTTTTCTTGACGAGGCGGGCGATGATGTCGTCGTTCTCGCCCCAGCTCCAGAACAGGGCGGCGAGCGTCACGTCGATCACGATCAGCGTGGTCGCGATAAAGGCGACCTCGCCCGACAGCAGACCGAAGCCGCTATCGATATATTGAGAGAAGATCGCGAGGAAACGATCGACGACGCCGGTCCCGCCCATGTCAGTCCTCCCTTGGCTCGATAGGGGCCGGTAGGCTTGCCGCGGGCGGTGCCGGTGAGGGTTCTGCCTCAGTATAGGCATCGGGATGATCGACATTGAAGAAACGCTGCCGCTTCTCCGCCCAGGCCGCACGACAATCAGGCGACGACAGCGCCGCTTCGCCCATCTGAGCGCAGGCGCGCAGCTGCGCGGGAAGTGGATCGCCATCGGGCATCCAAACGCTTGGCGTGGGCTTTGGACGCGGCGCAGACTCCTCGCGCATCTGCACGAGCGTCATGGTGAGCGCGATACCTACGAAGGCGGCCGCACCGATCCGCGCAAGGAGCTTGCCATCCATGAGTGCCTAGTTCCCCTGGCGCTGATTTGTACTGGGCGTGTAGCGAGGGCGTACAGCCAGGAAGCGCCGCAACTGCTCGCGTGCCTGTGCCTTGACAGCGGCGCGTTCAGCTGCATCGAGCGCCTGCGCCCTGCCTGTTGCCGCCAGAGTGGCGGTCAGATCGGAAAGCTGGCGTGCCTGAAGCGCCAGCAGTTGATTGCCAGCTTGCGCGGCCTGCAAGGCGCCCGCTGCCGATTGGCTGGCACTTAGCAGTTCGCCGATCGCTTCGCGCGAACCATCGATATTGGCGACGGTGCCCGCCTGGACCTTCAGCGCATCCTCAAAGGCGGCGACGCTGTTCTGCCAGCGCGCTTCGGCGCTTGTCACCATCGCCTGCTGCGAGGCACCCAGTGGAATGTTCTTGTAGTGCTGGTCGAAAGCGCTCTCGATCTTGCGCACATCGTAAGCGATGCGCTGTGCTTCGTTCAGCAATTTCTGGGTCTGCTGGATCTGTTCCTGCAAGGGCTGCACGATCGTCAGTGGCAAGCTCTGGAGGTTCCTCGCTTCGTTGACGAGGGAATCTGCCTGGTTTTGCAGCATGCGAATCTGGTTGTTGATCTGCTCCAGCGTGCGCGCGGCGGTCAGCACGTTTTGCGCATAATTGGACGGATCGTAGACGACCCCTCCGAACTGGGCGTGGGCAGGCGTCGATACCAAGGCGCTGGTACTCGCCAAGGCGAGTGCAGTCCGCACGGCGAAGCTGCGGGCAATTCTTAGACGGGTCATTTCAGGTCTCCTTCTGGGGGCTGGGGGGGGTGGAGGATGGCGCATCGCCGCCGAGCAGGTCGGCTGCCCATTCGAGCCCGCGGTGCTTCAACCACTGGGAGGCGAAGCCAGCGCGGCCAAACTCTTGGGCGATGCGGGAAATGGCGAGCTGGTCGCTTTTGGAAGATGCGGCGGTAAAGGCGAGCGCCACTTCGCCGAGACCCAGCTCGAACAGGCGATTGCCGCGCGCAGACTGGCAGTAGTAGTCGCGCTTGGGCGTTGCCCGGCTCAAAATTTCGATCTGGCGATCATTCAGTCCAAAGCGGCGATAAATGCCGAGAATTTGCGGTTCGATTGCCCGGTCATTGGGCAGGAAGATGCGCGTCGGGCAACTCTCGATGATGGCAGGCGCGATTTTGCTGGTCTCGATATCGGCCAGGCTTTGGGTCGCAAAGACGACGCTCGCATTCTTCTTGCGCAGTGTCTTGAGCCATTCGCGCAATTGCGCGGCAAAGGCCGGAGAGTCGAGCACAAGCCAGCCTTCGTCGATAATGATGAGCGTTGGCGAGCCATCGAGCCGGCCTTCGATCCGGTGGAAGAGATAGGAGAGCACGGCAGGTGCCGCCGCCGATCCGGTCAGGCCCTCGGTTTCGAAAGCCTGGAAATTCGCTTCGCCGAGCCGCTCGCTTTCGGCATCGAGCAACCGTCCGAATGGCCCGCCGATGCAATAGGGTGCCAAAGCCTGCTTCAATGCCTGCGATTGCAGCAGCACGGCAAGGCCGGTGAGTGTGCGCTCGGCAACAGGTGCGGTCGCGAGCGAAGTCAGTGCCGACCACAGATGATCCTTGGTGACGGGATCGACCGTGATGCCTTCCGCAACGAGGATCGCTTGGAGCCACTCGGACGCCCAATTGCGCTCCGCCGGTTCATCGATCCGCGCGAGTGGCTGCAGCAGGACCGGATCGTCGCTGTCTTCGGCCAAGCTCGAACCCAGATCCTGCCAATCGCCGCCGCAGGCAAGCGCTGCCGCCCGGATCGAACCGCCGAAGTCGAAGGCGAAAATCTGCGAGCGATCATAGCGGCGAAATTGCATCGCCATCATCGCGAGTAGCACCGACTTGCCCGCCCCTGTCGGGCCGACCACCAGACTGTGTCCGACATCGCCGACATGGAGCGCAAAGCGAAATGGGGTCGAGCCTTCGGTCTTCGCGTAGAAAAGCGGTGGGGCCTCGAAATGCGCGTCGCGCTCCGGCCCGGCCCAGACCGCCGACAGCGGCAGCATATGCGCCAGATTCAAAGTAGAGATGGGAGGTTGGCGAACGTTCGCATAGACTTGGCCGGGCAGCGATCCGAGCCAGGCTTCTATCGCGTTCATGCCTTCGGTCACGCAGGTGAAATCGCGGCCCTGAATGACCTTCTCGACAAGGCGCAGCTTCTCGGCTGCGAGCGCCGGATCGTCGTCCCACACGGTTACGGTTGCCGTGACAAGCGCCAGCCCGACATGGTCGGCACCTAATTCTTGAAGTGCAGTATCGGCATCGTCGGCCTTGTTGGCGGCGTCGCTGTCGACCAGCACCGAGGCCTCATTGGTCATCACCTCTTTGAGGATCGCGGCAACCGATTTCCTTTTGGCGAACCACTGGCGGCGGATTTTGGAGAGCAGCTTTGTCGCGTCGCTCTTGTCGAGCATGATCGCCCGGGTGCACCAGCGATAGGCAAAGCCTTGCGCGTTGAGTTCATCAAGCAGGCCAGGAAAGGTCGCGCTGGGGAATCCGATCACGGTCAGCGTGCGCAGATGGGCGGTGCCGAGCTGCGGTTCAAGACCGCCTGTCAGCGGCTCATCGGCGAGAAGCGCATCGAGATGCATCGGTGTTTTGGGAACGCGCACATTTTGCGCCCCGGTCGAGATGCAGCTGTGAAGATAGCTCAGCGTCTCGCTATCATTGAGCCATTGGACCTCGGGAAAGAACCCTTCAAACAGGCGCAGCAAACGGTCGGTCCGGTCGGCAAAGCCGTCGAGCAGCTCGCGCGGATGCACGCCCCTTTCGGCCTTACCTTCATAGAGCCAGCTCTCCGCGTGTGCCGCGTCCTCGGCAGGCGGCATCCATAGCAAGGTGAGAAAATACCGGCTCTCGAAATGCGCGCCCTCCTCGGCGAACTGCGCCGCACGTTCGCGTTCGACCAGAGCCGAGGCCCAATCGGGCAAGTCGCAGACTGGATAATCCTGCGCCGGACGACGCACCGCTTCGACGAATATGGCCCAGCCCGAACCCAAGCGCCGCAGCGCGCTGTTGAGGCGCGCGGTCGTTGCGATCAGTTCGGCAGGGGTGGCGCTGTCGAGATCTGGCCCCCGAAAGCGTGCGGTCCGCTGGAAGCTTCCATCCTTGTTGAGCACCACGCCGGGCGCGACCAGCGCCGCCCACGGGAGGAAGTCTGCGAGCCGGTCGGCCTTATTCCGATATTCGCGCAAGCTCAGCATGCCTCAGACCTGCAGATGCGCGGGAAAGCGCAGATGTCGCCGCGCCACATCCACGAATTGCGGATCGCGCCGCGCTGCCCAGATGGCCGCTGCGTGACCGATCGCGAAGAAGACAAGTCCGGCAATCCAGAGCTGCAGTCCGAGCCCGATCGCGCCTGCCAGCGTTGCATTGGCAATTGCCAAACCGCGCGGTGCGCCGCCTAGCAGGATATGCTCGGTCAGGGCTCGATGGACTGGAACTGCGAAACCGTTGGGCAAAGGAGATTCGCCGCCGTTCATCAAACCAGCGCTCCGCCGCCAAAGGAGAAGAACGACAGGAAAAAGGAAGACGCGGCAAAGGCGATCGACAGGCCGAAGACGATCTGGATCAGCCGCCGGAAGCCGCCTGACGTATCGCCAAAGGCGAGCGCGAGCCCGGTCGCGATGATGATGATCACTGCGACGATCTTGGCGACCGGACCTTGAATGGATTCGAGGATCGCCTGAAGCGGCGCTTCCCACGGCATGGACGAACCGGCAGCATGGGCTGGCGTGGCGATGACCAGTGCGACGAAGGTGCCGAGGGTAAGGGCTGACAGGCGCGAGCGCGCCCGCGACAAGATGTGGGTCACGAGGGTTCTCCTGATGTGGGGGAAAGGGGCGCGAGGACATATTGGCCGTTCGCATCGAGTCCGCGCACCTCGGCCAGTTCCGAGAGACGACGTCCGGTGCCATCGCGCACGAGGACGGCGATCACGTCGATGGTCTCGGCGATAAGTGCGCGCGGCACGGTGACCACGCTTTCCTGGATCAGTTGCTCAAGCCGCCGCAGCGTACCGAGCGCAGACCCGGCATGGATTGTGCCGATCCCGCCCGGATGCCCGGTGCCCCAGGCCTTGAGGAGATCGAGCGCTTCTGCACCGCGTACTTCGCCGATCGGAATGCGGTCGGGCCGTAGGCGCAAGGCCGAGCGGACCAGATCGGAGAGGGTGGCGACGCCATCCTTGGTTCGCAAGGAAACGAGATTAGGCGCTGCGCATTGCAGTTCCAACGTGTCCTCGATCAAGACCACACGGTCGGGCGTGGACGCGACTTCGGCTAGCAATGCATTGGTGAGCGTCGTCTTGCCGGTCGAAGTGCCGCCAACGATCAGAATGTTCTTCTTCGCAGCGACGGCGCTGGTAAGGGCGTCGGCCTGCCACTCGCTCATGATCCCTGCCGTTACGTAATCGGCCAGCGAGAACACTGCGATGGCCGGTTTGCGGATGGCGAAGCTGGGAGCGGCAACCACCGGTGGCAGCAAACCTTCGAAACGTTCTCCGCCTTCGGGCAGTTCTGCAGAGACGCGCGGCGCTCCGGCATGGACCTCCGCGCCTACATGATGCGCGACCAACCGGATGATCCGATCGCTTGTCGCTGCACTCATCACAAAGTCGGTGGCGGCGAGACCTTCACCCAGGTGGTCAACCCACAGGCGACCATCGGGATTGAGCATCACCTCGATCACTGCTGGCTCTTCGAGCCAGCGCGCGATTTCGGCACCCAGCGCGGTGCGCAACATACGCGCGCCGCGCGACGATGCTTCTGATCGGATCGGAATGACGCTCATGGGCTGCCTCGAATGACGGCAACCGACCACCGGCTGCGCTTACGAGGCAGATCAAAAAGACATCAGATTGCCGTGAGGCAACGAGGATTTGCGGATGTCGTAGGGTAGCGAAAAGGAAGAAAGGAATGTCGGGATCTGGGCCGTTAGCGGAATGTCCGGTTTCAGCCGCCGAACCTCTAAGAGCTGACTTTCCGTTTACGACCCATAAGCCGACGCCAGTTTCAATCACAAATCCAGCTATGAGGTACGCATTGGATTCAGACCAAGAAAAGCAACTAGCCCGGCGATTAAGCCTGCAACTGAGAAAAGGACGTCATAAGGATCATAAACTTGATCACCTCCCAGGTTGTGGAGGCCAAATTCCTGGCTGATTACATAGAAGGCAGCTCCAAAGAACGCGCATGTACAAATCCATGGGAGGGTCAGAAGCCGCTTTGCAAAACCATCTCTCTGCGCAGCCAGAGAAAGCAACATCGCGAAAGCCAGAAACCCAACCAGACCCTCAGCGAAGTTAGGAAATGAATAGAGAAAAACCTCGAAAGCTGCGTTGGGGAAGGCCCACGCCAATTCTTGTCGTAACTGCTTGACAACGACAAAGATGAAAATGGTCACAATCTGAATGACTATCAGAGATCGAAAGTGTGTTCTCATACCCTAGCCCATTTATTCGGCGCCCGCCTTAAGAAGTTCAGATGCTGCCTTCTAAACCGTCACCCAACGGCCCAGCTTTCAGTTTACGAAAGCTGGCACGATCCTTTCTGCTGCTATCTGCAATGCTGTTGGTTCTCGCATGCCTGCTGTCGCAACTATCACCAGATCCAGCTCATCAATCAGAATGATGAACTGCCCACCGCCCCCTTGCGCTGACGTGGCGAAATAGGTCTTGTCGCCGACTTTCAAGTCGCCGCTCCACCAGAAATAACCATACCCCTGGCCAGAGACATCTTTGCCGCCGCCAAAGATGCGCTCATCGCCGTTATAAAGAATTCTGCTTGTTGCTTTGGCGAGATACGCCTCTGGAATCAGCTGCTCTTCGTTCCATTTGCCTTTGCTCATGGCCAGGGTGCCAAACTTGAGCATATCGCGCGAAGTGAAACTGGATTTCCACCCGCCTGCGGGAAGGCCTCCCAGACCGATCCGCCACTCGTAACCCGCCAAACCCATCCTCTGGAGTAGTTCGGTTTTGATAAAGTTCTCGGCACCGCCAGGCACAACAGCATCGATAACCTGCACCACCATCATGCTGCTGTAGTTCCCGTAAGCGAACTCGGTCAGCACTTCATCGGTTATCGGATCACTCTGTTCGAATATGGACTGGACCAATTTTTGCCCATCAATGAGGTCACGATATTGTTCAAACTCTTCTGCCTTCTCATCCTCGATGCGAATGCCTGAACGCATGGTGAGTGCTTGGTGCAAGGTAACTTTCTCCGCACCTTCGACGAGATCAGATGTGTCAATCTCATCGAGAAAGCCAATCACGGGTTTGTGCAGATCGTCCATAGTCAGATAGCCCAGTTGGATCGCGCGGCCCAGCGCCAGCCCAGTGTAGGTTTTCGTAGCCGATGCCTGCGGGTGGGTAAGGTTGATCCGACCGCGATGATAATAGGATTCGAAAACGAGCTTGCCCCTGTGGGAGATGAGCAAACTGTCGATCGCACCATGGTGGCCGCGAGATATTTCGTCAGCCAAAGTCAAGATCATCTGCCGGTCGCCACCATCAACGCCCAATTGACCGACAGCGATGCCGTCGTTTCTGTCTTCAGGGGTGGTTTGAACAAAGGCCGTCTCGAGCAGCGGCACCTCTCGGATATCAAGCAAATCAGCGCCTTGATTTATCGGCCAGGCCGTCGAGACATAGTCTACATCCGGATTATCCCAAAAACCGTGATGGGCCTGATCAGCAGCAACCCTTTGTGCAGGCAAGCTACCTTCTTCGGCGCTTGCTACAGAAGCGACGCTCAACAAAATGTAGGTGAGCAGAGTCTTGAACTTATTGCTGAGGACCATTCCATTCTCCTGTATTGTTCGCAGGTGAAATCACTTGCTATTCAGCGACAGCAATCGCTTGACCCACCAGATTTCCGTCTTGGGAAAGGCTGCGCGACGGTCCATATTTGGCTGCCCCGGCAACACCTATTCACTCTGTGTCTGGGCTAGTGGCGAAATATAGCTCCAGCGCTCTGGCCAAGGATATTGCGCTATTGCTCGTGTGGTTTGCGCTATCATGGATCTCATGGACCAATTTCACTTCGTCAGGCAGGTGCTGCCTTAGTAAGGCCGCTAAACGGTAGTAGGACGGCAGCAATCCCGCGTCTGACAACGGCCCTGGCGATCCGTCTCCGCCAGAACTGAGATAGATGAGGTCCGGATAGTCTTGATCCTGTGCCAAAACCTCTTCCAGCGCCTCAAAAGTCTTGCCACTCCATTCGCCAGAATCTCCAAACGCAGGACTGGTTATGAAGTAGGCATCGAACAGACCCGGTGATTGGCTCAGTGCGTAAGTTAAATACTGCCCGGCCCATGAATGCCCGGCAAAGACTCTATTGCCATTGGTTTTGAACTGACTGTTCACAAAAGGAATGAGTTCGTTTTCAATATAAGACAACAGGTTGCGGCCATTGCCAAATACCTGCTCGCCATCACGTTCAAAGCTATAATAATGCGGGAGAAAGTCTGGTCCACGATTGACGTTCTCAAGGCCAATCACGATCACTTCGGGCATTAAGTCACCCCAATGATAATAGCTGGCTATCTCCGCTGTCATCTGATCTGCCGCACCTGCATCCAGCATATAGATGACTGCGTAGCCCTTCTCGCTGTTCGGATCATAATTCTTCGGCAAATGAACGACAATTTCTCGGGTGTCCTGCGTGCTTTCAGACTGGATGCTAAGCTCTTGTTGCGCAGAAGCCGGAGAGACGGCTGAGATTGCGGAAATCAAACAAAGCAGGGCCGTCTTCAAGTCGATTACGCACAGTTTTTGCATGGTGTTTCCTCTTCACTCTTGCCAATTATGTGTAGTTACGGTGCCTTCGGTGCTCGTATCACCATGGCTATGCGTTGAGTGCTTCCGGGCCAATGCCAACATTGTCTCAGGATTTCTTGAAATTCGGTTTTGCGACATTTGAATACAAAAATTTATCCAAATGACGGAGCGTTCGAGTAGGACCATCATCAAATCTAAATTCTGATATCCATGACCAAAGCGCACAACCCACATATTCTCATCATCGATGACGAGCGCGACATCAGGCGTCCGCTTGCAAAATATCTCGGTGAGAACGGGTATCGGGTTAGCAATGCCGATAGCGGGCGCGAAATGGACAAAATCATGTCCAAGTCAAACATTGACCTGATTGTGCTTGATGTGATGATGCCAGGCGAAGACGGATTTTCTATCTGCAAGAGATTGCAGGCAACCACCCGTATACCGATCATCTTATTGACGGCATTAAAGGACGATACCGACCGAATTGTCGGATTGGAATTGGGCGCAGATGATTATGTTGCAAAGCCCTTCAATCCCAGGGAACTTAGAGCCCGCATAAAGACAGTGCTTCGGCGCACATTGATGCTGCCGCCGCGCTCCGAGCGACTTAGCGGCACAGTCAAATTTGATCGCTGGCATTTCGATCTGTCTCAAAAACAGATTGTCGGCCCACATGATTTGGTTGTGCCACTCAGCTCTGGAGAGCACGCCCTGCTACTGGCTTTGATTGAACATGCAGGCATTGCCCTTTCCAGAGATCAGCTCTTGGACCTGACACGCGGTGTCAGTGCTCCTATATTTGACCGCCGGATTGACAATCAGATCAGCCGCTTGCGGCGAAAGCTGGAAGAAGACACTAAGAATCCAGCGATCATTCAAACCAAATGGGGCGGCGGATATGTCTTCGCAGCTGAGCTTATCTGGTCGTGAGCGAAAGACCATCCCGATTTTCTATAAGCTCGACCGAGAATCAGATTTTTGTGGTTCTTTTTTTGGCTTTTCTCGCCTTGTTGGTCGGATCAACCGTCTATCAGATCACTCAAAATCGTAGTGCTGAGGAGTGGGCGAAAAGCGACTACGTGACCAAGACAATTGCAGTCAGGCTTTTGAACTTAGACCGAATGAGACCTGAAGAAATGCAGGGATTTGTGGACACAGCTTCATCCTGCAATGAGGGCTTTTCCGTAACAAGCGAACCTTACTCGCCTGCAACGGAAACTGAGGTCACAAAGGACATTCTGCAGTTTGTCGTAACGTACCTCGAGACAAACCCGAATTTAAAGTGGTTGGACAAGTCGGTGGACGATATCTCCGTTGCGAATGCCACTTTTACTAAGAGCGATTTCGCATTTGACAAATGTGAGCCTGGTCAGATCGACTTCCCAATCGACGGGATTGTGATCAGTGTCCGTCTCAAGACAGGAGAATGGCTGAACCTAAGCGTCACTGAAAGAAAGTTTGAGATCGGCGGTGAGACGATTTACTCGGCGATACCAATTGATCTCTTTTTTTTCTTGGTCGGCATAATCGCGCTTTTTTCGGTTCGCCGTCTTACACGCCCCCTTTCCCGTTTGACAAAAGCCGTGTCGAGGTTTGGCACTAATCTGGAAGTAGAAGATGTTGAGGAAAGCGGACCGGTTGATATCAGGAATGCCATTAGAAGATTTAACGCAATGCAACGCGAGGTACGCGACGAGGTCAAACGGCGTACTCAGATGTTGGCGTCAGTTGGCCATGATATCCGCACGCCGCTAACCGCCCTTCGAGTGAAGGCCGAGCTCATTGAAAATGATGAAACTCGCGAAGAGATAATCGCCAGCATTGAGAAGATGGAGCGGATCACTGCGTCTGCGCTTGACTATGTGCGTGGAGAGTCAAGATCTGAGCCTAAGCAATATGTCGATCTGCGGGCGCTTATCGAAAGTGAGTGCAGTGAGTTTGAGGAACTCGGGCATCGGGTTTACTTCAATGGCGAAGGTGACCTCCATTATCACTGCCGCCCTGTCGCTCTTGCCCGCGCAGTCCGGAACTTGATTGACAATGCAGTGAAATATGCTGGCGGTGCAGATGTCGAACTGATCAAAGGGGATGATTGCATAGAAATCTGGGTCCTGGATAAGGGGCCAGGCATCCCCGAAGATCAGATAGTTGAGATCTTTGATCCTTTCACTCGTCTTTCAGAGGCTCGAGAAAGTGAAAAGGGAGGCCTTGGCCTTGGCCTGTCCATTGCCAAAGCTATCGTTGATGGTCACGACGGTACTCTAAGATGTGAGCCAAATGAGCCCAAAGGCTTGAGGGCGGTAATCCAGCTGCCATTTGTGAACGGCGCCGCATGATTGAGGGAGGGTTTGGGCCTCTCGATAGCGGAACTGACCGTCAGCTTTCACCCCCAGTGTAAGACGTGGCGCGGTGGCTTGAAGTGGGCCGTTAGCGGACAGGCTGGTTTCGGAAGAGGCGCGCCTATTTCTGACATTTGCTTGTGCTCTCAGGCGCAACGAAACAACTCAGTTAGGGGATTCGGATAACGACCGTGCTCACCCAAGGTGAGGTTCCTGCGATCGAATAGTCCTGCTCCCACTTTCGATCGTCAATTTCGATGTCTCTCTTCACGTAGATTATGAAGAGTAGCCCGCGTACATTTGCATTCCGAGAATAGAATCGTGCCAGCCCGTCCAGCGTCTTTACGACCTCTCGTTTTTTGCCCAGGCTGTCGACAAACTTCATTTCAATAATCAGATTGCACTCGAAAAGGCTGAAATCCGACTTCTTCTCCTGACCGTCGAAGACGATCGCGACCTCCTCCCGACCAAGAGCCGGTATCCAAGGTTTGACGACTGTGTAGAATAAATTCTGGCAATCATATTCGGACTGCAGATCAACGGTCCATCCTTTCTTAGCCACCCCTTTCTGACCTAGATCGCGAGGAGAAATGACCATGCTTCTAGCTATTCTGACCAGCTCGGCTGATGCCTTCACCAGGCTGTCCCCGATATAGGGCTGGGTCGGTAGCCCAAGCGCTTCGACCTTCTGCTGCATGTATTGCCAGGCGGATTCGCCTACCGCGGCATCGGGAAGTACTGACGGGACGAAATCGACCATCGATGAGACTTCGAAGGTCCAGTCATTCGACGCGCCGAATGCGAATTCGGCGAAACCGTCATCGCGCGACCACAAGAGCTGTGCGTCTAGTTTATCGATTAATGAATGAAAGTTCGCGGCTTGCACAAAGCTGTCGTTGGCAACGCTGGTTGCGCGAGCTTCGGTGCACAAAAAAAGGTCAAGCGGTGCGCAGTGCGACAAAGCAAACTCACGAAGATCGCTGCCTCTAATACGAGCATTAGGCGCCGCGCGCACAATAATGTCACAGTCTGACCGCGTACTCATCGTACCGTAAGCACGCGAACCGAACAGATAAAGCTCTGTAATGGCCAACTGCTCGCGTGTCAGTCGCTCAATCACCGCGCGCAAATCATGCGTGAAGTTCTGGCGCAAGGTAAGCCCTCCCGAGTCTATTTGGCGAGACTAGTCTTAGCGCTTAGGTGTTGCCAGCCTATGCTCGTAGAATCATACCCTCGTAAGCTTTAATGTAGAGCGTTGCACCGGTGGGCCTGTCGACCGCAACGTCCAGCTTTCGGATCGCGGCATGATTGAATTACGGCGTATTACCAACTGTGGGCAGCTCTGCCGATACCACACTATCCGGCTTTGAGTCCCATACCCAAACGGCCGTCCTTGACAATCGCGATGGTAAGATTATCTTACTACTAGTAAGAATCGGAGAATCGTGATGGATCAGACTACTGTCAAAGCGAAGTTGGTTGAGGTTCTGCAAACTGTGCAATCCCTCAGTGGCGAAGAATGTCCGCCTATCGATGGTTCTACCAAGCCCGTCGAAGCGCTACCGAAATTCACAAGCAAAGTTTGGCCAGTAGCTGCCGGAATGCTTGGTGTTGCGCTTGGTGAGCCCCTCCCGCCGGAGGCGAACATTTTTGTAGATGAAGACACCAAGGATCTGATGACGATCGATCAGACTGTAACGCAAGTACTCAAGATTCTTGAAGAGCAGGCCTCAAAGAAGTCTGACGAATCTGAATCGGAGGCGGCATGAGCGACGCGCCGCCAACAAACCCAGCGACAATCCATGCGCGCTTGCGGGCTGCCCGTGAAGCGGCGGGACTTTCGCAAGGGCAGGTAGCGAAGCTGATGGGTATGCATCGTCCAACAATCTCTGAGATGGAGGCTGGTAATCGGCGCATAGCGGCGCATGAATTGACGAAGTTGGCCGATCTTTATGATGCGAAAGTGTCTTGGCTGCTTGGTGAAGCTCCTGAGCGCGCAGAAGCAAATGATCCCAAACTGCAGCTTGCCGCTCGTGAATTGAGCAAACTCAAGCCCGATGACCTTGATCGTCTGTTGAAACTCATCGCCGCGATGAAGACCGATGATGACCCGAAGGAACCCAGCAAATGAATGCTCCAGCCAGATTGATGCCACGCGATCGCCAACTCTTGGCAGACAAGGCGATGAGAGCGGCAGTCACCGCGCGGCTCAAGGCTGGCAAGGACTTGGCCAGTCCCGTTTGTATCTATTCCATCTGTGAGGCGTATGGCGTTCGGGTGCGCTTCAATGACATAAACATGGAGGGCATGTATCAGCGCAGTTCCCCGCCCCGAATTCATCTGTCTAGTAAGCGGCCGCTGGTTCGTCGCAATTACAACTGTGCACATGAGTTAGGCCATCATGTGCTGGGACATGGTTCCTCCATCGACGAGTTGCGCGAAAATCAGAGTGTTCGTCCTTGGGACGTACCGGAAGAGTACAGCGCGGACACATTTGCAGCTTACACCCTTATGCCAACCCTTGGGATTCGGAATGCGTTCGCTGTGCGAGGGCTGAGTCCGGCGAAAGCAACGCCCATCGAGATCTTTCGCATCGCCTGTCAGTTTGGAGTAGGTTACTCAACGCTGGTAACCCATCTTCTTTGGGGCGAAAAGATGATTGGGCGTTCGCGAGCTGAGGCACTTCGAAAATCCACGCCGCAATCGCTTCGGAAAGAGATTCTTGGCTCTCCGTCAAAGCAGCCACTGATTGTTGCTGACGAGAATTGGGGTGAGACTTCGATCGACATCGAAGTTGGTCACCTGATCTTTTTGCCAGCAGGAACGATTGCGCATGGCAGTGCCCTGCGTTTCGTTGCTGATGTTAACTCCGGGCGCTTGTTCGAAGCCATACGGCCAGGCTTAGCAAGGTTGGACCGTCCTGGAGGCGCTTGGGCGACCTACGCGCGCGCTGCAAGGACAGACTACACCGGACTCGCAGAGTTCCGTCACCTAGAGGATGATGAAGATGAGTAATTGCTCAAGCTCAGCCACGCCTCGGCCACTCGTGATCGATGCGAAAAGCGTCTCGGAAGCATATGCGAAAGTCCTGCTCCAGATCATTGATCATGCTGGCAAGGAGATCGCGCCGCTAGTGCTGACAATCGACGGTTTCGGAGATGATCTAGACATTCCCGAAGACCAGGCTGTTCGGACCGCTATGGATGCCATACTAGCGGCTAAGGGTTATCTCGATGTTGAAGATGTTGCCTACACCATATTCCCGCAACGCCTTTGGGTCATGTCGCAAGGTGATCGAGCTAAGCTGTTTGAATTCTACCGAATGGCTTTCCCCGCATATCGTGCTCGAAATCCTAAGCTAAATGGTCGCGGCCTCTACTTTGAACGCCTAATGATGTTTGGCGCCGGACCTTGCGAAGGCAATCAACTTGAATGGATCTTGAGTCAGTACGAACGCCGTTCAGGAGTCAGGCGCTCAATGTGGCAGGCAACAACATTCGACCCCGAACGAGACCACTCTGCGACAGCTCAGCTGGGCTTTCCGTGTTTGCAGCATTTGAGTTTTGTACCAACAAAGGCTGGCCTGGTTGCCAATGCATTTTACGCCACCCAGCAGTTGTTCGACAAAGCATACGGCAACTATCTCGGCCTCACGCAGCTCGCCGCATTTATGGCGCACGAGATGGGAATCCCTCTAGCGCGCCTCAATGTTAATGTCGGTGTTGCAAAGCTCGAGCGCATCACAAAATCCGACGACACGATGACACCGCTAGTCGAAGCTGCCCGGGCGTGCGTTTCTCGCTCAGTTGTACCTGAGCAGCAAAGTAAATCAGCCGCCTTACGGACGGTGGGCGCTGCCTGATCGTACGATGCAGAAAAGCAAGAGATCAGATTCTGGCAAAAGCGGTAAATCGCTCGAAAGCCAGGTTGAGACTCAGCCAACTCTTGAGATGGCCGAGCGGAATGCGCCAGTCGTAGTCTCCCACCACCTTGCCCCGGTCAAGACTACCGCTGTTTACGATAGCTATTGGCGCTTCGCGTCCGAGCGGCAGCTCATCTTCTACCGGCGTGCGCTTGGAGAAGGTGCGCCATGGACAAGCAATAGAGTGCTCACGACCTATAAGTTTACAAACGCATACCGTGCATCTGATCGCGTGAGTCAGTTTCTGATTAGAAATGTCATCTATCGAGATGATCTGCCTAAAACACCAGAAGAGGTCGTATTTCGGATATTGCTCTTCAAGTTGTTCAACAAAGTGGAGACCTGGTTGGATCTTGAAGCTAATATCGGCCCGATCACATTTGAGGAATACCAGTTCGAACGAATTGATCGGGTCCTCTCGAGGGCCATGAGCAAGGGTCTGCGCATTTATTCCGCCGCTTACATTATGCCACCCGGAGGATCCGCTTTCGGGTATAAATCGAAACATCAGAATCACCTCAAGCTTCTTGAGACGATGATGTCGCAAGACTTGCCAATGAAGCTCGCTGAGGCGCGCACAATGCAACAGGGTTTCGAACTGCTGCGAGCCTTTCCGACGATAGGCGATTTTCTCGCATACCAGTTTATCACAGATGTGAACTATAGCGAGGTAACCGACTTTTCGGAGATGGATTTTGTCATCCCAGGTCCAGGGGCACGTGATGGACTTCGAAAATGCTTCGCCGATTCCGGCGGGCTGAGTGATGCCGAGTTGATCCGACTAATGGCAGACCGCCAGGAAGAAGAGTGCAATCGCCTTGGCCTTGAGTTTCCCTCTTTGTGGGGGCGCAGGCTTCAATTGATCGATTGTCAAAATCTATTTTGCGAGATCGACA
Organism: uncultured Erythrobacter sp.; assembly: GCA_947488325.1. GTDB lineage: Bacteria > Pseudomonadota > Alphaproteobacteria > Sphingomonadales > Sphingomonadaceae > Erythrobacter. Next base: position 86,898 of record CANKYZ010000001.1, read on the forward strand.
AGTATGCTCGCGTTGCGCATCCTGATGCAGTCGGTCTAACGGGCAGAAAGCGGATCAAACAGAAGTTTGCTCCGAAAGCTGCCCCTATCGAATTCTGGTATCCACCCAAATGGGGCATCAATGAAGCAATTGAACGGCGTCAGGTTCCCAATGAGGTGTATTCCTCCAGACCCTTTGAGTGAGGTCGATCATGCGTGTTGCGGACTATGATGCTTTTGTTGGTCGCAGTGATTATTCGGCGAACCGCTCGATCGAGGATCGAAAGGCGGTCGCAATTTATGGGATATCCGCTGAAATTGGCTCGGTCATTTCTGCGGTAAAGAAGAAGCTCCTGAACCCCAATAGCGAACATACTTGGAACATCGCAAATCCCGAAATTATTGAAGAGGTTGGCGACGTAATTTGGTATTGTTTTGCTTTAGCACAGGTTGCGAATAGAGACAGAGGATTCAATATCCTTGCATATGATATATCTAACCTAAAGAAAAAACTTGGGGCTTCTAATCATGCTTCGGAAGAAATCAGAAGGGCACTAGATCCATCCAAACGCAAAGCGTTTCTGAGCGCTGCGGAGGACTTCCCGTCTGATGCTCAGACACTCACGTTTTCTGATTACCAGAACACTGCATTTTTGACTGCGCGTACTGCAGATCGAACACTTGTTGAGGTGTGTCTCGCTGTCCTTTGGCAATTAGGCGCTGAGTTATTACGCCACACGCTACCTGAGAGTGAGAGAGATCTGAATAGATCGGTCGTTGATCGGCCAATCAACCGGGTCTTGGGCGAGATAGCCTGGCATTTGTCAGCATTGGCAAGCTCATACGGATTGGATCTAGGCGAAGTTGCTAAGAGGAATATGACAAAGGTCGCGTACCGACAGAATCGCGATAACCCCACACCGCTGCATGATGTCGACAGGTTAGAAGATGAGCGGTTTCCAAGGCTCTTTGAAGTGTCTTTTGTTGAGGTCGATAAGGGCAAGGCAAGAATGTACTATAAAGGCCGTCAACTTGGAGACGATCTGACTGACAATGCCTACGACAATGACGGGTATCGCTACCACGACGTTATGCATCTCGTTAATGCTGCTAAACTTGGTTGGTCGCCAGTCCTTAGATCTCTCCTTGGAATCAAAAGAAAGAGAGACCGACAAATAGATGAAGTCGAAGATGGAGCTCGAGCGAGAATCGTTGAGGAGGCGGTAATCAAAGCGATTCATTCTGAGGGCATAAGGTTGGCAAGAGTTGACGCTCCGAATGACGAGTCGGTCAATCAAATGCGGCTCTTTCGGACACGGACCGATATCTCATCGCGGTTCCTCAATATAGTCCGCAGTTTTGTGGTTGATCTGGAAGTGCACGACAACAAGCACTGGGAATGGGAAGATGCGATTGTCGATGGACATGAGTTGTTTTTCCAACTTCGCCAAGAGGGCCAAGGCACAGTAACTGTGGATCTTGAGAACAGGGAGATACGGTTTTCCCCTTTAGTTTCAATTGACCTCGACGGACGGGTTGCGGGGCTGGGTTCGAATAGCCAACCCCTTTCCGCGCGCGCGGCGGACGAACAAGGGTTACACTTGGAAGAAGGGAACGAGTTCGCTCGTGCGAAATCTCAAGCTTTGGAACTTGCTGTTCTCGAAGCCCTTGGATTGGAGACCTGCAAGAAGGGTGAGCTGTCGATCGAGGATCTGGGGTCGGGCAGAATCTCTGTCAAAGCAGAGGGGGACGTAAAGAGGGCGATGTGGGATCGTGAGATTATCGCATTCCGGACATCATTTGCTCGATCGCACAATACAGTTCATTGCACGGCTCTCGCGATGTCTGACAGGGCCTAGCGATGAGGATCTTGCATGGCGTGGATTTAGTCGAAATCGGTTCTGTGTCGAAGCTGCTGGATGAGCAGCATGAGCAGTTTCTGCAAAGATGTTTTCTGCCTCAGGAAATTGAAGATGTGGGTAAGGGCGTCGATAGGCCAGCAAAGTTTGCATCTCGATTTGCCGCGAAAGAGGCTGTGATGAAGGCACTGGGAACTGGCTTCAGTGAAGGAATCGGGTTTTTGGACATTGAAGTTAAGACAGCCAAGTCCGGCTCACCATCTGTCAAACTCCACGGAAGGGCGGCTGAAGAAGCAATGGCGATCGGTGTATCCCATTGGACTCTGAGTTTGAGCCACGAGGCTGACTACGCATTGGCAAGTGTGATTGGAATGGTTGAAACTAGTTAGCTTAGTTCTACCGATTCTTGCTTATTCTTACTCCAGCCTCTTGTCATTCACATTGCAGATCCGGAAATGCCCAACAATGCTCTGCTCTAACTTCGGCTTTTGTGCCTAAATATATGTCACGCTTATGTCCGAGATTGGGGCGCTTAGCTGCCGTCTGCGCTGATATCATTGGATAATCGCTGACCGCGCTCAACTCGTCGCGACAGGGCCTCAACGAAACTCTGAAAACGCTGCTCGCCCGTAGCTCGTACTGCGGCTGAAGCCTCTTCCGACATTGAAGGTGTCGCGCTGAGCCAGAACCGCACGAACAGTGCTACAGCCTCGTTCCCGACCTCGACATGATAGTCGAGCTTGTCCAATTGCCGCGAAATCCGATCCAAACGACGGCTGAACGCTGCCTCCATTCTTTCAGAGCCGTCAGGCGACAGAAATGATGCGACCGCAGCTTCAACTACCGACGCCTGCGAAACACGTTTCCGACCCGCGTAATCGGCCAATTGCCGCGACAGATCTGGCGGCAATCGAAACGTGTGCTTGATCCGATTGCCCTTGCTCACAACTCGATCCCATCGTTCGGGTCGAGCGCCGCGCGGCGCGCGTTGGCGCGCATCTGGTCGGCTACTCTGCGACTCCTGCTCGCCTGGTCTTCATCTCGGCGATCATCGAAATCGAATTCGTTGCGCACGGGCACTGGCACAGGTTCGATATCCTCATGCTCCGGCAGTTCCGGTTCGCGCCGAATGCCACCTTCGACCTGGGTGTCGTCGTCTTCTTGCAGTGGGCGTTTTGCAGCGCATGCCTTGTGACGAAGCGGAGGCTTGGCAGTCCTGCCGTTCCAATCACCGCTGTGAGGCTTGTCATCGGCTTGCCTCAGAGTGGGCGGGTGCTCGATCCGTTTCTTGAGTCGCGGGTCCGCATAGTAGCGTGCCTTCTTCGCGCGGATCGGGTGCGCGCCTGCCAGCATCACGATTTCGTCAGTGTCGGGCAGTTGCATGATCTCACCTTGTGTCAGCAGAGCACGGGCGGTTTCCGAGCGCGAGACCATCAGATGCCCGAGCCAGGGCGACAGCCGGTGGCCCGCATAATTCTTCATCGCTCGCATTTCGGTGGCGGTGCCGAGCGATTCCGAAACACGCTTGGCAGTGCGTTCGTCATTGGTGGCAAAGCACACCCGCACATGGCAATTGTCGAGGATGGCGTTGTTCTGCCCGTATGCCTTCTCGATCTGATTGAGTGACTGCGCGATCAGGAACGACTTGATCCCATAGCCAGCCATGAAGGCGAGCGCGCTTTCGAAAAAGTCGAGCCGGCCCAGCGCCGGAAACTCATCAAGCATGAGCAAAAGCCGTTGCCGATCTGCCCCTTCGGCGAGATCTTCGGTCAGACGGCGTCCCAACTGATTGAGGATTAGGCGGATAAGCGGCTTGGTCCGGCTGATATCGGAAGGCGGAACGACCAAGTAGAGCGTGACCGGTCGCTTGACATCGACCAGATCGGCAATCCGCCAGTCGCATTGCCGGGTCACCTTGGCGATGACCGGATCGCGGTAGAGCCCGAGGAAAGACATGGCGGTCGAAACAACGCCGGAGCGTTCGTTTTCGGACTTGTTGAGCAGTTCGCGGGCAGCGCTTGCCACGACGGGGTGAACTCCATCCTCACCCAGATGCGGTGTGTGCATCATCGCGGTCAGCGTGGCTTCGATCGAGCGGCGCGGATCGGACAGTAAACTCGCCACACCGGCCAAAGTCTTGTCCGGCTCGGCATAGAGCACATGCAAGATCGCGCCGACCAGCAGCGCATGGCTGGTCTTCTCCCAATGGTTGCGCCGTTCGAGCGAACCCTCAGGATCAACCAGCACGTCAGCTATGTTCTGGACATCGCGCACTTCATTGATGCCGCGCCGCACTTCCATCAGCGGATTGTAAGCCGCCGAGGCCTCATTTGTTGGATCGAACAACAGCACGCGGCTGAAGCGCGAGCGAAAACCTGCGGTCAGATCCCAGTTCTCACCCTTAATGTCATGGACGATAGCCGAATGCGGCCAGGTCAGAAGGGTCGGGATGACGAGGCCAACACCTTTGCCGCTGCGGGTCGGCGCGAAACACAGCACATGCTCCGGGCCGTCGTGACGCAGATAGAGGTTGGCGCGTTGACCGATCACGACGCCGTTACCGTCGAGCAGGCCCGCTTTGGCAATCTCCGACCGCGTTGCCCAGCGCGCCGAGCCGTAGGTCGCGCTGTTCCTGATCTCGCGCGCGCGCCAGACCGACATAGCGATTGCCACTACCACCGAAACAAGGCCGCCGGAAGCTGCAATCATGCCTCCGGTTTCGAAGATGCGCGGCGCGTAGGCTTCGTAACTGAACCACCACCAGAAAATCGAATAGGGCGGATAGACCGGGTGACCAAAAGCGGTGAACCAGGCCGCGCCCAATCCGGGCTGGAAGCCGAGAGCGGCGGCGGTCCATTGTGTTGCCACCCAAATGCCAGACAGCGTCAAGGCAAAGACAGCGAGAATTTGGCCCCACAGAATCTTGGTCGCCGACATGATGCCTCCTTTGTTTGGAAGCTAATCCAATGGGCAAACTATGCGATGCAAGGAAAGTTCGGCTCGCGTCGTACTCTGGCGCAGATAAAGAAAGGCTTGGCCTTTTCTGATATTTTCAGGTTGTGAGTGGGATCAACGTCACGACTGGAAGAGGAATGAGCAATGTCCGGTTTGTGTCCGGTTCCACCTTTTGATGTCCGGATTTTAGGGCCGCGACAACGCAGTTCTGCCGATTTTGTAAGTAAAGCGGACATTGACGCGCGCGCAGTAATGTCCGGATTAATCTTCTATACGCACATAGACCGTAGCTGGACCAGCTCCTTCTCTCCGTACGAAACCGCGGTCTTCAAGATCGACAAGGTCCCGGCGTGCTGATCGATCCGTCAAACCTGCTGCGTAAGTGGCAGCATAGTCCGCAGGGGCAATCTTTGTGCCGGGTTCTACATTGTCAAGAAATGCCCTTTGCCGATCATTCAGTTCCGCCGCGGAGATCGATGGCTTGTCCGCAGCAAAAATCGTCAAGGTCACTCCGGACTTCTGATCCTGCCATTTGGGCCGCCGTGCACCAATGCCTTCGCAGGCCTTTATAATCTTTAATGTCCCGCGACCGAGTTGTTCCATCTGACCGCGCAGGTAAAACACTTTGGCAATGTCCGGATTGACCGGAACCGAAGGGTGCTCTCCCCGAAGGTCTGACAAGCTGATCTCATCCGGCAAATTGCCCGAATTCCAGAACTCGATCCTGCTCGGATAAACCGACACCTTCGCACCACCGGAGTAGCCGGCATAATCGCGGTGAACCAACGCATTGACCAAAGCCTCGCGCAAGGCTCTGGGGGCATATCGTGATCGCTGTTCGCGTTTGAGACTGTCTTCTGCGAAAAAGACCTTTGATGCATTGGCGCTTTCCAGCTCACGCGAAACTTGGTCGGCAACTTGCAAAAGCGGCCCACTGAACCATTTGAGATTCAGATATTCGTCACCCGCCTTGTCGTCTGCAAAGACGACAAACTGCACCCTGCATTGCGGATGGCGGATTGTCGGATCATGGGAAAACAAGACATCTCCGCCTTGAGTGAATCCTTCCGGGTGCCAAGCAGCGAGCTTGCGGAGTATTTCAAACGGTTCGCTCAAATCCTCGAAACTTGCATCCTGCTCGACAGCATCCCTCGCTGTCGCAAGCACTTCATCGACATCAAGGTCATCCTCCGTCATCGATGGCGACAGGCGGCGTTCCCAACGCTGCGGTGTGTCAATCTGGCTCTGAACGAGCTTTCGGATAGCTGCACTGTCCGCTGGCTTGGTCCGACTGCCAGAGCGAGTGAAGATTGCGCCATCGAGAACGTAGGGCTGATCATGTCCTGCAGGAACATCGACCACGATTATCGGCTTTTTCTGAACATCCTCGATGCTTACGGTAACGAATGACGATGGCGTGATCCGAGAATTGAGCATCCGCTCGATCTCGGCTGCAGTATCTTCCGCAGGCTCGGTTACGCCGTGAATGCCGCCATCATCGCCAACGCCGACATAGATTGTGCCACCCGCTGTATTGAGAAAGGCCACGGCCGTTTTCCCGATCGCATCCAAAGCGTTAGGTCGCGCGATGAACTCGTTTGAAGCGTTCTCACCCTTCTTGAGGCGGGACAAGATAGTGCTCTGGTTCATTCGCCAGCCTCCATATCACTTTGGGCGGGCGAACTCTTCAAGAATTCTGTCATCGCTTCGTAACGATCGAACTGCTCCTCCATATACCGTAGAATGTCATCCCAATTCGAATAAGGCTGAACCCAATTGTCCACCCGTTCGCCGACATCGACAGCATCTTGGATTGCCTCCTCATACATGTCGATGACCTTCAAATCATCAATAAGGGTTGCACCTTTGCGAAGCTTGAGGTCGGCACGTCCTTCAGATCCTTGAAAGCCCAAGTCCAGTAACAGTCGGCGAGCTGTGACAACAATTTTGTCGGCAATGAAAAACCGAGGCTTGCCCAACGCTATGGCTTTCGACAATTCTTGATGAGTGAAAGAATCTGCCGTCGAAGACGTTTTGCCCGAACCATATTGGGGGCGAACGATGCCCAAGAAGATGTCGCAATTTTCGACTGCAAGTAGACAATTCTCAAGCGCGCTCTTTCCCGGAGTAAGCGGTACGGTCCCCATGTGCGACATCCAGACGCGATAGCCATATCCCTGCAGCAACCCGAACAACTGAGTGAGCTGGTCCTCCATGCCGTAGACGGTGGAAGAAACCATGATCGTGATCTTGGCTTTGCCTATCTTCGCCATCTACTTTAAATCGCCCATCGTCAAAAAGCTGCCCACCTTCCCAATAAATACCATGATGGTCATCAGATTTTCGTCAAGGGTAATGGTTGGTTGCATCGCTAGATTGCCGGGCCGCGCGGGCGGGCAAAGCTCCAGTTCACCCCGCCGCGTTCGTTGATCTTGCCTGTGACCGCCTGTCCCAGATGCCGCTCCAAATCCTGCCGCCAGGGGACAAGCTGAAACCCCATACCGTTATCGATCATGGCGAAGCGGCCCGAAGCAAGCGCAACGCGCTCGCGATAGGTGCCGGCAACGTGGTCGCCGGGGCTCGCTTGTTGAGCGATACCGCCATGACGCGCAGCCAAGTTCTCGCCCGCCTTGGCTAGATCACGGTTCCGCAAAGTGGTGAGCAAACCCCGAGCAAAGACGATCCGCCGTCCCTGCCGTCTGCCGAGACCCTCTTTGACCAAGACTTCGCTCCTGCTTTCGAGAGCCTCGCGCACTTCCGAGCCAAACCCGCCAGACAGTGCCTCCGGTCGTGGCGACACCAACTGGCAATCCAGCCAGGTCGCGCCGCGCGCGTGGATTTGGGCCTCAATGGGAAGGTCGGAGCGCACGAGCAGGTTCACTTGCGTCCGTCCTTTGCGATCGGTCCAGGCGCTGGCCTCGACAATAGCGCCCGGTGCCGCGTCGCTGGTCCGCTCGATATCGGGAAAGCGCAGATGATGCGTGCGCCCATCGACGCCATCGACGATCGCATGGGCTTCGCCAGTAAGTTCATCATGCAGCCCGCGCTCGACGAGCCTGCCGACAACGCGTTCGCCATCCGAATCGTCATGTAGGGCGAAGCGCGCCGGATCGATAGTCAGGCCCTGACCCGTCATCGCGCGGTGCATGGTCTTTATAATATCACCCCGATCACCCAACTCGCGGAGCGTGTGTTCGAGGTCTGCAGCCAATGTCCAACTGGCAGGACCGGCGCGCTGGGCCAGGTCCATCCGTTCAAGCACCTGCGCCCGCCCGATCAGCAGCGTGCGGTCTTTGCGATTGCCCGATGCGTCCGGGCGAAGATCGACCACGCCCAAGCCGTCGCGCTGGCGCTGCAACCGGCGATCGAGCGAGGTCCAGCGCTCGGCATCGACTTCACGGCGCAGCGCAGTTTGGATATCGCGCTCGCTGCGCGGTCCGAGCTCTACGGTCACGCGTTCTTCGGCGCGTGCGCGCAGGCCCTCGCTGATGTAGGAACGGTCGATAACGAGATCCTTGCCGTCACTCGCAACGCCGCGAACCAGCACATGGATATGCGGATTGTCGGTGTTCCAATGATCGACCGCGGTCCAATCGAGCTTAGTATCCAAGTCGCCAGCCATGTCCGTCATCAGCTCGCGCGTGAAGGCGCGCAGGTCGGCCATCTCGCTGGCGTCCTCGGGTGAGACGATGAAGCGGAAATGGTGCCGATCGTCCTCGCAACGCTCGGCAAAGGCGTCGCCTTCGGCCTGGTCGGAACCGGCATCGAACATCTGGCCATCCGATCCCTCGCGAGTGACACCGTCGCGTTCGAGATAGGTGATGTGGCGCGCGAGCGGCGCGGAACGAAAGCGCGTGCCTTTGTGACGCACAACACGCGCCTTGATGACGACTCGCCGCTGAAAGGCGATGCGACGGCGCTGCAGCGAAGCCAGCTTGCCGCGTCCTAGATGCCCGGTGCCTCGCCCAAACCGATTGCGACCTAGCGGCGTGTATCCCGCCCGGCGCGAGACCTGCAGCACGCGCCCGACCAGCGTGTTGGCCTTGCGGTAGGAGCGTGCGCCGCCGTCGAGCGAACGGCCCGGCCTGATATCAAAATCGTCGTCAGCCATGAGGGTGAAATCCGGGCGACGGCGCATTGTGCGTTGTAATAACAGAAGAATTTGCCAGAAGCGGCGGCAGGGTGTGCGTAGAGACGGCGCGTATTGCTAAGCAAAACCAACCACCTGCACCCCGACCGACGGCGGTGCTTTTATCTCGCCATCCTTCCTTTCTCGTTCTGATTTTTCCGCCAATCCTCCGCCCCACTTCGCCAACGGACGAAGCAGGGCGCGAAGGCAGGATCGCAGCTCTCATTGCTGATCGCCCGTGGAAACGGGCGCGAAGAGATCGTGTCTCGGCTGCGCGGGACGCGCAAATGGGTTGGCGGGAGGTTCATCCTCGATGACTGAAGCTGTCGTCGCCGGAGGCTCAACTAGCCGTTGGGAAGCGGGCTGTGTGGTGTTGGCCGATTGCATTGCCGCTGCAACAAACACGCGATCGCGTTGCAGCAGCGGCGCAATCCTTGCGACGTAGCGACGGGTTTCACGCGGCAATGGGCACCCTCGATCGCGCCATTGCTCGTAGCGACCTGGCCCCGCATTGTAAGCTGCCAGAAACCCTTGCATGCCGTAAAGATCGTACATTTCGCGCAGGTAGGACGTGCCCGCCATGATGTTGTCGCGCGGGTCGAAGGGATCGCTGCCGAGGGAGAACCGGGCGCGCTGGCGCGCCCAGGTGCCCGGCATCAATTGCATCAGCCCCATCGCTCCTGCCGACGAGACCGCACGGACACGGCCCGCGCTTTCGACGCGGATCACGGCATAGATCCAGTGTTCGGGAATGCCGAAGCGCTGCGCGGCTTCGCGCACATGGGCAGCGATATCGATGCGGGAATTTTGCGCAGCGGCCACGCTGGATTGCGCATAGGCATCGACCGGAACAGCCATGACCAGCGCAATCGGAAGCATAGGAGACCATCGTCTGCGATGCATGATTCAGTCCTTCGACGCGCGGCGCGAAGGGCGCGACCACATCAGCACATGCGTGCCGGAATCCGCTTGGAACAGATTGGCCCGCAGCGGCTGCACCAGCGCGGGGTCGTCGATCAGGATTGCGACATAGTCGCCCGCCTTGTCGCCGACACGCTTCCATCCTGCGCCGACTTCGAAGGCAGCATCGCCGTCGCCTGCCATGATGCGGTAATCCGGCGCGTTTTCGGCGTCGGAAGGCTCGGCGGCGATGATCGTCAGATGGCTGTCGATCATCAGCGTCTGCAGATAACCGTCGAACCCGTCCGTGGTGGCGGTGAATGTGCCGATACAAGTCATGGATTGATCTCCTTCGTTTCGTTGGGGGTGGCGGTAATATGCGGGCGAGCGAACCAGATATGCTCGCCATCGCCGGCTTCATCGGTCCAGACTGGGTTTGCCCGTCCGATCAACTGGCTGCGGGCAACGGGTCCGAAATAGCGCCCGTCGAAGCTGTCTGGCGCACGGCGGTTCATCACGAAAATTTCATCGGCGGCGATGGTGTGGCAGCCCTGCCAGTCGGGCAGCGGGCGCGCCTGGCTGTCGAGTGCGCGCACAGCGCCAACCGGTTCGCCATTGATCGTGATAGTGAGCCCCGTGCGACAGACAGTGTCGCCGCGCAGCGCCGCGACCTCTTTCAGCAGCGGCACCCCGGAAGGCAGATAGCCCCGCTCGGCGAGATAGCTGCGAAGCCTTGACGGTGGTTCGATCGCGACGCGTTCGCCGACATGTAAGCTGGCTGTCCCGCGAATATGATAAAGCCCGGTCGGCACGCTGGCGGTAGCATTCCAGACAAGAATTCGCGAAAGCGGCAGCGCGGCGCTCACCAAAGTGGCTACGGCAACCATGCTAGCGAGAAGGATTGTCCGGCGCTTCATGGCTGCAGCCTCCGACGCCGCAGCCAGGCGCGGTGGCGGTTGTGCTCATAGCGGCGTGGCTCCATGGCTGCTGCCAGCCTATTATGCGTATGGCGCCAATGATCGGGCGCGACCTCGCACGGATCGACGCCCGCATGTTCGATGGAGTCGATCAGCGCGAACACCCGGCGAACCTTCGGCCAGCCTCGAACCGACAGCAGCAATTCACCGCCGGGATCGACTTGCGGCAGCGTGGTGTAGGCTTCGCCGCTGTGGACAGCGCGCACGATATCGAGCGTCGAGCGGACGGTGCCATAGTCGTTGGACGCCCAGCGTACCAATGCGAAAACCTGCCTTGGCGCATAGCTTTCGATACGGGATCGGCGGTCGATGATGCGCTCTGTAACGGGCTTGCCGAAGCGCAGCCAGTCCTCACGGTCTCCTTCTCGCCAAACCAGCGTCACATGAGTCAGGGGTGGATCGCTCTGCTGCGCGCATCGAACGCAGGATGGCGGCATCTCTGTGCCATCCATGCACAGGCGTTCGGTGGTTAGCAGGAATCGATCAGATTCCTTGTTAGCATTGTTAAGGGGCGCGGCAGGCCAGCAATTCTGCGGGCTTCCGCACGATTTCGGTTCCCGATAGTCTGAACTTTCGGTTCCTGATCGACCGTGTCCGTGGGTTCCTGATAGTCCGAACATCACATACACTTGCCCACAGGAGGCAGGCGGAGCCTCCGCCGCGCGGCATCAAATGGATCGACCGGAAGCGCGACGAAGTTTAGGCGCTCGCGGCCCAATTGATGTTCGAGGGTCAGGCAGTAGCCGGGCAGAGGCTGCCGTTTGACGATATCGCGCATTTCGAAGGCGAAGCGTTTGAGCGGCGAGAGTGCACCTGATTTGAGGTGCAGATGGGCGATATCGAAGCTCCATCCGTTCTTTTGTTTGCCGCCGTGCTTTCGCACGATGCGGTAGAGCCAGCGTTCAAGCCCGCCAGTGAGCTGGAAGTATGCGGGGTCGATCGTCAGCACGAGCGCGCGGTCGTGCACGCCTTCGTAAAACCAGTCGGGCACGATCATCTCGATGCCGAGCGCGCGGCCCTTGTCATCGAGCCGTTCGCGCCATTCATTGATCCAGGAGAAGCGGTGGCGGCGGCGCGCGCCGCGCTGGCGGATCGATGTCGCAATGCTGGTCGATTGCAGCCGGTCGAGCGCGGCCTTCAACCGGTCATAACCCGCCTTGCCGGTGCCGCGCCGCGTGAAGGCAAGGATTTCGTGGGGCGTAGCAGCAATAAGCCGCGAGGTCGGCCTTCCGGCATCGCGCGCCTCGACGATCTGGCTGGCCACCCAGATCAGCACATCGGCGTCCCAGATAGTCGCCATGCCATGTTCGGCAGTTGCCTCGACGAGGATCGAGACTTCGCCCATGCGAAAATCGATCGGTTTTACGCGCTTGGATTTTGCGAGACTGAAGAACGGCCAGGCCATCAGATCCTGCGCATCGCGTGCGGCGATGTCGCCGCCGACACCCGTGAACAGGTCGAGCTGCTGCGCGGCCAAGGTCTGTTTCGGCGCAAAGGTCTGGCGGGTAGGCATCGATCGGCAACTCAGCGCCGGACGGGACCGGTATAACCATCGATCCGCTTGGCCGGATGGACCACGCCCTTGCCGGGATCGCTGGTCGAACGGCGCAAGCCTTGTTCAGCCCAGGCATCCAGATCTTCGAGCCGGTAGACGATGCGCCCGCCGAGCTTGCGATAGACCGGCCCGGTCCCATAGCAGCGGTGTTTTTCAAGCGTGCGCGGCGACAGACCTAGATGCAGAGCAGCATCGGGCGTGCGCAAATAGCGCGGGCGGATCGGGGCGGGAACGGCGTCCATTCAGGTATCTCCGCTTAGATTTGGTTGCTGCGGTGCAAGACCGCGGATTGCGGAGTGAGATGGCGCAAAGATGCGCATGATGGGGAGTGACTGAAGTGTAGCGGGTCAGACCGCCACCCCTGACGTGGTAGGACGAGCGAAACCGGGGAATGTGCGAAAGCCACCACCGCGCAGGTTCAGCGCGGTTCGCAGCAGGCGGAGCGTGTGACGCTTCTCGCCCGAGGCTTTCCATTGCGCACCTTTGAGGGGCTGGGTGTTGCGGTAGACGAGACCGAAAGCGAGTTCGCGAGCGGTCGTGCCCTCGCTCCGCGCGTCGAGCATTGCCAGCATCAGAGCAAACCTTCGGCGTTGATAGGCACTTGGTGTGAAGGCCGGCGAAGCGCTCAGTGCATTGCGATCGTTACGCGCACTCAAGAACCGGAAGAGCGCCTCCGACCGCAACGGAGCAAAGTGATCATCGTGCACCAAGAAGGTCGATGCTGTCGTGCCCTCGGAGTTCGAATGCCACAGACGATGGCGAGATCGAGCCAATGTAAGGACGTGATGCAAACCGTCCGAACATGCGCGAGACTGAACTGCACGGCAGGTTGGCAGGTCGGCAAAGTCCGATGCGTCCTCGCATCCTGAATGAATGACGATAGTTCCCAGCACTTTCGGTGACCAGTGCGCCGGTTCATTCTCTGCCGATTGTGTTGGATCGCAGGGGAAAGCTCAGGCCCCATCGCCGAGCCAGGCCCTCCCTTTCTTCCTGAGCATGAAGAGGATCTTCAGCGACGCGTTCCTCGGTCCGCTCGAAGTCGCTGGTGTAATCGGGATTGCGCCGCAGGAATTCCTGCGCGAAATCGGCATAATCATGGGCTTCGAATTGCTCCGCATAGTCAGCCGAGCGCCAGGATTTCTCTCCCGACATCGCGACCTCCTGCCACTGGGAGCATACTCAAGGCGAAGGCTTTGACAGGAAGTATCTCTACGGAAGGGGCCAATTCTTCCGGCTGCTGCTCTAAAAAGGCCACCCAATTGGTGCGGACAAATACTTAAGAGATGCCGCGCTAGTGAGGCGCTTGGAACTAATTCCGTGACAGCAATTGGGTGTATCCGCTCTTCGCCATCCAGCGGGCGCGGTCGAGATGGGCATCATGCACCGACTTCGCGCGCTGCGGATCAGCCAACGGATCGATGCCGAAGACGAGCTTCGCGATTTCGCGCCAATCCGCATCGTCCGCAGCAGCATCCAAAAGGCGCAGATAGGTTACGAAGTGCTGCTCGTCATAATCGGTGACGCTATCGGACACCGGCGGGCTTTCCAGAAAATCAGGCGTGTTCATATCAGCGCTGTTGTACTGCCTTCCCCTAAAGCCCGTTCACTATAGCACAATCGGCGGGCTTGTCGCGCGAGGCAATCCACTACTTCCAAGTGGGGACACCGATATTCCGTTCGGGGCATAACCAGGCAACGCGTGATAAGCTCCCAATTGCGCGGCATTTCCGTCATTTAGTGTGTTTCAGAGTATACTCCGTGGTTAAATACTCTGCAATGGTGATGTGTCGCAAGCATGAGCTTGCGAGAGACTTTTGCTGCCAATCTGCGACGGGCGCGCAAAGCGGCGGGTCTGTCGCAGGAAGAACTCGCGCACCGAGCGCAGATCGACCGGACCTATGTCAGCAGTCTGGAACGCTGCCAGTATGCGGTGTCGCTGGACCTGATCGAAAAGCTCGCGGAGCAGCTCGGCATCGAGCCCTTTGAGCTGCTGCAAAAACCTAGCTCGGGCAACTAAACATAGAAATAGCCCCGCCCGGCGCTGCCGGGCGGGGCGATGTGGCGAAGATCACTCGCCATTCGGCTTGCGGCTGCGCGACCAGATCAGGCTGTGATTCTCGCCATCGTCGTCGGCGAAGAGGTTTGCGTAGATCGGGGCGACGAAGCTCGGATCGTCGAGCTTGACCGAGAGATAGTCGCGACCTTCCTGGCTCTGCTTGCTCCAGGCGGCACCGATTTCAGCGCGGCCGACGAAGACCCGGTGGGAGGGTGCGTTTTCGCTTGCCTGTTCGCTCTCGGCGACGATGCGCACATTCTTCTGCTGCACGCTCATGGTGACGATCTCGCCCTTGAAGCCGGTGGTCGTGGTGGTGAAATTGCCGATATTGGCCATGATGAAGTTCCTTTCGCTTGTGTTCGAACCTGCGCCCATCGCAGCCTCGATGGCTGGATACGGGCGGCTGTGCGGGGACGGCGCATCCCGCCAGGGACCGCAGCGTCAGCGAAGGACGGCAGCGGTCGCGGCTATTTTGCTTCGCGCTGCAAAGAGCGCGTCAGCGCTCGGCGGAAAATAGCCGCGCACCGCGCCGTTGCGCCCAAGGCCCCGCAAGGGCGAAGCCCGTCCGCCGCCAGACAGGCCATGAACGAGGCAGCCGGTGGGACTGGTTAAATGCTTTTGCGACAGGGGTCTGAGCTGGCCAAATCCGACATCGCCATCACGATCCGCAACAAGGACGGAATCGCCCATAACCGTGAAGACGGCAGAACTTGTTTTCGTCCAAAGTGAACATGCGCGTTCCCAGCTCGCCTACTAAGCCGGTCGAAGGCACCCGAAGTCGGTGCCTACGGGATAGCCGAGCCGCGTCGCGAGTGGCAGTCATGTATGATCCGCAATGCTTTGTCCCTGAACTTGCTCACACGCTTGATGACGCAAGCGCACTCTTTCCGGATTCGCTGCGGCCCAATGCCAGCGCGCGCATAGCCGCCGTGCCGCCGAGCAGCGCAGCCGAGGCCAAGCTCAGCACGTCCACCATTGTGCCTTCATCTATAACCGCGGCAGTGACACCGCGCGCGGCAAAATATCCGGCTATTCCGGCCGGTAGGGCAAGCATTGCGATACCGGCGATGCGTAGCGGAAGCGCGCGCGATTGAGACAGAAGCTGCACTATGACGAGCGCCGCGATCGCGCCGCCTATTCCTGCCAGCGCACTAAGCGCCAGCCCGCTCTGCACATGAAAAATCCACCAGGCCAACGTTCCGCCACACCAAAGCGGTAGAGCATGGATAGCGAGGGAATAGAGCAGCCGCGCGCACAGCACGGCGGCAATGAGAACAAGCAAGGTGGCAATGACGATCATGGGGCGTCCTTTCATGGCGAATACTCGCCGGACGCACCTGCCGCCTCCTCCACGGTGCTTTCCGATGGCGGTATCGTAACCCAGCCAGCCCCACGGCACAATGCGGGCAGCGGGGCTGACCCGCTACCCGCACCGTTTTATCGCGTATCAAGCCGCCAGCGGTTCGGCTTCGTCGTCGGCCAATTCGGTTTCTTCTGGGTCTTGACCACTCTCCGAACTTTCATCTTCGCTTTCGACCAACCACTTCGCGCGCTGCGCAGCCGCGACCGTCGCAACGCCGCCGCGCTCGGTATAGGCGGAAGGCGGAAACGCCATCCAGCGCGGCACCCAGCGTTCGGTCTTGGGCCGCTCGTTCGCACCTGTCAGGTGATCGGCAATCAGACCTTTCAGCGTCTTGCCGGTTTCGGTAGCATTGGCGCTGGCGACTGTTTCCCCGCCAACTTCGGCAAGCAGCGCGACCAGCACCTGCTTGTCGCGCAAAAGGGCGAAGAACGCTTCATCGGCTTGCCAGTGATCGGCCATGTCGATGGACAGATGCTCGCCGAGATATTCGACCGCCTCGCTGCCGATAGAGAGCGTTTCGGCCATGACTAATGCCAGCACCCGCATCACTTCGTCGTCGTCCAGTGCCAGCAGCCGGTGGAGCACCGGAACGAGGTCCGAACCATAGCGGTCCTCGCACACCGTCTCGCGCTCGCTGTCGAAATCCAACAGGTCGAGCACCGCGCGCCGCCCTTCGGCCAGCGCCTGCACAGTCGGGCTGGCGGCGTGGCTTGCCGCCGTTTTTTCGTTGCGGCTTGGGGTATTGGCAGGCTTGACGCTCCAGAGCGGCGATCCGGCAATCGCATGGGCGACCATCACGCGCAGCGCGAGCGAGGGTTCGCCGAGCAGGCCCGCACTCACCGCCGCATGGCGGTGCAAGTCGATATAGGTTGCGAGCGTTGAGGTCAGTTCGGGACGCGCGGGCTTCTCTTCCTCGCCGCGCGCACGGCGCTCCGCCGCCTGCGCTTCGCGCCGCGACACCAGCCCCTCGTGAAAGACGACTTCTCCATTCGCGCGCAGCTGAACATAGACGCGCCCGCCCTTGCTCTTGGGTGCGCGCTCATATTCCCAACTGCAAAACTGCTCGATAGGCGGAACGATCACGACATCGGCCCAGCCCGCTTCGAGATAGGCGACCTTGCGCGCCTCGACCTCGGCCATCTGCGCTTCCCAAAAGGCATCGCTTTCGCTGAAATAGCCGTCCTCGCCGAACAGGTCGGCAACGATCTGGCCGGAATAGGTTTCGAGGTCGAACAGCGCGACCGAAGTCGCAATAGATGCACCGCCGAACAGCCAGCCTTTGAGCTGACTGCCGCGCGGGGCATAGGCTTCTTCGTCCTCGAACAGCGCCAGCCACGCTTTTTGCTGCGCCTTGCTGGCGAGCGTCAGGTGGCGGATGGTCGCTGCATCCACTTCTTCGGAGCGGTAGGCTTCGCGGATACGCGGCAACAGATTGCCGAGCGCAAGGATGCGCTTCACCTGCAATTCGGTAAGCGCAAAGGTCGCGGCAATATCCTCGACGCTGCGCCCTTCCTTGACGAGGCGAGTGAAGCTCTCCCACTGCGTGACCTCGTCGGGGTCTTCGCGCAGCAAATTCTCGATCATCGAGATTTCGAGCGCTTCGGCATCGTCTTCTTCGCCAAGCACAATGCAGGGCAATTCGCGCGCATCGTCCTCGTCCTTTGCGGCCTCGACGCTCGCATAATAGCGCCGCTTGCCAGCCAATATCTCGAAATGGTCGGGTTTGCCGTTCGGACGCACGAAGAGCGGCGAAAGCACACCGCGCGCCTTCACCGATGGCAAGATGTCGCTGACATCGGGTTTCCTGCGTCCTCGCCGCATGTTGATGGTGGATACGCTAAGGTTGTCGAGCGGGATTTCTTCGATCTGCATTTGTATTCTCCTTGGCATTCTCTTGAATGGGTGGCCCCACCCTCGCTTCGGGGGGCGCGGGTGGCGGAAGGCGGGGCCGGTTGGTCCCGCATCGAAGGGACAGGTTCGATGCGGGCATCATCCGCCGTGTGTTTGGGGGCTACGGCGGCGAACGGGCTTGCTCGTGCCGCAGTGCCGCCGCCGCTCGAGCAAGGTTTTCGGAAGTTTGGGTGATTTGGCCGCAATGGCGTGCCGCTTCGGCATAGGCCGAGAGCGGATGCGTGGCCTCGAAATGGAGGTCGCGTTCGATGCCAAGGCCAAGCGGCAGACGCACCGAGGTGATTTCCGAAAGGCTCGCCGAACCGAGTTCAGGATAGCCGAAGCCAAGGTCGCACAGGCCGAACAGCGTATCGCCGTCCGCATCTAGTTCGGAGAATAGCCAAGTGGCCGCGCCGATGGGATTGGAGAATTTGACGACAGGCCAGTGATCGGCCTCGCAGCGGCCATTGGCCAACAGTCGCTCACGCAGAGTCGGAGTGAGAAGGTCCATCACCGCGCCTCCGGTTCAGAACATTTCGAGCTGGTTGCGGGCGTTCGTATCGAACAGCCCGTGATCGGCGGGCCGCTGCCCCTTGCGCGGCAGCATGGGCGCATCGGCGAGCACCGCGAGCCGGTCGCCCAGCGTCACCGGCACCACACCGGGCACCAGCGTCTGGCGACCGGCATCGGTATCCTCGGTCTCGAAGCTGCCGCCGCTCGTTGCATCCTTTGAAGTTCCACACTCCATCGCTCGCCTCCCGCACTGCCCAAATCCGCACACCGGCCCCGGAAGGGGCGGGGTGGGCGGTGACAGCGACCAGAGAGGCGCGGGGCGGGCAGCCGCACCCGCTTGAAGTTGATGGATGGCTGTTCAGCCATGCGGAGGAGGGCTGCAATGCAATGGAAGACCCGGCCTCAAGGGCCGGGTTGCGGCTGGCCGAACCGTGCCCAGGCGGGAGCGCCGCCCACCCCGCCGCTTCCGCGGGCCGACACAAAAAGCGCCGGTGCCACCGGGCCTGCGAGCGACCAGCGAAGTGTCAAACACAAGAATTCACGCACCCTGAATGGAGGCGTGTGCCGCAAGTGTTGGGATCAGCCGCCCGGACGGGGCCTGTCGTTCCGAAGACTGATCCTGCAGACAATGCCAGCCGTAATCAGAGTGCGTGCGGGGCCCATAAACAGAAAATGTCGCGCCCTCAGGAGCGCATCGTCAGATGCGCGGGACAGAGCGCGTCAACAGCCCCGCTCCGCTTTACGGGGCGTTGCGGGGTGTCCCCGCAGAAGGGGTAGACGGAGACGGCGCAGCGGCTCCGGCTCAGGGGAAGGCTTTCCCCAAAAAGACCAAGCGTGAAATCGGACTAGAATGTAAAACAGCAACCTTGCCCTGGAATGATGCCCTTTCCTTCGAAGCTTAAACAACGCGGCGGAATCGAATATCTAACGACAATGTCCGACCTAAAAGACGATTCATGTGGCCACGCTCCCCGAGTTTGCCTCAACCAGCATGAATTGATCCGCAAGTACCAATGCCCCGATTGCGACGCCGTTATGATGTGTTCATGTGATCAGGAGTTCGGAGAGAGATTTCTTTCACATCAGTTGAGCGACGGTCGCGAGTTAGAGACACAAAAGCGCGTTTCTGTGACACATGGCTTTCAACCAAATATCTGTAGTGAGTGCCGGGGCTTACCAGCCGATTCCGCTCCTGCTGCTCCCATCCATGGACGAACCAGTAAGATAAAGCGCTACTATTGGAGGGAGCTCTTCTTCGAAGCCCGTCGAAGACAAGCAGATTGGGACGAGGCAAACTCAACTGCTGGAGATGAAGAGCGCCGCGTCGCGCATGCTGAAATTGAAAAGGCAGTTCTCGACGAGATCAAAGAACTGCATGCGGCCAGGCCCAAATACGTTTTTAGCGAGCTATCATCGGCGGATGTGATCGCAAAATACGCAGTAGAGATCGATGCTCTTTCTGCCACATTTGTGAAAGGTGGAAAGAAGGGGGCTTCGATCCAATTAGGCAATGAGCTGGTGGGTGCAGAAGAGTTCGCAAAGCGTCATTATGTCAAGCAAGGATGGCAGGTGCTAGAACTTGAAAGTGTGCCGTTCCACGTACTCTTCGGCAACATGATGTGGTTGGTCATACAAGATATCGTCGACCCACAAGTTCGGATTGTCAGCTTCGGCGACCGCCGCTCCTTCGATGACAAGCAGCCCCGCGAAATGGTTTCGACGCATCTTCCTGATGATTTCGGCTCCAAAGGATATGGAGTACGCCAAAGCAAGACAATCCAAGAGCACTTCGAACAAATGCTTGATGATGGAGACCTACATTGGTTGTTCGACTATTGGCTCGGGCCGAGTGAGGGATTGAGACAATACCTTTGGGCACACCGCGAGGCAGACATAGAACGAGCCAGAAAGCTAATCGACATCTTGCCAGGCGATACCATCAAAACAATCTTGCTCTATCTCATCGGCGGTTATTGGGATCGCTATCTCGGCTGGCCAGATTTGCTTCTCTACCGCAAGAACGAGTTCAAGTTTGTCGAGGTAAAAGGCTCTCGCGATAAACTGAGCGAAGATCAAAAGCGCTGGATCGCGGACAACCATGACCTTCTTGGGTTGCCCTTCGTGATCGCAAAGATCCATCGCAGCGCCTGAGTTGTCGAATCAGAGCTCCAGCTCAATCGCAGAAACACCAGCTGAAGGTTCCAAAACCTCAGGCGTCTTCATTCGCGCGAAAATTTTTCCGCTCAGTTGTGGCTGCGAGCTTGTGGTCACCCGGTGGTCACCCAAGCTCAATCTACGCGCAATTGCCAAAGGTCAATCGTCGTATATCATTGAATAACCTAAAAAAATGGAGCGGGCGAGGCGATTCGAACGCCCGACCCCAACCTTGGCAAGGTTGTGCTCTACCCCTGAGCTACGCCCGCTCACTGACGCTTCACAGAGATTGCTTGAACCGCACCTCTCTGTCGGGGAGGCGGCGCGATTAGCAGGGGGTATAGAACCCTGCAAGCGTAAAATTCGTTCAAAATTCTCGCGATGAGCTTGCTCTGGGTAGCCAGCGCCGTTTCCAAGGTTCACAAAGCGATAAAACGTCCCACATTGGGGCCGATAATTCTATCACGTGAAAATTCTTAGACCAAAACAGGAGCACACCCTTGGCTAGCATGGGTCTCAACATCGAAGAACAAAAAGCAGTCGATCGTTTCCGCAACGAAGTTGTCGATCCTTCGCAAACGAAATTGGTCATTCTGGATTTCTGGGCGGAATGGTGTGGACCATGCAAGGCGCTTACTCCGACGCTCGAAAAGATTGCAGCCGAATATGCTGAAAAAGGCGTGATCCTGGCGAAGATCAATGTTGATGAAGAAAAATTCATCGCAGGCCAGTTCCAAGTTAAATCGATCCCTACAGTCTATGCGATGTTCCAAGGTCAACCTGTCGCGGACCTCACCAGTGCGCGCACAGAAAGCCAGCTCAAGGAAGTGCTCGATCAGTTGCTTACGCAATTGCCTGTGCAGCCGGGGACAGCACGTGATGGCGCACCTCAAGGTCCATCCGCAGAAGAGATCGCGCAATTTGTGACGGTGGGTGAGCAAGCCTTGGCAGAAGGTGACGCTCAACGTGCTGCCGGGATATTTGCGCAGGTCACAGAATTTGCTAGCGACAATGCACCTGCCCATACGGGCCTTGTCCGCGCTTTGATTGGCCTTGGGCAGACCGAAGAAGCAAAGCAGGTGATGGTTGCGATCGAGGCCAATCCAAACCTTGCGAGTGATCCCGGAGTCGCCGCTGCAAAAAGTGCAATTGAATTGGCGAGCATCCAGGTCGATGACAGCGAACTTTCCGGACTGCGTGATACCGCCAAGGCCAATCCTGAGGACATGGCAGCGCAGATGGCCTTCGCCGAGGCTGCCTTTGCTGGCGGCGCACACGATGAGGCCGCTGACACACTGCTCGATATGGTGGCAACAGACCGCGCATGGAATGAAGGTGCGGCGCGGGCTAAGCTCGTTCAGATATTCGAGGCCATTGGACTGGAGGATGAATGGGTGGTCGCCACCCGCCGCCGCCTGTCCAAAGTGCTGTTTGGATAAGACCAGCCACTATGCCCACCCGCCTCTCCATCTTTCCGCTATCTGGTGCAGTCCTGTTTCCAGGTCTGCAATTGCCGCTGCACATCTTTGAACCGCGTTATCGCGCGCTGGTCGGCGATGCGCTGGCGCGTGATCGCAAAATCGCGATGATTCAGCCGCAGCGTCCCGAAGAAGGCGCACCTCTGTTTACTGTTGGCTGCGTTGGAAGGATCGGCGAGGTCGAGGCATTGGAAGATGGCCGCTACAATCTCGTCCTAGAAGGCCTTTCCCGTTTTAGGCTGCTCCGCGAACTCGATCCGGCGACAGCATTCCGACAGGTCGAAGGCGAATTGATCGAAGATGATACTGACGAAACGCTAAGCCATGCCCAACGCGGCGGATTTGAACGCGAAGCCCGTGAATTCGCAGACTCCCAAGGATACAGTATCGATTGGGATTCAGTTGAGCGGCTCGACGATCAATCGTTAATCAATGGTGTTTCGCAGATCGCGCCCTTTGATGGCGCCTCGAAGCAAGCCTTACTCGAAGCACAAACATTGTCCGACCGCTGCGAATTGCTAGTACAACTCATGCAGTTCTTTGGGCGCGGAGATGGCAGCGAAGAGATCATGACGCTGCAGTAAAGCGTCTTCGCATACAAACCTCGACAGACTGTCGCAGGACAGTGCTTTGCTCGACCTGCATATCTAACTAAACGGTTAGTTATGCAGATTGATGTCCTGATGACCAAGGGTGAACGGACCCGCGCACATATTGTGGCGACAGCCGCGAGCCTGTTCTGGCAACGCAACTTTCACGGTGTTTCAGTTGATAAGGTAGCAATCGCGGCCAAGGTCAACAAGGCGACCGTTTACCGGTATTTCGCCGATAAGGACGACCTCGCATTCGCCGTGATCCGATACAATGGCGAAGCCTCCATTGAGCACCTCTTCAAGAGCAGCTTCGCCGAGTACGGTGCCGCGCAGGATCGCCTCGCGGCAATCTATCGCAAGGCATATTGCAGCCATCTCCAAACATTTGACCAAGAGAATGACGTCTATGGCTGTCCAATCGTCGGACTTGCATTGGAATTAGGCCAAGAACTCCCGGCATTGCGTGAAGAGGCACAGCGGATATTTGACCAAGTCGAAACGATGCTGATTGAGATCGCTCGCGATGCCAATGCTAGCCGTAAAATCACAACCAATCCCGCTGTGCTTGGCCGCACATTGACGCAATTGCTGCACGGCGCCTTTGCCTCCGCTCGCGTGGCAGCGGACCCCCAGCGCATCTTGGATGCTGGTCAGGCTTCATTGGCGTTAATCGGATTTCCAGAGACACAAATTCTTCAAACGGAGCAAGCCGCATGACCAACCTACCCATCTACAGCGCAACGCTGGGTGCATTTCTGATCATCTTGCAGGTCGGACTGATGATCAGCGTAGGTCTTCACCGCGCCAAAGGACAATTCATTGGGATCGGCAATGATCGCGACTTGGAACGCAAGGTTCGCCGCCATGGGAATCTGGCGGAGAATTCCGGGTTGTTCCTGATCGTGATTGCGCTGTTTGAGCTTTTGGCTGGGCAAACGACCTATATCGCCGTGGTCTGCATTGTCTTTGCTATTGCGCGGGTGCTCCACGCGCTTGGCTTTTCATCGCTGGCCGGGTCGCATGGAGAAGACCTTTCCGGCTCGCGCAAGGCATTTGCCGGGATGCGTGCAATGGGCGCGATGGGCACGTTCGGAATTGCTGTGGCCCTGGCTTTGGGAATTGGGTCGAATTTGACCTAAGCGCGGCGTTTTCGCCAGTTACACAATCGAGCCAGCAGAGACGGTTGAAACCGCAAAGGCGCCGCGCAACCCATCAATGACATATTGTGCCGCAAGCGCCGCAAGCAGCACGCCCAATAGCCGTGTGATGACCGCTTCAACCTTGTCGCCCAGCAATCGGATCAGCGGCCCAGCGGCGACGAGGGCGGCAGACGTTATGAGCAGCACTGCAATCAATGCCGCGAACACTTCAATAGTTTCAGCCGGCGTATCCGCTTCATTCATCAGCAGCATGATGGCTGCGATGGCTCCCGGACCAGCCAGCATCGGCATCGCCATAGGGAAGACAGAAACATCTTCGACTTCGGGGTCTGCATTGACCTTATCAGCACGCTCTGTGCGGCGCTGTGTGCGTTTTTCGAACACCATCTCAAACGCTATCCAGAACAGCATCAACCCGCCTGCAATGCGGAAGCTGTCGAGCTCAATATGCAATGCGCCAAGCAGCGCTTCGCCAAAAAACGCAAACATCAATAGAATCACCGCCGCAATCGCTGTTGCACGCAGCGCCATGATGCGCGCTTGTGCTGGCGTCGCATCCTTTGTCAGGCCAGCATAGATCGGTGCGCAGCCGGGCGGATCGATCACCACGAACAAAGTGACAAAGGCGGAGATGAAGAGTTCAGGCAGCATAGTGGCTCAGTATATGAGGAAATGGTGCGCATAATGCGCTTGGCGCGCGCCTCATCATTCTTCGGGTGAACTTTCAAGAGGCGATACAAGACTTTCTTCGATTCCCGTCAGCCATTGGCCTTCATAGAAATATTCTGCAGTGACATATTTGATGCCGTCCGCGCGGTGCTCCCAACGCCAACGCAATGTTCCATCACGCGACAATTGCGCATCGGCGGCACCCACTTCGCCAATCGGCAGGGCTGGCGGCGGCGGGATGGTTTCGCCTCGCCCCGGACATGTCGCGACCAGACCTTTGATTGAATCGATGGCCGTAACAACGATGTCGCCCTCTTCGGTCTCAAGCTCTCGCCGAGGAGGTGGTTGAGGGTTGTCACGCCCAGCAACGTCATAGGTCCATTTGTAGCTGTTGTCGTTCTGGCGAATCCATGTCGTCACGTAATTGCCGACAAAGCCGTCCTGATCCACAAATCGACCTTGACTGACCGCGATCTGCCCATCGCAACTCATCACCACAGCGCGCGACTCCCACTCTGAAGATATGTCGCTGTTTTGCAATGCCGCCGCCACCGTAGCGAAAACGACAGGGCCATTGCGGCCATGTATCAGCGCCCCGGGGGCAGCAAAATCGGCAGCCGCTACAAACTGCCCGCGTTCGCTCGCATCGCGAGTATAGGCGATCTCGGTTGAAACGATTGTGCTGGGTTGAGCGGCTCCGGGCGCGCCTGTCAAAGCGCGTTCGATCACAGCTCTGGAGGGTCCGCGCGGGCCACTCGAACACGCGGCTAACGTGGTTGCGAGACCGGTGAGCAGCAGCAATTGGACAGTGGTTTTCATTGGTATTCCTATTCAGCGCGCAACCTGTTTGGGGTTTGAGCATTTACCCAGCCTGATCAGCTTATACTCACTGTCAGGATTGTGACGTAAAAGAGCATAGACGCAAGCTGCGTCGTTACAAATGCTCAGGAACGTCCAATCCGGCATTTCGGTGCGCTGCAACCAATGTGTTGCGCAATAGGACAGCGATGGTCATCGGGCCTACACCGCCGGGCACAGGCGTGATTGCAGCAGCAACTTCGCTGGCCTCGTCAAAGGCGACATCGCCAACAAGCTTACCCTTTTCCTTACCTGGTTCAGGCGGCAGGCGGTTAATGCCGACATCAATAATTGTCGCGCCGCCCTTCAACCAATCCTTGCCAATCATCTCGGGGCGGCCAACTGCGGCGACCACAATATCCGCACGTTTGACGACGCTGGCGAGGTCTTTGGTGCGGCTATGCGCGATGGTGACGGTCGCGTTCGCATCGAGCAGCAATTGCGCCATTGGCTTGCCCACAATGTTAGAACGTCCAACTACGACCGCTTCCAATCCGGAGAGGTCGCCCAAGCGATCTGTTAGCAGCATCATGCAGCCCAGCGGAGTACAAGGAACAAAACCAGATTGGCCAACGCTTAACCGACCAGCATTGATAACGTGGAACCCATCCACATCCTTATCTGGGCTGATCGAAGCGATAATAGACTGTTCATCAAGGTGACCAGGCAGCGGCAATTGGACCAGGATGCCATCGACCGCATCATCATTGTTCAATTGTTCGACAAGCGCCAGCAGAACACCCTGCGACGTCTCCGTTGGGAGCCGGTGGGTAAAGCTCTCCATATTGGCGGCCAGCGTCGCTTTGCCTTTGCTACCGACATAGATTTGGCTCGCCGGATCATCGCCGATCAGCACTACCGCCAACCCCGGCTTTCGCCCAGCGGCCTGCGCAAATTCCAACGCGCTTTCACCAACGCGTTCTCGCAGTTTGGCGGCGAACGCCTTTCCATCAATCCGTATCGCAGTCATTTAATGATCACATCATGCTAAGGGTCAAACGGCCAACACCAGCCTGCAGAATTCTCAAGCCGATAATTAGCACAATCGGCGAAAGGTCGATTGCACCTGTATCAGGCATGATCCGCCGGATCGGCCTTAAAACCGGATCGAGCAGATTGTTGATCGATTGATAGAACGCCATCAAAAACTGATTGCTTGGGCTCACCACATTAAAGGCGAACAAAAGGCCAATAATAAACTGAATGATGATCAGCATAATGAACGCACCGGATACGATGCCGATTATGTCGTTGACCAGTAGAAGACCTTGCATGTGTGATCCTGTTTAAAAGAGCGTGTTACTTACCTAATACGCCTTTGACGTCCGTCAAGTCTGGGACCGTCTAATTGGCCAGCGCCAAGCCTCTATCAGGAGCCGTCCGCCCGCACCAGTGTACCGGCACCGCGCGCGGTGAAGAATTCGAGCAACATTGCATGCGCGACACGCCCATCCAGCACAACGGCGGCATCGCAGCCCGACTCTACGGCGGCAACGCATGTTTCCAGCTTTGGCACCATGCCGCCTTTGACCACGCCCTCTTCGCGCAATTTGGCAATCTCGGCGGGATTGAGGTCGGTAAGCAATTCGCCGTTGCCATCTAGCACGCCTGCCACATCGGTGAGCAGAAACAATCGCGCCGCGCCCAATGCCGCTGCAATGGCGCCAGCCATCGTATCGGCGTTGATATTGTAGGTTTCTCCGTCTTCTCCCGGAGCAATCGGGGCGATAACCGGGATCATTCCCGCAGCAACCGCAGTGTCGATCACGTTGGTGTCGACATGCGCAGGCTCCCCCACAAACCCCAGATCAACAATGCTTTCGATCAGACTTTCTGGATCACGCGTGGTCCGAGTGACCTTGCGCGCCGTAACCAGCCCACCATCTTTGCCAGATACGCCCAGAGCCTTGCCGCCAGCATTGGAAAGCCAGCCGACCAGTTCTTTATTGATCGCGCCAGACAGCACCATTTCAGCAATCTTGGCAGTCGCCTCATCGGTAACACGCAGACCATCGACAAATGTGCTTTCGACACCCAAACGGGACAACATCTCACCTATTTGCGGGCCGCCACCATGAACTACGACCGGATTGATACCGACCGCTTTCAGCAGCACAATATCCTCAGCAAAATCGCGTGCGGCCTGTTTGTTGCCCATCGCATGACCGCCATACTTCACCACAAAGGTGCGGCCGGCATAGCGTTGGAAATAGGGAAGCGCTTCGATCAGCACTTCGGCTTTCGAAAGATCGAGTGGTTGATCAGAATCGCCTGCCGTGCGTGTCATCGCGCCCTCATTCTTGGCTTGTGCATGTGCCGATGAATACCGAAGATGCGCGCCGCTTAGCCTCTTCATACGTCATAGGGAAGCATGCGTGCGTTAAAGAAGTTTGCAAAATTTCGCTTGGATTAGTAATTAGATGGTGTTTCGCAAGGAATTGGTCGTGGAAGGCAGCAGCAAGTGGTGCCGCTTAGATCAAATGTAATGGAGAAAACACCATGAATACCACTCGCCTTAAGGGCTCAATCGCTCTCGCCGCCGCAGCCGGTCTCGCCGCTGCATGTTCAGGTGGTGCAGATGCACCTGCCGAAGCAACTGAAGCAGGCGCAGAAGGCGCGGAAACTGTTGCCGCAGCCACAGAAGGTGAAAAAGAGCGCTGCTACGGCGTCTCGCTCGCAGGCCAAAATGACTGTGCAGCCGGACCTGGCACTAGCTGCGCTGGCACCAGCGTCACCGATTATCAGGGCAATGCATGGACCTATGTCGATGCTGGCACCTGTGAAACCACAGAAACACCAAGCGGCACTGGTTCGCTTGAGCCAATCGAAGCTTAAATTCGTTTGATTGCGGCGCGAAGGCCCGCGCTCTGATAAACTGAAGGAGCCGCCCGGAGATGATCCGGGTGGCTCTTTTGTTGGCGGATAGGCCACTGCGCATCAGTGGAGCTGCTCAGATCATTCTGTTAGTTGAATTCGCGATGCTCGGTTTCCGCTCTCGCTTCTCTTCCAAACACTCAGGTAAACGCTGGCGCAGTAGCGACAGGTGGCGCATCTGGCGCTTATTGACCTTGTTTCTGACCGTTGCGGCTGTCTGGTGGTTCGGATTTCGGCCAATAGTAACCGAACAAGGTTGGGTCGAAGTCCGCGAGCGGTTCGCCCTGTGCGGGGACCGCAGCTCTGGTGCCGAGCGCGAAGCAGGATGTGTTGTCGACGGTGATACAGTCGTTATCGGTTTTGGTGCTAATCGCCGCCGTATACGCTTCATCGGCTACGACACACCTGAACTCGACGGCGGATGCCAAACTGAGCGCGGACTGGCTAAGGTTGCGCGGTTACAGCTTCATGATTGGCTGGCCGAAGGGTCATTTGAGTGGGACGGCGCGCAGGATCCTCCATATGATCAGTATGGCCGCGAACTGCGCGAAGTGAGGAGGACCGACAGCGACAAAAGCAGCGAATACTTGGCCGCGACGATGATCAAGAGCGGTCTAGCATCGGACAATGGCTGGGGAACGTTACCGCAGGACTGGTGCCGCTAAACTGCTCAATCAGTCCTACCAAATGATCGCAACCGGTGATGGTGTATCAGGAACAGCTTGCCCCTGCGCTCGTGATGCCTAGAATACCCGCTTCGTCGGGTCATAGAGGGGATTAGCCATGAACGAGCCTACAACCACCAATAACGGTTTCGATTTAAACCAACCCACCATCATTTCACTATGCTATTTGGGCAGTTTCTTTACTGGAATCTCTGGACTGGTTGGCATCGTGCTCGCGCATGTTTGGCAGGGCGACAATGATGCGGAATGGGCGACATCGCATTTCTCATACCTCATCCGCACATTCTGGTTTGGATTTGTAGCCAGCCTCATCGCTGGCGTTCTATCAATCGTTCTAATCGGCATCTTCATCTTCCCACTCATCGCAATCTGGGTCGGCGTGCGCAGCGTCATGAGCTTGATCAAGGCACAAAAGCAGGAACCCATGCCCGATCCACAGACACTGTTGTTCTAAAGCCTATCCAATGACCTCCGCGTCGATTTCCGCTGCCAGTGCAGCGAAGTCGACGTGGCCGGTGACCGGCACGACCCGTTCCGCCCACAGAGCATCAATCTGGTCGGCGATCACTTGCGGCAGTGCATCGATCGAACTGCCTGTCTTTTGCACTTTGGTCGAATCACTTGCCGCCGCGACACCGCAACGCTTCTCCAGCACCTCACACACCATCTTGTCGTCAAAGCGATCCTCATGCGCACTCATGAACTCCCGCGTAGTCCGCTCCAGCACTAGCGCCTCAATCGCTGGCGTCAGTTCGACTTCGCATAGGGCAGCCATTCGCCGCAGCGCCTCAGCACGGTTCTTCACCGCCCATTTGTAGGTCATCACCAGACTATCCGCCTCATGCCGCCGCGCATACCAGCTAAGCAGATGCGTCGCATAGTCACAGCCCCCCGGCCCGCCGAGCAGCCACATGGGCATGAACTCCTCCATGCCCACCGCATCGCGTTCCAGGTGCCAACCATTGATGAAGCGAAAGTACGACACGAAGGTCTCTTTCGGATCGCGCAATGTCACCACATAGCGTCCATCCGCAGGCAAGCGCTCATACTCACGATGCGACTTGAACCCACGCGGGGCAGCAACTTGCGGCGCGCTCATGTCGAAGTCGACCATGAAGGCGGTGTCATCCCATGGGACCACCCTGCTGATATCGTCGAAATCCATGTCCCCACCGCTCGCCCCGGTGCGCATCTGATGGAACATCTGCTGCATCATCGTAGTGCCGCTCTTGGCCCAACTGGTGATGAACACATCCTCGGCCTGCGTTTCGTAGGGGCGGTGGTTCGGACGCTCACCCGACATCGCTGCGCCGATCATCGGTCCATACTGATCGATGCTTTGCGCGCGTCCACCGGTCCATTCGCCACATTGGGCGCCTGCTGCTTCACTCATTGTGTGTTTCCCCAATCACAGTCTGCCCAACGCATAACGCCTTGCCCAACCGGCGCAAGTACACTCGGTTCATCGCTGTCCAGAGGCACTTGGACCGCATGTTACACTGTCCTAGGTCAAAAACTGACTCGATCACAGGAACCGCTTTTGATCGGACAAAGCGATCAATCACAAACATGCGGTGCGCGATAATTTGGCAGACATGGTCCCCAATACTCCGCCCCGCACCGTGTAGGAAAGCCAGCAGGCGACAAGCTGCACGCGCCGCGCTAAACCCGCGCCCATGACCATCGCCACAACCCGCTTCGCCCTTATTCCCACCCTTACCATACTTATGCTCGCAGGTTGCACGTCCGCCGCTGAGGAAGCCTCTGCACCCACCGCAGCACCCCAAGACGTTTTCTTCGAAGCGCTCTCCACCCATTGCGGAAAAGCCTATGCGGGCGAACTGGTCAGCGACGATGCCGCCGATGCTGATTTCGTCGGCGCTGAGATGGTTATGTATGTCAGCGAATGCAGCGAAGACCGGATCGCGGTTCCGTTCCATGTTAGGATAGGTGAAGGCGACGGACCCGGTAACATCGCCGAATGGGACCGTTCGCGCACATGGCTTATCACCCGCACCGAAACTGGCCTGCGCCTTAAACACGATCACCGCCATGATGATGGAACCAGCGATGCTGTCACCATGTATGGCGGCGACACGGCGCCGGGAGACGGGGGTGCGGGAATCGCCCGCGCGCAAGAATTCCGCGTCGACGAAGAAAGCATCGCTCTGTTTGAACGTGAAGGGCTGGACGTGTCCGTCACCAATGTCTGGCGCGTGGAGATAGACACGGCAGGCACAGAAAACGGCCAATTCGCCTACCAACTCAAACGCAGCACCGAAGCCGGAGCCCCCGAAGACCGCAATTTCCGCGTAGAATTTGACCTGACCCGCGAAGTCGAAGCTCCGCCAGCGGCTTGGGGCTGGGAATAAACACGAACAGGAAGACGCGATGGACGACACGACAAATAATCAGCCAATCGGTGCCCTCGCTGCGGCTGCACCGCACACCGCCGACAAAAGCGTGTCCTTGCAGCGGCCCGTGATTGTCGGGATCCTATATCTCATCAATTTCTTCCTTGGATTTTCCGTCTTTGTCGGCGTGGTATTGGCCTATGTCTGGCGCGCAGAGACGGATACGCCGGAATGGGAAAAGAGCCATTACACATATCTGATCCACACATTCTGGATCAGTTTCGTATTGGGTTTCGGAGCATTCATTGCTTGGTTTGTCCTGATCTTCGGTTCCGCATACCTACAGACTGAATATGGCAGCCAGTCCAACCCTGCCTTCTTCTTGCTGTTTTTCGGAATGATAATCGGTTGGATCACTCTGGCCGTGTGGTTTTGCATCCGCTGCATTCTGTCGATGAGTAAGGTAGGCAGCCGCCTGCCCATGCCAAAACCGAGAACGTGGTTGTTTTGAGGTAGCTCTAAGCGCTTCACCACAAATAGATCACTGCAAACACCGCCGCGCATAGTTGACAGCCCGCTATCATATGCAGGTGATTGCTAAAGGGCTGCTTGCGCGTCTTGTGCCGAAAGATCGCGCGCCCGGCATAGGCCCCGGCGATCCCGCCGAAAAAGGCGAGGCTCAGCAGTATATCCTCTGACGTGCGCCACTTGCCATTCTCCGCCTGCATCTTGTCGATGCCAAATGCGGCGAAGGCGGCAAAGTTGATCGCCGACAGAGCCATCGCGAGATTTTCAGGCTTCTGTGCGAGATAGAGCAAATCCATCGTGCGGGATTAGCGTGAATTCCTCAAACGAAACAGTCTCCGATCCTGCCCCCGCTTGCGCGAGTGGAATCTGCCTGGTCCGCTCCGCAGGAAGGCATGCATCCCATCACACAATGTGCCAAAGGTCAGTCAGAGGGGAAATGTGATGGAAAAGAGTGCGAATAGGCAAATTCTCGATCAATGGTGTGACCGGGTTTGGCGAGATCGTGATGAGAGTGCGATACACGAACTCTTCTCCAATCACGGCAAAGCGGGCGGAATGGGGCGCAAAAACCTAGCCGGGCCGAATGATTTTGTGCCGTTCCATCAGGCGATGTGCAACCTGCTCACCAACACCAAATTGCACATCGATTACGCGGTCGAGCAAGGCAATTCGATGTTCGTCCTATCGACCTTCACCGGCAATTGCGCCGCGACCGGTATCCCGGCTGTGATTGAAGGCAGTATGAGCGTCCAATTCGAAGGCGGAAAGATCCTCCACTGCGTCAACCACTTTGAATTTATGTCCCTGTTCGAACAGCTCGGCCTTCTGCCAGAAAACAGCTTCGAAGCGCTGATGGCGAAGCGGAAGATGGCGGTGGTTGGGGTGTAGGGGTTGATGAATTAGCCGACATCCTGCGTTGATTGGTGCGGCGTCAGAAATAAAGAACCGCACCTCTGGAAGGAGGCGCGGTTCTTTCGTTTACGGTTTCGCCCTTAGCGCAATTTTGAGAATTGCCTGCGATCATCATGCACATGGGCAAGGTGATCCGATCTAATCGTTGGACCAAAACGGCAATATATACGCCAAAGAAAGCTGGTGTTCGCTGGTTCTCAATGGTTTTGGTCACAATGCCACTGGCTGCTTTCACCGCCATTTCTTTCGCGCCAAGTTTAGGTAAGGGCATAGTGGTCGAAGCGGCAGTGCCAGTGACTCAGCCAATAGACCGCCATGAAGCCTACTTCCCGCTTTGCACTGGACGGGAACGAGTCACCTGCATCGTTGATGGCGACACGATCTGGTATCGAGGCGAGAAGATAAGACTGATCGGGTTCGATACGCCCGAAATTTCAAAATCTGGCTGCGCGAATGAGCGGCAACTGGGCGAGAGAGCAAAGCTGCGTTTGCAAGAACTGCTAAATGCTGGGGCGTTTAGTCTCGCATCCAACCCCGACAGCCGCAGCGAAGATCGCTATGGACGTTCCTTATTTGTGGTGACGCGTGATGGGAAAAATGTGGGCGAGGTGCTGCTGAATGAGGGATTAGCAGAGCGACGCAGCGGGCGCGGGAACATGTGGTGCAGGTAAC
Organism: uncultured Erythrobacter sp.; assembly: GCA_947488325.1. Taxonomy (GTDB): domain Bacteria; phylum Pseudomonadota; class Alphaproteobacteria; order Sphingomonadales; family Sphingomonadaceae; genus Erythrobacter. Next base: position 120,011 of record CANKYZ010000001.1, read on the forward strand.
ATAGCAAAGACGGCACCGCAGATTGCGGTGCCGTCTTGAATAGCAAACAACAATGCGTCGATTAAATCACTCCGCAGCTTCAACCCCGAACATATCCGGCCCATCATTCACCGCTTCGCCTTCAATCGGCATTTTGGCTTTTTGGCGTTTGTCGAAGCTGGACCAGACATTGTTCCAGTCGCCGGTGGTGGCGCCTTTTGAATATTCGGTGGCGCGTTGTTCGAAGAAGTTGGCGTGCTCCACACCATTCAGCAGTGGGCTGAGCCATGGCAGCGGATGCTCATCGACCATATAGATCTCTTGCAGGCCCAGCTGTTTCAGCCGCCAATCGGCGATGTAGCGGATATATTTCTTGATTTCTTTTGCCGTCATCCCGTTCACCGGGCCCATTTCAAAGGCAAGGTCGATAAAACTGTCTTCGAGACGCACGGTCTTTTGACAGACATCGATAATGTCTTCCTTCACCGCTTTGGTCAGACAGTCACGCTCTGCGCAGAATGTGTGGAACATCTTGATGATGCCTTCGCAATGTAGCGTTTCATCGCGGACCGACCAGCTGACGATCTGCCCCATGCCCTTCATCTTGTTGAAACGCGGGAAGTTCATCAGCATGGCAAAGCTGGCGAACAGCTGCAACCCTTCGGTGAAGCCGCCAAACATGGCGAGTGTGCGTGCAATATCCTCGTCAGTATCGACGGTGAATTGCTGCATGTAATCGTGCTTGTCGCTCATTTCCTCATATTCGAGGAACGCGCCGTATTCGCTTTCGGGCATGCCGATCGTGTCGAGCAAGTGGCTGTATGCCGCGATATGTACCGTCTCCATATTGGAGAATGCGGTGAGCATCATCTTGATCTCAGTCGGTTTGAACACGCGGCCATATTTGTCGTGATAGCAATCCTGCACCTCAACATCGGCCTGCGTGAAGAAACGGAAGATCTGGGTGAGCAGATTGCGTTCATGTTCCGTGATCTTTTGCGCCCAATCGCGGCAATCTTCGCCTAAAGGGACTTCTTCGGGCATCCAGTGGATTTGTTGCTGGCGTTTCCAGAAGTCGTAAGCCCAAGGATATTGGAACGGCTTGTAGGTCTTACGGGCTTCGAGCAACGACATGTTGTGTTTCCTCAGGTTGGATTGGATACCCTCTATAGGGAAGCAGAGAGATAAATCGAAGGCAAGTATGGAAGATTGGGCGGGGATAAACCGTGTAAAATGCGAGTCGAAACGAATGTGCCGAACGGCATTGCGGTAATAGTTGCAAATTTGCCCGCAATGCGATCTGCGCTTTCACCAGTCAGGTGAGCGAGTTACGAGGCGCAAAGTCCCAATTTGCAGGGGCCATTATAACACGAAATTAAGTCAATCACCTTAGGCCACATGGCCATGGGCGTTATGGAAACTCTTGCTCCCAACGGCGACGCCATCAACTTTCCCATCGAGGAAGGCCAATTCGTCGTACCTGTGGGAATTGAAGCCGAGATGGTCGATTCTATCGACCGCGGCGGCACGCGTATATACAGCTGGCCCAAAGCCATTGTCGATTTGTATCACGACGAAATCGTGCGCCGGCTGTATCGAGAACAACATTTTCTGTTCTTGCTTGGCCTGCTGATGTGCCTTGCCACCGTTGCTATCGACGTCATTTTCAATCCGGCCATGGTTAAAGAAGGCGTGACCTTGCGCGTCCTGGGTGTTGCACCGCTGACCATACTGGGATTGTATGCGGGCGCGCGTGGCTGGACGCATTTGCTTGCCTTTTGCGTGGGCGCTGCGCCCATCGCCTTCATCGCGGTGATTGTCCATCTGGCGGTGCATTTGCCGCCTGACATTGCACCGCGATATTTGCTGGCGACGACCTTGCTGGTGGGTCTGGCCAATATCATGCTGCCCTATTCCTTGCGCGGGCTGGTGATATTTGATGTCACGGCACTGCTGGTCACGGCCGCAATGCTGACACTCAATGGAATTGCGACCTTGGCCTATCACGCCGACACTGTGTTCATCTTTATCTTGGTGGCGGCGGCCACTCTGCCAATTGCAGCGCGGTTCGAAAAATTCCGTCAAAACAACTTCCTGCTTACGCTAAGAGCGCGCATATCAAGTCGCGAATTGCTCAAGGCCAATCGCGCGCTGATTAAGCTGTCAAAGACCGATCCGCTTACCGGAATCCCAAACCGCCGCTGTTTCGAACACGAATTTGACACCTCGATCATTGCTCCGGGTGAGCGTGGCCGCGCCGCCGATCAGATCGGATTGATGATGATCGACCTGGATCACTTCAAAGCGTTCAATGATGCCCATGGCCATCAGGCGGGCGATTCCTGCCTTAAATTGGTTGCCCATTCGCTGGTTGATATTTTTGATGAAGTCGGCGGAATTGTCGCGCGCTATGGCGGGGAGGAGTTCATTGCTGCGGTTCGCATGCGAGACAGTGCTGCGATCAACGCAACTGCCGAAGATGTACGCCAAATTGTAGCCTCTGTGTTGACGCCGGTGAGTCAAAGCGACCGTTCGCTTGTCACAGCGTCAATCGGTGTTGGGATCGCCCCGGCCTCTGCCATGTTGGCACGTGAAGAATTGATCGAAATGGCTGACGCTGCGCTTTACAGCGGCAAGGATGGCGGTCGAAACCGGGTCGAAGTGGTCGAGGCAGAAGCGGCGTTTAGCATCCGGCCTTAGCGCCACTCGCCAAGGTCGCGCGCATTATTCGCGCGCGTTAATCTCGCCCGCGTTTTTTTGAGCCAAAGAAGCTGCCGCCGCCCAGAACGGTGATCCCCAAAAAGAACCCGAAATCATACCATCCGCCGCTATTGGGCACCGAATAGACCGCGATGTCTGGAGAGAAGAGCGAGCCAACAAAGCTCCATGGAAAGATAAAGCCGTGCCACAATCCCCATAGGAAACCCGGTGTATCTGCCACGTCGCTGACGCCCGCATCCATTTGGGTCGCGCAGGCGGATAACAGCAATATGAGAACGGACGCGGCGGCAATCCGTCCTTTGCTTGTTTCAACATTCATAGTGCCATCTTCCGAGAGTTCATTTTTGATGGGCAGCAGAATGGCACAAAATGGCCGCGTGTTCGAGGACGTTGGCAATTGGGCTTGGACAGGTGAGTCTAGAACCACGTCATTCTGCGCGAACCTTCACTTGAATTTTCGTTGGGTTTTCGCTGGTGGTCTTCGCGTACCCTTTGGATCAGCAGACGCGCCGAACCTGTTGGCTTGAGGCTGCGTTGAGATCGGCAGCACGGGCAGCATCCCATTCCTCCTGCGCCAGAAGTTTGAACACGCGGTCAGGCAGTTTTTTCACAAATTCGAGGCCAACCCGATCGTTTTGTCGCCACGCCACCTCGGCATGATGCGGTCCGGTTCCAGCAATGAACAATTTGACAAAACTGCCCAACTCCAGACCATAGCGCGGGTCATCCACACGGCATCCACCGCAAGACAAATTGTCTAACTGTATATCCCACTGCATCCCGCGTGCGGTTTTGCACGATCCGGTTGCCTTTGTGGGAACGCGGTCTGATTGGCGAGCTTGCATAGCAATATGAATAACGTGAATTGGTTAACGAAAAGCTCCCGCAAAGAATTGTGCTTTGCGGGAGTTTTTTATTCAAAAGATCATTTTCGATCTGAAAAGGGATCAGTCGGATCTTCCGCTTCTTCTGCTGGTTGCAATGAAGGCTCCGATATATGTCGCTGGCAATCAACCCAGATGGCAAGGGCAAAGAGAATTACCGCAAATGAGGCAAGTCCACCCAGTAGAAAACTACCATTCGTAAAACGGTGGTAAGCGAGAAAACCAAACACACCCATCATTATCAAGAAAAAGACTGTCACAAGTTTCCACCACCGAACTACGGTTGGGGGAGGTGACAAGAAACAACTAAAATAAGATCATCACTGGCAGCTCAAACATTCCTCATAATCAGTCTGCTCTGCGCTCAATTCAATTTTCAGTGCATCGGACGTGTTGTCCGTTTCCACGCCGCCAGCAAAGCCTGCGCGCTGGATCGATTTTGACCGGAGATAATAGAGTGATTTAATGCCTTTCTCCCAAGCTTGGAAGTGCAGCATCATCAGATCCCATTTATCGACATCGGCCGGAATAAACAGGTTCAGCGACTGCGCCTGATCGATATAAGGCGAACGGTCAGCGGCGAAATCAAGCAACCAGCGCTGATCAATTTCAAAGCTGGTTTTGAAGCTCGCCTTTTCCTCATCCGAGAGGAAATCGAGGTGCTGAACACTGCCTCCTTTTTCGAGGATCGAATTCCAGACATTGGTCGAATTTTTCGATTTCTTGTCGAGGATTTTTTCCAGATACGGGTTCTTCACAATGAAGCTGCCCGACAGCGTCTTATGCGTGTAAATATTCGCCGGGATCGGTTCGATACAGGCGCTGGTGCCGCCGCAAATAATGCTGATCGAAGCGGTCGGTGCGATCGCCATCTTGCAGCTGAACCGTTCCATCGCACCCATATCGGCTGCATCGGGACATGGGCCCCGCTCTTGGGCGAGCAGCATGCTGGCCTCGGATGCTTTGGCCTGAATATGTTTGAACATCTTCAGGTTCAACGCCTTGGCCATCGCGCTTTCGAAACCCAGCCCTTTTGATTGAAGGAAGGAATGGAAGCCCATTACACCAAGGCCAACCGAACGTTCGCGTTCAGCGGAATATTTGGCACGGGCCATTTCGTCCGGCGCGCGGTCGATATAATCCTGCAGGACATTGTCGAGGAAACGCATCACGTCCTCAATGAACTGCTTATTGGTGCTCCATTCATCCCATTTTTCAAGGTTGAGCGAAGACAGGCAGCACACTGCTGTGCGGTCATTGCCGAGATGGTCAATGCCGGTTGGCAGAGTGATTTCGCTGCACAGATTGGAGGTTGAAACTTTCAACCCCAGATCGCGGTGATGTTTTGGCATCATGCGGTTCACTGTGTCGTTAAAGACGATGTAGGGTTCACCCGTTGCCAGCCGTGTTTCGACCAGCTTCTGGAACAGCGAACGCGCATCCACCTTGCCACGCACTTCACCGGTCTTGGGGGATAGAAGCTCAAACTCGTCACCATCGCGGACCGCTTCCATGAATTTATCGGTCAACAGCACGCCATGATGCAGGTTCAGCGCTTTGCGATTGAAATCGCCTGATGGTTTACGGATTTCGAGGAATTCTTCGATTTCCGGATGCGACACATCAAGGTAGCACGCTGCAGAACCGCGCCGCAGCGAACCCTGGCTGATGGCGAGCGTGAGGCTGTCCATCACCCGCACAAACGGAATGATGCCGCTGGTCTTGCCATTCAAGCCAACCGGCTCTCCGATCCCGCGAACATTGCCCCAATAGGTTCCAATACCGCCGCCCTTGGATGCAAGCCAAACATTCTCATTCCAAGTGTCAACGATCCCGCCAAGGCTGTCTGAAACACTGTTGAGGTAACAGCTAATCGGCAAACCGCGACTGGTGCCGCCATTCGACAGGACAGGCGTTGCGGGCATGAACCACAGGTTCGAAATATAATCATAGACACGCTGAGCGTGATCCTGATCGTCGCAATAAGCATCGGCCACGCGGGCGAACAGATCCTGATATTTCTCACCCGGCAGCAAATAACGATCTTCGAGCGTTTCCTTGCCGAATTCGGTGAGGTTCGCATCGCGCGATTCGTCGATCTCGATTACGAAACGGCGATCATTGACCTTTTTACTATCGGGTTCGGCTGCTTCTTTGACTGCCGCGGACATGGCATTGCCCAGCGCCTCAGCGCCCTTGGCTGCGATTAAATCTTCGCTGCCCGTATCGGACTTTTCCATTGTCACGGCCTTTTCATTTTCTGCCGGTTTTGTTTCCATCGGGGTTGTACCCTCGCTGGTATCCGCGTCGCTCAGCACTTCATCAGTCGCCTTGAATTCCATTATCGCCCCGTTTGCGTCTTTCGAATCGGGCTAGAAGCCATCCTATAGCGGATAAACAACCATGTTCCGATTCTGTTCTGCACCTATTATTCCGACAACTTACCCCCACCATGTGCCCAATTGGCCCACAGGCTTGTCCGTCGAAACGTCCACAATTCGTCCCCTACCCTCCATTTGGAATGCGAATCCCTCCTTATTTGCGCCGATATAATGAACACGGTGCGTTACGGGATTTTACAACCATTTGGGGGTCCAATCTGAACCTGACCACTAGATCATGAATCAGACAGCGAATCCGGTCAACGGGTGATTAACCATAAATCGACATCAAAGGGCGGTGTATTACCATGCTGCAACGCAGCGACGCGTGGGCAGAGCTAGAGTCGCGCACTGCGCAAGCCCCAAAGTGAATCTGTGAAGAAAAATTTGGTGATTGAATCATCTGAATCAATCGTTGAATCTTTCGCCCCTGTTACAGCAATATTGTTGCGCGGAGTGCAGAAAAGCAAAGACGGATTGACGATTCAGAATCGCCAACCCGTCTTTCAAATCCGTTTTGGATTCACTTACCTCGAAACCGGAGCGGTCGCGCGGGCAGCCTTTGCGTGAAGTCTAATTTCATCTGCAAGCCGGTCCACCAATTCCAGCGGGAGATCGTGGCCCCATCCCGGTATCGTCACCAGCTTAGCGCCAGGAATATGCTTTGCGGTGTCCTTCCCAGCCTCCAACTTTACCAGCGGATCATCTTCCCCATGCAGCACCAAAGTCGGCGTGGTGATCTGCGAAAGTCGTGTGCGCCGATCGCCATCGTCGATAATGGCGGCAAGCTGGCGCGGTAGTCCGGGAGGATAGACGCTGCGCCGGACGCCTTTCAGCACCCGCTCGCGCTGAAGATCAGGATCAGGCCGAAATCCTGGGCTGCCGATACTATTCGAAATATTGATGCCATGTTTGACCAGCGCCTCTTCTTCCATTGAAGTAAGCGGCGCGATCAACGCATCCATCGCGCCCTGATCAGCTTTCGGCAATTTGGCGTTGCCAGTTGTTGACATAATCGATGTCAGCGAAAGCAGTTTTTCGGAGTGATTCACCGCCATTAGCTGCGCGATCATTCCGCCCATTGATGCGCCCACCACATGCGCCTGGCCAATTCCCAATGCGTCCAACAATCCGGCGCCATCATCGGACATGTCATTTAGCGAATAGGGCACACTTGCAGGGAAGCCGATCCGTTTGCGAATAACTTGCCAGGCAAGCCCCGGCGCACGCGCGCCTTCCATTTTTTCCGATAATCCAATGTCGCGATTGTCGTAACGGATCACGCGATATCCGCGCGTCACCAATGCTTCGACAAATTCATCTGGCCAGAGCGTCATCTGCGCTCCCAGTCCCATCACGAGCAGAATTGCCTCATGCTCTGGATTGCCATGATCTTCGTAAAACAGCGAAATACCATTTGCGCCGATATGCGGCATATAATGCTCCTCGAACGCCATCTTATGTGGCTTTGCTGACCCTGCAGCCAACAAGAGCGGTTTTGCGTGGTCAGATCAAGCGCCAGAATACCCAGTTGATCAGGGTCGCCAATCTGGTCCCCCGATTTCTAAGCCCCGCGCTTCGAGTTGATCGAGCACACCGTCTTCTTCGGCCAGAACCCGCAAAGGCACCACGGCGAGAGTGACCCCATCAGCCTCTGCCGAAGCGGCAATCATATTGGTCCAAGTTCCGCGAATTTCTTCGCCCAATTCGGGATCCGCCCATGGCCAGCACGTGCCCAGCGCCACCTCCAGCGGGTTGGCCATAACGGCAGGGACATCGAAACTACGCCAATTCTCCCCGCGCGCTGCAATAATGCCCTGCCCCTGTTCCGTCGCGCTCATCGCTGCTTTCAGGCAAGGAATATGGCTGGCAGGATCTGCTGCGGCGAGATCATCGAGCAGGTCTTCGCCGCGAAATCGCTCTGGCCGGTCAATCGGCACATCGGCGCGATCGGCCGCTTTGCGCACCACATCGGTCGCATCATCGGTGGTGTCGTCATCGAAATCGAGCCGCCGCGCGAGTAGGTCAAAGCTGGTCATCAAAAAGCTGCGCCGATCATAATCGACGTCATATTCGGCCTCCAAAGCTGCAAGCCGCGCGCGTTGTCCGGCATTAAGATAATCCGCCGCCACCGCGCCATCAGGCAGTTTGGTAAAGCGCCCTCCGCGAAACATCAGACGAAAGAAATCACCAGGCGAGAATTTAGGCCGGGAACGGATAATGACCCGGCTCGCCCCTGCGGTCGCCTCTTTCAGCCGGTCCGGTTGCCACGGAGTGCTTTCGGGGACCGCAGTGATTTCACCGACCAGGATGATCGTGCCGGTGGCAGTCTCGATCGTCCACATCGGCGCGCCGGAACGCTGCGCGGTGACGACGATTTGGTTCTGAGTGGGGGGATCAGCAGCTTGCGCATTGGCCGGCGCTGCGGCGAACAAAGACCCAGAGACGGCAAGAGGCAAAGCAATCATGATAAGCGGTTTCATATTTTCAAGCCTATGTTCCGCTTGACCTGAATTGGCACTGTATCGCAGCTCCTCGCAGTCCGAGATCAGCCTATCAGTCAGTATCCGCGCGACTGCGTCCACCGGGCACTGCAAACTCGATCCGATTGCCGCTGGGTTCGCGCAGGATCATGTGGATCGTCGGGCCGCCGCCGTTCAATTCCGGACCAAATTCAAATTCTACACCAGGCCAATCGACCAATTTCGCATGGAGTTCATTCAGTGTTTCAATATCAGATACGGTCAAAGCAAGGTGGTGAAGTCCCACATTGTTCTTGCGGTCAAAGGCCACAGCTGTCTCTGGCTCCACCGCGCGCCACAGTGTCACAAACAATTCGCCGTCAGTCACGAATACCGAAGGGTAATCAGGAATACCTCCAGCCTGTCGCCAGCCCAATCCATCGACGAAAAACGCAACGCTCGCATCCAGATCCGTCACTGTCAGGCCGATATGATTGATTCCGCGTGTAACGGGTGCAACCTCAGCCGGTTCGCCGTCCTGCGCGGAAACAGGTGCAAACGGTAAAGCAAGGCAAACTGCGAGAGCCATAGAGCGAACGAGTGTTTGTGACTTCAACATAAAGACCTTCTCCATTTCTCGTGTCCGGATGACCACCGAGTCAGATCGAACAATTTTCTGATTAACTCAGTTGCTAAGGCACCAAAACCGTATCGCGGACCGACGTCTTCATATCAGGATAATCCAACGTGTAATGCAGCCCACGGCTTTCCTTGCGGGTCAGTGCTGAATTCACGATCAGCTCGGCCGATTGCAGCAAATTGCGCAATTCGATCAGGTCGGTGGTGACAACGAAGCTGCCATAATAATCCTCAACCTCCCGTTTCAGCAAAGCGATGCGGTTTTGCGCGCGCTCCAACCTCTTGGTGGTGCGCACAATACCAACATAGTTCCACATAAATCGGCGTATCTCGGTCCAGTTTTGCTTGATGACCACCTGTTCGTCTGAATCTGAAACGCGGCTTTCGTCCCATGGCAGGATCGCAGGCGGTTCCTCCAATTCATCCCAGCGGGTCAGGATATCTTCGGCCGCTGCCTCGCCATAAACAAAGCATTCGAGCAGGCTGTTTGACGCGAGCCGGTTTGCGCCATGCAGACCGCTTTCGGTGCATTCACCAGCCGCCCAAAGACCCGGCAAATCGGTGCAAGCATTCAAATCCACAATTACCCCGCCGCAGGTGTAATGCTGCGCCGGCACAACCGGTATCGGCCCGGCGGTCATGTCGATGCCCAACCCTATCAGTTTTTCGTGAATCGTAGGGAAATGTTCGCGTATAAAATCGGCGGGCTGATGGCTGATATCCAGATGCACGAAATCCAGGCCAAAGCGCTTGATCTGATCATCGATCGCCCGCGCTACGACATCGCGCGGGGCGAGCTCCATCCGTTCTGGATCGTAATCCGCCATAAACCGGTGCCCGGTTTCAGGATGATAAAGGTGGCCGCCTTCGCCGCGCACAGCCTCTGTGATCAGGAAGTTTTTGACTTCTAAGTTATACAGGCAGGTCGGGTGGAACTGCATCATTTCCATATTGGAAGCGCGCGCGCCTGCCCGCCAGGCCATTGCAATACCGTCTCCCGTCGCGCCGCGCGGCGCGGTGGAGAATTGATAGACCCGGCCTGCTCCGCCTGCGGCTAGGATCGTCGCGCGCGCAACATGCCGTTCGACGCGTCCGGTTTCCTCGTTCAGGGCATAGACGCCCCAAACCCGGCCAGCGGCAGAATATTTTTCGCGGTGGCGATCGGTGATGAAATCGATGCAAGTGCGACCGGGCAATAGGGTGATGTTTTCATTCGCCTGAGCCGCTTCGAGTAATGCGGATTGAACCGCCCAGCCGGTCGCGTCATCGACATGGACAATCCGGCGATGCGAATGGCCGCCTTCGCGCGTCAGATGCAAGGCATCTTCGGCGCGGTTGAAGGGAACACCCAGATCGCACAACCTATCAATGCTGGCGGGCGCACGTTCGATGACGAATTCCACCGATGCTTTGTCATTGAGCCCTGCGCCTGCGACCATCGTATCGCGCACATGGTTGTCGAATGTATCGCCCGCATCCAGCACCGCAGCGATTCCGCCCTGCGCCCACGCGGTCGATCCCCCGGTCAGCGAACCTTTGGCAAGCACCAGCACGCGTTTGGTGGTTGCCAGTTCTAACGCCGCCGTTAGTCCAGCCGCTCCCGACCCGATGATGAGAACGTCAAATTCATTGCGCGAAGCCTCGCGATTTTTAGATGGATCACCCATGCATTTTTCAATGGCGTGAGCGGCGATGCTTAGCAAGGGTGGGGCAATTACCGGCAGTCACAGGCGGTCAAGCTAAAGGTCTGTCGGCAGAGCGTGTCAAGAATACCGTGAACGATGGCACGGTTACCGCCTGCCTAGGCAATCCCCATAGATGTATGGAGACAAAAATGGTATATTAAGGTGAGATTTTGGTTCGAATTTCACCTCAGGTCAACCAATTATCTTCTGGCGCCTAATTTAGTCGCTTTAGCTAACTCGTTAGAAGCGAATACTATAATTTATGTACCTTATATCATCATTCTCCTGTCTAGTAGATCGCCACTCTCCCAAAAGGCGCGATGTTGAATGGAATGGGTGCATGTATATTGGGCAATGCCGACATTGCGGCAAAGAGATTGAGCGTGTCGCTCACCGCAATTGGCGCGAACGACGGCCTGAGACTTCGCGAGATCGAGGCGACTCTTCGCAGACACTATAGGGCGTAACAATCGAGATCCATTGCCACGCTAACCGGCCCAGCAAAGCTGCCGCCGATTGACCTGAAGCTGTCCTCAATCCGGATCAAACTGCGTTCCATATTATGCGTGAGCACCAATTGCTCTGGTTCAAGCGCTGCAGCCAGTTCCCCGATCTGTTCAGGTGCCCGGTGCAGGCCGCGCGGTTGGCCCGGCTCCCCATTGATCACATGGTGCGCAAACAGGATCGTCGGCTTGCTGCCTTCCAGTCGCGCCTGAAATGCCTCGCTCGACGCACTTTGATCTCCGGTAATGACGAAACTCGCATCGCCCACTTCGATCATATAGCCCAGCGCCGGAACCGGGCCGTGATGCACCGGCAAGGCTGTAATTGAATAGTGGTTTGATACGTCCAGACCGGCGGGTGCGGCATTGCCGTGATCAGTTTCCACGTCACGCGGGACAAGGCGCGGCTTGTTCTCGGTCCCATCCAGATAGCCGCCATTATAGGCAAATGCTCCGCCATCTTTTGCCAAGAGTCGCGTCAGAAATTCACTGGTGCCCGGAAAACGCGGTGCGGCGTCCGGGCCGATGATTGTGAGCGGTTCAGTGCGCCCTTCAAACCCGCCGGTATTGAGGATACCCGCAAGATCGCCGACATGGTCTACATGCAGATGGGTGAGCAAGATCGCATCCAGGCTCGCCAGCTTTCCGCCTGCCTCTGCAAAGCGCAGGAAACTGCCTGCGCCCGCATCGATCAGCAGACGCGGCTCTCCATCGATCCACAGCAAATAGGATGTGCCGGCGCGTGCGGCCTCCGCAATTGGCCCGCCGCTGCCGAGAATTTGCAATGCGGCACCTTCGGCAGGGCAGTCCGTGGCGTGCAAATCAGTTGCCACCTCGTTGGGAGCATTTGCAAGACTACAGCCCGGCAGACTGAGCGCGGCAGCCACGCATGTCGTCAATCGCAACCCATTCCGCATCGCACATTCTCCCGGGTTCAAACTTCGCTGCTCGTCAGCTGCACAAACACGTCTTCAAGGTCCGCCTCACGCGTGGTGACATCCTCCACCGTCAGGCCCTGTTCTTGCAGGATCGCGAGCACTTGCCCTGCACTCATCTGGTCCTTGTGATAGGTGACCTCGACCCCGCGCGCGCTGGTTTGGTCAACCTTGCTAAAGGCTTCATGGACAGGTGCAGCGACGAGATCATCAGCCACTGTCACCGCCACAATCTTCTCACGCGCCATATTCACCAATTCGCGGGTTGGCTTGTTTGCGATCAGTTTGCCGTGATTGATGATCGCGATGCGGTCGCACAATTCTTCTGCTTCTTCGAGGTAATGCGTGGTCAAAACCACCGTGACCCCTTCGCGGTTGAGTTGAACCACAAGCTCCCACAACTGACGGCGCAGTTCGACATCCACGCCTGCGGTTGGTTCATCCAAAACAAGAATTGGCGGGGAATGGACCATCGCCTTTGCCACCAACAATCGCCGTTTCATCCCACCCGATAAAGTGCGGGCATAGGCGTTGCGTTTGTCCGACAGGCGCACCGCCTCCAGCAATTCCTCGCTGCGTCGCAAAGCGGCCGGGATGCCGTAAAAGCCGCCGTGGTTCTCCAACACTTCGTACGGTGTAAAGAACGGGTCAAACACGATTTCCTGCGGCACGATCCCAATTGCGCGGCTGGCATTGCGGCGGTGCTGATCGATATCGAAACCCCAGATATTCACCGATCCGCTGGTTTTGTTGACGATACCAGAAAGCACATTGATCAAAGTCGATTTGCCCGCGCCATTGGGCCCAAGCAGACCAAAGATTGATCCTTCGGGTACATCAAAACTCACATCGTCTAAGGCTAGTTTACCCTCAGCATCTTTGCCTTTTACCCCTTTGGGTGCAGCGTAGCGTTTTACGAGATTTTCGATCTGAATTGCTGGCGGGTTCATGCGATTGAGCCATAAAGATGACGCAAGATCGCGCAAGGTGTCAGTCAATTGTTAACCAAGCTCGTAAGTGACACCTTGAAGTGAACCGATCTAACAAGGTCAAATGTATGAAGCGCATCTTCGAACGGTTGGGGCAAAAGGGACAGGCGGCTTATGGTCAACCGCGCTGCATGCTTGTGCGGGCTGCCTGCTGATCGCTGGCGCCGCGCCCGTCTTCGCGCAGGACGCTTCACCGGTGACGGCAAGCGTCGAAATCGCTTCCGAAGTCACGCTGACCAAAACCCGTGATATGGATTTTGGGCGTATCATTGTCCCGGCCGCTGGTCGGATAGATATGACCGCCGAAGAAACACCGACCTGCACGCCGAACAATGGAATCACGCCCTTGGACGCCTGCACCAGTGCGAGCTTTGTGGGCAGTGCCGGAACGGCATTTCAGATTCGAATTTCGACACCAATAGGTCGGCGAGCCATCCTTTCGGGACCAGGTCAGGATCTCAGATTGCGACGTTTAGCCGTTGGCGCTGGCGACGGCCTGACATTTACAGGCCGGACAAATCGGCATTTCGATTTCACCGTCACTGATGCAGATGGCGATTTTGAATTCTATGTCGGGGGCCGAATGCTATTCCGCAACAATCAGACACCGGGTCTCTATAGCGGGACCTTCACGATTGAGGTCGATTATCAGTAGTTCCTTTTGGTAATTGCCCCGTGCGGAACGGGTACCAATCCGACAATAACTCCAGTTTCGATCCATCGATTGTGCGATGGATGATTGAACTGTGCCCGATCCGCGATTAACAATGCGGGCCATGAACACTCCTCCGCCCGAAACCATCCTTGTCGAAACTCGCCGCGTTAGTTGCGACGGCGCCAGCGCCATTCGCGCAGGCGAAGGCTATCGCCCAGCCGCGCTTGGGCATCCGCGCGTCTATCTGGAGATTGACGAGCATGGTTTTGTCGACTGCGGCTATTGCGACCGCCGTTTTGTGCTGAATGGCGGCCCGGCTGATGGCGTTAATCAGGCCGAGCTCGTATGACGCTGTCAAAGATGGCATCCATGGCCCTTGCGAACGTTTGATTCCGCAGGATTCTGGCTGACGCAATATGGTTTCGCAATCCTGAGCGCGGTCTCAAATCATTGTTAACCCATCGCCGGTAATACCACGTAGTTATGGATTACCGGGATACACCAATGCATCGTTGGATTAAACGCTGCAGCTTGCTGCTTGCAGCCCTATTGCTGAGCGTGACGCCCGGTACGCTATGGGCACAGGGAACAACTGAGCAAGGCGAAGCGCAAGCTTTCCTTGTGACCCCGCTCAGCTTTGTGAAGCAAGATGATCTGGATTTCGGTCACATCATTGCGGGCAATACCGCAGGCACGATCACGATGAATTCCGCCGGGACGGTGACTACAACCGGCGGCGTGATCCAGGTGGACGGCACACAGCAACTGGCCCGTTTTTGGGGGTTTGGAACATTTCTTCAGACCGTTCTGATCAATGCTGATGCCAATGCCTATATCCTAACTCGCGATGGCGGCACAGAAACAATGACGATGGATCAGTTGTTGATTGGCAGTCAGCCCCCGATCATCATAAACACCAATCCACGCCGTTTTCGGATCGTCAATCCGGATGGGTTTTTCTCTTTTACCATCGCCGGACGGCTGCAGGTCGGCGCGAATCAGCCGCCGGGATTGTATTCCGGCGAATTCACGATTCAGCTGGAATACGAATAAACGACTGGGATTCGACCTCAAAAACAGTCATCTCGCGTTCAGAGACGACGCGTATCTTAGTGTAATTGAAACACAGGATAGCGCCATGGTCAAACCCCTATCAAAGCTCGCCCCGAACACATTTACCAAAACCGCAAAACTGACAAGTGCTGGCAGCATTGCTGCATTCGCATTGGTCGCAGCCCAACCCACATTGGCTGATGAACAGCCCGATAGCGTCGACACAGAAATCAGTGAGGGCGAACAACGCCTTGCTGAATTGCTCGAAGGGCGCGTTGCAGGCGAGCCGCAAAATTGCATCCGCACTCGCCGCAATTACAATCTGACGGTGATTGACGATACCGCCTATGTCTATGGCCGGGGCAATACGATCTATGTTCAACGCACGCGCCATCCGAATAGAATCGATCGTGATGATACCCTAGTTTCTCGGCGATTCGGCACAAGCCAGATTTGCAAACAGGATATCGTGAACACCATTGATCCGCTCAATGGCTTCTTCACTGGTGCCGTCTTCTTCGAAGAATTCATCCCTTACACTAGGGTCGAAGAAGCCGACAGCTAAGGGCGAAAACCCGATGCTGCCCTTGGCGGATTATGTTCCGCAGCGCCGGTTGCAGACCGGCGCTGCAAACTCTCGATCGAATTACGATATTGACTAAGAAGCCTGGCCGATCGGCGGTCGCCGGTTCGCATAAATTCGATCAAACGGTCACCGGAATCATCAGTATCCCAAACATTGTCATTCTGAAGGATGTGTCGCACCTGCGCACGAAGTTCAGATAAAGGCGGAATGTCAGTGGCTGTTTCGCACTCTGGCGTTGCTACATTACTTTGAAAGATAACGGCCTTTGGTTGATCGGCTATCTTCGGCGGAGCGATCAGCGAATACAGCTCATCAAAATCTTGATCGGCCATATTTTGATCTTCGATTATGTTCGCAGAGCCCTGTAGATTTCCGAAAACCCAGCCGCAATAACCAGAAGCGACGAGACTCAAACCCCAAACCTCTGGCGACAATACGAATTCCATATTCAAGCCCTTTGCCGATGACCCACCGCGGTGGGTCAATCTTCGCATCACAAGCATGTCCTCATGCTTCTTGAGAGCCGGGGTACGTTGAGACCTTTTCCCGACTAATTTGAAGAGCTTACCGGGATTGCACGAGCCGCGAAATTCGCACGGTCACCTATTTTTGGATTAAGCATAAAATTGCCCGCGTTCCTCTAAAGAAAGAAGCGCGGGCAATTGCATTTTGGCGCCAGGTTCTGCCGTTAACCGGCCTTTGCCATTCCATTCATGCGGTTAAGAATCGCATCCGCGTCTGACATAATTCCGTCGATCAGCTCTTTGCAGGACGGAATATCGTTAATTAGGCCAGCAACCATGCCACAACTCCAAGCGCCTTCATCCATGGCACCTTCCATCATGATCTTGGGATAGACGCCGGCCACTTCGGGAAGAATATCCTGGATGGTGATCGCATCGCCTAGCTCTTTTTCTTTTTCGAGCAGGCGATCGACCGCTTCATTGGCAAGAACACGTTCGGTGTTGCGTAGCGGGCGCATGACGAGTCGCGTGTCGAGCTCTGATGCTGCGACAATGGCCTTTTTCACATTCTCGTGCACTGGCGCTTCTTGTGTGGCGATGAAGCGGGTGCCCATATTCATACCTTGTGCGCCCATGGCAAGGCTGGCGACGAGCGAGCGCCCATCGGCCATGCCGCCGCTTGAAACGAAAGGAATTTCCAGCTCATCGGCCGCGCGTGGCAGCAAAATAAAGTTCGGAATGTCATCTTCGCCCGGATGGCCGCCGCATTCAAAACCATCGACGCTTACCGCATCGCAGCCAATATCCTGTGCTTTAAGCGAGTGGCGAACGCTGGTGCATTTGTGGATCACTTTGATCCCAGCATCTTTCAGCGGACCAAGCAGTTCAACGGGATTGCGACCAGCGGTCTCTACCACTTTCACTCCGCCCTCAATTACCGCCTTCACCAGACCTGGATAATCAGGCGGGGTCAACGTCGGTAGGATGGTCAAGTTCACGCCAAATGGCTTGTCCGTCATATCATGGCAGCGCGCGATTTCATTGGCGAGCTTTTCAGGAGTGCCTTGGGTCAGGCCGGTGATGGTGCCCAGCCCGCCCGCATTGGAAACAGCCGCCGCCATTTCGGCAAAGCCGACATAGTGCATGCCGCCCTGAATGATGGGGTGCTCAATGCCGAACATTTCTGTGATGGCGGTCTTCATAGGGCTATCCTCTCGTCATGTTACGATTTGCAACGGAGAGAAGCCGAATATAGGCTGTGGTGCAAGCGCGCTTTTGAGGGGGTTTAGCTGGAGCGACGCCTCAGATAATGCTCGCCGTAACGTCACAGTGAAATTAAAATTGGTCGATACGGGCGGTGCGCAGCCCGCGACTGGCGGGCATTGCAGAAAAACCGCCTCTATTTCGGCTTTGCAAATGTCAGGAAAATGCCTGCGACGATCAGCGCGCCGCCGATCATCAGGCGCAAATCGAGCGGTTCGGATAGCAACAACACCCCACCCGCCGCAGCAACAACAGGCGTCGCCAATTGCACGCTGGCGACAGTGCCAAGGCCCAGACGCGGTGTTACCTTGTACCAGATCACATAACCCATCGCAGATGTGACCGTACCAGCAATCATAGCGAGCAACACACCGTTCCAACTGGGCAGCCCAGAATCGAGCCACAGCATCGGCAGAACCAGCGGCGTCGCCAACAGGAAATTTCGGGCCGTACTGCCCACCGGGTCACCGCTGTTGCGCCCGATCACGGTGTAGATGCCCCACGCGATACCGGCAGCACTCATTATCATCGCCGCACCAAGATTTACCGGATCGCTGCTCGGCGCAAGCA
The DNA here is from genome assembly GCA_947488325.1 of uncultured Erythrobacter sp. GTDB lineage: Bacteria > Pseudomonadota > Alphaproteobacteria > Sphingomonadales > Sphingomonadaceae > Erythrobacter. The sequence continues at coordinate 137,780 of CANKYZ010000001.1, forward strand.
AATAAATGAGTCCCACCATCGCCAAGGCAATCCCCATCCATCCGAGCAGACGCAAGGTCTCGCCGCGCCAACATCCGATGGCGATGATGGTGGCCTGCACGCATGTGAACAGGATTAGCGCCCCGAACCCTGCGCCGATGCTAAGGTAAGCCAGCGAAAACCCGGCCATATAGACCGCCAGCGAAACTGCCCCAGGTGCATCTTTGATGCTCGGCCGCGCGCCGATCAGTGGCAACAGCACAATCGCGCCAGCGGCCAGTCGGATCGCGGAAAACGCCCCTGCCTCAATCGCTCCATCGGCCAGAGCCGCGCGCGCAAGCAGAGAATTGCCCGCAAATGCCAGAATCGCGATACTGGCGAGCACAAATGTAATGATCAAGCCGCGTATCGCAATTCTCCTGATGCAATCCGCCGCTCCCGGATTGGTTCGACAATTAGAGGCTTAACCTTTGGGCCTAAGCAGTTTTTCCGGCCTGATTCGCCGGGCTTCGCCAAACATCGAATAGGTCTTGTTCACATAATTCGACACATCAATGATGCTGTCGAGATACTTGGTCAGATCGTCAGTCATTTCCTGTTCGACCAGCCGGACATGTGTGCCCGGATTCTCCGTTTCAAAGCGGACATAGAACCACGGTTCACCGCGTTTCAATACGAGCGGCTGATTGATGTCATGCCATTCAAAACCCCAGCTAAGCGGGCGGGGCCAAATATGGATCGGGAAACGCCCGCCCATCTGCACGCCGGGACGTGGGGTTGGGAAATAGTCCAGATACGGCGCGGTCTGCACAACATAGCATGGCTGATCGGCGACAAAGACATAAGGCGCGGTGATCTGGATGATCGGGCGTTCAGGATGACGCCACTCATTTTGCGGATGCATCACCAGCATATTGGCGCGGCCTTGCGGGCGCATCGCGGATTGTTCACCATCGGCGTCAAGCAATTGCAACTGGCCATCAGCCTTGCGCCCAAAGGATAGCTTCAAATCAATGGGGCACGGAATGACAAAGTGTCGCCGGTCAAAATCAATCGCGGCAGGGCAAACTTGAACCGATTTGGCCGAAGATGGCTTTGGATCTTTGCGGGTGAAAGGCTTTGGAGGAGCCCAGATCGAGTCACCGCCTTGTGGAAAGCGAACCGTCCAGCCAACCGTTACGCTGCGCGATTTACCCTGTGCCTCGTTCTCACGGGCGTCGGCATCTTCGGCAAATTGATCTTCCCAGCTCATCCCAGTTCCTGTGTTTTTGCGCGTTGCCACTTCATGCAGCGATCCGCCCGGTTTCGCAATCTTGGCGCGTAGGGCAATCTTCACAGATCGCTTTGCGGGGGCGGCAATAGGCCTGACCCAGCTTTTTCAGAAGTAAGTGATGTTCGTCCATATCAGCCGCGGTCCATTCCGCCGGAACAATCGGCATCAGCGCATCATAGGTGCGTGCAGTATCCGCCTTTGCTGGCACAATTCCCATTCGCTGCATGATCCGGCGGTGATGCCCGTCAATCACCATCGCGCGCCGTTCAAATGTGCTGGTATTCATCACCCCAGCAGAGTTCTTACGCGCGACGCCAGGCAGTGTTTCAAGCCACGTCATCGCTTCTTCGGTCGGTAGATTAGAGAGATGTCGCAAATCGATCGAACCGCGTACTGCAATAATCGCGCTGAGGCACTGATTAAGCCGCGCTGCTGCAACTCTAGGGAAAGTCTGCCTTTGTAGCCGTGCCTCCAACTCCTCTACCGGAACAACCGCAATCGCTTCCCACAATCCGTATTCCGCTAGCAAGCTGTCGGTCGATGCATTGGAAGCTGCCGTCTTGGTCTGCGCTCCGATCACGCCGTGGACCAAGACCCAAACGGGATCACGACGCTTTTCTGGCGGTCGGATAATCCGGCCAAATCGATCAATCAACGCAGCCTGCAATCTGCGCAAAATATCGGTGCGCGGATCATCCCCTAGATCGAGCTGCACGGCGCACGCCCCAAACACATAGGCTGGCGAGAATGACCGGCGCCCAAATCCAGCGCAGTTCCGACAGCACCGTTTCTAATCCGCGAGCGGACAAGAACCCGCGCCCGATAGGCGACACACGAACCGGCGATTCAGGCGCAAAGATCCGGGCATTGTCGAACGGCCAAAACAGCGCCGCACCCAGCCCGCCGTCGGTCAATGTATCGAGTAATCCGTGGCTTGCCATGGCAAAGGCTAGGAATGCAAACGCCGTCAGGTTGCGCGCTTCCTTCCACACCAGCGCCAATGCTCCGGTGCAAAGGGCAGCAAAAGCAATAGAGTGGGTCGCGCCGCGATGCCCCCATGTATCAGCGTAATCTATGCCAAGCCGGAATCCGGCGACGTCAGCGTCTGGCAACACCGCAAAGGCAGCGCCAGCAATCGCAAGTTTAGGAGATATTTGCCCACGCCCTGCCGCCACTGCGATCGCAAGTGGGACAATTGCATGGGTGAATATCGTAGGCACTGGCTGCGGGGAAATTACCGTTCGAAGGTCAGCGAAAAGGTCACAGGCACAACCGGCGTGATCGAAGGAAGGCCAGCCAATTCCTGAAGCTGAGCCAATCCATCGGTCAACTCAAACCGACCCGCCTCAATAATCACAGGAGCGTCCGAAACCGCAAGTACGCGGTCCGCACCCACCCGCGTCACTATAACTTCGGTCCTGAAGGGAGCATCGATACCCTTAAGCGACAGTGTTCCATCCAAAGTCTGAGTCGTGCTTGCACCCACACCGAGCGAGGCAAACGCTGCCGGGTCGATTTGAGCGGTCACAGTTGCGGTTGGATTGTCGGCGACAACAAAGAAGACATCGCGCATCCGTTCATTGCGAATATCAATGCCAGTATCGACCGAAGCGAGGTCGATCTCAATACTCGCCGCACCATCGGCAGACACGGAGCCGGTCACGGTCTCAAACGAATTGACCTCCGCAATCTCACCCGACTTTATCGATACATAGGTCAACTGCGAGGCCTCTCCATCAACCGTCCAGGCACCCTGCGTAAGGGCAAGCGGTTCGGCCGGAGCCCCTGAGCAGGCCCCAAGCGCGAGGAATGTTGTGGCAACGGTGATGCGAATGGTGTTGGTCACTTATCGGTCTCTCTTACAGTTTTGCCGCATTGTCTATCACAAGTGGATCGGTGGACAAACGAAGCTTCGCACTATGCTGCTGTGTGCGTCACAAAACTCATCTTGTTACCATCGGGATCACGAGCATAGGCGCCATAAAAGTCCGGCCCGTAAAGTGGCCGGGGGCCTGGTGCACCTTCGTCCGAACCACCATTAGCCAATGCGGCCGCATAAGCGACATCGACCGCTTCTTTGCTCTCAACCGCAAAGCCAGCGGTATGACCATTACCAGAATCCGCTTGCTCGCCATTCTGCGGCTTTCCGACCCAAACACAAAATCCATCAGCAAACTTATAGCATTTGGTGAAACCGGGATATTCGACTTCGACTTTAGCGCCAAGGGCGACCATCACCGGGTCATAATACGCATAGGATCGATCAAGGTCATTGGAGCCCAATGTAATGTATTTGTGCGTCATTTCTTACTCCCATTCAATCGTTCCGGGCGGTTTTGACGTGTAGTCATAGACCACTCGATTGATGCCTTGCACTTCATTTACAATCCGCGTTGCGACCTGCGTCAGGAAGCTGGCGTCGAAGGGGTAGACATCGGCTGTCATTCCATCAGTCGATGTCACCGCGCGCAATCCGCAGACGTTATCATAGGTGCGGCTGTCGCCCATCACACCTACGGTCTTAACCGGCAGCAGCACAGCGAAGGCCTGCCAGATGGCGTCATACAATCCGGCATTGCGAATTTCTTCGAGGTAAATCGCATCCGCTTTGCGCAGAATATCGCAGCGCTCTTTCGTCACTTCGCCGGGAATACGAATGGCGAGGCCGGGGCCGGGGAACGGGTGACGGCCAACAAATATCTCTGGCAGACCGAGTTCACGGCCCAATTCGCGCACTTCATCTTTGAACAATTCGCGCAATGGCTCGACCAGTTGCATATTCATGCGTTCAGGTAAGCCGCCGACATTGTGGTGGCTCTTAATCGTGACGCTAGGCCCGCCGGTGAAGCTGACGCTTTCGATGACGTCCGGATAGAGCGTGCCCTGCGCGAGGAAATCTGCGCCGCCGACCTTTTTCGCTTCGGCCTCGAACAGGTCGATAAAGGCACCGCCGATAAATTTGCGCTTCTTCTCTGGGTCGGTGACGCCTGCAAGGCCGCCCATAAATTGTTCTTCGGCATCCACAGCGACCAATGGAATGTTGTAGTGATCACGAAAAAGCGTGACGACTTGTTCGGTTTCGTTGAGCCGCATCAAACCGTGATCGACATAGACGCAGGTCAGCTGATCCCCGATCGCTTCGTGGATCAAAACCGCAGCAACTGCGGAGTCCACGCCGCCAGATAGCCCGCAGATCACCCGGCCCCCATGCTTTCCAACACCGACCTGCTCACGAATCTCTGCAATCTTGGTTTTACGGAATTCAGCCATCGTCCAGTCACCGGTGAGTCCGCAAACATGGCGCACGAAATTGGCAAGCAATTTGCCGCCGTCGGGTGTGTGGACGACTTCTGGATGAAATTGGGTGCCGTAGAATTTGCGTTCTTCATCGGCGATCACAGCAAACGGTGCACCGTCGCTGGTGGCGACGATTTCAAAACCGTCGGCAAATTCGGTGACTTTGTCGCCGTGGCTCATCCAGACCTGATGACGCTCACCTTCTTTCCAAAGGCCGTCAAACAATGCGCAGGGCTTTGTCACTGTCAGGTAGGCGCGGCCAAACTCGCCGCCTTCTCCTGTTTCGTGACCGGGGCGCACTTCGCCGCCGAGCTGGTGGCTCATCACTTGCTGGCCGTAACAAATGCCCAGGATTGGAACACCCGCCTCGAACAGCATTTGCGGAGCGCGCGGCGATCCATCCTCCGGGACGCTGGCGGGAGAGCCCGATAGAATAATGCCCTTCGGCTTCATCCGCTTGAACGCCTCTTCGGCCATGGTGAACGGTGCGATTTCTGAATAGACGCCCGCTTCGCGCACACGGCGCGCAATCAACTGGGTCACTTGGCTACCGAAATCGACGATAAGAATCGAGTCAGGGAAATGGTCTGCTTGCATAAGCGCGCGTTACGTCAGCCCGCGCCGCGCTGTCCAGCATGCCGTAACGCCAGAACAAAAGCTTTCGACAGGTGCCGCAATCGAGCGCGCTAAAACTGTGGTTTTAGGACACAAGAAATGCCTTACGCTGCAAAGCCAAATAGCGGAATCTGTTTGCTCAACCCGCCATCTCTATTGTTGCGAAATACGCAACTAAAATGAAGATTTTGTCATTTGAGTTCCATTCAATCGAACACTACTTGGTTCTTGCAGCGCACATTCAGGCACCTCTCTCCGCCTGACGCGTCGCACCGGCAGGAGTGAGGTCGATACGGCCATCCTGCCAGCCTGCTTGTCAGTGGCAAGCAGCCAACGCGATTGGTTTTCGCGGCGTATGGTGACTTCCAGCATCCTGCCCCGCAACAGTCAAAACCAATTCGTGCAGCATCCCCCTGCTGCGGCTGCTTTCTTTCTGTCGATGCGAAGTCCGACACGCCATCCCTCCCGGCGTTTGTAACGGGCTTTCGCAGAAATCGACAGCATGCCTCTTGGCAATTCAGCGAGAGAGACGCGGCTACCCACTTCCCCTCCCCCTGAATGGTGGCCGCGTCTCCACACGCATACAAGATGCATCAGGGGTCGGTTTTTTACAATTTCATTACACTAAATTAGTGTTATATTCGCCTTTAAAGTAACATTATTACGACTTACTGCGTATATATACAGACGATGGACGCACCCTCTCCACTTCCCCAGCACCCATCTAAGGAGCAAATCATGCAAAAACTCGCTGTAAAAGCGTTAGCGTTATTCTTCGCCGTTAGCCTCACAGGCTCCGGATTCAGCACATTGATCGTTTAAGGAGAAAGCCGGGCCGAACCTTCCAGGACGGCCTGGCATCTTCTTTATCCCAATTGACGAGCCTGTTCGCGCAACTCGATCTTCAGCAATTTTCCGATATGACTGCGCGGCATTTCATCGATTGCGTGGAGCGCAGATAGACGCTGCGTCTTACCCAAGCGTGCATTGACCGCCACCATAACTTCGTCCGCGCTGCGTGCTGCATCCTTCTTCAGTACAGCAAAGCCAACAGGTGTTTCGCCCCATTGTCGTGATGCGATACCAACCACAGCAGCCTCAATCACATCATCCTCTCGCTCCAATTCGGCTTCAAGATCGCTGGGATAGATATTAAACCCGCCTGAGATGATCATGTCTTTGGCGCGGCCTACCAATTCGACAAAACCCTGTTCATCGACGCGGCCAATATCGCCCATGCGCATCCAGATGTCTCCGGTGTCGGGGTCGATCCACTGCGCCTCCTGTGTTTTGTCAGGCCTGTTTTTGTAACCGGACATCATCGTTTGCGAACGACCTACAAGGTTCCCCGGCATTCCCGATGGGACTTCGCGATCCTGATCGTCGAGCACTTTCATCTCACTTCCGGGAGCAGGCCTGCCGACAGTGTGGAGTTTGTCCGGAAATTCATGCACGGCGAGCAGGCAAACAACGCCGCCTTCGGTCATGGAGTAAATCTCGACTAGCCCGCCCGGCATCCGGTCTAGCACTTCACGTTTCAACTCCGCCGAAAACGGGGCGGATGTGCAATATTTCATCGCGAGAGAAGACAGATCGTGATCCTCAAAGCCAGGGTGATCCATCAATCGTTGATATTGCACCGGGACCAGCATCGTTACTGTTGTCCTGTCACCCGTCGCATGGTCGAGCCAGCGCGCGCAATCAAACTTGCCCATGATCCGAACCGTTCCGCCAGCCAGCAAGGGCGCGAGAAATGCAACCATTGTGGTGTTTGAATAGAGCGGCGTCGATGCGAGCGAGCGCACTTCCAGCCCGCTGGCGAGATAGGACAAGGCCGTCGCGCCAAATTGCCGCCAGCGCATTTGATGCGAATGGACGATCCCTTTCGGAATGCCAGTCGTGCCGCTGGAATAGATGATATTGAACGGATCGCCCGGTTCGGGCTCAAATTCGGGAGCAACACTGCCTGCAGGAGCCATCCAGCTACCCACCTCCTCCAAACGCACTTGGATCAGATCCGACATAAAGTCAGGGCCAAGCTCGGCGGCTTTCCTAGCGTCTATAAACAGATGCCGTGCGCCGGAATCCTTGGTCATCCCGGCAAGCTGTTCGGGAGAAGCACTGGTCGTCAGGGGTGCTGCCACTCCGCCTGCGCGCATCGCGGCGAGGAACACCAGCGCATAGGGGATCGAGCTATTGCCAAGGATTGCGACCGATTGTCCGCACTCCAGCCCCGTCTCAAGCAACCGCGCGGCCAAGCGGTCAATACGGTCAATCATCTGCCCCCAAGTACAGTTTCCATCATCATCAAGCAGCGCAATTTTATCAGGTTGAGCGAGAACCCAATCGCGCAGAATTGCGGAATATGAGCCAAAGGGCTGGGCAAGCTTTTCGCTCATCGTCTCGGTAATGTTGAGAATTTTCATGCGCGCAAACTTAGCCATCCCAGCGCAGGCGGCAAGAGCATCAGACTAGTGGATATGACAGGCGCAGCGGTGCAAATATCGTTATGTTCAATTTCTTTACGCTTGTACCAGATGGTGAATGACAAAGATCGCCGGATCAATCAGGGGAATACGAACATGCGAGCGCAAACGAAGATTGCAGGAAACGCCCTGCTGGCTGGCGCTGCATGGGCCAGCTTCATCCCAGCGGCTGTGGGTCAAGACAACACTGTCGATGGCGACCCCAATGACGATGAGGTTATCGCAATCACACCGGATATGGACCCAAACGGCGCTTCCCAACTGCTCGATGGCAGGCCGAATATTTCGCCTCCGGATGGCAGTTCAGCGACGATCCCAGCAGACAGAGCCGTGCCTGCGAGCGGCCCGCCGTCAGTCCTGGCGATCTTTGCTCACCCAGATGACGAAATCACAGTCGCTCCAGTGCTGTCCCGGATCGCACGCGAAGGCGGTGACGTCACAGTCATATTCGCTACCAGCGGCGATGCAGGGCCGGGCCTGAGCGGTCTGCAACCGGGCCAAGAACTTGCCGAATTGCGCGAAAGCGAAGCGCGCTGCTCTGCTTTTGCACTGGGCCTGCCGGAACCGATTTTCTGGCAACTTGGCGATGGTAGACTTTCCGCTTTGGCACGCGAACAAGACAGCACGGCGCGTGATCTGACCGCGCGCATTCAATCGATCATTGCATTGAAGAATCCAGGTGTCGTTATGACTTGGGGACCGGATGGCGGTTACGGCCATGCCGATCATCGCATGGTCAGTAACGCAATCACGCAGATTGTGCAGGCGCTGGATGACAATCGTCCCGATCTGCTTTACGCGGCGATTCCTGCTAGTGATCTCCCCAACCTCCCCGGATTTGAAGGTTGGGCCACACTCCACCCTTCACTGATCACAGATCGCATTCGTTATGAGGTGCCTGACCTCGACGCGACGCGGATCGCGGTGGATTGTTATCAAAGCCAATTTGATGCCGCCGCACGGGCGAGCCTGCCTACCCTGCTGCACCAGAATCTGTGGCAAGGAACGGTCTATTTTCGGTTAGCATTCCCTTCCCCATCATAATGCCAACTGGGCGCGGAAAGACCCGATGATTTGAGGCGGTGGAAAAGCCGGTAAGACTTGGCCAGAAAACTTGGGGTTTGGCCTAGCAGCGCCTATATATTGACCATGGAAAACAACAATTCGAATACCACTGACGAACAGAGCGATGCGCCGCCTGCAAAAGTCAAAAACATGGGCGAATACGGCGCCGATTCCATCAAGGTTCTCAAAGGCCTAGATGCAGTTCGCAAACGCCCCGGCATGTATATCGGTGACACCGATGACGGTTCTGGCTTACACCACATGGTGTTCGAAGTTTCAGACAACGCCATTGATGAAGCGCTGGCAGGGCATTGCGACCTGGTTCTGATCGAATTGAACCCCGATGGCAGCGTCTCTGTCGAAGACAATGGCCGCGGTATTCCGGTTGGCATGCATAAAGGCGAAGGCGTGTCAGCGGCAGAGGTCATCATGACTCAGCTGCATGCCGGCGGTAAGTTTGAAAACACCTCAGACGATAACGCATACAAAGTCTCTGGCGGCCTGCATGGTGTGGGTGTTTCAGTCGTTAACGCGCTCAGCGAATGGCTGGAGCTGGTCATTTGGCGTGACGGTAAAGAGCATTGGATGCGCTTTGAACTTGGCGAAGCTGTAAACAGTCTCGAAATCCGAGGCGACGCGCCCAAGGTTGAAGAGAACGCAGACGAAAACGGCTTCAAGAAAGGCACAAGGGTCACTTTCAGCGCCTCTCACGACACGTTCAAGAACGTGACGGACTTCGATTTTGACAAGTTGGAGCACCGTTACCGCGAATTGGCATTCCTCAATTCGGGCGTACACATCCTGTTGCGCGACAAACGTCACGAAGAAGTGGCCGAACACGATCTGTATTACGAAGGCGGCATCGCGGCCTTCGTGAAATATCTCGACCGCAACAAGGATGCGCTGATCCCTGAACCGATTTCCGTTTCGGCTGAGAAAGACGGCATTGGCATCGATGTGGCGTTAGAGTGGAACGATTCTTATTACGAAAATGTTCTGACCTTCACCAACAACATTCCACAGCGCGACGGCGGGACGCACCTCGCGGCATTCCGCGCTGCGCTGACCAGGACACTCAACAACTATGCGGATCGCTCCGGTCTGCTGAAGAAGGAAAAGGTTTCGCTGTCCGGTGAGGATATGCGCGAAGGGCTGACCGCGATTGTCAGCGTAAAACTGCCTGATCCCAAATTCTCATCGCAGACAAAGGATAAACTGGTTTCCTCAGAAGTCCGCCAGCCGCTTGAATCGCTGATGGGCGAGAAGATGAATGAATGGCTGGAGGAAAATCCGGCCGATGCGAAATCTATCATCCAAAAGATCATTGATGCCGCCGCCGCACGTGAAGCCGCAAAACGCGCCCGCGAAATGAGCCGCAAAGGCGCGATGAGCGTCGCTTCGCTGCCGGGTAAACTGTCCGACTGCCGGGAACGCGATGCGACCAAGGCCGAGTTGTTTCTGGTCGAGGGTGATTCCGCTGGCGGCTCTGCCAAAGGCGGACGCGACAGTCAGTATCAGGCGATCCTACCGCTCAAAGGTAAGATCCTGAATGTTGAGCGCGCACGCTTTGACCGGATCATTTCATCCAAGGAAGTCGGCACCCTAATTCAAGCAATGGGCACAGGTGTCCGCGATGAATTTGATTTGGAAAAACTGCGCTATCACAAGATCGTCATCATGACAGATGCCGATGTCGATGGCGCGCATATCCGCACATTATTGCTGACATTCTTCCAGCGTCAAATGCCGGAGATCGTAAAAGCCGGGCACCTGTTCATCGCGCAACCGCCTTTGTTCAAAGTCGCAAAGGGCAAAAGCGAGGTTTATCTCAAAGATCAGTCTGCGCTGGATCGCTATCTGGTCGATGCTGGACTGCAAGGCCGCATGTTGGAAAGCGCCAGCGGAGGCAGATCGGGTGAAGATCTGCGCGCGCTCGTTGATCAGGCGCTGCGACTGAAAAACTTGATGGCTTTTGTTCCGCGCCGCTATGATGCTTCGATTATTGAGCAAATGGCGCTGACGGGCGCGCTTGACCCTACACTGAGCAATGCCGATCGCGCTGTCGCTCTCACACGGACCGCTGAACGTTTGCAGGCCGGTGATGAAGACGCGACCTGGACCGCAACAGTGCTGGAAAGCGGCACAGTCCAATTCTCTCGGCTCTGGCGCGGGGTCACCGATGTGCACGAAATCGAAGGCCGTTTCCTCAGCGGTACCGAAGCGCACAAATTGCACAGTCTCGCGGGGCCGCAAGCGGAGGCTTATGAAAGCCCGGTCCAACTGGTCAAAGCAGGCGCTGGCGACGCGCAAGGCGAAGAGCCCGCGGCAGACAGCGAAGATAATAGCGATGAAGGCACTGCCGGCGCAGGCACCCCAACGCTCACCATGGACAATGGAATCTCTCGGCCAAGCCAACTGCTAGCCGCGATATTTGCCGCAGGCCGCAAAGGGCTTTCCATCAGCCGTTATAAAGGGCTGGGCGAAATGAACCCAGAACAGCTGTGGGAGACCACGCTCGATCCAGAAAACCGCATCCTGTTGCAGGTGAAGGTTGAAGACGCCGATTTGACGGATGAAATTTTCACCCGTCTGATGGGTGACGTGGTGGAGCCCCGACGCGAGTTCATTCAGGAAAATGCGTTGAATGTCGCGAACTTGGATGCGTGATCAACTCTTGATGTTTAGCCGATAAGACACGACAGTATCAGCATGGCAGAGCAGGAACCGAACGAAACCAGCGCGCTTGAACATTGGAGTTTCTTGCTCGTGCTTGCGGCGGTTTCGTTCCTGTTTGTCTGGGTTGCGTGGCCGTTTGCCGGACCACTTCTGTGGTCGGCTTTGGCCGCGATTATGTTCCAGCCACTGTATAAATGGTCGCTCAGAAAAACGCGTGGTCGGCGCAATTTGGCCGCTTTGCTCGCGCTGTTTGTGATTTTCATCGCAGTGTTGCTTCCCGCACTTTGGGTGGGATCAATCGTAGTCGGAGAGATGCTGGGTCTGGTGAACTCCCTGCGCGAAGACCCGATCGATCTTGCCGCATGGTTCGACACGACCTTCTCTATGTTGCCTACCTCAATGCAGCGCTTTGTCGAAGACAATGGCTGGACCGATGTCTCAATGTTGCAGGATCAGTTGCAGGGAATTCTGGGCGAAAGTGCCGGTATGATCGCGCAACAGGCGGTCTCCATCGGCAGCGGCGCTCTGGGCTTCATCCTCAGCTTTGGCATTGGCCTTTATGTCCTGTTCTTCCTCCTGCGCGATGGATCGCGGATCGGGGAGACAATCCTGCATTCCGCCCCGATTGAACGCGAGATCGCTGATCGATTGGCGGAACGGTTTCTCGGAATTGTGCGTGCCGTGATCAAAGGTTCCGGCGTTGTCGGACTTGTTCAGGGGACGTTGGGCGCGATCACTATGATGATCGCTGGCGTACCGTCTGCATTGTTGCTCGGCGTGTTGATGGCGATCCTTGCGCTGATCCCTGCGGTCGGCACGGCTTTGGTTTGGGCACCGGTTGGGGTCTGGCTGCTCGTCTCGGGCGAAATTTGGCAAGGTGTGTTTGTGCTCGGATCGGGCTTTATCATCATCAGTTCCGCGGACAATGTTCTGCGCCCCATCCTTGTCGGCCGCGACACTGGCATTCCGGATTGGATTATCCTGGTCACCACATTGGGCGGTCTTTCACTGGCTGGCTTCCCCGGCATTGTGCTCGGTCCGCTGGTCGCAGGATTGTTCTTGGCGAGCTGGTCAATTTTGCAGGAACAGCGCGCCGAAGATGACGAGGCCGCCGCCCATTACCGTATGCGCATTGGCCCCGATGGCAAAGCACGCGCGCCCGATGATACGGCGGCAGAAACGCGGGGTACCTAAGCCATGCGCTCAATGGTCGAACCGGGCAGTCAGGCTGAACAAGTTGGCCGCCTGATATTGGCTGGGTTTGTGGTCATCGCGCTGCCATCACTGCCATTGGGCAATTATTTGATCTATCCCTTTATGATCCTCACCACGTGGTTTCATGAAATGGGTCACGGCCTGACCGCGATGATGATGGGTCAGGATTTTGTACAATTGCAAATATTTTCCGATGGCTCCGGCGTTGCAGAGAGCATGGTTGCGGAGGACATCTCTCCTTTTGCAAGGGCTACGATGGCAGCCGGCGGTCCACTAGCCCCCAGCATTGTTGGCGCAGGACTTATCCTGGCCAGCGCACGCGAAAAATTTTGGCGACCCGCCCTATGGATCATGGCCGCTGCGATCTTTGCCTCCGTCATCATCTATGTGCGCTCCCCTACCGGCTATGCGGTACTGCCCTTGGTCGCGGCATTTCTCGCCGTGATTGCATGGAAGGCCTCTGCGGGAATAGCACGCTTCACACTCCAATTTTTGGGAGTGCTTGCCGCGATGAGCATGTTGAGAGATTTCAACTACCTCTTCACAGAGCAAGCCGTAATCGGCGGACAGCAAATGCTATCGGACACCGGTCAGATCGAAGCGTCCTTGTGGCTCCCGCATTGGTTCTGGGCGACGCTTATTATCACTATATCGGCGGTAATGGTGGGGGCGAGCCTCAAATATGCGCTGTCAGACAATCGTCGTCTGCCACCTGCGCGTAAGCTCCCTGCCAATGTTTTGCAGTTCAAACGCACCCCTGACGACAAATAGTGAGTTAAGACAGCACCCGGATCGTGTTGACCCCGCGTGCCGCATCGCCTGCTTCGCCTGAAAGCCCGATAAAGATCGTATCGACGATCTGGGCCAGCTTCTTCTCGCTTAGCTTGTCACTCAAATGAAGCAGCGCATCGGGAAGCGTGTAATTCGCCACCATCTGATTGATCAGCGACAGTGTCTCATCAATCTCTAGACCCGCGAAATGGCCATCTGCTTGCGCCTGCACGATCACCTCGCACAAATAGTGATCGGCTAGGTCGACAAAGGAGCGCACACGTTCGAAATTGGCAGCGCCTGCGTCACAAACCATGCGGAAAAATTCCGGATCTTCGCTGTGTCGATCACGCGAAATCTCAAAACGCCTGCGGAAGAACTCATACATCTTGCGATTGGGCGGAAGGGCGGCATTCACAACCTCTTCCATCACCTTCATATGCGGTTCAAGCCAAACTTCTGCAATGGCTTCAAACAGGTCGTCATAATCTTCGACAACCAATTCAAACCGGCTGCGTGACAGGCCGCTTTCGGCAAGCGCGCCAGCATAGGTGATCTCTGCCCCGCGTGCTTTCACCAGATCGAGAACAAGGCGCGCAATTCGCGTGCGCTCTGTTTGCCGTGTTGCATTATCCAAGGCCATGGCCTCTCACCTCCTGATAGGTGGCTTAGATAGGGGCAGGCATCGCAGGCTTAAAGACATATCTTACAAGAATTGAGCGACTCGATATCGCAAATGATCAGATGTCGTTTCGACCTTCGATGATCGCCTTGGCTTGCGCTTCCAATACTTTGTAACGTTCAAGGTCAGGTATCTTGGATCGGAACCATTCAGCGAGCTTGAGCAGGTCGTCGCCATAATTGCCGGTGGGGGTCATGGGCGGGCCGAATCCGATGATCATATTCTTGTTATCGGCATAGGCAGGAACAATCGGTACGCCTGCCGCCTGAGCGATATTGTAAAAGCCCGATCTCCATTTGCCATCGGAACTGCGCGTTCCTTCCGTAGCAATCACCAATGCCAGCTCTTCGCGGGCAGCAAACTCCTCGGCCACCTGTTCGACAGCATTCGTCTTTTTTGTCCGGTCGACAGGGATTCCGCCCATATCGAGCATGAAATTGCGCATCATCCCCTGAAACAGAGTGTGCTTGCCCATGAAATTCGGCTGCACCCGCTCGCTATGCGTAGCGCCCGCAAAGAACACGAAATCCCAATTTGAAGTGTGCGGCGCGCCTGCTATCACATATTTCTTCAGATTTTTCGGAAGGTTTCCGTCAATCTTCCAACCTTTCAGAGCGTAGATCCAAAGGATTATACGGCGCACGATCCGCGAAAGCAGTCCGACTTTGCGGGTTTCATTATGTGGCAATTCTCTCTCCCCAGAACACACTATGTGCCCTCAATTGGGTAAGCTACGCAAGGGGCGGCGCGAAGGTTTCACGGTTTTGACGGTGGGGTACAGTCTGGTGGATCAAAACATGCCCCGCAGACCTTGCCCAAACTTCGATCAGGCATCACGTATCCTGGTATGACCTACATCAAAACCATCACTCCGTCTGATGCCAAAGGGCGGCTCGCCAAGATCTATGACCGCGTGCGCGGGGCCGATGGCCGCGTCGACAATATCCTCACCGCACACAGCCTGCGCCCGCCCAGCCTCGAAGGGCATATGGCGCTGTATAAAAACGTGCTGCACCATTCGGCCAATCAGGTGCCCAAGTGGTTTTTGGAAGTCATCGGTGTGCTGGTGAGCCTGCGCAATGGCTGCGCGTACTGCGTTGAGCATCATTTTGCCGGGCTGGAGCGCTTGCTGGATGATGCAGATGAGGCGGCGGCGATCCGCAGCTCTCTCGAAGGCGAATTGGCCGAAGGTGCAATATGGGGCGCGAAGGAAATTGCCGCGCTGCTTTATGCTGAGAAATTGACAATGCGCCCTGCCGATATGGCCGAGACGGATGTGTCCGAACTGCGCGAGGCAGGCTGGGACGATGGCGAGATTCTCGAGATCAACCAAGTCGCCGCCTATTTCGCCTACGCCAACCGCACGGTCTTGGGACTGGGCGTGTCGATTAATGGCGAGCAGCTGGGCCTGTCACCCAATAGCAGCGAGGATGGCGATTGGGGGCATCAGTAGGGAAAAGGTGTAAGCTTCAGCCAATGTTTGCCTTCACTCGGGGTCACGCCTGTCTGCTTCGCGCTTAATCTCGCCGAAAATTTCGCGGAAGAAGTTATTTCTTTCGGTAGAACTGCCGACCAGCCAGCAGCCAATGAAAAATATCAATGCTTCACGAAAGCCAATCAGATACCAGACCAATCCCGACGTTCCATACTCTAGCCCAAGCGCCAAAAAAGCCGCTCGACCAATCGCTCGGTTGGAACGGTGACTTAATGCTCCGATCCTCGAACAGAGTTGCGTGTATTTTGCGGTGGCGAAGACAACCCCGACAATAAGGAGGGCTTTTACCGCTCCGAATTCAGTTGCTCCTGAAGCTAAAAAACTCACTCGATCAGACCAAGGTTCGAATATAAAACTGTAGATTGCAAACCCAATCAGAACGATTCCAAGGTCGCGAGTCGCATCCTTCCCTTTGAATACCATCTCATCACATCCTGAATACGCCAAAGCTTGGCCGTTCCGCAATCGGAGCCTCCAGCGTCGCCGCGAAAGCTAATCCCAACACATCACGCGTCTGCACGGGATCGATCACGCCGTCATCCCATAGGCGCGCGGTGGCGTAGTATGGGTTGCCTTCGTCTTCGTATTTCTGGCGGATCGGGGCTTTGAACTCTTCGGTCTGTTCTTCGGTCCAGCTGTCCGCGTCGCGGTGGACGGTAGCCAGAACGCTGGCTGCTTGCTCACCGCCCATCACGGAAATGCGCGCATTGGGCCATGTGAAGAGGAAACGCGGCGAGTATGCCCGCCCGCACATGCCGTAATTGCCCGCTCCAAACGAACCGCCGATCACCACAGTAATCTTTGGCACGGTCGCGGTGGCCACAGCAGTGACGAGCTTCGCGCCGTGTTTGGCGATGCCCTCTGCTTCGTACTTCCCGCCAACCATAAAGCCGGAGATATTTTGCAGGAACAACAGCGGGATACGGCGTTGCTGGGCAAGCTCAATAAAGTGAGCGCCTTTTTGCGCGCTTTCAGAAAACAACACACCGTTATTGGCGAGGATCGCGATCGGCATGCCCCAAATATGCGCAAATCCGCACACGAGAGTACTGCCATATTGCGCCTTAAATTCGTGAAACTCGCTGCCATCGACCAGCCGGGCGATCACTTCCTTCACGTCATAGGGCGCGCGGACATCGTCTGGGATCACTGAGTACAGGTCGTCTGCGTCAAATTTGGGCGGGCGCGGGTCTTTCAACGCGATGTTTGCCGCCGCCCCAGTGTTCTCTCCCAAATGGCTGACAATATCGCGCACAATGGTCAGCGCATGTTCGTCATTCTCAGCCAAGTGATCGACCACGCCCGATTTGCGCGCATGCAGATCGCCGCCACCAAGGTCTTCTGCTGTAATTTCTTCGCCCGTCGCGGCTTTCACCAATGGCGGTCCAGCAAGGAAAATTGTGCCCTGATTGCGCACAATCAC
Organism: uncultured Erythrobacter sp.; assembly: GCA_947488325.1. Lineage (GTDB taxonomy): Bacteria > Pseudomonadota > Alphaproteobacteria > Sphingomonadales > Sphingomonadaceae > Erythrobacter. Next base: position 154,757 of record CANKYZ010000001.1, read on the forward strand.
TGTCTCATCCGACATGGCAGGTACATAGGCGCCGCCCGCCGTGCAGCTGCCCATGACGCAGGCAATTTGCGGGATGCCGAGTGCGGACATATTCGCTTGGTTAAAAAAGATGCGGCCAAAGTGATCGCGGTCGGGAAAGACCTCTGCCTGATGCGGCAGGTTCGCGCCGCCGCTATCGACCAAATAGATGCAGGGGAGCCGGTTTTCCTGCGCGATTTCCTGCGCGCGAAGATGCTTCTTCACCGTCATCGGATAATAGGTGCCGCCTTTAACGGTGGCGTCGTTGCACACGATCATGACCTGACGGCCCGACACGCGGCCAATGCCAGCGATCATCCCCGCGCCCGGGATATCGGTGTCGTAGAGACCGTTCGCCGCAAGTTGCCCGACCTCCAAGAATGGCGAACCGGGATCGAGCAAGCGCTCCACCCGCTCACGCGGCAGCAATTTACCGCGCGACACATGCCGCTCTCGGCTGCGCTCTGATCCGCCCAATGCGGCGGTCGCAACAGTCGTTCGGAGGTCTTCCGCCAGCCCCTTATTGTGCGTGAAGCGAGCTTTCGCCTCTGTGCTTTCGTTATCGAGTTTCGAAGTGAGAACAGGTGCTGTCATGTTTGCTCTTCCAAACCCTTCACAATAATCGCCTCAGACGTGCTGCCCGCGTCGCGGAATTTGCCAATTTCTTGATACTCGGGCGAGGTCAGCCAAGTGAAAAGCTTGGGCTTGTCCGGGAATTCCATAAGGACCGAACGCGTCGCCGTCCATTTGCCGCTGAGATCTTGCGGTTCCTCATCAACACTGAGCATCTTGCCCTCGAACTTTTCGAAGATGTCCATGAACTGCGCTTCGTATTTGTCATATTCGGCGCGGTCATGGATCGTCATGCGAGAGATCATATAGACTGGCATCAGAGCACCTCCCCAGCGAGAATTAGAAGTCCTATCAAAGACAGCAGAAAGCCGCCCGGATGTTTGGCCTTCATAATGATCAGATTGGTGATCCCTAGTATGATCCAAAGCCCGCCTGTCGCCCAGATCAGCAATGATGGCACATCTGGCAGCACGATGGTCAGAGCGGTAAGCAGAAAAAAGCCCGAAGCAGAATGCCATCCAAAGCGCGTTATGCCTTGCGTCATGGGCGCCTGAATAAACGGATCGTCCACGGCCAGCGTCGGTGCGATCAGCTTCTTCTCACCCATCACAGAATGGAATATCGTGGCAAAGATGATCAAGCTAGCCGCGATAATGTGAAGCACGCTCACCCCGCCGCTCCAATCAGTTCACGCCCAATCAGCATCCGCCTAATCTCGTTCGTGCCAGCGCCAATATCGAGCAATTTCGCATCGCGCATATAGCGCTCCACTGGCCAGTCAAGCGTGTAGCCTGCGCCGCCCAGCGCCTGCACGCTTTCCGCCGCAACACGGAACGCGTTCTCCGATGACAACAGGATCACACCCGCCGCATCGAAGCGCGTCGTCTGGCCCGCATCACACGCTTTCGCGACCGCATAAGTATAAGCGCGCGCCGATTGCAGCGCGACATACATGTCAGCAACTTTTGCCTGCATCAGCTGGAACGACCCAATGGGTTTACCGAATTGGGTGCGCTCTCGTAGGTAAGGAATTACGCAATCGAGACACGCCTGCATAATGCCGAGCTGAATGCCGGACAGCACCACGCGCTCATAATCCAGCCCGCTCATCAACACGCCCACGCCGCCATTGACCGGGCCCATGACCCGGGTTTCAGGAATATGGCAATCATCGAAGACCAATTCGGCGGTGGGCGATCCCTTCATGCCGACTTTCTCAATCTTCTGGCCGATCGAAAATCCTTCGTCGTCCTTCTCGATCAGAAATGCCGTGATCCCGCGCGATCCGGCGCTGCCATCGGTTTTGGCATAGACGACCAGAGCATCCGCCTCTGGTGCGTTAGTGATCCAGAACTTAGTTCCGTTTAGGACATATCCGCCCTGTACAGCCTCTGCTTTCAGCTTCATCGAAACCACGTCGGACCCGGCGGAAGCTTCACTCATCGCGAGGCTGCCGACATGTTCGCCCGAAATCAATCCGGGGAGGTATTTCGCCCTTTGCTCATCATTGCCCCAACGGCGGATCTGATTGATGCAGAGGTTGGAATGCGCGCCGTAAGACAGGCCCAGCGACGCGCTGGCACGGCTGACTTCCTCAACCGCAATGACGTGTTCGAGATAGCCCAAGCCCAGACCGCCATCAGCCTCATCCACTGTGATACCATGGAGGCCAAGCTCACCCATCGGCGCCCATAGTTCGCGCGGAAACCAATCATCGCGGTCGATCTTATCAGCCAGCGGCATGATTTTCTCGTCAGCAAAGCGGCCCACACTGTCGCGGATCATCTCCGCGCTTTCGCCAAGCTGGAAATCAAATTGAGGGGTAGTGCGCATGGAAATCTCTCATCTGTCGGTCGGAAGCGAATAAGCCAGAGCCTGCGCCTCGCATGTATCATGCAGTGGCCTTAGCAATCCGCCCACAGAACGCCAACGCTTGGCGCGCGCGCATTTGGCATCTAGGTTGATTTTCAAGAATACCGGTTTGAAACCGCCGCACGGCAGTGGACGACAGCAATTATCAGGGGCCAGACTGATCTCAGCATCACATCCAAGCGCAGACAACAACGGCACCATCTTGTCTTTTGAAGCGACAGAGCGCCGATATGGTGACGTGATTGCTGTCGGCTGCGTTACTTGTTCTATCGCAGCCGGGAGCTTCGTCGCACTGGTCGGTTCCTCTGGGTCAGGCAAATCCACGCTTTTGAAAATGGTCAACACGCTGGTGACGCCCAGCGGCGGACGAGTGCTATTTGGCGGCGAAGATGTCACGCTGCTCAAACAATCACAGCTGCGACGCCGGGTTGGTTATGTCTTTCAAGGCATCGGCCTATTCCCGCATTTCACCGTCGGAGAAAACATCGCCATCGGCCCGCGCCTTGCCGGAGAAAAGCTAAGCGCGAACCGCATTGCAGAACTGCTGGCACTGGTGGAGTTAGAGCCGAACATCGCGAGCCGCATGCCCGATGCGCTTTCAGGCGGGCAGCGCCAGCGGGTTGGTGTCGCACGTGCATTGGCAGGCGATCCGGAGCTCCTTATCATGGACGAACCCTTCGGCGCGCTCGATCCGATCACCCGCGATGCTCTGGGCAACAAAGTGCGCGAGCTTCATGAAAAACTTGGCCTCACCACGATCATGGTCACGCATGACATGGCCGAAGCATTGCTGTTGGCAGACCGGGTTTTGGTGATGTCTCACGGTGATTTGGTGGCGGATCACACTCCGCACGAACTGCTCGCAAGAGAAGGCGGAGAGATTGCGCAGGGACTGGTAGCGGTACCGCGTCAGCAGGCAGAACGACTGGCCATGATGGAGAAATCCGGCGCTCAAATGAGTGACCAGCCATGAACGAAATCTGGAGCATACTGCTTGGCCTAGGCGACAAATTCGCCGCGCATATCGTCCTATCCGCTAGCGCCATTGGGCTTGGAATGCTAGTCGCTCTGCCGCTGGCTGTGTGGGCAAGCCGTTCACCAACAATCGCACGCTTTGCATTGGGGTTTGCAAGTCTAGTGCAGACCATCCCGGCACTGGCACTGCTCGCGCTGTTCTTTCCGATCTTGCTTAGCCTGCGGGTGGTATTTGGGGAGGACTTACCAACGTTAGGTTTCCTGCCCGCTTTGCTCGCCTTGGCGCTCTATGCTTTGCTGCCGATATTGCGCAATGCGGTGACTGCGCAAGCCAATCTCGACCCCGGCGTGCTCGAAGCGGCAGACGGCGTGGGGATGACCAAATGGCAGAAACTGGCGCTGGTCGAAGCGCCGCTTTCCGCGCCCTTTGTGATGGCGGGTATTCGCACCGCCAGCGTCTGGACGATTGGCGCGGCCACTCTGGCAACTACCATTGGTCAGCCGAGCCTGGGTGACCCAATCTTTGCCGGGTTGCAGACTCAAAACTGGGCTTTGGTGCTGGCGGGTTGCATCGCGAGCGCAGGGCTGGCGCTAGTTGTCGATGCGCTTCTGGGCCTGGTTGAGCGCGGCTTTGCGAACCGCAATCGCTGGCAATATGGCGCGGGGATCGCGGTGGTGGCGCTGGGTGTAATGGGTGCGCTTGCCTATCAATCAGGCGGCGATGACGACGACACGATCATCATCGCATCAAAGCAATTTTCCGAGCAATATATTCTTGCCCAGTTGATCGGATCACGGCTGGAAGCGGCGGGCTATTCGGTTGAATATCGCGATGGACTGGGCTCCGCTGTGGTGCACAGCGCTGTCGCATCCTCCAGCATTGATATTTCGGTCGATTACACCGGTACGATCTGGACCAACGAGCTTGAGCGTACCGACAATCCAGGACGTGAGGTGATGTATGACACGATCGTTGAATGGGAGCGCGCGAACACCGGGGTCCGCGTGCTTGGCCGATTGGGTTTCGAAAACGCTTATGCTTTTGCGATGCGAGAAGATCGCGCCGCCGAATTGGGCGTAACTTCGTTGGAACAATTGGTACGGTTCAGCCCCGACTTGACAGTTGGCGGTGATCCTGAGTTTTTTGAACGCCCCGAATGGATCGCGGTGCGCGATGCTTACGGAATGCGGTTTGGTGAAACGCGCAATTTCTCACCCACCTTTATGTACAATGCCCTGCGATCAGGAGAAGCTGATGTGATCAGTGCCTACACTTCGGACGGGCGGATTGCGGCGGATCGGCTGGTCGTGTTGGAAGACCCGCGCGGGGCTTTGCCCAGCTATGATGCGATGTTGATGATGTCACCCCGCATTGCTGACGATGAAGGAATCGCCCGCGCGCTTCAGCCGCTAATCGGGGCGATCTCTGTCGACGCCATGCGAGAGGCCAATTTCGCTGTAGACCGGGAAGGTGAAGGCAAGCTCAGCCCCGCCGATGCAGCCGCAGATTTGGCTCAGAAGATTGGCTTGTAGGGGATATCTGCGACCATTGATCAGATCACCGCAAACTATCAATCGAACCCGACTCCAATCGGCCAACGGCGCCCGCAAACACCCAAAACCTTGAACAGCAACCCCATCTGGCCATCATCAACCAGCCGCTCATATTGCCGGGCAAGCTTATCAGCCTCTGCTGGGTTTTTGCGTTTCAAGGCTTCGTGGCGAACATCGATACCCATTTGCCGCAACCATTCACCCTGCATCTGCAGCCCCATGACATCGGCGCCATTCTTCTTGGTCACATCTTTTAGCAGCTCAAAATCAACATGGGCGGTAATGTCGGCCTCACCCGGATGGGATAGCACATCAACTTTTTCATGCGCCCGGATTGCCTGCACGGTTGATCCTGCGCGCAGTTCAAACGAACCATAATCGATGATGAGCGCAGCGCCGCCTTGCTCATTCAAGCGCTGAGCAATCTCGGTCATGATCGCACTTGCGGCAGGGCTGGTTTCGATCATCGTTCCTTGCGATGCGCTTTTCCAGCTTTTGGGGACGATCGAGTCCATCGGTTGATCACCGGCGACAAAGACAAGTTCATCCCCTTCGAGCCCGACCATGCGCTCGTGCCAACCCACCGCCGATCGCACGAGCTGATGGATGGGCAGAGCGTCAAAGAATTCGTTGCCGACAATCAGCAAAGGCGCATCGGTTGGCAGGGTTGATAGGTCATCGTGATGGATCGCATCGGGAATGGCCTCACTCTGAATTTTGCGCAGCGTCGGGGATGTTTCGACAAAATGAACCTGCGGATCGAATTCGTATTTCGCTGCGGTGCGCAAGGCATCCTTGGTAAGCGTTCCGCGGCCCGCCCCCATTTCCACAAAATGGATCTTTTTGCGTGAGCCCATCCTCACCCACAAATCAGCAAACCAGAGGCCGATCAATTCGCCGAACATCTGGCTGACTTCGGGAGCGGTGATGAAATCGCCTTCTTCGCCAAGCGGATCGCGGCTGGTATAATAGCGTGCGTTACTTTCCGCGATGTAGTGGGCGAGGCTGATCGGACCAGTCTCACGGATCAGACGGCGGAAGGTTTTGCCAAGATCTTTGGCTTTGGCAGCGGCTTCCTGCTGCGCTGCCTTTTCCGCTTCGGCTGCGGCTTTTGCAGCCTTTTCTGCTTCAGCGGCCTCTTTCGCCCTTAGTTTTTCAGCGGCTGCTTTTTCTTTGGCCTCCGCTTTCGCTTTGGTTTCGGCCTCTTTCTTTACCTTGGCTTCTGCGGCGGCCTTAGCTTTGGCCTCACGCTCCAACCGGGCTTTCTCTTCGGCTTCAGCCTTGGCTTTGGCTTTGGCTTTGGCGGCAGCTTCGTTGCGAGCTGTCTCGGCAGCCAGCGCTTTTGCTTTTTCCTCGGCTTCCTGCTTCGCCTTGGCCTCTCCCTCACGCTTGGCCAGAGCTTCGGCTTCGCGATTGGCTTTCTCTTCCGCCTCTTTCTTCGCTTTGGCTTCTGCTGCTAGGCGCGCCTTCTTCTCGGCTTCGGCCTTTGCCTTGGCGGCTTCTATTGCTTTGGCTGCCTCTGCGGCTGCCTTTGCTTCTACGACAGCCCTTGCCTTCGCAGCCGCCTCAGCGTCCGCTTGTGCCTTGGCCGCTTCTTCTGCGTCTGCTTTGGCCTTAGCCTCCGCCTCTCTGAAGGCTTTTGCCTCGGCATCTTTGTTGGCCTTGGATGTTGCACGCACTTCTGGTGTGCCCATCGCGGTGTCATCCGGGGCCACGATTTCGGTCCCGTCTGCTTCGATCAAACGCAGTGTGCTGGGCCATGGACGGCGCAGCGTGATGACGCCTAGCCCGCTGCCGGAGCCGCGCTGCCAGTTCCCACGGGTTTCCTCGTCACGGCGTAAATCGTGACAATCAATCCAGTCAATATCAGCGGTATTGTTAGCCATTGCCCCATCGATAGTCCGGTTCGAACTGCAAAGTCAGCCAATTGTGCATCGGGTTGACGGAAAAATTCGTTAACAAAGCGGGCTGCTCCCATAATTATTGTAAAGACGCCCACCAATAGCCCGGGTCGATAACGTGCCTTGGTTTTCCAGAACATAAACATCAGGACGATAAGTGGCAGTAGGCCTTCCAGTCCAGCTTGATAGAGCTGGCTAGGGTGACGAGCGACTTCTCCTCCACCAGGAAACACCATTGCCCATGCAACATCCGACTGACGGCCCCACAATTCGCCGTTGTTAAAGTTCGCAAGGCGGCCCAACAAATGGCCGAGCGGGTAAGTAACCGCGATATAGTCGCAGACACGCAGGAAAGAGAGCTTTCCGCCCCACGAAACCCAACCGATTGCGGCTAGCACACCCAGCAATCCGCCATGGAACGACATGCCACCATCCCACATCCGCAACAATTTCCAACTGACGAATCCGTCTCCGGAAAAATCAGTAAAGGCACTGGGTATCCCAGTCTCGCCGCCGGTGTAGAAAGCGGCATAGCCCAACCGGCCGCCGAGAATAACGCCCAATGTGCAATAGAAAAACAGATCATCCGCATGGCGCTGTGCCATCGGTGCACCGGGAGATTTCAGCATCCGGCTGAGATGCCAATAGGCGAACATGACACCGATCAGATAGGCCAACGAATAATACCTAAGCTGGAAACCTCCGATCTCGAACAAATGAGGGCTCAGGCCGAGGTCTGACCAGAAAATCGGATCTATAGAGCCGCCGCTTGCAGCAAGTAGTGACAGCACGAAAGGAACCTCTTAGTAAGTTTCAAAAGCAATATCGAAACGCGCCGCTCAGTATAACTTGACTAAGGCTCGCCGCTTGATGCAGCTTTTGGCACAGCGAAGACTTCGGGGGAACCCTAGCAAGCGCTGAACGATATACAATATGTCGCACATCGTGCGGCAAGACCGAATGTAACGCCGACAGAGTTCGGCGATCAAAGGAGAGAGATTCGCATGCCCACCCAGCTGGACACTGCGCTTGAAGCGATCATCAGCGAACTGACCAAAGAAGGTCAGCCGTTTCACACAACACCGCGAAATCGCGGCGGCGTTGAAATGCCAGCATTCACGGTTGCTCCACCAACACTGGCGCATTACTTTGCACATTTCTGCAATGAACATAAAGACATACCGTTCATCGTTGATGGCGATATCCGGATGACTTTTGGCGAAACATATGCAGCTGCCGTTTGTGTCGCAGAAGGTTTGGCGACCAAGCATGGTGTGAAGAAAGGCGACCGCATCGGGATCGCCGCGCGCAATTCTGCGAACTGGATGATCGCCTATATGGGCATTGCCATGGCTGGCGGCTGTGTGACTTTGCTCAATGGATTCTGGTCTGGTGATGAACTCGCCTATGGTATCAGATTGGCCGAATGTAAGTTGGTGATTGCTGATTTTGGCCGAGCGAAACGGCTCGAAGGGACCGATCATTCTGCCAAATTGGTGATGATAGAGCACAACGCGCCCTCAGAAGGTCTGGCAAATGTCTGGGCCGCGCCAGCCGATCGGACAAGCTCGGTTGCGATGACCATGCTCGCGCAGCTTGGCCCTGATGATCTGTCGACTATCCTTTATACTTCGGGTTCGACCGGCCAATCAAAAGGTGCCTATTCTGATCATCTCGGCGTCATTTCAGGCGTCATGAACTATATCTGCCAAAGCGCGATGGCAAAGCTGCTGTTTGAAAGCCAAGGTCAGGATATGAGCGCCCAGCCGTCCGCATTGGTTGCGGTGCCGCTGTTCCATGTCACGGGTGAGGTCCCGTTGTTCCTTCAGTCTTACGCGATTGCGCGCAAGTTAGTGCTAATGCCCAAATGGGATGCGTTGGAAGCATTGCGTTTGATGGAAGAAGAGAAAGTTACCTATTTCGTTGGCGTTCCGCTGATGAGCTATGAAATGGCCACTCATCCGGAAAAGGATAATTTCGACCTTTCCGCCTGTAAAAGCTTTGCCGCTGGCGGCGCTCCGCGTCCATTGGAACATGTTACCAAGATCAAAGAGGCTTTCCCCAGCGGTTTCCCAATTCTTGGTTATGGCCTCACTGAAACCAATGCCGTGGGCTGCGGCAATTTCAATGAGAATTACATTGCAAAGCCCGGCTCAACTGGCCGCGCCTCCCAGCCATTGGTTGAAATCGCGATCCTCGACGATGATGGCAATCACTTGGCACAAGGTGACGTTGGTGAGGTTTGCATCCGTTCGGTCGCCAATTTCTGCGGATATTGGAACAATGAAGAAGCCACCAAAGAGGCCTTCACCAACGATCAGTTCTTCCGTTCGGGCGATCTCGGCTACCTTGACGAAGACGGGTATCTCTACATCGTTGATCGTAAGAAGGACATCATCATTCGCGGGGGAGAGAACATCTCCTGCATCGAAGTCGAAGACGCGGTTTACGCGCATGACGATATTGCTGAATGTTCAGTGTTTGGCCTGCCGGATGACCGGATGGGCGAAGTCCCCGCAACGGTATTTCGGGTGAAGGAAGGCCGCGATGCGATGACGGCTGCCCAATTGCGCGAATTTTTGCTATCACGGATCGCACAGTTCAAAGTTCCGCTTGAAGAACATATCTGGGTAGTCAACGAGGCGCTCCCTCGCCTCGGCACGCAAAAGATCGACAGGAAGAGCCTGCGCACAGCTTACACGGAAAAGCTCTCAGCAGCATAATCGGCTGCGATATTCGCACGTATTGGCAATTGGAGAGATGTGATGACTGACTGGAACCAGCCCAGTCGCCGTGTCTCTCGCCAGCGGGCGATCATTGACCGGCGCGATCTAATGGGCACGATTGCGGCGTTGGTGAAACAGTATGGCGAAAATGGCCGTACGCCAATTTTGCAGGCGCTCCAAAGCGCGCTCGATAGCGGGAGGGCCGAGTTAGAACGACGCCTTACTGACAAGCCATCAGCAGGCCATGAAATCACGCTCGGCTATGCGTTTTTAACCGATCAATTGGTTCGGGTGATCCATGATTATGTGACCACCAACGTCTTTCCAGTGGGCAACCGCACCACCGCAGAGCGGCTCGCCATTGTCGCTGTCGGTGGATATGGCCGCGCCGAAATGGCACCGCATTCGGATGTCGACATCGCCTTTATCACCCCAATGAAACGCTCGCCCTGGTGTGAGCAGGTGATCGAGGCAATGCTGTATTTGATGTGGGATCTGGGCCTGAAAGTGGGCCATTCCAGCCGCACAATCGCTGATACGATGAACATGGCAAAGGAAGATCTCACCATCCGCACCGCGCTGCTCGAAGGACGAGTCATCTGGGGCGATCAGGATGTCTATGAGGAGCTTCGCCAACGATTCTGGAGCGAAGTTGTGCGAGGAAGTGAGCGCAAGTTTCTCACCCTAAAGGTCGAAGAGCGCAATGCGCGGCACAAGCGGATGGGCGATAGCCGCTATGTTGTTGAACCCAATGTGAAAGACGGCAAAGGTGGCCTGCGCGACCTGCAAACGCTCTATTGGATTGGCAAATATGTCCACCGCGTCAACAGCGCTGCACAGCTTGTTGATGTGGGTCTGCTGACCGGCGCCGAATATAGCAGCTTTCGCCGAGCTGAAGGGTTCTTGCTGGCGGTAAGAAGCCACATGCATGTCCTCACAAATCGCGCAGAGGACCGGCTGACATTTGACCTCCAACGCCAAGTCGCAGAGCGCATGAATTTCGCGGACCGTCCGGGCAAGAGCGCGGTCGAACGGTTCATGCAATATTACTTTATGCAGGCAAAACGCGTCGGCAGTTTAAGCGGAGTGTTCCTGTCCCACTTAGATGAAGAATTCGCCAAGAAACGCGCGCGCAGCGGGTTTTTCGCCGGATGGTCAGCCAAACCGCGCTTTATCAAAGGCTATGTCGTCGAGGGCGGCCGGATCAAAGCGCCGCGCGACAAATGGTTTGCTGACGGTCCCGTGCGATTGATCGAATTGTTTCAGTTGGCTGAGGCAGAAGAACTAGAGATTCACCCGGAAACCAGGCGTCAGGCCGACCGAGATTCAAAACTGATTGATAAGTCGGTGCGCAAAGATCCGCGTGCCAATGCCCTGTTCCTCGAATTGTTGGGCGGGCGCAATAACCCCGAAGCGGCGTTGCGTTGGATGAACGAGTCGGGCGTATTCGGTCGATTTGTGCCCGATTTTGGACGGGTCAATGCGCAGATGCAGTTCGACATGTATCACCATTATACAGTCGATGAACACACGATCCGCGCGATCGGCCTACTCAGCCAGATTGAACGGGGTCTGCTGGAAGACGACCATCCGCGCGCAACCAGGCAAATCCACAGAGTCGCCTCTCGAAGGGCGCTTTATGTTGCGGTCTTGCTGCATGATATTGCTAAGGGGCGCGGCGGCGACCACTCGGTATTAGGCGCAGATGTGGCCAAGAAACTGTGCCCGCGGTTTGGATTGGACAGCAAAGAAACTGAGCTGGTTCAATGGCTGGTCCTGCAACACTTGCTGATGAGCTCAACCGCGCAGAAACGCGATCTAACTGATCCCAAAACAATCGAAGATTTCGTCGCAGAGGTGAAATCAGTGGACCGCCTGCGCAATCTCGCGATTTTGACCGCAGTCGATATCAGAGCGGTCGGACCAGGCACATGGAACAGCTGGAAAGGGCAGCTGCTGGGCGAATTGTATGACGCCGCGCAGGAACGATTGCGACTGGGTCACAAACGCAAGGGGCGCACCGCTCAAGTGGCGGCGCGGAAGGCACGAGTGGCTGAAATTCTTGGCGCAAAGGGCGATCTGGTAGATGCGATGGACGAACTGCTCGCCGATGCCTATTGGATCGCAGAGCCAGAAGACATCATCGCCAAGAACCTGATACAATACCAAATGGCGCAGCAAATCGGCGAAAACCTCTCAATCCATTGCGAGGTAGATGAAGAGCGCGGCGCGACTTTGGTCAGCGTCATTGCAGCCGATCACCCCGGCCTGTTTTACCGGATCGCGGGCGGCATCCATCTTGCCGGGGCGAATATCATCGATGCGCGCATTCACACCGCGATGAATGGGTATGCCATCGACAATTTCCTGGTGCAGGATCTACATGATCAACCTCTGCGCGAAGAAAGCCAGATCGAACGGTTGAAGCAAGGCATCCGGGACGCGCTCTTGGCTAATGTAGAGCTGGTTCCAAAGCTCGCCGCACGTCCCTTATCGCATTCCCGGGCAAAGGCCTTTGCTGTCGCGCCTGCCGTCAATTTCGACAACACAGCATCGAACCATTTCACTGTTGTCGAAGTAACCGCGCGCGATCGTCCGGCATTGCTCAACCGGCTTGCTTACGCATTGTATAAAGCAAATCTGATTGTCCAGTCAGCGCATATCACCGCCTATGGGGAGGTTGCATCGGATACGTTTTATGTGACCGACCTAACCGGCGGCAAAGTGACAGCGACCACACGGCTGAAAGAGATTGAAGTTGAATTGCTCGATGCGGCGAGTGACAAGCGTCAACGCGAGCACGAAAAAGCCTAACGGCATTTTGGACCGATCCGACGAAGCGCCGGGTCCATTCGACCAGCGCATACCAGAATAGGTTGCAATGGCATGACCTATCTTTATTGGCAGTCGCGTTCATGTCTAGGAGACCAATTTAATGAAATTCCGCACCCCCTCGCGGCACCTTGCAGCCCTTCTTCTTTGCTCATGCGCGGCCACCCCTTTTGCCGCTCATGCTCAGAGTTCCGAAGATGCTGATCCCCAAACACGCACGAGCTCGCTCGACGCTATCGGCAACATCGTTGTCACTGGTACGAAGACACAAGACCCTGAAGATGTGCAGGACGTGCCGTTGGCCGTCACTGCTTTCAACGCCGACACGCTCGAAGCTTTCAAAGTTCGCGATGTTCAAGGCCTGACTTTTCAGGCTCCCAATGTCAGCCTTGATCAGATCGGGACCAGTCGTGGTCAGGCAAACTTCTCTATTCGCGGGCTGGGTATCAATTCCTCGATCCCATCGATTGACCCTACCGTCGGCGTATTCGTCGATGGCGTCTATCTGGGTACCAATGGCGGGGTCGTATTCGACCTGTTCGACCTCGAAAGCGTCGAAATCCTGCGCGGTCCACAAGGCGTGCTGTTTGGCCGCAACGTGACCGGCGGCGCTGTGTTGATCAACACCGGCAATCCGACTGAGGATTTTCGCGGCAAATTTCGCGCTGCGGTTGATGGCCCGATTGATAGCGGTCGCGGCGGCGCAAACTACACCGCCAGCGGCGTGCTTTCTGGCCCGATCATCGAAGACGTTCTGCTATTTAAAGTCGGCGCCTATTACAATGAGGATGAAGGGCACTTCCAGAACTCGTTCGACGGTTCGAACCAAGGTAGAGCGGAAACTTACATCCTTCGCGGCGCTCTCGAAGCGAGGCTCGGCGATCTGACACTGACTGGAAAGATCGATTATTTCGACAGTGACGGCGACGGTCCCGCGGCCCAAAACCGTGGTTCATTTGAACGCGATACATTCGATTTCGCCATCGACAATCGCGGATCATACAGCAACGAGACGATCAACGCCTCGCTGACAGCAGAATGGGACATTGGCCCCGGCACGCTGACCAACATCTTTGGCTATCGTGATTACAGCGCAACAACCGATGCGGATATTGATGCGACCGCCCTGTTCCTGTTCCACTCGAATACTGAAACCGAACAGGACCAGATTTCGAACGAAATTCGCTACGCCGTGTCGACAGACAATTTCGATCTGACGGTTGGCGGATTCTATTTCGATCAATCGATCGCCTATACTGAAATCCGCGAAATTCCGGTTTCGACACCGCTCACCTTCTTTGGCGGCGGTCAGCAGGATCACGAAGTGCTCGGCCTGTTTGCCAATGGCCAATATTACCTCACCGGCGATTTCTCGATCATTGGCGGCATCCGTTGGAGCCAGGAAACCAAGGACGCAGAAGTGACCTTTATCCGTCCGCGCGTCGCATGTTCGGTGGTCGAGGGCACATGTCCGACCAGCGGTGTCAATTCGCTCATCCCGACCGAGAATAACGGCTTCACCGACAGTGTTCGGTTCCGCAATGTCTCGCCAAAACTGGGCGTACAATACGAATTCAATGACAGCCAAGTCTACGCACATTGGACGCGTGGCTTCCGTTCGGGCGGTTACAATTTCCGCATTACCAATGCGAATGCGTTTGAAGCCATCGCAACAGGTCCCGGCGGGTCGTTATCCTTTGATGAAGAACAGGTCGACAATTATGAAATTGGCGCCAAGTTCGAAACAGCCGATGGATCGCTCACACTCAACGTTGCGGGTTACGTCACCACGATTGAAGACATGCAGCGCGAAGTGAACCAGTCAGACCCAGTTTCCGGTGTGGCTCAATCGATCTTCAACACTGCGGATGCGACGATCACGGGTTTCGAAGCAGAAGCCCGTATGCGTGTGTCGCCATCTCTCATTATTACAGCCAATTTCGGCTTTATCGATGACGAATATGACGAGATACTGTTCGACATTTCCGGAGACGGAGTGATCGATCAGACTGACCTTAATCTTCGTCTACCGCGCGTTCCTGAAATCACCTGGGGCGCAGGCTTCATCCACGAATTGTTCTTGGGCGACAGCGAGATTCTGACCCGCGTAAGCTATCAGTATCGCGATGAATTTGCCTATACAGATAACAATCTTGGATTCGTACAGGACATCTCCAACCTAGAAGCAAACGTGACATGGAAGACCCCGATGGAAGGCCTTTCCTTCTCCGTTTATGGGCGCAACCTGTTTGACGAAGTGCAAGTTGGCGGGGACACTCAGATCCCGTTCGGCGGCGCCTTGTCCAATGGCGTCAATCAGCCATTCGGCGATGCACCAGCGGCCGGTACGTTCTCTCCGCTATCAAAGGGTCGTCAGCTTGGTGTTGAGGCTCTCTTCGAATTCTAGGGCTTCGAATTCTAGGACTTCGAATCTTAAGCCAGACCAGTTCTGGCAATGATAAGAGGGTGCTCCGGCAACGGGGCGCCCTTTTTCGTGTCCGGCTTAATCCCGCGCAAGCAACAAAAGTGCGGCATGGGCGCCATCAAAGCCGACAAATGCCCATTCAATCCGCGCATCAGAAATAGGATTCCAGAGCCCTTCAAGCCGGTTTGAGAGGATCGTCCGAGGCGTATTGAAAAGCGCCAAGAAGTCTTGCGCGCATGCCGCGGCATCATCTGCGCCCAGCCATGTTTGTTTGGGATATTCCATGTCCGCCTCTAACGCGCCAGCAATCGTGCCCAGCGCCGTTCGCGGACCCTGAAATCCACCTTCGGAATCGAGCATTTCCCAGTTGAACCCGATGGTCTTCTGGCCAAATCCTTTCGCAACCGCATCAGCCACATCGCAGTGCGTACCAGTTACTTCGGGAAGAGTAACGACCTCGAAAACGACCCTTGCCCGCTCTTCGAGCTTACCGATCCAGCGGCTGACGAATGTTTCCACGGATCAGCCCCGAACGCCGAACAATGCGGTGCCAACCCGAATATGCGTCGCGCCCAATTGCACGGCGGTTTCGTAATCGGCACTCATCCCCATCGACAGGCCCATCTGCTCCCCAACAATCCCATGACCTTCAGCAAGCTTGGCGAGGAATGCGAAAAACGGTGCGGCTTCCGTGTCGGCGGGAGGCAGGCACATCAACCCGGCAAGTGGAATGTCAGCATCGCGCACCAGGGTGAGGAAAACAGGCAATTCTTCAATCCGGCACCCGCCCTTTTGATCCTCATCGCCGATATTGACCTGAACGAAGCACGGCACACGCCGACCAGCCTTGTCCATCGCTTTCGCAAGAGCCTTCAACAGGCTGGGGCGGTCGAGTGAGTGGATCACATCGAAAAGTTCAACAGCTTCTTCGGCTTTGTTCGATTGCAATTGGCCGATCAGATGCAGCTTCGTTTCGGGATAGCGTTCGAGCAAAGCAGGCCATTTGTCTTGTGTTTCTTGCACGCGGTTTTCGCCAAAGACCCGTTGGCCCGCTTCCAGTAGCGGCTCAATCCGGTCTGCTGGTTGCGTCTTGCTCACCGCGATCAGAGTCACATCTTGAGGTTCGCGCCGCGCAGGTTTGCACATGCGGGCAATATTGGCTTCGATTTCTGCGATACGGTTGGCTGCACTTTCCATAACTGCCCGCTATAGTGACGGCGTGCGATATTCAACGCCCCTTCCGAAACTATGGCTTCTATCTGATAAGCGGAACGATGCCGCGCTCGAAACGGCGCTGCGCAAACTGCCGCGCGGGAGCGGTTTTATCTATCGGCACTATCACCTTGATGGCCCTGATCGTTTGGCCCGGTTTCAGGTGCTTGGTAGGGTCGCGAGAGCTTGCGAACACTTGGTGATCCTCGCCGACAGCGCGTTGACGGCGGCAGAATGGGGCGCGGACGGAATTTATGGAGCACCGAAATCCCTTTGGCCCACCCGCGCAGGCTTGCTTCATTTCGCAACTGCGCACGATCTTGCAGAAATTGGTCAAGCGAACAGGCTACATGCGGATGCTGTACTGCTATCGCCAGTATTCGCAACACGTTCGCACCTTGGCAACAAAGTGCTTGGCCCGGCGCGATTCCGAATGTTGGCCCGGCATTCCAGTGCCCCGGTTATCGCGCTCGGCGGAATGGACCAATACCGCGCCCTAACGCTAGGCTGGGATTGCTGGGCTGCAATCGACGGGCTGAGTTAATGGCCACGCTCTACCTCAGATTCCTTGACCCGAGTCCGTCAAAGATTCATGGTGTGTTCCGACTAAGGAGCCCACTTGAATGGCTAGCCGCGCTATGACTAATCGCAACACAACCGCAGACTGGCGAATTGGCTTGCGCCGTAGCATTCGCCGCGTAACCCAAATGACGGGCGCGGCTGCGTTGCTGGGTGCAATGATCTTCCTCTCTCTGGCTTTGGCAAGTTACACTCAGACCGATCCCAGTCCATCAACTGCGGCCGCACCTAATCAGGTAAACAACTGGATGGGCATCTGGGGCGCATGGGCGGCAGACCGCGTGCTGTTCGCTTTTGGCCTGCCGGGAACTCTGCTCTTGCCGCTCCTATATATCTCATCACGCAAATTGTGGCGCGCTGTCGAACTGGATGGCGGCGAAGGCGGCGTTGGAGAAATGGAAGAGACAACGCGCTGGTGGTTGCCGACTGGATTACTGCTGATTGCCATCACTCTGTTCGGAACCGTGCTCGCACTCGCCTTTGACAATAGCGGCGGTACATTGCCTGCACAGCTTGGCGGAGTTTCGGGCCTGCTGGGCGCCACCGGGATTGAGGCGGTTGCCACGCGCTTTGGCGGCAGTGCATCAGGCTGGATCATCCTCACTGTTGCGCTGATCTGCCTGGGTGTAGGGACAGCATTGCTCACCCGCGTCTTTGCAATTGACTGGCGCGTGTTGCTAACCCTGCCAAACTTCATCGGGCAAAGTGTAATTGGCTCAACGATCCTTGCGCGGCTGCCATTTGGCCGCAACAAGACAAGCGGCGCCGAACCCAAGCTAACGATTGCCGACGAAGGTAGTATTGAAGCGCCAGCCACCCGTTCGCGCCGAAGAGCAAAAACAGCACCCGAAGAGCCAACACCGCGCCGGGCACCGGAAATCAGTGATCCTTCCGCTCCGCCCAAGCGCGCCGAACCAGCGAAGAAGAATCAGCGCGACATGTTCGCAACCTATAATCTACCAAGTTTGGACCTGCTGGCCGATCCGCCAGCGGATACCGGGCCAAAGCTCGATAAACTGGCGCTGGAGCGCAATGCACGGCTGCTAGAAAATGTGCTCGACGATTTCAATGTGAAGGGTGAAATCACAGCCGTTCGCACCGGCCCAGTTGTAACAATGTATGAACTGGAACCTGCTCCCGGCATCAAGGCAAGCCGCGTAGTTGGTCTAGCCGAAGATATTGCGCGCAACATGTCCGCGATCAGTGCCCGCGTATCGCCCATTCCGGGCAAGACGGTGATGGGAATCGAGCTTCCCAATGCGGATCGTCAGATGGTGATGCTCCGCGAACTCGCCGCCTGCGCCGCCTTTGCTGATTCTAAAGGCAATCTGCCGATCATTTTGGGCAAAGACATTGCCGGCGAACCGATCATTGCAGACCTCGCTGCTATGCCTCACCTATTGGTCGCAGGGACCACGGGTTCGGGTAAGTCTGTTGGGTTGAACTGCATCATCCTATCACTGCTCTATCATTTCACTCCGGCTGAATGTCGTATGATCCTGATCGATCCCAAAGTGCTCGAACTGGCCAGTTACGACGATATTCCGCACCTTCTTTCCCGCGTGGTGACAGAACCGCATAAGAGCGTGCGTGCGCTCAAATGGGCGGTCGAAGAGATGGAACGCCGGTACCGGATGATGAGCAGCATCAATTCGCGCAACATCAACAGCTTCAATGAAAAAGTCAGCGCCGCCATTGCCAAAGGCAGTCCGCTTGGGCGCCGCGTTCAAACCGGTTTTGATCCCGAAACCGGTGAACAATTATTTGAAGAAGAACAGCTCGATTATGAACCGCTGCCGCAGATCGTCATAATTGTCGACGAGCTGGCCGATTTGATGGTTACGGTGGGTAAGGAGATTGAGGTCCTGATCCAGCGCCTTAGCCAAAAATCACGCGCTGCGGGTATCCATCTGATCATGGCCACTCAGCGTCCATCGGTTGATGTCATCACCGGCGTGATCAAGGCCAATCTGCCAACCCGCATCAGTTTTAAAGTCACCAGCCGTATCGACAGCCGCACGATCCTGGGTGAGCAAGGGGCTGAACAGCTGCTGGGTAAGGGTGACATGCTCTACAAACCCAACACCGGTGCAACGGTCCGTGTCCATGGGCCATTTGTCAGCGATGACGAAGTTGAGGCGGTTGCTGATTTTTGGCGGGCACAAGGATCACCCGAATATGTCGATGCCGTCACAGAAGAACCCGAGGATGGCGGCGGTCTGAACTTTGAAGATGATCTGACCGCGTCCGACAGCCCAGAAGAGCGCAAATATCGCCAAGCGTGCCAGATCGTGATCGAGAATCAGAAAGCCAGCGGTTCGTGGCTCCAACGGCAAATGGGCGTAGGCTACAACACTGCAGCCAAGTGGATTGAACGGATGGAAAGCGAAGGCCTGGTCGGCCCGGCAAACCATGTCGGTCGCCGCGAAATCTTCCGCGATCAAGACGGGAATCCTCTTTAGAGGTCTGCTTAGAGAGTGACCGATTCCGCTTCGCCCTCAATCGTCACCGCCTATGGCATATGGTTGGCAAAGACGTCGCGCGATTGGCCCAAAGACGCATGGCACATTGCTCGCCGCGCTCTGATAGATACCGTCGCTTGCATGATACCGGGCGCAGCAGACAGCGCTCCGGCAAAATTGTGGCCAGTAGTTAGAAGTTGGGGTAGCGGATCTAGCCGAGCGGTCGTTAGAAATGAGGCGCTCAGCGCCCCGGCAGCAGCTCTATTCAACGGCACCGCTGCACATGCGCTGGATTTTGATGACAATTTCGACCCCGCAAAGGCGCATGCCTCTGCGGCCCTCATACCTGCCTTATTGGCTGTAGGAGACGCGCAAGATTCGTCCATTGGAGACATATTGGATGGTTATATCGCCGGTTTGCAGATCATGGGATTGATTGGTCAGGCCGTAAATCCCTTCCACCGCAGTCGCGGTTGGCATGCGACGGGAACATTAGGGGCAATCGGAGCGGCGGCTGGTTGTGCGCGTTTGCTAGCCTTAAATGATGCCGAAGCGGGCAATGCCATTTCAATCTCAACCAGTTTGGCAGGCGGATTTATGAGCCAATTCGGCTCTGATACAAAGCCGCTGCATGCCGGACTGGCGGCATCCGGCGGTGTGCAGGCCGCACTTTTTGCAAGGGCGAGTCTGACAGCTGGACACGCCACTCTTGAAGGGCAGACCGGGCTGCAAACTTTGATGGTCGGTCCCGATCTGGAAGACCTGTCGCACAGTATGGAGGGCAAGGCGGAGCATGGGCAAACCATGCGCTTTGACCACGAAGTCGCCAAAGCACCACTTCATATTGTCGAGCATGGACTGAAAGTGAAACGCTTTCCCAATTGCGGCAGCTTACACCGGGCTTTGGATGGCCTCATCGCGTTGATGGAACGCCATCACTTTGCCCCAAGCGACGTAGAATATGTGCTGACTCGCGCGCCCACAGCGCATCTTAAAAATCTGATGCATGAAAATCCGCAAACCCCGGCTGAGGCCAAATTCAGCTTAGAATACAGCATGGCGGCCGCTCTGATCAGCGGGACTGTGGGTCTGGACGACTACCGCGCTAACGCACTTTTCCGGCCAAATCTCCGTGCAGAAATGCCAAAAATCCGCAAGGAACATGTCGATGCTTTGGAGAGCGAATTTCCAACCGAGGTTCATGCGAAGATGTGGTCGGGTGAAAAACACAGCATTGCGCTTAAAATGCCTGTCGGCAGCAAGGCTGTGCCGATGAGCGATGCGCAATTGTGGCAAAAGCTCGAAACTTGCCTTGCCGCAGCGCAAGAATTTGATGGGCAATCCAAGTTGTTAAGTCAGCTGAGCACCCTTGACCATGACAAACCTATTCGCCATCTCACCGAAGCACTGCAGAACCGTAAGAGCGACTGAATTGCTAGGAGAGGCAGATCAATGGCCGACTTGGATAGCTTGCCAAAAGTAAATGTATTAGTTCTGGCGGCAAGCAGAGCTGGGCCGGACGATGCCGTTGCCGCACTGCAAGGGTTGAGCCACAAATGCTTGGTCGAAATCGACGGCGAAATCATGCTCAAACGCGTGATTCGAGAGCTTGTAAGCAGCCAGCTCGCAGGCAACATCTATGTCTCAATAGAATCCGAAGAATTACTGCGAGGCGTGCCATACTTATCCGCACTGATGGATGAAGGCCGGCTGCATTTTGTACCCGCCGGCGAGAACTTGTTTTCGAGTATAGTGGGCGCCGCTGACGCAATAGAATCACCATATCCGCTTGTCGTATCCACTGGTGATAACGCCTTGCACACGGCTGAGATGTTTGATCATTTTTGCGGTGAAGTACTGACCTCGAATGCCGATGTAGCTGTCGCTATGACACCCGCTGCCACCATTTTGGAAGCTTATCCAGATGGCAAGCGCGCCTTTCACGAATTGAAAGATGGCGGGTGGTCGAGCTGCAATCTCTATGCCGCCACCAGTCAGCAGGCCTTGGATACAGCTTCGGTCTTTGAAACCGGGGGTCAATTCGGCAAGCGTCCACGGCGGATCATGAAGGCATTCGGGCTGCCCTTCATGCTGATGTACAAATTCCGATTGGCGACGATCGATCAGCTTGCTGATTATCTTGCGCGCCGCTGGAAAGTCAGCGTCAAAATCGTGCGCATGCCCTACGCCGATGCACCAATTGATGTCGATAATCCCGGCGATTTTGAGCGTACTGAAGCAATTCTTATAGCGCGCCGATCAGAAAAATAGACACTCGAATTTTGAAATGACGCCGATGTGAAATGGATTGCTCCGACGGAAAGCGAATCTCTAATCCGTCCTGTAATCTATGCAGTTTGGTGTAAAATCTTCCGCGGCTAAGAATGGGAATTCGCTCTAACCAGAACTTGCAGGCACCTCAATTTCGATGACTTGGAGCGGACCGTCGACCCGGCTGCGCTCTTGGATTTCTTCCTCAGTCAATGGCCGAAAACTGACGCTGACCGGCGTGTGTTTCCTGCCTCGCTTAGGCGGATACGCACCACAGCGCCTACATCGCGATCCCACATTTCGCGCTGGATTTCACGCGCGCGGTCCTGACCCACATAAAACCGCCCACGCAGCAAACTGTGTGACCCGTAAGCACTGCCCAATTCAGTCTCTGCCGGGAAACGGCAATCGCCAAACTCCCCGTCGACCCGCGTGACCATTGGCAGGCCGGGAGGAGTGCTTATGATGCACATGCGTTGGGGCGCAGGGCCATCATCTAGACCGTTCCAATCGTACATGAATCAACATAATGTCCGCGCAACAGATCGCGCGGATCATAGCCTCGCACTGCCACATCCCAGAATGCTCCCTGGCGGCTATCATAGTCGCTCTGGCTCCAAAGCGCGCCAAGACCTGCGAATGGTAACGCCAAGACTGCAAGACGTGCAAGTCGATTCATGCAGCATGCTCCGCAGACTCGGACTTTGCATCAGATGCGGGATCAGAAGGAGGCGCAAATTCACGGCTGACACGAACGGCGGCCCACGCAATGCCGCTCCACAAAGCCATAAACACCGATCCGGCCATCACTTCGCTGTCCGAAACGCCAAAAGCAAACAGCATCGCGGCACCCGTCGCGCCGAGAATGGCTGCGGTCATCCGCCCCGAAACTGTGGGCCGCGCGACCAGCACTAAAACCGCAGCAAAGGCTCCGATACAAAGCCGCGTGAAATGCACACTGAAGCCGATCTCATCGCCGTC
This sequence comes from uncultured Erythrobacter sp., assembly GCA_947488325.1. GTDB lineage: Bacteria > Pseudomonadota > Alphaproteobacteria > Sphingomonadales > Sphingomonadaceae > Erythrobacter. The sequence continues at coordinate 177,138 of CANKYZ010000001.1, forward strand.
AAATTCATCAATGCTCGCAATAACGCAGGCCACTGAAGCCCCTGCTACAGCATAGGACAGCCCGGCCTGCTCCAACCGCACCCAAAAAGAGACGCGAGCGCTGCGTCCACGCATCCACGCGGCGAATGGAATAAACAAAGCTGGCAGCGAAGTGGCCACAACATATTCGGTCCACTTGAAATCACGGCCGCCGCCAAACAAGCCGTCGCCTAACGCAAAATCCCAGCACCCATAGGCAAAGAAACCAAACAACAGGGCCGCCGTCAGCCAACTGCGCCCGAATACAAGGATAAGCGGACCAAATAGCAAAACCCACACGCCGATAGGCTGCCATAATGGTGATGTCGTTTGATAGACCTGTCCCAGATGACCGAAAAAGGTGAGGCCCAGTATCGCAAGGACGAAGACGAAAGCCTCAACGGACCAAGGCGACGCTTGTGCGAATTCTCGCTCTCGCAATAGCACCGCGGCCAGCCCAGCAGTGATTAGTAAGAGATGGATCGCCAAGCGAATTTGGGCTGGGATATCTTCCCAATTGGCCGTCACGACTGAGATCAAACCCAGCCCAATAGTCAGCGCGCCAATGCCAACCACCGCCCATAACGCCAATGGGCGGGCATTTTTTCTTCATAAGCGATCAAGCGGCCGCGCAATTCTGCGTCGATTAGCCCAGCTGCGTGCCAATCGTTGATTTTGCGTGTGCTCATGAACGCAAGCTAGTGATTGCGCGACCGACCTGCAAACCTTCAACGCAAGTCGGCGGGGTCGGTCGCGTTTTTAGATCGCTTATTCGGCAGTTTCACCGGTCAGATCAGCGCGGGTCATAGTGATCTGCTGATTCACGCGGCGCTCATTATCGGCCATGGTATCGGTTGGCGATGCGACCATCCCGATTGCTGCCAATGGGCCGCCGACAGACCAATCGCTAACCCATTGCTGGAGATAGAGGTCGAGGCCAGGAATCGCACCCATATGCGCTTTCTTGACATAGACGAACAGCGGACGCGCGCCGGGATAGGCAAAGTTTGAGATATTCTCATATGTTGGGTCGACGTCGTTCATCGGCAGGCCCTGCACTTTGTCTTTGTTTTCATCGAGATAGGAAAATCCGAAAATGCCAATTGTGCGCGGATTACTCTCAATTTTCTGAACGATCAGATTGTCCTGCTCGCCCTGATCGACATAGGCGCCATCTGACCGAACTTCGGTGCAGATTTGCTGATGGCGATCCTCATCTTCGTCTTTCAAAGCTTCCATTTCGGGATTGGTGTCGCAGCCCACTTCAAGAACCAGTTCCTTTAGTGCGTCACGGGTGCCCGATGTACTGGGCGGGCCGTAGACGAGGATGGGTTCAGCGGGGAGAGATGGGTCGACATCGGCCCAAGTTTCAGCGGTTTGCTCTCCGCCATACGGGTTCGCTGCGATCGCTTCGTAAACAATGCGCGGCGTCAGGTTTAACGAAATGCCATTATTCGCGGACGCAAAGGCTATCCCGTCCAGTCCAACCTGAAGTTCAATTATATCGGTCACGCCATTGGTCTGGCATTTGTCGAATTCGGTGGCCTTCATACGGCGCGAAGCATTCACCATATCCGGCGTAGAAGCACCCACGCCTTGGCAAAACAGTTGGATGCCGCCGCCAGTGCCGGTCGATTCGATTAGCGGTGATTTGAGGGCGGGGTTCGATCGGGAGAAAGATTCCGCCACTTGCTTAGCAAAAGGATAGACGGTCGACGAACCAACTGCACGGATTGAATCACGCGATCCTCCAGCACCAGAATCACAACCCGCCAGCATCACCGCTGCTAGACCTACCAAACCAAAGACAAATTTATTGTTCGACATACAATCCTCGCTTACTCAATTTTGGGCAGCGTTAGCGGCGTTCTGTGACAACGGCATGACGGAAATTGTCACAAAACTGGTTGGCCGGGCCCTTTCGTTTATCGACCACACGCAAATCAACACTAATAAACCAGAGAAAAAGCAACCAAACTGCTGTTTTTCCGACTCTTTACGCGTCGATTAGGGAGTGTTGAATTTAAGATCATCGTAATGGATTTCGTGCATTCTGGTTCGCATGGAATTGTGGAAGTCCATTCGTGTTCTTTTGCGGGCGCTTGCGCTCGCGTTCAGCATGTGCGCGTTTGGCATTGCAGTTCCGGCATTGGCCAATAATGTCTCTGCGCCGGGCTGCGTTGCATCTGTGCCTTCCAACCTCGCGCTTAAACCGGGCACAAGAGTCGCGCTGGACTGGCGTTGCGATGGCGAAATTCCCGATCTAGGACCGGGCAGGATTGCCGTAATGCTGGGCATCGCACCCAACGGGCAGGGCTATCTAGAATCTCACAATGGCTATTTCGATCAATTGACGTTGATCGCGATGGATGGGGATCAAATCCTCATCACCGCAAGTCATGATGGGGAAACGATTCCAGCAGGCTACACCGATATCAGATTCGCTGTTCCACTGCCCATTCTGGAGTCGGGCCTCAGTTCATTTGAGGAGCGGGGTCCGACCTATATGGTCGTATTTGAAGGGACTGAATTTCCATCCGTAATCAGCGATGCAATACTGACCGACACGCCGATCAATGCTCGCAGCGAAACCGTATTCAAGGTCATTTTTGTGGCCATGTTTATTGGTTTTCTGCTTCTCCCCGCGATTGTCGACCTTGCCTTCTTTAGGGTTCTCAAGGCCAAATTCCTGATTTGGCATGCATGTCTGGCAATCGCGATGGCATGGCATCTTACGACCAGTGGTCTGCTCTCCGTTTTCTTTCCGATTTCCGTAATTACAATCACCAGCCAAGCGATGCTCAGTTTTGGTGCGGTCTCTGTGAGCGGTATTTTCTTCGCCACATTGTTCATTGAGCGAAGCAAGCAATCGCCGCGGCTGCGCCGCGCACTGTATTGGGGTGCGGCCGCTATCGTTGTGGTTACGGGGCTAAGGCTGGCTAGAATTGACATCTTGGAGCCCTATTCCGCAAAAGCTTATTTCGCGCTGTACGTTCCGCTGCTTGGCCTCATGATCGCCTTTGTCACTTCGGCAGCATTAAAAGGAAGCCGAGCAGTTTGGTTCCAAATTGTGGCTTGGACGCCATTTCTATTCCTTGGCATCGTGAGGCTTGCTACGATGTTGGGTACGGACGCGTCCTATGTCGAAGGGGTTTGGCTGTTCCGCTTCGGAGCCATTACTGAAGTCACCATAACCACATTGGGGATTGTCGATCGTTTCATTGCAATCAAGCGTGAACGTGATCTGGCCAAGACGAATGCGGAAACCCTAACGCGTCTTTCAGAACGCGACGCGCTAACCGGATTGTTCAATCGGAGAGCCATTGAAGATCGTTTCACCGATCTTCGATCCCAAGGATTCGATACGTTTGCTTTGATCGATTTGGACCGGTTTAAAAGCATCAATGATGATTTCGGGCATCAGATTGGCGATCGAGCTTTGGTAGCCTGCGCTAGCGCTATCAATGGGCCTAAAACGGTCAGCACCGATAGGGATACAATCGCACTACGGCTTGGTGGCGAAGAGTTCTTTGTCCTGCTGCGCGGCGAGCAAACATTGGAACGTGCAGAGGCCTTGCGCCAATCAATTCCGCTGCGAGTTGCGAATGAAGTCGAAGGGCTTGATCGCCCAGTAACCGCCAGCATGGGTGTGATAGAGTTACCCTGCGACTGCAATGAATTGATGGACTTTGAAGAACTCTATGCGCGCACTGACCAACTGCTTTACGAAGCCAAAGCCGCTGGCCGGAATCGCATGTGTTACGAGCGTCTGAAGATATTTCGTGAAGCTCCAGCTTCGCGGCCCAATGAAGGAGCGGCGGCCTAACTTTGCTGATTAGTCATTGGACTGAAAAGGCGCGAGCACCTCTGGCCGCACTCGCGCCAAGCGCCCGCTTTCCCGATCAAGCATCGCCCAAGTGGTCTTTGCTGACACAAGTGCTTTGCCATTGGCGTCGGTGAATTCAACCAAACGCACTGATTTGGCTCCCCGAGCCGGATGAGGAATGTAGGTCGTGCCGAACGTCCTTTCGTCCGCAGCAATATTGCCGCGATAATCGATCTCATGCCTGATCACGACCCAAAAGAACCGCGCGTGATCCTCGGGTCTCGCCGCCATATTCCAATGCGCTGTGGCGATGTCTTGAATCCACTGCACCCAAATCGAATTGTTCACATGGCCCAGCTCATCAATATGATGCGGCTCGGCCGTAAAGGTGCGGGTAAAACGTCTGTCCTCACTCACTCGCTCTTTTCCGCCATCCCCATTTGCCAAAGGATAAAGGCATATTCCTCCGCCGTTTCGCGCAAGGAATTCCACCGGCCAGACTGCCCGCCATGTCCTGCGCCCATATTGGTTTTGAGCAGCAAGACATTGTCATCGGTCTTGACATCGCGAAGCAGGGCAACCCACTTTGCAGGCTCCCAATAGGTGACCCGCGGATCGTTCAGGCCAGCTGTGACCATCATCGGCGGATAAGCCTGCGCGCTCACCTGATCATAGGGTGAATAGGACAGGATATAGGCAAAAGCCTCCTTGCTTTCGATCGGATTGCCCCATTCTTGCCATTCACCTGGTGTCAGCGGAAGTTCAGCGTTGAGCATCGTGTTCAGCACGTCAACAAACGGAACATGCGCCACGATAGCGCCATATTGCACAGGGTCTTGATTGACGATCGCCCCCATCAGCTCACCACCAGCCGAGCCACCACTGGCAGTCACCATGCCTTCTGCGGTGAAGCCCTGCGCGATCAGCCCGCGCCCCGCATCGATAAAGTCGTTGAACGTATTGGTCCGCTCAAACATCTTGCCCTGCAGATACCAACGCCGTCCTAGATCATCGCCGCCGCGAATATGCGCAATCGCATAGGCAAAACCGCGATCCACCAAACTGAGCCGCGTGGTCGAGAATCCCGGTGGAACGGCATATCCATAAGCACCATAAGCATAGAGGTGCAGCGGGCCCGGTCCTTCGATCCCCTGCGCCGCCAAAATTTCCGCACGGTCTTTGCGCATCACAATGCTGACCGGAACCATCGTCCCATCGCGCGCTTCGATTTGCGTCCGCTGTGTAGTGTAAAGCGACGCGTCATAACCACTTGGGATTTCCTGCTGTTTGAGCAGTGCCAACGAAGCCGCTGCGACATCGTAATCATAGACCGAATCCGGCGTCACCATGCTTTCATAGGAAAGGCGAAGCACCGTCTGATCATATTCAGGGTTATTAGAAAGGCCAGCGTCATAGCTTGCCTCTGGGAAAGTAATTGGCTGAATTGCTGTCGGATTGTCATATCGACGGATTTGGACCTGATCCAGGCCGTTCAGACGCCCTTCGGTAACAAAGAATCCTTCGTAAAGGTCGAAATCGGTGAGGTAAAATTCATCTGATCCCGCGATCTCCGTCTGCCATGTTCCGGGCGCATCCAGAGACGCTTTGGCCAGTCGGAAATTGATGTGGTCGTCATTGGTCCAGACGAACATCTCGCCTTCTCTGATATCGATACTGTATTCGACGCCTTGCCGACGGGGTTTAACCAATGTCAGCGGTGCGGTTGGATCAGCGGCGGAAACAAAGCGCACTTCGCTCGTCTCATTGTCGCCGGTTGCGATGACGAGGTAATCCTCTTGAGCGCTGAGCGCAGCGCCCACGCCAAAGCTCTCATCCTCTTCCTTATAAAGCACCACGTCATCTTCGACCGGGGTCCCAAGAACGTGGAGCCGCGCTTCCAATGTACGCCAATTTTCGCTCGATGGACCGTAAACCAGCGCCGTGTCGCTCGCGACCCATGTCAGCCCGCTGCGCAGGTTCGGAATTTCATCGGTGAGCAATTCACCAGTCTGCAAATCCATGATCCGCGCGGTGTAGCGTTCCGCTCCGCTCACATCGGTTGAATAGGCCATTAAACGCCCATTCTGGCTGATCGAGAGAGCGCCTAGTCGGAAATATTCCTGCCCCTCTGCCAGCGCGTTTTCGTCAAGGATAAGCACCGGTTCCGCGCTATCAGCAGCGCCAGCAGGCTTGCGGTAATGTTTGCGGTATTGCGCGCCCTCTTCAAATTCGGACCAATAGAGATATTCGCCCATACGCTGCGGCACGGTGGAATCGTCCTCTTTGATCCGCCCTCGCATTTCGGTGAAGAGCGTCTCGATCAGCTCGCCCTGAGGCTCCATTTGCGCTTCGAAATAGGTGTTCTCTGCCCGCACATAATCCAGAACGTTTTCGTCATTCACTTCGGGATAGGATTTGTCATATAGCCAATCATATGGATCAGAGATTGTGATCCCGTGATGTGTGTAAGTATGCTCGCGCTTTTCAGCGACTGGCGGGGAAATGGTCACGCTAGTATTGTCCTCATGAGAATCGGCGGTTGCGGCGCTAGTGGTGAATGCCGCAAGGGCAGCTGCACACGAAAGAATGGCAATGCGAGATTTCGACATGGCAAGAGATTCCTTTGCAGGTTGCGGTCCGGGTGGAAAGCAACAGCCAAGCGGCCTATGTGCTAGACCCTAAACATTCATCTGTGCGCGGCAAGGGCTGTGCAAGACAAGCCGGGATACGACGAAATGTTGATGCAAACCCATGAAGCCCGCCTTAAAGCTCTACGCGAAGAATTGAAACGCCGGGACCTATCCGGGTTCGTCATTCCAATATCCGATGAACATATGAGCGAATATGTCGGCGAATATGCACAGCGCCTCGCTTGGCTAACAGGGTTTGGCGGATCGGCTGGCTTTGCTGCTGTTACGCTGACCGATGCGGCGATTTTCGTCGATGGCCGTTACACCGTGCAAGTGAAGGATCAGGTCGACGAAAACCTGTTCGAATATCGCAGCATTCCAAGCGACAGCCTGGGCGACTGGCTGAAAGAAGTGAGCGAGAGCGGCGCAAAGATTGCTTATGATCCGTGGCTGCACACGTGGAACTGGATCGCAGGGCTCGAAAAAGCTGTCGAACCTGCAGGCATCACCATGGTCCCAGCATCTGGCAATCCAATCGATGCGGTTTGGTCAGACCAACCAGAACGATCCAGTGCACAAGCCATCATCCATACCGAAGATCTCGCTGGACAGTCTTCTGCGGAAAAACGCGCAGATGTGGCCGATTGGCTTGGCGAGGAAGGCCTTGACGCAGTCGTAGTCCCCGCGCTCGATTCGATTGCATGGCTGCTCAATATTCGCGGCAGCGACGTCGCGCATACTCCGGTCGCATTATCGTATGTCATCGCGCATTCTGATGGACGCGCTGATCTGTTCATCGCACCAGAGAAAATCACTCCAGAAGTCACTCAGCATCTCGGCAATGCCATCACCATTCGTCCTCGCGACGAATTTGAGGCGGCACTGGGCGAACTATCCGGTAAAAAGGTTAGCGTCGATCCCGAATTTGGCGTTGTCGGAATTGCGCAGGCTTTGCGTGCAGGCGGGGCGAAATTCACATTCAAACAAGACCCAACAATCCTGGCCAAAGCAATCAAGAATGCTGCCGAAGTTCAGGGACACCGCGATGCACAGGCACGTGATGGGGCCGCGGTCAGCCGGTTTCTGCGTTGGCTCGAAGTGGCCGCCCCTGCTGGCGAAATTGACGAACTGACAGCCGCCGCGAAGCTTGAAGGGTTCCGCCGCGAACACGGTGATTTGCGCGACACGAGTTTCGACACGATCTCAGCCGCCGCTGGCCATGCCGCTCTGCCGCATTATAAGGTCGATGAGGAAAGCAACATCACGATCCCGCCCGGATCGATCTATCTGGTCGATTCCGGCGGGCAATATCCTGCTGGCACAACCGACATTACCCGTACCGTGTGGATCGACACGTCCGAGGGCAGCGAACCGACGTCAGAAATGAAGGACCGCTTCACCCGCGTTCTTAAGGGCCATATTCAGATTGATCGGGCGGTATTTCCACAAGGAACATGCGGCGGGCAAATCGATGCACTTGCGCGGCAATATCTGTGGGAGGCGGGCGTTGATTACGCCCACGGCACCGGTCACGGCGTAGGAAGTTTCCTGGGTGTACATGAAGGCCCCCAACGCATTGCCAAGCCCGGTGGCGGGCAGGCTGGGACAGCCCAAGAGCTGTTTGCCGGCATGATCCTTTCAAACGAGCCAGGATATTACAAGTCGGGCGCTTTCGGCATCCGAATTGAAAATCTGGTGCTGACGGTGGAACAGGACATTGATGATGCAGAAGGTCGTTATCTGGGTTTTGAACCGCTGACATTTGTGCCGATCAGCCGCCGCTTGATCGAAAAAAGCCTGCTGACAGACAGCGAAATCAAATGGCTCGATATCTATCATAAAAAGGTACGCGCGATTGTCGCTCCGCAGCTCGAAGGTGACGATCTCGTTTGGCTGGAACGCGAGACTGCCGAACTTTGATTACATTAACTTTAGAATAATCTAGACTCATCGTTCGACCCCGTGGTCTTTTGTTTGGAGAATGGAGAGTTCTTTGGAGGGTTCGAGCAATGCCTCAGCGCCGTAGTATTTCAAGGGCCAGATGGTAGCGAGTACCAGCCCCCAAGTTCACGTCAGCCAGATGACAGTGTGAACCACTGCATTGGTCGTATTTCCTGCCCACGGTAAGAGACGAATGACGGACTGCGCTATGCAGCCCGTCATTCGTCACACAATTAGCATGGTGTGATCGATCGCAGAGAGCGGTGCTAACCGTGCTCAATACAGCGTTGCACAACCGCCTTTGTTCTAGTAATGTTCTCACACCCCGAGTCGCATATGATGGCTTGGCAATGGGAGGAACATTATGATTGGTTACGTAACTCTTGGCACCAATGATCTGCCGCGCGCAGCGAAATTCTATGACGCCATCGCTGAACATTTCGGCGTTGGCCGCATGATGGATTTCGACACTTTCGTCGCATGGGGCTCAATGGGCGGCGCACCCGGGGTCGCTGCTACTAAACCTTTTGACGAGCAGCCTGCCAGTGTGGGCAATGGCACTATGGTCGCCTTGCAAGTGGATAGTCCAGAAAAGGTGCAGGCTGTCTATGATACTGCCATCGCGCAAGGCGGCAGCGACGAAGGCGTCCCCGGTCCACGTGGAGATGATGGATTCTACGCAGGCTATTTCCGCGATCCTGATGGGAATAAGCTCAACGTATTCTGCATGACTGCCCCAAAAGAATGAGCGCGCTGAAGCTAAGCGAAACCTTTCTTCATCTCGGACTTGGTGCAACGGCGGTGCCTCAACCGCCCTTCACCGGGTTCGATTGGTATGAAGGCTATGGTGCGCGGCACGGCGATGAGGGACCTGAGGGTCGACTCGTCTCCCAGCATACTTTCACCGAAAGTTGGGACAGTTGGGAAATGCACCCAAAGGGCTCAGAAGTGGTGATCTGTACTGAAGGCGCGATGATGCTCACCCAGGAATTTCCCGATGGGAAACTCAAGGATGTGCCGCTTGCTGCAGGTGAATATGCGATCAATCCGCCTGGTGTGTGGCATATTGCCAATGTCGAGGAGACCGCTACCGCGATCTTCATCACCGCAGGTGAGGGTACCCAGCACCGCCCGCGCTAAGGTGCGGCAAGAACCGAACTTTCATGCGGTCCGATGAACCCGCAGGCCCAATAGATTTCACACAGGTGAACGGCGCACCCCGCGCGATACAAACCGCGACAATGTCGCAGGTTTCCGGGATAATCCTGACACACTGAGTCGCTAGAACCGGTCTTGTGGGTTGCGGTGAGGCCTTTGGCACCCTCCCCTGATGCAGCGGCATTATATGCAGGACAGGCATGGCCCTTTTTCCCGTCCTCTTGTCGCATCAGGCTTCGCCGCAACTCTTCATAGTGAAGAAGGATCTGGAAGGAACTCTGATGCATAAATTGACCCTTAAACTCTCCGCCTTGGCGCTCGCCGTTACAATTGCCGGAACAGGTGCTGGCATTGCCCTTGCCAACCATCATGGCGAGCGCGGCTTTGCAGGCGCTGATGCCAATAATGACGGCGTGATCTCGCTGGAGGAGGCCAAAACCAAAGGCGCCGAGCGCTTCACCAAAATGGACGCCAATTCTGACGGTCAACTTTCCGCAGATGATCGCTCAGTCCGCCGGGCGCGGCGTTTTGCTGAAACCGATGCCGACGGCAATGGTGAGGTCAGCGCAACAGAAATGACAGTCGCTCGCGAAACTCGAAATGCACGCCGCGCCGAACGCAGGGCCGAACGCAGGGCCGAACGCCAAGCGAGAATGTTTGAGCGCGCCGATACAGATGGAAGCGGCGGACTGTCCGAAGCTGAAATGTTAGCCGCACAAGAAAGCCGCCGAACATCGCGCGGTGAAGCTGGCGAGGGTCACCGGGGCGGGGGCGGTGATCGCGGGCGCGGTGGGCGCGGAATGCGAATGCTCCGCGCGGCCGACACCAATCAAGATAGCGTTGTCACTCAGGCTGAATTCGACGCTGCGATCGAAGCCCGCTTTGCACGCGTCGATACGGACAACTCTGGCACGATCACCGCAGAAGAACGCGAAGCAATGCGTGCTGAACGGCGCGGTGGGCGCGGCGAAGGCCGACGCGGGAATCGCACAGACGGCGCGAACTAACAGCTCTCCAGGCGGGCGAGTTAAAGACAACCCGGTTCTCTCTCGCACACTGTCCGCCTGCTGATCCGATGCGCGTCCATTTGGGTTGCGCATCGGATCAGCACCTTTCATGAGCTTTGCACACATGGATAATCCCAAGAACTCCGCGATGATGCCTACCTCTGTTTTGCTCGTCGATGACGAACCGGTCCTGCGCGAACCGCTGGCCGAATATCTTGCCGGGCAGGGCTTTGTCGTAACCGAAGCATCAAGCGCCTCTGCTGCCCGGTCAACACTCGCCGAAATAACCCCGGACATCGTCTTGCTCGATGTCATGATGCCCGGTGAAGATGGGTTATCCTTTTGCCGCCATCTGGTTGAAACACGTCAGCTTCCGGTGATTTTTCTGACCGCGCGCGGCGAGCCAACCGATCGAATTGTCGGTCTGGAGCTTGGTGCAGATGACTACATCGTCAAACCATTCGAACCGCGCGAACTTGTTGCGCGGATCCGCACCGTATTGCGCCGGGTCGGGCGCGGGGCAGCACGTCAAACCTATGCTGAGGAACGGCTCTATCGCTTTGAAGGCTGGTTGCTTGACCCATTGAAGCGGAAATTGACCGATCCCCAAGGTGTCACTGTGTCGGTTTCTACTGCGGAATTTCGCCTATTGCGAGCCTTCCTTGATAGCCCGCATGCAGTGCTGGATCGTGATCGACTGCTCGATTTGGTCCAAGGGCGCACGGCGCATCTGTTCGACCGAGCTGTCGACAACCAAATCAGTCGCCTACGTCGTAAGATCGAAACAGACACACGCGATCCGCAATTCATTCAAACCGTACGCGGAGGTGGCTATCGCTTTGCAGCAACAGTCAAACGAATCGCACCGGGGCCTGATACCGAATGAAGCGCCTTGTGCCTTCAAGCTTGCTCGGTCAGGTCATGATCAGCGTTGCGCTGGCATTGTTGGTCGCGCAGATAGTTTCGTTCGCACTACTCTATCGCGCAGGCGAAGAGCGCCGCGATGCCGCAATTCTAACGGCGGCTGCCTATCAGATAGTGAATGGAGCTGAGCGCACCGAACGCCAAGCAGGACGAGTTGATCCCGAAGATAGGTTTGATAAACATCGCAGCGGACAAAGTAGGCGTGGCGAGCGCAGAGCGAGGCGCGAACCATCAATGCCCCGCGGATTGCCTAGACCACTACGTTACACTGTCAGCAGCGAACTGCCGATTGTCGCATCAGAAACTAATATCACCGATCTTCACGAAGAGCGCCTTCGCACCATCTTCGCAATCGAAGACATCAACCCGCATGCCATAATTATTACAATCCGCCGAGCAGGCGAAGATCCTGTCTTGCTGGATTTCGCCCAAGGTCGTCCGCGCTTCAACTTACGAACAGATTGGCATGATAGACGCCTTTATGTCGCTGCGATTCAAAGAGAACCGGACAGCGAATGGGAAACTGCGCGCGTTCTTGATCCGACCCGCAAGCGCGCGCCTCTGGGTATGTTGCTGTTTCAGACATTTGTTGCTTTCGGCTTTTTGATCGCGATCCTGTTTCTGGTGCTGCGCCGAATCACACGGCCATTGGCTGAACTGACAGATCGGGTCAGCGACTTTTCGCGCCAACCAGACCGGGTCGTAGTGCTAAAGGAAAGCGGCCCGTCCGATACTCGCAGACTGATCGCGGCTCATAATGCGATGGAATCGCGGATCGCGGCGATGCTGGACGAAAAGAACGTGATGCTCGGCGCAATCGGACATGATCTGAAAACCCCGCTCGCGGCGCTGCGGGTTCGAATTGAAAGCGTCCCTGATGATGCTCAGCGCCAAAAGATGGCCGACAGCATCGAAGACATCGCCGCAACGCTCGACGATATTCTTGCACTTGCACGAGTCGGACACGCTGCTGGGCAAGGCTTGGAACCCGTCGATGTTGGCGCGCTTGCGATCAGTGTCGTCGAGGAATTTGAGGATCTGGGCGATCCCGTCGCAATCGTGGAATGGCCCGAACAAAAACAACGTGTCGTCGCGCGGATTCAAGAAACCTGGCTAAAACGCGCTTTGCGAAATCTGGTCTGCAACGCGGTGCGATATGGCGGGTCCGCCGAACTTTCTGTCCTCGAAACGGATGGCCATGTCGTTCTGCGCGTTGAGGATCACGGCCCCGGCATCCCGCCCGATCAGATCGCGCATATGATGGAACCATTCACTCGCGGTGAAGCTTCTCGTAACCGCGCCACTGGAGGTGCTGGCCTTGGACTGACGCTGGCCCGTGCCATCGCGGAGCAGCATGGCGGGGAACTTGTGCTTTCAAATCGCAATGCAGATGATAACGCCAAGAGTAACCATGGCGGCCTGCGCGCCGAATTGCGTTTGCCACTTTGACACAACTGAGGCGTCGCATTCGTTCCACGCTGCCCGCAATCGAGAGAAACCAGTCCATGACCGCAATTATGTACGGCGCGCCGCTGTCGCTTTATTCGGGCAAGGCCCGTTCCTATCTCGATTGGAAGGGCGTTGATTACAAAGAGGTGCTCGCCACCCCAGACATCCATCAAAGCGAGATCATTCCCGCGATTGGGCGCCCAGTGATCCCCGTTGTGAAGCTTTCCGATGGCACTATCTTGCAAGATACGACCGTCATTATCGACCACTTCGAAGCGGAAACACCAACGCCATCCGCCTATCCCAGTACACCGCGCCAGCACCTGGCGTCATTGTTGTTAGAGACTTTTGGCGATGAATGGTTGGTCATCCCGGCGATGCATTACCGCTGGAACTACAATGAAGAATGGGTGTACGGCGAATTTGGTAAGGTCGCGCTTCCGAACGGAACGGAAACAGAGCAATATGAGGCCGGAAGGAAGCGCGGTTCGGGGTTTAAGGGACTTGTCCCGGTGCTCGGCATCAACCCAATTACTATTCCGGCAGTCGAAACAAGTTACGAGGCTTTACTGGCCGATCTTAACGCCCATTTTGCGGAGCACCCTTTCCTATTCGGCTCTCGACCGAGTGTTGGCGATTACGGCTTAATCGGCCCACTTTACGCTCACAATTACCGCGATCCCGCCAGCGGAGAAATCATGCGGCGTATCGCGCCAAGAGTAGCCGAATGGGTGGAGCGGATGATCGCACCTGAGCCACTTTCTGGAGAATTCTTAGACGGTGATACGGTGCCCGACACGCTGACCCCAGTGCTGGCACGAATGATGTCTGAACACATGCCGTATCTTGCCAAAGTCGCATCGATGTTAGGCGAATGGGCGCCTATGAATAAAGGTGCAGAATTGCCCCGTGCATTGGGTATGGCGCCTTTCGAAATCGAAGGGGTGGGCGGCGAGCGGCTAGCATTTCCATTCAGCTTGTGGATGCTGCAACGCTCGCTTGACTACATCGTCACACTGGGCGGCAGCGACCGCGCAGCGTGCGAAGACCTGCTGCGGGAATGCGGTGGCGAAGCCTTCTTGGAACTCAAACTGCCGGTGAGATTAGCATTCGAAAACCACAAATTGCGCGTCGAAAAAGCGTAACCTCTAGCGCATCAACCCGCCAATAAGGTTGCGCACAAACCGGCCGGCAATTGGGCCAGCAAGATCGGTCGCGATTGATCCTGCTGCAGATGTAATACCGGATTTCACGGGGTTAGAACGCGATTTCCTGCCCAGCACCGCTGCTGCAGCTGCGCCGGCCATGCCGCCAGCGGCGACTTTGGTTCCGCGGCTGAGCGCCTTTTCCCACATTGATTTGGTCTTGCGTGGGCGCTTGGCGACCTCTTCCTCACCCTTTTCGGCGACTTCGACCGCAGTATCAATCGCGTCTTGTGATTTGGCAAGCAGCACTTCTTCGGCGCTTTCCCGGTCCACAGCTTCGTCATATTTGCCATCGAACGGGCTGACCGATTGAATGATCGCGCGTTCTTTTGCGTTCACTGGGCCAAGGCGTGATCGCGGCGGCTTGATCAGGGTGCGCTGTACAATCGTCGGCGCGCCTTCTTCATCGAGAGTTGAAACCAGCGCCTCACCCACCTTGAGCTCAGTGATAACCTCTTCGGTATCAAGATCGTTGTTGATCCGAAATGTCTCCGCTGCTGCTTTGATGGCGCGTTGATCGCGCTTGGTGAAAGCCCGCAGAGCGTGCTGCACCCGGTTGCCGAGCTGGCCTGCGACTTCTTCAGGAATGTCGATCGGGTTTTGCGTTACAAAGAACACGCCGACGCCTTTAGAACGGATCAGCCGGACGACTTGTTCGATCTTGTCCTGTAGTGCCTTTGGCGCATCATCGAACAGCAAATGCGCTTCATCAAAAAAGAAGACGAGCGACGGTTTTTCAGGATCACCCACTTCTGGAAGGCTCTCAAACAACTCCGCCAGCAGCCACAACAGAAAGGTCGCGTAGAGCTTGGGACTGCGCATCAGCTTGTCCGCCGCCAGCACATTAACATAGCCGCGACCATTTTCGTCAGTTTGCAGGAAATCGTCGATTTCCAGTGCGGGTTCACCAAAGAAGTGGTCTGCGCCCTGCGATTCAAAGCTCAAAAGTTGGCGTTGGATCGCGCCAATCGATTGCTTCGAAACATTGCCATAGACACCCGACAGTTCTTTCGCATTCTCATGCGCCCATTGCAGCATGGATTGCAGATCGCCGAAATCTAGCAGCAATAGACCGTTCTCATCGGCATGTTTGAAAACGATTTGCAGCACACCCTCTTGCGTGTCGTTTAGGTCCAGCAAACGCGCCAGCAGTAACGGTCCCATCTCGCTGATCGTGGTGCGGATTGGATGGCCTTGTTCTCCAAATAGATCCCAAAAGATCGCTGGATTATCGGAATAGGCATAGTCCTCCATGCCCAATTCTTCGGCGCGGCCCTCCAATTTTTCGGCATGTTTGAATGTGGACGATCCCGGCATTGCGATGCCTGACAAATCGCCTTTCACATCGGCCACAAAGACAGGGACGCCTTGAGCGGAGAAGCTTTCAGCCAAGCCCTGCAACGTGACGGTCTTACCCGTCCCGGTCGCGCCCGCGATCAATCCATGGCGATTCGCGCGGCTGAGTGCCAGATTCTGATTTTCGCCATTGCCGCCTAGACCCAGAAAAATATCACTCATGCTGCTTTTAACCCTCTGCCATGTGTTCATTCGCGTTTGCAGACCCGAGACAGGGTGGTCAACCTATCGACTTGCGGCGGGCAGAACTCTAAAGCACTGAAGATGGGTCAGGCAGCACCGCGACAGACATTTGTATTGCTGGACGATGCGCGCGCTTCGCAAAGTGAATGCGGCGTATCAGCGGACGCTTTGTATTACGAGAACCCGCATCAAACCTTTGTCGCGTACCGACCCGAAGAAGTCGTTGACGCGCTGGCTTCTGCTGATAAGGCGCGCCGGTCTGGCGGCGAACTGGTAGGTTATATTGCGTATGAGGCGGGCTTAGCGCTGGAGCTCAAGCTCGCCCCGCTCGCCAATGTTCGTAGCGGAGCGAACGGCCCGCTTGTGTGGCTGGGGTTGTTCGGTTCCCCCGAACGGATTGCAGCGGCAGATGTCCCAGCTTGGTTGAGCGCGCGTGCAGAGGGGGACGCAAGTATCGGTCCGCTCGTGCCGCAGCTCTCTCCCGGCGGATATGAGGCTGCATTTGAAACTCTGCGTGCAGCAATCCACGTTGGCGATATCTACCAGGCAAACCTGACCTATCCGCTGGCCGGGTCTTATCATGGCGAAGAAATCGCACTTTATGCCGCCCTGCGATCCGCGGCGAGCGCTGGGTATGGCGGGATGGTGTTCGATGGGACGCATTGGTTGCTAAGTTTCTCACCAGAACTGTTCACCGCGCTTGATGGAAAGGCCGCCAAGGCAAAGCCGATGAAGGGTACGCGCCCGCGCAGTTCGGATCCACAGGCTGACGCGGCAATGGCGGATGAATTGGCAAATTCGGTGAAAGATAAGGCCGAGAACCTGATGATCGTCGATCTAATGCGCAACGACCTGTCGCGCGTCGCGGTGCCAGGCAGCGTCCGGGTCGATGCGCCATTTGCGATAGAGAGCTATCCGACGGTCCACCAAATGGTCTCTAGCGTCCGTGCGGAATTGGCGCCGGACAAAGGTGCCATGGATCTGGTGCGGGCGATATTCCCCTGCGGATCAATAACCGGCGCGCCCAAGATCAGAGCGATGGAGTTGATCAACGAAGTAGAGCGCGATGCCCGCGGAGCATATTGCGGGGCGATTGGCCGGATTGGCTCAGACGGTAACGCCGCGTTCAATGTTGCAATCCGCACTTTGCGGCTGACCCCGATTGAAAATGGGCAAGGCAGAGCGGTTCTGGGCGTGGGTTCAGCCATAGTAGCTGACAGCGACATGCAGGCAGAGCGGCGCGAATGCGAAGTGAAGGCGGGTTTCGTCCGGCAGTCTTCACACAATCACACCGCACCAGCCTTTGACCTGATCGAAACGATGGCGTTCGATCCAGAGGTAGGGATTGGCCTTCTGGAGCTGCATCTGGCCCGGATCAAACAAAGTGCCGCCGCGCTGGGCTTCCAATTTGATTGTCACGCCGTACGCAATCAAATTCAAGCGCTGTGTTTTGAGTTGGAAGCTCCGGCAAAATTGCGCCTGCTAGCATCGCGCAGCGGGGCCACAGCCCTTGAAACACAGCCTCTTCCAAAGGCGTTCACGCCGCCAATCCCGGTCGTGGCACTGCCCAATCCGCTGGACCCGTCTGACTGGCGACTTTCGCATAAGACCACGGATCGCGAATTCTATGAAGACGCACTGGCTGCGTCGAAAAATATGGGCGGTGCAGAGGCCATTTTGGTCCGGGATGATGGGTTAGTCACCGAAGGCAGCTTCTCCAATATCTTCGTAGAGCGCGATGGTGTATTGCTCACCCCGGCAAAGGAGCTTGGCCTGTTACCGGGTGTGCTTCGCGAATATCTGATCGAGAAAGAACAAGCGCGCGAGGCGGAATTGACGCTAGATGACCTTGCGCATGGCTTCCAGCTCGGCAATGCGGTGCGCGGGCTGTTCGCCGCGGAATTGCTGGTTTAAACACGCTCTACACCAAGCGGACGGAGTAATGACAATCGAAATCCCTATCTTATTCGAAGACGGCGAAGCGCTCGTCATCGACAAGCCGGCCGGTCTGCCGGTCGATCGTCCAAAACGCGGCGGGCCCGCTCTGTTCGACCATATCGAACAATTGAAGCTCGGCTTTCAACGTCCACCGGTCGCAGTTCACCGGCTCGACACGGACACGAGTGGCTGCCTGTTGATGGCGCGCAATCCCAAGGCCTTGAAACGATTCAACAAGGCCTTCGAAGATCGCCTGGTGGGCAAAACCTATCTCGCAGTCATCGATTTCGAACCGGCAGAGAAATCGGGTACAATCGAATTGTCGCTTTCAAAGATTAGTTCGGCTGAAAAAGGCTGGCGGATGATCGCAGCGAAAAAGGGCAAACCTGCGGTTTCGCATTGGGAGCTGCTCCAGGTGATCGGAGAGGGCGACAAGAAACGTTCGCTGATCCGCTTTCGCCCGACAACCGGACGCACCCATCAATTGCGGGTCCACGCTTTGCAGGGGCTTGGTGCTGCATTGTTGGGCGACCCAGTTTATGGACCAGTGCGCGGGCAGAATAAGGGTGCGCCGCGCACAATGCTGCACGCCGAGACGATCACAGTGCAACGTGATGGGAAACCAACCATCTTCGCCGCATCACCTTTTCCGGAAGATTTCGTACGCGCCGGGCTGACCGCGCCCGCGCCACCTGAAGCCCCGCTCGAAACGGTGACAGAAACCGCGCCCGAAACAGCAGAAGCGATGAATACATCGTCTAGGCCTGACACATCTCCAGTTCCTGAGAATGGCGATGGACAATAGCTCACTAGATGAGGTTATCACCAGAGCACATTCGCTAGCCGAAGAGAGCTTCCTCGCAGGGTCGGGCCCTGGCGGGCAAAACGCAAATAAGGTCGCCACCGAAGTCCAATTGCGCGTCAATATATATGCGTTGCGCTTGCCCCCGACGGTATTTGCAAGGTTGCGCGTGATCGCAGGATCGAAGCTAACCACCGCGGGCGACCTGATGATCACGGCGCGCCAACACCGCGCACAAGAAGCGAATCGCACTGATGCGCGCGCCAAACTCAAGGCCATGTTGGAAGAAGCGCACCACCAGCCAAAGAGGCGTGCCAAGACCCGCGTGAACCGCATCGGCAAGACTAAGAGGCTGAAGGCGAAGAAGGTGCGCGGCGATGTTAAGTCGAAGCGCGGCAAAGTAAGCCGTTCAGAGTGGTAGTTTGTGTTGACTTTCACCCGGGAATCGGCGAATGGCGCGCGTCTGTAAGGCGGCGTCATGCACGTCGCCCTTTGTTTTTCAGGCTCTCCGCTCTTTTGTGGAAGGCCACTACCCGATCTTAGGAAACCGTCATGGCGAAGCCCGCAACCGTCAAGATCAAGCTCGTCTCGACCGAGGGCACGGGCTTTTACTACACGACCAAAAAGAACCCGCGTAACACCACCGAGAAAATGGTGTTCCGTAAGTATGATCCGGTTGTGAAAAAGCACGTCGAATTCAAAGAAGCCAAGATCAAGTAAGATCTTGTAAGCTGGGAATACCAGCGCTTAATTCATCGACAGTTCAACGCACGCAGAGTAATTGCGCAGCATGAACATCACGAACATCCTTCGTCGTTCCGCAATGGCAATTGCTGTTGGCGGAACAATTGCACTTGGGCTTTCGCTTCCTAATGGGAGCCATTCCGGCAGCGATTCGCCTGCGCGATTTGCGCCGTCAGCCACCGCGCAGACCAATTCCGCCGATCTGGATAGAGCCGTAACCGCATTACGCGCAATTTCGACGATGCGCGCTGATTTCGCGCAAACAGACCGTGCCGGAAATACGGTGCCCGGGGTTATGACGTTGAAACGTCCCGGCAAAATCCGATTCGACTATGGCCCGGACGCCGACCTGCTGGTCGTATCCAATGGCCGTTCACTCTACATGATCGACTATGAAGTAAACCAGGTTGAACGCTGGCCGATTCGCAATTCACCGCTTGGCGCTCTGCTCGATCCTGATCGCGATGTTCGGCAATATGGGACATTGATCCCTACAACGAGCTCAGAAGTAATAAGCATTGAAATTCGGGACCCGAATAAGCCGGAGTTCGGGCAAATGTTTATGATCTTCGTGCGCAATCCCAACGCGCCGGGCGGAATGCAGCTGACACATTGGGTTGCTCAAGATGCGCAAAATCACCGCACCACGGTGCGTTTATCGAATCACCGCTATGGAATCGCGGTTCCCAACAGCACTTTTGAATTCCGCGATCCACGCCGCTCATCTCGTCGACCGCGCTGAACGGCTCGGCCTCGACAAGTTGTAAGAATGCGACAAACCTAGGCGCGCGTTCATATAAGTGAAAGCCAAAAACGGCTAATCATTCGCAACAAGGCGGATGATGCTGAGGGTTTCCCCCCTGTTGCCCCAGAATCGAAAAACCCGCTTTGTACAAAAAGCGTGACGAACGCTAATAATGAACCCCTGTACCATCGCCCCCGGTGCAGGGGTTTTTTTGTGTCTGCTGTCGTGTTGCGGCGCCATATCAGGGCTGGACGTCGTTCATTCTGATTCCTTGGCAAAAGTGAAAGGTGGAAGTTTACGCCGCGCCGCCCTAAATCACTGCGCATGATCTCTGTAGCCACCTGGAACATCAATTCGGTCCGCCTTCGCATGCCGATTGTCGAAACATACCTGGCCGAACACTCGCCAGACATTCTCTGCCTACAAGAGATAAAGTGCGAGGAATCCAAATTCCCCGCCAAGGCTTTCGCAGCATTGGGATATGAACATCAGGCTGTTCATGGGCAAAAAGGGTATCACGGCGTCGCCACTGTCAGCCGCGTGCCCATCCGCGAGGTGTCCCGCCATAATTGGCAGGCTAACGGCGAAGCACGCCATGTCGGCGTCGAAGTCGTTGGCAAGGACATGTTTGTCGACAATGTCTATGTCCCCGCTGGCGGCGATGTTCCTGACCGGGAAAAGAACACCAAATTCGGGCAAAAGCTCGACTTTCTCGAACGTATGATCGGCTGGGCCGGCGATCTTGACCGGCAGACCTTGATCGTCGGTGATTTCAACATCGCACCGCTGGAAAGCGACGTGTGGAGTCACAAGCAACTACTCAAAGTCGTCAGCCACACCCCAATTGAAGTGGAAACACTCCAACGCTTCAAAGAGGCGCATGGTTGGGTTGATATAGGGCGCGAGCATATCTGCGATCCAGAACGCTATTTCAGCTGGTGGTCATACCGTTCACCTGACTGGCGCAAGAATGATCGCGGACGGAGGCTGGACCATATGTGGGCAAGTGAGGCGCTGGCCAAGCAATCCACTGCACACAGAGTGCTGGAGGAAGCGAGGAGCTGGGAAAAACCCTCTGACCACATCCCGCTCATCACCGAGTTCGATATTTGAGTGAAGACGCTTCCGCTGCCCGCCGCGCTGCACAAGCGGTCGATGCGCTGCGCCATGGCTGGCCGCTGGCGTTTGAAGACGGTTTAACCCTGCTGCCAGTTGAAACTGCAATCACACCTGATGCGACTGCACCGATGATGCTGATTTCAGCGGCACGGGCAGCGACGCTGAAACTCGCCAACCAGCGTGAGGCCGCCGTGCCGCATGCGCCGGTTCTGATCCGAGGAGGAGAGCTGTTCAATCTGCGAATGGCTCTGCCGATTGCGGACCCAGCGCTTGACCTGAACAATCCATTCAAAGGGCCATTTCGCGCCACCCCTTTGCCCAATGCAGAAACTGCGCGCGCGGCGATGGAATTTGCACGGATCGCGGGAATTCTACCCGCTTTCCTGGTCGATCCACAAGATGCTGCCGAGCCGCATCATGTCTCTGCCAGCGACCTTACCCAATATGCGGGATCTGGCGCGCTGCGCATCATAACTCGAGCGTGGCTTCCTGTAACTGCCAGTGAAGATGCAGAGATTGTTGCTTTCCGCTCTACCGCCGATACGCGCGAGCATGTCGCGCTTATCATCGGCGATCAATGCGGCGACACTCAACCGCTTGTGCGAGTCCATTCCGAATGCCTCACCGGTGACATCCTTGGCAGTCTCAAATGCGACTGCGGGCCTCAGCTCAATACAGCGTTGGACGCGATGGCTGAACATGCTCGCAAAGATGGCGGTTGGGGTGCGCTACTCTATTTGCGGCAAGAAGGGCGCGGGATCGGGCTCATCAATAAAATGCGGGCTTATCAATTGCAGGATCAGGGTTTCGACACGGTTGACGCCAATCAGCGGCTCGGCCTGCCAGACGAAGCTCGCGATTTTCCCGTAGCCGCACGGATGCTTCAATTGATCGGCGCTTCCAAGATCCGCCTGATGACAAACAATCCAGCAAAAGTGGAAGCGCTATCCAAAGCTGGGATCACTGTAACGGAGCGCGTTCAGCACCAGCTGCCGGACAATCCTCACAATGCTCGGTATCTCGCCACAAAACGCGAAAGATCAGGACATCTATTGAAATGAACGGTCCTGAGATCCAATTGGCGATCCGGGCGGAGGTTGCGGGTGATGAAGCGGCAATATTCGCCCTGACTGAGGCCGCTTTTGCCGAAATGCCGTTCAGCGACGGGGACGAGCAAGAGCTTGTGAATCGCTTACGCGCAGATGGCGATCTCACCTTGTCTTTAGTGGCAGAGGATGCTGAAGATGCTGGGCGGATTGTCGGTCATATTGCAATTTCCCCTGTTACGATTAGCGATGGCGCGCAGGATTGGTACGGGCTTGGGCCAGTATCTGTCTGGCCCGAATTGCATCATCGCGGTATTGGCAGCGCGCTTATCCGCCGCGCAATTGCCGATATGCGTGAGCTAGGCGCCAATGGGATCGCATTGCTGGGAAGCAACGTCTATTATCCGCGCTTTGGCTTTAAACACTATCCGCAGTTGACCTATCCAGGCCCGCCGTCTGAGTATTTTCAGGCGCTGCTGCTCGATGGTGAAATGCCAAAAGGCGTGCTGTCATACGCGCGTGGTTTCAATTCATAAACACTATCGCCGTTCATAGTCGGTAAGCCCACTTGCGAGTGAATTGCCTGACATCGCAACGCGCGATCCGGTCCAATCGGCCAGAAAGACGCTGGAGCGCCGCAATCCCGGCACGAAACGCGCTTCATTGTTGCGCACGGCCAGTCCATCAGAAGAATGGAGCACAGTTTCTGCGCCCAATGCGATAAAGGCAGAGTAATTCTCTTTATCGCGCCCCTGAATGAACCAATTGCTCGCGATCACACCGCGGCTACCAGCTGGCAGGTCGATCATGTAATTGGTGGCGCTGCCTGCTGCATCGTCAAAGCTGTTATCTTCGATCACGACATTGGCAGAACGTGCTTTTACATAATGTCCGCCACGGCCACGTTCAAACCGGCTTTCGCGCACTGTCAGTTCGCCATAATTGCCGATATAGAGCGAATGCGCACAGCCTGCGGAATTCTCACATGTGCCAAGCCCAGTAAAAGTTGATCGCGTGATATAAATGCGGCCCGTCGGATCGTTGCCGGTCAGGATACCCTGCTGGCTGTCCTGAAAACGCGCATGGGCGACATTCAGAGCGCCTTTTTCCAATCGAATGCCCGCGCCATTGCCGTCTGGCACGCTGACATTTGAAAAAGTGATCCCGCGAACTTCGGCCCCCAATCCGCGCAGGACCAAGGTCGCTTTGCCTTCGCATGCCGTCCGATCGAACGTAACCGTGCCGTATTCCGCTGCGGTATAGATAACCACGCCTGCCGTTTGCACCGCGCATTGGCGATATGTTCCTGCCGCGATGCTGATTGTGCCGCGCTGATCGCCAATCGCGTTAACCGCGCTTTGCAAGGAGTCATAGTTTTGGCCCGTCTCTGTGATTGTAAAGGGCCCGCCGGATTTCGCCGATACCGATGTAGCGGGCAGCAAGACCGCTGCCAGGCCAAGGATCAGGACAAGAAACACCCAATCGAGTGAGTTTGCAAAGCGGAGCGCTAAGGAGGGTCGAGAGTGTGAAGGAAGCTGTACCATGCGGCCATACATACTATGAATGGCGTAGCCGCGTTCGGATTGTATCCGTGTTGTACCGTTTCGATGCACCGATTGGCACTTGGCTTAACCCAGCTGCCCCCGCTACACCTGCACTAGAGATCAAGGGTATTTTAGGAGAACCCCCGTGAAAAGACTTACAAATGTCGCTCTGATGGGCAGTGTTGTCTTGGTATTGGCATCGTGTGGCAGCAGTGATGACGCTTCGACGGAAGCTTTGCCTGAAACGGTCGAGATTCCGGCAGACGAAGCGCTAGAACCGATTGCCGAAGAGCCCGTGGTGGACGAAGAAGCGCTAGGCCCGCCGGTCGATCCGGCGGAAACTGCCCCTGATCAAGTGACAACCGAAGCAGCAGCCGATGCCGCAGCCGAAGTTGCCGCCGACGCCATCGCAGCCGCTGAAGCCGCATCAGCTGCTGCTGAAGCTGCAGAAACCGCTGCTACCATTCCGGTTGAATAAGAAATGGTGAGCAAGCGCAGAACCCTCTCAGGTGCGGCGTTACTGGCGTCGATCATAGTGCTGAGTGCTTGCGACCCGGGTGGCGGGAACGCACCGGGTGCTGTCAGCCAGGGCGAAGCACAAGCGCTCGAAGAAGCAGCGGAGATGCTGGAGGAACGCCGCCTGCCCGAAGGGACGCTGCCTCCGATTGATGTTCCCGTCGCAGAGGTCAAAACCGGCGAAGCACCCGCCGAAATTGACACAGCAGACGACACTACCACACAGGCAGGCACTGAATGAACACTCATCCCGCACAGCCAATTACCGGCAATCCCGGCATGGATGCAGAAACGTTCGAGCAATTTGCCCAGCAGCTCGAGCGATATGTAAAAGAACGATTGATCCCAGCAGAAGTGGGCATGATCGAGAATGACGCGATCCCGCCCGCTATCATTGATGAGATGCGCGATATGGGCCTTTTCGGCCTGTCGGTTCCCGAAGAATATGGCGGCGCCGGGCTAAACATGACGCAATATGCCCGCGTCGTGAACACGATGAGCAACGCTGCGCCGGCCTATCGTTCAATCTTTTCAATCAATGTTGGCATGTTCGCCAGCGCACTAAAAAACGGCGCAACCGAAGAACAGCGCGCGGAATGGTATCCAAAACTGGCAGAAGGCAAGATTGCCTGTTTCGGCCTGACAGAGCCGGGTTCAGGCAGCGATTCAGCGGCAATGGCAACCACTGCTATGGCTGATCCTGATGGAAACGGATGGGTGCTGAACGGGACCAAGCGCTACATAACCAATGCCCCGCATGCCGAAGTGGCGCTGATCATGGCGCGCACCGAAAAAGACGCGCTCCCCAAAAATGCGCATATCAGCGCGTTCCTTGTGCCGATGAAAACGCCAGGAGTCTCAACCGGATTGCCGGACAAGAAGATGGGACAATCGGGATCGCACATCTCCGATATCATGC
Source organism: uncultured Erythrobacter sp. (assembly GCA_947488325.1). Taxonomy (GTDB): domain Bacteria; phylum Pseudomonadota; class Alphaproteobacteria; order Sphingomonadales; family Sphingomonadaceae; genus Erythrobacter. Next base: position 202,208 of record CANKYZ010000001.1, read on the forward strand.
TCGACGATGTGAAGGTACCGGGTGAAGCTTTGCTGGGCGGCGAAACTGGTAAAGGTTTCCGCTTTGCAATGCAGAGCCTCGACAATGGCCGTATTTCCGTAGGGGCCGCCGCGACCGGTTATGCCCGCCGCGCGCTCAATTCCGCGATCAAATATGCCAATGAACGCAAAGCATTTGGCGAACCCATCGCGAATTTCCAACTGATCCAAGCAATGCTTGCTGACAGCGAAATCGAAATTTACGCCGCCGAAGCAATGATGAAAGATGTGACAGAGCGGGCCGATAGGGGCGAGAACATCCTCGTCAAAGCTGCCGCTTTCAAAGTCTTCGCATCAGAAATGTGCGGCCGTGTGGTCGACCGGGTGGTGCAAATCTATGGCGGTGCGGGCTATCTTGCGGAATATGATGCCGAACGTTTTTACCGTGATGCGCGTATCTATCGGATTTACGAGGGCACGACACAGATCCTCCAGCTCCAAATTGCCAAGCATATGCTGCGTGAATGGGAAACGCTAAATTCATAGTTGGTGCGCCTTCGATATGCGTCGAAGGCCTGGTGAACAGATAGCCCCAAAACGCAATCAAGGACCCTAATGTACAACCTTCTAAACGATCTCTCCATCATTGAAGTCTCCAGCTTCGTCGCGAGCCCCACAGCCGGGCTCTATTGTGCGCAGATGGGCGCCGAAGTCATTCGCGTCGATCACAAGGCAGGCGGACTCGATTACGATCGCTATATGCTGACGAAAGAGGGCCGTTCACTCAGTTGGGAGAACCTAAATCGCGCTAAGAAATCGGTCGCCTTAGACCTGCGAAGCGGAGAGGGCCGAGAATTGTGCGTGGAGCTGGCGGCAAAGACCGGACAGTGCATCACCAACCTTCCAGAAAGAAGTTTTCTCAGCCACCTCGCGATGAAGGCGTCTCAACCCGCAGGCGCGCCGGATATGACGTCGGTTCGGATCATGGGCTGGCATGATGGTCGTCAGGCGATGGACTTCACCGTCAACGCTGCAAGCGGATACCCGTTGATGACCGGACCGGAAGAATGGCCAGAAGGGCTGGACGCGGAAACCGCGCCTCCAGTCAATCAAGTTCTACCGGCATGGGATTTCATCACGGGAGCATATTGCGCATTTGCTCTGCTCTCAGCTTTGCGGCACCGCGATGGCACCGGTGAAGGGTCGGAAGTTCGTGTGCCGCTCGGCGATGTCGCAATCGGCACCGTAGCGAATTCGGGATTGATGGCGGAAACACTCTATCGCGGCGGGGACCGCGAACGGCTCGGCAATGCGATCTGGGGTGCGTTCGGGCGCGATTTCCGGTCCAAAGACGGTGTGCGATTTATGGTCGCCGCGCTGACTGCAAAACAATGGGCGGGGCTGGTCAAAGCTTTCGATGTCACCGCCCCAATGCAGCAGTTGGAAGCCAAGGCCGGAGTCAAATTCTCGGATGGCGATGATCCGCGTTTCAAACATCGCCACGCTTTGTTTAATATTTTCCAACACGCGGCAGGCGGGCATGAATACTCTGCACTGGTTGAACGCATGAGCGCACATAGCTGCACGTTTGAGAAATACCGTAGCGCGTATCAGGCTGCAAAGGATCCCGAATTGGTCGGAACCAACCCAATGTTCGGACCTTCCCCCGCAAACCCATCAGGCTTTGAATATCCCGCTGCGCGGTCGTTTGCGAATTTGCCCGCACAAACTCCCGCAGATCCCGCACCCGCACCCTATCTGGGCCAGCACTCCGAAGAAATACTCGCTGAGCGGCTTGGCATGTCTTCGGGCGCTATTGGCAAATTGGTGGATAGTGGAACCGTCGCCTTGTCGGATAAGGACCGCACATGACCAGAAGAGCAGCAATCGTATCGCCCCTGCGCACACCCGTTGGCAAATTCTTGGGCGGGCTCTCCACCTTGAACGCTGGCGAATTGGGTGCGATCATCCTGAAAGCCTTGGTCGAACGCAGTGGTATTGATCCCGAACGCGTCGATGATGTCGTGTTCTCTCAAGGATACGGAAATGCAGAGGCCCCTGCGATTGGGCACTGGAGCTGGCTCGCTGCCGGACTGCCTTTGGAAGTGCCCGGTTATCAGCTCGATCGGCGCTGCGGATCGGGTGTGCAGGCCATCGCCAACGCCGCAATGATGGTCGAAACAGGCATGGCCGATGTCGTTGTTGCGGGCGGATGCGAAAGCATGTCCAACGTCGAACATTACACACTGCAAGGGCGCGGCGGCGCGCGCATGGGCGATATCACTTTGCATGATCGCCTGTCGCGCGGACGATTGATGAGCCAACCCATTGAACGCTTTGGCGTCATCACCGGCATGATTGAAACGGCAGAAAACCTCGCCAAAGACTATAATATCAGCCGCGAAGACGCCGATTCTTTTGCAGCGCGCAGCCATCAAAATGCAGCGGCGGCCTGGAATGCGGGTAAATTCGATGCGCAATTGGTACCGGTCGAAGTGTTGCCCAAAAAAGGTGGGGGCCGCACGGACTCTGCCACATTCGCCCGCGACGAAGGCTACCGCGCCGACGCTTCTCTGGAAACGCTTGGCAAATTGCGCGCTATTGATGGCAGACGCGACCCGGACGCTATCGTCACCGCTGGCAATGCCAGCCAGCAGAATGATGCCGCGGCAGCCTGTCTGGTAGTCGCCGAAGGCAAACTGGAAGAGCTAGGCTTGGAACCCAGCCTATGGTTTGGCGGTTGGGCAGCGGCAGGCTGCGACCCTTCGCGCATGGGAATCGGGCCAGTTCCTGCGGTAGAGCGCCTGTTCGAACGGCGCGGTTACAGCTGGGACGATATGGGTTTGGTGGAGCTCAACGAAGCATTTGCCCCGCAAGTACTCGCCGTGCTGAAAGGTTGGGGCTGGAGCGTGGATGATAGCCGCCGCGATGTTCTCAACGTCAATGGTTCGGGCATTTCACTCGGCCACCCAATCGGGGCAACCGGCGGACGAATTCTGGCCGATATGGCGGCAGAAATGCACCGGCGCAAAGTGCGTTATGGCCTAGAAACAATGTGCATTGGCGGCGGACAGGGGATCGCAGCAGTGTTTGAACGGGCGACCTAGTGTCAGAATTCGAAGCATGGATTGGGCGAGAGCAGCGCGCGAGCGATCGGCTAGATGAAGCGCTGGCGGCGCGGTGGCTTGCGACATTTGATCTACCCGCACCTGATCAAACCGCTGGACCTGCACAAATGCCGCAGGGCATCCACTTCGCATTATGCACGCCCGATGCCCCCACAGCTGCCTTGGGTGAAGACGGCCACCCGACCCGCGACGGCAGCGCAAACAGCTTCTTGCCGCCATTCCCGATGCAGCGCCGCATGTGGGCATCGAGTGTGATGGAATTTCATACTCCGATCACTGACGGAGCGGCAGTCGAACGCACCAGCCGTGTGGTTTCGATCGAAGAAAAGGTGGGCAGCAGCGGCTCGCTCGCATTCGTGAATGTTGAGCACGAGACAACCCTGAAAAGCACGCTTTGCGTAGCCGAAACACAGACATTGGTTTACCGCGATGCGGCTGCACCAGGTGCGCCGCTTAGTCCGCCAGAGCCTGGCGAATCGACGTTCGATGGATCGGCATGGGGGGCGCACCGCGCTCTCACCCCTGATGCGCGATTATTGATGCGCTACTCCGCTCTCACCTTCAACACCCATCGCATCCATTACGATGCACCTTATGCGAGCGCCGTCGAGCGCTATCGCGGGTTGGTGGTGCATGGCCCATTGATCGCGAGCTTGTTGTTGCAACTTGCGGCCCGCGAACTTGGCGAGAACCATGTACGAAAATTTGAATTTCGCGGTGTTTCGCCAGCGATAGCAGGCGAAGAACTCCACCTCGTCATGCGCAACAACGGCGACGGTTATGAAATGGGCGCCTTTGCCGTTGACGGGCGGCAGGTCATAAAAGCCCAAATCCAAACCTAATCCAGCGGGTAATTCTTGATTGGGTCCAACACCGCATAACTTTCGTATGCGGGCTTTCGGTCCAATTTGGGAAAGTCGATTTTCGCGGGCTTCACATATGTATCTGGCAAACGGTCCAACAAATCTCGGATCAGCGTCAACCGCCCGCGTTTCTGATCGTTGAAATCAACCAGGGTCCACGGCGCATGCTCGTAATGCGTGGCTTTTAGCATCTTAGCACGCGCATCAGTATAGGCGTCGTATTTCTCGCGCGCAGCCAGATCGACGGGTGACAGCTTCCAGCGCTTCAGCGGGTCTTCCAACCGTTCCCGCAGCCGCTCTTCCTGTTGTTCCTGATCGGTGGTTAGCCAGTATTTAAATAGCAAAATGCCGTCATCGGTCAGCAGTTTTTCGAACACGGGAACTTGCTGAAGATGCAGATCAACCTGTTCTTCGGTTGCATATCCCATCACTTTTTCAACCCCAGCGCGATTGTACCAACTGCGATCAAACAGCACGATTTCACCCGCTTTGGGCAGGTGCGAGATATAGCGCTGGAAATACCACTGCGTTTGCTCATCTTCATTCGGCTTTGGCAAAGCAACTGTGCGGCATTGGCGTGGGTTCAGTTTGTCCCGCACGGCGCTGATCGCACCGCCCTTACCGGCGGTGTCGCGCCCTTCGAACAGAACGACGATCCGAGCACCCGTGGTCCGAGCCCAGCGGGCCATGCAGACCAATTCCGCAGTCATCGGCTCCAGCAATTTCCTGAATTCTTTGCCTTTAAGAGCCATGCCTATATCCTTCACACGAACTGTCGCAATTTTGCTTGTATCGCGGTACTGATAATCTCAAAGAGGTTACCATGGCTACAATTGCTGATCCGAAAACTGATTATTCCGTTCTGCCTGATCTTCCGGCGGAGGTTTTCACCGCGCCGCTGGCGAAACCTGCACATTTAGGTGACGACTGGGTTGAACCGGCGCAGCGCGATTATTCATCTGTGGACCACGAAATCTGGAACGATCTTTTCGCGCGCCAGATGAAGGTGCTGCCGGGTCGCGCAGCGACGGCGTTTTTGGCCGGGTTGGAAAAACTTGATCTGTCGCGCGGCGGCATCCCCGAATTCGGTGCAATGTCTGAAGAATTGGATCGACTCACCGGTTGGACAGTCATCCCTGTGCCAATGTTGATCCCCGATCACCTGTTCTTCTGGCACCTCGCCAATCGCCGCTTTCCCGCAGGCAATTTCATCCGTACACGCGAAACTTTCGATTACATCCAAGAACCTGACGTATTCCACGACGTGTTTGGCCATGTTCCGATGCTGACCGATCCCGTCTTTGCCGATTACATGCAGGAATATGGCCGCGCTGGATGGAAGGCGATGCGGTACAACCGGCTCAAGGCGTTGGGCGCGCTCTATTGGTATACGGTCGAATTCGGCCTGATCGAGGAAGCAGATGGCATCCGCGCCTATGGTGCAGGCATCTTGTCTGGCCCAACAGAAGCGAAATTCGCCGTTGAAGCGAAAAGCCCCAACCACATCATGCTGAATGTTGATCGGGTGATGCGCACAGATTACGTGATCAGCGATCTGCAACCGACCTATTTTGTGGTTGAGAGTTTTGATGATCTGTTCCGCCAAACGGTGGAGCGCGACTTTGATCGCCTCTATCGAAGCCTCGCGCCGAATTTTACCTATGCCAATTCGGCAATCATCGATGTCGACAATGTGGTGCAACGCGGCACCCAGGAATACCACCTGCGCGGAGGTCGCGGCTCAGATGCCGATCCCGTCTGATTCGGTGCGCTTACAGGATTAGGCGTCAGCGCCGCGCCCAACAAACAAGTTATAGGCAACCAGCGCCGCGATTGATGCGCCAGCCGCCGCTCCGGCCGCTAGCAATGACACTCCGCCTAACACTGTGCCGGAATTCATCGGCAACCCAACGACAAGGCTCATCACAAGCCCAACAGCCATTTGGAGCAGAATGCCGCGCCTTGCTTCGGTGCGGGTGATGATGGACGCAAACCAACCCAAGCTCATTCCGAGAACGATAAGCAGAAACAACGCCATGAGATCAATATAACCCTTTGTTCGGTGTTCGCCGCATCAAAACTGCCACGGCGCAATCTGGTTCGTAACAGACTCCATGCGCGAGACCTTAAAAGAAATAGAGCAGCACACAGCCCATGGCGACCCGGTAAAGCACAAACACCATCATCGACGCGCGTTTTAGGAAGTTCATCAAAAACGCCATAGTCGCAAAGGCCGCAACAAAGGTCATTACGCCAGTGATGAGTGCTTCAATCAACAAAGCGCTTTCCGCTTCGAGCAGATCGGGGATGATCAACACGCCTGCCCCTGCAACCGCCGGTATCGACAATAGGAATGAAAACCGCGCCGCTTCGAATCGGCCATAGCCAAGGAAACGTGCTGCCGTCATCGTCACACCAGATCGACTGGTGCCCGGTATCAATGCGAGCGCCTGCGCCGCCCCAACGATCAATCCGTCGCGCCATGTCATCTGTTCGAACGTCTTGTCTTCTTTGCCGAAATGGTCGGCCAGGCCGAGCAATATGCCATAGACGATCAGATTGACAGCGATCAGATCGGTGATCCTCAGCGCATCCATCAATCCTTCTGTGCCGACTTGCAGGCCGAATACCGATTCCACGAACGCATCAAGGAACCCCAGCTTGATCGCAAAACCGAATATGACAGCCGGGATAGTGCCCAGCACGATCCACCAGAATAGCCGCCGTTCTGCAGGAGCCGTTCCAATGCCAACGCTGGCAAAACCGCCACGCGCCAAACCCATCACGTCTTTGAAGAAATAGGCTATAATCGCGAGCAACGATCCGACATGCACCGCGATGTCGATCATCGGTCCCTGATCTTCAAATCCAGTGAAAACAGAAATGAGTATCAGGTGCCCTGACGAAGAAATCGGCAAGAATTCGGTGATCCCCTGAACCACCGCAATTATGAGCATTTGGATGAAAGTCATAGCCCGCGCTCCATCACGGACGCGCGGGTTATGTCAATATCTGCTTACCAAATTCGCACGCGCTGTTCGGGCGGCAAATACAGGGCATCATCCTCGCTCACATTGAATGCTTCATACCAAGCATCCAAATGACGCACGGCATTGTTGAGCCGGAATTCACCTGGAGGGTGGTTTGCGGTCATCACGCGGTTGCGCAGGCTGGCCTCGCGCTCCATCCCGCGCCAAATCTGTGCAAAGCCAAGGAAAAATCTTTGATCGCCGGTTAGGCCGTCAATCACCGGAGCCTCTTCGCCATTCAGCGATAGACGATAGGCGCGGTGGGCCATTTGCAGGCCAACGACATCTCCCAATGTCTCACCCATCGATTGGCCACCGCGAAGGCAAACGGGGCCTTCGGGACTTTCAACCGGGCAATACGCTTCGATAAATCCAGCCATCCGTTCGGTGAATTGAACAAAACCTTCGCGGTCCTGATCCTGCCACCAATTGCGCAGCGTTCCTGTTGCGTCGAATTGCGACCCCTGATCGTCATATCCATGGCCAATTTCATGACCGATTACCGCACCAATACCACCATAATTCACTGCCGGATCAGCATCGCCATTAAAGAACGGCGGTTGTAGAATCGCAGCAGGAAAGACGATGCGATTAGTAAGCGGCGAATAATACGCGTTCACCGTTTGCGGGAACATTCCCCACTCGCTCGGGTCGACATCGGTGCCAAGCCGCGACCGCGCATCTTCATCATCCCAGCGCGCGGTCGCCATTCGGTTGCCCAGCGGATCGTCAGCCGAAATATCGAGCCCTTCATAAGTCTTGAATTCGCCAGGATAGCCGATCATCGGCACAAAACCGTTCAATTTTGCGCGCGCCTCGGCAATCGTCTCAGGCGTCATCCATTCGTTGTTATCAAGTGCTTCATTCATCGAACGGGTGAGATTGGCGACCAATTCATCCATGCGGGCTTTGCTCTCTGGCGGGAAGTATTGCTCGACATAAAGTGCGCCAAGCTGCTCGCCAATTGAACCTTCAACCGCGCCAATTGCACGCTTCCAGCGCTGTTGCTGTTCTTCACGACCGTTGATCGTCTGGCCATAAAGTGCGAAGTTTGCCTCATCCAACTCGCTGGAAAGCACCTCTGCGTTACTCGATAGAAAACGGGTCGCCATATAGGCCTTTACGGTGGCGAGCGGGGATTCAGTGAGTAACTTCATCATGGCAGGCAGACCGCCACCGATCATTTCAAGCTGTTCAGGCGTCAGCTCCATTTCTTCTATCTCTTCCGCAGTCGGCGGCAGTTGCCGCGCGAGAAAACGCGGCTGGCCATCAAACTGAGACGATTCGAGCAAAGCTGCGATCGGGAAGTCACCCGCCATTGCGGTCAAGTCTTCTGGTGTCAGCTCATTATAGGTCAGCTGCGGCATACGCAGGACTGGGCGCGCCCATTCCAACACCGCGACTTTATGCTCAAACGCATAGACGGCCTCTGCGGCGCCAGTAGGATCGGTATATCCTGCCGCGCCCAGCACTGTCGCCAAATATTCCATATAGGCGGCGCGAATTTCGATATTGCTCTCTGAATCGACAAGATAATAGTCACGGTCCGGCAAGCCCATTCCATTAAACCCTATCCCGACAGCATGTTGAGTCGGGTTGCGCGCATCGATGGTCACGTTCGCGCTGATAAGCGAAGGGTAGCCAGCCGTTCCAAACAGCCTGACGAGCGCTTCGAGGTCGGAAGCACCGTAAATTTCAGTGAGATAAGGCTGAGCAGGTGCAATGCCACTGGCATCAATGGCTTCTATATTCATGAAGGCGTGATAAGCATCCACGATGCGCCGCGCTTGCGAGCCAGGTGCAGGATCCGATGCGATCAGCGTTTCGACCAGCGACCGAACATCTTGGGTTGCGCCTTCGCGCAACATGTCGAACGCGCCGAATCGTTGGCGATCTGCTGGGATTTCGTTGGCGGCAATCCACTTACCATTCACATAGGCGTTAAAGTCGTCGCCGGGTTTGACACCACCGTCGATCAAATCAGTGCCAACACCCCAAGTGCCAAAATCCATGGTCGGGACGGACGGCGCTTCACCGCCCTCCTCATCATACGAATCGAGCAGTTCGATATTGGATGCGGAGACATCCGTTTCCTCATTTGCAAATGCGGTGCTGGCCAATGCCAGTGCGGCGGTCCCCGCAAGCAGGAACTTGGTTGTGCGGATCATGTATGCGTGTCCCGGTTTGTTCTTGGAAAATTACTTGGATCTTGGCTTAGCGTGTCATTCAAGACAAGGGGGTCACTGGTCGCCGCAGCGTTGCACTTCGTCGAATAGGCATACTTTAGAACTAGGCTGCTTCGTTGGCCGCAAATTGCAACGATGCAAGGCGAGCATACAGGCCGCCCGCTGCAGACAGCTCAGCATGAGTGCCTTGTTCGGACACTTCGCCGCCATCCAGTACAATGATGCGATCCGCCGCACGCACGGTCGCAAGCCGGTGCGCGATGACCAAGGTGGTCCGTTCGGTCATAAGCTTATCAAGTGCTTGCTGCACCAATTGCTCGCTTTCCGCATCCAGCGCGCTGGTCGCTTCATCAAGCAGCAATATCGGCGCATCTCGTAGCAATGCGCGGGCGATGGCGATGCGCTGACGCTGTCCGCCCGACAATTGCGTTCCGCCTTCACCCAGATAGGTGTCGAGCCCCTTTGGCAAATCGCGCAAGAAGCTTTCAGCATTGGCCGCGCGCGCCGCTTCCCAAACCTGTTCGTCACAGACATCCCACATCCCGTAACGCAGATTGTCGCGCGCATTGGCGCTAAACAACACGCCATCTTGTGGGACAAGCGCAAGACGCTCCCGGATGTCGGCCGGGTCGGCCTTTGTAAGAGGTATCCCATCTAGCCGGATCGTGCCAACCTGAGGGTCATAGAATCGCTCAACCAGTTGAAATAGAGTTGACTTGCCTGCCCCCGACGGACCGACAATCGCTACCGTTTCACCCGGCTCAATCTCAAGGCTGAAATCCTTGATTGCTGGCGTTTCAGGCCGTGCCGGATAGCGGAATGTGACATTGCGGAATGATAGGCTGCCGCGCGGCGGGGTTGGCAGACTTTCGGGCCGTTCTGGAGCCGCAATTTCTGGCTTTGCATCAAGCAACTCAGCCAAACGGCTGGCCGCACCGGCACCGCGCAACAGATCACCGTAAACCTCCGTCAATGAGCCAAATGCGCCCGCAACCAATCCGCCCGTGATAACAAATGCAAAGATCGTCCCGCCGCTTATCGCTCCATCGCTCACGGCAACTGCACCGCGCCACATAAGCAAAGTGATCGAACCGAAAATCAGCATGATAATGATCGAAGTCATCACCGCGCGGATCATGATCCGGCGTTTGGCCACGGTGAAAGTCTGCTCAACAGCATCGCCGAACCGTTCTGCTTCGCGTGCTTCCTGATTGAAACTTTGAACCACTTTCATACCGGACAGGACTTCGGTGACCATTGCCCCGATATTCGCCACGCGATCCTGACTGGTGCGTGAGACATTGCGTAAACGGCGGCTAAACAAGGTGATCGGGATAATCACAGCCGGGATCACCAGCATCAGGCCCAATGTCATTTGCGGTTGCAGGTAAAACAACAGCGCTGTTCCGCCGATTGCCATCAACGTGTTTCTAAGCGCGATGGACACCGTCGTGCCCACCACCTGTTCGATCACAGAGGTGTCCGATGTCATCCGACTGGAAATTTCTTTGGGGCTATTTTGCTCGTAAAAGCCGGGCGGAAGCCGGAGCAGATTGCGTTGCACCTTGCGACGAATATCAGCCACCACGCGCTCACCAATCCAGCTTACAAAATAGAACCGCAATGCGGTGCCAAGGCCCAGCACCAAAACGATCATCAGCAAATATTGGAACGCAGAGTTGATTTCGGCTGTGGTTGACCCGCCGCCAAAGGCGCTGTCGATAATAACTTTGAAACGCCAAGGAATCGCGAGGGTTGCACCGGCCGTCACCAGCAAGGAGAAGAAAGCGAGCAATACTTGGGACGGATATTGCGCCGCAGTGGCAAATATCATGCGCAATGGGCGGAGTGATTTGGAAGGCTTATCTTCACCCAATTTGGCCGCGCGGCGGCGTGCCAAAACACCGCCCAGAAAGCCGCGACTGGTCTTCGACCCGCCGGATTCATTACTGTTTTCCTCACCAACCGAGAGATCGGCTTGCGGTGCTTGCGGCGATGTGCCGGCCTGATTGTCCTGCCCGTTCATTACAGCACCATCTAATCATGAAGCGCTGGGATTTCACCTGCAAAAGCGCATAAAATGGAGACATGCCTAGACTGAACTGAGAATTGTGCATTGCACAATCGGCCGTGAGTGGCCATTTAAAGCACTCGGGTGGACGCATTTGATAGCCGCCAAACACGATGGGCAGGGCTAGAAGATCACGCACTGCCAGTCGTCGTTGCAACACAGACGGGCCAAATCATGCTTTACCACGCCTATGAAATACAGCGCAGCTGGATGAACAGTGTCAGTTCTTTGGCCTCAATCAGCGCCTCAATCATGACCAACCCAGCCAACCCATTTAGTAAGATGGGCGCAATCCCGATCGCAGCAAACGCGCTTGATGTGCTCGCGCATGCGACGGCGAATTATGGCAAGCCCGACTTTGGCATCAGCGAAATTGATGTGGACGGCAAAACCTTCCCCGTGATCGAAGCAACCGTGGTCAATCGAGCCTTCGGTGATCTTAAGCGGTTCCGGCTTGACGGAGTGGATGACGCCAAACCGAACAAGCGACCCAAAATGCTGATCGTTGCACCTATGAGCGGCCATTACGCGACATTGCTGCGCGGCACAGTTGAGCGGATGCTCCAAAAGTTTGAAGTCTACATCACCGACTGGGCCGACGCCTCAACCGTTCCGCTTCATGAAGGGGATTTCGATCTCGATACCTATATCGATTATCTGATCGGGTTCCTTGAATATATCGAAGGCGTAGAGCCCGACACGGCCAAGCGCCAGCGCCCGCACATGTTGGCCGTATGCCAACCTTCGGTCCCAGCATTCGCAGCGACGGCTCTGATGAATCAGCGCAATTCTGCGGCCACACCAGCAACGCTGACAATGATGGGCGGACCAATCGACACGCGCGAATGTCCAACATCGGTCAATGATCACGCGATGAAACGCCCGATTGAATGGTTCCGTCAAAGCGTGATTGCTACCGTTCCGAGGAATTATCGCGGGGCGGGGCGACGCGTCTATCCCGGATTTATGCAGTTATCTGCATTCATGAGCATGAACCTCAAAAGCCACATGATGAGCCATTTTGAGATGTTCAAACATCTGACCGCTGGCGATCAGGAAAGCGCACAGGCGACCAAGGATTTCTACCACGAATATCGCAGCGTGTGCGACATGACCGCGGAATTCTACCTCCAGACGGTCGAGGAAGTGTTCCAGAAGCACTCGATCCCGAACGGCACGTTCGAGCATAAGGGTGAAATCGTCGACCTGACGCAGATCACCGACACCGCTTTGCTCGCCATCGAAGGCGAGCGCGACGATATTTCCGGGCTGGGCCAGACCAAGGCGGCGTTGAAGCTGGCAACTGGCCTGCCTGAAGACAAAAAGCGCTATTACATGGCCGAAGGCGCCGGACATTACGGTATCTTCAACGGCAGCCGCTGGCGCAACAAGGTCGCCCCGGTGGTCGAGGAGTTTATTGCGGCGCACGGGTGAGGGCCTATTCCTCGAACAACCTATGGCAGAAAACTGGATTCAAATTGATGAGACGGAGGACGTAGCAGCCTCGCTTCGTCATTCTATCCGTACAGCCCAATTCGTGAACGAAGATCCGCTAGCCTATAAATGGGTACTCCTAGCACTACACTCAGCGCTACAGGGGGCCTGTGTTTGTCACCTCACTACGACAGCTTCACCATTAGGTGCAGTCACAGAGCGAAACGCATCGAAATGGCTGACATATTTTGAGCAATCTCGGATAGATCCAAAATCAGCGCCTCCCAAAACATTTCTAATGCCTCTACCGGATTTGCTTAAGGCTGTACGAAAGCCCCACTCAGCGGGGGATAAGAGCAACTCAGTTGGCGTCAAAATCGAAGACAATGAGTTGAATTGGTTGTGTCGTATTCACGACGACGTCCGAAACCAGCTGGTTCATTTTGAGCCAATGGGCTGGTCGATCGATATGTCGGGGGTACCCGATATCGCGAAGCTCGTCGCTCGTATCATTAACGAGATTTTGGTCATGGGTTGGGCGTTTCGCCATCAGACCTCCGCGGAGCGTGAAGAACTGCGGCAATGCCTCCAGACTTTGTCTAAGCTTGAGTGGCCTCGCTAGCCTTTCATCCTCGGCGCCCGAAAAAACAGCCTCTTGATCACGCGCCGCGTCCACAACAGCAGCAAGATCACCAGCACGAGCAGAACCACTGCCACGCCTCCCGCCACCAGCGGATATTCGTACGCTACGTAAAGCAGCCCAACGGTCGCAACATCCTCCGCACTGGAGGCCATCACATTGCTCACCGGCTCCGGTGAAGTGTTCACCACCGCCCGCGCACTGGCCTTGCCGCCATGCGCAAGGAAACTCGCCCCGCCGCCCAGCAGGAATGCGACCACCTGCATCGCCGGATCGGACGGATCGACAATCGCCAGCGCCAGCAGCGCACCGCCAACCGGGCGCACCAGCGTATGGATCGTGTCCCACGCGCTATCGAGCCACATCACCTTGTCGGCAAAGAACTCCGCCAGTGCGCCGAATGCAGCGATCCCCATCACCCATGGGTTTTCGAGCACCGCAAGGCTGGAAAGGTGTTCAGGCACCGGCAGCGCATCGAGCCGCATCGCAAGCCCGGTCGCGAACACGCACAGATACAGCCGCCAGCCAGACAAAAGACTGACACTTCCCGCGATCCCGATGATTTCCATGATCCCCATTGGAGGGAACGTGGCACCATGCTCTCCCTTCGACAAGCTCAGGATGAGCGGCATGCAACGTTTTCGCTCGTCCTGAGCTTGTCGAAGGGCGCGCGAGCGCTATGTTTGTCGGTTACGCGACAGCTGACTGAGTAGGTCCCAGTCGCCTGCGATCAAAGCCTCTTTCTTAGCACGACTCCAGCCCTTGATTTGCCTCTCGGCAGCAAATGCATCTTCGCGATCACCGAAAGGCTCGCTCCAGATCAACTGGACGGGACGGCGCGCTTTTGTCCACCCACCGAGTTCGCCAGAATTATGCTGAGATTCGCGGACCTCAATCTGATCGGTATGGCCCACGTAGTACGAGCCATCCGAACAGTACAGAATGTAGACGTGAAAATGCTGCTGGCTCATCGAGTTCCCCGCTCACCCTTCGACAGGCTCAGGATGAGCGGGGATCTTGAGAAACCCGAAATCAAAACACCTCAAACAGACCCGCTGCGCCCATTCCGCCGCCGACGCACATGGTCACGACGACATATTTCGCGCCGCGGCGTTTGCCTTCGATCAGTGCGTGGCCGGTGCAGCGTGCGCCGGTCATGCCGTATGGGTGGCCGATAGAGATCGAGCCGCCATTGACGTTGAGAATGTCATTATCGATGCCCAGCTTGTCGCGGCAGTAAAGCACCTGAACGGCAAATGCTTCGTTCAGTTCCCAAAGACCGATATCGTCCATCTTTAGGCCGGTCTGCTTAAGCAGTTTCGGGATTGCGAAGACCGGACCGATGCCCATTTCGTCAGGCTCAGTTCCAGCAACCGCCATGCCGACATAGCGACCCAGTGGCTGGAGGCCCTTTTGCTCTGCAAGCTTGGCTTCCATCAGCACGCTGGCCGAAGAACCATCGGACAGCTGTGAGGCGTTACCCGCAGTGATGACATTGCCCGGACCCATAACCGGCTGAAGGCCCTGAAGGCCTTCAAGCGTGGTGGTCGGACGGTTGCCTTCATCCTTGGTGATCGTGGTTTCGACTTCGCTGACTTCGCCAGTCGCCTTGTCTTTCACCATCATGGTGGTGGTGACAGGCACGATTTCATCGTCGAACTTGCCAGCCTCTTGAGCAGCGGCAGTGCGCATCTGCGATTGCAGCGCATATTCATCCTGCGCTTCACGGCTGACGTCGTAACGTTTGGCCACTGTTTCAGCGGTTTGCAGCATCGGCATATAGACGTTGCCGTGCATCGCGAGCAGCGATTTATCCATGGCAACGCGCATTTCAGGCGTCTGCACCAATGAGATGGAATCCTGACCGCCGCCAACGACGATATCCATATTGTCGACGACAATTTGCTTTGCAGCAGTCGCAATCGCCATCAGGCCCGATGAACACTGGCGGTCAATGGTTTGAGCCGCGACCGAAGCTGGAGCACCGCCACGCAATGCGACCTGTCGGCCAATATTACCTGCCTGCGTGCCCTGAGTAAGGACAGCGCCCCAAACGACATCGTCAATTTCACCAGCATCAATCCCGGAACGTTCAACGGCAGGTTGGAATGAAAGCGCACCAAGGGTCGCGCCGGGGGTGGCGTTAAAACCGCCCTTATAGGCCCGGCCAATCGGCGTGCGGGCGGTGGAAACGATGACTGCATCACGTGACATATTGGGGGTGTCCTTTTTTGAGAAGTTATTCAGGAAAAAGTTGAAAAGAACTTAGAGCATTCCGCTCGGTCTTCAGGACTTCATCTGTTGTGAAAAAAGCGAGGTAGCCAAGACAGAATTCAACGATCAGCGCAATAAACCCAACTACAAATTTTCGCTTTCCGATATTGATCTATGCAGCTCCGATAAATGAGCTAGCACATAGTCAAAGCGCGGCGGAAGCGATTCCAGTTCCGATCATCTCGTCCTCGATGGATTCAAACGAAGAACTGGGTAATCCACTCACAGATCAAAGCAGGTTTTTCCTCGCCTTCGATCTCCATCGTGATCTCAACCGTCTGCTGCCATTGGCCCGGGCGTTTTTCGGTCATTTCGACCAGTTTCCAATGGCCGCGAATGCGCTTGCCCGAACGAACTGGAGCGATGAAGCGGGTTTTATTGCCGCCGTAATTTACGCCCATTTTGACATTGTCGACTTTGGGCATGTCGCTGTTGGCGGAAAGGTATGGGATCATCGACAGCGTCAAAAAGCCATGCGCGATGGTTCCGCCAAACGGAGTCATCTTGGCCGCTTCTTCATTGATATGGATGAACTGATGGTCACCGGTTGCTTCTGCAAACTGGTTGATCCGTTCCTGGCTCATTTCGACCCATTCGCTGGAGCCGATATTTTCGCCGACCTTTGCGGCCAATTCTTGCGGAGTCATAGGGCACTTCCTCTCATATTGCGCCCGCAAACTCTCCCAGAATTCTCCAGGCGCGGACACTTATTTCGGAGGAGTACATGGCCTAAGCGTAGCCCTAGTGCAACGTCCCAGGCATACGGCGATCTATGCCGTTACGGCACCGCGCGACTTGGCCGCCTCTTGCAGACGCCTCACACGTTTCTCAGATGGTGATAATTCGCGTTCTGCCGTCTTGTCTTGGCTTTTCGACCCCGAAACTGATTCGAGTCGCTTCACATAGGAATTGAGCCCGATTTGGAGTCCAATGATCATCAACATAACCGGTTGATAGGCGATCCCTTGAAACAGCGCACCGACCAGGTAGATCAGGCTGGCCATTTGTAAGGAAGCAGCAAGCGGCGAAATCCACGCTTCGGCTTCGTCCGGAGCGGCTTTCCATCGGCGATAGATACGCTCCATCTGCAACACGCCCAGACCATGCAGCAACAGCCAAATGATTATGCCCGGATAGCCTTGCTCACCCAGCACCTCAAAGATTGAGGAATGGAAGGCGCGCGCTTCGTCAGTCACTTCGCGATACTCTACAGCGGTGGTGTTTCCAACTTCCTGACGCACAGGCAAAACATAGGTGAAACTGTTGGCGCGATAGGAATCGAACCCTCCGCCAAATGGATTACGGTTAGCGTATTCGAATGTCCATTTCCACACAGCGACACGGGTGGAGGCGCTTTCATCTCCGCCTGGCTCCGTGATTGTGGCCATGCGTTCGTAATAGCTGGCCGGAAGGAACGGCAAGGCAGTCAGGCCAAGCACACCTGCGGCAGCGACAAAGGTCAGCCGCCGCTTTGTGTAACGCAGCAACAAAATGGCAAGAGCTGCTATACACAGCAATCCCGTGCGTGCTTCTGTTCCCACTGGAATAAGCAGGCTGGCAAAAACCAAACCCGCGACAAACAAACTGACCGTCCAATGAGGCCGGAAAATGGTGCCATAGCGGGTGAACCACGCCGCCATCGGGATCAGCGCAATCGCAACCGTTGCCAATGTCGAGCTTTCGTAAATACCGCTATTATCTTGGACGAAGAATTTGAGGTTTCCATATCCGCCACCGCCCGAAACGATCTTCAATCCTGTCCCGATAACGATCGTCGCTATCGACAATATCAGAGTGAGCGCCAGCGCTTCTATTCGCGCGCGCGTCGTGACCGTCAGAGGCAAAAAGATCGCGAACAACAATGCCTTCCAAACCCAATCCCACTTGGTCGCCGCAGATTCAGGGAATTCAGAGCCTTGCAGCGTCCACCAGCAGTAGATGAGAAGCCCCAAAAGCAAGAATTGGCGCAGCGAGAAACTCGACCCCTCTTTGCGATCAAGCAACAGCCAACCGCCAAAGGCCGCAGCAAAAGCGATCAACGAGACTTGCAGTTCGGTGATGATTGAATAGCCGATCCGCTGCGGTGCGAGGATGTCGATGTAGACATACAGCAATACCCAAAGGAACGGTCGGCGCAGCCCAAGCAGCAGGACGTATGCGATGAAGGCGATGAAAGCGAGGTCGAGCATCAGGAGCGCTGATCCTCATTCGCATCCGCAGCTTGCCCATGACTTGGCGAAGCGGCGCCTGCATTACGACGCGAGGCCCGCCCTGCAACAGTAGATGCGGCGCGGTCTGCCTCGGTTTTTTCAGTATATTCCTCAATTCGTGGATCAACGTCCAATTCTTCACGCATAACCAAGCGCAGCAATGCGATTGCTAGCAGGCCGTGGCCAAGCGCAAGGGAAAGATAGTCGATCATTGCAGATGGCTCATACGCAGAGGCGGTTGACGCGACGTTAAGCACAATGCGGTTAAGAGCCACCACATGACACGTATACTCCATATCCTTGACCATTCGCTACCGCTGCACAGCGGATACACCTTCCGCACCCGCGCCATTTTGAAGGCGCAAGAGGCTGCAGGACTGGAAGTGCGCGGGATTACGTCGCAACGGCACAACCTTGAAGTTGAATGGTCCGATCACGAGGAATCGGGAGCAAGACAAGCCCCTGTCGAGGAGCGTTACGACGGACTGACCTTTTACCGCACACCGGGTACGCCCAATGGGCCCATGCTGGTCGGGGAATTTCGTGAGATGGCCGCACTATCGTCTTCCATTCAGGCGCTGGCGAAACACTGGCGCCCCGATATTATTCACGCTCATTCCCCGGCTCTCAATGGCGGCGGCGCGTTGCGCGCAGCGCGGGCTCTTGGGATTCCAATCGTGTACGAAATTCGCGCCTTTTGGGAGGATGCTTCTGTCGGCAATCGCACCGGTACCGAAGGTTCAGCCAAATATCGTCTGACCCGCAGCTTGGAAACTCAGGTCGCGAGCCGGGCTGATGCGTTGTTCACTATCTGTCAGGGATTACGCGACGATTTGATCGAGCGCGGCATTTCTGGCGGCAAAATTGGGGTCATGCCCAACGGCGTAGATCTAAATTTGTTTGGCGATCCTCCACCGCGTGACGAAAAATTGGGCGCGGAGCTGGGATTGGAAGCAGGTGCGCCAGTGATCGGTTATATTGGCAGTTTTTACGATTACGAGGGCGTCGATGACCTTATCGCAGCAATGCCGATACTGTGTAAACGCCAACCCGGCGCAAAATTGCTTTTGGTCGGTGCGGGCGAGATGGACGCAAAATGGCGCGCAGCGGCTGCAAAACTGCCAGACCCTGATGCAGTGATTTTTACCGGACGTGTCGCTCACTCCGAAGTAGAACGGTATTACTCACTAATCGACGTATTGACCTATCCGCGCAAAGCCTCGCGGCTCACGGACTTGGTGACGCCGCTCAAACCTTTGGAAGCAATGGCCCAGCGACGCATCGTTGCAGCCTCTGATGTCGGCGGACACCGCGAGCTTATCACTCATGGTCAAACCGGTTTTCTGTTCCCACCCGACGATCCCGCCGCCTGCGCCGCAGCATTGTCAGAAATCCTCGATACACGTGAGGAATGGGACGCAATTCGGGAACGAGGCGTAAGCCATGTCCGCGCCCGGCATGATTGGGCAACAAATGCACGACGTTATCTCGACGTTTACCATCTCTTGCTAGCTGACCTTAGTCACGGCGATCGGCATTTACCGGAACCGTGTGAACAGGGCCTACGGGCATAGGGATACAGCTTTCCCATTGCCCACTATACAGCAGTTGATGAGCAAGGGGCGATATGCGTCTTAAAAAACACATCGAGAAGCAGATGAACCAGACCGGCACGCAGCGCGCTCGGTCAAAAGCACGGTCGAACTCAATTGCGACACACCGTCTGTTCGTACCTATCCTCACAATCTGGGGTACCGCGTTTTTAGGTCTCGCCATTATTGTTCTGCCAACAAGCGCGATTGATCGGATGACCACGCTTTCTGGATTGGGTGTCTTGGGCGGAATGGCGAAATTTGCTTTCGCCAGCATTGCCGCGCTGTTTGGTGGCGGGCTAGGCTTTGTTATCAGTGCAGCATTTCGCGATCGTACAATCAAAGAAGACGAGAAGGTTTCTATTGTATCAGCAATAGCCTCACGGCGCGTGCAACCAATCGATCCTGTGATCGAGCTTGGCAGTGAAAGTCTAGACGCACCCATCGAATCCATACCGTTTACAGCAGAGGAAGATGGCGTATTCGAAGAACTCTACGCAGAGATGACTGACTCCGATGCTGATTCGGAAACCGATGAGGCGCGCGAGGGTGGGACTTCCGAAGCTGCCTCTGCGGAAAAGTCAGCTGAGGAGGCTGAACCTGCCGAGGCTGTCGCTGAAACAAAAATTTCCGACGCGACATACGCACCGGCCAATATTCCAATCCCCGCACTCGGCGATGGAACGAAGCAACCAATCGGTTCACCTGCATCAAATGGATCATGGAGCCTGACG
Organism: uncultured Erythrobacter sp.; assembly: GCA_947488325.1. Lineage (GTDB taxonomy): Bacteria > Pseudomonadota > Alphaproteobacteria > Sphingomonadales > Sphingomonadaceae > Erythrobacter. The sequence continues at coordinate 222,347 of CANKYZ010000001.1, forward strand.
CAATTCACGCCAGAATCCGGCACAGAATCAAAACCCGAGGCCAATAATGAAGTTCAATCAGAAAAGCCGATTGCGCTTGATCTGGGCGAATTTGCGGAGATGCCGGGCCGGAACGCTGTCTGGGTAGAAGAGCAATCAACGCAGGCTCCAGTGAGCAAGCAGCAGCCTCGGCCGGTTCCTGCGGAAAGTGCACTTGAAAAATTGCGACAAACCCCGACAGAAGAATTGAGTATCGTCCAAATGGTTGAACGGTTTGCCGGTGCTTTACACAATCATCAACAAGCGGAGCGCGCGCGCCAGCCAAAGAATACCGTTGGCCGCGATGCTGCTCTTGCCGAAGCATTAAAGGCGCTGACCTTATTTACTGAGCGCGGCTTTGATAAAGCACCACCGCATGGCGTTGATGTAGAGGTCAGCAATCTTGGCCAGACCGAGCGTGAGTTGCGAGAGGCACTGGTCAAACTCCAGACCTTGCGCGGTGCAGCCTGAAAATCGCGATTTCGACCCGATATCACCCATTGAGCACCGGCAAGCGTAATCAAACTAAAGACTAACTTTCCAATCGTGTAATTTTGCTGCGTCTTTCGCGGTTGCAAAATTACGATTCCGTCGGCAATAGGAATGCGAAACGAAGCGCGACCCGGCCCACTGGTCCGGTGCGCTCGCCATTCTGCCGCTGCTGCGAACGGCATATCGGTCGCAAGGCATCGGCATCTGACAGAACGGATTTTTACCATGGGATACCCCACCTCCCAGGGTCTCTATGACCCAGCCAATGAACATGACGCCTGTGGAGTAGGTATGGTCGCCCATATTAAAGGCGAACGAAGTCACACGATTGTAGAGCAATCGCTCGAGATTTTGGCGAAGCTGGACCATCGCGGCGCAGTCGGTGCAGATCCGCTGCTCGGTGATGGCGCTGGGCTGCTGATGCAAATTCCAGATGCGCTAATCCAGCGTTGGGCGGCTGAACATGGCCATGAATTGCCCGAAATGGGCAATTACGCTGTGGCGATGTGTTTTATGCCGCAGGACGATGCGGCACGCGCATTTGTGGCTGAACGTTTTGCTGCATTCGCAGAAAAAGAAGGCCAACGCTTTATCGGCTGGCGCGATGTCCCGACCACGCGAGAAGGGCTGGGCGATGCAGTGATCGCTTCGATGCCGGTCATACAACAGGCAATCATCGCTCGCGGAGAGAATTGTGCCGATCAGGACGCGTTTGAGCGCAAATTGCTGGCGATTCGCAAGCAGACGCTGAACCCGCTCGCCAAACTGGCCGTGAAGCACAAGCTACCGAGCGTCACTGACACCTATATGCCCAGCGTTTCGACCCGCACGATTGTTTATAAAGGGTTGCTTCTCGCCACGCAGGTTCAGTCTTTCTACGACGATTTGCGCGATCCCGAATGCGTCAGCGCCTTTGGTCTCGTTCATCAACGCTTTTCGACCAACACTTTCCCGAGCTGGCGGCTGGCTCACCCATTCCGCTACATCGCGCATAATGGTGAAATCAACACTGTGCGCGGAAATGTGAACTGGATGAATGCCCGCAGGCGCACGATGGAAAGCGAACTGCTCGGTCCCGATCTCGACAAGATGTGGCCGATCATTCCGCATGGCCAATCCGACACCGCCTGCCTCGACAATGCGCTCGAATTGCTGCTCGCCGGGGGATATTCGCTTGCTCACGCAATGATGATGCTGATTCCCGAAGCATGGAGCGGCAACGATTTGATGGACCCGGAGCGGCGGGCATTTTACGAATATCACGCGGCCTTGATGGAGCCATGGGACGGGCCAGCAGCGGTGTGCTTTACCGATGGCCGCCAAATCGGCGCAACATTGGATCGCAATGGGCTGCGACCGGCACGATTCTGCGTGACCAAAGACGATATCGTATGTCTCGCATCAGAAAGTGGCGTTTTGCCGTTTGCCGAGGAAGACATCATTCGCAAATGGCGTTTGCAGCCGGGTAAAATGTTGCTGATCGACCTCGAACAAGGTCGAATCATCGAAGATGCAGAACTGAAGGCAGAACTCACACAGTCCGAACCTTACGCCAAATGGCTTGAGGAAGCGCAGTTCAAGATCGACGACATCCGCGAGATTGAGCCGGAACTTTCTGAAGTTCCCGAACACAGCACCACCTTGCTCCAACGCCAGCAAGCATTCGGCTACACACAAGAAGACGTTTCGCGTTTTCTTGAACCAATGGCAGTGAATGGCGACGATCCGATTGGTTCGATGGGCACGGACACGCCGATTGCAGTCCTGTCTGACCGGGCGCGGCTGCTTTACGATTATTTCAAACAGAACTTTGCACAGGTCACCAACCCACCGATTGATCCGATCCGTGAAGAGCTGGTGATGAGCCTGCTCTCGATGATTGGCCCGCGCCCGAATTTGCTCGGCCATGATGCTGGGACGCACAAGCGGCTGGAGGTCGAACAGCCTATCCTCACCAATCAAGAACTTGCCAAAATCCGCTCCGTCGAAGCGGTTCTTGATGGCGCATTCCGGTGCGAAACGATCGACATCACATGGGATGCATCGCAAGGGCCCGAAGGGCTTGAACAAGCGCTAAAGGAAATGTGCTGGGCCGCGACCGAAGCGGTGTTGCAGGATCAGAACATCCTTGTCCTGTCCGACCGCGCGCAGAACGAAGATCGGGTGCCAATGCCCGCCCTTTTAGCAACCGCAGCGGTACACCATCATCTCGTGCGCCAAGGTCTCCGTATGCAGACCGGCCTAGTGATTGAAACCGGCGAAGCGCGCGAAGTGCACCATTTCTGCGTGCTCGCGGGATACGGCGCAGAAGCGATCAACCCCTATGTCGCGTTCGAAACACTAGAAGGCATTCGCGCTCGCAAACATCCAGAGATCACGACCGAACAGGTAGAGCAAAACTATATCAAAGCGATCGGCAAAGGCATTCGCAAGGTCATGTCCAAGATGGGCATTTCGACCTACCAATCTTATTGCGGCGCGCAGATATTTGATGCGGTTGGGCTATCGACCGCCTTTGTGGAGAAATACTTCACCGGCACCGCGACGACTATCGAAGGCGCTGGCCTAGATCAGATCGCCGAAGAAAGCGTGCGCCGCCATGCGCAGGCTTATGGCGACAATCCGCTGTATAGGGGAATGCTGGATACAGGCGGCATCTATCAATATCGCCTACGCGGTGAAGAACATGCTTGGACGCCCGAAAACGTGTCCCAATTGCAGCATGCCGTGCGCGGCAACAATGCAACGAACTACGAAGAATTTGCCAAATCTGTGAACGAGCAATCCGAACGACTGCTCACCATTCGCGGACTGATGGAATTCAAACCCGCCGGCCAAGCGATCCCGCTTGATGAAGTCGAACCAGCCAGCGAAATCGTAAAACGATTTAGCACTGGTGCGATGAGCTTTGGTTCGATCAGCCACGAAGCGCACTCCACCATGGCATTGGCGATGAACCGCATTGGCGGTCGTTCCAATACCGGCGAAGGCGGCGAAGAGCCGGTCCGTTTCCAACCGATGGAAAACGGCGATTCCATGCGCAGTCGGATCAAGCAAGTTGCGTCAGGACGCTTTGGCGTCACCACCGAATATCTGGTCAATTCCGACGATATTCAGATCAAGATGGCGCAAGGTGCGAAACCCGGCGAAGGCGGCCAATTACCCGGGCACAAGGTCGATAAACGTATTGGCGCAGTGCGGCATTCGACTCCGGGTGTGGGCCTCATCTCTCCGCCTCCGCACCACGACATCTACTCAATCGAAGACCTTGCGCAATTGATCCACGATCTCAAGAACGTGAATACCGGCGCACGCATTTCGGTAAAACTCGTTTCTGAAGTGGGCGTGGGCACTGTGGCAGCGGGCGTTTCAAAAGCGCGCGCGGATCATGTCACGATCTCCGGCTATGATGGCGGGACAGGCGCATCGCCGCTCACCAGTCTTACCCATGCGGGTTCCCCGTGGGAAATCGGTCTCGCTGAAACGCAGCAGACACTCCTGCTCAACGATTTGCGCAGCCGCATTGCGGTGCAGGTCGATGGCGGTCTACGCACTGGACGCGATGTCGCGATTGGGGCGCTACTCGGTGCGGATGAGTTTGGCTTTGCTACCGCACCGCTGATTGCTGCGGGTTGCATCATGATGCGCAAATGCCATCTCAACACTTGCCCTGTTGGTGTCGCCACCCAAGACCCCGTCTTGCGCGCGCGCTTCACCGGCCAACCCGAACATGTCATCAATTACTTCTTCTTCGTTGCCGAGGAACTTCGCGGCATCATGGCCGAAATGGGCTTCCGCACGATTGAGGAAATGGTGGGCCGGGTCGACCGGTTGGATACAGCGCGTATGCACCGCCATTGGAAAGCACGTGGGATCGACCTTTCGCGCATCCTCCATCAAGTGCCGCTCGCCGAAGGTGCCGCTTTGCATCAAACAGAGGGCCAGGATCACGGGCTCAGCGCGGCGATGGACAATGCTCTTATCAACGATTGCAAAGGCGCAATCTCGATGAAGAGCCCCGTTCAGATCGATCACGACGTCCGCAATGTAAATCGCACGGTCGGTGCCATGCTCTCTGGTGAGATTGCCAAGGCGCACGGACATGAAGGCCTTCCAGCAGACACAATTCGCGTCAATTTGACCGGGGTGGCAGGGCAGAGCTTTGGCGCGTGGCTTGCTCACGGTGTGACACTCGATCTGGTCGGTGATGCCAATGATTATGTCGGCAAAGGTCTGTCTGGCGGACGGATCATTGTGCGCCCGCCAGAAAATGCTCCGCGTGCCGCTGGCGAAAACATCATTGTTGGCAACACGGTGCTATATGGTGCGATTGCGGGTGAAGCCTATTTCAACGGCGTCGCGGGCGAACGTTTCGCAGTGCGCAATTCCGGCGCAATTGCGGTGGTAGAGGGCGCGGGCGACCACGCCTGCGAATATATGACAGGTGGTGTGATAGTGGTGCTAGGCGCCACGGGCCGCAACTTTGCCGCTGGAATGAGCGGCGGGGTCGCGTATGTCTATGACCCCGACGGCACTTTTTCGGCTTTGGTGAATCACGCACAAGTCGACCTCCTGCCCATTTCGGCAGAGCCAGACATGAATGACGGAACGGGCAGGCCGCAGCAGCGCGGCACGTCGGTTCGCGATTTCGGCATGGGCGATATGTTGCGCCACGATGGCGAGCGTCTTCGTATCCTAATTGAACGCCACCAGCTCCATACAGGCAGCGATATGGCTTGCGAACTGCTGGCAGACTGGGACGCGGCGCTTGGGCGTTTCGTCAAGGTTATGCCACGAGATTACCAGCGCGCGTTGGAGGCCATGGAGGCCGAGCGCGAAGAGGCCGCTTCGGTCGCGGCGGAATAAGGGTCAGTATAATGGGTAAGGACACCGGATTTCTCGAACTGGATCGACGTGAGCGCGATTATCTCGATCCAACCGAACGCCTCGGCAATTACCGCGAATTCGTGGTTCAACCAGACGAAGGAACGCTAGCGAGCCAAGCATCGCGCTGCATGGATTGTGGCATTCCTTATTGTCACAATGGCTGCCCTGTAAACAACATGATCCCGGATTGGAATCACCTCGTTTATGAGAAGGATTGGAAGAACGCGCTTGACCTGCTGCATTCCACCAACAATTTCCCTGAATTCACAGGCCGCATCTGCCCCGCCCCGTGTGAGGCAAGCTGCACACTCAATATCATCGACCAACCGGTCACGATCAAATCGATCGAATGTGCAATTGTCGATCGCGGATGGGATGAAGGTTGGGTTACGCCGCAAGTGGCTGAGAAAAAGACTGGCAAATCGGTCGCCGTGGTCGGTTCCGGGCCAGCAGGCATGGCCGCCGCACAACAACTCGCGCGGGCCGGACATTCAGTGACTTTGTTTGAAAAGAGCGACCGCGTTGGTGGGTTGTTGCGTTACGGGATTCCCGATTTTAAGATGGAAAAGCATCTTATCGCCCGACGTTGTATCCAAATGGAGGCCGAAGGGGTCGAATTTCGGACGAGTAAGGAAGTCGGCGTCGATGTCTCTTTCAAAAGCCTTGAAGAGAATTTTGACGCAGTGGTCCTTTCTGGTGGCGCAGAAGATGCACGGGGGCTCGCCATACCTGGTGCCGAGATGCCTGGCGTACGTTTGGCGATGGAATTCCTGACCCAGCAGAACAAACGCAATGCCGGCGATGATGAAGTGCGAGCAGCGCCGCGGGGGTCACTGCTTGCTACCGACAAACATGTTGTTGTCATCGGCGGCGGCGATACGGGTAGCGACTGCGTTGGCACATCAAACCGCCAAGGTGCAGCCAGCGTAACCCAGCTTGAAATCATGCCAAAACCCCCTGAAAAGGAAGACAAAGCTTTGACTTGGCCCAATTGGCCGCTCAAACTGCGCACCTCGTCCAGCCACGAAGAAGGCGTCGAGCGCGATTGGGCAGTCCTGACAAAACGTGTTGTTGGCGACGGTGAAACAATGACTGGCCTCGAATGCGCGCGGGTCGAATGGATCGATGGCCAACTGCGCGAGATCGCGGGCAGCGAGTTCACGATCAAAGCTGACCTCATCCTGCTCGCTATGGGCTTTGTCGGACCGAAAAAGGCTGGCTTACTTGAACAAACAGGCGTCGAATTGACGGATCGCGGTAATGTCTCCGCGAACACGGAAAACTACGCGACAAGTGTCGAAAGTGTCTTTGCATGCGGCGATATGCGGCGTGGGCAGAGCCTTGTCGTTTGGGCGATTCGCGAAGGCCGCCAGTGCGCGCGCGCTGTGGACGAAGCATTGATGGGTGTGACTGATCTGCCGCGTTGAGGCCACAGCCCTGCGACTAAGCGAGTGTGAACACTTAGAATCTATTGACCTCTCAACTCGGTAATGGTTCACTAGAACAACCGAGAATGCGCAAGAACAACAATTGCGCAATTGGGAGAAGTAAAAGTCGTGAATCACTTTAACAACGGCAATACTTGGGCTTTGGGCTCATTGAGCAGTGCCGCCGCCTTGCTTGTGACGGCGACACCCGCATTTGCCGAATCGCCCAGCGATGTTGCGATGTCGAGCGAGGTTTTTGAACTCGCAGCTAACGGCGATGCGGATTTTGCCGTGCTGCCAGATAATGATCGCGTCGCACTCGCTCCGCAAACCGAAGCCCCGACTGCAACTCAAGCCGCCGCACCAGCTGCACCGCTTCCCCCCAAACCAGTCGATCTGCGCATCGTTGCGTCACAATTCGTCGATGTCCCCGTCAGCGGTGATGCCAGTTCGACCGCCCGATATGCTGGTAGAGTCGATGGCTATCTCGAGGTGCGCGGTAGTGCTTTTGGTGGCCCCAGCAACCTGACAATAAAGGTTCGCCCTGAATACAGTTGGGGCAGGGATTCAAACGGCGAAATCGGGCTTATCCCCGGCAATACCGCTCTATTCCGCCCCCAAGGTTCCGGCGATTTCGATCTCTCGGCAAGCGTCGAATACCAGTGGAATTCAGGTGCCACGCTTGAAGTTGGCAAAATCAATTTACTTGATATTGCTGGCGAACTGCCAATCGTAGCCAGTGACGGCCACTTTGGCTTCCAAAATCTCGGTATTGCGCTACCGCCTACCGGCATTGTGCCCAACACGATAACGGGCGCAGCGCTGCTGGTTCCCAAAGGTAAGATGATTTACCGGCTCTGGGTGTTTGACCCCGATAGCCAGTATCAACGCACTGGATTTGAAACAGGGTTTGAAAGCGGCGTTGGCTTCCTTGCCTCGGCCGCGGTTCGAACACGTATTGGCGGAATGCCCGGCGTTTACAATGTCGCGCTTGCTGGATCGACCCGCGACCAATTCGCTGTCGACATTCTTCCCGTGGCACTCACTCCTCCACCGGGCGGAACGTTCGGGAATGAAAGCGGAGAGCTGGCTGTCCAGCTTTCAGCGTATCAATTCATCAAACTTTATCCAGAAGCACGCGGCAAAGGTTGGGGCATTCTTGCCCGTTTCCAAGCATCGATGGGCGATCCGACCTTCCTTGATTACTCTGGTTATTTCGGCGTTTCGGGCAATCCCCGTTTTCGCCCACAAGACCGTTTTGGCCTCGCTTATTTCCAATACTCGCTGACCGACGAACTGGTGGACGACATTGCGTTTCGCCTGGGTATCGAAGACGAGCAAGGCGTTGAAGCTTTCTACACCTACAGCTTCGCTGATGGCTTTGGCTTCACCGCGAATGTACAAGTGGTCGATAGCGCAATCGCGTTCCGATCCACTGGGGTAACATTGGGCGCTCGGCTAACCGCTGCATTCTAAGATGGTCCGCAATGCCCTTCGTCTGCTCACGCTAAGTCTAGCGTTTGTGTTTCCTTCTAAGGCAGAAGAGCCGAACGGCAGCGCAGAGCGCAATGCAGATGCCGCAGAATTTGTCGGTCGCTATGACGGCAGTTCTTTTGAATCAGCGATGCGGATGATCATTCGAGAAGACGGGACATTCGCATGGGGCTTGTCTGTCGGCGCGTTAGATTTGCGGGCCGAAGGTTCATGGCAACAAGACGGGCAGCGGATTGTTCTTACCAGCTACCCCGTTCCTGTAGCGCCCGAATTTCGAAGAGTCGGTTTTGAAATTGCCCCCAATGGACCACTGGTGAAGGTCGTCTGGGCCACAAATGGTGAGCCATTCCAATACGCGAGCATCAATCTGACCTGCCACAATGGCGCAGAATTTTACGAACAAGTTTACGCTGAAGGTTGGTCTCCACCAGAAGGCGAATGCGATAAACCAGTTTCCCTTCGGCTCACCCAATCAATCCACGGCATCACATCTAAAGAGTATGATTTGTCGGGAGCATCCAATTCAGATGACGTTGGTACGCTCGTGGTAGAATTTCATCCCAACGACATCGGCGTCGCTGACTTTAGCGGGCTGATCGGTGTTTTGGAGGAAGGTATGCTCAAATTGCAAGGCGGGGAATGGCCGCTAGAATTGCGCAAATTGCCACCATCATAAAGCGCATTTAACGCATGTCGCCACACTCGGATCATTGGCAAGCCGAGCATCCGCAATCTCTTCACCGCAGCTTACACAATAACCCCATTCACCCTCGTCAATCCGGCCTAGCGCGGCCTTGATCCGCACACGCTCTTGCACGCGTCGCCGTTCTTGCGCCTGCGCCATTGCCTGTTGTTGAATTGCGTCCATTCGGCTCAATCGCCCAACACTGTCCTGTTGCAGAGTAACAGGCGCGCGGGCTTCGTCGCTGATTCGGTCTTCTTCAGCGATTCCAACTTCGCGGGCGAGCAGTGCAACGCGGGCTTCATTCTCCGTCATAGTGACCAGTCTATCATACCGCGACCACGCTCTGACAAAAACGCGTTTGCCTGACTGAAGGGCTTCGAACCGAAAAATCCGCGATAGGAAGAGAGCGGACTGGGATGCGGGGCATTTAGCATAAGGTGATGCGGTGTTCGACCCAGTCCCTTCACCCGGCCCGCCTTTTTGGCGGCGTGACTGCCCCAGAGCATAAAAACGGTGGGCTTTCCCGTTTCAGCGACCGCTTGAACAGCTGCATCAGTGACCACATCCCAGCCCCGCCCAGCATGGCTGCCCGCCTTGGCCTCCTCTACTGTCAGAGTGTTATTGAGCAGCAGCACGCCCTGCTGTGCCCATGACGTCAGATTGCCGCTGTTCGGACGCGGAATTCCGCAGTCACTTTCCAGCTCTTTGAAAATATTGGCTAAAGACGGCGGCGGCTTGACGCCATCGGGAACCGAAAAACTAAGGCCATGCGCCTGACCGAGCCCGTGATAGGGATCTTGCCCCAAAATCACGACGCGCACCTTATCGAGTGGAGTCATCGCCAGCGCGGTCAGCCGCAACCCCCGTGGAGGGTAAATCACTTTCCCCGCGTCCTCTTCTGCGCGCAGCCAGCCGCCCAATTTGCGCGCTTCGGGCGTTGCCAGCACGTCCTGAAGCGCAGGCCGCCAGCTTTCGGGAACATCCTCATCTGCCATTGGCAAATCATACACCTGTTGACGTCATCCGCGCGAGACGCCCCTTCCCCTCTATCCCCATGTGGCGTATTGGCGCGGGCATGACAGTTCACTTTCACGAAGAAGACCTGCCTGCGGGCGTCCTTGAAGGCACCAGCGCGTTGGCGGTGGACACAGAGACTATGGGTCTCATCACTCACCGCGACAGGTTATGCGTCGTGCAAATCAGCGATGGTTCGGGTGACGAACACCTCGTGCGGTTCGGTCCGGGCAGCGAGTATGAGGCGCCCAACCTTTGCGCTCTGCTTGAGAATCAATCGCGGGTTAAGCTGTATCATTATGCCCGGTTCGATCTGGCCGCGATTCAATATTATCTTGGCGTGATGGCAGGGCCTGTATTCTGCACCAAGATTGGCAGCAAATTAGTGCGAACGTATACGGATCGCCATGGGCTCAAGAATTTGGCAACCGAACTTTTGAACGCCGACATTTCAAAACAGCAACAGTCAAGCGACTGGGGTGGCCCGGTGCTCAATGAAGCGCAGCGCGATTATGCCGCGTCTGACGTGCGGTTCCTCCATGCATTACGTGATGAACTGACTATCCGGTTGGAACGCGAAGGCCGGATGGAACTGGCTCAGTCATGTTTCGATTTCTTGCCCACACGCGCATTGCTTGACATTGCCGGATGGGACGGCCGTGACATATTCAGCCACAATGAAGGTTTCTACACCTAAGAGCATAATATGGTAATCAAACGCCGCATCGAAACCAGTGAAGCGAAAACGCTGCGCAGCAAACGCCAGCATTTCGCCGCACCCGGAGGACGCCACGATAAGCTTGTCGGCTTTCTGGCGCGGGTGCTGCCGATGGGTGTGGGCGTACTGGCGGCACTGATGATTATCACACCGCTCAGCCCGCGCGGTGAAGTGAGCTTTTTGCTTGATCGGAACAAGGTCGACGTGATCAATGAGCGACTGAGCGTCGATAACGCAATGTATCGTGGGCGCGACGATATTGGGCGGCCATTTTCACTCACTGCCGGCGAAGCGGTGCAGCGATCTAGCGCGGAAGGGCTTGTCCGAATGGAGAACCTGATGGCGCAATTGTTGCTCGACGATGGCCCAGCCAGACTTTCCGCACCTGGCGGAATTTATGACATCAATGCAGAAGTCGTCAACGTCGATGGTGTGGTGAGAATGCGCACCGCGGATGGCTATGCATTGACCGCAAGCGGCGTTTCTGTGGACCTTCAATCGCGCACAATGAGCGGCGATGATGGAGTCTCTGGCGCTGTTCCAGCGGGGACGTTTTCGGCCGACACCATGAATGCACAATTGGATACACGCAGAATTTCACTGAATGGCAATGCTCGGCTCACCATGGTACCGGGCGAATTGAGAGTGCCCTAATGACTGGTCGACCGGTAGAAAATCAGAATCCCAGTGCTCCCCCAAAGAGCTTGCGAAAAATTGCACTGAGTTGGGCTGCCGGCGGCTTTGTCCTGACGGCAGCTTTGGCTGGCGGACTTGCGCTTAATGCGCAGACCATCGCGTCGCACAACACCAATGCACCAGTTTCTTTTGACGCTGGCAAAATCGATTTTGATGACCGTGCAAATCGCGTAGTCCTGACAGGCGACGTGATTGTCAATCAAGCTGGACTGACAGTGCGTTCCAATCGCATGCTTGCAAATTACACCGATGATGGAACGCTTGATGTCGTGCGGATCACTGCAAGTGGCGGCGTGATCGTCACTCGCGGGAATGAACGCGCAAGCGGCGATGTTGCGGTCTATGACTTTAACCAGCGGATCATCACGATGGCTGGCAATGTCCAGCTACGCCGGGGTGGAGACACCCTCAATGGCGGGCGTTTGGTAATCGACTTGGCCAGCGGGCTTTCAACTATCGATGGTCGCTCAAACGGAGGCAGTAGTGCGCCTGGGACTCAAAGACCAAACGGACGGGTCACCGGGACATTCACCGTCCCACAGAACGACTAATCATAAATCCTAGCATTTAGTATGCGTTACCGTGCTTGAGCACGAGGACTGTCTGTAGCACAATCTCCAAATCGCGCCGTAGTGACCAACCAGAGATATATTCAAGGTCTGACTGAAGCCTGTCAGTAAGATCTTTTTCAACCTCAGTTGCACCGCGATGGCCGCGCACTTGAGCAAGACCTGTTAGGCCGGGTTTAAGGCAGTGCCGGCGCCAATATTGCGCATCGACTTCCCAGAAAAATTTGTTGTTGGCTCGGCTGCCTAATGCATGGGGGCGCGGCCCAACAATCGACATGTCGCCGCGCAACACATTTATGAGTTGAGGTAGCTCATCGATGCTAGTGCGCCGGATGAATGCCCCAACCTTAGTAATCCTATCATCATCGCGCCCGGTTGATTGGTCGCCATTTGCATCATTCTGGTCGTATTTCATCGATCTAAATTTGAGCATGTTGAAGAATTGGTTGCCCCGACCCAAGCGGCGCTGAATGAACAGAACTGGCCCGCCATCGTGAAGCTTAATCTTTGCCGCAGTGAATAGCAGTAGCGGCGACAGAACGATCAAAGCCCCGCCCGCTACAACAACATCAAACAATCGCTTTGAGATGCGCGACCGCAGGGCAAGGGGCCCTGTCGAAACCACTAAAGTTGTTCGCTCTTGCCCCTCATAGCGATGGATGCCGGTGGCTCCCAAAAGGTGCACCGGTTCGCTGACAATTTCGCCATACACTCCAGCGGATTTTAGCAAGAACCCCCAAGCTTCACGTCGTTCGCGAGGGCAACTGACGACGACCTTATCCTGATTCTGCAACAACCGGCCTAGCCGATCGAGCATAAATGGATCGTGACTCGTTGGATCGAGAGCGTATTTCTCAGCCGAAATCGTCACCGCTTTGGGCAGTTCAAAACCTGGCCCGCCATCAGCGATGATAAGCCGGTTTAGCGTCCGTCCGCCCCAGAATTTTTCAACTGCCAAGGGTACTAACCGGCGCAACACAATCAACGCAACGCCCGCTATGAGCAAGCCCAGCGTTACCGAAACACGCGAAAATTGAGCATTGGATTTGGTATAGAACGCCACAAAGTTCAGCAGTGCAGCGGAAACAAACAGTGCCGTAAGCGCCTGTTTAGAAGAAAAAATCCAGTTGCTCAGGGCTTTACCGCCATAACTTCCGTTATAGAGCGCGATTGTGAAATAGACCGGAAGAAAAGTCTGAACGACCAGCATATTGCGCGGATGCCACCACACTCCTTCGTAGAGCAAACTGGCAAGGGCAAAGGCGAGATGCAGCAGCACTGCATCGATTAGCAGCAAAAGCGCATAGGCGCGCAATCGCCGTCGCTCCAGAGAGGGAGCAATTTTTTGTTCAACATGATCGGGTTGGATCACATCATCGAGAGACCCTGCAAGCTTATTCATACGCGCTGCGATCCCCCCGGAACGCTCATTAAGAAAAAACCCTTATCTAAGATTAAGCCTCTACACACAAAAACGTCAATTGTGCGACTGCGAAATGACTTTCCGTCCCTAAATGCTACCGTTTGGCAGCAAATCTGGCGATTTCGGTTAGGTCTTGAGCGAGCAGAAGTTCGGCAGCTTGACTGTTAACCAGCAAACTTCGATGCAGTGCGACAAGGCGGGGGACTAGCCGATCTAGCTTACGTTTTTGCCACGCGCCGAGCTGCTGACGGATCTCACGTTCTTCTTTCCAGAATATACCAAGCTGCGCTTTTTCACCGCGCCCCAGATTGTCGATTGATCCGCGAGGGCCCAATTTCGCTGTGATTTGCACCAATTGCGCAGCGCGCCGTTCCAATGCCAACAGCAGGCCAACAGGGTTAAGGCCTAGCTCCTTCATACGGCGAATTTCACTCGATAGCTTTCCCATCTCGCCGCTCATCACCGCATTGACCACCGGGCCGAACCCATCCTCTTCGGTCGCAGCGCCAATCTCGGCATAATCTTCGACTCCTGCGCTTTTGGGAGTTTGTGCGCTCGCATCCATATACAGCGCCAGCTTATCAACTTCGGATCGGGCAAGCCTCACATCCAGCCCGGCCCCGCGTGCGATCCGTTCAGCCAGATCGCCGCCTAACCGCAATCCCGCGCTATCCGCCATAGCACGCACAGAAACGGCGACGCTCATCAAATCAGGGGGGTAGAACATCGCAATCAAAGCATCGGCTCGTTTTTCAAGCAGTTTTGCGGTTCGAGACTTATCCGTGGCGGCGGTCGCTACGATCAGCACTGGGGCCGCATCTCCTCCGCCCGCTTCGCCGGTTTCGATCAGTGCTTTCAAAGCATCATGCGCTTCATCACCGACCGCGCGCACAAAGATATGGCGTGTATCGCCGAACAAAGAGCCTGATCGGGCTTCATCGCCCAACAACGCTGGGTCACGCCGCAGATCGCCGCCGGATAATTCGACCCGTTCGCCGGGATCGGGCAAAGCTTCGATGACTTTGTTGGCGGCTGCAGAGGCCCCCGCCTCATCGGGACCGCAAAAAAAGAAGATGGCAGCTTGTGAAGCTGATTTGGGCAAGCCGCGCGCGAAATCTTTCTGAGTCGCTTTCATGACTGAATCACGGAGTGCCGACTGCGGACGCGCGTTCTCGCTCTCTTAAAGTCAAGGCGATCCGAGTGGCCATCCGATCAGCCACCTCTCTGGCAAGGTTTTCGAGAGCCCTTTGTTCAGCTGCGATAGTCGCATACTCGCTCGACACTACATCAATCCCTGCATCCGACCCGGCAGTTGCGTCCAGCAGAATTTCACCCGTAGCCAAATCGATGAGCTGATAGCGTGATCGCAAAATACGGCGTTCACGGCTGATCGTATCATCGTTGAGCACACCCAATGCCTCAAGCGCATCGTCAAGCCGCACGTCGAGGCGGTATGCGGGCATCGCATCGGGACCACCAGCGGTCGCGACATGCAATCTATCTTGCAGTGCATTGCGCACGAGCCATCCGTCACGGCCCGGGATCGCGGGCACTTCGACCGCGGCAAGACCCTGTGCCACCACAGAACTGGCTCCGCCCGCATAGACCGGTTGAAGCCCGCAACCACTGAGAGGCGGGGTGAGCGCAAGCAGCACAATCGAGACGAACAATCCGCGCTTCACGTTACGATATTCACCAATCTGTCGGGCACCACAATCACCTTACGAATTTCCGCGCCATCCAATGAACGCTGAACCTTCTCACTTGCAAGCGCAAACGCTTCAAGATCTTCTTTGGCTGCGCCCTTGGGCACGGTGATCGTGTCACGCAGCTTGCCTTTGTGCTGGATCGCTATCGTGACTTCGTCTTCAACCAGCATGGTCGGATCATGTTCAGGCCATGGGGCGTCAGCTATCAGAGCGCTTTCACCAATGCGTTCATGCGCTTCTTCAGCGAGATGCGGCATCATCGGCGCAATCAGATGCAGGACCGCGCGAATGGCAAAGTTGCGCGATTCGCTAGATACCGCTTTTTCCGCTGCGCCGGTAAGCTCGTAGATGCGCGCCACCGCTTTGTTAAAGCCGAGCGCTTCAATGTCTTCGGCGACCGCAACAATGGCTTGATGGGCTTTGCGGGCGAGAGCCTTATCTTCGCCGGCAGCATTCGCGTCATATTGCCCGAACAGACGCCACAGGCGCTGCACAAAACGATAGCATCCTTCGATCCCGCTTTCAGACCACGGAAGGTCACGTTCGGGCGGGCTATCGGACAGCATAAACCAGCGCACCGCGTCGGCGCCATATTGCGCAATGATATTGTCTGGATCGACGACATTCTTTTTCGATTTCGACATTTTGACGACGCGGCCAGAAGTCACCGGCGTACCGTCTTTGACAGTCACCCAATCCGCTCCATCTTTGCGGACCTCATCTGGTGAGAGCCAGCTGCCATCCCCGAGACTGTAAGTCTCATGCGTGACCATGCCTTGCGTAAACAGCGCTGCGAATGGTTCTTTCACATCGAACTTGCTGATATGGGACAATGCACGGGTCCAGAACCGGGCATAGAGCAAGTGCAGGATCGCATGCTCCACGCCGCCAATATAGTGCTGCACCGGCATCCATTTGGCGATTTCCGCTGGATCGAACGGAGCGTCCGATGGTTGGCTCGCAAAGCGCAGGAAATACCACGATGAGTTCGTGAACGTGTCGAGCGTATCAGTCTCACGCTCCGCCGCGCCGCCGCATTTGGGACAGGTCGTATGTTTCCAAGTAGGGTGGCGTTCGAGCGGGTTGCCCGGTATCTCAAAGTCAACATCGTCGGGCAGAGTGACCGGGAGCTGATCCTTGGGTACCGGCACAATTTCGCATGCTTTGCAGTGAATGAAGGGGATCGGCGTCCCCCAATATCGCTGCCGAGAAATACCCCAATCACGCAGCCGCCAAACGGTGGTGCCATTGCCCCAGTCGCCTTGCTCAGCGCGGGCGATTACATCGGCCTTTGCCTCACCCACCGATTTGCCATCAAGGAAGTCGGAGTTGACGATTACCCCATCACCCGGTTCCGCCTCATCGCCCATAGGCGCATCCGCCAGAGCCGGATCAGAAGCCACCACGCGTACAATCGGCAGTCCGTATTTGGTCGCAAATTCAAAATCGCGTTGGTCGTGACCCGGCACACCCATGACCGCACCGGTCCCGTAATCCATCAACACAAAGTTCGCGATGAACAGCGGCATCGCCTCGCCCGTAAACGGATGCCGTGCGGTTATTGGCGTACGGTAACCAAGCTTCTCTGCTGTCTCCAGTGCCGCAGCAGTAGTCCCGCCGCGTTTGCATTCAGCGATGAAGTCGCGGACTTCTGTGTTATCCGCCGCAAGAGCTTGAGCCACCGGGTGATCCGCCGCAACAGCGACAAAACTTGAGCCAAAGATCGTGTCGGGCCGGGTCGTGTAGACAGGGAGCTTTTCCCCACTCGACAGATCAAAACTGAATTCAAGCCCCTGACTTTTGCCAATCCAGTTTTCCTGCATCAGGCGGACTTTGTCGGGCCAATCTTCTAAGCCACCCAAACCATCAAGCAGCTCTTCAGCAAAGTCGGTGATTTTGAGGAACCATTGGTCAAGCTTGCGCTTTTCAACCTCTGCGCCCGATCGCCAACCCTTGCCGTCGATCACCTGTTCATTGGCGAGCACAGTCATATCAACCGGGTCCCAATTGACCTCGGAAGAGCGGCGATAAACCAGCCCAACCTCATACATATCGAGGAACAATGCCTGTTCGTGGCCGTAATATTCGGGGTCACAGGTGGCGAATTCACGGGTCCAATCGAGCGCAAAGCCAATGCGCTGCAATTGTGCCTTCATTGCTTCGATATTGGAGCGGGTCCAGGCGCCGGGATGAACCTTCTTTTCCATCGCCGCGTTTTCCGCGGGCATCCCGAACGCATCCCAGCCCATCGGGTGGAGCACTTCGCACCCACGCATCTTCTTATAACGCGCCAGCACATCGCCCATCGTGTAATTTCGCACATGCCCCATATGGATGCGCCCTGATGGATAGGGGAACATCTCAAGGATGTAGCTCTTGGGCTTATCGCTATTGGAATCGGCGGTGAACGTGCCCGCCTGCGTCCACGCGCTTTGCCAGCGCCCGTCGGCGGAAGACGGATCGAATCGAGTTTCAGTCATGTTGACTTCGCTAGAGCGAAAAGGCTCAGCCTGTCACGGCCTGACGACGCAAATCGCGTGCCTTGGTGAGGATAATATCCTCAAGTTTCTGCACGGTCGCCGCCTGAACCGGGGCATCGACCCAGCCTCCACCTTGCGCAACCTGACGGCTTGCCGCAACGCGCAGGGCGTCAGCGCGCAGATCCTGATCGAGGATCGTGACAGTAACTTTTACCCGTTCGTTGGGATTGCTGGGATTGGCGTACCAGTCAGTCACGATCACACCACCATTGCTATCCGCCGACAAAAGCGGCGCAAAACTGAGGGTATCGAGCGCCCCGCGCCACAGATATGCGTTAACACCAATGGCGTTTACCTGAGCAGACTGAAGTTCGGTGGTCGGACGGTCATTGCCACCACATGCGGCGAGCAGTCCAAGAGCAGCCAATATGGCTACAGTCCGAGTCGGGTTCGAAAATGCGAATTTGGCGCTTGTCACTGCGAAAGGTGTCCCTCGTTCTATATTCTCACGCTCTATACCGGCCCTGCCGTGCGCGGCAAGCGTATAGAAGCGCTGCAACTGTTCCAGCAAAACCCAGACGAATCGGAGGTGAATGCTCGATAACAGGCGCTTTTCTTGTGAGATCCATAGCAGTATCGCCCCTGTACGGCGGCTGAATCCTCCCTTTAAACCCCGGCTTTTCGAATAGGGTCTGTGTGCTCGGTGCAACACGTGGCGGGTTAAGATCGTTGTATTTCACCGAAAAGTTTGCAACATATACCTCGTAGGACTTATCAATATGGCGTTGTAAAACGCGGAGTGCGGTACGATTCGGGTACTCAGCGTAGGTTCAGGGACTTTTGTCCAGTAAGAGCCATACAGGGGGTTTAAGGTTTGGCATTCTGGCCAAACTTGTACAGACAGGCATTGAGAATTGCGATGACGCGCTTGAACAACAATGGGGCGAAAAAGCAGCTTAAGCTGCCGCTCCTTGGTGTGGCTGGCGCACTCGCATTTGGTATACCGACTGCTGGCCTCGCCGTTGTTGGTTTGGGATCGGATGACACCGCTCAATACAACCAAATGTTCGACCTATTCACTCCGGCTTCGGTTGATCCAGAACTCGCAGCGCGCGTTGCTGAAAAAGCGCACGAACGCGGCATTCGCTTCACTCCAGCTGGAACCAGCGCAGTTCGCGATGATCGCACTGTAACCGTCGCCGTTCGAATTGACGATCAAACGGCCCAAGCCATTTCGATCCGCTCTGCTATTGATGCAGCGCCTGGCACAGGTTCAGGTCTCGCTCGCGTTCAAGCTAATCGTTTCAACCTGGGTACGGCGCGCGGCTATCAGAGCTTTGCCCGTCCGCAATCTGCTCCTTCGAAACCATCAAACGTTTCGCTGCCTGATGTCATTCGCGAAGCCGGGATCCGCAATCTTAGCATGCCTGATCTTGCCGATTTCGAACCAGCACGGGCGGCCCGTCAAGACGAACCAGGCCGCTTACAACCGCGGATTGAGCTGGAAGACGAAACCGTTGCAGGACGTTCACCCAACACGCTTGACGCGCTTGGTTCACAGACAGTCGATGTTGGTGGCAGCTTCCGCCTCTCGCCCAATCTTGATGTGACTGCTGGCGTACGTCTGTCACAGGAACGTGATCGTCTCGATCCGTTGACGAATTCGGTTCAGGATAGCCAAGCGGTATATGTTGGAACCCAGATCCGTTTCTAATCTGGCCAGTTTTCACTTACATTTGAAAGACCTCGCTTACGCGGGGTTTTTTGTTGCCTGACGCTACGTCACCGCTACCCTCAGATTCCTGCAATATGGGAGTTTGAAGCATGAGCCGAGTCGCTATTGTCACCGGAGGAACACGCGGCATCGGCCGCGCTATATGCGAACAGCTGAAAGCAGACGGTTTCACAATTATCGCCAATTACGCCGGCAATGACGACGCGGCTCAGCATTGTGAGGAAACCACAGGCGTCAGATGCTACAAATGGGATGTTGGAGACCACCAAGCGACTCTGGCAGGCTGTGCCAAAGTCGCCGAGGAATTTGGCCCAGTCGATGTGGTGGTCAACAATGCCGGTATTACTCGTGACGGCACTTTGCACAAGATGACCTATGATGACTGGCATGACGTGATGCGCATCAACCTCGGCGGATGTTTCAACATGTCGAAAGCATGCTTTCCTGGAATGCGGGAACGCGGTTGGGGCCGGATCGTCAATATCGGGTCCATCAACGGGCAAGCCGGGCAATATGGCCAAGTAAACTACGCCGCTGCAAAATCCGGCATTCATGGCTTTACCAAGGCTCTGGCCCAAGAAGGTGCCAAATCAGGCGTAACCGTAAACGCCATCGCGCCCGGCTATATCGATACGGACATGGTAGCCGCCGTGCCAGATAACGTGCTGGAAAAAATCGTCGCCAAGATCCCGGTTGGGCGTCTGGGCCAAGCAAACGAAATCGCACGAGGAGTAAGCTTCCTTTGCTCAGAAGAGGCAGGATTTGTGACTGGATCCACTATGAGCATCAATGGCGGCCAACACATGTATTGATACGGCTGACTGGAGATTGAAATGCAAAAGAAAACACACAACCCGACTCCGTGGCTACAGGGATTCGGCTTAAATCACGGGATCGAAGTCTCGGGCGGAACACGTACGCTTTATCTTTCAGGGCAGACCGCTTCGGATGCAGGCGGCAATCCGATGCATCCTGGCGATATGGCCGCGCAGTACAAGGCAGCTTGGCAATGCCTACTCGATGCGCTCGCCTCGGCGGATATGGATGCGACCAATATCGTCCGGCTCAATTTCTACGTGACGGATATGGCAGCCTTTATGACCTCCGCAGAGGAAATCATGCCGATCCACGCGGCCACCGGAGCGCAAATTTCCAGCACACTTCTTGGCGTGAAGGAGCTTTATCATCCGGACATTATGGTCGAGATCGAAGCGACAGCGGTGGCCTGAGTGACAGGGCTCGAAGGCCGTCGCTTCATCTCAAGATAATCAGGTTATGAAGTAACCCACGACGCGGAGTACGTCATTCTCACGCTCCAGTGTTACCGACTCGATCACACCGTCTCGATCTGCGAAATCGGTATGGAAGCGCACGACCTGATATCCGCGCGGTGGCACGGCAACAGTTTGTAAACCTATTACTTCGCGCGAAATGACTGCGCCCAATGGTCCGCGTGCCTGCTCTGCAGCAGCCTGCCAAGTGGCGACAGTGTTAGGGGCTCGAAACGCCCTCCCTGCCGCGTCGAAACTGCCTTGCCAATCGCCCTTGTCGACTAGCGCCAACCATGTCCGCGCGGCACGTTCGCGCTCGACGTCAGCTAGTGCGATTTCTGTAGAGGGCGTCTCGGTATCTCGAGACGCAATGAGGTCAGGATTGGACAGCGCAAGAGCGATGGTAGCAGTAATCAGTGACATGGAAATTCCTCCGATCCAAAAGGCCGCGTTGCGACTGGGCTGTTTGATGGGAGTAAGATCGGCGACCGAGGCTGCGTTGGCATCCCCCATTTCCTTGTATACAGGATTTTCGGGTGCCGGGATATCATTCTCAAGCAGCACTCGTGCAGCTTCTCGACTGCTAGTGACATTCAATTTGCGCCGTGCAGCACGAAGCCGTTCGTTGATTGTGTGGACAGACAAATCCAATTCTCGAGCAGCGGATTTGGCATCATGACCGCACGCAATCAGTCGGAGTGTATCTTTCTCCTTTTCGGTAAGAGCATCGAGGCCTTCAAACATGCTCGATGTCTACGCGATGAGGGGGAGATGGGACCACCCCAAATTTCTTGTGGTGTCTGAATAAAAGGGTTTGGGTGCCGAGCTGGAAACATCATGGCCTCCGGCATGATTGTCATTTACTCAATGCGCTGTGACTCAGTCAAACCCGCCCTATCACCCCCCGGTAAAACGCTCGGTCCAGATTGCTGGCCATAAAACTTCGATAAGTCTTGAGCCGCTATTCTGGGACATGCTGAAAGAGGCCGCCGCGCAGAGCAACATACCGATAAACGCACTTGTTGGTCAGATTGATGCTGAACGGATTAAAGTCGACACACCACCTGGGCTAGCGAGTGCTATCCGTATTTGGCTGGTATCGAACGTAGATCGTAACGCTTAATCGTCTACGCGTTCAATATCAGCGCCGACCAGTTGCAGCTTTTCTTCGAGCCGCTCATATCCGCGATCAAGGTGATAGATGCGCCGCACGGTTGTCTCGCCTTCAGCGGCCAGCGCTGCGATGATTAGGCTCATCGAGGCGCGCAGATCAGTGGCCATCACTTCTGCCCCCGTGAGCAATGACGGCCCCTTCACAATCGCAGTGCGTCCCTCGGTTGCAATATCAGCGCCCATCCGTGCCAATTCCGGCACATGCATGAAACGGTTTTCAAAGATCGTTTCTTTAAGGACGCTGGTCCCTTCTGCTTTGCTCAGCAAGCTCATCAATTGGGCCTGCATATCCGTTGCCAGACCGGGGAATGGAGCGGTGGTGAGGTCGACCGGCTTGAGCGTTCCATCCGAGGCTATATTGACGCCCTTGGCATCCTCTTCGACCTGAATTCCGATATTGCGCAGGGCGGCCAGCGTTGAAACCATGTCGGCTGCATTCGCGCCTTCGAGCCGCACCTCCCCACCCGTAATTGCCGCCGCGCATGCATATGAGCCTGCTTCGATTCGATCAGGCATAACCTTATAGGTCGCGCCATTTAGCCGTTTCACTCCGTGGATCGTTAAGTCAGATGAACCGATCCCTTCGATCTCTGCTCCCATCGCAGTCAGGAGATTGCAGAGGTCAACGATCTCCGGCTCCCGCGCAGCGCCGGTCAGACGGCTTGTGCCATTTGCCAGAACCGTCGCCATCAATGCGTTCTCTGTCGCACCGACCGAAACAACGGGGAAATCAAAATCACCACCAGGAAGGCCGCCATCCGGAGCCATCGCTTTGACATATCCTTGTGTCAGCTCAATCTCAGCTCCAAACGCCTCAAGTGCCTTTAGGTGCAAGTCAATTGGTCGGTTGCCGATCGCGCAACCACCCGGCATCGAAACGGTTGCTTCTCCCGCGCGGGCCAACATCGGGCCGAGCACCAAGATCGAGGCCCGCATTTTGCGCACCAGATCATAGGGAGCAACGGTGGAGGTGAGGCGCGATGCTTCAAATGTGACAATGCGGCCGAAATCTTCAGGCCGGGTTCCCTTAATTGCAGTGGAAACACCAAACTGCGTCATCAAATGCTGAAAACCGTCAATATCCGCTAATCGCGGCAAATTGCGCAACGTCATCGGCTCTTCGGTCAAAAGAGCGCACGGGATTAGCGTAAGCGCAGCGTTCTTTGCGCCAGAGATTGGAATGGTGCCCGACAGGCGATTGCCGCCACGAATTATCAATTTGTCCATGATTCCTGCCTTAGCGCAACAAGCCCTTGGCGCAACACAGGCTGACCATTGACGATTATGGAACGACAATGCACGGCATCGATCAAACCAAACGAAACCTTGCCCTAGCCGAACGATGAGGCTCGAACTGAATGACGCAAAAACCGATCAAAAAGGCCGTATTCCCAGTAGCTGGACTGGGCACACGATTCTTGCCTGCGACCAAGGCGATCCCGAAAGAACTGCTGCCAATCGTTGATCGTCCGCTAATCCAATATGCCGTGGACGAGGCACGCGAGGCGGGTATCGAGCAAATGATCTTTGTCACTGGACGCGGCAAAACCGCAATCGTTGAACATTTCGATATGGCCTATGAGCTGGAGGTCACCATGCGAGAGCGCGGCAAGGATCTCGGCGTGTTGGACCCAACCCGCGCAACACCTGGTGATATCATCACTGTGCGTCAGCAAGTTCCTTTGGGGCTAGGCCACGCGATCTGGTGCGCGCGCGCAATTGTTGGCGACGAGCCTTTCGCCATTTTCCTTCCCGATGAACTGATGATTGGCAAGGTCGGCGGCACGGGTTGTATGAAACAAATGGTCGACGCCTATGAACAGGTCGGTGGCAATGTGATCAGCGTGCTCGAAGTGCCAGATGAGGAAGTCTCCAATTATGGTGTGATCGATCCCGGTACTCAGAATGATGCTCTCACGGAAGTAAAAGGGTTGGTTGAAAAACCGCCACAGGCTGAAGCACCCTCGAACAAGATTATTTCCGGGCGCTACATCCTTCAACCCGAAGTGATGCGCGCACTCGAAAGTCAGGACAAAGGCGCAGGCGGCGAAATTCAGCTAACCGATGCGATGGCGCGGATGATTGGTGCCCAACCATTCCACGCCGTGACATTTGACGGCAAACGCTATGATTGCGGCAACAAACTAGGTTTTGTCGAAGCCACGCTGGCACTTGCGTTAGAACGTGAAGATATGGGCGCTGATGTCAGAGCGATGGCGACCAAGCTACTCAGTTGACATAATGAAGGCCCCGTACTGCAATGCTCGAAAGCACGCGCAGCCGGAGCCAATCACTGTTCTTAGGCCGGATTACTCGGTGCCGGCTTCATCCTCGTGTTCTTCTGCGAGTGGATTATCCAACGAAAGTTGGGCTTCTTCTGCCGTTGCAATTTCGTCTTTCGCCGCAGCCTGAACCAGCGTTCCGAGCGAGGATCCATCAAGACCAAGCTCTTTCATCAGCCCATCAAGCACCGGAGCCTGAGCACGGTAGGCAAGCGCAGCCGATACCGCATCACTCGCCAGGTTACCGGAACCTCCAGCAGAGCCGCCGGAGCCACCGCCGCCATTGCCGCCGCCATTCTGGGTAAGGCCATCGACTTGCACGATTTTGATCGAATCGATCGCCTCCATCGGTTTGGCGCTCTCCTTGATGACCTCAGGCAAGACTTCGAGCAGAGCCAGCTTTGTCTGCAGGCTGATTTGATCCATTGAGAGGATGTTCGCAGCCTCATTCACAGCGCGCTGGCCAGCTGCTTCGACTTCGAAACGCACTCGGTCAGCTTCGGCGCGCAGAACTTCTGCATCGGCTTCACCCTTGGCTTCCATCCGAGCAGCTTCCGCGCGATTGGCAGCTGCGTCCTTTTCAGCTTCGGCTTCAACTTTGATGCCAATAGCTTCGCGCTCGGCTTGCTTGGCGGCTTCGATCAGTTCGATCTTCTTTTCGCGCTCAGCAATTTCACTTTCACGCGCGGTCGCGACCTGCTCTTCAGCAGCGACCGCTTTTGCACGAGCGGCATCAGCTTCGGCTTTGGCTTGGCTTTCCTCACGGCTCTTATTCTGAACCGCAATTTGCTGTTCTTGACGAGCGATTTCTAGCGCACGGCCTTGATCGATCCGCGCTTCTTCAACCGTCCGATCGGCTTCAATCTGTTGACTATCCACCTGCCGCTTGGCTTCAATCTTGGCAGCATCAGCTTCGCGAGTACGTTCAGCCTGCTCACGAGCAATTTCAGCCATTTGAGCAGCGCGACGCACTTCGACTTCGCGTTCTTGCGAAAGTCGCGCATATTCTTGGTCACGGCCAATCTCAAATGACTTCGTATCGGCTTCGAGGTTTTTGGTTTCCATCTGGACGCGTGTGTCCTGCTCAATATCGTTGCGCAGCTTCTTGCGCGCTTCGATTTGTTCGGTGAGCTTGGTTAGACCCTCTGCGTCAAACGCGTTGTTGGCATTGAAGTGTTCGATGCTCGTCTGGTCCAGTCCGGTCAGTGAGACCGATTCCAGCTCTAGCCCATTCATCGCAAGATCGTTTGAGGAGACTTGCTGTACCTTTTGAACAAAATCTGCGCGTTGTTCGTGCAGCTCGTTCATGCTCATCCCGGCAGCAACTGAGCGCAGAGCATCGACGAATTTACCTTCGACCAGATCTTTCAGCATCTCTGGTTGCATCGTACGCTGACCCAGTGTCTGCGCAGCCATACCGATTGCGCCAGCATCAGGGCGAACGCGGACATAGAATTCGGCCTTCACGTCGATCCGCAGTCGGTCGAGCGTAATCAATGCTTCATTGTCGCGGCGAACCACTGGCAGAACCAGCGTGTTCATGTTGACCGGCATTGTTTCGTGAAGCACGGGAAACACCAATGCCCCGCCATTCATCACGACTTTTTCACCACCAACGCCGGTGCGGACAAAGGCAACTTCCTTTGAAGCACGACGGTAAAGCGTCGAAAGCATGATGACGACAATGAGCAGCAGTACAAGGCCGCCACCGCCAATTAAAACAAAATCAAACAGTCCCATATTTCCTCCAAGAAATTCCTATAATCAGGGTTTTAACAGCGGATTTTCGTAGCGCACACCGAAGAAGAGCTCTCCTTCGCGGCGCACAAGCAACACCGTCTCACCCTCGGTCAATTCCGCATGCGCATCATGCGGTTCGACCATCACAAAATGGGGATGCCCAAAGGCATCTTTCACTTTGGCGCGGGCCGGTGAACCCTGACGGGAAGTACCCGTCTGGATAATGGCGTCACGCCGGACAAGGCTTTGCAGACCAACCGCAGCCGTCTCGTCCTTTGGCAAAAGCTTCTCAATCGGGCGCACTAGAATGCCGTTCAAGGGCAACGATGCAGTGCCAGCCAGTATAGCAGCCAACCCGGCAGAAAGCGGCGATCCGGTTGACCCGTCGATTAAAGCCTGCCCGACCACACCAATGACGGTGAAGACGAACAAGAGGCTCGACAGCCAGATCAAGAATGGCACTCGTCCAAGTCCCAGAATGCTCATCGCGCCGTCAGCGAAGCCGCTGGCTTCTAATCCATCTGCCACATCGGCATCCAAGTCGATTTCAATGTCACCGGCGCCTTCGAAGAAGTCACCAGCGCCGATGATCTGCAACAGACCAATGCCGAACAATGCTGTCAACGCGATTGCAAAAGGCAGGTTGTGCGGTTCGAGCAAAGTCATGGATTCACCCCTTTCCAAAGGATGCAAGTAGACTTTGCAACAAAACCCGCCGCAAACACTGCAACGATGCTTTCCCAATTTTTTCCCATGAATGGAACATTAACACATGTTGCTCCATTTTGACAGGAAAATCGTACATAGTATCGTTAAAATGCCTGCGTCGAACTTTATTAGTGTGCCGCACCTTGTTTTATTGCGCGTCATCCCCATATAGTGGGCTTAGCCTGCAACTATTCGCAGTGGTAGAGTCTTCAGACCACCGACAAAGGTACTTGTGGCTCTCTTTGCTTCGCCCGCAGGTTCAACCGCCTCAATCCGGTTGAGCAGTGTTTCAAACAATATCCGCATTTCCAGGCGCGCCAAATGCAAGCCAAGGCACTGATGCGCGCCCGCTCCGAAAGCGAGATGTCGGTTGGGTGAGCGCGCCGCATCGAACCGCCGCGGATCGTCGAATTGGTTCGGATCGTGATTGGCAGCGACATAATTCATCATCATCCAATCGCCCGCTTTCACTTGCTGCCCGCCAATTTCTACATCTTCTGAGGCGGTGCGCATGAAGTGCTGAACGGGGCTGGTCCAGCGGATTGCTTCTTCAACAATGCCAGGAAGCAATGACCGGTCCGCCTTAACCCGCGCGAACTGCTCTGGATCATTGGCGAGCGCCATCATTGCACCCGCAGTGGAGGCGCTCGTCGTATCGTGGCCAGCGGTCGCGACAATGATGTAATACCCCGCCATATCGCGTGGCGGCAGTGGCTTGCCATCTACCATTGCATTGGCGATTACGCTGGCGACATCGTCAGTGGGATTAACCCGGCGATCTTCGGCAATTTGCGCGAAGAAATCTTCAAAACTTGTCACCGCACCCGCAACTAATGCGACCACTTGTTCCGGCGTCATATCCTTCATGCCAGAACCGGAGAGATCGGCGTCCTGGCCGCCAAATAAATGCTGGGTGAGCATCTGCATGCGCGGCTCATCCTCGGGAGCAACCCCTAGGATTTGCATCACCACCCGTAGCGGATAGGGGCCCGCTACCTTTTCGACAAAGTCCACTTCGGGACCAGCCTCAATCATCGCATCGACAGTTCGTCCAGCAAGTGCGCGGATTTCGTCTTCCAGCCGAGTCAGATTGCGCGGCATGAACCATTCTTGGGTCAGCTTGCGGTATTTAGGGTGGACCGGTGCATCGAAGACAACCAGCGAATCGACCAGCATATTTGAACCGGTTGCGGCGCGACTGAATTCGATCGCTTGATTGAAACTAAAGACGACCGGGCGGGGGTTGTTGAGAAAGGTGCGATTGTCCTTTGAAATGCGCATCACGTCTTCGTGCCGAGTGATTAGCCAGAATGGTTCGAACAGGCCTTCAACCTCAGGCACGACTTTGGCCACCGGGCATGTCGTGCGGATGTGATCAAAGACATCAAGCAGGTCATTCCACTCGGCATAAGCATGTGGATTGATGACCGTCTTTGCCAATTCCGTAGGAAGGACCGTAGGATCGTTCATAATCGCTCCTTCGCTTCAAACTCGTTGCGCAACTCGCGCTTATAGAGTTTTCCATTCGCCTCGCGCGGCAATTCAGGGCGGAAATCGAAGAGTTTCGGCATTTTTATCCGCGCAAGGGACGGGGCGAGGAATGCGCGCAATTCCGCCTCAAAATCCTCACCCGCCTCCGCCATGTCGATAGGCTGGACCACTGCGACGACTTTCTCGCCCAAGTCCGGACACGGTGCCCCAATCACAGCGGCGTCCATAACCTTGTCATGGGTGATCAGCAGGTTCTCAATCTCCTGCGGGTAGATATTCACCCCCCCAGAGATGATCATGTGACTCTTTCGATCGGTCAAAAATAAATAGCCGTCACCATCGACATGGCCAATATCGCCCAATGTCATCCAGCCTTTGGGATGCATCGCTTCTGCGGTTTTTTCAGGGTCATTATGATAGGTTGGGAGCAACGCGTTTTCGAAATAGATGAGGCCATCTTCACCGGCAGCGACTTCCTCTCCATCCGGACCGCAGACATGCAGAATGCCGTAAATGGATTTGCCAACCGTGCCGGGATGCTTCAGCCAGTCTTCGGAGCCAATCATCGTCATACCGATGCCCTCACTTCCGGCATAATATTCATTCACAATCGACCCCCACCATTCGATCATCTCGCGTTTAATCGGAACTGGGCATGGGGCTGCTGCGTGTAAAGCTCGTTTGTGGCTCGACAGATCATATTTCGTGCGGATCGCCGGGTCGAGCTTCAGGAACCGGACGAAATGGGTCGGCACCCACTGACTATCAGTGACTTTGTATTTCTCAATCGCGGCCAATGCCGCTTCTGGCTCAAATTTCTCAAGTACAATTAGTGTAGCGCCCAAGCGTTGTGCTGCGCTGGACCATGCGAGTGGAGCAGCGTGGTATAAAGGTGCTGGTGACAGATAGATCATGGATCCATCGGTTGGCATCCCGGCTCCCATTGTCGCCAAGCTCAAAATTGGGATTGGAGCTTTCGGATCAGGGTCCTCTGGCGGAGACGGGCGAATACCCTTGGGCCTGCCTGTGGTGCCCGAACTGTAGAGCATTGTCGCCCCAGCACATTGATCTGCAATCGGCTCAACAGGATGGCTGGCTAGAGCAGCGGCAAAGTTCTCCTCACCAGCACCGTCTGTCACCAGAATTTCAAGTTCAGGACATTCTTTACGGATATCGTCAACGACCCCCTCAAACGCAGGCGAGGAGATCAGCAACTTCGCCCCGCTGTCGTTGAGGATATAGGCGATCTCCGGCGCTGTCAGCCGGGTTGAAACCGGCACCAGCAAAGTCCCCGCTCGTTGGGATCCCCAAACAAGTGGAAAATACTCAATTCGGTTTTCGAGCAGCACCGCAAAGGCATCATCGGGCGCGAACCCTCGTCCACGCAACAATTGCGCGAACTGGTTCGCCTGATCATCCATTTCACCATAAGTTATTTGATTGCCGCTCCCTGCCATAATGACAGCTGGGTGATCGGGACGGTTCGCTGCATGTGTGATTGGATGGACGTTCATTTTCTCTCCCTTACCGCTATCGCGATTACCATGTTGGATAGATCAATGCGCGACAACTATCTCTTGCGAGCAAAGCTAGCGCAGCGTGGCGATCACTCAAGCGAAAACGAGGAGCGAATTTGGGGAATCCGAGAGGACCATACCGTTGGCACAAAAAAAGGCGGCGGGTAAACCCGCCGCCTATACTCGGACACCCTCTCCAGTATCCGACCCGCTTCCAGGCGGGTAACTCAAATCGGACTTACAGTCCGCCAGCAGCGCCGACCCTGCGTCGCCCGGGCAGTAAATCATCACTATTTGTGACCATTCGTGTCTGCTCTTCGGATTCGACCATATAGGGAATCGGATTGACTGCAACTCCATCGACCCGGACCTCATAATGGAGATGCGGACCAGTTGAGCGACCGGTTGAGCCAACATAACCAATCACATCGCCTTTTTTCACTTGCTCGCCAGCCGCCACGGCAAGACGCGACATATGGGCATAACGTGTTTCAAGATCCGCACCGTGATCAATGCTAATATAGAGCCCATAGCTCGAAAACCAGTCAGCGCGTTCGACAAGGCCATCTGCTGTCGCATAGACAGGTGTGCCAGTCGGCGCAGCGAGATCGACGCCATTATGGCGGCGGCGCTGACGCAATACTGGATGGTTGCGCATGCCATATCCGCTGCTTAGCCGCGCACCAGAAAGCGGCATCCGCGAAGGCACAGAAATCGTAGGGCGTTCAATGATAGATGGCGCAGCGCCAGGAACCTGCGGACCTGAACCGTCCAATGCGGACCAGCTGGCAAACAGTTCGCTAAACCGCTCATCGCCAGTGGCGAAGGTTTGACCCTGATCTTCTTGTGTAGGCTCAACGATATCAGCCGAAGCTGCAGCATTCGCGGACGAATTGGCGGCAGCTGGGTTAGCGGCGAGCAAAGCTGCGACGGCACAAAATGCAGCCGCAACCTTAGAAATGGGACGCTTCAAAAGCGTATACATACTGACCCGGTCCTGTCTAGCGCTGGACGCCATAATTCGCTCGGCTGCACGCGATTGCGTTGTTATTATCGGCGGGTTTTAGAGCCCATACCGCGCATCAACCATGTGCAAGGATCTTGTGTTCCTTGCGATGTAAAGTGAGTTATCGGTCCGATTCCTTAATTCGCAACAACTTCGTAAAAGTCCCGCGATAGACCGGCTGCAAGACGCGCTGAGTCGTTAAATGGCGGCTTAACGGACCCTTTGAAGTGCTGGCGAACAAGGGATTTCCACATGATTTCGGGAATCTCACCACTGCTCTCAGCTCGCCTCAAAAAGTGTTTGGTCCCGAATCCGACGTGCCGAATTTCGTCGTCAAGGATACGGGCGAGGATTTTTGCACCATGCTCATCCCCGGCCGCCCTGACACGCTCTAACGTCGCTGGTGTGACGTCCAATCCGCGCGCTTCAAGCACCATCGGGACGATTGCGAGCCTCGCCGCAACATCGTGGCGTGTTTCATGCGCCGATTGCCAAAGCCCAGCATGGGCAGGGAGCGCGCCGTAATGACTGCCATGCTTTTCAAGCTTGCGCGCCAGAAGCGCGAAATGCATCGCTTCATCAGCAGCGACATAAAGAAAATCGGAGACGAACTCCTCACCCATTTCGCAGCCAAACCGGCCCGCCATATCGAGCGCCAAATCGATCGCGACAAATTCAATGTGAGCAAGGCTGTGCCATAGAGCGAGCTTTCCGCGTTCAGAACCGAACTTGCCACGTTTCGGCATTTCTTTGGGGGCTAGCAATTCGGGCTGATCAGGCCGCGCAGGTTCATCTGGCATCGGCACATCAAATTCAAACGCAAGACCCCCCGCCTTCCAACGCCGCGCCACATCGCGTGCCGAAAAACACTTGGCGCGCGGATCACCAGTTAGCAGTGCGGCACGGATCGCATGAGCAACGGTTTCCATCTTGAGGTCAAAGTACCTTCGCAGCGGCTAGCACTTCTTCGGCGTGACCTTTGACCTTCACCTTGTTCCAAACCTGCGCAATCGTGCCATCGGCGCCCACCAGATAGGTAGAACGAACCATGCCCATGTAAGTTTTGCCATACATCTGCTTTTCGGTCCAAATGCCAAGCATATCGGACAGGCCGCCTTCTTCAGCATCGGTCGCTAAAGGTGTGGTGAGGTCGTGTTTGGCGATAAAATTCTGATGCTTTTTCGCGCTGTCTTTGCTCACGCCCAACAATTCGGTGCCTGCCGCAGCGAAGTCGCCCTTGAGCGCAGTAAAGTTCTTGGCCTCGGTTGTGCAGCCCGGCGTATTATCTTTGGGATAAAAGAACACGACCAGTTTTTTACCTTTGAAATCAGACGGTTTTACCGTTCCACCATCGGGTACGCCCATTTCGATATCGGGTATAGGATCACCCGCTGCAGGAAAGGTGCTCATCATTCAATCTCCAACTTCTGTTCAAATATATCGGCCCAACTTCGCGCGACATCATCGCGAGTCAGAGCAAAACCATGCATCAATTCCGCGTAGCTATCTGACCCGCAAGCCCTTGCAAGAGCTTTTGCGGCGGCGGGCGGCGGGCAATTGCCATCGGGCGCAAGCAACCGTCCCGCAATCAGCATATTCGTCATGAAGGCATACGCCACACCGATCTCCCTATCGATCAATCCCAGCCGGTTCAGTTCGGCAATCGCGTTTTCAAGCTGCGGACTGAGCGCACCTGGAGCCTCCTCCATCAACGCCTTTGCTCCGCGTAATTGGAGAAAATGCACGAGAAATTCGATATCGATCAACCCGCCGCGCAGCAACTTCACATCAAGCGGCCCGCGAGCGAACTTATGCTTTGCCATCTCACTGCGCATCTCCAGCACAGCAATGCACAATTTCTCTTGATCGCGCGCTTTAAGAATAACGTCAGAGATGATCGAACGAACTTCGCCGCGAGCCTTATCTGACCCGACCAGCACCCGTGCGCGCGTCAAAGCCATATGCTCCCAAGTCCACGCAGCTTCGCGCTGGTATTTCGCAAATGCCTCTGTCGAAACGGCAAGTGGCCCTTGATTGCCCTGCGGTCTCAATCGCGTGTCCACCTCATAAAGCGCACCCTGCGCCGTCGGAACTGACAAAGCCGCGCTGACACGGCTAGCCAGACGATTGAAATAAAGCGTTGCGCCCAAAGGCCGTCCGCCGTCGGACTGGGCCGAAAATTCGCCGGTGAAGAGATAAATGATGTCGAGGTCAGAAGCATGGGTCAGCGTGCCGCCGCCCAATCGCCCAAGGCCGAGCACCACCAATTCACCGCCAGGAATCGCGCCGTGAACCTGTTCAAACTCCGCAGAGGCCGCTTCGACCGCAACCGTAATCGCAGCTTCTGCCACCGCCGACAAAGCTCTGCCAATTTCAGCGGGAGAGCTCTCCGCTGCGATCAGCCTCACACCCAAGGTAAAACGCTCTTCGCTGGTGACATGGCGGATGCAATCGAGCTGCGCCTCATAGTCATCGCGAACAGGGCCAGTACGCATCTGTTCGATCTTGTTTTCAAACAGATTGGCAAAATCGATCTCTTTGAGGTCAATCAGAGCGTCCAACGATTCAGGACGGCGGGCCAGTTCATCGGAAAGGATCGGCGACAATGTGAGTGCTGCCACCAGCCGGTCGAGAATCGCCGGGCGGGCCACCAGAAGATGAAACAGATTTATCGCAGATTGAGTACGTTCAATAATGCACTGCCATCGGCTGACCGCGCGGGCAGGGTCATCACTCTCAGCAAAGGCACGCAGTAATGTTGGCAACAACCGGTCGAACGCCTCCAACGCCTGCGGAGTGCGGATAGCGGCATAGCGCCCATCGCGCCATTCCTCGATTCGAACAGCGAGCGCATTGGCGTCCTTAAAGCCCAAATGTTCCAGCACCTGAGTGCGTTCATTGGGTGGGGGCGGTGGCGTAGCGGCACGTTCTTCCTTTCCGATCAGCCCTTCGTAAATTTGCCCAGTGCGTTGGGTCAGCTCGGTCAATTCTGCGACCAGTTCGGCCCCATCTGCCAATCCGTCAAGGCGTGCGACACCGTCTAGCGCTTCACGTTCGGGCAGGCTGTGCGTTTGGCGATCATTCACCATTTGAAGTCGATGTTCCACGATGCGCAGTCGATCGTATCCTTCGCCAAGTATCCTTGCATGATCTGCCTCTATCCGCCCAGCATCGGCCAGCGCATTGAGCGCCGCTCGCGTTCCCCGCACCCGTAATGAAGGATCGCGGCCTCCGTGGATCAACTGGTGAGTTTGCGCGAAGAATTCGATCTCTCGGATACCACCACGACCACGCTTTACATCAAAGCCCGGGCCAGGCCGTTGTGGCCCATCATGGCTTTCCCTAATCCTCAAGGTCAGCGCGCGAATTTCCTCTATGGCTCCAAAATCGAGTGCCTGTCGCCAAACGAATGGCGCGATTTCTTCGAGGAATTCCTCACCGGCTGCGATATCCCCTGCCGCTGCACGTGATCGGATAAACGCTGCACGTTCCCACGCCAGAGCTTGCCCCTGATAATGTGAAAGCGCCGATCCGCGCGGCACGATAAGCGGACTGATCTCTGCCGCCGGACGTAGCCGCAAGTCGACACGCAAGACGTACCCTTCGCCGGTCGTTTCTGAGAGCAATTTCACGATCCGTCGAGCATAACGCTGAGCCGCTTCGCCAGGGTCATCTTGGGAACGCCGTGGTAGTGTGGCGGCATCATAGAGCAGGATCGGATCAATATCAGACGAATAGTTGAGCTCGCTTGCCCCCTGTTTGCCTAAGGCCAGCGCGATCAGACCATCGCAACGCTCCTCGCCAGTCCGCTCAGCAATAGCCGTGCGGATAGCTGTGTCGAGCGCGTGATCAGCAAAAGAACTGAGTTCAGTGAGAACTTTTGGCAGTGCAAATGCCCCAGCAAGATCGCCAACAGCCAGCGCCGTCGCCAATGCCAGTCTGTGACGCCGTAATCCAACTCCTGAATCTCCATGCTCTCCCTGCGTTTTTGCCCAATCCAGTGCTGAGTCTCCTGCACCCTGCTCAAGCAGCAGAACCAGCTCCGGTTGCCGGTCTAAAGCGCGGGCGAGAAACGGCGCGTGAGCGCGTGCGCGCGCGAGCGCTGCGGTCCAGTCTTTGGCGGTTGGAATAGTCATCAGAGGTGTCTTTGGCTTTCCCACAGCCAGCCTGCAAGCCGCGTTCCATGCTATCCGACTTGCAGGCAGCGTGCTGCTCTGCGAAGAAGCGGCGCAAATTCGACTGAATAAGGACTATTTGATGATCAAACGCTCAATTGCTTTTGGCGCTATGGCCGCAGGTGCACTGGCGCTGGCCAGCTGCGACGCCTTGCCATCCGAGACCGCTCTCGACATCCCCGAAGTGGAAGCCGGCGACCTGTCGGAAGCCACAATGATCGATATCACCCGCGAATTGTCGAGCGACGAGTTTGGCGGACGGATGCCGGGCACCGAAGGCGAGACGATGACCGTCGCGCTTCTAACAGAGCGCTTTGAAGCCGCTGGACTACAACCGGGCAATGGCGATAGCTGGGTACAGGAAGTGCCTCTGGTGGAAATTACCGGCACAAACTTTGCACCGCTCACTATCACCAATGGCGAGACCGATCTGGTCTACGACTATGGCAGCGAATGGACCGGCGTCACCTACCGCGAAGACGCAAGCACACAGCTCGCCAACAGCGAATTGGTGTTTGTGGGATACGGCATCAACGCACCTGAGCGTGATTGGAACGATTACGAAGGCGTTGACGTCACC
This sequence comes from uncultured Erythrobacter sp., assembly GCA_947488325.1. Lineage (GTDB taxonomy): Bacteria > Pseudomonadota > Alphaproteobacteria > Sphingomonadales > Sphingomonadaceae > Erythrobacter. The sequence continues at coordinate 257,637 of CANKYZ010000001.1, forward strand.
GGCAAAACAGTGGTCATCCTCGTCAATGATCCCGATTGGGAAACAGAGGGGCTAGAGGGCACCTTTAACGGCAAGGCCATGACGTTTTACGGCCGCTGGACTTACAAATATGAAGAGGCCGCTCGGCAAGGCGCAGCAGGTGCAATCATTGTCCACGATACCGCACCTGCAAGCTATGGCTGGAATGTGGTCGAAAGTTCTTGGGGCGGTCCGCAGGCCTATCCTCAGCGCGGCGACAACGCGCCCGAAATGACCTTGTTGAATGGCTGGGTGCAAAAAGAGGTCGCGCGCGAAATTCTCGCCGCAGCCGGGCAAGATCTCGATGAACTGACTACAGCTGCGAAGACCGAAGAATTCGCTGCCGTCGAACTTGGTATGACCGCTTCTACCAGCTTTGAAAACACCTTCCGCAGCTTCACTTCGCAAAACGTGATCGGCGTTCTGCCGGGATCAGAAGCTCCTGACGAATACGTGCTTCATACAGCGCACTGGGATCATCTGGGCACCTGCAACCCGCCTGCCGACGATGGCGATGACATCTGCAATGGCGCAGTCGATAATGCGACCGGCACAGCGGCTTTGGTCGCATTGGCCGAAGCACATGGCAAAGCAGGTGCGCCGCGCCGTAGCCTCGTTTTCCTTGCCGTAACAGCTGAAGAATCTGGTCTACTTGGCGCTTATTACTACGCGTCGAACCCAATCTTCCCACTCGACCAGACAGTTGGAGGGGTCAACATGGATGCCTTCCTTGTTGCCGGCCCCTCACGGGACGTAACCGTCGTAGGACCGGGCAAATCGCAGCTCGATTCGTTCCTTGAAGCCGCGCTTGCAGCGGATGGCCGCGTTGCCACACCAAATCCAAGCCCAGAGGCCGGTTATTACTATCGCTCAGATCACTTTGCTTTCGCCAAACAAGGTGTACCGATGCTCTATATTGATGGCGGTGAAGACCTCATCGATGGCGGCATCGAAGCAGGCGCAGCTGTGGCCACCGACTACCGCGAAAACCGTTATCACGGGCCAAAGGACGAATTTAATGAGGATTGGGATTGGTCCGGCGTAATGGCCGATTTGCAGCTGATGTATCGTTTGGGCCGGATGATGGCGATGAGCGAGAGCTGGCCTAACTGGAACGACGGCGATGAATTCCGCGGCGTTCGCGACGAAAGCTGCGCCAGTTCGGATGCGGGTTGTTAAGCGGTACTGAAAGCGGTTGAAGAGTACAGAGCCGGTCCATGGGGATCTTGATGCCGCCAGAATGGGCGCCTCAGGATTGCCTGTGGATCGGCTTCCCGCATTTGGCCGATGAATGGCCGGGTTTTCTGGCGCGCGCGCAAGAACAAATCGCAGCTTTCGCCAATGTGGTGGCGGAAAGCGGGCAGGATATACGGCTATTGGTGCGCGATGATGCCAATGCGGCGCGCGCGCGCGAATTGGTAAGCATCAAAGTTACGCTCGACCGCCAAACCTATGGCGATATATGGCTGCGCGACACCGGGCCGTTGATCGTAGCGGATGGAAAATCCCGTACTGCAAGGCGATTCGGCTTCAATGGTTGGGGCGGTAAATATCTGATGCCGGGCGATCAGACCATTGGCGAAGAACTGGCTCGAAACATGGGCCTTCCGATCACGAGGTCGCAGATGATCCTAGAGGGCGGCGCAATTGATGGCGACGGAACCGGCCTCGCCGCGACCACGGAACAATGCCTGCTCAACCCCAATCGTAATCCGGGAATGTTCCGCGGTGAGATTGAAATCGAGTTGCAAACGATGCTCGGTTTCGAGCGAGTCCTATGGCTCGGCGAAGGACTCGTGAATGACCACACAGATGGCCATGTCGACAATCTCGCGAGGTTCGTCGGGCCCAATCGCATAGTCATTCCCCAAGCCACCAGGACAGAGGACCCCAACGCCGCGATTTACGCAGATGCCATCCGCCGGGCCGAAGCATTTGGTGTTGAGGTAGCGGTTATTCCCTCTCCTGGCCTCATCACCCGCGATGGCGAGATCGAGCCTGCGAGCTATGTGAATTTCGCGATCACTTCGCACCTCGTGGTGGTTCCAACTTTTGGTTCTCCGCATGATAACGCGGGAGTGGCCGCCATAGCCGAGCTGTTCCCTGATCGCGCAACAGTTGGGTTGCCAGCGGACGCGGTGCTCGCTGGAGGGGGGGGATTTCACTGCGCCAGCCAGCAACTGCCCGCCACAGCGGCATCATCTGGGAAAATTTAACGATCCGTTAGGATTTTGCGGCGAAAGATGAAGCCATGAGCAAGGCTATTTCCCTTTCGCACAGCCTATTTGCAGAGGCCCGCCAATATCAGCGTGATGTTGCGAACAGTGCGATTGTGGTTGCTTGTGGTACAGCGCTGATCCTCGCCGGACAGCCATTTCCACTCTAAGTTCGGCAACACCTGTCAAAGAACTCCCCACCACCTGTAACCGCTTGCCCTCATCGTCCGAACAGTTCGGTATCGATAAATTATTGTGAGCTCGCGGGTGAACAAAACAATCCTCGTCATATTATTTGCGTTGATCGCCGTGGCGGCTGCGTCACTCGTCGCTCCTCAGTCAGGCAGCGCGCAAGCGGGTCCTCTTCCCAAATCTGGTGAGCCTGTTCTGGTTGAACTCTTCACCAGTCAGGGCTGCTCATCTTGCCCACCTGCTGATCGCTTGATTGCCAGCCTGACCGATGAACCAAACCTAGTCATCTTATCGCGCCCGGTTGATTATTGGGATCGCTTGGGTTGGAAAGACACATTTGCACGGTCTGAAAATACCGCCCTCCAGCGCGCCTATGCCCGCAGGGGATTGGGCGGCTATAATGGAGTTTATACACCGCAAACGGTTGTGAACGGCTCACTAGGGGAGGTTGGCTCAAACCGATCAAAGCTGTTTGGTCAGATCCGCTCTGTTGCCCAAAGCAGTAACGTCGCGATCCGCGTGAACCCTGTAGCTAGTCGCGGATTTGCAATCGGCATTGCAGGCGAAACTGAGGATCGGGCGCAATTGGTGCTCATCGGCGTCAAGCAATTCGGCAATGTTAATATTGGAAGAGGTGAGAACCGTGGCCGGGAGATCATCTATTCCAACATCGTATTAGACGAACGCGGGCTTGCCAATTGGTCTGGCGGCAGTGCCAGCTATGCGATCGCATCAGATGATCTAGCGATGGCCGGTGCCGATCGCTACGCCTTGATTTTGCGCGTTCCAAATGGGGGCCGCGTCCTCGCCGCTAGTTGGTTGAACTAAGCAAGCTCAAATCAACCTAATCAAGGCGGCGCCTGCTGCGCCTGCCAAAACGAATCCGACGCAAATATGCCAAAGACGGTCGCTCACACGACCAGAGACGCGCAGGCCGGACCAGTTCCCCAATAGCACCGCCGGAAACAGCGCCAGGGCCAACAAGAAATGCCGCCAGCTTAACTCACCCAGCAAGAGTCCTGAGCCAAGACCCGTCGTTGCGGCGACTGTGAAGATCAACAACATCGAAGCCGTCACCACCGCTCTTGGGAGCGCGCGCCCGACATAGTAAGGAACAACAGGCGGTCCCGGCATGCCCGCAAAGCCAGTCATCAACCCGCTCAATACTCCCACACCACCTGTTGTGATAGGCCCATGGGTCGTCTCACCGCGCTGTGGCATGAGGATGATCGCAAATGCCGATAGTGCCACCAAAGCGATAATGAACCGCGCAAGGTCCGCACCAGTAATCGTCAACAACCATAGGCCCGGAGGCGTTGCGACCACCACCAATGCGCAGATAAGCCAGGCTGACTTTTCGGCATCGCGGACAAGGCGGCCAATTTCGAGCAACCCGATAAAGGCCGCGAGGAAATTGGTGATCAATACCGCCTCAACAGGCAGCAATGCCAACGCCAGAACCGGAACCAATAGGATCGCCATCCCAAACCCAGTCAGCCCGCGTACAAACGCGGACAGGAACGTCGCAAGCATTGCGATCGCAACCTGAGTTACGGAAAATCCAGCGAGGAGCTCCATCGCTAAGCGCTAGGCGCTGTCAGAACAAAGATCAGGAGGGTTCGCGGCATTGGTCAGAAATGCGACGGCCTCATCCAACGAAAGGACTTTCTGTTCCTTTTCACCCAAGGTGCGCATCGCAACTGTGCCCTCTTCGGCTTCTCGCATGCCAACAACCAGCAGATGCGGAACCTTAGCAAGCGAGTGTTCACGGACCTTGTAGTTGATTTTCTCATTGCGCAGGTCGCTTTCGACACGAATGCCCGCAGTTTCCAGCTTGGCAACTGCTTCTTGTGCGTAGTCGTTCGCATCCGTAACCACGGTCGCAACCACAGCCTGAACCGGCGCAAGCCATACCGGAAGGCGGCCAGCATAGTGCTCGATCAATATACCGATAAAACGCTCATACGACCCGAAAATTGCGCGATGGAGCATGACCGGGCGATGACGCCCACCATCTTCACCCACATAAGTCGCATCAAGCCGGTCAGGTAGAACACGGTCAGACTGAATCGTGCCCACCTGCCAGGTCCGGCCAATTGCATCGGTCAGATGCCACTCAAGCTTTGGCGCATAAAACGCCCCTTCTCCGGGCAATTCTTCCCAACCATATTTCTCATTATCCATGCCCGCTTCGGCAACGGCGTCGCGCAATTCCTGCTCGGCCTTGTCCCAATCCGCATCCGAACCGAACCGCTTTTCTGGGCGAGTTGCCAGTTTCACATGATAGGAAAAGCCAAAATCCTGATAAACGGAATCAGCCAGCTCACAGAATTTGCGCACTTCCTCGACCACTTGGTTATCAGTGCAGAAAATATGCGCATCGTCCTGAGTAAACTGGCGCACGCGCATCAGGCCATGCAGCGCGCCATGCGGCTCATTGCGGTGACAACAGCCCATTTCGCCCAACCGGATCGGCAAATCGCGATAGGATGTGATGCCCTGTTTGAAGACCAGAACGTGAGCTGGACAGTTCATCGGTTTAATTGCCATCCAACCAGCATCATCGGCGACGTGGGGACTGGCTCCGCTTTCACCGACAAAGTCGCCGAGCTCTTTCACTTGGGGCACGATGTCAGGGACTGCGAACATATTTTCCGCATATTTCCCCCAATGGCCCGATTGAGTCCATTGGCGCACATCCATTAACTGCGGTGTTTTGATCTCTCTGTATCCGCCGCCATCCATCTTGCGGCGCATATAGCTCTCAAGCTCGCGCCAGACACGGTATCCTTTGGGATGCCAGAACACGCTTCCCATCGCCTCTTCCTGCAAATGGAACAGGTTCATTTCGCGCCCCAGTTTGCGATGGTCGCGTTTACCTGCCTCTTCCAATCGGTGCAGATGCGCATTCAGCTGTTTCTTATTCAGCCAGCCGGTACCGTAGATGCGCGTCAACTGCGCGTTGTTCTGATCTCCGCGCCAATAAGCACCCGCAACCCGCATCAATTTGAATGCATTTGGGTCGAGCCTACCTGTCGAGGGAAGATGCGGACCGCGACACATATCGAGCCATGAGCCATTTGCGAGGGGTTCGCCCGACCAATAGACTGTCAGCTCTTCATCTTCAGGCAGCTCCTTAGCCCATTCAGTCTTGAACACTTCACCATCAGCTTCCCATTTTTTGATCAATTGTTGGCGCGACCAGACTTCCCGCACCAATGGCTTATCAGCGATGATGATCTCGCGCATTTTGGCTTCGATTGCAGGCAGATCATCCATCGAAAACCGCTCGCGCGTTTCGGGCGCTTTGACGTCGTAGTAAAAACCATCGCCGGATACGGGGCCAAAGGTGATTTGCGTGCCTGGCCACAGCGCCTGCACCGCTTCGGCCAGAACATGCGCGTAATCGTGGCGGGCCAGCTCGAGCGCTTCTGCCTCATCACGCGAAGTGATCAAGGCGAGTTCGGCATCGCCATCAAACGGACGATTAAGGTCGCGCAATTCTGCCCCAGAGCCATGGTCCACACGCGCTGCAAGCGCGGCCTTGGCCAGACCCGGTCCAATTGCCGCAGCGACATCAGCAGGCGTGCTGCCATGCTCCATTTCGCGCACGGTGCCATCAGGCAGGCTGATCTTGAGCAGTTCGGTCATTTTTTAAATCCGTCTTATTTGCTCGGCGCACTGCCACAAGCTGGCGCGTACCGAAAGAGCGGTGTTGGAGAGTTTACCGATTTCGAAGAGGACACCGCGCCGCCCGAAACCTTTTGAGGCCGGGGGCAGAGAGCCTTGCGACTAGGCCGCAGACACCCACCCCCGGAAAACCGAGGTTGTAATGGTGGTGGTCGTAGTCAGCATCTTGGCCATGGCGCTCCAATAGCGATCACTTGCTTCAAAGTCATTACCCGACAGCGAAATCGTAAGATAACGGAAGGGGTGCCGCTCATTTTGGAAAGTTAGCTTGACATTATCACGAATCAACGACAAGTATGCTTTCCATAAATTAAAGGGAGCTTGTCTAATGACACATGTTCAAAAGGCCCTGATATGGGCAGCAGCAATCATCATCGCCGCCGTCTTGGCGCAAGGAAATGGCCTAACTGGTGGCGCTTCATTCGGGATCATTGGCGGATTGTCTGGCGCAGCCTGGGGTTCCCTCAATTCAGACATGGGATGCAAAAGGCGTTGCCTGCAATGACCAGCACCACAGTAATTAGAGCACCTGCTGCGCACCGATATCTGTGGCGGCTGGCAGGCGTGATGGTCTTTTATCTCGGAAGCTTGTTTCTGGCCGAATATATGATCGAAGATCGCAGAGTAACAGGAGCGCTCGCAGCCACCTTAGCCGCGCTCCCCGGCCTCGCCTTCGCAGGCGTGATCTGGATTTTCGGCGCACTGATTGTCGAAGAGAAGGATGAATTTCACCGGCTGCTCTATGTTCGACAAGGCCTGATCGCGACCGGAATCGCGCTCACGTTCGCCGCCATTTGGGGCTTCCTCGAACGGTATTTTATCGTTGACCATCTCGAGGCCTTTTGGTGGCCCACGATCTGGTGCGCTGGCATTGGAGTCAGCGCTATCTTCAACAAAATCAAATATGGCACATTCGGCGAAGCGCGCTGAGTGCCACACTGCATCTCTCTGGATGGAAGGCACATTATGATGACTCAAAATCACGACCCCAATCCGCCCAGCCACAATTCCACTGGAGTTCTCGGCCGGGGCCCATGGTTCTGGGCGTTGCTCATGGTGATTTCGGCTGCAATCATTGCATTTCTGGCGATTTCGAGGGCCGTCGAAGACAAAAGTGCCCTGATGATATTGCTGTTTTGCCCAGCGCTCTTGATGGTCCCACTTTACCTCTCAGCGCAACGCCGCGCCGGACTAAATGCAGAGGGTTGCACAGATAGAGGTGCTGCACAACGGGCCTATATCAAGCGTGTTGCAATCTTCACGTCGCTATATTTAGCAACCTTCGCTTTCATGACATTTTCTGAAAATGAGCTCGCGATGTCTGATGGCACGCGATTTCTCATTGCCTTGCTGCCCGGTCTTGCAGTGATTGGGTTCTTCTGGGCGATCGGCAGGCTGATTATGGAGGAGCAGGATGAATTTCTGCGGATGCTCACAGTCAGGCAGTCGCTGATCGCCTCTGGCCTCGCACTTAGCGCAGCATCGGTTTGGGGATTTCTGGAATCTGCTGATCTGGTCTCGCATCTTGACGCCTATTGGTTCGCCATAGTCTGGTTCTTCGGAATCGGCGTCGGGGCAGTCGCGAACCGTTTCCAATATGGCACCTGGGGCGCAGTATGACCGATAATATCCAATCGAATAGCAAAACCGCCGTCCTCTTTTGGATGCTTGCCTTTTTCACCGCGATGGGGGTCGCCTCATGGTTTTCATTTTCGTTTAACTTGGACGGCGTCTGGATGACCGTTCTGATGTTGCTCGCAATGCTCTTACTGATCCCGATGGTGTCTGCGGCTCAAACGGCAGCGAAAAAGGCTGGCAACATTACTCCCGCTGTCAGACGTTACACTCGCCGGTTCGTTGCAATGAGCTTTGCTTATGTGGCCGTTCTGTTGATCAGTGTCGGGCTCTATAACAGCTACGGTGTGACTGGTCCGGTTCTGTGGGTTCTCGCGCTGCTCCCCTCTCTTCCAGTGATGGGAATGATGTGGGCCATCGCAAGATTGCTAATCGAAGAAGATGACGAATATCAGCGTCAGAAAATGGTCAATTCCTCTCTGATTGCGACGGGCATCACATTGATCATCTGCACCATCTGGGGCTTCTTGGAGACCTTTGGATTGGTCCCGCACATCTGGGTCTGGGCTGTATTTCCGATCTGGGCGACCAGCTGGGGTCTTGGCCAACTATTCATGCGGGAAAAGGCATGAAGAACCGTCTCAAGGTCCTTCGTGCGGAGCGAGACTGGAGCCAGCAAGACCTTGGCGACCGACTGAGTGTCAGCCGTCAGAGTGTCAATGCGATTGAAAAGGGCCGCTATGACCCTTCGCTGCCGCTGGCGTTCAAGATTGCAGAAGTTTTTGAACTATCCATCGAAGAGATTTTCAGCCGCGATTAAGCACTCACTCCGTCAGAGTGTTCGACCCGGCTTCGCATGTGATCCGCTTGGTTCCGGCAAGCTGGGTCGAGCGCTGGCGAATTCCCGCGACAAAGCGATATTCAGTTGTCGCGCGAGTCGGGGTTAGCTCGACCGTCATATAACCGCGCTGCGAAGTATCGGCCCATTTCAGCTCATCATTCGCCTCAACAACCAGACCTGCCATCTGGTCGGGCGGAACCATCGCAAGATAGGTTTCAAATCCGGGTGAGCTGACCGATGAAACGCCAAATTCCACGCCGACCTTCTCGCCTTCGTGGCTCAGATTAAAAGCCCAACCATTATGTGTATCCCCGGCCAGAACCAGCAAGTTAGCATCGGCATCCAATGCGCCTTTAAACACGCGCTCGCGCGCTGCCGGATAACCATCCCACGCATCCATGTTGAGCGGCAACCCCGCTTGGCTCGCCAGCGCACTTGCGAGCAGCCGCTGGCGCACAAATTCCGGCACATTGCCGCCAAGCAGATCGAGCAATGCAGGTGGTGAATTCAGCTTTCCCATCAAAACCTGCTGAACCAAAACCTGCCATGTCGCCCCGCGAGAAGTTGATGCCGCGAGACCTTCGACAAGCCATTTTTCTTGATCCTCTCCGAGAATCTGACGGTCAGGATCGGCATAGTCGCCGTCGCGGAAGGCGTTGAGCGCGGCAAGCATGGCTTGCGGGTTTTCTTGCCCTTCGATTACCTTGGCCACGCTGAATTGCTCTTCGCGGCCTTCTATCCGTGTGTCGATGCGGAATAGGGTCGCGAGGTCACCCACATCATAGGCGGCGTATGGCTTATCCGAAACAGGCATCCATTCGCGGTAAACCCGCTTGGCGATGTCCTTGCGAACTTCCCAATCGCCCTCAGTTTCGCGCTGGTGATTCTGCGCGCCGTCTCTCCAGCTGTCATTTGCGCTTTCGTGATCGTCCCAAATGGAAACCATCGGAAGCACTTGATGGAGCCGCTGCAAATCGACGTCAGACCGGTAAGTGGCATAGCGGAGTCGATAATCGGCCAGCGCAACAATCTCTGTTACCGGTGCCGACGTCCGATCGGGATGACGCTGACTGGCTGACGGATATGTCCCCGCGCCATATTCGTAAATGTAATCGCCGAGATGCACGGCGAGGTCGACGTCATTCGACTCTGCCGCATGAGCATAGGCGTTGAAATAACCAAAACCGAAATTCGCGCAGGAAAACACTGCAAGTCGGAATTTTTGCGCAGGTCCTTGCGGCAAAGTGCGAGTCCGTCCAACGGGCGACGCCGAGCCATCAGGCGCTATGAAACGGAAAAAATACCAGTGGTCCGGCGTTAGACCATCTGCGATCGCCTTCGCGCAGAAATCGTGGTTAGGGGATGCCTGCACCTGACCTTCTGACACTGTACTGGTGAATTCGGCGCTTTCGCTGACCTGCCATTGCAGCGTTGCTTCGCCGTCGGAGACATAGCGGGTCCACAGCAGCACATTCTCTGCATGCGGCTCCCCGCTCGCAACGGAATGGGTGAAGCCGGACCCATAGCTGCGCGCAGTTGCCGGTGTTGCGGCGATAGCCGCAGATGCACCTGCAAGAGCAAAAACACCGCGGCGCGAAATGCCGTTAGGTGAACTGGTTGGAGATGTGGCGGGCAGCGCTGCTGTGTCTGTTTTTTCCATGGTCGAATACTAGTTCGCACGCATTGCCTTGATGTTACAAGCTTGGCCGTAGATTCTGCTCATTTTCGTGCCTTGCGCAGCATCGGTGCAAACAGGCACAAGGACCCAATGGACGACACCAGATTTCATGAATTGGCCGATGGCCGCCGAATTGCCTTTCGCCATGTCGCAGGCGTCGGGCCGACGCTGGTCTTCCTACCCGGATATATGTCCGACATGGTGGGTGGCAAAGCGACGGCTTTGTTTGAAGAAGCAGAGGCTGCAGGGCGCGCATGCCTGCTGTTGGATTATTCGGGCTGCGGGCAAAGTTCCGGTGATTTTGCCGATGGTACGCTGTCTAAATGGTGGGGCGAAGTGCTCGCTCTGATCGAAGCCTATGTGAAAGGACCAATATTACTGATCGGATCGTCGATGGGCGGGTGGCTGATGCTATTGGGAGCCAGTGAGATTAGCGACAGGCTTGCAGGCATGATCGGTATTGCAGCTGCTCCGGATTTCACCCGCTGGGGCTATTCAGCTGAGCAGCGCCAGGCATTGGCAGCGGGCAAAATTCTGTATGAAGACAACCCCTATGGCCCAGAGCCAACACCAATCCATCCGGGGTTCTTCGTTGATGCAGAAACGCAAATGCAGCTCGACGCAACAATCCCGATCGACTGCCCTGTCCGACTGCTCCATGGTCAGCGCGACAATGACGTGCCTTGGGAAACCAGCCTGGAACTCGCCGATGCTCTCCGTTCGGACGACATACAGGTCATCCTGATAAAGGATGGAGACCACCGCCTGTCGCGCAATACGGATATTTCTCTGCTAAGGTCGCTGGTTGATAGCTTTTACTGATGGAAACCCCCACGTGATTTTTGCCTCCTCCATTCTGGCTATGGCCCTTCAGGTCGGGCCTATTCCCCAAACCATCCCACCGACAGATGGGCATGCCGAGCTGCGCGATCGCGCACGACGAGACGGGGATACGGATGCAGTATCTGACCCGTCGAGCGAATGGCTTGCAGCATGCCTTGCGCTGGTTTCTGAAGACCCCGCCCGCGCGCACAGTCAGGCGCAAATTCGCCGCAATGAAACCAGTGGGACGGATAGAGTGTTGGCCAATCATTGCCTGGGCCTTGCTGCAACCGAGCTGGGTCTGTGGGAAGATGCGATCACCGCCTTTGGCGCCGCGCGAGATGAAACACCGGGCGAAGAATTGCGCGCTCGGGCTCGCTTAGGAACGATGGCGGGAAATGCTGCCCTGGCCAGCGGCGATTCGCAAGGTGCCACGGCGATCCTTCAGCGCGCAAAAACTGATGCGCAAAGGGCCGCATCTGCCCGACTTCAGGCCATAGCCGCGACTGATCTTGCCCGTGCATTTGTAGGCATGAATATGACAGATGAAGCGCTGGCAGAACTCCAAACCGCAACCAGCCTGCAACCCAACAACTTCGAAGCCTGGCTGCTGACGGCGACCCTGCTGCGGCGATTGGACCGGTTGGGGGAAGCGCAGGCAGCGATTGAACGCGCGGGCGAGTTGGCCCCGCTTGAATCGCAGATTGGTCTTGAGGCTGGCGTCATCGCGGTTCTGTCAGGCCGGGAAGAGGCCGCACGCCAAAGCTGGGAATCGGTGATATTTGTCCAACCAGATAGTATGGCTGCACAAACGGCACAGGATTACCTCGCGCAACTTGGGCCCCCGCAGACACCAGAACCTATACTCGCACCTCTACCTACGCCAGCGCCCGAGCAAGAACCTTCATGACCGAATTTTCCGTTCTCGATCTGGTTCCTGTTCGCGAAGGCGGGACATTGACCGAAGCGTTCGCCGCCAGCACCGCGCTTGCCATCAAAGCCGAAGAACTGGGCTGCAAGCGATTCTGGGTTGCGGAACATCACGCGATGGAGGGGATTGCTGGCGGTGCGACTTCGGTGGTGCTCGCGCATATTGGTAACGCCACCAATCACATCCGTATCGGGTCGGGCGGAATCATGCTGCCCAACCACACTCCATTCCAAATCGCTGAGCAATTCGGCACGTTGGATGCACTGTTCCCGGGGCGAGTGGATTTGGGATTGGGCCGTGCGCCCGGCGCGGGACCGGAATTGCAAAAAGCACTGCGTAAAAATCTCCATCAGGCGTCTGAATATTTCCCACAGGACGCGGTTGAGCTGCGTGCATTGCTGACCGGCGATATCGAATTGCCAGTAACAGCGACGCCCGGGATGGGTTCGAATATTGAACTTTGGATGCTGGGGTCGAGCCTTTTCGGCGCAAGTTTGGCTGCCAAACTGGGCATGCCTTATGCCTTTGCCGCCCATTTCGCGCCAGACCACCTCGACGCCGCGCTCGCGCTGTATCGTCGCGATTTTCAGTCGTCCAAGGCATTTGAAAAACCGCATGTCATGGTGGCAATGAACGTCTTCGCTGCGGAATCCGTCGAAGCAGCTCAGATTCTTGCATCCAGCCAGCAGCAGAGCTTTGTCGCGTTACGCACCGGAAGTCCGGGCAAACTTCCCCCCCCAATCAAGGATTACACCGCAACTCTGCCCGCGCCAGCACGCGCGATGCTGGACCACCTTGGTCAAGCGGCTGCGGTCGGCACACCGGAAAGCGTTCGCGTGGATGTTGATGCCTTCGTCAAACGCACAAACGCGGACGAGATCATCCTATGCGGGTCGACTTTCGATCCTGAAGCTCGGCTGCGCTCGCTCCATCTGACAATCGCTGCCTGCGAGAATGCCACCGTCTAAGGGTCTTTAAGGACTGAACCTTCTTGCACCCACTCATCAAAAGCTTGTATTGGCCACGGCACGATAAAAACAACTCGGCACAATAATATTTCACGACCCTCAGCCGAGTGCAGGATGCCAGGAGCATACAGGCGATGAGCGCAAAGATCAGGAGCGCGGTCAAGGACGCGGCCCCCGCGAAATCCAAGCCATTGCTGAAGGAGCTGAAAAAGCACCTCAAAGCGGCGATCCTTCCCGGAGACGCCGCCTTGCAAAATTCGGCTCTCGATCAGGCCACTGAATTCCTATTGGAAACCGCCGGAAAGCGGGCGATTTCTCGCTCCTCAGTGAAGATTGAATCCGACACCAGCGAACGCCGCCTACGTATCGCCATCGTGAATGACGACATGCCGTTTCTGGTCGATTCAATCGCTGCGACCATCACCGCTTTGGGCTTAAGCATCGATCAATTGATCCACCCGGTTGTCGCAATTGAGCGAGACCAGACCGGATCCCTGAAAAGTCTGTCCAAGAAAGGTGGATCGGGTTCAGACGAATCGCTCATCTATATTGAAACGCCGCGCATCGATGCCAAGCAGCGGCGCGATCTATTGGTTGAATTGCGAGTTACGTTAGGCGATGTGCGGGCAGCCGTATGCGATTGGCCCAAAATGCGCGCTGCAATGGCAAAGGACGCGCAAGCCATTGCAGCGAACGATGTCAGTTCCGAAAGTGCGGCGCTGCTGAACTGGCTGAATGGCGGAATGCTGACTCAGCTTGGCCACCTGACTCGTACAAGAGAAGGCGTCGACAACAGCGTTCTGGGCATTTGCCGGAAAAGCGCCCGCAATATCCTTGCCGATGCATCATTTGATCGCGCATTCGCATGGTTTGATCAGCCCGAACCCAATGGCGCCCAACGTGACCTACTGGTGATCAAGGCAAACCGGGTTTCGACCGTCCATCGCCGTACGCCGCTCGATCTATTCATCGTGCCTATACGCGAAGACAACAAAGTCACTGCGTTATCAGTCCATGCTGGCGTTTGGACCAGCGCCGCGCTGGCATCGCCTCCAAGTGACGTTCCGCTGATGCGCAAAGCTCTTAGTGATATCACTGATTCGCTTGGCTTCGATCCGGCAGGTCATGCGGGCAAAGCTCTGGTCCATGCCTGCACATCACTGCCGCACGATCTGCTGACGGCCTTTACTACCAATGATATTGAGCGTTTGGCCACTTCCATGATGAGTCTGGTCGACCGCCCACGGCCTCGGCTCGTGCTGGTACAATCTGCGCTAGAGCGGCACATTTTTGCGTTTGTGTGGCTGCCGCGTGATCATCTCTCGACCGATGTCCGTTTGCAGGTTCAGAACCTCCTAACGTCGACTACAGGCGTCGACCTGCTCAGCTGGAGCCTAGAAGTCGAAGGCAGCACGCTGGCCATGCTGCAATTCCTGCTCGATTCCCGTTCGACCGTTGAGATGCCAGATGCCGCGAGGATCGAGGCTGATCTGATCGATCTGCTGAAAGGTTGGGACGAAGCGGTCGAAGCGCATTTGACTGAAGCCGGCGAAGGCTCCCGCGTGCCCGCCATCGCGTTGCGTTATGCGGGGGCGTTTCCACCGGTATACCGCGCGCGCTATGGCGCATCCGAGGCGGCGCTCGACATAATTGAATTGCGGGCAATTTCCCTCGGAGACGACCCGGACGCGCGCTCTTGCCGCATCTATCAGCTACCAAATGACGCAATTGGCGATTTGCGGCTTAAAATTTATCACACGACAGGCGAGATGCCGTTGTCGGATGCCGTCCCCGCACTCGAGAATTTTGGCTTCCGCGTTCTTGCCGAAATGCCAACTCGGCTTGATGAAGGTAGGCTTGGCAAAATCCATGAATTCACGCTCGAACTGCCCGTCGGAACTGATCTTGGCCCGCTGATTGAGCGGGCTGACATTATCCAAACCGCAATTGCAGAAGTCTTAAATGGTCAATCGGAAGACGACCCCTTCAATCGGCTGGTGGTTGGCACATGCTTGGGCGCAAAACAATCCATGTGGCTTCGGGCGATCTATCGCTATCTGCGCCAGACCGGGATGGGTTTCACAATCTACACTGTGGTCGACGCATTGCAGCGCGCACCCAGCGTCACTCTAGCGATGATCGACCTGTTCATTGCACGCCATGATCCCAAGTTTAAAGGTGACCGCGAAGCCGCAACTTCCGCGGCCATCAGCGCTTATCAGCGCGGCCTCGCCAAAGTGTCAGCGATCAATGATGACCGGCTGCTGCGGCTTTACCGCGCAGTGATCGATGCCATCTTGCGCACCAATGCATTTGCACCTGCTGCGGACGAAGCACTGGCGTTTAAGATCGATTCTGATCTCGTCCCGAACCTTCCCAAGCCTGTGCCTTGGCGCGAGATTTTCGTCTATTCGCGCCGGATCGAGGGGATTCATTTGCGTTCGGGCGCGGTCGCACGCGGAGGTCTGCGTTGGTCCGATCGCCGCGATGACTTCCGCACTGAAATCCTCGGCCTGATGAAAGCACAAAAGGTAAAGAACGCGGTGATCGTGCCAAGCGGCGCAAAAGGCGGGTTTTATCCCAAACAGCTCCCCTCGCCCGCCATTGACCGCGATGCTTGGGCTGCCGAAGGGCAAGACAGTTACGAAGTCTTTATTCGCACGCTGCTATCCGTCACCGACAACATCGTCGACGGCAAAGTGGTCCACCCACACAATGTCGCGATCCATGATGGCGAAGATCCATATTTCGTTGTCGCTGCTGACAAGGGAACCGCGCGCTTCTCCGACGTGGCCAATGGGATCGCTGCCTCCAAGGATTTCTGGCTCGATGATGCCTTCGCAAGCGGTGGATCAAACGGATACGACCACAAAGCGATGGGCATCACCGCGCGCGGCGCGTGGGTCAGCGTTCAGCGGCATTTCCTAGAGATGGGAATTGATGTGCAGACCGACAGTGTCACTGTCGCGGGTTGCGGCGATATGTCAGGCGACGTGTTTGGCAACGGCATGCTGCTGTCAAAAGCAGTCAAACTGGTCGCGGCCTTTGATCACCGTCACATCTTTATCGATCCCGATCCCGATCCGACGAGCAGTTGGAAAGAACGCAAACGTCTGTTCAACCTGCCGCGGTCCAGCTGGGAAGAATATGACCCATCGCTGATCTCAAAGGGCGGCGGCGTGTATTCCCGCGACCTTAAGCGCATCAAACTATCCAAAAAAGCTCGAGATCTGCTGGGTGTCGAGGACAAGGAAATTGAGCCCGATGCGCTGGTGAGCGCGATCATGAAGGCCCAGATCGACCTCTTCTGGTTTGGCGGCATCGGCACCTATATCAAGGCCGAGACGGAGAGCCATCTGGATGTCGGCGACCCGGCAAACGACGCGCTGCGGGTGAACGCCAAAGATGTCCGAGCCAAAGTAATTGGCGAAGGCGCCAATCTCGGCATCACTCAGGCCGCGCGTATCGCTTATTCACTGCGCGGCGGTCGGATCAACACCGACTTTATCGACAATTCTGCAGGCGTCGATTGTTCAGATAATGAGGTCAATATCAAGATCGCCCTAGCCGCTGCAACGCGTGAAGGTGTGCTGACAGAAACCAAGCGCAACAGTCTGCTTGCCAAAATGACCGATGAAGTCGCCGAGATTGTGCTGGAGGATAACCGCCTGCAAGCGCTCGCGCTTTCAATCGCCGAAACCGGCGGACCCGATGCAACAGCCTCATTTATCCGTCTGATTGAACAACTTGAAGAAATGGATGCACTGGATCGCCGCAATGAAGGGCTGTCCGATGCCGACGCATATGCACGGCGCGCTTCCGATGGGCGGGGCCTAACCCGACCAGAGCTGGCCGTGCTGCTCTCTTCTGCAAAACTCGCACTGCAAGATGCGATCGAAGCCAGCAACCTGCCTGATGATCCCATGCTGGAAGACAATCTGATCAACTTGTTCCCCGGCCCAATGCAAAAGAAGTTTGAGTCGCAAATCTTGGACCACCGTCTGCGCCGGGAAATGGTTGCCACGGATCTGGCCAACCGGATCGTAAACCGGATCGGTCTGGTTCATGCCTTCGAACTGTCTGAAGAAGAAGGCGTTGGCCTGGCAGACGTCGCCGCAGCCTTCATCGTGGTGGAGCGTTTGTTCGAACTCAAATTCCTGTGGAGCGATATTGACGCCCATGACATGAGCGAAACCGCACGACTCTTTTTGCTCGACAGATTGGCGGCAGCGGTCGGAAATCTCATGTCAGACGTGCTCAGAACCGCCGCTGGCCGTGTCGAGGCGTATGCCATGATCGATTCATTACGCAGCGGCGTGTCAGCTCTATCGAATGCACGCGCAGATCTTATTTCGATTGAAACGCAAGAACGATCAGACACTCTGCGTGCGCAATTTACCGAACGAGGTTCGCCAGAAGACCTCTCCAATCGGGTTGCGGATCTGTTTGACTATGACGGATCAATCGGGCTCGCACAGCTTGCGCTCTCGACCGAGACTGACACTGCACAGCTCACGCGTGCCTTCATCGATATTGGCGAGCGGATTGGCCTTGATTGGGCGCAGGGCACCGCCGCCCATATGTCGCCGTCGGATATCTGGGAGCGCCTGCTGGTGGATGGATTGGCGCGAGACTTTCAGCACATGCGGCTCGATTTTCTGCGCAAATTGATGCGACGCAAAGCTGGTAAGGATGATCCGCAGGGCGCAATCGCAGGCTGGGCGCAGACCAACGCTGTTGCAGTATCGCAGTTTAGGGCGATGATTGTCCGCGCACAATCACGCCCCCCTGTCGCACCGGCTGTTCTGGCGCAGATCGCCAGCCAAGCGCGTAACCTCTTGGAACGGTGATCTCGTCCTGCGAATCGCCATCCTCGCTTGACGAAGCGGAGGTTTTTCGGAAAGCCGCGTTCCCATGACTGGACATGTAACATCTTCATCGACTGCCGACGTCGTAATCATTGGAACGGGGCATGGCGGCGCGCAGGCGGCAATCGCCCTGCGGCAGCATGGGCTCGAAGGCACGGTCATGATGATCGGTCGGGATCAGGTACCCCCCTATGAACGGCCACCTTTGTCCAAGGAGTATCTCGCCGGGGACAAGACCTTTGAGCGAATTATGATCCGCCCCGAAAGGTTCTGGGCCGATAAAGGTATCGAACTACGCCTTGGCTGCGGAGTCAGTGAAATTGATTGGATGGCGCATACCGTCACGCTGTCGGATGGCAGTACGATTGGCTATCGCAAGTTGATCTGGGCCGGCGGCGCGGACCCGCGTCGACTTGGCCTGCCGGGAGCTAACCTCAAAGGCATCCACTACGTCCGTGACAAACGCGACGCAGACGCCATGATGGCTGCGCTTGAAGCGGGCGCAAGGCGGGCCGTGGTAATCGGCGGCGGTTATATCGGATTGGAAGCCGCAGCAGTGCTACGCAAGCTGGGTTGCGAAGTCACCGTGCTCGAAATGCAAGACCGGGTTCTGGCCCGCGTTGCCGGTGAAGAGATGTCCCGCTTTTTTGAAGCGGAGCACCGCCGGCAAGGTGTCGACATTCAGGTTTCGCAAGGAGTCTCTGAAATCCTGGGCGAGGGCAATTCGGTCAAAGCCGTAAAGCTCGACAATGGTGACATTGTTGAATGTGACATGGTCATCGTTGGTATCGGTATCGTACCCGCAGTCGCGCCATTAATCGCTGCCGGAGCGGCAGGGTCGAACGGGGTCGATGTCGATGTATTTTGCCGCACCACACTCGATGATATTTACGCCATTGGCGACTGCGCTGCGCATGCAAATCCCTTTGCTGACAGCGCCGTTATAAGGTTGGAATCGGTGCAGAATGCTAACGATATGGCAAAGGTCGTCGCCAAGGCGATAATGGGCGACAAAGAACCTTATCATGCGCTACCGTGGTTTTGGTCCAACCAGTATGACCTCAAGCTCCAGACCGCTGGCCTGAGTGTCGGATACGATACCACTGTGTTGCGAGGGAATCCTGAGGATCGCAAATTTACCGTAGTCTATATGAAAGACGGTCGCCCGATAGCGTTCGATTGCGTCAACACGATGAAGGACTATGTGCAGGGCCGCAAATTGCTCGAAAACGAGGTCGGGAAGATCGACCCGGACCTGCTTGCTGATACTGAAATTCCGCTTAAGGAGTTGATGTAAGCTGCGAAAACGCCCACTGTGCAGCTTCGCTAACAGCTGGGTCGGGGTCTTGTGTGAGCGCTCCCACAACAGGTTTGAGCGACGCGTCTGCGCTGTTTCCCGCTGCGTAGAGACAGTTGCGCACAAACCGATCGCGCCCAATTCGCTTAATCGGTGACCCAGAGAACAACTTGCGGAAACCAGCATCATCGAGGGTTAACAATTCCGCGATGCGAGGTGCCGTCAGTTCGGCGCGCGGCAGAAATTCACGCGCGGCATGGGCTTCGCTTGCAAATTTGTTCCACGGACACACTGCAAGGCAATCATCGCAACCATAAATGCGATTTCCCAGCCCTTCGCGAAATTCCTCTGGGATCGGGCCTTTATGCTCAATCGTGAGATAGGAAATGCAGCGCCGCGCATCGAGCTTATACGGACCGGTGAACGCATCGGTCGGGCAAATATCCAGACACGCGCTGCACGATCCGCATTGGTCCCGATGCGGATCAGCCGGGGCCAGGTCCAAAGTGGTGTAAATCGCGCCAAGGAACAGCCAGCTGCCATGTTCCGGGCTGACGAGATTGGTGTGCTTGCCCTGCCAACCGATCCCCGCAGCCTCTCCCAACGGCTTTTCCATCACCGGAGCAGTGTCGACGAAGACCTTGACGTCTGCACTGGGCTCTTTTGCGACAATCCACCGGGCCAGCGCCTTCAGTCGTTTCTTCACCACATCATGATAATCGCGTCCCTGAGCGTAAACCGAGATCCGGGCGCGATCCGTCACCTCCTCCAGTGCCATTGGGTCAATCGAAGGCGTATAGCTCATGCCCAGTGCGATCACGGTTCTGGCTTTGGGCCATAAGCCCTGGGGTGATCGGCGATGCTGCAAGCGCGTCTCCATCCACTCCATCGATCCATGATTGCCTTCGCCGAGCCATTGTTCCAGCCGTTCACTACGCACCGGGTCTTCACTAGCGCTGGCAAAGCCGCATACTGCAAAGCCAAGCGCGCGCGCTTCGGACTCGATCCGCGCAGCTAGACCATTACTGACTGCGTTGTTAACCATGCTTGGGGTTACTCCCGTTTAGTCTCACGTATTAACCCTCACACGCATGGATAGGGCCGTAAGCGAACAATCGATGATGAGCAATTGCACCGCGTCAGCAGACGCTTCGGGTGAAAGCGAGGCATTGACCCTCTCTGCGCCCGAAAAAAGACCACTGGCAATCGAAGCACGCGGGCTGGTAAAAAGTTTTGACGGTACCCGGGCGGTCGATGGGGTCGACATCTCTGTGCCCGAGGGCGCGATTTACGGCATTCTCGGGCCAAATGGCGCGGGCAAGACCACGACATTGCGGATGCTGTTGGGAATTATCGATCCTGATGAAGGTGTGCGGCGGGTGTTCGGCAATGATCGCCCTCACGAGATCGGCCGCTTGATCGGCTATCTGCCCGAAGAACGCGGGCTCTATCCAGCCATGAAATCCATCGAAGCGATCGCTTTCATGGGCGCGCTGCGCGGCTTGCCGTTGGCAGAAGGGCGCAAACGCGGGTTGGATTTGCTGGAACGGCATGACCTTTCGCACGCCGCAGACCGCACCATTCGCCAGCTATCGAAAGGCATGGCGCAGACCGTACAATTGCTTGGAACCTTAGTGCATCGCCCGCGTCTCGTCGTACTGGATGAGCCGTTTTCCGGGCTCGACGCGATCAATCAGGGCAAATTGGAAGCGATGATCCGCAGCCTTGCCGAAGATGGCGTAACCGTGATCTTCTCCACCCACGTCATCCACCATGCTGAAAGGCTTTGCGAAGGCGTAGCGATTATCGCCGGAGGCAAGGTGCCCTATGCTGGCAGTGTAGAGGCCGCGCGCGACCGTATTGCCGCGCAGGTAAGGCTGGAAACTCGTGCCCGTGAAGGCGCATGGATCAGGGCCCTGCCCGCTGACATGCGCCGCGAAGGCGATTTCTTCTATTTCCCGCTGCCAGAAGGCGGGGTCGAACCGCTTCTGCGCCAGTTGATCGAAGGCGAAGCAGGAATTCTGTCGCTTTCGATTGAGCGCGCTGGACTGCACGATGCCTTTGTCTCGATCGCAGGAGAAGCCGCCGCCCGTCAGCTCAAATTGGATGCAGCGGGAGGCCAGAAATGACCGAACTCACCACAGATCAGCATCGGGCCGACCTCGACGCAAAGCCGCGCCTGACGCGGCTAGAGGCCGCATGGGTGATCGCACGGCGCGACTTTATCGCTGTCCTATTCAGCCGCGCATTCCTGTTCTTCTTGATCGGTCCGCTATTCCCTGTCTTGGTTGGCGGATTGGCTGGCAGTATCGGCAATCAAACCTCTCGTGAAACGACAGTTATTGAAGTTGGCCTTGCTATGAATGCTGAGGACAATTCCGCAATGATGTCCGCTCGCGACCAGCTTGCGCCACAATTGCGCGGCGCGGTGCCTACCTTGCAGATTGTGGCCGAAGCTGCCGAGAATCCCGACTTTAACGCACGCACCTTTATGGAAGCACGCCGCGGAAATTATGCCGCAATTGTCACCGGAACACTCGCAGCGCCCGAACTTATAGGCACCGAAGGACAGGTGCGACGATGGCAAGGTCCGATTGAATTAATCGCAGCAAGCGCTTCGTCTGCAACGCCTTTAACCTTCCCGCAATCAACCCGACAGACCGTAACCGCCAGCGCGGCATCAGAACGGTCGAACCGTATTCGGACTGCCCAGGCCGCGCAGATGGTAATGTTCCTGCTCACCATGCTTCTCGCGGGCATGGTGCTCTCAAACCTCGCAGAGGAGAAGGGCAATAAAATCATCGAAATCCTTGCCGCAGCTATTCCGATGGATGCGGTGTTTATGGGTAAGCTGTTTGCGATGCTGGGCGTCTCTTTCGTCGGGATCGCAGTTTGGGGCATGGTTGGCTGGGGTTTTTGGGCCATCGCCGAAAGCGCAATTGTGACTGTCACGGAAACCGATTTCCGTAATCTACCCGGTCCAGCTGTTGGTTGGCCTATGTTTATAGCACTTGGTATTGCCTATTTTTCGATGGCGTATCTGTTGCTCGGCTCGTTGTTCCTGACCATCGGTGCCATGGCCAATACTGTGCGCGAAGTGCAGACTCTTTCGATGCCCGTGACAATGCTGCAGCTGATGGTGTTCTTCCTCGCCGCAGCGACATTGACAGATGCCGGATCGAGCTTTGAAATCGCAGCAGTTGTGTTTCCGCTGTCTTCGCCCTTCGCCCTATTGGCACGCGCCGCTCTCGAAGAAACCTTGTGGATCCATGCAGCCGCGCTTGCTTGGCAAGCGCTTTGGGTGCTGCTGCTGGTCAAAGGCGGATCGATTCTGTTCCGCAAACGTGTGATGAAATCGGGCGGCGCTGGGCGCGATAAGAAAAAGCGTCGTTGGCGCCGTTCCGCCAAGGCCACCGAACCAACCTAAACCTGAAGGAATAGGTCGCAAAACGCAACCCGTATTGACATCACTGTCAGTTAAGGCAGGATAGGTGGTAAGAGAGTGGTAAAGATAATGGTGAAATGCCAGGGCCACTCCATTAGGAGAGAGCCCCATGGCGACCGCTGCACCTGCACGCCCAAAAGTCCGTACTTCACCGACCGCTTACGAAGCGATCAAAGAGCATTACGCGAACAATCCTGGCGAACGACCTGACCATCCGCACAAGTGGGATGTCAGCCGCAGCGACATATATTTCGAAGACAAATGGCAACCGATCTTCAAAGAGATGCAGGACGTGGGGCCGCTGCATTACATTCCAGAAAGCCCCTATGGCCCCTATTGGGCCGTGGTCGGCCATAAGGCGATCCAGCATATCGAGGCACAGCCTGAGATATTCTCATCCAGCTGGGAATATGGCGGCATCACCATTCTGGAACGTCTATCCGATGAAGAGCTCGAGGAAAGCACTGCTGACCGACGCGAATTGCCGATGTTCATTGCCATGGACCGGCCTCAGCACACAGGACAACGCCGCACGGTCGCGCCGAAATTCACACCGAGCGCGATGACAGATATGGAGACCGAAATCCGCGCGCGGACGGGTGAATTGCTCGATACTTTGCCGCGCGGGGAAGTCTTCGATTGGGTCGATACAGTTTCAATTGAACTAACCACCGGAATGCTCGCGATTCTGTTCGGTTTTCCATGGGAAGACCGCCGGATGCTCACATTCTGGTCTGATTGGTCAGGGGACACTGAACTGGCCACCGTGCGTGAACTTGACGAGCTGCGTTGGGAATTCCTCCATGAAATGGCCGCATACTTCCAGTCTATTTGGATGGAGCGTTCCATGGACAAGGAACCAGGCAACGATCTGATCTCAATGATGATCCATTCCGAAGCAATGAACCAAATGCGTCCGGAAGAATTCATCGGCAATCTGGTGCTGTTGATAGTCGGCGGTAACGACACAACACGCAACACTATGAGCGGGATCATCCATTCGCTCGACAAATTCCCTGACCAACGAAAATTGTTCGAGGAGGATCCGTCGCTCATCCCCAATGCGGTGCAGGAATGCCTGCGCTATCAGACCCCGCTCGCACATATGCGCCGCACTTGCACTGAGGACACCGAAGTCTTTGGCGAGACGATCAAGAAGGGCGACAAAGTCGTGCTGTGGTATCTCGGCGCAAACCGCGAAGAGAGCGTGTTTGAAAACCCGCACAAGCTGGATATCACACGCGAGAACGCGCGCCGCCACATCGCCTTTGGCTATGGAATTCACCGCTGCGTGGGTGCGCGGCTTGCTGAATTGCAGCTCAGAGTCCTGATGGAGGAAATGCACAAACGCCGGATGCGTGTGCATGTTGCTGGCGATGTTGAGCGGGTACGTGCAAACTTTGTCCATGGTTTTCGCAAGCTTGAGGTCGAAATCACCGAGTTCTGATCCTCCGTGTTTTTCAGATCGTGTGAAACTTTTCGCGAGTTTGCGACGTATGTAGAGTCGAGAGAACTTTGCTTTCAAAGGACCACCATGTCGTTCAAACTGTCTACCCGTCGAAGCTTTGTTGCTGCCACCGGCCTAGCCGCCACGCTCCCGCTGCTGGCGAGCTGTGGTTCAGGCATGATGAAATCGCGCAAAGAGCGAACATTTCGCATCACTCGTACCGATGCGCAGTGGCGCAGTCAGCTAACAAGCAGCGAATATCGCATCTTGCGCGAAGCCGGCACAGAACGCGCGTTTTCTTCACCACTGGATAATGAAAAACGTCGCGGAACGTTCACCTGTGCGGGCTGCGGCAATCGGCTTTATTCCTCAGTTCACAAATATGACAGCGGCACAGGTTGGCCAAGTTTTTGGCAACCGATTGATACAGAAGCTGTTGGCACCACAACCGACTATAAGATCGGCTATCCGCGCACCGAAGTGCATTGCGCCGATTGCGGCGGGCATCTCGGTCATATCTTTGGTGATGGCCCCCGGCCAACGGGTAAACGTCACTGCATCAACGGCGTAGCAATGGACTTCATTCCGACGTAACACGCCAGACCTTGAGGCCGTTTTGATCGCCGACATCGACCGGCGCAAGCCATTGCGGCGGAGTGCCAGTCACCAAGCTTGCCATGAAACTTTCAGGCGCGATCCGGGCGTACATTCGTGCCTCGGCTAATGTTGAGCATAACGCCACATATTTGACGGCGCGCAATTGCAAGGTGCTGCGTGCGTCAGCGTTAGAGCCCAGCGCCGTTTCAATAAGAACTCGCATGGATTCATGGCCCCGGTGATGACCCGTGGCGATAACAGTATGGTCGCTGATCAGCAGCAATTCTGGTGAAATATCGAGTGGTGCATAAATCTCACCCTTGGGCAAGGCTGCCAGTGCTTCTGCCGCATCCCGCACAGAGCACTGGCTGGGATTGCCCATTGATGCAGGTGCTTTCAGAACCGACGCGCTAGCAGGTATGGCGCTCGTCAGCAGCATCGCGGGGAAGGCGGGCAAAAGCGCGCATGCGACACCAGTCATCGCCGCCATTCGCGGCGCGGGACTATCCATCAATCGGATGGCCCTGAGCCATTCACGCAATTGCCAAGCAAGCGGCGGCGCGCCCAAAACACCCGCCACTGCGCCTGCACGCGATACAAAAACGGACACCAACAGCGCCGTTGCCAGAATGATCGCATAGTCGCCCCAAAACCGGCTTAACCAATCATGCGATTTGCGCCTAAGGTTGACCGCCGCAATCAGCGCTATCAGCGGTGTAACTGCATATTGTAATGCGGCCGTGAGCGACTGACGCCAGATCGGCATCCCTTCGAGAACATTGGCGTGCCAATATTGTGCCACGATCGGATCAAGCTCAGAAAACCCACCACCACTCGCGCATTGTGGCGCAGTGGTTAGCAGCAAAGCGAGCGCCCCACCGCCCGCAAACGCAAAGCCGACAAACACAACACCGCGCGGTGCAGGTTCAAACCGCGAAAGCACAGTTAGTACAATTGCTCCCCAACCGAACATCGCAAGATGCACCGGACTGATCGCATCGCAATAGATCGCAAGGTCAGCGAATCCGCGCGTGCCCACGAACAGGACCGCACCGATAATCGCAAACGATTGGATCGCATTCACAAGCCACGTGCGCGCATTTCGGTCGCGCAACCAGCGCAGGGCCAAAACTACAAAGAAAACGGCGGCCAGCGGCAGCCCCTCAATCGAAATCGATAGCCAAGTCGCAAGGGCGACACCGATAACCCAACCTCCTACTTTGGGCGAACGCGCCATCAGACCGTTTACAGCAGCGAGGGCGCACACAATTTGCCAGCCATGATGATCGATCCGCATTGGCCCAAGTTGAAAGAGAGCGGGAACAGAAATAGCGACGATCAGAGAGGTTAACGTCGCCTCCTCGTCCCCCATCAATCGCCACGCGATCCGCGCCGCAAGCGTCATGGTAAGACCTAATGTAGCAAGCGGAACCACGACGAGGGCAGCGGTTTCGGCCGCGCTCGCTCCAATCAGCGGGGTCAAAATAATGATGACAAAGGCGATCGGCAGATCGATGAGGCGTGACCAATGCATTGGCACACCACCTCCCGGCGCATCCACGCGGTATTGCGCTACATCGAACCAATTTTGTCCGGCGATGAGGTCGCGAACCTGAACCAGACGCATAACGTCATCAGGATCAGGGAAGCGGTTAGAAGAAATCGCGCTCCAGTTGATGATCAGCAATAACGCGCTAACGATGGCCCAAGCAGCCCCAACCCGGACCAGGAAGTCTAGTGGCAATGCCCTGCGACGCCGATCGACCAGCATAATCTCAACCCTTGCTCGCCGCAGATTCTTCGGCGCGGAAGACGATGCGACTGCGAATGAGCCAGGTGGCAAGGAAGCTGACAATTACGGCAGCACCCTTTGCAATCCGCGGATCAATTCCGGACCAATCGCCAAAGCCCACAATCATTGTCGTCAGCGCAAGGCCAAGCAGAGCAGAGACCACAAACAAAGCTTTTTGCCGGGTCCGCGCGATACCGCCTGCCGCGACATTATCTTGAAACACTGCGCGGCTCGACATCAGCCAATGCGCGATGATGCCAAACGAATAGCCGACAGCAGATGCAGGCGCAGCTGCGACGTCTAGCGAAAGAAGCGCGAGGAAACTGCCAACATCCACTGCCAACGCACCAACGCTGGCGCAGACATAGCGCACAAAGCGAATGTCACGCAGCTTTGCCAAAATAGCATGTGCCGGAATAGACTTGGCCACCATCAATTTATGCCGACTTACGGATATCGTCTTCGAAAGACTGTTCGGATTCCGGTGCGAGACGCTCTGGCACTCCGCGCAAGGATGTGAGTGCAGCGACCTGATCTTCGTTCAGCGGTTTGGCTTCGCTGTCCAACGCGCGGCTTGGAATACTGGCTTCTGCACCTTCGTCACCTGATTCATGGTATTCTGCGTCTTCATTGACGCACCACGTGTCATAGACACGCGTTCCAGCGAGGATATTCTCAACAGTCAGCATCGCGGTCATCATCGCGTGATCCTGATTGTTATAGCGGTGCATGCCATTGCGACCGACCAGATGCAGACTTGGATGCTTCTCTTCCAATTCCATGCGCATGGCATCGACATTGGCTTCGTATTCGTCGTCATAGACTGGATAGGCCTTTTCCTGACGAACAACCGCGCCTGACGTGACTTGGTTGGGATCGCATAGGCCAAGCACTTCCATCTCATGCTTTGCGAGTTCGACCAGTTCTTCGTCAGAGGAAGACCACAAGCCGTCCCCTTCAAAACAGAAATATTCGAGACCAACGCAAGCCATATCTTCATCCGGCACCATTTCAGGCGACCAGCTGCGGAAATTCTGTACACGGCCCACTTGGACCCGCTCATCATGGATGTAGATCCAATTATCAGGGAACAAATCCTCAGATTTAACCATCAAAGCGACGGTTAGAAAATCACGATAACGCAGATTACTTGCCTGAAGCGTTGATTGCGGAAGCGGGTGAAGGCGCTTGGAAAGCTCGCGCATCGGCGCAGAGCTGATCACGTCCTTGGCGCGGATTTGAGTTGTCTCACCTGCACTTTTGGCGGTCATAGACCATTCAAAACCTTCATCATTCGGCCCGATTGATGCCACTTGATCAAGCGCGTAGCCCATCAGAACCTGCCCTTTGCCCGTGGCCAATATCTTGTCACGTGCAGCATCCCACATCATGCCCGGCCCCAGCCGCGGATAGCGGAAGGTTTCGAGCAGTGTTTTGGTTGCCATACCGTCATTCGGTTTCTTGTTGAGGCCAAGCGAGCGCTTTACCCCGTCAATAACCGCGCTCATCAACGACAGACCTTTGATGCGTTGAGCAGCCCAATCGGCGCTCATTTCATTGCAAGGCATGCCCCACACTTTCTCAGTGTAAGTCTTGAAAAAGATCGAATAGAGTTTTTCGCCGAACTGATTGGTGGTCCAATCTTCGAAACTGCGCACGTCTTTGATTGGAAAGGCTCTGCGCCACAGATAGCTCGCCATACAGGCGGTAGAGCGCAGAATTCCGAGATTTCTGAGTGCTTCGAAAGCGCGCAGCGGGTAAGAATAGAACTTACCTTCGTAATAGATGCGGCTCATGCGCGGGCGCTGGATAAAATCGTCAGGAAGAATTTCATTCCAAAGGTCAACGACCTGCTGGCTCTTTGAAAAGAACCGATGCCCGCCAATGTCGAAACGGTACCCTTCATGCTCAACCGTGCGGCTGATGCCACCAACATAGGTTTCGTCTTTCTCGATGATCGCGACAGTTTTGCCCTGTTTGGTCAAAAGATATCCTGCGGTGAGGCCCGCAGGCCCCGCACCGATAATCGCCACGTCTACGTCAACAATACCCGCACCGGCATTTGGCTGCGTCATGCAAACCCCCGTTTGATCGCCAGACGCGCACTTTTGCCGTTGGCTCAACAGTGGGAGTGAAGGAAATTGGTTAGCGAGACGTAAACGACCCAGCTTAATTGCTGAAAAATTTGCGGTCCCTCGGGGATTTTCCTTAAGCGAGCAGCGAAGGGCACTGCAATCGTGCGGCGAATTGCGCAAAGTCGCTCAGTGTCAATGTGTCCTCAAACACCACGCCATATTGATTGCCCTGCCGCCACCGCACCTTAGCCCGCACATCCTTCAAGACGGCGCCACCCTCTGCACATTCGATCCGCAAATTTTGCTCAATCGCGAACTTCGCCTCGCTCTCGAACCGCGCGCCTTGCTGGGAAAGGTTTTCAACAATCGCTTCGCCCGATCCGGTGAGGCTTGATATCTTAATCGGAAAGTATAACCCAAGCCGAAGCGGACGTTTTGGGAACTCGCTCGCGTCATGGATTAAGCGGCCAACGTCGATCGGTTTAGTAAATTCAAAACCCGCTTCGCTATCGCGTTCCCAGACCATACGAAGTTCATAAACGCCGCCATCAAGCATATGAAGTTCGAGCGGATCTCCAGTAGGAACAGAGTGGAAGAGGCGAACGGCTATCCCGGTTTCAGATACGTCACGTACGACACACACAAATTCTCCATGAGAAGAGATGATCTTTGCTGGACGTATTAACAACGTAAAGCGCCGCGCGGCCCGCCCCTCATCTGCCTTTGCTACTTCGGTTGGCGAATTCATCACCGGATCCACGTTGGATTCGACCGGAGAAAGCGAATCGAAGTCGCGATCAAGGTCGTCACGGACCTGCTGTGTAATCCCTGCACTATCCATAGTCACATTACCTGACCGTGCCCCATTCGCAAAGAGGGTCACGGGTTGAAGAACCCCTGAAATCAATGACGGGTATAGGGCGCAGGAGTTAAGACCGGAATAATGGCGCACCTAGAAGGAGAGACTTCGAACGCGCTTTTTGATACTTTAGCGCAATGGAACGACCATCTCAAAGCTTCTGACTTGAAGGGAAATGATGGGCCGAAACCATGACGGGTTCAGTTCACGGTACTTTCAATGAGGCGGCTGGTAGCAAGCGAGAAAAGCCTGATTACGGTAAGCCTGTGTCTGTGCGCTTCACACAAGAAGAGCGAGTAGAGCTTGAGCGCAAGGCGGGTGACTTGACGCTCAGCGCCTATGTGCGAGCCCGCTGTATCGGCGAAGAGGCCTCTGCGCATCGCACACGAGGCAAACGTCCCATCAAGGACTTTGAGGAACTGGGGCGAGTGCTGGGTGCGCTTGGTCGCTCTCAGCTTTCTAACAATCTGAACCAACTGGCTCGGGCTGCGAATAGCGGAACGCTGGAGCTGCCACATCAGACGCAGGCTGCGATTGAAGATGCTGCTGGCGATATAGCCTTCATCCGCGAGTCTCTCGTTAAGGCCCTAGGCCTACAGGAGCCTGCGCCATGATCTTTGTCGGCAAATCACGCGGCGGCGGTCAAAACTTGGCTCGCCATTTGATGAGCCCTGAGAATGAGCATGTGACCGTCCAACAGATTTCCGGCTTCTCTGGCGATGATCTGGCCTCAGCTTTCAAAGAAGCGGAAGCGACAGCACGCGGAACGCGCTGCCAAAAATACTTGTTCTCGCTCAGTCTTAATCCTCCGGCTTCTGAAAAGGTTGGAACTGATGTTTTCCTGGACACGATAACAGAAGCAGAAGAACGGCTCGGCCTAGCTGGCCAGCCGCGAGCTGTGGTCTTCCATGAGAAAGGCGACCGCAGGCATTGTCATGTCGTATGGAGCCGCATTGATTGCGAAGAGATGAGGGCCATTCCCCTAGCCTTCACAAAACGCAAGCTGATGGAGCTCTCGAAGGAAATCTATCTTGATAGAGGTTGGGAAATGCCGGGTGGCTTCATTCAACCCGCATTGCGAGACCCGAAGAACCTGACACTTGCTGAATGGCAACAAGCCAAGCGGGTTGGGCAGGATTCTCGTGAACTCAAAGCCATCTTCCAATCGTGCTGGAAACAATCAGACGATCAGAAGTCTTTTGGTAATGCGCTCCAGCAACATGGCCTTGCTTTGGCTAGGGGAGATCGTCGTGGCTTTGTCGCTACCGACATCAATGGCGAGGTTTATGCCATCGCGAGATGGTGCGGTGTCAAAACGAAGGATGTGCGTGGTGGTTTTGGCGAAGCCAAGGCTTTGCCTTCAGTTGATCAAGCAAAAGAAAAGCTAGCTGAGCGCATTATGCCCGGTCTCCAGAAACTCGAAAAAGCGCAGACCCAACAACGCGAGCGCCTTTTCGCGCAGCAAGAGCGTGCCGTTTGGAAGCTAACAGAGAAGCACAAAGCCGAACGGGATGCCTTGAGCGAGCGACTGGAACGTGCATTCAAAGAACTCGAAATCAGGCAATCGCGCTTCAACAAAGGGCTGCGAGGTCTGTTTGATCGGTTCATTGGCACTCACGGCAAGGTGAAGAAGCAGAACGAGCTTGAGGCTTTCCAGGCATCGAAACGTGATCAGAAGGAGCGCGATGCGATGGTACATCTCCATCTGAGCAAAAAGCGCGACAGCCTGAAACGCAACAGCGATGTCCTGAAAAAAGCACAGCGCCTAACACGCGAGCTGGGTCGCGATCTCACGCGCCTCAAAGAAAGGAGTGGTGCTGATCGTCCTTCTGGCAGTGGGCCCGGTCGCGATGTCCGTTAGTTGAGTTACCGTCTCAAAAGCAGCTATTCGGCTAACGACCCATGTGTGGACGGCCCTCCGTTGGCAAGGTTTAAATTGAGCTTTGCACTGCTGGTTGGTGCGGCCATGTGTCCGGCCTGTTTGTGCGGCTGTATCTGCCGCTGGCCATGATGCCATTCGCGCGTACCGGGTCCCGATCAATTGCTCGCACTCGAGGTGCTTGGGTCGTACTGGGTTTTCCCGATCCGGCGGTTTTAACCGGCTTTGTGCATCAGCTCCTTTTCGCCCTTTCCAACCTCTCAGGCCCCTTTGGACGGGCCGTGTTCGTTACGCAGCCTGCGGTTCGCGATAGTGTTCCCCGCTGACCATCATTGCCCAGATCATGCGCCCGTTCGTGTTCGCCAGCGCGACCGCTGCGACCTTAGCCTTGCGCCGTGCGAGCAGCTGAACCAACCATGGCCGCCTAGCACCATTGCGCTCGGCATAGCGGACCACCGCCATCGCGCCCGCGATCAGCATCTGGCGTAGATAGCCATGCCCGGCCTTGGTTATGCGGCCGAGCCGCTCCTTTCCGCCGCTGGAGTTCTGCCGCGGCACCAGACCGATCCAAGCTGCCAGATCGCGGCCCGAGCGGAAGATTGTAGGGTCGGGGACAGTCGCTACAATGGCGCTCGCAAGCAGTGGGCCCACGCCGGGTATCTCCATCAGACGGCGGCCAAGCTCGGTGCTGCGCGCACTGGCCATGATCCGCCGGTCGTTCTCTAGGATCTGCTCCTTCACGATGCGTAACTGCGCGACCAACATCTCAAGACATAATCGCGCCTCTGCCGGTAGACGATCATCAGCAGGATCGGCAATGACGCCAATAAGATGATCGATCCCATTGCGGCCAATCGGCGCGACGATGCCGAACTCAGCAAGATGCGCGCGTAATGCGTTCGATAGCTGTGTGCGTTGGCGGCTGAGAATGAGCCGGACACGGTGGAGCATCATCACGCTCTGCTGCTCGGGCGACTTGATCCCGACAAAGCGCATGGTCGGCCGCGTGACTGCCTCGCAGATTGCTTCTGCATCAGCCGCATCGTTCTTACCGCGCTTGACGTAGGGCTTTACATATTGCGCGGGCATTAGCTTTACCTCGTGGCCCAGCGCGATCAGCTCGCGAGCCCAATGATGCGAGGATGCACAGGCCTCGATCCCGATCAAACATCGCGGCAACTTGGCGAAGAACGGCAACAATCGCCCCCGCGTCAGACGCCTTTGCAGCACGGTTGCTCCGCCTGCATCAACCCCATGCAACTGGAAAACAGACTTTGCGATGTCCAATCCTATAACTCGAATATCCGCCATGGTACTTCTCCTCCATCTGAGCGGAGCAGATTACATCCGACTCCGCATTAGGTGGAGAGCCGTCCACGACATCATTTGCGGACATTGAGGCAGACTACTTCCGCGTCCTTTCTAACAGGTCTACGAGTTCCTCGAACTTCTCACGCTGTTCGCCTTCGTCGCCACTGGCGATAGCCTCGGCGACGCAACACGCCGCGTGATCTTTGAGAACCTGTGTCTCCACTTTCGCGAGTGCTGATTTGATCGCCGCAATCTGATGCAGGATGTCCATGCAGTAGCGATCATCCTCGACCATCTGCGCAACACCGCGCACTTGGCCTTCAATCCGCTTGAGGCGGTTCAGCTTGGCGTTGGTGTCTTTGCCCACATATCGTTCCTTATTGAAATACCCTAGGGGGGTATATATAGATCATCTCACCTATTCAACTGACGCGATGACTATATGCCTCAATTCTCCCGCCGTAACCTGATCACCAGCACTGCTGCGTTGGCCGCAGCATCTTCGCTTCCGGTGCCAGCTTGGGCGCGGGGACAGTCTATGCCGCACGCCAGCAAGGGGTTTGGCGAGTTGTCAGGCGAAGACATCAACTTCTCAATCGGGGATGCACATTTCACGACCGGAAACCGCTCAGGTCATGCCTTTGCCGTAAATGGCACAGTGCCCGGCCCTCTGATCCGTTTGCGCGAAGGGCAAGACATCCGTCTGCATGTCACCAACAATCTGGACGTAGATAGTTCAATCCACTGGCACGGCTTGCTGTTGCCGTTTCAGTTCGACGGAGTGCCCGGTGTCAGCTTTCCCGGCATCAAACCGGGAGAGACGTTCACGTATGAGTTCCCGGTTCGTCAGAACGGCACCTATTGGTGGCATTCGCATTCTGGCCTTCAAGAACAGGCCGGACATTACGGCCCTATCATTATCGAAAGCAACGAGCCGGACCCCCGCTATGATCGCGACTATGTCGTGCTGCTGAGTGAATTCACCCCAATCCACCCGCACCAGATCATGCGAAAGCTCAAGGTCGGAGAACACTACTTCAATCGGCAAATGATGACATCGACCGATGGCGAAATGTCAGGCGAGATGCGCCGGATGTGGAGCCAGATGCGCATGAACCCGCGTGACATCTCTGACGTAACGGGCACGACCTACACCTATCTCATCAATGGTCACGGCCCTGCCGACAACCTCCAGCTTGAGTTCCGTCCAGGTGAGCGTGTGCGGCTACGCGTCATCAACGGCAGTGCCATGAGCTTCTTCAATGTCCGCATTCCCGGCGTGCCGATGACCGTCATACAGGCGGACGGGCAGTATATTGACGAAGTAGAAGTCGATGAGTTTCAGATCGGTGTTGCCGAGACCTATGACGTGATTGTTGCGCCTTCCGACGGAAGCCACGCAATCGTCGCAGAAGCAATGGACCGCAGCGGCATGGGCGCTGCAAGCCTCACAAGTCACAAGGGCCACATCGCCACACCACCTGCGCTGCGCGAAACACCCACGCTAAGCATGACCGACATGGGCATGATGGATCATGCCGCAATGGGTCACGGCGACATGGGCGGCATGGATCACGATATGCGTGACACTTCGAAACTGCCCGATGATGTCGAAGTCGGACCGGGTATCGACATGGTCGCCCCCATGCCAATGGACCGTATGGATTTCCCCGGCCTGGGTCTCGACAAGGTCGATCATCGCGTCCTGCGCTACACCGATCTTAAGGCCAAGCGCATGAACCCACACCGTGAAGTGGACCGCGAGATGGAAATCCATCTCACTGGGAACATGGAGCGCTATATGTGGAGCTTTGACGGCAAGAAATTTACCTCTGTCACAGATGACCCGATCCGTTTCGGCTATGACGAGCGCGTTCGCGTAAAACTGGTCAATCAGACCATGATGGCGCACCCGATCCACCTTCACGGCCACTTCTTTGAAATGGTCAACGGTTCAGATCACATGCACCAGCCTTTGAAACACACGATGGTCGTTCAGCCGGGTGGCACGGCAACCTTCGACTTGACCGCGAATGAACCGGGCGATTGGGCTTTCCACTGTCACCTGCTCTATCACATGCATGCAGGGATGATGCAGGTTGTAACTGTGCGCCCGTTCCCCGAAAGCGAGCATGGTTGATGCGCTCTCTCTGGCTTCTCAGCGCAGCGCTTCTTGCAGTTCCGGCGCATGCACAAGATCATTCCTCTCACGGTGCGCAAGTTCAGCCGGAGGTGGACCACTGCGCGATGGGGCACCTTCCGCCCGAACAGTGCCCGCCGAAAAATGAGCACGACGGTCATGATGGAATGGACCATGGTTCAATGGACCAATCCGGCCATAGCGGCGGGGATCAGCACGAGCGCACTGAACACTCCGCCGTGGATTACGGGACGATGGATCACAGCCAGCACGGTGGAACTACGGACAAGTCTGTTCCAGGCGCTGCGCCGGAAGACGCTGTTCCTGCGCGAGCCTACGAAGGCCCCCGCCATTCGGCGGACGCAATCTGGGGTGCAGACGCCATGGCATCAAGCCGCGACAATCTTGCCCGCGAGAATGGCGACATACGCACGGGCAGTATCTTGGTGGAGAGGCTAGAAGCGCGCATTGCCACAGATGGCGGCGAAGATGGATATGTTTGGGACGTGCAAGCCTTCTTCGGCGGCGACATCAACCGCTTTGTCCTTAAAACTGAGGGTGAAGGCGAGTTTGGCGGTGAGTTGGAGGATGCCGATATACAGGCGCTCTATAGCCGCGCCATCGGCCCCTTCTTCGATCTGCAAGCGGGTGTGCGATTCGATCCTGAGCCGGACACGCGCGGCCACCTCGTAGTAGGCGTGCAGGGTCTCGCGCCTTACATGTTTCATGTCGATGGCGCGCTCTTTCTATCGGATCGAGGCGATCTCACCGCGCGCCTCGAAGGCGAATACGATCAGCGGATCACTCAGCGCCTGATCTTGCAGCCACGCCTTGAGGTGGAATTGTCAGCGCAAGATATTCCAGAACGCGGCATTGGTGCAGGCATCATTAAGGTCGAGCCAGGCGTGCGCTTACGCTATGAGATAGAACGCGAATTCGCGCCCTACGTCGGAATAGAATACGAGGCGGCACTTGGCGAAACTGCCGACATCGCCCGAGCCGCTGGCGAAGACCCAGACGGACTGAAAGTGCTCGTTGGTGTGAGGGCTTGGTTCTAGCAAAAAAGAGCAATGTCCGCTTTCACCCCAAATCTCGGTCATTACAAGCAACACCAGTTGGTGACGAAAGCGGACATTCAGAATTGTGCCGGTCC
The DNA here is from genome assembly GCA_947488325.1 of uncultured Erythrobacter sp. Taxonomy (GTDB): domain Bacteria; phylum Pseudomonadota; class Alphaproteobacteria; order Sphingomonadales; family Sphingomonadaceae; genus Erythrobacter. The sequence continues at coordinate 293,431 of CANKYZ010000001.1, forward strand.
ACCAATCCAATCGGTGTGGAGCTTGGTCGAGAGCTTCCAAAGGGGCTGCGAAACGCTCTCTTTGATCTTTCTGAAAGAAGCGATGGGTGCAGGGAGAGCGAAGTCTCCATGCGAGTGCTTGACCGGCGATACGGTCTTTGGTGCGGAATATGGCTCTGACATCTGGCTTTTGGCCAGATCTTCACGATGCCTACTTGCCGCGCCAAGGGCGAGAGGGATGCAACGGGAGAGCGCTTAGCGTCTCCCTTGCCAAGGTCAGCGTTGTTCAAAATTTTTCAAATTTTGTAATACAACGCACACCTTGCGTTCGTCCTTATTCTATCCGTGTAAGACAAAATTGCCTTTGTAGTACAAAGACCAGCCTCAAGCTCAGAGCGCATATGGCACCGCCCTCGCCGCTTGGTCAAATTGTAGCCGGACTCACCACCCTATCAACCAATGCAAATGAGGTGGCTCTCCGCCAACAAGGCCGCGTCACGAAGCCACTAACTAACGCCGAGCGTACCACGTGCCCTTGCCCCTGCCATGTTGTGCCAGATGGCCAGCCTCGACAAGAGCCGCTAGGTGCTTCTTCACTGTATTGCGATTGGCACGTGTAAGATCGACTATTTGCGCATTGGTCAGCCGACCATGCGCGCGCGCCAGCTCCAAGATATTGAGAGAGAGCTCGGGAAGCTGCTCAATGATGATCTTCTCACGCTTGATCTTGGCTTCTAGGCGCGCCTTTTGTTGCTGCAAGGCGCGAAGGAAGAAGGTCACCCATGGCTGCCAGTCGGGCGTGTCAGTGCGGATGGTTCCCTGAGTTTGGCGAAGAGCGAGATAATAGGCTTCCTTCGACTGCTCGATCACACTTTCGAGCGAGCTGTAGGGTACATAGGCGTACCCGCCTTGCAGCAACAAAAGCGTCGTTAAGACACGGGAGAGCCTTCCATTTCCGTCTTGAAAAGGGTGAATCTCCAAAAAGACCACCACGAAGATCGCCGCAACAAGCAAAGGATGCAAATCCCTTTGCTGCTGGCGATCAAGTGTCCATTGCAACAGCTCTTCCATCAAGCGGGGTGTGTCGAACGGCGATGCGGTTTCAAACACCACGCCGATCTCACGACCATTTTCGTCAAAGGCGCTCACATTGTTGGGCGATGTCTTGTAGTCGCCTCGGTGCCACTGGTCCTTCTGACTATGTGCCAGAAGATCACGGTGAAGCTGGCGTATGTGGTTTTCAGTGAGCGCGATGGCATCGGCATTGCCAAAGACGGTTTCCATGACAGCGGCATAGCCCGCGACCTCTTGTTCATCGCGGCTATCAAAGCGGTTGATGTTGATATTGGTTAGAAGCTGCTCAACCTCTCGGTCTGACAGCTTACTGCCTTCGATCCGAGTTGAAGAGCCTATGCTTTCGATGGTGGCCACACGGCGCAGCGCTGAGAGCCTTTCGGGAGCAAGCGTGCCAAGGGCCTTCCACGCGCCTTTGAACTCATCGATCTCGGCTATGAGAGATAAGATTTCAGGAGTGATTTCTAAACTGTCGGTGCGGTTGGGCATATCCATAAATATACCCATATTTATCCAAAAAGCAAGATATACCCAAAAAGATAGCCATAAATATCCAAAGGGCAATCGTAGCCATTTGATCGCCTATAGGTGACTAAATACGCCACCCGGCTTCACATATATGTGAAGGTTGGCAGCAGTGAATGCAGCCACCGCTCAAAGGAGCGACAGCTGCATATCGGCAGGATCAGCGATGGCGTAAACCTCCCGCGCCATCATCATGGTGATTTTGCCTTCAAAGATGGGTTTAGCGGTCACATGATTGTGAATGTCTCGGCTTGCCCAGATTTTGAGACCTGACCCTTGGAACGTGATGTGGAGCTGGCCGGGACCGCAAGACCCGCCAAAGATTCCAAGCGAAGCAGCAAGCGCGGATTCGAGCGCCTTGTCGCTCATCCCATCTGCGATCTCATTGGCATAGCGTTTGGCAAATCCTGAGGTCGCCGTGCGAAACGCTTTCTCGCATTCTTGCGCCGTGAGAGGCGAAGAGCCGCTCATTGAGCGGCTCCAGCTTGATTTTCTTCGATTGGGAAAAGGTAGAACCCATCATCGATCACCTGTTTGCCAGTGAGGCGAACGTAAAGGCCTTCTTTGCCTTCTCGCTCATAAGCGACACCGAGGCGAATGAAACGAGCTTTATCGCCATATCCAGCGCGGGTTTTCACCACGTGACTTGGCCGACTTGAGCTTGGACGGTTCTGGTTTTGAGTGTTGGATCGCATCTCTGACATTTTGTATCTCCTTGTCATCTTGGTTGCTGGCCGGATCGTCCGGCTTATGACCGGCCGATGGCTGCGGGCGACACGATCATGACAAGGGGCAATACGGTCCTCAGAGTGGTGCGAGCAGCCCCTTGCATGCCCAACAGGGGCGAAGCATCGGGTCCAAGCTGCTAACGGCGTAGAGGGAAAGGCAAGACGCTACGGTCCAGGGACGCGGTGCACTTCAAGGAAGATGATGGCAGAACAGCGCAGCCTACAACACAAAAGCCCCGCCGGAGCATGGCGGGGCTCTATGGGGTTCTTGAATGACCCTGGCTAATGCAGGGTCACAAGACCTGGCGGTTCCTTCAAGAGCTGCTCGTAAGCGTCAAGGATCTGCACGCGGGCATCATGCGTCCTCTTGCCATCGAAGAAGTGGTAGAGGTTCCTCACCGAGAGTTGATCGGTGTAGATCCCCGTCTCGCCGGTTTCACGCAGAACGCGGCGACGGTTGGCATCGACAATCCTTGTAATCTCGGAATGGTAGAGCGTCATTCCAACTTCAAGCTCAAGCTTCCGCTTGGCCAATGAGTTACGAATGCAATTGCGATGGCCGGAGGTATAGATCGTGCGAACGATGATCGGCGGGTTGGATTCAGAAAAGATAGGCATAGCGGTATTCCTCAAATTGGGGTGGCGGATAAAACGTGAAGTCAGGGTGGTGGCAGTCTCGTCTTATTGAGGAGAGCTGCTCACTGGCTTTGGCGGGGTATTTGATTGGAAGGATCACACTGTCCTCCTATGTTTGAGTGGAAGGTTGAGGATCGGACGCAAACCGCCCGATCCTCGGCTTGATTAGAGGGGAATACGGTCGACGGAGCCGGATTCATAAACTGGGTTGCGGCTAGTTGCTTCAGGGCGAGAATGCGCGCGCGGCTCATGACCAAATGGGGTTGCAGCAGGAAGAGGTGCCGACAGGGCAGCTGGAACCAGTATCACCAAAAGCGTCACGACTAGGATTGGCAGGCACTCTATGATGACACTGACTGAGATTAGCGGGGCAAGATCACCAGAGTGCTTCGCGATAAGCTCGAAGCCTTCTACCTCGCTTACCTCTTGAGGCTTGCGCAACGTTTCGGCTTCCAAAGCAGGCAGCTCACCGCTGATCCTGCGCGCAGGTGCTGCAAATGCTTCTGTGAGTTTGCGTTCAGCTTGCGCGGATAGACCAATCCGTCCCCAATCCTTTTGCAAGGAATCCGAAAGGCTTCGCAGAAGCGGGATCGGTATTAGGGAGTTCAATTCCTCTGATGTTGAGTTCAGCTGCGCAGTGAGTTCGCGAATGCGCAGGCTTTTCTCTTCAAAGCTCAAAGAACTCTCGCTTTGAACGATGCGCAAACTGCTCAGGAGCTGTCGCCCAGAACGGATCAGGGGGCCAGCTTCCGCCCGCGTGGCGATAAGTTGTGTAGTCGCACGCTCCGCCGCTGTTTCTACACCGCGCAATTCTACGGTGGTGCGGCCAATACCCGAAGAATCTCCAGACACTGCACCATTAGCTAGCTCTTGAGCGTACATGCCCTGTGCCGTTGCACGTATTGTTTCAGCCAAAGGCAAGAGGCTTTCCGCTTCGGTGGCTGCTTCGGACTTCGCCAAAAACATGGCTTGTGCCTCTGCAATAACTGCCTCGTTTTCCAGAACACGAGCCTCTGGCGCTGCCAAATACAAAACAGAGGTCGTTCCGCTAAAGCATCCCACAAAGGCCGCAGCGCACAGCCAAAGAATGAAAATGCGTGGCCGGCTTTCTGCTGGAGCATTTGGCACGACCCTCGTACCGATCAGGTTCAACCCGATAAGGGTGACTAAAAGCACCGCAGAGATAATGACCGAGACCAGCCAATCAGATGCATCAGCCTGATCGGCCCTTTGGGTGCCCAGCAAATATAGAAAGGTGAAAAAAGTTGTCGCTAGGGTTCGGAGTCCTCGTCCAAGGTCACACTGATGCGGATCGGGATTTTCAAATGGCCAAATTCTCTATCGCACCATGACCTCCAACGGTCGGCGAGAATTGGAACGTAGAAGTAAGGTGAAAATTCCGATTTTTCTCTTTCAACCGTCGGCTTCGCGCCAAGCTCAATGACCGCATCGTAGAGCAGGCGTGCCAGTGAGGGACGATAATAATACCCGCGCCTAGGCGGGAAATCATAGTCAAAATCTATGACTCTTGAGACTTCTCGTGCGAACAAGAGAAACCTAGGCTCATAGGACAATCCGACGCCTACACACCCCGCTTCACGCTTGCAGATGTAGTTTGAGTAAATCAGCCTATTGAGTGTCTCATCTTCGACAAAGTCCAATATCTCGATCATGATGGAAATAACATTGAGCCGAGTTTCTCAATAGCAAGCGGGATAACCGTTCTACTACCCAGACCCACCAAAATTGCTGCGCCAATCTGAACAAAGAGTGGAGTGGCTGCGCCGATAAACTTGGTCTTGAACACGATAACAAGAACCACAAAGCCAAAAAGCAAGCCCAGAAAGATGCTCATCGGAGAGCCGAATATCTCAGCGAATGTTGGGTAATCCAGCTTCACAATTCGATCTAAAAACGGCCCAACAAGCACGCCCAATACCGCTCCAATGTACAAAGTCACTTGTCGCCATAACGACAGGTCTATTTCAGACTCCGCACTCGTGGCCTCCATTTCAAAGGATCGATCTTCTGAATAAAGGTCAATCAACCAAAGAAATCTATTCATATCCCCCTCCATTTATTGTCGAGTTGATAGCAAGTTGATTATCAAAGCGCCACATGGCAATCGAGTTCGCCTCTAGCATTTAATAGCGAGCTTGAGGCCCGCGCTTCCTCTACTGGGGGTGTGCCTGGCCGGCCTGCCTCCAGATTTTGACTAGGCTAAGCTAACAGACCGCTTGTAGGCACTAACCGCATCGGATTGATGGTCAGCCTGTGGGAGTTACTGTACTAAAGGCTCCACGAACCATCTTAGCGCGCAATTTTTGAATGTCATTCGGTGTAGAACATCAATGATAACTCGTGAATGAAACACACCTTAGATCAATGCTACTAAGGCCTCAGCCGCAAGAACGCGTGGCGAGTTTTTCAGCACAGTATGAAATGAATGCGAACGTTGACGGGCGATCAGTAGAGTTCCCATTATATAAGGGTTCAATTAGTTCTTGATTGAATTGGTCGCGATCCAAAAATCAAGCAATCATGTAATTCGGTACGAATCTGATTATTGTATGGATTATTCAAATGCTCTATGGATCTAAAGATGGGGGAGTAATTGATCGATGGCGCAACAAAGAAGACTGAAGATCAAAGTCACAAAAAGCGAGGGCGCTACCGTCAAGCTCAAGATTCAAGGTATGACTGCCAGATTGCCAGAGTCCGGAATTGTCTATCCGTTGGTTCTTGAAAACACCTGCTACTCCATTGTGTTGGAGTGCTACGGGGGTGAAGGCAAGAGTGCCTCGGTCGAATTGGATGCAGTGCATAGGGATTTCAATGCCTTTAGCTGCACAATGAGCGACACAATTAGCTCAACAAAATTTGCAAAACTGGAAGTCAAAATTCCTAGAAATGAGGAAACCTTTGTCGGAGCTGCCAAGTTCGCTGTGAAGAAAGCGGAAGCAGCCACGGGAGCCCAAACATGAATGGCAAGCTCACACTGTCATTTGGCATCACGTTGATAGCGTCCGTATCCACGCCAGCTATTGCTCAGTCATTACCTGCAGATACAGCAGTGACGGTCGAACAGATTCGGGAAGAACTCGAAACTAGGAAGCAGAGGATTGGGAGCCTAGAGCAGGAGCTTCAAGCAGAATATAGCGAGTTGGATTCGCTAGAACGGCGATTGGAGAATGTCGAGCAGGCGCTTAGTCTTGAAGGTCCCGAGAGACCGGCCCGCCAAGAAGAGATGGAGAGCACACCGCCGAGCCTACTGACCGACCTGATCCCCGGCGAGTTTTTTGATCGTGCAGATGCTGAGGGCCCATTGCTTGGTAGCGGACTAACGGGTTCTTCACGTGCTACCACGACCCTCTTTGGTCTTTCGGCAGGAGGCGGGAGCGGTCGTGCTTCTATCGCAGTCAATTCCTCGGACTTTAGGGCGTTTAATCCAACGACGGGCGCAGACTGTACATTCGGATCAGGTGATTACATTCCGCCTGTCAACGACTGCCAGAATTCGAGATACGAAAGAACTACGACAACCGTTACGTTGTCGACCCCACTAGCGAAGTCGGGAGAAACGTCGTTTGCTACTCTCGATGGTTTGGCCACTGGGACGAAGGTCGAGTTCAGGCGGACCTTTTTCGGGGGGACTGCTTCTCATGCAGATCTGTTGTTCAATAACAGCAGCGTTCGAGATGCGCAGGAAAGATGTCAGAACCAAAATCGCGGAGAAGAGATAAAGTGTGCGCGAATAGATAATAATCTCTTCGAAGATTATATGACTGCTGCGGAACGCGAAGATTATGCAAGAGCGGTGTATCAGGCAACTCTGCAAGGGAGCGATGCATTCACCGTTGCAGGTTCTATAGGTTACGAAGAATTCGAGCTCTTCCCGAGTACCGACTTCCAAAGCCAGGATGCTGAGAGAGTTTCATTCTCAGCCGGTGCAGGATATCTTTACTTCCCGTCACATCATACTTCCATGGTGTTGGAAGGCCAGTATCAGCGCACGTTCAAAGCGGCCGACTCTGAGACACGATGTCGCCCGTTGCCTGATCCAGGGGATAATTTCCTTACATGCGCGACGGGCGCCTTTTCAGAACCAGAGAGCACTGACAAGCTAATCCTAGCTTCGCAGTTCCGCCAGATATTCCCCTTGGCGGAGACGGGACTGATTAGAGACATTGCTATTGCTCCCAGGGTTGAATTCGATGCGCTTTCCGACGATTATGCCGTTGATGTTCCGATCTATTTTGCTCGCAACACAAAGAGTGGCTTAGTTGCTGGCATACGCGTTGGGTTTGAGGAGACAGACGGTGATGGTGATTTCAAAATAGGAGTGTTCTACGGGCAGGCATTTGACCTGACGCCGTTTTAGGTGGATTTAGCAACCTGAGTGCCGCATCAAATTTAGCATGTGCACTCCGCATCGCAGTTCGATGCCCTCAACTAAAGCCCAGAGATGCTCGGAACGCTCTGTTTTGGGTATTCGGCAGAATATCTGGTTTGCGCCTAAGTTTGGCGAACTCAGATTTCTGCCTAACAATTTCAGGATTCACGTGCCAACGCCAACGAATGCGAGCAGCCGAGTATAGTTGCCCCCGTCAGCCTCTCGTAGTGCCTTTAGATATTCGTCACGCCGCTCATTGTCTTGGACAAGGTCGTATCCGGCTTCCCAATCGATAGGCTCATGGGCGATGTGATGTTTCAGGTACTCGTCGGCTACGATACGTGAGTGCCGACCATTCCCGTTCGGGAAGGGGTGGATTTGCACCAGACGATGATGAAACCGCGCTCCCGCTTCTAAAGGGGGAAACGTGCCATTCTCGGCCCAATAGCGCGCATCATCGAGAAGTGAGCGAAGCTGCACGCCGATGTAGAGGGGATCAATCCCGATGTTCTTCTCGGTCAGTCGGAATGTACCTGCCCAAGCCCAGACATCGCCAAACAGGCGTTCGTGCATCGCGCGCTGCGCTGCCTCGGTCAGGATGTCGTGTGACTTCTTCCGGCCCAGCCAGAGCAACCCGCTTTGGACGTTGGCCTGTTCTAGTTCGTCAAGCTCTCCGCGCGTTGTGACATGCTTGAAGCGTAGTCCCTCCATCTCATCCGGATCGAGGGGTGTTGCGCCTTCAGGTTCTTCACCGATGCCGCTCATCAACGCTCCCAGATGTCAGAGGTACGCTCACGCAACATCTCCTCGGCAAGCAGTTCGACCTGGCGCGCTCGCTCCTCGGACTGGAGTGCCTGCTTCTCGAGAGCCATGTGGGTGCTTGCTTTGGTGACAAGGGTCTCAGCCTTCCATAGCGCTTGTGCCTCTAGGAGTTCGCTGACCGACCCATCATTCGGGACAAGTGCATAGACGAGTTTACAGTTCATTGCCTCAGCCATCGCGCTGAGGTTCTGCAATGTGATTCCGCCTTCTCTCTCGGATTTCTCGGCAGCCGAGATTGTTGCCCGTGTCCGCCCCATCATCCGTCCCAATTGCGCTCCGCTTATGCCAAGTGCATTGCGCAGCGTCGCAAGCCAACCTTCTGAAGGGATGGCGAGCGTCTTTGCCGGACTATTTGCAGACCGGTCGATCTTGGCTTGATATTGCCGCTGCACGGTGCTCTTGACGCTCATTTGTATGCCTTTGGCTTGACGTTATAAGCATTTTTGTATGACTATAATTATACATTATGCAGTATTTGTCAAACTTTAAGCATACAAAATGGCAAAAGCGGCGGTCAAAACGCTTCTGCTTCGACTTGCGGGCCGATGTGCTCTTTCCAATATCCGATAAGGGGCAGACAGGTCAGGTGGTAGATCAACCAACAGGCATAGATCGCATCGGGGCTGTAACACTGCCCGTCCGTCATCTTTCCATGTGCCGCTTGATGACGCAAAGCGGGCCCAGGACGGAAGTTAAATAGCAAGTCGATCTCGTGAACGAGATCCTCTCCAAAAATCTTCACTATCTCCTTGCGCATGATGTCGAGCAAGGAACTCAGAGAACGATCATCCTGCGTAAGGTCAGGCATCATCTTCGCACTATCGGCGTTAGCGTTCTTCAGAACATAGCGGATCGCATTCTCAAGCTGAGGAATCAGCAGATTGGCCACCGATACGAAATCACCCTGCCAGAACCGCGCGAAGCCCAATGAGAAGGTTGCATGATACCCGTCTTGCACAAATGGGCTGTTACGAACGATTGGTAGAAAGTGGCGCTGTTCAATCGGGAAGTTTGCCATGACAGTCTGTCGCGCGGGTTCGATCCGTCCCGCAACAACCTGTCGCCGATGTATCTCAAGGTGCAGGAGTGATTGGGCCTTATACCAATCAGTTTTGCCCTCTTCACTCTCGGGTTTCGCGCCAGTCTGCGCGTACACCTTACCATCACGATCAGCATAGTTGCCACCAAACAGCGAGCTCAGAATGAACTTTTCTGATGACTCATCGACGATCTTTTCCAGCTCAGTCTTGGACTGTGGTTGGCTCAACAAAGCAAACTGCAGCAATATGTAAGGCAGTGTCAGCGTCTCAAAAACCTCAATCGTACCCGAAGCCAATTCAGATACATCAAGGTTGAGCGGAATAGACCCAAAATCGTCGAGAGAGGCATCCTCCAACTCACGCAGCTCTTTGCGCAGTTTGGCAATTCGCTCTTTATTCCCGCCGAATTGCCGGAGCTTACCAATCGCCGTGCGGACCCAATGTGCCTCAGCAGATGCCTGGCCGACCTGATCGCGCATCTTCAAGTCCTGCTCGACGATCTCAAGCTGGGCACGCTTTTGATTTTCCGTGTCGCCCAAGATGCCATATCCCCGCGCAGCAAGCTCCCAGACACCCTGCACAGCCATCGGGTAGTCTTGTCCCTCAATGTCGCTGACGATCTTCTCAGCACCCGCCAGTACACGGCTCCAATCGAAAATCTTGAAGACAAGGCCAATCTCGGAAACCTTGATAAAAGCGACGTAAGAGCGCGCTTCGATACAAGCGTCGAAGAGGTCTTTAAGAACTTTGGCAATTTCCTCAGGGAGGGCGCTGATCTTGTAGAGCCGCGCCGCCACATTCATCATCCGCTGCGCAATATCGGCCAAATCGAGAAGGTGTCCGTCATCGCCGTGCGTACGATGCAATTCGCCAACTAATCGACGCTGTATTGTTTCAATGCGGTGAATTTTGGAGACCTCTGCTTGGTCGAGACTGGATTGCCCGAACTTCGATCCGAGAAACCCTTCTCCCAAGCTATGCGCGGCTGCGCGATAATGTTCTTCTGACTGAGCCATTGGCTCCGCTCCCCTATATTCATTGTCCCTGTGTCCACTCGCTTGCTCTATTGGCGGGCTTTATGTGAACACTCACGTACATTGATTATGGATTAAAATATTGAAATAGCTGTTAATTTTTGATGGCATTTGAAATGCTTTTGATATGAAATTGATGCAAATTTGTCTAAAATTGTATCTATCTTTGAAAAGACGTTTGCGACCAGGCTGTTGGCAGCTTTCGGTACTCTTTCAGGGCTGGCGGTGGCGCATCTTGCTCGTGCCCGAATTACCTTGCGATTGCGTGCGAACCTATGCCGGTTCGCAAACGCTTCCGCCTTAGTTCACCGAGTGAAACTGCATTCAGTGGTGTTTTCTCATCCTCTTTCATCACTCCAGAATTCTATCAAAAACGACCCTCATTTCGTGCGCTGAATTCACGTTGGGATTTGCTGTCCACATTTATTGAATGGAATTCTGGGTGCTTGAGATGGCCAAAATAAGAATTCGTGAAAAACTCATTCAAAAATTGTTTTTCGTATGGTAAAATGGTTTTTCATGGAGGGAATTCGAAAAAAGGAATTTTCACCTAGGAAAATGAGAATTCCAAAGCGAGGGCAAAAAAATCGAGTTTTCAGGGCCAAAAAAGATTTTTCGCGAAAATGTGCTGCCTGAAGAGGCGCGCCTTGCAGGCTATAGCGCCATCATCGACGCCTTAGGTCTGGACATTGCACTGCCACACAGAATGTATGCCACATCCGAGCACCACAAGATGGTTGAGCAAGGCCAGTGGCGGATCATGGGCGTGCGCTACACCCCTGAACCGAGCATCGAAGGGCATTTAGTATTTGCGCTCAAGAATGAAGGTCTTGATCTGTATGTGCTCAAGAGCATTTTTGAGCATATTGGCCCCGAGCCAATCAAAGAGATTGTCGAGGCCACACAGACAGGAAGCTACGCGCGCCGCATCTGGTTCCTCTACGAATGGCTAACCAGCGATCAGATTGATTTACCTGAGCCGCCAGTCAGCAATTACGTGATGGCAGTCGACCCAAAGCTCCAGTTTTGCATCGAGGGTGAAAGGCTTGCGCGATACCGTGTCGTGAACAACCTTCCGGGCACGCGCGATTTTTGCCCGATGGTTTTTCGCACTGAAAAGATTGCCGGGTTTTTGGAACAAGATCTCGCGGCGAAGGCGCAAGCCAGCATCGCCGAAATCCCAAAGGATGTGCTGGCCCGTACAGCCGCTTTTCTGCTCTTGAAGGATTCCAAGTCCAGCTATGTTATTGAGGGCGAGCGGCCTCCGCAAAGCCGTATCCAGCAATGGGGCAAGGCCATCGGTGAAGCTGGCAAGCAGCCGCTTAGCCACGACGAATTTCACAGGCTTCAAAAAATCGTCATGCGCGATGAGCGCTTCGTAAAGCTAGGCTACCGGACAGAGGGCGGCTTTGTCGGACAGCATGATCGGCAAAGCGGTTCGCCCCTGCCGGACCATGTTAGCGCAAAACATGAAGACATCATCATGCTGATGGATGCGATGATCGATTTTGCAAACAATCGTTCAGGAGAGCTGGATGCAGTCGTATCATCGGCGATGCTCGCATTCGGGTTCGTCTATGTGCACCCTTTCGAAGACGGCAATGGCCGATTGCACCGCTACCTCATCCATCATGCGTTAGCGCAACGCGGCTTCAATCCGCCAGGAATCGTGTTTCCGGTCTCTGCGGCTATATTGGAGCAAATCGACATCTATCGCCGCGTTCTAGAAAGCCACTCGGCTAAGGCATTGCCTTTCGTGGAGTGGAAAGCGACCGAGAAAAACAATGTCGAGGTCTTGAATGAGACGGCGGATTTGTACCGCTACTTCGATGCGACGCCCCACGCCGAATTTCTATATGAATGTGTTGCGCAAACAATAGAAACCGACCTGCCAAAGGAAGCACAATTCCTAGAGAACTATGATCGTTTTGATGCGGGGGTTCAGAACATTGTCGATATGCCGGATCGCACAGTCAATTTGCTCTTCAAGTTCTTAGAGCAAAACGAAGGTCAGTTTTCTGCGCGCGCGCGCAACAAAGAATTTGAAGCGCTTACGGACGTGGAAGCCGAGGCCATCACAAAGCTCTACGCAAACATCTTCGGCGACTGAGCAATGGTTCAGATCGGCAAGCAGGACTATAAACCATTCAAGCCGAAACCCGCGAGCTTGTGCCTGTGCGGCTCGGGCAAGAAGTTTCGAGACTGTTGTTCAAAGCGGCTACCTGGGCGGCAATTAGGTCGCTTTGACCCTTTCAATGGTGGCATCCCAAGACCCACCTCTGCGCGTGGTCACAAGGGTCGTCGTTGCGTACTCTTTCCATTCGTCAAACACTTGCTTGAAGGTCTTGGTCTTGAGCGAACCGCCCATTTTGACCTGCATGTAGAGCTCTTCGTATTTATTGATCGCCCAGTGCTTCGCTTCGTCGAGATCGAAGGTCTTAGTAGAGAGCACCTTGTAGCCAGTTGAGTTCGGAACACTTATCCGCGCTTGCCACTTTGGGCGCTTCAAGTGGGTGCGCTTGTATAGGACGATGCGCCCGTCACCATTCACATCGATCTTCTCTTCGGAATAGGTCAATTGACGCCCTCCTTCCGATTCACTTTTAATTTCAGAAAGTTGTCGAGCCAACTGAAATTTGTCAACGATTTGTGACGGGCGTTTTTTCGACAAATTCCGACGCCGAGAATCACCGCGTCCCAGCAAAATATTGATTTTTAGGAAGGAAACTGGCGCACCCGAGAGGAAGGTGCATTCAGTGCTACGGACTGTTGCATTTCAGAGGTTTAGCTTGGTGAGATTTGTCTGATTAGGACCAAGGATAGGACCTAACTGGCAACGCATTCTCGGATTGCTACTCGTTGACGTGGAACTTGTCCGAGAGGAGACCCACTCCAGTTGCGCGTCGCTTCAACTTTGCATCACAGTCTTTAGTTTGTTTGTAGTGGAATATCTCGAAGTCTGTCAGCTTGCGGTCAATCTTTCGGTCCAACTCATCGAATGTTCGTTTGCATAAAGCAGACTGGAATGAGCCTCGCCATCCGCGCACAGTATGGTCGATTGCTGCTAGTGTCTGCACGTAAGCGCGCTCCCATGGTTTTAGGGTTCGGCCACCCACTGCGATCTTTATGGATTTTCGGCCAGCTTTGAGCAATGCATCGACTTGCCCCAACAATCGGTCACAGGCCTTAGGGGCAGGGCGATATTCTTGCGGGATAACAATGTATCCCAAGAACTCGTGAGGCTCACCGATAGGCCCAACGAATGCTTTGTCAGGTGATTTGACCGGATCGTAGATTTCCATCCCCAATGACGCCAAGTGCTTTTGGGCGCTTTCCATTGCCCTCGTGACTTTTGCCTGTGTTTTCCCAAGCAGAATGAAATCGTCGATATACCGAATGCAGGTCACGCCTCGACCTGCCTCATTCATTTGTCGATCAAACGCTTCTAAAACTACATTGCCTGCCAATGCGGAAAGTGGGCAACCCTGCGCGACGCCGTCGGGGCCTGTAGGAAACAACCGCAAATCTTCCGCGCTTAGTTTGTCAGCATTGCTAAGTTCGACCGTCAAAGCACGATCCAAGAGGTCCAGAAAGGCCGCGTCGCTTGTGTCTTGCTTCACGGCATCAATGACGACTGCTCTCGGTATTTTGGTGAAAAAGCCTGCGATGTCAGAGCCAGCAACGAACTTCGCTCCAGCTTCATACGTTTCGTCAAATAGTTCTATCGCTTGATCCACTCCACGCCCTCGAATACCTCCTATTGATGTAGGCGTTTCCAGCGCGTTTTGGATCAAATGCAGTTCTTTCGCATCATGAAGAACATCTAGGATCGCCCGCTGAACAATCCGATCCTCCAAGGGCGCAACTACGATTGAGCGTTTACCAGCCTTACCGCCACCTTTCTTCGGAGTGGCTCCATAGGCTGGCTCAAACTGATAGCCTTCGCGCAGTTTTCTTTGGATACGACCAAGGTTGCGCGGCTGGTGCCGTCCGAACCTTCTTGCCTCTTCCTTGGTGGAGGATGTCTGGGAGGTTTCCGCGTTGGCTCGTATCGCGTGCCACGCGTTAACTAGGACATTCATCGACCGAACCCGTTGGCTTAGGGTCCTGCTCCGCATCGGCCTAGCTTTGGAGCTTGTCGTCAAAGTATTCCCCAGCCAGCGGTGCGTCCTTCCAGTTGATTGACGACGACAATGTCCACCGAAATGGTCACCGCATCGTCAACTGGCAGTGCTTGGCGATGAGCCTCCCACTGGTCCCCGCTTGTTGGTCCTGCACCCGTTACGGGCCAAGCCAAAATGAGGGACAAGTCAGCTTAAAGTAGATAGGAACGACTACAGCGGGATTAAAGGGGCATGAAGTAAAAATATCGTTCACCCAATCGTTTATTCATGGATGTCGAACAATGCTTTGCGCTTGCTCCGCAACCCAGCCCTCATTAGTGTTTGCTATGGCAGTTGCACCTCGTCAGTATCGGCTTTGACGCAGACGCCCTGCCACACCTTTGCGAACTCGCCTGCTTCGACGTCGCTTTCAAGGAAAGCAATGTCCTCACCGAAAGCAACGAACCGCTCAAAGCCTGTGAACCCACCAAAGCTGTTCTTAGCGTTGACCTCACCGCAGACAGCCGATGCGCCCTCTTCGCCTCCGGAGTAATAACCGACGTTTCGGAACTCTGCGCTTTCAGGGTCTTTCAAGCGAGAACGAACACCATCTTGCGACGCCATTACGATCCGCATTTGGGTCGCTTGGTCTGGAGGCGTGTCCTCGTCTTCTTCCGATGCAACAGTTGTTACGGCGCTACCGTTTGATCCTGCATTCTCGTCGGGTTTGCAGAATGAAAGCATCGCAATGAACGCGACGACGATCACAGCGCAGCCGATCTTGGAAGTCTTGGCGACTTTCTTCTGGCCCTCGGTCATCGGTTCATCAAGGGGATCAGCGCTCCTAAACCTGTGACCGCAGAAGCGGCACTTGGCCGCAGCCTTCTTGATCGTCTCGCCGCATTCCGGACAAGTCCGTTCGTGTTCGTTCATTGCTTGGCTCCCCCAGAGAATAGTATCCTATCGTCTACCCTAGAGGATTGGTGGAGCAGTCCAAGAACTTTGTAGACTATGGTCTGGTGACGATAATCTGCACATGTGGTTCATCATGCGCGATGAGCCTGCGTCAGAACCTTGCAACCAACCTTCGCCGCATCCGTGCGAAGCGCGAGATGTCGCAAGATGACTTTGCTGCGTTGATCGACATCCACCGGACCTATCTCAACCATTTGGAGGGCGCGAAGCGTAGCCCGACCATTGACGTCATTGAGAAAATGGCTGCGCGGCTGGACGTTTCGATCACGGACCTACTTGG
This sequence comes from uncultured Erythrobacter sp., assembly GCA_947488325.1. Classification (GTDB taxonomy): domain Bacteria; phylum Pseudomonadota; class Alphaproteobacteria; order Sphingomonadales; family Sphingomonadaceae; genus Erythrobacter. The sequence goes on from CANKYZ010000001.1 coordinate 309,020, forward strand.
CGATCCTCGTCGAGGAGAGTAGGAAGTTAACCACTATCCAGATGGGCAGCCATTTCTTTTCGCATTTTGCGGACTGCATCGCGCTGACGCTCTGACCAAGATGCGTCTGCATGACCGTCCTTCAACTCTCTAGCGAGTTGGAAAACTGTTTCGATTGATTGATCGAGCCCTTTGGGTGCAGTTCCAGATTTAAAAAGCACATGCAAGCGTTGCGAGACGTCGCGAATGTCATAAGTCCAACTGTTAATAGCGGCCCGCTCCTTCGGAATGCGAGTAGCTATTGTGAGCATTTGAGCAAACAGCTTGTAGCGTTCGCCGACAAGCCACTTCTGGTGCTCCCGCTTTTTCGTAAGCCACGCCCCCCGAATAGCGTGGCAAGCTGGCCTGCGAGCCCCCCTGCCAGCAACGCCGGAAAGATTGTAGTCCAAAACAAGGTCATTCAACTTCCTAAGACGGAGGCCCATCAATATCTGATCTGCTTATTCAAAACTAATATAGTGTTGCCAACGCCGAAAGCCAGTCGTCTTGCATTGCGATCCAAACGGCTTCCTCGCGATCGATCTGAACCGTTAGCAGTGATCGCGCCCAGCCATCTCGATCAACCACATCGTTAAGGAACGTCTCCCAGCGGACGGGATTGCCAAAACGCCTGTGCAATCGGGCATGGCAAGAGCGACAGATGTCCATGAGTGCAAAAGGCCGGAAGTATATCTCGTTATGTCTATGATCGGCTCGCCGCTCGTTGCAAACGCTGCATTGCCCAAGCGGGGGCAATAGACCAGCCATTTCGCCGATACGGTTTTTCTGCCAGACATAAACCCGCTCTTGGCCAGTTGCTCCATTGTAAGGGGCCGGAACTGGCCAACCCCATCGCGGGAGCCTGTGGCCATTTGCAATGATCGCCTCGATTTTGCGATCTAGGATAATGTCGGCTGGCAGCGCGCTCATGGCTTGCCGCCTGTCTTACGTTCAATCACCTTCAAGATTGAGCCAGCCTGTTGCAACCCAGTTGTAAGATACGCGGCCAATGCCTTGTTTGCTTCGTTGGGCAAGTCGGCTGTTTGTCCTTCAACAGCAATCCCATGCATGTCTTCGATGACGCAAGTGAACCTCGCAAAGAGTTCAGCAGTCTCGGTCATGCCCGATCCTCTGCCAGAAGGCGGTAAACGGACGCACGCGACACCTCTAGGCGGCTGGCGATCTCCGAGGGAGCAAGCCCCTCATCAGCGAGTTTGCGTATCTCGGGGAGTTTACGGCAAGCAGTTGGTGCGCGTCCGCGATATTTCCCCTCGCGCTTGGCTTTCTCGATGCCCTCGCGCTGGCGAACCAACATCAACTCGCGCTCGAACTGCGCAAGAGCGGCAAACATCGTCAAGACCAACTTTCCCGAGGGTGACTTCGTGTCCATCTCCGACCCGCCGAAGTCGATGATACGCAAGCCGACGCCCTTAGCCTCAAGCCGATCAAGAATGCCGAGAAGGTCCGATGTTGAGCGCGCGAGACGATCCAAGCGGACCACGACAAGCACGTCGCCTTCACGAACAAAGTCTAATGCGGCTTCAAGCTGGGGCCGCTCATCAACCGAGGAGACCTGCTCCTGAAACAGCTTATCGTTACAACCCGTTGTAAGAAGTTGCTCTATCTGGCTTTCTAGTCCAGCCACTTGGTCGAACGTCGACGTTCTCGCATAGCCTACGAGCATGATAAATCGTTATTTGGCATGCACTTAGGTTAGCCTAGTGCGGGGTATGGTCTAGGGCAAAGTGCGCTTCTTCCGCCTCCCAAGGCTCGCACTGCGCTTGCGACCCAACACAAAGAGGTGGGCCAGACGTAGTTCTTCGCGCAGATCACGGGCGTAGCTTATCTCTTCCGACAATCTAGCGTTCTGGCTCGATTTTGCTTTGCCTTCGGGCGTCCTCGGTCCTGTCGACTTTTCCCAAGGCTTTGACTGGCGAATAACCTCCCGCTGCCTAGCCTTTCGTTCTGGCGTCCAAGCTGATTTCGTTCCCATCGTTTGCAACCATTCTGTTCAGTTCGCTTTGGGGCTTATAGCTTAGTTTCGTTCCTTCTCCAGCAAATCGCATAAGCAAGTGATGCTACAAGCCATTGTTATCCCCGCCATTACTACTTGATGGAATGCTATTATCGCTGCATCTATAAATATACGAATGGCGATCATTGCTTACTCGCCTCTTTTTTTGGAGATTTCATGCAAACTTGGATGGTGAGGCTTGGCAGGTTCGGCGAGCAGGAACAGGCTGCTTTGGATACAGGGGTGCTTGTCACTGGTTGGACAATGCCGGACATATCGGCTGCCAAAGGTCGCGAAGATATTTATGCTGCTCTGGAGAGTTTGGGCAGCAATGATAAATCAGGAACCCTCAAAAACTGGGCCGTGCAGCTAAACCAGTTCCTACATGATATTGAAGAAGGCGACCTCGTAGTCATCCCACTCAAGACCACTGGAGAGGTTGCGATTGGACGGTTCAAAGGGGGCTATGTCCATGACAAGGAAGGCCATCCTACCAGAAGTGTAGAATGGCTTCGCACTGACTTACCAAGAACAGCGATTAAGCAGGACCTCCTTTACAGTTTGGGCGCTTCACAAACAGTGTGTCGGATCAGCCGCAACGAAGCGCCAATGCGGTTTGAGCAGCTTGCCAAAAAGGGCATTGATCCGGGGCCGAACGCTAACATCAAAATCTCTAAGGATAATGCCGCTCCCGAGGAGGATGCAGAGATTGACGGTTTGACCGATCTAGAGCCGATTGCTCGTGATCAAATAGTGAAGCACATATCGGCAAACTTTGCGGGCCATGCTTTCACTCGCCTCATAGGCGCAATACTTGAAGCAGACGGCTACCGAACTCGCGTGTCACCTCCCGGAAGCGACAAAGGCGTCGATATTGTAGCAGGCAAAGGTGCGCTTGGTTTTGATGAGCCTCGCTTGGTGGTGCAGGTTAAATCCGGAGACATTGTAGTCGACCAACCAACTCTCCAAGGGCTTCTGGGTTCAATCCAAGATACGAATGCCGATTATGGGCTTGTAGTCTCATGGTCCGGCTTCAAAAGCAGCGTCAGGCAACGAACAAACGACCTCTATTTCAGGGTCCGGCTTTGGGGGCGCGACGAGATACTTGATGCTCTTTTCGGAGTTTATGATCAATTGCCAGAGAGTATTCGCGCGGATCTGCCACTGCAAAAGACTTGGACACTCGTCGACGATAGCTAGGTTGGTCAACGATCCAACTGACATCTAGGCATCAGCAAGAATGCGTGTTCTTGGCATTGAGGGACTTCTGCGAGACACATCAGCCGCAAAATCTATAGTCCAACTAGGGGAAAGTTCTATTAGAACACAATTGTCATCAACTAGCAGCAAGTCTAACGACTGATTCCAATGTAATTTCCTTTTGGGAGCACCTCGCTTGAAAGCCGCCAAACTTGAGTGTCATTCTTCTCAATCTGGCGTCCAGCCAGAATGGGTCGAAATTGAGAACATTGATGATGCCGGAGTAGCCAACGCTCGAGCCAATCTAGATGCGATGCTTCGCACCAAGGTGCAAGTGTCTGACGCCGTAGCTCAAGGCTATCACGACGTTGTAATCGCTTTCCCCAAAGCCAACCCAAGCGATCTATGGCAGCATGTTATTTATCGACATTTACTCGCGACTGGCTGGAGCGACCAACGATGGAAAAGGGTATCCGGCTTCGCGCTTGAACGCGCACTTGTCGCCCTATACAACCCCTACTTGGCCCAAGCTAGCCTCCGTTTGCGTATACTTACCAAGAAGGAGGCTGATCAAAAATTAGCGGCACTTGGCGTCACAGAAGCGAAAGCATCAAAGGTCGATCTGTTCATTGAGGGCCTTAAATCAGGCATTTGGCATGCCTTTGGTGCCGCGCATGTGAAATCGAGCATAGCAGAACGAATACAAGATGATGTTCCGGCTAGCAGCACGTTTATGGATCGCGGACTTACTTCGATTGCTTTGACAATGGACGCTAAAAGCTACCCGCCTCCTCATGGCAATTGCGTGAATTATGGAGAGCTTGGGGGACGAAGCATGGGTGTCGATAAAGAGAGGATTAAGCGCGACTACATCGAAGCAACAGGCCAATTTGACGGGTTGTTCTCGTTCAATTTACGCACTCCACCTAGCCCTGCAAATACGGCTTCTGGGAAGAAGATTTTCACATTGCCGCTGCCAACCAGCGGCAATGACGAATTAGTTCAATTCCTATCGGACAAGTGGAGCACTTATTCAAAGGCAATTTGAGTTTGGACAGCTTCATCAATGGACTCGTTTGCCAATTCGCACATCGCTTGGTCCAACTCAAATCCGATAAAATCATGGCCCATTTGACGTGCGGCCCTTGCGGTCGTGCCGCTTCCCATGAACGGGTCGCAAATGACAGCGTTTTCACAGTTAATGCCAGCAGCATCGATGCATTGCAGTGGAAGATCGATAGGAAATGTAGAACAGTGAGGAAGTTTGTTTGGGGTTTGCTTAAGTTGCCAAATTGAGCCGACCGGAGGCTTTACTCTAAACGCGTGTCGCTCGTCCTTCGCAAAAATATAGATACCCTCATGTTTGCGATGAGGGCGGCGGCATCGACCCTCTGGCAACGCCCTTGCCTTGGCCCAAATGACTTCGCCTCGGAACAGAAAACTAAGGCCACTCATAGCGCCCACAATTCGATATGGGAGAGCCAAAAGGTTGCCATATTGAAGCCAACCCGCCTCCTTTTCTATAAACGCCCGACGACGGCCTCTATTCTTGGTGTAGGCGGAGTTATCAGCGGGCAAGCCAGTGCCGTCTTTTCCGAGAGAACTGTGCTTACTATCATCCTCCCGCCAATTGATCGGGGTATTGTAGGCATCACCTACATTTAGCCAAAGGGTTCCCTCCGGTTTTAAGCAACGCATGCCCTCGGCTAAGATCGCGACTAAATTCTCGACATACTCTCGCGGATCAGCCTCCGAACCTAAGCCGTCCGCACCTCTTTGGCCCCAATATGGAGGAGAGGTCACGATCACGTCGAGGCAATCATCCGGCATGGCTTTGAAACCCTGCAAGCAATCGAGATTGTGAACTGCATTGAGGGTAAGCCCTCCTAATTTCTTAGAAGAATGAGCCAGTTCAATTTTCTCAGGAGCAACAACTGTCACATTTTACCCTTCTCGTTCTTTGTTCGTTCTCTAAGTCTGACAGAGTTGCTCCTTCACTACTAGGAACAAATTCGGTTTTTCCTCACAGCCGATTTTCACATGATAAAAAAATGAGAAGCAACTAACCTCACATATGCCCACAAGGCTGTAACCTAGCCGCGCCGGTTGCGACCCAACTAGGCGATAACCAACACATAACTGCCACAAGACAGGGTCGGGTTACGCCAAAAACCCCAGAAAAGTGGTGCACCCGAGAGGATTCGAACCTCTGGCCTCTGCCTTCGGAGGAAATATTGTGACCTTTCCGAAATATACGATAGAGCACGTCGCTGTACGATAAAGCGCTGAAAAGTATTGTCTTTCCAACAATCGACACCGAAGTCTCTATCCGAACACAGGCCGTGATTTCCTCCCAAATGCTTACGTGGTGCTTACGCGAGATTTGCAGAGGGACGGGCCGGAAAGGTGACTTCCGATGCCGAAACTTACAAAACGCTTCGTCGACTCCATGAAAGCCCGCGACAAGGATTACGTCATTTGGGATGACGACTTGCCAGGGTTTGGGCTGCGGGTCTTCATCTCGGGCAAACGTAGCTACATCATTCAGTATCGAGCTGAAGGACGGTCCAGGCGTTACTCCATAGGCCTTCATGGCATCTGGACTCCTGAGACGGCGCGGAAGGAGGCGCGCGCTCAGCTTGGCAAGGTCGCCAGAGGAGATAACCCGACTGAAGAGCGGCAAACACGGCGTAATGCTATTACTGTCGGGGAGCTTGCTGAGCAGTATATGGCAGCCATGAATGCTAGTCTCATTCTCGGGAAAGGTGGTCGTCCTAAAAAACAAGCGACAATCTACACCGATATCGGGCGCATCAACGGACACATCATCCCATTAATCGGTCAGCGGAAGGTTCAAGACCTGACGAAAGCAAACGTCACGAAGATGATGAATGACGTGATCGCGGGTAAGACAAAAGCTGTCCGCAAGACCTCTAACATGCGTGGAAAGTCGATTTTGCGTGGCGGACGTGGGACAGCGAGCCGGTGTGTCGGTCTCGTCGGTTCGATGCTGACCTATGCGATCAGTTTAGGGATTATTGAACATAATGTGACCCATGGAATAAAGAAACCCAAGGACCGGGTCCGTGACCGAAGGTTGAGCGAAGATGAATACCGCCTCCTCGGCGCGATGCTGAACGAAGTGGAGGAAGACCCCGAGCTTGAAACGACTGGGGCAGTTATCAGGTTGCTGGCACTGACCGGTTGCCGTCGTAGCGAAATCATATCTCTCAGATGGGACGAGGTAGACTTTGAGAATAGCTGTTTGCGCCTTGCAGACTCTAAAGAAGGCGCCTCCATTAGGCCAATTGGCTTATCCGCGATTGAGCTGTTGGAGGAGCGCGGAAAGAAAACCAAAAGCGAGTATGTCTTTCCTGGACCGAGGGGCGCGGGCCCGTTCGGCAGCTTTCCGAACCACTGGCAGAAGATCTTCGGCAGGGGAGAGTTGCCAGACTTCACGGCACATGTCCTTCGGCATAGCTTTGCAAGCACTGCGAATGATCTCGGCTTCACAGAAAGCACCATAGCCGCACTTCTCGGCCATGCGACGAATTCGATCACTAGCAAATATATTCACTCGCTAGACACCGTGCTCGTAATGGCGGCCGATACCGTGGCAGGCTATGTTCAGGGCTTGCTGGACGGCGCTGAGTTCGGGCAAACCACCTACGCACTCGACAAGACTGTTCGACGTGAAGCGCTGGCACGATTTTTCGCGCAATCTGCTGCGACGGAGACAAGACCGATCACTTAAAGGCTATACCAGTAGCGAGGCACATCAACTGTCAGACTTTACGTCTAAAGAGCGCGTAACTGCCATATATGACGGGCGGTACTTTCAGATAGTAGCGGCCAGCCCAACGCAAACACCCTCGGAACCTAAGGCGGTGGACAAAATGTAAGCTTCGTGCTACATAAAGGCTCAATTTGTAGCGCGAAGAACTCAAATCATGCCAACACCTCACCGCCCTCCTGTCGCTGTACGCCGCACGCTGCGTAAGCTGGGCTCAGACATTCACGACGCGCGCAGGCGCCGCAAACTGCCTATGGCGGTCGTGGCCGAGCGCGCATTTACATCCCGTTCGACACTTCAAAAAATCGAAGCGGGCGACGCGAACGTCGGCATCGGCATCTATGCATCAGTGCTTCAAGCGCTTGGTCTGCTAGATGGCCTCGGGAACATCGCTGACATCGGAAACGATGAAGTAGGCCAGTCTCTCGCCAGCGCCAATCTGCCCAAACGTGTCCGCCTCAAGAGCAAGGCGGGGTCGCCGTCTCGTGAGTAACATCGAAGTCCATATCGACCTCAATGGGCAGTGTCGGCAGATCGGGATCGCACGTGCAAATCAGGTGCGCGGCAGCGAAACGGTCTTGTTCGAGTATGTCGATGATTGGCTCGATGATCCCGAGCGGTTTTCCATCGAGCCTGCCCTCATGCTAACGCGCGGCGGCTTCGCACCGCCGCAAGGCCAAGCCATGTTTGGTTCTCTCGGAGATTCGGCACCGGATACCTGGGGACGCCGCCTGATGCAACGTGCCGAGCGTCGTCTCGCGGACCAAGAAGGGCGACGAGTTCGGACACTGACGGAAACCGATTACCTACTTGGTGTAGCCGATGAAACGCGACTGGGGGCGCTTCGCTTTCGGCGTCTGGACGATGATGTGTTCCAAGCGCCCGTCCGCGCGGGTGTCCCAGCTTTGATCGAGCTCGGCCGTCTGCTGCAAGTCACGGAACGCATCCTGCGGGATGAGGAGACAGACGAAGACCTTCAGCTGATCTTCGCTCCAGGGTCATCGCTCGGCGGCGCACGCCCTAAAGCTTCGATCATCGATCAACACGGCCACCTGTCCATCGCGAAGTTTCCGAAGGAGACGGATGAATACAGCATGGAAACCTGGGAGGAGATTGCGCTTCGCCTTGCTGGGCGCGCTGGCATAACGACGCCCCATCACGAACTGGTCAAGGTCGCAGGCAAAGCCGTATTGCTTTCGCGACGGTTCGACCGTGACGGTCTACTACGGACCCCATTTCTTTCAGCTATGGCTATGACCGGCTCCAAAGACGGCGAACGCGGAAGTTACCCCGAGATTGTCGACGCGCTCTCTCAACATGGCGCAAGGGCAAAGCAAGATGCGATCGAACTCTATCGCCGGGTAGCTTTCAGCGTGCTGATTTCCAACGTGGATGATCATCTGCGCAATCATGGTTTCTTGTGGGCCGGTAAGGATGGTTGGATTTTATCGCCCGCCTACGACCTGAACCCGGTCCCCGCCGATCTTAAAGCCCGCGTGCTCACGACCAACATCGATCTTGACGAAGGGACTTGCTCGCTCGACCTGCTACAGGCTTCGGCAGAATATTTTGGCTTGGGGCTCGACAACGCTCAGTCAGTTATCAAGGACGTTGCCGCAGCCACGTCCACTTGGCGGGAAACGGCACGAGAGGTCGGCGCGCGTGGTGGCGAAATCAATCGCATGGCAAGCGCCTTCGAACACGATGATCTGACACGAGCGTTGGCTCTATGACATACACTGCCATTAATACTGTTGTGCTGGCTGGACATTGTCGGCCGATCCATCCGAGCACCAGCATGTCCATAGACTCAGCCAAGACAATAAAGTCGCCAATATTCTTTAATTCACGAGGCGTGCATTGAAACTCGAATTCATCGAATTGCGGAACTACCGCAAGCTCAAATCAACCCGCATCGATTTCGATGAAAAACGTACGCTGTTCGTCGGCGCGAACAATAGCGGCAAGACGTCTGCTATGCTGGCTCTTCGCACCTTTCTGGGAGATACAAAGAAGCTGACACTACGCGACGTTTCCATCGCGAACTGGGCAGCCTTGGACCTGATCGGTGACGCGTGGGAGGCGGATGATGAACCCACCAGCACCTTTGCCGAACTTCTTCCATCGCTCGATCTCTGGCTTGATGTTCCTGCGAGCGAGATTCACCACGTCGTCCACATCATTCCGACGATTGATTGGGTGAGTGGATTGCTGGGCGTACGCCTGCAATATGATGTCGACAATGAAGATCAGCTCAAGGAGCACTATCTGGAGGCCCGAAACAAGGCGCGCGCAAGAAATGAAAAAGCGGAGGATGGTCGGCCCAAGCCACAGATTAGGCCAGAAAGTCTGACTGACTTTCTCGACGGAGCTTTTAAGAAATATCTGACCGTAAACTGCTTCCCGCTAGACCCAGCGAAGAGCGAAGAACCTAAGTCAACCGGCGTCGCCCAGCCTCAGTCGCTTGCCGAAGATCTTCTTCCCCTGGACGACCGCCCATTCGCGAACCTAATCAAAGTTAACGAGATTCCCGCTAGCCCGCTTGAGCAAGGCGACCCGTCGGGAGACGCGCCAGATGGCTCAGGTGCTCCCAAGTTGCGGAGACGTCTCTCGGACCAAGTTCGCAGCTATTATGATCGCCATCTCGACAATGCCGATGACCTATCGCCCGACGACATTGCGGCGCTCGGGTCGATCTATGACGCCGAACAGGCGTTCGACGGTCGCCTTAAGTCCGGTTTCGAAGGCGCGCTTGATGAGCTGGCTGAGCTGAACGTACCAGGCGTTCACAACCCATCTATTGCCTTCAACACGCAGCTGCGGGGCGAAGAGGGGTTGAAGCACGGAACCGCGATCCAGTATCAAATCTCAAATCCAGCCAACGTCGGTGATCCAGTCCGGCACCTTCCTGAGTCCTATGCCGGTCTTGGCTATCAGCGCCTGATTTCGATGATCTTCTTGTTGATGCAGTTTCGACAAGACTGGATGTCGCCGCCAGTAACTACCTCCGGCAACGCCGTGCCTATGCCGCTGGTTCACCTCGTGCTGATTGAGGAACCGGAGGCACATCTGCATGCTCAAGTCCAACAAGTCTTCATCAATAAGGCTTATGATGTCCTGAGGAACCATCCGCGCCTGGGCAATAGAACTGACCTGACGACACAGATGGTCGTTAGCACGCACTCTAGCCATGTAGCTCATGAGGTGGATTTTGCCAATTTGCGCTACTTCCGGCGACACCCATCAGACGCCACTCAAAGCGCTCCAACGACAACCGTTGCCAACCTCTCAAATGTATTTGGTAAAGACGAAGAGACGAAGCGTTTCGTCAAACGGTATCTCAAGTCTACCGACTGTGATCTCTTCTTCGCGGACGGCGCAATTTTTGTGGAAGGCCAAGCCGAGCGCATTCTGGTGCCACACTTTATTAGGCATCATTTTCCGTCTCTCTGGCGTCGCTACACCAGTTTGATCGACCTTGGTGGCGCTCATGCGCATCGGCTCGAACCTCTGGTTAAAACCCTTGGGCTAACGGTTCTGGTCATCAGCGACCTGGACGCCGCCAAACCAACGCAAATTACGAAAAGTGATGGGGTCGAAACCACGGTCAACCGCGCCGCCAAACCCTCGCTTGGCAACGGACAGGTCACCACCAATGCGGTCCTCAAAAAATGGCACCCACAAAAAACCAACATCGACGATCTTGTTTCGCTGCCAGCAGGCGGGCATGCGGTGTGTGTTCAGGAAGCGTATGATCTCTTTGTCGCCTTTCAAACCGCCGTGCCAGACCCGACCGATGCGAATAGATCGACCTTGATCCCGCGCACGTTTGAGGACGCGATTGTCTACGCCAATTTTGATAACATCACGGGCGTCACTGGTGGATCAACAACGACGAAGATCGCCAGACTTGTAGAGACCGGATTGACTGGCCAGGATCTTGAAGCCGAGCTGTTCGAGCTTCTCAAGAGCGCTGAAAAAGCAAGTTTCGCGCTTGATTGCCTTCTCGCCTTCGACAAACCCGAAACGCTTCAGCCTCCACCCTATATCCGCGCTGGCCTAGCTTGGCTCGACGCCAAACTCGCTACCGAAACAGACACAGTCCTCAAAAAGAACGAGGGCCAGGGTGGCTGAGCTCGCTGAAACCGCCGAACCAAGTGCCGATTCTGCTGTCGACACGATCATTGCAGAATGCCTCACGCCGACGGCCCCTAAGAGTTTCTTCCTCTATGCGGGCGCGGGATCGGGCAAAACCTATTCGCTCGTCGAGGGACTGAAGCACCTTGCAAAAGAGCATGACCAACATCTGCGAGCGTCCCAGCAGCGCATCGCCGTAATCACCTACACGAACGCCGCCAGCGACGAGATCGTCGATCGTGTCGAGGAAAACCCACTATTCGATATCCGAACCATCCACAGCTTTTGCTGGTCGCAAATATCAATGCTGCACACAGATATTCGCAAATGGTTACTCGCGACGCTGCCAACTGACATTGCCGAACTTGAACAAGCAGAGGCAAAAGGTCGTCAGGGGACCAAGACGTCGATCGCGCGCCAACGCAGCATCGCGGATAAACGCAAGCGTATGGAATGGCTGCAGAAGCCCCGTCACTTCACCTATGATCCCAATGGCGACAATGTCGGACGCGCGTCCCTATCCCATAGCGAAGTGCTGAAGATCACGGCTCATTTTCTCCGGAACAGCCCATCTTTTCAGGCCATTCTCATCAACCGCTATCCATTTCTCCTGATAGATGAGAGCCAAGACACCAATGCGAATTTACTCGACGCTTTCTTTGATCTGGAAGAAGCAATGCAGGGGCGCTTTGGACTCGGGCTGATTGGTGACATGATGCAGCGTATATATGCCGATGGGAAAGCTGATCTCGACGCAGCACTCCCTGACCGTTGGGTAAAACCTGTAAAGAAACTCAATCGGCGCTGTCCAAAGCGTATCGTGGGATTGGCCAACACCATCAGAAACACGACGGATCAACAGGTCCAACACGCCTTGAACAACAGCCCAAATGGCGAGCTCCGACTGTTCGTCGTAAACAGCGGGCGGGACGATAAAGCCGACATCGAGAATGAAGTAAGACACCGCATGGCTGTTCTTACAGGAGACACGGCATGGCAAAAGCAGACCAATGTAAAGTCTCTGACGCTCGAACATCGAATGTCGGCACGGCGCATGGGCTTCGACGAGATGTTTGCGCCTTTGTACGGTAGCTCAAGGCTATCAACGGGCGCGATGGACGGAACGCTGTCCGCCATCCGCCTTTTCACGGAGAATGTCCGGCCCGTTCTCGAGGCCTACAACGCAGACGACAAATATCGCGTCATGGCTCTCTTGCAATCGCTAAAGTCTCCCTTGCTTGAGCGGGACGCTCTCCTGAATACGCCGTCCCCGGCCGACCCTCTCGCCCCTGTCCGCGAAGCGCTGGAACAACTTCAAGCTCTTTGTACGGACAACCGGGCTCCGACCTTCCTGGATGTGTTGCAGCTAGTCGCAACCACGCGCCTCTTTCGTATTCCCAAACCGCTGCTGTCGTTCGCCGAAACAATGGACGTGACCGAAACGGAAGAAGACCCCGAAACACCGGAAGATACGTCGGCCGATCCAGAGAGCGAGTCGGCGACGCTCAGAGCCCTCGGCGACTTCCTTGAAGCACCCTACGACCAAATCCACGCCTACCGGGAATATATCGACGATGCCGGCCCTTTCGACACGCACCAGGGCGTGAAAGGGCGTGAGTTCGAGAGAGTGATGGTTATTATGGATGACGAAGAAGCTCGTGGGTTCATGTTTTCCTACGACAAACTATTTTCGGTGAAACCACCAACACCGGGAGATCTTAAAAAGATAGCAGAGGGCGAGGAAACCGGAATTGATCGCACTAAGCGGCTCTTTTACGTCACCTGTACCAGAGCCGAGAAAAGCCTGTGCTTTCTCGCTTACACCAACGATCCCATGGCCTTGCAGGCGAATGTCACAAAAGATGGATGGTTCTCCGAAGAGGAAGTCGTCCTTCTTTGAGGATCTGCATTCCCCCTCCGTACGATCACCAGTAAATACATCCACGTCATGGCGGTGGACACTGTGCCGGGATGTGTTCAGGGCTTGCTAGACGGCGCTGCGTTCGAGCATCTGCAGAGTTCAACCAAGGAGTTCACGCAGGTTATCCAAGATCAGAGCGTCGATCTCTTCTGCCCCCATCTGGAAAAGCTTAGCCAACCCATCCCGCGCCGGTCTCACATCTGCGGGGCCATCATGACCCACAGCGTTATCTGTGAAGGGGCCGTCCGTCTCGGTCAGGATGCGCTCTTTTGGGAGCGATCGTACCAGCGCCACCGAGCGCTCATTGCGCATCATCGCAGCATTGATCGAAAAATAGCACCCCATCTCAGCGGCGCGCCGTGCCTCGGATAATGATCCCGTAAACCAATGCAACACCACGCGCCCTCTACCGGCCGGCAGTCTTGCGTCAATCGTATCGAGTACGACCTTCGCGCAGCGCACGCTATGGACCGAGAGAATCTTACCGCGTGCCTCAGCACAGGAACTGAGTATCTCCGCGAAAACAACTTTCTGTTCGTCGAATGAAGGATAGAAACGTCGTCCGGCGTCGAGGCCGACTTCGCCGACATACCGGGTCGACGGGAGATATTCTTTCCAGATCGAAAGTTCCTTCGCACGGTCGGCGACAAGCTGCGGATGCAGGCCGAGCGCTGCCCTCACATACTTAGTGCGATCCGCGAGTTCCTTGTTCCGCGGAAAGGCTCTCGGCGTCGTCGTCACCGTCAGCGTAAACACGCGCTCGCGCTCACGTTGGTCAATGGCTGCGACATGGTCCGGATAGAGATCGAGATGGCAATGGAAATCGACGAGCCGTGCTATCTGATGATTGGTCATGACGGAGCCGTCTTCACGCCTTTCAATATCTCCCCGACCTCTTCTAGGCCCCGGCGATAGACATCCGCATAGGCATCGATCTTGTCAGGGTAGTCAGTTAATGGACCGGGCTTATGGATGAGCAGCTTCGCGAGTTCGGGACGCCGTGCCAGTCGGCGTATGGCCAATTGAAATGACCGGACCTGCTGTCCCTCAGCTTGACGCGTATCCAATGAATAGGCCGTTAGATCGGGGACGCCGTAAACCGTCGGATCGTTATCGGCCAATGAAGCCCTCCGGATCAGACATGGGAGACAGTATCCACAATGCCCTTGCGGTTCACCCTTCCAACGCGCCTTCGCGGGAGAGGAGCATGACAAGGAGTGGATCGCCGCCTTGTCCAGCACATCGGGGTTGGCACACTCGGCGGCCATCTCCCCCTTCGTCTTGTCCCAATATGGATTTACGAGTTCGCCATCGATCCCCAGTGCTTCCAATAGCTCGTTCCAACGCGCCATATAAAATGGATGGGTGGTACGCGTGCTCAACGCACCTAGTCGGAGCGGATCCAATGGCACGTTCAAGGCGATGAGGCCGTTCTCCGGAACTCGCAAGACGAACTTGTTACCCAAACCCGCCCCCGCCGCTACGCCCAGCGAGAAGAACAGGAAAGATCGCCCACGTGTCGTGCTCTCGGATTCGACGCCGTCGATCAGGCCATCCCCGAACGCCATCCAGATTCGCAATCGGTCGAAGGATGAGTCCGGATACGCGTCCTTCAAGACGTCGTAGCATTCCTCCTGAGATTTGCTGACAGCGCCTTCGCCAGCATGACTCACCAGGAGCGGTGACCCACCTTCTTGCAAGTTGTCGATCGCGCCAATAAGGCTGTCGAGCCCACCCGAGAACAGATTCACCGCGTCGAAGGAGACGGGAAGCAGAGGCTTCGGGCGTGGTTTTGAAAGGGTAGCTAATTCCTTCGGTCGAGACCGAAACCCGATCTGCCAACGATCCCCCGTCAGGAAATCGAGCGCCCGTTTCACGATAGCCGCCGCATCTGTCCATAATTCCGGATCGCTAACCGGCACGACCAGTCTGATCTCTCGCGACCAACCATCTTGCGATTCCGTCGAGCGCGAGAGGCGTGTGTCGGCCGCATGGATATGCGCGGCAAGCACCATCAGGTCGATCGCAACTTCGCCGGGCGCTAGGTTCAAATCGGCCATGTCCGAAAGGGCGTAGCCGATGCCGTGCGCGAGACGGTCGCCGACCAAAAGACCGAGTTCGGACACCTGTTCATCACTCGCTGCGGGGATCTCGATGGTGTCCTTCGGCCCAAATCTTCCCATCAGTAAATGTCGTCTCATGACCCCGCCTCACTCTCACCCAGCGCTTCGAGCATCTCAAAGGCCGCTTCATACACGCTATCTACGAAACCCGAGACCTGGTCCTGCGAGAGCGCACCGATGTCGACGCCCGATGCGTTCACCGCGTCGCTTACGCCGCGCTGGATGAATTCGGACAATTGAGCTTCGATCCTTTCGACCGTTCGAGTATCTGAAGGCATCGTCACGACCCTCGTGCCGATATCGTTGCAGATCCGAGCCTCGATGGCGTGGGAAGCATATAGCTCGAATACGGTCTGGATCTGTTCCGAGGTCAGGCCGTCGATGTCCGTTATTCCCGCATCCGCGAGATCGGCGATTGTCTCTATGAACGCGTCGCGTGCGATGCCCTCATCGACCGATCCCCCATCGGGGCAGATATAGTCCGCGAGGCCGGCGAAGACCTCTTCGACCGGACGGCCCGCGAGACTCTCCAAGTTGAGTGATCGGAGCGCCTCACGAACACCGTTAGCACTCGCATTCCCGAGGAAGCTGACCAGTCCGGACGCCGTTCCACGGGACGACCCCATCCGCCTCGCTGCGGAACCGGCTCCGCCAGACGATCGCGAGACGTATTGAGAAACCGCCCGCCCCAAACTTCGGCGATCACTCCCACCCGATCCCGCGAACCGTGTGAAGTTGCTGCGCGCCGAACGGAAACGATCACTCGTCGGAGGTTGCACCACAGGCGGTCGTTCTACTGGAGCAGCGGGCGGTGTCTGTGGCGTATCATCGGCAGGTTTGCCGTCGCCAGCATCATCCGGGCCCGCGCCATCGCCAGGCGGATTTCCATCGGCCGCATCACCGTCGCCCCCGTCAAGCCAAGTCGGGACCAGTGGCGTCCCCCCTGATGCCCCGCCGAATGCATTCGAAGTGCCCATCAGCGTCCCCCTTTGCCCGTTCGCGTTGCCGCTCCAGCCGCCGCCTTGAGCGTCGACGATCCATTTTCTGCCCAGCCAACCAAGAGCCCGTCGAGCCTAGCGACGAACTCACCGTCCCTGATGACTCCGGCCCAGCCCGACGCGACCCACGGGCCGCATCTATCGGCCGGCAGGCTTTCCAGCATATCTAGAAGGTTGGACTGCAAGAAATCATGCGCGCGCACCAAGACCGTCATCCCAGCGACACCGGCAGGAGCTGTCTCGAAAGAGTCCCCACCCATGATCCGGCCCCGCAGTTCTTCGAAAACCTGACCTGCTTCGGCGGGTGCCAATTGTCGGAGTTCGCCGTCAAAGGTTTGAACAGCGAGCTTCGACCCCATCAATTTCTCGACTACGGCACTCAATCGACCCAGCACGGACGCCGCCCCGAAGTAGTCCTTCCGATCCTTCGCCACGAACAGATAGGGGCGCAGATCCTCCTCGCCGATCTTTGGAGAAAGGTTCGCCCAGGACCTGATGGCATCAGAGCCCTTCCATTCGGACAGCATCGCACTGTCCGGGTCCGGTTTCTCCCTCGGTCCGTCCAAAGTCGAGATTTTCGGACCCTTCTTACGAGATTTCTTCGGTGCCTCCGCAGGAATGTCGTCCGCTTCCAAGAGCGCGAGATCCTCGCAGCGCCCGTTCTCATTTTTTGCCGCAGCACTGGCGATCTGATCGAACAGGCGAGACATAAACCTTTCCGCCAACATGAGCTTCGCCAGCACGGGCAATCTTACATCACGACCGAAGCCACGCGCCTGCGCGGTCTGGTTGCGCAGCAACAACGTGTTCAGGAAGCGCTTGATCTGTCTCGGATTACCCTGCGTGCCGTTCGCGAGGATAGGGCCGATCTGGTCGCTCAGTGTCAGAGCGTTGGTAACCCCGTTCCCTAGATCTCCCAACGTGTCTTTGACCGTCGCCGCGTCGAGCCCGCCGGCTTGCCAGGGCCGTTCGAGCTGTTTGCGTGCGACCGCTATGAGCTTCGCATAGCCTTCGTCATCCTCTCCCAGCTCTGCGCCGATCAACAAGAGCGTTACATAAATGCGCGTCTCAGTCTCGCCCAACGCCGGTATACGGAACGGAACCTGAATCAGCTTCTCGAGATAATTGCGCGCGTAGTCTCGGGGCCCCGTCGTATCGGGCAGCTCCGGGAAATGTTTGCGGACGGAATACTCGATCATCGCCTCATCGGCCGCGACGATAAATGCCGTGCGATCGGTGAAGACGAACAATCGGACAGCCTCCAACGTCTCGATGGCGATATCCGGCAGGCACCGATCGAGATCGTCGATCAGGACGACGAGCTGTTTAACACCGGCCTCGTCAAGCAGATCGTCGAAGGCCTTCCGGAACGCGCCGATCTCCTCCGGCAAGCGTTTCGACTCGTCCGGCTTCAACAAGCCCTGGACGCCATCGAGCGCGGCGTCGTAGTTCTCCTTCGTGGCGAGTTCGCCGGGATCGTCGATCAACCCTTTCACGCCGCCAACAGCGGCGCGTATCTGGTCAGGTGTCGGGATGCCCGAGAGGGCCGTGAATGCGAGGCCGCCACCATGCCGCGCGACCTTGAGCCAGTCGATCCGTTTGAAGATATTCTTGACCGCTTCGCCGGCCTCGGTCGCTAATGAACGCTGCTCGATCAGCTCCGTGACGATGCCTTCGATGAGCGCGATCTTCGCGTCTTCGAAACCTTGAAAGCGCCATCCATTGAATTTGATACACAAGACGTCGTCGTCGCCGTCGAGTGACGCATCGATCATCTCCAGCACGCTCGATTTACCCGCGCCCCAGTCACCGTGCACACCGATTGTAATAGCCTGATCGGGCCGCTTTGAAAGTAATTGGATAATTGTCGAAGCGATCGCTTCGTTATTGAGCAGGTCCACCTTTGTTTCGTTATCTGGAAGTATCAAAAGTAAAAATCCTGCATTTGTTCTATAATTATTATTCGTGCCCAGTCAGCACCTTAGCTAAGTCGAAGGCATCAATCTATAGCGAACGGTCGGTGCAGATTGGTTGGCGTCGGGCTGATCCATCGAGAGCATGGTCTTCTCGCGACAAGAATGGTCTTTTAGGGGAAAGCCTTCCCCTGCGGTCGAGCCCGTCGTCTCGTCCGACCCCTTCTGCGGGGAGACCCCGCAACGCCCCCTAAGAGTGAGAGGCCTGCGGCTTTCGCCGTGACGGGTTTGGAGGTCGAGAGAGAGGCTCTCGGACCGCCCGTTATGGAGAACAGTCATGACAGCAATGAAAATCATGGACGGTCGCCCCGAGAGCGGCGGCTACAAGGTGGATGTATCCCGTGGTGGCCACAACGGGCGGGTGTCGTCCGAGTGGTTCTCGCGACCTGACGATGAGAAATACCTCTCGCTTTCGGACCTCTACGCGTCGGTCAAGGGCCGCGCCGACCAGAGCCGGACGCGCACGGTCGAGAGCGCGGCGATCCGGGTCGAGGCCCATCGTGACGATCCCGAGAAGCTGGCGCTGATCCTACCGGACGCCGAGACGCCGGTCGCGCCGACCCATTGGAGTTTCGGTCAACTCGCAAGCCTCGTCGGCGCGCCTGCGGCCTACATGCGCCAACTCCCTGCACCGCTCGCTGGCATCAACCTGCAATACGGCCTTACCAACCACCGCGCCGAGCAGGTCAAGACGATGGAAGTCGCAAACGGGCGGACCGAGTTGCGCGCTGTCACCGGCCCGGATTATGGCCGCATCTACGACCATGAGCTCGTCTCCGCCGTACAGCGCATCGCGGGCGACGGCGTGGGAGACACGCGGTGGAAGGTGCCGGGTGTGCTCGACTGGTCGACGGGCATCTACAACCCGATGGTCGATGTGACCAAGGACACGACGACGCTCTACGCCTCCGACCGCGACGTCTTCCTGTTCCTGGTCGACGATCTCAACCCGATCGAGGCCGGGACGCTGCCCGACGGCTCACCCGATCTGTTCTTCCGGGGCTTCTATTGTTGGAATTCCGAGGTCGGCGCGAAGACGCTCGGCATTGCGAGCTTCTATCTCCGCGCGGTTTGCCAGAACCGCAATCTCTGGGGCGTCGAAGATTTCCAGGAGATTTCGATCCGGCATTCCAAATATGCCGCCAACCGCTTCGCGCATGAGGCGGCACCCGCACTGGCCAACTTCGCGGACTCCTCGCCGCGACCCTTCATTCAGGGCATCCGTGCCGCCCGCGAACACATCGTCGCGCACAGCGACGAGGACCGCACGGACTTCCTGCGCAAGCGAGGCTTCTCGAAGGTGGAAAGCGGCAAGATCGTAGAGACGGTGCTGGCCGAAGAAGGTCGCCCGCCCGAGAGCGTGTTCGACTTCGTTCAGGGTATTACGGCTGTTGCACGGTCCAAGCCGCAGCAAGACGCGCGGCTCACCATGGAAACCCGCGCCAAGAAGCTGCTGGAGCTCGCCGCCTAGCCTTGGCGGCGAGCTCCAGCAGCCATTCGTTCCCGGTCCATCGCTTCCTTAGAGGAAGAGGTGGGCCGGGAATTTCGTGACGGGTTTGGAGGTCTAGAGAGAGTCTCTGGATCGCCCGTCGCGGAGAAAATCCATGACCAAGTCCAAGAAGATCACCCTCAGCGCCTCGCGCGATATCCCGTTCAATAAGCTCGTGCTCAGCCAGTCCAACGTCCGCAAGGTCAAGGCCGGCGTGTCGATCGAGGAACTGGCCGAGGACATCGCCCGGCGCACACTCCTATCCTCGATCACGGTGCGCCCGGTTCTGGGCGACGATGGCGCGGAAACCGACATGTTCGAGATCCCGGCAGGTGGCCGCCGTTTCCGCGCGCTCGAACTTCTGGTCAAGCAGAAGCGCCTCAATCGCACCGCGCCCGTGCCGTGCATCGTCCGGACGGGTGGGCTGGCCGAAGAAGACAGCCTCGCCGAGAACGTCCAACGCGCGCCGCTGCATCCGCTGGACCAGTTCCGCGCTTTTCAGGCGATGCGCGAGAAAGGCAAGTCGGAGGAAGAGATCGCAGCCGCGTTCTTCGTCTCCGCCAGCGTCGTCAAGCAGCGCCTGCGACTCGCAGCCGTCTCGGAGACACTGCTCGATACCTATGCGGAAGAAGAAATAACCCTCGATCAGCTCATGGCCTTCACGGTCAATCCCGACCACGAACGGCAGGAACAAGTTTGGGAGGCGCTGAAGCAGCATTATTCCAAGCAGCCTTACGAGATCCGCCGCATGCTGACCGAAGGCGCTGTCCGCGCGTCCGACCGGCGCGCGCCATGCAGACGCGGGTGTGGGACAAGGTCGACGCCCAGCATTTGCTGGTGAAGTCGCCGTCCCCGAACGCTCAATCGGCGCGTCGTTCCGGGACACGGACCTTGCGAAACACGGCTTCCCGTCGAACTGGACGCTTGATCTTGACCTCTGCACCGTGGGTTCGGAGACGGGCCGCAAGGTGGACGAATTGATCGCGTTTCTGGCCGCCGAGGAAGGCCGCACCGCGCTCTGCACCCATTCCACGCTGCGCTCAGCCTATGCGAAGACCGATGATGTCACGATCTTCGACGGCTGCCTGGTGTGCATTGACGAATTGCACCACGCCTCGGCGGATGAGAACAGCCGCCTCGGCAACCTCTTGCGCGGGATGATCGACCGGGCGGGCGAGGTTGGCCCGGATGCGGCCCACATCCTCGCCATGACCGGGTCCTATTTTCGGGGCGACGGCACGGCGGTTCTGCATCCGGAGGATGAGGCCCGGTTCGAGCGGGTGATCTACACCTATTACGAACAGCTCAACGGCTATGAGTATCTCAAAACGCTGCACATCAACTTTCGCTTCTATCAGGGCCGCTATCTCGACGCGATCGGCGAAGCGATTGATCCCGCGCTCAAGACCATCGTGCACATTCCCCATGTCGGCTCGGCCGAGGGCAGCGGCGTCAACAAGATGTTCGCGGTCGACGCCATCGTGGATGCCATCGGCGATCGCCTTGGAGAGAATGCGAAGACGGGTGTCGACCCCGCGACCGGTTTCGTCACGCTCACGGCGGGCGGGCGCACGTTGCGCATCGCCAATCTTGTCGATGACAGCGCCGATCGGGAGAAGGTTCTTGCCTCTCTGCGCGCGGTGGAGGGGCGTGACGATGTGGATGTCATAATCGCGCTCGGCATGGCCAAGGAAGGCTTTGACTGGGTGTGGTGCGAGCATGTCCTGACGGTCGGCTATCGCGGTTCACTGACAGAGGTTGTGCAGATCATCGGTCGCGCAACGCGGGACGCCCCGGGCAAGACGGAAGCTCAGTTCACCAACCTTGTTTCCGCGCCCTTCGCCAATGACGAGGCTATCTCCCGTGCCGTCAACGATATGCTCAAGGCGATTTCGGTGTCGCTGCTCATGGAGCAAGTCATGGCACCCGTGTTCAAGTTCCGCACCCATAAGGGGGCGGACGAATTCGATGGAACGTCGGGCGAACAGGAGAAATCCGATCCGGTGACGAACGCTGGTGAGATCGAAATCGTCGGCATGCCGGAAATCGATGAAAAGGCTGTCGAGGCGATCGAGACCGACTTCAACGACCTGTTCGCCGACGTGCAAAACGATCCGCGCACCCTCACGGTAATGATCAATCCCGATGATCACCACACTGATGTGATGTACGATCTGGTCGTCACCGACGTCGTCAGGAAGCGCTATCCGGGTTTTTCCGAAGACCAGGTGAGCGACGCCGTTGGTCTGTTCGGCGTACGTGCCGGTTTGGGACGAGAAGTGGCGAAGGACCCGAGTATCATACAGACGCCGGGCATGTCAGAGGGTGAGCAAGCGCTGTTCGAGGGGCACGAGGCTGGAGGCGATGAAGAAGCCTCAACCGGCCCGAATGCGGGTGACCGCTTCGTCCAGCAAGCCAAACGGTTCATCAATGTGCAGGACCTACAGGTTGATTTGCTCGGTGGGCGGCGTGATTTCGATGATGCTTACGAACTCTTATCGAAGGAACTGTCAGAGGAATTGCTTGCCCGTTTGCATGGTGAGGTTCGCGCCATGAAAGTGAATATGACACAGGAGGAGGCCGAGAAACTCTATCCGCGCGTTAAGGAGTTCATCCAACGCGAAAGCCGCGAGCCCAACCTCAACGCCCCAAACGGTCGTGAGGTACGATTGGCCGAAGCCCTTGCTTTCCTGCGTAAACTCTCGCGGCAGAAACGCGCCGAGATGGCGGGGGCAGACGCCGATCAAGCGGGCAAGACGGGAGTCGTCGATGTCTGAAGAAAACGGCAAAATCGACTACCTCAAGGACGAGCTCCTCCTCACCCCGGACGAAAAGCCAAAGGCGGTCCGAACCCCTATCCTCGACCGCGCCATCGATGTGCTTGAACGCATCAATGCGTTTGTCGACGAAACGGGAGAGCAACCTGTATCCGAGGCGGGGCGCAGTGTGCGCGAGCGCATGCTGGCAAACGAGTTGGCGGGATTGCAGGCATCGAAGCCCGACCTAATCGACCTAGAACCGTTCGACGAAAAAAGGCTTGTATTTGGTCATTCCGAACAAGCCGACCCCCTTGATGACCCTTTGCTTTCAGACGGGCTCGGCATCTTCGAAGTCCGTGAGGGACTCAAACCATTGGCGCGTCCGGACTACGTCGCCGACCGACAAACTTGCCCCGATTTCGAACGCTTCGAGCCGCTGTTCGAGCAGGTCCGGAAGAGCGTCGAGGATGGCTCACGCAAGCCTCAACCTTTCCGGCAGGAACGCGTCGATCTGGGCGAATTCTTTGTCCTAAAGGGACAACTCGTCCATGTCTCGGACGTACGCGATGAACATCGCCGCAACGGCAAACCCGATGCGCGTCTGCGCGTTATCTTTGACAACGGTACGGAGTCGAATCTTCTCATGTCCTCGCTGGTTCGCCGGCTCTATGAAGACAAAGATGCCAGGCGCATCGGGACTGCAGGTGCTGGTCCGCTCTTCGAAGGTGCGCGCACCGGGATCGTATATGTGCTGCGTTCACTGTCGGATAAACCTGAGGTGCAGGGGCTCCTGAAAGTGGGAACGACGTCCGGGTCCGTCGAGGACCGGATCGCGCGTGCGGAAACCCAGTCGACGTTCTTGTTCGCGCCAGTAACGGTCACTGAGACGTACGAACTGACCGGCCATTCTGCTAAAGAGGCTGAACAGCGCATCCACCGGGCCCTTCGGCCCTATCACATTGCGCTGCGGGTCACGGGACCAGACGGACGGTCGTTCAGCGCGACCGAATGGTTCAAAGCGTCTCCAGAAATTGTAGAAGCGGCAATCCGGAACGCTTTGGCTTGAATGTGCGCACCTATAAAAATCGTCTGATCGCGGAGCGGCATTACTGATTCAGTGTGTCGTGATGACCTATCTGCTTACGCGAATGTTCCGCGTAAGCAGTACGTAAGCACTGATCCGCAAAAGAAGCAATCCTTTAAAACTTTGATTTTATTTAGAAAAATGGCGCACCCGAGAGGATTCGAACCTCTGGCCTCCGCCTTCGGAGGGCGGCGCTCTATCCAGCTGAGCTACGGGTGCGTAACGTTTGCGCGATGCTTACGCCACGCTTACGCGAGATTTTCGGCCGATTGAAGAGCGAACCCGATATCCGCTCAAGCCATTGTTTCTTCACTTCCTTTTACCAGCACCCCAAACCATCGCCAGACTTGACTTCTGCCTTCGGAGGGCAGCGCTCTATCCAGCTGAGCTACGGGTGCGCGATGCGGTGTATATGATCGCGTTGGGCGCGCCGCTTAGCAAGCCTGTAGTGCGTGCGCCAGTTGATTTATGCCCATTGCGGCGAAGCTGGGGGTCTTTAGCGCAAAACCTCAGCGGATCTGCTTAACCAATCGGCGCTTAACCAATCGGCAAGGGCGATGGGTTAGACATATAGCTATGTCAGCGCTCCCACCCAACCAAATGCGTATAATGCGCCGGACCGCCGCCCGTGCCAGCCAGCCTTTGGATACGCTGGCTAAGCGTTGGAAAGAGCTTCATGATATCTCAACTCAGCTAGCCAAAGTAGCCGATCTTGCGCCTGAGCCGTTTGATGACGAGCTCGCCGCATTCCCTGAACTTCTGGGCAACGCGAGTGACTGGCAGCGCACGATGGCATGGCAGGGTGTTGAGGATATCAACGCCATGATGCGCCCTGGTCTCAGCGCAGTCGGCACGATCACAGCCCGCGGTCAGGATGCGAGCGTCCCGGCTTTGGCGCTGTGGCGCGAATTTCACCATGCGCGCGAAACAGTGCTTGCGCTGGTCCAACCAGAGGCCGCCTGACACGCATTAGCCATCCTTTGGGCCATTCCTTGGCTTGACTGTGTTCGTGGTATGTTCCAAACATAATGTGTGAACGATACTGCAAGCCCCATTCTTGATTCGCAGGCCTATAGCGCAGCCGACGTTGCGCGCGGGATTATGCGGCTATTTGCCCGCAATGACATTTGGTGCCTTGGCGAGGTTGCGCTTAAAAATGGACGGCGTGCTGACCTGATGGGCATTGATGCCAAGGGACTGGTCGTGATCGTCGAGATTAAGGTCGCGCGCGGTGATCTGCTGGGCGATGGGAAATGGCCCGATTACCTTGACTATTGCGACCGGTTTTTCTGGGGAATGCCGCCAGCTCTGGACCGCGCTCCGCTTCAAACCGAAGCCTATCAGCCAGATCGCTGCGGAGTGATCGTCGCGGATGCCTATGACGGCGAAATTCTGCGCCACGCCCCGCTCGAACCGCTCGCCGCCGCCCGGCGCAAAGTGCAGATCGAAATGCTCGCGCGGGTCGCGATGCGGCGGCACACGGCCATGCTTGATCCGCGCTCTGACGCGGCGAAGGGAAATGGCCTAGCGGATTAAAGGTAAGATTGACGAAAAATCGCGCTGTCGTGGGCCGAAATTTTGCGTCATACTTAACGTATGATCCCTGCCGATACGCCTTTCTGGCTTGCCTTTCTGATGGTCGCAGCTGCCATGACTGTCATAGTGGCGCTGCGCTATTTTCTAGCCAGCGGCTTGTTTGCATGGGTGACGGCGCGCTTCAGGCCGGGATTATATGGCGGATTGAACCAGCAAATTTCGCGCGAAATCCGTTGGTCGCTAATCGCTGCGCTCATTTATGGAGCTCCTGCGGGCATCGTCTTCTGGTTGTGGCGGCATCACGATTGGTCGCTGCTCTATGTGGACTGGGACGCCTATCCGCTTTGGTATCTGCCACTGTCTGCTTTCATCTATTTGTTCGTGCAGGACAGCTGGTTCTATTGGAGCCATCGCGCCATGCATCATTATCCGGCGCTGTTTCGCGCTGCACATGCGGTCCATCACGAAAGCAAGCCGCCTACCGCATGGGCCGCAATGAGCTTTCACCCACTTGAATCGCTAAGCGGCGCAATTGTCGTGCCCCTTTTGGTGTTTGTCGTCCCGATCCATTTGGCAATGCTGGGTATTGTGTTGTTGGTCGCGACGATCATGGGTGTCATCAATCATCTCGGCTGGGAACTGTTACCGCACCGTTTCATTCATTCGCGGTTGGGGAGATGGGTGATAAGCGCCAGTCATCACGAGCGACACCATGAGGAATATCGATGCAATTTCGGTCTATATTTCCGGTTTTGGGACCGTGTGTGCGGCACCGATCGCGGGCTTTCCAATCGTCTGGTACCGCCAGCAAAGGCAAAAACATGATTCGATCAATAACTGGACGCATGGCCCGAATCGCCGTGTTGGCGATGGGTTTGGGTCTTGCAGGGCTCGCCGTCCCGGCAGCCGCTGGCACTGTTACGATCACTGTCACCGAACTGCGGTCGAGCGAAGGTGTTGTTCGGGCCTGCATGACGACCGTGGAAGATATCTTCCCGCGCTGCGTGCGCGATCCCAATTCGCACCGCGCGGTGGTGCGAGCGGGTAACACCGTCACTATCCGTTTTCATAATGTGGAGCCCGGTGAGTATGCGATTGCACTGCTGCATGATGAAAATGAAAATGGGAAGGCAGACCGCGTGCTCGGCATGGCTCCAAAAGAGGGTTACGGTTTCTCGCGCAATGCTCCGGTGCGGATGGCACCCCCGGCATGGGATGATGCGGTTTTCTCAATCGGCTCTGCCTCGCAGAACTTAACCGTTCGAATGCGCTACTTTTTCTAACCCGCAGCGCAAAACCGCCTGACTATGGTGCGGCCCGCAGACTGATCCAATCTCTTGGCCCAATCTCTTGACTGAAAAGTCTCGCAACTTTCCGGCGCGACTTAACGCAATGTTTACCACGTCGCGCCAGAACCGTGATGAACACGCGCTAATCAAGGGGCAGTAAGCCAAGCCATGGACACTTTGCGGGGCACTTTCGACACCGGCATTCCAGCTGATGATGACCAAGATTGGGATGCGGCAAATGACGCTCCTGATGAAGGAACATCACGCCAATTGCCGCCCGAAGCCATCGGTCAGGACGAACGCCGCATGCAGGTGCGTGCCTATAATCATTGGGCCAGCCTGCTCGACGAAGCAACCTTCCCTTCTATCGAAGATCTTGAGCCGCAAGAGCTAACCGACTTTGGCCCGAACAGCGTGCTTCTCGATTTTTCGGCCGGGATTGAAGATCCTGGCGTGCAATATCTGGGCGATAAGCTTGCCGTAGAATGCGGCGCCAGCGGTCCGATCCACCAGCTTTCTGACGTGCCGCCGCGCTCTTTGTTAAGCCGGATCACCGATCACTACATGCAGATTCTCGCCAATCAGGCCCCGATTGGTTTTGAAGCCGAGTTTGTGAACCAGCGCGGCGTATCGATCCTGTATCGCGGAATCCTGCTGCCATTTTCGAGCGACGATGAAACAATCGATTTCATCTATGGCGTGATCAATTGGAAAGAGATGGCCGACGCCGCGACAGCAGACGAATTGCTGCTAGAAATCGACCAAGCGCTCGAACTGGATAATGAAGAGCCTGACGAGACCGAAGATCAGCCGCACAAACATCACGCCGATCCTGTGACCGAATGGGCAGATTCGCCCGCGCACGAAACCGAAGTGACAGGAGTGCCGCAGACCAATCCGATTTCCGGCGCATCGTCTAACAAGGTCGCTTCACTTGGTGATATGGCCAGTCTTAGCGACGGGATTGCCGACGAGGGCTCTGACGAGGAAGCCAGCGCCGTAAACAGCGACATTCCGATGCCTGATTTCGGTCAGTACACACTCGACGATCCCGAAGTGGATGAATTTGGTGAGGAGGTCGAAGACGAAAGCGATGACCGTTCATCTTACAGCTTCGCCTCGCTTGCCGATTATATTGAGGCGCCGACCAAAAAGGCGGTCGATCTCCACGCAGAACATTTCGATGCCGATGATTATCAGATTGAAGACCTGGCAATATCAAATATCGCCGATGACGAAACTAATGACGTTGAGCAATTCCACGAAGAACCAGCCGTTTCGCAACAACACGCTGTTTCGCCCGAATCGTTCGAAACTGACCCCGCACCTGCGATCGACCTGCCCGCAGATGCCGACTTGCATGATTGTCTCGCTTCGGCACGTGAACTCGCTCAGACAGCGCGAGCTTCGGAAGATCGCAGTCGTCAGGCGCTCTATGCCGCGGTTGGTCGAGCCTATGACTTCTCGATCGCTTCTCGCGATGAACCTCAAGAATATCAGGAACTGATCGAAGATAGCGGCCTCACCGTGCAGGATCGCGCGCCGATGACCCCAGTTGTAAAGCTTGTCTTTGGTCACGATTACGACAAAACGCGCCTGACAGAATATGCCGCCGTGCTCAGTCATGCGCACCGGCTCAATCTGGAACGCGGCAGCCTCGCCGAATATCTGGGCAAGGCTGATGGCGGATTAAAAGGTGTTGTGAATGCCGAACGCCGCTTGCGCCGCGAAGAAAGCGGTAAGGAAGTCGAGCCCGAAGGCGATATTCGCGCACAGCTCGCGCAAAAACTTCGCGAACTCGAAGAGCTAACCTTTGAAGCTCTGTCTGGCGAGGGTCCGGAATTCTCGCTCGTGATGGTTCGCCGCGATGGCACCGGAAAAGTCGCAATCATCGGAGAGATCGGCGACGATGTATCGCTGATCGAACGCGTGGGTAAAAAACTCGTCGGCTAGCGCCGCAGAATTCGGGCGATTTGGCTCCACAACGCTTGGACTTGTAATAAACCGCGGCTAGGCGTTTACAACGATGCCTGTCAGCCCCCTATCCCGGCGCGGTCCTGTCCGTGTTCAACCCTTTTTCGGCTACCGTAATGCGGAGCGGCTGTATCTGAACGCACGCGCAATCTGCTCGCGCGAACAGGTTTTTGAACGCCGTAGCTTCTGGCGCGATTTCGCGACGATGGTGGGACAATATCTTTCCAAAGAAGTACCAGGCCTTCCAGCAGAGCTTGAATATCAACTCCGCGATGGCCGCATATTGCGGCAACAGGCAGTGAGCTGTCCCGAAGGCTATGTCCGCTTTGATCTCGCGCTCGATCCGGATAGCCCGCAACCCAATCGAACACGTTGGGAAAAGGCGGTAGTCCGTTGGCAGCGGCCCGATGGGACACCCGGCGAGGCTCCCGCTTATATCCTGTCTCCTGGCAGTCAGACGCAGATCGGGGTGATTTCCGATATTGATGACACGATCCTGGAGACCGGAATCACAGGCAATCTGCGCGCGATTGCTCGCAATTGGAAACGGGTGATGGCGCAAATGCCAAGCGAGCGCATCCTGGTACCGGGCGCAACCGCGTTTTATGCTGCAATTGGCGGCAATCCGGCCGGATCTCGCGAGCCCGCAGCGGCAATAGACGCGCTTATCCCCAAGGCACGCATTCGTCCCGTTTTCTACGTCTCATCCAGTCCGTGGAACTTGTTTTCCTACCTTGTCACGTTCAAACGTGATCGCGGATTGCCGCTTGGTCCCGTCATGTTGCGCGATTGGGGTTTCAACCGCCGAACTTTGGGCAAAGAGAGCCACGGGTCTCACAAACTCGAAACCATTGAGACAATACTCAAAACCTTCCCGGATTTGCGTTTCGCTTTGATCGGGGATGACACGCAAAAGGACTTGGTCGCCTTTGGCAGTATCGCCGCCGCCTATCCGGGTCGGATCGCGGCGGTTTTTATCCGAGCCGTTTCAGACGAACCGCTATGCGAAGAAGAGCTGCGCGCGAAAGACATAATTGCGGAAGCCGGGGTGCCATTTTGGTTTGGCAACGACTATCGTGCGGCGGAGAGCTTTCTTGAAAGCGCAGGGCTGGATTGTGAAGGTGAGGTCGAACGATTGGTTCGATCAGCAAGCAAGACGGGCCGGTGCAAACGCGAAGGCAGCTATAAATCGTCGTCAGCTTCAACAGAGCCGATGTGATCGGCGAAAGGCAATTGGTAAGGTGCGCATCATGCTTTGGGTTTTAGGCGGACTGGCGATTTTCGCGATCCTTGCAGGTATTGCGCTGCAATTCGCAATTTCGCGCAATGGGCCGGCGGTGCTGAGCGCAGTGGACCATTTGACCGGCGGTCAGCATGGCGCCGAATTGAAAGCGACCATCTCAACCGGGACGCACCCTCAGCAAAAACTGCTAGTATGGGGACCGGAACGCCGCAACCCGGCAGACGCGCCGCTCCCCGTGCTGTTTTTCGCACATGGAGGCAGTTGGAGAAGCGGAGATCCGGTCGATTATGGATTTATCGGGCGCGCTTTCGTACCCGAAGGGTTCATTGTGGTGCTTTCCGGCTATCGTTTGGGTGAAGACGGCATTTATCCTGCCATGCTCGAAGATACGGCGCGCGCGATCCATTGGACCCATGAAGAAATCGTCGCCTATGGCGGCGACCCAGATCGGATCGTTGTCGCTGGCCATTCCGCAGGGGCGTATAATGTGGTGATGGCTGCGCTTGAAGAACAATGGTTGGGCCGCAAGGGCCTTTCAACACAGGATATCGCCGGTGTGGTCGGCCTTTCTGGCCCATATGACTTTGTCCCGCTCGATAGCGATTCGACGATCGCCAGCTTTGGCCATGTCAATGACCCTATGACCACTCAGCCGCTTTCGCACGTCCGCGCCGACGCGCCGCAAATGCTGCTAATTCACGGTGAGAAAGACACTTTGGTCTATCCGCGCAATACCCGCGCTCTGGCAGAGGCGCTCAACAATTCAGGCAGCCATGCTCTTACGATTTTCTACCCTGAGATAGAGCATAATGACCCGCTCATTTCGCTTGCAGCTCCGTGGCGCTCTCGCCGGGATTTGGTCGCAGTCATCGCAGGCTTTGCCCATAGTGTGACCGCTTCTGCTTCAGGCGCAGAATCAGGCGCGAACACTGCATCAGAAGAAACTTCAGTTCCGGTTCAGGGGGAAACAGGTTAGCACTTGTAATTCATGCGCATTCATCAATCCCTTTTCGCTTATGCATTAGCGCTATTCGCTGCCTGCGCTTTGACCACTCAGCCTGTCACTGCGCAGTCAATATTGCGCGATGCAGAAACAGAGGCGTTGCTTGCAGACATGGCTGCGCCTTTGATTGAAGCATCGGAGTTAGAGCCCGGCAATGTCGAAATCGTTCTGATCAATGATTCGTCGATTAATGCCTTCGTTGCAGGCGGACAGGTCGTTTATGTTCATGCCGGTCTGATCAACGCGGCCGAAACCGCCAATGAAGTGCAAGGCGTGATCGCACACGAATTGGGCCATATCACAGCAGGTCATGTGGTCCGGTTCAATGAACGCACCAGCTCGGCACAGGGGATCACTATCCTGTCGCTGTTATTGGGTGTTGGTGCAGCGCTCGCCGGGGCTGGGGATGCTGCGTTAGGCGCAGTATTGGCCGGTCAACAGGCAGCCCTTGGCAGCTTTCTAGCTTTCAATCGCAATCAAGAAGCCGCAACTGACCTTGCCGGTGCACGTTATCTTTCGGGCGCTGGCATTTCGGGCCGCGGTTCACTCGCCTTTTTCGAACGACTCCGCAATCTGGAGATTCGCCGGGGGTTCAGCCAAGCTGACGATGCCGCCTATGGCCGGACCCACCCTCTTGCCGGAGATCGCCTTCAAACATTGCGCGGCCTTTACGCCGAGGATCCAGCCTGGGATGCACCGGACGATCCAGATTTGCAGGCAAGATTCCTGGCCGCGCGCGCCAAATTATACGGTTTTTTGGCTCCGCCAGAACGTACTTTCCAACTGTATCCCGAAAGCGATACGGGAGTGCCTGCGCGCTATGCCCGCGCTTACGCCTTTCACAAGGATGCACAGATAGATAAAGCTCTGGCAGAGGCCGATGCTTTGCTCGCCACGGAACCAAACAACCCATATTACCTTGAGCTAAAAGGCCAGGTCCTGCTTGAATCCGGGCGCCCTCAAGAGGCCTTGGCACCATTACGCCGCGCAACCAACCTTACGCTTAACCAGCCGCTAATCGCGGGAATATTTGGCCATGCGTTGATCGCGACCGAGGATGAAAGCAATTACGCCGAAGCGGAAAGAGTGTTGCGCGCGGCAGTTGCGAAAGACCGGTTCAACCCGTTTGCCTGGTATCAGCTGGGCGTCGTCTATGCGGCGCGCGGTGACATTCCCCGAGCACGCCTTGCCAGCGCAGAACAACAGGTGTTGAGCCGCAATTATCCCGCTGCCATCCGCAGCGCTCAGGCTGCCGAAGCTGGCATACCGCGCGGAACGCCAGATTGGATCCGCGCACAAGATATTGGGCTCGAAGCGCGCGCCGCGCTGGAACGTATTCGCGACAGCCGTTAAGGCAAATTTATGGAACAAACCCAATCTTCACACCTGCGTAACACGCTGCTCACCGCGCTGCTCGCGCTTGTCTTTGGTTTTCTTGGGGCAGCGACATGGTCTTATGCCGGTCTCGCCGACAACCGAACGCGCGCCTATCTGCTCGACAATCCCAGTATCCTGCAAGAGG
This sequence comes from uncultured Erythrobacter sp., assembly GCA_947488325.1. Lineage (GTDB taxonomy): Bacteria > Pseudomonadota > Alphaproteobacteria > Sphingomonadales > Sphingomonadaceae > Erythrobacter. The sequence goes on from CANKYZ010000001.1 coordinate 341,096, forward strand.
TCGCCGAAGCTCTCGCCGTTGAACAATCGCGCGAACGCCTCTCGTCATTGGGTGATGAACTATACGAACCCTTCCCCGGCGCTGTAATCGGCAATCCTGAGGGGTCAAAGGTCCTGATTGAATTCTCAGACTACAATTGCCCTTATTGCGAGGCGAGCCTTGAGGATGTCACCCGGCTTGTCGCCGAAGATCCTGACTTGAAAGTCGTCATGCGCGAATGGCCAATCTTTGAAGGCAGCGAAGGCGCAGCGCGAATGGCGCTGGCCGCCGGGATGCAAGGCAAATACTACGAATTTCATGAGAAGATATTCGAGATCGGTCCGGCCAATCCGGAAACTGTCGAAGCCGCCGCGCAGGCCATTGGGCTCGATATGGAACGCGCGCGCGCAGATGCTGCATCAGATGCAGTATCGGTTGAATTGGCGCGAAACCTCTCCTTTGCACAATCACTTGGCTTTAGTGGCACACCTGCTTTCATCGCTGTCGAAACACCGCTGGCAGGCGCAGTTGGGTATGAGCGCCTGAAAGAAGCTCTCGATAATTCTGAGAGTTAATGCGGATCCTCGCTGCCTTGGGTTCGGCGCTTTTGGTGCTCCCTGCCACTGTGATGGCCGATGTCGATTGGGATCGTATCGACTTGGCCCAAGAACGCGCCGCGATTGAGCGGTTTCAAGCATTCGATCAGAAAATGCAGGATGTCGGCTGGAAAATGGTGCGCGGCAATGCCGCTTTCTGCGACGATGTGACCCCTTCTACCGGACTGCAATTGCAAGATTTGGCGAGCTATGGCGCGCCGGAAGTTGCTCGTGCAGCGTTGGAGCTTAATGGTAATTTTGCAGTCCAGACCGCCGCGAGCGGATCACCTGCTGCCGATACCGGACTGTTTACCGCAAATCGCGAGATTTCTCGGTTGGGTGATTCTGATCCCAATACTTGGGATGCCGATGATAAGCTTGATTGGCAGCGTCTGACCCGTGCGCATGACCATGTGGATGCGATGCTGGTCGAACATGGCGGTATCGCAATCACCTTTGCCAATGGCGAAACCGCACGCCTGACGCCGGTCGAGGTTTGCACCACCCGGTTCGAATTGATGGGAGCAGGTCGGCGCGCGGTCGCGGATGGAAAGCGGGTCGTTATCGGCATCGATTTCCCCGGCTTCGCATATGAAGAAGACATCTTTGCCGGTGTTATTGCGCATGAATTGGCGCACAATCTGCTGGGCCACAGCAAATGGTTGGACCGCAATGGTCGTAATCGCCGCAATGTCCGCAGGACTGAACGTGAGGCAGACCGGTTGATGCCATGGTTGCTTGCCAATGCTGGCTATGATCCGGTCGCAGCCCAGCAATTTATGGAAGAATGGGGACCGCGTCATGATGGCGGCCTATTGCGCAATCGTTCGCATGATGGCTGGGACGAGCGCGCTGAATTCATCGCTGCTGAAATACCGACCATCCGCGCATTGATGGACAGCAACGGCGCAGCTGATTGGCGCACCCATTTTGTTCGCGAATTGGACCCCAATGCAGGACTTCCAGGTTAGGGCATCGATGCGCGAAAGCTGCGCCCAACGGTTCATCGCTTGCGCCCATTCCACCCGCCCAAACACGTTTGGGCCTGCAAGAGGCGCGAAATTGCGCTACATAGGGCGCTAATGTCGATGATACGTATCCAGCCGGCGCCGTTTTTTGCGAGCAAGAACCGGGCCTTTTGGAACCTCCAACTGGCAGGTTGGGGCGGCGCATTTCTACTGCGCGCGCTCAATACGCTGGCCAATGGGCTCCCCTACAATCAGCTAATTTTGATCCTTGTGACCACCATAACCGGCTTTTCGATCAGCCTTGTCCTGTCTGTCGTTTACCGTCAGTTGATCGACCGTCGGCCGATCGTGACATGGAGCGGCACCGCGATTGCATTATTCATTGGTGTGATCGTCCACGCTTCTATCGACGCATGGGTGCAGGATCTGTATTACGCGGGCAGTCGCGATACGACCTTTGCCCAACGTTTTATCGGAATCACCTATATCCCGCTCACTCTGCTGGGCGGGTGGAGCGCATTGTATTACGCGATCAACTTCTTCCTAACGGTCGAAGAACAGGCAGATCGGCTGGAGCGTCTGGAAACGCAGGCGACATCGGCGCAGCTTGCGATGCTGCGATATCAGCTTAACCCGCATTTCCTATTCAACACGCTCAATTCAATCAGCACGCTGGTCCTGCTCAAACAGACAGAACCTGCCAATGCGATGCTCACACGCCTTTCCGGATTTCTCCGCCACACGCTTATCACTGAACCAGGCAGCCAGGTGACATTGGCGCAAGAGATTGAGACGCTGCAACTTTATCTCGATATTGAGCGGATGCGGTTCGAAGAACGTTTGCGTACCCATTTCGATATAGAGGACGCAGCACTGGAGGCACAGCTCCCATCTATGCTGCTCCAGCCGCTCATCGAAAATGCAGTCAAATATGCGGTTAGTCCGCAAGAGGAAGGCGCACGAATTTCGCTCACAGCGCGGGTGATCGGTCAACGTCTGCGCGTTGCGGTTGAGGATACAGGGCCGGGGGTAGACGGCCCTGCTCAGCTCAATATGCTCGAATACACAGATGAAGGCGCAGCCAAGCCAGCATCCAGTGCGACTTCGACCGGCGTTGGCCTTGGCAATATCCGTAACCGGCTGATGCAGGGTTACGGCAATAATCACCTGTTCGAAACCAGCTCCCGACCCGGCGGCGGCTTCACAGTGCTGATTGAAATCCCATATGAGCGCGCACCTGAAAAGGCGAATCGCGCACCCAATAGCCAAGCCCCGATTGGTAAAAACACCCAGTCAAATCCCCCGCCCGCAGAATCTAACACGCCCTCCCCCTTGGGCGAACAATCAGCCTCTGTGATCAACCTTAATCCCCAACGCGCCATTGGAAATTCGTGATGACCATCCGCACTATTCTCGTCGATGATGAAAAGCTCGCCATTCAAGGCCTGCAGGTCAGGCTCCAGCCGTTTGACGATGTCGAAGTGATCGACACATGTTCAAACGGTCGCGAGGCGATCCGCAAGATCAAGACCGAAAAACCAGACCTCGTCTTCCTCGACATTCAGATGCCGGGCTTTGACGGATTTTCTGTCGTTAAAGGCGTGATGGAAATCGAACCACCGCTGTTCGTCTTCGTCACCGCCTATGAAGAGCACGCGATCCGCGCATTCGAAGCCAACGCCGTCAATTACCTGATGAAACCGGTCGATGAAGACAAACTAGCCGACACAATCGAACGTGTGCGCCAACGTCTGGCGGAAAAGAAATCATCGGAAGATGCAGAACATCTGCTTGATGTGCTTTCCGAAGTCGCACCCGATCGGGCAGCAGATTTTGGTGAAGAAACAGGCGAAAGCGCCGACCGCTTTGAAAAGCTCATCAACGTGAAGGATCGCGGGCAAATCTTCCGTGTCGAGGTTGACTCCATCGAACATATTGATGCCGCTGGCGATTATATGTGCATCTTTACCGGCGACAATTCGCTGATCCTGCGTGAGACGATGAAGGATCTGGAACGCCGTTTGGATCCACGCAAATTTCAACGCGTCCACCGCTCCACCATCGTAAACCTTGATCAGGTCCGGCAGGTGAAACCGCACACAAATGGTGAGTGCTTCCTGGTGCTTGATTCGGGCGCCGAGGTGAAAGTTTCGCGATCCTATCGCGATGTCGTCGCGCGATTCGTGCACTGATTTTTGCGCGCACCCCATCCGGGGTGCGGTGTCTTCGCTCAATCGGCCTAAAGGCCGCGTCGCTGCGGGCGCGCTTGCGCAAAGCAGACCACTCATCCAAACAGCACCCATGTCTGCATTCACACTCCCCGGCTTCGATCTTGATCGCTTTGTTCGTGAAACCCTTGATGAAGACCTCGGCGTTGGCCTTGAGGACGGCGGTAGGGATGTCACGTCTGACAGCGTAATCCCGGCTGGTGCACGCTTTGCTGGGGTGATGGATAGCCGTGATGCGATCGTGGTCGCAGGGCTTCCCTTGGCGGAGGCATTTTTCCGCCATCTCGACCCTGAATGCGCAATTGAGGCTCTGGTAAGCGACGGTGACAGCGTGGCGGCGGGCATGGATGTCATGAGGTTGCAAGGCAATGCCCGCGCATTGCTGACGGCAGAGCGTAGCGCGCTCAACATCGTGCAGCACCTCTCCGGCATCGCCACAATGGCGCGCGAATATGTGGACGCCATGCGTAAAGGCAGCGCGACCTGCACCTTGCTCGACACACGCAAAACGCTCCCCGGCCTGCGCGTGTTAGAGAAATACGCCACCCGCCAAGGCGGCGCACAAAATCACCGCATGGGCCTATGGGATGCGGCGATGATCAAGGACAACCACGTCGCAGTCGCTGGAAGTGTCGGCGAAGCAGTCCGACGCGCGCGCCATGCGGGCGTCAAACCGATCATTTGCGAAGTAGACCGGCTCGACCAGATCGAACCCGCAATCGAAGCAGGCGCGCATCACCTGCTGCTCGACAATATGGCGCCGGACGTTCTGCGCGAAGCAGTGGCCATGGTGAAGGGCCGTACCGCAACCGAAGCAAGCGGCGGGATAAACCTTGAAACCATTGCGGCTAAAGCCGCAAGCGGGGTCGATTATTGCTCGGTCGGGCGGCTAACGCAAAGCGCCCCGGCAGCCGATGTGGGACTGGACTTTACGCCGGTATGAGGCTTGCAAAGGGGCCGAGGCCTTGGTCGATATGGCTCTTTGGCATCCTAATGGCAGGCTATGCACTGTTCGGCCTTGTCAGCGGACTCCTCTTACTCGACCTGCAAGAATCGACCTTAAGGTCCCAATTTCCTCAATTTAGCTGGGATCGGGATTGGGCGATTGTCTGGGTATCTGCGCAATTCACCATTGTCCTGACCCCGGTGGTAGCGGTGTGTCTTTTCGCAAGCTCGGTTGCGCGGCTTATGGTCACCGCAATGGCCCTGATCAGCTTACCGCGGATCGGCTCTTATGCAAACACGATCTATCTCCATCGTCTGACCGATTGGGTCAGCCTTTCGCAAGCTTTAATTGTCGTCATCGCGGCATGCCTGTTGTACTTCCCATCGGCATCAGCATGGTTGAGACAGAAAAGAGGGAGCCATGTGGAAGTCTTTGAGTAGGCGCATTGCCTTGGTGATCGCGGCCTGCACCGCAGCAGTTCTCCCTTCACCCGCCAGCGCTCAGGCCTATCAATGCCGCGCGCCGCAAATTTCCAGCGTGCCGCGTGTTTCGCCGGATCAGCGGCCCCGCACCGTGCCGGTAACCGGCTATACGCTCGCGCTCAGCTGGTCCCCGGCCTTTTGCCGCACTCGGCAGGATAGCCGCTCGCACGCCGCGCAATGTTCAGGCGACAATGGCCGCTTTGGCCTGATCGTGCATGGCCTGTGGCCGCAGGGCAGCCGAACATGGCCACAATGGTGCCCTGCAGGTTCGCCGCTCACCCCGGCGCAAGTCCGCGCCAATATGTGTATGATGCCCTCTGCCCGCCTGATCGCGCGGCAATGGGCCAAACACGGCAGCTGCATGACGCGGCGGCCTGAGACCTATCTCGCCGTCACGCGCATATTGTGGGAAAGCCTGCGCATCCCCGATTATGACCGGATCAGCCGCGAAGATAGCCTGACCGCAGGCCGGATCCGTCAGGCCTTGGCCGATGCCAATCAAGGCTGGAGCGCGTCGCAAATCGGCGTGAAGCTTAACCGGGATGGTTGGTTGGAGGAAATCCGGCTTTGCTATGGGCCAAGGTTCCGCCCCACGCGCTGCGATGACCGGCGCTATGGCGCGCGCGACGGCAGGACGGCCAAGATTTGGCGGGGGCTGTAAGCCAAAGCGATCTAGTTGAAAGTGAATATTGGGACATTAGCGGACTGACTGGTCATTGCGGTTGCAAAGACACCATTGCGGCAACGGCGATAGCCTCTGCTACTTCACGCGGTGATTAACCGTCAGTCTCAATCTGAAAGTTATATTCGATGCCCTTGTGAACACGCTCCCGATACCATTCAGGACGATCATTCGGGATTGTGATGCCATCACCGCCGCTCCTTAAAAAACCCGCGCAGCAATTCGGCTGCCGCATCTTCTCCCATGCCCGAATAGATTTCTGGCCGGTATAGGCATTGCTCTTGCTCAAACACGCGTGCGCCGTGTTCGACTGCGCCGCCTTTTGCATCGCTGGCCGCGTAATAGAGTCGCGCAATTCGAGCATGCGAAATCGCACCCGCGCACATCGCGCAGGGCTCCAATGTCACATACAAATCACACTCCGTCAGGCGGTCTTGGCTCAAAACGATTGCGGCTTCTCGCAATGCGCGAATCTCTGCATGGCCGGTCGGGTCGGGGGGTGATCGGGTCGCATTGGCGGCCACCGCAACCACATCGTTCCCCCGCATAACAACCGCCCCGACAGGCACCTCACCTGCCTCAGCGGCCTCTCGCGCTGCGGCTAAAGCGCGCTGCATTGGGACTGGGATTGGCCAATCGGTCATAGTGCGCGGGTAGCTTGCGCGTAGATCAGGTGCAACTTTGCTTGACGATTCGCTTCACCGAAGGTAACTGCGCCGCTTTCCGGGAACACTTGATCCGCCTGCGTGTACGAATCGCATGGGTTTGTGTTTCGCCCGCCAATTTGAACAGACGAGAGATATCATGTCGCGTATTTGCGAACTGACCGGCAAAGGTCGCCAGGTCGGCCACAATGTGAGCCACGCCAACAACAAGACCAAGCGCGTCTTTCTGCCTAACCTGCAGAAGGTTACTTTGCTGAGCGAAAAGCTGGATCGCAGCTTTAAGTTCCGCGTGTCGACCAATGGTCTGCGTTCGGTTGAACACAATGGCGGGCTGGATAACTGGCTGCTTAAGACCAAGGACGAAAAGCTTTCGGGCCGCGCTTTGAAAGTGAAGCGTGAGCTTAAGAAATCTGTCAAGACCGCAGCTGCTGAAGCTACGGCTGCGTAATTACTGCGTGCTGGGCGGTATGCCCGGTCGCTGACAAAAGGGCGTGCGATGATTGATCGCGCGCCCTTTTTGCGTGGTTTATCCTAATCCGTCGCCACAGGCGGTCCAGATGGCCAAGCCAGCCGCACAAGCAGATTGCGCTGGAACACCGACAGATTGTCATCGGCGATCAGGTAGATATGGCCGGACTGTTCGCTAGTCTCACCCTCTGCCACGCTTTCTTTGGGCACAAAAGCGATCCCTTCAAAATTCTCGCCGAATAGCGGCCCCTCCAGATTGGCGATGATCTCGCCGTTCCAAATGCCGCCCTGCTCAATTTCAGCCGGGTCGGCATGCATGATTGCGGCATCGAATGTTGCCGGCAAGCTAATCTGCAAACGGCGCAGCAGGATCAGGACCGTACCGTCGGGTAAAGCTGTGGCATCAACTGGGGAGTATCTGCGCGGCGTCGCAATACGAAATTCGGTTGGCTGAACGTCTTCGATTGGATCCCCTGCAAACAGCAAGCCGGGACGGTCGCGGCGATCCATTCGGTCGGGTGCTTCGGCCAGAATAATGAAAGACCCGCCTGCCAGTCGCACGATTGTTTCTGGCCCGGAATTGGCGCTCCAACGACGCATTTCTTTGGGTGAGATGCGAGCACTCGCTCCATCAGTCCGGTCGCGTTGGACTGCATTGAATCCTTCATAGGTGGTCCATAACGTGCCGGTATTCGGATCGCGCGCCATCCCCTCTAGATCGGCCATTTCTCTAAAGGAGTCGCGACGTGTGGCAAAATAGAAGAATTTGGCACCCGATCCGGTTGGCTCCCCTGATGCGAGCGGGAGTTCGAGCGTCCAGCCCCGGTCGCTTCCGGCGATCAGTCCGCCTTCACCCGCACTCACCAGCGCCGAAAACCCTCCAAAGAACGGATGCGAAGCGGTGATCTCCCACGCTCCCGTAACTGCCAGTTCGCCCCGAACACCATTTCGTTCTGCCAATGGGGTTACTTTGATTGCTATTTCTTGCCGGTTTGGATCGATTTGTGTGCGCACAAATGTGCCCGGCGCAAGACCCAGCGCGATCGCGCAAATAAGTAAAAAACGGCGGGAGGTTGGAAGCATCTTCACGATTGCGCCATCAATCTTTGGCGCGGCTTCGTCAATCCGGAGCAGTCACTTTGAAGATGTGCATCGCTTTGAACTCAATTCATTGGGCCGACGAACAGCAGCGGGTCGAGCCGCGATGCTTTCCATTTCAAGCCCCAATGCAAATGGGGCCCGGTGGCCCGGCCAGTCGATCCAACATTGCCGATATGCTGACCTTGGCTCACTGATTGCCCTTCGTCGACCGCGATCCGGCTTGCATGCAGGAATGCGCTGTTAAGCCCCTGGCCGTGGTCGATGATGATAAGCCCGCCCTCAAGGCTGAAACCCATCCTGGCAAGCACCACAACGCCATCTGCCGGGGCAACAAAGGGCACGCCATTGCCCGGTGCGATGTCGATACCGCCGTGATAGCTGCCCGGTTCACCGCGATAGATACGCTGGCGGCCAAAGCGGCCCGAAATGCGACCCTTTACTGGCCAGATAAAGTCCTGACCCCACCCGGTCGCCCCGGTTTGCTGAGCGCGCGATGCGTTGATCGCGGCAAGTTCTGGGCGGCGGCGGGCCATAAAGCTTGCACTCGCCCCGCCTGCTCGGCGCGCGACGTTCACCCGCTCAATTTGCCAGTTACGCGGTGAAATTGAGAGGTTTTCGCGAACGATCTGCCCGCTGCTCAAAGTGGCCGACAGAGCAAGCGTGCCCGGACTGTCCCGGTCAAACGCGGCAAAGAATGTCCCGTCATCAGCAATATCAAGCTGCTGCTCACCCAATGATGCTTGAACGGTGTTGTCAGGTGCCGTGCCACGAATATAGCCGCCTTGCGTCATTTCACCGGTATAGATGAACTCGGCCTGCAACACCGCGGCGGCAGTGGGAGCAGGTTCTGGTGCAGGAACCGGTGTCGGCAAGGTTTGTTCCGCCACTATGACTTGCGGAGCCTCATCGCTGACAGTCTCTGGCACAGCAGCTTCAGTGCCAACGCAGCTCATCAAAGTCGCGATGCTGAAACTGGCGGGCAAAAAGGCGATCCAACCCATCATCCGGCCGCTCATCCTTGGTCGAGCAGACGGCGCGTCGCAATCTCGCACGAGGCATAGGCCTCTTGATACTCAGCGCTCCAATATCGCAATTCTTCGAGCGGGATTACCTCACCCGACACTGCACACAGGACATGCTGCCCCGGTCGCAGCACGCGAAAGCTGGAGGGGGCGTAATAGAGTTTTGCGGCTTTATCGCCGGACGACATCAACATATTGAGCCCTTTAGCACGGGTTTTTATCCGAACAAATCATCTTGCTTAGGAGAAGGTCTGGTTGGCCGTTTCTTCCGGACGGGCTTGGTGGGAGCAGCAAGCACAGGGTCTGGAGCAGGCGGCGGGGCATCCCCCACTCCAACGCCCAGATCACCATCCTTAAACTGCAAAGTCAGCGCGCGTTCCGCCTGTGCTTGTGCCTTGCCGGTCAGAGCCTTGCCATTGGTGTCGCGCACAATCGCGTAGCCACGCTCTAACGGCTTTTCCGGGTGGAGTTGACTGGCAATGCGGGCGAGCGAATCAAGCCGGTCGCGTGATGCCGCCAGTGGCCGTTCGACAAGCGAAGGGATCAGTCGCGCGCGCTCTAACCGCCGTGTTCGCTCCTCATGTGCACGGGTCAGCATCCGGGGCGATAGTTGCGCGGCGACCCCCGCCAATTGTTCGCGGCCTTTGCCCGCGCGGTCCATCAGACCCCGCCGCAGACGTTCGGACAGATCATCCAGCCTTTGCGCCTGCGGTTGCAACAGAGTTTGCGCGCGCGGCATTCGCCGAATGCGCGCCTCCAAACGTTCGCGCCCCAGTTCCACCGGACGATGGACCGCGCGGCGTTGACGCCCAGCAAAATCCATAAGCGTCGCGGAAAGGTCTGCGCGAACCGGGACCGCCATCTCTGCCGCCGCCGTTGGTGTCGGCGCACGCCGGTCTGCGGCATAATCCGCCAGCGTTGTATCGGTTTCATGCCCAACTGCGGAAATAACCGGAATGGTACATTCAGCGATAGCACGTACCACGGTTTCTTCGTTGAAACCCCACAAATCTTCTATCGAACCGCCCCCGCGCGCCACGATCACAATATCAGGCCTCGCCACAAGGCCGGTGCCGTCCATAGCGGAAAAACCCCGAATTGCGCCGGCGACTTGCTCCGCAGCACCCTGACCTTGCACCAAAACAGGCCAGACAATCACGTGACTGGGAAATCTATCGGCAAGCCGATGGAGAATATCGCGGATAACCGATCCGGTTGGTGATGTGACCACACCGATCGTCTTGGGAAGGAATGGTAGACGCCGCTTTCGCTCTGGCGCGAACAGGCCTTCATCGGCCAGCCGCGCGCGGGTTTTCTCCAACAAGGCCAGCAGCGCGCCTTCGCCAGCAAGCTCCAGACTGTCGATCACCACCTGATATTTGGAACGCCCCGGATAGGTCGTCAGCTTGCCGGTCGCGATCACTTCCAGCCCATCTTCGGGCGCAAATGCCAGCCGCCCGGTATTCCCCCGCCACATCACCCCGTCGAGCACCGCCTTGTCATCTTTTAGCGCGCAATACATGTGGCCCGAAGCCGCCCGTTTTACCCCAGACAGCTCCCCGCGCAGCCGGACATAGCCAAACTGATCCTCAACCGTGCGTTTCAGCCGCGCAGAAATCTCGGTGATCGACAGCGGCTCAGCGTTGTCGCCCTGCCGCTCGCGCGCTACCAGCCCGTCTTGGTCTGCAGATGAAGAGGGAACGCGCGCCATGAATGTCCTGTTATTGGGTTCGGGAGGACGCGAACATGCGTTAGCGTGGAAGCTGGCGCAATCCCCCAGTTTGACAAGGCTCTACGCAGCCCCCGGAAATCCGGGCATTGCCGAAGAGGCGACCTGCGTCACGCTGGATGTGAGCGATCATGCGGCCGTCACAGGCTTCTGCGAAAGCCATGATATTGGTCTGGTCGTGATTGGCCCGGAGGCTCCGCTGGTTGACGGATTGGCCGACAGTTTGCGCGCCGCGAATATTCCCGCCTTTGGCCCATCCAAAGCCGCCGCACAATTGGAGGGAAGCAAAGGCTTTACCAAGGATCTGTGCGAGCGCGCCAATATCCCGACTGGGGCCTATATCCGCACCACCTCGCTAGATTCCGCCACCTCCGCGCTGGGCAAATTCTCGCCCCCCTATGTGCTGAAAGCCGATGGCTTGGCGGCGGGTAAGGGCGTTGTGATTGCGCCAACTCTGGAAGAGGCCGAGGCAGCACTTTCGGATATGTTTGGCGGGCAGTTCGGTGCGGCAGGCGCAGAAGTGGTGATCGAGGCATTCCTAGAGGGCGAAGAGGCGAGCTTCTTCGCGCTAACCGATGGCACTGCGATTATGCCGTTCGGCACCGCGCAGGATCACAAACAGGTCGGCGAAGGCGATGTCGGTCCCAATACGGGCGGAATGGGCGCATACTCCCCCGCACCCGTCCTCACACCAGAATTGCAAGCGCGCGTGATCAAAGAGATCATTCGGCCCACGGTCGACGCGATGCGGGCGGAAGGCATGCCCTATTCCGGCGTGCTCTATGCCGGGTTGATGCTGACCAAGACCGGCCCGCAATTGATCGAGTACAATTGCCGGTTTGGCGATCCTGAATGCCAAGTTTTGATGACCCGGCTGCAAGGTGACTTGGTCGAAATTATGCTCGCCTGCGCCAAGGGAGAATTGGCCGATGCCCATGCGAGTTTTTCTAATGTAGCTGCGCTTACCGTGGTGATGGCCGCAAAGGGTTATCCCGGCACGCCTGAAAAAGGCGGCGCGATCCATTTGGGCCAGTCCGAAGCTTTGCAAAGCGAAGCCATGGGCGGCGGCGCTGCCAAAGTCTTCCATGCAGGCACGGCGGTGTCAGACGGGCAACTCGTGGCCAATGGCGGCCGCGTTCTGAATGTGACGGCTAAGGGGTCCAGCGTCACCGAAGCGCAGCGCACAGCCTATAATGCGGTGGATGCGGTGGATTTCGCCAGCGGGTTTTGCCGGCGGGACATTGGCTGGAAAGAAGTGGCTCGGGAGGGGTGATGGATAGTGGGGGCGACTTAATGCGCCCCCACTTGTATTTAGCATTGATAATGATCTCTGATCACATCGTTATAGTATGTCCCTGCTGAACCAGCGGAGCACAAGCCCTCCCATACGCCCAAAGGCACTCTGCAAAAGTCGTAACCCTTTCCGCTAGTGAACACGATGTGCAAACCGAGGGTTGAGGGTTCATATCTCGCATGAGACAGGGCTGACGAACTGAAGGAAGCCGTTAACATCAGCGGCTCCAATCAGGGCGTTTGATGCGCTCTTTTTCTGTTACGCGAGGGTTTCTGTCGGCGAATTTTTCTGTCACAAATCGACCGTGTACAGAGCTACGGTGCGCCGTTTGACGCGGTACTTTTTTTCCCATTTTTGGGCTCCTTCTAAAGAAGAGGCCTTGACCAAAACGGCAAACGTACGCATTTTGCGAACGCTGTTAGAGCAGCCATTTTGTACGGGGAGGCCTCAAACCAAACCCGCAAATGATAAGCCGGGCTCTAAAAACGGGGCTCGGCTTTTTCATTCTTGGCTGAATAATGCGAAGACCAATCGATTCCTGCAAGAGTGCAAGCGAAATCATATGGGGATCCCTCCGTTCCAGCGACCGAACCGCTCGCCTAGGGTTCAACGACTCGTGGATCGAGCTTGAATCGCGCGCAATGGAAGGCGGTTTTTAACATCGTGGAAAAAGACTTGCGGATAAGCAGCTTGGAATGCGCTAACCGCTTGATCAGTGCGGGACGGGCTTGCCTGTGCCCCAAATTGATCGAGATCAATAACGCGCCAAGCTTTGCCGCCATCGCAAATCGTGAAGGCTTGAATGATGACAAGCTGTCGACTCGGTTGGCCGATGCCCACAGCTATCCCGAGGCGAAGGATTTAGACTTGAGCACGGAAAAAATCGATGTGGTTGCTGACTATATGATCACATTCAGGCGTGCGGATTACGCGCCGGAACATTGATTTTCCTACACGGCGCACAGCGCGTATATCATGCACCGCTCTTTCACATCGTCAGAACCCCGCACCCGAGGCCAAACCGGCACCCGCGCCTTGATCGTTTCACTCGATCAAAATGCACGCCATTAACCAGAAGGCTTTTTGCCCCCTGGACTGTGTAACATGCGGTCCAAGTGCCTCTCAGCAGCGATGAACCGTTGCCTGAAGAGCCGTTGTCGAGGGGTGGAGCTCTAGAGCTTGCTCGCCATCAACGCCTGCATGTCCGTGGCTGGACGCGGGCCGTAGTGAGAGATCACCTCGGCTGCTGCGATCGCGCCGCGTTTCAGGCAGCGTTCCAGCGGCTCGCCCTTGGCGTGGCCTGACAGGAAGCCAGCGGCGAACTGGTCGCCTGCTCCGGTTGTGTCGACGACCTTGGCAACGGCCTCCGCGCTCACCTGAGCACGCTCGCCATTGGCACTGGCATGCGCGCCATGTTCACCGCGTGTTGCGACCAGAACCGGCACCTTGGCTGCGACCGCCTGAAAGCCGGTTTCGAAGTCGTCCTCACCCGTCAGCGTCGCAAGCTCGCTCTCATTGACGAACAGGATGTCGATCAACCCGCCATCGATCATCGCGCGGAAGTCATCGCCATGCCGGTCAATCACAAAGCTCTCACTGGCGGTGAAGGCGACCTTGCGGCCAGCAGCGCGGGCGACTTCGATAGCGCGGCGCATGGCGCGGCGGGGCTCTTCGGGATCCCACAGATACCCTTCGAGATAGAGGATCGCAGCCGACGCAATCAGCTCTTCGTCCAAGGCCGCGGCAGGCAGATACTGGCCTGCGCCAAGGAAGGTGTTCATGGTCCGCTCGCCATCGGAGGTCACGAAGATGAGGCAGCGCCCGGTTGGCGGCTCTTCCTCACGCATAGGGGTGTCGAAATCGATCCCTACTGAACGGATGTCATGCGCGAACACGTCGCCAAACTGGTCCTTGGCCACCTGTCCGATAAACGCGCATTGAATGCCTAGCTCAGCCAAGCCAGCAAGCGTGTTGGCTGCGGACCCGCCCGAAGTCTCTGTCGCCGGGCCCATTGCGGAATAGAGCCGGTCAGCACCCTCTGCATCGAGCAAGGTCATGCCGCCGCGATTGAGGCCAAGTTCGGTGATGTCATCGTCTTTGCACGATGCGATAATGTCGACGATAGCATTACCGATGGCGATGACATCATAGCGGGGAGAGCCTGAGGTATTTGGTGCGGTATCGGGCAAGAGTTCGTGTCCTGTTTTGACAAGGTGCATATGGTTGATGCGCGCCTAGCCGGATGCGCTGGCGAGGCCAAGATCAAACATCGTTATGTGAGAAAGCTGTGTTGGGGAGCGCCCTACGGTTTGACTTGCCGCGGGCTGCGCCGCATCGCGACTTTATGAACATCGTGTTTGATGCCTTTGCCAAAGCATTTGGCCAACTTACCGATAAAGCGGTGCTGCGCGTGCTGGTGAAATCGGTGTTGGTGACATTGGTCGTGTTCGCGATCGGCGGCGGGTTAGTCTGGTGGCTGGTGGACTCCACCTTGCAGGTTTGGCTAATTCCGTTCTTGCCGGAAAATTACCAAGCTCCGACCGCAGCATTTCTGGCCGCATTCCTGTGGTTAGTATCCTTTTGGCTGCTGTTTCGGGTCATAGCGCTTGCCGTGTTGCAGTTCTTTGCAGATGAGATCGTCGCGGCTGTCGAAGCCAAGCACTATTCCGCAGCAGCCCTGCAGGCACGGCCGCTTCCGTTTCGGCACGATTTGGCAAACTCAGTGCGCGGCTTTGGACGAGCGCTTGGTGTGAATTTGCTGGCAATGCCTTTTGCGCTGGTTCTGCTCGTGACAGGCATCGGTCCTGCAATCCTGTTCCTTACGATCAACGCCTGGCTGTTAGGACGGGAACTGACTGACATGACGTGGTTACGCCATTGCGGAGAGGATATGGCAGGCAATCCTGTGCCCCGTGCTCAACGGATCATGCTTGGCGGAGTGATTGCGGCGATCATGGTGGTTCCATTTGCCGCACTGCTCGCCCCAATATTGGGGGCTGCGGCGGGAACCCACCTTGCACATGCAGCCATGTCAGACAAAGGACTGCTGAATGATCCAAAGCACGAGGAAGGACATGCGTAGAATCGCCATCGGCCTTGGCAGCGCACTCCTGGTATCCGGCTGCGCAAGCGGGTCAGGTGGGACGGGGCCTGTAGCTTCAGCCCCCGCGTCCAACACCGGCTTTCGTGCCCCACAAGTTACGCGAGGAAGCACTCTCGACAGCGTAATCGGTCAACATGCGGCCTCGCTCTCACAGCGATTTGGGGAAGCGCGCATCGACCTGACCGAAGGCGGCGCACGTAAATTGCAATATGTGTCAGATCGCTGCGTGCTCGATATCTATCTCTACCCGCTTGAAGCCAATGCCGATCCTGTCGCAACCCATATTGAGGCTCGCATTCGCCAGGGCGGGGCAGAAACTGACCGCGCAGGGTGCATAGCGGAGGTCGAACGCGCGGCGCGATAATTGCGAAATTCACCCGCAGCATTTTTCGTAACTCAGTCTTAAGCACATTTGTGGCATGTCATTTGGCGAATTGAGAAAGGCTAACTGGCATATGACAACGCATTTCACAGAGCTGGCGCAGCGCGCCGCTGCCGACGGGCAAGTTACGTCGCAAGAAATCCTGGCACTGCGGCGTCAGGGCTGGGGTGATGGCATCATCACGCGCGAGGAGGCGGAGGCCTTGTTCGCCGTCAACAATGCACTGGATAAACGCGACGAGGATTGGTGCGATTTCTTTGTCGAAGCAATCGGTGAATTCGTGCTCAACGGCACTCCGCCGCGCCTGCAATGCGATTCGGAAGAGGCCAAATGGTTGATCGCTCAGGTCGATCATGACGGTGTGGTTGAGAGCTTTGTCGAACTTGAAACCATCGTTCGCATTATCGAACGGGCAGAAAATGTCGCTTCTGCGCTTAAAGACTACGTTATCGCACAGATCGAAAATGAGGTCCTATCCGGCACAGGCCCAACGCGCCATGGCGGCGATCTGTCGGCGACCCATATCAGTTCAGCAGAAGTGCGCATTTTGCGCCGCGTTATCTTTGCCAGCGGTGGATATGGCCCCGCTGCGGTCAATCGATTCGAAGCGGAGATGCTATTCCGCCTGAAAGACGCGACATTGGCTGAAGAGAACGCATCTGAATGGGAGGATCTGTTTCTAGACGGCATAAGCAATTTTCTGCAAGGCTTTGCCTTTAAGAATGCGCAGCTGGATCATGGACGCGTGCTCGAATTGCAGGCATTTATTGCCGATAACAAACCCAATGTTGGGCGATTCTTCCGGCAGATGATGCATGAAGCGCCTAATGTTGCCAACAATATTGGCAAAGTCTTTGGCAAACGTGACACTGGGCCCAGCTTTGCTGAACAAGCAGCCGCTGGCCAAGAAGTGACGGAATTCGAGCAGAAATGGCTCGATACAATGGTTGAATCTGATGGCGAGATCGATGAGCTTGAACGGCGGTTGATTGCAAGGGTTCTCAAAGAGAGCACGTAGAAGTCTGACCTGAAAAGGTCAGACCATAAAGCTTTCACCGCAACCGCAGGCACCTTTTGCATTGGGGTTTTCGAACACGAAACCGGCGGTGAAGTCATCTTCACGCCAGTCCATCGTCGATCCCACAAGATAGAGCACACTGCCACCGTCAATGTAGAACGTGCCACCTGGGGTCTCGATTTTTTCGTCGAATTTCGCCTCTTCGGTCACATAATCGACCGAATAGGCAAGGCCTGAACACCCACGGCGCGGGGTTGATAGCTTTACGCCGATTGTGTCCTCAGGCGCTTGGCTCATCAGATACGCAATACGCTCTTCGGCTCCGCTGGTTAGAATGACGGCGGCCGGAAGTTTGCGGGTCTTGATTTCGGTGTTCATCACAGCATCCCCAGTTCTAAACGCGCTTCGTCAGACATATTGTCCGGGCTCCATGGCGGATCCCAGACCAGATTGACTTCGGCATCGCGAATGCCCGGTACAGACGCAGCACGCAGTTCAACTTCGCCCGGCATGGATTCAGCAACTGGGCAATGCGGAGTTGTCAGAGTCATAGTGATGGTCGCGTCGGCCTCGTCATCAACCTCGACACCGTAAATCAGACCCAAATCGTATATATTGACCGGGATTTCCGGGTCGAAAATCTCCTTTAGAGCATCAACCACAGCAGTTTGCAGATCACCTCCGGCACCGCCGATGGGTTCTTCCGCTGGCTCCTGATTTAAGAACCCGTCGAGATAGTCGCGTTCACGCACGGCTGGAACGTCATCGGGATCAATCACGTCAGATACCCTCGCGCGGGGCGGTTTTTGCGCTGTCATCTCGTCACTTGGCTTGTTCATCGCCTCATGCCTTTCCAAAAATCCGGCGCGTGCGGGAAATTCCCTCAAGCAACGCGTCGACGTCTTGTTGTGTTGAATAGATCCCAAAACTCGCGCGCGCCGTCGCCGGAACACCGAGATAATCCATCAACGGTTGCGCACAATGGTGCCCGGCGCGGATGGCGACATTGGATTCGTCCAGGATCGTACCGAGATCGTGCGGGTGAATACCATCAATCGCAAAACTGACGATACCGGCACTGCCTTCAGGGCCGAATACGGTCGCGTCGTTCATCGCAATAAGTTCTCGGCGCAGACGGCTGACCAATTGCGCTTCGGCTTCATGCATCGCGGTCAAACCAACCCCCGCAACGAAATCCGCAGCTGCTGCGAAAGCGATCGCTTCGGTAATGGCTGGCGTGCCTGCTTCAAAGCGTTGAGGGGTAGCCGCGTATGTGGTTTTCTCAAATGTTACACGGTCAATCATCGAACCACCGCCTTCCCATGCGGGCATAGATTCTAGCACCCCATGCGGAGCCCACAATGCTCCGATCCCGGTCGGACCATAAAGTTTATGTGCGCTAAAGACATAGAAATCGCAGCCCAGCGCCGCGACATCGACCGACATATGCGGGACCGCTTGACAACCATCGAGCAGCAGCTTCGCACCAACTTTATGCGCCATCGCGGCAGCGCGCGGCGCGTCGAGCACACTGCCCAGCACATTCGAGACATGTGCAAATGCGACCAGTTTATGCCGGTCTGTTAGCATCGCTTCAACTGCGTCGAGGTCGATCCGGTGATCGCTAGTCAACGGAGCCACATCGATGATCGCGCCCGTCTGCTGTGCAATCATCTGCCACGGCACGATGTTGGAATGATGCTCCAATTGTGAAAGCAGAATGCGGTCGCCGGATTTCAGGTTCACCTTACCCCAGCTGTTCGCAACAAGGTTTATTGCCTCTGTCGCGCCGCGGGTGAAGACAATCTCATCTTCGTGCCCGCCAACAAATTCAGCAATCCGCCGCCGTGCCGCTTCGTAAGCGAGCGTCATATCGGCAGAGCGCGAATATACCCCGCGATGCACGGTGGCATAATCTTCGCCCAATGCCCGCGCCATCGCGTCGATCACAGCGCGCGGTTTTTGCGAGGTCGCTGCCGTGTCGAGATAGTGCCAAGGCGCGCCATCGCCGGTCACGAGGCCCGGGAATTCGCTGCGCAGATCGCGCTCGCTGGACTTGGCGATGGTTGTGGGAGCGTTCACAGAGATGCCCCCTCCAGCGCCTTTAAAGCCGCGTTGAGCAATTCTTCGCGCTTTGTTTCATCTTCAAGTTCAACAAAGGCATCGCCAAGGAAAGCTTGGACCAGCAGGTGCTGAGCCGTGTCCGGAGAAAGCCCGCGAGCAGCCATGTAATAGCGCGCATCTTCGTCGAGTTGGCCGACTGTCGCTCCGTGGGCGCACTTCACATCATCGGCGAAAATTTCGAGCTGAGGGACCGCATTTGCGCTCGCGCCCGCTTCCAGCAAAAGAGCTTTGAAATCTTGCGCCGCATCGGTTTTCTGCGCGTCGCGCGCGACCTTGATTTCCCCCAGGAAGTTGCCTGTGCCCGCGCCCCAATGAACGCTGCGGACGGTTTGATTGCTGGTTGCTTCTGGTTCGGCATGGACAGTCTTCGTCACAAACTCACGAACCGCGTTGCCGCCACCAATGGTCACGCCGCCAAACTCGAAATGCGCGCCCCTCCCCAAAGCCACTTCAACTTCGACCCGGGCGAAGTCCTGCCCCGCATTGGTGACAAACAATTCGGCCCGCGCGCCTTCACCCAACGTCACGCGGAAACGGTGAAGTTCAGGCGTATCGCTGCCAACCACCATGCTATGGTGCCACGTTTCTCCAGCCAAGACCGAGATCGATTCCCATTGGTCAAGCGCCGGGGCACCGATTCGCGCCAGCGCATCCATATCGGCATAGCGCCACGCTTCATCGCGTCGTGTTGGAAGAGAAAGGGTCGCTGCGTCAGGCATCGGCCATAACCGCATTATAGCCTTCGGCTTCAAGCTTTAGCGCCAGTTCCGGTCCGCCGGTTTGAACGATCCGTCCACCAGCCAGAATGCTCACACGGTCAGGCTTCACGACGTCGAGCAAGCGTTGATAGTGAGTGATCAGCAGCACACCCTTATCCGGTTTACGCATGATCGCGTTGATGCCGTCACCCACAACGCGCAGCGCATCAATATCGAGCCCGCTATCGGTCTCATCAAGCACTGCAAAACTGGGGTCGAGAATGCCCATCTGGACCATCTCAGCGCGCTTTTTTTCACCGCCAGAAAAGCCTACATTCACCTGCCGCTTAAGCATTTCCATATCGAGTTTGAGCAGGCCGGCTTTTTCCTTTGCCAGTTTCAAAAACTCGCCGCCCGAAAGCGGATCTTCGCCGCGATATTTGCGCTGCGAATTGGCTGCTTCGCGCAAGAACTGGACGTTGGACACGCCCGGAATTTCGACCGGGTATTGAAAGCCAAGAAACAGGCCAGTCGCCGCACGTTCATGTGGGTCCAGCTCGAACAGATCCTCGCCTTTAAACTGTACCGATCCGCTGGTGACATCATAACCCGGCTTACCGCCCAGCACATTCGCTAGGGTCGATTTGCCAGCACCATTAGGCCCCATAATTGCGTGAACTTCACCTGCTGGGACTTCAAGGTTTAACCCTTTGAGGATCGCCTTTCCGCCGATTTCAGCATGGAGGTTATCAATCGTTAGCACCGCGTGCTCCTTCACGTTCAGCCAGCGCCGCTTCGGCGGCTGCGGCGGTTGCATCAGTGCGTGCTTTCACGACGGATGCGTCGTGCAATTCGAGCACAAGACCTTTAGGTCGCTCGGCTTCGTATTCTTCATGCCTAGCTTGCGATCTTCGCAATAGGTAGGTGAATTGTTGATCAAGATCGGCTCCACGCGCAATGTGGATTCGGCCCAGATGTCCAAAGATCTCGCGAACATCAGCGGGAGTAACAACTGCATGTTCGCTGCGCCCGGCGATCGCTGCGTTTGCGCCACCCACAGCGGCTTGGAGCTCTTCCTCACAGAGTGGAATGTCAGAGCGATGCTGCTCCTCGAAATTCGCCTCGCCGGTTACGTGGCGCATCTGGCCAGTTAAGCAGCGATGGTAATCCTCGACATATGGCTGAATCAAGCGCGGATATTCGAGCGTCCATGTCTCAGGCGCATCATTCTTGATCGCCACCGGAGCCTGACCGACGCCCTGAAGCAACAGAATCGGTGTAAAAATAAGGGAAAGGTTGATCATAATTTCAGTCCCATCGTGTGGTGCGTGAATAGCTGGGGCCATTGTCGTCGGATGAGCGATGTTCGCTTCTTCTTTTGTTCTTGTCGTCGATCCGCATTCGCATGCCCGCAGTGATGCGTTGAAGCACTGAGTCCATATCTTCCAAAATGTCCGCTGCCCGGATCCGCATCACCCGGATACCGACCGCTTCCAGACTTTTGTCGCGGCGTTTGTCGATCACTTCGTTCGCATCTTCTTCTTCAACCATGATCGCCATGCCAAGGCTGTGACAGTTGAAGTCCACAATGGCAGAGCCGACAACGGCGAAGCGCTTAAATGTGTGACGGCCCAGATCGGCTTTCGCGAATTTCTCCGCGAGCGCCCTGTTCGCAGGGGTCGCAAAGCGCTTCATCTCACGCGCACGGTCATGCAGCTCGTCGAGCCGCTTGTCAGAAATCTTCCACCCGCGGCCCTTTTTGTTGAGGGTTTCAGGGTCGATCTCTTCATCGGAAGCTGGGCGAAGGTTTAGGGTCTTACGCTCACGAGGAGTAGAATTCTCAATCGAACGATTCACTCCATTTTCGTCCTGTTTAAGGCCAACCTGTTGCAGAACCTGATTGATTGCATCGAGGTCATTCAACGCAACCGCCGCGTCGTAATCAGACATCAGGCTGGCAGCGGCAAGGCGTTCGTTGACTGTCATTGCGTCGAAATCAGCCAACGGACCCCTCCAGCGAGATCGCCAACAGCTTCTGCGCTTCGACGGCAAACTCCATCGGCAGCTCTTTCAGCACATCCTTGGCAAAGCCGTTGACGATCAGGGCCACGGCCTCTTCTTCGTCCAACCCGCGTTGCTGTGCGTAGAACATCTGCTCGTCAGAGATTTTCGACGTGGTTGCTTCATGTTCGATCTGCGCGCCGGGGTTCTTCACCTCGATATAGGGCACAGTGTGCGCGCCGCTTTTGTCGCCGAGCAGCAGACTATCGCACTGCGTGAAATTGCGCACGCCTTCGGCTTTCGGGCCGACGCGGACCAGGCCGCGATAGGTGTTGTTCGAATTGCCAGCGCTGATCCCTTTGGAGATGATCGTGGAGCGCGTTCCCTTGCCGTTATGGATCATCTTAGTACCGGTATCGGCCTGTTGGAAATTGTTGGTCACCGCGACCGAGTAGAACTCGCCGACGCTGTCTTCGCCATTCAACACGCAGGACGGATATTTCCACGTCACCGCGCTGCCGGTTTCAACCTGAGTCCAGCTGATCTTTGACCGGTCGCCCTGACACAGGCCGCGCTTGGTCACGAAATTGTAGATCCCGCCCACGCCTTCGGAATTGCCTGGATACCAGTTCTGCACGGTCGAATATTTGATCTCGGCATCTTCCATCGCGACCAATTCAACCACAGCGGCGTGGAGCTGGTTTTCATCGCGCATCGGCGCGGTGCAGCCTTCGAGATAGGAGACGTGAGACCCCTTTTCCGCGATGATCAACGTCCGCTCAAATTGCCCGGTATTTTCGGCATTGATGCGGAAATAGGTGCTCAGCTCCATCGGGCAACGCACGCCCTCTGGGATATAAACGAAGGTGCCATCCGAAAAGACCGCGCAATTAAGCGCGGCGAAATAATTGTCGCGCACCGGGACAACCCGGCCCAGCCATTTTTGCACCAGTTCGGGATATTCCTTGATCGCCTCTGAGATCGAAAGGAAAATCACGCCGGCTCTCTTAAGCTCTTCGCGGAATGTCGTCGCAACCGAAACGCTGTCAAACACTGCGTCCACAGCGACTTTCTTTGCGCCTTTTACCCCGGCGAGCACTTCTTGCTCTGCCACGGGAATGCCCAGCTTATCATAGACACGTTTGATCTCTGGATCGAGTTCGTCGAGCGAATCCAGTTCAATCTTCTTCTTAGGCGCAGCGTAGTAATAGGCGTCCTGATAATCGATCTTGGGATAGCCGACTTTGGCCCAATCGGGCTCTTCCATATCCTGCCACAGGCGGAACGCTTTCAGACGCCAATCGAGCATCCATTGCGGTTCGCCTTTTTTGCCTGAAATGAACCGGACGGTGTCCTCGTTCAGGCCCTTTTCAGCGAATTCGGTTTCAATGTCCGAAGACCAGCCATGCTCATATTCCGCTGCAGCAGCGGCTGCATCCTTGGCGTCTTGGTCCATTTCTGGATTCGGAAGGTCGAAATTATCGGTCATACCGCATGCTCTTTAGCTGGGATTGGAGTGTTCGCCGGGGACGCACGCAAGTGGTTGAGATTCACCTCAGCCAACGCGCCTCTGAGTTTTTGATTGATGAGCGGCCAGTGCGGCTTCATTAAACAGTGAGGTTCTAAGTCGCATGTGCCCTCTTCGACGCAGGATGCCAAGGCAATCGGGCCTTCTACAGCTTCGACAATATCCGCCACTGTGATCGCCGCTGCCGGGCGGCCAAGTTGAAGACCGCCTCGCGCGCCGCGCACTGAGCGCAGCAACCCCGCCGATGTCAGTCTAGAAACGAGCCGCTGTACAGTCGGAACCGGCAGGCCCGTCTCGCTCGCCAATTCAGCCGCACTCACGCGGCCATCACCGCAATGGGTTGCGGCCTGGCACATCGTAATGACGGCATAATCAGCAAGGTTGGAAAGGCGCATATCTCTTTCTAATTTCGCTTAATCGGACCCACGATCCTTAATCGGACAAATTCGTTCCGAATTCGATCTATGGGCACATCGAGAGAATTTCAACACACAAGAGCTTGTTGCGAGTCGTTAGCGTTTCCGCAGCGCTATTCCTGCTGATCTGAGCCTTTTAGTCGGCCGGGTAATTTTTTAACATGCCCGGTATCGTGCAGAAAGCCAGCAGGGTTGAGGATATCAGACAACAGGCTTTTGCGATCCTTGCCGATATTGGAGGGAGTGCGGCCCGTCGTAGCTTTGACGTCGCGGATCATATGCGATTGATCAAAATAAGTCTCACCGATCGCCGCATCCACTTCGGATGTAGTCTGCCGATGACTCGTGACTGATGCGACAAATGTGGCACGCAATCGCCTTGCAACTTGTGAGGGTGGTTGGCCAAAATACTGTTTCACAATACGCTGGATTTGCCTCTCGGAATACGGAATCGCATCGTAAAGAACGCTGATGTCGGGCATCAGGGTGTTTGTTGCCCATGCCCGCGTTGTCTGGATCACCCGTTTCCGCCTCTTATCCAATGGTGAAAATCGCGGTTCAATAAAGGCGCGCATTTTCAAGGCAATATCTTGTGATCTAATCTCTCCCGCCAGATATTGCTGCAGGTTAGCTTCTGCAAATTCTGTCACACTCGTGCCGAACACATCTGTTGCTGGAACGGTTGTGTTCTTGACCTTGTCGACCGGCAAGCCCGTTAATTCTGCCCAACCCAGCTCACTGAACCCCAAGCCGACAAAATGCACCGATCCACGAATAATCGTCTTGCTCGCCATGGTGGTGGGCGCGATGAAATAGCATTGCCCCGGTTTTGAACTGGCTATCGTCCCATCAGGAAAATGGAGCGTTGTTTCGCCTTGCGATCGCAGAATGAACTGCCCTCCCACTGCCAGCATAGTATCTTCTATCAGCGCCGCATTGGTTGAGCAGTAATAGGCCGAGCGCACTCGTTCATCGGGTGAAAACTCGCCCGGCGGCAGGAACGTAAAACCACCGTCATTTTCGATGGTTCCGCTTGTCTTCCCGGCATTCCCAGCGTCTTGCAAACGTCAGCCGCCTTGTTGTGTTTCTTCGATCCATCTCATCACGTTTTCTTCCATGATGGATAGCGGCACCGGCCCGCTTGTCAGGATCGCATCGTGGAATCCACGAATGTCGAATTCATTGCCCAATTCATCGCGAGCGCGCTGGCGCAACTCCATGATTTTGAGCTTGCCGATCATATAGGCCGTCGCTTGGCCCGGCGTGGTGATATAGCGCTCAATTGCCTTGACGATATCACCCTGCGGATTGGGAGTGTTGTCGGACAGATATTGAATCGCCTCTTCGCGGCTCCAACGTTTAGAATGGATGCCAGTGTCGACAACCAATCGGCAAGCGCGCCACAACTCCATGCCCAGCCGACCAAAATCTGAATAGGGGTCGGTGTAGAATCCCATGTCCTTGCCCAATTCCTCAGAATACAGGCCCCACCCTTCGGAATAGGCGGTCACACCGCCAAACCGCCGGAATGCCGGCAAATTGCCTAACTGCACTTGGATTGAAAGCTGGAGGTGATGCCCTGGCAGTCCTTCGTGATAGGCGAGCGCTTCAAGTTCATTCTTTGACATATCGCGCAGATTATACAGGTTCACATAATAAGTGCCCGGGCGCGAACCGTCGGGCGCTGGGCGCTGATAAAACGCTTTTCCCGCGCTCCGCTCCCGAAACGCTTCGACTGGCTTGATGGTCAGCGGATCGGTTGGCAACACGCCGAAGAATTCTGGCATCCGTTCGCCCAAACGATCAATCGCTGCCTGAGCGTCTGCGACATATTCTTCACGGCTAGTATAGAAGAATTGATCATCGGTGCGGGTGAATTCGAAGAAGTCTTGCAAGCTCCCGCCAAAGCCGACCTGAGCCATAATGCTGCGCATTTCGCCGTGGATACGGCCTACTTCGCGCAGGCCAATATTGTGGATCTCATCAGCGGAAAGATCGGTGGTGGTGTAACTGGCGAGTAGAGCGGCGTAATATTCCTCACCCTGAGGCAGACGCCAAATGCCATCATCAGTCGGCGCAATGGCTTGCTGGCGGCGCATTTCGACGAGCAACCGCTGGTAGCCGGGCAGAGCAGATGAATTCCACGCCTCTTTCGCCATAGCCGCCAAGGCAATGACCTCACTGGCTTCGGCGTCTGTGCCATCGGGCAGGTCTGGCGTTAGCGGGGCGAGTTTTGCGTCTAGGTCATTAAGGATCGCATTGTTGTCCCCTGCGGCGATCAGTGCTTCAAGATCGGTGATCACATAGGGGTAAACCCAGTCCGGCGGCATCACGCCATTGTCCGCACGCTCACGTGCTTCGGTGATCAAAGCATCAAGCTGCGGTCCGATCCCTTCGATCCGCGAAACATAGGCTTCAGCGTCCTCCAAGTTGGTCACCCGGTGAATATTGATGAGGAATGCTGGGATATTCGTATGCGCACCACGCCTATGGTCAAACAAAAATCCATATTCGCGAAACGGGTGGAGCGAGGCGTTGCGTTCAGCGAGGAGCTCGAACAAGCGATAAGAAAGCACGTCTTGATCAGGCAATGCAGCCACGTCGAACTGTCCTTGCATTACAGAGACCGCGTCCTGCAACCGGCGGAATTCAGCTTCGTCAGCTTCATCGGAAACCTCGTCCCAGCGCCCATAATCTGCATCCCGAATACCGCGATACGATTTGCTCAGCGGTGATGCATCAAGGTTCGCCTGGTCATAGGCTTCGAACAAGGTTGCCAGTTCGATCGATTTTGACGCGTCGGCTTGAGCAACAGCCGAAGCAGTTTCCGAAGCACTCGCAAGCGGAGCCTGCGAAACGGTAGTGCAACCGGCCAACGCCAAAGCTAGCATTGATGTGGTGATGAGTTTGACTTGGGGTGCCGAAATGCGATGCATATTCATCCTTCGTTTGTTTTTTCTGTCAAAGTTCGTAGGTCAAGAAAGGGTGGAGCAGGTTTGGAGCCGCAAGTTGAACTCAGCTTCCTAACTCGCGCAAATTTTTAGGGGCAATCATCTCTGAAAGATATGGACTGTCCGGATCGCGCAACCGCGAAGGCGTGCGTCCTACGAAGCGATTGATTTCACGGATCATGTGTGATTGATCAAAGAATGCCTCGCCAAGCTCAGCTTCAAATTCTGGGGTCAATTGCGGGAACGAAAGTAATGCTGCGGCCCGCAGCGCACGATATTTGCGTGCCAATGCTTGCGGTGAGAGACCGAAATAGCGTTCAGTCAAACGCTGCACTTGTCGTTCGGAGTAGGCCGCTTTCGCCAGTAAATCGCACAGGTCTGGATTGAGCGAACTGCCGAGCCAGTTGTTCACCACCTTGATAAGTTCCGCGTGGCGGGAATTGATCGGCTTTACCTTGCCTCTGATATATTCACCAATCGCCATCGCGCATTCACGGCCGGTCTTTGTCCCTGCGCGATAATGCGAATTCAGATCGTCACCCATAACCGCAACATCATCGCCCAAAATTTCACACGCATCACGCAATCTATCACGATGGTCGCCCGCGTGAAGGCCTGTAAGCGATGCCCAACCCAATGGGGTCAAAGCCGCGCCAACAACGTGGAAAGGGCCATCGACGATGATTGGATTGGCTGTCGAAAGAGGCGTCATTACCGAAACTTCGTAGTTCGGATCGCGGTGACCTGCTCGGAAGTGCATTTCACCTTTGCCGAAAGGAAATAGCGCCAGATGCCCTACGGAAGACGGCTGAATATCGCGAAATTTCCGTTCGTCGCAACGGAAATGATAGAGCGTAGTAACGAAATCACTTATCGCAGCGGGCGGCGCGATATAATCCACAGTGATGAGCGAGCTGGGAGTGAGATCCAGCCCCACCTCTCCATTCTCTATCCCGCTTTCAGTGATGATCGATTCTTGAAAATTAACCATTCTCACGCCCTGTATAATGGCATGTAACGGCATTAATAAAATTTGGACACAAAAAAAGGGCGGCCCCATATAGAGGACCGCCCATTTAAGTTGAGGAACTCTTCGCATTGCTGCTCAAAGCCCTTCGGGTCGCAGGGGAGGGTTTAACCAGAAGAGGCAGATGTGGATTGTATGCAAACGACAAGGTTGCAAACCGATAAGATTTTATGAAACCCGGGCGCATTGCACCTTCGCAGCCCTCGACAAGGCCAACAAAACTTGGCTTAGGCGAGCACCATGACTTTGCGCCCAAAACTCTTCGATCTGATCCGACCAGCAATCTTTGCGCTCGATCCGGAAACCGGGCACCGTATGGCTTTGGCAGCTCTCAAGAGGCTTCCAATACGTGGTGCGCAATCTTCGCTGGCGCACCACGGTAAATTATCGATCAATGTCGCAGGCCTGAATTTCCCCAACCCTGTCGGCGTTGCAGCGGGCTTCGATAAAGATGCTGAGGTGGCGGATGCCTTGTTAGGTTTCGGCTTTGGCTTCACCGAAGTCGGTTCAATAACACCGCGACCGCAGGCGGGGAACCCTAAACCGCGACTTTTCCGACTGGTTGAGGACAAAGCTGTTATCAATCGAATGGGCTTCAACAATGCTGGCGCCGAGGTTGCTCTTTCACGGTTAAATGCACGCCTGAACAAACAACCACACAGGGGCATTGTCGGGATCAATATTGGCGCCAACAAGGACTCTGAAGACCGCATCGCCGATTACGCCGAAATGACACGCCTGATGGCCCCTCCAGCCAGTTATCTGGCCATCAATATTTCCAGCCCCAACACGCCCGGCCTGCGCGCTTTGCAAGATGAGAGCGCGTTGACGACGTTGATCGAGGCCGTGATCGAGGCGCGCGGCTCGGCAATGTCAAACAATCCTCCGCCAATCTTCTTGAAAGTTGCCCCGGATTTGGAGCCTGCTGACATTGACGCGATTGCTCGGATTGCACTGGATCGAGGACTCGATGCGCTGATCGTATCGAACACCACAATCTCACGGCCCGAACTTAAATCGCGCCATGCCGGCGAAGCTGGTGGCCTTTCTGGAGCGCCGTTACGCGCTTTGGCGCTGGAGCGCGTGCGTGATTTTCGTAAGGCTACAGGCGGCGCAATTCCACTCATCGGGGTAGGCGGTATAGCGAATGCAGACCATGCATGGGAACGTATCCGCGCCGGGGCTAGCTTGGTCCAACTTTATTCCGCAATGGTCTATCACGGCCCCGGCCTCGGCGCCCGCATTGCCGACGGGTTAGAGCGATTAATGAAGCGCGATGGCTTCGCCAGCATTGCAGAGGCGGTAGGAAGCGAATAGCAACCGCGCTTATGTTCAAGTTTATCGGTTTTTTCTCGCCTGTCGCGCTCCTTCTTTCGGGCTGCGCAGACTATTCTCCCTCTATCGCCTCCGCGACGGAAACGCCGCTGAGCACATCCAAAGGAGCGGTTAGCACTGCCGATCCGCGCGCGACCGCCGCTGGTGAGGCTATTCTCGCGCAAGGCGGATCCGCGACCGATGCGGCCATAGCCGTGATGCTAGCTCTTACTGTTGTTGAACCTCAGAGTTCGGGCATCGGTGGCGGCGGGTTCATGATCCACGCTGGCAATGATGGTGTGGTGACATTTGATGGCCGTGAAACAGCGCCCGCAGCAGCGTCCGGTAGGCGATTTCTGGATGAGGCGGGCGAACGTCTTGCCTATGAAGACCGTGTCATTTCGGGGCTAAGCGTGGGTGTGCCCGGCAATATCGCGCTCGCTGCAAAAGCGCATGGACAGTATGGCAAACTGCCTTGGACCGATTTGTTCGCGCCTGCCATCGCATTGGCCCGCGATGGATTTTTGATGAATCGCCGGTTGAACGGATCGCTTTCATCTCGCAGCGAACGCGGCGGCCATACCGCTGCAGCGCGCGCAATCTTCTATGGAACTGATGGAGAGCCTTTGCCCATAGGTTCACGAATCACGATTCCAGAACTGGCCGAGACATTTGAGCGTATTGCGGTGGACGGACCCGCTGCTCTTTACGAAACAAGCGCCGAGGCTCTCGCGACTTACATCGCTGAGGCCACCCCGCAAGATGGTCGGATGACCGCGAGCGATGTGCGCGCCTACGAAGCTAGAATGCGCGAACCCGTCTGCGCGCCTTATCGCAGCTACAGCATTTGCGGCATGGGGCCGCCGAGTTCCGGCGGTGTCGCAGTCGCGCAAATGCTTGGCCAATTGGAGCGATTCGATGTGGCTTCACTGGGCCCGGATAGCGTTCAATTCTGGCACCTTTTCCTCGAATCGCAGCGCGTTGCCTATGCCGACCGCGAACTTTACCTAGCGGACGAAGATTTCGTCGCTGTGCCGGTCGCAGGTCTAATCGACCCAGCCTATGTAGCCACGCGTAGCGCTTTGATTGACCCGGCTTCAGCGCTATCCAATGTAGAGCCCGGCATACCCCCTGGCGCACCACTCGCTCGGGCTGACGGCGATGAACCGCCAGAAAACGGCACCACCCATTTCTCCATCGTCGATGCTGATGGTAATGCGGTCAGCTATACCTCCACTGTCGAAGGGGCATTTGGATCGGGCCTGCATTTTGGCGGATTCTACCTCAATAATGAACTTACCGATTTCAGCTCCTCACCCGCGATCGAAGGCGTGCCTGTCGCGAACCGCGTGGAAGGCGGGAAGCGGCCACGCTCTTCAATGGCACCAACCATAGTGTTCGACGCTAGTGGCGAAGTCGTATTGGTGATTGGCGCAGCGGGCGGGCCTACAATACCGGTGCAGGTCGCGCGCTCGATCATCGGAGTGATTGATTTCGGTATGAGCGCGGAAGAGGCGCTTGGCCTGCCGTTAATCATGGCGTTCGGCCCCAATGTCATCACCGAAGAAGGCAGCGCAATTGCCGGAATGGTCGGAGAATTACAGACCATGGGCCACGGCCAAGTCCGCCTGCTTTCCCCGCGAGGGAAGGCGAATGCTGTTTTACGAACAGAGAGTGGCTGGGAAACGGCCGGAGATCCGCGCGTCGCCGAATTGCTGGGATATGAATAACTGCCCGATTCTCAGATTAACTTGCGAGTTTGCGCACACCGGCAAGCAATCGTGGCGCTTGCTGCTTTGGCAATGTGCGATTAATTCATAAGCAATCGTAATCAATTCGATGCTCGCCAGAGGCTGAACACAGCCCGAAATTGAGCGGGAATAGGAGCCTTTGTCCGTGCACGCACCATACTCGCCGCCCGTGGTCGATCCGAACGACGATCAAATCCTTCAGGATGTCGACACTGCGAGGAACCTCGTCGACCTGTTTCTGAAACGTGCAGATGAAAAAGGCGATGCGCCTTTCCTAGGGTCCAAACTGGATGGGGAATGGCGGACCCAAAGCTGGCGCGAAGTAGCCGGTCAGGTGTGCATGCTCGCGCAAAGCCTTCGCAAGATCGGCTTGAATGAAGGCGACCGAGTTGCACTTGTGTCTGAAAACCGCCCGGAATGGTGTATTGCCGACCTCGCCATTATGGCAGCAGGCTGCATCTCTGTTCCGACCTACATCACCAACACAGAACGGGATCACGCCCATATCTTAGGCAATTCGGGCGCGCGTGCGGTGATTGTCTCGAATGAGAAATTGCTCAGTCCACTGGTCGGTGCGATTGCACGAACTGGGCTTATCGAACATGTGATCGGGATCGAAGACCTTCACCGCAAACAAGCGGGAAGCTTCGAATATCACAATTGGGACAAACTGATCACGGGCGAGGCCGCGGCAGCCCGCAAGGCCGTGAACGCGCGCCTTACTGAAATTGGCCGTAACGATACCGCCTGCCTGATTTACACCAGCGGCACTGGCGGAGCTCCGCGCGGAGTGAAACAGCATCACGGCGCAATCCTATGCAATGCCTCCGGTGCCGCCGAGATACTGATTAATGATTTCGGTATTGAGAATGAGCGGTTCCTATCCTTCCTTCCGCTAAGCCATGCTTATGAACACACTGGCGGCCTCTATTTGCCAATCGCTGTCGGCGCAGAAATTTTCTATTCTGAAGGATTGGAAAAACTTGCCTCCAACATCGAGGAAACCCAGCCCACGCTGATGGTGGTTGTCCCGCGGCTGTTCGAGGTGCTGCGCACACGGATCATGAAGCAGGTCGAAAAACAGGGCCGTGTCGCCAATTTCATGATGGATAGCGCACTGAAGATCGGCGACAAAGCAAAGGATGGGAAAAAGCGTAAGCGCGACCGTCCACTCGATTTCCTGGTCGAAAAGGCGCTGCGACCCAAGATCCGTCAGAAATTTGGCGGTCGGATCAAGGCGATGGTTTCAGGCGGTGCGCCGCTCAATCCCGAGGTTGGCAATTTCTTTGAATCCATGGGCCTGACCATGCTGCAAGGCTATGGCCAGACCGAAGCGGGACCAGTGATGAGCTGCAACCGCCCGTCTGTTGGCCTGAAAATGGATACAGTCGGCCCGCCGATGCGCGGCGTGGAGCTAAAGATCGCAGAAGACGGTGAAATCCTGTGCCGAGGTGAGTTGGTGATGCACGGATATTGGCAGAATGATGCCGAAACCGCCCGAACGATTATCGATGGTTGGCTGCATACCGGCGATATCGGTCATCTGGATGATAAGGGCCGGATCGTCATAACCGACCGCAAGAAAGACATGATCGTCAACGATAAGGGCGACAATGTTGCCCCGCAAAAGATCGAAGGCATGCTGACACTCCAACCTGAAATAGCGCAGGCAATGGTGAGCGGTGACAAGCGGCCTTATGTGGTCGGTCTGATTGTTCCCGACGCCGAATGGGCACTCGAATGGGCACGCGCCAATGACGAAAAATTCGACATGAAGGCTTTGCAAGACCTGCCAGCGTTCAAAAGCGCTCTGCGCGCGGCGGTTGATCGCACGAACAAGGACCTGTCCGTGGTCGAAAAAGTGCGCAAATTCGACTGCGCCGATGAAGCTTTCTCAATCGAGAATGAGGAAATGACGCCAAGCATGAAGATCAGGCGGCATAAGATCCGTGATCGTTATCAAGATCGGATCGACGGGCTTTATGGGCGGTAGGCCCAGAGCATGAAGACCGGACAGGTCATTATCCTCAATGGGGTTTCAAGCTCTGGGAAAACTTCTCTGGCTCGTGCGCTGCAAGAGGAGCTGGATCAGCCCTATCTACATTGCTCGCTTGATGCGTTTTGGAATATGACACCGCGCTCAATTGCCGCCAATTCGAACAACTTTCCTGCAATGAAGCTGGCAATTGCTCATTCGGTAAGGGCGCTAGCTGATACCGGGCATAATGTGATCGTCGATATCATCTTAAACGGACAAACAGCTCATCTCGAGTTTTGCGAAGCGCTGTCGGCACTCAAGGTGCAGACCATCAAAGTCCACTGCGAACCCAAGGAATTGGATAGGCGCGAACGGGAACGTGGCGACCGGGTTCCCGGACTGGCTCGATCACAACTCGCGTCGACACATTGTCAGATAAGCTACGATCTTTTCGTGGACACCACTAAGCTGTCGGCGCTTGAATGTGCGACTAAGATACTAGGTGAATGTTCAAGCCCAAACTCACCTGTCACTTAAGCCGCCTCAACATCCTCGACAAATTCCGGATAGAAGCTCGGTGTGCGATCTGACCAGCCGGGGGCTGTTGCAGCGGCTTCGCTTAGGCTTTGGAGTAGGATTTTGCGGTGCTCCGGGCGGATCATTGGCAGCGCGCCAGCAGCACAGAAGGCCGCAGGCAAATAAGGCCGCGACTCTGCACCCAATAGTCTTTCATAGAGAAAGCGGAATGCCGAGAAGCTGGTGAGGTGCTCTTGTTCGAGGTCGAATGCGGCCATGCGAACCAGCTTGCCAATAAAGCGCTCAATCTCGCCCATTGTGCCTTCTTGAGGGACCAACGCACGCAGAGACTTAATGTCCTGATAGGCGACATATTGCCGACGGATCGCGGTATTTTCTTTCTCGCTCCGCCCCCAAAGCTTAAACGCATCGCAGCGTGCCATGCCAATATCGAGGCTGCGCTTGATATAACGCTGCTCGCCTGGCTCAAAGCCTGCAAATTCGCGCATTTCGCCGATGGTCATGGTGGCGGTGTTGGCAAGTGTCACTGTCGTCTCCTGAATTCAGAAGACGGTTGTCGACCAACTTGGTTAATACGTAGTAACCGTTGCTGCGAATTTAGCGCGCAAAGCGAATGACAAGCTTAGATCAATCCAGCCAGCGGGCTGCGCCTCTATTTAGATCAGTCCGGCAAGCGGGCTGCTGGGATCGGCATATTTGCGCCGGCCCATGCGCCCCGCAAGATAGGCCTCACGACCGGCCTCCACCGCAAGCTTCATTGCACGAGCCATGCGGATCGGCTCTTTCGCCTCGGCTATGGCAGTGTTCATCAAAATTCCGTCGCAGCCTAGCTCCATACCCACCGCAGCATCCGAAGCCGTGCCAACGCCCGCATCGACCAGTACCGGCACATTTGCGCCTTCGACGATTAGTCGGATTGTGACCTGATTCTGTATGCCCAGCCCCGATCCAATCGGAGCGCCGAGCGGCATGATCGCGACCGCCCCTGCGTCTTCGAGCTGCTTCGCGGCAATCGGATCATCGACGCAATAGACCATGGGATGAAACCCTTCCGTCGCTAGGATTTCTGTCGCTTTCAATGTCTCGCGCATGTCAGGATAAAGCGTGCGTGCCTCGCCCAAGACTTCCAGCTTGACCAAATTCCATCCACCCGCTTCACGCGCAAGGCGCAGAGTTCGCACGGCATCTTCGCCGGTGAAACAGCCCGCAGTGTTGGGCAGATAGGTGGTTTTCTTGGGGTCGATGAAGTCGGTCAACATCGGTGCTTTGGGATCGGTAACATTAACCCGACGCACCGCAACCGTGACGATTTCTGCGCCGCTCGCCTCAACAGCCGCGGCATTCTCTTCGAAATCCTTGTACTTCCCGGTGCCAACGATCAACCGAGATGAAAATGTGTGACCCGCAACGGTCCAAGTATCGGGCAGTATGGCGGCATGATCCCCACCGCCGACGAAGTGTACGATTTCCAACGTGTCATCCACGCCGAGCATGGCCGATTCCAGTGTCGAGCGCGGCACAATCTCGCCATTACGCTCAACTGCAACTTTTCCAGGCGTCAGCTCTAATTCGCGAACGAGATCGGCAATGCTCGCTGCAGATGTGCGGCGCAGTTCGCCATTCAGGGTAATGGATTTGATATCACTCATGCGCACTGAAATAGACGCGCTACGCGCAGGTGCAACCTTCGGTTTTGCGAGTGCGGCTAAACTGCGGGTTTTAAGCGCAAATTTAGAAGGTGGCCTACCGAAACAAGCGAAACGCCAATGATGGTCAAAAGGAACTCTTTTTCACCATGCGGCATCGCCAGCGCGCCGCCCATAAAGGTCAAGCCCATCATTGCTAGAACGAAAGGTGCCGCTCGGCGATGTTTGAGCGCCCCCCATCCAATCGCGACAGCTGCGATTATCAGAGCAAGCGCAAGGCCGATCCGGTGAATTTCAGGCGAAAGGAGGAAATGCCCACCAAGCCCAAGACCAGAAACCAAAACAACTGCGGCGATACAATGCAGCACACATAGTCCGGCAATACCAATACCAAATTGGTCAAGACGGCGGCGCACACCGAATCGGTTCGGAGAGTTTGATTCCTGCATCATTGCAAGGGTCACATATGTAACATTATCACATTTCGCAAGGGCTTTCCCTTTGAAGGGTGACAATCGACGCTGATTTGCAGGGGCCGCAACCCACTTTGCAGCAAACGGACTTGCAAGCACTGAATTCACCGCACATCTACACGCGCATCATGGTAATCACTTCGCGTACCGCTGACTCACACTCTTCAGCATCACATAGCCGGGTGCGCCCGTTCGCAATTGCGCGCTGGTTGGAAATTGTGGCTGCGATTGTTGTCGTCATAGTCCTTGTCGGAGGGATCACTCGCCTCACAGAGAGCGGGCTATCAATCACGGAATGGAAAGTGGCATCTGGCATCCTTCCTCCTCTGACAGACGCCGCGTGGCAGGTTGAATTCGCAAAATATCAGGCAACGCCTGAATACCGGCTTGAGGCCAGCCTCAGCGGGATGACGTTGTCTGATTTCAAGTTCATTTTCTTTTGGGAATGGCTCCACCGACTTCTCGCGCGGATGGTGGGCGTTGTCTTTGTTCTGCAGCTGGTTTGGTTCTGGTTGAAAGGCGCCATTCCTGACGGATTCAAGGGCCGGTTGGTCGGCCTGCTCGTATTGGGCGGGCTGCAAGGACTATTTGGGTGGTTGATGGTCCAATCGGGGTTGGTTGGTGACATGACAGATGTGAGCCATTTCCGCCTTTCGGTGCATCTGTTGACCGCCCTCCTCTTGCTTGGAGCGCTAGTTTGGACTGCGCGCGATATGCGCCGCGTGGGACGTGATCCGAATGTGCTTGCCGCTCCAATTACACTGCCATCAGCAATAGTCGCGCTGATATTGTTCATCCAATTGCTGCTTGGGGCATGGGTGGCAGGACTCAATGCCGGACACGCCGCCTATGATTGGCCGCTCATGAATGGACGGATCATTCCTGAACTTCAATTCTCGCGCGGCGTCTTTTGGAGCCTCACACATGATCCCTTCCTACTGCACTTTATCCACCGGTGGTGGGCTTGGATGGCAGTAGGTGCCCTGATCTATCTCGCGCGGCGAGTGCGTAAGGCAGACAGACACGCATCAATTGCGCTTCATAGTGCATTTGGTTTGATGGTTCTGTTGGGGATTGCGACGGTGATGACGCAGGTCGAACTGTGGGTCGCAGCTGCGCACCAGTTTACCGGCGCCTTGTTAGTTATTG
The DNA here is from genome assembly GCA_947488325.1 of uncultured Erythrobacter sp. GTDB lineage: Bacteria > Pseudomonadota > Alphaproteobacteria > Sphingomonadales > Sphingomonadaceae > Erythrobacter. Next base: position 377,352 of record CANKYZ010000001.1, read on the forward strand.
CGACAGCTTGGGCGATGCATACTGACGGCGTTTTACAGCAACAACAGCGTAGAATGGCGGGTCCCGCATGAATGATGTGCAGGCTGCGCTGGCATGGTGCCCTTTCCCCGACGTGGAAACGGCCCGCTATGTTTCGGCTCAATTGCTCAAGGAAAAACTCATCGCTTGCGCCAATATCCTTCCCGGAATTGAATCTGTATTCGAATTTGAAGGTCGATCGACGACCGCGGTTGAAGTGGCTGTGTTGTTCAAAACCACTTTCGATAGATTGGAAGTAATGGTCGAACGTTTGGGAGAGATTCACCCCTATGATACACCCGCTATTGTTGGATGGAATTGCGATGCTGCGCATCCAGCCACTTTGGGTTGGCTGAACGCTTCGATGGGTGGAGCGTGAGCTTTGGGGAAAACGTAATGGTTGTGCGGTTATGGGTAGCGAGATGAGGGAATTTTCCCGCCGGGGGGCGATTGGCGCGGCAGTTGGAATGGGAGTCTCTTCGGCGCTTGGCTATGGTCATGTGGCCGCATTTGCCCAATCTCTGGTGCCCATGCCATCCCACCCATTATCGCTATCACGTCGGTTGGAGCGCAGCTTGCATGACGGCAGGCTATTGGTTGTCAGCCGTAGCTGGGAAGTCGAATTTACTAGGCAAGGCCAAGGAATCGCGATCACCGGCACTCAATTGCAAGCCGAAGTTGAAGCGCCACCTTCGCTCGCATCATTTGCCGAAATCGAGCAATCAAGGTCGACCGCAAACATGTGGCCAATATTGCTATCGGGCAATGGCAAGATTTTGGTGGCAGGATCGGGAACCGATCAAGAGGATATCGCTGCCGCCATCGCCGAAGCAGAGCACGTGATCGCCAGCCGACCGATGCCATCTTCACAGCAAGCCGCCCAGCGCCAGTTTCTGAATGAGATGCAACAGGCAGGGTACTCCTTGCTCGATCGATTGCCTGATGATCTATTTTTCCCGACGGGCGTGCCGCTGCAATCGACCCGCGAGATCAGCCTACCCGGTGGATTAACTGGGCAATTCGAGATCACCTATAATGCCGTAGCAGAATCTGACAGCCTGAGGTTGGATCATGCAGAAAGAACAATTTTGACGCGTATTGGACATACCGAACGACACGCAAGAGAGGAGTGGAAGTTGGGCGAATTTTAACGCTCTCGCGCTCGTCAATCAGACAGAGGTATTATTTTACCTCCCCTCAAACCCCCGGTTTTGGTTGACTTGCGCCGCTTCGATCGACAAATGCGCCCCTTCAATAAGTCGGATTGACTTTGATTCGGATGCAATTTGCTGACGTGTCGATTTTCCTCGGTCAGATTTAGTGTTTCAAATTCTCGCAACCCATTAGGTTCAAGGACTTTCAGCCATGAAGGCTATTAGCAAACAGACCCGGTCAATAAAACCGGCCGAGGTCGAAAAGAAATGGCACCTGATTGATGCCGATGGCCTCGTTGTTGGCCGTCTCGCTTCGATCATTGCCAACCACCTGCGTGGTAAGCACAAACCGAGCTACACCCCGCATGTTGATTGCGGCGATCATGTGATCGTTATCAATGCACACAAGGTGAAGTTCACCGCCAACAAGGCGACGAAGAAGATCTATTACAAACATACCGGCCACCCTGGCGGTATCAAGGAAACCACCCCAGCTAAGGTGCTGGAAGGCCGTTTTCCTCAGCGAGTGCTTGAAAAGGCTGTTGAACGCATGATCCCGCGCGGTCCACTGGGCCGTGATCAGATGCGCGCGCTGCACCTTTATAATGGCACAGAGCACCCCCATGACGGACAATCTCCGCAAGTGCTCGACGTCGCTTCTATGAATCGCAAGAACAAGGTCAATTCGTAATGGTTAGCGAAAATTCCGGTGAGGCCACTAGCGTCTCCGATCTTTCCGATCTTAAAGAAATTGCTGGCGACGCTCCTGCTGGTGATGCTGCTGAAATCGCTCAAACCGTAGCGGCTCAACCAACGGCACCATTGCGCGATCAAGAGCTTGATGCTCAGGGCCGCGCTTATGCGACTGGTCGTCGTAAAGACGCCACTGCGCGCGTTTGGATTAAGCCGGGTTCCGGCAAGGTCACCGTCAACGGCAAGGATCAGGAAACTTATTTCGCCCGTCCAACGCTGCGCCTGATCATCGATCAGCCCTTCACCATCACTGATCGCCAAGGTCAGTATGATGTTGTCGCCACAGTGCGCGGCGGAGGTCTGTCAGGACAGGCTGGCGCGGTGAAGCATGGCATCAGCCAAGCGCTCACTCGGTATGAACCTGAACTGCGTGCCACAGTGAAGGCGGCAGGCTTCCTTACTCGCGATAGCCGCGTTGTTGAACGTAAGAAGTATGGCCGCGCTAAAGCGCGTCGCAGCTTCCAGTTCTCGAAACGCTAAAGAACTCAGAATACTACCTACAAAAAGGAGCGACCTTCCATCAGGAAGGTCGCTCCTTTTGTTTCTTATCGTTTGGATTTAGTCGCTTTCCGCCTAGCGCTGAAGTAGCAGCAGGCCCCAAAACACACCGGTGCAGGCCAGAAAAACCGGCCATGACCAATACATCTTAAAATCAGCGACCTCCATGGACTGGATCGCCAATTGGCCCCCGCTTGATCCCTGAGTGCCGATAACCATCGCGACACAGCCAGAGATTAGTGCACCAAACCCCATTGCTTTTAGCAGGTCCATTGCATCTCCCTCCCCACAAATCTGCATACAAAAAGAAAACTCAGAATGGCGCCTTGTCCCGCAAAGAACTCCGTGCCGGACAACGCGCGCAGTATCTCTGAAAGAGTCCTAACGTGGATCGCTTAAATTTGGTTAAATTTGCGCGGCCTCATCTTACTATTCGTGGTGCTACAATTCGCGCAACTCAGTCGTGATTGCCCCGCCTCGCTCGCACGCAATGACACGGTAGGAAGGCGGAGCGCCATGGCGCAGCCGAGTTGAAAGCGTTCCCGCGCCGATTAATCTGGCCCTATATCCGCCGCATTCACGCACATCATCAAAGGGGACGTGGACATGCCCCGTCAGCATCGCATCCGCCCCTGCTGCGGCTATTGCGGAAAATGCTCGGTCGCCGCCTATCGTCGGATTGGTTGCTTTACCCGGCGGCCCCAGCAGCGGATGATGCCCCGTAACGACAACATGACGTGGATCACCTTGAAGTGAAGTTAGACGCGCAAGGGTTTTGTTCAGCGCACGGCTTGTGACCAAACCATCGGACCACGGGAATCGCAGTTGAGCGCGCACCGTTGTCTTAAGGGAGACAAAAATTACATCTTCGGATTCGAACGTCGTACTGACTCGCTCTGCAAGATGGCGATATCGCCGATAGGGATCAAAGAAGCGCTCAATCGGACTGTAGTACGGCATATCGTGATTGCCGGGTTCCAGAATGACAGGAACATCCAATTCCTCAAACCAATCCGCCGCCGCCGCATATTCGCGACGTTTTGCACGCTGCGTAATATCGCCTGTGCATACAAGCGCGTCGGGTCGTTCATCAGCGATCGCTCGCTCAACATAGGAAAGCGCAGTGCGATCCTCGACTCCGAAATGGACGTCACTGATATGGAAGAACCGCGTTGTCATAGTGCCGAAGCCCAAGCGTGATTAACAGTGATGCGCAATGAAAATTCCACTGGCACTATATCCGTCTGCTAAGAATCAGCCATGCCGATAGAGCATTCAGTGCGGAGTAGAAGGAATACGCCCAAACTAGCTCCGGCCACCCATTGGCTGCGAGCAACATGGCCGCTAGCAGCACCAAATACTCAGCCACCAATGTAAAACGTCCGCCAAGCAGATGAACGAAGCTTGGCATCTGCCTGACCAGTGGATGATCGCTTTCGAGTACCGCTATGTGCAAGGCAAAATTGCCTATGCCGAGTACAAACATAAGGGCAAGCGCGGGAATCATACTTGACCCTATGCAGGAAACCTTCGTCCGATGAAATGCGCGCTTAGTCAGCCTCAATAACGCATTGATCATTTTCCTTGCAGTCAGTCGGCAATTGCAGCCGGGTTGGTCGACGAACGAATGACCACCCTGCGCAGCTAGTCTATCTAACTAACACAGCAGGGCGGTCGGCATCCCTCGTTTGAACCCCCGATCGAACACCACCGCCCTCGCTGATAGGAGAGAATCTATGAAAACCCTTGCTATTGCCACGGCCGCAATCGGCCTTGCATTCACCGCGTCCCCCGCGATTGCTGGTCCTGATCAACCTCCGACTCAATCGGTGAGCGCGGCTGGCCTCGATCTCAACACCGTCGAAGGGCAGCGTATGCTCGACCAGCGGATAAACCGGGCCGCACGCGAAGTGTGTCAAGCTGATTACGTCCGCACCGGCACGCGAATCCCTTCAACCGAGGTTCGCGAATGCGTCGCCAAAGCGCGCGCGAGTGCGCAGCGTCAAATGGCGGCGATCGCGGAAAATCAGCGGCGCGGCGGTTAAGACGCGTTCTTTTCCTGCACTCCCACGCAGTGCAGACATTGCGGCTCAAACCCTCATCAGTCCCAGGGTTTGGGCCGCTCTTTTATACACAATCAGAACAGAGCCGGTTCGAATCAGATATGGCAGGCACTTAGCGACCAGCCATTGCCTTTACCTTAGACAAATAGGTCCGACCAATGCGTAAGGCATCACCATTCTGCAATTCGGCCGACCACACTCCCAATCCATCATGGCGCAGCCCGCGAATATTGTTGCGGCGCAAGATTGTTGAGCGGTGGATGCGGATGAACTTTTCAGGATCGAGCCTGGCTTCAAGGCCAGCAATGGTCTGAAGCAACAGATAGGATCGCGATCCTTCATCCGGTTCCGCCGGGTCACCCACATGAAGCCTTACATAATCGCGTTCCGCATCGATTTGATGAACCTCGCTCACAGCGATCCGCAACAATTCAGATCTGTGCGGTACCCAAAGCTCATCGAGCCAATCGCTATGTGGTTCCTTGCGTTCGCCACGCCGAGCAACTGCGCGTTCAATAGCACGTTCGAGCCGGTCCGCAGATACAGGTTTCAGCACATAGTCAATCGCATCCAAATCGAATGCCTCGACAGCAAAGTGATCATGCGCGGTGACGAATATAACCGCTGGCGGCTCTTCATTCTCCGCCAATTTTCGAGCGACACCCAAACCATCAAGTTCGGGCATAGTCATGTCGAGCAAGACAAGGTCGGGTTCCAGCTTTTCCGCCAAGCGCAAGGCTGCTGCGCCATCACTAGCCGTACCGACCACGCGAATGGCCGGAAGCTCAGCACAAATGACCTGAATACGTTCAACCGCCAGTGGTTCGTCGTCCACAATCAGAGTGCGCATTGCCTGGGATTCAATATCGATTTCGGCCATCGGAGGTCATCTGCTCATTTAGGGGTTAGCTCTTTATCGGACGGGACAGTGGAATGCGCATCTCAGTCTTGTAGCCGTCTGGAATCGGTGCAGAAGTGAACGCGAAATCTGAACCAAAGCGTGCTTCCAGCCGGTCACGCACATTGGCGAGCCCTATGCCGAAACCATGCGGCGCGCCATCGGGAACACCGGGACCATCATCGACAATGCTGATAACAAGGCGATCAAATTCCTCGCGCGCGGCAACGGTTATCTTAACCTGACGCGTAACGGCTGAAACACCGTATTTCACTGAATTTTCAACCAGCGGCTGCAAGATCATGCCGGGTACGCGGGCTTTTTCAAGATCTTGGGGAAGGTCGAACTCGCAACTCAACCGTTCGGGAAAACGGACCGCTTCAATGTCGAGATAAAGTTGCTGTAGGTCGAACTCGTCCTGCAGATACACGTCGCTGGTCGGTTCATCAGCCAAACTGTGGCGATAAAAGCGGCTGATCGTCTGAATCATACGCTCAGCCCTTTCAGGCTTTCCGGTCAACACTAGCGCCGACAGCGAATTGAGCGTGTTGAAAAGGAAATGCGGATTCACCTGATAGCGCAAGGATCGCAGCTCAGCAGCCTTTGCAGCAGAGCGGAATTGCTGTTCGCGCCGTTCGGCTGCTCGCGCTTGAAACCCAGCGAGCAGAGCAAAATAGGTTGAAGCCCAGGCAAGCAGCAAGAAATACCTACCCAGCGCAATCTCCAAGACTGACTTCCAAGTATCTTCGCGCATTGCAGCTGGCGCAATAATCAGGGATTCTGTCAATTGAGGCGCGCCCGACCCATCTGGGTTTGGAGCCTTCACGGTAACGCCTTCGGGCAAATCGAACAGCAAATTGCCTTCGTCATCGAATCGGAAACCGCGTTCCTCGACAAAACGCTTTTCGAGTTTCTCCGAGATATCCTGAAAAGCATATTGGTTGATCTGACCAATCGTGATTGCGACAGGAATCGCAAAAAAAGCTGCAGCTCCGATTTTGATCCATAGCGATTGCCGATCGACCAAACGCAGTAATGCCCAAAGCACCACTGTCATGCCAATTGCTGCAAGAGTGACCAAGGCGCGCCGAAACGCCATTTCCCATTGCATATCTAGGTCAAGGATACTGCTTCTGGCTGAAATCAGGACGAAATAGGTCGCCCACAACGCCACCATAGAAAACAGCACTGTGCGGAGTGGTACACTGACTGGCGCGGGTTTTATCGACGCATCGGTTGTCTTGCTAAAATCCATAATCACCAAACGAGATAGCGCTTTGAACGGAAAAGCGCCAATCGGTCGTCGGTTCGAATGCTCGCTTGGTCGAATGGGCCAGAGCGAAAAAGCAATGCTCCTGCCGCCCCAGCCCCTTCAATCGCGCGGTTTGATCATGTCTGCAGGCACAACCCACTGTGCAAATTGCTCTTCGGTGAGCAATCTAAGTTCGAGCGCCGATTCCTTCAAGGTTGTTCCGTCAGCGTGTGCCTTCTTCGCGATTTTGGCCGCATTGTCATAACCGATATGCGGATTGAGCGCAGTGACCAGCATCAGGCTCTCATTCATCAGTTGATCGATTCGCGCCGTATTCGCTTCGATGCCGACAACACAATTATCAGTGAAGCTGCGCGCAGAATCGCTGAGCAAACGGATCGACTGCAGCACAGCATTGATCATCACAGGTTTAAAGACATTGAGCTGCAAATGTCCGTGTGAACCCGCAACGCTGACGGTCGTGTTGTTGCCCATTACCTGCGCGCAAACCATCGTCAGAGCCTCACATTGGGTCGGATTGACCTTACCTGGCATTATCGATGAGCCTGGTTCATTCGCAGGCAATGCGATCTCTCCCAGCCCCGATCGTGGGCCCGACCCAAGCAGTCTGATGTCGTTGGCGATCTTCATTGAAGAAACCGCGACAGAATTCAGAGCGCCAGACAGTTCGACCATTCCATCGTGGGCTGCCAGCGATTCAAATTTGTTGGGAGCCGTGACAAAATCATGTCCAGTGATCGCGGTAACATGCGCTGCAAATTTTTCAGCAAAGCCAGCTTTGGAATTAATGCCAGTGCCCACTGCCGTGCCGCCTTGAGCCAATTCGAGCACACGCGGCAGTGAATTTTTCAGACGCTCAATCCCGTATTCAATCTGTTTAGCAAAGCCTGAAAATTCCTGACCCAAGGTCAGCGGTGTCGCATCTTGCAAATGCGTCCTGCCGATCTTCACAATATTCGCAAAGGCCTTTGCTTTGGAATCCAACGCCCCGTGCAGATGGGTGAGTGCGGGAATCAATTGCTCAATTGTCTCACCCGCTGCGGCAATATGCATTGCAGTTGGAAAGGTGTCGTTTGAACTCTGCCCCAGATTGCAGTGATCGTTCGGGTGGACCGGATGCTTACCGCCATGTTGGCCGGTCAATATCTGATTGGCGCGGCTGGCGATTACCTCATTTGCGTTCATATTGGACTGCGTGCCCGATCCGGTCTGCCACACGCTGAGCGGGAACTGATCGGCGAGCGTTCCATCGATCACTTCGGCAGCTGCAGCGACAATCGCACCACCCACCTCTGCATCAAGCAAGCCCAGATCCATATTCGCCTTGGCCGACGATTGTTTCTGAATGCCAAGCGCTTTTATAAGCGGCGCTGGCATTGTTTCAGTGCCAATCGCGAAATTCGCAAGACTGCGCTGACTTTGGGCACCCCAATACGCCGCTGCCGGAACCGCCACATCGCCCAAAGAGTCGCTTTCGATGCGAACCTCACCCGTCGCACCGAAAATTTGTCCGTTATTTTGAACTGTCTGGGCGCCGTTCGTATTTCCAATGTCACTCATCGAAGCTCTCCTGGTATCGGTCGAAACCGGTTCCCGGTCTCCTTGCTATCTCCTTAAGGCCCAGCTTGGTTGGACGTCAAAGGGAAGCTGGGCGGTTCGCACACCAATTCCCTTGGAACTGGAACCCACGATGGCTAGGAAGGGTTGACGAACTGTATTGCGATACCAATACAGTCTGAGGGAGTATGTATGAGCAACATTACGATGACCCGCAACACCACGACTGCGCGAAGAGCCATGATCGACAGCCAGCTTCGCACTAGCGGAGTGAATGAGGAATTTGTGCTTTCCCGCATGATGTCGGTGCCGCGCGAGGATTTCCTGCCGGAAGACAAGTCTGGCCTCGCCTATATCGACCGGTCGGTTGCACTGGGTGAAGACGCACATCTGGCCTCACCGTTATTCTACGGCAAGCTTCTGCTCGAAGCCGCGCCGCGCCCGTCAGACCGCGTTTTGCTTGTTGAAGGCGGCACCGGGTATCTTGCTGAATTGCTGCGCCCTTTGGTTACCGAAGTGACCACTATTTCATCGGCCGATGCTGCGAAAGATACGCTTCCTGAAGGCAAGTTCTCGCTCATCTTAATTGACGGCGCAATCGAACAATTGCCCGCGTCTATAGCCGAAAAGCTAGAAGACGACGGACAGATCGTCTCTGGCCTGTTGCTGCGGCAAGTCACTCGGTTGGCGTCGGGGCGGAAAATTGTCGGTCAGGTCGCTCTGCAACCTGTGGAAGACCTCGGCATCCCTGTCTTGCACGCATTTGACATTCCAACCAGCTGGACATTTTCATGAAGCAACGCCCGCGTCTTTTGAGTGCTACCAAAGTGGTCTCTTATACAGGTGCGCTAGCGCTGGCCGGACTTTCGGGCGCAGCGCAGGCAGAAACGCTGCGCGATGCGCTTGTTTCAGTTTACAACACCAATCCCACGCTCGAAGGCGCACGGGCTACACAGCGCGCGACCGATGAAGATGTGCCAATCCAGCGCGCGCAGGGCCTACCGAGCTTAAATGCGACAGCAACCCATATCGAATTTTTGAGGCAATCCGCAAACTCCTTCACAGCGCCCACACGAAATCTTGGTGTCAACGCGCTCTTACAGGTGCCAATCTACTCAGGTGGCAGTGTGCGCAATGGGATCAACGCTGCACAGGAACGCGTTTCGGCGGGGCAGGCGGATTTGCGCGGCACCGAAAGTTCAATTTTCAGCCGAACGGTTGCGGCCTATATGGATGTGCTTCGGACCGAGGCATTGGCAGAACTTTCCGCCAATCAGGTCGAAGTCTTGCGAATCACATTCCAATCGACCAGTGATCGATTTGAAATCGGTGATCTGACCCGGACGGACGTGGCTCAAGCGCAATCACGACTTGCCGTTGCCGAAGGGGATCTGCGGACCGCTTACGCCAATTTTGTTAACGCACAGCAGACTTATATTGAACTTGTCGGCCGCGCGCCCATCGGATTAGAGGCGCCACCGCCATTGCCAGGCCTGCCGGAAACGGTGGGTATGGCGGTGGTCACTGCTCTAGATAACAATCCAGACCTTATCGCAGCGAAAGAACGCGCCGAAGCGGCTGGCTATGACTCCGAAGTGGCTGGAGCAGGGCGTTTGCCCACTGTCTCCCTGTTTGCCAACTACGATTACACCAACTTCTTTGGAACACTGGGCGGACCAGTTGCCTCTGACTTCCTTCAGCGTGAATCGACTGCAAACGCGGGTGTGCGGGTCACGATCCCGATTTTTCAAGGCGGACTTCCTGCCGCACGCCAACGTCAGGCGGGAGCTCGCGAAACCGCTGCTTTGGAACAGGTCATCGCGACCGAACGCAACGTAATAGCACAAACCCGGTCCGCCTATTCGAGCTGGGAGGCATCAAATGCTGTGATCCAAAGCTCGCAATCCGCAGTAGAGGCGGCTGAACTTAGCCTTGAAGGTGTGCGTGCGGAGAATTCGATCGGAAATCGCACGATCATCGACGTACTCAATGCAGAGCAGGAATTGCTCTCTGCCCGCGCGCAGCTCGTGACTGCACGGCGCAACGCCTATGTCGCAGGATTCACACTGCTTGCCGCAATGGGGAAGGCCGAAGCACGCGACCTGAACCTCGATACGGGCGGTCCATTATATGATCCACAGGTCAATGCCGACCGCGTTAGCGGCAATATCTGGGATTGGGATCGCGACCCTGAACCGACCGCGAATTCAACCAGAACCGTTGACATTGGCACTTCCGAAGACTTGATTGGTCCCGTATTGGAGCCGAGTGAAGAGCGCTGAATGCGTGATTCGCAGTGGTTAACGCGACTAACGGGGTAGCATCGTGGCGAACAACAGCGAAGCATCGGTCGAAGAAATTCTGGAATCGATCAAGAAGGTGATTGCGCGCGACAGCCGCGATTCCGCAATTGATGCGCGCCGCCGTAAGGTGGAAGCTGCGCAAGAAGCCGAACACGCACCCGAAGATGAAGAAAACGAAGTCCTCGATCTCGCTGAGATGGAGCTTTCAGAAGTCGTTGATATGAATGATGCAGCTGACGAACCGCTCATCACCGAAGAAGTACGCGGTGCAATGCAGGAAAACCTCGCAGCGCTGGCAATGCTGGCTGAACCCGGAGCAAAACCGCAAATCGTTCGTTCAGGCGAGACATCTCTTGAGGGGATGACCCGCGAATTGCTCCGCCCGATGCTGGCAGAATGGCTCGACAAAAACCTTCCCAGCATGGTTGAAACCATGGTGCAGGCGGAAATCGCCCGGATCGCCGGCAAGCGCGGCTGATACGCTAAATCCAGATGTTTCGTTGGCCATTGCCGGTTTCACTGGAATCTGGTCAACGCAATCGTTACCCCTCTCCCCATGGGATTGACTATATCAAAAGGGCTCGTTCTTGCAGCGACGTCATTGCTCGTTTCGGCGCCTCTAGCAGCCGATAGCCATTCACAAGAATCGCACGGCAGCGCAGTGCCGGGCTTGACCAATACGCCGATGACCGCACGCGATCTGATCACCATGCCGCGCCTTGGCAGGCCAACCGTGACACCATTCGGCCGTTATGCTGTCTATTCGGTCACCAACACCGACCCTGAGACCTTAAGACGATCTCCAACCCACTATTTGCTCGACCTCGCCGTGCCAGGTTCCGCACCGGTTGAGTTTGAATTGGGCCTCTCCGGTCGTTCGCTCGCATTTGGACCAGACAATTTTCTGTATTTTCTGAGCTATGAGCATACGGACGACACTCAAAAAGGTGGCGCACGCGTTTGGCGAGTCGCGCTTGAAGGGAACGGCAACGTAACCGGACCCACGCTCGTCGCAAATATGCCCGGCACGGACATTTCTGGATTTGCCATCGCGCCAAGCGGCGACAAAATTGCATTGTGGTCAACAATTGACCGCGGCTGCGAGGATCTTGCTTGCGAACAGAGTGAACGGTCGATTGGATCGGGTCGAACCTATGAAGGTGATGCTGGGTTTTATCGGCATTGGGACCAGTGGATTGCACCCAACCAGTTCAATAGAGTTTTCGTATATGATCTCAAAAACGGTGAAGTTTCTGGCGAGGGTGTCGCTCTAGATGGCGGCAGCGCAACGGGATCAATAACAGCCAATACGCCCACCATGCCCTTTGGCGGGGGAGAGGATATCACTTGGGCTTCCGATGGGTCCGGCGTCTTTTTCGTCGCGAGAAAGACAGGCGCAGACGAGCCGATGTCGACCGATCTCGACATTTATTGGTCCGATCTATCCGGCGCAACCCCAACAGAATTGACCGCAAACAACGAAGCACACGATTCATCGCCCGCCCCATCACCCGATGGCAAAACCCTCGCCTATCTTGCGATGGCGCGACCCGGTTATGAATCTGATCGCCTAGTCGTGCATCTGCGCAACCTCGAAACCGGCGAAACCCGTGCGTTGACCGAATCCACCGACCTATCCTTCGGCGGCCTTAGCTGGAGTGCAGACGGCAGCTATTTGCTCGCCACGGCGGCTGACGTGCTCGACACACCGGCTTTTCGGATTGATCCGAATTCAGGCGAAGTGACCGAGCTCAACCTGGTCGAGGGCAATGAGGCTCATATTGCCAACCTCACAGCTTTGGCAGGTGGCCGCTTACTGTTCACCCGCGATTCGATTGGTGTGCCCAGCGAGCTTTACATGGCTACCGGCGAAGGCCTCGCTCGGCCGCTAACCGATATCGCTACCAGCCGTATGAGCCAAATGGCAGCAACTGTAACTCAACGTTTCAGCTTTGCTGGTGCTGAAGGTGACACAGTGTGGGGTCAGATTACCCGGCTCGAAGACCAAGAAGGGCCGATCCCCGCAATCCTCTATATCCATGGCGGGCCACAGGGTTCGTTCCGCGATGGCTGGTCTTCTCGGTGGAATCCTCGGGTGCTTGCCAGTCAAGGCTATGCGGTGATCTCGGTCGATTTCCATGGAAGTGCTGGATACGGGCAAGAATTTATGGACTCGATCAACCGCGATTGGGGTGGAAAGCCTTTTGAAGACCTGCAAAAAGGTCTCGCAGCTGCGCTTGAACTGGACGCACAGATCGACGGCACGCGCGCCTGTGCAATGGGGGCCAGCTACGGCGGATACATGGTCAACTGGATCGCCGGGAAATGGCCCGACCGCTTTGATTGCCTGATCCAGCATGACGGGTTGTTCGACCTGCGCAGCTTCTACTACTCAACCGAAGAGCTGTGGTTTCCACGCTGGGACTTTGGCGGCTCCTATTCCGAGGCGCACGAAACCTATGAACGCTGGAATCCGGTGAACCACGTCGATAACTGGCGCACGCCAATGCTTGTTATTACAGGTGAGCAGGATTTCCGCGTCCCTTACACACAGGGCATACAAAGCTTCACCGCATTGCAAGAACGCGAAATTCCTTCACAATTGCTGGTATTCCCGGATGAAAACCACTGGGTTCTAGGCGCTGAAAATTCGTTACAATGGCACAATTCGGTATTTTCATGGCTCGACCATTGGTTGAAAACCGAAGAGGCAGGCGAAGCAGCGGAATGAGTGAACAGGCATTGCTGGCAGCGCAAACGGCGCTTTTAAAAAACTATGGCAAGGGCGGAGTTAATCGCCAGATCTTCCTTTGTGCACTTTCGGAAAAGCAGAAATGCTGCTCGCCAGCCGAAGGTGCAATCGCGTGGCAATTCCTCAAAGACCGCCTCAAAGAGCGGGGCTTAGTGGGACCTAAACGGACTCAAGACCATCCACGCGGGCCTGGTGGTGGCATTCAGCGTAGCAAAGCGGACTGTTTGCAGATTTGCTCGGCCGGACCCATTGCCGTCGTTTGGCCAGACAATGTCTGGTACCATTCCTGCCGGCCCGAAGTGTTAGAGCGGATTATCGAAGAACATTTGGTTGGCGGGAAACCCGTCGAGGAATTTCGCCTTACACCGCCAGTCAAGGCTTAAGCTCAGACCTCAGAGTCATCATCTTTTGGCGACCACAATTCATCCGCGCTCGGCATACGATTATCAACCGATTCGTCATGACCCGTGCCGTTTGACAGGAAAGCTAGGCCCATCAATCCACCGCCCAGCAGCATCGTAAAACTGATCCCCAAAGCTGCAGCGATATAAAAATGTACAGAAATCGCGCCGTTGAAAGCGTAAAGCAGTCCAACCGCAATCAGCACCGTGACTATCGTGACGGCCATCATAATTTTCATGATCCGCCGATAGCGCGCCCAGGCATGGGCAGCAGCTTTGGGGTCATCGAGAGGGGATTTCTTGACCATTGATCTTTCATGCGGATCGCGGCGCAGCAATGCAACACGAAACATCTGGAGCCTAGATACGCAAATTGCGCAAACTTCTAGGTGAAAACCGCATCAGCACCCCGGATTCGCCTTTTTATCGAATTGATGGCACTTTCTCATTTCTAGAGAGGAGGCAATCATGACCATAGCCAAAATTATTGGCCACCGTGACGCGTCGGACGTCGTTTCCTGCGATGTCACCACCCCTGTCGCCGACGTTGTAAGCGTTCTCGCAGGGAAGCGGATCGGGGCCTTACCAGTAATGCGTGGCGGCGAAGTTGTTGGCATCGTTTCAGAGCGCGACATAATCTACCGTCTGGCGGAAAAGGGTAGCGAATGTCTGAATTTACCGGTGGAGAGTATTATGACTTCGCCCGCGATCATGGTCGAATCAAACACCAGTGTGGACGATGCGCTCGGGCTGATGACCCGTAGGCGTTTTCGCCATTTCCCCGTAGTGGATCGCGGCAAATTAGTCGCCTTCATCTCCATCGGTGATTTGGTGAAGAACAAGATTGACGAAGTCGAACACGAAGCCGCCGCCATGCGTGATTATATCCAAACAGTCTAATCCGCGTGATCAACCCTTGAGGAACGGCGTCCGTCGCCCTAAATTAGTACTATGCCTGATCCAATGACCCTTACCCCTGCAGCAGCAAAGCGCATCGCTTGGATCGCCGAAAAGCAGACCAAGCCTGCAATCTTGCGACTGTCGGTCGAAGGGGGCGGTTGTTCTGGATTTCAGTACAAATTTGACCTCGCCGATGCGGCCGATAGCGATGACAGCATCAGTGAAACCGACGGCGTAAAGCTTGTGGTTGATCCGATCAGTCTCGATCTGGTTGGCGGAAGTATAGTCGATTTTGTCGAATCATTGGGTGGAGCGGCATTCCGGGTTGAAAACCCCAACGCGGCGGCTGGCTGCGGCTGCGGTTCTAGCTTCGGTATCTGATCTTACCATCTGCGCCTAACCTTCCAATAGACGCAGCGGCCTGCATCCTGCATGGATAGCAGCATGAAGATCGCCACTTACAACATTAACGGTATCAAAGCGCGCCTGCCCCGGCTGAAAGAATGGCTGGAAGAAACACGCCCATCGGTCGCCTGCCTTCAAGAGGTGAAGAGCCAGGATAAGGACTTCCCCGCCACCGAGTTTGAAGCGCTGGGTTACCAATGCATCTGGCACGGCCAAAAAAGCTTTAATGGCGTAGCGATTCTGGTCGACACCAAAGCGGGCTATTCCCTTACTGAAGTGCAACGCGGCCTGGGCATTGATGGCCCGAAAGAAGGTGAGGGTGAACAATCTCGCTATCTCGAAGCGGATGTCACCAAAGATGGTGCGCTGACTCGGATTGTGTGCATCTATCTGCCCAACGGCAATCCATTGCCTGGTCCAAAATTCGACTACAAGATCGCTTGGATGAAAAAATTGCGCGCGCGCATGGCAGAAATCTGGAAAGAGGAAGTTCCCGCAGCGGTGCTGGGCGACTACAATGTTATTCCGGAAGATGACGATGTCTATGCGGTGAAAGCCATGGCGTCTGACGCACTTATGCAGCCGGAATCGCGCGCAGCCTATGCACGTCTATTGGCCGATGGCTGGACCGATGCTGTCCGCACGCTCAATCCGCGCGGTGGCGTTTGGACATATTGGGACTATCAAGCAGGCGCATGGCAGCGTGATCACGGGTTTCGAATCGATCATATCCTGTTGACGCCCGAACTGGCAGACCGGCTCGACGCAGTCGGCGTCGACCGCGACCATCGCGGACGCGAACGAGCGAGCGATCATGCACCAACGTGGGCGATCTTACGGGACTGACGTTGCGCTTTCGCGGCCCAGAAACAAAAACCCCCACCAACAAGGGCGGGGGTTTCTAGTTTACGCCAAGCAAAAATTAGCGATAGAAAATGTGGGTGTCGATCTGAGTAAGACGCGTTTTTGCACGACTCCAACGCGGATTCACATGCGTTGCATGGAAATAGACTGCATCAGCCGCCTGCGACTCCCACAATCCGTCATGTGCGATACGCGCAACAGCTTTGGCACGATGCCAAGCAGCCGATGAGGTGTTGATGTTAGGCATACGGCCACCGCGTACGAATGAGAATTGCGCGCGCTGATAGACCACACCGCAATAACTTGCAGGCCAACGGCGATCCTCAGCCCGGTTGATAACAACCTGAGCTACTGCAAGCTGGCCACTAAGGGGCTCACCGCGCGACTCGAAATACACTGCACCTGCAAGGCAATGCATTTGCTCAGTCAGTTGCACGCTGCTGTCAGCGATACTGACAAGTTCGCGCAGAGATGAAGCCGTCGTTTGCGGTGTGATATATTCGACTGGATCCGGTTCAGGAAGTGGCTGAACCACCTCTTCGGACACGAATTCCGGCCTGTTCGGCACTATTTCAACCACTTCTGGGGTGGCTTGTGCAATTTCGGTTTGCGCCTCTGCGTCGGCAGCGGCGTCTTGTGCAAAGGCTTCGGCGCCGTCGGCACTTGAGAAACTTAAACTTGCTACCGCCACGACGGCGACAGCACTCAGAGAGTAAGTCTTACGACCCATTTGTTCTACTATATCTGCGGTGAGCGAGCTCAGACGCAGGCTGGGACCTGTTGCGATAATTTCGCAGGGTTGAGAGAGGGTGGTCCGTTTTGCCTACCGGCTGCCCCCCGTCTGCGTGCCAATCGAACAACCGTATTGCCGTTCCATCGGCCTCCGCATCTGGAAGCACCGGGTCAAATAGTCACAAATGAAACTACGTCAAGTTAGCGAGGCAATAGTTCGATGAACCGTTCTGCATTGTCGATATCCAACTCTAGAATCCAGATATCGGGATCCTGAAGGCGGCGGCGTTTAAGATATTCGGAAAATTCATATGGTTTTTCAATATCTTGTTTTTTCGTCGCAACGAAAGTCCGTGATCCATCCACCTGCGGCATTCTTTCGAATAGCTGTGCGTTCTCCCCGCGACACATGCTTACAATTAATACTGTGCCAGCGTCGCGCTCACCTTTTGCGAGCACCATAGCAGTGCCGCCTTGTGATTCAATCAGCCGAATCAATCCTGACACTTCGAGATGGGCTGGCAGGCGGGCGGTCATGATTGCCGAGTATTCACACGTAGATCAGGCAGAATAGCCGGGCAGGCTGGACAGTGCGATGCGCGAACGCATGAAAGTTCCGGTCCCACGCCCGATTTCATCGCCCTCTGCATCAACCAACCGCGATTCGGCCACAAGCACGCGGCGTTTACCACTGACCCAGCGCCCCTCTGCAATAACTTCGCCTTCGCGCACTGGCTTTGTGAAATGGAGGTTGAAGCTAGTAGTTAGCAAGAAACGGTCGGTCGCCAGCGTGTTGGCCGCGTAGAACGCGGCATCATCCAGCATTTTGAAATAGATCGTGCCATGCGCAGCCCCTGCGGCATGATACACGTCTTTGGTGACAGTAAAGGTCAGCCGCGATCGTCCCTCACCGATGATTGTCAATTTAGAATCGAACACGCGATTAACCGGAGCAGACTTATAGAGCCGCTCCAGCGCCTGATAGTGCAAGTCCGCTCCGACGGGTTCAGGCGGCATCGCGTAGGAATTGATTGGTTAAAACAGCGAACAAAGCTTCCGCGTCAGGTGCATCGTGCAACGCGTTCAACATCGCTTCGTCACGCACAAGTCGGGAAATCGCAGCGAGGGCATGCAGATGAGTCGCCCCAGCATTTTCTGGAGAAACCAACCCAAAGACAAGCGATACGGGAATCGCATCAGCGGACTTGAAATCGATCGGCTGTTCGAGCCGTAGCAGCGCCATTGTTGGACGTTTTACCGAGCTGCTGCGGCAATGCGGGATCGCAACGCCGCGGCCAAAACCGGTACTTCCCAGAGCCTCACGTTGCTCTAAATCCTCCAACACGGCCTCTGCATCAAGACCATAGACCGTTGAGTACATTGCTGAGAGCTGGGTGAGAATCTGCTTGGCAGAATCGGGCTGCGTTATCGCAACCGCCTCAGGCGAAATTGATATGTTTACGTCCATTACGAACCCAGATTCCAAATCTAATATGGCCCTGCATGCAGGGTTGAGGGGACACCCAAGAAGCAGGAAAGCATGCGGCAAGCGGGTGTTGCGCGTGATTTCTCATTCGAGAGCTGGGCCAAGCTGATTGCCCTACGACTTCCTGCCGTAGCTAGGTTTCACAGACCCTAACGAGGCTCGACCCAACCGATCGATCCATCAGAGCGGCGATAAACCATATTATGCCTACCAGTTCCAGCGTTTTTGAAAAACAGCGCCGGAGTGTCGCGTAAATCAAGCATCATCACCGCATCGGCAACGCTGCTTTCCGGAATATCGACACTGGTTTCTGCAATAATCGGAGGCGCATCCGCGACCACCTCTTCCTCTGGTTCCTCCACTGCGAAGATCGTATAGGCGGCCTCTTCTTCCGCACGCACCTGCAATGCACGCTCATGTCGATCGGTCAAACGACGTTTGTACCGACGGAGCTGTTTTTCGATCTTCGCAGCGGAGTTATCAAGCGCGAGGTGGGCGTCATTAGCATCTCCTCGAGCTTTCAAAATCATGCCGTGATTGACATGAGTGACAATGTCGCAAGTGAATGACCCACCCGATTTTCCGAACGTGACATGTGAGGAGAGAGCGCGATCGAAGTATTTTTCGACGATTCCTCCCAACCGATCAGATGCGTGTTCCTGAAGCGCTGTGCCAGTTTCGACCTGGTGGCCCGAGATCCGGATATCCATCGTCGTCTGTTCTCCTTTGCGTTACTGTCGAAGCCAGATCGCGTTCTTGATCCCGGCTATGAATTCAGAATGGCGTGCTATTTCTGCTGGTGAAGCCTGGTGAGGGCGGGCCTCCCTACGAGGCCGCGTGGTTTCAGCAGAGTTGCGTTGTTCGACTGCATCTACGCTCCGTTCACTTGGCGCGGCATCAGTCGCGAGTTCCAGTCCAATTTGCCGTCCGCCAGTCAATTCAACATAGACCTGGGCGAGCAATTCCGCGTCAAGCAAGGCACCGTGCTTGACACGGTGGCTGCGGTCGACGCCATACCGGGTACACAGAGCATCCAATGAGAGTTTTGCCCCCGGATGTTTCTTGCGCGCAATTGCAACCGTGTCGATCATCCGGTCCATTGAGATTGGCTCTTGCCCGATGCGATTCAGCTCTGAGTTGAGAAAACCAAAATCGAACCCGGCATTATGCGCAACAAGCGGCGCATCGCTCAAAAATTCGAGCAATTCGTCGAATGTGTCGGCAAAAAGTGGTTTGCCTGAGAGGAATTCACGCGAAAGCCCATGCACAGCCTCTGCGGCGGCGGGCATATCGCGTTGTGGGTTGTAATAAGCGTGGAAGCTGCGGCCTGTTTCAACCCGACCAACCATTTCAACACATCCGATTTCAACCATTCGATCCCCAGTCTTGGGGTCCAGGCCAGTCGTTTCTGTGTCGAATATCACTTCGCGCATTTGCAGTGTTATTCACCCATGCTGGCCGCAGTGCAAGGGTTTGATGCGTGTCAGTGCACTAGCCTTCTCTTGAATCGGATGAATTGAGCAGCTGTTTAACCAGTTTGACCACCTGAGCCTCGGTCTTTGCAAGCGTTTGACCTGTGTCGATCACATAATCTGCGCGTTCGCGTTTCTCAGCATCGGGTGTTTGCAGGCCGAGAATATGTGCAAACTTCTCCGGTGTCATACCGGGGCGGGCGAGGACTCTCTCTCGCTGCACCTCGACAGGTGCCGATACTACCACCACGCAATCAACCGCAGCTTGCCCACCGCCTTCAAACAAAAGCGGGATATCAAATAGGAGAAGAGGGGAGCCATCATGCTCAGCAAGAAATTGCGCGCGCTTTTGGCCAACCGCCGGGTGGACAATCGCCTCAAGTGCGGCGAGCTTTACTTTGTCTGCAAACACCAATTTGCCCAGCACATCACGGTCAACACCCTCTGGCCCGGTCGATCCGGGAAAGGCGGTTTCAATTGCGGCGATCAATTCTCCTCTCGGGCCTTGCATCGCGCGAACGGCGGCATCAGCATCAAAAATGGGCACGCCGGCGCGCTCAAACATCGCGGCGACGGTTGATTTGCCCATTCCGATAGAGCCGGTGAGACCTATAATTTTAGGGCGAGTCATTGGGACAACAACTCCAGCAACTCACCATCATGATTTCGTGGCGGAGCGACGCCAAAAAATGCTTCAAAGGCGATCGCCGCCTGTCCAACCAACATCGCAAGTCCATTAATCACAGGATGGCCCGCACCACGCGCGCCTTGAAGAAATGGCGTATCGATGGGGTTCGTCACAATGTCATAAGCAATGCTGCCTGGCGGCGCGTGGCTCCAATCAAACTCCAAGGGCGGATTTTCATGCATGCCCAGCGGCGATGCGTTAACGATCAGGTCTAAGCACCCTTCGCGATCATCGAAGGTAAAGTCTGTCGGCTGCGCAAAATGGAAAAGGTGCACTGCGTGATGCTCGCCCTGTGGTGCGAGTTCGTCGAGCAAAGCCCGCGCTTTTTCTGGATCGCGCCCCGCGACAACCAGCGTAAATCCCTTATCCGCAAGCGCAGCGATGATCGCGCGCGCAGCGCCGCCTGTACCTAAAATTCGGGCCATCCGGAAAAGGTGATCGGTTTTTAGGGTTTTGGCCAAAGGCTCCAAAAACCCTATTGAATCGGTGTTGTACCCTTTGAGCGAGCCATTGTCCTGCCGAACCACGGTGTTCACTGCGCCAAGTCTCTCCGCAAGCGGATCAAGCGTCTCAATCTGGTCAATAATCGACTGTTTATGCGGCATGGTGACATTGCATCCAACCCAATCATCATTGGACCGCGAATTGTCGAGATATGCCGCCAATCCATCCTTTTTGACCAATTGAACGGTGTATTTGACCGGAATACCCAGTTTTTTGAGCCAAAAACCATGGATCAGCGGAGATTTCGAATGCGCAATCGGATCACCGATCACATGAGCGTGGGTATTCATGTGATCAGAACTCCTTGCTCCCGTAACGCGCCAAGGACGGGGATCAGTGGCATACCAAGCACCGTGAACTGATCACCCGCAATCCGGTCAAATAATTGAACGCCCATCGCTTCGATCCGAAAACATCCGACCGTGTGGCTAATCTCTGGCCATTCGCATTCAATGTAATGCTGAATGAATTCAGGCGAGAGGTCGCGAACTTGCAGCTTAGCACAATCTGTATGACTCCATTCGCAAGTGTCGTCTTTGACCAAAGCCGCTGCGCTATGGAGCTCCAAGGTCTTGCCAGAAAAGAACGCCAAATGTTCAGCCGCATTTTCGCGCGATGCGGGTTTGTCGAAACGCTCACCCTCTACCACCACCAATGAGTCGCTTCCCAAGACTAAAATATCCGGGTTGGCGTTGGCTACTGCAGCGGCCTTGGCCACACTCAGCGCCTCGGCGATTTCGGGTGGATTCGCGCCGCGCAAACCATCCTCGATCGCGCGTTCATCCACATTCGCTGGCATGGCATCATAGTGGACACCCGCTGCATTGAGCATCGCCCGGCGCGAACTGGACTTTGAAGCAAGGATTAGCTGGGTCATGCTCATATCGGCTTTGAAACACCATCGATTGATCGTTCGCGCCGCGCACGGTCCTGAACCAAACGAATAATCGCGGCCGCGCTTTCCTCGATTGAACGACGCGTCACGTCGATCACCGGCCAGCCATTGTCTGCAAACATGCGCCGGGCGAATTGAGTCTCCGCCTTCACGCGCTCATTATCGACATAGGAGGTCTCAGTCCCCTCATTTAACGACAGTAAGCGGTTTCGGCGGATCTGAACCAATCGTTCTGGTGCTGTTGTCAAGCCAACGACCATGGGGTGGCGCAATCCAAACAGCGCTTTGGGTGGAGGGCTTTCAACGACCAACGGGATATTGGCGACTTTATAACCGCGATTGGCGAGATAGATACTGGTCGGCGTCTTCGAACTACGCGACACCCCGGCAAGAACGATATCCGCTTCCTCCCAATCCTCATGCGCGATCCCATCATCATGAGCAATTGTGTATTGGATCGCATCGACGCGTTTGAAATAATCTGCATCCATGATGTGTTGGCGGCCCGGACGCCCATGCGCCTCTTGCCCCAACTGCGATTCCAATGCGGCGGTCACTTGATCGAGCACCGGCACTGCGGGCAGACCAAGATGCCGGCAATGCTCTTCTAATCGTGCGCGCGTTTCTGGATTGACTAATGTGAACAGGACGAGGCCCGGGTTGTCTGCCAATTCCGGAACAATCCGGTCCAGATGTTGGCGTGATCGCACCATGGGCCAAAAATGACGACTGACCGTGGGATCATCGAACTGCGCAAGCGCAGCTTTGGCGATCATCTCCAACGTTTCACCGGTCGAATCCGATACAAGGTGCAGATTCAGTCGGTTCATGGGATGATTCGGCTGCGCTCTTTAGGCTTGTTGATAGAAACCGGCATAAACCACGGGAAAGAACTGTCGACAAGCATGGGAGGGGAATTCCTCCTCATTACCTCAATTTTTTCTGGTGCACTTCTCGACAAGGCTGGAGTGATATCGACAGGCTGGGGAGAGCGTGGATAGATCGAGCTTGACGACAGCTTAGTACGGATTCGCCGTTGTTTGAATCAGGCAAAAATCTGGATGAAACAGAGCAAGAGCTGGTAACTCCCACTATCCACAGGACCAACAGACTCCATCAATCCTTTTATAAATATAATTTTTTTGATTAGAGGAGCTCTATGCCTGGTCCATTACTCGATGCCCTAAAGGGTTCCATCCTAGAAATTCCTCCCATCTGGCTCATGCGCCAAGCTGGGCGGTATCTCCCTGAATATCGCGAATTGCGCGCTGAAAAGGGCGGCTTTCTCAAGCTGGTCTATGACAGCAGCGCCGCAGCGGAAATCACTGTTCAACCGATCAGGCGTTTCGCATTTGATGGGGCGATCCTGTTTTCTGATATCCTGATAGTACCGCATGCAATGGGGCAAGGGCTGGAATTTTTGGCCGGTGAAGGTCCTAAACTCAGCCCGACTTTGCTCGAAGCCAAACTCGATGATTTCACCAGCGTCGCTGATCGGTTTGATCCAATTTATGAAACCGTGCGCAAAACCCGATTAATGATCAGCGATCAGGTCACCATGCTTGGCTTTGCAGGATCACCCTGGACGGTCGCAACTTACATGATTGCTGGCCAAGGATCGAAGGATCAGGGGCCTGCGCGATTGCTTGCCTATCGTGATCCAGCGCGGATGGAAGCAATCTGCGAAGCGATTATCGAGGTTTCGATCACCTATCTACGCGGTCAGATCGATGCAGGCGCCGAAGCAGTGCAACTGTTTGATAGCTGGGCGGGCAGTCTTGCTCCTGACGAATTTGAACGTTGGGTGGTGGCTCCAAACGCCAAAATCACCGCAGCGATCAAGCAATCGCATCCCAATACGCCGGTAATCGGATTTCCAAAGGGTGCCGGTGCAAAATTACCGGCCTATGCGCGAGAAACTGGTGTCGATGCGGTTGGTTTAGATGAAACGCTTGATCCCGCTTGGGCGAATTCGATGCTGCCAGAAGGGATGCCGGTGCAAGGGAATCTTGATCCACTATTGCTGGAAGCCGGCGGTCCAGAATTGCCTAAGCGAACAAAGATATTGATCGAGGCGTTCGAGGGACGGCCGCATATCTTCAATCTTGGTCACGGGATCGGGCAATTCACCCCAATCGAGCATGTCGAACAATTGTTGCGTGCGGTTAGAGGCTGAATTCGGATCAATTCGAGATTAGAGACACAATTATGCAAGAAGCACTCTTAACGATCTACCCTTGGCTAAAGATTGGTCATGTTACCTTCGTTGTATTCTGGATGGCCGGGCTGTTCATGCTGCCGCGACAGGGCATTTACATGCTGGATCATGCGTCCGGTTCTGAAGGCGAGGCCAAATGGGCAGAGCGTATGGGTAAATTGCGCAAGATTATCTTAGCTCCCAGTATGATCATCGTCTGGCTTCTTGGTTTGTCGCTTGCTGTTGCGACTGGTGCATTTAGCGGAGCTGGCTGGCTCCATGCTAAGTTGTTTTTGGTGCTGATCTTGACCGGTTATCACGGTTGGTTGGTCGGGCAGACTAAAAAAATGGCACGAGGGGAACGGCCACTGACGGAAAGAACTTTGCGGATGATCGGCGAAGTTCCCGGATTGCTGCTGATTGTGATCGTAACACTGGTATACCTGAGGCCATTCTAAGAATTTTAAGCAACCAAATTGCAATCCGTGATTGACCTAAGCGCTCGCAAATCATAATTCGGTTATACAAACGGCGTCGGCCCTGCATTGGACATCGATCAAATGCGCGGCCAGGTCTGCTTTCTCCAAGCCCAAACCATGCCGATTGAACGAAATGTCTGATCGAACGACGCAATGGATATTTCGCGCATCTTTGTTGTCAGTACGCTTCGTCCAAAGAGGTACTGACCAGCCAGCTACTCCCTTATTCTGGATTAAATAACTAATGCATCTCAAAGACTTAAAAGAACGCACCCCGGCAGAGTTGGTCGCTATGGCTGAAGAACTTGGTGTTGAAGGCGCTTCAACCATGCGTCGGCAGGATCTATTGTTCAGCATCCTACGTGAGCTTGCTGAGGATGAAGAATACGAAGAAAAAATCATGGGGATCGGCACTATTGAAGTGCTTCAGGACGGATTTGGCTTTCTGCGTTCGCCAGATGCGAATTACCTTGCCGGTCCTGGCGATATTTATGTTTCCCCCAACCAAATTCGCAAATCGGGTCTGCGGACTGGCGATACGGTTGAAGGCGAAATTCGCGCACCGAAAGATGGCGAGCGCTACTTTGCGCTGACTGAGCTGACCACGGTCAATTTTGAAGACCCTGATGCAGTTCGGATGCGAACCAATTTCGACAATCTGACGCCGCTCTACCCAGATCAGAAGCTCTCGCTCGACACGCTCGATCCGACAGTGAAAGACAAATCAGCGCGGGTGATCGATATCATCTCGCCGCAGGGCAAAGGTCAGCGTGCCTTGATCGTTGCGCCGCCGCGTACCGGTAAAACTGTACTTTTACAGAATATTGCCAAGGCGATCACGGACAATCACCCAGAAGTTTTCCTGATAGTTCTGCTGGTCGATGAGCGACCCGAAGAAGTCACCGATATGCAACGCAGCGTGAAAGGTGAGGTTATCTCTTCAACCTTTGATGAACCAGCCAATCGTCACGTCCAAGTCGCTGAAATGGTTATCGAAAAAGCGAAACGCTTGGTCGAACATAAAAATGATGTTGTGATCCTACTCGATTCGATCACCCGTTTGGGCCGAGCCTACAACACTGTTGTGCCAAGCTCTGGTAAAGTGCTTACCGGCGGTGTTGATGCCAACGCTCTGCAACGGCCAAAGCGCTTTTTTGGTGCGGCACGTAATATTGAAGAGGGCGGTTCGCTGTCCATCATCGCAACCGCGCTTATCGATACGGGCAGCCGGATGGACGAGGTGATCTTTGAAGAGTTCAAAGGCACCGGTAACTCTGAAATCGTTCTTGATCGCAAGGTTTCTGACAAACGCATCTTCCCATCACTTGATGTCGGCAAATCTGGTACGCGTAAGGAAGAACTGCTGGTTGAGAAGGACAAGCTCTCCAAGATGTGGGTGCTGCGCCGTATCCTCATGCAGATGGGCACCGTCGATGCGATGGAGTTCCTGCTCGACAAGATGAAAGATTCGAAGACCAACGAAGATTTCTTCGACACTATGAATCAGTAAAGGCGACGCCTGGAGAGTGGGTTAAACCGATATATTTGTCTGATGGGCGTAGATCAAAAAGGATCGACGCCCATCATGCGTTTAACTCTGTATTTGGTCAGATACCCGTGCCTTCCATTGCTCCGACTGCGCAACCAATATTCAAAATCCCCAACCGCTGCGTGAACGATTATGTTTAGTAGCGCTGGATTACGTTCTCCACTGAGCCTATCCATTGCGGATAGGGATCGGCAAACCCAAATATGCCTATAGAACCAAGGGCGTCGATTTTATCAAAGGCGCGAAGGGAGAGATTCATGAAGATCAACGTCGAAGTCGAATGTACGCCTGAAGAGGCACGCAGCTTTATGGGGCTTCCAGATGTGAGCAAGGCCAACAGCGTCTATGTCGATACTGTTGCAAAGGCGATGAAAGGAGTTAGCAGCCCCGACCAACTTCAGGAATACGCTCAAGCACTGGCTCCGATGGGACAGGTGGGATTGAAGCTATTCCAGAGCTTTGTCGAAGGCGGTATGCGTAATGCGACGGGAGGCGGAAGCGGCTCCTCTTCTGGTTCTAAGGGCGGTTCTTCAGACTGATCTGAAGGCCGTTTCAAAGGGATATTCGCGTCATGCGCGCCCAAATTCCGACAATTTTCGCTGTTTCGAGCGGTACTGCTCCTGCTGCGATTGGAGTCATCCGCATCAGCGGTTCACGTGCCGGGGATGTATTGCGCGAATTGGCAGGTCGGGATTTCACTCCTCGCCGGGCAAGTTTGGGAAGTTTGCGCACTCCATCGGGTGAATTGCTCGATAAAGCCCTGATCCTTTCGTTCCCTGGTCCGGCATCGGCAACGGGTGAGGATTGTGCTGAGCTCCATTGCCACGGGGGCAGGGCGGTTCTTAAGGCCGTGTGTGATGCTTTGGGAGCGATTGATGGGCTGCGTCCTGCAGAAGAGGGCGAGTTCACCCGCAGAGCCTTTGCAAATGGTCGGATGGACCTTGCTGAGGCAGAAGGCTTGGCCGATCTTCTGGAGGCAGAGACCGAACTGCAACGCGCTGCGGCAGTGGCGAATGCGAATGGTCTGCTTTCTAGTAAGGTCGAAATTTGGCGCGATGCGGTCCTTAGATTATCGGCCCAGATAGAGGCTGCGCTTGATTTCTCGGACGAAGATGATGTTGATGAACTTCCCGACGGTTTCACGTGGAACATTGAGGAGCTAGCCCGCGAATTGGGCGATTTCTTGGAAAGTCCGCGCTCGGAGAAGTTGAAAGAGGGTTTTCGCGTAGTTTTGGCGGGGCCACCCAATTCCGGCAAATCAACCTTGTTCAACGCCTTAACAGATAGCGAAGCCGCCATAACGTCTCCGATCGCAGGGACCACGCGCGATGTGATTGAGCGCGCAATTGCGATCAAAGGCGTTCCGTTCATGTTGATCGATACGGCAGGTCTTCGCGATAGCGGCACAGATGAAATTGAAGTTGTCGGTATTGAACGTGCGCGCGGACAATTTGCGAAGGCGGACATTGTGCTTTGGTTGGGGCCCTATGGTGAGGGGCCACAGGGAAGCTGGGAAGTAGCGGCGCGCTTGGATGCGACTGATTTTAAACAAAAAGAATTTTCTACTCATAGGGTGTCGGCGATCACAGGGGAGGGTGTGCCAGAGCTGAAACAGTCTTTGGTTGAGGTAGCGCGGCAAAGCATGCCGAAACCTGGCGAAGCTGCTTTGAATGCGCGCCAGTTTGCGAGATTGAGTGAGGCTCAGGGGGCTCTGTTGGGTGCAAAGGAGCACGGCGATTTGCTTTTGATCGGTGAGGAATTACGCAGCGCTCGTTTGGCGTTTGACCGTTTGATTGGTCGGGCGACTACAGAAGAAATGCTCGATGCGCTGTTTGGGCGGTTCTGCATTGGGAAATAGTGTTTGATCCTATAAGTGGGCGTTTTGAAGATGTTTCACGTGAAACATCTTTGACGACAGACGTTTGAGCCCGTATCTGCCGCCTCATGCATTCATTTGATGTCATTGTGATTGGCGGCGGTCATGCCGGTGTCGAGGCGGCTTGTGCCGCTGCGAGGATGGGTGCGCGTACAGCACTTGTCAGCTTTGATTTGGGTGCAGTCGGCGCGATGAGCTGCAACCCTGCGATCGGTGGTTTGGGAAAAGGCCACCTTGTCCGGGAAGTTGACGCTCTTGATGGAGTTATAGGCCGTGCCGCTGATGCCGGGGCGATCCATTACCGAATGCTCAACCGTTCAAAAGGCAGCGCTGTTTGGGGTCCCCGCGTGCAAGCGGATCGGGTCTTATTTAAAGCTGCCGTCCAATCCGTGGTTCGTGCTCAAGAGAATTTGACGCTGATTGAGGGAGAGGCTGCTGCTTTGGTCCTCTCGGGCGGCTCTGTTAGTGGACTTGAATTGGCGGACGGCACTGTGGTCGTGTCCTCACGCGTAGTGCTCTGCACAGGGACATTTCTGGGTGGGATCCTGTTTCGCGGTGAAGAACGGTTCGAAGGCGGACGAATCGGCGAGGACGCAGCCACACGATTGGCTGAACAATTGCGTGGTGCTGAACTTCCAATGGCGCGGCTTAAGACTGGGACTCCACCTCGGCTAGATGGCCGGACGATTGATTGGTCTATGCTGGACGAACAGCCTTCCGATGACGAGAATTGGACGATGTCTCCGCTAACCGGTGCTCGCCGTAATCCTCAGGTCTTTTGCGCCATCACTCGCACTACACAGGCCGCGCATGATGTAATTCGCGCCAATTTGCATCGTTCACCGTTGTTTTCTGGCGCTATTGATGCTGCTGGACCGCGCTATTGTCCCTCGATTGAGGATAAGATCCACAGATTCGGCGACAGGGATGGTCATCAGGTTTTCCTTGAGCCTGAAGGTCTAACGACACATTTCGTCTACCCTAATGGGATTAGCACCTCTTTGCCGGTTGATGTGCAGCTCGAAATGCTGCGCGCGATGCCTGGCCTTAGTGTGGTTGAAATGGCGGTTCCAGGTTATGCGGTCGAATATGATCACATCGATCCGCGAGCGCTCACACCTGACCTTCAGGTCCGCGCCATCCCGGGTCTATATTGTGCAGGGCAGATCAATGGCACTACTGGGTATGAGGAAGCCGCAGCCCAGGGTCTTGTGGCTGGGTTTGAAGCGGCCGCAGCTGTATTGGGCAGGCAAGCGCCAAGATTAGACCGCGCCAACTCCTATATCGCCGTTATGATCGACGATCTAACGCTTCAAGGAGTGAGTGAACCCTATCGAATGCTGACTTCTCGCGCTGAATACCGCCTACGATTGCGGGCTAACAATGCGTCAACTCGGCTCACCCCCTTAGGGCAGGATGCCGGATGCATAGGTGAAGAGCGTTCAGCGTGGTTTGAGCAGCGTGAGATGTCTCGGTCAGGAATTGCTGGAATGTTCGATTCGAAGATTCATGCGAAGCAACTGTGTGATCACGGATTGCAAATCCGCCGCGATGGCGGCGAAAAAACAATTGCGGATTGGCTGCGTCATGACGGTGTGGATCTGACGGCGCTGTCCCCGTGGGTGGGAAACCTCGCTGAGGTCGACGCACAATTGATTGATGAGATGGCAGAAGACGCCGCCTATGCGCCTTATCTAGCACGCCAGGATGCTGAATTGCGCGATTTGAGGGCGAGTGAGGAACTGCCGCTGGGTGCAGAATTCCCATATGATCAGGTTCCTGGTCTTTCGAATGAGATGATCGAACGACTTTCTGTCGCCGCTCCCACGACACTCGCGGCAGCTGGGCGGGTGGCTGGAGTGACACCGGCAGCGCTTTCCGCTTTGCTGGTCCATGCCCGCCGTTGGCAGCGCGAGCACGCAGCGTGAGTGTTGGCGTCACAATATCAAGCGAGGCCGAGGCCCGCACCTATGTTGAGACTTGGGCTGATACAAAGGCTCGCGAGCGATTGGACCTCTTCGCCAAGCTTTTGTTGGCCGAAAACCAACAACAGAACCTTATCAGCAAGGCTTCGGAAGAGCATCTATGGGTGCGTCACTTTGCTGATAGCGCACAATTGTTAGAGCATGTTCCACGTGAAACATATGTAAGTGGGGCACCGGGCCCATGGCTTGATTTGGGAACAGGTGCTGGTCCACCGGGATTGGTGATCGCGATCCTACGCCCGCAATTTCGCACTGTTCTTGTCGAATCACGTGCGCGGCGCGTCGATTTTCTCGAACATTGTGTCGCTGAGTTAGGTCTAGAAAATTGCACTGTTCAAGGAGAACGTCTTGAGCGGGTGGATCCCTTTGAAACTTGGGTTATTTCTGCACGTGCATTCGCACCGCTGGAAAAACTCCTACGTTTATCCTCACCCTTCTCCACAAAGGCCACACGTTACCTCTTGCCCAAAGGGCGTTCTGCAGCGCACGAATTGGCAAATACGAAACCAAAGATTCGAAACATGTTTCACGTGGAACACTCATTGACGGATTCGGAGGCTGGTATCATCGTGAGCAAATAAGCTCGTGAATATGTTATTTATCTGAGCGGACCCCAATTCTGGGGCAAAATGGGAAGCGCGCCATGCTGACAATCGCAATTGCCAATCAAAAGGGCGGGGTGGGTAAAACCACAACCGCCATAAATATGGCCACTGCCATGGCAGCAACAGGCTGGCGGACGCTTCTAATCGATCTGGATCCGCAAGGTAATGCCTCCACTGGCTTGGGTATCGGTGCGGATCGTCGCGATGTTTCCAGTTATGATCTGCTGGTCGATGAAGTTCCTTTGGCCGAAGCGATGGTCGAAACCAGCATTCCTGGCCTCGATATTGTGCCCGCTACGGTAGATTTGAGTGGTGCTGAGGTCGAGTTGGTTTCAGTTGAAGAGCGGACAGCACGGTTGCGCGCCGCTCTCGAGAACCACGCTGGCCATGAAGTTTGCTTCATCGATTGCCCTCCGTCATTGGGTCTGCTGACTCTGAATGCACTTTGCGCCGCCGATACGTTGTTGGTGCCGTTGCAATGTGAGTTCTTTGCTCTTGAGGGACTTAGTCAGCTTCTTCAGACCGTTGAGAGGGTCCAACAGCGCTTTAATCCGTCGCTCGACATTATCGGTGTTGCTCTTACCATGTATGATCGCCGCAATCGTTTGACCGAAGAGGTGTCCGATAATGTACGTGAATGTCTAGGCAATCTCGTGTTTGAAACTGTCATTCCGCGCAATGTGCGGCTATCCGAAGCGCCGAGCCATGGCCTGCCGGCGCTTATCTATGATCATTCCTGTGTTGGCAGCCGTGCCTATATTGCTTTGGCGCGTGAGTTGATCGGCCGTTTTCCACCTGAGAGGCAAGCCGCGTGAGTAAGAACATTTCAGATCCCATTCGTTTCTCGGTTCCGCAACGCGATCCGGCTGATCGCAAAAAAAAGCCAAGTCGCGGGCTGGGTAAGGGGTTGGGTGCTCTCATGGGTGAAACTCAACGCGAGGAACCTTTGGTGCGCAGTGACGCGCCGCAGGCGGTTGGTGATGCCGCGTCCAGTCAGTCTGGGTCACCTGATTCGCTGCTCAACTCGCTCGCAATCGCATCAATTGAGCCGTTGCCGGGAAACCCGCGCAAGCATTTCGATGAGAAAACTCTCGAGG
Organism: uncultured Erythrobacter sp.; assembly: GCA_947488325.1. GTDB lineage: Bacteria > Pseudomonadota > Alphaproteobacteria > Sphingomonadales > Sphingomonadaceae > Erythrobacter. The sequence continues at coordinate 408,756 of CANKYZ010000001.1, forward strand.
AATTGGCTGCATCGATCGCCAAACGCGGTGTAATTCAGCCTATTATCGTGCGCCCAAGGGGTGGTGGAAAGTATCAACTCGTTGCCGGTGAACGCCGCTGGCGCGCGGCGCAAAAGGCGCGCTTGCATGAGATACCGGCGCTTGTACGGAATCTTGATGATCGCGAAGTGATGGCTCTAGCTCTGATAGAGAATCTCCAACGCGAAGATCTTAACCCAGTCGAAGAGGCGCGCGCCTATCAACGCTTGTCCGATGATGAGGGTATGACGCAGGCAGAAATTGCACGGATGGTTGAAAAGTCGCGCAGTCATGTCGCGAATATTCAGCGACTGCTTGGTTTGCCAGAGGCTGTGCTTGATCTAGTTGAAGGGGGCAGGCTCTCAATGGGTCATGCTCGCGCACTTATAGGTCAGGCTGATGCGACGGACCTCGCCAAAAAGGCTGTGAACGACAATCTTTCTGTGCGTGAGATTGAAAAACTGGTCCGTCAGGCCGCGAAGACCATTAATGCAGTTGATGGAGCAGGCCATGTTGCACCATTACCTGCGGAGAATGCTGATATCGAAGCAGTGCAGCGCCACCTCGAAGAATTTCTTGGCCTGAAAGTCCGAATTAGAGCCGATTCTGATCCACGCTCAGGGGATATCACGATTAAATATGGTTCGCTCGATCAGTTGGACCTTGTTTGTCAGCGCCTGACGGGTGGCGATATTTAAGCTCAGGTCTCACTGAACATTTACCTGAAACCCGCAGAAACCCTGCGGATATGCTTACTATCGTCCTAATTCCTACCGCGCTGTTAAGCATACTTAAAAACGAAAGCTGAACTCCGCAATCGTACTTAGATCTGGCGAACGGGGGCACAAACCTGTTCGGCAGGCATGATCAAACGGTGCGAATCGAAAACTCCGTCCGACCATGCGTGCAACGGGACATGATTACGCTTTGAAGGACCAAAAATATGACCAAGACCATTCGTTTCGGCGCAGCCGGAATCGCCATGTTTGCCGCACTCGGCATGAGCTCAGTTGCTCAAGCTCAAGACTCTGCAACTGCTGATGCAACTGCAGAAATTCTCGAAGCACTCGTGCTGACCAACAATTCAGCTCTCGACTTCGGCACCATGGTTGTAAGCGGCGGCGGTGCTGTCACCATTGCAGCTGATGGCACGCTGACTTGCTCCGCAACTGACATCATTTGCTCTGGCACAACCAGTGTTGCTGGCTTTTCTGTTGAAGGCACAGCCAATAACGCTGTGACCATCAACCTGCCAACTGGTTCGGTTGAACTGCGTCACCCTGCCTTTACCCCGGCGACTGCGCTTCAGCATGCTATTGAACTCAACAACTTCACTGCAAGCGAAAACGGCACTGGCGGCCCAGAAGTAACGCTTGACGGCGCTGGCGAAGCAACTTTCGACGTGGGTGGCACGATCACCCTCGACGGCAGCGAAGAAGCTGGCACCTTTGACGGAACTTTCGACGTTTCAGTCGAATATTCTTGAAGTTTAGACCGGCGTCATTTGCACGCGGGATAAACCTAATAAGACTGAGTCGCGCTCTCCCCCGGGAGCGCGGCTTTTTCTTGTTCAATCGCCTCGTAACTGCCGCGTAAGTTTAGTCCATATTAACCCTAATCCCTTACCAAGCTCAGTGAAACTACGCAGGCCAACAGGAACAAACCTGTCATCCTGTCCAAGGAGCTATCGGCGAAATGTCTTTCAAAACATTACGGAAATTGGCCAGTCGGGCCGCAACCATCGCAGCGCTTTTCGCAATTGCAATGGGGGTTCCGACCCAAGCCAGCGCACAAGGTGATTTACTTGTCGCGCCCACACGAGTGATTCTTGATGGATCGCGCGGGACCGAAGTCATCCTAAGCAATATCGGCACGGAAGAGGCAACATATCGGATTGGCCTTGAGTTGCGCCGCATGCTCGAAAACGGACGTCTCGTCCCGGTAGAACGGACCGATGCAAACGAATCAGAAGAGGCTGCAATGGGCATGATCCGCTATGCTCCGCGCCGGATTACCCTGCCACCTGGCCAACCCCAAGCTGTCCGCTTGGCAGCGCGCCCAGGTGCCGATTTGCCTGATGGGGAATACCGGGTGCACATGTCATTCAAAGCAATCCCGCGCCCACGCGAAGTGACCGCAACCGATCAGCCTGCTGAAGGCGTCTCCATCCAGCTGATCCCGATTTACGGCGTGACCATCCCCATCATCGTGCGACATGGCCGTGTTGAGGCGCAGGTTGCGATCAATCAGGCGAGCATCGTGCAAGGCGAAGATGGGCCCGAGCTTGCGTTTTCGATCAGCCGGTCTGGCGATAGCTCGACTTATGGTGTGCTGACGGTGACAAAGCCTGGCATCGAGGAACCCATTCTGCTTCTTCGCGGTCTCGCGGTTTATCCTGAACTCAATGAGAGGCAGGTCCGAGTGCGACTAACCCCAGAGCAGGTCGCCAATTTCAATGGGCAATTGCGCATTGAATATCGTGAGACATCCGAAGCGGGTGGCGGCCTTATTGCAGCAGTGGACAGTTTCGTCGGTTAAGGCACCGGCCCCATCCGGCAGCCTGTCTGCTGGGAAATTCTAACCATGTTAGCACTTCGTCATCGAACCCTAAGCGCCGCTGCGAGTTTCGCAGCGGCGCTTGGTGTGTTTTCGATCGGCGCGCCAGCCTTGGCGCAAAGTGCGCCCGTAAGCACTCCGACTGAATTGAATGCAGGGGCATCAAATGTGCCGTCATGGCAGGCCAATGATGACGATTTCCTGTTCCTTCAGCTCGTCATTGAAAACTTCAAACTTAACTTTGACGTGCGCGGATACCAAACCGACCAGGGTGTTTGTCTGGACCTGGCGGATGTGATCCAATCGCTTGACCTACCTATCCGGATCGACAAAGAGTCGCGCCGCGCAACTGGCTGGTTGTTTGCGGAGGATCAACGATTCACTCTCGACCGCGACTCCAATACAGTACAAAACATGAACACCGGACGTGCACCGGTTTCTCAAGACATTTATGACACACCTGAAGGGTGGTGCGTGGATACCGATGCGCTCTCGCGATGGTTTGGCCTTACATTCCGCCCGGACCTTTATAATGCGATTGTGCGGCTCGAATCTGATGCAGAATTGCCCTTTATGCAGGCTATTGAGCGCAGAAGTCGCGCTGCACGACTTCGCAGCCGCCCAGCTCAGTTTGATCTTTCGCAATATCCAAATGCGGATATGGAATATCGCGCCTGGCGTACCCCATCGCTCGATGTAGTTGCGCAAGTGGGCGTCACGACGGGCGAGGGAGGCAGAAGCGGTTCTGAGGGCCGGGTCGAGCTCTTTGCTGCGGGAGAGGCTCTTGGGGCCAGCTATTTCGCTCGGATTGCGACGGATGACCAACTTAACCCGCAGGCTGTGCGTGTGCGCGCTTATCGAAACGATCCAGACGGAGGTCTTTTAGGTCCACTTGACGCAACTCAGGTTGCTGTGGGTGACGTAGAGACTTTACCGGGACGTTTGACAGGTCAAACCGCCATCGGGCGGGGTGTGTTTATCAGCAATCGCCCCTTGGGACAGTCTTCACGCTTCTCTACCACCACTTTGCGTGGCGTTTTGCCTGGCGGATGGGATGCAGAGCTGTATCGCAATGGTCAGTTGATCGCATTTCAGGATGGTCGCGGTGACGGCCGATACGAGTTCATTGATGTTGAACTCTTCTTCGGGCGCAATGATCTCGAAGTCGTGCTCTATGGCCCGCAAGGGCAGGTTCGGCGTGATAAGACCTCTGTGCCGGTTGGCTTCAACCAGATTGAGCCTGGTCAAACCTATTATTGGGTAGGCGCAGTGCAGGACAACCGAGACCTTTTTGATCTTGGGAACGGTGTCCAGATAGGCCAAGAGAAATGGCGCTGGGGAGTAGGGATTGAACGCGGCCTTGATCAAAGGACCAGCGCCAGATTTGGTGCCCAAAGCCTGTTCTTCGACGGAGCCCGCCGCAACTATGTGGAAGGGGCTGTTGCGCGAACATTGGGGGCAATGCAGCTAGAATTGGCTGCTGCACATGAAGTCGGGGCCGGTGGGGTTGCCGAAGCAAACGCACTTGGGCGATTAGGACGCTTCAATTTCGGCGCAAATGCGCTTGTATCCTTTGGCAATTTCACCAGTGAGTTCGCAGAAGGGTCGATCGACTATCGTGGTGGTTTCAATTTTGACACTTCGCTTAGCTTGGGTAAGGTTTCGCTGCCTGTTCAGGGCGATATTTCACATTCAAAGCTCAAAGATGGGTCCGAAGTTAACGAATTCCTAATAACGACTTCTGTCACAGCTGGGCGTTATGCATTGTCCGCGCAGTTAAGCCATCAGGAACGCAGCGCGGGGGAAACCGCGCCGGCGCGTACCGATACACAATTGCGATTGCTTGCTAATGCGCGTTTCAGTGACTTCCGCGTGCGTGGCAATGCGACATTCCAAATTGCAGGCCGGGATCAAGGGTTTGAAAGCGCGACCGTCCGAGTCGACACTGATTTGGGAGAAGATGCTGAGCTGCAAGGCCAGATCGACTACACTGCAAGGGTGGACGAATTCCGTCTAACCGCTGGTTACACTCGCCGGTTTGATGAGTTTTCCTTGCGCGGTGATGCATTCGTGACTTCGCGCGGCGGTGTTGGCGCTGCAGTTCAACTCGCCTTTAGCCTTGGTCCAGATCCGGTTTCGGGAGGGATTCGCGTCACCAACAACAAATTGGCACGCAGCGGCCAAGCGGCTGTGACTGTGTTCCGCGACGATAATGGTAATGCGCGCCGCGATCCTGGCGAAGAATTGCTTCCTGACGTGCTGGTCGAAGCGGGTTTGCGCAGGACTGATGCAATCACCGGTGAAAACGGTCGTGCAATTGTCGATGATCTGCGCCCATTTCGCCCAGTATTGGTTGGCATCGATGAAACATCGCTTGATGATCCATTCCTTGCACCTTCGACAAAGGGCGTCGTGCTTACTCCGCGCCCCGGAGTGGTGGCTCAGATCGAACTGGCAATCTCTCCTACCGGAGAAATTGAAGGATCGATCCTTAATCCATCGGGCACACAGCAATCTGGCGTCCGGTTGGAGCTGGTCGACAATCGCGGAGCTGTGGCCGCTGAAACTATCAGCGAATTTGACGGATTCTTCCTGTTCCAGCGCGTTCCCTATGGTCAGTACCGGCTGCGGGTCGCAGAAGAGGCCGCAACGACTTTGAATGTCGCACGGCCTCTGTTGTTAAGCGATGGTCGCCGTGTTTTCATGCTGGGCAGCGGTGAGGATATCATCCGCTTTGGCACGATCAGGCTTGTTCCTGACGATAGTCCCGACGCACCGCTTGAAGGCGGCCCTGTTATTGCTGCGGTCAGACCAGAATAAAGCATCTAGTTTTTTGGCCGAAGCCAGCAGGATTTGCCCCTGATTCAGATACCTAATTAATTGCCCTTGATATAGCGCGGGGGTGCAGGGCGCGGAGCAGGCCTTGGTGTTGCGACAGGGCCGGGACCCGGAATAGCTTCCTCACGCACTGTTTCGCGCACAATCACGCGCTGCTGTTGCTGGACCTCTATAGGAACATAGACGATCTGTTGTGGCGGGGCGTAGCTATAGGATGGGTAACCATATTGCGGAGCATAGCCGGGATGCGCATATTGCGGTGCGTAAGCTGGTGCCGCGATTACCCGTGATGCGACACGCGGTCCGCCATAGGCATATTGCGAGAGGTATCCATCAAGTGCCGCCTCGCAGTCATATTCGCCGCGATCATTGCGGCCGCCGCCGATCAAGCTACCCAAGAGCACTCCGGCGATACCGCCCGTACCCAGACCAATTAGCGTTCCACCTAGACGTTCACCATCAGATACACGGTTGCCAATGATGCCGCCTGCAATTGCGCCAAGCAGGCCACCAATGATCCCACCCTTTTCGCGGTTACCACGTCCATGGGTCCGGCGTTCGCATTCGTCGATCCACTGTTCGCGTTGAAACACGGCCGAAGTTGGTGCGTAGCCCGCCGGAGCATAGCCATTATGTGCAGCATGGGGCGCGCGGTCCTGCGTTTGTACCGTGTGACCGGGAGCCGCTCCGGGATAGGCAGCGGTGCTTTCAATCCGGCGCGTGCGAGTGACGGTCTCTACGCCGTTTGCGTCCACGGTGGTTTCAGAAAAGTCCTGAGCTATTGGGCCACTTTGATATTCCGGCGGAAGAGTTTGAATTTCTGCCTGGCTAATTGGAACAGTCACTTGCGCCTGCGCAGCTGCCGGCAATGCTAGCGCGGCTGCCGTGATCCCGATGCCGGTCATAGTGCGGCGTGTAATGGCATTGAACTTCATGAGTCTTCCCCAGTGGTGCGGCGCGAATCGCGCTCACGTGACGTTCCAAATAGTTACCAATGCATTTACCATTAGCGACCTTGAGCGGCCAAGCAGCGCTGTGACGCTGTCTCGTTTCGGGGCGTTTGAGCTGCAAATGTGAGAATTTGTACCCGGTAATGTGTCTAAATTCTGGTCGCGAGCAGTTCTGCGAGTTTCTCTACGCCCGCTGCATCCTCCGCAGTAAAACGAGCAGGATTGGGACTGTCGAGATCAATAACTGCGATGACTTTCCCATCGCGCAATACGGGCACAACGACTTCTGACTGGGTGACCGCATCGCAGGCGATATGTCCCGGGAAGGCGTGCACATCTTCAACCAATTGTGTTGCGCTGTCTTTTGCAGCTGTGCCGCAGACACCTTGCCCCAATGGGATGCGGATACACGCAGGACGGCCGGCAAATGGACCGAGCACAAGCTCATCATCGCCCGCACTATTCTGGCCCATGCGATAAAAGCCAGCCCAATTCAGATTGGGCACAAATTCCCACAGCAAAGCTGCGACATTCGCCATATTGGCCACCGCGTCGGGCTCCCCTAGTGTCAAAGCATCGGCGGCATCGCAAAGCTGACGGTACCGTTCAGCTGTATCAAGAGTGGGAACTGACTTGAAATCATACACGGCGCGTTATCCTGTTGTCGTCAGCGAATGGCTGAACTATCTCTATCCAGATGGGAATTCTACGCAAACTCACAATCGCTGTCCTCGTCTTTGCCGTCATTTTGGGCGCTGGGCTGTTTTATTTGATGCAGGGCGACACTGCTGAACTGTCGGTTGAGGCGGTCGCGGGTACAGATCCGACACTTGAAGAGCCAGCGGCAGAGAGCTTTCCGACTGTTCAAATTGCAAAACCTGTTGGCTGGGAAGATGGACAGGTTCCTGAAGCTGCTGAGGGTCTGACCGTCAATCGGTTTGCAGAGGGTCTGGATCATCCGCGTGTTTTATACGGTTTGCCTAATGGTGATGTGTTGGTGACGCTAACGCGCGCACCCGCAGCAGAAGGTGACGGGGATGATGGAATCATAGCTACCATCCGCGGCTGGGTGGCAAGCTACCTTTTCTCAGAAGCGGGGGCCGGGGGTGAATCTCCCAACGAAATAGTGCTGCTGCGCGACGCAGATGGCGATGGCTCAGCGGAACTACAACAAACGATCCTTTCAGAGGGCCTCGATTCACCTTCGGGTATGGGCTGGCTCGATGGCACATTGTACGTTGCGAATCACAACGCTGTGCTTGCCTTTGATTATGAGCTTGGCAGCGACGCTGTGCTGGGAGAGCCGCGCAAACTGATGGACCTTCCTGCGGGCGGCGGGCACTGGATGCGGAATATGGAAATACATCCTGACGGAGACCGGTTTTATATTGCGGTCGGTTCGGTCAGCAATATCGGCGAATCGGGCATGGCGGTGGAAGAAGGCCGAGCCATGATTTGGGAATACGACTTAACGACGGATATCCAACGGCAATTTGCGACCGGACTGCGCAACCCCAACGGGTTGGATTTTAGTCCTTGGTCAGGAGAGCTTTGGACCACCGTGAATGAACGTGACATGCTTGGTTCGGACCTGGTGCCAGATTATCTGACCAATGTTCCTGTGGGCGCACAATATGGCTGGCCATGGATCTATTACCGGGACAATTTTGACCGCCGAGTCGAAGCGCCGATGCCGAGATTTCTCGATACCTATACCCGCAATCCTGAATACGCTCTTGGCCCCCATGTTGCGGCGCTGGGGCTGGTCTTCACTGCCGAAGGTCATCGGATGGGCGGCGATATGGCGAGCGGCGCCTTTATCGCGCGCCATGGTTCTTGGAATCGCAAGCCGCCTTCGGGGTATGATGTCGTCTATGTGGCCTTTGATGAACGCGGAAACCCGATCGGTAAACCTGTTCCGGTTTTGATAGGCTTTCTCAACGAAGATGGCACAACAAAGGGCCGTCCGACTTGGGTTGAATGGGCCAGTGACGGCTCTCTGTTGGTTTCCGACGACACGGCGGGTATTATCTGGCGGACCATAGCACCAGAAAGCGCACCTGGCGTGGCTATCAGCAAGCTGACAGGTGAGCCACTGCGTCCGCAAGGCGAACTGATTGATCCACGCGCCTCATTTGAGGAAGATTATTTGCGCCGCGATGCAGGTCAGTAATAACAGCCTTGGTAGAATGGGCCGGTTAAAGCGGCAGACCTGATCGCCCGGCCAATTCGCAAGCATATTGATATGCAGTGCGACCTGATCGGCTGCCGCGCGCGATTGCCCATGCCAATGCCTCCGCTTCGTCTACCTCGAGATTGAGAGGATCGGTATAGGCACGCAGAATTTCGAGATATGTTTCCTGATCGCACGGGTGAAAGCCCAGTGTAAGCCCAAACCGATCAGCCAGCGCGAGGGCATTGTCGCGCTCGTCACGTTCATGCACTGTCTGGGTCTCGTCAGCATTACGTGTGACAATGGCGCGGCGATTGGACGTGACGGCGAGTCTGATATTTGCAGGCCGGGCCATCACGCCGCCATCCAGCAGGCTGCGCAAAGCCAGGCTTTCTTGTGCGTTGCCCGCATCAAACCCCAAATCGTCGACGAATAGCACAAACGCTCGAGCCTGGACTGCCAGCGCCTCAATCAAGGCAGGAAAACTGGATAAAGTGTCCGGTGCCATCTGGATTAGCGCGAGGCTGCCGGGGCATTCGGCTTGCAGTGTTTCGACCGCAGCCCGGATCAGCGCAGATTTCCCCATCCCTCGCGCACCCCATAACAACATGTCATGTGCTGCCGCGCCCGAGGCGAGCCGATCCAAATTTGTGTAGATCGCATCCTTCTGCTCGACAATTCCGCGTAATTGATCAAGCGGAGTCGTCTTAAGGACCGCAATCGGGAGCGCAGATTTCCCGTCCCAAACATATGCAGGGCTTGAACACCAATCGGTTGGCCTAGCGACAGGCTGAGCAATCCGTTCTAGCGCGGCAGCGATCCGTTCCAATACATTGCGCCGCATGGTCATTGCGCGCTCTAGCTTGCCAATTTGTCGGCGGAGAGGGAATAGAGCAGGTCGGCGCCCGCAATCGCTCCGGCTTTCAGACCAGCGGCTTCGGGCACGATCCGGTCGAGGAAGAAACGCACGCTTACTGGCTTTGTCTCTGACAGTGATGGTGCTGCACCATTCGCTACCGCTTCAGCCTGTTTCATCAGCTGCCAGCCCGCAACTGCGATGGCTGCCATCGTGCAAAATGGAACGCTGCCCGCAAGCCGATCATCGAGACTGGCATCATCGCGCATCCAACGCGCAATATTTGCGCAATCCGACGCTAATGCCGCCAATTCGGCTTCATCGTGCGCACCTTCATTGGCATCGCGCACGATTTCTTCAAACAGCGTAATCATAGGTTGGCCGCCTTCCAGGCCCAGTTTGCGGGTCACAAGATCAGCGGCCTGAATGCCGTTCGTGCCTTCATAAATGGGCGCAATGCGCGAATCGCGCCAATGCTGCGCAGCGCCGGTCTCTTCAACAAAGCCCATTCCCCCATGGATCTGAATTCCGATGCCAGAAACTTCGACGCCAACATCTGTACCCCATGCCTTAAGCAGTGGAACGAGGATTTCGGCGCGGTTTTTGGCATTGGCATTGCCAATCCTCCCGCGATCGACTTGACCCGCGCAATAATAGAGGAGTGCGCGAACGCCTTCCGTAAGAGCCTTCATACGCAGGAGCATGCGCCGCACATCTGGATGTTCGATAATCGCAACAGGGGATTTATCAGGCGATCCCGCGCGGGACGATTGCACTCGATCGATCGCATAGGCCATCGCTTGCTGCGTTGCGCGTTCAGCGATCTGGTTGCCTTGATTGCCGACATTGATGCGCGCATTGTTCATCATCGTAAACATTGCCATCAAACCGCGATTTTCCGCGCCAATTAATTCGCCGATACACTCATCATTGTCACCGTAACTCATGATGCATGTGGGGGAGGCATTGATGCCCAGCTTATGTTCAAGGCTAACTGGACGAAGATCATTGCGCGGGCCGAGCGAGCCATCCGCATTCACATGATATTTTGGCACAACAAACAGTGAGATACCGCGAGTCCCCTCGGGCGCATCTGGCAAGCGTGCAAGCACCAGATGGATAATATTCTCAGCCAGTTCGTGATCGCCCCAGGTGATATAGATTTTTTGCCCAATGATCTTGTACTTGCCCGCATGTTCGCCAACGGTGATCGGTTCTGCCGTGGAGCGCAGCGCGCCGACATCACTGCCGGCGGCGGGTTCGGTCAAATTCATTGTACCTGACCATTTGCCGCTTATAAGATCAGGCAGATACATCGCCTGTTGGTCCGCATTGCCGTGATGCTCTAGCGCCTCAATTGCGCCGACCGACAGCATTGGCAGCAGATTGAATGCCATATTGGCCGCGCCAAGGTTTTCTAAGACGTTGCAACCCAGTGTGAAGGGTAATCCTTGTCCGCCAAATTCGATCGGACTCGCAATCGAGTTCCACCCTTGCTCGATATAGTTGCCATACGCTTCTTTGAATCCATCCGGCAGACGCACAACACCGTTTTCAAGCTTTGCGCCCTCCAAATCGCCCACACGATTAAGCGGCGCGAACTCTCCAGCAGCAAATTGCCCGACGCCTTCGACAATGGCCTCAACCAGATCGGGTTCTGCATGAGCAAATTTTTCGGAACTGGCGATTTCCTCAATTCCGGCGTTTACGCGGATAGCGAGCAACTGGTCTTGGGTTGGCGGAGTATATGGGGTCACGGGCGATGGTCGTCCTGATTACGGTGTCTGGAGGGCCTGCATCTTGGCAGCGTGCCCGTAAGAATATAGCGAGCCTACGATGAGCGGCAAGAACGTTACGAAAGTGGTACCAGCTGATACCGTCGGGCTTGCCCGTGCGGCGCGAATCCTCGAATCCGGCGGGATCATCGCTGTGCCGACAGAAACTGTCTATGGTCTTGCGGCAAGGGCGGACAGTGCAGTGGCCGTGGCGAAGATCTATGCAGCCAAGGGGCGCCCCGATTTCAACCCGCTGATTGTGCATGTGCGCGATGCCGAACACGCGCAGGAAATCGCTGAATTTGGTGACGCTGCGCTAAAACTCGCTCGTATGTTTTGGCCGGGGCCGCTCAGCCTTGTGCTGCCGCTAAAACCGAATGCAGGCATTGCTAAGGCGGTTACGGCGGGCCTTCCAAACATTGCTTTGCGTTCGCCTAAACACCCTGTGATGCGCGCTGTTCTTAGAGAGACTGGTCTGGCACTCGCTGCCCCTTCGGCCAATCGTAGCGAGCATATCAGCCCCACCAATGCTGATCACGTCACGGCGTCATTGGCATGTAAATGCCCATTAGTGCTTGATGGTGGCGCCAGTGAGTGCGGTGTAGAATCGACAATTGTTGCGCTACGCAACAATGGCGGCTGGTCACTGCTGCGGCCGGGGCCGATTGGCAAAGAAGTCCTGATCGAGTTGCTTGGACCGGAAAGTGATGTCTCAAAGGTTGGAGTAGAAGCGCCGGGTCAGATGGCTCGCCACTATTCTCCAGGAAAGCCTGTACGATTGAATCGCGAGACTACGCATCCCGGCGATTTCATGATCGGGTTTGGCGATATTCCAGGAGATGTGAACCTGTCGAAGAGCGGCGATAAGAACGAAGCGGCGGCCCGACTCTATGATTGCCTGCATCAAGCCGAATCTGCGCCAAATGCAGGAGTTTCCGTTGCTCCAATTGGTTCTGATGGGATTGGCCGGGCAATCAATGACCGCCTATGCCGCGCTGCAACACCGCTGGATTAGTCGTCGCGATCGACAGGGATCGTTGGCAACAATTCCTGAATTTCGTCATAGGTTTCGCTCGCGTCGCGACAGGCTCTACGATCGCCATCTTCGCAATCTTCGGTCTGCTCACGATATTCGCGCTCAAGCTTGCCTAGCCGTTCTTCGCGGCGGCGGATCTCGCGGCCACGATTTTCGTCTGCCTCAGATTGGCTGGTGGTGGCTAGGTCAACTGCCTTGGCACCGACGCGGATGGGTGCAGTGACCACATCTGCGGCGGCCTTAACCAAGCAGCCTGACAGAGACAGCCCCAATGCGCCGGTGATCAAAACTTTGAGCGGGAGGGATCGCCTGTGCATGACTGGCATAGTCGCGCACCATCGGAGTTATGGCAAGCGAGCAGCACCGAGTTTCACTACTCGTCCGTCGCGTCTTCTGCAGGATCTACCGTTTCCGATGTGGATTGTGCACCGGGGCTGCAATTGAGTGAGCCTGATCCGAATGATTCAAGCGTGCATTGCGCTGCCCCAGTCACATTGATGCTGCCGGACCCTCCAATCGATCCTCTAACTTCGCCATCGGATGCGAGTGATACGCTACCCGATCCACCAATGGCGATTTCGGCATCATCTGCGTTAAGCCGCGCTAAATTCGCACTGCCTGACCCGCCAATCGCGAGTTCGAGCCTGTCCGCAGTGCCTGCGGCATTGATACTGCCCGATCCGCCAATCGCGATGTCTAGCTTTTCGGCCTCAATTTGATCGACCGTTATGCTGCCTGACCCACCAATTGCGATCGCAGCAATTGAAGCCATAGTTGCGGCTTCGACTTCGCCGCTGCCGGCAATAGTGATTTCGCGCGGGGCGGGCATGCCCACTCTTATCGTGGCCGCCTCCCAATCGCCCCAACTGCCATCTTCACGAGAGATTCCCAACATAGGCCCATCGCGCACGAAGCGCAGAGCTTCGACCGCGTCGTCATCGCCTTCGACCTCGATAGTTAACGTGCCACTTTCAGAAATGATGACTTTGTCCGGTCCAACCGAAACCAATTCAACCGGAGCATCGCCGCCCAGTTCGAGTTCAGACAGCGGTACACCTTCTTCGCCATTGATGGTCAAGTCGGCGCTGCACCCCGCCAAACCAGCACCCAACCCAATCATTGCCAAAGGTGCGAGGCGCTTAAAAATGGTGTGCATCATCACTTATCTCCATCCGAACTATGTGTGTTGCCCACATAATACAGCGCAGTGCGAGTTTCAAGCTAAGATATAGCTTAGCGCGTCTGGAGTTCGCGCCGGTAGATTGGAAATGGCATGTCCATAGAAAAAGGGGCCACCCAGCAGGCAGCCCCTCTTCTAAAGCTTTGAAGCGAGGTTTAGCTCTCTTCAGGATTATCGTAATATTGCGGTGCGTGTTCGCGCAGCACTTCGAGGATTTTCTCAAGCGCAGTCGCTTCATCGGTTTCTTCCATCGCACCCAGTTCGCGAGCGAGTCGGCTAGAAGCCGCTTCGAAAATTTGACGCTCAGAATAGCTTTGTTCAGGCTGATCTTCTGGACGGAAAAGATCGCGCGTAACCTCTGCAATCAGGACGATTTCTCCCGAATTGATCTTCGCTTCATATTCCTGCGCACGGCGTGACCACATGGTCCGCTTAACCTTTGGCTTGCCTTTAAGCGTTTCCATCGCTTCATTCAATGTCTTGTCAGATGACAGCTTACGCATGCCAATCGACTCAACCTTGTTGGTGGGAACGCGCAATGTCATGCGCTCTTTTTCAAATCGAAGGACATACAGTTCCAACTGCATTCCGGCGATTTCTTCATTCTGCAATTCAATCACTCGGCCTACGCCGTGCTTTGGGTAAACAACATAATCGCCAACAGTGAAGGCGGGCGCATTGCTAGCCATGCGGATTCCTTTCATTCGACCACTCAGCGGGGGTGAACGGCCATATTCCTAACGGTCCTGCACCTCGATACGGAGGAGGCAAGAATCGGGCGGAAGCCGTTTGAAGCTATATTTGCTGGTATGTGGCCTTTCTGGTTTTCGTCGCCTGCGCTGGGACCAACCAGCGCGGTTGCAGTATTATATAACACATTCGCAACATTATTGCGAATCGCAGATTCTGCGCTCGATCCTTGGTGCCCTGTCTAGGATTTTTTGGAGAGCGAACGGCCGGTCCGATCGCTCAATCGCGGATTAATCGCCTTCGCCGGGCTTAGCGCTGAAGTATTTCTCGAACTTGCCTTTTTCACCCTTGTGATCGTCTGCGTCGACGGGTGGTTCCTTTTGGCTAGTGATGTTGGGCCATTCGGCGGAGAACTTGGTGTTCAGCTCCAACCACTTTTCCAGACCATCTTCGGTATCAGGAAGAATCGCTTCGGCTGGGCATTCGGGTTCGCACACGCCGCAATCGATGCATTCGCTGGGATTGATCACCAGCATGTTGTCGCCTTCATAAAAGCAATCGACCGGGCACACTTCGACACAATCGGTGTATTTGCATTTGATGCAGTCATCGGTGACGACGTAAGTCATTGGGCGTCTTTCATCTTGGTCTGTCCAGCCGGTAGGCTTTCGAATTCACAATTGCGGCGCTGCTAAGGGCAATTAGCCTTGGGGGTCAAGCTCCCGATAATGAGACTTTGCAAGTGCAGGAGAGGCGCGCCGCGATGGAAGCGACAAAACCTCTACCACGCGAACCTCGTTTCCAATCACGAGCGTGAGGACATCACCGATACTGATATTCTCACTGACGCGCTGCACATGTTTTCTATTCCGCCGCAAAGTGCGTGTCTTAATCATACCGCGTGCGGCGGATCTTGTGCGGGCAAAACGCAAGTAAACAAGCAGCCGATCTAGCCGCATTCCTTCACCAGGTCCGCTCGCGTCTGCGTTCATCCCCCGAGCAGGTCCGCCAATTTGTCAAATGCGCCGCCGGCACGGGCTGGTCCAATATCCGGCTTTGCATGAGGTTTGCTGCGATTATCCCCTCGATCGTTTCGGCGATTGTCCCCGCCTATGGGATTTTTACCCTTTGCATGCGCAGGTTTACTGCGGTCCTTATTGTCGCCTCGCTTTTGACCCTGACCGCGACCCCGTCCACGGCGTTGCTCGCCGCCGTGCTCCCCCGGACGGTGTGGGCGCCATGTCCAATTGTCTGGAGCGGCCGGTCCAGACGCACCTTCCGCAAGCTTGCGGGCCCGTTGCAGACGAAAACCAGCGCTGCCGAGTAGCCGCCGCGCATTCTCTTCTTCAAGACCAATCGAAATTGGAAGAGCGAGCGATAGCCGGAAGCGCGGATTACGCTCTTTGGTAACGGTCTTCGCCGCCATCGCTCGCGAATCGAATGCGGCGCGCAATATCTTTTCGGCCAGATCGACACGGATCACCTGTCCGCCAGCAAGTCTATATCCTGCTGGGATCGTCTTTGATTCGGCCAGCACCGGCAGCATCATGTCCTGCAAAGGCCGTTTATCGAGGCTCAACGCATGCAGCAATCTGCGCGGTGCGGGTTTGAGCAGCGGCCCGGCGTATATATCAAGCGCACCAAAAGTCACGCCCAGCTTGCGTAGGAATGGGCGCATTTCTTTGGGCAAATGTTCCAGTCCGGCCTTCTCTCGTGTGACCACACCGCGTGCATCAATCAGTGTGAGCAGCAATGCTCGCGCTTGGCTCCCTGCTTCAGGATCGCGAGCAGCCTCCGCAAGTTTGCGCAGCGGGGCTAGCGGTTCAAGTTGCTTTCCAAGCCATTCGAGCAATCCTGTTTCGAACTTGCTCTTTGGTGCTTCGGGCAGAGCATTAATCTCGCGCGGGAACTCCAGTCGAGGCGTGGCAAAATCATCGGGCATGATGATGTCAGCAATCTTGTGGTCATGCCAAAGGATCGCGCCGCGCTCGATGGTTAGCTCATCCAGCCCTTCGGTGATCAACCATTTCGCACGCTCAGCCAAGATGCCGGGCAGCGCCTTTTCTCCGGCGGCGAGCAGCATCTTGCGATCCTCTTGCGCCGCATTCGGATCGACCACAAAGCGAAAACCGTCGAGTTTGCCGATTGGCTCGCTCTCAACACTCAACGCGCCATTAGGTTCGAGTGCCACGGGCAGGGTGCTCCCATCTTGTCCCAGCGATTTCATCAAAATTGTCGTCCTCCGGTTCACGAACCGTTCTGTTAGCCGAGCGTGCAAAGCATCGGAAAGTTTGGCTTCGACAGCACGCGCACGTGCTGCCATTTCATCGCGCGCTAGAACCCAATCGGGCCTCTGGCAAATATAAGCCCAAGATCGGATCGCTGCGATCTTCCCTTGAAGTGTGTCGATGTCGCCCTGCACTTGGTCAAGCTCCGCAATGCGTGCAGCGACGAAATCGGCGCCAAGATAGCCGCCTTGTAGATCTTGCCACAAGCGCGCAACGAAACGAGCATGGGGATCAACCCCAACCTGGCGAAAATCGGGGAGCGAGCAAGCCTCCCAAAACCGCCGCACGTTGCCTGTACCACTTACGCCAACGGCCAAGGGTTCGCTCGCCAACCGTTTCAGCACGGCTAGGTCTATCGCCTCGGGTGCTCCGCGCAACATCTCACTATGGGGGCGCGCTTCAAGGTCGCCGATCAGGACATCCACATTGTCAAAGCGTGGCGCTGCCTCGCGCCAGTAGAGATCGGTGAGAGGCGCAAATCTATGCTCTTCAATCGCGAAAATCTCTTCTTCGGAAAATTCGAGCGGCGCGCCTGATCGGCTGCCGCCTCCTGTCAGTGTGCCAAAACTGCCATCGCGCTGATGCCGACCGGCGCGTCCAGCGATTTGTGCCATCTCCGCCGACGTAAGTCGCCGTTTGCACCGACCATCGAATTTTGAAAGCCCCGCAAATGCGACGTGGTGCAGGTCGAGATTGAGTCCCATACCAATCGCATCGGTGGCGACGATGTAATCAACCTCACCGTTCTGAAACAACTCAACCTGTTTGTTGCGCGTTTCTGGTGAAAGCGCGCCCATCACAACCGCTGCGCCGCCTCTGAATCTGCGCAAAGCTTCCGCCACCGCGTAAACTTGCTCTGTTGAGAAAGCGACGACTGCGCTGCGCGGCATCAGGCGAGACAATTTGGCGGTGCCTGAATGGGTGAGGGTGGAAAATCGCGGCCTCTCGACCATTTCAACGTCTGGGATCAGTTTCCGCACCACTGGTTCCAGCGTTGCGGAGCCCAAGATCATCGTTTCTTCCCGGCCGCGCGCATTTAGCAACCGGTCGGTGAAGATGTGCCCACGTTCAGGATCTGCTCCGATTTGCGCCTCGTCGATGGCGACGAAAGCCATTGGGCCGTTCGTTCCGCCGCCCCGGCGATCCATAGCTTCCATAGTGCAGCAGAAATAACGGGCCCCCGGCGGTTCAACCCGTTGTTCGCCTGTGATCAGTGCAACGGCATCATCACCTTTGATTGCACGCACCCGGTCATAGACCTCACGCGCCAAAAGCCGCAGCGGAAAGCCCATCATGCCGGATGAATGCGCGCACATCCGCTCAATCGCGAGATGCGTCTTCCCTGTATTGGTCGGTCCGAGCACAGCCCGGACGTGCCCTTGATCATTAGGTCTTACGAGAGGGTTGAGCGTCACGGATACGCTTCTGTCAGGCTTAAAGAGCAGGGGCAATCCCGCAATTGGAACAACTTTGGGGGCAAATTGGCAAAGGTGACGCCGCCCCTACCGCCTACGCAGAACACCTTACCGTATGTGAGACTCGGCTGATCGCTGGTTAAGCGCACATTTACTTTGATTGGCCATGGTTTGCGGGCAAGGCAAAGCTGCCCACGTATCAGTGTTCGAGAGTTAAACGTTGGATCATCCAAATGACCTTCCTGAAGACTACAGCCAGGACCCGGTTTCCGGGCCGGGTGAAGGTGCGTTAATGGGCGGCCCGGACGACGCTGCTGTCCACGGTGTAGATTCAGAAACAGTGCGCGAATTTGCGCCCTATTTCCACAATTCCCGTCAGCCATCTGTTCCCACCAAGGGTGAGAAAGTAAAACGTCAGGTCCTTGCCCGTGTGAGCGGCTGGAGTGCGCGCTATGACGAATGGAAATTGGGCGTCAACACCTGGTTTGACGGTCTTGATCTTGCACCAGACCTTGCAGAGAATATTGGTAGCCGCCGCTGGTTTCGCGGTCTTGGCACTATGGTCTTGCTTGGCGCCGTTGCGCTTGCATTCTGGCCAAACCTCACTCCGTTAGAGGCGCGCGTCGCCATGCCCGAGGGGGAGGATATTCGCGATGAGTTTCGTAGCCAGATGATTATGCCGCTGGCACTGGGTGCAGATAGCGGGCGTCGTATGGGACCGACTCCCGACGTCATTCCGCTTGAAAATGCGCCCGAACGCCCTCGGATTGAGCTGGTGGCGACGCTTGCAGCAGGAGACAGCTTTGCCAGCATGCTTCGCCGTGCTGGAGTGTCTGCAGTCGATATTGGCCGGGTCAGCGCGCTGGTTGGCGGTGCAATGCCGCTATCGGAAATTGAGCCGGGCACCAAGATTGATATTGTCTTGGGTCGCCGGGCAGAGCCCGGCGCGGCGCGCCCGCTTGACGCGCTAAAATTCCGCGCCAGATTCGACCTCGAATTGGAGGTTGCTCGTCCCGTCATCCTAGCAGAGGTCGAGAGTGACCGGCTCGGCGAATTGTCGCTCGCCCGCAATGTAATCCGAGTTGACGATACCCCTTTGCGGGTTCGGGGTCAGGTCGGATCAAGCCTTTACAGATCGATGCGCGCAGCTGGCGTTCCTGCCAGCGCGGTGCAGGATTACCTGCGTGTGGTTGACGATCATATCGATATGGACCGCACGGTGCGTGCCACTGATGATTTCGACATCATCATTGCCTATCGCCGCGCAGCCACAGGTGAACGCCAGGCAGGGCAATTGCTTTATGCTGGAATTGAGCGGTCTGGTGAAGCCAAGACACAATTGATGCGGTGGGGTTCTGAAGGGCGATTCTTCGAAGCATCAGGTGTTGGAGAACAGCGTCGCGGCTTGGTCGCGCCGGTACCTGGGCCAATTTCCTCACGCTTTGGAATGCGCCGCCACCCAATCCTTGGCTATCGCCGGATGCACTCGGGCATGGATTTCCGCGCTAGTCATGGCACCCCGATTGTTGCTGTGACCGATGGCCGCGTGACCTCTTCGGGGCGTGCTGGCGGTTGCGGAAATGCGGTTCGGCTTGATCACGGCGGCGGACTCGCCACGCGGTACTGCCATATGAGCCGTATGTCGGTCCGACGCGGTCAGCAGGTCCGGCGCGGGCAAGTAATCGGCTATGTTGGCTCAACCGGTCTCTCAACTGGACCGCATCTCCACTATGAAATGTACCGCGGTGGTCGTGCAATCAATCCAGCCAGCGTCGATTTTGTCACGCGCTCTGTCCTTTCTGGAACAGAGTTGATCGATTTCCGCCGCCGACTGATCGAATTGCGCGATATTGAACCGGGTTCTGCATTGGCTGACCTCGCACCACTGGTAAACGAAGTCGAAGAGCCACTGCGTGAGATTGAGAAGATCGATTTAGTCGAATCTATCGACTGATACGTGGCCGTCAGGCCACCCGTTTTGCTTTAGCTATTCACTGGCGTTGTTGATCGAGGGCGCAATTTCCTCCAACACTCCCTCTTATGACTGGAAGCTATCCCAACACGCGGCTGCGCCGCACCCGTGCAAGTGGTTGGAGCCGCACGCTTCACCGTGAAAACCTGATGACGCCTGCTGATCTGATCTGGCCTTTGTTTGTGACAGAGGGCACCGGCGTCGAAGAACCGATTGCAACATTGCCAGGTGTTTCGCGCTGGTCGGTCGATGGCGTCGTAAAGCGAGCGAAAGAGGCGGCTGATCTGGGCGTTCCCGTCGTCGCTTTGTTCCCTAATACTCCGGCGGACAAGCGCAGCGATGACGGGGCTGAGGCGCATAATCCCGAGAATCTGATGTGCCGCACTATTCGCGCGATCAAAGACGCATGCGGCGACGACATTGGTGTGCTCACAGACGTCGCGCTCGACCCCTATACCAGCCACGGTCAGGACGGGCTGATTGATGCATCAGGCTATGTTACCAATGATGACACGGTCGCCGTTCTGGTTGATCAAGCCATCAATCAGGCAGCAGCCGGGGCCGACATTATCGCGCCGTCGGATATGATGGATGGTCGCATCCGCGCGATCCGCATGGCGCTTGAAATGGGCGCGCATCATAATGTCCAGATTATGAGTTACGCTGCCAAATATGCCAGTGCATTTTACGGCCCGTTCCGCGATGCCGTAGGTTCAGGTGGTCTGCTTAAGGGCGACAAGAAAAGCTATCAGATGGACCCAGCTAATTCTGACGAGGCTCTGCGAGAAGTTGAATTCGACCTGGCCGAAGGTGCGGACAGCGTCATGGTGAAGCCGGGTCTAGCCTATCTCGATATTGCGCGCCGTGTGAAGGACGCCTTTGGCGTTCCAACATTCGCGTACCAAGTGAGTGGCGAATACGCGATGATCGAGGCAGCCGCCGCTGCTGGAGCAGGGGACCGCGATGCTCTGGTGATCGAAACGCTGCTCGCGTTCAAACGCGCGGGTTGTTCTGGGGTTCTGACTTATCATGCGCCTGTCGCTGCCAAGCTGCTCAATGGCTGACTTCCGCCACGAGACAGAAAGACTGATCCTGCGCGATTGGCGTGAGGACGACTGGCCCGAGTTCTGGAAGCACTTGAACACGCCCGCTGTCACGCGCCATCTTGGGGGATTGTCCGATTCTCAAGATCGCCGCCGTGCGCAAGAGCGCTTGATCGGGTACCGGCGTGACCATGGCCATACATTCTGGGCTGTCCAACGGCATATCGATGGAAGGCATCTTTCGGGCGAGATACTCGGCTTTTGTGGATTGAAGCGATGCAATGAGCCCAAGGGTCCGATCGGCGATATGGAGGCAGGATGGCGTCTGCGCGAAGATGCATGGGGCCATGGCTATGCGAAAGAAGCTGCACAGGCTTCGCTGTCCTTGGCTTTCACCCATTTCGAAGCATCGCATGTTATCGCTCTTACAGTTGAGGAGAATACGCCCAGCTGGGGTCTGATGAAAAGGCTCGGCATGAAGCGCCGTAGCGACATGGATTTTCCTGATACGGTTTCATGGGCGATGGGTGAGAACATAATTGTCTACCGCATCGACCGCGCTGAATGGGAAACGTTACATGGTTGATCTGGTTCTTGAAACCGAGCGATTGGTTTTGCGGACCATTTCAGACGATGATGTCGCGGATCACGACCGACTGCTTAACACGCCAGCGGTTATGGCGCGGCTTGGCGGATTGATGGAATTGCACGAAATCGAAGCTCGGCATGCAAAGGGGATGGCGATGTATGCGCGGTTTGGCTTCAGCTTTCTTTTCATGATCGAAAAAGCGACCGGCGAGATAGTCGGTTATGGCGGGATCAAGCTGGTCGATAATTCCAGCGCACCCAATATTGGCGATTATGAAGTGGGGTGGATCGTGCGCGAGGACCGCTGGCGGCGCGGTTACGCCTATGAATCAGTAAAGGCAATTCTTGACTGGGCCTTTGGCAGGATCGGCGCGCCGTACGTGGTGGCTTTGACGAGTGAGGCCAATGTCGGAAGCTGGAAGCTGATGGAAAAACTCGGCATGGAACGCCGCGAAGATCTCGATTTCACAGACCCCGGATTTCCCGCATCAGAGAATCCGACAATCCAATACTCGCTCACGAAAGAGCAATGGGAGACTCGCACATGACCCAGCATCCGGGCGCCAATATCATCTCGATCCACGGCAAAACGCCCAAGATCCATGAAACCGCCTTTATCGCACCGGGCGCAACCATCATCGGTGATGTCGAGATCGGTGCGGGCAGTTCAATCTGGTACAATTGCGTGGTGCGCGCCGACGTCTTTACCATTCGCATTGGTGAACGGACCAATGTGCAGGATGGCAGCGTGCTTCATTGCGACCCGCCGCGGCCCGGCGATGAAGGTGGCTGCCCGCTGGTGATCGGTGACGATGTTCTGATCGGCCATATGGCGATGGTTCACGGTTGCACGATCGAAACGCGCGGTTTTGTAGGGCTGGGTGCGATTGTGATGAATAAAGCAGTGATTGGGTCAGACGCGATGCTGGCCGCCGGGGCGATGTTAACCGAACGTAAGATTATGGAGCCGCGCGAATTGTGGGCAGGGCGTCCAGCCAAAAAGCTGAAAGACCTGTCTGACGCGGCCATTGCGGGTATGCGCATCGGCACCGCCCATTATGCCGAAAACGCGAAACACCATAAGGCGGCTGTGGGCGAAGGGCTGGGCTAAACCCCTAGCTGGGGCCCTTTGTCATGTAACGCATCATGTGCGGCATGAAGTCGATTTTCCCTATATCCAGACCCTCCATCCGCAAAATGGCGTAGGCGGTGGTGAGGTGGAAATAGAAATTGGTGAGCGACCAGTCGCGGACATATTCTTCTGCGGTCAGGGTGAATTGCATCCCATTAGGTAAGTCCAGCACCACCAAGCTGTCGGCGGTAACCAGCTCATCTGAACTCACGTTGTCGAGCAGGTTTGCGGTTTCGACCAAAGCCTCTTTGGCAGCGGCGATGGTGGTCTCATTGTCATCGCGTGAGGTGAAACTGCGCTGGGTGAGCCGAGGCAGGGCTTCGCCGGGAAGGTTGGTGACAAAGCGGATTTGAGTGGCCAGCGGGTGCATGTCGTCGACCAATTTGGCTTCGAGCAGCGCATCACCCTTTGCGTGAGCCTCAGCTTTGGCGAGCAGGCCAATCATTGTATCGATACGTGAACGGTAGAGGACGATTGATTGGTCATAGAGTGTCATGGAATTCTCCCTTCCACCCGAATAGCATTCAAGTTGCGATTTGGAACCCAACCTGTGTATGGACACGCAACCGCTTCATCGCATAGACATATCCCCGCGCTAAAGCGGGCCAGAACACAAAAAGGGAATCGTCCGTTATGAAATTTGCCAGCCTTGCCGCACTTTTGATCGTCGCTGGTGCTGCCAGCCCTGTTTTGGCCGATGGCCATACTGTAGCGAGCGCAGAAGTCGCAGCAGCCTTGACGATTAACACTCCGATCGAAACACTGATGGCTGATGACAGAGCCAAAGCTGTGGTAATCTCACACTTGCCAGGCCTCAACGAACATCCAGCTTATAGTCAGTTCAAAACTATGAGCTTGCTCGAGTTGAAGCCATGGTCGCAAGGTCTGATCACCGACGAAGTGCTCGAGAAAATTGAAACCGATCTCGCCGCGATTGGTTGATTGAGGCTCTTATCTGGGTGCGACTCGGGTGAAGTTACAAAAACGGCGCGAATGGGATACCCCGCTCGCGCCGTTTTCTATGTCTTAATCACTTTTGCGGCGGATCAACTTTCTGTGTCGCTATCCCCAGAACTACCGGAAGCCTCAGGCTTTGAATCCGCATCCTTGGCCGGTGGCGGAGCTTTCTTCGCAGCAGGCTTTTTCTTTGCCGGGGGTTTGCGCTTTGGCTTTTCCTTGGGCGGGGCAGGTGTGAGTTCAAAGCTCGGTTTGCCGTCCTTAATGGTCACATTTACCTCACCGCCATCGGTGAGCTTGCCGAATAGCAATTCTTCGGCGAGTGGCTGCTTAATCTTATCCTGAATCAAACGGCTCATCGGGCGAGCGCCATAAAGCTTGTCATAGCCCTTATCCGCCAGCCATGAGCGGGCTTCGCTGTCGAACTGGATGTGGACGTTTTGATCGGCAAGCTGGAGTTCGAGTTCAAGGATAAATTTGTCGACCACGCGGGCAACGGTGGGTTTGCCAAGATAAGCAAACGGCACAATTGCATCCAAACGGTTGCGGAATTCCGGGGTGAACATCTTCTTCACCGCTTCGGAGCCTGCATCTTCTTTTGACACGTCGCCAAAGCCGATGCCTTGGCTAGCCATTGCCGCAGCGCCAGCATTGGTCGTCATAATCAGCACGACATTGCGGAAATCAACCGTCTTGCCGTGGTGATCGGTCAGGCGACCATTATCCATCACCTGCAGCAGGATGTTGAAGAGGTCGGGATGCGCTTTTTCGATCTCATCCAGCAACAGCACGCTGTGCGGGTTTTGATCAACCGCATCGGTTAAAAGGCCACCTTGATCGTAACCAACATAGCCCGGAGGTGCACCGATCAGACGTGAAACGGAGTGCCGTTCCATATATTCGGACATATCGAACCGCTTCAGCTCAATCCCCATGATCGAGGCAAGTTGGCGTGCGACTTCGGTTTTACCGACGCCAGTTGGGCCGCTGAATAGGAATGAACCGATGGGCTTGTCCGGGTCGCGCAGACCCGCGCGTGATAATTTCATGGCGGTGGAAAGGCGGGTGATCGCTTCATCCTGACCAAACACCACATGCTTCAGATCGCGGCCGAGGTTTTCGAGCGCTTTCTTGTCGTCCTTGCTCACCGATTTTGGCGGGATCCGTGCCATAGTCGCAATCACTTGCTCGATTTCGCGTGCGGTGATTTTCTTTTTACGGCGGCTGGGCGGGACCAGCATCTGCATCGCGCCGACCTCATCGATAACGTCGATCGCCTTATCCGGCAATTTGCGATCATTGATATAGCGCGCCGAAAGTTCAACGGCGGTTTTCAGCGCATCCGGCGTGTATTTGACATTGTGATGCTCTTCAAATGCGGTGCGCAACCCTTTGAGGATCTTGACCGTGTCCTCAATCGTCGGCTCATTCACGTCGATTTTCTGGAATCGGCGCAACAGCGCGCGGTCTTTTTCAAAGTGGTTGCGGAATTCTTTGTATGTGGTTGAACCGACGCAGCGGATCGTACCGCCCGACAATGCCGGTTTCAGCAGGTTGGAGGCATCCATCGCCCCGCCACTGGTCGCGCCGGCGCCAATAACGGTATGAATTTCGTCGATAAACAGGATTGCGTCAGGCATTCCTTCCAGCTCGGTCACAACCTGCTTTAGCCGCTCCTCAAAATCGCCGCGATAACGCGTGCCTGCCAGCAGAGCGCCCATATCAAGCGAATATATAATCGCATCGTTAAGCACTTCGGGCACGTCGCCTTCGACAATTTTGCGCGCCAAACCTTCGGCAATGGCAGTTTTCCCGACGCCCGGATCACCGACATAAAGAGGATTGTTCTTTGACCGGCGGCACAGGATTTGGATCGTGCGGTCCACCTCTGGTCCGCGGCCAATCAGCGGGTCGACTTTGCCTGCCTCGGCCTTGGCGTTGAGGTTCACAGTAAACTGATCGAGTGCGGTTTCCTTCTTGCTGCCGCCCTCTTTGGCGGTTTCTGCGTCCGCAGGGCCGGCCCCTTCTTCTGCGCCGGTTGCCGTGTTCGATTCCAGCTGGCGGCCACCTTTGCCAATGCCGTGGCTGATAAAGCTGACGGCATCCAGACGGCTCATATCCTGTTGCTGCAGGAAATAGACGGCATAAGAATCGCGCTCAGAAAACAGAGCCACCAGCACATTTGCGCCTGTCACGGTGTCCTTGCCCGAAGATTGCACATGCAGGATCGCGCGCTGAATCACCCGCTGGAACCCTGCGGTGGGCTGAGGATCGGCGTCTTCTTCCGTTTTGAGCGATTGATATTCCTGATCGAGATATTGCTTCACCACTTCGCCCAATTCAGCAAGATCAACACCGCAAGCCGTCATAACCTGCGAGCCATCTTCATCATCAATCAGCGCGAGCAACAAATGCTCCAATGTCGCATATTCATGCCGACGCTCTGACGCATGGGACAGCGCGTTGTGCAAGGTACGTTCGAGATTTTGAGCGAAGCTGGGCATCGTAGGTCTCTATTGAGGAGCGGGGAGGGAGTGTACGATAATATATGGGGCAAAGGTGCAGGATTGCGACTCTGAATTGTCAGGGCACGAATTCCTCACGACCCAGAACCGCCAAATAGGGCATCAGCGGCATTGCGGTGGGCGGCGGCTTTATCGCGGTGTGTTGTGACGCGCTCAATCTCGGCCTTAAGCAGTGCGATCCGATCGTTCAGCTCGTCTTGAGAATACGGCGCCAGATCTTCAACAGTGAGCCGGCTGGCAGCGTCTCCTTTGCGGATTGGGCGATCATCATCTTCCATTGCACACAACATCGCAATTAACGCGGCTTGCTGTCAATGTGCATGGGAGGTAATCGCTTGTGTATTGTTAAGGAGTATGCGTGGGGACCCACAATTTCCTTTTGTCACAAGCCGATGAAATCCGGTGAATAGGGGCGGTGAATATGGTTGAAGCGAATGCGGCTGTTCTTCCCGAAATAATGCATGTTATCGACTTTGCTGCACCGGGTGGTCCCGATGTGTTGCGGATTGAAGAAGTCGCCGTTCCCACCCCAGCTGCGCATGACGTTCTGATCAAAGTTGCCTTCGCGGGGGTCAATCGCCCCGATTGTATTCAGCGTGCGGGAGCTTATCCGCCGCCGCCGGGCGCATCACCTATCCTGGGGTTGGAGGTAGCGGGCGAAGTGATTGCCGTTGGTGCGGAGGTGCCAATTGAAATGTTGGGGGCTCGTGTTGCCGCGCTGACACCCGGCGGAGGATATGCCGAATATTGCGTCGCGCCGTGGCAGCATTGCCTGCCAGTGCCTGATGACATGGAGTTAAAGACGGCGGCAGCATTGCCTGAAACGCTGTTTACCGTGTGGCACAACGTTTTTGAGCGCGGCATGGCGCGGGATGGAGAACGGCTATTGGTGCATGGCGGCACTTCGGGAATCGGCACAATGGCGATCATGCTGGCCAAAGCGTTTGATATGGAAGTGATCGTGACCTGCGGTGATGAGGCCAAATGTGAGGCAGCGCGGAAAATTGGCGCGGACCTTGCGATCAATTACCGCGAAAATGACTTTGTCGAGGCAGTCACCAGCCATACTGGCGGCGCTGGCGTGAACATCGTGCTCGATATGGTGTCGGGCGATTATGTCCCGCGCAACCTTCAATGTCTTGCAGAAGATGGGCGGCATGTGACGATTGCGGTGCTGGGCGGAGTAAAGGCCGAACTGTTCATGCCGATGGTGATGATGCGGCGGCTGACGCTGACCGGATCGACGTTGCGCCCGCGGTCTGATGCGTTCAAGGCCGCGCTGGCTGATGAGATCGTCGACAATGTTTGGTCGCTTTTCACCGAAGGCGAACTGGCCCCGATCATGGACCAGACATTTCCATTGGCAGAGGCAGC
This sequence comes from uncultured Erythrobacter sp., assembly GCA_947488325.1. Lineage (GTDB taxonomy): Bacteria > Pseudomonadota > Alphaproteobacteria > Sphingomonadales > Sphingomonadaceae > Erythrobacter. The sequence continues at coordinate 436,122 of CANKYZ010000001.1, forward strand.
AGCGGCCCATGTGCGGATGGAAGCGGGTGAACATATTGGTAAAATTGTACTCGAAATTGGCAGTTAAAATGCCTTTGCGCACGCCCCTGACATAGGTTTCATAACCATTTCCTTGCCGTTTGATCGGCATTGGCCTATCTAGCTTGGTGCAACGGCCGCTCCGAAAGGGGCGGCCTTCTATTTTTTTACGGAGTTTTCCTATGGGCCAGCCCACACCGCTGATGCCGCATGCGACCGCCACCTGGCTGGTTGATCACACAGGCCTCTCTTTTGAACAGATCGCCGAGTTTTGCGGCCTGCACATTCTCGAAGTGCAGGCGATGGCTGATGATCTTGCTGGCAGCAAATACACTGGCCGCGATCCAGTCCATGCTGGTGAATTGACGCTGGGTGAGATTGAACTGGGTCAGGCGGATGAAAATTATTCGCTGAAAATGCACAAGGCCCCGGTCGAAGTGACCCGCACAAAAGGTCCGCGCTACACGCCTGTGTCAAAGCGTCAGGATAAGCCAGACGGTATCGCCTGGGTTCTGCGCAACCACCCTGAAATTTCGGATGCGCAGATTTCAAAGCTGATCGGCACCACACGCAACACTATCGGGGCGATCCGCGACCGTTCGCATTGGAACATTCAGAATATTCAACCCAAAGATCCTGTGACTGTTGGGCTGTGTTCTCAGCGTGAGCTGGACGCAGTCGTTGCCAAAGCGGCAAAACGCGCTGGCGTTGTCGAAGAAGTTGCAGCACCTGTCGATGGCGACACCCGTTCTGACAAAGACAAGCTGATCGAAGAACTGCACGCAGAGCGCGACGCGAACGTCAAAGCCGCTGCGGAAGCTGCGCAAGAAGCCGAAGCCGAAGCATGGCTGACAGCAAAACGCGAAGCCGAAGAAGCAGGCGGTGTCGAAGCGGCACCTACACCAGGCTTTGCTGAGCCCCCCGCAGAAGACGACGCATCTAGCGAGTAACGCGCAGCAAGACTGACTGGCGGGGGCTGCCACTGGCTGGCCGCCGTCATTTCAGCACATCGCGGCAAAATAACCGCCCCTTGCGGTGCTCTATACTTGTGCGTGTGCGGATCATGGGCCATGTTTATTGACATGACTGTCAATACTTCCTCCTACCACCACCCAACGCCATGGGATGCGCATTTTGAATCGCTAACTCTGCCGGAAATGTTCAGACAGACGATGGAGCAGGATCCATCCGCTCCTTTCCTCCATTTCCTCGGTCGGACTTATTCCTATCAGGACATCTATTCTCAAGCGCGACGATTCGCCGCCGGATTGATTGCGATGGGGATCAAAAAGGGCGACCGCGTCGGCCTTTTCCTCCCCAATGTCCCAATTTATGCCTCCGCCTATTACGGAGCGATGATGGCCGGTGCGATTGTGGTGAATTTCTCGCCGCTTTATTCGGTTGAAGAATTGGCATGGCAGGTTGGCGATAGCGGCACCCGAGTATTGGTGACTGTGGATGTACCAGAACTTTACGGTAACGCCGCCAAAGTTCTCGAACAGTCTGATTTGCAAACGCTAGTTGTCGGTTCGCTTGCGGAGATGCTGCCTTGGATAAAAGGCACTGCGCTCAAAATTTTAAAACGCAGCCAGATCGCCAATGTTGCATGGGGGTCAGCAACATGCCGATGGTCTGATTTGCAAAGTGATGCGGCGGTGGAATTGCCAACGCTCGATGCCCAAGAAGATCTTGCTCTTTTGCAATATACAGGCGGAACGACCGGACGGCCAAAAGGCGGAATGTTGGGGCACAGTCAATTGTCGCAGAATGCGCAGCAGATCGCTGCAATCAACCCGTTTGGCGATCCTCGCAGCGAAGTGTTTATGGGCGCGCTGCCATTCTTCCATGTTTTTGCAAACACCGCGCTGCTGAACCATTCCGTTGCGACAGGCGCCTCGATTGCGATGGTGCCACGCTTTGATGCAAAACAGGTTTTGCAAACTATCCAGAAATACAGAGCTACCGGCTTTCCTGGTGTACCAACCATGTTTCAGGCGCTGCTCGATCATCCCAATCTAAGCAAGACCGACCTTTCATCGCTCAAAGTGTGCATTTCAGGTGGAGCTCCGATGCCGGGTCCAGTGCATGAAAAATTTGAGGCAGTCACAGGCGTGCGGCTAGTCGAAGGATACGGTCTGACCGAAAGTGCGGGCGTTGTTTCAGTCAATCCTTATGCTGGCACGCGCAAGCGCGGCACGATTGGGCAACTGGTAGCAGGGACAGAGATTGTCCTGCTCGATAAAGAAGACCCGACCAAACTTGCACCTGAAGGTGAACCGGGCGAGCTGGCGATCCACGGGCCGCAGGTGATGCGGGGTTACTGGAATCGACCCGAAACCGCAGCCGAAGTGTTTGTGACTCGCGATGGTAAGCAATATTTGCGGACAGGCGATGTTGCCCAATTGGACGATGATGGCTTCCTCTCCATCGTAGACCGGATCAAGGACATGATCTCTGTGGGCGGGTTCAAAGTCTTCCCCAGCGTGGTCGAAGATGTGATCCTCAAACACGAAGCGGTGAAAGAAGCGCTAGTGATAGGCGTACCAGAGAAATATCGCGGCGAAGTTCCACGCGCCTTTGTGACGTTGGAACCCGATTCAGATGTCGGCGGCGATGCTTTGAAGTTGTGGCTCAATGAACGGGTCGGCAAACATCAGCGCGTCGATCATGTGGTAATCCGCGAAGAATTGCCAAAGACGATTATCGGGAAGCTGGACCGCAAGGCTCTTCGCGCCGAAGTCCTCTAAGACTTCCTAACCAATCCGAAAACAGAAAACGCCGCATATCCATGAGGAGCGCGGCGTTTCAATATTCCTTGTTCGAAAGGATCAGTTGGCGATCTGTAACGGCGGGTCTTTCTCGCCAGCATTGGAAACCGGAGCGCGGGTTGCACTGCGCTGTGCATTAGGGGCAAAGCGGCCATCGACCTGTGCACCCTGTTCGATCGTCAAGGCATCGTAATGCACATCGCCTTCGATCTGCGCGCTCTTAAGGATCACCAGTTCTTTTGCAGTGATTGATCCGACAACCCGACCCGACATACGGGCGGTTTCGGCGATCACGGCTCCAGTAAGCACGCTCGATTCACCTTGAACCAAAGATGCGCATTTAATGTCGCCTTCGATTGCGCCATCAACATGCAGATCAGCTGATGCGCTGATGTCGCCTTTAATCGTGACGTCTGATCCAATCACGGAAAAGGTCGAGTTACCTTGCGCCATGTTTCTTCCTCGGGGCTTAGGGGCGGGTGCGGCTTGTGGGGTGGCCGGCCGATCCGTTGCCGCGGGCTTCTTTGAGAACATCGGGGGCCGTCTCCAGGAAGGGCCGCGGATTTACCGGACGGCCATTGATTCGAACTTCAAAATGTAGATGTGGACCAGTAGACCGTCCAGAGCTCCCAAGGCCACCAAGAGTTACGCCTGCATCGACGGATTGCCCGACATTTACGTCAATCCGAGAAAGGTGGGCGTAACGCGTCATCAGGCCGCTCGCATGGGTGATTTCTACCGTCCGGCCATAGCCTGATTGCCAACCAGCAAATGACACTTCGCCTTGCGCGGCAGCGAATATTGGTGACCCATGGGCACCTTTGAAATCAATCCCGCTATGCATCGCGCCTCGGCGGGTGAACGGATCGCGGCGATAGCCGAATGCAGATGTAATGCGCTGATCAGCAGCCGGTACGACTTGCGGCACCCCTGCCAAAGCGCGCTCGAGCGCGGACATGCGGGCAAGGCTAAGCCCTAGCCGTTCAAACCGCGGATCGAGCGATCCATCTGCTGATGTTGCCAGGATTTCAAGCGGACCACCCATTGCCGATGCGATGTCGGATCCAACAGCTTCAGCCATGGCATTGGGGTCGAGGTTAAGCTTGCGCAAAGCTTCTTCTGCGCGGCGCGCGCGCCAATCAGCAAAGCGGGTCATATTCTCAACAAAAACAAGCTGACGCGCTTCGATTTCAGCTAGCCCTTGAGCCTGCGGGAATATGATTCCAACCTGCTCTACTGTCTCTGCGGTTTCCTCGCTGGAATCGGTGACATTTGTATCGACCGTTTGGATTTCGGCAGGAAGCAATTCGGCCATTGCCTCAAGAAGGTTCTGGCGTGCATCCAAATCTTCGACCACTTGATCAAGGTCACCGCTATAGGCATCAATGCGTTCGCGCGCGCTGGCGACTGCTGCTTTTTCTTCTTGGAAGGAGGCGATGCTGGCTTCGGCGGAGTAGTTACTCCAAGCCATCACACCCATGGAACCGGCCCAGCCGGTTGCCAACAGTGCCACAGCCGTCGCTGCACCCATCTGCATCTTCGATGAAATTTTGATGAAGCGAACTTGGCCTTGCGAGCGCATGAAGAACTCACGATCAGGAAACCACTCGCGCAGCCTCTCTGTCCAAGGACGGTCGGAAATCTTATCTGGCAAAGCGGCCCCGATTATCTTTTTTTCTCTCGACCCAGTCGCTACCAACCGAATTGTAAAGAATCGAATCCAAGCGTGCAGCGAACCGCTGAACCGATGCGGAATTGCGATGAAACGTTCATATGAGAGCAATATTGCATAACTGCGCTTGATGTCGTTTCTATACAATTTCACCGATCGGTAAGGTTAGGAGCGAATCGCCAACGTATATTAACCGTTTTCTGCGGGATTGAGTTGCGCCTGACAGCGGATGATCGCGATGCTACTGATGATGCAATGAATCACATGAATCCCCTTCCTGATGCTGATAAACCTGAGGCCACAGAAGCATCAGCAACTCAGCTTGTCGATCAGCTTGCGCAAGCGGGTAGAGCTGCTCAACGCGTGCTTGCCAACCTATCGAGCGAGGCGCGAGTCAATGCGTTGAATCTGGCTGCAGTGCACCTGCGACGTGATGCGCAGAACATTTTGGCTGAGAATACCAGAGACCTTGATGCGGGGCGCGCCAATGGTCTTTCGGGTGCGATGCTTGATCGCCTTGCGCTGGATGAAACGCGGTTGGAGAGTATCGCTGCCGGTCTTGAAGCGGTGGCCTGTCTGCCCGATCCGGTGGGCGATGTGATTGATATTTCCAAGCGACCCAATGGACTGCAACTCAGCCGAGTTCGCGTGCCGATCGGGACGATTGGGATAATCTATGAAAGTCGACCCAACGTCACAGCCGATGCGGCGGCTCTATGCGTTCGTGCAGGGAATGCCGCGCTGCTGCGTGGTGGCAGCGAAGCTGTGCATTCCAATCATGCGATCCTCGCGAGCCTCACCAAAGGCCTGGTTGAAGGCGGAATTCCTGCTGAAGCGGTGCAATTGATCCCGACGCAAGATCGCGCAGCCGTGGGCGCGATGCTGAGTGCGTCTGGTTTGATCGACATGATTGTTCCGCGTGGGGGCAAAAACTTGGTGGCACGGGTGCAGGCCGATGCCCGCGTGCCTGTGCTCGCCCATCTCGATGGGATTTGTCACACCTATATCCACGCTGCCGCCGATCCAGAAATGGCGCGGGAAATCGCTCTCAACGCAAAGATGCGTCGTACTGGGATTTGCGGAGCTATGGAAACTCTGTTGATTGATGCCAAATTTGGCGATGCGGGCGCATTGATAGCCGCGCTGATGGATGCCGGCTGCGAATTGCGCGGGGATGCTCGTGTCCAAGCGCTCGATAGCCGGGTAAATCCCGCCGACGAAAGTGATTGGGACACAGAATATCTCGATGCGATTTTGGCCGTTGCGATGGTCGATGATCTGGAAACGGGGATCGCCCATATCGCCCGTCATTCCTCTGCACATACCGATGTGATTGTTACGAGCGATGATGCCGTTGCCGAGCAGTTTCTTACCCGTGTGGATAGCGCAATTGTGATGCATAATGCGTCTTCGCAATTCGCCGATGGTGGTGAATTCGGCCTGGGCGCGGAAATCGGTATTGCCACCGGCCGGTTGCATGCGCGCGGTCCGGTCGCTCTTGAAGGGCTCACCACTTATAAGTGGATGGTGCGAGGGACTGGGCAATCCCGCCCGTGAAGCCATGAGGACCGGCCTATTAGGCGGCAGCTTTAACCCTGCCCATGGCGGGCATCGCCGAATCACCCGCTTTGCAATCGATGAGCTGGGCTTGGATGAGGCGTGGTGGCTGGTTTCCCCCGGCAATCCCTTAAAACCACGTGACGGCATGGCGCCGCTGCAAGCCCGGCTAAAGTCTGCTCGGACGCAGTCGCGGCGCGCGCCAATTGTGCCGACTGCAATCGAGCAATCGCTGGGCACGCGCTACACGTTGGACACCCTGCGAAAGCTGAAACGGCGATACCCCAAGCGCGAATTTGTGTGGCTGATGGGGTCAGACAATCTGGCGCAATTCCACAGATGGAAGGGGTGGCGCGATATAGCGCGGTGTATGCCGATTGCAGTCATCGCGCGCGCCGGCTATAACGATCAGGCTATGACGAGCCCCGCCATGGCCTGGTTAAGGCGCTATCAAGTGTCTGCCGCCAGTTTTCGGAATAATCCGCAATGGAGCGCACCGGCCCTGATATTTATGCGATTCGATCCAGACCCACGCTCGGCTACCGCGATTCGCCGCAGTGATGCTGATTGGGCCTTGCGCTATCAAGGCGCAGTGGTTCGCGATCTACTAACTTTCCGGCAAATTCAGGACCGGACTGTTTCATGAGGCGCTGGAGCCTTTCCAAACCCTTTCTTGCTATTCGGCGTGCTGACGCCCATTTTCACCTTACAATCTGGAGACTAATTCTTGCCTATGTCGCAGGCACAAACAGCTTCTGCTGCCCCACCAAAGGCCGTTCCCACAATGCCCATTAAAACTGACCATGAATTGCACGATCTGGTGATGAACCAGCTTGACGATGATCAGGCACAGGAAATCGTCTCCATTCCGCTCGAAGGGAAGACCTCGGTCGCCGATTTCATGGTGATCGCCAGCGGCCGTTCTACACGGCAGGTGGCCTCGATGGCACAAAAACTGGCCGTTAAGGTCAAGCAAGCAGGCTATGGCCCGGCGCGAATCGAAGGATTACCAGCGGCAGATTGGGTGCTGATTGATGCAGGCGACGTGGTCGTCCACCTGTTCCGTCCCGAAGTGCGCACATTCTATAACCTTGAACGTATGTGGTCGTTTGAGGGCGGTGAGCCTCATATGGGCCGTGCGTAATCTGTGTTGCGCACCCCATCCAGGGTGCGATATCCTCGCTCATGCGACCTAAAGGCCGCGTCGCTGCGGGAGCCCGGTTGGGCTTGTGGCGCCACGCGCCGAACCTGAGCAAAGCCTAAGCCTTAGTGGCGGAACACGGTCACGCAGTGACCGCAAGGGCCGAGGGAATCGCGTCGCGGATGCGATGCGCAAAGAAAAGGAACCAATTCCTCTTGCTTCTTCACATCATCGCTCGCGGAAAGATCGCTCGTTCGCCTGAGGCGGAGCTGGTTGCGCGCTATGAAAAACGGCTGACATGGCCAGTAATACTGACCGAACTTCCCGATTCTGGATCAGGCAAGACTCCCGGCCCGCTTACCCCGTACAAAACCGTGCTGCTCGATGAGCGCGGCGAGGTCATGTCGTCTGAATCCTTCGCCGCATTGCTGGGCCAGTGGCGTGATGACGGGATGCGGGAGACGCGTTTTGTACTAGGCGCGGCGGATGGTCATTCGGATGTCGAACGGACTGATGCGGACCTTTTGCTCGCCTTTGGTCCAGCCACCTGGCCGCATTTGCTCGCCCGCGCGATGTTGATGGAACAGCTCTACCGCGCGACAAGTATTCTTGCAGGCCATCCCTATCATCGTGCAGGGTAGGGATGCGATGCGTAACTTTGTTATCCTAACTGTTTCTATCGGTGCTATTTGCGCCGCATTGGCCTTTGCCATTCCGCAAAGCTGGGCTCAGCGCGACGTCGTCTTGCTTGAACCAGCAGAAGCTCAGGCAGAACTGGAACGAGCAACATCGCAAAGCCAGCGCGCTGATGCGCGTGCAGCCCGCTTTGCCCGAGAAGCGGAAACGGCGACCGAAGCGGCTGACAAAACCGCGCGTGAGGCAGCTTCGTTAGCTGCGCAAATTCAGGCTGCAGAGGCTAACATTGTCGCCGCACGAGCACGCTACTCGCTTGTTCAGGCAGACCGCGCTGCGCTCGCGGGCCGTCTTGCTGAACGCCAACAACCAATTGTCCGCCTTACCAGCGCATTGCAGACAACCGCCCGCCGTCCTTTAGCGTTGTCGGCGCTTCAGCCCGGTTCGCTAAAGGATTTAGTCTATATCCGCGCCGTACTTGATTCAGCCGTGCCAGAAATTCGCCGGCGCACGTCGGCTTTACGCGGTGAATTGGAAAAGGGTCGCCAATTGGAACAGCAGGCGGCTGGTGAGCTTGCAAGCTTGAGCGCAGGCGAAGAAGATTTGCAGGCCCGGCGCGCCGAATTGGTCGCGCTTGAAACGCGTCAACGTCTGGCCCTGCGCGAAGCTCGCAGCAATGCCGTGCGCGAGGGAGAGCGAGCATTGGCTCTGGCAGAGGAAGCGCGCGATCTCGATGGATTGATCGACATTATCGACGATGCGGCAGAATTGCGGCGAGAACTTGCCGCTCTACCGGGGCCGATCAGGCGTCCGACGGACATAGGGGCCGAAATTCGCGAAATCAGCGGATCCCAGCCAATTCCTGCCCGATCCAGCTCTCGGCCAGACGGATTCCAATTGCCGGTTCAGGGGCGCACAATCGCGGGCTTTGGCGAATTGCGCGATAGTGGATTACGCTCCACCGACTTGGTTCTGGCACCAGCATCGGGTGCGCAAGTGGTGGCTCCCGGCTCCGGTCGGGTCGCCTTTGCCGGGCCTTATCGCGGGTTTGGCCGAATCGTCATTATTGAGCATCCCGGTGGCTGGACCAGCCTTGTGACAGGCTTGGATCGGATTGAAGTTCAGGTGGGGGATGAAGTTATTGCCGGCGCGCCATTGGGCGTTGCGGGTAGTGAAGATCCGATGGTCACGGTTGAGCTGCGGCGTGAGGGAAACCCCGTCAACCCCCTCAATTTCCTAGGTTAATTTCCACAACGATTTGATGCCCTGGTGTCAATTTCGTAAGATTGCGGTCAAGAACTGCCCCGCGCAGGGACGCATCAATCCTGTGCCCTCGCTCTCATCTGGTGTTAAGGTGCGCGGCGCGATACAAGTCCTGATAAAGGAGCTTTGCATACCTCATGAAAATCGCCGCCTTGCTACGCAGCGCCGCTCTCGTCACCGCAGTCGCGTTGATTCCCGCAACCACCGTCACGATGGCACAGGTCGATGGCCGTGCTGGTCCGGAATTGGCGAAGGTTTTCGCCGTCTATCAACGCATTCAGGCCAATTATGTTGAGCCTGTTGAAGACGAAGTGCTGGTGCGCGGCATGATTGACGGGATGTTGTCGTCGCTCGATCCGCATTCTGGCTATCTCGACGGCAGCGATCTGCAACGGCTCACCACTTTGATTGACGGCAACTATTCTGGATTGGGCCTGTCGGTCATATTGGAAGATGGCGCGGTCAAAGTGATCTCTCCGTTTAAGGGTAGCCCAGCGGATCAACAAGGTATCAAGGCAGGTGATTTCATCACGCATCTTGATGGCGATTTAATCTATGGCGGCGATTTGGATGATGCCGTTGCACGGATGCGCGGACAGGCGGGAACGTCGATTAAACTGACGATTTTCCGTCCGGGCCGCGATCAGCCGTTCGAAGTTGATGTAACGCGCGGCGTGATTGAATTGGAACCGGTCACACACGCTCTCGAAGCAGGCAATGTCGGCGTCATTTCGGTCAATGAATTTTCCGCAGATGTGGGCACTGATGTCTATCAGGCGTGGCAATCGCTGAAGGAAGAGGCCACGGGCCGGATGGGCGGCCTAGTGCTTGATCTGCGCTCCAATCCCGGCGGTTCGCTGGATGAAGCAGTGGCGCTTTCCGATTTGTTCCTAGATTCGGGCAGGATCGTTTCGCAACGCGGGCGGGCTCGTGGTGAAACGCTGCTTTATGATGCAGAAACCGTGTTCCGGGGCGATATGGCAGAGGGTATTCCAGTGATCGTGTTGATCGATGCTGGGTCCGCTTCGGCGTCAGAAATTGTTGCCGGTGCATTGCAGGATCACCGCCGTGCGCTGGTCATGGGCCAACGCAGTTTTGGCAAAGGTTCAGTCCAATCGCTGCTGCCGCTTGGTCCCGATGCCGCACTAAAACTGACAACGGCGCGCTATTTTACGCCATCTGGCGCATCGGTGCAGGAAGGCGGGATTGCTCCAGACATTCGTGTTCCGCAGCTGTCCGATCCAGACTTTGCCTTACGCGAACGTTTCCAAACGCGCGAATCTGATTTGCGCGGGCACCTCGTCAATGAACTCGGCATCGATGATGCGGAGTTGGAAGATGACAATATCGAAGATCCGCGCTTCCAGCTGACGGCTGAGCAACTGGAGGAGCAAGGCATTGAGGATTTCCAACTGCATTATGCTCTGGAAACTCTGCGTCGCACCACCGCCAGTTCTGTTGCCCTGCGCGATTAGCCTCTGGTTGCGCTAGTATTTGCAATCACTGCCTCCTAAAGGAGCGGGTATGAGCGGTTTACAGCAAGCACGCGTATTGGCGTTCGCGATTCCGGCGGGGTTGCTGGCTGGTGCGTATATTTCCCAATATGGCTTTGGCCTGTACCCATGCGAAATGTGCTGGTGGCAACGCTATCCGCATTTCGCCGCTCTGGGCTTTGCGATTGTCTCTTATGTCGCAGTGCCACCCCGTATCTGGGCGGCGCTAGCGGGTCTTGCGATCATCACGTCGGGGTTGATCGGTGGCTTTCACGCCGGGGTCGAATATGGTTGGTGGGAAGGCATCACCGGATGCAGTTCATTGCCCAGCGCGATCGATGTGATGGATGTCTCTGCCGCCCCGTTGATACGCTGTGATGTTGCGCCGTGGAGCCTGTTCGCCATTTCGCTGGCTGGCTGGAATTTCCTTATTTCTTGCGCAGGCGGAGCAGCCGTTCTGGCGCTCGCGGCGTTTAAGAAGTAAGTGAGGGAAAAATCAGGAGCACTGTGATGGACCGCGATGAACTGCACCGAATGATCCGCGTCGATCAGGCCGGCGAATTCGGCGCGACCCGGATTTACGAAGGGCAGCTGGCGGTCATGGGTGATCGCGGGCCGCATTCAGCCGAAATCCGCCATATGGCCGAACAAGAAGAAGTGCATTGCGCCCGTTTTAATGAAGTATTGGCCAAACGCGGCGTTCGCCCGACTGCATTGCATCCCTTTTGGTCAGTGGCAGGCTATGCATTGGGTGCGGGAACGGCTTTGCTTGGTCCAGAGGCAGCCATGGCCTGCACCGCTGCGGTCGAAGAGGAAATCGACAAGCACTATTCCGAGCAACTCGACCGTTTGGCAGAGATCGACGAAGAGCCAGAACTAGCTGAAATGATTGAAGAGTTCCGCGAAGAAGAGCGTGAGCATCGTGATGCCGCGCTCGCCAATGGTGCGGAAAACGCACCTGCCTATCCGCTGTTGTCAGGTGCCATACGGCTCGGCTGCCGGATCGCGATCAAGGTTAGCGAACGCGTTTAGTATGCACGCCAAACCTTCAAACACACCCTTCAGAAGCGGTTCACTGACTGCTATCTAAGGCGTTGACAGAGATTATTGTGCGGTCCCGCCTGCGCATTCGAGAGGAAAGATCATGGTTCAATTCCCGCGTCACCGTCACGCACTTAACGCTGCTCTTATCGCACCCTTTGCTTTGGCGGCCTTTGCCAGCCCAACTGCTGCACAGGATCAAGCGGGCGACCGGGTGAATATGGTCATCGCCTATGACGAGAATGAGTGCCCCGAGCCCACCGTAGAAGGCGAAATCGTTATTTGCGAAATCTTGGTTGAGGCTGATCGCTATCGCATCCCATCCAATCTGCGCCAAAGCGATTCGCGCGAAGGCATTTCACGGACCCGCCAGATTGAAAGCATTCGCTATATTGGTGAATTCGGCACGCTTTCCTGCGATCCATCGGGAGCGGGCGGGTTTACCGGCTGTACCGAGAAATTTATCGACGAGGCTTTTGCTGAACGTGCCGAAGGTGAGAATGTTCGGTTTAGCCAGCTGATCGAGGAAGCTCGGCAAGAGCGGCTTTCAACGATTGATATCGATGCCGCAGCTGAACAAAGCCGAGTCGAACAGATTGAGCGCGAATATCTGGAGCGGTTGGAGCGTGAACGGGCCGGACCACTGCCGGGCGAAGAAACGCTGCCTAGTGCCGCACCCGCATCCGATGCGGAAGGACCCGATACGGACGGCTAAACTGCGTAATAATCGCGGTACCAAGCAACAAATTGTCGGATACCATCGCGCACATCAGTTTGCGGTGTGTAGCCGGTTAGCTCACGCAGCAACGTCGCATCGGCCCAGGTCGCGGGTACATCGCCTTTTTGCATCGGCATGAAGTTCTTCACCGCTTCGCGCCCGCATTCAACCTCGATTGCGCTGACAAAATCCATCAGCCGGACCTTGTCGCTATTGCCGATATTGGCGACCCGCCAAGGCGCGGCAGGTGACAATGAATCCCATTCTGGAATGTCTTCTGGCGATTCGGGCCGTACCGGAGGTGTATCGATCAAGAGACGAATTCCGCACACGAGATCAGTTACATAGGTAAAGTCACGGAACATATCGCCATTGTTGTAAATGTCGATCGGCGTCCCTTCTAAGATGCCGCGCGTGAATTTGAACAACGCCATATCTGGCCGACCCCATGGTCCATAGACCGTAAAAAAGCGGAACATCGTCGTCGGCAAGTTCCACAGATGGGCATAGGAATGTGCCATCGCCTCGTTCGCTTTTTTTGTGGCGGCGTAGAATGTCAGCGGGGTGTCGGCCTTTTGCCCCTCGTGAAACGGCATGTTTTCATTGGCGCCGTAAACTGAGCTGGTCGATGCCATCAAGAGGTGGTCTACGCCCAGTTCGCGGGCGCATTCCATTACGTTGAATGCGCCAACAAGGTTCGCATCGAGATAGGCTCGCGGATTTTCGAGGCTGTATCTAACCCCAGCCTGCGCGGCGAGGTGGACGATCACATCAGGCTTCGTCTCTATCGCAAGTCCGTGCAATGTGTCGAAATCCTCAAGCATCCCTTCGGTGCAGCTGAAGTTCGGATTTTGTAGCAACATCTGATGTCGCCGCTGTTTCAGCCGGATATCGTAATAATCGGTCATCCCGTCATAGCCGACGACGCGAAAACCCTCCGCAAGCAGCAGGCTAGCAAGGTGGTACCCGATAAATCCGGCCGAACCGGTAATTAGGACTTTGCGCATAGTTCATGACTTTCTGGCGAAGCCGTCTCTCATCGCTTGTCAAAGTTAATATTGCTCCGACTTTGGATGTATTAGCCTTTTACTGAGGTGGGTGGTAAAACTATCTCTGACTCACTTGAACTAGCGCGCTAAGCCGCGCGTGTCCCAGTATGTAGAACCCCTAAAACACGAGAACGCTTCGCTTTGTCCAGACCGACCATTCTTTGCGCTACCTATGGAGGGGGTCATGTAAATGCCTGCCTTCCGGTCGCAGAGGCGCTGAATGCGCGCGGATGGGATGTGCATTTTCTTGCCCTGACAACGGCTTATGCGGCAGTGTTGGACAGCGGCGCAAGCGCTGCCGGCATCACAGTCTGGCAGGCCCGCGACCTGATTAGCGAGGGGGAGGATGCGCTGCTCGGACATGGCGTTCGGCTTGCCGGGGACGCTCCATCGGACGGTCCCGTCTCTCGCGAAGAGACCATTGCTTATCATGCATTGGGATATCATGACTTGATGGTAGTTCATGGTGAAGGTCGCGCGGCGGCGCTTTATGCAAAAAAAGGCAGAGCCGCATTTGAGCACGGCGAGTTAGCCGCGCGAATTTGTGATCGCATACAGCCGGATTTGGTTCTCACCACCAACTCTCCTCGCGCGGAAAAGGCCGTGATCGAGCTCGCGCAGAAACGGAATATTCCGGCAGTGGTGCTGAATGATACATTGGCAAGCGAGACCAATCACTGGCTTCATAACCGATCCTATGCGGACGCGATTTGCGTTCTTGGTGATCCCGTGCGCGATGTTTTGATTGCGTCGGGACATGCCGCGGAGAAGGTCGTGGTGACGGGCAATCCTGCGCTCGAGCCGATGCGGAAATTAAGCGATCGGCGGAACAAACGAACTGAAGGCAGGCACCACAAGGTGGTGTTGTACGCATCCCAACCACTAGTGGGTGAGGATAAGTTGCACCAGTCGCGCGTTATCGCCGAACTTACGCGGATTGCCGGTACGCGTGATGATTTGGAATTACGTGCGCGCCTGCATCCCAATGAGCCGCAGGATCCAGACTGGCTGAGGCCGCCACTCCATCATGTTCAAACTGCCGCTCTGGCTGATGATTTGCTGGCGGCCAATGTGTTGGTGACGCATGGATCGACTGTTGGAATCGAGGCTGCGCTCGCGGGAGTGCCAGTTGTGCTCCAATTGGGGTCAAGCGTCGCACAAAACTGCCGGTTTGAAGAATACGGGATTGCTATGGTCAGTCAGAAGGTTACGGACCTTGAAACGGCCATCGACCGCGCTTTGTTGCAAGGGTTCGCAACCTCCTTTTCGATGCCGCCAAATGCAATCGGCAATGTGGTCGCAGTGCTCGAGGAGATGTTAGATTCCTAATAAGCGTGTCTTATTGGCGCGATCGGACGTGCGCTTAGCTGGCCCCGGCATCCTGATGTTCGCTGTAGCAAATGCGCTGCGCGAACGCGGTTGGCATGTCGAAGTGGCTGTCGGCAGCGACACTCTAATCGAACGCTTCACTGATGATGGTTTTACCGTTCATATCGTTCCAGGACTGGCCCTGGGCGACCGGTCTGTTGCGCAAATGGTAAAGGGCGTTTACGAGCTGCGCCGGATTGCAGCTTCTTCGGGTTTTAATGTCGTGCACAGTTTCAACGCTCAGGCGGGCGTCATGGCATGGCTGGCCACTCTGGGTCGGGGCGTGAAGATCGTGAACACGGTATTGGGCGCAGGCAAAGAGAGTTTGCTGAAATGGATGCCGTTCAAACTGATCGCGGTTTCCAATTTCGTAAAACACGATCTTTTGCGTCACGGGGTGCCGCAGGATCGGATCACCACGGTCTTTAACAGCATCCTGACACAGGATCGCGTTCTGGATGACACAGCAGCCTTTGATGCTTTGTGGCGGAACCGAGACGCGGCAGAGGAATTCCGTCTTGTCGGTATCGCGATGATGAACGGGGATAAAGGCCACTACGCTTCCATAGAAGCATTTGGGCGACTGGTAGAGCGTGATCAATCGCGGCGCGCGACGCTAACCTTTGTTGGTGACGGTACACGTAGAGCGGCGCTTGAACAATTTTCGCAAGAGCGGGGCGTAGCGGACAGGGTTCGTTTCGCTGGCGCGCTTGATAATGTTTTTCCCGAACTCGACCAAGCGCATGCGTTTCTGCACCTCTCTCCAAAGGAAACATTTGGCATGGTCCTCGCTGAAGCCCATGCACGCGGCTTGCCAGCGATCTCTTATGCAATCGGCGGTATTCCCGAGGTTGTTACCGATGGAGAAAGTGGAATTTTATGCGATCTGCATGACTTAGATGCGGTGACTAATGCGATAGAGCGGCTTGCCGAAAATCGCGCTCAGTGCATCGATATGGGATCACAAGGACTGGATCGGGCACGGCGCCTGTTTATGCGTGATGCGCTGGGTCGACAAACTGAGGATGTCTATGCATCGCTTTAATCTCTCAACCGATAGGAAAAGATAGTTGTGAGCGCGCACATGCCCAGATCAGCATCGCTCGCACCGCTTTTCGCGACGGCAAAAATGTCGCTACGCGATGCTTTGCAGCGCCTTGATGAAACTGGCGGAGGCCCGCTTTTGCTGGTCGATGATGCGGGCCGATTGCAGCGAATGGTGACCGATGGAGATTTGCGGCGCTTGATCCTTGCCGGATGCAGTCAGTCCGCGACACTCGATGAATTGCCCACCGGTAATCCTATCACGGCCAGCATGGACACCTCTATTGTAGACCTTGATGCCCTGTTTGAGCGCGGGCAGGTAACTGCCATCCCTCGGCTTGATTCAGCAGGCGTTCCGCGAGTGTTGGAACGGCGCGACAGTTCAGGACCAATCCTGCTTTCCACGCCGCATCTTGGCGATCTTGAACAAAAATTCGTAAAGCAAGCATTTGACACAAACTGGATCGCGCCACTTGGGCCGCAGGTCGAAGGGTTCGAGAGTGAATTGGCCGAGTATAGCGAAAACGGCCAGGTTGCCGCGCTGTCCTCGGGGACATCTGCGCTCCATTTGGGACTGATATTATTGGGCGTGAAGGACGGCGACCGGATCTATTGTCCCAGCTTTACCTTCGCCGCGTCAGCCAACCCGATCCGTTATGAACGGGCCATTCCGGTGTTTATCGATTCAGAGTTAGACACATGGAATATGTCACCTGCCGCACTCGAACGCGCGCTGGTGCGGGATAAGGCGCGTGGCACGCTGCCAGCGGCAGTTATCATCGCCAATTTGTATGGTCAGTCGGCCGATATGGACGCACTGATTTCGCTATGTGATGCTTATCGGGTTCCGGTGCTGGAAGATGCTGCGGAATCATTGGGGGCGAGCTATAAAGGGCGCAAATCTGGCTCCTTTGGAAAACTGTCGGCATTCTCTTTTAATGGCAACAAAATCATAACCACATCAGGCGGTGGTGCGCTGTGCTGCGATGATGAAGAACTGATCGCACGAGCGCGGTTCCTGTCGACACAGGCACGCGAACCCGCTGCGCATTACGAACATCGCGAGATTGGATTCAATTACCGAATGAGCAACATCCTTGCCGGGATCGGACGCGGCCAGTTGAAAGTGTTGGATGAGCGGGTTCGCCGCCGGCGCGAGATATTTGAACTGTACCGCGATGCTCTGGACGGAGTCGAAGGGATCGATTGGATGCCTGAGCCAGAGGGGTATTTTTCAACTCGCTGGCTCACCGCAGCTACATTCAGCCGGGATTGCGGGCTTGATCGCACGCGCATTCTGAATGGGCTTCAATCCGTCGGTATCGAAGCGCGGCCATTGTGGAAACCGATGCATTGTCAGCCCGTATTCCAAGCTTACGAATACGAACCTCACAGCGAGAACCGTTCGGTCAGCGATGAATTGTTCGAGAGCGGGCTGTGCCTTCCTTCAGGTTCGAATATGTCGGATGCTACTGTCCTGAGGATCGCCGAACAGATCCGCTACTTGGCTGAAGGGTAGAGGCCATGTCGAATTCTGTTCCCACACTCTGCACGGTTCTTATCACTGCCAACCCTGAACTTGCCGCCTCTGCGGAGAGGGCGGGTGTGGGCCGGATTATGGTTGATCTTGAACGCAACGGAAAATTTGAACGCCAGAAATTGCGCGACACCTGGATCAGTAAGCACCGGATTGAGGATATTGCACCGGTCGCACGCGCTGTTTCGTCCTGTGACGTAATGGTCCGGATCAACCCCCTCTACGATGGCAGTGCGGACGAGATCGACCATGCCGTTAATGGCGGTGCGGATTGCATCATGCTACCGATGTTCCGTTCGATGGAGGAAATCGAACGGATGGGCGAACTGATCGCAGGGCGGTGCCGGTTTGTCCCCTTGGTCGAAACTGGCGACGCCTTTTCGATCATAGAAAAAGTCGCCCAATCAGATACTGTGGATGAGACCTTTATTGGACTCAACGATCTGCATATTTCGCTGGGGCTGGATTTCATGTTTCAGCCACTCGGAGAGGGCTTGCTAGACACTGTATGCCAAAAGCTACGAACTATAGGTAAGCCGTTCGGATTTGGCGGTATCGCCCGGATTGGCGAGGGTGATTTGCCCGCAGAGTTTATTGTCCGCGAACATGCCCGACTTGGCTCAACACGGGTCAATCTTTCGCGCACCTTTGCCCGCGAAGGCGAAGGGGGCAGCATTGTTGGCGATGCTCCTATTCTGGAACGTGAAGTGTGCCGTCTGCTAAAGTTGTATGATGATGCTTTGGCGGCTTCACATGGCGATTTACAGGCCAATCGGGATGAAGTTCGACAGCGTATCGAAGGCATTGTCGAACGCATTCAGGCCCGTCGGGACGGCGCGTCATGAAGCGGATATTTGACATTGTAGTTAGCGGGCTGGCATTGGCCGTCTGTGCTCCAGTGCTGCTTGCGCTTATGATCTGGATCAAGCTGGATAACCCGGGTCCGGCGATATTTCGTCAGACGCGGATTGGTCGGGACTGCACGCCGTTTGTAATCTACAAATTACGCAGCATGATCGTCGAAGCGCAGCAGCGTGGCGGCTATTCAACGCCAACTGGTGATCCGCGCATAACCCGCGCCGGGGCATTTGTGCGCCGAACTAGCCTTGATGAGCTGCCGCAGCTTTTCAATGTACTGCGCGGGGATATGAGTCTGGTTGGACCGCGCCCAGACACGCCGATGCAGCAAAGCAATTATACCGCAGAGGATTGGCAACGTCGCCACCGGGTTCGTCCCGGCATAACCGGTTTAGCGCAGGCGCGACTGCGCTCCTCTGCTACCGCAGAACAGCGGCTTGCGCTCGATCTGGAATATGCCGGCAATGCTGGTTTGCGTCGGGATTTTGCGATCCTGTTTGAAACCGTTCGAACTCTTTTTAGGCGCGAGACCGTCTGAGTATGTGCGGCATTTCAGGATTCTGGTCGTTCACAGGCCGCAGCGTAGCGATTGACAGGATTGCGGCAATGTCGCGCGCTCAGGGCCACCGGGGCCCGGATGGTGACGGTGTGTTCAGCAATGGCCGCCTATCACTCGCAAACCAACGGCTCGCCATCATCGATGTCGAAAACGGCGATCAGCCTTTCGTCTCCGCAGATGGCGCGGTGGCGCTGGTGCAGAATGGCGAGATCTTCAATTACATCGAGCTGGCAAAGGAACTGCGCAGTGAGGGCGTGCAGCTTGAAACACAGTCCGATACCGAAGTGTTGCTCAGCGCTTATTTGCATTGGGGCCCAGAATTTGTGCGGCGGCTCAACGGCATGTTCGCAATCGCCATTTGGGACAATCGCGACCAAACCTTGCGTCTGTATCGGGACCGGATCGGGGTAAAGCCGCTATTCTACACTGAAACCGGCGACAGCTTCGCCTTTGCATCAGAGATCAAATCGATCCTCGCCGCTGGGATTGAACCGCGCCTAGATAAGCAAGCACTCGATCTGTTTTTGACGTTCAATTACGTGCCGCCGCCACACACTGCCTTTCACGGGATTCGCCACCTCCCGCCCGGTTGCATGGCGGAATTGCGGGCGGGCAGTCCGATACAAGTTAAGCGGTGGTGGTCTTTAACAGACCGTGAAATGGCGACTCGTACCGAGGCCGATTGGTCGGGCGAATTCCTCGATTTGTTCGAAGACGCCGTGCGATTGCGCCTGCGATCTGACGTGCCGTTTGGCGCATTCCTATCTGGCGGGGTCGATTCGACAAGCGTGGTTGGATTTATGGCGCGCAACATGGATCGGCCCGTCCGCACCTTCTCGATCGGCTTCGATGATCCGCGCTTTGACGAAACAGCCAGTGCGCAGCTGGCGGCGTCGCGGTTTGGCACCAATCATATTGCCGAAATTGTTGAGTCCGACATGGTCAGCGCATGGTCTAATGTCATCTGGCATCTCGACCAACCGCATGGCGATGTGTCTTTCATGCCGACCAGACGCGTGGCGGAACTTGCGTCGCGTCATGTTAAAGTTGTCCTGACCGGCGATGGCGGAGATGAGTTGTTTGCGGGCTATGACAAACATCGCGATTTCTTTGCGCATCGGCCTGAGACAGAAACCGACGCACAGTTCCGCGCGGCCTATCTAGGCAATATCTCGCTGTTTGATCCAGCGGAGAAGCGCAGACTGTACCTCCCTGAATTTGCGGAAGAAGTTGATGAAGCAGCGCCGGCCAATCTGCTCAAAAGCCACTTCGATCAAAGCGCACATTGGGACCGGCTAAACCAAGCGCTGAACATTGATATGCAGTTGTTGTTGCCGGGCAACAATCTAGTAAAACCAGACCGGATGGGCATGGCAGAGGCCGTAGAGGCCCGCACACCGATGCTTGATTACCGAATGATGGAATTCGCCTTTACGATGCCGGCTGAATTTAAGTTGCGCGATGGCGAGACCAAATATCTGTTCAAGAAATCGGTCGCTCCGATGATTGGCGCAGATCTGGCCTATCGTAAAAAACAGATGTTCACTGTGCCGATTGGCGAATGGTTCAAGGACCGGCTTGCTCCGGTTGCGCGCTCCACATTGCTGGGCAATGATTCGATCACGCGGACCCTGTTCGATAGCAGCCGGGTGGGCGCCTATCTGGATGCGCATGTCGCAGGCACCGAAAACCGCACACGAGAGATCAGGGCGCTGATGGCGATTGAGTTATGGGCACGCGAATTCTTGGATCGCTCCAAGGATGCGTCTAGCGCGGGGGCACAATTCACTGATGCTGCCTGACGTGCTCGCCTTGATACCAGCACGTGCCGGATCAAAGCGTATTCCAGGCAAGAACGCTCGATTGCTGGGCGGAAAAGTGCTCGCGCAATGGACATTTGACGCAGCCCTATCGTCTCAGCGGATTGGTAAAATTCTGCTCTCGACCGACGATGCGGAATTGGCCGAACTCGCAAAAGAATCAGACATCGCTGTGCTGGACCGGCCCGTTGAATTGGCGGGCGATCACGCGACTAGCGTCGATGTTGCGCTGCACGCGCTTGATAGCGAACGTGCGGCCGGACGGAATTGGGAAGTGCTATGCCTGCTCCAACCCACATCCCCATTCCGCGATGCTGGCCGGATCGATGAAGGCTTGGAATTGCTGTCCAGTAGACCTGACATTGCTGCCATTGTTGGTGCGGCGACGCCTGCTCACCACCCGCTCCATTGCCTGATCGAAAATAAAGACGGCCATCTCGTGCAAGTCGCCGCTGTCGACGACCAAGAGACGACCTCGCGCAGCCAAGATTTCCCGTCCGCATGGGCGCTGACGGGATCCCTTTATGCAATCCGTAACGCTGTGCTGCGCGAACACCGATCATTCCTGCCACCCGCTTGTCTGCCGCTCGCCTGCGATGCGCCGGGAGAAAGCATCGACATCGATTGGCCGCAAGATTTTGAGCGTGCAGAGGCGCATTTGCAGGCCCTTCAGGCGCGATCTCGATGAAGCGGGTGCTTGGTTCCACCGCTTTGCTGCTCGCGATCACGTTCAGTTCAAAGTTGATTGGCTTTGTTCGGGAACTGATCCTGCTGGAATCGCTGGGCATTGGGGTGCAGCTTGACGTGTTCGTCGTCCTTTACGGACTGGTGAATTTGCTGTCCGGGGCGCTGGGCATTTGCATCGTGACCAGCCTGACGCCGATTGCAGGTGGATACCGGACACGGCGCGGCACATTGCAATTGATGAAAGAAAGCGTGTCTGTGGGATTGCTTGCGGGCTTTGCAGCACTGGTAGCTTCAATTACTTACATGCTGTTTGCGGGCGGACCGCAGGCTTCCGATTTGTGGCCAGTTGCGTTGATTGTTCCGATGGTCGTCCCATTTGCGTTGATTGCCGAATATCAGGTCGCGTTGTTCCTATCGCGCGGACAGCGCGCTCCGGTGATCGCAGGCAATCTGATCATTTCTGTCCCCTTGGCTGCGGCGCTGCTGCTGTTTGACCTTGATATCGTCGCCTACGCGGTAGGCCTCGCGCTCAGCTTTATGCTCCGGGCGGTCATATTTACGCTGTTGCTTATGCGCAGTGCTGCGCCTGATCAAAACAGCGATCTAGAGCAGCAATCTGCGCTGTTCAGCACCCGGCTTGGCCGCACAATGGCCGGTGGATCAGCCATGTTAGCGATAGCAGCCGTGGCTGTGACGGCGCAGATGGCAGCGCGCGAATTGGCCGATGGGGAGGCCACTTCTGTTGCATATGGTTTGAAGATCCCGCAGTTCATCATCACGTCGATCTGGTTTGTGCTGGGCACGGGCTTTTTCGCAAGGTTGGTCACGCGCGGCACTCAGGGCGCAAAGCGCAATATTGCGCTCTATTCAGCGCTCAATCTGATCTTGGCCGTTGGAGCTTGCGTTGCTGTGCTAGCGTTACCCCGGTTTCTGGACTTGGATCATCCTGCCAGATCGTCTGAGATTGTCTTGATAATTGCAGTCAGTATTCCATTCCTACCCTTGATTATCCTAACTCCGCTTGCCGAAATGACACAGCGACTGCTGGCCACGGCGGACCATCATTTTCTGGTCCTGACAGTGACTGTGGCGATTTTGGTTGGCGGTTTCGCGGCGCAGGCCGTCGCAATCAGCACGGCATCAATAATCGTGCTTTCATGGTCGCCAACGATGGGCGGCATTCTGGGAGCAGTGGTTTGCTTGGTCATACTCCTGCGTTACCCTCTCGCCGTTCCCGGCTCCGAGCCTAGAGATGAGAAGAAGCCTTCCAATGCACCATCCTGAACCTGCGATCACAATCGGAAATCGCCGCATCTCGGCCATCGATCCGTGCTACATCATAGCGGAAATTGGCGTGAACCATGACGGCGATATCGATGTTGCACATGCGATGATCGACGCGGCTCATGAATGCGGCGCAGACGCAGTGAAGTTCCAGACGTTTCGCACAGAAGCGAACATTCTGATTGACGCGCCAAAGGCCGATTATCAGCAGCGCCAAACCGGCGAAGGCAGCCAGTTCGACATGGTGCGAAAACTGGAACTGGCCTTTGAGGATTTCACTGAACTCAAGCGCCACTGCGATGCGATTGGAATCGAGTTTCTCACCACAGCCTTCGATCCCGCAGCGCTAGATTTTGTTATCTCGCTTGCACCCGTTTGCCTTAAATGGCCGTCGGGAGAGATCACCAATCTGGCGCTGTTGCGGCAGGCTGCCAGCTCTGGCCTGCCCGTGTTGTTATCGACTGGCATGGCAAGCCTTGGCGACATCGACCGCGCCGTCGAAGAGCTGCGAGGGCACTGCGACTACGTCACGCTCCAATGTGTGTCAGATTATCCTGCGGCCTTAGAAGATCAAAACCTGCGTGTTCTGTCCAGTTTTGCCTCTTCTTTTGGATGCCCAGTTGGCTTTTCCGACCATACGCTTGGCTCTGCTGCTGCAATTGCAGCGCGCGCATTGGGCATGGCGGTGTTGGAGAAGCACTTCACACTTGATGCGTCGAGTGCCGGTCCGGATCACGCGGCTTCGATGGAGCCGGATGAATTTAAGGCGATGGTTGCAACCTTGCGAGCTTTGGAAAAAGGTCTTGGCGATGGAATCAAACGTCCCGTCACGGCGGAATTGTCGACGCGTAAAGTCGCGCGTAAAAGTCTTGTCTTTGCCAATGATCTGCTCGCGGGCCACAGGCTATCGGCAGAGGATTTGTTGGCAAAGCGACCCGGCGATGGGCTGGGTCCGGAACATCTGGACCTTATCATGGGGAAGCGGCTGTTGGACGATGTCGCGGCGGACCAGAGGGTGCAATTGGGCGATTTGGGGGAGTAAGCACGATGGCAGCTATGAGGATGCTGGGCGTCTATGGTGCTGGTGGATTTGGCCGGGAAGTCATGCCGGTCCTGACGCAATGGGCCAACACGCACATCCCAGCGACAGAGGAGTGGCGAGCGGTCTTTATCGACGATGCAGTCGATGAACATGTTTCCGGCAGTTATGATGTCCTTACACTTGATCAATTCGCGCGGACAGACGCTGCGTCGCACGAGGCTGTTCTGGCGGTTGGGAGCGGGTCACTCCGGCGCAAGCTGGCGGACAAATGTGGCGCTGCCGGTGTCTCTCTGGGAAGTGTTGTTGCATCCAATGCGATGGTGCTCAGCAATGTTGAGATGGGGGAGGGTGCAGTGCTCTGCCCCTTCTCAATGGTGACGTCCGACACCAAAATTGGGACTCTATTTCAGGCCAATATCTATGCCTATGTCGCACATGATTGCATTGTCGGTGATCTGGTCACTCTTGCGCCAGGCGCAAAGGTGAATGGCAATGTCGAAATCGGCGATGAAGTCTATATCGGGACCGGCGCTGTCCTTCGGCCGGGGCAGCCAGGCAATCGGTTGAAAATCGGAAATGGTGCAGTGATCGGCATGGGTGCGGTCGTCACCAAAGATGTTGAGCCCGGTGTGACGGTTGTCGGAAATCCTGCCAAACCACTTTCACGGCAACGCAGATGAAAATAGATTATCTCACCGGAAGCCGGGCCGACTTTGGTCTGATGCTACCTTGTTTGAGTGCTTTGAACGTAGCGTCAGATTTTTCCTGCCGGATCGTCGCCACAGCTCAGCATCTCGCACCCGGATATGGCAATACGATCACCGATATTGAACGCACTGGCCTGACCATAGCCGCGCGGATCGAAGTGCCTCTCACCGGTGCGGACGGCGGCGAAATGGCGCTGGCTATGGCAGAGGAACTGGATTCGCTCACGCGTTTTTGGACCAATGACCGCCCTGATGCTGTTATGGTTTTGGGGGATCGCGGGGAAATGCTCGCAGGAACACTCGCCGCAATGCATCTAGCGATCCCTGTCATCCATGTTGGCGGTGGAGAGCGCTCGGGCACTTTGGATGAGAGTTTCCGCCATGCCATCACAAAACTTGCGCATGTGCATTTGTGTTCCACTGATCTGGCAGCGGACCGAATTGAGCGTATGGGGGAACGCCCTGATCTGGTGAAGGTAATCGGAGCGCCGGGCCTTGTGGGCATTCAAGAGCTTGCCGCTGGCAAGTTCGATTTCGCTAAAAGATGTAATTTTGCTGGCAATAGACAGGTCGCAGTTGTGATCTTTCACCCCGTTGTGCAAGAGGCAGACCACGCGGTAGATCAGGCAAAGTCCGTGATCGAAAGCGTGCGAAACGCTGGTTTCAGCCAGCTGGTGCTGCGCCCAAATTCCGATGCAGGTGGCAAGAATATCGACCGGATGCTGGACCAGCATAACGGCGATGCAAGCATCTGCGTGGTCGACCATCTGGCCCGGCCCGATTATCTCGCAGCGATCAGGTCGGCTGATTTGTTGGTTGGCAATTCGTCATCTGGCATTATCGAATCCGCCAGCCTCGGCACACCTTGCTTGAATATTGGCACGCGGCAGGCTGGACGTGAACGCAATGCTAACACTGTGGATTGTGCATCGACCGATTCAGCAGCGCTTTCACAGGGGATCGCACGCGCGCTTTCCCTCGAACTGGCTGATGCAAATATCTATGGCGACGGCGCAGCGGATCGGCGTCTGGTCGACGCCTTGCGGACTATCGACTTCGGCGCACATTTGCTTGCCAAAATGAATACCTATTAAAGGCCGTCATCTATCGGCTTTGCAATGACCCCATCACAACGTTTTGGTCCAACGCATAATCTTGCTGCCCCATAATTGAGCCGCGCGAATAGGCGTATCCTAATGTGAATATGATTGTTCCGAACGCGCGAATATCCGTGATGATCGCCTCCATCATCCCCAGAGCCATGAAGATCGCAAAGCAGGCGAGGAATAGGTAGTTGCGCTGTCGCCAGCCCTGAACCGCAAACACCGTTAGGAACGCTGCAAAAATGCCGAACGGGATAAATCCATAAGCCACCCATATTTGCAACAACATGTTATGCGCGTGCTGAATCTCCAATCGTTGATAGACCGGATAAATGTTGAGATAATCGGCAAAGGCGGCCTCACCAAAATTGAACGCATAGGCGCCGCGAGTCTGAGCATAATGCAGACTGGCTTCGATGATTTGTAATCGCAAGCGGTCCGAGAAATTGTCCATACTGAACCCACGATAGAACAGGATTGCAACTGCCAGTGCCACGACAACCACCATCAACAACCGCTGTTGGCGTATGTTTTGGAAAGACAGGGCGGTCGCAAGAAGGGTCAACGCCATCAGTGCGCGGGATGCAGCAAAGAACGCAAAGGCAAACAGAAGTGCGAAGCACAGCATCCGCATCCCGCCGCGCATACGCAGGACTACAATTGGCAGGAATATGGCGAGCATTGATGCGGAGTGATTATTATCTGGCGGATAGATCAGTGCGTCTTGGCTCAACTCAGCGTCGGTGAAATATAGGAATGCATAGAAAAGGCTCATCACAGCCATGAACAAGGGGAGCACGCGCGTAAGCCCGCCCTTTTCGATCCCCAATGATAGGCCGATGATTAGGCTGACGGTCGCAAATAGGAACTTGAGCGCATCGATATTCTGACCTGAAACCCCGTGGTTGAAACTCGGCCCAAGGACGGCGAGACCAGCAAAAACCACGAAGATCGAGATCAATAGGCCGGACCCATCGGGCAGCTGAGGCGCGACGCGGATTCCTCTAAGTGATAGAGTGACAGCAACGAGCGCCAGCATCGCCCCTGCGTATAGTGCCGGCATCAGGAAACTGGCGAAAATCGCAGCGAGGGGTAGGAGCGCCGTCACTTACCTTCCTGCCCGACCTCGATTGGTTTTGCGCTGCGAGGCCGAGCGCGGTGCCGCGACCATTCCGAGGAACAGCACGAATGCCGCTGTCCCGGCTGGTGTACGCAATGGATAGTCAAAGAGGCTTGCGGCGATAAGGATTGTCAGTGCTGCCAATGCAGCAAAGCGGATACGCCCTTCATCGCCGCGCGGAGACAGGATTTGTCGCTTGTTCTGCCAGGCTTTCCGCAAAGTCCAGACTGCTAGTGAGAGCATGATGACAGGAGCGATGATACCACCCTCCACCATAACTTCGAGCCAGTCATTGTGCGCGTGATTGATATAAGATGGCTGGATCATCTCGCGCCGCTCGTAAATCTCATAAACATCAGGGAAGGAGCCCAAACCCCACCCGAATGGCAGCGAATGGGCAATCATGGCGAACACTTCAGGCAAGATCTGAAAACGTAGATCGCCAAAACCGTCCTTATCGGCGAGCCGTTCGAACGCCGCACCTCCGCCGAGCAGGAACAGCGCTGCGACGATCAACAAAAACACAACTGGCATCGCCAAAATCGTAAATTTGAGTTTGCGCAAGTTGCGCGTCTTCCCGCGCGCGACCAGCCTTGCATAGGTAAATAGCGGCGCGACAATGGCGAAGGCACCGATTGCTAGAACAGAGCCGGCACGCGACCCGGTCATCACTGCTAGCGCAACGAGACCGAGCGCAACAAATCGACCAACCCAGAAAAACTGCGGACCTCGCTCTTCTCCAAACCGCTCTCCGATTGCAAGGATGAACGGAATTGTCGCCGCGAGCATTACTGCCTGATGATTGCGATTGGCGAATAGGCCGACGGGAGAGGCTTCGTTCGTGCTGCGATAGAAATACAACGCCGATGTCCCTGGCGCGATGGACTGTAGCACCGCAACAGCGGATGAAAGCAGCATGAAGGCACAGATAAGCATCACCGCATGAAGCCGCGTTTCCTCATCGGCGGCGGCAAACAGCGACAACACCGCCAGCGGGACGATAAAGGCCCCCAATGAATTGAGGGTCGCCATTGGAGTCACCGAAATTGGCTGCCAATTTAAGGCTAGCTGCGCAGCCTCATGTCCGGCGATCAGTGGTTCGCGGCCAGGCAGACTTGTCCAAATACCAGGAGGCAAGGGGATAAGCTGCACCACAGCCAGAGCTGCCAAAGCAACAAAGGCGCCGATTGGAAAAGCGAAACCTGTTCGCCGGACGCCTTGTAATTGTATCATGCCATAGGCGAACGCTAGCGCGGCCAAGGGGCGGAGGATGACAAGCGAGACAACATCAGCGCGACCGCTCCCGCCCAAAAGCAAGGCAAAGGCCAGAAATCCGAGGAATACGGCTTTCGAAACGAACGGCGAGCTCAAGCGCGCCTGGATCGTTTGCTTAGAGTTCCGGTTTGATTGTGATCGAATCAATGAAAATATCCCCGGCGCGCGATTGAGTTTCGGTTAAGTAGATCGTCAGCCATTGGAAGCGGCAGTCATCGGTGACGGCGATTGTTTGGCTTCCAGGGGTGACATTGGCGTTTTTCGCACAAGACAGGCGGGCTTCGACGGGTACTGCGCGCCGCATTGTTACGCCTTCTTCGGCTGTGACATCAATTGAAGCTGCGTAGTTTCCGCGTTCGAGCGCGATGAGGCGATAGGCGAGAATGCCGGTCGCGCCGCTCGAAAGGCTAAGCAATCCGCCCCCACCATTGATAGATTGAAGGAATGCATCTGCACTATCGGGCACAATCCAAGAGCCTGGTAATTGAGGCTCGATCGTAAAGCTGTTTTCAACCAGTGCTGTTGAACGTGATAGCGGCTCTGATGATGCGAAGCGGGCGATCTCTATAGCATTGTCGAATTGACCTTGCGCTGCGAGTGCCTGTGCGAATTGCGCGCTAATATCAGTGGGGATCGTGTCGGTGTCGGCAAGCATACGATGAAGCTGCATGAAGCTTTGATAACTCTCAGGTGTTTGCAGCACGTAGAAATACAGCAGACTTTCCCAAGAAGGTTTCTCCAAGAGTTGCTCTGCAACCTCGTCTAGCACACCGGGAAGGGCGAGCGCGGCAGCAAGGTTGCGCCCGGCTGGGTCGCGGTACGTGCTACGTCTGCGTAAAACGGCGTCATAGTGATCCATTGCAACGCCAATTTCCCCGCGATTGGCTGCAAACTCGATCAGATAAATCTGTGTCAGCGTATCGCGGCGGCTCTGTGCATTCCCCGCTTCTAACAGGGTCTGCGTGGTTGCAGATTGCGGATCGGAAAGTGCCAGAATTCGTAAAGCTCGCGGGTTGAGCGGCTGACCAGCGAGCGAACGCCGAGCCATTGCCTCTGCGCGTGCCAGTTCATTTCTGCCAGCTGCGGGGTTTTCCGTTCGGGCGTTTGAACCTGCTGCAAAATCAACCTCAGCAGCCCTGACCAATGCTATCGAATTTATCGGCATCAACTCCAGTGCAATGCCAGGGTCGCGCCGCTGCGTAACCGACGATGCAGATGCTAAGAACAGCACAATGGCCAGTACCACGCCAGCGGTGCCAATCGCTTTGGACCTGAGGGGTGTCGATTGTTCCATGAGTTATCAGGCCTTACTGCCTGAACCATTGGCCGAATCATCGCCCGCCTCGCCACCAATCTCGGCATCGGTATCGCGGTTTGACCCATAACCATATTCATAGCCGTAGCCATAGCCATAGCCGTATCCGCCCCGGCCCGGCTGCTCATATTTAGTGACGAGTGCGCCGAACACGTTAGCATTGACGGTGCGCAGCCTGTCGATTGAAGCTTTGATCCCGCGCAGCTGCACGCCATTATACTCAATCGTATAGATCAACCCATCGACAGCGCTGCTGATCAACGGAACATCGGCGAGGCCGAGCATTGGCGGTGCATCGATGACCACCACATCAAACCGCTGTTTAAGTTCTTGCACCAACTCACCAAATTTGCGCGATGCGAGCAATTCAGCGGCATTGGGTGGCGGCGGTCCGGCGGTAATCACGGATAGGTTGGTTTGTTCTACATCCAACAACAAATCATCCAGATCGCTGCTGCCCGTCAGGTAATTGGTTAGACCTGCACCCGACGCAATATCGAGATAGACATTGACCGATGGCGACCGAACATCAGCGTCGACCAGGACAGTTTTGTGACCCACCCGCGCAAGGCTCATGGCGAGCGCCATGGCTGAACTGCTCTTACCTTCGCCCGGACGCGTGCTGGTTAAGATGAAGGAGCCGGGTAGCCCCTGATCGGTAAGCATGCTGAGATTGGTCTGCGCGGCAACATAGGCTTCGCTGATAGCAGATTTGCGATCATGGACCGCGTCGATGACTTCGTTATTATCTATCTTGGGAATTACTCCAAGCAGCGTCAGCCCTAGCTCGCGCACCGCAGTCGGATCGCGCAGTGAACGATCAATCTGTTCAAGGCCCAGAACGACGCCGGCGGCAAGCCCCACCCCGCCGATCAAAGCGGCGATTAGGTTGATGAGCAAGTTCGGGCTCGATGGAAAGCGCGGTTCCTCGGCCAGATCGACGATTGAGACATTATTGGTACCAACCCCGGCCACGCCGATCTCTTTAAAGCGTTGCAGCAGGCCGTCATAAAGCTGGCGGTTGGTGTCCACTTCGCGTTGATAGATATTGTACTGGATCGACGCCTGTTGTTCGCCCACCAGATTGCCACGCAACATATTGATGCGATTGCGCAATTCGCGTTCACGATTGAGGGCCTGTGTGAAGTCAGACCTTGTGCCGCCCTGAATACGGCCTTGTTCGTCGGCGATCGAGCGCTCCAGTTCAGCCAATTGCGCCTGAAGCGCCTGAAGCGGCGGGTATTCAGGGCCAAAGCGTGCTTCGACACTCGACAAGTTGGCAGCGACCTCTGCGCGGTTTTGACGGAGTGCACCCAACGTTGCGTTGGCCACAGAGGCGGTATCGGCGGAGCTTCGCAGACGGCTTTCGGCACGAATTCGGTCGGCAGTGGCGGATGCTAGTTCGGTGTTCAGCGCTTCAATATCGGCGATAGTCAAGGTGCGGCTCGTGCGTGTTCGACCATCGGCAGATTCGCTCTGCGAAAGTGTCACAATCCCGGAATTGGCGGCATAATTCACCAATTCGCGCTCAGACTCTTCCAGTCTTTCTCGTAAGGTCAGCAATTGTTCGCTTAGAAAATCTCGTGCTTCAATCGAGGACGCAAAGCGTCGATCAAGGTTCGACTGCATATATTCTTCGGCCCATGCATTGGTCACATTGCGCGAAAGAACCGGGTCAGGAGATGTAAAGCGCAGATCAACAAGCGACGATCCGCGGATCGGTGAGATTCCGACGTGGTTTAAGAAAAGATCCACGGCTTCACGATTGCGTTCTTCGACTTGGTCACGTGAAAACGTGGCTCCTGGGCCATCATCCATCATCAGCCCTTCTTCGAGTTCGTGGCCGAACGTGTCGAAGAAATCGTCATTTTGGGTAAGGTTCAGCCGCCGAACAACCCGCTGCGCGAGCGAACGCGCTTCGAGAAGGGCGTATTGTGTCTGGTAAAATTCGAGATCCTGATCGGTCTCTTGCGGGGTCACGGCCTCCACGTCAGTCACATTGTCTTGCGAACGGCTGATCTCAATCCGCGCTTCAGCGGTGTATGCAGGAGTTTGAAGCAGCGTGAAGATCACACCCAACGCAATCGCGGTTCCAACAATTGCTACGACAAGCCAGCGACGTCGAAAGAATATCTCCCAATACCGAACCAGAATGGGTTCGGGATTGTCGATGCTCGCTGCGACGACATGTTTAGCCTCTGATGTGAGGAGAGGGGCAGGGGAGTTCATGGCCAAGACCTAGTCAGCGAGTAAAGAGGATCACGAGCGGTGATGCGAGGGCCGGAGCGATCGTGACGAGACGATCAATAGCCCGGCGTCGAGGCGAATCGCCTAAGACAATGGTGTCGTTTGCAAAGATTTGAGGATCGTTCAAAGCGCCGCGGCGAACGGCTTGCAAATCGTAGATTGCGGCATAGCGATCATCACCGACGTCGCGAAAGACCACGACCTGTTCGCGCAATGCGAACTCGGTTGGTCCCCCAGCCAGTGCGAGCGCGCGCAGCAGGGTCATCCGACCCGCTGCAGCATATATACCAGGGCTTTCGACTTCGCCTTCGATCGCGATCGTTTGGCTGACTGTATCGACCAGATTGACTGAAACTTGGGGGTTGCGGACATATCCAGCGCTTAAGCGGGAGGCGATCAACTGCTCGACCTCCGCTGGCGCTTGGCCCGCAACTTCGATTGATCCGATGAACGGGTAGGACATCCGCCCACTGGCATCGATTTGAACTTCGCGCGTAAGCTCCTCAACGCCGAAAACATCGACCCTAAGCTTATCGAGCGGACCTAGGACGCCCGTGGTTTCGAGCGGCTGGGGCAATTCACTGCTTTCAAGCACAGAGACGAACTGCGTACTTTGAAGCGGAGCAGGGTCGGATGCGCAGGCACTAAGCAGCATCGAACAGCAAGCAAGTGCGCCCAAAGTCGGCCAGAATTTCACGAAAGATTCTCCAATTTCACAGATACGAGGCGCGGGGTCATGCAGTTGTACCAATTCCTTGTTCGTCGCGGGATGTCCATTAGGAGCAACGCGCGATTCTAAATTTCAGCCGCGGCGTATTCTGGAACCATATGCGAGATAATTGAACGCACTTTCTCAGCATGACCATCATCCAACGCCTGGAGCAAATCCGATAGTACATCGGCTAGCTCGTCAAATGGCATATGTTTCTCTCGCGCTTGCATAATTCGTGCATGCGGCGTGGGATTTGGGTTGTCGCCAATCAGCAACTCTTCAAACAGTTTTTCACCTGGGCGAAGGCCAACTTCGACGATTTCTATGTCACCATCGGGCGATTCTTGATCGATTTCCTTTAATCCAGACAAGCGAATCATTGTACGGGCCAAATCAATGATCTGCACCGGCTCACCCATGTCCAGGACATAAACTTCGCCGCCTTCGGCCATTGCACCTGCCTGTATGACAAGCTCGGCTGCTTCCGGAATGGTCATGAAATAGCGATTGATGCGACGATCGGTTATGGTGAGCGGACCGCCTTCCTGGATCTGCCGCTTGAACAGCGGAACCACCGACCCAGATGAACCAAGGACATTGCCAAAGCGAACCATGGTGAACACAGTGTCAGGCGCTTTGTCAGGGCGGCTGGCATAGGCCTGAAGGATTTGCTCGCACACACGCTTGGTTGCACCCATGATATTGGTTGGGCGAACGGCTTTGTCGGTGCTGATGAGAATGAAATTCGAAACGCCCGCAGCCAGCCCTGCCTGAACCGTGTTGAGCGTACCAAATATGTTGTTGCGCGCGCCGCCGATCACGTTTGCCTCAACGAGTGGGACATGTTTGTAGGCTGCTGCATGGAAAATGGTGTCGGGGCTGTGCCGTTCGATGATGCGAGCGATCGAAGCGCGGTCCGAAACATTGCACAGCTCCGGCACGATTTCGAATTCAGCGCCTACCACTTTGGCTCTTGCGCGAATTGTATGATCGACCGAATAGAGTGCGAATTCGCTGAGTTCGACTAATATGAGTTTGGCTGGAGCGAGCTGTGCAATCTGGGAGCATAGCTCGCTGCCGATCGAACCACCTGCACCAGTTACGATGACGGTCTTGCCAGTTATCGTGCCTGCCATCAGCAAGGGGTCAGGTGCTATGGGCGAGCGGCCCAGCAGCTCAGAAATGTCAATCTCGCGAAATTCGCTGACGGATACGCCGCCCTCGATAATGTCACGCACATTGGGGAGCGCCATAACTTGCACCGGATGTTGAGCGAGGCTTTCGATAATTTGCCGTTTCGCGCTGCGCGAGAGCTTTGGTAGGGCAAGATAGATATCGCTGATGCGCTTGTCCCGGATTAAATCGGGCAATTGGCTTGAATGAAATATTTGGAGTCGGTCGAGCCGCTGGCCCTGTTTGAGTTCATCGTCGTCGACATATCCGGCAATCTGAAGCCCGGGTTCATGCCGCATCGCACTCGCTAAGCTTACCCCTTCAGCGCTAGCTCCGAAAATCAGGATGCGCCGCGGTTCGCCGCGATATTCCTGCGCCGCTCCGAGATCCATAATTACATATCGCATTGCCGACCGGCTAACTGCGATCAACAGGAAAAACACCAGAGGTTGCAGCACTGAAAGTGTGCGCGGAACACCAGGGACGAGGATGATGAGGAAAATCACGACCATCGGCACCAACATGATCGCGGTGGCTCGCGCGATGCGGATAAGTGAACCTGTTCCTGAAAAGCGGAACATTTCACGATAAACACCGCTCGAAACGGCGCCAATGAACCAGAATATCAACGCACCGGCTGCAAGTTTCGCAACATCTTCTGTGAAAAACCGCCATTCGCCCAGTCGCAGGAAATAAGCGAACCACACAGCGAAGATGCAAAGCACGGCATCAATCGCTGCAACCAGCGACCTTTTTTGGCCGCGCGAAAGATCTTCCGCATGGTCAATTGCCGCACGCATATTCAGTGCACTTGGTGTGGGAGTAACAGTGGTTTTCTTCAACATGGAGCGACCCAGTTGCCTCGCAATAAATCCGTTCGTGGCACGTCAGAAACGGTCTGTCTTCAAGTGTAGGTCGCTTACACTTCGGGCATTGATTTTACAAGGAAACTATCGGGTTAAGAAAGCGTCACATCCGGCGCATCTTCCTGCTTCATCCCTACGATGTGATATCCGCTATCTACGTGGTGCACTTCGCCAGTCACTCCAGAGGCGAGATCTGAGAGAAAATAT
This sequence comes from uncultured Erythrobacter sp., assembly GCA_947488325.1. Taxonomy (GTDB): domain Bacteria; phylum Pseudomonadota; class Alphaproteobacteria; order Sphingomonadales; family Sphingomonadaceae; genus Erythrobacter. Next base: position 470,399 of record CANKYZ010000001.1, read on the forward strand.
AGCCCCGACCCACCGACATCGTCGATTGTGATATTTCGCCGCAAGGGTGAATTCAGCTCATTCCATTTCAAGATATAACGAAAGTCACCAATTCCACTGGCTGCCAGCGTTTTTACCGGACCTGCGCTGATTGCATTCACTCGAATGCCCGCCGGGCCCAGATCATTGGCAAGATAGCGCACGCTCGTCTCTAGAGCCGCCTTGGCTACACCCATCACATTGTAATGCGGGATGACTTTTTCCGCGCCATAATAGGTCAGAGTCAGGATGCTGCCGCCGCCGTTGCCGTCCTCTTGCAAAGCTGGCATCATTTCTGCGGCACGCTTTGTCACGGCGACCAGCGAATAGGCGGAAATGTTCATCGTCATCAGGAAATTATCGAGGCTGGTATCGACATATTTTCCGCGCAGTTCCGATTTGTCGGAAAAGCCGATTGCATGGACCACAAAGTCAATCGTGTCCCATCGGTCTTTAAGCGCGGCAAAGCCCGCATCCAATGAATCCATATCGGACACATCGCATTCAAACGTGAAGTCACTGCCCAATTGCTCGGCAAGCGGCATTACGCGCTTCGCCAAAGCCTCTCCTTGGTAAGAAAAGGCCAGCTCAGCACCTTGCTCTGCCAGTTTTTTAGCAATGCCCCAGGCAAGCGATTTATCATTGGCAAGCCCCATGATCAGTCCGCGCTTGCCTTCCATTAGTCGTGGCATTGCCTGTGTCATGTCGCTGTCTCCTCACTCTGGGCGTTTGGCCCGGTTTCGCCTGTTTCCGCTGCGTCATCCTCAATTCGCTCAGGTTCAGCAAGCGCAGCGTTTAATTCTGCCCCGATAACGAGGCCAAGCCCGACGAGCCAGAAAAACAACAATGCAATAATGATCCCTGCCATGCTGCCATAGGTGAGATTATAGGTGAAAAAGCTGCTTAGGATCAGGGGCAGCGCGGTTGTAACGCCGAGCCACCAAAGCGCCGTGAAAAACGCGCCGGGCCATTTGGGATAGACCTTTGATCGATATTCACCGGGCGTCAGGGTGTAAAATAGCATGTAGAGAGACCCCATGAGGCCGATCGCAGGTACAATCCGTGACAATCGTAAAACGTCAATCGGATCGGACAACTGCGGAAAATTGGACAGGATCACCTGCTGTGCGGTGCCAATCGCAACCTGCGCAAATAATGACACCATTAACAAAATCACCGCGCCCAGAATTAGCCCGGCTGATAACAATCGGCTTTTCCAGAATGCGTGAATCGCCTGTGTGCCATAGGCGCGTCGCAAAATGTCACGGATCGTTTCGATCAGGCTTGAAACCGTCCACAGAGCGACACCAGCGCCGAACCACAACAACCAACCTTCGCGGGCGTAGATAATCTCTTCCGCTACTGGCCCGATCGCCCTGCCGACCGTAGGAGGCATGGAAATCAACACCACTGTAATAAGTTCAGCGGCCCGTTCCCGGCCGCCTAGCAATTCGAACAGAGCAGAACCCAAAATAAAGAATGGGAAAATCGCCAACATCGAAAGATAGGCGAGGTTCCCGGCATGGATGAAGCCATCCTGATAGGTGCCTAAAGTGGTGCGCTTGATTACTTCAAAAATGCGGGTGCCGGGCCCAATATGATGCGCAATTGCCCAGAATAATCCGGGTTGCGGTTTGTTGCTTTCACCGCCGTCTAGATCGCCAGCAAAGCGCGCTGGTCGATTGAGCGCCCGCAGTCGACGCGCTTCTGGCGACAGCGAGCGGATCGCGAGCCCGGGATGCAGCCATTCAGGCCGATTGGAGTTGTTTGATTGACGTACCAAAGTGTTGGCCAGTTTCCTTTTGACGCTCGCGCCGCGTTAAAGGCCGAATTTCTCGCGTGGATGCGCTGGATCGCTCCAATCGCCAAGCTGTTTTTTGAGCCCATCCAGATCTTCCGGCATCTGAATTTCAAGTGTCACCAATTGGTCTCCGCGTGCAGGCTTTTCGTCTTTCTGCTTGTCTGATTTTTTGGTCCAGCCTTTACCTGAAAGACGCATCACGGTGCCACCATTGGCACCGGGTTTCAGTGTTAACATCACTGGACCGTCAACCGTAGGGCATTTTACTTTGCCGCCATTGACCGCTTCATTCAGCGTGATCGGCAAATCCATGCGGATATTGTCGCCGTCACGGCGAAAGAATGGGTGCGGGACGATTTCTATCATTACAATGCCGTCGCCATTTCCGCCCGGGCCAGAATGCCCTTTGTCTTTCAGACGCATTTGGGTGCCATCTTCAACACCGCCAGGCAATTTCAGGTTGATCGCTTTGCTATCGGCCAATGTGATTCGCTGATCGCGGCCAGCGGCTGCATCCACGAAAGGTACGGAGAGCCGGTATTGAATATCCGCACCGCGTTTTGGTGGGGGAGGGCGATTGCCCCCCATACCGCCAAAACCGCGCCGTGGCGGCGGATCATTCTGGCGAGATCGACTGCCAAACAACCCTTCGAATAACTCGCCAAGGTCCATGTCAGCGCCGCCAAATTCCTGGTCACGATATCCGCCCGGGCCGCCCGGCCGCGCGCCGCCGCTGAAACCACCGCGCCCGAAACCACGTCCGCCGCCTGCACCCATACCCCCGCCCATACCGGCGAATGGGTTCAACGGGTTGCCTTCGCCATCGATTTCCCCGCGATCAAACTGTGCGCGTTTGTCACTGTCTGACAAAAGGTCATACGCCTTGGTCGCGTCTGAAAATTTCTCAGCCGCCCTGGGGTTATCAGTGTTGCGGTCAGGATGAAGCTCCTTGGCGAGGGTGCGATAGGCGCTCTTGATCTCTTTTTCAGAGGCCGTGCGCGCAACGCCAAGGGTGCGATAGGGGTCAGACATGGTGTGTTAGCTAGGTGAGGCGGTGGACGGGTGCAACATTTCTTGTTCGAATACTTGCATAAAGTCGTGCTTTCCTACGTTATTGTCAGTGCGTTATAACAGACGCATGATGGCACGCCTTATCCAACATTTGAATTGCTCGTGCGAAACTTTGTAAGGGGCGGGACTTTCTGGCCCAGGACTGTGTAACATGCGGTCCATGTTTCAATGTATCATGCATCCCATCCGCAGCTCTGGAGCCCCTGAATGAGCAATTCGAACACCCTCGACCAAACGCAACTGGCGGATAGCACGATCCCTGCTGGCGCGGACCCATTCGCGCTGTTCGATCAATGGCTTGCTATGGCGCGGGAAAGCGAGCCCAATGATGCCAACGCCATGGCGCTCGCCACAGCGACACCTGATGGGCGGCCTTCGGTGCGGATGGTGCTGCTGAAAGGGCATGGACCTCAGGAGACGTCGAGAGGTGGCTTCACCTTCTTCACCAATGCGCAAAGCCGCAAGGGTGAAGAGATCCGCTCCAACATGCACGCCGCCTTGCTGTTCCATTGGAAGAGCCTTCGCCGTCAGATCCGGATAGAAGGCCCGCTGATTGAGGTGACGGCTGAGCGGGCCGATGCCTACTTCCACTCGCGCGCCTATAAGAGCCAGGTTGGCTCCGCTGCCAGCGACCAATCGCGTGTCCTGCCTCAGCGTCAGGACTACCTTGACCGAGTGGAGGCCTTGCGCAGGAAGCATGAGCCCGCTGGCGTGGTACCGCGCCCGCCGCATTGGACGGGCTTCACATTGCAGCCAGAGCGGATCGAGTTCTGGATGGACCGCGATAACCGGCTGCATGATCGCCGCCAATTCGACCTTAATAGCGAAGGCTTCGGCTGGAGCGACACGCTGCTTTACCCTTAAGGACACAGTGATGACTCAAACGATCCCGTATTGGCATGTCGATGCCTTCAGCACGCAGCCGTTCAGCGGGAACCAAGCTGCGGTCATGGTGCTCGATGAATGGCTTCCTGATGATCGTCTAGTGGCGATCGGGGCGGAGAACCTGTTCGCAGAAACCGCGTTTGTAGTGCGGGATCAGTCGGGCGAGGCAGACTGGGAGCTGCGCTGGTGCACCCCGACCTATGAGATCGCGCTGTGCGGCCATGCGACAATGGCAAGCGGGCATGTGCTTATGGGGCGTGATGGCGGAGATCGCGTAACATTCCGGACGCGCAAATCTGGCATTTTGGAAGTGCGTAAGGCTGCGGCGGGTTACGAAGTGGGGTTGCCCGTAATTGCTACCTATCCGGGCGAGTATCCAGAGGCTGTGCAACACCTTGGAGCAGCGCCGATCTCAACCTCCCGATCAGGGGCAGAGCACATCGGATACAGCGTCTTCCTGTTCGAAAACGAAGCCACCATCCGAGCGCTGAAACCCGACGTTCGCGAATTGGAGAAGCTGGGGACAGACCAGTTCATCTGCACTGCTCCCGGCGACAAGACCGACATTGTTAGCCGCGTTTTCGTGCCCGGTGGCGGTGTCGATGAAGACAGCGTTACCGGATCAGCCCACTCCGTGCTGACGCCCTATTGGGCTGCGAGGCTAGGCCGGGAGAGCTTCACCGCGCATCAGGCTAGCGAACGCGGCGGCGATTTGGCGTTGCGGTTGGAGGGCGACCGCGCATGGCTGGGCGGGCCATGTGTCACAGTCGTGGAAGGCAGCTTCTACCTTTGAGGGTAGAGTGCAATCACGTCGGCTGCTTGTTGCAACATCCCAGGTCGTTCGTCGCTGGTTGAGTGGCCAAGCCGAACCATGGTCACGCGCTGTTCTGGCGAAACGAGCACATATTGACCCATATGTCCGATCAGCGCGAACAGGCTTGCAGGCGCCCTGCCGGGGAAGAGTGGATGGCCAACTTCTTTGCTGTCCTGGCCTAGAGGGCGGTTGAGCCAAGTCTGATAGCCATATTGTGGGGCCGTCGGGCTGGGGTCGATCATCGCTTCGATCCAGCGCCTCGGCACCAATTGCTCGCCGCCCGGAGCGCGACCGTTTGCGCGCATGAATTCGCCGAACTTCGCCCAATCGCGGGTAGTAGCATGCATAAGACTGCCGCCAATCAAAGTGCCTGACGCATCGAATTCTGGGACAATCGAGGTCATTCCAAGCGGGCTGAACAGCCGCTCCTCAAGATAGTCTGTGACTGCAAGCCTGCGGGCCTCAGGATCGTCGCTGTCGGTCAGAGCCCGCGCAGCGATATCGGCGAGGATGACTGTGCTGTTGGACGAATATTCAAACCTCTCGCCTGGCTCCGCCTCCAACGGCTGCTCTTTAGCCCATTTTGCCATGTCATCGCGCCCATCAAGGAAGAGCATGCGCACCTCACTCGATTCGTAAGGTGGATCACCAGCTTCGGTGTGCCGCAATCCGGCGCGCATCTGGAGCAGATGGTTCAAGGTTATGTCGGCACGCGGATCGCCGCTGCGCTGCCACATTGGGACAGGGGCTGGCTCACCTACGCTAAGCAGACCGTCGGCAACCAACATGCCAATCAGCACTCCGGTTACGGTCTTTGCCATCGACCAGCTGATGAACTTGGTGTCGGCATCATAGCCCTCACTGTAACGCTCAGCGGCTATCTTGCCATCGGCGAGGATCAGAACAGCTCGGGTTTCGCCAATCCCCTCCATCGTGAACAAATCGTCAACTTGCCGCGCCAATTGATCCTTTGGTGCGCCCGCATCCTCAGACACTGCGGCTAGCGCTGCCTCGCTCAGCGGTTCAGGCTCGGCTGGCGGCGCTTCACCGCAAGCCGTCAGGACAAAGGCTGGCAGGAGTGCGGAAGCGGCGATAAGAGAGCGGAAGCGATGCGTCATGCAGCACTCAATTCAACAAGGGTTCCTACAAAGCAATGGTAAATCTTAGGGCAAATTCTGGTACGAAGCGTTCGCTCGGATCAGGAATCACCATCTGGGTACTGGCGATTGCAATTGCAGCGATCGCGGTGGCTGTGTGGTTTAACCGCGCCCCAATTCGCGGTTATGCCGAAGTCGGTACGTCCTATGCCGCGCGTGTGGGGTGTTCGTGCCGCTTTGTTTCGGGGCGCAGTCTTGAGGATTGTGAGAAGGACAAATTAGGCGGGATGGAACTTGTCTCGCTAAGCGATGATCCAGAAGCTCGCAGTGTTACCGCGACGTTCCCGTTGGTAACCGCGACAACCGCGACTTACCGCGAAGGATATGGCTGTGTGCTGGAGGAATGGGAAGGCTAAGCCCCAACGAACTCAGCTGGCGACAGAAGTGGTTGCATCAATCCAGCCACCGCCGATCACTCGCTCACCAGCATAGATCACCGCGGCCTGACCTGGTGCAACACCGAATTCTGGCGTGGCAAAGCGAATCGTAACGGAGGCACCATTTCCGATTGGTCCGCTGAATGTGATGGGCACTGGCTTTGACAGGCTGCGTACCTTTGCGGTCAGCGGTTCGCCTTCTACCAATTTTCCAATCAGGTTTGTCTCGATCACCGTGGCGCATTCAACCGCCAACATCCGCTTTGGACCCACTCGCACTTCGCGCGTCTCTGCATCCAGACCGATCACATAAAGCGGTTCAGGCTGTCCGCCGATATCCAGGCCTTTGCGTTGGCCGACCGTGTAATGGACGATGCCCTTATGCTTACCCATTGTCTCACCAGTCACAGCGTGAACGATGGCACCCGAGATGCCGCCTTCAGGACGCATTTTAGTGACGATCTTTGCGTAATTACCATCGGGGACGAAGCAGATATCCTGACTATCCGGCTTTGCCGCGTTGCGCAGGCCAGCGGTTTCGGCCAGCTCACGGACCTTAGTCTTGGGCAAGCCGCCAAGAGGAAAACGGATATAGTCGAGCTGTTCCTGCGTGGTTGCATATAAGAAGTAGGACTGATCGCGCGCCGGATCGACTGCGCGGAAAAGATGCGGTTCACCCGCTTGTTCGGTTTCAACTCGCCGGACATAGTGCCCAGTCGCCAGACAATCAGCCCCCAGCTCACGTGCCATACGGAATAGATCGGTGAATTTCGGTCCCATATTGCAGCGAATGCACGGCACAGGTGTGCGCCCGGCGAGATATTCATCAGCAAACTGTTCGACCACATCTTCGCGAAAGGCGCTTTCATGGTCGAAAACGTAATGAGCAATTCCTAGCCGATCCGACACGGCGCGTGCATCGGAAATGTCATCTCCAGCGCAGCATGCGCCTTTGCGCCCTGTGGCAGCGCCGTAATCATATAGCTGAAGCGTAATTCCGATCACCTCGGCACCAGTATCTGCCGCCAATGCCGCAACCACTGACGAATCGACCCCGCCGCTCATCGCGACGACGATCCGGCATTCGCTTGCTGGACGCGGCAGATCGAACAAAGCGGAGGTGTCGAGCCCGAATGTTGGGCTGTCCGTCAGGGAAGGAGCAGTTATCATGATTGCCGCGCCATATAGGCAAGGCCCCTTCATTTCACCAGCCTTTGCGAAGGAGGCCCGACGCTTTCAGTGCGGTCGCCTAGTGGACGCAATTGGTTGCTTGGGCCGCAGGCGGTATTCCTAAGCAGTAGTAAAGATCAGTTTTACCACATCTTGACGTCCGCTCGATATACCGCCTCACATGTTCGAAACGGCCAAGCCTGTTCCACAAGCGCAAGACACCCGATTCTCGGGTAAAGATGCGCTTGGTGACGACCTGCAGATCGGCAGCATCGATTCCGTCCCGGGTGAAGCCGTTGAGGGTGTCGATTCGCTACGCATGATGGAATGGGGCGAGCTGACCGCACGATTGAACGCGGCACGGGACTTGCGAATCATGCTGCGCCGCGATGCAAATAAGGCCGTTGCGGGGAACACCGGCAGTTTTGCTGATGCTGCGGCGCGCTATTTTCGAACACGAGACGAGAACGAACCGGACGTTAACCCTGTTGCTTTAGAGCAATTCAAAGGCTCGCCCGGCATGATCCAAAAACGCGATGAGCTTAGAACACAAGAAGCTTGTCAAAAGGGGCATGCGGCAAAAGGCGATGCGAGAGATTATTGATGATTGAAAACCAGGATATCCGCCCAGCACAAGTGATCGGCCCACTCGGTGAGCCGCTGACGATTGCCGATTTGCCTTCGCCAAAAACGAAGCGCTGGGTGGTGCGACGTAAGGCTGAAGTGGTGGCCGCAGTAAATGGCGGTCTGCTGACAATTGACGAAGTGCTTGAACGCTACGGCCTCACGCTCGAAGAGTTCGCTTCGTGGCAGCGCGCGGTTGATCGCTCGGGCATGCAAGGTCTCCGAGTTACGCGCATCCAGCATTATCGCGATCTCTATGAGCGGCAGTTGAAATACTGATTCTAATCAAAGTTTGCCCGGGAACTTCCTTCCAGCTCTAAAATCGCCTAGATTCTGGGCGACCCGCCAGTTTTCAGCTGTAAATCACTCATCATGAGGTTTACGGTTAGCGGGATAATAATAACGGAGGGATCGATTATGGGTTGGATAGCAACGATAATTTTGGGTGGTATAGCTGGTTGGCTTGCGAGCCTCGTGATGAATCGTGACGCGTCGATGGGTATTTTTTGGAACATTGTCGTCGGCGTTGTTGGCGGTATTGTTGGAAGTGGTATCGGCAATGTAACGGGATTTCTGACTACCGATAGCGGCTGGTTCATGTATCTGATCACCGCGACATTGGGAGCGATTGTGCTACTTGGGATAGTAAATCTCATCCAGCGAGGACGAGTTCGCTAACCGCGCTTTCTATCGAATAGCAAAAGGGTGGAGCAACATTGATTGCACCACCCTTTTTATTTGCTCCAGCAGTGATGTTTGGAGCAAGCAGCAACACAGCTCACACCATAGCTCACTTGGCCATTCGTCTAGGCTCAAAGTCATCAGTCGAACCGTGGATTGCCCGTTTTATGCACCATGCTTAAAGAGGGATTGCGAAGGGTGACTTATATCTGTAATACACTAGCCTGACCCTCATTGGCTGATATAGACGCCCCGAACAAGGGAACTGCAATGAACTACGAGACCACGATCACAGCTGAGGCGCAGGAAGATATTCCGGCTGACGAGGCGGCTGCGTATGATCCGCAGAATTCGTCTTCGGGGACAAAAAAGCTGGTTATCGCACTGATTGCGTTGCTCGTTATCCTGGGCGCTATTGCAGCGTATTATGGATTGGCCGGAGGCGAACCCGCTCCGGCGGCTGACGAGAATTCGCAGGCTCCGGTTGTGACTGTAATCGCCCCCGGGAAAACCACGATCAGTGGCGTGATCGAAGCACCCGGCACACTGGCTGCGCGCCGCCCAATGCCGGTTGGGGTTGTTGGCGAAGGAGGGCGCGTCCTTTCGGTTCGGGTCGATGCAGGTGACTGGGTCGGACAGGGGCAGATTCTCGCCGTTATCGATCGATCAGTCCAAAGTCAGCAAGCCACAGCGCAAGCAGCGCAGATCGAAGTTTCTCGCGCAGATGCTCAGTTGGCTCAGGCAAATCTCGATCGGAGTTTGCAGTTGGTAGAGCGCGGCTTTGTATCGCAAGCTGATGTTGATCGTCTGACGGCGACGCGCGATTCCGCTGCCGCAAGAGTGAAGGTCGCAGAAGCTCAGCTTGCTGAGCTGCGCGCGCGCGCAGCGCGTCTAAATATCGTCGCTCCAGCGGCTGGCTATGTGCTTGAACGCACGGTTGAACCTGGGCAAACGGTTAGCGCTGGTTCACCTCCATTGTTCTCGATTGCTCGGGGCGGCGAAATGGAATTGCGTGCTCAGCTAAGCGAAGACCAACTCGCGAACCTGTCTCAAGGTGTTACGGCGAGCGTTGTACCAACCGGATCGGCGAAGGTGTTTGAAGGACAAGTATGGCAGCTTTCGCCGATGATTGATGCACAAAGCCGTCAGGGTACGGCGCGGATTGCATTGGCCTACGCTCCTGAGCTTCGCCCAGGTGGATTTGCGACAGCACAGATCAATAGCGGCTCAATGGAGGCAACAGTCCTACCCGAAAGCGCCGTTCTTGCCGATAATGAAGGTAGCTTTGTTTATGTCGTCAATGAGGAAAACAAAGCCACTCGCACATCGGTGATAACCGGTACGGTCACGGCTGATGGGATAGCAATTACTGGTGGCCTTGATGGAAGTGAGCTGGTTGTGTTGAAAGCAGGCGGATTCCTGAATCCGGGTGAAACCGTCAATCCCCGCCGCGAAGGCGGCTAGACAACTCATCGCGAAGGCAGTTTGAGCATTAATGACCGCGCCGAAAGGCAAAGACGACCAAGGTAGGTAGGACGACAATGAACTTCCAAAACATCTCAGCCTGGTCAATCCGCAATCCCGTGATCCCATTGGTGCTTTTCACCGCGCTGATGCTGGCTGGCATACTCAGTTTCGCGCGGATGGATGTCGTCAACAATCCAGATGTCGAATTCCCCGCAGTCAGTGTCCAGATTTCACAGCCGGGCGCTGCTCCCACAGAAATAGAAAACCAAATCACTCAGCGCGTTGAAAGCGCGGTTGGCTCAATCAATGGCGTGAGCGCTATCGATTCAACCGCGAGCGAAGGCTTTTCAAGCACCTCTATCGAATTTGAAATCGGCAGCGATCCCAATGATGCGACTGCAGAAGTCAAAAATGCGATTGATAGTATCAGGGGCAGCTTGCCGGATGGCATCCTTGAACCGCGTATCAGCAAAGTCGAAATTTCGGGCGGCTTTCTAGGTATTTATGCGGTTGAAGCTGATGACATGACGATTGAGCAGCTCAGCTGGTTTATCGATGATACGGTGACCAAACGGCTGCAAGCGATTGAAGGGATGGCAGAAGCCAACCGCTTTGCCGGGGTTGATCGTGAAATTGAGGTGGTGCTTGATATTGCGCGGATGCAGGCTTTTGGCGTTACGGCCAGCCAGATTAACGGCGTGCTGCGACAGTCCAATATTGACGCAGCGGGCGGTGCGACAGAAATTGGTGGTACACGCCAATCCGTTCGCGTGCTCGGCAATTCCAACACCGCATTCGAGCTGTCGCAAAAGCAAATTCAGCTGGGTGATGGTCGGACAATTCGGCTTGCCGATGTTGCGAATGTCCGCGATGGATTTTCTGAACGGTCTTCAATCAGCAAAGTGCGCGATCAAGAAGTCGTCAACTTCAGTATGTCGCGCGCCAAGGGTGCGTCGGATGTAACTGTCTACGCGGAAGCCTTGGAGGTGATCGCTGATATAGAAGCAGAGAATCCAGGCGTTCGTTTCATCCCTCTTTTCAACACTGTGAAATACACCGAGGAGCAATATACATCCTCGATGGCGGCGATGATCGAAGGCGCGATCCTTGCTGTGATCGTGGTCTTCTTCTTCCTGCGCGACTGGCGGGCAACGCTGATCTCGTCTGTTGCAATCCCGCTTTCAGCGATCCCAACGTTCTGGTTTATGGATTTGCTTGGTTTCAACCTTAACCAACTCTCGCTGCTGGCTCTTGCGTTGGTGGCCGGTGTGCTCGTCGATGACGCAATCGTCGAGATTGAAAATATCGTCCGACATATGAGGATGGGCAAGTCCGCCTATCAGGCCAGCATCGATGCGGCGGACGAGATTGGCCTGCCGGTTGTTGCGACCAGTTTTTGTATCGTCGCAGTGTTCCTGCCCGTTGGCCTAATGCCCGGCATTTCTGGTCAGTTCTTCAAAAACTTTGGCATCACCGTGGTTGTCGCGGTCCTTATGAGCCTGGCCGTTGCGCGTATGATCACTCCGATGCTAGCGGCCTATTTCTTGCGGGCAAAAGGGCATGCCGCACATGGCGAAGGCCCAATGATGGACCGCTATATCCGCGTGCTTGGTTGGACGTTGGAGCAAGATAAAGCAAAAGCGATGCGCGCGAAAATCGCTGATGTTGCATCAAAGCCTTATTATTTCATACTTCCTGTTCTGGCCGCTGCCGCAGTCGTTTATAGTGTCTTCGCGAATGTACTTCTGGCCGACGGTGTTGAGTTAATTGGCACTCTGTCTGGGATCATCGGATTGCTAGTTGGCGTGCCCATGGCATTTCTGTTTGGTTTGCTTGTGACTGCTCTGATCGGGTGCATTCCGGGGTTTTTCGGCGATAAAGACAGAGGCTTTTTCGCTTGGTCCGCCTTTATGATGCGGCGACTTTGGGCGCGATTGTTTGATCACCGCGTTTGGATGTTGCTCGTCGGCGTGTTTGCTCTGAGTCTTACATTGGTTCTATTCGCGGTCACTCCGGCGCAATTCCAACCCGTGACCGATGATAATAACAGCCGCGTAGAGATTGAAATGGTCCCTGGGACGACACTGGCTGCAACGGAGCAGGTAGCCAGCGAAGTCGCCGAACTGTTGTATCAGCAGCCCGAAGTTGAGCTTGCGCTTGAACGGGTTAGGACGGGTAATGCGACACTCTTCGTAACGCTCAGCGATGACCGGGAAAAAACCTCGGTTGAATTCGAACGTGATCTTGCCCCAACACTCGCTCAGTTCCCAGATGCCCGTGTCCGGTTTGCTTCACAATCGGGCGGATTCGGTAGTGGCCGTGACATGACCATTATGCTTGCTGGCTCAGACCCGGTTCTCTTGGAGGAAACGGCCTCTGCGCTTGTCGAACAGATGCGCGGCATCGACACTTTGATCGCGCCGCGGATCAGCGCCGATGTCAATCGGCCCGAAATCATCATAAGGCCAAGAACGTCAGTCGCCGCCGAATTGGGAGTGACAACGACCGCATTGAGCCAAACGATTCGGATCGCAACTCTGGGTGAAATTGATCAGAATGCGGCAAAGTTCTCGCTCTCTGATCGGCAAATTCCGATCAGGGTCAGACTTCCTGAAGAGTCGCGCGAAAGCATGGCTGCCCTTGAAAACCTGCCCGTCCCGACACGATTTGGCACTACTGTGCCGCTGTCTCGTGTCGCGGAAATCAGCTTTGGTTCAGGACCGACTTCGATCCAGCGGTATAACCAGAACCGCCGGGTTTTGGTCGGCGCTGACCTAGCACAGGGTGTGGTACGAGGCGATGCACAAGCATTGATTGATGCGCTGCCAGTCTTGCAGGATCTTCCGCAAGGGGTGACCCGTGCCGCTGTTGGTGAAGAAGAGTGGCAGGCAGAAATGCTCGACAATCTTGTCATTGCGATCTTTGCCGGTTTCTTCTTGGTCTTTGCGGTTCTGGTGCTGCTGTATAAGCGATTGATGAGCCCACTGGTCAATATGACCTCGTTGTTGCTCGCGCCGTTGGGCGGGATATTCCTAGTCTGGGTGGTGGGCCAACCACAATCCATGCCGGTCTATATCGGCGTTTTGCTGTTGCTAGGGATCGTTTCGAAAAACTCGATTCTGCTCATCGACTTCGCGATTGAGGAGATTGCGGCTGGCACGGAGAAATTTGAAGCCATCATGGAGGCGGGGCACAAGCGCGCCCAGCCAATCGTTATGACTACGGTAGCGATGACAGCAGGGATGGTGCCGACCGCATTGTCGGGCGTGCTGGGATCGGGGGACGGCGCATGGCGTGCACCGATGGGGACGATGGTGATCGGTGGATTGATTGCATCGACCGTTTTGACATTGGTAATTGTGCCCGCTGGCTTCAGCCTCGCCGATGGGATTGAGCGGCGGCTTGGCCCGTGGCTGCGTGACCGGATGCTAACCTATCGTCCGGGCGACGATGGGCAACCAGTCCCGCCCGCAACACATGCGGCTCCGGGGGCAGAACCTGCAGAGTAAACCGCCTGATCTGCCGAAATATGCGCCGCGCAATTGGCCAGCGAATTCGCCTACCATTTGCGTGACGACGTACGTTTTCTCGGGCAATTAGGCGAGCTTATGGCAAACCCACGTTCAGCCCCTTTGATGTTTGGCGGAGAACCGCTGACCGCTGATCGTGGGCGCCGGATGCGTTGGACGGCAACCGCCATGCTGGCGGCCATGGCCGTTTTCTTCTTCACCACGCATGGCCTAATCGGTGTTCATCCAGCATGGGCCTATGCAAATGCTTTCGCCGAAGCTGCAATGGTTGGCGGCCTAGCTGATTGGTTCGCGGTAACCGCACTATTCCGCCATCCACTGGGCATCCCGATCCCGCACACTGCGATTATTCCGATGAACAAGGATCGGATCGCGGACACGATGGCTCAGTTCCTACAAGAGAACTTCCTGACGCCCGCTGTTGTTGCGCGGCGGATGTCAGGGATGAATGTCGCGCGTGCTGTTGGTGATTTCCTCGTGGCAAGTCCTGAAAGTTCTGGCCCAGATGCACGATCCCGGATCACTGGCGGTGCGGCTGAATTGTTCGCCGAAGTGCTTGAATCCCTCGATCCAGACCGGCTCGGCAATCAAGTTCGCTCGGGTCTTGGCGCGCAATTGGGAAAGATCGACGTGTCTCCGCTGGCGGGTCGGATGCTCGAAAGCGCGATGGCTGATCGCCGGCATTTACCTCTGATCGATGGCTTGATCCGGTGGGCCGGGCTGACGCTAGAGGACAATGAAGAGACAATTCGCGATATCATTCATGTCCGCGTGAATGGCGTGCTGCGCTGGGCGGGTCTGGATAAGACGATTTCGGGTAATGTCCTCGACGGTCTCTACAAATTGCTGGCCGAAGTTCTGATTGACCCCGATCACCCTTTGCGCGGCAAAGTCGAAGAGGGCCTGCAAAAGCTTGCGTATGATTTGCAGCATGATCCTGAAACCCGCGAACGGGTCGAGGAAATGAAGCGTGATCTGATCGAGAATCCCGCCGTTGCAGAATGGTGGATGGGTGTTTGGGAGCGTATCCGGCAGTCCCTGATCCGCCGCGCTCGTGAAGCGGATACCGGCCTAGGTGGTGAGATGCGCAAAGGGCTCGCGGATCTCGGAAGTGCGCTGAAACAGGATGAGCGACTGCAATTGCAGATCAACCGCTTCGCGCGGCGCACAGCAGTCGGAATTGCAACCCGCTATGGCGGAGAGATCGTAACGCTGGTGTCCGAGACAGTTAAACGCTGGGATGCGACGACCATCACCGGACGGATTGAGAATGCGGTTGGCCGGGATCTTCAATTCATCCGCATCAACGGAACTTTGGTGGGCGGATTGGTTGGAATGACGCTCCACTTTATTACCACATTGTTGTGAACCGCTGAGTAGTCACCCGTGTGAAAATTTCCGCGGATGTGGCCGTTCTAGTGTGGGCTATGACCAATGCTGACCCAGTCCATAAACCGCATACAATCAACCTTACGCGAGGAGGGCAGGCTGTAATCAACGGCGCTGTCGTTACCGCCAGTGCAGCCTGCACGATCGAAGTTGGCTCGGGTGCGTTCGTGCTTACCGGCCGATCTTTGTGGAAGGATCGCGATCCAAAGCACAACCCAAGGGAAGAACTGTATTTCTCTATTATCGATGCCAGCACCGATACAGCGCGCTTTGAAGGCGAGCGCTTCCGCCTGTTCACGCTGCTTTCCCAGGTCGTTGCGCAATGCCGAACTCACCAGGGCCAACAGGAATGCGCATTGTGCGCCTCCGCCTTGATCTCTGGCAATACCGACGAAGCAATCCGAAGTGCGGCACGACTTGCTTCGGAGCGGCTTGAAAGCGAAGCGAACACGCCAATTTCACTGTCGGAGCAATGGGCCGATCGGCCTGTCGACCTCGCTCGTTAGCGATTAATCCTGTAGGTTATTGTCGTTGCGTAGAAGGATCGTATGGGATTTCCCGCCGCATCACGAGCGTGATTGAAACGCGCTCTCATCATTGCATTGCAAACTGGAGATTCAAGCCGATCAATCTCAGTGGAATTTTCTAGGTGACAATCAGAAACACTGCCGTTTTCCTCCACAATAGCCCGCATTCTAAATATCACCTGCTCGCTCGAACGCAGCGCAGATCTTGGATGACTGTCGATAATCCTTCGAGTGATGGCTGCTTCATTGGTCCATTTCGGCGGGAGGTAGCTTGGTGTTCCTCTAGATCTAGACCCCAGTCGCGCAGCAGATCGCTTGTACAGGTGTTGTTCGTCTTCCGTACCGAACATGCGTTCAAGTCTGCAGCGGTTTTCCCCGAAGTCAATATTCCAAGGTGAAACGGGTTCAAGGCGTGTTGCCCCATCGCAGCAGATGCAACCAAACCAAAAATAGAAAATGTGCTATTCGTGACGCGCATAGCAATAGGCCTCGACTGCGCAGAATAGCGCAGCGGAGGCCTTTGACAATCTTGAGTTTTTAGTAAGGTTTAGCCCAGTGCGTTGGTCAATTCAGGGACTGCATTATAGAGGTCTGCGACGAGGCCAATATCTGCGACCTGGAAAATAGGTGCATCTTCGTCCTTATTGATAGCGATGATGGTTTTGGAATCCTTCATGCCAGCAAGATGTTGGATCGCACCGGAAATGCCGATTGCGATATAGACGTCCGGAGCGACGATCTTTCCGGTTTGGCCGACTTGGTAATCGTTAGGAACATAGCCCGCATCAACTGCGGCGCGCGATGCGCCGATTGCCGCGCCGAGTTTGTCGGCAAGCGGGTTGATGATCTGCTCAAATGTCTCGCTATCTTTCAGTGCGCGGCCACCCGATACGATGATCTTGGCGCCGGCGAGCTCAGGACGCTCGCTCTTGGCAACTTCGCGGCTGACGAAGCTGGAAATGCCAGCATCACCGGGACCGGGCGCATCTTCGACAGCAGCAGAGCCGCCTTCAGTTGCGGCCTTATCAAACGCGGTACCGCGTACAGTGATGACCAGCTTTGCGTCGCTGGATTCAACGGTTGCGATAGCATTGCCAGCGTAGATTGGGCGAGTGAAGGTTTTGTCGCCCTCAACCGAAAGGATGTCCGAGATTTGCATCACGTCCAAATGGGCAGCAACGCGCGGTGCGATGTTCTTGCCCGAAGTGGTGGCCGGGGCGAGGAATGCATCATAGCTTTCCATCAGGCCTGCAACTAAAGGCGCGACGTTTTCGGCGAGGAAATCCCCATAAGCTGCATCGTCAGCCTTTAGCACCTTTGCGACACCAGTGATTTTCGTAGCAGCATCTGCGGCGGATCCGCAATTGTGACCGGCGACCAATGCGTGGACTTCGCCCAGCTTAGCAGCAGCGGTGACAACGGCGAGTGTCGCATCGTTGACTGATGAATTGTCGTGTTCGACCAGAACCAGAGTGTTCATGTCTGTCTATTCCTTTCCTGCTCGGACCTTCGCTTACGCGATTCCGAGGGCCTTAATTTTCTCAACCAGCGCGGCGACGTCTTCGACCTTTTCACCGGCCTGGCGAACTGGTGGTTCACTGACATTGGTGGTGGTCAAACGCGGCGCAATATCGACGCCAAAGTCTGCCGGGGTTTTGGCATCAAGCGGCTTTTTCTTCGCTTTCATGATGTTTGGCAGCGATGCATAGCGCGGTTCATTCAGACGCAAATCAGTTGTCACGATGGCTGGAAGCGTGAGCTTCACAGTTTCAAGACCGCCATCAATCTCACGCTTTACAGAAACGCTGTCGCCATCGATTTCGATTGTGTTGGCAAAGGTTCCCTGCGGACGGCCCATCAGTGCGGCGAGCATTTGGCCGGTTTGATTGCTGTCATCGCTGATTGATTGCTTACCAAGAAGCACCAGGCCAGGCTGTTCCTCATCAGCGATTGCTCTGAGAATTTTCGCTACGGCGAGCGGCTCTACCTCTTCATCGGTTTCAACCAGGATCGCGCGGTCTGCACCCATGGCCAGTGCGGTGCGCAGAGTTTCCTGCGCTTTGGCTGGGCCAACTGAAACCGCGATGATTTCATCAGCTTTGCCCGCCTCTTTGATACGGATTGCTTCTTCAACAGCAATTTCATCAAAGGGGTTCATGCTCATTTTGACATTGGCAAGGTCCACGCCCGAGCCATCGGCTTTCACACGCGGTTTGACGTTATAGTCGATCACTCGCTTTACGGGCACGAGGATTTTCATGGGGTATCCTTCCTGTCACATATTCTTGCGCTCGCCCTAACTTGCGTTTACGTAAACGTCAAGTTGAGGTAAGCCTCGCTAATTATCCAATGCCTCCCGGCACTTCACATTCTGTCTTGCCAATCTCAAGCGCAATCGTCCATCATCTTTAACGCCATTACTTTTGATAGACGGTGGGGAGAATTTGATGAGACGGGCTGGGAAGCGCGCGGTGAAACGCGTTGGACACACCATGACAACCATTGCTGCCTTGGTACTATCCGCGTCGCTATCCGCGCAGGAAACGCGATTGGGCGAGGAAGGTTTCGAATCGCCGCCCGCTGACCTGTCGCAAATGGAGTGGCTTGTGGGGCAATGGAGCGGAGCCGGGATTGGCGGCGCACCGGCAATGGAAAGTTGGCTGCCGCCTACTGGTCCGACAATGGTCGGGACGTTTGTTCAGCAGATTGCGGGTGAAGACGGCTCGCCATCGATCATGTTCACTGAGCATATGTATTTGATGCAGGAAGAGGGCACACTTGTTCTGCGCCTCAAGCACTTCAACGCCGATCTCACCGGTTGGGAGGAAAAGGACGGCATGCTCACTTTCCGCCTTGTCGCGATTGAGCCGTGCGCCGCCTATTTCAACGCGCTGACTTTACGCTGCGCCGACGCGGACAAGCCCGGTGAAGGGCTTGTCGCGGCGGTACGGATGCAGTCAGGCGCGGAATTGGGCTTTCAATTCACTCCCGTAGAATAGTCATGAGCGGTAGGCTTAAGCTGCCTGCTTGACCTCAGCGACGATTTTCTTCGCCGCGTCGCCCAGATCGTCCGCTGCCACAATTGGCAGGCCCGAATTGGCAAGGATTTCCTTGCCAGCAGCAACATTTGTGCCCTCAAGGCGCACAACCAGCGGAACTTGCAGGTTCACATCCTTTGCCGCCTGAACGATACCATTGGCGATAATGTCGCATTTCATGATCCCGCCAAAGATATTGACGAGGATGCCTTCAACAGCCGGGTCTTTCAGGATGATCTTGAACGCCGCCGTGACCTTTTCAGTCGTCGCACCGCCACCAACGTCGAGGAAGTTGGCAGGGAACGCGCCATTTAGCTTGATGATATCCATCGTAGCCATGGCGAGGCCTGCACCATTGACCATGCAGCCGATATTCCCGTCCAGCTTGATGTAGGCGAGATCGTATTCACTCGCTTCAACTTCGGCTGGGTCTTCCTCTGTCTCGTCACGCATCGCTTCAATCGCTGGGTGGCGATAGAGCGCGTTGCCGTCAAAGCTCATCTTGGTGTCAAGCACTAGCAGGTCAGCATTGCCGTCCGCATCAGGCTTGGTTTCCACCAACGGATTAATCTCAAGCATTTCGCAATCGCTCGACATAAATGCCTTGTAGAGCTGCGCCGCAAGCTTCTGACATTTTTTGTTAAGCGCGCCCGACAATTTGAGAGCGAAGGCCACAGCACGTCCGTGGTGGGCCATAAAGCCCTGCGCCGGATCAATGGTGATCGTTGTGATCAGTTCGGGAGTGTTGTGTGCCACGTCTTCGATATCCATGCCGCCTTCGGTCGAGGCGACCATGGCGACCTGGCCTGATGCCCGGTCCACAAGCATGGCGAGGTAATATTCGCTTTCAATATCAACGCCGTCGGTCACATAGAGGCGGTTCACCTGCTTGCCCTCGACACCCGTCTGGATTGTGACCAGTGTGTTGCCGAGCATATCGCGCGCATCCGATTCGACATCGTCGATGCTTTTGGCGAGGCGTACGCCGCCCTTCGCGTCCTCAGGCAGTTCCTCGAACTTGCCCTTACCGCGGCCGCCAGCATGAATTTGGGCCTTCACCACATAAAGCGGGCCGGGGAGTTTTTTGGCCCCTGCGACGGCTTCTTCAACGGTGAGCGCAGCGTGGCCATCCGGGACAGCAATGCCGTGTTCCTTAAGCAGTTCCTTGGCCTGATATTCATGAACGTTCATGCGGCTTGATCCCTTTTATCTGGATGTACCCGTGGAGAGGTTGTTTGCGCGAGGCATAAGCACGTATCGCCGCACTTGAAAAGTCCCGAAGAGCGCTTCACGAGGACACATCGTAGGAATGCTCAAAAATGATAGATCAGGGTCGGTTTCAGGAAATTGTTCGCGAAGCGGGCCGGATCGCACATTCGCGATGGCCGGGTGACGGTTATGCATTGGAAAGTTGGGATAAAACTCCCGGCAATCCAGTAAGCGAAGCCGACCTTGCTGTAGATGTATTCTTACGCCGCGAATTGGGCTTGCTGTTGCCGTCTGCTGCTTGGTTGTCTGAAGAGACGGCAGATGACAAGAATCGAACTAAGAGCGATCTGATCTGGGTGGTCGATCCCATTGATGGGACCAGAGACTTTGTCCGAGCCAAGGCTGGTTGGGCAGTGTCGGTTGCGTTGGTAAGCAGTGGTCGCCCACTAATCGGGATGTTGGCAGCACCAGCGCGCGATGAAGAATGGTTTTCGGTCGCCGGGCAGGGTGCGACATTGAATGGGCGACCGCTTAAAGCCAGTGCTCGAACAGAATTTTCAGGATCGCGTGTGCCTGTCGATCAATTGCCTAGCGCGGATTCTGATCTTGTTGCGGTGGAGAAGCCAAATTCAATCGCGCTCAGGATTGCAATGGTTGCCGATGATAGGGCCGATTTACTCGCAACTCTCCGATGGGGCTTTGAGTGGGATGTCGCAGCTGCAACGCTGATTGCGCGTGAAGCGGGTGCACAAGTATCCGACGCTTTCGGCAAACCGCTGGCCTATAATAAACATGATCCGCGCGATTTCGGCGTTCTTGTCACCTCGCCGCATATCCATGCAGATGCAGTGGCGAGGCTTAATGAAAGAGCAAATCAGCTAAAGTAAGCCCATACATAGAACGGCCGGCCCAAACGGACCGGCCTTTCTATCAACATTTGACCTAAGATTATTGCGCACGTGCCGCGTTCACATCGTCTTGGCTGATCGGAATGATCTTAATTTCGACACGGCGGTTCATCGGCTCGTCCACGCCATCAGCGGTTTTGACACGCAGATAGTCGTAGCTTTCGCCAAAGCCGCGCGTTTCAAGACGGCTGCGAGCAACACCGCGTGCGGCAAGGTAATCCGCGACAGCCTGCGCACGCCGTTCTGAAAGACCTTGGTTTAAGGCATCAGAGCCGGTCGTGTCGGTAAAGCCGTAAACGTCGATCAGGCTGTTGGGATAGTTGATTAGGCTGGTCGCAACTGAATTGAGCGAATCGTAGAAGCCGGGATTGATGTCGGCTGATCCGCGCGTGAAGGTAACGCCATCGGGCAGGCGAACGAGGATTGCATCTTGATCGCCTACCTCTTCTACATCCACTCCTGTTCCCTCTAACTCTTCGTCAAGCTCGCGGATTTGGTCATCGAACTGTTTGCCAACCACTGCCCCTGCGGAACCGCCAATACCAGCGCCGATAATACGCGCGGTGTTGCCGCCAATCGCTCCGCCCAGCAAGTAACCCAATGTTCCGCCCAAGCCTGCACCGATGGCTGTGCGCGAAACTTTTCGTTCGCCAGTGTTGGGGTCGGTGACGCAGGCGCTGGTTCCGAGCAGCGCAAGAGCCGCTGTACTCGAGACTAGGATACGTGAAGTTTTCATTGTTTGGTCCTCCGATTGGAATTTGGCTCTATCAAATTAGACGTGGCCTGCGCCTTGAACTTTGCAAAAACCGTCTTGGGCGTTGCTAATTTGCGGTCTGATGAATGAATAGTAAACTCGTGTAACCCAGCACAGTAGGCCGGAACAAGTGCACTGCGATGGCTGGCAAGACGCTTCAATTGTGCTAGCGGGTTTTTCGTGACCCCTTTTCCTTGGACAGACCTATTTATCATCGTTGGGCTGATTTTGCTCAATGGCGTCTTCGCCATGTCTGAGCTGGCGATCGTTTCGGCGAAGACAGCGCGTTTGCAAACTAAAAGCGACGAAGGCTCAGCAGGGGCAAAAACTGCGTTGAAATTGGCAGCTGAGCCCGGCAAATTCCTTTCCACTGTTCAAATCGGGATCACTTTGATTGCGATCATCACCGGCGCGTATTCCGGCGCTAGCTTAGAAGGTCCTGTTGGCGAACGGCTTGCCGCGCTCGGCGTGCCTGGAGAGAATGCGCGCCAAGTCGGCTTTGTGGCCGTGATCGCGCTTACCACCTATCTTAGCGTGGTTGTTGGGGAACTTGTCCCGAAACAGCTGGCATTGCGCGCTGCGATTCCAATTTCGGTAGTCATGTCCCGACCGATGGCATTTTTGGCGACTATAGGCGCTCCGTTGGTGTGGTTGCTCGATACGTCATCTGCATTGATTATCCGGCTGTTTGGTATTCGTTCAAAAGGGCAAAGCTCGGTAACTGCCGAAGAATTACAGATGATATTTGCTGATGCGACGCAATCGGGGGTGATTGAGGCGGAGCAGCACCAGATCCTGACCGGAGTGGTCCGTCTCGCCGAACGTCCCGTGCGGGAAATGATGACGCCGCGCACTGAGCTCGATTGGATTGAAGTTGATGCCGATATCGATCAAATCAAACAAGCCATTGAGGACAGTCCGCATTCGCTTTTACCCGTGACAGAAGGGTCGCCCGATTCGATCCTGGGCATCGTCAAAGTGCGCGAAGTTCTTGCAGCTTTGGTTGCCGGAGAGAGTGTCTCGATCCGGTCCATGATGCACAAAGCCGAAGTGGTCCCCGATCAGCTGGACGCAATGGATGCGCTGCGTGTGCTGCAATCGGCGGATACCGCCATGGCAGTGGTGCATGACGAATATGGCCACTTTGAAGGGATTGTGACACCCGTTGACCTGCTCACCGCGATCGCTGGTAATTTCGCCAGCGATAAAGATCAAGGCGATGCGCCCAAGATTGTAGAACGCAGCGATGGGTCTTTGCTGGTCTCAGGCTCACTACCTGCCGATGGCCTCGCTGATCGGTTGGGCCTCGATTATGGTGAGGGCCGGGAGTTTGGGACCGCTGCGGGCTATGCGCTGTCAGTTATGAAAAAGCTCCCGCTCGAAGGCGAGAGCTTTACCGATCAGGGTTGGAGCTTCGAAGTTGTCGATATGGACAATCGCCGAATCGACAAAATCCTTGTCCGCAAGCTCGAAGAAGAGCCCTCAGAAGTTTAACGCACGCGGTTCCGCGATAATTCTTAGGTAGGGATCAACGTCTGCGCGGCCTGACCATCTCCTTCGGGAGCGGCGATAATGTCGCGGGTAATGCTGCCTTTGGCCACGGTATTGGTGGCTGGATCACCTACTTGTGAACGGATGCCCGGTGCGGCGCTGCCTGCACGGTCAAGCGCGCTGGTTTCAATCTCACTGCGTGCAGCGGGGCCACCAAACAAAGCCTCAAGAGCCTGCTCTGAAGCGGTTCCCTCTGATGGGCGTGGCGCGCCCGGAGCGGGCGGCGTCAGTGAAAAATCAGGTGGTACGACCAAGGGTGCCTGACGCTGAACGGCGAACTCATCTGGCCGGTCGCGATTGAAAATACCACTGCCACCGCATGCGGCGAGCATGGCACAGCCAGCGCCAAGCAGGATTGCGGTTTTCAGGTTACGCATATTCAATTCTCCGCAGGGACGGTTTGTTCGTCCGTAATGTCATCCTTTTCGCGCACGAAGAAGCTTCGAGCAAGGATTATGACGACGCCGATGGTGATAGCGGCATCGGCGATGTTGAAAACAAGGAAAGGGCGAAACGTTTCCCCAAAGGCCTGCACGTGCAAATCTGCATAATCGATGACATAGCCAAATAAGTGGCGATCGCGAATATTTCCGATGGCACCGCCCAGGATCATCGCAAGGCCAAGGATGTCGCCAAGCAGCTTTTCACGCATCATCCAGACCAGCACGACCAGCGCGATAAGCGCGGTCACACCCACCAAGAGCCAGCGCATTTCCATAGTATGCGCTTGCAGCATACCCAGCGATATGCCTCGATTTTCGGTGTAGGTGAGATCAAAGAAAGGTAGCAATTCGATATTGCCAACGCTGCGCAGATCAAGCGGGCCGACGACGTACCATTTCACGATCTGATCGATCACTGCGAGAAACAAAGCGAAACCAAGCCCGATCAATCGATTGCGAGTAAAGATACTTCTCATCACGCGTCCAACTCGCTTACAACACTATCGCAGCGCTCACATAAGGCGCCGTCTTCCGCTACATCGGGCAGAAGGCGCCAGCAGCGACCACATTTAGCATCACTGGATTTTGCAACGATCACATCATCCCCTTCGGCGCGTGTCACTTTCCCTGTGATGAACAATTCGGCGAGTTGTTCATCGGTCACGCCGTCCGGCACTGCACTGGCAGGCACGGTAACTACGGCTTCGTTGCTGGAACGGATCACTTTGTCGCGGCGCAATGGCTCAATCGCTTCGGTTACACGCTCTCTCAGAGTACGCAGAGCTTCCCATTTGGTGCGGTCTGACGGCACTGCCAGAACGTTGGGCCATTCGAGTAGGTGAACGCTCCCACCCTGTGCGTCATCTTGGGGATAGCGGGTCTTCCACACCTCTTCTGCAGTGAACACCAGCACTGGCGCGGCATAGCGAACCAGCGCGTGGAACAGCATATCGAGCACAGTGCGGTACGCGTTACGCGTGGTGCTGTCCGGCCCATCGCAATAAAGCGTGTCTTTGCGAATATCGAAGAAGAACGCGCTGAGATCTTCGTTGCAGAAATCGACCAGTAGACGGGTGTAGCTGTTGAAATCGTATTCGGTCGCCGCCTTGCGCAGCTTCCCGTCCAAATCGCTAAGCAGCGAGAGGACATAGATCTCCAGCTCCGGAATTTCGCCGCCATCCGACGCATCGCCGATAAATCCATCAAGCGCGCCGAGCAGATAGCGGAACGTGTTGCGCAATCGGCGATATTGGTCGCCAACGCCTTTTAGGATTTCATCGCCGATCCGGTGATCTTCGGTGAAATCAACCGACAGCGCCCATAGCCGGATGATGTCCGCGCCAGTCTGTTCCATCACTTTCAGCGGGCTGACCGTGTTGCCGAGCGATTTTGACATTTTCTTACCCTTGGAATCCATCGTGAATCCATGGGTGAGAACCTGATCATAGGGCGCGCGGCCCCGCGTCGCACAGCTTTGCAGCAGTGAGGATTGGAACCAGCCGCGATGTTGGTCGCTGCCTTCGAGGTAGAGATTGGCGGGCCATTGCAGGTCGGGCCAGCGGCCGCTTTCCAACACAAAGGAATGGGTGCAGCCCGAATCGAACCAGACATCCAAAATGTCCGTGACCATCTCGTATTCATCGGGATTGTGATCGGGGCCTAGGAATTCGGCTTTACGGTCCTCTTCCCACGCATCGACGCCCTCTTCATTGACCGCCGCGACAACGCGGGCATTGACCGTCGGGTCTTGCAGATAGGTTCCGTCAGGTTTCACAAACAATGTGATCGGCACGCCCCATGCGCGCTGGCGCGAGAGCACCCAGTCGGGACGCCCCTCGACCATTGAGCCAAGGCGGTTCTCGCCTTTTTCGGGGATGAATTCGACGCGGTCGATTTCTGACATGCCGCGTGATCGGAGGGTTCCGCCGCCATCAAGTTCTTTATCCATCGGCACGAACCATTGCGGCGTGCAGCGATAGATCACCTTGGCTTTGGAGCGCCATGAATGCGGGTAGGAGTGCGCGTAATCTGCTGAAGCGCTGAGCAAAGCGCCCGCTTCGCGCAGATCGTTGCAGATCGGTCCGTCGGGCGCGTTGAAGGGCTTGTTGATGACCGCGCGGCGGCGGGCTTTGCCATCAGCGTCTAGGTCATCTGCGCCCAGCCACGACCAATCGTCGCGGTAACGGCCATCATCCATGACAGCGAAGACGGGGTTGATCCCGTTTGCCTTACACAGATCGAAATCGTCCTCGCCGTGATCGGGCGACATATGGACAAGGCCGGTGCCGCTTTCGGTGGTGACGAAAGCGCCTTCGAGAAAGGGGCGAGGCTTGGTGTAGAATTCACTGTCGGGGAACTTGTCCGCCATTGGGTGCTTGGCGAGGGTTCCGGCTAGGTCGGAGCCTTTGAATGATCTTTCGGCCACAAAATCGACTGATGAGTCAAAGGTCTTCACACGTGTCGCAAAATCACCAACTAGTTTGGATGCTATTACGAATATCTTGCCCTTGTTTGACTTTAGAAGGTGATACTCAACATCCGCCCCATAGGCCAATGCTTGGTTCACCGGGATCGTCCAAGGCGTCGTCGTCCAGATCACCGCATGCGCCCCGACCAAATCCGGAATCGGGCTTTCAGTGATCTCAAACGCCACATCAATCTGCGGCGAATCTGTCAGGTCTTCATACTCAACCTCAGCCTCCGCCAGAGCGGTCTTTTCTACCGGCGACCACATGATCGGCTTTGATCCGCGATACAGGTTCCCTGCCTCGGCGAATTTCATCAGCTCAGCGACAATTGTGCCCTCGGCCTGCGAATCCATGGTGAGATAGGGATTGTCCCAATCGCCCATAATGCCCAGCCGTTTCAGCTGCTCGCGCTGTGTATCAACCCATTGCTGCGCATAGGCGCGGCATTCGGCGCGGAATTCTTTGGCGGGAACTTCGTCTTTGTTGAGCTTTTTCTTGCGATATAGCTCTTCAACCTTCCATTCGATTGGAAGGCCGTGGCAATCCCAGCCGGGAACATAGGGTGCGTCTTTGCCCATCAGGTTCTGCGTGCGGCACACCATGTCTTTGAGTATGTGGTTCAGCGCATGGCCGATATGCATATCGCCATTAGCATAAGGAGGGCCATCGTGGAGGATGAACTTCTCACGCCCAGCACGCGCCTCACGCAATTGTTTGTAAAGATCAATCTCGCGCCAGCGTGCCTCAATGCCCGGTTCCTTCTGTGGAAGGCTGGCTTTCATGGGAAACGCAGTCTTCGGCAGGAAGACGGTGTCTTTGAGGTCGCGTTTGGTGTCGTCAGTCATATCGGCTGCGCGCTTAGAAGCGTTCGCGCTTCCTCGCAATCTTTCTCCATCTGCGCCATCAACTCATCGAGGCTGTCAAACTTCGCCTCACTGCGCAAAAAGTGGTGAAAGGACACTTCGATTTCCTGCCCATACAGGTCGCCGGAAAAATCGAAGAAATAGGGCTCTAACAGTTCTTTGGGTGGTTCAAACTGCGGGCGGACGCCGATATTTGCCGCGCCTTTCAGCACTTCGCCGGTGGCCAAAATCTTGCCGGTGACTGCGTAAACCCCGTATTTGGGGCGCAAATAACTGTCGATCGCGAGGTTCGCGGTCGGGTAGCCGAGTTTGCGACCGTTTTTATCGCCATGTTCGACAATGCCGCGAATGGAGAAGGCGCGCGTGAGCAGTTCTGCGGCGAGTCGCGGATCGCCTTCGCGCAAAGCATCGCGGATGCGGCTGGACGATACGATGCCGTCCTGCTTTACCGCCTCGACCACCCGTGATTTTAGGCCAAGTTTGCTTCCATGTGACCGCAGTAGATCGATATTGCCCTTTGCGCCTTTGCCAAAGGTGAAGTCTGCGCCGGTCACAATGCCGTGAACGCCAAATCGTTCAAGCAGGATTTTCGAAATGAAATCCTCCGCGCTTGTCCCTGCCAGATCAGCATCGAAATGGAACACCAACATCGCGGTCGCGCCAGCATCCAAATACAATTCTTGGCGTTGCTCCAATGTCGTCAGGCGAAACGGCGAGGCGTCCGGTTTGAACAAACGCACCGGATGCGGATCGAATGTCGCGATAATCGAAGGGCGGCCTTCGTCATGTGCCCATTTGATCGCTTCCCCCGCAACAGCCTGATGCCCGCGATGGAAGCCGTCGAAATTGCCAAGCGCGATGATCGCGCCGCGCAAGGCTTCGGTCACAGGTTCGCGGTGATCGAGCCAGCGCATCAGGTTGCCGGTACCGCATTGTCGCGCAGATAGGTCACGAAGGAATAGGCCGGCATATCGCCTTCTGCGCCATAATCCTGGCGCGAAGACACTTTCCATTCTCCACTGAGCGGCTTCATAAAGGTGTCACCGAGATAATCCGCGTGAATTTCGGTCACTTCGATCCTTTGCGCAATTGGGCGGAAGACATCGTAGATCGCTGCGCCGCCGACGACCGTGATTTCTGAGGCATCACCACCTGCTTCGCCGCGCTTTGCCATGGCCAAGGCTTCTTCGGCAGAATGCGCGATTTCAGCTCCTTCGCTTTCCCATCGCTCCTTCCGTGTCAGGACAATGTGGCGGCGTCCCGGCAATAGTCCTGGCAGGCTCTCAAATGTCTTGCGCCCCATGATCATCGGCTTGCCCATGGTAAGCGATTTGAATCGTTTGAGATCAGCGGGCAAACGCCATGGCAACGTGCCTTCACGGCCAATCGCGCCGTTGGCAGCACGGGCATAGATGAGGGTGATTTCGTGGTTCACGAATGCTCGTTTGGAGATTTCTCATGCGAAACACGGGTAACATGGCCCATTTTGCGGCCGGTGCGGGCTTCGCGTTTGCCATATAGGTGGAGGTGCGGTTCGCCGCTTTCCTCTAGAATTGCGTGAGCATTCAGCGCATCCTCGCCCACGATATTGCGCATATCGATACTGGCAAAGCGTGTTTCGGTCCCGCCCAATGGGAGGCCACAAATCGCCCGGATGTGATTTTCAAACTGGCTCGTGGCGGCACCTTCAATGGTCCAATGCCCTGAATTATGGACCCTAGGGGCCATTTCGTTGAACACCGGGCCACTACGCGTCGCAAAAAATTCCAGGGTAAGCACGCCGACATAGCCGAGCGCATCCGCAGTCTTCTGGGCAATTTTTCGGGCTGCTTCGACCTGACTTTCAACAATGGTATTTGCCGGAATAACGGATTTCACCAGCATACCGCCATCATGTGTGTTGGCAGAGGAGTCCCAGATGCGCGTTGTTCCGTCGCTTGCCCTTGCAAGGATTACCGAAAACTCGGTCTCAAAGCTGACCATGCCTTCATAGATGCAAGGGCGCCCGGGGAAGCGTACACCCTCGGCCTCATGCGCGGACGCAATCCACCATTGGCCTTTTCCATCATAGCCATCGCGCGCGGTTTTCAGAATACCGGGAGCGCCGACACGCTCCAGCGCTCGCGCAAAATCCTCATCGCTTTCAACCCGCATATAGGGTGCGCAAATTGCGCCAAGCTCTTCGACAAAGCGCTTTTCATTGAGGCGGTCTTGCGCAATTTCGAGCGCTTTGGGCTTCGCGGCAAGGAGGTGGCCGGGGATGGTCTGAACCGCAGAAAGCGGCACATTCTCAAATTCCCATGTCACCACGTCGCACCTGCTGGCAAACGCCGAGAGCGCGGCAGTATCGCCCCAACCATTTTCAAAGAAATCGGCGCAGACATCTGAGGCTACATTATCCCCCGCAGGTGCATAGCCAATGCAGCGATAGCCAAGTTGCGACGCTGCCATAGCGAGCATCCGGCCCAGCTGACCGCCGCCCAGAATTCCGATTGTTGAACCGGTGGGAAGAGGAGTTCGATCTGCCATCAATCGACCGGAGTCTCTCCCACATCGCCAGTGCGCGCAGCGCGCCAATCCTGAAGCCGTTCTGACAAATCCTCATCTGACAGCGCAAGAATCGCCGCTGCCATCAGTGCCGCGTTCTTTGCCCCCGCATCGCCAATCGCGAGTGTTCCAACAGGAATACCTGCAGGCATTTGGACGATAGATAACAAGCTATCCATGCCCGAAAGCGCTTTTGATT
Source organism: uncultured Erythrobacter sp. (assembly GCA_947488325.1). Classification (GTDB taxonomy): domain Bacteria; phylum Pseudomonadota; class Alphaproteobacteria; order Sphingomonadales; family Sphingomonadaceae; genus Erythrobacter. Next base: position 499,890 of record CANKYZ010000001.1, read on the forward strand.
GAACTGGAACGCCTAGCACGGGAAGATGTGTCATCGCAGCGATCATGCCAGGCAGATGCGCCGCACCGCCCGCGCCTGCAATAATGACGTCAAAGCCTTCGCCCTCTGCGCCTTTCGCAAACGCGCTAAGTCTATCAGGCGTCCGATGTGCAGAAACAATGCGCGCTTCGTGCTCCACTTCGAGTTCTTGGAGAATCTCGGTGGCGAGGCGCATGGTTGGCCAGTCTGATTGGCTGCCCATGACAATGGCTACTTTTCCGCCCATGCGTATCCTCAGCTGTCTTTCAGATAGTACCGTTCACCTGGCACCATATTATTGTCAAAGTCATAGATGATTGGTTGGCCGGTGGGAATCTCCAACCCGGTAATGTCCTCATCCGAAATCTGGGAAAGGTGCTTCACAAGCGCCCTCAAGGAATTTCCATGAGCTGAGATGATCACAGTTTCGCCGCTAGCGAGCACTGGCAAAATGTCGCTTACCCAATAGGGAAGCACACGTTCAATCGTCAGTTTTAGGCTTTCCGTATTGGGGACCTCGATCCCATCATAACGCGGATCGGCGCTGGGATCATATTCACTGCCCGCCTCCATCGGCGGCGGCGGCGTGTCAAAACTGCGGCGCCAGATATGGACTTGGGCCTCCCCATGCTTTTCACGGGTCTCTTGTTTGTTGAGCCCGGTTAACCCGCCATAATGCCGTTCATTCAAACGCCAGTCTTTCGTTACTGGCAACCAAAGGCGCTTCATCTCTTCCAGCGCAAGATTGAGCGTCTTGATCGCGCGTGTTTGCAGGCTTGTGAAACAGGTTGTGGGCAGCACGCGCTTTTCCACCATCAAGGCGCCAGCGGCTTTCGCCTCGGCTGTGCCTTTGTCGGTCAGGTCAACGTCCCACCAACCAGTAAAGCGGTTTTCGAGGTTCCACTGGCTTTGACCGTGGCGCACTAGGATCAATTTAGGCACGGGAGAATTCGCTCCTGCTGTAGGGGGAGCAGAGTGGGTTAGCTTTGGCCATCGTCTTTGGGAACCCCGCTTTGCTTCGAATCGCTCGCTTGTGAGCGGCTTTGCGCTTTTCTGCGCCTCAAATTTTCGCGCAGTTTTGCTGCCAGGCGCTCTTCACGCGACAGATTTGTGCTAGCCATACCGTTTCCGGCCACTTTCTTGTTTGTCTCTTCACTCACGTGAAACCCCTTGCCGCTAAGTGCGAGTTTCTTCAAGCAGGGCTTCAAGCTTGGCTTGACAAGAGAGACGCACCCAACGATAGGCGCGCGTCTTGAACAGGAGCCGCGGTAGCTCAGTGGTAGAGCGCGTCATTGGTAATGACGAGGCCGAGAGTTCAATTCTCTCTCGTGGCACCATTTCTGTTTTTTGACCCGAAAACCCCGCTAGTGCCTTGAAAGGCATGGCAAATTCGGTGTTCAATAAGCCCTCTTTCCTATTGAATGACATTGGCCCTGTAACAGCCAGTTTGAGCACCGTGCGGCGCAGTCCGTAATGCCCCGAATCCCACAGTTTTCTGGGATTTTCGAGAAATTGCAGCGAGAGTTCAATAAGTTCTCTGTAGCCCCTCGCTTTGGGCGGCTTCTTGTCCGCCTTTTCAGCCAGCACGAGCTTTTGCATTTCAAGCGATGCAATTCGCTTCTCATACGCGGTGATAACGCGAGAGCTCGTAGCTTCGACAGCACGTGCAACAAGGGCTTCCAACTCTTTATCGAGTGTTCGAACTTGGTCTCGAATTGACTCGCGCTGTGCCCCAGCCTGCGCAAGACGAGCACTCCACAGGTCATCGAACATCATTCTGGCAAGCTCAAAGAGCTCTTTTGTAGGTGTGAGCTGCGTCAGCAATTCCGCAAACGGTCCCTCGACCTTTTGACGCGGGATTGAGACGTTGCGCTCACTGCACGTGGTATTCTGACACCGATAATAGGCGTAATGCTTGTATTTCCCCTTCGACCACGCGGCAGTCAGTAGGTCTCCGCATTCCGAGCAAGCCACCGCTCCGCGCAATGGGAAGTCTTCATTCAAGTCTTTGCGCATAGGCGCATAGGTGCGCTGATTGGCCTTGGCTTGAATGCGTTGGAAGGTTTCAAAACTGATGATCGGTTCGTGCTTCGCTTTGCGCAAAGGCACGCCCCAGCTAACCGCTTCGAGATAGCCGGCATAGAGCTTTTGCTTAAACATGCGCGGCACAGTTTGCTTGTGCAGTTCACCATTGGCTTTTTCGCCTGGGAACTCTGGCTGACGCTCTAAAAAACGCCGCACTTCAGTCGCCGATGAAAAGCGACCGTTTGCATATCCTTCAAGTGCTTCCTGAACGATAGATGCGATGGGTTCGTCGCGAACCAACTCTTTGCCACCGCCCTTCGCGCGGACATATCTGTATCCACGAGGCGCGCGCCGTGTCCAATATCCCTGTTCGAGCCGCGCTTTGGTTTTGTCGTAAGACTGGCGCTTGTTTTGCTCGCGTTCCAATTGTGCTTGAGCAGCGAAGATAATCTCGGTGAAGCGGCCTTCTGGCGTGTCTTCTGTGTTCAGGTTGAGGAATTGAATGAGCGCTCCACGCTCGGCAAATTCGCGGCGTAGGCGCAAGTGCATTTCGGTTAGTCTGGCAAAACGCTTGTGATCATCGAAGATCACTACATACCGTTTCTGGCTCAGGCGCTGGCTATCAAGATAGCACAGAATTTCATGCATGGCCGGGCGGTCGAATATGTCGTTCTTTCCGCCGGAGACGACATCGAGAAAAACTTTTTCGACTGGAATGCCCTGTGCCTCGGCGTGCTGGCGACCCCGATGCTCTTGGCTCTGCAAGCCGCTACCTTCGAGCTGCTTTCGGTCAGAGACGCGCGCATAAATCAACGCGACGACTTGGGCGGTGCTTTGTCTTGCTAAAGTGTCCTCCATGGCGACCTCACGTGGTTGAATTGCATTCGCTGCTTCGAGCAAAAGTTTGGTTGAGACTCTCATCTTTTGAGACAATCGATTTTATCACATTGCCGAGGGATTGGTCGGCTTGATTGATCTCTTGCTCGGTTTGCCCACAAGCAATGTGCTCGCTGCTAACGTGCTGCACAGGATTGAGGTCAAATCCGATATCCACGAAGGCAAACATGATCTTGTAGAGCGCCTCGATAAGCTCGCGCTGTTCGCTCTCGCTCATGTCGAAATGCTTTGTGCATTCGAAATACTTCTCGAAGTCAATTTCGACCGTTGGCTTGTTTGCAACCTCGGAGGAGGCCTGACCTTTTCCGAAGTTGTCTGCGATATGTGTTTTGTCTTTGATCGACACGATCTGACCTCCTTTCTTGGGTGAGATGTCGGACCGCTTAACTATGGCTGACGGTCTAAGTTTTGTTGTTGGCTTTGTGCTGTTTGCTGGCGCGACTGGCGGAATTCTTCGCGACCGTCAGAGATGCGGCTTTGCTCGTCTGATTGCTGCTGACTCTGATCGCGATCAGTCTTTTTGAGCTGGCGGATCGTGTTACGGGCACGCGGGGTGAGGCTTGGCAAGCGCAGCAAATCATCATCACGTAAGTTACGGCTTTCCCGCACCTCGCCTGATTCCTTGTCGGTGTAGATATATCCTACCGTGCTTGTGTAACGCGGCGATCCGTCCTGAGCAGCATTGCGCCACACTTTGATAAAAGTTGATCCATCAAAATGAGCTTTTGCGGGTGCACTTTTCCTATTGGTCGACATGATACATGCCTCCTTTCGTTGGTTCGAAGTTGTCTGAAAGTAGTCTCGCTATGAAATCATAAACATGAGAACATAACAAGAACATATTTTCTTGATGTTTACTGCATCCACATCAGAAACGCGGTTTCAAAGTTGGTGCAGGAGCGCGGCGTTTCCGTGAAGGTTTGGTCTGCGCGCTATGTTCGCCGTCATCTTGGTCGCCATCACGAGTTTGCCCTCGCGAATGCTCACGTATGTAAGGCGAGCAACGCACACGCTTGAACTCATCGCGAGACATCTCGCCGTTCTTGTGCATGTCTGGCGTTCCGCCAGGAAGCGTCGCGCGGTAACTGTAAGAGGTGCGGTCATTCATGAGGTATCTCCAATCCTAAGCAATCAATCACCGACGAATGACCAGCGGCCATCGCGGTATTGCGGGTAGTGTGAAAAGTTGGCTGGCACGGGCTCTTCGCGCACGTTGCGCCATTTGTGCCCGAGCAGCGTCTTCACACGGACGCGGTTCAGTGGCGGATGATATGGATTGGGATGGAAGCGCCCCGCCATAAAGCGTTGCTCGAAGTAAGGTTTGCGTGTTGCATAGATCGGTGCGCCGAGCCCATCCAGGAAGACATACATTTTGTCTTCGGGCGTGTTCAAAACCTCATCTGGCGTGCGCAGCATTCGGTGCATCTTGGAGGATCGCTGCGCGCTCTCGCTTTGGTGACGATAGTTCAGCGCCGCTGCTAGTGGATCATCGCCATTCAACATTGATTGAATGGCCTGATTTTTGGCAAAGCGCGCAGCGGCTTGCGAATGCTCGTCATCGTATTCGAGAGTTTGGGCACCTAGCATCTGCGAGATTGAGTGCGCCGTGCCAATGTCGCGAACAGCGAAGTAGAGCCGCAGCGCCGCCGATGACGTGATGATGGTTTCGGCGTTCGGGCCGATATCCTCCATCTGCTTGGTGCTTTGAAACACCGCGACAGGTCGAATGCCGATGCCTGCGCCATACGTGAAGAGCTTAGTGACAAGCGGAAAGCCGCCGAGCTGGGCGCATTCGTCCAGTACCCAAGTCTGACGCGGCGCTTGAGGTGCGCGCGACTTATGGATCATTCCCGCCACAAACATGGATTTGAGCACGGGAGCCCAGGCGGAGACATATTCCGCAGGCGGCATGAGATAGACTTGATAGCGAAGATCTCCCTTGCACAGATCGCCGAAAGAGAAATCAAAAGGGGGCGAGAGAGATTCCATCAAAATGGGATCACTGAGCGCCGAGAATGCACGGAACAGTTCGCCAAGGATGCCTTGAAAGCCGCCGCCGTCACCTCGACTTTCGCGAGCCATCGCGATCTCTTCTTCGATACGTTTTGAAAGCGGATAACCGCAGGTATGCATCTCATATGCGAAGTCGAGCCACGCATCGTTGTTGGTGGGAATGAGATTGATGGTGTCGTAAAGCGCTGGATAGGTAAGAACGCCGTCCAGCTTTGTGCGTGTGGCAGCGATCCCCTCAAAAAATTCGCGGGCGCGGCCACTGAAGTAAGGACTGTCCTTACTCCCCTTTTGGACGATCATGTTTTCGCATAAAACCTTGATGTCAGGGATCATGGTCGGGCTATCAGCCCTTATGTGATCAAGCGGATTGATCCTGTTGCAGTCTTGGCCATTTAGCTCGCACGGATTCCAATAGATATTGAACTTGTTATCAGGCGTTTGGTCTTGACTGATCGCAGCCAGCTCGCCTTTCATGTCGAGCACAACCATTGTCTCGTCAGAGCAGATACCGTGGCATAAATTGTAGCCAAGATTTGTAGTGAGTTTGCCGCCACGAGCGCCTGCAATCAGCAGAACGCCGCCAGCCCCATCATACCAAATGGGTTTTCCATCATCATCAAAGGCGACAAACAGCGCGCTTGGTGTTTGCTTTTTGAGGTGCGCGCGCGCGATTGTTTGGCTATCTGCAAAGTGCGCGCTGCCATGGCGAAAAATTTCGTTTTCGAGGTTCACGAGAAGTCTCCAAAGTGCAGCCGTCCTCGCTCCGAGGCGCAGAACGTCTCGGCAGATTGAACTGCTAGGTTGTTTTGAGATTGTTTGAGAAGGCTCGCGCGCTGCCTTCCCAAGACCGGGCTAGGTTAGCCCGCGCAGTTGCCAAGCAGGCCGATTCCAATGACGATCATGATAACCCACCCCCAAACAGGGATTTCAGGATCAGGATCGCGGCGATAAACCGTGCCTACTGGTGACCAATTACTCTTCTTTGCCATGTCAAATCTCCTTTATGGCGTTGGTGGTTAGAAAATGCGGGTCGCGAGCGTTAGCGCGCCCATCACAAGAGCAGTGCTGAGCGAGGCTCTTGCAACGAAGAATATGAAGGCAGCGCAGACGCATCCCCAGAGGATCGCGACGATATCGCCGCTCGCGCTGTAATGAGCCTGTGAGAAGCCTTGGACCCAGCCTACAGTCGCTGAGTACAGCGGGCCCGTGCCAAAGAACGTACAAGCCACGGCAAGCACATTTGAGAGTCCCTTCATCGAGCTCATGAAGATCGCTTCACTTGCCTTTGCTTGGCTCTGTTTCTGCTGTCCGAGCATACGGTTGCCTTCCATCGTTTGTGGTTTCGATGGAGTGAGTTTCCTCAAAACAGCCCAACCCGTCGCGGCATCTTGACTATTTGACAAGCAGATTAGAAATATCACTGTATGTCAGAATATTACAGGCAGCGCGGCCCCTATCGCGGGGCCAAGATCAGCGCAGCAAAGCTTGAGCGCGTTGCGCGCTGTTTTGTCCGAGGTCTATCCGTGAGCGAGGCGACCCGTGAAACGCATGTTTCTCGGCCAACGATAGGTCGTCTATTTCGCGAACTCAGGCGGCGCGTCTTTCTGATGCCCGAGATTCATGGAGGTTTGTGGGATGCGGAGGCTTTCAGGCCCCCAGAGGCCTCATTTTGGGCAGAACTACAAAAGTGCGTTTACGATTGTCCGATGCAAAACGAATCAGGAGAATTCCGCACGAGTTTTTTACCGAATAATTTTCAGAGAAAGGCAGGAGCACGTATTCCACAAACTAGGCGGATTGCGATCAATCGACGAGGATCGTGCGATGATTGCCGCTTCAAGCTCAACTCCGAGAAACTTGATGCTGCGTATTTTCGGGAGCTTATCCAATTCCGCTGGAAGACTCGTAGGATTGATGCCTCAGACTTTCGCGACATCTATTTCACAATGATATTTCGAGCGAAGCGCCTTCGATCTGGTGTCTTCTCGGGCGCCGACACACTTGAAAGCAATCGAAAGATTGGACACGAGGAATGCGTGGGGCTTTTACTAGCATCATTCACGAATGAACCAGAGTTTCTCACATGAGCTTAGCTAGGTTCATTTTCACTCGGGGGAGGGCTAGGGCGAGAACCACTACGCGTGAAGAAATCGTCTGCAATCAGTTCTTTTTCCGCATCAGTACAATCTTCCCAAGGCTTTTTGAGAAGCTCTTCTGATATCGTACCTTTCTTGTAATCTGACAAATTTCCTCAAAACTTTATTATCCCTTATTGTAATATAATTTGTGCACACGTTCAAGTATTTGCGCATCAATATCGGTCGGGAACTGCTTTCTTAGGCCACCTGGAATCACCTCGTTCATGATGAACGAGAGAAATTCGATGGTGTGAAAATCCTGCTCGCAATCTTCATGCACCTTCTCTTTGGCAACATCCTGAAAATATTCCCGATGTTTTTGTGCTAGAAGCAGGAGTTGCTGTTCCGGACTTTCGGGCAATGGATAGAGATCGATATGCTTGGCTATCATCTCCATCTGTCCAGGCCAGTCGTCTGCAAACTCAAGCGCCTTAGGATGGTTGATATGGCCGTCCTCTACCAGCAACAGATGACGCGCAATGATCTCGAGTTGCTGGAGATAGTCAGCCCACCAATAATTCCACTTCTCCATCAGTTCGTTCTCTTCAAGATCCCAGCGAGTGAACTTTCGGATGGCGTCAAACTGAAGGAACATGCCTCCAGGGCCGCTCTCTCCGTGCATTTCGACCTCTTCTCGAAGGCTTTGTCGTTTGGCGTCCAGGCCTACGATGACGTTCGAAATGTCTCCAAGATTGCCTGCCGTGACGAGGACGTGTTTCATTCTTGAGCGGGCACACCCACCCAGAAAGTAATCCACGATGTCCTGCCCGAAATAAAAGTTCTGACTGGACTGAGTGCCAGACAGTTTGAAGAAGTCATTTTCTGAATCGTCAGTCATAGCGTGCACTTGCTCCCTAGACTCAAGCTAGCAATGCTAAGCCGAGTGAGAAAAGCGCCAATTTTCGCAGACACTAAAGCCTAATCTCTTCTTTCAGGTGGCGCGGGCTCCCGATTCAGACCGTTGTTTCGCAGGTTTCCTTGGTCTCCCAGGGTATCGCCCACGCTTTGCTGCCTCCGCGAGGCCAGCGAGCGTTCGTTCACTGATCATGCGTCGCTCAAGCTGAGCCACAGCCCCAAGAATATGAAACACGAATTCACCAGTCGGCGATGAGGTGTCGATTTTGTCATTCAAGCTATCGAGATAGGCGCCTCGCTCGCCGAGCAGGTCATTGATCTCAATGAGGTGCTTGAGCGAACGGCCCATGCGGTCAAGCCGCCAGATCACCAGCGTATCGCCTTCGCCAATATCGGCGAGCAACGCACCGAAAGCAGGGCGGTTTTTGACCGTTCCGCTGACCCCATGATCTTTGTATATTCTCGTGCAGCCCGCGTCTTTCAGCGCCGTGAGCTGTAATTCAAGGTTTTGATCAGCGGTGCTGACCCGCGCGTAGCCAAGTTTTTGCGACATTCTCTCCTCCAAGCAGTGCAATTTGCGCTGATCACAATGATCAGCGGTTTTCACACACCACTCGGATAAAAGGATCGTTTTCGAAGCGCTTGTTTTCGCGCCCTTGGCTTCGATCCTGCCGCTTGCACAAGTCTTATCACATCAATGACTTATGCTTCGAAACGAACAGTATCATATTCAGGATATTGAAATCAAGAAAAACGATCCTTTTCAAGCGTTTAATTCGCGCCGCCATAGAGATGAAAGGCAGGTGCGACATGGCACTCAGAGCTTTGAAAGACAGTTTTGCAGGAAAAGCCGCAGCCGCTGGAATGGCAGCAGCATTGGCGATGACGCCGTTTGCTGGCGCAACCGCTCAGGACGCACAGCAACAGCAGCAGGCTGAGTTCACACAAGTCGCGGTAGGTGCCCCTTCACTAGCGGAAGCCGGACGGTTGGCAGGGCGTTACTCAGAAGAGAACGCAGGTGTTGGAGTAGCAGTTTACCTTGGCACTCATGCATCGACACCATCCCCTGAGCGCGTCCGCGAGGTTCTGATGGCTGAATTTCGTGAGGCAGGGATGACAGGCCCGGTTCAGTTCTTCTTCGCTCAGAATGATATTCCTGCGAGCGGAGCCTCATTCTTTCTCGACGGCACTATGGACGGCCCATACTCTTTGAGTGCCAGCCGCGATCAGGCCAGCGAGGTCGTAAGATCATACAATTTCAGGAAGGAGCGAGGGCTTCTTGCTTCGCTCGACTACAACAATTAGTTAAAAGCCAGCATTTCCAAGAGCGGCGTCGTTTGTAGCAATCTGGGTATCTAGCTCAGATTCTATTCTTGCTGCTGCAACGTCCTCGGCAATCGCGCCAGTTTCGATGTTATTGAATAGCGCTTGAGCTTCGGAAACGTTTGATTTCTCCACAGCATCAGCGGTGCGTTGGTACTTTTCCTCAGTCGATAAACTTGGATCATTCTCAATCTCTCGCGTGGCATCAATGAGCTCATCGGTTTCGGCCTTGTCATACTCAGCCATTGCCCATTTCGCGTATTCAGCAGTTTCGGGATTGTTTGCATACTCTGGCCTGATCTCACCAGTTTGCGGGTCAATCATCTTCTCGATCAGCACATCTTCTAATCGCTCGCGGTAGTCGGCCATACTCTCGCCTTCGCGGCGCTGCGGTATCTCATCAGGATCAAGAATTTCATTCGCGATTGTTTCGCGCCATGCATCTCCATGCTCGGCTTCGAAATTGGCCTCTAAATTGGCAATTTCGCGACCGAGCGCGGCGGATTGTTGTTGAAGAAGGTCGAGATAAAGCATGTTGTTTGCAGAGCGACGCGCTTTTTCGGACTTGGTGTTCTTTGTCTCGCTGACTGATCGAGCTGCCTGCGCGCTGCGCTCCATAACGCCAGCGACTGAACCATCATCGCCCGCAAGCAGAATTGCATTCTCTTTGAACGCCTCAATGCGGTGAATTCTGGAAACTTCAGCTTGATCGAGATTGGATTGCCCGAATTGCGATCCGAGAAAACCTTCCCTCAAGCTGTGCGCTGCTGCGCGATAATATTCTTCTGACTGAGCCATTGGCCCTGCTCCCCTATGTCTTTTTTCGTCTCTCGGTTCGCTCTTGTGGCAAACTTGAAGAAACGCTCACGTAGGAAATATTCTATAGTAAAATCATTAGGTTATTATGAAAATTCATTATAATTTAGTTCAAATTGTATCTATCCCTGAAAGCGATGGTCAGTGGGCATCAGGGAGGATGGCGTAAGCTCGTAATACCCATTCGATCAGTTTGATTTCACCTGATCTGGTGACCAGTCGCATCCATTCGCTAATCCTGCGGGCGGGTAGTGAGGGTGGAGCGCTTTTGAAACGTTTAATCATAAGCGACGGTGAAACCCGTGTTCGCTGAACTTCTGCGTGTAAGCAATCAAAGGTTTCTTCATCGATCATTCTATATATGTCGGGATATGCCAGCACTTGGGGTGAGGTGGTCGGAGACGATTTCCATTTAGGTTTGCGCGGCAATCGCTCATTGCTAAGGTTTGGGAAGACTCTTGGCCCTTGCAGATCGCTTTTGCGTGGCATCACGATGGCGGGATCGGCAAGAACCAATTTGCGATCCTTTGTAATCGGTTCAGGCTCAATGACCGTTGCAGTTTTCTTCGGTTTTGCTGGAACAGGTGACGGGTTCACTCGCGCATTGTGGGAGGCATCAAGCGCAGCCTGACTAAAGGGTGATTGTGTGTCTGCAGCATCGGGTAGGCCAGCTAATATGCTAGTGACACATTCAATATGCTCAGGCCTTGCGGTTTTGGTCGTTCCGTTCACCCATCCTTTGACAATCTGCATCGTAATGTCAGAGAATGATGAAGGGATCAGCGAAATCAACGTTTTATAGCGAATGCCAGTTCGCTTTAGCGTTTCTACAATGTGCGCACGCTCTGTATCCGATATCGGCCTATATGGAGACAAAGTCCGAGTAACTTGAACTCGCCGCTCCAACCGCTTTTGCCTATCTAAACGGAGATCGCATTCTAAGTCGTCAGGTGAATTCGGATCATCTACCATGAGAAGCATTCTATCAAGGATTAAGCAGGGGGTTCACGCACCTGTTCATGCAGCCTCCAATTCATCCCCAATCTTTCCAGACTTCACGTTTCGCAAAGGCTTGGTTTCCACTCATACGACTCAGTAGAAAGCTTGAAGTGGAGCGTGAAAGACTGACTGTTCCCTTAAAGATCATCCCATAGTCTGTCGGTATTGCAAACTATGGCGCTTCAAGGTGAAGTTCATCTCGTTGCAGCGCTTCTGGGCTGTAGCGATCATCGTTTTCATCATAGGCAAAATGCAGCGGATGAGCGGGCGGATGCCTGAAGAATGCGAGGCACTCGTCCTTGCTCTCAAATGGAGCTTCGCCACAGCAAAAAGCGGCCAGATACAGGCTCGCGATCTCAGGCGTGACCTCTACTACGCCGTCTTGCAGTAGCTGATTTAGCAACTCCTGACCTTCTGGCGAGCGGTTCAAGTAGTCGCTTGGCGCTGATTGGTCGCACTCGGCGGAAGCCGAAAATTGCGCGAATGTCGGATCGATCAATAGCAAGCTCGTTTGACTCTCGATAACCAGGGCTGCGTGGCCGTGCCACCACCCATTGAGGCTTTGGGTTGCTAGAGGTTTTGCCAGATAGTTGCTTTCTTCTGCGAGATGATAACCAATAATACATTGAGCAAGCCCGCATTTGCCCGAAAAGTGTAGCGCATCAAAAGTGGTGCTGTCCTCCACAAATGCCAAATTTGGCACGACCTCAACCGACGTGCGCAATAATTCTCGCGTTCGCTCAACAATTTCCCTGAAGTATTCCTTATCACTATCAATCAACAAACATAGCTTATCATAATATTACGGAATTATGTAATAAAATAATAAGTGTTTTCTAAAGTTCTCTATTGCCAGAATCAGAAACGAAGGGCAGCTTTAGCTAACAAGCAACGGAGGGCGGTATGGGATTTCAGAATGATGCAGTGACGTTCGAGGCAAAAGCCGATTTATCGTTTCTTTGGATTGAATTGACTAATCGGTGCAACTTGGAATGCCTGCATTGCTACGCTGGTTCTTCACCCAGCGTTGTTGATGAAAATCCACTCGATTTCTCTCAATACGAAGACGTTTTAACAGACGCGCGACTTGCGGGCTGTCGATCAATTCAGTTTATCGGGGGCGAACCCACACTTAACCGACAACTGCCCGATCTGATCGATCTAGCCGACCAGCTAGGCTATCAGGACATTGAGGTTTTCACGAACCTAGTGAGTTTGCCAGGGTCGCTTCTTGCCAAGTTCGTCGAGAAGGGCGTGAATATCGCTACGTCGGTTTATTCGGACGAGCCTGTGATCCATGATCAAATCACAACGCGAGTTGGCAGTTGGGAAAAGATCCGTGCCAATTTGATCAAGGTCTTGGATAGTAACCTCAGCCTTAGAGCTTCGATCATTATACGTGATGAGAATCGGTCGACAGTTGAGGCGACGATCAAGTGGCTTGAGGAACTTGGCGTTTCGAACGTCGGTACAGATGATCAGAGAGAGTTCGGCAGAGCGGCTGACGAACAGCAATGCTCAATGGGTGAACTGTGCGGACAATGTGCGCACGGGACGCTTTGTGTTGGCCCTGATGGCGAAGTCAGCCCGTGCATCATGTCGAAGAACTGGTCGGTGGGGTCTACCCACGTCAATTCAATTGCTGATATTGCAGCATCCGAAAAGTTGGCCAAAGTTCGGGCTGACATATTTGAGGCTACAAATTTGCAGCTCGAAACGATGGGTGGATGTCAACCAGACAATAACAACCCATGCGGCCCAGATAGCGGCAACTGCAATCCGTGCTCGCCAAATGGGCACTGTGGACCCAACTCCTGTCGTCCGAAGTAGATTGTCACTCTGAAAGGTTACTCGGTAATTCGTAAGCGCCAGACTTGGTGCTGAATCTGACCGTATCTTGGTTAGAGTTCAAGGCTTCAAATTCGACTTCCCGGATGCCCTGATCAAGTAAGCGGTCTAGGCCGCCATACTTAACGAACGGCGTGGCCCAACCAAGTCGGAGTTGAGGAGACACGAACAGCCCATAAATAAAGGTGCGAGCTGGATTGCTTGTTGCAGCGCAGATCAAAAAGGCTCGCACTTCATTTTCCACGAGCAAGACTGATGAGAGTTGCGGATCATAATTGATGGATCGGCTGCATTGCTTCAGGCGACGATAGACCTCGGTTGTCTCCACATCAAACGCGCTACTATGCAGCGTTGCGACGCTGTCGATATTAGCATCGGCCAGCGCAACAAGATCAAATGAGACAGGCAATGGTCTGCGATCCTTAGCTCGGTCCCAGACTCGTTTTGCCGCCTCCATCATGTCGCGGGTGTTGCCGACGAAGCGTGGACTATGAATGCTTCACCATAGGTGACCGATAACAGATCAAATCCGATTTACAAAAACGCTTTGCGCAAGCTGTGCGCTGTCTGCCCGACAGCGCGCTTGTGCTTCGGTGCTGACACACCTTCGGCAAGGGAGACATGCTGTCTCCCGTTGCATCCCTCTGGCTTAATTCAGGATTTTGTGGATTTCCCTGCGCGCGATTTGCTATCTTTGTTTGATGAAATTCACAGTTCTACCAGATCGAAAATCGACACCTCGGATCAAGACCCAATATGCCCTGAAAAGGAGCGACTGGGACGATTTTGGATTTAGAATCTTCTATCAACTCTTTCGACGGAATGAGGATCGCGACGAAGAACCCGATCTTATTGGTAGCGTCAGGATACTCTTCCCTGGTGGCTCAACAAAGAACCGGATGGAGATCACCGAAGATTTTACGTCTTTACCTTTGGAGGCACGGTCAGTCGGCACCTCTTTGGATTATTACGAACGATTGTCGGCGTTGCCGGACAAAGAGAGGGCGGCTCTTATGGCTGCACTTAATGACCTTGTCGCCAGTCCTGAATTGCGATCTGAAACCTCCGAATACGATGGCTATGGCAAATCAATGTTTCGAGATGTGGAGGACATTGAAGACTTCTTCGAAGATGCAGATGCAGTTCTCCGTAGTGATTTTTCGCAACTCCCGGATTTGTCCGAGCCATTCACGTTTCAGCCTGGAGGCTGGGATGATCCGTTGGAATTCAACTTTGATGGGCCAGCTGATCCGTTGAGTATGTGGCGCGCTGAGCGAATGGGGACCAATGGCCCGCGCGTAATCGTTCCACGAAGAGTCGCCGTGCTTATAGGAAGGAATGGTTGCGGAAAGAGCACATTGCTTTCCCGCCTCGCGAGGGTTGCCTTCGCAAGCCCGAGTGATCGCAAGACAGAAAAGATAGCTCAGTTAGGCAAGATCAGTCCGCCAGAATTTGGCTTCACCCGTATTGTGAGCATTTCCTACAGCGCGTTCGACAGCTTTCAGATACCTGGCCTGCACGGTGAAGAGCGGGCACAGATATCACGTGATATAAAGAATGGGCAAGGTCGCTTTATCTTTTGCGGCCTCAGAGACATTGCCGCCGAGTACGGCGATCAATTGGATGAGTTGGCGAGTGAAGAGGATGACGCCGAACGCCGCTCCAGTACCAAACTGAAAGACCTCAATGATCTGGCGAGCGAATTCGCCGAGCTCCTCAAGATGATCGAAAAGAAGGACCGCCTCCCAGTCTTCCAAGACGGACTGAAAGTGATTTTGTCGGATGCATCATTCGGAGATTTTGAGGAGCAAACCGTCGCCGACCTCGTGGGCGATGATCCGGCTAGAGCGTTCATGCAATGGAGCACAGGCCATAAAATTGCGATCCACGTGCTCGCTTGCATCACCGCGCACTGCCAACGCAAATCAATCGTCTTGTTCGATGAGCCTGAGACACACTTGCATCCGCCATTGATCGCAGCGCTGATGCGTGCCCTTCGCATAGTGTTAGAACAAACGAACGCATTCTGCATTGTCGCCACACACTCTCCTGTCATTCTGCAAGAGACCTTAGCCCGCCATGTCTTCATCATTGAGCGGGATGGCGAAATCGTATCCGTTCGCCAACCGCAGCTTGAAACCTTTGGTGAGAGCATTGGTGCGCTGACATACGACAGTTTTGGACTCACGGCTGAAAACACCTATTTCAGTCGTACACTCAAGCGCCTCGCGAATTCGGCCGATGAGCCGGATGAGCTTGAGGCGTTGTTCCCACTTGGCCTGTCTGCGCAAGCTGAGGCTCTTGTGATGTCGTTCTTCGCCAGAAAGAGGCAAGACGACGATGGATAGATTGCCCGCTCCTTCGCGAGACGATGATTTGTCAGATCTCGCAATTGCTCTCGCGGTTGCCGAGCGCAAGGGCGTGGTTTCTGGCTATGAAGCTTCAGAAGAAGAGCGTCAGGCTATTTTGCAGCTGTACAACGACTACGATGCGTGCGGCGGGCTCGGTGGCGGAGTGGATTTTTCAGACCTCGATGGTGACCTGCTCAAGACCATCAAAAGTGGCTTCGGCAAGACCTATGTTGGGGGAGCCTTAAATCACATAAGAGATCGGCTCAAAGCCTCGGTAACACGCTGTCCGATATGTGCCATCGGCGCAGCGAAGGAGCTAGATCATTATCTTGCGAAAACTGGATTTGAAGTCTTCGCGATATATGTGCGCAACCTTGTTCCTATCTGCCATGATTGCAACAATTCCAAAGGAACACATGGCACAGACGTACCGCATGAACGCTTCATCCATGCCTACTTCGACGATCTTCCTGATGAGCATCTTGCGGTTGAGCTAAGCCTGAATGATGGCGGACTAGTCACCAATTTCGGCGTTGCTGATCTTGGGCCGGAAAACGCCGAGATGGAGCAACGCATCGGGTTTCAAATCGGTCGTTTGAAACTGAGTGAACGCTGGTCAGATGAAGTCATAATCTACATGTCGGCGCACGAAACTGCGCTGGAAGACGCCTTTGAAGCGGAAGGTGCAGATGGTGTTTCAGCCTTTTTGGAGAAACAGGCAGAGAAGGAAGAGCGTCGCTTTGGGAAGAGTTCTTGGAGACCCGTATTGCTTAGGGCCTTATCAATCGATGAGGACTTTTGTGACGAGGGGTTTCGGACCGTTTTGTGATTCAATGACATGTAGCTGCTTGGGTACGGAACAAAGGCATGCAGACCCAATCGAATACCCAATTGGACCCGATATAGATAAACTGGCAGCAATCAGAAAGTTGATGCAAATTTGGGTCTAATCGGGTATTATTGGGTATGAAATTGGATATCAGGACATTCTGGAGATGAAAGAGCCGAACATCATCATCGGCTCTGACCTTGTGAAACTCATCGCGGAAATCGATGAGTTCAAAGGGCGTTGGGAAGCCCTCAAGACGCTTTCGCCTGATCGCTTGAGCGCCATGCGCAAAGTGGCGACTATCGAAAGCGTCGGCTCTTCCACGCGCATCGAAGGGGCGAAGCTCAGCGATGCCGAAGTGGAGGAGTTGCTCTCGCAGGCCTTGTCATCGACGCCATTCAAATCACGTGATGAGCAGGAGGTCGCGGGTTACGCCGAAGCAATGGACCTGGTGTTCGAAGCCTTTGGCGACATGGCGCTTACCGAAAACCACATCCGTCAGCTCCACCAGACACTCTTGCGTCACAGCGCCAAGGATGAGCGTCATCGTGGATCATACAAAACGCTCTCGAACAATGTCGTGGCCTTTGATGCCGAGGGCAACGAAATCGGGATCATTTTCGAAACCACCTCGCCCTTCGATACGCCGCGCGAGATGGAGGAGCTTGTCGCCTGGACGCGCAAGGCCATTGACGAAGAGGCGCACCATCCGCTTCTCATCACGGCGATCTTCATCGTGACGTTTCTGGCCATCCATCCGTTTCAGGATGGTAATGGCAGGCTTTCGCGTGTTCTCACCACTATGCTGCTGTTGCGCGCGGACTATGTCTATGTGCCTTACGCCTCGCTTGAGCGCGTAATCGAGGAGAACAAAGACCTCTACTACAAGGCGCTGCGCCGCACGCAGACCTCGCTCAAGACCGACAAGCCTGACTGGCAGCCGTGGGCCGGCTTTTTTCTGCGTTGCCTGAAGAAGCAAAAGGACTCGCTCGCCGCCAAGCTGGAGCGAGAACACGCCAAGCAAGGCGATGATGCTGCGTTGCCTGAACTCTCTGTTCAAGTGCTCAAGCTGCTAGGAGCTAGTGAGCGCCTGACAATTGCACAGATCGTTGAACAAACGGGCGCGAACCGTAACACGCTCAAAAAGCGGCTTCGTGAGCTAGTCGATGCGCAGCGCATTCGCCAGCACGGCAAGGCACGTGCGACTTGGTATTCTCTGCCGTGACGAAGAGCGACCCTTTGGATTATGCATCCCCTTCGGCTTGCTCGAGCTAGGGCCCGAACCATCGCGTCGTCACATACTTATTGTCTACATCGAATTGACTATGCGAAAGTAGACAGACGTGCCTGTAAAATCATATCATTCGTAAATGGAACAATCTGACTTTATTAGAAGAGTTACGGAATCCCCTAACCATTTCGCTTGGTTCTTGGGCGCAGGGGCATCACAGAGCGCGGGCCTTCCGACAGCTTGGGATATCATATGGGACTTGAAGCGGCGTTATTATACGACCGAAGAGGACCAGATTGTTCCCCCAAACGACATTCAAAATGCGGCGGTTCGTGAAAAAATCCAATCCTATATGGTGTCCAAGGGCTTTCCTGAAGATGGCTCACCAGACGAATATACGACCTATTTCGGACTCATCTTCGGCGATGATAGAGAGCGCCAAAGGCGATATGTCAGCGCGATCCTCGCCGATGACAAAGCCTCGCTTTCGCTAGGCCATCGCGTACTGGCCGCGCTCATTTGTTCAAAGATTACCAAGGCCGTTTTCACAACCAACTTTGATAACATTGTCGAACGCGCGGTTGCAGAGGTGGGTGGGCAAAGCCTCGCACCTTTTCACATAGAAGGAGCCTACGCTGCGAATGAAGCGATCAACTCCGAACAGTACCCTGTCTACTGCAAGCTACACGGCGATTTCCGCTATCAGAGTATCAAAAACTTGGCCGACGATTTGCGCGAGCAAAACGCAGAGCTAAGCAAAGGGTTCTTGAACGCCTGTAATCGATTCGGCTTGATCGTCGCCGGCTACAGCGGTCGCGACGAAAGTGTCATGACGCTGCTTGAAGAGGCTCTCCAGACCGCAAACCCATTTCCCTACGGCTTGTATTGGACCAAGCTGAAGGGATCGGAGCCCCTCCCGATCGTCACAAACTTGATAGCCACGGCGCAGAGCCGAGGCGTTTCAGCGCACCTAGTGGATATCGAGACATATGACTCGATGATGTCCCGCATCTGGCGTCAAATTGAAAATCCCAATCCGGAGTTGGACGCTAAAGTTCGCAAAGCCGCTAGGCAGGAAGTTGACATTCCGCTTCCATCGGCTGGAAAATCCAACCCAATCATTAGGTCAAATGGGCTCCCCATCACGCGTCTCCCGACGATGTGCCAAGCACTCAATTTTAAGGCTGACAAGGACTGGCAGGACCTGCGCGATGCTGAAAGCAAGAGCGGTGATACTATCATTTGTGCTAAAGCCGAACGCACCTTGGCGTGGGGCACCAGCAAGGCTCTTGAGCAGGCATTTGGAAGTGATCTGACCAGCACGGAGGCAATCGATCTGTCAGGTCAACTCGAAGAGATAGAGAGCAATCTCTACCTCAAGGCACTACTGGAAAAAGCAATCTGCCTTTCACTTAAGCGAGATAAGCCACTGGTCGTGAGGCCTTGGCGCGGTGGGTACACCTTGATTGCAACGGCACAGGCACAATCTCATCAGGCATTTGCTTCTTTAAGGAGCGCTCTCCAATCTACTCTAACTGGTGATGTGCAGGGTCTTTTGACTTCAGCGACGGAAGAGCATCCGAAGCGCAAGCAGATATCTTGGGCAGAAGCGGTCCAAATCGATATCGAAATGCGCGATGGTAAGGCCTGGCTACAGCTACAGCCAGATATCTGGATATGGCCCAGATGGGGGCGTGATGAGGCAATAGATATCCTCGATAAACGCAAGGGCGGTCGTTTCAATCACAAAGCTGATCGCATTTTGAGCGCATGGATAAAAGCCTTGCTGCCGACCGATGGAAAGGCAGCCGACTGCGAGATCAGTCCATTTGCATCGGGTGAGTCAGATGAAAACCCTGTGTTCGTGGTCAATAGCCGCACCGCATTCAGTCGAAGGAGCGGATGATGGCAACAGAGCATTCTCAATTACCTGGATATTCGACCACAGCTGAGCCTTCCTTGGTCTTTGCCGAAGGGCAATTGGACAAGCATCCGCTGCGCGGCATATTGAGATTTGGTCCCTATTCTCACTCCCTCGGGGTGCCCGCCCGCGTTCGCGTCGCACTCTTATACCCAGAAGGCCAATCAGCAAAGCTTGAGGGAATTTGTCGCGAGCTCACTCAAGCGGCTACCCCAAGAGAAGCAAAGAACTACTACCCTGCCTATCCTGGCTTCGAACAGGCCTTTCGTATTCCGTTCGAAGGTGGAGGGGCAAACCTCTCCTTCACATTGCCAAGCGACATGGACGCGCTGGCGCAGCGTTTCGACAGGGCAGGCCTTGCTAAGCGATTGTTCGAAGTCATCGGTGGAATCGGAAGCCAACGATCCAACTTTGACGTGTTGCTAGTCTACCTCCCCGATACTTGGGAGCGGTGTTTTGAAGCGCCTGGCTTCGATCTACACGATTATCTCAAGGCGTTTTGCGCCCCATCGAACATTCCAATTCAGATCATACGAGAAGGAGCCTTGCGGCGAACTTGTCGTGCGCAGGTTATGTGGGGTCTGAGCGTTGCGCTCTATGCGAAAGCGAATGGCATTCCATGGAAGCTGTCTGGCCTTAACAAGGAAGAAGCATTCATCGGCATCAGCTATGCCATGAAGCCCGTCAATGAAGGCGCAGAATACACAACTTGCTGTAGTCAGGTTTTCGATCCTGACGGCACTGGATTCCAGTTTGTCGCTTATGACGCGCGAGAATTCACCAAAGATCGGCGGGACAACCCCTATTTATCGTATCACGAGATGTACAGCGTGATGTCCCGCAGTCTGGAGATATATCAGCGTGGCCATTTTGGGCGGTCGCCGAAGAAAGTTACGATTCACAAGAACACGCCATTCAGAGATGATGAAGCTCTTGGAGCGCTGGACGCTTTTAACGAGGGAACCGAGATCGAGCTGGTTCAAATCGTGCAAAGCACCGACTGGTCGTTTACAAAATACGGTATCAAAAAGGCCGAAGCCGAAGGATATCCGGTTGATCGCGGAACCGTGCTGCCGATCTCGCACAAAGAGGCCTTGTTGTGGACTCAAGGCAGCGTGCGAGGCGTTCACATGGAAAGCGACTACTACAACGTCTACAAAGAAGGGGCACTCAAGCCCGTTCCAACACCTCTTCTTATTCGCCGCTTCAGTGGAGCAGGAGGATGGCACGACACCTGCTCAGGAATTCTCGGCCTGACAAAGATGGATTGGAACAACAACACGCTCTATAAGAAGCTTCCCGTCACACTTGAATACTCTCAACGGTTCGCTCGCATAATTCAGCAGAATCCCGCTTTGGTTGATGACCTCTTTGACTTCCGCAACTTCATGTAGCCAAACAGATGGCACTGCATTGCGTATCCGAGAAGCTGTCAGAAACCAGCTCGGTCAGACAAACTGCAAATTAGCTACCGTTACAAAACCCATTCGAGGCCTGATCTCGACTACCTTTAAGAGATTGATTATATTATCTAAAAAGTTCAACTCCGACGAGATTGAAAAACAGACGGTGTCCCTGTAGTATATATTATAAATAGCGCAGTGTGACATATGACCAGACAGTTCAAGAACGTGGAGCAGATTCTCAAGCTTAAAGGCGCAATGCTGTCCAGTAAGGTGTCTCAAATATTCCAGGATCAAGGCCTGAGTGCTGCTGCCGCTCGACAGCGTGTCTTCCGTAGGTCAGCGTCTGTAAGGACGTTGCATGGCCTCCCATTCACCAAGAATGCCAAATTCCTATATCTCGAAGGTGAGTTCGGAACGCCAAAGTTCTTCGACAATCTTCTCGCAGAGCTGGAGGACTCAGCTCCTGGCTATGCAGCAGCGCTCTACGGTTTGGCGGCCCGTGGAGGCATTTGCCTACTCAAAGATTGGAATATCGTTTCCGGATCGCCCGTTCTGCAAAAGGGGCATGTATCCAGCGAGGAAGTGCTTAGGCGCCTCAAAAGCGTGAAGCTACTGGACGAGCGAACAATCGCTGGGATTGGCGATTGCGTTGTCTTGGCCCCTTGGGTGGGGAGCATAAATTTTGCGGCATTCCGAGCACGCTTGACGCTTGAGCGCATTGCTATTGAAACGGTGAGGCAATGGGCGGTGCGAATGGGCTATTCCTCGAAGGACACGATCAAGACTCGATTTGATCATGAGCTTCCGAAATTCTCGACGTTCAGCTTCGACATCGTTGGCCCGTCCTACCTCAAGGCCTTGCTGGTTCAGACCAAGAACGGCCCTAAGAACGGATTTTTCGTAGCGGATGTCGTCTGGTTAGGCGAGCTCAGAGAACAGGATGCCAAGTCATTCTTGCGAAAGGTCGCGACACTTTCCTCGCTGAAAAATCTTGGGCGATTTCAGCCCATGCTGGTGTCTGATGGTTTTACGCGGGACGCAATAATGGCATGCCGAGCCAAAGGCGTGATGGCGGTCACCGTCGATACATTGCTTGGCCGTGATGTTGCGATTGCGTTGCGTGAATTGCTCGACGTGCTGACGCGTGCCGCACAGGTGGCAATCGGCAATCCAGCCAAGATCGATGAGATTTTCGACAAACTTTCAACGGTCGAAGGTCTCTCCGGAAATCTACGCGGAGCCATGTTTGAGTTGATTGTCGGTCATATCGCCAAAGACCTGCTGGGCGGTTCTATCGATATCGGAGAAATCGCGACCAACCCTGCCGACAATAGCCGAGCAGACATTGATGTCCGGCAGGTCGGGCAGGATCAGGTGGTGTGCATCGAGTGCAAAGGCTATGATGCGGCCAACGATGTTTCACTCGAAGATGTCAAATACTGGCTGGAAAAACAGGTCCCGATTATCAGGGCATCCCACGCCTATCAGCAGCGTTTTGATCAGAAGGCTGAAATCTTCGAGTTCTGGACTACAGCCAAATTCTCGAAAGAGGCAAAGGTTTATTTGAAAGAGCGAAAAGCAGCTATCAAGAAGTATCAGATTGGCTGGAAGGCAGGCCCAGAGGTACTTGCTGAGGCGCGTCGGCTGTCTTCCCCGATGATTCTGAAGACTCTAAAAACGCACTATTTCGAAAAAACGCCGACTATGGTTCTTGGATTGGCAGAGGCTCAATAGCGCGTCCCTACGGGTCGGGCTTTCGTGAACCGAACTCGCTAGGCGGTTTCGACCATTCGGCTTCAATCCCTCGCGTTACTTAGGGACCAGCCCCTCAGCGCACTTCACGTAATATAGACGGTCTCCCGAGGCTCGCCTTCGGCTGCGCCCGCCGTCGATTTTCCGTTCCGTTTGCACACCCCGCTCTCGCCGATGGGCAAGGTTGCATGAGCAACCCCTAACCCCATTGGAGGGAGAAATGACTAAAGAACCAATTCAAATCCCAGTTCGCATCTATGTGGCCTGTCTGGCTGCCTACAATAATGGCTATCTGCACGGGCGCTGGATTGATGCCAAGCAAGACGCACGGGCGATCCATGATGCCATCCGCGCCATGCTGAACACTTCACCAATTGCGGATGCGGAAGAATGGGCCATTCACGACTATGAGGGTTTTGGCTCTCTTTCGATCTCGGAATATGAGGGGATTGAGTATGTTGCCCAGCTCGCGGCCTTTATCGCCGAGCATGGCGAGTTAGGCGCGGAGCTGATCAATCACTTCGGTGATATAGAGCAGGCCAGCGAAGCGCTTGAAGATGGCTATCATGGCAGTTTCGAAAGCCTTGCCGATTATGTGCAGAGCTTGACCGAAGACACAGGCCAAATCCCAGAACATCTGCGTTTCTACATCGATTGGGATGCGATGGCGCGTGATGCGGAAATGAGCGGCGATCTCTTTACCGTTCAAACAGCGCACGATGAAGTCCATGTGTTTGCGGGATGCTGATCATGAAAAGCATTCCAAAAACTTTTGCGGTTGATCCACAGCGCTTCGCTTGGGGCCACTGGTGCCACAAGCGTAATCGCCAGATCGGTGAAGGGGATATTGGTGCAAGCTACAGTGCAGATCGGATTGGAGGTGAGGGGGCGGTCCGACGACCGTTTCGCCACGAAGGTGTTGATTGGGTTGCCACCAGCACGTTCAGCAATTCTGCGAGAGCATATCGGCTTGTTCATCCATCACAGTTCGAAGGGGGAACGCTTTCTTACGTCGAGCGCGTCAGCGATGGTCACCGAGGCAGATGCGCTCCAGAGGGTTTCTATCACGGAATGCGGGTGAAGCGTGGGCGCGAAGAGATGGTCTTGTGCGGTCCAGAGACAAAATTCATCGCAGGAGAGCCTGAGCAAGGCTCGCTCTTTTAGCGCGAAGGATCGAAGCCGCGTGTTGGGCCGCGTTCGACAGTACGTTCTTGCACCTGCTTCCGCCGCTTCCTCTTGAATTCTTCTCGTGCCGCGCTGTGCTTGAAGTCTTCCGATACGCTTGCCTTTGGTGCATCGGGAATTGACACCTTCTTGAACGATGCAGCAGCCTTAGAGCGTTCGAGCGTGGACTCTGGAACGTCTGACAGACGCCTGACGTCAGAAGCCAGCTCTCGCCGTTGTTCGACGCTCCGTCTCCTAGCGGCCTTGAACCGTTCCAAAACGACGCGTCGTTCGCTCAAATGTTGAAAGACAAGCGCGTCTTTTTCCCTTCGATCTCGCAGCACGGCTCGATATGCCTCTGCCATATTCTCTTCGCGGATACGTTTCACCCGTCCCGAGAAATGATCCATGAGGCCTCGCCAACCGCGATTGAAACGCTCTTGGCGCATGGCCGTCTCGCGCTTCCATCGCGCCTGTATGGCTGCATTCTGCCTCGCTCGCTCTTGTGCTTGCGTGGTGGCGAGTGCTTTGCGTGCTGTCTCTTGCTGCTCTCGAAGCTTCAGCGCATTGCGCGCCTCTTCTTCCTGTATCTCGCGCAAGCGTTGTGATGTCTCGCTGACGAACTCAGCTTTGCGCTGCTCTACAGACGGCAAGGTGCCATCTATTTCCCCAAGCCGCATACGAACATCTTTTGTCTTAACTCCTGTCCATCGCGCAACAGCATAGACTTCGCCTTGCCTGTCTACCGCGACGAAGCCACGCCTATCACCGCGCGCCAGCTTGTAGCCCCGCGTTTCGAGGGCATTGGCAAAGGCTGCGCGGGAGTCTGATACGGCCCAGCAATCCTGAAACACTGTTTTGATCGCCTTAGGGTCTTTTTCGGCGCGTTTGGCCTGTTGCCATTCCTCCAATGTGAAATTGCGTGGATCGCGCTCCTCACTCTTCATCAGGCCACGCGGCATTTTGAAGCCGTGCTCTATGAAGAGTTCGCGCGATAGCTCGGTCAGTTTTCGCTTTGTGTGCGAAAGCTGGACCGCTTTCATTTCGTTAGAGTCGATACGGCTCCACACGGCATGCGCATGGCGACGACCTTGCTTTTCATGAAAGACGATAGCGCGCGGCTGGCCGCTTAAACCGAGACGCTCCTCCACCTGCTTGATCGCTGCCTCGAAAGCCTCGGTTGAGACTTCCTGATCAGGCGGCGGATTAGCGCTGAGCGAGAACAGGTGTTGCTTACATCGTGTTGCACGGCTGATCGCGTAGCTCTCGTTGAGTGCGGACATCAGATTGTCCGACACGAACCCGCGCAGATCGTGCACCTGTACGTGATCGTTCTCCTCTTTGAGGAGATGGATTGCGAGGTCTTTGGCTCCTCCACGTTGATTGCCGACTAAGATCATGCTCGCCTCATTGCGGTTTGATGCCGAGAGCGGTGGTCAGATCATGGCGAATTTTTTCGATGGTTAGGCAGGCCGCACGGAGGTTGAGCAGCAAGTCCCCGCCTTGAGCGACCGTGCCTTCTTGCGTTGCATCAGCGATAGTTCGCATCGACTTCGGCAATTCGGATTGACCAAGTGTGGCGAGAATTTGCGCAAGAAGGATTTCGTCAGCCTTGGGGCGGCGATGCGCTTTCCGAGGTTTCGCATCACCACCAAGCAATTGCTCGCGGGCATAAGTGCTTAGCGGACGGTCGCGAGCCTTGCGCTCCAGTGCCTCCCATTCGGAACCAGTAAGGCGGATCGTTAGGCGCTTGCTCATGGTTCAAGCGCCTCCCAATCAATGTTCTCAGCCTCTAAGACTTTGTTCCAGCGTTCCAGCTCATCGAACAATTCATCGGGTGGAATTGTGTTCGATGAAATGATCCCGTTGGGCACCATTTCTGTTCCTGTCATTTTTGACCGCGATAGCCGCGTCGAACGCAGGCTGTCGGATTTCCTCAAAAAAAGACCCTCCTACCCCCACTTTTGACGATACGCCTTGGCTCTAGGCTCCGCTATCCCATGCTCTGTAACAACGCAGCTTGGAGAGTGAACGATGGATCTGGGACTTAAAGGCAAGAAAGTCATCATGAATGGCGGAGCGCATGGGCTAGGCCTCGCTTCACTGCGTCACTTCGCAGCGGAAGGCGCGGATGTGGCCTTTTTCAGTCGCAAAGAAGACAAGATCGAAGCAGCAAAGAAAGAGATCGAAGCTGCTGGACCGGGTAAGGTGCACGGTGAAGTCTTTGATATGGGCAGCGGTGCCGATGCTTATAAGAAATGGATCGTCGATGCGGTAGATGCCTTGGGCGGCTGCGATATCTTCGTCCATATGGCAAGTTCATCGGGCACCGGCGGCACAGGCGACTGGCAGCAGGGCCTCGACATGGATATTATGGGCGCGGTGAACGCTATCGAAGTGCTGACCCCTCATTTGGAGACTTCAGACAGCGGCTCCATCGTTCTAATGTCATCGACTGCCGCGCTAGAAACCTTTGTCGCACCGCAGGCCTTCAATGCATTGAAGGCGGCATTGATCACTCATGGTTCGCAGCTTGCTCAGGCATTGGCACCGCAAGGTATCAAAGTGAACTGCGTTTCACCCGGCGCGATCTATTATCCCGGCGGCAACTGGGAAATGATCAAGGACGCGGTTCCACCGCTATACGAAGGCACTCTAGCAAAAATGCCGATGGGCCGCTTTGGCGAACCCGAAGAAGTTGCCAAGACCGTGGTGTTCGTGGCCAGCCCTGCCTGCCCATATATGACCGGCGCGAATGTCGTCGTCGATGGCGGCTTTACCCAGCGGGTACAGTTCTAAGGCGCGTTCAATTCTAATCCAATCTTCTCATAGGAAGGCCCAGCTCCATGGCTGAAATCGATCGTGACAAGTTGCTCGATATTTACACCCGCACGATGAAGGTAAATCGCACCGACGAAAAGTTCCGTGAACTGCTGATGCAGGGCAAGGTCGCAGTAATGTACTACTGTGTGCGCGGACAAGAACTGGTTTCGGCCGCTGCCATGGCTGCGTTGGAGCAAGACGATTACGTCGTCTGCACCTATCGTGGTCAGGGAGAACAAACTGCCAAAGGTATTCCGATTGAGAAGTGGTGGGGCGAATGCCTTGGCAAGGCAACTGGCACCTGTAAAGGCAAAGGCGGCACCATGCATATCACCGATCCCGCCACTGGGATTATGGTGACAACCGGTGTCGTGGGATCGGGCATTCCAATTGCGAACGGGCTTGGCATCGCGAGCCAGAATAACGGCGATGGCCGAGTGACTCTGGTCAGCTTTGGTGACGGCGCGGCCAATATTGGCGGCTTTCACGAAGCAATGAATATGGCTCAACTGTATAAACTGCCGGTCATCTTCCTGTGTCAGAACAACCGCTATGGCGAACACACCGCCTATGCCGATCACACTGACAGCCCGGACATTTCCAGCCGCGCCGCAGGCTATGGCATGAAATCGCTCAAAGTTGATGGAAACAACGTCAACGAGGTTTATCCAGCGATGGTAGAAGCGGTCGAGTATGCTCGATCAGGCAAGGGCCCCGTTCTGGTGGAGGCAATGTGTTACCGCATGATGGGTCACTTCTTTGGGTCTGACTTTTCCTACATGCCAGAAGAGCACCTTGCGGAGATGACAGCGGAAGACCCACTTCCCAAGTTGCGCAAAGTGATGCTCGAAAGACAATTCACCGAAGAAGAGCTCGACAAAATTGTCGCCGATATCAATGCGGAAATAGATGTTGCTGTTCAGCATGCTCTCGACGCGCCGCTGCCAGATACTGACGAAATCTATAAAGACGTGCTTGAGGAGACTGCCTGATGGCTGAGATTACCATGACGCAGGCCCTCAACCTCGCAATTGACGAGGCGATGGCCGAAGATGATGGCGTATTTTGCTTGGGTGAAGATGTTGCTGCCAAACAAGGCGGCGGCGTGTTCAAGATCACGTCTGGATTGACGGAGAAATATGGCGAAAACCGCATTCGTGCGACGCCAATCTCCGAAACAGCGATCATCGGTGCCGCTATCGGTGCGGCGCTTGCCGGACAACGTCCGATTGCAGAGATCATGCTGATGAATTTCGTCGGCGTCTGTATGGATCAGATCGTCAATCACGCTGCGAAATTGCGGTTTATGTCAGGCGGTCAAACCCCGTGCCCGATCGTGATCCGCACTACGACTGGTGTGGGTGTCGGTTTTGGGGGACAGCATTCTGATATGCTTGAGGCGTGGTTTGCTCACGTTGCAGGTATTCACGTGGTCACACCGTCTAACGCGGCTGATGCGCGCGGCCTGATGCGGTCTGCCATCGATGCGAATGACCCGGTGATCTTTATCGAGAACATCCTGTGTTACGGCTTATCGTCTAAAGATCCCGGCCCTGACTACCGCGTACCGCTCGGCAAAGCAGCAGTGGCAAAGCAGGGGACTGATATCTCAATCATCACATATGGCCGGACAGTGCTTGACGCACTGGAAGTCGCTGGTGAGCTTGAAAAAGAAGGCATCAGTGTCGAGGTCGTCGATCTACGCACAATCGCGCCGTATGATGAGGAAACGGTTCTGGCTTCGGTGCGGAAAACTGGCCGGGCGATTACTTTGCATGAAGCGGTTCGGCCGTTCGGTGCAGGTGCTGAAATCGCCGCGAATATTCAGGAAAAATGCTGGGATAGTCTAAAAGGCCCCGTAGGCCGGATCGGTGGAACATTCTCCGCCGTACCATTCGCTTCCCATCTTGAGCAGGCATGGATTCCGAACAAGAGCGAGATTGTCGAACAGATCAAGGCATCGGTGGGCAAAGCATAAATGGCTGAAGAAATTCGCATCCCAAAACTCGGTATGAGCGCAACAGAAGTCATTCTGGCGGAATGGATGTTCGGCGATGGTGAAGAGGTAGCAAAGGGCGACATCATCTACACCGCCGAAACAGACAAAACGACGGTTGAGATTGAGGCTCAGGCCGCAGGCGTGATTCATCCGACGGGTGAAGAAGGCGTCAAATACAAGGTCGGCGAAGTTATCGGCACGATTGGATGATCAATTGAGCACTCCGCGTGAAATGTTGGCGGCGGTTTATGCGGCGGCTGGCGCACAAGATTGGGAATTGGTTGAGAGCCTGATCCATCCGGATTTTGTGCTCTACGAAGCTGAATGCTTGCCCTTTGGCGGCGAGTGGCGCGGCAAAGACGCGCTGCAACGCTGTGCCGCGGCAATGTATGGAGCTTGGGCTGGAGCCGAAGTTGACATTCACGACATTGCTGGCGGTGATAGCCATGCCGTCACTGTGCTTACGCTAACTATGACATCGAAGCGGACAGGCGAGACTTTCAGTCAGACAGTCAATGAATGCGGGACATTTGAGGACGGTCTGCTGAAGGAGCTTCGCATCCATTATTTCGACGCAGCAGAGGTGGCCGCAAAGGCCTGAAACCCATGACAATTGAGAATATCTGCGTGCTCGGCGCGCAGGCCGATCAGGGCCAGCCTTTGGTAACACAGCTGCTGGAGGAAGGCTTTTCGGTCACAGCCGGGGTGCGGCGCAAGGAGGCTTTGGCGGACACGCCGTTTCCCAATTTGCCCAATGTGCAGGCTGATATCACCGACGCCAACGCTATGGCCCATGCTTTTGCGGGGCAGGATGCAGCGGCGTTTCACTTGCCGTTTGAATTTGATCGTGATCGCGCGGCGTCTTTTGGCCGCGCAATAGCCGAAGGGGCCAAACGAGCAGGTCTGAAGAAAATCGTTTTCAACACAGCTTGTTTTGTCGCAGATCACGATCTTGGTCTGTCTGCGCATGATGGCAGACGCGATATCGAACGGTCATTGAAAGAGACCGGCATCCCTTGCGTGTTTATCGAGCCGACCGTATTCATGGATAACCAATATCGCATTTGGTCGCGTCCATTGATCATGCGCGATGGCATCTTTGCCTACCCAGCTAAGCCTGACTTAAAGATCAATTGGGTGTGCCTTGAGGATGTTGCGCAAGCGATGGTCCGAGCTTTGCAAACAGATGCCGCCGACGGCCAACATGTGCCCATTGGCGGCACAGAGGCCTTGTTGGGGGATGAAGTTGCAGCCAATTTGGCCGAAGCAGTGGGCAAGCCGGTGCGTTTTCAAAGCTTGGCCCCAGAAGAATTCGCCGCCCGGATGAGCGAACTGGTAACAGGCTCACGCGAGGTTCAACCACTCAGCATTTATGACGGGATGGCGAAGTTCTACGCATTCTATAACTCGCAGCGGACATCTCCGTTGGTGGTGGACCCAGATAACGCACGTGATTTGCTTGGCATGAAGCCTACAAGCCATCTCGATTGGGCGAAGTCGAAAGATTGGAATGCTGGGTTGATGTAAAATTAGAGCGTCTGCCCATCATCCAGCACAAAATCGGTCCCGGTTACGAATTCCGCTGCGTCAGAGCATAGGAACAAGACTGGCCCATCGAGACCTTCCTCGCCCATCAATCGCCGTTTTGGGAAACGGGCGATTTGTTTCCGGCCCAGGTCGGTTTGGAACCATTCATCGTTGATGGCCGTGCGAATATAGCCCGGTGAGATCGTGTTCACACAAATCCCTGCGCGCGCCCATTCGCGCGCCATGCTCCTTGCCGCTTGGACAACGCCTGCTTTGCTCGCTGCATAGGCGACCAAACCGGGCGATGGCTCAAACGCGGTGATCGACGCGACCATTACGATCCGTCCGTTCTTCACCCCATTGGCAATCATTCGCCTTGCACCCTCTCGAGCGGTTAGAATCGCGCCTTTAAGATTGATCGATAATGTGTGTTCGATCTCTTCTTCGGAAATGGTCGTCATCATGCCCGCGCCGTCGACTCCGGCATTGGCAATGACAGTATCGACGGGGCCGAAAGCTCTCTCGGCAGCGTCAAACCCTGCGATTATGTCGGCTTCGCGTGCGACGTCTATGGTAATCGCCAGTGCCTCGCTGCCAATCTCGCTTGCGAGTGCTTGCAAGCGGTCCTTGCGTCGTGCGCCTAAAGCGACCTGCGCGCCATTCGCCGCAAGGATTCGGCCAAACCGCGAGCCTAGCCCCGAAGATGCACCAGTGATGAGCGCCGTGCGCCCCGAAAGATCGACAAATAGGCTCATGCTGAAAAATTACTTTGTTGCTGGCAGTTCGCCGTCGATATACTTCTTCAACGTCGTTTGGAAATGCCGGACGCGGCTGTCTTGATAAGACCCCAGCTCCATCTTTCCTTCCTTCATTGATTTCATACCGGTCTGCACATGCGGCAGGTTGGCCATGTCTTGATCGAAAACATTGGCCAGTTGCGGACCCATTATGTCCGCCGCCCAAGAGAATGGCTCATCATCCGGGATAAAAGTCGGTTCCACCGCGCGCGGTCGGTCCTCTCCCTTAGGAGTCGGGAACAGCAGTCGAATTTCCATAACGCACGAATCAGGCGTGTCATCAGGTAGCCAGCGATAGACCAGCGTTGGTAAGAACCCGATCCAAGGAGCGAAATTGGGGAAGATATTATAGGTGAAATTGTCGAGAATTTCGCTGTCAGAGGCTTCTGAATAATCATAGCCATAAGCTTCTGCAAAGCCCTGACGCCCAGCTTCGGCAAGCACTTTGCGCGCTCCCAATGGATCGGCTGGATCATAATCCTGATCGCCATCACTAGCGGCAAAGCGTCGGTTGGTGTCCGCATCTGCTCCGCCAGAGAATTCATTCATTTTTTCCAGCACATAGGTTGAATCCTTACCCTTCATATGTGGGCTTAGAACTCCGGAAGGCGTAATCGCGCGATTGAAGTGATCGCCGATCAAGTCATAACGTGTGTTCGCATCGCCCAAGAATGGCAGCAATTGTGGGTGTGTAACGATTGAATGCCATGCCTCCATAAAGGCCTCGGCAGTTGCTTTCCAATTGGCTGGGATACGTTTTTGAATCCACATACCGGTATAGCGATTTTCAAAATCATACCGTTCATAATGCGACGCTGCTGGGCCCAGCCATGTTTTGAAATCAGGCACATCGTGGTTTTCCGTAAGCATAACAAAGCCCTGCCACAGCTCAATGCGAGCTTCAGGCAGGCACATGTCTTTACCCTCCAGATGTCTGAAATCCCACGCGGACGGAATTTCTTTCAAAGAACCATCATTGCGCCATGTAAAGCCATGGAAGGGGCAGCGCAGTTGAATCGAATTGCCACTTTCCGTGCGCAGTTTGCGGCCGCGATGAAGGCAGGCATTGTAGAATGCTCTAACTCCGCCATCTTTTTGTCGGATCAGCAGAAAGCTCTTGCCAGCGATCTCGAAAACTACTGTGTCGCCGGTATCGGGCATTTCATCTTCGCGCGCTGCGAATAGCCAAACATTGGGCCACAACCTCTCGCGCTCAGCCTTCGCGAAGTCTTCGCTGATATACGGATCGACCGACAGGGGGTCATTGCCCATTTCGATGTTGGATTCTTCAAATAGGTAATCAGGCGGTGTGCGCGTGTCCCCATTCAACATGTCTGTGTAGCTGATGCCTGGGCAGCGACCTTCACGGGCAATATCTTTAATCTCGTTCATCTGCGGCCTCTATCCGTTACTCGCAAATTGTGCAGTGTTCGTGGGACCGAATATCACACAGGTTGGCCGCAGGGTCACCCTAGCGGATTGGAGAGGACATATGGCGCGCAAAACAGGCATCGCAGCATTGGGTGAGGTGATGCAACTCGCCTTTGTGCCCGATGATTTCGACGCTGCGGTGAAGCACTGGACGCAGGTTATGGGCGTCGGTCCGTTCTTTCTCATGGAGGGGCTGCACCTTGAAGGTATGAAATATAAAGGCGAACCAACCGATGCATTGTTCGACCTCGCGCTGGCATATTGGGGGGACATTCAGATCGAATTGATCCGTCCGCGAGACAACCATCCGTCGATCTATTCAGGCGAATATGGTGCCGTCAGCGGATTGCATCATGTTTGTATTCTGGTTGACGATATCGAGGACGCCTATCGAGTTTGCCGTGAGCAAAATGCCGAAATCGTGATCGAAGGATCGCTCGGAGATAGCCGGGTCATTTATGCAGACCCTGGACAGGGGCCGGGATCGCTAGTGGAAATCCTGCAACAGGGCGAAGGCGGCCCGGGCCTGTTCGCGATGATTAAGCAAGCCGGCGAAGGTTGGGACGGCACGGAGCCGCTCCGAACCCTCGGTTAGCGTCTAACTGCCAGAGATTAGCTACTGGCGCCAAGATATCCCAATTGCCCGGCTTTAAAGATCGTTTGAGCGCGGTTTACGCTATCCAACTTCTCTCCAGCTCGGTGGATGTGGTAGCGAATTGTTGCATGGCTCCGTTCAAGGATCATACTTATTTCCTTGTCGGTTTTGCCAATCGCGGCCCAGCGTAAACACTCAACTTCGCGCTTTGACAGCACGCAGTCTGACGGAATGCGGCGCTTTGTCCGGATCGCCTGCGCATATCCCGCGACAAATCGCCGAACGAGCTGCGCAAACAGATTCGCATACTGCGCAAATTCTTCTGTGAGATCTTCTTTTGCGCGATCTATCGGAATGAAGCTGCTCGCCGAAATTTGGCCAAACGGAAGATGCACAGGGATTACAATCGCCGCCCTGCAAAGTGCGCGTTTCTCAAAATCGCCTAAGTCCAACTCATCAAGGTAGGAATTGGGCCATCTAAGGTTAAATCCGTCCTTGTTGACCCAGAAAGGCTCACTTTCATATCGGCAAGCACGAGGTATGGGCGAATGCAGTGCAAGGCGGTGATCTTCCCACCAGCGCGCGCCATCATTAAGCCAACGGAATATGTCAGCGTTGAGGATTGTGCCATCGGCATCAGTCATTGGTTCTTTTGACGAAATGTCATCACAGACTGCGGCCTGCATCCCACGTTCTTGAGCGATTCGCGCAAGATTTTCTGCGGCATCATGGATGTCTTCGGGACATGTGATGGTCACTTGCTCCAGCAATTGCTCGAGATTCTCAGTGCCATTCGGCGTGCGAAGTTCGACGACGTTAGCGGTCATAGGCTGACTCACTCCTCTCATGATGCTTCCCTAGGGACACTGTACCCTATTTACTCCTGATTCGCCTCATATTTTGCGTAGGGGTGCAAAAGACCACTGAGCGGTAGGCCCGAAAAGCCTCAATGGAGAATGTGAGTATGGAAAAACTGGATGAATCCTGGCTGGGAGAGAACTTTGGTGTGGCGCTTAAAGCGCTTGCGAAGGGAATCGATTCGGAACGTCTGGCGTTGATCCATGGCGCGCGGATTGTCACCTGGGGCGAGCTGGATGCGCAGACTGATTCGATTGCCGCAGCGTTGGTTGAGCGCGGGTTCAAGCCTGGTGACGTCGCTGGCCAGATGCTGCGGAATAGCCCTGATTACGTGCTCGCATATTTTGGCTGCATCAAAGCGGGTCTCGTGCCGGTCAACGTAAACTACCATTATCAGGCGCGCGAATTGATGGATATTTTTGCGCGATTCGAAGTGAAGGTGCTGTTCACTGAAAGTGACTTTGCTGATGTGGGTGCGCAGGCAATGGCAGGCGGAGCACCTATCATTGATGTTGGAAGCGCAGGTTGGGCGGAGTTACGCATGCATGATCTGCCCGACAATTTCGCGATCCATGATGACCCGCAGGCCTTGTTCCTCACTGCAACCGGCGGAACTACAGGGATGCCAAAGGCGGTCATGTGGCCGATGGCCGAGGCATGGCAAGCATTCAGTGTTTCCGCCTGGCAACGCGGGATGGCTGAGCCGCCTTTTGTTGCGTCATCACTGGAAGCGCAAGTTAGAGAGGCTGCGAAAATCGGCCCGGGTCATTCGGCAAGCACCTCGCCGATGTTGCTGCTCAGCCCTCTAATGCATGGCGCAGGACAGTTCACCGGAATGATACATCTGCTGAAAGGCGGAACATTAGCGTTTCTCCCAGGAGAAAAGTTTAACGCTGATGCCGCGCTTGAAGAGATCAAGCGTGTGGCTGTGCGTAGCGCCTTCATTGTGGGCGATGCTTTTGCCCTACCATTGGCTGATCGTCTGGATGCGCGGGATGATGGCGGCGAGCTGATCGCAAGTCTCCGCACAATTGCCAGCTCGGGCGCGGTATTTTCTGAACGTCAAAAAATGCGAATGATTGCGCACAACCCATCCTTGATCGTGGTCGATGCGCTCGGCTCCTCTGAGAGTGCGGGCACCGCTCTCGTCATTACCACCGCACAAGGCTCCACCGGTGGTGGTAAATTCGCTGCTATACCTGGGCGAGAGACCACCCTGCTCGATGAGAACCTGAAGGAAATTACCAAAGGCAGTGATGCGGTTGGGATCGTCGCGCGCACCGGACCTTTACCGCTTGGTTATCTGGGGGAGGACGAAAAGAACGCGCAGACCTTCCCTGAAATTGACGGCAAGCGTTGGCTAATGACTGGCGACCGCGCTCGCTGGGCGTCTGACGGCAGTATGGAGTTCATCGGCCGTGACAATATGTGCATAAACACCGGTGGAGAGAAGGTCTTTCCCGAAGAAGTCGAAGCCATTTTACAGGGCCATCCCGGTGTCCACGATGTTAGGGTCGTAAGCCTGCCTGACCCGCGCTTTGGCCGCAAAATTGTCGCGGTGGTGCAGCCAAATGGCGAAGTGGGCGAGTTGGAACAGACCCTCGACAAGCAAGCCCGGTTAGGGCTCGCCGGGTACAAAATCCCGCGCCTCTATGTGATGACCGATCGCTCATTGCGGCTCAACAATGGCAAGCCTGATTACAAAACCGCGCAAAATTGTGCAGATGCGACTTTGACATAGAGCCTAGCTTGTTGAGCGCTGTGATTTGTCCTTGGCATTGGTGCCTTTGATCATGTCGCGCATTTGATCCCATTCGACATCACCCAGCCCCTGCAGAACCGGATAGAACGTCCCACCATTGGCTTTCGCACCGGCCCCGTCGATTGCGATAGTCTGGCCGTTCACATATTCTGCACCGGGTCCCATCAGGAACACGGCGAGATTTGCAAGCTCATGCATTTCGCCTGCGCGGCCCATCGGATTGAGGTCATTTTTCGAATTACCTCCACTACCGCCGGGCGAAAGTCGCGCGCTCATACCTTTGGTTGGGAACAGTCCCGGAGCAATAGCGTTGAAGCGCAGACCATAGCGGCCCCATTCGGTCGAGAGACTTTGCGTCATTGAGTTGATTGCGGTCTTTGACATGGCGCTGGGAACAACGAACGCACTGCCGGTCCATACCCAAGTGGTAAGGATCGAGAGAAAGCTAGCCTTCTTACCCTCCGCAATCAGACGCTTGCCGATATCAAGTGTCACATAGAAAGTGCCGCGAAAGACGATGTCTGAAATCGCGTTGAATCCGTTGACGGTCAAATCTTCAGTTCGGCTTATAAAGTTGCCTGCAGCGTTGTTGACCACTCCGGTTAGCGCGCCGCCATCGGCCCAAATCTTGTCGACCATCTCATGGATCGCATCGGCGTCGCGGATGTCGCAGGCATGGGCGACGACTTTGCCGCCCGATTCTTGGCCATGTTCAGCCATCAACTCTGCTGCGGTCTCATCGATTTTGTTCTGTCGCCGCCCGCAAATATAGACGGTCGCGCCAAGCTTCAGAAAACCCTCGGTCATTTCTCGGCCCAGCCCGGTTCCGCCGCCAGTAACCAGAATACGCTCGCCTTGCATTAGGCCGTCGCGGAACATGAGCTTTGAGGTATCCATGAATTCAGTATCCTAGAAAAGGGTGTCAGAGTCCGAGCACGGTCTTTGCAATAATGTTCTTTTGAACTTCGTCCGATCCGCCAAAGATCGTGGCGGCACGGTTATTGAGATAACGACCCATCGCAGTTTGTGCGATTTCGCTGCCTACGGGTTCCGGTGCTTCATTGCCGTAGAGCGGACGTTCCAGCGGCAGTTGCAAAGCATCATGTCCGAGCAATTCGAGCCGCAAGGTGTCAATCTCTTGCCCGATATTGGAACCCAGCAATTTAACTAATGACGTCTGCGGGCCCGGCTCGCGTCCCCTGGCGAGTGCCGCCAAAATGCGCAGTTCGGTAAATTCCAGTGCTTCCGCTTCTAATCGCGCACGTGCAAGTCGGTCACGGAAACGCGGGTCATGCGCCATCGCGCCGTTAACGCCGGAAGGTTGATCTTTCGCGAGCGTCTCAAGTTTATGGATGCTCTGAAGCAGGCGCGGGGCAAAGCACGATCCGCCGCGTTCGTTTTCAAGCAGGAATTTCGCAATCGCCCAACCCGCGCCCTCATCGCCGATGCGGTTCTCAACGCCGGTCTTTGCATCGGTGAAGAACACCGCATTGACCTCGTGGTCGCCGGACATCGAGTGGATTGGCGTGACCTCAATTCCCCTTTGGTCCATCGGGAGCAGCAAGAAGGTGATCCCGGCCTGTTTTTTTACAGTCGTATCGGTGCGAACCAACGCGAAAATCCAATTCGCATGATGGGCGTGGGTCGTCCAAATCTTCGATCCGTTCACGGCATATTCGCTGTCTTCCAGCACCGCAGTGGTTTTTAGCGATGCGAGATCAGACCCGCTGCCCGGTTCAGAATAGCCTTGGCACCAGTAATCTTCGCCAGATAAGATTTTGGGGAGAAAGCGTGCCTTTTGTTCCGGCGTGCCGAATGCGCAAATCACGGGACCGACCAGCCGCAGTCCCAAGATGGCTAGTGCAGGGGCTCCTGCAAGCGCGCATTCCTTCTCAAAAATGAACTTTTGAGTTGGCGTCCAGCCTGTTCCACCGTCTTCCTTGGGCCAATGTGGGGCAACCCAACCTTGTTTATTCAGGATGCGATGCCACTCCATCCCAATGTCGGGTTCGACAAAGACGCCGGGCGTACGGCGCGCACCATCGCGCAAATGTTCGGACAAGTTCGCCGTAAGAAAATCACGTACCTCTTCGCGAAAGGCGATGTCTGCTGGGGAGAATGTCATGTCCATGGCTTGCGTTCCTTACTCGCCTGAATCCGCTTCATCCCGCATCGCCCAGCCAATGGAACGTCGCAACATGTCGTAATAAACGTCGTAATTCCACGCGCACATTTCTTTGTGTGGATAGAAATCTTGCATCTCCGGCAGATCGTAATGACCCCGGCAGTGGCCTAGCGCGTTGTAGACGATGCGGCCCTTCCCGATATCGCGCGTGTATAGGATCGGCACCGAAGTCTGTTCCCACTTTTCTGCAACGAAGCCAGTCGCATCGCCTTCGAAAGTGGTTTGCATCAATGTGTCGATTTTGGCCGTAGTGTTTGACAGATAAAGCTCATCCACGACTTCGAAATCTTCGATTCCGCGCGTCAGCTCATGATCTTTATTGATCACTTCCACTTCAAACGGGCCGATCGGTGGATGTGCTTTGAATTGGGTGCCGAGCATTTCGAATACATCCGGGCGGTTTTCGGGTGTGTCGACCAAACCTTCTTCGGTGAAGACCAGGATCGAATTGGTCCCATGCAGCGCCAGCCATTTGCCCCCGCCTTCGACCCATGCACGCAGCTGCTTGGTCTGTTCTTCGGTAGGCATAAGATCGCAGGTATAGGTAATGAGGAACCGGCATTGATCCAGCCGCTCTAACCCCGAATAATCTGCTGCAACGGTGGTTCGAATATGCGGATGCTCAGCCAACAATTTGAGCATTTCGAGTCGAGGGTAATCGATATCATGATACTTGCCCGCCGCGATGAAATGCGCGTCGATGCGAGTGGCAGGTGGTTTGCTCATAATCAGCTCCTAATCGACCCGCCACCATCGACGGTGAAATCGCAACCGGTTGTAAAGCTGGCTTCATCGCTGGCCAGGAAAACCACGGCTTTGGCAACTTCATCTGGCTCGCCGATGCGGTTCATCGGGTGGGTGGCCGCAAAATTGGTTTCGATATTCTCGGGCGTGTCTGCGCCAGAATATTTGTAGCGATCATACATTGGCGTGCGGATTGCGCCGGGATGCACCATGTTTGCGCGAATAGGGACGCCCCGTTCTGCACAATCAAGTGCGATAGATCGGGTAAGGCCAAGCAGACCAGCCTTGGAAGCGCTATAGGCTGCAACGAACGCAGCAGCGCGAATTGCGATCATCGAACCGATGTTAACGATCGCACCTGGCTCGCCGCTTGCTTCCATCGCCGGAATCGCGGCGCGGCATCCGTGGAAGGGGCCTGCAAGGTTGATGTCGATAGTCCGCCGCCAGCTATCGAGATCGACATCGACGACGTTTCCGGGTTCAGAAATTCCGGCGATGTTGCACAGAACGGTGAGTTTGCCGAAATGGTTCTGCGCGGCCTTCACCGCCGTGTGCCATTGGTCAAGATCGCGCACATCCAGCTCAAAAGCTTCGGCATTTTCACCCAGTTCATCTGCGAGCGCGCGAGTTTTGTCGATTTGGATATCGCAGAGAAGCACCTTGCCACCTTCAGCCACGATCATGCGGCCAACGGTGGCGCCTATCCCCTCAGCTCCGCCTGTAACGAGCGCGACTTTGCCTTGCATCTTACCCATTTAGCGCTCCAAAATAGCGACTGCGGAAAGACCCGGAGCGCCATAGACGTGTGAATACCCAGTCTTGGGGCCAGTCCCATCGGCACCAGGAACCTGCCGTTCGCCGGCGCGCCCACGCAATTGCTCCACATTTTCATAAACCTGGCGCAGGCCGGATGCGCCAACAGGCTCTCCGCAAGCGAGGCAGCCGCCATCTGTGTTGATCGGCAGTTTGCCGCTGGACTCGGACCAGCCATTGGCAAGCCATTCTTCCTGCTCGCCGTCTTTGCAAAAGCCGTTTTCGGCCATGTGCATGATCTCCGCGCCGGATTCTGTGTCCTGCAATTGCGCAACATCGATATCATCCGGCCCGATGCCTGCGCCTTCAAAGGCGGCTCTCGATGCAAGGACGGTGGGCTTACCACCCTCTTTCACGCTAACGCCGGGCTGGAACACTTCAAAACTGTCAGGTGGGCGAGTGCGCACCGCGATATTGGCGATTTTGACTGACCCCTTGTTTCCCAGAGCGCCAAGTTCGCGTGCCTTCTTCTCGCTCGCCAAGATCAGCGCGACGCCGCCCTCCGCGGGCGCACAAAACATATATTTGGTCAGCGGATCATTGATCATTGGCGCATTCATGATGGTCTCCAGATCAATTTCGCTCCGCCGCCAAGCGTGTGGGGTCACCGTGCCATTGCGAAAGGCCTTTTCTGCCACCCGGCCCAGTGTTTCCCGGCTGATCCCGTAAAGTTGCATGTAACGCTGAATTTTCAGTGCGAAGAACTGTGTCGTCAGCATCATCCCGGTTTTGCCGTACCATTCAGGTAAGCCGTAATCCGCTGGTTTTGCGTTAAATGCACCGCGCGGATGCTTGTCAAAGCCCACTGCTAGGGCAAGATCGTACATACCGCTTGCAATGGCTTGCTGAGCTGCGACGAGTGCGCTGCCGCCGGTTGCGCAGCCATTGGCGACATTGGTGAACGGGAGCGAGGTTAGCCCCAGCTCATTGACCATGATGTCTGCATTGCCAGCTGCTGCCGATCCGCCATAGGCGCATTCCATATCGGTCCAGTCGAGTCCCGCATCAGCGAGCGCTTGGCGAACGGCAAACACACCTTGTTCGCGGCCAGAGCGTTCTTCTGTTCGGCCAAAAGGGTGGATGCCAGCGCCGACAATATAGACATTCTCAGTCATGCGGCTTGCTCCTTGGATTGAGTGATTGGCCGGAATGCAAATGTGTCATGCGTCGCGTTGAACGGCACAATGCAAAACTCCATCGGCATATTCAATTTGAGATCTTCGAGCACTGCATCGACGATACGGCTTTCAACGATCACTTCGCCGGGTAGTTCAATATAGCCGAGCAGGAACGACTGAAAATCGGGCGGACCTTCGCCCGGGGCTGATCCGGGGCCTTCATAGGGTTCTTTCGGAAGGAAACCTTGTGTGGTCCAAGACCAAAGCGTACCTTGGCGTGCCAATTTGTAGGGTTCAACATCTTTGGCGGCATCACCTTGCGGCATCGGGAACACCACCTTGCCATTGGGAAGCTTGCCACCCATCAAATGTGGCTGCGCTTCATCACTCCACAGCTCCGGGTCGATCTTGTGTCCCATACCTGTCCCCCTCAGGCCGCTCTTGCGTATTCAGCGAGCGCACTGTCGACATCGCCAAACAGCTTTGTCAGCACCATC
The DNA here is from genome assembly GCA_947488325.1 of uncultured Erythrobacter sp. Lineage (GTDB taxonomy): Bacteria > Pseudomonadota > Alphaproteobacteria > Sphingomonadales > Sphingomonadaceae > Erythrobacter. The sequence continues at coordinate 540,625 of CANKYZ010000001.1, forward strand.
ACGCGCTTCATCGCGTGGCCAATTGCCAATTCATCTGTGATGCCCATCCCGCCATGCATCTGCACTGCTTCGCGGGCGACAACGTCAACATTCTCGCCAATAAAGGCCTTTGCTCCGGCCGCGGCTCGGTGCCAGCCATCTGCATCTGTGCGGTCAGTCAGGGCAGCGCGGTACAGCATTGAACGGCATTGCTCGATCCGGGCATAGGCTTCGACCAAACGGTGTTGGAGCGCCTGAAAACCGCCAATAGCTTTTCCGAACTGCTCGCGTTCTTTGACATAGACCAGTGTGTCATCGAGCAGCCTTTGCCCGAGACCAACCATTTCCGCTGCGGCAAGCAAACGCGCTTTGGCGGCGATGTCGGAAATTGTGGTCGGTTCAAGATCAAGCTTTGCCGCAGTGCCAATTTTCACGCGGTTTAGCCGCAATTCGCCTGCAATACTGCCATCTGTGAGCCGGTATGCGCGAACATCGACTCCGTCGGGATCACGCGGGACCAGAAAGCACGCCGTGACCCCATCAAGATTCGCAGAAACGACAAACATGTCGGTCAGCAGCGCGCCCATCACGAATGTCTTCTCGCCCGCGAGCGTAAAGCCATCTGCTGATTTTTCAGCCTTCATTCCAGCTGCCTTAAGGCTGTATCTTTGTGCTCGCTCTGCCCAGGCAAAGCTGGCCAATTGCTCTCCGCTGAGCACTTTCTCGAGTGCGTCTTCCGCCCCGCCTGCTGCCAGCAATAGTGAAGGAACAACGCCATGTTCGAGCCACGGATCAGGTGAATTTGCTTTGCCAATGGATTCTGCCACCAAAGCCAAGTCCACCAGTGATCCCCCCATTCCGCCTGACCCTTCAGGTGCGGCAAGTGCGATCAAGCCAAGTTCTGCGATCTGCGTCCAGCGTCCGCGATCATAGCCGGAGGCCGAGAGGCGCAGCTTGCGCCGGGCCTCTACATCGATCGGTGCGGAAAAGCGCTCAACCGAATTGCAGAACATTTCCTGCTCTTCGCTTAGATCAAAGTTCATCGCGCGCGCCTCCCCTCAGCCCGCTTTAGAAAATGTGATCGGCAGACGGGTCACACCGCGCAGCAGAATATTCGGGAGGACCTCGATCCCGCCTTCATCAGCAATCGCAAAATCATCGAGCCGCTCGAGCAATTCATCGAATGCCACCAGCATTTCCTTGCGGCTCAGCATGTTGCCCACGCACATATGCGGCCCTTTGCCAAATGCCTGATGGGCACGTGCATTCTTGCGCTCGATATCGAATGTATCGGGGTTCTCGAACTTCTTGGGGTCGCGATTGGCCGCGGCATAGCGTAGCTGCACAACTGCTCCGGCAGGCATGGAAATGCCACCGAGTTCGGTGTCCTCTTTAACAATCCGCCACATTCCCGCTGTTGGCGTTTCGTAGCGCAGCGCTTCCTCAACCAGATTGCCGATCAGTTTCGGATCGCGCCCACCGGCTGCGGTTTTTGCTTTTGCCATTTGATCGGGATTGCGGATCAGTTGAAGCAATCCACCAGCCAGCGTTGATGTCGTCGTTTCGTTACCGGCGACCATGAATTGCTGCATGATCGACATAATTTCTTCGTCTGTGAGCGGAGTTTCACCCTCAACCCGCGCTTCGACCAGATCGGTGAGAAGATCGTCACCGCCATTGACGCGGCGATCTTCCACCTTGGATTTCATGTATTTTTGATATTCGACGAAAGCATGCGCGCATTCCAATTGACGTTCACGCGTGATCATTTGGCTGAACCGATCAACAGCCGCATCAGACCATTCCTTGACCTGTTTTGGATCGTTATCGAGCCCGATTTGCTGCGCAATCATCGTCACAGGCAACGGAATCGCAAAATCTTTTACAAATTCGCATTCACCCTTTGCCTCCATCGCTTTGATAAGGTCGATGGATTTTGCGCGCATATCCGCTTCAATTGCGTTCACGCGCGGTGCGGAAAAAGCAAGGTTCACCAATTTGCGATTGCGAGTGTGAACCGGCGCATCGGCGGTCAAAAGCGTTGGCGGATTGTCCCAGCCATCTTTGAGGATTTTCTGAATCTCTTCGTCTTCAGACCCCATTAAAACTGTGAAATCGTTGGAAAAAACCTCTGGCTTTCTATTTGCTTCGTTGCACAGATCATAGCTGTAAACGACGTAAGTGTTCATTTCCGGCAGGTGTTCGATCGTGATCCCAGCATCGTGGATCGCGCGGTAATAGCCGAACGGGTCCAGCAATGTTTCGGGCGCAAATACGCTCGTATCCTTGATTGCTTCAGGCTTGTTCATCGCGGCGGCTCCCACTCGTAGGAATGTCGTATTCAATTCCTAGCGAATGGGGTGGGCATGGCGCGATGCGCGAATGTGTTAGGACTTAGGACAATAGGCCGCCTTATCCTGCGGCCAGATCACCAAATTCGCGCACAAACTCCGCGCTGTCGAAATAATCGCGCCATTTCGCGATCTTTCCATCAGAGTTCAGCTCGAATGTACCCATAACGCGAATCGTTCGCCGTCGGCCCTTCATCTCGAACCAATCGGTGCGTTCGGTTAGGACGACATTGGCGCTGGCAGCGATGTGGTGCATCTCAAACCCGCATGCCTCGACGCCGGGAAAGCCATCCATCTTTGCGCGGACTTCGCCGACGCCATTTACCGTAGAAAGTGGAATATCGGTCCACTCGACATCATCGGCCATGAAGGAGTAGATTTTTTCCAAATCATATTCGTCCCATGCGGCGATAAAGGCCATGATGGTTTCAATCGGTGTCATGGTGATTCTCCGGCAATAAAATTCAGTGATTGCGCAAGCATTTGTCGCACGTGCGGATTGGCATAGGTCTGCGGTGCATCGCCGAATTGTAGATAAACGAGCGGCGCATTGCCTACTCGTTTGTGCCAAGCGACGAGATTGCTTGCGGGTGGGTGATCCCAACCTTCATTGGAGTAGAGTGTCCCTGATATTCCCAACGCTGCTGAATAGAAGTTGTCGCGGGTGAAAGCATAATCTGAGCGGACCAGCGGTTCGACATTGTCTTCGAAAACTTCGGCGAGATACAGTTCATCACAAATCGGGAATTCAGCTGGAAGGCCAGCGGTCACCGGATGATCGGCTACGACCTTGGCGAAGTAATCGACATCATGCCGATAACCGGAATCGAGTACCTTTTCCCCGCGCACTTCCCCCGGAGTGTAAAGGAACCGGCCACCCAGCATTTCATGCCATTCGGGCCAATCCGCCCATCCGGCTAGTGCGTGGTGCATGGCAACCGCACCGCGCCCGCAGTCAAAGCGTTCTATGATCGCGCGGCGGAAAGCCTGTGATGGGGGGCGCGAAGTTACCCAGTCATCAGCAAAAGTGTAGCCGCCCATATCGTAAAACAAGACGGCATCGGAATCGCGGGCTGCGCCCTTCGCTACCGCGTCTTCGGCCTCAGGATGTATTAGGTGAGTGATCTCCCAATCGCTCAAATGGTTCAGCAATTCGGCAAAGGGCTCGCTTTCATAAGGATGACCTCCTGAAAGAGCGAGCAGTGACTTCATTAAGCGATTTTCAAGATCATCTTGCCGTCGTTGGTTCCGGCAAAAAGACGCATGAAACTGTCAAAAGCGTTCTCTAACCCCTCATCGATATGTTCATCAATCATGAGGTTTCCGGCTGCGGCAAATTCGCCCATTTTGACTGCGCCCTCGCCAAAACGTTCAACATAATCAGCGACCAGCAGGCCGCGGATCGAGGCACGCTTTACGATCAACTGCCACAGATTGCGCGCGCCCCGCGGATCGGTGTTGTATTCACTGATCAATCCGCACAATCCGACACGAGCATAGAGGTTGAGGTTCATCAGGCCTGCATCAAGGATTGCACCGCCGACATTTTCAAAGATCACATCCACACCATCTGGCGCAGCTCTAGCAATTGCGGTGGTGAGGGCAGCTTGGTCTTTTCCGCGATAATCAATGGCAGCGTCAAAACCGTATTTCTCGGTTAGCCGTGCGCATTTTTCTGGACCGCCAGCAATACCCACCGCGCGGCATCCATGGATTTTTGCAAGTTGCCCGACAAGTGAGCCCACCGCACCGGCAGCGCCTGATACCAGAACGGTTTCACCTGCCTTTGGCTCGCACACTTCGAGAAACCCGAAATAGGCCGTCATCCCAACCGCACCGAAGATCGACAGATAGTTGGTCACTTCTGGCACCAAGGTGGCGTCGATTGGCTGCGTGAAGCCGCCGACCGCGCTGACGGAATAATCTTCCAGTGCGTTGAGGCCCATGACCCATTGGCCTTTTTCAAAGCTTTCCGCGCGGCTTTCTTCAACCACGCCGATTGTGCTGGCGCGCATTGCATCGCCCAGCGCGACTGGCGGCATATAATTTCCGCCTGCATCCATCCATCCGCGCATCGCCGGATCGAGCGAAGCGTAGTGATTGCGGATCAGAAATTCGCCCTCGACCAGTGCAGGAGTTGGTTCTGTGATAAAATCAAAATCTTCACGCACAGGTTCGCCATCTGGGCGACGTTGCAAGAGAAAGCGCCGGTTGTCGGGCATTAGAATTCCTTTGACCAAAAAATACCTTGGATGGGCGGTGTCTAATCAAGCTGCGACCAACTTGACCGGGATTGCGCTTTGCAGAGTCATCCCCGTGATGGGGTCAAAATCGACCACTTCACTGGTTAGCCTGTTGGTCGAAGATCCGCGCTCGCGCACATTTTCTTTCGACGCGTCAGCATCGCCGTAAGCGTGTGCCATGGAAACGAGGCCCCGGCGCACTTTGTCGCTGGCTTTGACTACGCCATGGATCGTCGCATGCGGGCTAGTGATCTCGACGATCCCGCCCTCTTCGAGGCCCAGTTTGGCAATGTCTTCTGGATGAATGTAAGCGGGATTGGTGGTGGTTTTACCCTGAAGTTTCTTCAACGGATGACCGATCGAATTGAATCGCGTCTTTGATCGACGGCTGATCAGTTTGAATTCAAATCCAGCGACGCTCGGTGTGTCTTCGGCATAACGTAGAATTTCACCCGGCATATCGCCGACGGCAAGGTCGAAACGGTGAAATTCATCCTCTTCGATCGGCTCTACGTCGGGGTGAAGTTCGGAATAAACCACTGCCGCACCGCCTGCTGCTTGGGCATCTTTGCGCACTTGGCTCGGCTTCATTAAGGAACCTTCGACCATCAGATCAAGGAACTCTTCTTTGCTCGGTTTGCGATCCACTGGTAGCGGACCACCCGCCAGTTGCATTGTGATCCCCAGATGTTTGGCGAGCGTCCAGAACATCTCATATTCGTCAATCACATCACCCGGCGGCGTCGCAACCGCTTCGACATAACGAGCATAGGGCGTTTCGTGCCACCATTCGGACAGGTTGGTGATGTCTTCACGTTCAAGGCATTGCGACGGGGCAAGCACAACATCGGCGCGTTTCGCGCTGGCGCTCATCCATGGATCAATCTGGACGAACAGTTCCAGATCATCGAGCGCGCGAACCATCTTAGCCTGATCGGGAAAGCCGACCACGGGGTTGCCGCCAACAGATATGAATGCACGCACTTGGCCTGCACCGGAAGTGAGGATTTCATCGGCTAGCACGTTGCACGGCATTTCCACACCGAGGTGACCCAGCCCGCGAAAGCGTGATTTCGGCATGCCTTCTGCGCCGAACATTGGCACAGGCGGCGCGACCTGCGCACGGCGCGGGCCCTGCGGCGTGGTGAACACACCGGGGATCGAGGCTTGTTCGCCCTCTTGCTTGAATCGTGCGCAAATCGTGTTCAGACAGGTGACAAGATACTCAGTCAGCGTTCCATTGCCTGCCATTTCGGGGCCGGTTCCTGTGACCGCGCAACCTTTTGATCCGCCTGCAAACATGCGAGCGGCGGCAATCAACTGATCGGTTTCCACTCCTGCGCGGGTCGCAGCAATTTCGGGAGTCATGGATTTTACCGCCGATACGAGTTCATCAAACCCATCGACATGGGCGGAGACGAAATTGCGATCATACAGCCCCTCTTCGATGATGATATTCAGCATCCCGGCGAGTAGTGCCGGATCCTCACCCGGCTTAACAGGCAAGTAAACATCGGCGAGCCGCGCGACATCGCTTTCACGCGGGTCCGCAACAATCAGCTTCAATCCTTCTTCCTGACGGTCGCGGATGCGGCGCGATGGGCTGAAGGGCGGCACTCCGCCAACTGGAGCATAATGCGAAACAATCGGATTGTTGCCGATGAACATCGCAACGTCGCTTTCGCTGAACGTGTTCGGACCGGCCAACCATTTGCCGTATCGCATAGTGGTAAAGACCTTGGCTGGCTGATCCAGAGTAACCGAAGTATAGAAATTGCGGGTGCCGATTGCTTGCGCAAAGCTCATCGAAGCAGCCATCGCGGCGCTGTTTTGGAAACCGCCGGAACCCATGAATACAGCGACCGAGTCCGGGCCATGTTCGTCAATGATACGTCGCAGCTTGTCTGCAACGTGTTTAAGCGCCTCGGGCATGGGCGTGTCTTGAAACTCACCGTCCTCACCGCGCACTTGACTGTGATGCAGGCGATGATCGGCATTGTGTGAATCGGGAAGCTCTCGCCCCTTCATGCAGGTGTAGCCGCCATATTCGGGATCATCTGGATCGCCGCGCACTTCGACAACCTTGCCATTGTCTACGTCGACCAACATTGCGCAATTTGCGTGGCAGAACCGGCAGAACGTTTTGTGTGTCTCTACACCCATCGAATTTCTCCTTGCGAGTACGATACCAGAGCGACGCCGGACAGCGACTGACACTTTTGTCCGTAGAGGCTGCGCCGCACTGCCCGCATTAGGGATGTGAAAAGAGGAGGATTCCTGATGCCCACCACTACTCGCCAATGGCTTTTGAACGGACACCCGCGCGGCAGGGGGATCGGAGAGGGTGATTTCAAATTGGCCACCACCGAATTGCCCGATCCCGGCCCAGGGGAGATGCTGCTTGCCACCCGCTACCTTGGCTTTGATCCGGCGCAGAAAGGTTGGATGGAAAACATCGCCGATTATGTCGCACCGATGGCAATTGGCGATGTAATGCGCGGCAGCGGCATTGCCGAAGTTGTCGAGAGCAATGGAGGGCAATTTGCGGTTGGTGACTTTGTGTTCGGCACGACTGGATGGACTGAATATCTTATCCATAACGGAAAAGAGCTGACCAAGGTTGAGACGGAACTGTCGCCGACAGCTGTGCTTTCTGTACTCGGAACGACCGGCCTCACTGCCTATTGCGGGTTGTTTAAGGTTGGAAAGCCTGTTGCAGGCGACACCGTTCTGGTTTCAGGCGCTGCGGGCGCGACGGGCAGTGTCGTCGGGCAGCTCGCCAAATTGGCTGGATGCCGTGCAGTTGGTATCGCTGGCGGTCCGGAAAAGTGCGATTGGTTGGTCAAGGAAGCCGGCTATGATGCAGCAATTGATTACAAAGCTGGCGATGTGAAAGCGCAAATCCGCGAGCATTGCCCTGGCGGCGCGGATGTCATTTACGACAATGTCGGCGGCACCATTCTCGACGCCATGCTTGCTAATATCGCAACCGGCGCGCGCGTAGTGATTTGCGGTGGTATCTCTCGTTATGAATCGGGCGGGTTGCCAACTGGGCCGGGCAATTACTTCAATCTGATCTTCCGCCGTGCCACTATGGCGGGCTTTATAGTGCTCGATTGGGCAAGCGAATTCCCTGCTATTCGCAAGCGGCTTGAGGGATTCGTGGCCGATGGCAGTCTGAAATATCAGGAAGACATTCAGCAAGGATTTGAAAATGCACCTGATACTTTGCAGCGATTGTTCGTTGGCAAAAATCGCGGGAAACAAATGCTGAAGCTTTAAAGCTTAACCGCCTTTCAGGTCTGTTGGCCTGTTCACATTCATAAGCGGCGGGTCGAAGGTGATCCGCCGCGCTTTGACGCTTTCTGCAAAGCCATAAAGCGCGCGGTCATCGCGGCAAAGAAATGCCTCAATATCACCAACCAAAGATACGGGCCAAAGCCCGATAACCGGCTGACTTTCTACAATGGCAGGCCCTTCGCCCGCCAATGCCTCCGCCAAATGTTGCGGCAAATTGGGCGCATCGACACCTGCTGAAAGCACATGGCTAAACCCTTCGCCGAGAGCATAGTGCAAGGCCGCATTCAGACCGCCAAGCGGACCAAGATCGGCATGCGGAAGGTCTGGGATGCAAGTGAAGCCAGGCTCTTCCCGGCCGCACAGTATTACCTGTTTGCATTGATCCTCCATTGCAGCCGCAACGATGTCGATCAGGCGCTCACTCATATAGAGGGCATGCGCTTTGTCGCTGCCAAAACGGCGCGCCTGCCCTCCGGCAAGGATTGCTCCAAGAATTTTCAGTCAAACGCCTCGGTCGCTTCGCCTGCGGCATTATAGACCGGGCTTTCTGCATCGACGCGGTATTTTTTACTGGCCGCTGCGGTCAGTCCAAACGTACCGATATGGTCGCGCATACCTGCATAGGCTGGTCCAGCGAAGTGACGAGCAAGCGCTCCTTCGCTTTCCCATTCTTCAAACACGTTGACGCGTGTAGGGTTGCTCCCGTCTGCGCTCCACTCATAATGGTTGCACCCATCCTGTGCGAGCGCAGCGTCGATATGCGGCTTTGCACTAGTGAGAGCGTCAGCACGCTGGGCTGGATCAAGGTCAATCTGGGCAGCAATAACGATCTTGGCCATCAGGCGCTCTCCTCTGCGGGGTTATATTCAGCAACAACTTTAAAAGCGCGTTTTGTATAGACCCATTGGCCGCCGCGCTTTTCCAACTCATCTGTGTAGAGACCGCCAAGCATGCGGGTAGAACCGTCTTTGCCCTTCAGCACCTCTTGAGTCTGGCAACGCGAAGTTGCTTTATCGCCATCGACCTCAATCGAAGCAGGGACGCATTGGAAACTCACGGCATCAAAATTGGACATCGCGCCAAGCCAAAGCTCGACGATGGCTTCGCGGCCCTTCAACTCCATCCCCATGAAATCCCAATCGGCATCGTCTGCCCATACTGATCCCCACGTTTCAGCGTCAAAGCGAACAACCCCGTCGCCATAGGTTTCGTGCAATTCGCGGATAGCGAGCCGGTCTTCAATCGGTCCTGCAAACATGATGCGTGTTTCCTCTCGTTATATGGCCGCTATCGGATCGCGCGAGTGATCGGACAATGAACACTTTTGGGAAGGGTGTGAGAGGTGGGAAGCGTGTTACCCATGAAGTAACACATAGGAGATCACAATGGGCCAACTCGAAGGTAAGACCGCAGTTGTACTGGGCGCGGCTAGCGCTGGGAACATGGGGCAGGTCATCGCAAAGCTGTTTGCCAGTGAAGGGGCCAAGGTAATGGTCGCAGGCCGCAAGAAGGAACCGCTCGCCGCCATCGCGGATGAGATCGGCGGTTCCTATGCTTTGTGCGATATCACCGATCATGCGCAGGTCCATGCGCTTGCGGGTAAGGCCAAGACGGAGTTTGGGCGCGTCGATGCGGCGATCAACTGCACGGGATGGGGCCTACTTTCGAACCTCTTGGAAACCACCCAAGAGGATCTCGACGCGATCACCGATTTGCAATTCAAAGGCGTTCACCATTTCCTCCAAGCCTTCGTCAAAGTGATGAGCGAACAAACGCCGAGCGGCGGCTCCATCATCTCCCTCAGCTCCGCGACCACCAAGGCTCTTATCAATAACCACGCAGCCTATATCGGCACAAAGCGTGCCGGTGAGGCAATGATCGAATGCGTCGCCAACGATTTTGGCCACCTCGGCATCCGCGCGAATAGCGTGTCTCCGGCCTTTACTGAAAGTCCGATGACCGAAGGTGCGTTCGCTACCCCCGGTCTCGTCGATGCATTCTTGCCGCGCTACCCGCTCGCGCGGCTCAACACTTCTGATGATGTTGCGCATGCATGCCTTTGGCTCAGCGGCGATCACGCTTTCGTCACCGGTCAGAACATCCAGCCCAATGGCGGAGTTACGATCCGCGGCAATCCGCAAGCCACCGATATCGAAGCCGCTGTCGGCGCAGCAATGGCTAAGATGCAAAAGAATTAAGGCGGTACCCGAACCGGGCCGCTAAAACTGCGCTGTTCCTCCGTCGACACTCAGCATCGCGCCGGTAATCCCGGCTCCTTCTTTTGATGCCAGCAGCAGCGCCATCGCCGCTATTTCTTCAACCGTGTTTGGACGTTTGATTGCGGCCTCTGACGCAAACATCGCGATCATCTCATCGAACTCCACCCCCATTGCTTTGGCGGTTTCGGGGCCGTTGTTCTTAATGATGTCTGTGACCACCAAACCAGGGCAGATGGAGTTCACCGTTACCCCAGCTTCACCCACTTCGCGAGCAAGCGATTTGGTGATCCCGTTCACCGCATGTTTGGCCGCAGTATAGGCAGTGAAGACCGGCTTCCCATGCTTGCCTTCCATCGACGACATATTGATGATCCGCCCGTCACCTTTGGCCAGCATCGGCGGCAGAGCGCGGCGGCAGGCCCAGAATGTCGAATAGACATTCCACTTCATCGCTTCATCGAATGCCGCATCAGATAGGTTCACCAGGGGTTGTAAATCGCCCGCGCCTCCTGCGTTGTTCACGAGGATGTCGATCGTGCCGTATGTCTCAATAACCTGATCGACGAAGCCTTCGACATCACCCTGTTTCATTACATCACCGGCGACAAACACAACCCGGTCCTTGCTGCCGCGCCCGACACGCAATTCTTCGACCACTCGCGCGCCTTTCTCGGGATTGCGGGCGAATAGGGCGACCTTTGCGCCTTCTGCCAAGAATGCCTCTGCAATTCCGCGCCCCAATCCTGCGGTCCCGCCCGTGATTGCTGCGACTTTTCCTTCGAGTTTCATGGCTTTTCTCCTTTGTGGCCAACCTTAGCGTCGCACGGCATCGCGGGCACCTTGTTAAAGTGAGGGCGTGAATTCACCGACAGACATGGACTGCTTTGCCAAATAATAAAAACCAAAGAACCTCTGATTTCCGGGCGCCACGGGCATTTTAGTATGACTTTCCGATTTTGCGAAACTTACTGCTACACTCATACGCAGGATCATGGCGGGCCGCCGCGAGAAGTAGGAAACGCAAAAATGTGAGTTGCAGGCCGCGCCTCGCTGCGTCCTTATGCTGTGCATGGACACTGTGGATATCATCATTCTGGGTTGCGGGCCTGCGGGCATGACCGCAGCATTGGCCGCACATGAAACGGGTGCGTCGGTCGCCCTGATTGAGCGGTTCGATCGCATCGGCGGGACCGGTGCAATATCAGGCGGTGTCATCTGGGTTGCGGGCAATCCGCGCCAACGCGCAGCCGGAATGGCTGACAGCCGCGAAGAAGCGCTCGCCTATTTCCGCAGTCTTGACCATGGTGATCTGGTCGATGAGACGCTGGAGGCATTCGTTGACAATGGCCCAGAAGCACTGGCGTTTCTGGAAGATACAGGTGCGATGAAGGTCGCGTTGCTCGAAGGTTATCCCGATTATTATCTAGACCGTCCCGGTGCAAAGCCCAAAGGGGGCCGTGCGCTCGACCATGACCTGTTTGCTTTGGGCGAATTAGGAGATTGGGCAGGGCGCATCACAGCCATCGAAGAGCCCAAACCGATGATGCTGCGTGAAACCCCTTTGGGTGGCGGCACCGGAATAGTCCCACCCGAAGAGTTGGGTCGGCGCATGGCAAATAATGAGCGCGGTTTCGGGCAGGCGATGATTGGACGTCTGCTCAAAGCGTGTTTGGACCGTGGGATTGAGCCGGTCCTGAGTGTTGAGACAAAGCGGCTGGTCAAACAAGGTGAGCGTGTCACCGGCATTGAAGGCCTGCGTGATGGCGCACCATTCAGCCTGACCGCGCGCAACGGTGTCGTCATAACAACCGGCGGATTTGAGTGGGACGAAGACAAGCGCCAGACTTTCCTGCGCGGCCCAATGGATGCCCCTGCCAGCGCGCCAACAGCACGCGGCGAAGGTTTAACGCTGGCGATGGAGAGCGGCGCAAAGCTCGGCAATATGACGCAGGGCTGGTGGGCGCCCACTCTGGTGACGCCTGATGCCCCTTGGCCCGGCGGCGAGCAACGCGCACAGCCCGTGCTGATTGAGCGTACTGTGCCGCATTCGATCATGGTCAACCGCATGGGAGAGCGATTTTGCAACGAAGCGGCGAATTACTCTGCGCTGGCCGGAGCATTCCACCAATTTGATCCGCAGACCTATGATTACCCGAACCTGCCAGCATGGCTGATATTCGATGAGGATTATGTCGAGCGCTATCCGATCGGTCCTCGCCTGCCGGGGCAGCCTGTGCCAGACTGGGTGATGCAGGCGGAAACATTGGGCGAATTGGCGGGAAAGATCGGCGTTTCCGCTGATGGTTTGAACCAGACGATCACCCGGTTCAACGCTCACGCCGATGCGAGCCATGATCCCGACTTTGCACGCGGAACCAGCGCCTATGACCATTTCTACGGCGACCGCAGCCGCGAAGGCACCGCCGTTACCTTGGGCCCAATCGCGCGCGGTCCGTTCTATGCAGTTGAAATCCGCATGGGTCTGCTCGGCACCAATGGCGGCGCGCGCACGGATGGTGCAGCGCGCATCCTTGGCCATGATGGAGAGCCGATTGTGGGCCTTTATGGTGCAGGCAATGCCATCGCCTGTCCAACTGGCGGGATCTATGCAGGTGCAGGCGGGACATTGGGGCCAGCTCTGACCTTCGGTTATCTAGCTGGGCGGACAGCAGCGCGCGCCAACGCTTAACCGCTCACGGCTTCTTAGGTTCAAATTCGATATACAATTCTTTTAAGGACCGCAGCAGGAAGTGAGGGTGGTATTCGAAGTGATTCTTGCCTTCGGCGAACCACATGTCATCGAACCGGTCGACTACAGCAGTGAAGCCCCAAATCAGTTCTCGCCGGGCGAGCGGTGCGCCCAGACAATGATGCGTGCCTGACCCAAACCCCATATGAGAACCCGCTTTGGGCCGGTCGAGGTTGAGTTTTTCCGGGCATTCAAACGCTCGTTCATCACGGTTCGCAGCGGCGAAACGGATATTCACCATCGCCCCTGCCGGGATCGCAACCCCGGCCAATTCAATGTCCTCCCGGACAAACCGCATCAGCGATTGCACCGGGCTTTCCAGCCGAACGACCTCTTCGACAAAGGTCTTCATATATTTGCCGGGATCGGATTTTAACTGCTGCCAAACATCTTTGTTCTCAATCAGCAGCTTCATCCCAGCGGCCAGAGCATTGGTGGTGGTTTCGCTGCCGCCCACAAATGTATCGGCCATCATTTCGGCGTGAAGTTCATTATCGGTAAGCGGGCGGCCCCATTCCTCGATCACGGTGTTGACGAGAACACTGATCAGGCTGTCATCGGGATTTTCGCGCAAACGATCAAAGATAGGCTGGAAATATTGCTGCGCTTCAATCTCTCGGTCAACCATTTCCATATGCTGGTCTTCAGGCAGCATCAGCGAAATGCGCTGGAAGAAGGCGTCCGTCCAACGCTTAATCCGCCACATATCTTCGCGCTGCGCGCCCATCTGTTCGCCAATGATGAATAGCGGTAGCGGCACGCAGAATTGTTTGACCCATTCGCATCGCCCTTCCTCCATAAATCCGTCGATCAATTCATAAGCTAACCCTTCGACCTGTGGATCGATCTCTTTGATCTTTGACGGTTTGAAAGCCTGATTGAACATGGCCCGCATCTGTTTGTGGTTCGGATCATCGCGGCCATTCAGAGTCGGCGCGGGCACCCAGCCTTTTTCTGCAAAGCGCGCTGCGACCATCTCACCGCGTTCGATATTGCCCGCGCTGGCGCGAAACGGAGTATCTGCGGCAGAGCTGGGAAAGCGCTGCGGGTCCATCAACACTTCGCGGACATGGTCATAGCGGCTGATGACGAACATGTCGGTCCCAGGGATTTGATAGGCCGGGGCCTCATCACGCAACTGCTGATACGCGTCATAAGGGCATTGCTGGAGCGCGGGATCAAACAGGTTGATACCCAGCGTTTCGGATTTACTAGCGATAATGTCCTCCCGAATTTGTGTATGGCGCAGGCGGCATGATCGGACCGATAGCGGCACACAACAACTGGCGGATTGGGGAGGGAGTCACATGGACCCGAAATTGCAGAAAGTGATCGACAAGCAGGAAATTGGCGATGTGATCCAGCGCTATTGCCGCACGCTCGACTGGCTTGATGCAGAGGGGCAGGCGAGTTGTTACTGGCCCGATGCCGCCGTCAATTATGGCTTTTTCACAGGAAGCGCAGCGGAGTTTTTGCCCGTTGTAATGGAGACAGAGCGGTCGCTGGCACGGCGCTGGCACATGCTCTCAAACCCTCTGATCCGCTTTCACTCGCCCACATCTGCTAGCAGCGAATGTTACGGCATTTTTGGTGGTGGGCGATTGCAGGATGATGGTAGCATCGCTGGCGATATGATCGGAGGACGCTATCTAGACGAGTGGGAAAAACGGAACGGAGAAGGCGGCGCGCAATGGCGCATTTCTGCCAGAACTTATATCGTCGATTGGAAGAGCCCGCTCACCGATCAGCCGCAATTTGAACCAGACCCAAGCTTTCCGCTGCCCACGCTCAAGATCGAAAACGGCGAACACCCGCTCTATCGCAAGCTTTAGGACGGTCTGCCCATTTTGGGGAGTGATGTCAGATCATGCGTTTTCGGGAGCGCCCAGTTCGGGAGGGTCCAGATAGTCGCGGTAATAGGTCAACTGCCCGCCAACGACTTTGTAAATGCCAACGCCGCCGCGTGATCCTTCGGGAGAGTGCATGGTCCAGCGCGCCCAAACGGCATGGTCATCGCCGCAAATTTCATCCACGGTAAAGTGAATTTCTCTCTCCTCCATCTCTTTGACCATCGTGGTCATAAAGTCGAGAATGGCGCCGCGACCCTCATATCGACCCCAGATAGGGTCTTCTAACAGGGCATCTTCAGCAAAGAGCGGCGCCAGTTTTGTATAGTCGCCTCCATCCTGAATTTGCCAGAACCGTTCTATAACCTCTTGGGTTTTGCCAGACATGTTTTGTTCCCTAAGCTGTCACGAAATAGGCCGCTTGCTGGACCGGGAAACCGTCAAATGCGTTCATTGCTGAATGGACGACATCAATTCACAGCCCGATCTTTGCCTTCCCAATAAGGTGCGCGCAATTCGCGGCGCAGGATCTTACCCGATGGGTTGCGCGGCAATGCTTCAATGAAATCGACCGATTTGGGGCATTTATATCCAGCGATATGGTCGCGTGAATGGGTGATGATCTCGGCTTCGCTTAAACTCTCGCCGTCCTTCAAAACGACACAGGCCTTTACCGCCTCGCCCCATTTCTGATCGGGCACCCCGATCACCGCGACATCCGCGACTTTTGGGTGTGCATAGACGGCGTTCTCTACCTCAGCTGGGTAGATATTCTCTCCACCAGAAATGATCATGTCCTTTACCCGGTCGTGAATATAGAGATAGCCGTCATCGTCGAGATAGCCGGCATCTCCGGTGCGCAGCCAGCCATCAGCGTCGATGGCTTCTGCAGTGGCATCAGGATTGTTCCAATATCGGCTCATATTCTTGGATGATCGTGTGGCGATCTCACCCACTTCATTGGCCGCGACCTCTGCACCCTCTTCATCGACAATTTTAATCTCAACCCCCGGCAAAGGCGTGCCGACGCTGCGCATTTTGGGAGAGCCTTCGGGAACGTGATCCTCTGGGTTGAGCGCTACGATTGTACCGCTAGTCTCCGTCATTCCGTACATCTGCACAAATCCGCAGCCGAGCACTTCCATGGCTTGTTTCATCAATTCGAGCGGAATGGGGGAGGCACCATAGGTGATATATTGCAGGCGGCTGAAATCAACTTCCTTCGCGCGCGGATGATTGAGCAAGATCTGGATCGCCGCCGGCACCAGGAAAATCTTCGATATGTTGAAATTTTCAATCAGATCGAGCGCTTTTGTGGGGTCATATTCGGGCAATACGATGGAGTTGGACCCAGCCAACATAGTGGTGAGTCCGCCGCCCGTGCCGCTGATGTGGAAACACGGCATCGCCAGCAGGCTGACATCGCCTTCGACGGGTTCCTGCCATTTGCGTTTGGGCGGTTCGGGGCCGTCCGTACCCGCATCAGGTAGGATCGACCTATGCGTCAAAACTGCGCCTTTGGGCCGACCAGTCGTGCCAGAGGTGTAAAGCTGCAAGGCATCGTCATCCAGGCCGATTTCATGGCTCACCGGATCAGAGGAGTAATCATCGCGCCAGCTGCGGTAATCGGTCCCTGCATGGTCTGAGGCATCAAAGCCAATGACCTCCTCAACCAAAGGCGTTTCACTGCGTACTTTGGCAAGCATTTCGGCAAAGCCATTTCCAATAAACACGATCCGGGCTTCACAATTGCCAAGTATATAGGCGACCTCTGGTGCAGCAAGTCGCCAGTTCACCGGCGTCATAACCGCGCCGATTTTGGCCGCGCCGAGAAACGCCTCGAAATAAAATGGATGGTTCTTGCCTAGGAACGATACGCGCTCCCCCGGTTTCACACCCTTCGCCGTCAGAGCATGGGCGACCCGGTTGCTGCCCGCCTCCAATCCGGCAAATGTGATCACTTGATCGCCAAATGTGAAGGCCGCAATATCAGGCGTGGCCACCGCATGTTCGCGAACGACTTCGCAAAAAGAGCTGGCGGTTTCGATGCCGGTGTTTGTTGAATCATGTCCCATGATTGCAAATCTACGCGCGTGATCGCTCTGGGGGCATTGGCACAATTCATAGCGGGCCAATATGGGTCTAGCGGTGTAGGATTGCCCGGATGACTGATCTTGCACCGCCTGAAGGCTTCATTCCAGCCGAATTCACGCCTGGTTTTCTGGATCATGGGGGGCCATATTTTCTTAAGAAAAACGGTGGCGCACCGCTATTGTTGGGTCTGCGCATCTGTTCGCACCACATCAATTATCGAGATGCGGCCCATGGCGGGGTTATCTCAACATTTGCCGATGTTGCCTTAAGTCATGCGGTCTACGATGCGGAGCGGCCCCGGGTGGCACCATCAACGATCACGTTGCAGATCAATTACCTGAAGGGCGCAAAATTGGGCGATTGGTTAGAGGCACGAGTGCGGATTGATCGGATCGGCGGGCGCACCGCCTACACTTCGGGAGAGATCGTGCGAGGCGAAGAGCCGATTGCCACGATGAATGGTGTTTTCGCAATCAAGCGTTAGGCCGTTCTTATGAAGGCGAGCAGGAGCGCCGAGCTCAGGGTAAAAAGCGCGTGATGGCTGGTGTCGATGGATCGCGCTCACCGTGATATCCGCATACACCTTCTGGTAATTCGGACAGGTCTATACCGTCGGCTTCGCGGAATTCGCGCCAGTCATACAGGCCAGTGCGCTGCGCAATCCGCCACTCGCCCTCCCTTTTCTCAAACCGGTCCACATAGCGGCCAGCAATGACCGCTGAGTAAATTTTACCCGTAACCGGGAAAATGTGCGGAATTTCGTGATCGGCGGGGACTGTGTGCATCGCAGTCATATAAGTTTCTGTGTGGCAGATAGTGTCGCTTTCAAACCCGAACATCACCTGACCAAGCTGGTGCTGCGTCGCCAGGCATGGTTCAATAACACCGCGCGCCTGTTCGACAAATTCGTGCCAATCGCCAGCGACTGGGCCGAACTGAAATGTCGCATCATCATGGAACAATTGGCCCATCATCTGCCAACAACGGCGATCAATTGCGTGAGTATAAGCGTTGATGACATCCTGAATCGCGGTGCGATCTTCCAAACGCATATTACTGTTGGCGGTCATATCTAAAGCTCCACGATTACTTTGCCGATATTGCCGCCGGTAAACAGTTTTGCATAGGCGAAAAGCGTGTTTTCAAGGCCGCTGGTGACGTCATAGGGCATCGTCAGTTGACCGGCATCGTGCCAGTGTTTTAGCTGCGCGGTGAGGCGTTCGCCCTGATCCATGAAGTCGGGACTAAAGAACCCCTCAACCCGCAGGCGGCGCATCAGGATCTGATCAAATTCGCGCGGCGCGGTGCGTGTGCCGCTGCCATAATCACTTAGCAATCCGCACACGGCGATGCGCCCGTAATGGTTCATCCGGGTGAGCACGTCATCAAGCACTGGACCGCCAACATTATCGAAAAAGACATCGAAGCCGCCACCTTCGCCCGCGCATGCCGAATCGAGCTGCCCACCAACTCGGCCCGCTTTGTAATCCACCGCGCCTGCAATCCCGATCTCTTTGGTGAGGAAGCGGCATTTTTCTGCGCCGCCCGCAATGCCCCATACCTCACATCCGAGCAGTTTTGCGATTTGAACCGCAAGGATTCCGGTCGCTCCCGCAGCGGCAGACACGAGCACTTTCTCATCCGGTTTTGCTGCGCCGGTCTGTTCGATACCCCACAATGCCGTCCAACCATTCATGCCAAGCGGCCCGAGCCATGCGCGTTTGTCGGCGACGCTTGGATCAAGTCTCATCGCGCCGCTCATCAATGCATCGACCTGACTGAATTCGCCCCACATACCAAAGGTCCGGACCAGGTCACCTTCCGCGAAACCATCGGCACGCGATGCGATCACTTCTCCCACGACAAGCCCGGTCATCGGCGCGCCTACGGGCAGCGGAGGTTGGTATCCATCCTCGCGGTCGGTTAGCCACAGCCGCGTTCCGGCATCCATCGAAAGCATGAAATTGCGAATCCGGATTTCACCAGGACCAAGATCAGGCAAAGGTTCCTTCACCAGCGCCAGCGCGCTTGAAAAGTCGGTGCCGTCGGGCCTGCTATGGATGCGCCAATAATGATTGTTCATGGCGTTCTTGTCTTGCGGCGGCAAGGCTGCGGCAAGGCGCGCTTTTGCTAGTCGTATTTCTTGGGTTGCTATCACTTTGGCGCGGTGCGCGGACGAGTTCGGTTTCGTAGTCTTTGCGGGACAGATAGGGAGAGACTACATGGCACTCATAACAGTGATCGGCGCATCAGGACGCCAAGGCATGGCGCAAGTCAGACAAGCATTGAAAGCTGGATATGATGTGCGCGCGATCTCACGCCAAGAAGACCCGTTCGCAGGCTCCAAGATTGAAGGCGTTGAGAAGGTCGAAGTGCGCGGCATGGATCTCTATGACCCCGCTTCGTTCAAACCGGCGCTTGTGGGGTCAGATTACGTCTTTTACACCCACCCACTTCAGGCGCGAGCAGATCGGGCAGTACTTATCGGTGATCTGGGAAAAGCGGGCGCAGAGCTTGGTATAAAGCGGCTGGTCTGGAACACGTCGAGCTGGATTCCTGATCGTCCGGGCGACCCGTTCACCTATGGTGAGAACACAAAGGGTATCAATGCGCTTTGGCATTCAGGCTGCCCTGGTACGGTCTTTGGCAGTGTGCTGTTCATGGACAATTTGTTGACCAATTGGGCACGTCCTTTCATCGTGAATGAGGGACGTTATGTCTATCCGCACAACCCGCAGCTCGAAGCGAACTGGATCAGTCTCGATGATGTCGCGCGGTTCATGTTGGCCAGTCTCGAACGACCTGACATGGAAGGGGCATGGCTCAATATAGGCGGGCCAGAGCGATTGGTTGGGAAACAGGTGACGAAGTGCCTGTCTGATGCTCTCGACAAAGACATTGCCTATGATCCGTGCTCACCCGAAGAATTTGGCCGTTACCTCGTTGATGCTGCGGGTGACACAATGCCAGCGGAAATGCGCGATGATTTCGCCAAAGGCATTCAGGCGTTTTACGAATATAATAACGAGGCACCTACGCGACCCTTTGAGGTTGATATGGATCACGTTTACGATCGCTTTCCTGAATTGGAAGGTCAGTTGGAAACGTTAGGTGATTGGACCAAGCGGCAAAATTGGGGCGAGAGCAATTTCCGCCCTGCATTTGGGTAAGGCATTGCTCACCCAAGGGTGCGTTGAAGGAAAAATAACCCTCGTGACCGGCGGCGCATCTCTCATCTCGCCCCGGTCTGGGTGCGTTAGGCGCGGCACCCTATGTCATTGACGCAGCTTTGTCGTCGATGGCGGCTACATCGCGCAATAGGTTACTCTGCCGCTTCGCGTTGTTCGGCTGCGAAAATCTCCAGCAATTCCTCGTCGTTCGCATTGGCCAACTTTGCTGCCCATTCATGGAAAACCTGCCCTCCGCGTTCATTCTTGCCGAACAGCACTTCCTTGAGCATGCCAGATTGAAGAGCTTCGTGTTGGCGTTTGCCGGTGGCGTAATCCTCATCGCGCACAACCACTTCGAGGAAGTCGAATTGTTCGTGGGCTGATTTGATATCGGCTTCGGTCTCAGGCTGATTTTCCATGACGTAATATTGCGTGGTGAAGCTTTCGCCCACGCTGCCACCGGGGAAGAGTTGTGAGATCATAGCCCCGCGCTGCCCGCCGCCGTAAAAGCTCGCGATCGAAATATGCGGAAAAATGGTCCAGACACCCGACAACAGCGCATCGTCTGGAATCTCAGAATCGCCAAGCAATGACAGATCTTCCTCAACATCCGAACCCACCCGTGTCGCCATTTTAGAGGGCGCTGATAACCGTTGGTGGGGGCCCCAGAAAAAGTAGTTTGCGCGGTTGTAGAAATCCGCGCCAAACGTGTCTTTGTGCAGAACTGGCAAGTGATAGAAATCGAGATAGCCGTCATAGGCCGTCTTCCAGTTCGGTCCAGAAAGTGTACGCCGTGCAAACAGCGTCCAACCATCAAAACCAAATGCCGACAGCAGATCGTCATAGCCGCATAGGTAATCCGCAATTGACAGTTTGGAATCGAGGTCCAAAGTCGCCCAGATTAATCCGGCACTTTCGTGCACAGGGAATCGTTTTAGGCACAAGGCCGCCTTATCGACCGCCCCGAAATCTTTGGCCGAGGCAACCCCTACAAGGTCACCATCGTTCTTGAATGTCCAACCGTGATAGCCGCAGGTAAAGCGTGAAGCGTTACCCGTCCCATCAGCCACAACTGGATTGCCACGATGGCTGCACATATTGAGGAACGCAGCGGCCGCACCGTCGCGTTGGCGAGCGAGCAGCAAGGGTACGCCGCAAATATCCATCGCTTTGTAATCGCCGGGCTCAGGCAATTCGCAGGATGGTGCCACCATCAATGGCAGGCGGCGAAAAATGTTACGCTTTTCCAGCTCGAACAAAGCCGGATCGGTATAGGTGCTGGCCGGCACCCGTACGATGTCATCGGCATATTCCATCGTATCCGCTGCGCCATGCGCGATTAGATTACGGGTCATCGAGATAAGTTGTTCACGCGACATTGAATGTGGCCTCCAAGCTTTGACCGGAATCATCGCTTTGTTGACGGCATTCGGCAATGCGCGTTTTTGTTAGAGATCCCCGGCAATGCACGCAAAAAGGGTCGCGCGCTGTCTCACTACGAATGAAAACGGACGGACCAGCTGGCCCGCCCGCTCGCTTGGTCCGGTAATTGCGCCGATTAGAACCGGAAGCTTACTTTCGCTGAAACTTGACGACCGCGGTTCAAAGTCACCGTTTGATCATCGCCGCCCGGCGGCAGGAATGGACGTGGACCTGCGGAAGTGATGATCTGTTCATCGGTAAGATTGGTGCCGATGACTGCCAATTCCCATTTGCCGTCAATATCGCCGATCGAAATACCTGCATCCAGGGTCACAAATGAATCCTGAACGATATCATTGAGGGTGCTTTGACCGGTAAAGTACGAATCTGAGTAAGCGACATTGCCGCTTAGACCCAGTTCGAGAGAGTCGCCCATGGGTATAAACCAATCGGCTGCAAAGTTACCGGCAAAATTCGGAGCTCGCGGTGCATCGCGTCCATCCAAATCAACGCCACTCAGAGCAAGGAATGTGTCGGTAAATCGCGAATCGAGATAAGCGAGGGTTCCTGAAAACGAGAGCCCATCCACAGGTGTGCGCCAGCCCCAATCGACATCAACACCCGAAGTCGTCAATTCACCAGCATTGAAGGTCACGAATTGTACCGCGACCCCATCAAACAACTGCACCTGCAGATTGTCGAACACATAGTAATATGCTGTTGCATTGACGGTGATGGAGCGACCTGCAAATTGCGATTTGATTCCAATTTCCCCGCCTGTCGTCTCTTCTGATTCAAAGATCAAAGAATTGGTCGCGTCGGCATCAAATGTATTGCCGGTTGCCGGGTTAACTGCCTGATTGCCAATCCCAGCAAGACCAACGCCGGGGAGCGCTGAGTTGTCGATACCGCCGGATTTGAAACCAGTTTTGAAGGCACCGAAGACGTTGATGTCATCCGTGACGGCATAGGTTACAGAGACTTCGGGCGAAAAATTGCTGTCACTGAAGTTGATCGGCTGAGAAATGAACCCGCTGGTCACAAAGTCAGCATTTCCATCGCCATCCAGATCAAGACCGGAGATAATCGGATTGATGAATGGAATGGCAATCCGGTTGGTCTTGTTCTCATCAGTCCAACGAAGACCAGCGGTGATATTGAGCCGGTCCGTAAGGTCGAAATCGACACTACCAAAGACTGAGAAAGCTTCAGTATCAGTGGCGTGTTCGCGTTGATAATCAAAGCCGATGCCGCCGCTAGGCGCTGTGCCAAAGGCTAGAGGCACGTTGAATGCTTGTTCCGCCGTGTTGAATTCAATTTCGCGCGTTTCGTAGAACACCCCCAATTGGAAATTGATCGGTGCATCGAAATCCGATGCCAGGCGCAATTCCTGGGTAAATTGGTTCGTTTGGTTATCTGCCAGATTACTTCCCAGACCCAACGGAATTCCCGGCGCATTGAGCGCCCCGATTGCAGGTGCCAATGGTGCGGTCGGATCAAGAGGCGTCGCTGGACCAACACCGACAAAGCTGAATACATCGCGATCTAGCGATGCAAAATCCAGATAGCCAGTTGTGGAAGTCAGGTTCAGAACTTCAGACAGTTCAAGTTCTGCTTTTAGCCGGAAAAAATAGATTTCCGTGATACCGAATGCCGCGCCGTTGCGTTCAGCAAATTCATCCGCGCCGCGATTAGTTGGCGGTGCCAGGCCGCCGGTTGTGATCGGGTCGGAATCGACCTGAGGGAACAGGCTGTCATTGATGTTACAATCGGCATTGTTGGGAATGATTGCGTTTCCGAAAGCGAAAATGACAGGATCAGCAACACCGTTTGGACCACAATCCTGATCACGCAATTGGTTCGCACCGTCGTTTTCGTTACGAGTGTAAGACGCTTTGAAATTCGCGTTGAATTGAGACGTTGGTTCCCAGTCGAGAGTTACACGGCCGATAAAATTCTCTTGGCCGCGCGGGTCGTTTGAATTTGGCGTACCGGGCTGAAGTTCTTCAAATCTATCGATGTCATTATATTGGGCAGCGACGCGAACGCCGAGAGTGTCGCTGATTGGACCGGAAACATAACCGCCGATCGTGTAACCTTCTTCTTCAAACTCATAAGCTGCGGACCCTCCGACTTCCCAAGAGGCTGTTGGATCGGCTGAGCGGATCGAAAACACACCGGCGGATGCGCTTTTACCAAAGAACAGTGATTGTGGGCCTTTGAGCACGTCAATCTGTGCCGCGTCGAAAAAGCCTGCTTGGACAAGGCGTGCCGTGCTGACCTGAACACCGTCAATATCAAAAGCGACGGCGGAATCGAAAGCCGCAGAAATTGCGGAAGATCCAACACCGCGAAGATTGATCGAGCCACCTGCACCAGAGCCGCCGACCTGAATGGTTAGGGCAGGCACTCGGCTTTGAACGTCAGCGATCTCGTCGATCCCGTACCGTTCAAGAGTGGCACCGCCGATTGCCGTTACCGTAACCGGAACATCTTGCAGCGATTCATCTTGGCGCCGCGCTTGCACGATAATGACATTGTCATCGAATCCGCGGTCCTGGGCTTCTTCGGCATCGCTATCTTGAGCAAAGGCGACCTGCGGCATGCTGGCAAATGCAGCGATCGCAGCGCCGCTCATCAGCGCGCGGCGGAACCGTGTATTGTGGCCAGCGCTTAAGGCAATTCGGGTGTTAAGTGTGCTCATGATGCTCTCTCCCATAAAGGCGAGAGGAATGCTCCACGCCTTGTTCCCCAGTCCCTGTGCTGCCTTTTCCGGCAGCTACTCGGTGATGGGCAGAGTGTATGGAGGAGTGATTCCGCCCTCATCTAGCAAAAGCGCTAGGGAATGTCGCAAAGTGCGGCCATTTGGCCACAATATTGCTTCAAACTAGTGTTTGAGGGCGAAGTCATATGGTGGTGAAAGATTCATTCGCCTGCCGTTTGCTGCCCTTCCATTTCCGCCACACGGGGATCATTTGGCCATATCCATTCCTCTCCAATAACCGGCTCGACCCGCAAATGGTTCGGCACGTTTTCAGGTTCGATCATCCGGTCGCAGCTCTGGTGGAAGGAATAGATTCGGGCCTCTTGGTACGACAAAGGCACGCTCTGGAAAGCAGCGCTTTGCATCGATTGCTGGATCGCTTCGCCGAACTGGGTATCTTCGAGAATGATCGGGCTCATGTCGCGGCCATTCGGCTTGCTCGCATCGGGAACAGTCCACAGGTCTGGCGGAGGCCCATCTCCCCAATCTAGCGCCATCGTCACCAGTTCAAGCCGAGTCGTGTTCAGCGAGGTGGGCCAGAAAACGAGCGGCGGAACGAAGAAGTTCGATAGCGGTGAAACCCAGTTAGGGAACAAAGTATAGGACTGTGTGTGGGTGCGACCTAGCTCTCCCACAGTTTCAATCTGTTGCCATTCGGGTGGGCTATCCACCGCACGGACATGCTCCCGGTTTGTACTGCGCGGGGGAGGTGCGAGCATCCGAGCATGGCCATTGGGATACATGGTGTTGAGGTTGCGTTTTGGATCGACCAGCGGTGCGACGGTGTTCGGGTGGATAAAGGGCACATGGTACACTTCCATGTTGGCTTCCATCGCAACCTTCCAATTGCATTTGAGATCAAAGGAATAGCGCGAGGCGAGCCGCACACGGTCAAACGCAAACTCATCCCATTCGTCCAGCAATGGCCCCATCCATTCGGTTAGCGGCATGGCGTCATTATCGAAATTGACGAAGATGACATTGCCGAACATCTCGCATCGTACCGGGATTAATCCCCGGCAACTCATGTCGAAATCCTTCGGGAAATCCTGTTTTTCAGGCACCCCAATCAAGGCGCCGTCGGTTTTGTAGGTCCAATTATGATATCCGCATATGAGCCGCGATGACTTGCCGCGCTCTTCTGTCACAATCGGTGCGCCGCGGTGGCGGCACGTATTGTAGAACGCGCGAGTGGCCCCATCCATACCGTGTACAATGACAATCGGATCGCCGGCATTGTGCCAACGCATGTAGCACCCCGGTTCGGGAATTTCGTCGATATGGCCTGCAAACAGCCAGCTTTTGCGAAAGATGTGCTTTTGTTCGAGCGCGTAATATTCTTCGCTTGTATAGCGTGCGGCGGGCATATCGGGAAGCTTGGGGAAGCCGGCGGGCGGGGCCGTGCGCGCGCTCTCCCACTCCATCAGTGCCTTCAATCTGGCGACTTCAGCCATAACGATCATAACTCTTCTCCCAGAAGCAGGATAACGAAGCCAAGCCGCCAAACACCTCTCACTTTTCCCATCGGTTTAAGTAGTGGCGCGATGCGATGCCCATCCTAACTTGGGCAGCAACAATTCGCTTTTGGGAGAGGGCAATGGCAGGACGGGTTAAAGGCAGGGTCGCTTTGGTAACGGGCGGCGCAATGGGGCTAGGCAAAGCTGATTGCGAAAGGCTGGCCAGTGAAGGCGCGAAAGTCATCGTGACCGACCGCGAAGTCGAACTCGCGCATGAAGTCGCAGATGCGATTGGCGGCGATGCCATGGCTCTCGACGTGACTGACGAACAGCAATGGAAAGATGTTATGCTGGCCGTTGGGGAACGGCATGGTGGGCTCGATATTCTGGTGAACAATGCCGGCAATGTGATCTTTGAAAATATTGAGGATTGCTCACTCGATCATTTCAAACTGCATCTCGATATTCATGTCAGCGGTACGTTTCTTGGCTGCAAATATGCTCTTCCTTTGATGAAGCATCGGCACAAGCGTAATGGCGGCGGCGGTTCTTCGATGATCAATATGGCATCGACTGCCGCTCTCATGGGTTATCCGATGATCCCGGCCTATACGGCGGCAAAGGGGGCAATTTCCTCTATGACCCGCTCTATCGCAATTCATTGTCAGGATGAAAGATACGGGATCCGCTGTAACGCGCTTGCGCCGGGTGGGATTGAAACGCCGATGGTGCGCGATATCTCAGGGCGAGCGGGAGAAGAGTTGATGAAAATTGACTCCGGTCCACTGCCTCAGGATGGCCTAGGCGATCCGCGCGATATTGCCGACTGTGTACTGTTCTTGGCGAGCGATGAAGCACGATTTTTGAATGGCCTGACCATTCCGGTCGATAATGGGCTGGACGCCAGACCTCATCACTGAAGAACCTAACGAAAGGCAAGAGGCGCCGCCGGGAGGGCTCTATCGTTGGTACGTCCTCGGGCTTCTGACGCTGGTTAGTATGTTTTCGATTGCTGACCGGCTGGTTTTTTCGATTCTGCTGGAAGACATAAAGGCTGAATTTGCCTTTTCGGATGGTCAAATCGGTTTGTTGGGTGGGCTCGCATTTGCTGTGACTTATGTGATTGTCGGCTTTCCTGCCGCACGGCTGGCTGATCGATCCGTGCGTAAGAATATCGTTTCAGGCGCGATTGTATTCTGGAGTGGGATGACCGCTTTGTGCGGCTTGGCCATGGGATTCTGGACGTTGTTCTTCAGTCGAACTGGAGTTGGAGTTGGCGAGGGATGTTCGGGCCCTGCCTCACAAAGTCTTGTTGCAGATTATTTCCGCCGTGAGGAATTGGCCAAGGCAATGGGCTTCCTCACTATTGGTGCAACAGTGGGCACGGCGGGGGGATTGCTAATTGGCGGACAATTGAATGAGCTGTTTGGTTGGCGGTGGGCATTTGTGTTGATGGGCCTTCCGGGCATTTTGATTGGCGCCCTCGTGTTTTTTACCATGCGCGAACCAAGGCGGGGGCAATACGCACCCAAAGGCGCAAAAATCGCACAACAACCATTGATTGAGACGGCGAAAACACTTGCCAGAAATCGCATCTTTATAGGTCTCTCCGTGGGTTGGGCTGTGCAGATCATGATCGGTTATGCGCTTGCCTTTTGGATGGCGGCTGTGATGATCCGGAATTTCAGTATTTCCAGCGGAGATGTCGGCATCTATCTTGGCCTGGCATTCTTGATTGGGGGCATTCCGGGCCCGATCCTTGGCGGATATCTAGCAGGTTGGCTGACAAAGCGCGACGAGCGCTGGCGGGCATGGCTGCCGGGGATTGTGAGCCTTGGCTGCGTGCTGCCGCTCGGTATGAGTCTGTCTTCGAGTTCGTTCTGGCCCTTTCTGGGCTTTTTCGCTGTCGCATATGCGATTTATGTCGCAAGCCAGGCTCCGATCCTGTCGGGTATTCAAGCGGCAGTGGAACCGGGGCAACGCGGATTTGCTGTAGCAATTGCGTTGTTTTTTAACAATCTGGTTGGACAGGCGTTAGGCCTTGCTTTGATCGGCTGGGTCAGCGACTGGCTAGCTCCGACGCAGGGGTCATTGTCGCTGACAATCGCGGTGTTCGCAGTTTGCCTAGTTTCAGGCATTGCGGCGATGGCGGTCTTTGCATGGACAGCGGCGCAAATGCGATCCAGCGGCTATCTTGAACGAATGGAAGCCAACTAGAACCCTGGATGGATCGACATCATTCCGCCATCCACCATCATTTCAGCGCCGGTCATATACGCGCATTCGTCACTCGCCAGAAAAGCGATCGCAGCTGCTGTTTCAGCGGGGTCGGCAAGACGATTGAGTGGCGAAGTTGCGGCCACTGCTTCTTTTAAACCGGGCGCGACATTCTCTGCCTGAGCAAGAATATTTGTGTCGGTGCCGCCTGGTATCACCGTGTTGCAGCGGATGTTGTAACCTGCTTTCGCGCAGTGCGCTGCGACCGATTTGCTGAGCACCCGGACAGCGCCTTTGCTCGAACAATAGGCCACATCGCTTGGAAGCGCACCGATTGCTGATGTAGAACTGATATTGACGATAGAGCCTGACGAATCGCCGGGATTGGCTTTCATCGCCGCAATCGCTGCGCGGCACCCAGCCATGGTGCCTTTGATATTGATATTGTAAATCCGGTCCCACGCCTCATCGGTCACATCTTCAATCGACAAAGATGACACGGCTCCGGCATTGTTGACGAGGATATCCAAACGCCCCCAACGATCCGTCGCTTTCGCCACAATTTTGGGCCAGGCCGCACAATCGGCCACGTCTTGTTCGGCAAAGACCGCGCCCGTTTCCTTGCACAATGACATGCCCCAATCTGAATTGATATCGGTACCGAGCACATCAGCGCCATCAGCCCGCAACCGCCTGACAGTCGCCGCGCCAATGCCGTTGGCGCATCCTGTGACAATGGCGGTTTTGCCAGTCAGATCCGTCATTATTCGGCCTGCCGCCAGATCGCGGCGCTTGCCCGTACATTATGCGTTTCGACAAAGCGCGCGAGATTGTCGGATCCGTCGGGCAATTTCCAGCCCACGGTGAACCCGAAATTGGCAAAACAGAATACAATCAGATCAGCAAAGGTAAACCGGCCCAAGGCGAAGTGATTGCTTGACCCAAGAATGCTGTCGAAAAGCCGCCATTTCTCATCTGACATCGCCGACAATTCTGCGCCTGCTTCTGCGCTGACAACGTTCATGCGCGGTTCGAACATCGGACGCCCCCCTCCTGCGCGGAAACCCATAGTCATGGGCACAACCACTTCCTGATCGAACAGCCGCGCCCATTTACGCACTTGGGCGCGCTCGCTGGGTGTTTCGCCAAACAGATTGTGCGCGGGGTGGCTTTCTTCGATGAATTCGCAGATCGGCCAGCTTTCGGTCAGGCAGGTCCCATCGTCCAGCTCCAGTGTTGGGATCGTACCCAGCGGGTTTTTCGCAATGTAGCTGGCATCTTGCCGATTTTCGCCGGTGATGATGTCGTAATGGACCCGCTCAAAATTCTTACCTTCCTCCAGACCTTTCTCGATCAGAAACATGCGCACCAGTCGCGGATTGGGGCCAAGGCTTGAATGCAAAATGGTCATCATCTCTCTCCTGCGAATATTGATTACAGCAACCCTATGCGCAGCAAGGTCAGCCGTCGCCCTCACAAATGCGCTAGGTTGGCGGGCTTTTGCACCCAGATTTGCGTAGGGTAACGGCATTTTGGTCTTGCGCGTATCGTCTGTCCCCAGCATCTAAGCGTCATGAGCGACAATGGCCCAAAAGATTCACCTCTGCAGGACAAGCCCCAATCGAACAGTGCCCGCAATCTATTCGGTCACAAAGGCGGCGGAACACCGTGGGAGGAACCTGCACCGCTGTCGGAGCCGTCAAAGTCAGATGATGATACTTTAGAATCGCATCCAACATCATCGGCTCCTTACCCAAGAGACGCGCAATATACGCCGCGTCCTGAGCCCATGGAGGAGCAATCACAAAGCTCCATTCTCGCTGAAGTTGACGATGATGGCGAGCTGACAAATCTGCACCCCAATTACAAACTCTTGATGCGGGTCGGCGCGGTGATTTGGGCGCTGGTTTTGATGGTAGTCGCTGCATCAGTCGAAGCGGTGCTGCGATCAGAGGTGGGGTTGCCTATGGGTGTGATCATGATTCCGGCCTTGTTGATCGCGCTGTTTATTGTGATCCGCATTCCAGCGGCACGTTACGGTGCACGCGGGTTTCAAATCAGCTGTGATCGTCTGCGGGTCGTGCGCGGCATTATGTGGCATTCAGACACGGTCGTTCCGTTTGGACGGGTGCAGCATATCGATGTGGATCAAGGTCCGATTGAGCGTGCATTCAACATCGCCACGTTAACTTTGCACACGGCAGGCAGTCACAATGCTTCGGTCCGGCTGCCGGGTCTTGGTCATGAACTGGCTGTCGAAATGCGTGAAGAAATCCGCGCGCATATCAAGCGGGAAAGCATGTGAACGACAGCTCCGAAGAAGTAAGCGTAAGGGCGGCTGTTGAGAAGCAATCCGAACCGCGTAACACTGCTCCGCTAAGCGTGCTTGTCGGTGCGGTTGCCGGGTTACAAAATGCCATCTTTCCAGCTCTTGCTGCTGCCTTCGGAACGGGTATCGGCGGTATCGGTATTTTCATTGGGCTGGGAGTCGGGGCAGCGGTTGCCCTTCTCTCCGCCGCAATTTCCTATATCACTTGGAAACGCCTGACTTACACGATTGGTGTGCAGGATATTCGCGTTGAAAGCGGGTTGTTGAGCCGCTCGGCGCGATCGGTCCCGTTTGAGCGAATCCAAGATGTCAGCCTTGAACAAAAACTGGTGCCACGCCTGTTTGGACTGGTCGCGGTTAAGTTCGAAACCGGTGCTGGTGGGGGCGAGGACCTCAGCCTTTCTTATCTGACTGAAGATGACGGCGAGAAAATGCGCCAATTGGTGCGCGAACGCCGCGACGGACAAGAAACGCAAAACACGACAGTTGCCGGCGATACAGCGGCGGCAGCGCCCGAGAAAAAAGGCGAGCCACTTTTCACGATGGGGCCGGGACGCCTGTTCTCATTTGGCCTGTTTGAATTCTCGCTGGCGGTCTTTGCCGTGCTCGCTGGTCTCACCCAATATGCGGACAGTTTTCTTGATTTTGAAATCTGGGACGCTGATCTTTGGCAGGGCCTGATCGAGGACGGTGAAGGGCAGATCAGTCAAATCAACGAAGCTGGCTCCACGGTGCAGATATTGGGCGCGCTTGGCGGGTTGTTCGCGGTGTTCATCATCGGATCGCTGACCGGCATCGTCCGCGTCTTTGCCCGCGAATGGGGATTTCTGCTGGAGCAAACAGCGCGCGGATTTCGGCGGCGGCGCGGATTGTTCACCAAGACTGATGTCGTGATGCCTGTCCATCGGGTCCAAGGGGTGAAGGTTGGGACCGGCCTTATCCGTTATCGTTTCGGATGGCATGATCTACGCTTTGTCAGCCTTGCCCAGGATATGGGTGCATCCAACCACGTGGTCGCACCCTTTGCCAAAATGCAGGAAATTGCCCCCATCGTTGAGGCAGCAGGCTTTCATCTGCCCAATGAGAGTTCAGATTGGCATCGCGCCAGCGGTCGATATATGATCGACACCGTCATTTGGGGTTCGATCCTGTATCTTGCTGCTGCTGCGGCAGCATGGACCGCCACCTCGATCTACACGCCTGAATGGCGCGATCTGGCGACAGGAGTTCCTTTGGTGTTTGCTGGATTGGCGGCCATCGTCAACGCGCTGGCTTGGCAATATCAGCGCCACGCGCTTGATGCAGATCAGATCATGGCAACCAAAGGTGTTCTGTCCCCGCGCAGCCAGATCGCAACCCGGATGAAACTGCATTCGGCTGAGATTTCGCAGGGGCCGATCTCGCGCCTGCGCGGATATGCAACTTTGCATCTGGGACAGGCCGGCGGCACATTTTCTATCCCCGGCGTGCCGATTGAGCGAGCGCGTGAAGTGCGCAGGCAGGTTCTGGAAACGGTCGCAGCGAAAGACTTTTCGCAACTAGAAACAGCTTAGAAAGTTCAATTCACCCTAAGATCTGCCCATTCTGAGTTTTCGTTGAATTTCTTTTCGACATACGAGCATTGCGGGACGATCTTGAATTCCTGCTCACGCGCATCGGCGATCAGGCGCTTGACCAGCAAGGCAGCGATTCCGCGCCCGCCAATTTCTGGCGGGACGATAGTATGCGTTGCGATCCGCACCTTGTCTGAACCACGCGGTTCCCACTCCAGATAGCCATTGGCCTTTTCCCCGGGGACTTCGGCGACATATTTGCCGCCTTGATTGCCTTCGGAGTCTTCTGCGAAATGGGTGATGGTAACGCCTGCATTTCTATCGGTCATATGCACTCTCTCTTGCGTTGACGGTAATGGCGGTTAGACGCGATTGCCAAGATGACTCAGCTTAAACCCTTCCTTTCGGATAATGCCGCGCCCGTCCACCCCAAGGTGTGGGAGGCGATGCGCGCGGCAGACAGCGCAGACAATCCCTATGATAGCGATGCTTTGTCGGTTCAGCTGGATGAGCGCTTTACCGAACTGTTCGGGCGGGAATGTACAGGGCTTTGGACCGCGACAGGGACATCCGCCAATTGTCTGGCGTTGGCGACCATGTGCCAGCCGCATGGCGGTGTGGTATGTCATGAAGAGGCGCATATCGAAGTGGATGAAGCTGGAGCACCCGGTTTTTACCTCCATGGCGCAAAGCTGATCCACGCATCGGGCGATGGGGCAAAACTGACGCCAACCAATATTGCTGCTGTGATCGATCCGATTCGCGACGATGTGCATCAGGTGCAGCCACATGCAATCTCGATCACGCAGGCGAGCGAATATGGATGCAGCTATGCGGCAGGTGAGCTGGCCGCGCTTGGCGGGTTTGCAAAAACGCGTGGCTTGGGTTTGCATATGGACGGCGCACGGTTTGCCAATGCTGCGGCGTTTCTTGGCGGATCGGCAACAGACGCTGCAAGGCAGGCATCAGGCGATGTAGACAGTCTCGCTTTTGGCTTCATCAAGAATGGCGGGATGGGTGCAGAGGCGATTGTGCTGTTCGATCCGGCTCAGGCTGATCTGGTCAAATATCGCCGCAAGCGTGCCGGGCACTTGCAATGCAAAGGCCGCTATCTTGCTGCGCAAATTCTGGCAATGCTGGACGGCGATCAATGGCTCGCCAATGCACTTCATGCCAATGCCGCCGCAGGGGAGATTGCCAAGGGTTGCGGCCAGAGATTGATGCACCCGGTCGAAGCCAATGAATTGTTTGTGCGAATTTCCCCTGTCGAACGTGAAGCACTGCGAGCGCAAGATTTTGCATTTTACGATTGGGGCAATGATGCCGCGCGCTTTGTTACCGCATGGGACACACGCGCCGAAGATGCCGCAATGCTGGGTAAGGCTATTGCCAGCCTGTGAGCGCGCCTCAAATCAAGATGTTCAGTTGGCGGGTAATCATTCCTTTCGTGCTTACCGGGTCAATCTGGGGGTCGACGTGGTTCATCATCACTGATCAGATCGACGGAATGCCTGCGGCGTGGTCGGTGTTCTACCGGTTTGCGCTGGCGACCCCGGCGCTCTTTCTGGTCGCCGTGCTGATGAAGCGGAGATTGCGGCTATCGCGGCCTGAGCACTTGCTCGCACTGGGCGTTGGCATCGCGCAATTCAGCGGTAATTTCCTGTTTGTCTATCATGCGGAACTCTACATCACATCGGGTATAGTCGCGGTGATGTTTGCGATGCTGATGGTGCCGAATGCTATTTTTGGGCGCATATTTTTGGGCGAACGCGTGCAAAGCGGCTTTGTGATTGGCAGTGCAATTGCGGTTGCGGGCGTTTCACTATTGCTCGTGAACGAATGGAACGCAGCGCCGCGAGCCGGGGTGCTTGGCGGCAATGTCGGATTGGGCATCTCACTGGCGGTTGGCGGGATTCTGGCGGCTTCGCTGGCCAATGTGGTTCAGGCCAACACGATCGGCCGCGCGGTGCCGATGGTCAGCCTGCTCGCTTGGGCAATGCTTTATGGCACGGTCTTCGATCTAGGCTTTGCGTTACTCACCGCTGGACCACCGCCTCTGCCGACCCGGCCTGACTATTGGATGGGAGTTGTTTATCTTGCGCTGATCGGATCGGTCATCACATTCCCGCTACATTACAATCTTGTACGAGAGATTGGTGCGGGGCGCACGGCCTATAACTCAATTCTAACTGTGTCAGTGGCGATGCTGCTTTCGACCCTGTTCGAAGATTACAATTGGACCGCAATCACGGCGAGTGGGATGGGCTTGGCCATTCTTGGCATGGTGCTGGCTCTGCGGTCAAAGCAGAGCCGCTAAGCCTTCGACATAGGTTGGATATTGCGACTTCCAGCCCAGCACCCGCTTTGCCTTGCCGTTCGCCACTCGCCGGTTCTCAGAATAAAATCCCCGCGCCATCTCAGACAGGTTGGCCTGCTCCAAGGTTTCGAGCGGAGGCAGCTCTAGTCCAAGCAGGCGGCAGGCATGCTCAGTGACCGCATTGCCGCTGGCAGGCAGGTCATCGCCCAGATTATAGGCTCCTGCAGGTGCATCGCCGATGATTGCCGCGATCACGCCGCTGGTGATGTCATCGACATGCACCCGGCTGAACACTTGGTTCGGCAGATCGATCCGCCGCGCTTTGCCCGATTGTACCCGGTCCAATACACTGCGGCCAGGACCGTAAATGCCGGGTAATCGGAACACCCGCGCGCCCAATTCCATCCATAAAGCGTCTGCATCAGAGCGGGCGTTACGGCGGCCTGTGCCAGTGGGCGATGCCTCATCCACCCAAGCGCCTTGGCTATCGCCGTAAACCCCGGTGGAGGACAAATACCCATACCAAGCCGCGCCAAATGATCGGCCATAGGTTGAAAGCACCTGATCGAGTCCGCCAGCTTGATCGGGCGGAACAGAGGACAATACATGCGTTGCCCGGTCCAACGCAGATTCAACCGCCGCGCGGTCGCCGAAATCGACATTCCCAGCACTGCCTGTGGCATCAACGCTCCAACCGCGCTTTTCCGCCGCCGCAGCAATGCGTTTCGCTGTGTAGCCCAACCCAAAAATCAACAAATTCGCCATTGAATGCGTCATGCGGTTGGACGCGGGGCGAAATCAATCTAAATCGGGGATCATGGATATAGCAACCACCCCCACAAACGCCGAAGGCAACCCCGAACTCCCAGGTGCAGCGCCGACGCCGCAAAAGCCGCCGGAGATTTTGCGCAAGGATTATAAGCCCTATGCGTGGCTGGTCCCGCAGACCGCGATGCAGTTTGATCTGGGGCTAGAGACTACGCGGGTCGTCGCGACTTTGTCAGTCGAAGCGAACCCCGACGCAGAACCTTCACAAGAACTTCGACTGAATGGCGACGGCCTTACCGTGGATCAGATCTTGGTCGATGGTGAGCCAGCGGGCAAGTGGGCAATGGACGGACCTGACCTTGTCGTGACCCTATCCGGCAGCGCCCATCAGATCTCCATAACCACTACAATTTCCCCCAGCACGAACACTACGTTGATGGGGCTCTATGCCTCAAACGGGATGCTCTGCACGCAATGCGAAGCCGAAGGTTTCCGCCGCATCACTTTCTTCCCTGACCGTCCCGATGTCTTATCAACATATCGGGTGCGAATGGAGGGGCCAAAAGACGCCTTTCCTGTGTTGCTGTGCAACGGCAATAATGAGGCTGCCGGTGATCTGGAAAATGCCAAAGGCGAAAAACGTCACTTTGCTGAATGGTTCGATCCATGGCCAAAGCCAGCCTATCTGTTCGCGCTCGTTGCGGGCGATCTGGTCGCCAATTCTGCGCCGTTCACGACGATGTCTGGCCGCAAAGTAGAGTGCAATATCTGGGTTCGTGCAGAAGACCTTTCCCGCACCGATCACGCGGTCGAATCTCTCCATCGGTCGATGAAGTGGGATGAGGAAACCTTTGGCCGCGAATACGATCTTGATCTGTATAACATCGTCGCAGTTAGCGATTTTAATATGGGGGCGATGGAGAATAAGGGCCTCAACGTCTTCAACACCAAAT
Source organism: uncultured Erythrobacter sp. (assembly GCA_947488325.1). Lineage (GTDB taxonomy): Bacteria > Pseudomonadota > Alphaproteobacteria > Sphingomonadales > Sphingomonadaceae > Erythrobacter. Next base: position 576,357 of record CANKYZ010000001.1, read on the forward strand.
ATGTGCTGGCCGACACCGACACCGCCACGGATGGTGATTTTGACGCGGTTGAGGGCGTGATCGCTCACGAATATTTTCACAATTGGTCCGGCAATCGCATCACCTGCCGCGATTGGTTTCAGCTGTCATTGAAAGAGGGATTCACTGTCCTGCGCGATCAACTGTTCAGTCAGGATATGCGCGGCGAAGCGGTTAAACGGATTGAGGATGTGCGCGTTCTGCGCGCGGCGCAATTTCCAGAGGATGCGGGACCGCTCGCGCATCCAATTCGTCCAGATAGCTATCGCGAAATCAGCAATTTCTACACGGCCACCATTTACAACAAAGGCGCCGAAGTCATCCGGATGATGCGCAGCATGGCTGGCCTGGAGAATTTCCGCAAAGGCACTGATCTCTATTTCGACCGCCATGACGGCGAGGCAGCGACTTGCGAAGATTTCGTGCGATCCATGGAGGACGGTGCTGGGCTCGATCTGGAGCAATTCCGCCTTTGGTATCGTCAGGCAGGCACGCCGCGCGTGACCGTAAACCAAGAACTTGGCGATGACGGTCTTAAGTTGACCTTGAAGCAGATGGTGCCGAACACGCCGGGTCAAACCGGCAAGAGCTCGATGCCGATTCCGCTGCGTGTCGCGGTGCATTGCCGCGAAACGGGTGCGATTGGGGCAGAGCAATTGATCGTGCTCACCTCAGAAGAAGAGACCTTCACACTACCAATTTCCGGCCCTGCGCCGGTCCTGTCGATCAATCGTGGCTATACCGCTCCCGTTATCATTGAGCGCGAGCTGAACCGCGACGACCTTGTTTTCCTAGCCGCGAAGGATGACGATTCTTTCGCGCGGTACGAAGCGATGCAGGATCTGGCGGTGCGTCATTTGGTCGCAGCCGCCGGCGGAGACCTGAATGAAGCGGCCCGCGCATCTGGTATGTCCGCGATTGCCGGAGCGATGCGCTCGGTCCTTTCTGATGGGGTGTTGGACGATTCGATGCGCGGCGAATTGATGTCACTGCCCAGCGAAACCTATCTGTTCGAAGCCATGGCCACCGGAACACGCAAAGCCGATCCCGGTGCAATCCATGCGGCACGAGAGCAATTGAAAGCTGCGATTGGCAGTGCTGTGATGGGCGAACTTCAGGCGCTTTGGCAACGTGCAATGGATACCGGTTATGATGATCCAAACGGTCGCGGGGCGCGTAAGGTCAAGAATTTGGCCCTAGGTCTGGTGGCCGCCGCTGATCCGGCAAAAGCTGCGACAATGGCAGCGCGCCAATTCGACAATGCCGACAATATGACAGACCGGCAGGGCGCGCTGATGGTGCTTTGTGGTCTGGAAAACCCGGCGCGCGAAGAGCGGTTAAAAGCGTTTTATGATCGCTATGATGACAATGCCCTAGTCGTCGACAAATGGTTCACATTGCAGGCATTTTCACTGCACCCCGATGTGATCGCACATGTAAAAGCGCTGGCTGATCACCCTGACTTCACTATGTCCAACCCAAACCGTGTGCGCTCACTCTACATGGCGTTTGCTGGCAATCCTCAGGGGTTCCATGATGCGAGCGGGGCTGGCTACCGCATGATCGCAGACGTGATACTCGCGCTTGATCCGATCAACCCGCAAACGGCGGCGCGCTTTGTTTCTCCGCTGGGTCGTTGGCGGCGGATTGAGCCTGACCGGGCGGCGCTGATGAAGGCGGAATTGGAACGGATTGCCAAGGCAGAGAACTTGTCTCGCGACACAATGGAACAGGTGAGTCGCAGCCTCGATGGCTAAAAAAACTGCCCTTGATGTCCCCTTTGACATAGAGAGGGCTGATGTGCTCGCCGGGGTTCCCCATGGCTTTTTCGGGTCAGGCGGCGGCGCGCATCAATTCGGTTATAATGCTCCCGGCACGGCAGAACCTGTGCGCACATTGCGTGCTGCGGCGGCGAATGCGATCCTTTCAGGCGCTCCGCTGGCGGTTCCGATCCAAGTCCATTCGCCAGAAGTTGTCACCGTGGGAAAACAATGGCCCGACGCCGCCGAAGGCCGGCCTGTCGCCGACAGTGTGGTCACTGATCGCTCGGATATTGCTTTGGGTATCGTTACAGCTGATTGTTGCCCCATACTTTTTGCAGATAGGGAAATGGGAGTTGTTGGCGCTGCCCATGCCGGATGGCGCGGCGCCTGCGGGAATGATCGCGGCAATGTTCTTGAAAACACCATTCAGGCGATGGAGGCGCTAGGGGCAAAACGTTCAAACATAGCCGCCGCCCTTGGCCCAACCATCGCGCAGGCCAATTACGAAGTGGATGCCGCATTTCGAGAGCATTTCACGCCAGCCGATGATGTGCATTTTGTAGCCGCCCCAATACGAGAGGGGATTGCGCGTTGGCAGTTTGATTTGCCCGGCTATGTCGCCGAAAAATTGCGAACCGCGGGTCTTGCGACAATTACTGACCTAGGCTGCGATACTTATTGCACACCGGCGCGTTATCATTCTTACAGAAGAGCGGCGCTGAATGGCGAAGCAAATTATGGGCGGCAAATCAGCATCATAGCGGTTCCATAGCTAAGCTTGCGCATAAACGAACAGTTGATGCTTAAAACACGGTTGGATTCATAACCGTTTGACGTATATGGCGCCCCAATCAATGGTTGAACGTGGATTTGCATGTTCGGCCGTAACTGGGGCAAACTGAAAAGGCTCTGTTGCCGAATTGGTATCAGAGGTTTTCACCAAATCCGCGTTCGGATATTCCGTCGCGGCAAGACGAGCAGGGTAATACATCATGGCTTCCACTGCAGAGGGCGTCCGTCGCCGCGACTGGATCCACATTGCAGCGCTCAGCACCGCTGGCGTAGGCGGCGCTTCCGTCCTTTATCCGTTGGTCAGCCAGATGGCGCCAACCGCCGATACACTCGCTGCGAGCACGACCGATGTCGATATCTCCACAATTGAACCGGGACAGTCGGTAAAGGCGACCTTCCAAGATCAGCCTTTATTCGTAAAGCGCCTGACACCAGAAGAAATCGCAGAAGCGGTGGCCGACGACACTGCCGATATGCGCGATCCGCAAACGCTGGCCGAGCGTTTGGGCGAAGGCAATGCAGACATCTTGGTGAATCTAGGAGTTTGCACCCACCTTGGCTGTGTCCCTCTGGGGGCAGGTGAAGGCGAAGATAAGGGCGAATATGACGGGTATTTCTGCCCGTGCCACGGTTCGCATTACGACGTCGCTGGTCGAATTCGCAAAGGGCCTGCACCCACGAACCTCGCGGTTCCCGATTTTGAATTCGCTTCTGAAAGCGTCATCCGGGTCGGGTGACTTTTGGTATTACTGAAAAACCACGTTTTTCACGCTGAGGGATCAGAGAGAGCATTATGAGTTTCGCCTGGGCAAAGCAGTATGAACCGCAAACCGCTTTCACAAAGTGGATGGACGAGAAATTGCCGTTACCGCGGTTGGTCTACAGTGCGGTCGGCGCGGGCTATCCGGTCCCACGCAATCTGAATTATATGTGGAATTTCGGCGTTCTTGCCGGATTCTTCCTTGTGTTGCAGATTGTCACCGGGGTTGTGCTGGCAATGCATTATGCGTCGAACACCGAAGTCGCCTTTGGTCAGGTCGAACACATAATGCGCAACGTCAATTATGGTTGGATGATGCGTTACGCGCACGCCAATGGCGCAAGCTTCTTTTTCATCGTCATCTATCTGCACATTTTCCGCGGCTTCTATTACTCGTCTTATAAAGCGCCGCGCGAGATGATCTGGCTTCTTGGCGTGGTGATCTTTCTGCTGATGATGGCGACGGCCTTTATGGGCTACGTCCTTCCTTGGGGCCAGATGAGCTTTTGGGGTGCGAAGGTGATTACCGGCCTGTTTGGCGCGATCCCCGTTGTGGGTGAGCCGCTGCAAGTTTGGCTGGTTGGCGGATTTGCACCTGGCAACTCAGCGCTAAACCGCTTCTTCTCGCTCCACTTCCTGCTGCCATTCGTGATCGCTGGCGTTGTTATCCTTCACATTTGGGCACTGCACATTCCAGGTTCTTCCAACCCGACCGGCGTAGAAGTGAAGAAGGAAAGTGATACCATTCCATTCCACCCGTATTACACGGCAAAAGATGGTTTCGGACTAGGCGTGATCCTGATCCTATTCACATTCATGCTGTTCTTCCTGCCGAATATGCTCGGCCATCCGGACAATTATGTCGAAGCCAATCCGCTTTCGACCCCGGCGCTGATCGTTCCCGAATGGTATTTCTATCCGTTCTATGCGATCCTGCGGGCGTTCACAGGCGATCTGACGATTCCGTTTACCGACATTATTCTCGTTCCAGCGAAACTGCTAGGCGTGATCGCGATGTTTGCTTCGATCTTGGTGTGGTTCTTCCTGCCGTGGCTCGACAAGAGCCCAGTGCGTTCGGGTCACTACCGTCCGATGTTCAAGAAGTTTTTCTGGTTCGGCCTGATCCCGTGCATGGCAGCACTGTTCTATCTGGGCGGTGCGAAACCGGAAGAGCCTTTTATCGTGCTTAGTCAGATTGCGACCGCATATTACTTCCTGCACTTCCTGGTGATCTTACCGATCGTCAGTCAGATCGAAATTCCTAAGCCACTGCCATTCTCCATCACCGAAGCGGTGCTTGGTAAAGATGAAGGCGGCGCGGGTGCGGCGACTGCGGCTACGGATATGTCAGCGGGCGATGCGCCCGATGCTTCGCCGCAGCCGGCTGAATAAGTACACGATCCTGTTTAACTGACCCGATAACGAGAAAGAGTTTAGGTCATGACCATTAGACTTGGAGGCATCATCGTAGGCCTGGGCCTTACCGCAGTATTGGTACTGTGGTCGCTCGTGCCTGGCCTTGTGAACTTCGCGATCCCTGAAAAGCCGGATTATTATGCTTTTCAAGAAGAGAACATTGCGCCTGAAGGCGGGTTCTCTTTCGAAGGCGCGGCAGGCACGTGGGATTACGCTCAGCTACAGCGCGGCTATCAGGTCTACAAAGAAGTCTGCTCTTCGTGCCACAGCCTGAAGTTTGTTGCATTCCGTAACCTTCAGGAGCTTGGCTATTCCGAAGAGGAAGTCCGCGCCGAAGCTGCTAGCTGGAGCTTACCGGGAGTCGACCAGAAGGACGGGTCAGTTATTGATCGTCCGGGACTGCCAACCGACTATTTTCCTGCGCCTTATGCGAACGACGTGGAAGCACGCGCATTCAATAACAATGCCGTCCCACCTGATCTGTCGCTGATGACTAAGGCGCGCAAGGACGGTACGCATTACGTCTATTCCTTGATGCTGGGATATGGTGAGCCCGATCCCGCAGATCAGGCCCTATCACCGGAATTTGAGACCCCTGAGGGCCTTTATTTCAACGAGCATTTCTACAACATCAACATCGCAATGCCGCCGCAGCTTAACGAAGGTGTCGTTACCTATGCGAACGGCCCCGAAGCGACCGCCGAACAGATGTCCGCCGATATCGCCGCCTTCCTGACTTGGACCGCTGAGCCTTCCTTGGTGCACCGCAAGCAAATCGGCTGGTTTGTGATCCTGTTCCTGATCTTTGCGTCCGGGCTGGCTTACCTGTCCTATAAACAGATCTGGGCAGGGGTGAAGCCGAAGAAAGAGTAAGTTTCCTTCGTAAATCGAAATATGAAGCGCCCCATCGTCGTTTGACGACGATGGGGCGCTTATGTTTTCAAGATCATAATTCCGCACTACTAAGGTGGCATTGAAAGGACGATAATGAGCGCTGACCATATGAAGCCCAAGGCTCTTAAAGCGCTTATCCGCACTGTGCCTGACTTCCCGGAATTCGGTATTCAATTCCGCGACATCACCACGCTGATCGGTCATCCAGAAGGTCTCATGTCAAGCGTTTATCACTTGGCAGAGCTTGCTCGCGCAGGCGGCGCGCAGAAGATTGCTGGAATGGAAGCCCGCGGATTTATCTTTGGCGCGGCGGTTGCCGTGGCGCTGGGCATTGGTTTCGTGCCAGTGCGCAAACCGGGCAAGCTTCCGATCAAAACAATCGGGATCGACTACGCTCTGGAATACGGTACTGACCGGCTGGAAATGGATCCAGACGCGGTGAGCACCGGCGAGAAGGTCGTCATTGTCGATGATCTTATTGCCACCGGCGGCACGGCACTTGCGACCACAGAATTGCTACGCAAAGCAGGCGCAATTGTAGAGCATGCGTTGTTTGTCATCGATCTGCCTGATCTAGGCGGGGCAGCAAAATTGCGCGATGCAGACGTCATGGTTGGGACTTTGATGGACTTTGAAGGCGATTAAGGGCACCGCACATCAGCGCCTCTATCTTGGAAAAGCCCGAGCGTTCTGATATTTAGTGATGTTAGGATCGTAGCTATCTCCATGGAATCGCAAGCAATCGTCATCGCCGCAATTGGCGCCGTGGGAATCGGGGCCCAATGGATTGCATGGCGCACTGGATGGCCAGCCATAGTGCTGATGCTGGCTGCTGGCTTTATCGCTGGCCCTATCACTGGCCTCATCGATCCAGAGGTAGCATTTGGGGATTTGCTTGATCCCATGATCAGTATCGGCGTCGCGCTCATCTTGTTTGAAGGCGGACTAAGCCTTGATCTGCGAGAATTGCGGCATTCGGGCAAAGCGGTGTGGCGGTTGGCCACCATTGGGGTGCTGATTGGTTGGGCGTTGGGATCGCTTGCAGGCTTCTATATTGCCGGGCTCGTCTGGCCGGTCGCTGTTCTGTTTGGCGGCATCCTGATCGTCACTGGGCCAACTGTCGTAATCCCATTGTTGCGACAGGCAAGCATCCAGACCCGGCCGAATTCTATCCTCAAATGGGAAGGTATCGTCAACGACCCGACTGGGGCACTTTGTGCGGTTATCGCCTATGAATATTTCCGCCGGGTCAACGACTTCCCCGACGCATCCCTGATGGATGTTGTCCCGCCCTTAATCTTGGCCGCTATTCTTTCAGGCTTGATCGGATATTTCGCGGCACGCGTAATTGCCTATCTCTTTCCGCGCGGCGCGATCCCCGAATATCTAAAGGTCCCCGTGCTGTTCACCGCAGTTATCGTGGTGTTCGTGCTGACAAATCAAATTGAGCACGAGGCCGGGCTGGTGGCAGTGACAGTGATGGGTATCACTCTAGCCAATCACGAAGGGTCGAGCATTCGGTCGATCCATCCGTTCAAGGAAAACGTCGCTATCCTACTGGTTTCGGGGATTTTCATCCTACTTGCCTCTTCGCTCAAATGGGAGGAGTTGACCTATCTGCAGACCAGCATCCGACCATTGCTGTTCTTGCTCGCTCTGTTGTTCTTTGTTCGCCCGGTGACGGTGCTGATCAGTCTGCTTGGAACGGACGTTCCATGGAATGAGCGCCTGTTCGTCGCATGGATTGCCCCACGTGGAATTGTGTTGGTGGCGATTTCCGGCCTGTTTGCGTTGCGACTAGGTGAGCTTGGAATTGAAGGTGGGCAAATCCTGATCGGCCTCAGCTTTGCAGTCGTGGTCATTACCGTAATCGCCCACGGTTTCACTATCAACATTGTGGCAAAATGGCTGGGTGTGAAGGGGACGACACGCCCGGGCCTGTTGATTGTCGGCTCAACCCCTTGGAGTATTGCGCTCGCCAAACAGATGGAGACGTTGAATACTCCGGTGATGATCGTCGATTCCAGCTGGCAAAGACTGAGCGGGGCAAGACGTGACGGCCTGCCGTTTTATCACGGCGAAATCTTGAACGAAGCAACCGAGCATAACCTTGATCTGTCGCCGTTTCAGGTGCTGGTCGCGGCGACTGAGAATGAGGCGTATAATGCGCTGGTCTGCAACGAATTCGCGCATGAGATTGGCCGCGATATGGTCTATCAATTGGGCGAGAATAGCGATTGCGATGATCGACATGCGCTGCCTGAAAGCATCCGCGGTCGCGCGCTGTTTGAAGATGGGTTTGGCGTCACAGACGTAAACGAAAGGCACAGCCAAGGTTGGATCTTTAAGAAGACCAAGCTGTCCGACGCGTTCGATTTTGAGGACGCGCGCGAAAGGTTTGCCGAAGACACAGCCATGTTGCTGATCGTTAGTGAAACTGGATTCTTGCGCTTTTTCACGCATGCGATCCGCCCTGAACCACGCCCTGGCGATACGATCATCACCTATGCTCCTCCCCAAATTAAAATGCCTGAAGAGAAGACCGGCAAACGTGCCGATTCACCAAAGCCAAGAGCAACGTAAACGCGAAAGACCAAGAGGATAGCATGCAGACAGGACGTTCCATGGCCGTATTTATGACGCTTGCATCGCTTGGTGCCTGCGACGCAAACCGCGAAACGGATGGCGGAGAGGCACCGGCCCCAGTATCCACAGCTTCACCCGCGCCGGAACCCGAACCGACCGAAGTCGTATCGATACTGCGCCCAGATGTTGAGGCAGAACAGGAACTCGAAGAGGAACTACCGCTTGAACCGTTGAATGTGATAATTAGCTTTTCGGGTGGTGGATCAAATCTGGATGACGCAGCTCAATTAGCACTTCAGGAGGTGCTGACTTCAGAACAAATTGCGCAAGGCGGGCCTATCGTTCTGGGCGCGCATAGCGATGCGGGTGGGAGCGACTTGGATAATGAACGGATTTCGCGGGAGCGAGGAGAGCAGGTCCGCGAGTGGTTCATCGAAAACGATATTACCGAAGATCGCATCGAAATCGTCGCTTTTGGAGAGCAAAATCCGCTCGAACCCAATGCTCTACCTGATGGATCGCGCAATGAGGCTGGCCGCGCAGTCAATCGCCGGGTCGAAATACAAATTTCGATGCCAGAATCGGAAACCGAATAGGCAGCACGCTCAGCTCAGCTCAGCTTAGCTTAGCCACTTCCTTCAGCACGAGCTCGGCATATTCAGCGCGGCAGATGAGCAAGTCCGGCAGATACGGGTCTGCGCGATTGTAGCGGATCGGAGAGCCATCGATGCGCGAACAATGCAGACCATGCGCCTGCGCCACAGCGACCGGGGCGCAGCTATCCCATTCATATTGCCCGCCTGAATGGAGGTAGATTTCCGCCTCTCCCCGCACGACTGCCATCGCCTTTGCGCCGGCGCTTCCCATGCGGATAAGCTCTCCGCCTATGGCGTCGCAGACTGCCACAGCTTCCTTTGCAGGGCGGGATCGGCTGATCAGGAAACGCGGGGTAGATGCGGTTTCTGGCAGAGCGTTCACCGAGTCCGTGCGAAGGACTATGCCGCCATCGAGTCCAGGCAAAGCGACCGCCCCGACGCATGCGGCGCCATCAATCGCCAGGCCGACATGCACGGCCCAATCGCTGCGCTGTTCGCCATATTCGCGTGTTCCGTCGACGGGATCGACGATCCATACACGGCTGAAGTTACAACGCGAAGAATCGTCCTTTTCTTCCTCGGAAAGCAATCCATCGTCAGGTCTTACTACGCGCAAGGCCCGGCACAGGAATTCATTTGCGGTGGCATCGCCTGCAGCACCCAAAGCCTTGCCCTCAAATATTTCTGAATCGCGCACTTCGATCAGAATGCGACCAGCAGCAGCGGCAAGGTGTGCGGCCAACTCGGCGTCGGGCATCGGGTCTGTGCTCATTTGAGCGGCAATATCTGAGAGATGATGTATTCTGCAGCCTCTACCGGGGTCATATCCACCGTATTGACGCGAATTTCTGGCGTCTCTGGCGCTTCATATGGACTGTCGATCCCAGTGAAGTTCTTCAGCTCTCCATCGCGAGCCTTTTTATACAGGCCTTTCACATCGCGCGCTTCGGCAACTTCCAGCGGCGTATCAACGAACACTTCGATAAACTCACCATCGGGCAACATTTCACGGACCATTTGCCGCTCTGCCCGAAACGGGCTGATGAAAGCGGTGAGCACAATCAGTCCTGCATCCGCCATCAGTTTGGAAACTTCACCGATGCGGCGAATATTCTCAATCCGGTCGGTTTCGGTAAAGCCCAAATCCTTATTCAGCCCGTGGCGCACATTGTCACCATCAAGCAGGAATGTGTGGCGATTCATCAGCGCGAGTTGTTTTTCGACTTCATTGGCGATGGTCGATTTGCCTGAACCAGAAAGACCGGTGAACCACAACACGCGTGGCCGCTGGTTCTTGAGGCTAGAATGATCATCGCGGGTGATCGTAGTCGGCTGCCAATGGACATTCTGCGCGCGGCGCAAGCTAAAGTCGATCATCCCCGCAGCAACTGTCGCATTGGAAAACTTGTCGATCAGGATGAACCCGCCTAGCTCGCGGTTCTTTTCATAAGATTCGAATGTGATCGGGCGATCGGTGGAAAATTCTGCGACCCCGATGGAGTTTAATTCCAGCGTCTTCGCCGCAAGGTGATCGAGGCTGTTTACGTCGATTTCGTATTTCGGCGGTTGCACCGTCGCGGTGACCATTTGACTGCCTAGTTTCAGCCAATAACCCCGCCCCGGCTTCATCGCCGTCTCATCCATCCACACGATGGTGGAGCAAAACTGGTCTGATGCCTCAGGCGGATCGCCAGCGGCGGCGATGACGTCGCCCCTGCTGCAGTCCACTTCATCGGCCAACGTTATCGTCACCGACTGGCCAGCAACCGCTTCGTCCATATCCCCGTCAAAGGTGGAGATCGTCTTGACTGTGCTGGTTTTTCCCGCCGGGACGATCCGAACCATATCACCGGGTTTGACAGTTCCACCAGCGATCAGGCCGGCAAAGCCGCGAAAGTCGAGGTTGGGGCGGTTCACCCATTGCACCGGCATGCGGAAAGAACGCTCTTGCGCGGCGGTGTTGGCGAGCTTGACTGTTTCTAGGTGCTCAATCAGCGCGTGGCCATGATACCACGGCGTGTTAGAGCAAGGCGCTGCCGTAATATTGTCGCCCTTGAATCCCGAGATAGGAATCGCGGTGAAGTCTTCGATTCCGGCTTCCTTGGCAAATTCGCCATAGTCGCGGACGATTTCGTCAAACTTCCTTTGATCGTAATCGACAAGGTCCATCTTGTTTACCGCCAGAACCAGATGCTTGATGCCAAGCAGGTGCACCAGATAACTGTGTCGCCGTGTTTGTTTCAGTACGCCTTTTCGCGCATCGACAAGGATCACGGCTAGGTCAGCGGTTGACGCACCCGTCACCATATTGCGCGTATATTGCTCATGACCTGGCGTATCGGCCACGATGAATTTGCGCTTTTCTGTCGTGAAAAAGCGATAGGCGACATCAATCGTGATGCCCTGTTCTCGTTCAGCGGCAAGGCCATCCACGAGCAGAGCAAAATCGATCTCTTCGCCTTGTGTGCCATGCTTTGCGCTGTCGGATTGAAGGGCTGCGAGTTGATCTTCGAAGATCATCTTCGAATCGTACAGCAACCGACCAATCAGGGTCGATTTGCCATCATCCACGCTGCCGCAGGTGATGAAGCGCAGCAGGCTTTTATGCTGGTGCTGGTCCAGATAGGCGTCGATATCCTCGGCAATTAGACTGTCCATTTGGAAGCTGGAATCTTGAACGCTCATCAGAAATAGCCCTCCTGCTTCTTGTCTTCCATCGAAGCAGATTGCCCTTTGTCGATCGCCCGACCCTCTCGCTCTGATCCGGTGGCGAGTAGCATTTCCTGAATGATCAGGCTCATATCGGTTGCGTCGCTCTCCGTCGCACCAGTCAGCGGATAGCAACCCAACGTACGGAAGCGGACTGAGCGTTCGACCGTCTCTTCGCCCTCCTCTAGTCGAAAGCGGTCATCATCGACCACAAGCAACATGCCGTCGCGTTCTACAGTCGGGCGTTTTTGCGAAAGGTAGAGCGGGACGATATCGATCTTCTCAAGCGCAATGTACTGCCAAATATCCAGCTCAGTCCAGTTGGAGATCGGGAACACGCGGATACTTTCCGCCTTGTTTTTCTTGGCGTTATAGAGGTTCCACAGCTCGGGTCGCTGGTTCTTGGGGTCCCAGCGATGCGATGCTGTGCGGAAACTGAAAACACGCTCTTTGGCGCGTGCTTTTTCCTCATCGCGCCGACCGCCACCAAATGCAGCGTCAAAGCCATGTTCGGTCAGCGCGCGTTTGAGCGGATCGGTGAGCTGCGCCTGCGAATAGAGCGCGCTGCCCGTGTCGAACGGGTTGATCCCTTGTTCTTCTGCATCTTCGTTCTGTGCAACGATCAGTTCCAGACCGTATTCCTTCACCGTCTTGTCACGATGTTCGAGCAGCGCCTGAAAATCCCATCCGCTTGCGACATGCAACATCGGGAAGGGCGGCGGTGAGGGGTAGAATGCCTTGCGCGCAAGGTGCAGCATGACTGAACTGTCCTTGCCCACCGAATAGAGCATGACCGGATTCTCGGCCTCAGCCACGACTTCGCGGAAGATATGGATGCTTTCGGCTTCGAGCCGTTCGAGATGGGTCAGATTTCGCATGGCTGTGCAGCTAGTGCGGGAGCATCACGAAAAACACAAAGTTTTGTTTGGGGTAGGGCAAGTTTGATCGGCGGTGCATATCGCCCAGCGATGCAAAGAAGGAAAGCGTGGAGCGGGTAAGGGGAATCGAACCCCTCTAGCCAGCTTGGAAGGCTGGAGCATTACCACTATGCTATACCCGCCCGCTCAGTGTGCGAGCCATTGCCACCGTTGGGAGCATAACTCAAGTATCCTTGTGGTCGTATTTTGCTGATTGACCACGGTCGGTATGTTCCCAAGAATTACTGCGTGTGCAGATCTTTCACCACATTGCCTGTCGGCATGATCGCTTCGGCATCGCCATCCTCTGCATATTCTTCAGGATAGCGTTTTTGATGGTTGATCGAATGCCATAGTGAGATTCCTATAATCATAGCGCCCAGCAGGCCGGTAACGATTTCTGGCACATGAAATCTGATGGAAAACAGCATGATACAGGCAAGCGCAATGATCGCGTAAAATGCGCCAGGCTCCAAGAAACGGAATTGGGTGAGAGTTCCTCCCTTAACCAGTGCAATCGTCATCGAACGAACGAACATCGCTCCGATGCCGAGCCCCAGAGCAATCAGCAAAATGTCGTTGGTGATCGCAAACGCGCCGATCACTCCGTCAAAACTAAAGGATGCATCGAGAAATTCGAGATAAATGAACCCGCCTACGCCTGATCGCGCGACCTGCCCGGTCGCCTCATCAACATCGCCATCAAGCAATTTGCCGATCAATTCGACCACAAAGAACGTGGCGAGTCCGGAAAAGCCTGCGATCAGAAAGGTTGTGCGGTCTGCGCCGGAAACAAGTAGGCACAGCCCGCCCAACGCAATAGCGGTGAAGAGGTAGGGTGCGAACGGGATCTTCGCCAAAAAGGTCAGCGGTTTCTCGATTGGCGCCAACCAAAAATGTTCGCGATCATCATCAAAGAAGAACGTTAGGCCAACCAGCAACAGAAACACTCCGCCAAAACCCGAGATGCCAATATGCGCATTGGTGACGGTCGTTTCGTATAGCTCGCGGTCTGTGATCGCGATGCTGACTGCTTCCCATGGGCTAACCCATGCGGCGAAGGCGACGATCAGGACGGGGAAGACGATCCGCATTCCGAATACCGCGATCAAGATACCCCATGTCAGAAAGCGGCGCTGCCAGACCGGGTCCATGCCCTTGAGCACAGAAGCGTTGACGACGGCGTTGTCGAGGCTGAGCGAGGTCTCCATCACACCAAGGACGGCCGCGAGGAAAATCATCGAAAGCGCCCCCTGCCACAGCCCTCCGCCAGAATAGCCAAGCCAACCGGCAAGGATCAGCGCTGCTGCTGTGAAGAGCAGGCTGAACGCAAAATTGTCCCAGAGATATTTCAAGCCAAGTTTCCTTGCGGTGTGAGGTCGATCAATCGAATTTCAGTCAACCGACTGCCATATTGTCGATCAGCCGCGTGCCGCCTATTCGCGCCGCCACAACTAGCCGAGCTGAAGGGCCGTCCAAGGTGGTGATGGGAGCGAGTGAAGCACTATCGACAAGGGAGGCATAGTCGATGCTGGAAAATCCCGCTTTGAGCAATCCATCCTCAAATGCGGCGAGAACTGACCCCGCACTCTGACCATTTTCGATCTGTCCGATAGCGTGCTTCATGGCGCGGGGCAGGGTGGCCGCTGCGGCGCGATCTCGCTCAGACAGATATCGATTGCGGCTCGACATGGCGAGGCCATCCGCCTCTCTCACGGTTGGCACGCCGATAATCGAATGGACATGCGGCTGTACCAGATCGAGGTCGCGCGCCATTGCCCGGATCACGGCGAGCTGTTGGAAATCTTTTTCGCCGAAAAGTGCCGAATCTGGCAGGACCTGATTGAACAATTTACAGACCACAGTCGCCACACCATCGAAATGGCCGGGCCGGGATGCACCGCATAGCCATTCGCTCACGCCGGAAACTGAGATGTTGGTAACGAAGCCTTGCGGGTACATAACCGCTGCATCGGGTGCCCAAAGCAATGCGCAACCTTCCGCTTCCAGCATTTCTGCGTCTTCTAAGAGCTGGCGCGGATAGGCGTCCAAATCCTCATTCGGGCCGAATTGGGTTGGATTGACGAAGATCGATGCAACCACATGATCGCAGACCTCTCTTGCCCGCCGAACCAGTGTCAGATGGCCTTCATGCAGCGCGCCCATTGTCGGGACCAGGCCGATTGTGGACCCATCGGCGCGTAGCTTTGCAACTTGCTTTCTCAACACATCGAGCGTCTGTGCGGTTTGCACGGGCTTTCCCCCTCAGATACAATTGCCGTCCCGATAGCCGTTTGGCCACTGCGCTTAAAGTCATTCTGCAAACCAGACCTCTTTGCCAATCCTTCGCAACTGGATAGATTAGCCCTGATGAACCGTAAATCTGTGCCTAAAACCGTGCCTAAGACTGGTCCTAAGAATGGGTCAAAAACTGGACACCGTGTTGTTTTCGCCAATGAAAAAGGCGGGACGGGCAAGTCGACGACAGCGGTGCATGTCGCTGTTGCGCTGTCATATATGGACGCGCGGGTGACTGTGCTGGACCTTGATCCGCGTCAGCGTACCACGCACCGCTATATGGAAAACCGTTATCGCACGATGCAGCGCCGTGATCGGGAATTGCCGACGCCGGCCTGCGAAGTGTTTAAGGGACGCAGCGAACAGGCTTTGTTGATTGCGATTGCTCGGCTGGAGAAGGATTGCGACTTTCTCGTAATCGATAATCCAGGACGCGATGATCCGCTGGCCCGATGCGCGGTGGAACAGGCGGATACGCTGGTGACGCCGATGAATGATAGCTTCGTTGATTTCGACCTGATCGGCCAGGTTGATCCTGAGACTTTCAAGGTTCAAAAACTCTCATTCTTTGCCGAGTTGATCTGGGAAGCGCGGATGAAGCGCAGCCGCGCAACCATTGAGAGTGCTCGTCCTGAAATGGACTGGATCGTCGTACGAAACCGCACCGGATATACCGAGGCGCGCAATATGGCGCGTATAGAACAGGCTCTTTCTGAAATGGCTAAGCGTGTGGGATTCCGAGTTGCTCACGGCCTTTCTGAACGTGTGATCTATCGCGAGCTGTTTCCATCAGGCCTAACCCTGCTCGACAAGGGGCAATTGGGCGATCTGGGCACCAGTCATCTGGTTGCCCGGCAGGAATTAAGAAGCTTGCTAAAGGCACTGAACTTGCCCGAATTCACTAAGACACAACCGCCGCTGGAGCTCGCCTGACTTATGCTGAAATTCGCAATTATTCTGGGTGTGATCTGCCTGATCTTTCGCTGGGCCTTTGGCAAATGGCCGTGGGAGGCGCTCCGAACGAAACCCACCCGTGCCCAAGCTCTATTCAGGGCACGAAAATTGCTGAGTGTGGAAGATGGCTCAAGCCGCGAGCAAATCCTTGCTGCGCATAAGCGTGTGATTACCATGGTCCATCCAGACAAAGGCGGCTCTAACGCGCAGGTCCATGAGGCGAATGATGCGCGCGATCTGTTGCTTGATGAACTGCCGAATCGAGGCGTAGACCTGCCTTCTGATGATGGATCGCTGGATTGAGGCAATTGCACCAAACAGCGCGTATGAATTTAGAAATTTGACTAGGAATTCCGGAATATGACTCACCAATTCGACCCCACTGTTCTGCGTGAATACGATATTCGCGGGATTATCGGAGAGACGTTGGGTGCGGATGATGCGCGGGCGATTGGCCGCAGTTTCGGCACATTGTTGAGCCGTGCGATGGGGCAGGACGCGGGAACACCGACTGTCGCCGTGGGTTATGATGGCCGCGTCAGTTCACCAATGCTGGAACATGCTTTGGTTGAAGGGCTTACGGCGAGCGGGTGTGACGTGGTCCGTATCGGGATGAGCGCCACCCCAATGCTGTATTATGCAGAAGCTTCAAGTGAAGATGTGCACGGCGGCATACAGATAACTGGCAGCCACAATCCCCCCAATTACAACGGCTTCAAAATGGTATTTCAGGGGCGACCGTTCTTCGGCGCGGATATCCAGGAGCTCGGGAAATTGGCAGCAAGTGGTGATTGGATTAGCGGCATTGGCGGCGTTATGTCGCGCGACATCCTTAGCGAGTATATCGAGCGCATGCTCGAATGCCTGATCGAAATCCCCGCTGAATCCCTCGCGGGCCTCAAGGTCGGTTGGGATGCCGGTAACGGGGCTGCGGGCCCCGCTCTTGAGGCGCTCGCGGCGCGCCTGCCGGGTGAGCATCATCTGTTGTTTACTGAAGTCGACGGACATTTTCCAAACCACCATCCTGATCCAACTGTTGAAGCCAATCTGGCGGACTTGCGGACACTCGTCGCTGAGAAGAACCTCGATTTTGGAGTGGCTTTTGATGGGGACGGCGATCGGATTGGAGCGATCGATGGTCAGGGCCGCGTGATCTGGGGCGATCAATTGCTAATGATCTATGCAGAAGATGTCCTCACCAATCAGACTGAAAACCACGCAGGCGCGACGATTATCGCCGATGTGAAGGCCAGCCGCGCGCTGTTTGACCATGTCGCAGAACTGGGGGGAAAGCCGCTAATGTGGAAGACAGGGCATTCCCTGATTAAGTCCAAAATGAAGGAAACTGGCTCTCCGCTAGCTGGTGAAATGAGCGGCCATGTCTTCTTTGCCGACACTTATTACGGTTTTGACGATGCGCTGTACGCTGGTTTGCGTCTAATCGCTGCTAGCGCGCGGCTTGGCAAATCTGTGACGGAGCTGCGCGGCGCGATCAAACCAATGCTTAACACGCCTGAAATGCGTTTTCAGGTTGATGAAGTGCGCAAATTCCCAGCCATCGCTGAAGTTACCGAACGACTGACCACCAATCCCGGTCCTGGGGTTGAAGAGGTCAATGCGACTGACGGTGTTCGTGTGAATACAAAAGACGGCTGGTGGTTGCTGCGTGCGTCCAACACGCAAGACGTGTTGGTAGCACGCGCCGAAAGCGAAACCGAGGCTGGGCTGGAACGCCTTATCGCGCAGATTGACGAACAATTGGAGCTGTCCGGTTTGGAACGCGGAGAGAGCGTTGGGCATTGAGTATTTGATGCTACAAACCGGTAGCCATTGTAGAAGGATCTCCATTATGAAACCCACTTTCTTAGCTTCTATTAGTGGTCTCGCTCTGCTGGTCAGTTCCGCATTTTTTGCAACGCCAATTCACGCTCAGGAAATTGGGAGCGAAGAGCTAGCCGCCCAAGAGGCACGCCAATTGGGCAATATGTTCGGCGATATATTCGGCACCGCCGATCCGCTTTCGCCCGAAGAAGAAGAACGCGTACCTGCTGCAATGCTGGTCGTGTCCAAGCTTTTCCCTGAGGGAACCTATGCCCGGATGATGGAAGAAAGCATGGCCCCAATGATTGAAAGCATGACCGGCATGCTTGGCACAGTTTCGGCACTTTCGCTTGCCCAGTTGACCGGGCTTGATCCGCTCGATCTGTCAGGCCTCGACAGTGACCGGCTATCAAAGGCTGCTGAACTGCTCGATCCGGGAGCACAAGATCGCGATAGCGCCACGAACCAAATGATGCTGACTTTGATTGGTGAAATCATGGCCGATATTGAACCGGCCTATCGTGCAGGTCTTGCGCGGGCCTATGCAGTGCGTTTCACAAATGACGAATTGATAGACCTGTCGGCTTACTTCGAAACCGAAGTGGGGAAGAAATATGCCGCTGAGAGCTTTCTGATCTTTGCCGATCCGCAAGTGATGTCTTCTATGAACGGCATGATGCCAGCGATAATGGAGCGGATGCCCGATATTGTGGCGGCCACGACAGTAATCGAAGAATCCCAACCTGCCAGGCGAAAATTCTCTGACTTGACGGCAGGAGAGCAGGGGCGGCTGGCTGAATTGCTAGGCGTCAGCAAAGGTGAGCTGGCTGAAAGCGAACCCAATCAAATCGTGACCGAGGCAGCATACTGACCGGATGAGCGCGAAACCCGCCGCCATTCCCCCAGAAATACAGGCGTGGTTCGATGCGCGCGGATGGCGAGTACGGCGGCATCAGGTCGAAATGTTGGCAAAGGCGCGTGGCGGAAAACATGCTCTGCTGGTGGCGGATACGGGAGCAGGCAAAACGCTGGCCGGATTCCTGCCAACATTGTGCGATTTCGCTCCTTCTACTGGTAGCGATCCGTATGACGGATTGCATACGCTCTATGTCTCTCCGCTCAAAGCGCTGGCGCATGATGTAAAGCGCAATTTGCTAACTCCGATTGACGAGATTGGTCTGCCCATTCGGGTTGAAACGCGCAGCGGCGATACGTCTTCGGACCGAAAGAAACGCCAGCGTGAAATGCCACCACATGTTTTGCTTACGACGCCGGAAAGTCTTTCGCTTCTGCTGTCCTATCCCGAAAGCCTCGATCTGTTTCGCGGATTAAGGCGCGTGGTGATTGATGAGATTCACGCTTTTGCAACCGGAAAGCGCGGCGATTTATTGGCGCTTTCACTGGCGCGCTTGCAGAAATTGGCGCCTGACATGCAGCGTGTGGCGCTGTCCGCGACATTGGCGAATCCGCGATCCTTCCAAGAATGGTTGGCGCCCCAAGACACTGTGATGCTGGCAGGTGACACGGGCGAAATCCATGCCGCCGGTCTGGTTTTGGGGGAAGAGGGTGCAGAGCCTGACCTGCAGATCCTGCTACCGAAAGAAGAGCGCGTGCCGTGGAGCGGCCATGCCGGACGCTGGGCGGTCGATCAGCTTTATGAAGCGATCAAGACCAAACGCACCACGCTTGTATTCACCAACACCCGTTTTTTGGCTGAGTTCATTTTTCAGTGTTTGTGGGATGTAAATGAGGATAATCTTCCGATCGGCGTCCACCATGGAAGCCTGTCGAAAGAGGCCCGACGCAAAGTCGAGGATGCAATGGCTGCAGGTGAGTTGCGCGCGCTGGTTTGCACAGCCAGCCTCGATCTTGGGGTGGATTGGGGCGATATTGATCTCGTTGTGCAAATGGGTGCCCCTAAGGGATCTTCGCGCCTGTTGCAGCGCATCGGGCGGGCAGGGCACCGCCTTGATACGCCCAGCCGCGCCATACTAGTCCCCGGCAACCGATTTGAGTTTCTCGAAGCGATGGCGGCGAAGGATGCCGTTGATGAGGGCCAGCGCGATGGCGAGGACTTTCGCGATGGAGGTCTGGATGTATTGGCGCAGCACATTATGGCCTGCGCCTGCGCTGCACCCTTTGATGAAAACGATCTCCTGGCGGAATTGCGCTCTTCGCTAACCTATGCGTGGGTTGATGAAGAGGTGTTGCAGCGTGTGCTCGGCTTCGTTGAAAGCGGCGGATATGCCCTGCGAGCGTATGACAAATTCAAACGGATTGTGCGTACCAAAGACGGCATTTGGCGGCTCGCTCACCCACAACAGGCACAGCGTCACCGGATGAATGCCGGGATCATCGTTGATTCCGAAATGCTCACTGTGCGTTTTAAGAATGGGCGCAAATTGGGCCGGGTCGAGGAGCGTTTTGCCGCGCAGTTATCCGCTGGAGACACTTTCTTCTTTGCGGGTATCAGTCTGGAGGTTGAGAGCCTAAAGGATATGGACGTGATCGTCCGCGCTGCCAAGAAAAGCGCGACTATCCCATCCTATGGAGGGCTGCGTCTGCCGCTCACCACGCATCTTTCGACCCGCGTTCAGGCGATGCTGAATGATCGCGCGGGTTGGTGCCGCTTTCCAGATGATGTGCGTGAGTGGTTGGAGATGCAGGATTATCGCAGTCGCTTGCCTGCGCCAGGCAAATTGTTGGTCGAAAGCTTCCCGCGAGGGGGCAAGCACTACACCGCCTATTACACGTTTGAGGGATGGAACGCGAACCAGTCTTTAGGCATGCTGATCACCCGTAGGATGGAGGATCGCGGGCTGATGCCAGGCGGCTTTGTTGCTAACGATTATTCACTGGCGGTGTGGGGGTTGAAACCTGTCGCCGACCCCGCGCCTTTGTTGTCGCCTGATATATTGACCGATGAACTTGTCGAATGGGTCACTGAATCGCATCTGCTGCGCCGAGCGTTCCGTGAGGTTGCGGTTATCAGCGGATTGGTTGAGCGGCAGCATCCGGGAAAACGTAAGACGGGCAAACAGGTCACGTTTTCTACGGACTTAATCTACGACGTGCTCAAGAAGTTTGAACCCGATCATATATTGTTAGACGCCGCATGGGCCGATGCCCGCGCGCGGATGACGGATGTGGGGAGGCTTGGTGACCTGCTCGAGCGTTCGCAACGTGATTTGGTTCACGTAGAATTGGATCGGGTATCGCCACTAGCTGTGCCGGTGATGACCATGATTGGGCGGGAGGCGGTGCCGCAGGGTGCAGTCGATGACGAACTTCTGCTGGAAGCGGAGAGCTTGGCCGGGGATGCGATGCGGATTGAGCCCGATGGGTGATTAGCCCCTGCACACACTCCGCATTTTTTCTCAGGACTCCGCTCAATCTAGTTCGCGATATTTGTAACCCCCTACAAAGGCGAAGCGTTCTGCGCCTGAATCTTTGATCAGCGTAATTGTTTGAGCTGAAGCGTTGTAGCTGGCCAGGGCGGCAGGCTCGAACCGCAGGAGTGGTTGATCCTCCATCGCGCTGGCCGCCCTCACTTGAGCGCGTAATTGTTCTGGATTGAGCACTGCGCCATTCCAAAACAACTGATCGTCTTGATCAATATAGACGGTGTTTTCAGCCAAGATCGGAAGGCCGGGCTCAATTGGTCTTTGAGGCAAGTCTATCGTAGTTTGATGCACTTTTATCGGAACAGCCATAATCAGCATAACCAGCAAGACGAGCAGTACATCGATGAAAGGCGTGACGTTCATCTCTCCCTTCGCGCCAGTGTCTTTAGGGGCGTACATGTTGGGGCGGGTTACGGTTCTTGGCATTGTCCGATCTCCTATTTTGCTCACTCTCAATGTAACAAAATGGTAGTATATATCATAACTATTAAGTTGCCTAACGCGTACCGATATTGGGGATGCGACTGGGTTCTCGATCGACGATTATTCCATGCAGGAAAAAGGGCGTTGCGGTTTCCCGCAACGCCCTGATTTGCACCAACGCTCAAACTTGAATCAGATATTCACCGCGCAAATTATTCGCCCTTATCGAACACCCGATATTTCTCATTCCCGACAAAACCGAACTTGGTAACGCCAGAACTTTTAATGATCTGCAGCACTTTGGCTGTCAGGTCATAACTTGCAAGTGGCTCAGGTTCGAACTGCAGTTCTGGCTCCACCGCCATTGCTGTAGTTTCGCCTAAGAGTGTACGAAGCTGGCCTGAATCAATAGGTTCAGCATTCCACAGGATCTGTTCGCTCTGTGTCAGAACAAGCTTGTTCTTGACTGGGTCGATTTGGATATCCTGTGGTGGTGGGGTGCCTTGCGGTAGATCAATATCAACCGAGTGCGTTGCCACCGGAATGGTAATGATGAACATGATAAGCAGCACAAGCAAGACGTCGATTAACGGCGTCATGTTCATGTCCAGCATCGGCTCGCCGTCGAGTTTGCCTCCAGCCATACCCATGTCAGTAACTCCTTAGATGCCGCCACCGCGAGGGCAACGGGTCTGAATTAAATTCCGGGTTCAACCGGGTTCGAAATAAAGCCTACGGTCGGATAGCCAGCAGCCTGTACGTTGTAGATCGTACCAGCCACACAGCGCCACGGTGCTTCAACGTCCGCGCGAATGTGGACCTGCGGGATCAGATCGGGTTCTGCCATGATAGCATCAACTCCGCCTGCGGCCTGGACGATATTGTCAAGACGCTCGAAAGCTTGGTCGTAGAGTTCGGTGGATGACACCAGAGTGGTGCCGCCAATATAGACCCGGCATTCCCCCGAACGCGATGCTCCAAGGAAGCCACTGTCGATGGTCCCAGCTGTATTGCCTACAACGTCAGTCGTGGTGACGGTGATCAACAGATTCTCGACCTTGTCTTTCGATTCGGACGATTCAAAAACCGGTATCTTAAGTTCCTCGATCGACTGAATCGCGACCGGAACCGCGATCAGGAAGATGATCAGGAGAACCAGCATCACATCCACCAGCGGCGTGGTGTTGATGTCGGACATGGGGGTTTCCCCGCCTCCCATCGAAATCGCCATTGTGAATTCCCTATCTGCTCAGATTGAGCGTTTCTTCAAAAGTCGGCATACCTAGGCTTCGCCGTCTCTAACCTGCAAGAAATGGTCTGTTCCCATCGGGTGTGCTCAAGGCACGGACCCGATGGGAAATCAGACAATTACTTCTTTGCAGCCGGGGCTGGCTTAGCAGCTGGCTTAGCGGCGCCGCGCGGAGCAGCGGCTGAAACAGCAGGCTTAACCGCACCATCCGAACTGATGTAAGCAAGGATGTCTGTCGAGAAACTGTTGAGCAGTTCGGCGATACGGCGGTTGCGGCTCTGCAGCCAGTTAAAGGCAAGCACAGCTGGCACAGCCACAAGCAGACCAATCGCGGTCATGATCAGCGCTTCACCAACAGGGCCAGCAACCTTATCGATCGAGGCCGAACCGGAGATACCGATATTGATCAGAGCGCGGTAGATACCGATCACCGTGCCGAGCAGTCCGATAAACGGCGCTGTTGCACCAACAGAGGCGAGGAACGACAGTCCGCCCGACAGTGTCGAGTTAATCGAATCTTCCGAACGTTGAAGCGAGCCATGCATATAGTCATGCGCTTCAAGTTGATCGGTCATTTTGCCGTGTTTTTCCTGAGCGGTGATCGCATCGTCCGCAAGCTGGCGCCATGCGCTGTTCTTTTCGAGCTTGGCAGCACCTTCTTTGAGGCTAGGAGCGCGCCAAAAACTGGTTTGAACGCCCTTATATTGCTTCATAACCTTGTTCTGTTCGAACAATTTGGTGAACAGGATGTAGAACGAGCCGACCGACATGATGATCATAACGGCAAGGATCGACCAAGCGACAGGGCCGCCTTCTTTCATTGCTTCGACGAAGCCGAACTTGTTTTCCGGCGCCTCAGTGTCAGCAGTTACCGCTGCAAGATAGTAAAGGTTCATTGCGAGTAATCCTCTTAATAAATTTTTCCCGGAACCAACGTCTCATTTGGATGAGACGCTGTCCGTAATGTTTCATCAATTCAAACGATATGTGATTCGCGTAGAATACGACCCGGAGGTTGGATCGCCTGCGTCATTCAATGCAGGGTTGAATCGGGCATAGCGCTCCATCCCACGACACGCAGCCTGGTCTAAGACGCTTGATCCGCTGGAGCTTGTGACCGAGCAATTCGAAGCCCGGCCATTTGCGCCAACAGTCACGCGAACACCGACTGTGCCTTCAACCTCTTCACGCAACGCACGTGAAGGATAGTTGTCTTGAATGCGCTGTGCCCAGCGGCGTTCGTTCCGGGTAGTCGCGCCGCGAGCCAGAGATGGCGGCGGCGGTGCCGGAGGAGCAACAGGAGCAGGAGGTGGAATCACCAACGCCGGTGGAGACGGCGGCGGGATCGTTGGTTGCGTTTGAATCGGCGGCGGTGCCGGCGCGATATTAATCGGCGGTGGCGGAGCAACCGGTGGAGGAGGTGCCACATCGTCAGGTGGAGGTGGCTCTTCTGGCTCCTCTTCGGGGGGCGGGGGCTCCTCAATATCAACCGTGGTAACCCGCTCGATCACAGCCTTTGCACCTTGAATTGCAAGGCCAGAGATGAGCAGCCACCCGACTAACACATGGATCAACGCCACGATAATGATGGAAGTTACTCTACTTCCACCCATTTGTTTGTCAGCGTAGGACATCCAGTCGCTTTCTCTCCATTAATTGTCGAACATGCGTCCGACACAATTCTCACGTCACGGGCCGAATCCAGATGCCCCGATTCGTACGAAGCCCTGAGTTAGACCCGGGCCGTGAATCCCAGAATCTTGTATCTCACCGTCGGGGTCTAAATTTCACATACGACGCCCGTCAACCCGGTGGGCGCTCGTCAAAAATTCAATCCCGACAGACTGCCTTTAACATCTCTTCCAAAGATGCTTCTAAAACAGCCTAACTCGCAACGATCTTGTCCCCAACCTCGTTGCAAGCCATTGGAGCTTAACGGTCAACACCTAGGCAATCAAACGCTTTATCGCATTCAGGATCGATTCACTGGTGGGGTTCTGAAATAGGTGGGACCCGAATTATTCGCCGATGCGCGACAAAGGATTTTTGGACGATGGCGATCATTAATAGAAAATTAACTAATGTTTTCAAATGTCTGATAATCGCAAACTTGGCTGCAGTAGGGCTCCTTTCCCCAAGCGCTTCGGCCTTTGCGCAGACAGATGGTTTTCCACCGCTGACTCCGGCTGAGATGGCTACCTATGCCGATTTGGCCACGTTAGCGGAGCGTAGCGATCTGGTAATCCGTGCAGAGATTCGCCGTCAAACGGTTGTGAGGCCCGAACGAGCACCCGGACTCGCCCCCGGATTCGCGCGCCTTTACATCGAGGCACGGACGCAGGCGCTTCTGTCTGGTTCAAATGCAGTAGGCGAATCGCTTGCTTATCTTGTGGATGTTCCTCTGAATGATCGTGGCCGGCCCGAAAGGCTGAAAGATCGCGTTATGTTGCTGTTTGCTGACGCCGTCCCTGGGCGTCGTGGCTCGATTCAGCTGACAGGAAAATATGCTCAGCTTGATTACTCGCCTGCGCTTGAAGCGCGTGTGCGGCCGATTCTTTCGGCTTTGGTCGCACGCGATGCGCCGCCAGTCGTAACGGGAATCCGCGACGCGTTGGCTGTGACGGGGACATTGACCGGCGAATCGGAGACTCAGATATTTTTGGAAACGCAGGATCAATCACCGGTTTCTCTGACGGTTCTGCGCCGACCGGGCCAGCCCGCGGTTTGGGGTGTGTCATGGGGCGAAATCATCGATTCGTCGGCCCGATCACCGCAGCCCCGTACATTGCAGTGGTATCGACTCGCCTGTGCGCTGCCTGAAAGGCTGCCCAGCAGCGCTAATTTGGCGCGAGAACCTGCAACGCGGCGACTCGCTGACCGAGATTATGCCTTTGTGGTTCAACAATTGGGTCAATGTGAGCGACAAATCACAGAAGTTTTCTGAATCGAGCTAAGGCTGAGTGGGTGAAAGAAATTCTGCATCCAAATCCGCTTATCGGCGGTTGACGATGGCGACGTACACCTTCAGCGCGTTCCAAGAAATTCTGCATCTTAGCATGGGCAGCATCGGAGCGCTTTCTTGGCCAATACCACTCAACCACCTCTTCGTATCGCAATCGCCGGGTTAGGCACCGTGGGAGTAGGCGTGATTCGCCTACTCGCAGCCAATGGCGATCTTATCGCTGCACGTGCAGGCCGTGCGATCAAAGTCGTCGCTGTAAGCGCGCGCGAACGACACAAAAATCGCGGTGTCGATATCGCCTCTTATGCTTGGGAAGATGATATGACTGCGCTGGGTCGGCGCGATGATGTGGACGTTGTGATCGAATTGGTCGGCGGGTCAGATGGGCCTGCATTGGCTCTTTCCAGAGCGGCGTTGAACGGCGGTAAGGGTCTGGTCACTGCCAATAAGGCGATGATCGCGCATCATGGGATGGAATTGGCTCAGCAAGCAGAGGCGAACGGTGCCTCGCTCCAATTTGAAGCAGCGGTTGCTGGCGGTATTCCAGTGGTAAAAGGCCTGCGCGAAGGCACCAGCGCCAACGCCCTCACTAAAGTCTACGGAATTCTCAACGGCACCTGCAATTATATCCTCTCTGAAATGGAGGCTACCGGTGCCGATTTTTCTGAAACACTCTCCGCAGCGCAAAAGCTGGGATACGCAGAATCTGATCCGACCTTTGATATAGAGGGGATCGACGCTGCACATAAAATCGCGATTCTGGCGGCCATTGGTTTTGGCGCAAAGGTCGATTTCGCTTCGGTCCGCACCACCGGCATCGTTCAAGTTCGCGCCGCCGATATTGCGCAGGCAGACGCGCTGGGCTTTGTTATCCGCCTGATCGCGGAAGCTGACGTTCAAGAAGAGTCTGATGGACCCAAACTTTTGCAACGCGTGCGCCCATGCCTTGTTGGTAAGGACCATCCGCTCGCATCGGTTGACGGACCAACCAATGCCGTTGTGGCTGAGGGCAATTTTTCCGGTCGTTTGCTGTTCCAGGGCGCAGGAGCCGGTGACGGGCCCACGGCCAGTGCAGTGGTCGCAGACCTGATCGATATTGCGCGGTCATGTGAAAATCAGGACGAATCTGTTGCGCCATTCTCAATTCCGGTCGCACAACTCGCCCCGCTTGCTCCCGCAGAACCGGGTCATCGGATGGAGCGGACCTATTTGCGCTTTACCGTTAATGATCGCCCCGGAGTTTTGGCCGAAATTACCGCTGCGATGCGCGATGCGGATGTCTCTATCGAAAGCCTGATCCAGCAAGGTCGCGGCGGCGATGGTGATGCAGTGCTGGTCGCGATGGTCACGCATGAAGGGCCCGAGGCCAATGTGCGCCGCGCGCTGGAACTGCTCGAAGGATCAGACAGTTTGACCGGAAAGCCGCTGGTCCTGCCAATTCTGCCGAACTAACTGGGGTTATTCCGATCGCCGGACCGGTAAGCCTAGAGCTTCACGAGTCTTGCGAATTTCTTCGTCGGTTAGCCCCTCTTCGTCACTGATGGGTGGCAGGCCTTGCGCAATGCGGTCTGCATCAGAGCCCTGTGGCGCTTCCGGCAGGGCCTCTACATCGATGATTATCGCAGGGTCTTTTGGGCATGGTGGAATAATGCATAGCCCGCTGATTGTTGCAGGCCCGCGGAATATCCCGGCCCCTGCTACGTCGGGCGCGCGGATGTCGCCTTCAAAGGCTGTTTCTTCGGCGTAGCGGCGCTCCGCATTCTCGCTATTGCCGCTGTAATAATAAGCCGGGTTTTCACCGATTCGGCGGCATACGATAATCTCGCCAGTCACCCGCGCTGCATCGATGTCATCTTCGCATTCCTGGATTTCGGCTTGCGTTGGCGGAGCAGCTTGCGGAGGAGGTGCCAAGATATCGATGATCACACGGCCGTCTTCGTCTGGCTCAAAAACCGACTCAGTCGCCGTTACTTCAGTGGCAGGTTCTGGCGGTTCCGACTGGACCACAACCGCCACAATAGCTGCCAAAAAATAGGCGGACCCAATCATTCAGATTCAGGGGCAATTGGTGGAGCGGAAAGTCCCAAGGCTCTTCGGCGTTCGGCAATTTCTTCCGGCGTCGGTGCTGAACCACGGCCCAGCGGCGGAAGCCCGCGCGCTATCCGGTCTGCATCTGATCCTTGAGGTGCTTCAGGTAAAGCTTCGACGTCAATAATCAGCGCAGGCGGAGGCACCGAGCCAAATCCAATTGAATTGCCATGATTTGCAATGCCGAAAGTATCAGGTGTGCTCCCGCCTTGGGTGCGCTGAGCGTAACCGCGTTCCCACTCTTCCTTGTTCCACGATCCATCGCTGGCTTCGCCCAATTGGCGGCAAACGATAATCTCGTTGGCGATCCGGGCCGCATCGGCCTCCTCTTCGCAATCTTCTTGAAGAAGTTGGTCGGATTCTTCGCGCGGCACTGTAACGGATAGGTCTAAGAACTGTCTGCGGGGTGGTGGGCGCGTGAGCGGCGCTTCTGCGGTTTCGTCTGCCGGATTTGTCGCAACATCTCCATTTTGAGCGACCAAAGGCTGCGCTCCGAACAAAAGTGCGGCGATGGATGCTCCTGCCCAAACGCCAATACTGGCAGTTTTTGGTGAGAGACTGGCAGCATTGCTCGACAAGCCCGTTCCTCCAAGTCTAAGCGCGGGACCGAAGGCAAAGGCCAAAAGGACTGAATTTCGCATGAACACCCTTACTGACACAGATGTGCTGGCGACAAAAGACATGGATTTAGAGAATGCTATTGATCGCGTTCTCGTGCTGGAAATGGTGCGAGTCACCGAAGCAGCCGCGGTCGCCGCTGCGCAGTTGATTGGTCGCGGTGATGAAAAAGCCGCCGATGCCGCTGCTGTCGAAGCGATGCGCCAGGCTTTCGATGATCTCTATATGGATGGCACAGTCGTGATCGGAGAGGGCGAGCGCGACGAAGCGCCAATGCTCTATATTGGCGAAAAAGTCGGTGGCGCTCCGGGCAAGGGGCCAAAGATCGACATTGCGCTCGACCCACTTGAAGGTACTACGATCACCGCCAAGGCTGGACCGAACGCGCTGGCGGTGCTCGCCGCTGCGGAGGAGGGCTGCCTGCTCAACGCGCCTGATACTTATATGGACAAAATCGCTGTCGGACCGGGTTATCCCGAAGGCGTTATCGACCTCGCCAAATCTCCGACTGAAAATGTCACCTCTGTCGCCGAAGCTAAAGGTGTGAAGCCATCAGACATTATCGTTTGTGTGTTGGACCGTCCGCGCCATGCCAGCCTGATTGCAGAACTGCGCGCGCTGGGTTGCGGTGTGGTGCTCATTGGCGATGGCGACGTTGCGGGCGTGATTGCGGTGACCGATCCAGACACGACAATCGATATGTATATGGGCCAAGGCGGTGCTCCCGAAGGGGTGTTGGCAGCAGCGGCATTGCGCTGTGTTGGCGGGCAGTTCAATGGGCGGCTGGTGTTCCGCAATGACGATGAAAAAGCTCGCGCCAAAAAGTGGGGCATCACCGATCTAAACCGTATCTATAAGGTCGAAGAACTGGCCGGCGGTGACTGCATCTTCGCCGCGACGGGCGTGACCGCAGGATCTCTGTTAGACGGTGTGAAGAAGCGCAAGAAACCAACTGGTGAGACGATCATGACGACCGATAGCGTGGTCATGCGCGCGTCGTCTGGGACAGTGCGTTGGATCAGAGGCGAGCACCGGATCGATTAGGACCGGGTATGCGCGAGGGCCGAGCCAATATGCAACGGTCCTCGCACCCGGGAACAAAAGCGTGTGTTGGATCAGAGGCGAGCACCAGATCGATTAGCGTTTAGTGTGGGAGCTTTTTTCGTCGGCTCACGACCCAATTGCGGTTATCTGACAGGCCATACCATCTTTGGAAGTATGAACGCAGATTTCGATAACGAAACGTGGCTTGTTGAGAATGCCGGGCATTCGATAATCGAGAAGAAGGCTGAACAAGGATGGGGCGCGCTATTGCCCTTTGAGCGGCTCATCTCTGCCATTGGATAGCAGACTACGCCATGCGGCATGCTGGCTCGCCACGACTGACGATCTCTACCCGTTATTCTAAATGGAAGCGCAGTGGCTCGCTGCGGAACTTTCACTGCCTCGCACCGTCGCGGCCTTCGCGTTGAGTAGATCGGAGTTGGAACGGACTTTCTTTAAGCTTTTCGGCGAGGTATGCGAGGAGCTCAGGTGGACGGTCGCCTAAGGACTGCTTCCCACGCCAATGCCCGACACATGCTGGCATCGCCCACAAACGCACGAACTGACGACAACCCCGCTCCCTCTGTTGCATTCGCATGACTCTCGGCTAGGCGAGTTGAACAACTTTCAGCCGGGGATTCGCATCCATGAAAATCATGTCGGGCAATTCGAACTTGCCGCTTGCTCGGGCGATTGCCGCCTATCTCGAAATCCCTCTGACCGATGTCAGCGTTCGGCGGTTTGCCGATGAAGAAATCTTCGTCGAAATTCACGAAAATGTTCGCGGTGAGGATGTGTTTGTAGTCCAGCCCACCAGCTTTCCCGCCAATGACAATTTGATGGAATTGCTGATCTGTATCGATGCGTTGCGCCGTGCCTCGGCAAAGCGGATCACGGCGGTTGTGCCCTATTTCGGCTATGCCCGTCAGGATCGGAAGCCCGGCCCGCGCACGCCAATCTCGGCGAAGCTGGTCGCCAATCTGATTACCGAAGCGGGCGCGGACAGGGTGCTGGCGGTTGATCTGCACGCGGGGCAAATTCAGGGCTTCTTCGATATCCCGACCGATAATCTCTACGCTGCGCCAGTGATGGCCGCCGATATTCAGGCGCGTTATGGCGATCAGGATCTGATGGTGGTTTCCCCCGATGTTGGCGGCGTCGTTCGTGCGCGTGCTTTGGCCAAACGGCTTGATAACGCACCGCTCGCCATCGTCGATAAACGCCGGGATCGCCCGGGTGAAAGCGAAGTCATGAACATCATTGGCGACGTTCAGGGCAGGCACTGCATCATGATTGATGATATCGTCGATTCAGGCGGTACGCTTTGCAACGCGGCTGAAGCATTGCTGGCAAACGGCGCGAAATCGGTCGCTGCTTATATCACCCACGGCGTGCTTTCCGGCGGAGCTGTGGCGCGGATTGATGGGTCTAAGCTGACAGAATTGGTCATTTCGGATTCGATCCGCCCGACCGAAGCCGCTGAAGCATCCGACCGCATTCGCATCCTCACAATGGCACCATTGGTGGGCGAAGCGATCCGGCGGATTGCAGATGAGAGCTCCGTCAGCTCGCTGTTTGATTAAGCGCGTTTCGTGAAACCAGCCGATCTCGCTCTCGCCAACCGGCTCGCTGATGCAACCGGTTCAGTCATTCGCCCGATGTTTCGCGGGGAATGGGCGCAGGAACGCAAGGCGGACAAATCTCCCGTTACCGAAGCCGACCGCGCGGCAGAGGCTGCAATGCGCGCCATTATCGAAGCCGAATGTCCCGATGACGGTATAATTGGCGAAGAATATGGCACGCGCAACGAAGGCGCAGGGCGGCAATGGGTGCTCGATCCGATTGACGGGACGATCAGCTTTATGGCCGGGCGTCCGATTTTCGGTACGCTGATAGCATTGATGCAGGATGGCTGGCCGGTTCTGGGTGTGATTGACCAACCGATTTCGGGCGAGCGCTGGGTTGGGCGCATTGGTGAGGGAACCACCTTTAACGGTAAGCCAGTCCGCACCCGCGCCTGTAAAGAACTATCCGACGCAACCATCGCCTCATCCGCGCCGCAATATTTCTCGGATGATCAGGCGGGCGCCTTTATGTCGCTCGCTGCGCAAACGTCAAAGGTCGTGGTTTGGGGCGGGGATTGCTACAATTACGGCCTGCTGGCGAACGGCCATATGGACATCGTCTGCGAAGCCGGGTTGAAACTGTATGACTACGCCGCGCTGGTGCCCATTGTAGAAGGCGCAGGCGGCATGATGAGCGATTGGCAGGGCAATCCGCTAGACGCTAATTCAGACGGCAGCGTGCTGGCACTGGGTGAGCCTGCGCGGCTTGAAGAGGCGCTTGAAGCGATGGGGTAAGAGCGCCCGTTATCGCTTGTTTGGCCCCAAAAGCGGACTTTCTGCAAACGACCCAATTGCGGGCGTTACTCGACCAGAGATATATGCCCGAATTCCGCCATATCGGACGACGGCGGTTCATCGAACATTGGTGGAGCGAACAATAGTTTCCAGTCAGGAGAAAACTACAGCGGCTCCCGTTCCCATTGATCTTTCACAAGCTGCCATCAAACGGGTAACGACAAACGTCTCAACTGGAAGGCACTGCCACGGCTCACCATCAGAAGGTGGTGTCTCTGCGTTCTCATAAACCTCTTCACATTCTGGATCGAGATTCGCAGGAATTGATAGTGCTTGTGCAAGTTCGCGGCACTCTGCCAACAGCTCTTGTGCCGATCCGACCATCCCTCCTATGCCGTCACGCTGAGGCGATTGCTGATCGAAAACCACGTCGGCAAGGACACGAGGGAGGTAAAAACCTTCGGCGTCTGAATGTAACATCAGGTGAGAATAGGGTGGCTTTTTCCTTTGGAAGAGGCCGAACAGACCTTTCTTGGGACCGCGCTTCAGAAACTCTTCATGGTCCTGATAAAATTGCGCAAGCACTGCATCGTCTGCAGCTTCTTCGTAATCACATCTGGGCGGAAGACAGCGATTGATAGTCAGCCAAGCTGCCAACCTGCGGACATGATGCAAGCCTGAATATCCAAAGGATTCCCAGCTGTGGCTTCCGCCTTGAATATCCTCTGGTTCATGATGTGGTGCTTCACCAGCCTCGGCTAGCACCAAGTTCAGGTCATCGAGTATCTGCCGATGCGAGGACGCGCCTTCCTCGTCATACTCTATGAGCTCGTTAAGATAGCCAACAAATATGTTTAATCCCATACATCCCCCTAGAATGAAACAAAGGTATCGCTTGACATCTATTTGAGCAATGGCCGCCATCTAGTCGTACGCCACGATAACCGGAACGTCCGCTTTCACCCCCAGCAGCAGACTAGATTCTTATCAGCCCGCAACCCTAGAAGCCGTCTGGCAGCTTCTCCGCAAGCCATGGTAAAAGCGGCTGATCGGCCAACGACCCAATTGCGGACGTTAGAATAGTCCGACTTGCGCAATCCCATCGCCATCTGCAGACATTGAGAACAGCATCCCATCCTCGCCTACAATGATCGGTCCACTGAAACGCTCTTCGGCATCACCCAAGAAGGCTGGGTAGAGGTAGGATAAAGGCAATGGCGGAACTAGGTGAGACAGCACCAACATCTGCGTTCCTGTAATTTCTGCGCTCTCCGCAGCGTCTTCTGGAGTGGCGTGATAATCGACAATGTCGAACATGATCTTCGCGGTATTATTTTGACCGCGCTGTTTCATGGCCTCTTCCATTTCCCCGACAAGCGCAGGCTGAAGTGCTTCATGCACAAGCAGATCAACTCCCTTACAAGCGCGTTCAAGATTAGAAGACTTCGCCGTGTCACCGCTAATGCAAGCTGATCGCCCCTTATAGTCGAAGCGATAGCCAACGGCAGGAGCAACAGGGTCGTGATCGACCACAAATGCTGTGATTGTAAGACCGTTCCGACTTAGAACTACCGTGTCCTTTTCGTTCAACTCAAAGGGCCTGGCTTCTGCTCCGCCGCCACTTGTTGGAGCGATGGCTTCCCCGTGATGGGCCGTACGATAGGTGTCGTCTGTGGCATAGGCTGCATTAAACCCATCGACTAAAACGGCAACGCCGACCGGACCATAAACAGGCAGCGGAGAGGTGTTCGCGCCTCGAACCCAGTGATTGAGCATCAGGGGCCCCAAACCGTCGACGTGGTCGGAGTGAAAATGGGTCAGCAACAACCCGCTCGCTTCAGAAGCGTTCACGCCCATCAGTGAAATATTGCGCGCGCCACCTTCGCCGATATCGACAATGTAAATCTCATCACCTGCGATCACGATATTGCATGGGCCAGCGCGATCAGGATTTGGCATCGGAGACCCTGTCCCGCATAGTCCGACATGGAGTCCGTCTGGAAGGCTCACGATCGGGTCATTGTCGAGATTTTGATCCACCGCACGCTTAAAGAGGGCCGTCCCGATTTCGGCTTGAAAAACGACAAGTGAGGCCACTATCAGCACGGCTAACCCGACGAGCGCAATCGCAGCTTTTTTTAGCACTGGTTTCCCCCAAATTGACCCAAGCATGCGTACGCATTGGTTTCTGCTCACAAGCCAAAGCCCGTGACATCATTCCGCAGTGAGCGCAAATAGCAGGGCAGCATTTGCTACCGCCCGCTTCCACCCCCAATTTCGGCCGATCACGGATAGTTCGGTCATGCCTGATGGCCGCCGCCCCTTAGACAGGTTCGGGGCTAGTGGGTATGGGATGGGCCATGATCCGCTCACGACACCTCTTTTTCTACGGCGTCCTGCAAGAAGGGCGGGGCCCGGATGGCGGCGATTGGCCGTTTCTGCGCGGCCTTGGCTTAGGAGCGCCTGCGACCGCTCAGGGTGCGCTCTATGCTATCCCACATGCGGATGGCTGGTTTCCCGCTCTGATCCCGACACAGGCGCGCTTTGCGACGATTGTTTATGGCACTATCTACGAAGCATCCGAGGTTGATATTGCCGCTATCGATGCCTTCGAAGGCGCGGACTATGCTCGCCAAGCGATCAGCGTGGATGGCTGGGACGGATACGGCGACACGCAGGCGGACGCCTATGTCTGGACTGCGGAATTGCCCGATGGAGCCGAGCCAATTGCGTCGGGGAATTTCGCCGAGTGGCTAAAGGAAACTGGGCGTCCGGCCTATGCGGGTGGCTGACGCAGGGTCACGGTTGGACGGTTTCCTACTCGCGCTGAATTAGGCATGGAGTGGCTATGGCTTGGCCCTTCCAACACTCGCCCTTTGCAGGGTTGCCGCACGCGGCATTTGGCAGCGGGCAGAAGCGGGAGAAAGTTCTCACCCCTGGACCGTGTAACATCCGGTCCATGTTAGGGTGTATCATGGGGCTAAGAATGCAGTTTTTGACCCCTAATTCGCTTGCCTACAGCGCTGCTCCTGCCTATGTGCCGCGACTTCAACGACACGAATCAAGCGATCGGCCTGGCTAATAGGGCTGCCAGGGCTGGTTTGACGTGTCTCTGACTTAGGAGATAAAAATGCCCAAGCTTAAGACCAAAAGCGGTGTGAAGAAACGCTTCAAAATCACCGCAACTGGCAAGATCAAGCACGGTGTCGCTGGTAAGCGCCACCGTTTGATGAGCCACAATGCGAAGTATATCCGCCAAAATCGCGGCACCTCGGTTGCCTCTGATCCCGATACCCGGACGATCAAAAAATGGGCGCCCTACGGGCTGGATTGATGGTTGAGCGGGCTGCGGCTCGCTTCCTCACGATATAAGGATTTACTGATATGCCTCGCATTAAACGCGGCGTTACCACGCGCCAGAAACATAAACGGTTACTCGAACAAGCCAAAGGCTATCGCGGCCGTCGTAAAAACACTATTCGCGTTGCGCGCCAAGCGGTCGAAAAGGCCGGGCAGTATGCTTACCGCGACCGTAAAACGAAGAAGCGTAACTTTCGCGCTCTTTGGATTCAGCGCATCAACGCAGCTGTCCGCGCCGAAGGTCTGACATACTCGCAATTCATGCATGGCGTGAAGCTGGCTGGTATTGAACTGGACCGCAAGGTTATGGCCGATCTCGCGATGAACGAAGAGGCGGCATTCAAAACCGTTATTGCTCAGGCGAAAGCGGCACTGCCTGCATAAGCGGCTCGCGAGTTGGCGCTTTCCTACAGTGCCGGATTGCAGGTAAATGAAAATATGAAAGGGGCTCTGGCACGCTGTGCCGGGGCCCCTTCATGTTTGGATCGTATTTTGGGGCCTCTCATAAACCTCACGCTTTTGGTAGGAATTCGTCACGATCCTTGTATGTTTGCGTCAATTCATCCAAGTGACGCGCATGGGGAACAGCATTGGAATAGATAGCCACGGGAGCGAGGACGCGAAAGTTGTGTCCAGTGTTGAGCATTCAGTGCGCAGCCGGTTCTTTACACCGCCTCCTCAATTCGACGGATGTTTCACCACTTTCTATCATATGTCGCTCGACGTCGAAGACGGCGGAACAGTCCAAGATTACTTGCAGCCTGAATGGGGCAATATCCGCTTCTTCGCTGGCACTCGTCCATCAGCCCAAATCGGCGATTCTCGGCTTTCTGGCGCACGCTTTAACGCAACTGGTCCAAGTTCGCGGCCTTGCCAGTTTGAGGTAGGCACTGCGCGGATGTGGGGGATTGGATTCTTGCCACTGGGATGGGCGCGCTTCATCGATAAAGACGCCTACGACATGGCAAATTTGATTTGCGATGGTGCCGTGCATCCGGTTTTCGCGAAATTTGACTGCCTTGCAGACATTCTCTGCGATCCAGAGATTGATTACGAAGATCAGTTGGCTGCAATTGTCGATGCAATGGGACGGTTGATGCGGTCAAATCGCGATGAGCCAAAGATCACTCGGATTCACGCAGCCCTTGTAAGCGGCGAACATATCGCGGTCGGTGAATTGGCTGATGTTTGCGGCATGAGTATCCGCACATTGGAGCGGGTTTGCCACCGGTATTTTGGCTTTACGCCAAAGCTGCTCATGCGCCGACAACGCTTCATGCGTAGCCTGACCAGCTTCATGCTACACCGTGGAGCTCGCTGGACTGAAGCAATGGATGGTGAATATCATGATCAATCCCAATTCACGCGCGAATTTACGCAGTTCATGACCATGACACCCAGTAAATACGCGTCACTCGATCATCCCATCCTTTCGTCATTTATGGAGGCACGTGCGCGAGTATGGGGCAGCGCGGCGCAAACATTGGACCAACCGGTTCGCGATGGGGATGCAGAGAGCGTCTAAGCCTACTTTGCATTGTTTGCATTTTTCTGCGGACGTTCATGACCCTATGGTGATTTTGAATATTGTGAGGCATTGCTAACTTCAGGGTCCCGCGAAATCCAATTACGGTTGCGGCATTGAGGATGGTGGAAGATGCACAATGCACGTTGAATCGGGAAATTCGATCAAGATTCGATTCGCCCTACCAAATGCACAATTGCGGCCGTTTGTTACGACCTATTACTACACACAAGCGATCACCTCTCCATTAGAGCCAGTCTTGGAAGATTATCTCCATCCTGAATGGGCAAATCTTCGGTTTATGGATGCGGATTTTGCCTATGCGGCCGTCGGTGATGAACCATTGAGGCAATCGCCAGCGTTTTCAGCTACTGGGCCCACCTGCAAAGCGACCAGGTTTCGCCTCTCTTCGGGTAGAAGTTGGGGAATTGGGCTCATGCCCCTCGGTTGGGCAGCGCTGATCAGTGCTCCGGCAAGCCGTTATGCTGATCGAGTCGCAGATGGGAAGGAGGATGCCGCGTTCGCCGCCTTCCGGTCGCTTGCAGATGCGTTGTCTGCAAGCGGAGGCGATTTCGCTCAAGAACTCACAATTATTGAACGTCACATGGTATCGTTGATCCCACATAAGACCTTGTTGGCAAGCCGTTCCTTTGAGCCTATCACCACGATCAGCACGGCATTGATTGACCCTGACGTTTCGACAGTTGGTGCTCTTGCCGATAGGGCGTGTATGACTGTTCGATCGCTTGAACGATTATCAAAGCGCGTTTTTGGCTTCACTCCAAAACTGCTTCTGCGCCGTCAACGTTTCCTGCGCAGTCTCGCGCAGTTCATGCTCGATCCCTCGCTCAAATGGCTGAACACACTCGATCATCAATATTATGACCAAGCCCATTTCGTCCGTGATTTCAAACAGTTTATGGGTATGAGCCCGAGCGACTACGCAAAACTCGACAAGCCGTTTTTGGCCGCAGCAGCACAGGCGCGCATGGCGATAGCGGGCGAGGCGGTCCAAGGTCTTCACGATCCGACCAAGAGCAAATCCTGATCATTCATCAATGCCACTTTGCATAGCGGCGCATTTGCCGCTAGCGGACCCGCCTACCTAAGCAGGCAAAACATGACCGAATTGACAACACAAAAAGACGCAAGCCTCACCGCCATTGCTGCGGCGAATACGCTCGATGCGCTTGAAGTACAGCGCGTTGCCGCACTCGGAAAAAAAGGCTGGGTTAGCCTGGCGTTAAAAACGCTTGGCCAGATGAGCCCAGATGAGCGCAAGGGTGCTGCGCCCGCGATCCAATCTGCGCGCGCGGAAGTGGCCGGTGCCATCAATACAAAAAAAGCAGAGCTTGATGCCGCTGCGCTTGAAGCCCAGCTGGCAAGCGAGGCGATCGATCTGACACTGCCCGCTCCTGAGCTGGCAAAAGGTTCAGTACATCCGGTCAGCCAAGTTATGGATGAGTTGGCAGAGATTTTCGCAGATCTTGGATTTGCGGTCGCGACCGGTCCAGAGATCGAAGACGATTGGCACAATTTCACCGCACTTAATATGAATGAGAGCCATCCTGCTCGCGCGATGCACGACACATTCTATTTCCCTGACGCAGCAGCGGATGGCGGGAAAATGCTCCTGCGCACGCACACATCGCCTGTGCAAATCCGCAGCATGAAGGAGCAGGGTGCCCCGATACGCATAATCGCACCGGGCCGTGTATACCGCTCTGACAGCGACGCGACACACACGCCGATGTTCCATCAGGTCGAAGGTCTGGTGATCGACAAGGATATCCATCTCGGCCATCTCAAATGGACGCTGGAAACCTTCTTTAAGGCATTCTTTGAACGCGAGGATATCGTCCTGCGCCTGCGTCCATCCTATTTCCCTTTCACAGAACCCAGCGTCGAATTTGACGTGGGTTACGCGAATGAAGGCGACCGCAGGGTTGTTGGCGGACACGGCGATGATGCCGGACATGACTGGATGGAACTGGGTGGCAGCGGGATGGTCAATTCCCGTGTGCTTGAATTCGCAGGGGTCGATCCGAATGAATATCAGGGATTTGCCTTTGGTCTCGGCATCGACCGGATTGCCATGCTCAAATACGGTATGAATGATTTGCGTGCCTTCTTTGATGGCGATCCGCGTTGGCTGGCGCATTATGGCTTTTCACCATTTGACCAACCAACGCTTTCCGCTGGTGTAGGATCGCGTGCTTCAGGAGGAGGGGCATGAAGTTTTCCGTCACATGGCTTAAAGACCATCTCGAAACCGATGCAACCTTGTCCGAGATCACGGATTGCTTGAACGCGATTGGACTTGAGGTTGAGGGCGTTGAAGACCCGGCTGAACGGCTCGCAGGCTTCAATGTCGCCAAAGTGCTAACTGCGGCAAAGCATCCTGACGCGGATAAGCTGCAAGTGCTGACCGTGGACACTGGCGTGGGTGATCCGCTGCAAGTAGTCTGCGGTGCGCCCAATGCGCGGGCAGGAATGCTGGGTGTGCTGGGCCAGCCGGGCGCTGTTGTGCCCTCAAACGGGATGGAATTGCGTAAGAGCGCCATTCGCGGGGTTGAGAGCAATGGTATGATGTGCTCCGTCCGTGAATTGGAATTAGGCGAAGATCACGACGGAATTATCGAATTACCCGAAGATGCGCTGGTCGGACAAAGCTTTGCCGACTATCATGGTTCGTCGCCCGTCATTGATGTGGCGATCACGCCCAATCGTCCGGATTGCATGGGTGTTCACGGTATTGCCCGCGACCTTGCAGCAGCCGGACTGGGTAAGTTGAAGCCGATTGCCTTCCCAAACTTCGCCGCAAGCGGAGCATGCCCGGTTGAAATTCGTACTGACGATCCAGAAGGCTGCCCTGCATTCTATGGCCGGGTCATCAAGGGTGTTAAGAACGGACCATCACCTGATTGGATTCAACGGCGACTGGCCAGCGCGGGCCAACGTCCCATTTCGCTGCTTGTTGATCTTACGAATTATCTGATGTTGGCCTTTGGCCGCCCAGCGCATGTCTATGACCTTGCTAAGCTATCCGGTGCAGTTGTCGCGCGGCGAGCCAAGGCGGGTGAAGAAGTGCTCGCACTGAACGAGAAAACCTACACCCTTGATGAAAGCATGGTTGTGATCGCGGATGATCTTCAAGTCCATGACATTGCCGGGATCATGGGCGGTGACGACTCGGGCGTCGCCGATGGCACCACCGAAGTGCTGCTCGAAATTGCCTATTTCGATCCGTCTCGGATCGGTGTCACTGGGCGCAAGCTCGGCCTTGCCTCGGATGCACGGACCCGGTTTGAACGCGGAGTTGATCCTACGTTCCTGAAAGACGGCCTGGACCTGCTCACCGGCTTGATTGTCGATCTGGCTGGTGGTGACGCAAGTGAAGCTGTGCAAGCCGGCATCGCTCCGAGTGAAGC
Source organism: uncultured Erythrobacter sp. (assembly GCA_947488325.1). Lineage (GTDB taxonomy): Bacteria > Pseudomonadota > Alphaproteobacteria > Sphingomonadales > Sphingomonadaceae > Erythrobacter. Next base: position 616,345 of record CANKYZ010000001.1, read on the forward strand.
GAAGCAAGTGCAGTTCGACACAGGTCTGACCGCGCGGTTGGGCGGTGTGGACGTGCCCGTAGAAGAACAGCGGCACATACTCGAAAACCTCGGTTTCACGGTCACAGGGGATTGGAATGTTACCTGCCCGCTGCGTCGCAACGATATTGACGGGCCTGCTGATCTAGTCGAAGAGATCGTGCGAATTCACGGTCTAGATGCGGTGGAAAGCACGCCGCTGCCTCGCATAGATGGTGTCGCACGCCCAACGGCAACTCCGCAGCAATTGTTGGAGCGAAAACTACGCCGGGCAGCGGCTGGCGCAGGGCTTCATGAAGCAATCACTTGGTCGTTCATTTCTGAAAAAGAAGCGGCTTCGGTCGGTGGCGGAAAATGGGTACTCGATAACCCAATAAGCGAAGATATGAAGGTCATGCGGCCATCGCTGTTGCCGGGATTGCTATCGGCAGTTCGCCGCAATGTTGATCGGGGGGCATCCTCGTTGCGTTTGTTTGAGATCGGCCTGCGTTATCTTGAAGATGGCGAACGACCGGCTCTTGTTTGTGTGCTGGCTGGCGATAAAACGCAGCGCGGCTGGAGCACGGGAAAGGCGCAGGTCTTTGACGCATTCGACGCGAAAGCCATGTGCCTGCGCCTGCTCGAGGCAGCAGGCGCTCCGGTGCATCGGTTGATGGTGATGGGGGATGCAGGAGATGTTTATCATCCCGGTCGATCAGGGACCCTGCGGCTTGGACCAAAGAACCAGTTGGCAAGTTTTGGCGCGATCCATCCTAAGGTTCTGGCAGAATTCGGGGTTGATGTTCCGGTGGTGGCTTGCGGGATTCACCTTGATGCAATCCCGACAAAGAAAACGGCGAAGGGACCTGTAAGCTTTGCGCGACCCAGTTTCACTCCGCCAACATTGCAAGCAGTGACACGAGATTTTGCTTTCTTGGTGCCCAAAGCCTTGACTGCAGGCGATCTACTACGCGCGGTGAAGAGTGCGGATAAAGCCAATATCGTCGATGCTAGGATTTTCGACCTGTTCACCGGCCAAGGCGTGCCCGAAGGCCTGAAATCCCTCGCAATCGAAGTGAAACTGCAGCCGCAGGATAAGAGCTATAAGGAAACCGATCTGAAAACAATCACCGACAACGTGGTCGCCGCAGCCGCAAAGCTGGGGGCAGAGCTGCGCGGTTAAGCGCGTGGCTGATCTCCTATGTCCAATTCGACCAATTCACGTCGTACCTTCGCGATCATTTCGCACCCGGATGCTGGCAAGACCACGCTGACGGAAAAGCTGTTGCTGCAAGGCGGCGCGATTCATTTGGCGGGTGAGGTCAAAGCACGCGGGCAACAACGGCGGGCGCGCTCTGACTGGATGAAGATCGAACAGCAGCGCGGCATCTCTGTCACATCGTCAGTAATGACGTTTGAGCGTAAAGGCGTGACTTTCAATCTGCTCGATACGCCTGGACACGAGGATTTCTCCGAAGATACCTATCGAACCCTAACCGCGGTCGATAGCGCCGTGATGGTGATCGACGCCGCTAAGGGGATTGAGCCGCAAACCCGCAAATTGTTCGAAGTGTGCCGGTTGCGCAATCTGCCGATAATCACTTTCATCAATAAGGTGGACCGCGAAGGCCGTGATCCCTTCGAAACATTGGATGAAGTTGCAGACATGCTCGCGCTCGACGTGTCCCCGCAAGGTTGGCCGATTGGGATGGGTGGGCAATTCGAAGGCGTTTTAGATTTTGCGACCGGCAATGTGAGCCGCCCCGAAGGTCCATCAAAGGAATTTCTCGGCAAGCGTGACAGTGATCCAGTCATTCCCGAAGATTTTGCAGAAGAATCAGAGCTTGCACGGGTCGGCTACCCCGAATTTAACTTAGATGCTTTCCTCAATGGCGATCTGACCCCGGTCTATTTCGGATCGGCGCTCAAGAATTTCGGCGTTACCGAATTGATCGAAGCAATTGCCAGCTTTGCCCCGGCGCCGCGCCCGCAACCCGCAGGTGAGGAACTGGTCACACCGGACCACGACGAAGTCACGGGGTTCATCTTTAAAGTTCAGGCGAATATGGACCCTAACCACCGGGACCGGATCGCCTTTATGCGTCAGGTATCGGGCACGTTCAAACGGGGTATGAAGCTGACCCCGTCTGGGCTGGGCAAACCAATTGCGATCCATTCGCCGATTCTATTCTTCGCTCAGGACCGCGAGATCGCCGACACAGCAGAGGCGGGCGACATTATTGGCATTCCCAACCACGGCACTTTGCGGGTTGGTGATACTCTGTCTGAAAAGGATCAGGTGCGCTTTACCGGTCTGCCGAATTTCGCGCCGGAGATCCTTCGCCGTGTGCAGTTGAAAGACCCGACCAAAACCAAACAATTGCGCAAGGCATTGGATGACCTTTCCGAAGAGGGCGTCATTCAAGTGTTCTACCCCGAGATTGGCGCGCAGCACATTGTTGGCGTGGTCGGACAGCTTCAGCTTGAGGTACTAATTTCGCGGCTGTCGGCGGAATACAAAGTCGAAGCCGGCCTTGAAGCGGCACCCTTTGCAACCGCGCGCTGGGTTAAAGGTGATCAAATTGCACTCGACGAGTTTGAGGGTTTTAACCGAGCCAATCTGGCGCGCGATCGCGACGGTGATCTTGTGTTTATGGCCAAGAGCCCTTGGGATGTGAACTATCAGGTTGAGAAGAATCCTGATCTGGTCTTTTCCGCGACGAAAGAGCGCTAGGCAATAATCGTTGGACTTGCGAGCCAGCTCGGTTCTCTGCATGGCTTTTATTATGACTACAACTGGCCCCACATCCCAGACATTCATCTCACAGCGCCTGCGTCTCAGTTATGAGGATTGGGGTGGGCGTGGCAAACCTCCGCTAGTGCTTGTGCATGGTGGACGCGACCATGCCCGTAATTGGGACTGGACAGCAGAAGCCCTACGCGATGATTATCACATTATCGCTATCGATCACCGTGGACATGGGAACAGCGAATGGGTCTCTGACGGAAACTACAGTTCTAGCGACATGGTCTATGATCTGGCCCAGCTGATCCACCAATTGGGCGTCGGCCCAGTGCGGATTGTGTCCCATTCGATGGGGGGAAATGTCGCACTCCGTTACACTGGAATGTTCCCCAACATGGTGACAAAACTTGTCGCGATTGAAGGGCTGGGTCCTTCGCCGGAGGTGCGGGCCAAACAACGCGAAACGCCCTATCCTCAGCGTGCCGCGGAATGGGTTGAGAAAAAGCGCAAAGCTGCCGGGCGTACGCCGCGCAAATATGAGAGTATTGAGGCGGCCTTTGCTAGGATGATTGAGGAAAATTCCTACCTCACCGAAGATCAGGCACGGCATCTCACAATTCATGGGGTCAATCGCAATGAGGACGGCACCTATAGTTGGAAGTTCGATCCGCATTTGAACGTGTGGGGTGTTGAGGATGTGGCAGATGAATTCATCGAAGCTACTTGGGCCGCTATCACTTGCCCCACCCTCTTACTCTATGGCGCGGATAGCTGGGCCTCTAACCCGGCGAAAGATGGTCGGATCGAGCATTTCACAACCGCCGAAGTGATTGAATTTGAAAAAGCAGGGCACTGGTTGCACCATGACCAGTTCGATAGATTCATCCGAGTGCTCCGCGATTTTCTGTAAAGCGGTACAATAATTTCAGGAGAAACAGCATGGCTGAATTTTTCGATAAACTCGATCCAAAACATGTGGCGATGATCGAAAAGCAGCCGGTTTTCTTCGTCGCAACGGCCGCCACAGATGGGCGAATCAATCTGAGCCCTAAAGGCTATGACGCATTCCGAGTATTGGAACCGGGCAAGGTTGCCTATCTTGATCTCGGCGGATCAGGGAATGAGACCCACGCCCATCTGGTCGCGTCGCAAGAGGATGCGGGGCGGATTACAATAATGTTCTGCAATTTTAATCGACCTGCTTTGATCCTGCGTATCTATGGGCGCGGTGTGCCGGTTCTGCCTCAGGATGATGGTTGGGATGATCTGGCCGCAAATTTCACCATGCTTTCGGGCACGCGGCAAATTTTCATGATCGATATTGAGAGCGTCCAAACCAGCTGCGGCTGGGGTGTGCCGTTTATGAGCCTTGAAGGAGAGCGTGAGACCTTAAAGAAAGCGCATCGTCAATCCGACCCGGTGGAATGGGAAGCCAAGATGGCAGGGAGGACGAGCAGCATTGATGGTCTCACGACGCGCGCGACCACGCGGTATATTGCTGGTGATTGAATTTCTACGCCATAACCTGACAAGGTTACTTCAAATACGGACAGAAACGCAATTGCCTGCCTAAAATGTAACCAGAGGATTAAAAATTAGGCACATAAGTTGTGCGTATCAGAGGGGAGTGTGCGATTCCGCTGGTCAATCCTTGGCGATTGGCATCTTTCCGCGATATGGCACGCCTCTTGCTACCCTAATGGTCAGCCGGATTGTCCGGCCAGCCAAAGGGGGCACGGATGAAGTTCATCATCGCCATCATAAAACCATTTAAGCTCGACGAGGTCCGCGAGGCGTTGGGCGCAATCGGGGTTGCCGGATTGACTGTCTCCGAAGTCAAAGGATTCGGGCGCCAGAAAGGCCAGACCGAGATTTACCGCGGCGCGGAATATTCCACCAATATGCTGCCGAAAGTGAAGCTCGAAATCGCGGCTAGCGATGAAGTTGCGGCGCAGGTGGTCGAAACAATCCAGCAAACGGCAAACACCGAAGCCATCGGCGACGGGAAAATCTTCGTACTCGATCTTGCTTCAGCAACCCGAATTCGCACTGGCGAATCGGGCGAAACCGCACTCTGATTCAGGGGAATAGAACGATGAAGAAAGCTCTCCAGAAGCTTATCGCAATGGCGACCGGCTCTATGTTGCTGGCCGAACCAGCCCTTGCGGCACCCGCTGCTGTTCCTAATCCCGGCAATAATGCCTGGATGATGACTGCCACAATCCTTGTTTTGTTGATGATTATTCCGGGTCTCACGCTATTTTATGGCGGCCTGACGCGATCAAAAAATATGCTATCCACCATGACACAGATCGGGGCCACCGCCGCATTGGCGATGTTGATCTGGGTGATGTGGGGTTACTCACTCGCCTTTGGTGACACGACTTATGAAGGCACTCTTGGCCTGTTTATCAGCGGGGGAAGCTATTTCCTTTCGGGGACTGATGCGAGCAGCACAGCTGCGACCTTCACTGACGAAGTCATCAGCAAATATGTGTTCATCAGTTTCCAAATGACCTTTGCAGCCATCACAGCTGCGCTGATCCTTGGCGCGACGGCTGAGCGTATGAAGTTCAGTGCCGTAATGATGTTTGTGCCGATCTGGTTGACCATTGTTTACTTCCCGATCGCTCACATGGTTTGGGCTGGCGGCGGACTGTTGTTCGAAGACGGTGCGCTTGATTTCGCTGGTGGCACCGTTGTGCATATCAATGCGGGTGTTTCCGGTCTGGTGCTTGCCTACCTGCTGGGCAAACGCCGGGGTTGGCCGCAAGAGCCAATGATGCCGCATAGCCTGACTATGACTATGGTTGGCACCGGCCTGCTGTGGGTTGGCTGGTTCGGCTTTAACGCTGGGTCTGCACTCGAAGCGGATGGTTCTGCCGGCCTGGCAATGATCAACACCTTTGTCGCCACCGCCGCTGGCGCGCTAACCTGGATGGTGATTGAACGCGCTGCCGGACACAAAGGATCAGCTCTGGGCTTTTGTTCGGGCGTTATTGCTGGCCTCGTCGCGGTTACTCCGGCGGCCGGTAACAGCGGTCCGTTCGGCGCGATCTTGCTCGGCATCTTGTCTGCTGCGGTCTGCTACTTCTTTGTCGCAAAGGTGAAGATGAAGCTTGGCTATGACGACTCACTTGATGCGTTTGGCATCCACGGTATTGGCGGCATTGTTGGCGCCATCGGCACCGCGATTGTCTACCAACCTTTCATCGGTGGCCCTGGCGATGGTTCTGTCGGAGTTGGTGAACAGCTTTGGATCCAGATCTTTGGGGTTCTCGTCACGATTGCATGGGCTGGTATCGGAACATTGATCGCCGCCTACCTTGTGAAACTAACGATTGGGCTGCGGGTCTCTGAAGACACTGAGGTCGATGGACTCGACATCTCCGAACACGGCGAGCGTGCCTATAATTGATCAACCAGTTTGGCGGGGGAAGGCTCTCTCCTCTCCCCCTTTCTCCGCCAACCGATGTTCCTCCTGCGAACAAACAGACTATTGAAAGGCCGGGGCGGCATGTTCGCTCCGGCCTCTTTTTTGTTTTGAATGTTTAGGTTTCTGAAGTTTTGATAAAGTCCGCGCAGCGTTCACCGATCATGATGCTGGGTGCGTTGGTGTTGCCGCTTACGATCTTTGGCATAACGCTCGCATCAGCAATCCACAGCCCGTCTAAGCCATTTACCTTTAGAGTTGGATCCACGACGGCATCTGTGTCAGCCCCCATCCGGCAAGTGCCGACCGGATGATAAACCGTATCGGCGCGGTTGCGAATAAGATCGTCCAATGCAGCATTGTCTTGTAAGTCGACCGGATGACGATCTGCGGGGCTAAAGGATTGCATTTGCGGGGCATCGGCGATGCGATGCGATAGGCGAATACCTTCCCGCAGAACCGCAATGTCGTGTTCGTCGTCGAGGAAGTTCGGGTCGATAATAGGCGGGGCCGTGGCATCATTCGACCCCAGGCGCACAGTCCCTCGACTTTCTGGTCGGAGCACACAGGCGTGGAGTGAAAAGCCGTAACCTTTTACATTTTCACGCCCGTGATCTTCGAGAACAGCCGGAACGAAGTGCCACTGCACATCCGGTGCAGGGCTATCATCCATTACGGTCCAGAACCCACCAGCTTCGGCATAAGGCGTTGTCATTGCGCCGGTTCGCTTGCGACGATGCTCTAAGATTGCGGCCGCCATTTTGAACGTGCCCTTCAGCGTCCCCCCAATCGGAACATCGCTCTTGGTCTCCCAGCCAGAGACATAGTCGATGTGATCCTGAAGATTCGATCCCACTGCCGACCTGTCGAGCACGACATTGATGCCTTGCTGCTTCAAGTGTTCAGCCGGCCCAATCCCTGAAAGCATCATGATCTGCGGAGAACCAAATGCACCCGCAGACAGGATTATGCCGCGCCTAGCATACAGCATCTCAGATCTATTGCCGCGCTTGACCATCACGCCCGTGACGCGGCCCTGTTCAACCACTAGCCGTTCAACCAGTGTATCGGTGCGGATTGCAAAATTGCCTTGTTCCCGGATGGGCTCAACATAGGCCCGCGCGGCGGACCAACGTTCGCCATCGCGTTGGGTTACTTGATATAAACCAAAACCTTCCTGTTGGTCGCCATTGAAATCGGCATTGGTGCGCATTTGGAGCTCGGCCGCGGCTTCAACAAATGCGCGGCTAGTCGGGTTGGGAGATCGTTGGTCGGATACGAATAGCGGCCCGCCTGCGCCATGGTAATCACTCTCGCCGCGCTCATTTGCCTCGCATTGTTTGAACCATGGCAGGACGTCATCGTACGACCAGCCGGTGCACCCCATTTCGGCCCAGTTGTCGTAATCCCATTTGTTTCCACGAATATAGACCATAGCATTGATCGCTGACGATCCGCCAAGTCCTTTGCCGCGTGGTTGGTACCCGATACGCCCGTTCAAGCCCCTTTGCGGAACCGTGTCGAACTTGTAATTCGACGAATTGCGGATGAACGGCATAAATCCTGGCGTCTTAATCAGGACGTTGTTGTTGCGCCCACCTGCCTCGATCAAACAAACGCGCCGCGTCCCATCGATGGCGAGACGCCCCGCAGCTGCGCTGCCGCCGCTACCACCGCCAACAACGATGTAGTCAAAACTTTCCATGATCTCTCCTCTTGGATGAGGAGTCTAGGTAGCTTCGTTCCCGGCTGCAATCGAGTTTCGGGTCGCAACTGAATTATGAGCTTCGCTGGCATTCGCCGCCTCCGGGCTCAATCGAGCGCGCCAACGCTCGCGGATTGTGTCTGATGTTTCGCGGCTACCATCATGGGTCCAGCCGGGTTCGCGCAAAAGATAGGACAATTTATGCTTCCACGGGCTGTGCCAGATGTCGTTCAACATTCCGATCCATTCATGGAAGACCGACCATAGAAGGTTAAAACTGCCGAGTTGTTTGACGATCCCATAACGAATTTTCTCGACATCAGTCTCGGCCTCAAACGTGCCGAACATTTTATCCCAAGTAATAAAGACACCAGCATAGTTACGATCGAGATAGAGAGGGTTTGTCGCATGGTGAACGCGGTGATGGCTCGGCGTGTTCATCACTGCTTCGAACCAGCGCGGCATGCGGTCTATTGCCTCGGTATGGATCCAGAATTGATAGACCAGATTAAACCCGCCGCAGATCGCAATCATGACTGGGTGAAAACCTAGAAAGATCAGCGGCAAAGCGAATAGAAGGCCAAAGGTAAATGCCCCCGTCCAGCTTTGTCGCAGTGCGGTAGAGAGGTTGTAATGCTGGCTTGAGTGGTGGTTCACATGGCTTGCCCACATCCAGCGTATCCGGTGCCCAGCGCGATGGACCCAGTAGTATTTGAGGTCATCTAAAACAAAGCAAAGTGGCCATGCCCACCAGATGGCCCACCATTCAGCGCCGAAATCGAACAATCTGTATTCATACGCCTCAATGAAGACATAAAGCGCAAACCCGCCAAAAAGTGCCCCTGCGACAGTTGAGCCCAAGCCAAAGGCCAGGCTGACAAGCGTGTCCATCGGCTCATAAGCTTCGGGTGCGCGCAGACGCGCCCAGATCATTTCAGCCAAAACGGCCACTACGAAGAATGGTACGGCATATTGAGTTGGTGAAAATTCAGGCATGACAGAAACGCATTATAGCCGGTTGATCGCGTCGGCCCAAACCGCAGGATCCTTGATTGAAAGACGAACAGTTCCAAATCGCGCCTCTCCCGAATCGACGATTAAGCCGTCCACTTCCTCGTGAACTGAGGCTGATTCTGTTAGCAGGCGGCCCGCAAAGCGATTACCGTGCTGTTTGATGACCATGATCCTGCCCGAGGCGTCCTTTGCCAGAGCAGCCTTTGCGCCGCGCCCGATTGAAATGCGCTGCGCTTGAAATCCGTCAACCACTTCGTTGGCCGTCAATCTGACAGTCTCTTCGTCACGTAGCGCCGGCTTCCCCCCCAATCCTAACGACCAGGCAAGACCATAGAGCGCAAGAATTGCGAGCAGCGATCCGCCGAATTGTAGAAGAAGTGGGGCGATTTCCATTGCGGTGATTTCCTTAGATCGAGGATTGGCATAGCCAGCGAATTGCGGCAAGCAGTCGTGCAAGGAGAGACCGATGAAATTGCCCGCAAAATCGATTGCCGCAGCTGCCTTTGGCGCTTTGATGATGGGGACGACCCCGCTTACGGCGGATAACCACTCTGCTCCAGACCCGATCGCTATTGTTGATGCAGAGGCAGGTCGAACGGCGCGCGTTGCTCAAGAATTGTGGGAACTTGCAGAGCTCGGCTATCTTGAGACTCGGTCGAGCGGGCTGATGCAGGCCGAGCTGGAGGGTGAAGGTTTTCGTATCCAAACCGGTATCGCTGAAATTCCAACCGCTTTTGTCGCGGAATGGGGTGATGGCGGTCCGGTAATCGCAATTCTGGCGGAGATGGACGCACTTCCCGGCATCAATCAATCGGCATTGGCCACGCGTGATCCGATTGATGGGAAGGGCGCAGGCCATGCTTGCGGGCACAATTTGTTCGGCGCCGGTTCACTAACCGCAGCGATTGCCATCAAAGAATGGCTCGAAGCCACCGGCACGCCAGGGCGCATACGGTTATATGGAACGCCGGCGGAAGAGGGCGGCTCTGGCAAGGTTTATATGACCCGTGCTGGAATGTTCGACGATGTAGATGTGGCGATTCATTGGCACGCTGATGATGAGAACAGTGCGGCTGCACGCACCAGTCTTGCGAATCGGTCGGCCAAGTTCCGCTTCTCTGGAGTTTCCGCACATGCAGCAGGTGCTCCTGAACGGGGGCGCAGCGCGCTTGATGGCGCAGAAGCGATGAATATCATGGCGAACATGATGCACGAACATATGCCACAGGATGCGCGCATGCATTATGTGATAACCAGCGGTGGAAACGCGCCTAATGTCGTTCCTGATTTTGCGGAAGTATTCTACTATGTCCGCCACCCTGATCCCGAAGGCGTAGAACAGATTTGGGAACGGCTTGAAAATGCGGCGCGAGGCGCGGCGCTGGGCACCGGCACCGAAGTTGAGTGGGAAGTCATTCACGGAAACAATCCGCTGCTCGTGAATGAAACACTCGCTCGCGCGATGCACGAAAATCTCGAAGTGGTAGGCGGAGTGATTTACACAACAGCAGAGCGTGAATGGGCGGAAGAAATGCAGCAATCGCTCGGCGATGTTGCAAGACCGCTTTCAAGCGCGAGCGAAATTCAGCCCTATAGTCGCAGTCTGGGATATGGCTCGACTGATGTTGGCGATGTGTCGTGGGCGACGCCGACTGTAGGTGTGCGTACCGCGACTTGGGTGCCGGGGACAAGCGCTCATAGCTGGCAAGCTGTTGCTGCAAGCGGTCATTCGATTGGGCACAAAGGCGCGCAGGTCGCAGCCAAATCGATGGCTTTGATGGCTGTGAATCTGTTCACAAATCCTGAGTTGCGGGCGCAGGCACGCGCGGAATTTGATGCAGCGCGCGGCGAAAACTATTTCTATCGCTCACTGCTTGGTGATCGAGATCCACCGCTCGACTATCGCCAGTAAGGATTACCGCGCAGCGAGCATATCCAGCATCGGACGGATAGGACTGACATCATATCCAGCGGCCATCGCGTCGCGGGCAATGTCGTCTGGTGCGGCTCCACTTTTCGCTTGGGCCAACGCCCATAGCAATGTTGATCGTGTGCCAGACCGGCAGTAAGCGAGCACTGCACCTTTCGCTTTGCCCAAAGCGCTAACCATCTCGGCCACTTGTGCTTCATTAAAGCCGGAATGGTCGATGGGGATTGCCAGATAATCGAGGCCAGCCGCCTTGGCCGCCTCTTCAATGTCAGCACCCTGCGGTGCGGAGGGGGCCTCCCCGTCGGGACGATTGTTGATGATCAAACCCACACCTTTCGATTTTGCGCTAGCAATGTCATCAAGTGTGATTTGCGGGCTGGCTAGGACCGAATCGGATAATCTTCGAAAATCGGTCATAGCTTGGTCTTCCCTTATGCTTTTAGCCTGTTTGCCATGCCGCTCGTGGCAGCCTTTCGCAAGCTTGTGCAACGAACGGCTTCACAAGAAAATGTCACATTTATCCGGCGGCAGAAGGATTGCGACTTAAATCATTCGCATAGCGGCCCTTTCTGCGCTATACCTTGTTTCAGGAAGATGGACTGGGCTTGCCTCGGAGGCCATCTGCGTCTGGTGCGACCCGTTGCCCTCGCCACCAACGCATTGGAGGATTGGGCGGCGTGATAAGGTACGCACTGAGTTATGGGTTACGATAGGGGACGTCGGCGCGGTCGGGACAAGCGCGACGGATTCGGCGAAGATAGTTTTGATCCTTTTGGCGGCGGTGGTGATGGATATTCGCCTCCCAGTGACCGCGGGAATGATCGTGGTGGTGGAAACCGTTATGGCGGCGGAGGCGGTGGTGACCGTTTCGGCGGTGGCGGTGGTGACCGTTTCGGCGGTGGTGGCGGTGACCGTTTCGGCGGCGGCGCTGCTCGCGGCGGTGACAGTGCTGGTGGCCCTCGCGGCGGCGGCGGCGGTGGAGCAGGAGCTGGCGGTGGCGGTGGTTTTAACCGCATGCCTGCTCAGGTCGTCGGTACTGGCAAAGGCACTGTAAAATTCTTCAACTCGCAAAAAGGCTTTGGCTTCGTTCAGCAAGAAAGCGGCGGTGAAGACGTTTTCATTCACATCAGCGCGGTTGAACGTGCCGGTCTTGAAGGATTGGCCGAAGGTCAGGAACTCGAATTCAATCTGGTCGATCGCGGCGGAAAGGTTTCCGCTCAAGACCTCCAGATTGTAGGTGATGTGATCGCAGCTCCAGCCGCTGAAGGCCCGCCCAAACGCGAGCTGACTGGCGAGAAGGCAACCGGAACTGTGAAGTTCTTCAACTCAATGAAGGGTTTCGGATTTCTGGTGCGCGATGACGGCCAACCAGATGCATTCGTGCATATTAGTGCAGTTGAGCGCTCTGGTCTCTCGGCCATTAACGAAGGCGAACGTTTCGAGTTTGACCTTGAAGTTGATCGACGAGGAAAGCATTCAGCAGTCAACCTAGTTCCGGTGCAGGAGTAACCTCCAAGGCATCGTAGGCCGTTTGACCTAACAGAGGGCGGCCCATAATAATCGCAATGGCGGCTCTTTTTTGAAAGGGCCGCCATTTGCGTTGGGGCCTTCTTCCAACATTTTGACGATTGGGAAAATACTATGTCGATATCACCGCTTATGCCCGTTTACCCGCGTTGCGGAGTGCGGCCTGTGCGAGGCGAGCACTGCCACCTGATCGACGAAGATGGCACTCGCTACCTTGATTTTGCGAGTGGGATCGCAGTAAATTTGCTAGGCCATTCGCATAAAGGATTGATCGAGGCGATCCAAAAACAGGCGTCGGCGCTGATGCATGTTTCCAACCTGTATGGCAGCCCGCAGGGTGAAAAATTGGCACAGCAATTGGTCGACAACACCTTTGCGGACACGGTATTTTTCACCAATTCCGGCGCGGAAGCGGTCGAGGGCGCGATCAAAGCGGCACGCGCCTATCACCAGAACGCAGGCGATGAGGGCGACAAGAATCGGTTTGAACTCATTACCTTTACCAATGCCTTCCATGGAAGGACGATGGCAACGATCAGTGCTTCTAACCAAACCAAGATGCATAAGGGCTTTTCGCCACTGCTCGACGGCTTCAAATATGCAGAATTTGACGATCTGGAAGCAGCCAAAGCCCTGATTGGCCCGAATACTGCGGGATTTTTGGTAGAGCCGATTCAGGGCGAGGGCGGTATCCGCCCCGCGTCGCAGGAGTTTATGCAGGGTCTGCGCGCATTGTGCGATGAGCATGATTTGATGCTGGTTTTGGACGAGGTCCAATGCGGAGTCGCACGCACGGGCAAGCTTTATGCGCACGAACACTATGGAATTGAACCTGATATTTTAGCCACAGCAAAAGGATTGGGCGGCGGATTCCCGATTGGCGCGATTATCGCAACGGAGAAAGCCGCACGCGGCATGACTTTTGGCACGCACGGTTCAACTTATGGCGGCAACCCACTCGCTATGGCAGCGGGCGGTGCGGTAATGGATGTGGTCGCAAATAAGGGTTTCCTTGCAGAGGTGAATGACAAGGGTGAGCGTATCCGCACACGCCTTGAACAATTCATCGGCAACTATCCCGACTTGTTCGAACTGATCCGCGGCAAGGGATTGATGCTTGGTATCAAAATGAAGGTCGAGAGCCGCCCGTTCTTCGTTCACCTGCGCGACAATCATCAATTGTTGACTGTCGCGGCGGGCGACCAAACTCTGCGCGTTATTCCGCCATTGGTGATCGGCGATGCAGAAATCGACGAGTTTTTTGAGAAGCTTTCGGCTGGCGCTGCGAGCTACGAATTATCTGATCCAACATAATGAACACACATTCCGAATATCGGCTCGAATCCCGACATTTTCTCGACCTTGGCGATGCGGGCACTGATGCAATCGCTGCCATGATTGCCGATGCCCTCGATCGCAAAGCAGCGCGCGCCGATTGGCCTAAGGGTAAGGTAGACAAAGACGCTCCATTGGCAGGGCGAGTGCTAGCACTTGTGTTCGAGAAGAATTCGACTCGCACACGCGTCAGCTTTGATATTGCGATGCGCCAGCTAGGTGGAACCGTTCTGATCCTTGAAGCCGGTTCAAGCCAGCTTGGCAGAGGAGAGAGTATTGCTGATACGGCGCGGGTGCTCAGCCGAATGGTCGATGCGATTATGTTGCGAACAGATAATCACGCGAAGATAGAAGAGATGGCGCGCCATGCAAGTGTTCCAGTCATCAACGGCTTGACCGACAGATCGCACCCCTGCCAGATCGTGGCGGACCTTCTGACTGTCATAGAGCATGGCAAGCCGTTACCGGGCCTCGAATTCGCCTGGTTCGGTGATGGAAACAATGTTCTGCACTCGATACTCGAAGCGGCTGGTTTGATGAAATTCAACGTCCGTATTGCGACGCCGAAGGGGTACGAGCCGGATTCTGAGTTCATAGCCCTGTCGCGTGAAGGGGGTGCGACCATCACTATGACCAACGATGCTGATGAAGCGGCCAACTGCGCAGATGTAATCGTAACTGACACGTGGATTTCGATGGGTCAGGAAGATGCAGATGCAAAGCGTACGGCGATGGAGTCATTTCAGGTCAATGCGAACTTGATGGCGAAGGCAAAGCCCGGATCAGTTTTTCTACATTGTCTGCCAGCCCATATCGGTGAAGAGGTTTCTGAAGAAGTATTCGAAGGGCCGCAATCGGTTGTTTTTGACGAAGCTGAGAACCGGATCCACGCGCAAAAATCAGTGCTGCTTTGGAGCTTTGGATTGCTCGGTTAGAACGCCAATTGCCGAACGCTGTGAGCTGGAGGTCTTAACTCCGCTATTCGCAAGCACCATATGGGCGATCATGAAAACGCAACCTGAGACATTCGCTGACAAACTGCTTGGCTTCACTCTGCCCGTTCGTAATGCTCGGGCGCGGGTTATCCGGCTTGATCAGACGATCAACGATGTGCTGTCAGCCCATGACTACCCACCGCCAGTGACGCACTTATTAGGCGAAGCATTGGTTCTGGCAGCTTTGATGGGCGGGCTCCTCAAAGCAGAAGGGGATGATGCCCAACTCACTTTGCAGGCGCAGACACAATCTGGCGTGGTGTCGCTGTTGGTATGCGATTACCGCGGAGGAAGTCTGCGCGGCTATGCTGATTTCGACGCAGAAGGGCTCGTCAATCTAGGAGCAAACCCGCCTCTTTCGGCGCTTTTCGGCGAAGGTTATCTGGCGATCACCTTCGAAACAGGTGGTGGGCAGCGCTACCAGGGGATTGTGCCTCTTGAAGGGGATACGCTGGCTGAGGCGTGCGAGGCCTATTTCAGTCAATCAGAGCAGGTTCCAACTATGATTCGGATCGCGAGCCGTTCAAATGGCGAAAAACGAGTCGCTGCGGGACTCCTCATTCAACATCTTGCAGATGGTGAGGAGGGTCGCGAACGCCTTCACACACAGCTAGACCACCCTGATTGGGAGCACGTGGCAACGCTGGCCAGTACGATCAGTCACGAAGAACTGCTTGATCCAACTCTTTCGCTGGAAGGAATCGCGTGGAGGCTGTTTCATGAAGAATCGGAGATCAGGATCCAACCTGGTGCCAATCTTGCGCGCGGGTGCCGTTGCAGTGCCGACTATTATCAGTCTGTGATTGGTCGTTTTCCAGCGAGTGAACGGGAAGAGATGCGCGGCGAGGACGGCCAGATTGCGGTCGATTGCGCTTTTTGTGCACAGACATTTGCACTCGATTTTTAGCTGCTGATCGCAGTTCAGCAACCGCTCATCGCGCAAATACTAAGAAAGTCGAGAATTTTTGAGCTGGTTTAGTGAAGGAGACGATATGATGAAGCGAGCCCTCATTTCGCCAATCGGCATTGCTGCTGTGTTTGGGCTGGTTGCATTAGGTGTGACTTTGCCAGCTGCAGCGCAGCCTAAGGGCCCGGCAATGCTTAGCAGCCTCACAAAGGGAGAATGGACGGTCAAGCACCGCGATGGCTCTTTGGATCGCAAAGTGTGCGTGAGGACCGGGCAAGAGTTCATTCAGCTGCGTCATGCAGAGAATGTATGCAGCCGGTTCATTGTCGAAGATTTGGCGGATCAAATAACTGTTCAATATACTTGCCCTGGCAATGGATATGGACACACTGACATTCGAAAAGAGACCGCAAATTTGATCCAGATTGAAAGCCAAGGGGTGGCATCTGGAGCGCCTTTTGAATTTGTCGCCGAAGCGCGACGGACTGGCAGCTGTTGATTAGGTTGACGGTCCTTAGAAGAGATTGCGAATCCGAGCGCTCGCGCTAATCCTCAGACCATGAATCAAACATTATCCGGATCAGTTAAACCAAAAGCAGTCGTGCTCCTCTCCGGGGGGTTGGATTCAATGGTTACAGCAGCGATTGCACAAGGGAGTGGTTTCGAAGTCCACGCTTTGACCATTGACTATGGCCAAAGACATCGTTTGGAGTTAGTTTCCGCGAAGTCAATTTCTGAACGGTTAGGTCTTGCCAATCAGGTCGAAATTGCGTTGGATCTCAGGGCGTTTGGTGGCTCAGCATTGACCGATGACATCGATGTGCCAAAGAGTGGTGTTAGCAATCAAATCCCAGTCACATACGTTCCCGCGCGAAATCTCGTATTTCTTGCTCTAACCACGGCCTTCGCGGAATCTGCTGGTGCGAATGATTTGTTTATCGGCGTTAACGCTTTGGATTATTCAGGCTATCCAGATTGTCGCCCAGAGTTCATATCCAGCTTCGCAGAAACCGCCCGGCTCGGCACGAAATCAGGTGTGGAAGGTGCACCGTTCAATATTCATGCACCCCTGCAGCATATGTCCAAAGCCGACATCGCGCGAGAGAGCCAAAGGCTTGAGTTGGATCCTGCATGGAGCTGGTCTTGTTACGATCCCACATCGGCTCGGACAGCATGTGGGCAATGCGATTCATGCCGTTTACGTAGAAAGGGTTTTGCGGAAGCAGGAATAACCGATAGCACACGATATTTAGAATAAGGCGTTCACAAAGACGCTGGTAAAGATGCTCAAGAAGCTACCCTGGGGGAACATCCATTGACCAAAGCCGTCGCTGCACAGCCAGATCAGAGCGATCAGGTCAATGATACCGTTCCCGCCTATAGTTGGTATGCACTTAGCGTGCTCGTGGTGGTTTATGTTCTGAATTTCGTCGACCGTCAGATTCTTTCAATTCTCGCCAACGACATAAAAGCAGACCTCGGTGTTGATGATGCTTACTTAGGCTTTCTCTACGGAACAGCCTTTGCAATTTTTTACGCTCTGTTCGGCATCCCACTGGGCAAACTTGCTGACAGTTGGAAGCGTGTACGTTTGATGACCCTCGGGCTGGCCTTGTGGTCGGCGATGACTGCAGCATCGGGCTTCGCCCGCGATGCTGGGACTCTGACGGTTGCTCGGATCGGGGTCGGAGTGGGGGAGGCAACCGCTAGCCCATCAGCATATTCGTTGATTTCAGACTGGTTTCCTGCCCGACTCCGAGCCACTGCGCTCGCCATCTACAGTTCCGGGCTCTACATTGGCGGCGGAATATCGCTCGCAATTGGTGGTATGGTTGTCGACCAATGGAATGGTGCCTTCCCCGATGGCGGGCCGCTTGGTCTAGCTGGTTGGCAGGCTGCGTTTATTGCGGTTGGTTTACCGGGCTTGTTGCTTGCTATGTGGGTTTTCACTTTGCGTGAGCCGGTGCGCGGAGCTATTGATGGGTTACCGACACCGGAAGATCCTCACCCATTTCGCGGTTTCGTCCAAGAGCTATACACCGTAATTCCCGGCTTCACATTCTTTGGTGCAGCGGGCCGAGGTTTCAGCGCTTTAGCTCTCAACATCACAGTGTTTGTCGCCGCTCTCGCAGCTGCATATGGATTGACTGAGCTACTGGCCTCTGGGCCCGGCAAGATATTCGAATCTATTACAGACCAATGGCTACTCTTAGCGGTAGGATACTATTCAGTTTTTTGCTGGGCGAGTGCGCTGAGACAGCGTGATTATCCAACTTTTGCGCTGACTTGGGGGTCGCCTGCATTTCTTTGCACGATCCTTGGCTACGGCACGGTCGCGTTTATGGCCTACTCGGCTTCATACTGGGGCGCTCCATATGCAGAGCGCGTTTTCGATGTATCAAAGGGTGAGCTAGGCTTCTGGCTCGGTGGCGGCGGTGCCGCTGGGGGATTCTTAGGAGTGATTATCGGAGGACGTATGGCCGACCTCCTTTTTACTCGAATGTCCGCAGGTCGAATTTGGGTCATTTTGTTTGGGCTGCTCGCTCCGATACCGTTCGCAATTGTACAATACACCACGGATAGTTTTATTCTCTTCGTCATATTGAATGTTGTGGTGGGGGCGCTGGCAGCTTCGGCGCTTGGGGCGGCAGCTGCTAGCAGTCAGGCTCTTGTACTTCCGCGGATGCGGGGAACCGCTACGGCAACGTTCTTCCTAGCTACAACTCTCGTGGGCCTAGCACTTGGACCTTACACTGCTGGATATGTATCGGCGCAGAACGATGGTGATTTGAGTGTTGGTGTTTTATCGACATTGTGGATCACGCCGGTTGGACTTCTATTGCTGATAGCTTCGTTGAAGCTGGTCCCGAAAGCCAACATGAGTGTTGTCGAGCGTGCTGTCGCTGCAGGTGAACCATCTGCTCTTGCAAGTTAGATCTTCCTCTTACGCTTGCTCCCAGGAAAAGCCCAATTCAGGCAAGCCGTACGCTGCTCGTTTCAATGATAGGATATTTCTTGAGACACCTTTCTAAGCGAGTTGAAGAGCGCACGTCGCAACGCCGACCGTGAAGCAATATTTCACTTGCACTCAGTTGCTGCGGTACGCTTTGAATGAAAGCGGTTAGGCTATGAGCTTCATTTCTGAGGAGGGTTGGTCACAAAAAAGGGGCCCGGATTGCTCCGAGCCCCTTAATTATTTGGCGGCTAAAGCCAGACCTTACATACCTGAGCCAGGACCGTAAGTGACTTCAACACGACGGTTCTGAAGCTCGCGAACGCCGTCAGCTGTTGGAACGCGTGGCTGTGATTCGCCAAACGCTTCGCCACTGATACGACCATCGGGGATGCCGCGGCCTGTCAGGTAAGAACGAACTGATGAGTTACGACGACCAGCTAAAGCTACGTTGTATGTCACGCTACCTGAACGGTCAGCGTGACCTGCAAGCATTACATTAGCCGTGCCGCAGTTGGCGTATGCCGAAACCGCGTTATCCAAGATTGTCGCTGCATCAGCCGTGATAACCGATTCATCGAAGTCAAAGAAAACGATGTAAGGGCCCGTATTGCACGGCGGCGGTGGAGGCGGCGGTGGAGGCGGTGGAGGCGGTGGAGGCGGTGGCGGTGGTGGAGGTGGCGGTGGAGGCGGTGGAGGCGGAGCCTCACCACCGAAGTTGTAAATGATCGAGCCTAGAATCGAGTGAGAACTAACGTCGGTTTCCAGCGAACGGCCCAGAGGGTCGATAATGCCAACGTCCACAGCATTGAAGTAGCGATACTTCAGTCCAACGTCAAAACTGTCGCTGATTGGGGCGCGAACACCTGCGAGCAATTGCCACGCAAGGCCGGTGTCCGAATCATCGTAGATACCTGGGCCACTCGTATTGACGCGGCCATCAAGATCGACGCGTGCAACACCAATACCACCCCCTGCGAAACCTTGAATCCCGTCATCGGGTCCAAAATCAAACAGTCCGTTGAGCATGAAGCTAAGGGCGTTGAAATCTCCCTGAGCAGGAAGAGTGCCGTTGAACGTGCTGAAGCCACCCGGCTGCGAAGCGGACGGATTAAGCACTAAG
Source organism: uncultured Erythrobacter sp. (assembly GCA_947488325.1). Taxonomy (GTDB): domain Bacteria; phylum Pseudomonadota; class Alphaproteobacteria; order Sphingomonadales; family Sphingomonadaceae; genus Erythrobacter. Next base: position 636,010 of record CANKYZ010000001.1, read on the forward strand.
CCGGCAGCACCAGCAGCTACTTCTGAAAGTTCTGCAGTACGGTAGCTAGCTTCAGCTTCGAGGCGGAACGCTCCAAAGTCGTGGCCAACGGTGGCACCGAAGTCCCCACCCGTGTCGTGGTCAGCGACGGCATCGTCAAGATTGCCGTCCACATCAAAATCGACGTCTTCAACCAACATCACTCCACCATCGCCCTGAATGTACCATTGGCCTTCACGGGCAATGGCGGGCGTGGTGAGTGCGGTAGAAGCCATCGTCAAGCCGATGACGATTTTACGCATTCTAAATTTCCCCTTCTTTAGGTATGAGGCGCTAGCTGTCTCTAACTTCTCCCCAAGTCAGTAGCAAGCAATCAATGACGGAGAACTGTTGCAAGAATGCCGCGATTGGCCACTGGAATTCCAAAAATTGCTCTCTGCCGGCTGAACTTGCGGACAATTCAGGATTTTTCACGCTCTCAAACTGACCTGGGATTCGCAAAAATGCCAATTGATCGAAGTGCTTCGATTAACTCAGTAAGCATCTGTCGTGCTTCTGCGTCGATATTGTCTCCGCCACGCTGCAGGGTCGGTTCAGCTGCGGTTTGCCAGTCCAATTGATAATGTACAAAGGTGCCAGCTTGGCGATCGAAGATCGTCATGCCCCTTGTCGGCATTAAAAAATGCCAGCCTCCGCCCAATTTTATGGCAATTTCGTCCTCATGCCCGGTCCAAGAATCTGTGGCTAGAGAGGTTACTCTGTAGCTGGCGCCTTCTTCTGCATCCAACGGCGGATTCGCTATTGAAGCTACCACTGCATTTTGGAGCAATGTGTCTATCAACGACAGCGATTGATTCACAAAAAATTCTTTTTGTGCTTGCCCTGCAAACAAAAGCGGAAGTGAAAAATGTGGTGTCGCTGAAGGGAACGTGATTGGGACTGCCATTGGAAGACTCCAAAGTTTAGGTGATTGATATGAGATGAAGCGGGGTGGAAAGGCCAAATGTTCCGAGTTGTCGAACCCAAAGTGATCCAGTCTCAAAGTCAGTAAGAAGTTCCAAGCGCTCTGTTGGCGAAATGACAATGCGAGGTTGACTGACTGACCAAACCGTATGAAGTGTATCCCTAGAGCCAAAACTGACTGTGTAATTCTCTTGCTCTTCGACCAGCGGCAGGTCACTCCCGTCAGTCCAACCCCATTGCCCTCGAGCTCGGCGCGTCCAGCATAATTCCCACGAGCCGTCCGGCAGAACATTCTGGCGGGCGTGTACTGGGCTTGGAGGACGAAGTGATAGTCCTGCATTCTGCAATTCTGCGAAGACAATTTCACTGTCGCCTAGTCCTATAGCGCCAATTCTAGTGCTTGCAGCTGAGGGAACCAACGTTGGATCGAGCACAGTCAGGCGATCGTTGAGGAGCACCGCCAAGGTTCCGCCTTCGTGACCTATTGCTGCGACTTCTTCTGTGCCTGCGCGACCACGCAACAATCCACTGAGCTTCCAACGATACGCACCAACTTGTTCGGCTTGAAGGAACTGAATGACCTCGCGCCCAACCAGCAGCCGGTTTTCTCCCATGGCAAGACCAGTAAGATCTGTGCTCTCAAACGAGAGATCCTCTGCAATAACTTCGACTTCTAGCGATGCTGCTGGCTCAATTAGGGTGCCTGAGGAACTACCGATAGGGGCAAAAAGTGTACCAACGATCGCACGGCGACTGTCCGCCGAACCAATTTCCACCAGAGCACTACCCTGTTCTACGAATAGCGCTGCACCTCGCCATCCGGGGGTGATCGCCGATGTCGCCGCAAACAGTACCGGGACTGAGGAGTTCGAAGTCCCGTCAGGCGGAACTTCGATTGCGTTAAGGAGCGTTGGCGAGGCTGCAAGATCGATAGGAGTATTGGCAGCTCCAGCATCACTAGGCACAACTGCGCCAAGTTCGGGGGCAACTCGTTCAAGACTCAACTCGATCCCGCGATCGAACCACTCCCAACTCTTGATGTGCCAAAACCCACTAGTTTCAGGCAGTTTCACAATACTGCCGGGGCCAATCTGCGGATCTAGCTCACCTATCCTCCAGACAACTTGTTCATCAAGCCACCGTGATCTGTGAGCGTTGAAGTTGGCCAATTGACGCGCACCGTAAGCGGTCAATGTCGCCGGCAGGTCGACAATGGATTCCCGGCCACCTTCCCTTCGTCCCAACGCTCTTTGGACGCCAGGTTGGTAATCGCGGTCTTCATCATAATATCGCAGGGCCAATGGCCCTCGACTCAACAAACTCCCGCGTTGCTTACTCCGCGTTTCGGCGTCCTCGCTGCTGCGACTTGATAGTTGCTGAGGCAGTTCGGGCACCGAAGCCGGCAAGGCAGATGTCGAACCAAAGCTCAAGCCGTCTGCTGTTGTTACACAGGTAAGTGGAAAGACACGTTCGATTGCAGCAATTGAGGATCCAAGGGCTCCGCCCTCATCAGAAAAGCCGCGTGCATTCTGGAGAATGACATCTCCAGACACCTTTGCGCTTTGTGGTACGAGCTGCCCCAGAGATATTGTGTCGCCTTGCGGAGCGAATATTTCAAAGTTCAACGCAGGAATACGATTCCCAAACTCGGCCAATTGCAAATCTTCGAATACGACATACGCACAGTCACGAAAGGCAGGTGCCTCACTGCCGCGGTCTGCTGCGATCAACGGATCAACAGGGTTGTCACCTGTGCCAAGGTACAACCGCATTGCGCCTTCGACCTTTAAATCGCCATTTGCTCCACGCAGCAAGTTTCCGTCAGCCCAAATTCGGCCAATTCGATCGATTGGAGTGCTTGACAATGCCACAGCGAATGACGCTGAATAGGCATAAGTTTTGGTAGATGGTGAACCTTTTCCGCCGCCTTCTGTTGTGGTCGTTTCGGCAAGCTCGGTTGACCAGATAATGGATCCAGCCACACGCATTCTGCCAAATTGACGCGGCATAGGCTGCCCATAACTAGACGTCGTGACCGACAGTTCCCTCAATCGTGGCCCTTCAAAAGAGCCCCCTCCAAAGATTGCCGTGTCCGCCTTCTGTCCGATGAACGCACCAATTGCGCCACCAATGGGTCCTCCAACTGCCGTGCCGACAGCGGTAAGTACTAGAGTAGCCACTAGGCCCCTCCTCTCAGGTTTTCTAGAGTAGTCGCCAATGTGCGATTGGTTGGTCTGGAAATGACATCGGTTGGCGAACAACTCGCCTAAGGCCGGCATGAGCATGAATGCCGAAGCCCTCGCACTCCGCAATGATCAGGTGCTGTTGGCACGGACCAGGTCTGATCATCACGATGTCGCCGCGCTCCTTTGAACCAGATGCCAATGCGAGGCCTGAGATTGCGGCATATTCTAAGAAACGTGCCGGATCGACGTTGCGAAGTTTGTAGCCGTCGGGTGCTTTTGGAGAACATCCAATTGCTTCAAGGCTAGCCACGACAAGGCCGACGCAATCTAAGCCTCTTGCAGGGTCGCGCCCGTGGAGGCGAAACCGTGTGCCGATCAGCTCAGTTGCGGCCTTCACCAGACGATCGGCTGGTGTCGCGCAGACCATCACCCACCACCTTTGCCATAGCGGGCTAACAAGTCATTGCCCGGAAGGAACGGTTCTCCGCGAAAATTGATCGCGTTGCCGAAACGGCCGGAGCATGTCGCCAGAGTATGATCGCACCCTTCCTGCAATTCGGCCGGCGTGCCGATTTCGATGTTCTCATTCATCGGTCTGTCGAGGGTTAGCCAATTGTCCTTGGAATCAAGGATACCGAAGACCAATCCCGTCTGTGGACCCGCAAGAAAGCGCAGTTGGCCATCGACGTAATCGTTGCCGATTGATCCGGCGAACTGCACTCTATTGAGGTCGAAATCAACTGCACCTAACACGACGTTCTTTGTATATTTGCTAGCTGACAGCCCGCAACCTGGGGCGCAAAATATGGCGCGACAAGTCGGGCTTGTGCGTGGGACAAGATCTTGTTCAAGAACTTGCTTTGCTGACCTTAGTTCGGCTGAGAAACTGCTTCGATCATCTTCAATTTTGCCCAGCGTCCCAGAATACATGGTGTGATGGTCGAGTGTTTCCCAATCAACAATGCCTATTTCGATTCCGGCGTGATCAAATAGCCCAGATGCAAGATCAACTTCACGGATCGCATCATGGCTTAGTGCACCTTCCACACCCGCACTGTCTTCTGAAAGATCCGACGTCATGCGAATGGCAGCGGGTATCATTCCGGGTGCAGCACGGTGCGTCATACCGCAGAACACCAGATTCCTGTCATGACTTGTGAAGCCTAGAGCTATGCCGTCGCGCCGGAAAATGCGCCAAAATGTCGCCGCAACGTCCAATTCTCGATCAAAGAACACCCGCATCAGAGCTCTTCTCTAAGTTCGATCAACGGAATACTCGGGGCTTCACCTGCTTCGAAATTGACACCTGATATGTCGATCCGATCTTCGGCAAAGCGCACTGGCACATCAAATAGAAAACCAGCGCGTACTTCGGCCCCTGCGGACGGGGCCTGTGTGAGTGTCAGAAGACCAGCGGAGCCAAGCGTCCAATCGAGGACAAGGGTCCCAGCGACGCTTACCAACAGCGTTTCCACACGCGGGCGAGTGATTGGGCGTTGTTGAGGTTCATCCCCAGAACCGTAGGACTTGATGAGTTGGAAATCAGCGGATTGTCCGTCACCCACCCCGATCAATTGATCGAGCATCGTCGGAGTGCTTGTCATCCCATTGGAGCTGTGATCGTAGGGGTCACTAATTCGAAAACCCTGTGCCGCCCCGCGGCGTGCCCGAAAGAATGCAATCAGCTGTGACAGCTCTGCTTCAGAACGGATGCCTGGGCCCACATCGAAATGGACACGCGCATCTGACCATAGCGAGTTGCGTCGCTCGTGGCCTGAAGCAGTAACGGAAATCGAGGTCGAAAATTCCGGTGCGACAGCGGTGTTGCGGCCAAGCGGAAAGGGGTAGAGCACGTCGTCAAAGGCTTCCATTGGATCCTCTCCGGTTGAGGGCAGGCGTGTATATCCGTCGCGATTGATTTGAGGCTGTGCCCAAACATAGCGGCGTGGGACTGCGCGCCGTGCTGCTTCGTCTATGCCGGCATCAATTCGAACCCAGAACTCCCCTGCGTCAGCAGGGTCGAGCACAAAGCCCGCTAAGTAATCCTGTTCATCAATTGGATATTTCAGATGGGCATCGACAAATGTGTATGCGGCCCGACGCAATGCATCCGCTCCTCCTGTTAACCAATCGTAGTCTTCCAATTGGAGCCGATCAAAAGCAGGCTTAGCCCACTCAACGGGCATGTTGGCCCGGTACAATTCGGGCATTTGGGGGTTGAGAATTGTTGGAGTGAAAGCGAGCAGCAATACCTCTGCTGTTCCCGTTGTTGCGGCGCGAACATTAGCAGTCAAATCGGCAGTCGATTGAGCCAGCAACGTTCCCGCAGAATCGAGCAAAGCGATTTCGTCAGAACTGAGCGGTAGTCGCATGTCGACAATTTCAGGCGGAAATCCGCCAAAGGCTGCACGCGCTGCGTCATCGTACAGGTGAATTCTTCCATCAGCTGTAGTCCACCACCAAGGTTCACCGATTTGGATACGCACTGTCTGGGCGGACGCCTCTAATAGATCAACGAATCGAATCGCACTCGCACTCAGCCACGCCATTGCTTCAGTATTGGCAGGCGACAACAATGACGATGGTGGAACCCAGCCGGTTAGTGCTGGGGCCCCGTCGGAGGTCCGCTGTTTCCATGGTTCAGGGCAATAGGCGTTGAAGAGCTCGTATGAGATCGACGCAATCACTTCCAAGCCACTGGCTTTCGTAGCGTTGAAGAAATTGCGGTGCCACTCGATCGCCGGTTGACAGAGCTCACCTTCGGGCGCCGCCAGCAATTCTCCTCCGTGTTGGGAAAGTCGCATGAAATGGCTCATGCCCACATAGTGAACAATGTCGTCACGATAGCCCAGCCCGACGATCCCACGCAGCAATCGTGCCGGCGTCTGATCGTAGCCATCGTCATAGGCGGTGGCGATCCGCTCGCCATGAATAGGCAACCGGACATCCCCAATTTCAAGCATTCCATGACGGCCATCAGTAGTTATGCGTGAGATCGTCACCCGTCCATTAAATCGTTCCGCAAGGGGGGCGGTCCCTCCGGGGACATAATCCGGTGCGACAAGCGAAATGAACATACGGTCGATATCGCCCGGATGGATCGGTGTGCCGGGCAGGGTGAAACCGCTAACCAATTCTGAAAATCGCAACTCTATGCTTGCATCGGTGGGGTTGCCTGCGGCGTAGTTCCAGAGCCTGACGAACCAAGTCTGAGCATTCCCTGCAACATCGCGGCCTTCGATTGTCAGCGTCGGCCCATTTACCGCGTCGAGCGGGATCACACCTTCCGACTGCCAGCGAAAGCGGAGCACAGTATTCGAATAATCACGGTTTGTTTCATATGCGAGCAGCGGATGATCGAGGCTGTCGACGCTATCCCAGATCAACCCAACCAATTCGCCATCATTGTGCAATTCAACATCTATCTGCATACTGTCGGCACTGGTGGTGACCACCGATGCCATTGCAGGTCGAGGAAAATTCACTGTCCAAAACCGAGGATCGAACCTTTGGATGAAGCTCGATTCCTGCGCGCGGCGTTCGCGCGTTAGCCAAAAAGCCATTATCGTGTTCCCGTCTTCAACGTTCTTGGAGCGCGCGACGAACAGCGCTTGCGACCTGACGTGATGAGCGCTGCATTGCTGTTGGAGCGGAAGTTCCGCGTGGTGTATTGAGCTGGATCGCGACATTCACGCCCCGCCCAGCTCTTCCAGAATCGGAGTTTGGAGCAATTCGTCCCGCACTGGTTGGAACAAACAATTCCGGACCATTTTCGCCGACGATGTAACCTTGGCCAGGTGCTACAGGACCGCCCGTGGCTCGTCCGGGTAAGCCCAGGAGCGCGCTAAGCGATTGCCCGAGCAGCCCGCTTAATCCAGAATTCGAACCACCGCCAAGCAGCGAACTCAAGCCAGAATTTAAGGCATGTGATGCGATGGAATCGAGCGCACTGAATGCGACCCTTTTTAGATCATCAAACCCTAAACTACCGCGCCGAATGGCCGATGAAAGACCACGTTCTAAGACGGAGCCAGCTTTGCCAAAACCATCGATTAAGGTTGTATTGAGAGCCCCTCGCATACCTGCAAGGTCTGCATTGAAGCCTTCGGTCGCGGCTCGCACATTGATTACGAGTTCTTCAAAATTGTCATCCATGCGTGTCGCGCTCCAACATTTGGGCAATTAGGTCTCGGCTCGGCGCCGAGATGTTGCCGGTTGTTTCAGGGTTTCGGATTGCAGCGGCCAATTCTGCTGGAGTGGCTTGCCAAAAATCGACTGGTCGCCATCCAAGCAAACGCGAGGAGAGGCAGCATAAGACTGGGATGTGGTCGCGCAAAGCAGTCGGATCTGTGTGCGTCACGCCTGACCTTGCAGAACCTGCGCAAGAATCGCGCGGACCGGTTTGGTTGCTCCTACCAATCCTAGGTCGAGCACCGCCTGGCCCACTTCCTCGCGGGATGGGCGGGTGTCGAGCTCCATACAATGCCAAATCAATCCTGTGACTTCGGAGATTGTAATGCCGCCTTCTGACGCCCGTTCGACTAATGCGAAGAGAGAGCCAAGCTCTTCTTCGACTGCGACGAGATTTTCGAAGCTAGGGCGCAAGCGAATAACATGCCCCGCAAGGTTAAATTCAGTCTCGCCGCGGAGTGAATTGGCGGCGCGGGTCATGCTGTTACGACCGGGCCAGAACTCTCCAGCTGCATCGTGTAATTGCGTTCGCCGTTGAAATCACCGGAGTAGTCTAGCCGCTGGACTAAGAACCGACCGCGCAATCGTGCTCCGTCTTCGAACGACAATTCGTAGTCGTCGATCGTTCCAGCCAAGGCATGACTCTGGATTGAGCCTTCTGCCTCACTGCCTAAGAAAATCCCTGCAGCGCTGACGGAGACAGAGCGCGTTCCCGCACCAGATAGAAGGTCGCGCCAACCGCCCGATTCCTTATGGGTTACGACAACGGGATCGCCATTGATGGACAATTGCGTGGTTCTGAGACCGGCAACAGTTTCATAGGTTAACGGTGCTGCGCCATCACCGATTTTGAGTAGGAACGCGGATCCATTTTGAGCGGGCATATGTTTTTCTCCGTCTTGGAATTCAGATTTGAGGTGCGAAAATTCGGAATCGGAATTCAAGCAGAGAGCCGCGCAGATTGCCGGCGCGTTCCTCGCTTCTGGCGCGCAAGAAGCGGATTGACGCGAGCTCGAATTCTGAATGGAAGGGTGGAAGGTCTAGAACCCGGCGTTCAACTGCATTGAGTAATTGGCCGTCGGCTTCTGGTTCATCGGCGCGGCTTTCAAGTTCAAGTGCAATACGCACCTCGCGGCCCGGCCGATCCTTGGTTCCCCAATCGATCGATCCGCTTGCAGCTATACCCAACCAGGGCGCGCTTGCGCTGACAGGGGTCTCTTCCTCAATCGCATTGAGAGAAGCGAGGTCAGGACCGCTGCGAAGCCAGTCGATTAGTTCGGCTCTTAGAAAATTTTCCATGGTTTCAATCCAATCCTAGATCTGGCCAAAGTGAGTTCGCCGAGTGCCAATTCGTTCGAGCGCTTTGAGGGGTTTTGGCGATCAGGTCCCGGTGCTGCTTTCCGATCAAAGTTGCGCGAGTGGCTAACTGTCGGACGAATTCATCTGTCGCTGTAGTGGCCGTGATCATCGCAGCCGCATTGTCCGCCACGGACGCCAAAGCGCAGTGACGCTAGCCGGAGACACCGTAGCCTTATTGGATGGAGTGCCAGTGCGATCACGGTCACGATACTGGAAGGCTGCAAGACGGATTAGGCCCTGCTTGATCCCAGCGGGAACTGTCTCCCAATTGGGTGCAATTCCAACTCTCACTTTCAATGAGATTGCTTGACCTTCGACATCGTTGAAAAGCCTAAAACAAGCATTGCTGACGGCGCGGAATTCGAGATCGAAATCGCTCGCATCTAAGGCAGTGACGGTTCCGTCTTGGGCAAGAACCTCAGCTGAAACGATTGAATTAATCGGGCGAGAGCTCAAGGAATGGTGTCCCGCATGAGCAGGTAAACGTTCTTCGACCAGCTGCGACAGTGGAGCCTGGCCTGTAAAGGCGTCGCACATTTCGAGACTTGCCTGGAGTAGGCTTACGAGCAGTTCGTCTTCATTCGAGCGGCTTATGCCTAGCCATGATTTGAGTTCGGCCAGTGCAGATCCGCTCACATCGGCTGGCTCTAAGATCGTGCGTCGCATCGCGGTCTCCTGCAGACAATTTTCAATAAGGTGCACCCGTGCCGCATTGGCAAAGCAGGAGAGCCAGCTGGAGCGGCACGGGTGCGAGGTACCGGTGAAGGAGAAAAGGGGGAACTCCACCTCACCGGGGACTGTTGGAGCCGCTGGCTAGCGGCCCCGGAGTGTGATCAAGCTTCGATCTTGAGCAGCTTGATTGCGTTCGAATCGAGCACTTGTCCGCCGACACGTTTGGTTGCGTAGAAGTGGACGAATGGTTTGTTTGAGAACGGATCGCGCAGCACCCGCGTCGCGCTATGTTCGGCGATCAGGTAGCCATGACGGAAGTTCCCGAAAGCAATTGGGAATTCGCCTGCGCTGATGTCTGGCATGTCTTCGGCTTCAATGACTGGATAGCCAAGCAGGCGGTTTGGTTGACCTTCGACCATGCCTGGCTGCCACAAAAACGCTCCATCGGCGGTTTTCAGTTTGCGAACACTGGCCAGAGTGGTTGAGTTCATTACGAAGCTTGCGCCCTGACGGTGGCCGGATTTCAGCGAATGGATGAGATCAATGAGCCGCGCATCGGGTGCGGTGTCAAAGCCATTGGCATTGCCCGATCCAATATATTGAAGCTGGCCAAAGTTGCGCACGCCATCTTCAGCAGTGCTTGTTGAAGCTTGGAGGAAGCCTTCTGGCTGGTTGCTGCCGGTTCCGTTGACGAAAGCAGTGCCCTCAGCGCGGGCGAACTCAATCGCGATTTCGTTTGCAAGCCACGCTTCGAGGTTGAATGCGGCATCATCAAGCATCGATTGGCTCGCTGCGGGATTAGCGTAAAGCTCGCCGCTTGGTGGGGCGATTTCAGCGAAGTTCGGTGTGTTGGTTTCCGGGCGAGCGGCAGTTTCACTGACCCAACCCGAAGCGGTGCCACCGGTCGCAATTAGTTTGCGATAGCCCGAACTGCCGGTCTGAACGACCTGTGCAATGGAGCGGATCGGACTAATCTCAGTCAGTTCGCGAGCAATCATCGCATCGATCTGTTGCGGAACTGCAAAGCCACCGTCAGATGGTGAGGCACCGCTAGTCGATTTGATTTCGGTTTCGCGGCCACGGCGCAAATAGCCGTTGACGAAGCCTTTAACCTCTTTGCTGTTCACGGAGGTACCGCCGATGGAGGGACGTGATGCGGCACGAGAAACTTTATCGAGGCGTGCTTTGACTTCATCAACGTCGCTGCGGAGCACCTTGATGTCGGCTTCGGCCTGATCTTGGCGAGCAACAACATCGAAGCTTTGCTCGATCGGATCGGCAGACGTAGCAGATGACGAGGTAGAGGAAGGAATCGTGATATCCATGGGGTATTGGGCCTTTCAGTTGGGCAAAAAAAAGGCCGCCCCAATGGCGGCCCGGCGTGGATAGAGTATCCAAAAAACTAAGAAACGAGATGCACTCGCGCTCCGTATTGGAGAGGGTGAGTAACGAGGCTGACTTCGAAGAGGTCGATTGCGACCAATTCGCGCCCTGCTTCTGAATGAAGGACTTCACGAGCTCGATAGCCAAAGCTTAGTCCGTTCACTTTTTGAGAGAGCAACATTGTTGCTGCGCGACTGTCCAAGTTATCGATCCGCGCGATCACACGCAGACCGCGTTCGTCTTCGGCGATACTTTCGATTTCGCCGATTGGTTGATCTGGTCTGTGTTGCCAAAGCAGTGGCAATGGGGTGGAGCGGTCTGCCAATGTTGCGGAAAACGCGCCGCGGCGAATTGTGTCACGGTCGGCATCTGGAATTCCGAAAAGGCCAGCATAGCCGGCGAGCCGAATTGAAGATGGCTTAATGCTCGCAGTCTCCATCACAGCAGCTCCCAAACGCCGAGCCGCACCGCGATACCGATCAGTAAGGCGGCCAGCGCCCCGCGCACTGCCCAGTCGACGAAGGCCTTCCAGGCACTCGCCTTTGCATCGCGCCACGCACCCAACAATTCGCGTAGTTCATCAAGATCGTCTTCTGCGCCAGCATCAGCTAGGCCAAAACGATCTAATACGCGCTCGGCAGCCAATTCGGTGGATTCCTCGACAATTGCGCGCAGTGTTACCAACCCTGCACCTTCTTCATTGGCCTGGATCATCAGGCTTGCGAGCATGTCTTCACGAGTCACGGATGTTCCTCCTCAACTGGCAAACCCAGCATCCGGCGCTTTTCGGCGCGGCTCAGGAATTCGGCATCTGAGACTTGCTTCCACAGACGTTCGCGATCTTCAGAAAGAGCGGTGATTTGATCGAGGTCGACTGTGATTGCGCTGTCTGGAAACCATGGTGACAGTCCTTCTTGCAGGGCAGAGAACAGTTTCTCGGCTAGGGGTAAAAGTGTGAGTCGCCATAATGCGCGATTGGCTTCGCGGTAATTCGAATAGGTGTTGTCGCCCGGCAGGCCGAGCAACATTGGCGGAACACCAAAAGCGAGCGTGATTTCCCGCGCGGCGGCGCTTTTCAAGTTTGCAAAGTCCATGTCGGCCGGTGACATCGCCATCGATTGCCATTTGAGCCCGCCATCAAGCAACATCGGGCGGCCAGCATTCATTGACCCGGAAAACGCCGTTTCAAGCTCGCACCTTAACCGCTCAAATTGATCATGGCTTAGGCCTGCGCCATCACCAGTGTCATAGACGAGCGCACCAGAAGGGCGCGCTGCGTTTTCTAATAACGCGCGGTTCCATTCCGAAGCGGCATTATGTATCGCGACGGCTTGCTGTGCAGCGGCAAGCGCGCTGGCACCCAAATGATCATCGAGCGGATGCATTGCCTTGATATGGATGATGTTTGGCCAACCATTTTCGTCTTCGACGGGGATCGTGAGTCGCTCTCCAACTATCGAATATTCATAGGCGCAGGGCCAACCATCATTACCAGCGGCTACGTTTACCCGGTCAGGGCGCAGCGCGAACAGTTCGACAGGTTTGCCGCTGGCATCCTTGATGATTTGCACATATCCATTGCCGTGCAGCAGGACATGAGCGGTGAGTGTTTCGATCAGCGACTGTCCAGCACTTGTGGCTTTGACGAGCGCTGCTAGGTCTTCGTCATTTCCCGACATCGGCGCCTGACCGACCCCCTCCGATACAATCCGCACTGCGCGCTGCGCAATTGGATTGGCTAAGAAGCCATCACGAACTGCGCGTTCATATTGGTAATGCCGCGCACCGGATTGTTCGGCGAAAGCCGGCATCCAGCCTTGCATTGATCCGGGCGCAACTGGCACACGGTTTTCCTCCCCGCCCTTGAAGGCGGAGAGCAGTGTTTTGAGCAATGCCATTTCAATTCCTTCTTAAAAGTTCGCGTCAGATAGGACGCACACTGGGCCGTGCAGCTGGACCAAGCATTAGTTCCGTGATTGCCCAGACAAGCGCATCTGCTCGGTCCGGGCTGCGGCCGGGACCTGAATAGTCGCCGCCGATCAGCATTCCGCACATTTGGTCTTCGAGTTGTGGGAAGTGTCCGTAATGGCGGACACGGCCCGATGAATAGAGTGCCGCAACCGGTTCAGCTCGCGCGATTTTGCCGCGGCTAGCATGCACCAATTTGACCGGCAGCTGATTGTCCGCAGCGCGCAATACGCTTTCCACCATGGCACCGCCTTGATTGGCCTCGGCGATGACACGGTCGGCCTCCCAATGTTGCGCAGCATCTGCGACGACCTTGGCCCATTGGCTGGGCTGTGCGCGTCCCAGTGAACAATCAGCCAACACCCGTGCGATGCCATCTCCACTGATTGCAGCGACGACGATTCCGCATTCATCTCCCGTGGCGGAGATTGGTGGATCAACTGCGACGACGATACGACGTAGATCCGCAGCACCTTCGTCTTCTCGTGCCCTTTCGAGCATTGAACGAGTCCATAGCGCTCCTTCGATATCGTGGAGCATTTCACCCCCAATCTCTTGCCTCGCCAGTTGACTCCCTGCGAATTCACTTTCGACTGCTGCAAGAAATCTCTCAGGCAGATTGGCGGCGTTGTCGTAGGTCGAACCGCGCGTTGTTACGCATCCGCCAGTTTGTTCCTGATTGAGCAGGCGCTGCACCAGAGGCACGGCGCGGGGAGTCGTCGTTACCGCAATGCGCGGGTCGGCTCCAAGCCTTAGTCCCATCAATAGGTTGTCCCATGCACGGATGGCGCGGTCATGCGACAGCGGCCATTTGCCGATTTCATCGCACCACGCGTGACTGTGCTGTGGCCCTCGCAAGCTTTCTGGTTCAGCGGCTGAAAACAGCTGCACCTGCGCCCCGTTGGGAAAGCGCACGCGCCGCAAAGATGCTTCGAATACCGGCCTTCGTTCGGGTGGCGAACAAGCGAGCAAGCCGCTTTCTCCCTCGACCATTACAGCGCGGGCCTCAGCCAGAGATGATGACACCAGTGCGATCCGCGCTTCGCAGTGGCTTTCGGCTACCAACCGGACCCATTCTGCACCGGCGCGCGTCTTACCAAAGCCGCGACCTGCCATGATGAGCCAGGTTCGCCAATCACCTGGAGGAGGTAACTGCGCAGGACGTGCGAGCATGCTCCAATGATAATCGAACTCGTTGCGTTCCTCCTGATTTAGCGCTGCGACTATCCGTTGTTGCACCGTGTCGTTTTCGTCTGCGAGCCAGTCGAAACTGTTCGTCACTTACTTTTGGCTCCAGTGCCGCCAGTACGCTGCCTTTCGCTGCGGACTTGCTGGCGGATTGCTTCAACCTTTTGATCGATAGAGGCACGAACCTCCGCCGCGCTGACGTTGCGCTGAGCTGCCTGTGCGCGGGCTGCATTGTCCCGGTGAGCGGAGAGCAGGCGGATCGCGTTGGCAAAATCATATTTATCTGACGTTTCGGTCTGTAGATCGCCTTCGCGCAACCGGCGCAAGACTTCCATTTCCAGGTGAATATACCCTTCCGACAATGCGGCAAGCCAGTCGCCAGCGAACTTTGGTTCTTCGCGGCGAGCCTTATAGGCACGGCTGACACTTGTTTTCGCTTTGCGAGCGGATTCGCTAACGTTTGAGCTTTCAGCGAGGAAACTCAGAAATCGACGCCGCCAATGCGGGTTTGGCCCGGATTGCTCGCCGTTTTCTGGTATGGGCTTAGTCTTATTCCGATTGCGGCGTGCGGTCATACTTATTCCTCTGGAGGGGCCAAAAGAAAAGGCGGCACTTCCCGCAAGGAAGGCCGCCCGATGTTGTCTCAGTGGCGAATCACTATTTCTCGATGTTGCCTTCTTCTAACCAAAGAGCGTGACGATGTCAAGATAAATAACCTAATTGGTTACATCAATACCAGTTGCATGGCTGCAATGGCTGCCCTAACTCCGCGCGACACAACGATGGGGATGGCTTCAGAGTGACTTGGCTGCGTGCATTATACAATTGGACGATGGAAAAGGCAGCGCACCCCTATGCGGTTTGGTGGTTGGCATTTTTCTGTTTCGTTGAATCCAGCTTTTTCCCGATTCCTCCGCACCCATTGTTGGGTTTGATGTGTCTGGCCGAACCAAAGAGGGCGATCCGGTATGCTCTGGTAGCAACTGTTTCGTCTGTGCTTGGCGGATTGTTCGGATATGCGATCGGGTATCTCTTGTACGAATCAGTTGGCGTTTGGCTGTTGGCTTTGCTTAGCCTGAGCGACAGCTTTCCGGTCGCGGCTTGCTACATCCGCGAACAGGGTGCGCTTGCTGTGTTTTTTGCCGCCGGGACTCCGGTTCCATTTAAGTTGATGACTATCACCGCGGGTTTCATCGAAATGAATCTGCTGACCTTTGCGCTCGCGGCTTTGGCGGGCCGCGCGCTGATCTTTATGGTTGTCGGCGTGCTGTTCCAGGTCTTTGGTGCCCCGATTAAGCGGATCATTGATCAATATCTCGGACTGCTAACAACACTGTTCGTTATTTTGGTCGTCGGCGGCTTTATCGCGTTCACTCAACTCGCCGGTGGGGGTGATAATGCTGAGACGCCACATGTTTGCGACTCTGCGACCGAGGTGCAGGCAGGCGAATAACATCGCACACCATGGTTCAATTGGACTGTTAAAGTCACCAATCTGGTGAAGTTTTCTGACTTCGTCTGAAGTTAGGAAATAATTCCAACAGATTTACCTGCGCGTTCAAACATTTGCAGGATCGTCTCAACTTCTTCGACTGAGTGTTCTGCACACAGTGAACAACGCAGCAGCGTCATATTCGCAGGTGTGGCTGGTGGACGTGCCAAATTGACATAGAGCCCTTCTTTCAACAGTGCTTCCCACATACCAGCTCCGTGTTCGAGATCGGGCATGATGACCGCGACAATCGCGCTTTGTGGTTTCTTGGTTCCAAGCTCAAAGCCCATTTCTGTCAGGCCCGCATGCAGCCGTTTAGAATTTTCCCAAAGATGCGCTCGTTTGTTCGAGCCGTGCATCAGCTTGCGGATTGACGTCGCGGCAGTGGCGACCACGCTGGGTGGAAGACTGGCTGTAAAGACATAGGGGCGACAAACCAGCCGTAAAATGTCGAATTTCGGGTGATTTGAAACGCAAAAGCCACCAACAGTTCCGACACTCTTGGAAAATGTGCCGATGATGAAATCAACATCATCCATTACGCCCTGTTCTTCGGCAACGCCGCGGCCATTTTCGCCGATAAAGCCCATGGAATGCGCCTCATCGACGAGAACCATAGCGCCATATTTCTTCGCAATGGCGACCATCTCTTTCAGCGGAGCGACATCGCCAAGCATCGAATAGACGCCTTCAAGAATAACCAGCTTGCCGGCGCCTTCAGGAATTCGGCGCAGGCGCTTTTCCATCGCTTCAATGTCGTTGTGGCGGAAAGGTACGATTTCCGCCTTGCCCATCGCGCAGCCATCGTAGATCGAAGCATGGCTGTCGATATCGAGCACAACGTAGTCACCCTTGCCAGCGATGGTTGCGATTATCCCAAGATTGGCCTGATACCCGGTTGAAAAGACCATAGCATGGTCCATGCCGTAAAATTCTTTCAGCGCTTGTTCGCATTCACGGTGCCCTTGATAGGTCCCGTTCAAAACGCGACTTCCGGTCGTTCCGGAACCATAATCGTGCAACGCCTGCTTACCGGCGTCTAGAACGTCCGGATCGAACGTCATACCCATGTAATTGTAAGTACCCAGCAAGATCGTGTCTCGCCCGTTGCATATTGCGCGCGTAGGAGAGAGCACCTTTTCCATTACGAGATTAAAGGGATCTTCAACACCACTAGCGAGCAAAGTCTCACGGGTTTGGATAATCGGGTCGAATTTCGAAAAGAGGTCTCGCGCCCCTATGTCTTCGGGCGCGTCAACGATCGGTGCATTTTCAGTCATGGAAGACCCTCTATCAGGTATCTTGCAGCTTGTGCACTGCGCTCACCAACAGGCCGTAAGTTTCAATCTCGGCCTGTTGGTTCATGCTGATGATGATGTCGAACTCGTCTTCAATCTCCGCGACGAAATCCATGACCGTCAGACTGTCGAACTCCAAATCATTGGCAAAGGTAGTCGCTTCAGCGATGTCGACACCCTTTTTGTTAAAGGGCTCGATTAGTCCGCGAATGCGCTCGTCGACTTCGGCTTCGGTCATGGTGAAAAATGCTCTTGTTGTACGATGGAAGTTCGGCTGTTGCCGCTTTCAGGTCATGAAAAGCGTTTCGGAGGCAAGCTTGTCAAGCTTTGCAGCTGCTGGCACACACCTTGGAAGGGAATGTGGGGGTTCATAGGTCGTGACACAAGCGAAAGCGGAAACTGCTTCAGAAGAGATTGGAGTCCGAGCTTCTGCCGAGGCCGGCTTCTCGGCTGAGCGCGAGTATTCTGCGCAAGCCATACATCTCGTTCGCACCGCGCAAATCAACACGCTGACATTGTCGCAAATGGCCGATCAGAAGGCATCGATCCTGATCGGCGCAACTTTCGTGGTGTTTTCTCTCGCTGTAACCCGATTGATCGGCAGTGAAGTGAATTTTGCCACCCTATGTTTGGCTGCAACCGCATTTCTATCGTCGCTGTGCGCAGTAATCGCGGTTTTGCCCTCTTTGGGCAAACCGCCGAAGGACCCCGCGGCCTTTAATCCGCTGTTCTTTGGTCATTTTGCTGCGATTAACGAAGATGAGTGGACCGATGGGCTGCTCGATCAGTTCGCGACGGATGAAGAGCTTTTTCGTTTGATGCTCAAAGATATCCATCAGAATGGGCAAGTGCTTTACCGTCGCAAATATCGATTCTTGACCTATGCTTACCGGATGTTCCTGGGCGGTTTGGCAATTACGATGGCAGTTTATTCAGCGGAATCTTTGACGTTTTTTTAGGCTGCCTAAAGGCTAGATCGGCAATAGCTCTTTCACTGCATTCATGAACGGCATGATCGAAACCGGTTTCGACAGATAGCCCGCTGCGCCCGCTGATCTGATGCGTTCTTCGTCACCTTTTCCAGCGAATGCCGTTACGGCGAGCACTGGGATTTCCTTCAACGCGTCATCAAGTTTGGCCGCAACGATCAAGTCGACTCCAGACACTCCTGGCAACTGGATGTCCATGATGATGAGATCGGGCGAGGTTGTGCGCGCGGTTTCGAGAACATGTTCGCCATCGGCCACCGGTTCAACCTCGAAACCATTTGCTTTCAGCACGTCGCAGAACAATTTTCTGTTGAGGTCGTTATCCTCGACAACCATTATTCGCTTTGTCACTGAGTGCCCCAATACTAACGACTTACGCTATCTCGCCTTGCCACTCGTCTAATCACACATAGAGGCCATCACAATCCCGGACTTTTCCAATCACTCAGGCGTTCCCGCCGAATCCAGCAAACTTTCGTCAGAAGCTTCAACCCGTGCTGCCACTTTGGCGTTAGCTGCGATCGGCTGGTTGATGCAAGATGAGGAACGAGCCGAGCGATATCTTGATCTCACCGGGCTTGATCCGGATAGTCTACGTGCAGGACTCGATAACTCGCAAGTGCTAGGCTCTGCCCTCGATTTTCTCGCCAATTACGAACCCGACCTAATCCGTGCTGCCGAAGCGCTAGCCGTGACGCCAGAGGAATTGGTCGCCGCCCGAAAGGACCTTACCGAATGAGCCGCCCTCTCATCATCAGCGATTGCGATGAAGTGATCCTATATATGGTCACACCTTTCAAGAACTGGCTGGAAGAGAGTCAGGGCATCACCTTCAACCTCATTGGTTCCAATTTCAGTCAAGCGATGCGCTGGTCAGAAAGCGGAGAATTGGTTGAATCGGCGGAAATATGGAAAAAGTTGGGCGACTTCTTTGATACGGAGATGGGTCGTCAATCGCCGATTCCCGGTGCGGTTGAATCGCTCAAACAACTGAACGAATATGCCGATGTGGTCGTGCTGACAAACCTCGTCGATTCCAGGCGAGACATGCGCACAGAGCAATTGGCCGCGCATGGATTCAACACGAAAGTCTATACAAATCAGGGTCCCAAAGGACCGGCATTGCAGAAGATCATCGACGAATTTACGCCAAGCCGTGCGTTCTTTATCGACGATCTGGCCCAGCACCATTTGTCTGTGATGGAAACGACGCCGGACGTAGGACGATTGCACTTATGTGGTGAACCGATGATCGCGGGTGCCATTGATTGCGCGCATAAGGCAGGTCATGCGGACGCTCGGATCGACAATTGGGCTGATGCCTTGCCGTGGCTATTGAACCGTTTGGAAGGAGAGATCGCATGAGTATCGAAGCGCGCTTGCAAGAATTGAACGTAATCCTACCGGAAGCTGCAGCCCCAGTGGCCAGCTACATGCCGATCGTTGTGCAGGGAGGTTTTGCGCACGTCTCAGGCCAGTTGCCGTTCGTTGACGGTAAGCTCCTAACTGGCCGACTGGGCGAAGATATGGACTTAGCCGGCGGCATTGAAGCCGCCCGTGCATGCGGATTGATGATCTTGGCCCAACTGAAAACGGCCGGCCTGCTTGATAAGGTTGAACGCGTTGTCAAATTAGGTGCCTTTGTCAGCTCGACCGGAGATTTTACCGACCAGCCAAAGGTCGCAAATGGCGCGTCAAACCTGATGTTTGATGTGTTCGGAGAAAAAGGGCGGCATGCCCGTGCGGCGGTCGGCGTGCCCGTTTTGCCGCTGGGCGTCGCTGTTGAAATTGATGCTGTGATAGCCATCGCCGAATGATCCAGCGCGCAGCCCCGGATTGGCTGAAAAGCGGCACTTTTGCGCATCGCGGTCTGCATTCAGCCGGCGTACCTCAAAACTCGCGCTCCGCAGCCCAAGCTGCGATTGCGGCTGGTATTGGTATCGAATGCGATGTTCAGATGAGCAGCAATAACGTGCCGTTGGTGTTTCACGATTGGAAGCTCGACCGGCTGACGGCAGAGAGTGGGATGGTCGCGGGAAGGTCTGCGAGCGAACTGTGCCGAATCAAACTGAACGACAGCAATGACACGATCTGGACGCTCTCAGAACTCCTTGATTGCGTAGCGGGACGCGTGCCGATTCTGATCGAGGTGAAGTCGCTTGCACAATTTGACATCGCGGGCGCTTGCACCGCGATTAAGGCAGTGACACGCGATTATCTAGGCCCGCTCGCAGTTATGAGTTTTGATCCACGAATGGGGGAATGGTTCGCAGAGCATGCACCTGAATTCGTTCGAGGGTTGGTTGCGACCGATACGCTCGATCATGGTTTCTTAAGCGCATGGCGGGCTCCTTTTGCGATCGATAAGGCGCAGCCTGATTTTTTGGCTTGCGACATACGCGACCTTCCCAATGCAATTGCCGGTGTTTGGCGTGAGACAGGCCGGCCTTTACTTACCTGGACCGTGCACAGCCCTGTCCTTCGGGCGAGGGCGGAGCTGCATACGGATGCTCAAATTGCGGAAGGTGGCGGCATCGAATGATCCCCGATGGAGCGCCGAATAGTGAACTCACCGTCAGGTTGGCTCCCGGTGTTGGCCAGTTCGATGCGCAAGAATGGAATGCTCTTGGCGGGACGGATAACCCTTTCATAAGTCATGAATTCCTAAGCGCACTAGAAGATTCTGGGAGCGTTGGAGAGGGGACCGGTTGGAACCCCGTACCGATCGTCATTACCGATACGCAGGACCGATTACTCGCTGCTATGCCGAGCTATGCGAAGAGCCATAGCCGGGGCGAGTATGTTTTCGACCATAGCTGGGCTGATGCGCTTCATAGGGCAGGAGGCAACTATTACCCAAAGCTTCAAATCGCCGCGCCGTTCACGCCGGTAAATGGACCACGCCTGCTGCTATCCAATCCGTCCTTGGCGGGCCATTTGTTAAAGGGAGCTGAGGTCGTGTGTGAGCAGAATGGCCTGTCCTCTGCCCATGCAACCTTTGTCGATGCCGACCAGCTCCCAATGTTTGAGGCAGGCGGCTGGCTGACTCGCAGCGACTTGCAATTTCACTGGCTCAATCGTGATTATGACGATTTCGATGGATTTCTTGCACAACTTGCTTCGCGTAAACGGAAAAACCTTCGCAAGGAACGGGTTGCGGCGATAGAGGGCTTGCGAATTGAGCGGCTATCAGGCGATGATATCAAGCCTGAACATTGGGATGCGTTTTGGGTGTTCTATCAGGACACAGGAGCACGCAAATGGGGTACACCGTATCTGACGCGAGAGGCATTCACACTGATGGGAGAGCGGATGGGCGAGAGCTTGGTGCTCATCCTTGCGTTTGACGATGACGTGGCGATTGCAGGTGCGCTAAATTTTATCGGATCAGACGCGATTTATGGCCGATATTGGGGCTGTACTCGCGAAGTGCGCTTCCTGCATTTCGAACTTTGCTATTATCAAGCGATCGACATAGCGATCGAACTGCAACTGCCACGCGTTGAAGCGGGCGCGCAGGGCGGACACAAGCTAGCACGTGGATATGAACCGGTTAAGACGTGGTCAGCGCATTGGTTGGGCGATTCAGATTTCCGCGCTGCTGTCGCCGATTTTCTTGAACGAGAGCGCGAAGGCATTGCAAACGACCAAGTCTTTCTGGACGAAAAAACGCCATTCAAAAAAGGCGATTAGTGCTAGATTCACGCTGCGCGACGCTCTTCCGAGAGCCAATGGCGAGCGCGGCGTTGTGCTTCGGCGATTTCGCGCGCGGTCATTTCATCAGAAATGTCTCCACGACATCCACCAGCATCTTCATGGCCACGCGAAGCCGCAAGATTGAACCATTTGTGTGCTTCGACCAAATCGCAAACAACACCGTTGCTGCCCGTCGAATAAGCGACACCTAGATCGAACAAGGCAGCGACATCGCCGGATGCTGCATCAGCCAAATATCCTGCAATCGCAAGATCACCTTCTGCATTGTTCAGCGGCTCGGCATCGATTGCATTGATGGATTCGAGTTTCATTTCACATTCCCCGTTTTCGCGTCTCTTATTTGCAAAGAGCCAAGCCCTTTGCTGACTGCGCATCCACAGAACTCTCGAATCATGGTCAACAAAACGTTAACGACCCCGCACTTTTCTTGTATCTTGATCGCGATTTGCCGTCTGAAAACGCGCGATCTTGAGACAGGATGAGTGATTGTGGAGAACGCTGCATCAAACTGACTTGTGCGGCAAGGAGCGCTTGCCTATAGGCGCGGCAGCGTAGCGACTTGCTAGGAGGCAAGTGGCCCTGAGATAATCTCAAGGGGCCACAGCGGGACGGTCTTGCGAGAGGTTTTTGAGAATAGAGGACCAAATGTCAGCGGCCGCGACTGAAGAAATCGAAATTTTCGAAAAAGCGAAGAGCTCGCTGGGTGCAGATTATGTTCCCAGCGATCACGAAGAATATATGAATGATAAGCAGCGCGCTTACTTTCAGGTATTACTGATCGAATGGAAGCGATCCATTCACGCGGCTGCGGGGCAAACTCTGCAGTCACTTGCTGATGAAACGCTTCGCGAATCTGATCTTAATGATCGTGCATCGAGTGAAACCGATTGGGGTATTGAGCTCCGCACCCGCGATCGTCAGCGTAAGCTCATTTCAAAGATCGATTCAGCACTCCAACGTATCGAGCAAGGCGAATACGGCTATTGTGAGGTGTCGGGGGATCCAATCGGCATTCGCCGGTTGATTGCTCGCCCGGTGGCGACCATGACAGTTGAAGCGCAAGAAGCGCATGAGCGAAAAGAGAAAGTCTCCCGCGACAGTTGATTGGGCGGATTTCGGCGATTGCCTGGATGTCGTGTCAGTTTGGGACGGGTAACAGCAAAACACCCGCTTTTGGCCAAGAATTAACGACCCGTTTACCGCGCTCTCCTACTTGAATTGTCGAACGGTTGCGACTGACTAACGCATTTGATCGTATGTCAATTTAGGTCACTCCGAATAGGGTTTAGGAGAACGTGATAATATGACAGGCCTCGAAACTAGGAGCGTTTCGCGCGATAGTTTGTTTTTGCTCGCCAATGTTCGTGTGGAGCAGGCAAGCGATCACTCTCGCGTCCGCGTCCGCAATCTTTCGGATGGCGGTATGATGGGTGAAGGCACCATGCGCGTGAAACGCGGTAACCGCGTCGAAGTTGAGCTGCGCAATATAGGCAAGATTGGCGGCAGTGTCGCGTGGGTTCAAGATCAGCGTTTTGGGATAGCTTTCGATGAGGAAGTGGATTCACAGTTGGCTCGTAAACCGTCTGACGGCGTTAACGACGATGCGCCTTCCACAAGTTCAACATCCTATGCGCATCGTGCTCCGCCCACGCCAGAACCGCGGCGCTTGCGTAAAGTGTGATGATGAAAACCATTATTTCCGCAAAGAACTGTTACTTCGCACTGACCTAATGCTCCCAAACTGCTATTCCAGTTTGCGTGACACGAATCTGCTTCACCTTGGTACTGGCGATGTTTCTTTCTACCTGTGGTCCTTTGGCGGATCGCGGGCCAGTTAGCGTCGCGATAATCGGTGAACAAGAATCGCTGTTGCAAGCTGGCGTGAGACTATCGCCAGCCGCGCAGCATATGCGGGCCTCAACCAATGAAGGTCTCGTTACCCTTGATCCAGCAGGTCGGGTAGTCCCAGCCATAGCCGAACGTTGGATCGTTACTGACGATGGATTGAGCTATATCTTTCGTCTGCGCAATTCGAGCTGGCCCAATGGCGATCCGATATCCGCCGCTGATGTTCGCGTAATACTACAAGAAACGCTTCGAAAGCTTGACGGCACTTCGCTTGGTCTCGATTTTGCCAAAGTGACTGAGGTGCGGGCCATGACCGGCCGTGTCGTCGAGTTGCGCCTATCTGGCCCGATGCCAGATTTGCTTCGGCTACTCGCCCAGCCCGAACTTGGACTTGTAAATCGCGGAAGCGGGGCTGGACCAATGGTTGTCTCGCGTGATGAAGAAGCTCAATTCGTACGCCTTAATGCTCTCCCTCCTCAGACACGAGGGCTTCCTGCCAGAGAAGATTGGGAAGAAGTGTCACGAAGCCTGACTGTTCGGGCGCTCTCAGGGCAAGCCGCGGTTGACGCATTCACGAGTGGCGATGTCGATTTGCTGATGGGCGGCACGATTGCGACCTTTCCGTTAGCGCAGCTCGGGCCACTTTCGCGAGGGACCGTTCAAGTGGATCCCGCGCAAGGACTGTTCGGACTTATCATCCGTAGCGATGACGGGGTTTTGGCTGAACCAGCGCGCCGAGAGGCGTTGTCGATGGCGATAGATCGAGCAGAATTGATCCAACCATTCGGGCTTGGTGGTTGGCAGGAGGAGACCTGGGTTGTCCCTCAGGCATTGTTTTCACCGCTTCAGTACCCTTCAAGCCGATGGAACGAGATGACGATTGAAGAGCGCCGTGACGTGGCGCGTCGCCGAATTTCCGAATGGGAAGCGGGTAATGGTGAAAACGTGGTGCTTCGCGTCGGCTTGCCAGAAGGGCCTGGCAGCGAACTATTGTTCGATGAGCTCGCCAGTGCATGGCAGTCCATTGGGATTACTACAGTACGCGTCGGTCAGGGCGAAGGTGCTGAGCTCGAATTACGCGACCGGCTGGCACGGTATTCCTCCCCGAGATGGTTTCTCAACCAATTCAATTGTTCGCTCAATATCGGGCTGTGTTCTGTTGAAGCGGATGCATTGGTGCGAGAATCGCTTAGCCAGCGCGATCCCGAAGCTAAACAATCCTTGCTCGCAGATGCTCATACAGAATTGGTCGCAGCCGAAGTGTTCATTCCACTGGGCGTACCAGTTCGTTGGTCGCTCGTTCGTGGCGCTGTGAATGGTTATCAGGCCAATCAATGGGGGCTACACCCCTTGTTCCCGCTCTCGCAACCTCCCACCTAGAATTGTATGACCACCATTTGAGTGGGGAAGGAAAGTGTCATGGACGGTTCAGAAGATCCACGTTTTGGTGGTCGGCGTTTCGAAGAATCGAACGACGGTCTGCAAGTGATGGGATTTTCTTTGCCCACTGGAACAGATCCTGTTTCGGTTCGGGCCCGTGTTGAGGCGATGGAACTGCTGCTTGAACGCAGTTTTCGAATTCCTGGTGTGAACTTACCGATCGGACTCGATGCGATTATCGGACTGATTCCGGTGGTAGGGGACATCGTTTCCATGGCGATGGGTTCCTATTTGGTTTGGGAGGCGCGCAATTTGAGGGTGTCGAAATGGCACCTGACGCGGATGGGTGCGAATGTCGCATTTGACTTGGCGATTGGCCTGATACCAGTGGTTGGTGATGCGGCTGATTTCGTTTTTCGGTCAAACAGTCGTAATTTGCGGATCATCAAGAAACACCTCGACAAACACCATCCTGAAACCCGAATTATCGAAGGTTAGCGTGGGCCGAAATTAGAGCTTCACGCCTCCAGTTCGATATCCCAATATAGCCAATCCCGCCATGTCTCGTGCAGGTGGTTGGGCGGGAATTGCTTACCGTATTGTTGTAATTGCCAACTGGTTGGACGGATAGCTTTCATTTGCACCGGCATGCGAGCCTGTTTGGGCGTACGTCCGCCTTTTTTCATATTGCAAGGCGCACAGGCAGTGATGATGTTCTCCCATGTCGTTCGTCCGCCAAGCCGGCGCGGGATCACGTGGTCGAAGGTCAAGTTGTCACCGTTGCCGCAATATTGGCATTCAAATTTGTCACGCAGAAAGACGTTGAAGCGGGTGAAAGCGGGAAATTCGCTCTGTTTCACATATTGTCTTAGTGCAATGACGCTCGGGATTTTCATGTCCAATGACGGCGAGTGGACTTCGCGGTCATAGCTTTCGACAATATCGACACGGTCGAGGAAGACGGCTTTGATTGCGGTCTGCCACGGCCAAAGGCTGAGCGGATAGTAGGAAAGAGGCGTGTAATCTGCGTTCAGCACAAGCGCGGGGCAAGCCGACAGGCTGCGTGTCGGATCTTGGCTGGCACTCCGAAATCTTGCTGCCGTTTCGATCAGATCGGCTTTAAACACCCTTCGCGTCCCTTCCTGATTGACTGCAACATGGCGCGGCAATGAAAAGAGTCAAAGGCCCGGCGCATGCTATCCACAGCGCCATATCTGCCTAACCACCCCTAAGAGCGTTCGGCTCTGACTTGGTTAGGGCACATTATCTGGCGAGAATGAGTGTCCTGTGGCATGACTTTGTCGATGGACAACACGCCGCCTTCCGCGCTGCAAACAGTGACCCGGTTCGCGCCTAGCCCCAATGGACCGATGCATCTTGGGCACGCATATTCTGCGATCTTTGCGCACGATATTGCCAAACAGGCGGGCGGCACGTTTCTGTTGCGGATTGAGGATATTGACGGCGTACGATCACGGCCTGAATTGGTCGACGACTATCGGCGAAATTTGAAATGGCTGGGCCTTGAATGGACAGAAGTGCCAGCGCAGTCGACGCGGCTCGACAGCTATGCTGCGGCGACGCAGGCTCTTGCCGAGCGCGGACTGCTCTATCCATGCACCTGCACTCGAAAAGAGATTGAGGCGGCAGGAGGCACTCAAGGAAGTGATGGGCTAATCTATCCTGGCACGTGCAAGGAGCAGAGGAGCGTCTCCGACAGGCCAGCGGCGTGGCGCCTGGATATCGACAAAGCCATGCAGGAGGTCGGTGAATTGGTGTGGACCGATGAAGTTGCAGGCTTAGTCACCGTCGATCCACGTGACCTTGGTGATGTCGTGCTTGTGCGCAAAGATGCACCTGCCAGCTACCATCTTGCTGCCACAATCGACGATGCGGCTGATGGCGTGACGCTGGTGACGCGTGGTAAAGACCTGTTCTCTGCAACCAACATCCAGCGCATCCTTCAGGCATTGCTTGGGTTGCCTGCGCTTCATTGCCACCACCACGGATTGCTCCTTGATGACGCAGGGGAAAAACTTGCGAAGCGGCGCGGCTCTCCCGCTCTGACAGAACGGCGGGAAAACGGTGAGGATGGACCGATGCTTGCGAAGCAATTGCGGTTGCAAAAATTGGAGGGTGGAACTTTGGCGTAAAAGCGCCCATTTCATTCCCATGAACTACATTCTCATCCCAGCACTTATCGTTTTGTGCATCCTCGTAGTGGTCTCGCTCGTCCGCGGAGTGATCGCATTCCTGAAGACGACCAAGATCGATCTTGAGACGGGCGAAGGCGAGACCGTCACGGAAATGCAGATGATGCAGAACAAGGCGATGTTCTCGCGGATCAAGTATCAGGCAGCCGCCATCGCAGTTGTCGCGGTCATTGCGTTGCTTGCTAGCGGCTAGACGCAGAGGATCGCTGCCGCCATAGGCAAATACTATGGTAAAACTGAACAAGATCTACACCCGCACTGGCGATGACGGCACAACTGGCCTCGTCGACGGATCACGTGCTGCTAAACATTCGGCGCGTATTGCTGCCATTGGGGCTGTAGATGAAGCGAATAGCGCCATTGGGCTTGCCATCTGCGGGATCGAAAACGAATCGCACCGCGCTCTGCTGACGCGCATCCAGAATGACCTGTTCGACCTCGGAGCGGATCTTGCCACCCCGGCTGATGATGGAGATTTCACCCCGTCGGAAATGGTGCTTCGAATTGTCGATGCGCAGGCAGAATGGCTTGAATTGCAAATTGATGCGCTCAACGAAGCGCTAGAACCGCTTACCAGTTTCGTTCTTCCGGGCGGAAGTGAGGCCGCCGCGAGGACTCATGTCGCACGGGCTACCACTCGTGCGGCAGAGCGCATGATGACCGAATTAGCCCATGAAACGGCGATAAATTCTGCCGCACTTGCTTATATGAACCGCTTGTCAGACCTGCTTTTTGTGCTCGCTCGCGTCCTTAATGATGGCGGCAATGCCGATGTGAATTGGGTTCCCGGAGCCAATCGCTAGCTATCCGCTAGCCACAGCGCATCTTCCCCGCTAGTCAGCTCGCTTTGCTGCACTTGCGAAGGAATTATCATGCGGAAAATCGCCGTTATCGGGGCCGGGCAGATGGGGACTGGGATCGCTCAAACCGTCGCAACTCAAGGCATGCAGGTGATGCTCGCAGATATTGATTTGGTAACTGCTGAGGCTGGCAAGAGTAAGGTCGAACAGGCCGTCAAAAAGCTTGTCGGACGCGGAAAGATCGATGTGGATGCCGCAGAGGCGTTGCTCGCTAAGGTTACGCCAATCGCTGACTATACTCCCATGTCAGAGGCTGATCTCATCATTGAAGCTGCGACTGAGAAAGAGTCGATTAAGCAGTCGATATTTGAGAATGCTGGGAAGGTTCTTGCCCCGACCGCGATTATGGCATCGAACACTAGCTCCATTCCGATTACGCGCATGGCGAACCATTCGCCTGATCCAGAACGCTTTATCGGTCTGCACTTCTTCAATCCGGTGCCAGTAATGGGCCTGATTGAAGTCATTCCGGGCCTCGCGACTTCGCAGGTCACCACTGATCAGGTGACTGCCTTTGCTAAGGAGTTGGGTAAAGAAGTTGTGCTGAGTCAGGATGAACCCGGCTTTGTTGTCAACCGTATCCTGCTGCCAATGATCAACGAAGCAGTATTCGTGTTGGGTCAGTCGACGGCTGGAATCGAAGACATAGATAAAGGTTGCCGATTGGGCCTAAATCACCCGATGGGGCCGCTTCAGCTTGCTGATTTTGTTGGGCTTGATACGTGTCTCGATATCATCAATGTGCTTTATCGAACGACGCGAGACACCAAATATCGCCCAGCGCCATTGCTCGTAAAATATGTCGAAGCGGGCTGGCTTGGTCGTAAAACAGGCCGCGGATTTTATGATTATTCGGGCGAAGCGCCGGTGCCGACCAGGTAAGAAGTCAGCCAACGGGCGTGTTTTGGCTAACTCAAGTCTGGTGTAATTCAGTCGACTTGTTCGAGTTTGCCGCTTCCGCCACCGCCTGGCGGATTCACAGGAGGAGCGCCGGGAGCAGCGCCAGATTGAATGCGCGGGCCAGCGGTCGGGGCTGACCGCGCAGAAGGACTGCGGTTTGCTGTGCTGGATGAGGTTCTTGTCTGAGGAGTAAAATCATCGAATTCGGGCTGCCCAAGTTCATCAGGAACGTCTGAATCCTGGGACGGACCATTTCCACTGGCGGTATCAACTGCCGAATCATTCCAATCATCTGAAAAGCCGTCATCAACCCAACCGACGGTGGTGGCAGGAGCACTTTCAGCGCGTGCTTCAGGAACCGTTTCGGTTTCGGCAACAACTTTAGTTTCCTGCTCCGAGACAGGTAGGAATGCGTCTGCGCCGAATGAAGCGGCGATCGCGATTGCAATTGTCACTCCGGCGAAGCCGAGCGCAGCTTTAGGGTTGGCGAGCATACTTTTGGACATGTCCGAACCTTAGACCACATAGAGTTAAAGTTTCGTGCAAACGATTGCAGGCAGCTCAATTCACGCTGCGCTTAAGCTCGTAAAGAAAATCGAGCGCATCGCGCGGGCTTAATGAGTCGAGCTCAGTTTCGAGCAATCGAGCTACCAGAGCCTCCTCTTTAGATTGGATTGGTTCAGCCGTTGCTGCAGCTGCGAACAATGGCAACTCGCCCAAACCAGCCGCTAGTCCGCCGGTTTCATTACGTGCCTTTTCGAGTTTTTCGAGCACCTGTCTAGCCCGCTCGACGACTGCTGGAGGGACGCCTGCCAGTTTTGCGACGGCAAGGCCATAGGATCGGTCAGCAGGTCCTTCCGCCAATTCATGCAACAGGACCAGATCGCCTTTCCATTCCCGCGCCCGGACATGGTGGAGCGATAGGTTTGTGCAGGTTTCGGCCAGTCGGGCGAGCTCATGATAATGCGTTGCGAAGAGACAGCGACATCCAATCCGTGAATGAACAGCTTCAACAACAGCCCATGCCAGCGCCAAACCGTCATAGGTCGAAGTTCCTCGCCCGACTTCGTCGAGGATCACAAAGCTCCGCTCCGTCGCCTGTGCGAGGATTGCGGCGGTTTCGACCATCTCAACCATGAAGGTTGAGCGCCCGCGCGCGAGATTGTCTGACGCGCCGACACGGCTGAACAGGCGATCAACCAAACCGATATCGGCAGACTTGGCCGGCACAAAACAACCGGCCTGGGCCATCAGCACAATAAGAGCGTTTTGACGCAGGAAGGTCGATTTGCCGCCCATATTGGGCCCGCCGATGAGCCACAGGCGATTCTGCTCGCTTAGCGCACAATCATTGGCGACGAACCGGTCTCCGGTCTTGAGCAATGCAGTTTCGACAACCGGATGGCGTCCACCAACAATTGTGAGACCGGCCGCTTCGCTTACTTCAGGACGAGACCAATCACCCTCGCTCGCACGTTCTGCATTGGCGGCAGAGACATCGATCCTGGCAAGAGCTGCGGCGGTAGCGGCAATAGCCTGACGCGCGGCGATCGCTTCGTTGACCAGCTCTTCGAAATGCGATTCTTCAGCGGCAAGCGCGCGTCCGCCTGCCTCTGAGATGCGGGTCGCTTCTTCGTGCAATGATAGTGAATTGAACCGCACTGCGCCCTTCATGGTTTGACGGTGCGTAAATCCGCTATCCGCGTCCATTAGCGCGTCGGCATGACGGCTAGGCACTTCGATAAAATAGCCCAGAACACCGTTATGCTTGATCTTGAGCGAGGCAATGCCGGTCTCAATGCGGTACCGCGATTCCATCGCTGCAATAGCGCGGCGAGCATTTCCAGAAACATCCCGCAGTTCATCAAGGCTGGCGTCATACCGCTCCGCGATAAAGCCACCATTTGACCTCTCAGTTGGAGGGGAGGCCACCAAAGCACGCGTGAACAAATCAACCAATGCGCTATGTCCCATCAACCGAGGCAGTGACGCATCGAGCAAAGCGGGACGATCCGTTTCCCGCGATAGCCAGTCATACAATTGCCAGCTCCCATTCAGGCCATCACGCAGTTGACCAAGATCGCGCGGGCTACCCCGGCCCGCGACGATCCGCCCTAAAGCCCTTCCGATATCCGGTAGAGCGCGCAGTGCGTCTCTTAAATTTGCCCGTTCAATTGGGCGGTCACGCCAGAATTGTACAAGAGCAAGTCGGTCTTGGATTGCTGCACGATCGAGCAATGGAGAGGAAAGATCCTCTGCCAGCAACCGCGAACCTGCGCCAGTCGAACAACGGTCCAATGAAGAAATCAAGCTGCCCGCGCGCGTTCCGGTCGAGCTTTCCAGGATTTCAAGGCTTCCGCGTGTGGCTTCGTCCATTGCCATGCCTGATGATTTGGCTCGCATCATTGGCGGCAAAAGCAGTGGCAAAGAACCGCGCCCGACATAGTCAAGATAGGCGATCAGCCCGCCAGCTGCCGCCAGCATTGCGCGCGAAAAGTCACCAAATCCATCAAGGGTGGAAACGCTGTGTATAGAACGCAATCGGTCGTCGCCATCGTCGCTGGAGAAGGCGCGGCGAGCGTGAAAAATTGCGTCATCAGGGATTTCAGTAGTTTCGGGTGGCCAATCGTCAGGTACCACCAATTCTGTCGCGCTGAGCCTTGCCAATTCTGCTCCAAGCAGGCCCGGCGCACATTCTGCCAACGCCATAGCTCCTGTCGAAATGTCACAGCTGGCGATGCCTATTGTGCCGCGTATCTCTGCCAATGCCACCAGTAAATTTGCACGGCGCGGTTCTAGCAAGGCCTCTTCGGTCAATGTGCCAGCGGTAACGAAGCGAACAATATCGCGTGCGACTAGAACCTTGGAAGAAGGTTTGCCTTCGCGTTTGGCGCGTGCTTTGGCCTCGTCCGGTGTCTCAATCTGCTCGGCAATCGCGACTCTTTGTCCGGCCTTGATCAGCCTAGCGAGATAGCCCTCCGCCGAATGAACAGGCACTCCGCACATCGCGATTGGCTCCCCTTCATGCTCCCCGCGCGATGTCAGCGCGATGTCGAGGATACTTGCAGCAAGTTTGGCGTCATCGAAAAACAGCTCGAAGAAGTCGCCCATCCGATAAAACAGTAAAGATCCGCCAGCCTCGCGCTTTAGCGCAAGGTATTGCTCCATCATCGGAGTCGGCTTTCCTGAATTCTTGGGGGCAATTTTTCCGGCCATAACACCCGCCTAGCGACCGTGTGAATGATTCGGGAAGGGATGCTGTATATTTTTCAACGCACTTTGCCCCCTTTCTTCTGGTGAGCGAGCGGGCTAAGCCGCATGACGGTGCAGAAAATGGCAAATTAGGGGACTATCATGGCGGATAAAAACAAGGGCGGTTTCACAAGTCGTGAGGCGCTTTTCTATCACGAAACCGGCAGGCCCGGTAAGATCGAGATAGTCGCCACCAAGCCAATGACGTCGCAGCGCGACCTCAGCTTGGCATATTCCCCAGGCGTCGCAGTGCCAGTTGAAGCGATTGCCGCAGACCCTTCGCTCGCTGCACGCTATACTGCAAAGGCGAACCTCGTCGCCGTAATCTCCAACGGCACAGCCATCCTTGGCCTAGGCAATCTGGGCGCACTTGCGTCAAAGCCAGTCATGGAAGGTAAGGCTGTCCTATTTAAGCGCTTCGCGGATGTGGATTCGATCGACATTGAGCTCGACACCGAAGATCCTGAAGCCTTCATCAATGCAGTGGCACTGATGGAGCCGAGCTTTGGCGGGATCAACCTTGAAGATATCAAGGCCCCTGAATGTTTCATCATCGAAGCCGCATTGCGCGAGCGTATGAATATCCCAATTATGC
Organism: uncultured Erythrobacter sp.; assembly: GCA_947488325.1. GTDB lineage: Bacteria > Pseudomonadota > Alphaproteobacteria > Sphingomonadales > Sphingomonadaceae > Erythrobacter. Next base: position 668,443 of record CANKYZ010000001.1, read on the forward strand.
ATGATGATCAGCATGGTACAGCGATTATCACCGCTGCTGGCTTGCTCAATGCCTGCCATCTTACCAAACGGAACTTCGCGGACGTAAAAGTCGTGGTGAATGGTGCGGGCGCCGCTGCTATTGCTTGTACGTCATTGATTAAAGCGATTGGCGTCAAGCATGAAAACGTCATCATGTGTGACCGGCGCGGGCCAATCACTCCGGGCCGTGAGAATGTCGATCAATGGAAGAGCGCACATGCCGTTGAAACCGATGCAACAACTCTGGAAGAGGCTCTAAAGGGTGCAGACATCTTCCTCGGCCTTTCGGCAGCTGGTGCGCTTAAGCCAGAATGGGTCGCAGAGATGGCGGACAAACCGATCATCTTCGCAATGGCCAATCCAACCCCCGAAATCATGCCGAATGAAGCCAAGGCAGTACGTCCTGATGCGATTATCGCTACCGGGCGCAGCGATTTCCCAAACCAGGTCAACAATGTGCTTGGTTTCCCATTTATTTTCCGCGGCGCGCTGGATGTGCAAGCGACCTCTATTAACGAGGAAATGAAGGTCGCTGCTGCCACGGCAATTGCGGAATTGGCACGTGAACGTGTTCCGGAAGAAGTGGCCGCTGCTTATGGAAAGAACCAGAAATTTGGCACCGACTACATCATTCCTGCGCCATTTGATCCGCGTCTGATTGAAGTTGTGTCTTCGGCTGTTGCGAAGGCTGCGATGGATTCCGGAGTGGCACAAACCCGAATCGATGATTTCGAGGCCTATAGGGTTGGTCTGCGAGCGAGGCTGAACCCAACCACATCAGTGCTTACCGGGGTCTATAACGAAGCCAAGGCGCACCCAAAGCGGATGGTTTTTGCCGAAGCGGAAGAAGAAATAGTGCTGCGTGCTGCGATCCAGTTTCGTGATTTCGGTTATGGGGAGCCAATCCTTGTAGGCCGGACCAAGGCGGTAATGGACAAGCTCCATCAGCTTTCAGTTTCTGATCCGGGCAGCTTCGAAATTCAAAATTCTGCCGATAGCGAGCACGTTCCTGCAATGGTCGAGCACCTCTATAAGCGGCTCCAGCGGCGCGGCTATACAGAGCGCGACGTGCGCCGGATGGTCAATCAGGAACGTAACGTTTTTGCCGCTTTACTGGTTGCACTTGGTCATGGTGACGGGATGATTTCGGGCCTTACGCGGACCTATGCTCAAACCGTGCGCGAAGTGAATATGGTTCTCGATAAGAAACCCGGTGCGCTGCCATTCGGCATCCATATGATGATTGGAAAGAATCACACAACGTTCCTTGCCGATACAACAATCAACGAACGACCCGACTGCGCAGAGCTCGCATATATTGCGAAAGAAACCGCTGCCGTTGCACGCCGTATGGGGCATGAACCACGCGTTGCATTCTTGTCGTACTCAACTTTTGGCAATCCATCAGGTCAATGGCTCAGCAATATTCGTGATGCTGTGGCGATCCTCGATCAAGAGGATCCGGGTTTCGAATATGAAGGCGAAATGGCACCTGATGCTGCGCTCAATCCCAATGTTATGAAGCTCTACCCGTTCAGCCGCCTGTCGGGACCGGCAAACGTTCTGATCATGCCCGGTCTGCAGTCGGCTAACTTGTCGGCGAAATTGCTGCGCGAACTCGGTGCCAACACAACCGTTGGTCCGATGCTAATTGGTATGGAAAAGCCGGTTCAAATCGTGCCAATGACTGCGGCTGTTCCAGATGTGCTGACCTTGGCAGTCCTCACCAGTGCAGGCGTTGTTGGCTAAACCATTTCGTAACCCACCTAGTCGCCAAGCTTGCTGATCATGTCGGCGAGCTCGGCGGTCTAGGTTATTATCGTAGACGCTGCTCTATAGGTACATAGTCAATGTCATATCCGAAATAGGATGGGCTAAAGACTTTTAATCCCGCCTCGCTGCGCCAAATCGGATCACAGCGAAAGGCGAGCACCGTGACAGCCTGACCGTGTGTGAAATCAGGGTTGTTCACGCCATCGTAGCTATCATGATCAATAACTGAGATCAGATCAGGGCATGTTGCTACAACTAAACCGTCGCGGCGGGCCACTAGGTGCTCGTTCTTATAGTCTGTGTCGAAACGCTGGCCGGCGAAATCACCAGTGCCAGTAAGGCTTAGCTCCCCGACGAGAAATCCATCTTCGTCACGCCAATCGAATCCCGAGATTGTGCCAGTGAACAGCAAATATCCGTCAGCTACGGCTCTGGCTGCTTCTATTGGATCACCCCCGGCGGCTTTCGCCTCGCGGACAGCAGATCCAATATTACGGGCGAGAGTTAGGCTGCCGGTAACAAGCGTGCCGTCTTGTTTTGCTTGCGCACCGCTAATCGGACTGTCGGTCACGCCGCAAGCGCGGCTCACTACGGCCACGCTGCGCAGAATGTCCTCCGCGCGGCTGGGGTCGCCTAGAGTACCAACGACCAGCTCGTCTCCGAACGGTGTCGCAGCGCCAATTGGGGTGAGTGGAATTCCGGCTACCTTGACGGAGTGCTGATTGATCTCTGGCACAGCACGTCCGACTGTATCGGCATCGAGCGCCGGAACGCCCAGTCGGGCAGCAATGGACAGGCCCTCTGCCAAGCTGAGCGGACCAATTTCACCAAGGATAACTCCGGCAAACTTCTGATCCAGATGCGCTTCGAGTGCTTCAAAGGCTGCTTGTACGGGTTCGCCCACTTGGTTTTCGATTGAATCGAGTCGCGCCTGCATTTCTGGCGTTGTTGGGGCGAGACTAGCAAGTCCGTAAGGACAAGCAACTCGATCGTTATCCGCCAATGCGGAGACCGGTAGCGCCGTGAAAGTGAGGCCCGCCGCAAGATCAGTGGCGATCAGTTCGCGCGCTGCTGTCAGGCTGCCGCCGCCTCCTGTGCCGAGGTAGGAGCTGCCGACCAGCGCATCTTCGAGCGCCATGGCATCCAATACAGTGGCATCGGGATTGGCACTGCGCGTCCCACCCGTGCTGCTCTCTCCCGGCGTGATTTCGCGGCAAGCTGCCAATGTGCCAGCTGCAACTGCCAAACCGCCTAAGAATTGTCGCCGTGCTACCATTTTTGATGCCCCTTGTGATTGCTCGAAAGAGACTGCCGGGCTAGCTCCAAGAATGCAATCACCGACGCCGAAAACGGAAATACCAGACCTCGTGCTTAAATGTCTCACGAGCTTTGATTTCGTAACGCGTCTGGCTCCAGCCGTTTGGCCGGTTTTGCCAGTCTGATGGCGATGTCACGACCCATTCGAATTGATCTGTAAAACGCTGCATGACCATCAAAGCATGGCGGAGATAGACAGCGTGATCGGTGCCGAACCGGAACTCACCACCGGGCTTTAACTTATCAGCGATCAGTTGAACGGGGCCATCATTCATCATTCGGCGTTTGGCATGACGCGCCTTTGGCCATGGATCGGGGTGAAGCAGATAGGCCATGGTCAGGGCTCCGTCTGGGATGCGCTTCAAGGCTTCAATCGCGTCGCCGTGATGCAACCGTACATTGGCAAGTCGCTGCTCTTCAACATGGCCCAATGCCTGCGCCACCCCGTTTAAGAATGGTTCTGCCCCTATGAATCCGTGATTGGGTAGCAAGTCAGCGCGGTAAGCAAGATGTTCTCCGCCGCCAAAGCCAATCTCAAAATGCAGTGGGCAGTCTTCACTGAACAGCGCCTTAGCCGTAACTGGGCCCTCGCTCGGCACCGAAATTTTTGGCAGCAATTCATCGACCAACCCCTGTTGACGCGCGCGCAAGGGTTTGCCGACGCTGCGGCCATAAAGCCGGCTGAGTGTGGTGGGATCGCCTTCCTTAAATGCAGTCATGACGTGCGCGGTAGTCAGGCAAACCGGCGATTGTCCAGATAAAGAATCTATTGCGCCGGGTTGAGGGAGTGGGAGGCACACTATATCGCTCGTCTTGATGCAAACTTTCACCGAAATTTTTTCGCAACAATCTCTCTGGGCTCAATCGCTCATTGGTTTGATTGGCCTCACTATTGGCGCGCTGGCGGTCAACTATGTTTTGAAATACGTAATCTTGCGCGCGGCGGCCCCGTTTCTTGATCGAAGAACGCAAACGATAGACAAATCTGTGGGCTGGCTTGCCACGGTTGTACCGTTGCTGATTGTGTCGAACGGGATTTGGGTCGTGCCGGGCATTCCTGATGATGTCCGTATTATCATCGCGAATGTCACTCAGGCCTTTATCGTGGTTTCGGTTGCGATGGCGATCGTAAAGGGGGTGACATACGCCAATGAGCTGTATGAGCGGCTCCCAACATCAAAAAATCGCCCGATAAAGGGCTTTCTTCAGGTGCTGAAGATTGTCGTGCTGTGCGGCGCGGCTATCATTCTTATCTCTGTTCTAATCGGCGAATCCCCACTTTTGCTACTGTCCGGCTTGGGCGCGGTAACGGCGGTTCTGCTGTTGGTGTTTAAGGACACAATCCTTTCTTTGGTGGCCAGCGTTCAACTTACCACCAACGACATGCTGCGTGTTGGCGATTGGATTGAGATGCAGAGCATGAATGCGGATGGCGATGTGATCGACATCTCTCTGCACACGGTGAAGGTGCAGAATTTCGACAAGACCATCACCACGATTCCAACGCACCGACTGGTTTCCGACGCATTCCGCAACTGGCGCGGTATGAGCGAGAGCGGCGGGCGACGGATCAAGCGTTCATTGGTGCTGGACCAAAATAGCGTTCGTTTCCTGAATGATGACGAGGTCGTTGATCTCAAGAAGTTCAAGATGCTGAAAAGCTACCTTGCCAATAAACGCGCTGAGATCGCGGACTGGAACGCGCAAGAATTAACCGGCGAGGATGCGCCGGTTAATGCACGGCGGCTCACCAATATCGGCACGTTGCGCGCCTATATTATCGCATATCTGCAATGGCATCCACGTATAGGGGAAGGGTTCACGCTTTTGGTGCGGCAGCTGCCGCCAAGTCCGCAAGGCTTGCCGATTGAGATCTATTGCTTCACCGATACGACCGATTGGAACACATATGAGGGCATTCAGGCCGATATTTTCGACCATCTGTTGTCGATCATCCCTGAATTCGACCTACGGCTGTTCCAAGACCCAACCGGGCTCGATCTAGGGCAGGCATTAAAACCGCAATAGCATAAAGAAAAACGCCCGAAGCTCTAGGCTCCGGGCGTTCTTTAAATCTGTTATTCGCGAAACTTATGCCGCTTCGGCTTCTTCTTGTGGATCGCGCAGAACATAGCCGCGGCCCCAGACTGTTTCGATGTAGTTTTCACCGGCGCATGCATGGCTGAGCTTTTTGCGCAGTTTGCAAATGAAGACATCAATGATCTTCAGTTCCGGCTCGTCCATGCCGCCATAAAGGTGGTTGAGGAACATTTCCTTGGTCAGCGTGGTGCCTTTGCGCAGTGATAGCAGCTCAAGCATCGCATATTCTTTACCGGTGAGGTGTACGCGGGCGCTGTCGACTTCGACAGTTTTCGCATCGAGGTTCACAGCAAGCTTACCAGTGCGGATGATCGACTGGCTGTGGCCTTTTGAACGACGCACAACAGCGTGAATGCGTGCAACCAGCTCTTCACGGTGGAATGGCTTGGTCACATAATCGTCAGCACCAAAGCCGAACGAACGAATTTTGCTGTCCATTTCGGCAATACCTGAAAGGATCAGAACTGGTGTTTGCACCTTGGCTACGCGCAGTTTCTTAAGCACGTCATAGCCGTGCATATCTGGAAGGTTCAGGTCGAGCAGGATGATGTCGTAATCATACAGCTTACCCAGATCGAGGCCTTCCTCGCCCAAATCGGTCGAGTAAACGTTAAAACCTTCGGTGGTGAGCATGAGTTCAATGGCTTTCGCCGTTGTTGGCTCGTCCTCAATCAGCAGCACTCGCATTTCTGGTCCCCTAGTCGTCCCGCATGGCGGACATAATGTGCATGGTAACGCCTCGCTAAGAGGTGTTGCCATCTATTAACCACACAAGGTCTGAACGGAAAAGGTTAATTATGCGTAAACCCTGCTGACTCCACGAGTCGCAGGGGCACTACCTAGGTTGGCTTGGGCGCCATTCTGGGCGGGATCAGAGGTTTTCGAGCTTCTTTTGCCGCCGTCTTTGAGCGCTTGAGCCAATCCCGATTGCCTCCCGATATTTTGCGACAGTGCGGCGTGCGAGGTCGAAACCCTCCTCTTTGAGCAGGTCGGCGAGTTTTTGATCTGACAGCACTTTCTTGGCCTCTTCGGCATCAGTCAATGCCTTGATCCGGGCCTTGATCGCTTCAGACGAAGCACCCTCTCCGTCGCTAGAGCCGACACCGCTTGTGAAGAAATATTTGAGTTCAAAACAACCGCGGTCGCAATGCAGATATTTGTTGCTGGTCACACGGCTGACCGTGCTTTCATGCATATCGATCTGTTCTGCCACTTCGCGCAAGGTGAGAGGGCGGAGTTCTGAAACGCCGCGGCGGAAGAAGCCATCCTGCTGCTTCACAATCTCTGCGGCAGTTTTCAGGATCGTTTTTTGCCGCTGATCGAGCGCGCGGATCAACCAATGCGCATCTGCCAGTTTCTCCTTCAGCCAACCTTGCGCCTCTGGATCAGGCGATCCTTGGTTCAATTCGACATAATAGCTGCGATTAACGATTAGGCGGGGCAGAGTTTCTTCATTGAGCGCAATATCCCATCCGCCAACGTCATTATCTGTCAGAAGCACGTCAGGAATGACTATGTCCGATGTAGAAGGTGCAAAGGCAAGACCGGGCTTTGGATCATATTCGCGCAACTCGCGCAGCATATCGGCAAAATCATCATCATCGACTTTGCAAAGGCGCTTGAGCTTTGCGACCTCTCCTTTTGCGACCAGTTCAAGGTTTTCGACCAGCGCGCGCATGCAGGGATCGTATCGGTTTGCCTCTTTCGCTTGGAGCGCCAGGCACTCCGAAAGACTGCGAGCGCCGACGCCGGTAGGGTCGCACATATGGATGACTTCGAGCGCGTCCTCAGCCACTTCTAGACTAACCCCCAGATCATAGGCGACATCACGTAAATCGCTGCTAAGATAGCCCGCATCATCGAGCAAACCAGCAATATGCCGCGCAGCAAATGCTTCCTTGGGATTGACTGCGACCGAACCAATTTGGCTGTCGAGATGTTCGCCCAATGAAATTGCAGCTGCGCGCGTTGCATCAATGCCGGGAAAGTCTTCACCGCTTGCGCCTGCTCCGGCGCCCGCGGCACCCCATTCTGCATCAGAGGGATTGATGCCATCACCGGTCTCACGATCGCGATCAAGCGCTCCTGCGTCGATATCGAGTGGTGCCTCGCTCTCCCCTTGGCCCTGCACCATTAGCTGATCAGACGTAAACTCCTCGCGTGGAACATCGTCTGGTTCGCCGGGCGGTTCAGCGGCATCGCTAGAGACCGTTCCCGCTTCTAAAAGCGGATTGGTTTCCAGCGCGTCGCTGATGAAGGTTTCGATTTCAAGATTGGATGCCGCAAGCAGTTTTATTGCCTGTTGCAACTGTGGAGTCATCACCAAACTTTGCGATTGGCGAAGGTCCAGTCTGGGTCCGAGCGCCATCCAGCAAAGCCTTAAAGCGTAAAGCTTTCGCCAAGATACAGGCGTTTGACGTTTTCGTCCGCCACAAGCGCTTCCGGAGTGCCCGAAAACAGAACCTGACCTCCATAGATAATGCAGGCCCGGTCGACGATATCGAGTGTCTCGCGCACATTATGATCGGTGATGAGCACGCCAATGCCCCGGCGTTTGAGATCCTTCACTAGATCTCGGATATCGCTGATTGAAAGCGGGTCGATCCCGGCAAAGGGTTCATCCAGCAGCATGATTGAAGGCTTCGCCGCCAGCGCGCGGGCGATTTCACAGCGTCGACGCTCACCGCCAGATAGCGCCATGGCCGGGCTTTCTCTCAGTCGTTCAAGGCCAAATTCACCAAGCAATCGTTCGAGTTCTTGCGCCCGTGTAGCTGTATCGGGTTCCACTAGTTCGAGCACGCAATTGATGTTTTGCTCAACTGTCATTCCGCGAAAAATGCTGGTCTCTTGTGGCAGGTAGCCCAGCCCAAGGATCGCGCGGCGATACATCGGCAGGTTGGTTACATCCTCGCCGTCCATCAAGATGCGGCCGGAATCAGGCTTCACCAAACCCATGATCGAATAAAAGCACGTGGTCTTGCCCGCGCCGTTAGGACCAAGCAGACCGAGCACTTCGCCCTTTGCCACGGTTAGCGAGATATCTGTAAGTACCGCGCGCTTGTCATAACTCTTAGCGATTGAGATCACTTCAAGGCCGCCATCGGGCATAGGGGCATTTGCATCGACTACGCCCGCGTCCGCGGCGTCGGCCAGTTCTTCAATCGTGTCGGACTCACTCATAAATTAAGCCTTAGCATTGTCGTTCGCGCATGAAAGAGAGGGATTGCCCTTTTGGCAAGATTTTTGCTTTGTTAGGATTTGCAAAACAACAATGGCAGCCTCCTTGGGCAAAAACTTCGCCTTATTCGGCGTTTGCACAGTTTCCGTTGCGTGAATTGCAGCAAAAGATTGTTTTGGTTACCAAGCTTGCAACATTCGCTCGTCTTTGAGATACTCCCTCCAAGCAAAAGACCGTTGGGGAGCGGAAATATGAACGAGCTATCAACTCAACATGAGGCGGCAGCCCATGAAGCAGAGCCACGCACACGCGATTGGCGAAAGGCGATGAGCGATCATGTTGCCTATGCGTTACTGGTCTATACCGCCCTGCAGATTTTTCTGACGGTAAAGGCGATGAGCCAAGGCTCTTCGTCGATCACACCATACATCGCGCTTGTGGTTTTGATCGCGGCGATCATCCCAGCCTGCCGGTGGTTCGAAAAACGCTGGACACATCTTTCAGACGAACAAGCAGCGGACATCAGTTACGCTGGCGCATTCCGCCGCGATACTATTGGCCTATGGCTAATGGCGATCAGCCTGCCGCTTGCTATTACGGGCCTTTGCAAAGCCTTTATCTAGTCTGCGTCGGCGCTCCATATTGCGCCCATCAAGAATTGCCTGCGCGCTCAATAGCTTCAATCACGATTTGACGTGCTTCCGCACGATCCCCCCATTTGCCAACACGCACCCATTTCTCAGCCTCGAGATCTTTGTAATGGGTGAAGAAGTGCTCAATCTGCTGCATGATGATTGATGGCAGATCCTTGGTTTCGCCCACATCCGAATAATACGGGAATGTCGTGTCTACCGGGACGCAGATCAATTTCTCATCCCCACCATGCTCATCTTCTAGGTTCAGAACGCCAATCGGACGTGATCGTACAACGCAGCCAGCGATAAATGGCGAGCGAGCGATCACCAACGCGTCAAGCGGATCACCATCGGGACTGAGAGTGTGTGGCACGAACCCGTAATTTGCGGGATAGCGCATCGGAGTGTGGAGGATGCGATCCACAAACAGCGCGCCTGATTCTTTGTCGAATTCGTATTTAACCGGCTCTCCCCCAGTCGGAACCTCAATAATTACGTTCAGTTCGTCGGGGGGATTGTTGCCGGTGGGGATCATGTCGATACGCATTTGGGGTTCCTAATATTGTTATCGGCCCCTCTCCCAAAAGGCGATTTTGGGGCCGATAGCCCCCTCTCGTTATTGCGGCAAGTTCGAGTGTGCCCTAATTGCGCGCAATCATGAGCAAAAACACACCAAAAGCCATTCGCGGCACTCAGGACATTTTCGGCGCAGATGCTGAGGCCTTCGCCTTTGTGGTCGAAACGTTTGAACGTGTTCGCAAGCTCTACCGTTTCCGCCGCGCGGAATTTCCTGTGTTTGAAAAGACAGAGGTTTTCGCACGATCCTTGGGCGAAACGACAGATGTGGTTTCGAAAGAGATGTATTCTTTCGAAGATCGCGGCGGCGAATCGCTGACGTTGCGCCCAGAATTCACCGCGGGAATTGCGCGGGCTTATTTGACCAATGGCTGGCAGCAATATGCGCCGATGAAGATTGCGACACACGGACCATTGTTCCGATACGAGCGTCCGCAAAAGGGTCGCTATCGCCAATTCCACCAGATTGATGCGGAGATAATCGGCGCTCCAGACCCGCAAGCGGATGTTGAACTGCTGGTGATGGCCGACCAATTGTTGAAGGAGCTGGGCATCAATGACGTGACTCTGCACCTCAACACTTTGGGCGATGCGGAAAGCCGTCAAGCGTGGCGCGCCGCGCTGATCGAATACTTCCGTGCGGTGAAAGAGGAACTGTCAGAAGATTCGCGAGATCGATTGGAGAAAAACCCGCTTCGCATCCTCGATAGCAAGGATCGTAAGGATAAGCCCTTCCTCGCCGACGCGCCCAAGATCGACGAATTTCTCTCAGGCGAAGCGCGCGATTTCTTCACAGCGGTAACGAGCGGGCTGGATGCAGCCGGGGTCAAATGGGTACGAGCGGAAAGCCTAGTTCGCGGCCTTGATTATTATCGCCACACTGCATTTGAGTTCATTCCAGATGAAGGTAGCGCTTCGGCGGACGCATTGGGCAGCCAGAGCACTGTTTTGGGAGGCGGACGCTATGACGGGCTGATGGAGAGCCTGGGTGGACCTGCCACGGCTGCAGTCGGCTGGGCTGCGGGTATCGAGCGGTTGGCAATGTTGGTGGGAGAGAGACACGCCGAGCCATTGGAAGCCATGGTCCTTGTCGAACACGATGATGGTCTTGGAATTGCAATCGAACTCTTGGCAATTCTTCGAGCTGGCGGAATTGTCAGTGACATTGTTGCCTGGGGATCGGTGAAGAAGCGTTACGATAAGGCGGTAAAACAAGCTCCGCGACATATCCTGCGTGTCAACGAAACGGGCTACTATGAAATTACGGGGAACGGCAGCACCGAGCGTATCGAAGCTGCGATTAATCAGAGAGCTGATCAGTAAAGATGCAAATCCCCCCCGAACGCCTTGACCAGATCACCAATCGCTTCGCAGAGCTAGAAGCGCGCATGGCGTCGGGCACACTTGAAGGCGATGCCTTCGTCCAGGCCAGCCGCGACTATGCTGAGCTGGAACCGGTCGCCAAAATAGCCGCTGAGGTTAAGGGCTTGCGGGAAGAGATCGGCGGACTTGAAGGCATGTTATCCGATCCTGAAATGAAGAAGATGGCGGAGGATGAATTGTCTGCCATACGTCAAAAATTGCCGGATCTGGAACGCGCTCTTTCCGTTGCGCTATTGCCACGCGACAGTGCTGACAGTAAGCCTGCGATGCTGGAAATCCGTGCGGGGACTGGCGGTGACGAAGCAGCGCTGTTCGCTGGTGACCTGTACCGTATGTATGAACGCTATGCCTCCGATAATGGCTGGAAAGTCGAAGCGGTGAGCATGAATGCTTCTGAAGTTGGCGGATTTAAAGAAATCGTTGCGAATGTCACCGGGCAAGGCGTTTTTGCCAAAATGAAGTTTGAAAGTGGTGTTCACCGGGTGCAACGTGTTCCTGCCACGGAAAGTGGCGGACGTATTCACACTTCTGCGGCGACTGTAGCAGTTTTGCCTGAGCCAGATGAGGTCGATGTGAATATCGATGTGGGTGACCTCAAAATCGACATCTATCGGGCCAGCGGGGCAGGGGGGCAGCACGTCAACACCACCGACAGCGCGGTGCGCATCACTCACTTACCCAGCGGCATCGTCGTCACGCAGCAGGATGAACGCAGCCAGCATAAGAATCGCGCCAAGGCGATGCAGGTGCTTCGCGCACGGCTGTATGAAAAGATGCGTGACGAAGCTCAGGGCGCAGAGGCCGAAGCGCGTAAAGCTATGGTCGGCAGCGGTGACCGTAGCGAGCGAATCCGCACATATAATTTCCCGCAAGGCCGAGTAACCGATCACCGAATTGGGCTGACCTTGCACAAACTGGAAGAAGTCCTCGCAGGACCGGGTCTTCCAGAGCTTATCGATGCGCTGATCTCTGAGGATGAGGCCAAGCGATTGGCTGCGTTGGCAGACTGATTTTGCTCCATGAAATATCCCGCGTGACTATCGCACAAGCAATTCGTGCTGCGACTGATCGACTTTCTGCCAGTAGTGATACTGCTCGCCTGGATGCGGAACTGCTGATGGCGCATGCATTGGGCGTTAGCCGTTCAGACCTGCTTTTGCGGTATATGGACGGCCCGGAGACCGCAGCCTTCGCTGCGCTGGTAGATCGGCGTGCTTCGCATGAACCAGTGGCCTATATTACCGGGCAAACAGAATTTTATGGGCTTGAATTGGACGTCGCAAGGGGTGTGCTAATCCCGCGCGGCGACAGCGAGACCTTGATCGATACAGCTCAGGAGCTGTTTGCCCAACGCCGATCGCCCGAAACCATCCTTGACCTTGGGACAGGTTCGGGCGCGCTTTTGTTCGCCGCTATGTCGATTTTCCCCGATGCGACCGGTCTTGCGACCGACGCCTCGGACGCGGTTGCCTCTATCTTTCTGCGCAATCTGCAACGTCACGGCGAGGGCCGATCAATCGCATTCGAAATTGCTGATTGGCGCAAGGAAGGGTGGATGGACGGCATCGGCCAATTCGATCTGATCCTGTGCAATCCGCCCTATGTTGAAGAGGAAGCAAAACTTGAACCCGGTGTTCATGAATTTGAGCCATTCAGTGCATTGTTCTCAGGGAAAGACGGTCTCGGCGATTACCGCATCCTGATACCTCAAATGCGCTCACTGATGAATGAAGGCGCCATTGCCATCTTCGAAATTGGATCCACGCAAGCTGATGCCGTGTGCGAAATGGCGCAAGTTGCGGGTTTCGTGACTGAAACTCGTCATGATCTTGCAAATCGGCCACGCGCTGTGGTTCTTCGGTAACGAATTTGCGTTCGGGGCTTGGCAAATGCATTCCGGCTCGCTACCCCACAATCAGACCTGTTGAGCGGCCCTTTGTGCGGATCGGCGAGGTCAAGCTCCGAATTACCGCTTATATCGACCGAGTGGGTCAAACCCTTGGTCTGTCCTGAGCGGACGCGCCGTAAATACAATTGGGCGTGTTGAGTAAGGATCAATTTGGGGTCCACTGGTCGGAAGGTGCGCCATGGCGGACGCGCCCGGACCACGGATGAGGATAAACTTCCTTTGAATAACAATCGTAACAATCGTCGTCGCGGTCGCGGAAATCGCACCAATCAAGGCGGCGGGGGCAATCAGCTCAATCGAATTGACAGTCGCGCGCGTGGTAATGCGCCGCAGCTTCTCGACAAGTTTAAAAAGCTTGCCCAGGACGCACAGCATAATGGCGACCGCGTGCAGGCCGAGTATTACTTGCAATTTGCAGATCATTATTTCCGCGTAATCGCTGACAATAAAGCACGTCAGGATGAGGCGCGGGCCAAGCGCAATGATGGCCGTGATCAGGCGAATGATGATTCCGATGATGGTGAAGATGGTGAGAGCCGTCGGAACGAAAACAATCGGGGCGGTGAAGGCCGCAGTGACAATCGCAATGATAGTGGCAGGGGTGAAAATCGGCGCGGTGGCAATCGCCGCCCACGCGGCCGCCGTGATGACCAAAACGAAGATGGTCAGGACCGCATTGCACCAGAAGAAGGTGTTATTGGCGTAGAAGGCGAAGTTGCGAGCGTCGAAGAAGATGCTCCCAAGCCAAAGCGCCGTGCCCGCAAGCCTAAGGCAGAATTGTCGGATGACGAACCCCGCCGCAAACCGCGCGCTAGCCGGGCTAAACCCAAGCGTGATGATGGCGATGATGGCGAAATTGATTCTTCAGTTTTGCCACCAGCAATCGGGACCGAAGACCGCGATTCTGACGATAGTCTAGAGGCAGTTGGTTAAACACCAGATAGTCGCCGGACTTATGGCCGATCAAACGCAAGAACTTGGACCTTCTTTGCTGCGCAACACCGCGCAACGAGTGGCGAAGTTTGCTGAGCGTCGTCCCGGATTGGCTTCGGCATTGCTCGGCCTTATTGCAGCATGTGGCTACCCGCCGCTTCATGCATGGTGGATCGCCTTACCAGCGCTTGCAATACTCATTGCCCATATTCGAACAGTGCCCACTTGGCGCGGTGCGGTTTGGCGCGGCTGGGTGTTCGGTTTGGTCCACCTAACGCTGGCGAACAATTGGATTGCGACCGCTTTCACCCATCAGGCGAAAATGCCCGAGGTGCTGGGTTGGTTCGCCGTTCCGCTTTTGTGCCTATATCTTGCGGTGTACCCAGCATTGGCAGCTTTGATCGCCCATTTGTTGGCCCGGCGGTCTGGACCGTTGGCTTTCGGCACAGTGTTTGCGGCCGCTTGGATCGTGACAGAATGGCTGCGAAGCTGGGTGTTTACCGGATACCCTTGGCCTCCATTGGGGCTAATTCTGCTTGGCGGGTGGGAAAATCCAGGCTTGGCGCGGGCGCTACCTTGGCTGGGCACATATGCCTTGTCCGGCGCCGCTTTGATTTGTGCGACCCTAGTCGTCTTGGCTTTCTCAGAGAATAGACGCCGTGCGGCGGTATCAGCTTGGATCATCGGGGCGCTGGGTGCCGTCATGCTCTTGCCCATTGCCCAGACAAACTCGCAAGAGACAGCTGTTCGCTATACCCTTGTTCAGCCTCTGATCCCGCAGGATGAGATCACCGACCACACTAAATTCGCAGAGCAGTTCGCGCGCACCGCTAGCCTTACGATGCCTGGGAACGACCAATCGCGCTTGGTGTTATGGCCGGAAAGCGCGATCCCAGACTACCTCGAAGAAGGTTACCCTGATCGTTATTACCTAACGACATTTGGCCAAGATCCGATTGTCGCAAGGCGGCGAATAGGGTGGGTAATTGGTGACCAATCCACTTTGCTAACCGGTGTAGTAAATCTCAATATCGGCATCCGCGAGGACGGCAGGCGCGGTGCGGTTTCTGCTCGCAATTCGGTGATCGCGATGACCGGCGAGAGCGACATCACGCATCACTATTCTAAAGCCCATCTGGTCCCTTATGGCGAATATCTCCCGATGGAATGGTTGCTGGAACCGCTTGGTTTGGCGCGGCTGACTGCGGGCGGCATTCCTTACAATCCTGGTCCCGGTCCGCGTACGCTTGATCTTGGTGAGCATGGCCGCGCGGGGATTCAAATTTGCTATGAGATCGTATTCTCTGGCCAAGTCGTCGACCGTGATGACCGGCCCGACTTCATCTTCAACCCCTCCAATGATGGTTGGTTTGGTCTTTGGGGTCCACCGCAACATCTCGCGCAGGCTCGAATGCGCGCGATCGAAGAAGGCTTGCCCGTCCTTCGTTCCACTACAACCGGGATCAGCGCCGTGGTTGATGCCAATGGATTTGTTCTCCAATCGATCGCAAGCGGTGAGGCGGACAAGATCGATGGCTTCATCCCGATGGCGCATCCTCCAACGTTGTTTGCGCAGTTTGGTAATGCTCTGCCTTTGGCATGGGCAGCTTTGCTCGCACTATTGGGCTTTGGCTTGCCAAGATTGCTTGCGCTGTGGGCAGCGTGCGGCTAGGGCGCTCGCAAAAGACATAAAGGTTTCCTTATATCTGCATAAGGATACCTCGGATCAAACAGCTAAAGCCCGGGTGACTGGAAAACAGTGGCCCTTGAAGGAGCCACTATGCGCAGCGATTATCTCTTCACTTCTGAAAGCGTTTCTGAAGGGCACCCTGATAAGGTTTCCGATCAGATTTCCGACGCCATTGTTGATTTGATGCTGGCAAAAGACCCCGAAGCACGCGTTGCTTGTGAAACGATGACAACGACACAGCGCGTTGTCCTGTCAGGCGAAATTCGCTGCGCCCCAATGTACGATACCACTCGCGAAGACTGGAAATATAACAGCTATTGGGCACCCGGCGCGCGTGATGAAATAGAAAGCGCAGTGCGCCAAACAGTCGCGGAGATTGGTTACGAGCAAGCTGGTTTTCATTGGGAAACGCTGACCTTCGAAAATCACCTCCACGGTCAATCCTCTGAAATCGCCATGGGCGTCGATGCTGGTGATGATGGTTCGAACAAGGACGAAGGTGCAGGCGACCAAGGCATCATGTTTGGTTTTGCTTGTGATGAAACGCCTGATTTGATGCCAGCGACATTGGATTACAGTCACAAAATCCTTGAACAGCTGGCTGCTGATCGCAAAGACGGCAACGCACCGTTTCTAGAACCGGATGCCAAGAGCCAGGTCACACTGCGATATGTCGATGGCAAACCGGTTGGCTGCACTGCGATTGTCGTTTCGACTCAACATGCCAAGGGCTATCACGAAGGCGAAAAAGAAGCCGAACTGAAGACTTACGTAAAGGCAGTCGTTAGCCGCATTCTGCCTTCTGACTTTATCACTGATGATACCGCATGGCACATCAATCCAACGGGCGCGTTTGAAATTGGTGGTCCCGATGGCGATGCTGGCCTCACCGGGCGCAAGATCATCGTGGACACTTATGGCGGCGCTTCGCCCCATGGTGGCGGTGCATTCAGCGGCAAAGATCCCACAAAAGTCGACCGTAGCGCGGCCTACATCACCCGCTATCTCGCCAAAAATGTGGTTGCTGCTGGGCTAGCCAAGCGGTGCACGATTCAAATTGCATACGCGATTGGCGTTTCTGAACCGCTCTCACTCTATGTTGATACCCACGAAACTAGTGCTGAGGGCGTCAGCGACGCTTCGCTTGAAGCCGCGATTCTCTCGATCAGTAGCCTGGGCGGGCTGACGCCACGCGGCATCCGCACGCACCTTGGCCTGAATATTCCGATCTATCGCAAAAGTGCTGCTTACGGTCATTTCGGTCGCAAAGCTGAGGGCGAGTTCTTCCCATGGGAGCGCACGGATTTGGCCGAAGAGCTGAAGGCTGCGATTTCCTGATTCGGTAGAGGCGTCGCTTTACGTGACGCCTCCCATCCACAGCCTTATTCGACGCTTGATTGGCCGTGTTCACCCAGCATTGGGGAAGGATTGTCGATCGCCAATTCTGCCTCCGAAAAGGTAAAGGGGCTGCGCACACCGGGCATGCCGCCCAGGTCAAGCCGCAATCCGCGTGCGATCACCTGGGGATCGGCAAACACCTCATCGAGTTGATTGATAGGGCCAGCAGGGACTCCGTGTGAGTTACAAGCCTCCAGCAGATCAGCCTTTGCCCAATCAGAAGTCGTGTGAGCAATCTCTGCATCAAGCGCAGTGGCATGCTCGACCCTGCCACTATTGCTAGCAAAGCGAGGATCTATCGTCAGGTCGGACCGACCCAGCATCTCTGCCATTCGCACAAATAATCGGTCATTGGCGGGTGAGAGGATTATGTGGCCATCCTTTACCGGGAAAACGCCATAGGGTGCGACTTGTGCATGGGCGTTGCCCATTCTTGGCGGGTTCTCGCCCGTGGTGAAATGATAGCTCGCCTGATTGGCCAGCAGAGCGACTGAACAATCGAGCAATGCAATGTCAACATGCTGCCCGCGCCCATGCATCGGCCCATTCCCAGCGCGTTGTAACAGCGCCGCCTGAATGCCATTTGCCGCATAGACGCCAGCGGTGAGGTCGGAGATGGAGATGCCCATTTTGACCGGCACCTCGTCAGGCTCCCCAGTGATCGACATAAAGCCGCTCATTCCCTGAACCACAAAATCATATCCGGCCTCGTGCGCACGGGGGCCTGATTGACCGAATCCGGTGATCGAACAATAGACGAGGGCGGGATTGTCATCCGATAGAGAGGTGAAATCGAGCCCAAATTTTTTAAGGCCGCCTGTCTTGAAATTCTCAATCAGCACGTCCGCTTCGTTTACGAGCTTCCGCACGCGCTCAAGGTCTTCGGCTTTACCAAAATCGGCGATAACACTGCGCTTTCCGCGATTGCAGGCATGGTAATAGGCGGCCTCTCGGTGGGTTGTGCCATCGGCACCCACGCGCTCAACCCAGGGTGGGCCCCATAGACGGGTGCCGTCGCCTTCCGGGCTTTCAACCTTGATAACATCTGCGCCTAGATCAGAGAGAATTTGCCCAGCCCAAGGGCCAGCCAATACGCGCGCCAACTCAAGAACTTTAAGCCCAGCGAGGGGAGAGTTTGCGTTGCGCGGCTTATCCAGCCACGTTGCGTCAGGCAATAATCTCTCAGGCAGTTTCTAGCGCCAATTCATAATTTGCGCTGGTTTGCGCCGCAATTTCTTCAGCCGTTACTCCCGGCGCCAATTCGATCAGGCGAAACGGTGATTCGCCATCTGGGCGATAAAAGACGCCGAGATTGGTGATAATCATATTGACCACGCCAGCGCCGGTTAGAGGCAGCGAACATTCCGGGATAAATTTCGGGCTGCCGTCTTTCGCCGTGTGATCCATAACCACGATGATCTTTTTGACACCGGCGACCAGATCCATCGCACCGCCCATACCTTTAATCATTTTTCCGGGAATCATCCAATTGGCGATGTCGCCATTTTCAGCGACCTCCATTGCGCCCAGAACAGTCAGATCGATATGGCCGCCCCGGATCATTGAGAAGCTGGTCGCGCTATCGAAATAGGCGCTGTGCGGCAATTCGCTGATTGTCTGCTTGCCAGCATTGATCAGATCAGGGTCAACGTCATCATCATAAGGAAATGGACCAATGCCCAGCATCCCGTTTTCGCTCTGCAAAGTCACCAAAATCCCCGTAGGGATATGGTTTGCGACAAGTGTGGGGATGCCAATACCCAGATTGACGTAATAGCCGTCTTTCAGTTCCTTCGCGGCACGAGCCGCCATTTGGTCCCGCGTCCAGCCTTTTGGTTCGATACTCATGGTATGGACCTTTCTGCTACAAGCGGCGTGGGAATAAGGAACCATCCTTCGCCAATGAGTGGTTCGAGCGCCACAGCGTCACTGGGGTTAAGCAGGTAGTCGAACAGCTCGTGAAAATCGGACCGTGCATCGCCTGCAATAGCAATCAAACACGAATTGTGTGCCAATTCATCACGGCGGGTCTGTTTGCGTTCATCGGGAGTGCGTATCAGCAGCAACTTATCCGCGCCCAATGGATCAAGACCCGACTGGAATAAGGCAATGCGAATATCATTTGCCTTGTCTTCGGAATTCTCTGAAATCCAGGCAATCGTGACACCTCTGACGCGCAAGTCGGCGAGCTTTTGGGCAAATACGGGGGAAGCGCTGCGCGTGTTCACGGGAAGCAGCTCTCCGTTCTCCGGATCAAGGTCGATCAAAACTGTCGATTCGCCCTGCGTGCATTCGTTCCGATCGGGTTCGAGCGAGGTCGGATCGAGCAATGTGGCGGAACCACGGGCACCGCTGACCGCAAATTCTGGCGAAGATGCATAGGAATGTAACGGATCAAAAAACGTGCCGCCAGCCACTGCGGGAGGCGCAGCGGAAACTGGAATCACGACGCTGGAACTTGCATTTGATGCTGACGCAGAACTCGCAGTTGAGCTTACGCTTGCAGCTGGACCTGGCGCGCTGACTGAAAACGCAGTTTCTGCCGCTGCCAGAACAGCTAGAGTGGTGACTTCTTCGGGCAACGATACAGCCTGATCGCTGGCGGTGGCTTCCTCTTCTACACCGAATTCTGCAAAGGCGTTGGATACGGTCTCGTCCTCTTTAACGAGGATCACGCCGTAGTCGCTTGCACTGCTTGAATTGACTTCGACCGTGCTGATCGATGCGGCAAGGCTGGTTGTTTCCACCACTTCGTTTGGGTTGTGGCTTGGGTTTGTACTTGCCTGCGCCGTTGCGGCAGCTGTTTCTGCCTCAGATGTGGTTTGAGTCTCCGGAACTACTCTGCCACCACCTGCCATCAGACCGCCTGCTGCAATTGGGAGCGCGGCTGCGATGCAACCTTGAAGTGTCATCGCAATGCCGCCGGCTGCGATCAGTTTGAGCGTTCGTTGCTGTTTCATGCCGAAAATCATGCCCCCTCTCGCTCACGCACAGTGCGAAATTCGATCTTTTTGTCATAAGGTGCACCCAGCACCAAGCGATTGACGAACACACCGGGCAGGTGGATTTCGTCTGGCTCTAACGCGCCAGCGGGAACGATCTCTTCAACCTCTGCAACGCAAACCCTGCCGCAGGTTGCTGCGGGTTGATTGAAATTGCGTGCGGTCTTGCGGAAGATGAGGTTGCCGGTTTCATCGGCCTTCCAGGCTTTTACGATGGCCAGATCGGCAAAAATCCCGCGTTCCATGATATAGGTCGAAACCACTCCATCCTGATCGGGGAATTCGTGATGTTCTTTGCCTTCGGCTACCTGCGTGCCAACGCCGGTTTTGGTGAAAAAACCAGGAATGCCCGCACCGCCTGCGCGCATGCGTTCAGCCAGAGTTCCTTGCGGGGAAAATTCGACTTCCAGCTCACCCGAGAGAAATTGACGTTCGAACTCCTTGTTTTCGCCGACATAAGAACTGATCATCTTTTTCACCTGCTTGGTGCGCAGGAGTTTGCCGATCCCTTCATTATCGATTCCAGCATTGTTGCTTGCAAAAGTGAGGCCGCTTGCGCCGGAGTCCTTGATTGCATCGAGCAAACGTTCTGGGATTCCGCACAGACCGAAGCCGCCTGCTGCAATCAAAATGCCATTGGCTATCACGCCTTCTAGAGCGGCAGCGGCGTCTGAAAATATCTTTGACATGGGGCGGACCGGTTCCTTGCGGTGCATCAGGACAAAATCAACTGGGTGCGCGGCGATGAAACCGTGAACACACACCGCATAATTAGTCGCTTGAAACAGCCGTGTCACGTTCTGGAATTACAACGATCAAACAACAAAATTTCTATGGTGCGACGCATCATAAACTCGAGCAAGAAATGCGGAAAATACAGGCGAATGCCCAATAAATAAGCACATTGCTTTGCAAAAGTGGACCTAAGGACCTTCATGCAGTCAAATTAATTGCTTAATTTGCAACTATCTATGCGCCTTTCGCACTTGCACAAAAATACGCGCTAGCCCATATCTCCTCCTGCCTTTTAGGCATCCTCTCCCAAACTTTCCAAGCCCGGCCATTGTGCCGGGCTTTTTTTGCTTGGCGATTCCGAGGTTTAACATGGGTGGATCTTGAGCTTGTATTCGGCAAGCCTCTGCGATCTCCTGTTTGCAATCATCCGCGTTGCTCCTTAGCTATTGGACCGAACAGTTTTTCAGACTTTGTCTAATTCCAAAATCCAAAGGACGTAGCCATGGCCGACGCCGATTCCGCCTCTTCCATTCGGACCTCGCGCCTTCAAGTTGCGCCAGCCCGACAAGAAGAATCTGGGCAGGGCATTGCGCGAATGCCACGTTCGGCTTTCCAGCAGCTCGGCATCACTGAAGGCGATGTGGTTCAGATCGCTGGTAAGCGGACCACAGCAGCAATCGCGATGGCAGCCTATCCGGAAGATGACACGCTTGATGTTGTGCGCCTCGACGGGCTGCAGCGCGGTAATGCAGAGGCTGGTTCTGGCGAGCATGTAGAAATCGCAGCCGCCGAATCGCGCCCCGCAACCCGAGTGGTCTTTGCACCAGCCCAACGTGAGATGCGGCTTCAAGGTCCAACTCAGGCCTTAAAACGCAATTTCATCCGCAGACCAATTGTCGCCGGTGACCTAGTCGCAACGACGGGCCAGCAGCCGGTTCAGAATATGCCATCCGATGTGCGTCAATTGCTGCGCGCGCCTGCCTACGCATTGACCCAAATTCGCCTGTCCGTGGCCGCAACTAGCCCCAAAGGCATAGTCCATATTGACGAAAACACCGAAGTTGAATTGCGCACTGAATTCGAAGAACCGCGCGATGGCCGCGCTGCCGTCAACTACGATGATGTCGGCGGCATGGAAGATACTATCCAGCAGCTGCGCGAAATGGTCGAGTTACCGCTGCGCTATCCAGAATTGTTCACGCGGTTGGGCGTCGACCCGCCAAAGGGCGTGTTGCTTCATGGCCCTCCCGGCACCGGCAAAACCCGGCTGGCACAAGCTGTGGCAAATGAGAGCGACGCGGAATTCTTCACCATCAACGGCCCAGAGATCATGGGTTCGGGATACGGCGAGAGCGAAAAACGCCTGCGCGAAGTCTTTGAAGAAGCCACTCGCGCTGCGCCTGCCATTGTCTTTATTGATGAGATTGATTCGATAGCGCCTAAACGGACGCAAGTTCCGGGCGAGGCTGAAAAGCGGCTGGTCGCCCAATTGCTCACGCTGATGGACGGGCTTGAAGCGCGCGCAAACCTTGTCGTAATTGCTGCAACCAACCGCCCCGATGCGATTGACGAAGCTTTGCGCCGTCCGGGCCGGTTTGATCGAGAGATTGTGATCGGCGTTCCTGATCAGAATGGCCGACGCGAGATCCTTGCAATCCATACACGTGGGATGCCTTTGGAAGACAAGGTCGACCTATTGGAGCTCGCCCGTGTCACCCACGGTTTTGTGGGCGCGGATATTGCTGCGTTGGGGCGAGAGGCTGCAATTGATGCGGTGCGCCGGATCATGCCGCGCCTCGATCTGGACGCAGGCGAAGTTCCCAATGATGTGCTTGAAGATTTGTGTGTCACACGCGACGACTTCTTCTCAGCATTGAAGCGCGTTCAACCATCTGCGATGCGCGAAGTGATGGTCCAGATGCCCAATGTTGGTTGGGACGATATTGGCGGTGTTGGCGACGCGATCGACAAGCTGAAAGAGGGGATCGAGCTGCCGTTGAAGAACCCTGATGCATTCCATCGTCTGGGTATCCGTCCGGCGAAGGGTTTTCTGCTTTACGGCCCTCCAGGAACAGGCAAAACGCTGCTGGCAAAGGCTGTAGCCAAGGAGGCGGATGCGAACTTCATTTCGATGAAGAGTTCCGATCTACTTTCCAAATGGTACGGCGAAAGCGAGCAGCAAATTGCGCGACTATTCGCCCGCGCTCGCGCCGTGGCACCTTGCGTTCTCTTTATCGACGAGATTGACAGTCTCGTACCCGCACGCGGGTCTGGACAGGGCGAGCCTCAAGTAACAGGCCGCGTGGTCAACACGATCCTAGCAGAAATGGACGGGCTGGAAGAGTTGCAATCCGTCATCGTGGTTGGTGCGACCAACCGCCCAACCTTGGTTGATCCTGCGTTGCTTAGGCCAGGACGGTTTGATGAGTTGGTCTATGTCGGTACGCCCGATGCGCCGGGTCGGGAACATATCCTAGGCATCCACACCAAATGCATGCCGCTGGCCGATAGTGTCGATCTTGCGGATGTCGCAGCCAAGACCGATCGCTTTACAGGGGCTGACCTAGAGGACGTGGTGCGCCGCGCCGGTCTGGCCGCATTACGCCGGGTTGGTGGCGAAGTGAAAGAGGTCGCAACTGAGGACTTTGAAGAAGCATTGAAGGACAGCCGCGCCACCGTCACCTCAAGGATGGAAGCCGAATATAAGAAGATGCGCGGCGAGTTGAAGAAGCGCGCTGCCGAAGCCAATCCGATCGGATTCTTTGCGCCTGACACATTGGAGTCAACGCGCGCGAATAAGCACGAATAAGGGTAAACTTAGCTTTCGTACCTAGCGTTCTCCGGCCTTTGCGCGACCATTTGGCAATTCCAATCGATGTCTGATCAGGGCATCGGGCATTTCCTCACGCAGCCAGGCCATCATGTGTTCTCGCAAGTCACAGCGTAGTGTCCATAGGTCGGCGATGGTCTGTGAGCTGACCACCATACGCAGCTCAATGCTCTCGGGGTAGGTTGCTGTCACAGCCATGCCCATATTGCGCTGATCGAAATGTTCATGCGTTTCGACATAGCGTTCAAATTCTGCACGGATTGGCGCGATTTCAGTGATCGGATCGAGATGCAGGAACACGGTGCCTGTCAGCGCTTCGTTGAGGCGCGACCAATTTTCAAATGTGGATTCGAGAAACCGGCTGGTTGGAACCACCAACACACGCTCATCCCATGTGCGCACTGTGACAAAGCTCATGCGGATTTCTTCCACCCGCCCGGCTTGGCCATCAATCTTCACCAGATCACCAATCCGCATCGGCTCAGTCAGCGCGACTTGTATGCCCGCGATCAGCGATTTGAGTGCCGGCTGAGCCGCCGCACCGATAGCCAGCGCTGCGAGGCCGGCAGAAGCCAGCATAGTGGTGCCGATTGAGCGGACCGTGGGAATCGCAAATAGCATCAACCCAATCGTGATGAGGATGATCGCGAAGGTCGCGATCCGCGAAAGAACCGCAATGCGCGTACGGCGGCTACGCACAGCCACGGGGTTTTCATAGGTGTTCATCCGCAATTCCATCGCCGCCGTCAGTGCACGCACCACGTTATAGGCGATCCAGCCCAGCAATGCCGGGCGAACAAAGACCGCCACTGGCTCCCACACTTCGTGCAGCACTGGATCATATTGTTCAGCAATGGAGATCCCAATGGCGATGAACGACCATTTGATCGGTTGGCGGATACGTTTGACCAGCAAATCATCTGCTGGAATTTCTGAAAGACGTGAAATCCGACCTACGATTGCAAAGACGATAAGAAAGGCGAGATAAGCAAGCGTAACGGCAATCAAGACCGACAGGCTGGAAGCGAAAGCCGCGATCCAGTCCATCTCCAGATAGGTGTTTAAGATTGCGTCAATCAATGCGCTGCATCCCATGACATGCCCGTGCCGATATCTATGGCTAGTGGTACATCGAGAGTGACCGCTGGTAACGCGGCCTCCGTCATGACGCGCTCGATAATTGGAGAGGCCCTGGTGGCGTCACCTTCGGGTAATTCAAAGACAAGTTCATCATGGACCTGCAACAGCATACGAACATCTGGCAGCCTTGCATCGCGCAGTGCCGGGAGCATTCGCACCATCGCCCGTTTGATAATATCCGCGCTGGTCCCCTGAATCGGCGCATTGATCGCGGCGCGTTCTGATCCTTGGCGTTCTGCTTGGTTTTTGGACTTGATCCGCGGGAACCATGTTTTGCGGCCGAACAGTGTTTCTGAATATCCGCGCTCTCCCACGGTTTCGAGCGTCTCCATAATATAGCGCTGAATGCCGGGGAAGCGTTGAAAATAGGTGTCGATCATAGCTTGCGCCTCATCGGGCTCCACTTCCAACCGCCCGGCAAGACCCCAGCGGGAAATGCCATAGAGTATTGCGAAATTGATCGTCTTGGCACGGGCGCGGGTGTCGCGGGTGACTTCGCCGAACATTTCTTTTGCTGTGCGCGAATGGATATCTTCGCCATTGGCAAAGGCTTCCTTTAGGCTGTCGACGTTCGCCATATGTGCGGCAAGGCGCAATTCGATTTGGCTATAATCGGCAGCGAGAATAATGTTGCCCGGCTCCGGCACAAAGGCTTCGCGGATGGTGCGGCCAATCGCGGTGCGGATCGGGATGTTCTGCAAGTTTGGATCGGTTGATGACAAGCGTCCGGTCTGCGCTCCGACAAGGCTATAGCTGGTATGGACGCGGCCGGTGTTTGGATTGATCTGCGCCTGAAGTGCATCAGTATAGGTTGATTTGAGCTTTGACAGATGCCGCCATTCCAGCACCTTCTTGGCCATATCGGTTCCGCTGCCTGCTAGCTTCTCCAGAACCGATTGATCGGTTGAGTATTGCCCGCTCTTGCCTTTTTTACCGCCCTTGAAGCCCATCTTTTCAAACAGAATTTCGCCAAGCTGTTTGGGACTGCCGACCGAAAATTCTTGGCCGGCGATGGCGTGGATCTCTTTTTCGAGTGATGCGGTTTGAGTGGCAAATTCTTCAGAAAGTCTTGCCAGGCGTGCGCGGTCTACCTTGATCCCTTCGCGTTCCATTCCTGCGACCACTGGGATTAGCGGGCGGTCGACGCGCTCATAGATCTTGGTCCCTCCCTCGATGGCGAGTCGAGGTTTCAGGTGTTGATAGAGCCGCCAAGTCACATCGGCATCTTCGGCAGCATACTCGGTAGCCCGATCCAGTTGAACCTCGCCAAACGGGATTGCCTTTTTGCCGGTCCCGCACACTTCCTTGAACGACAAAGGTGTGTGGCCCAGGTGCCGCTCTGAAAGAACATCCATCCCGTGCCCGCCGCCCATTACATCGCCGCGGCCTGCATCGAGATTGAAACTCATGACCATTGTGTCTTCGATGGGCGAGACGTGCAGATCATGACGCACAAGGACGTTGAGATCGTATTTGCCATTCTGGAAGATCTTTAGGACGCTGTCGTCTTCCAGCATGGGTTTCAGTGTCGCTAGAGCCTTTTCGGTCGCAATCTGTTTGGGCGTTTCGGAAAGCAGATCGGTCCCGCCATGGGCCAGCGGAATATAGCAAGCATCATTGGGTCCAAGAGCCAGACTGATACCGACCAAATCCGCTTGCATCGAATCAAGCGAAGAGGTTTCGGTGTCGACAGCAACCACACGCGCTGTGATCGCTCGCGCTGCCCAAGCCTCCAACTGCTCAATTGTCTGGACCGTTACATATGCGCTGCGATCGATCGGCGGCATTTCGATCAGAGTTTGACTATTGCCGTTCTCGCCGCTTTCATCGCCTGCAATTTCGACCTTGACGGGGTTGAGATTGTTGGGTCGCTCTGGACTGCCTTTCCCGGTGCCAAGACGCCGCATCAGCGAGGTGAAGCCGTGTTTTTCAAGGAATGCCGCGAGCGGCTCTTCTGGGATCTTCTCGATCCGCATGTCGTCAATCGCGATGGGCAGATCGCAATCTTCCTTCAACGTCACCAGAACCCGCGACATCTCAGCATCGCTGCGCCCTTCGAGCAGTCGCTCTTTCAGCTTGGATTTCTTCATGTCCGGTGCTTGGTCCAGCGCGGCTGTTAGCGAACCGTGTTCGGCGATCAGCTTGCTCGCAGTCTTGGGTCCAACCCCGTAAATGCCAGGAATATTGTCAGCTGTGTCGCCCATCAGTGCGAGCACATCGCCAACCAACTCTGGCTTAACGCCGAACTTTTCCTCAACTTCATCGATATAGATTCGAGCGCTTTTCATTGTGTCGAGCATGTCGATCTTTGCGCCACTGACTTCGCCGATTAACTGCATCAGATCCTTGTCGCTTGAAACAATTGTGACATTCCAGCCCTGCCGCTGCGCCTCGCGCGCGTAGGAGGCAATGATGTCGTCCGCCTCCAGACCCTGCTCTTCAATGCACGGCAGGCTAAACGCCCGAGTCGCATCACGAATCAGCGGGAATTGCGGACGCAAATCCTCCGGCGCTGGCGGGCGGTTGGCCTTATATTCCGGATAAATCTCATTGCGGAAACTCTTCGAATCTTTGTCCAAAATGACCGCAAGGTGCGTCGGCCCCTCTGCTGCATCCAGATCATCGGCGAGCTTCCAGAGCATCGTCGTATAGCCATAGACAGCGCCCACGGGCGTTCCCTGTGGATCAGTTAACGGAGGCAGTCGATGATAGGCTCGGAAAATATAGGACGAACCATCGACAAGGTAGAGGTGTTGCTGCTGATTGGACATATTTGCCTGCTAGCACCGCTAGGCGAGGCACGTAAGACGCTTTGCAGAGGAAGCGCGGGTTAAGGTGCTAGGCATTGGCCTGCCACATTTGGCAGTCTAAGCGAGGCGGGAATACGGCGAAAATAGGGCAAGATACCTCATTTTACTTGCAATGCCACATTTCCGCCATTATTTGTTTCGGTGAAGTCGGGGGTCAGAAACCGGCTTTGGCGCGGGTTCAAACTGGATCGCGCTTAATCCACTCGCTGATTAAGGAAATTTCATTATGCGTAAGATCATTCTTGCTGCTGCCGTTGCAACTTCGGCTCTTGGCCTCGCTGCATGTGGCGAAGCTGTCGATGCTGTAAGCGAAACTGGCGATGCCATGGCTGAAGGCGCTGATGCTGCTGTGAACGCAACTGGCGAAGCTGTTGAAGGAGCTGCCGACGCTGCTGGCGGAGCAGTTGATGCGACCGGCGAAGCTGTTGAAGGTGCTGCCGAAGCAACCGCAGACGCCGCTGAAGGCGCTGCCGAAGCAACCGCAGAAGCCGCTGGTGACGCTGCTGATGCGACTGCAAACGCTGCCGAAGCTGCTGCTGCTGAAGCTGAAGCTCTGATTGGCAGCGAATAATTCGCGCCATCGACGCACGCATTTAATTGAATGCGTTGAGTAAAAAGAGGCGGTGCCGTGAGGCGCCGCCTTTTTCTTTGTCTGAATTCCGAGCGAACTGTCTGATTGGAACAGGATTACCCGCCCGTACGCGGCGCGCTAGTCCAATTCCGACCGGGGTTTTGGCGCGCGCGGACGGTGTACCCATCATACAATGCACGGGCAATCGAAGCGATCCGTCGTTCTCTTGAGAGCCGCGACCCCTGCCCAGTGACATAGATAGCAACGGCAATCGCACGGCCATCTGGCGCCTCAATGATGCCAATATCGCTGGACGTATTGTTGAGCGAACCGGTCTTGTGGCTTACCCGAGCATCACTGGGCATGTTAGCCACGATCCGCCGGCGACCTGTCGTTGTGCGGCTCATCGAACTGAGCAGAATTTGCCGACTTTGATCGGATAAGAAATCTCCGCGGTAAAGACCTTGGAGCAATCGCACCATTGCGCGCGGGGTGGCTGCATCGCGTGGATCGATCCAGTTGGCGGGGTCGAACTCGCCATCATCACGGACCAGTGTGGCAATGTCGCGATCAATTGAGAAATCGTTGATCCCTTGACGGCGCATCCACGCATTCACTGCAGGTGGTCCACCCACAGCTGCGAGCAATGCGTCGGTTGCAGGATTGCTGGACCGGGTGATCATGATTTCCATAAGATCAATCGCCGGCATGTAATTGCCCTCTCGCACGGGTGCGGCGGGTGATGAGAATTTTGGCGAGCGAACTCGGATCAACAGCGGGAATTCCGATGTTAGCGAATAGCGCCCCTGTTCCACCATTTCGAGATAGGTCGCAGCGACTGCGATTTTGCTGGTCGAAGCCATCGGGAAAAGCTGGTCGCCCAAGACCATGATCTGTTCGCCAGTTGTGAGATCAAGTGCCGCGACTCCAATCCGTCCCTGACTGCCATCCGCAAGTTCTGCAATGCGTTGTTCGAAGCTGCTGGCATACACCGCTTCGAATGTTTCGGGTGACCGCAATTCGGTGCCAAAGGCATCGTCAAATGTCGCCTGAAGTTCATTTGTTTGGGCGGCAACAGGTGCCGATAGCATTGCAGCGAACGCCATGAGGGGGGCAGCTATGCGGGTGAAGAGCGGTAGGTTATGGAGCCGTGTCATCAGCTATGAATACTCCGGATAGGGTTAGCGGTGACTTAACGATCTTGTCTAAGTGCTTGTGATTCGCCGCGGCAAGCACTCGATTGGCCGTGTGCGATGAAGTGTGCGCGGCTCACGACCGGATTCAGTTAGGGGGTTTTCCTTAGCGTCTCGCTCTAGTCATCTATTCGTTCGAAGGCTGCGTTCGTGCATTCGTCGATCAAGCGTGAACCCCACAAATTGAGACCTTGACTGGTTTTTGAACTCCGGCAGACATAGCCATGAAATTTGCAACAGGGACTATTATGACAATCAAACGCACTGCGTCGCACGCCGCCGCCTTGGGCTCACGCACTCTATTGACGGCCATGTTAATCGGCGGATCAAGCTTGGCAATGGCTCAGACTGCGCCAATTGTGCAGCCGGGTGCGCCCGGCCAGGACAGTCGGATACTGAGCGCTGGTGAGGCGACGGAATTGGCTAAATCGAGCTACACCAATGCAGATGTCCGATTTATGCAAGGGATGATCGTTCACCACCAACAGGCTGTTGAGATGGCGACATTGGTCGAAGGTCGGACCAATCAAGAAGGCATCGTCGCTATTGCAGGCCGTATCAAATCGAGTCAGGCCGACGAAATCGTTTTCATGAATGAATGGCTGATGGAACGCGGTGAGCAGGCTGTAATGGTCGGAGGAAGCCATGACATGGCTGATCATTCGGGTCACGCGGTGCTCGATCATTCTACAATGGCGGGCATGGCTTCCCCGGAGCAAATGGCTGCCCTTGCGGCGGCTGAAGGCGTTGCATTTGACCGCTTGTTCCTAACTCTGATGATCGCGCATCACGAGGGGGCTCTTGATATGACGGAGGCCCTGCTAGACCAACCCGGCAGCGCCGCAGACCCGATCTTGTTTCGTTTTGTCGGTGATATAGACAATGATCAATCTTCCGAAATTGATCGGATGGACGCGATATTGGCGAGCCTTTCGATCGATCCACGCGCCGGCCTTGCCGCTGGTTTTGATAATGCCGGTGAGGCAATCATGAACCTGCGCCATGTTGCGTTTTTGAGTAAACCAGCTGGCTTCTTCGATCCGGAAAATCCATCTGACCTGCGTCCGCCGGTCCCACCGCGCGAAGAAAATGAAGGTGAAGACGGTGAACAAGTCGGTGAAGATACGGCCACGGATGAAACTGCCGATTCACGAGATGCGGAAGCAGCTCCAACGCCGGAAGGAGCTGAAGAAGAGGAAAGCCTCACTCAATTCGCTGAACGCTCTCCGCTTCTCGATTTTGCCAACACCGATATGGCGTTCTTTGACGAAATAATGGTTGCCGGCAATTATCATGGCTTTAACATCTACCGCCTCGGCGATGATGGCGCGCCAACTTTGATGAGTTCTGTTGTCTGTCCGGGTGGGCAAGGCGATGTATCGGTTGTGGGCGACATTCTTGTGATGAGCGTTGAACAAACGCGCGGCCGGGTCGATTGCGGCCTAAATGGTGTCGAGGAGGAGATCAGCACAGAGCGATTCCGCGGTCTTCGCGTATTCGATATCTCCGATCTCACTGCGGTGCGGCAGGTTGGCCAGGTGCAAACCTGCCGGGGCAGCCATACCCACTCAATTGTCAGCGCTGATGATGAGAAGATCATCGTCTACAATTCGGGCACATCGCGCATCCGCGATGAAGACGAACTGGCAGGTTGCGTCGGCGCGGTACCAGGCGACAGCCGCACAGCTTTGTTCAGCATCGATGTGATCGAGATACCGCTTGCTGACCCTTCACAATCCCGCATCGTCAATTCGCCTCGCGTTTTCGCTGATCCTGAATCCGGTGAGATCGCCGGTCTTTGGCAAGGCGGTGACAGCGGCGAGGGAACGCAGGACACACGCCGGACTGATCAGTGCCATGACATCACCGTCTTCCCAAGCCTTAACCTCGCCGCTGGTGCCTGTTCGGGTAATGGCATCCTGTTCGATATTTCTGACCCGTTTAATCCGGTCCGTATGGATGCAGTGTTTGATAAAGGCTTTGCCTATTGGCATTCGGCGACCTTCAACAATGACGGCACCAAACTGATTTTTACCGATGAATGGGGTGGGGGTGGCCGTCCGCGTTGCAAGGCGTCCGATCCGATGGATTGGGGTGCCAATGCGATCTACGACATCGTCGATGGAAAGCTTGAATTCCGCAGCCATTACAAAATGCCCGGCCCGCAAAGCGAATTCGAAAATTGCGTCGCGCATAACGGTTCGATTGTTCCTGTGCCGGGCCGCGATATCTTCGTGCAGTCCTGGTATCAGGGCGGGATCAGTATTATGGATTTCACCGATAGTTCCAACCCGCAGGAAATCGCATTCTTCGATCGCGGTCCGATCAATAGTGAGCAGCTGGTCGTGGGCGGTTTCTGGTCATCCTATTGGTATAATGGCCGCATATACGGGACGGAAATCACACGCGGGATTGACGTATTTGCGCTTGAGCCAAGCGAATTCCTGACGGCCGAAGAGATCGCTGCGGCAGAGGCCGCTTCGTACGCCAACACTCGTTTCAACCCGCAAACTCAAACACAGGTGAGCTGGGACGAGAGTGTGATCGAAGCTGCTGAGGCAAGCCGCTCCGGCGGTTAGGCGAGACAATTCTCCATGCAAAAGAGGGGGCGGCGTAGTAAAGTACTACGCCGCCCTTTTGTTGTTGGTTCAGACGATTCGACCTAGCTTGCCTGTTGATTGGCGATCCATGTGTCGATCCGCGTTTCAAGAATCGAGAGCGGTACGCCCCCTGTTCCCAACACGGTATCGTGGAAGCCGCGAATATCGAAATCATCGCCTAACGCCTCCTCAGCCTTGGCGCGAAGTTCCTGAATACGCAGCATGCCCATCTTGTATGATGTCGCCTGGCCCGGCATCACAAAATACCGACGGACTTCGGACCGAACCGTAGTCTCTGGAATGGGTGAATTTTCAAGGAAGTAGTCGATAGCTTCCTGCTCGCCCCAACCTTTTGAATGGATGCCGGTGTCGACCACCAATCGGATGGCACGCCACATCTCAGTGGTGAGGCGGCCAAAGTCGGAATAGGGGTCTTCATAACCGCCCATTTCTTTAGCCAAAGTTTCTGAATACAGGGCCCAACCTTCACCAAAGGCGGACAGGTAATATCCTTGACTGCGGAATTTGGGGATGCCGGTCAGTTCTTGCGCGATGGAAAGCTGCATGTGGTGGCCCGGATTGCCTTCGTGATAGGCAATCGCTTCAAGCGGGACGATCGACATGGCGCGCATGTCTGACAGGTGGGCGTAATAGATACCCGGACGCGACCCGTCGGGTGTGCCGGTGCGATAATGCTGGGCTGCGCCATCTTGTTCGCGGAATGGCTCAACCCGGCGCACAACAAGAGGAGCCTGTGGCAGCGTCCCGAAATAGTTTGGCAGCTCGCTTTCGATCCAATTCAAATGCAGTTCCGCGCGTTCGATATAGTCCTGCGCCCCAGCATCATCGCTGGAGAAATAGAATTGATCGTCATCACGGGTGAAGGTGAAGAATTCTTGCAAGTCACCTTCAAACTCAACGCGGTCCTTGATGGATTCCATCTCGGCGCGAATGCGGGCGACTTCGTCCAGTCCGATTTGATGGATATCTTCGGCGGACAGCTCGGTCGTGGTCATCGAGCGCAATTGTGCGTTGTAATATGCCTCGCCATCATTGAGCGCGCTTGCACCGCGTGCTTCCGCATCGGCATTTTCGCGATCGGTGGTATACCATTCGATTACGCGGCCATAAGCAGGCGCGAGTTGATCGGTGAGGGCAACTCGCGCCTCTTCGCGCAATTCACCGGCTCGCTCTTCGGTAATCGTGCCGCTTTCGAGGAGGCTTGAAAGGCGTTCTTCGGTTGCATTCCAAAGCGCCGAATTGGCCCCGTCATCGAACGGTGCCCCGCTCGTAAGTTTGGTCGATTCTGCGATCACAGCATCATAGGCAAATTGCGGTGGCCGTGTGCCCGCTTCGGCATTGGCTTGCGCGCGAACCAAAACTTGGTCCATCGCTGTTCCGATCCCGCCAAGCCGCGCAATCCAAGCGGTCATATCGCTTTCATCATCGACCCGGTGTTCATTCATCAAGAATGTTGGCAGGCCAGTATGCGCTCCGCCCATTTGGTGAAGGACGTATCCTTGATCGATATATTCCGCCGCGCGTGATGCTTCATCGGCGCGGAATTTCCACATATCATATGATAATTTCGCATCGTCGGAGAGCTCATCGTAATCGAAGTTAGCCTCCATTTCGGCGGTGGTGCCTGCCCACCATTGGACCTGCTCCATCTGACCTTCAACGCTGAAATCGTCGATCTGGTCGTAGGCCGTTTTCATGCCGAGTGACGTTTGCATCATCGGGCTGAAGGCGAGCAATTCCTCAAACTTGTCGTCGAACCAGATATTGATGCACTCGGTCTGAGTGGTCTCGCACTCGATAGTCGCGACTGGCGCGCCCATCATATCGCACCCCGTCAGCGCGACCGATGCCAGCAGTATGGCTGCAAATTTCGTCTTCATGGGTGAATCCTTCATTCTCAAATTAGCTGGCAACGCTCCTGCTCTATTGAGCAAGAAATGGAAAGCCATGCTTTCAATCGGAAGGATTCCAGACGCGAAAAGGCCTCGCCGGATTGTTCCGGCGAGGCCTCTTGTGTGCGTTGGTAAACGGTGGGCTTAGAAGCCCATGCCGCCGCCCATGCCGCCCATACCGCCCATATCGGGCATTCCACCAGGAGCGCCACCAGCTTTGTCATCCGGAGCGTCGGTGATCGCCGCTTCGGTGGTGATCAGCAGGCCAGCAACCGAAGCAGCGTCCTGCAGAGCGGTGCGAACAACCTTTGTCGGGTCAATCACGCCAGCTTCCACCAGGTTTTCGTACACGTCAGTTGCAGCGTTGAAGCCTTGCGTTTCGTCGCCTTCACGCAGCAGGTTGCCAGAAACAACTGCACCGTCATGGCCAGCATTTTCAGCAATCTGACGAACCGGAGCCATGATAGCACGGCGCACGGTATCGATACCGCGTGTCTGGTCGTCATTCTCGCCTTTAAGGCCTTCGAGAACCTTCGACGCGTAAAGCAGCGCAGTGCCGCCGCCCGGTACGATGCCTTCTTCGACAGCAGCACGGGTTGCGTGGAGCGCGTCATCAACGCGGTCTTTGCGTTCCTTCACTTCAACTTCTGAAGCGCCGCCAACTTTGATCACGGCAACGCCGCCTGCCAGTTTCGCGAGACGCTCTTGCAGCTTTTCACGGTCATAGTCGCTGGTGGTGGATTCCATCTGCGCTTTGATTTCGCCGACGCGGGCTTGAATGTCTTCAGCCGAACCAGTGCCATCAACGATGGTGGTGTTGTCTTTATCAATCGTGACGCGCTTGGCTTCGCCGAGCATACCGAGAGTGACGTTCTCAAGTTTAATGCCGAGATCTTCGCTGACCATTTCGCCCTTTGTCAGGATCGAGATGTCTTGCAGCATCGCCTTGCGACGATCGCCAAAGCCCGGTGCCTTAACCGCAGCAACCTTCAGGCCACCGCGCAGCTTGTTGACCACGAGTGTCGCGAGCGCTTCGCCTTCGATATCTTCTGCAATGATCAAAAGCGGACGACCGCTCTGCATTGCAGCTTCGAGAACTGGCAGCATGGCTTGAAGGTTCGAAAGCTTGGCTTCGTGGATCAGGATATACGGGTTTTCGAGTTCGACCGTCATCTTATCCGGGTTGGTGATGAAGTAAGGCGACAGATAGCCGCGATCGAACTGCATACCTTCAACCACGTCGAGCTCGAATTCGAGGCCCTTGGCTTCTTCGACGGTGATGACGCCTTCTTTGCCGACTTTTTCCATGGCTTCAGCGATTTTTTCGCCGACTTCTTTATCGCCATTGGCTGAAATCACGCCGACTTGTGCGACTTCAGCAGAGCCAGAGACTTCCTTGGAGCGTCCGACGAGGTCTGCGACAACCTTGCTGACTGCGGTGTCGATGCCGCGCTTTAGATCCATTGGGTTCATGCCCGCTGCGACAGACTTCATGCCTTCGCGAACGATGGCTTGGCCCAGAACAGTGGCAGTGGTGGTGCCGTCACCGGCGAGGTCGTTGGTCCGCGACGCAACTTCCTTGAGCATCTGCGCGCCCATGTTTTCAAACTTGTCTGTCAGTTCGATTTCTTTGGCGACGGTAACGCCGTCTTTGGTGATGCGCGGTGCGCCAAAGCTTTTGTCGATGACAACATTACGGCCTTTAGGGCCGAGTGTCACTTTGACAGCGTTTGCGAGCGTGTCGACGCCCTTGAGGATGCCCTCACGGGCCTCACGGCCGAACTTTACGTCCTTAGCAGCCATTGGTGTTTCTCCTGAAATTCTTGTGAAATTGGATAAGCGTTGAATTCAAGCGGATCAGCTTTTTGAAAATCAGCCGATGATTCCCATGATGTCGCTTTCCTTCATGATCAGCAGGTCTTCGCCGTCGATCTTGACTTCGGTGCCCGACCATTTGCCGAACAGAACGCGGTCGCCAGCGTTCACATCCATTGGGACGCGTGCGCCAGAATCGTCACGAGCGCCTTCGCCAACGGAGACGATTTCGCCTTCGCTTGGTTTTTCTTGTGCAGAATCGGGAATGATAATGCCGCCAGCAGTTTTCTGGTCGGCTTCGATGCGACGGACCACAACGCGGTCGTGCAGCGGACGAAATGCCATAGGTAATGACCTTTCAATTAGGGTTGATGAATAAATTGGCACTCTCCTCTCGAGAGTGCCAGCAAGAGGGAAATGGTTGTGACGGAGGCCTGAGTCAAGCGAGGCCGTCGAAAAATTTTCAATCGTCAACGCGGAACGGGAATTGGCTCGGCGACCAGACCAAGCGCCTCGCGCGCCATCCAGCGCCAAAGCAGCAAGATCGCAGCAAAGGCCAAACCGGTCGCAAGACCGACCCATACGCCTATCCCCTCCAGTGGAGTGAAAAAACCAAGCCCGATCGACATGCCTATACCTGGCACCCAATAGCTGAATATCGCGATCCACATCGGCACGCGCGTGTCCTGCAATCCGCGCAGGGCTCCCGCAGCCACGGCTTGAATACCGTCGACAACCTGAAACGCCGCAGCGAGCACCAGATATTGCAGAGCGAAACCCACAAGAGCGGCGTTCTTTGCCGCATAGGGATCGACATAGATCGACAGAAGGGAATAGGGCGCAAGCACCATCGCCCCTGCCGTGAACATCATAAAACCAGTGCCAATCACGAGTGCGACCCAGCCAGCGCGTTTGATCCCCTCCCGATCACGGGCACCATAAAAATAGCCGACTCGGATTGTTACAGCCTGACCGACGCCAAAGGGCACCTGAAAAGCGAGCGCAGCCAGTTGCAGTGCGACTGTGTGGCCGGCCAACTCAGCTGAACCAAAGCGGCCCATCAGGAAGGCCGCCGCGCCGAAAATCCCGGCTTCTGCCGTCACAGTAAGCGCGATGGGCGTGCCGATGCGAAGAATCTGCCAAAACCGCTTCCAATCTGGCGCCCAGAACCGGCCGAATACGTGATACCGGTGCAGTTTAGTATCAAGCCGGATTGCAAGCACATAAGCAATGAGCGTGACGAGTGAGGTAAGGATCGTCGCGACTGCGGCACCTGTCAGGCCCATTTCTGGCGCACCGAAATTTCCAAAGATAAAGGCGTAATTGGCAAATCCGTTTACAAATATGCCTACACCAGTGATCGCCGTGGCGAAAATTGGGCGACCTAATGCTGAAACAAAATTACGCAGAACACCAGCGAGCAGCATAGGTATCAACGAAAATATGATGACGTAATTGTACTCTTTGGCCAATGCAATGATCGTTTCTTGCTGGCCAGTTACGCGCATAATGGGCTCAAGCAGCAGGCAAACCCCCATGCCAATGACCCCGGTGATCACTGCAAGCCACAAGGCCATTCTCACTGACCGTCGCACTGGCCTTAGGACAGGTTGGCGAGAAGCTTTGCGTGCGCCAATCGCTTCGGCAATTAGTGGAGCAACCGCTCCAGTAAGCGCCGTCATCGCCCACAGCACCAAACCAAATAGCGACACCGCCAAAGCTGATCCTGCGAGCTGCTCATCACCAAGACGTGCGATGAAAATCACATCAATTGCGTAAGTGAGCATTTGCAGCAAATTCGCCAGCGCAAGCGGCGTCGCGAGCGCAATCGTCGCCCGGAATTCTTGCCCCCAGCCTGGCGTATCAAGAGATGCTGTGTCGCGCATAAAGCCGGCCCGAATACGCGCAGGCCCCAATTGGAGAAAGTCCTAGTTCAATCTTCGTTGATTTCGTCCATTCATCTGCGTCTCAAGAGACACACTGACAAGGTGCATGAAATGTTCTCAATACCATACAAATAGGACAATGACTGCGATGGTATTCCATAGTGAATGGGCGACAATGCACGCTGTAAGTCGCCGCCGCCATAGGTAGAGAGCGGTGACGATCAACCCGCCGTAGATGCCAGTGTCGATGACGCCAGCCCACCCTTGATAACCGTGTCCAGCAGCGAACAGCGCGATTGTTGCCAAAGCAGCGACAATGGTCGCAACACGCCCCTTCCCTAGCAGACCTTCAAGAGTGTTGAAGAAGTGCCCGCGGAAGAAGATCTCCTCCATTGCCGCACCCGTCCAAGCGAGAGTTATCATTCCAATCACGCCCCATACAGAGCCGCCAATTTGCTGCACATTGACAGCGACATCGGAACGCTCCGCACCGCCAGTGGCGGGAATGATGATCAGGAATTGAAGGAGCGCGAATATGATGGCCACAGCCATGCCAATCATAACATCGGCAGCCCATTTCTCGCGTGTTAGTCCGACGTCTTTGAGCGACAAATGGACCAACCGAAGCGCGGCCATCACGATCACCAACCCCGATACTAACTGAAATACGCCGATAGCCGCCCAATCGAGCCAAGTCGGTTCGACGTGACCGAGGAGGCGCGGAACAAACTGCGAGGCGATTAGCGACGCCACATAAAGTACAGTTCCGATTAGGAGCGCTGCTGCCCATCTGAACTTTCCAGGGTTAAGTGATTGTTCTTTATCGGCGTTAGTTCTCATGTCTTACTGTACTAAGCATGTAGATCAGTGTCAAAAGCCTGTGTTCGCTTGGAAATACTGCGCACACGGAAAAGCGAGCGATACCTTGTGAAGTCGGCATCCTATTTGCCATTCAATTTTCGGGCATAAGCGGTATTGCGCGCGCAATTGTCGCCCAAGATTCTTGCTCGCAACGAGTTGGGATCAATTTGCGATGAGAATTTGCTTTATCAACGCGATGAATCTCTACATAATTCCCCTTAGGGCAGTATTTGGGGGGATTCGGTGCAAGTCAATCCAGAAAACGACTTTGCAAATGTCGCGAGGACGCGAGAAACCGCGATGCAGCGGGCCGCGCGCCTGCTCTCAGAACCGCGTTCTGCGCAAGAGACGGCCGCTGAGGCGGCGGCATTCACTTTATCATTGCCAAAAGGCGCGAAAAACAGAGTTACCGCAGCGCGAATTCTGTTTGGCACAACTGCGATCGCTGTTGCGGTCACGATTCCTGACCTCGCTGTGGGCGCGATGGATTCTCCCTATCTGCGTATTGATGTTCGCGAGCCAACCAAAGTGCTTGATCAGCCGATATGGAGCCCAGCTGCAGGTGCCACAGCCCCGGTCTTTGCCTCTGCGATGGCCGCAGAGACGATTGCTCCATCCTCGCTAACTTTCAGCAATCTGGCGAATGCCAGTGATGAGGATCGGATGAAGCTGCTGGGTTTTCTTGAAACTGGTTCGGAACGGTTCGATCTTGCCTTTGTCGGAGTTGAGATGCCTTCGCCGGTTCAATTCACGAATTCGGAGGGCTTTCCAAGCGAGAAACATCCTGAGTTTGGGGCCGCAGTTGCACCATTGCGTGCTCGTCTGATTGACGTACCGCAGATCACTTCATCTAGAAGTTTCACCCCTTCGCTGTCATCGGATGTGCGCCGCGCAGGTGCATCTTTGTCTCGCGAGTCATCGGTGGAGCGCAGTGTCGCGGCGGCCAATGAATCGCTAACCGCGGCCTTCGCTGGCGTTCTGGATATTACAGGAGATATTACAGGGAATGCATCAGGTGGCGTGCGCGACGTGCTCCCTATTCAATCTGCTGATCGGACAAGTTCATCTGATACGGTCGCGCCACAGGCCGACTTTGCAGTGCCGTTGCCTTCTCCGCCATCCGGCCTTGGTGCCAGCCGCGAAGCGCAGGTTGAACTGGTGGACAAAACTCAGCTTGATGCTCGCGTGAATGGGGTCGTCACTGGCAGTGTCGACTTCGAACAGCAGAATGGAACGATCGCTATTCGCTTAGGGTCGATTGTGGACCTATTGCGTGATCGATTTACCCCTTCCGAAATCGATAGAATTTCTGGTGCCGGCGCATTGGGCTCCTACATCAGCCTGGCTGAATTGCAGGCTGCTGGTATTCCGATCAACTATGACCCTGTCTATGACGAGATGGAGTTTGGCATCGATTATGATGATGCTCCGCAAGCGGCGAAAGTGCAGATGGAACAGATCGGCGGACCGACACTGGGTTCGGACGGCACTTTGATCGATCAAATCTCTCGTTAG
Organism: uncultured Erythrobacter sp.; assembly: GCA_947488325.1. Taxonomy (GTDB): domain Bacteria; phylum Pseudomonadota; class Alphaproteobacteria; order Sphingomonadales; family Sphingomonadaceae; genus Erythrobacter. The sequence continues at coordinate 708,226 of CANKYZ010000001.1, forward strand.
GACTGGGCTAAGGTCAGCACGCTCACACCCTAAATCCATAACAATCTCAAAATACTAGATAGTATTGACCAGGGTTGTTGCGATTAGGGGAATGATGATGCAAGTTCGATCTTGGCTCGATTGCTTTTGCTGATTGCATTGATGCCGTTGATCACGCCATGCGCAAATTCGACACTAACTTCGTCCCTTGACGCAGAGACGGAAGCCGCACCAGTTAGCGTTGAAACTTTCGCACAAGGGTCAAATGCATTTGCGATCTGCAGCCCGCCCCCAATTCGGGCGAATGCGGCCTGACCATTACAAATGTGATCCACCAAGCCAATATTGATGTCGACGAAAAGGGTTCTGAAGCCGCTGCCGCAACCGCGGTAGTGATGGGCGCTGTTGTGACGGGCAGTCGCCTAGGCCCTCCTCCGCCTCCGCCGTTTATTTTTCGCGCGGACCACCTTTTCATCTTTTTGCTGCGGGACAATCGCACAGGCACGATCTTGTTCCTTGGCCGCTTGGTTGATCCATTACAGGAAGCAACCTAGGGACCTCGGTCAGATATATCTCCGCCACCTGCAGTGGGAGGGTGTCCGCCAAAGCTGTGAACGCGTGGCATTGATGCAGAAGGGGCCGGGATACAGAAAGGGCGGCACCATTGCTGATACCGCCCCCCATCTGCGGGCGCTTCAAGTCACCCGCAAAACTGATCACAAGATTACTTGAGCTCGACGGTACCGCCAGCAGCTTCGATCTTGCCTTTGATTTCTTCGGCTTCAGCCTTGTTGACGCCTTCTTTAACAGGCTTCGGTGCGCCTTCGACAAGGCCCTTGGCTTCGGTGAGGCCCAGGCCAGTGATGGCGCGGACTTCTTTGATAACCTGGATTTTCTTGCCGCCGTCTCCGGTAAGGATGACGTCGAATTCGTCTTTTTCTTCAACAGCTTCAGCAGCGCCGCCAGCAGCTGGACCAGCCACTGCAACAGCAGCAGCTGCGCTAACGCCCCATGCTTCTTCAAGCGCGGTTGCAAGTTCTGCCGCTTCAAGGACGGTCAGCTTCGAAAGTTCTTCAACAAGCTTGGCAATATCAGCCATGATGTTCACTCCAAATATTTGGCAGGACAGATGGGTTCATCCCAACGCCCCAATGTATGTTTCGTCTCTTGCGAGAGCGTCTCTTAAGCAGCGTCCTGGGCGGCATATGCGCCGAACACACGGGCCAGCTTGTTCGCAGGGGCATTAACGACCTGAGCGATTTTCGTCGCCGGCGCGTTAACAAGACCCACGAGCGTGCCACGAAGCTCATCGAGGCTTGGCATCGAGGCAAGCGCCTTGATGCCAGCTTCGTCGAGCACCTGTGTGCCCATAGAACCACCGACGATTTCGAGCTTCTCATTCGACTTTGCGAATTCGACAGCTGCTTTCGCAGCCGCGACTGGGTCTTCCGACCAAGCCAGCGCGGTGGGACCAGTGAGAAACTCATCGATCCCGGTGTAATCGGTGTCCTTCAGGGCGAGCTTGGCGAGACGGTTCTTCGCAACCTTGTAGGAAGCACCAGCGTCACGCATTTTTCCGCGCAGAGCGGTGGACTGATCCACCGTCAGGCCGAGATTGCGGGTGACAACCACCACACCAACCTCGTTGAAAACTGCATTGAGCTGGGCAACCGTGTCGGCTTTTTGCGAACGATCCATGCCATACTCCTTCACTAATGGCCGCGTGGATTTAAGTCCGCACGACCGGCTCATGTTTTCCGATGCCGTTCATCGACATCGGAAAGTCCAAATGATGGGGAAGGAGGCTGTGCTAAAAAGCACGATTGCGCACACCGTATCGGCATCCGCGAAAATCTCTGTCCCCGTCTAGGCTGGAAATTAAGGAGACCCAATTGTCTCCACCGGCTGTCTTGGACGGTTGACCACTCGAAAGCGGTCGGGAGGCGCAATTAACCTGCGCCCCCCGAAAGTCAAGTTAATCCAGCGAATAGCTCAGCAAGTCGCCCGGCTGGCATTCCAATTCGCGGCAAATCGCAGCGAGAGTTGAAAACCTGATGGCCTTAGCTTTGCCGGTTTTCAGAATTGAAAGATTGGCGAGGGTTAGGCCCACCCGCTCCGCCAATTCTGTCAGTGTCATGCGGCGGTCGTGCAATAGGTCGTCAAGTTTGACCATGATCGTTGCTCCTTCATCATCAGCAGGCATCAGACGGTCCCTTCAAGGTCTTCGCGCATTTCGGCGCCATGCTTGAACACTCGGGCAAGGATGAAGAGGATGATCACCATCAAGATGCTGGTAAGATCAAACCCTGCATTGACCGTGATATCAGAATCCTCCATTGGCTGGGCCCATTCCGCCAGCAGCATTGCAAGGCCAACAAGCGGGATCGCCAACACCTGAACAACAAGCAGCAGCCAGGCCATAAGGTTCAATCGTTCGGCATTGTCAGGCACGAATGGTTCGCCTTCGCCCACCGTCGAGATGATTGCCCTAAGCTTGCCAAAGAATAGGAAGACTAAAGCAGCGCAGGCGAACAGGAGAGCGATCACACCGAGCGCAGGCAATACTGGAAGCGCTCCAACTGTATCGCCGTGTTCAGCCGTGACTTCGGCATTGATCATGTTCGAAGCAAACAGGACCACTAGCCCACCGATGAAGAGGATGAAGGCTCCAAAAGCTGTTAAGCCCTGCATGATGATGGTGAGCACCTTGCCTGCCAGCAGTAACATGTCGTTAGGTTTGTCTGTCATGGGTGTTTTCCCTGTTGGCCTAAATTCAGGCAAGTTCGACTAGGGCCGAGGTCGCTTGGGCGGTTTGCGCTGAGGCGGGCGGTACGCTCACAATCGTCCCAATGGATGTCATGGCGAGGATCACTGCGGCAAAGGCGGCGAGCGAGTTACTGAAAGTGCGGGTCATATCGTTTCTCTTGATGTGATTTATTGAATTTCGATAATCACCATCTAGATATGATTCGATTTATTGTCAAACAATAATATTGAAAAACGATATACAGCTTATTGTTTTGCGGGTGGCACGCAGAAGAAATCGCCCCGATCCGCGTGGGTCGAAACGTTGATTTCTTGAAAGAAGAAGAGGTTCTTCTGACGGATTAGGCTGCGCCAGCGTCCCAGATTAGAACTTCATTGGAATTGTGGGCGCAGCCGACGTTTACTGCTTCTCCGGCCCGAGTATCGCGAGGCTCGGCAAAAGGTTCAAATCGCACGGCCCAATGGAGGATCCTGTCGCCGCCCGGCTGATTCTCATAGTGAATGCCATCGCCAAATTCGATCCGCATCCAATACAAAACGCCGCTAACCCGCCCCCCGCTGGATGTTAGATTTGTGGTGGTGCGATGGCGTGATGCAATCGGTGTGTCCGGCAGAAATTCGATATCGACCAGTGAGGCCGCGTCGCCGCGCTGATATTGCAAGGCGTCATTCGGATTGATCATCGCGTGGTAGCTCAACCTCTGTTCGAGCAAAGAGAGATCAAATCCCGCAACCTCTCCAACCGGCGCAGTCAGATCATATTCCGCCAATGCCGCCATGAGTGACACTTTGGGCGGGAGGAAAATCGCGCTTGGCTTCACCAAATTCTTCTGCGCGTGTTTAAGTGATGGTATCAAGCCTTCGCCAAAAATGTTCGCGGCAAACACTTCCGACAGAACCGCGTCGACACCGCCACCAAGGTCACGCTCACGATCAAGATCCAGTGAATAGGCATTGAGCAGAGTGATTTTGTCGGACATGCCGTTTTGCGCAATAATGTCGCGCGCCATATCAGCCTTGTTGGGATTAACCTCGCAGGCATAGACGTGTTCAGCGCCCGCTCGCACCGCCATCATCGCCAGCAGACCGCTCCCTGTGCCAATATCCAAGATGCGCCGTCCTGACGCATGCCGATTGATCATCGCAAGATAGGCGTCATTGCGGGGTGTATCAGCGAGCATCGGGCGGTGAAAGCCGTGCACCTTATCCGTCAGCAACATGCGTGTGACCGCGCGCATCTCTGGATTGTCGGGGCTTTCGGCAAGAGCTTGCTTGGCCAGCGCGATCGCTTGATCCCCTTTGCCATTGTCACGCAATGCAAAGCAGAAGGCGAAGAGCTCCTGTGGATCGTCGAACATCGATTTGATAGCCATTTGGGTAAGCCTAAGCTCCAATTCTTGCCTGATTGAGGCGGGGATTACTGTTCCGTTTGTGGCCAGTCAATTTGACCAAACGGACCAAATTTCGCTTGTCAAGGCGTGTATGGCCAGTTGGCATGCGTCAAGGCGTTTGACAGTTGAAAGCTGAATTCCTACATGGCCGTCACGCGTCAGCTTCGAGCAGGACTGATTCATACGCGGGAATCGGCCCAAGAATGGAAGCGGCGCTTTGCTATATTCGCGACTGGAATTGAGCTGCAGCTGAGGCGACACCTGAAGGGTGAGCCTAGGCTTGCGGCGCTTTTGCGTCGAATATGGTGCAGGTCTCGCGTAACGACCATCAGTTAATCAGCGAGCGGGGCCGCTTCCCGCGCGCGCTCAGATAAAGAGGCATATCTCTTCCATGGCCACCAAAGCCCCGACCAAGCGTAAAGTCCGCAGCCGTAAGGCACAGGGCACCGCGAAAAAGCGCATCCGGAAAATTTTCGGTGACATCCACGAAGTCGTGCAAATGCCGAACCTGATCGAAGTCCAGCGTGAGAGCTACGAACAGTTCCTCCGTTCGGACAAGGATATCGGATATGTTTCGGGTCTTGAAAAAACCCTGCGCAGTGTATTCCCGATCCGCGATTTCGCCGGCACCGCTGAACTCGATTTTGTGCATTACGTGCTCGAAGAGCCGAAATACGACACGACCGAATGTCGTCAGCGCGGTATCACTTATGCAGCCCCGATGAAGGTGACGCTGCGTTTAATCGTGTTTGAGGTCGATCAGGAAACTGAAACTCGCTCGGTTCTCGATATCAAGGAGCAAGACGTTTACATGGGCGATATGCCGCTCATGACAGACAACGGCACCTTCATTATCAACGGCACAGAGCGTGTGATCGTTTCACAGATGCACCGTTCGCCGGGTGTCCTGTTCGATCATGACCGCGGTAAAACGCACTCTTCGGGTAAGCTTCTTTTTGCTGCGCGTGTTATTCCATATCGCGGTAGCTGGCTCGATTTTGAATTCGACGCCAAAGACATCGTCAATGTCCGCATCGACCGTAAGCGCAAGCTGCCGGTTACTGCGCTGCTTTATGCGCTTGGCCTCGATAGCGAAGGCATCCTGCACCACTTCTATGACACTGTTGTTTGGGAGCGTGCGAAGGACGGCTGGAAAATTCCATTCGTTGCAGAGCAATGGCGCGGCCAAAAGCCAGCCTTCCCATTGGTTGATGCAAATACAGGCGAAGAAATCTTTGCCGCTGGTCAGAAACTCAGCCCCCGCGCTGCCAATAAGGCGGCAAAGGATGGCCTGACTCACCTATTGTTGCCGATTGAGGAAGTTGTCAGCCGCTACGCTGCCTATGACCTGATCGATGAAAGCACGGGCCGCATCTATATAGAAGCCGGTGATGAGATGACGCTAGAGCATGTCGAAGTGCTCGACAATGCCGGCATCGATACACTCGAATTGCTCGACATCGACGAAATCAACACTGGGCCATGGATCCGCAACACGCTAAAGGTTGACAAGGCTGAAAACCGTGATGAGGGCCTTGAGGCCATCTACAAGGTGATGCGTCCGGGTGAACCGCCAACCAAGGAAACCGCTGACGCGCTGTTCGAAGGCCTTTTCTTCGATAGCGAACGTTATGACCTATCCGCAGTTGGCCGCGTAAAATTGAATATGCGTCTGGAGCTTGATGCCGAAGACACCGTGACCACTCTGCGCAAGGAAGACATTCTTGCCGTGGTCAAGGAATTAGTCGGCCTGAAGGACGGTAAGGGCGATGTCGATGACATCGATAACCTTGGCAATCGCCGCGTTCGTTCGGTTGGTGAGCTGCTTGAAAACCAGTACCGCGTTGGTCTGCTCCGCATGGAGCGCGCCGTTAAGGAGCGTATGAGCAGCGTCGATGTTTCGACCGTCATGCCGAACGACCTTATCAACGCAAAGCCAGCTGTTGCGGCGGTCCGCGAATTCTTCGGCTCTTCGCAGCTTTCGCAGTTTATGGACCAAACCAACCCGCTCTCCGAAGTCACTCACAAGCGCCGCGTCTCAGCGCTTGGCCCTGGTGGTTTGACGCGTGAACGCGCTGGCTTTGAAGTCCGCGACGTTCACCCAACCCATTACGGGCGCATCTGTCCGATTGAAACGCCGGAAGGCCCGAACATTGGTCTGATCAACTCGCTGGCATCGTTCAGCCGGGTGAACAAATACGGCTTTATCGAAACGCCATATCGCACGGTGAAGGACAATCACGTTACCGGCGATGTGATCTACCTTTCCGCAATGGAAGAGCAAAAGCACACCGTGGCGCAGGCTTCGGCTGAATTGAATGATGACGGCACTTTCGTCGAAGAGCTGATTTCTGCTCGCCAATCGGGTGACAACCTGATGGCACCGAGCGAAACGGTGACCTTGATGGATGTTTCGCCGAAACAGCTCGTTTCGGTTGCTGCGTCGCTCATTCCGTTCCTGGAAAACGATGACGCTAACCGCGCGCTAATGGGCTCAAACATGCAACGCCAAGCGGTGCCGCTTGTTAAGGCAGAGGCACCGTGGGTTGGTACTGGTATGGAAGAAACCGTGGCGCGCGATTCAGGCGCTGCGATTGCTGCAAAGCGCGGGGGCATCGTGGACCAAGTCGATGCAACCCGTATCGTGATCCGTGCTGTCGGCGATATCGAAGCCGGCCAGTCGGGCGTCGATATCTACACGCTGCAAAAATTCCAACGCTCCAACCAGAACACCTGCATCAACCAGCGCCCGCTGGTGAAGGTGGGTGAGGTGATTGAGCCGGGCGATATTATCGCTGATGGTCCTTCGACCGATCTGGGTGAACTGGCGCTGGGTAAGAACAGCCTCGTCGCCTTCATGCCTTGGAATGGTTACAATTATGAGGATAGTATCCTCATTTCCGAGCGTATTGTGAAAGACGACGTCTTCACTTCGATCCATATCGATGAGTTCGAAGTGATGGCTCGCGATACAAAGCTTGGGCCAGAAGATATCACCCGCGATATTCCAAATGTCGGTGAGGAAGCGCTTCGCAACCTCGATGAAGCGGGCATCGTCTATATCGGTGCGGAAGTGCATCCGGGCGATATTCTGGTCGGTAAAATCACACCAAAGGGTGAAAGCCCGATGACGCCGGAAGAGAAACTTCTTCGCGCCATCTTTGGTGAGAAAGCTTCGGATGTACGCGACACCTCGCTGCGTCTGCCGCCGGGTGTTGCCGGTACAATCGTCGAAGTCCGGGTGTTTAACCGCCACGGTATTGAAATCGACGACCGTACCCGTGCGATCCAGAACGAGGAAATAGAGCGCCTGCGTAAGGATGCCGCTGATGAACGCGCCATCCTCAACCGTGCGACTTACAACCGTCTGAAAGACATGCTGCTAGGCCAAACCATCTCGGCCGCGCCAAAGGGTGTCAAGAAGGGCAGTGAGATCACTGATGAATTGCTGACGGACATTGAGCGCCACGAATGGTTCAAATTTGCGGTTGCCGATGACAAACGTCAAGCGCAGCTCGAAGCGATCAAGTCACAATATGACGACAGCGCCGCGATCATCGATGCCAAGTTTGAGGACCGTAAGGAAAAACTCGAACGCGGTGACGAACTCGCACCGGGCGTGCTCAAAATGGTCAAGGTCTTCGTTGCGGTGAAGCGTAAGCTGCAACCGGGCGATAAGATGGCTGGCCGCCACGGTAACAAGGGTGTGATTTCTCGCATCCTGCCGGTTGAGGACATGCCGTTCCTCGAAGATGGCACCGCAGTTGATCTGGTTCTGAACCCGCTCGGCGTGCCTTCGCGCATGAACGTGGGTCAGATTTTCGAAACGCATCTCGGCTTCGCAGCGCGCGGTCTTGGCATGGATATTGCGACTAAGCTCGAAGAGTGGAAAGCCGCCAATCCAAACGCTGCCGAAGACTATGCCAATGCCAAACCACCAGAAGCGGTCGTTGATCGTCTGAAGGATGTTTACGGCGAGCAATATTTCGAAGACCTCGAAAGCCGTTCGACCGCAGGCATCGTTGACCTTGCGCAAAATCTAGCAGCGGGTGTCCCAATGGGTACACCGGTGTTTGATGGCGCGCGTGAGCCTGACGTGTCGGACATGCTGGTAAAGGCCGGGATCGACAGTTCAGGCCAATCGGTACTGTTTGATGGCCGCAGTGGTGACGCATTTGACCGTAAGGTCACAGTCGGCATCATCTACATGCTCAAATTGCACCACTTGGTTGATGACAAGATCCACGCCCGGTCGATCGGTCCATACTCGCTCGTCACTCAGCAGCCGCTGGGTGGTAAAGCGCAGTTCGGTGGACAGCGCTTTGGTGAGATGGAGGTCTGGGCACTGCAAGCATACGGCGCTGCCTACACCTTGCAGGAAATGCTCACTGTTAAGTCGGATGACGTCGTTGGCCGGACCAAGGTCTACGAAGCAATCGTCAAGGGCGACGATACGTTCGAAGCGGGCATTCCAGAGAGCTTCAACGTTCTCGTGAAGGAAATGCGCTCACTCGGCATGAATGTCGAACTCAAGTCGTTGTCAGACGGCGATGAGGGCGATCAATGGCCGGCAGCTGCGGAATAAGAGGAGCTGGGCGCAGGCAAAAACCTGCGTCCCTCCATCCCGCTCTTGAGAATTCACCCCCTGAGGGAACTAAGTCATGAATGAACTGACCAAATTCACCAACCAGCTGGCTAAGCCGGAAACTTTCGACCAGATTCAGATCGGCATTGCCTCGCCAGAGCGCATCCGTTCTTGGTCATTCGGCGAGATCAAGAAGCCGGAAACCATCAACTATCGCACGTTCAAGCCTGAGCGTGACGGTCTGTTCTGTGCCCGCATCTTCGGTCCTGTGAAGGATTACGAATGCCTGTGCGGCAAGTATAAGCGCATGAAGTACAAAGGCGTCGTCTGCGAAAAATGCGGCGTTGAAGTCACCGTTACCAAGGTACGCCGTGAGCGCATGGGCCATATTGAGCTGGCCGCGCCGGTCGCTCACATCTGGTACCTGAAATCGCTGCCATCGCGCATCGGTCTGCTGCTCGACATTCAGCTCAAGCAGCTGGAACGCATCCTCTATTTCGAAAGCTATGTTGTGATTGAGCCGGGCCTGACCCCGCTTGAGAAATTCCAACTGCTGACGGAAGACGAGCTCCTTGAAGCGCAAGACGAATATGGCGAAGATGCATTCTCCGCCGATATCGGTGCTGAGGCCGTTAAGGTCATGCTGATGGATCTCGATCTGGAGCAAGAGCGCGACGATTTGATGGAAGAGCTGTCGGTCACAAAATCCACGCTCAAGCCGAAGAAGATCATCAAGCGTTTGAAGGTCGTGGAAAGCTTTATCGATTCAGGCAACCGCCCGGAATGGATGATCCTTGAAGTGATCCCTGTGATCCCGCCCGAGCTGCGCCCATTGGTGCCGCTGGATGGTGGTCGTTTTGCAACGTCAGATCTCAACGACCTTTATCGACGGGTAATCAACCGGAACAACCGCCTCAAGCGTTTGATTGAGCTGCGCGCTCCGGACATCATCGTTCGCAATGAAAAGCGTATGCTTCAAGAAGCCGTCGATGCGCTGTTCGACAATGGTCGCCGTGGCCGTGTCATCACCGGTGCGAACAAGCGTCCTTTGAAATCACTCAGCGACATGCTGAAGGGTAAGCAGGGCCGTTTCCGTCAGAACTTGCTCGGTAAGCGTGTCGATTATTCTGGCCGCTCGGTCATCGTGACCGGCCCAGAGCTGAAACTGCACCAGTGCGGCCTGCCAAAGAAAATGGCGCTCGAACTGTTCAAGCCGTTCATCTATGCCCGCCTCGATGCAAAGGGTCTTTCGATGACCCTGAAGCAAGCGAAGAAGTGGGTTGAGAAAGAGCGTAAGGAAGTTTGGGACATCCTTGACGAAGTGATCCGCGAACACCCAGTTCTGTTGAACCGGGCTCCAACGCTTCACCGTCTTGGCATCCAGGCGTTCGAACCTGTGCTGATCGAAGGTAAGGCTATTCAGCTTCATCCGCTGGTTTGCTCTGCGTTTAACGCTGACTTTGACGGTGACCAAATGGCCGTCCACGTTCCGCTTTCGCTGGAAGCCCAGCTCGAAGCGCGCGTGCTGATGATGTCGACTAACAACATTCTATCGCCTGCCAATGGTAAGCCGATTATCGTTCCTTCGCAGGATATGGTCTTGGGCATCTATTACCTGTCGATGGAACGTCAGGAAAAGACACCAGAATATCTCGACAATGAAGACGGCACGAAGGTCGAAAGACTGCCGCGCTTCTCTGATATGGCTGAAGTGCACCAGGCGCTCGAAACCAAAGTAGTCACGCTCCACTCCAAGATCATCGCCCGCGTTCCGCAGGCCGATGAAAAGGGTAAAGTGGGCATGGTTCGGTTTGAAACCACACCGGGCCGGATGCTGATTGGTGAATGTCTGCCGAAAAACCACAAGGTTCCTTTCGACATCATCAACCGTTTGCTCACCAAGCGTGAGATCGGCGACGTGATTGACCAAGTGTATCGTCACACTGGTCAAAAAGACACGGTGCTGTTCGCTGATGCGATCATGAGCTTAGGTTTCCGCCATGCGTTCAAGGCCGGCATCAGCTTCGGTAAAGATGATATGATCATCCCGGACTCGAAGATCAAAATGGTTGAAGATACCAAGGGCCAGGTTGCTGATTACGAACAGCAATATCAGGATGGCCTGATCACTCAGCAGGAAAAATACAACAAAGTGATTGATGCTTGGTCCAAGTGTGGTGACCTTGTTGCTGATGCTATGATGGCTGAAATTAAGGCGACGCCGATCGACGCTGATGGACGCGAAAAAGAGATCAACTCGATTTACATGATGAGCCACTCCGGTGCGCGTGGTTCGCCAGCGCAGATGAAGCAGCTTGCCGGTATGCGCGGCCTTATGGCTAAGCCATCAGGCGAGATCATCGAAACGCCGATCATCTCAAACTTTAAGGAAGGTCTGTCCGTCCTTGAATACTTCAACTCAACCCACGGCGCACGTAAAGGTCTTGCCGATACTGCGCTTAAGACTGCGAACTCTGGCTATCTGACCCGCCGTCTTGTCGACGTGTCTCAGGATTGCACGATCGTCGTTGAGGACTGCAAAACTGAAAACGCGTTGGAAATGCGCGCCATCGTTCAAGGTGGTTCTGTTATCGCATCTTTGGGTGAGCGTATCTTGGGTCGCACAGTGGCGGAAGATATCGTCAATGCTGCCACAAGCGAGGTCATCGTTAAGGCTGGCACGCTGATCGACGAGCCCATGGTGGTAGAGATCGAAGCGGCTGAGACTCAGTCAGCTAAGATCCGCTCGCCACTCGTTTGCGAAGCTGATCAGGGCGTTTGCGGCACATGCTATGGCCGTGACCTTGCTCGCGGTACGCCGGTCAATATCGGTGAAGCTGTCGGCGTTATCGCTGCACAGTCCATCGGTGAGCCGGGCACTCAGCTCACAATGCGGACGTTCCACATTGGCGGTGCGGCGCAGCTTAACGAAACATCGCATCTCGAATCAATCTCCAACGGTAAGGTCGAATTGCGCGGCATGCCGACCATCACCGACAAAAAGGGCCGCATTCTGTCGCTCGCACGTAGCGGTGAAATCGCTGTGATCGATGCCGAGGGCCGCGAACGTGAAATGCACAAAGTGCCATACGGTACGGTGCTCATGTTCAAGGATGGCGAGAAGGTCAAAGAAGGCGACCGTCTGGCGGAATGGGATCCCTTCACTCTGCCAATCATCACTGAGCAATCGGGTGTCGTGAAATATCAGGATCTTCTTGAAGGTACGACGCTTGAAGAGCTGACCGATGATGCGACGGGTATTGCCCAGCGCGTCGTGACTGAAAACCGTGCGACCGGGCGCAAAAAGAAAGAAGAGCTTCGCCCACGGATGACCCTCCTTAGCGAAGGTCAGACTGACGCAGATGAAACCGAAGCCCAGCGTTATATGCTGGCTCCGGGCACGACCCTTTCGGTTGAAGATGGCCAAACGGTTGAAGCAGGTGACATCCTTGCGCGTGCATCGCGTGAAGCTGCGAAGACTCGCGACATCACCGGTGGTCTGCCGCGTGTTGCCGAACTGTTCGAAGCGCGTCTGCCAAAGGACATGTCGGTCATCGCCAAAATCTCAGGCAAGATTGAATTTGTCCGTGAATATAAAGCGAAGCGTAAGATCGCGATCATCCCTGAAGAAGGTGATGCAGTCGAATATCTGATCCCAAAGACCAAGGTGATCGATGTGCAGGAAGGCGATTTCGTGAAGAAGGGTGATACCCTGATTTCCGGCGCGCCGAACCCGCACGACATCCTCGAAGTCATGGGCGTTGAGGCACTGGCTGAGTATCTCGTCAATGAGATTCAGGAAGTGTACCGACTGCAGGGCGTGAAGATCAACGATAAGCATATCGAGGTGATCGTTCGTCAGATGCTGCAAAAAGTTGAAATCACCAATGGCGGCGACACAACGCTGCTGCCAGGTGAACAGCTCGATCATGCTGAGATGCTCGAATACAATGCGAAGCTGACAAAGAGTAAGAAGCCTGCCGAAGGTACGCCGATCTTGCTCGGCATCACCAAGGCGTCGCTGCAAACTCGCAGCTTCATCTCAGCAGCCTCGTTCCAAGAGACAACGCGTGTTCTTACTCAGGCTTCGGTCGAAGGTAAGAAAGACACTTTGATCGGCCTTAAGGAAAACGTGATCGTCGGTCGCCTTATCCCTGCCGGTACCGGCGCGGGTATGAACCGTATGCGCGTTACAGCCTCTAGCCGAGATGCAGCGTTGAAAGCTCAATGGAAGAAGCAGCAGGACGCGCTGGCCGCAGCCAATGCGGTTGAGCCAGAGCCTGTCGCCGACCCCGTATCGAGCGAAGAAGCGATGAAGGCCGCCATGGGCGGAGGCGAAGCTCCGGCAGCGGAGTAAGCCTACCCAGCCTTTGCTGACAAAAAGCCCGCCGAAAGCTCGCTGCTTTCGGCGGGCTTTTTGCGTCTCGTTCAGATTACAGTCGCTCCACTGCATTCATTATTGGCTGCAATCGCCCGGACACAAGCCGGGTTCAGATCTATGCTCGTATCCCTTTGCGTGGTGAGGCGCCGAGTGTGCGTGCCACGGCGGAACGGATCGCCGCGTTCAAAGAGGTAGTGCCAGCAACTGGGCGATCCTTCATCGACGTTGGCGGCACTGGGCTCGCAATCGATAATCCAGAACAATACCGCAATGCGGTGGTCCGGCATATCGCAGAAGAATCCACTGAATATGCGAGTATGTTCGGAGACGGATATGGGATCCGAATTCAAGGCCTGGAAGGCGAGCTATATTGGCAACAGGCGAGTGAAACCGAGGTTTTTCTTTATATCGAACACAGCTTCGTCATTGAACCGAGATAGCAGAATGGTTGTACTCGGCAGGATTGTTCCTGCCCGGTGCAATCAATCGGTGATTTGGCGTCTATTCTGGCGGCGTAGATTCGCTCAGAACGATGCGTGAGAATGTTGCCTGCGCATAATCGCCATTGGCTTTGTCGGTTTCCCAATCGCCTGTTCCGGCGCAGGCTGCATACCAGTTCCCGCCGCCGCTGCGTGTGCTGCACTGATTGTAGACGCCCGCCTTAAAGTACAGTGTATCTCCGCCATAGGCATAGGGGTTGTCCAAAGCATCTGCGCCCTGCACCAAGCTGCGTGATTGAGTGACCGTACCCAGACGCTCATTATGAAATGTTAGATACATTGTGTTGCGATGGACATTGATTGTGTAGCCGAATTCCTCACCCAGCCTAATGCCGCTTTCACCAGGATCTTCGGCGTTGTCCCAGCGATTGCCAAAAACTGGGACGGACAGGTCGTTGCGGTTCGGATCGTCCTTGGCGAGGTTGCGCTCATAATTCCAGAATATTGAACCATATTCGTGATCAGGGAATTTCTTGAAATAGATCTTGATCGGTTCATTTCCGTAACCGAACCCGCTGCGGGTGCTGTCATATTTGGTCGCGTGAATTTGGCCAACCACCACAGAATAGGCAGCCTTTGCGTTAGGCTCACCGGCATTGATCGCGACGTGATCGACGCGCAACGTGGCATCCAGCCTTCCGCCAACCGCACCGAACTGGTCTGATCCCCGACGTGCTTCAACTGCGAAATTGTTACCCGGGTCATGGGTGCCAATGCGGGTGTTGGTCCCGCGGATCATCTGGCGCAATTCGCTGCGGGTGTTGGACGTATTGGCAGTGGTTGCCGCCTTGTTGGGAGAGGCAAAGACGAGATGGTCATCTTCATTCAAATAGAAGAAGTCGGAATGCTCGTAATTCTGGATTTGCGAAACGGAAATCTCGTCAGGCTTGTCATCACCGTTATCATCGATTGGTAGGGTAATTTTCCACTGACTCAAGTCGAAGACTTCGCCAGGGGTCCCGGTCGAATTTTGTGCAGTTGCGGCGCTGAAAGTGCCGAGCGCCGCAGCGCTGCTAACCAGAATTGTTGTGCGAAAGCCGCCCTTTATCATGATGTCTATACCTCTCACTATACCAATTGTAAAACCACCTTAGCAACCTATCCCTTAACCGCCAATGGCCGATAACCTAAGAACCATGAATGATAGTATTATGCCGCTATTGCGAGTCAATCGCAAAAATAGTATCTGTATCATCAGCACAATTGGAGACCTGCAGATATGGCCAACTCGTCGCAATCTCGTTCAGCCAAACAATGGATCAACAGACTTTCGGCACCACCAAGGATCGACACGCTCGACCCGATTGCTGCGCGCTTTATCTACTCGCTACGGATTATTGCTTTGCATGACAGGGTGAAACGCGACCCGGTTCCGGAACTCGCGGCGCGGCTTGGTAGTGTTGAAGTTGCGGCAAAGGCTTTGGCGCTAGGGCAGGCTATCAGCTCAACCTGGCCTGAGAACATTCAAATCTCCCGGTTTTGTTGCACCTTGATAAGCCATGATGAGTTCACGATCGGAGAAATTGTAGGCAGTGCGGGTAATTGCGATCGGGCTGGTTTTGAAGGTGCGATTGAAGGATTGATCCGGCCCGACAGGATGCAACGTTTGTGGGACTCAGCCCTTGACCTCGTCGCGGCAGAGGCTCGCTTGGTTTGAACCGCTTGCGGGCGGCGGCGGCGCGCTCTACCGGATGCGGCATGACTATCACACGTTTTGCCCCATCGCCCACAGGCCGGCTCCATGTCGGCAATATCCGTACCGCGCTCCACAATTGGATGCTTGCGCAAATAGCGGGTGGCGAATTTATCTTGCGCATCGACGACACCGATGCCCAGCGATCGAAAGAGGAATATGTCGAGGCAATCCGAGCGGATCTGGCTTGGTTAGGGATCGAGGCATCTCGAGAGGAGCGGCAGTCTGCGCGGCTTGATCATTATCAGGCGGCCTTTGACACTTTGCGTGAAACGGGCCGTATCTACCCTGCCTATGAAACGCAGCAGGAATTGGAGCTTAAGCGTAAAGTCCTGCTCGGGCGCGGACTACCACCGATTTACGATCGAGGCGCTCTGGACCTGACCGACGCGGATCGCGCATCGAAAGAGGCCGATGGCGTTCATCCGCACTGGCGGTTCAAGCTGGACCATAGCGAACAAATCGGTTGGCAGGACGGTGTTCGCGGCGCGGTGAAGTTTGATCCGGCATTGCTCTCTGACCCTGTGATCCGTCGCGCCGATAGGTCTTGGCTCTATATGTTGCCGAGCACAGTGGACGACGTGGATATGGGCGTGACGCAGGTCCTGCGCGGAGAGGACCATGTGTCCAACACGGCGGTGCAAATTCAGATGTTCACAGCCTTAGGCGCTAATCCGCCTTCATTTGCGCATGAAGCTTTGCTGGTGGGCACAGAGGGCAAGCTTTCCAAACGCCTAGGATCACTAGGCTGCGATTCGTTCCGTGAACGTGGGATTGAGGCTAAGGCGATTATCGCACTGCTTTCGCGTCTGGGTACCTCCTTGCCGGTTGAACCAATCGTTGATCGCGCGAAATTGCTGGAGACTTTTGATCTATCCACCTTTGGCCGCGCACCAGCAAAATTCGACGATGCTGATCTGGACCGGATTAACTCCGCCATCGTCCACGCGATGGATTTTGACGCGGCAAAGGATCGCCTGCCCGAAGGTATGGACGAAGCCGGTTGGCATGCAGTGCGCCCGAACATTTCCACCATTAGCGAGGTTGGCGACTGGTGGCGGCTCGTAACTGGACCGATCGAAAGCTGCGAATTCTCCGATGAAGATCGGGCCTTCCTGAGCCATGCAGCCTCGATCATGAATGCTGCTTTTGAAGCCGATGACGCTCCATGGGCAGCGCTGACGTCTGCGTTGAAAGAGGCGACGGGCCGCAAGGGGAAGGCTCTGTTCCTGCCTTTACGGCAAGCGCTTACAGGGATGAACCATGGTCCGGATATGGGCGAGCTCTTGCCGCTAATTGGCAAGGAGGTCGCGCACGCTCGACTGGTCCAAGCGGCGGGCTAACCGCTGGGTATATGGCGTCGTCGTGCGACACTATTGCCGCCCATTCCAATTTGCTGTCCGGCAGTGTTGATTTTCCCAATAAATATCGTACCACTTTGCCTGATCAATTGATGGGTGCCGGAGAGACTTGGGATGACGGTTGTCGATAAGAGCGCAAGTGCGCGATGCATGCGCGCTGCCGGGGTCGCTCTTATTGGCGCATTATTGGTGACAGGCTGTGGTGGAGGAGACTCCAACTCAACTGCAATTTCTTCACCATCTCCGTCACCTACGCCGACCCCAACGCCCACTCCCACTACGTCCGCAACATGTGCAGGCCTTGATCTGCTCGACATTCAATCGGTCAGTTCGGACCAGGCAGGCGCATCGGGTCTTGTTGCTGCCAACGCAATTGATGATGATCTGGGCGCTGCATCGCGCTGGAGCGCATCGACGCTTCCGGCAGCGTTGACCTTCGATCTGGGTGGGCAGCATCTGATACGCGAGGTCGGGATTGCATGGCATTTAGGTGATCAGCGTACATCGTCATTTTCTCTGGAGGTTTCAGACGACGGCACTAACTTCACTTTATTGCAGTCCAGTATGCAGTCGTCCGGCGATACGTTAAGTTTTGAGCGTTACGATGTGACTGACACGATGGCCCGGTTTGTTCGGGTGGCAGGCACTGGCGCATCTGACGGAAATCCTCTTGCTGTCGTAGAAGCCGCCCTGTTCGGTTGTTCGCTAGGCTCGCAATCGGCGGTTAGCGTTACCGAAGCTGGCAGCTCAGCTGCTCTGCGCATTGCAGACGACATCCAAAATTCAAGCAATGCTACGGCTGGATTGCGCTTCGCCACTGACGGATCGGGATCGTTCCGATTGCGCGCCAATGGCGGTTATCAGCAAGGGTTGAACGACCTTGATTCAACGGCAACAGGCAATTTCGGTTCGGGTAATGCCTTCACTGTAGCCGGTGCTGAGCGCTCGCGCAGCGCCGGGTTCCTTCAGGCTGAAGCCAGCCTGAAGCTTTCAGAAAGCAGCTCGATTGGCCTTGCCTATGACGGCATTTACGGCGACGCATCGCAAGACCACGCAGGCGTTGTGCGGGTCACAATCGGTTTTTAACTGAGAGATTTAACCGCAACGCCGCATAGCGACCGCGCGATCAGACACAAACAGGGCCTCAACGTATCAGCGTTGAGGCCCTGTTTGTGTCTGCCTTGGCCCACTTCGTGTGAACTTCTTGGTACGTGCAAGCTTAGCCGCGCATTATCCTTCGTGCTTATCCAATTCATCGCCGGATAGCGTCACAACGTGCAGCAGATTGGTTGAACCCGGAGTTCCGAAGGGAACGCCTGCCAGAACGATCTGTTTGGACCCTGCCACACCAAAACCATGGCGCAGGGCCATGCGTTTGCCCTTTGCAATCATCTCTTCGAAACTGCCAATATCTTTGGTTGAAACGGCGTGCGCGCCCCACAAAAGTGCGACCCGCCGTGCGGTGCGAATGGATGGGGTCAGTACCAACATTGGCGTCGCAGGCCGTTCACGCGCAACCCGGCGCGCGGTAGAGCCCGACACCGTGAAGACCGTGATTGCGCTAATTGGCACAGTGTCGGCAATCGTCATACAGCTATGCGCGAGTGCATCAGAGGTCGTCGCATCTGGCGTTGGATCTAGCAGCCGGACGCGTTCTTTATAGCCTTCATCACGCTCCACTTGGCCAGTGATCCGGTGCATCATCGCAACCGATTCCTCTGGCCACTCGCCGGCTGCGCTCTCTGCAGACAGCATCACAGCATCGGCACCGTCATAGACGGCATTGGCTACGTCAGACACCTCTGCTCGGGTCGGCATCGGGCTTTCGATCATGGATTCGAGCATCTGGGTAGCCACGATCACTGGCTTACCAGCATTGCGACTGGCGGCGACAATACGTTTTTGCAGCGGCGGAACTTCATGTGGTTCCAATTCTACGCCCAGATCGCCGCGCGCAACCATGATCCCGTCGGACAGCTCAATAATCTCATTCAGTCGGCCAATCGCCTGCGGCTTTTCGATCTTGGCGCACAAAGCGACCGAATGTCCGCCTCCGCCATATGATCCAATCAGCTTGCGCGCTTCGGCCATATCTTCAGGGCGTTGAACAAAGGAAAGCGCGATCCAATCGGCCCCCTGATCAACGGCAAAGGCTAAATCCTTGCGGTCCTTTTCCGTCAGAGCAGGGATGGGAACCTCCGCATCGGGCACATTCACGCCTTTGCGGTCAGAGATTACCCCGCCGACTTCGGCTGAACAGAAAATGCGATTCTCATCCGCTTCCTTCACCACCAGTTTGATTTTGCCATCATTGATAAGCAGGCGTTGTCCGCGTTTCAGAATGCCGAACAGTTCAGGGTGAGGCAGGCAGACGCGGGTTTCATCGCCGGGCGTTGGATCACGGTCGAGCGTGAAATGGCCGGAATGACGAATTACGGCCTTGCTATCCTTAAATGTACCGACGCGCAGCTTGGGTCCTTGCAAATCCGCTAGAACCGCTATGGGGCGGCCGAACTCTTCTTCCATTGCGCGGATTGCGGTGATGGCCTGTTCATGATCTGCATGTGTACCGTGGCTCATGTTAACGCGAAAGGCGTCAGCGCCCGCTTTGAAGAGCTTGCGCAGCATTTCGGAAGAGCGGCTCGCCGGTCCGATAGTCGCCAGAACTTTGACCTTACGACCGCGGGGATTGATTGGTGTGCTGGAATTTGTGTGATCGTTATTTGTCATACTGTCCTAGATCCTGTTTGGACTGCTATGACACAGCAAAATTCTAACTCAAGGACTAGCCAGAATGACTACCGATAAAGACTCGCTCGATGGCTTGGAAGACGCAATCGCTGCTGCTGCATTTCGCAGACTGGTCCGCCATTTGCGCCACCGACACGATGCTCAGAACATCGAATTGATGGGGCTCGCTGGCTTTTGTCGTAATTGTTTGGCCGATTGGATTCGCGATGCCGGATATGATGGCGATAAGGCCGACGCGCGCAAGCTGATCCACGGCATGCCGATGGGTGAATGGAAGGCAACGAAGCAAAGTCCAGCGACTGATGAGCAGATCGCAGCAATGGAAGAAAGCCTGGCGAAGAATCGTGCTGATTTACGCTGAGTTAGCCCCGATCTAGCCGGAACAGCTCAACCTCGCCGTAATTTTTGGGTAGGATCACCCGGCCGACAGAAGTGAACCTGCATTCGTTGCAATCATCCATCAGCAAAGCGGCAGCAAAGCTTTCGGTGCAATAGACGCCCCCAACAGGCGTAACCGGCTCAATCCGCGCGGTCCGGTTGACCTCTCCTCCATACCACAGGCGATTGCCGGTGATGCGGTCAGTTCCCACCCAGATTGGGCCGTAATGAACGCCGGTACGCATCCCTGCGACGGCGCCTTCTGGGATCAGACCGGGGGGGACATTGGCAAGCTCTTCTTGCAGTTTCAGAGCGATTTCGGCGGCGATGCGCGGTTCGTCGATCACCGCATAAACCGCGTCACCCCAAGTGTTGCGAAACTCCACATGGTCACCAAAATCATGCAGAACCTTGGCGATCCGGCCCATGATGATATTCATAAAGTCAGGGAGAGTGCGTTCTCCGATCCGCGAAAACCCTTTGTAATCGGCAAAGATTATGGAGCGGATTTCGCGTCTAGTGCCGCCGGAAATCTTCTCACGATGGGAGAATTTGAGGTCACGCGGAACAGGACCGGCGGCAATTGAAACGGTCTCCCGCCCCAGGTCTTGCCAAAGCCGCATATCTGCCTTTGTTCCAGCAATTCCTGTGGCAGAGAAGCTTGAAAATGTATCGGACACGACAGCGAATTGGATCGCATCGCATTCGCGGTTTTGCGAACGGAGTACGGCCAGGCCCATCGCGTAGAGGGTGTTGTAGGCAAACTGATTGTCATCTCCGACATAATCGCTGGGTGTCGCAAAATAGACTGATGCAGCGGCTTCACGGCAGGCCTGATAGCGGGGCAGCCAATCTTCGCCTCCGCATATCACGCTTTCGGCGATAAAATCTGCCTCTGCGAACGGTAGGACGACGTTTAGTTCAGCGCCTCGCTCTAGCAGCGCCTCTGCAATCACAATGTCTGCACCGCAGGCCAATGGGCCGTACCCGACCGCGATATCATGCGATTCCAATTGATCGCGAATACGCTGGGCAAGAGCGCCTTCAGCCTCGCTACCGGCATTGAACATATGGCCGCAGAACACCGCCACATTTCCTTTCCTAGAATCGGCTATGGGTTCCTCAGAGGCAAATTCGCCCATCGCGAAGCTTTCCGGACCGGGTACATCTTTCGGTGTGGTCATCGATACCGCCCTATAATGAGCGCAGGTATCCCGACTTTGCTTTTGTCGGTGCGCGAATATGCGATGAAAATATCGATCACGGCCACCTCTTTACCCCCGGCTTGCCTCTACCGCGTTGGAAGGTTGCGACCCTACAGCATGGTATGCACTGTGCAAGTCAGTGGAGAATACGCTTCAGATCGCTTTGCACAGACGATCAGACTGGTAAGTCGTCTCGCAACAAACCCAACTGATTCTAACGATTCACTTTATTGGAGCATAACTAAGATGGCCGACGCCACAGATGACCGACTTCGCCTGCTGATCGAGCGGATCGAACGCCTTGAAGAAGAAAAGAAGGGCATCGCTGACGATATTCGCGATGTCTATGCCGAGGCAAAGGCCGTTGGCTATGATGCGAAAATCATGCGGCAGATCGTGCGCCTGCGTAAGATGAAGCCTGACGATCGCAGCGAACAAGAGATGATCCTCGACACATATAAAGCTGCGCTTGGTATGGGCTAAGATGCCGCGATGGCTGCGCGCTTGATTGAATTCCCTCTGTTGCTGTGTTATAAAGATAATACAGCAACAGAGGAGAAATTATGACCGAAGCTTGGAAAGATGCGCGCGGGATTATCGTCACCACCACCCCGACGGTGGAGGGGCATCCGATTCAGGAATATCATGGCATCGTCGTTGGCGAAGTGATCGTTGGTGCAAATCTGTTCCGTGATTTATTTGCCAATATCCGCGATATTGTGGGCGGCCGTTCAGGTAGCTATGAGCGTATCCTTGCAGATGCGCGCGAACAGGCGATTGCAGAATTGCAGGCCGAATGCGCCGCGCGCGGCGGGAACGCGGTGGTTGGAGTGGACCTTGATTACGAAGTGATCGGCGACACTGGCTCCATGTTGATGGTCAGCGCCAGCGGGACCGCGGTTCGGATATGAAAAAGCACTTTGTTGCACTGCTGTTTTTGAGGGTGATAAGAGCCAAGAACAATATAGATTTCGCTGCTGAGTATGCCCCCTAGGTCATTCCATAGTCGTAGCCAGCGCCGCAATCCCTAGCGCCGTCGCATTATGCGCAGCGTGGAGTAGGATTGCTGCCCATAGACCTATCCTCACCCGGACATAGCCGAGCAGCGTGCCAAGCACGAATTGCGGCAGGACCAGCGGCAGCAGCATCAGGATTGAGCCTTCGCTGAAATTGGCAATGTGGATGAGCGCAAAGGCGGTGGCTGAAAGCCAGAACATGCCAGGGAAGAGCGCGGTGAACCAACGCATCGGTGGGCGTTTGCGCAGGAAAATGAGTGCGAGAATTGCGCACGCGCCGCCTACGATAATGAAAAGCGCTCCGGCAAGGGTCTCTCCTTGACCAAATGCACCGAAAAGCCCGAACCCGATTGCCACAGCACCCACTGAAAAGACATGGGAGGACCGTCCTGATAACCAGCTGCGAAACATCAATTCTTCCATGACCGGCGCGCCGATCACAACCAATAGGCCAAGGCCAATCGTAAATTCCGCATCTGCGATTGCAGTCTTAGGCAGGTCGATTCCCGCCGCGATTGCTGCTCCTGCTAGCATGATCAGCGCCAACATCACCATCATATCAAGCGCATAGATGCGGCCAAGGACAATAAAGGGCGATCCGACCTTGGAGGATGAGTCGAGGGTGGGGCGCTTTAAGAACGCGCTCAGCCGTCGCCACTCCTCGCGGATTGTGGACGCAGGCAGCACGCTCAGTTGCGGCGGTGGTGCATCGCCGAATACTTGTTCGGCTGCTGCTTCAGATACAGGGCTTGTCGGCATGTCGTTCATCGGTCTAATGCGATGGCTCTTATTTCCCGCTTAAGAAACACAAAAAAGAGTTCCCATGGCAGGCCATTCCAAATTCAAGAACATTATGCACCGTAAAGGTGCGCAGGATAAGAAACGCTCTAACCTGTTTTCCAAACTGAGCCGTGAAATTACCGTTGCGGCAAAAATGGGCACACCTGACCCGGATATGAACCCGCGTCTGCGGCTGGCGGTCAACACCGCCAAGGGCCAGTCCATGCCCAAAGACAACATCCAGCGCGCCATTGATAAGGCGAGCGCGGGGGATGACGAGAATTACGAAGAGGTTCGCTACGAAGGCTACGGCCCCGGCGGCAGCGCAATTATCGTCGAAACTTTGACCGATAATCGCAACCGCACGGCCACCGCTGTGCGCACCGCTTTCAGCAAGCATGGCGGCAATCTGGGCACCGAGGGTTCGGTTCAGCACGGTTTTGAACGGCTTGGCCTGATCGAATATCCCCCCAGTGCCGGTGACGAGGACACTGTCCTAGAAGCGGCGATGGAAGCGGGCGCGGACGATATCGAAAGCAGCGAAGATGGCCACACTATCTGGACTGCTTCTGATGATCTGCATCAGGTTGCCAGCGACCTTGAAAAAGCGCTCGGCGAAGCATCCAATGTGAAGCTTGCCTGGAAACCAAACATTACCGTTGAGATGGACCAGAAAGGCGCAAGCACATTGCTGAAGCTGATCGACGTGCTCGACGATGATGACGATGTGCAAACCGTCTGGGGCAATTACGAGATCAGCGACGAAGTGATGGACCAGCTCGACACGTGAGCTGGTTCGCGCGGGATTTGACATGAGTGTTATCATCCTCGGTCTAGACCCGTCGCTTACCTGCACCGGTTGGGGCGTGATCCGCGTTGAGGGATCGCGGTTACAGCATCTTGTCAATGGACAGTTGTCCACCAGTCCCAAGACGCCGATGGCGCAGCGTCTGGCCGAATTGCATGCCGGGATTGCCACTGTGATCGCAGAGCACAAGCCGGATCGTGCGGCTTGCGAAGAGGTCTTCGTCAATGACAATCCGAAATCGACGTTGAAACTGGCTCAGGCGCGCGGGGCAGTGCTGACGGCGTGTGGCGGGGCCGGATTATCTGTGAATGAACATGCTGCCCGCTTGGTCAAAAAGGCAATTGTAGGCACGGGTGCAGCGGACAAGAAACAGGTTGCGGCCATGGTGAAAGTGCTGCTGCCCGGCACGGCAATTGCCGGGGCGGATGCCGCCGACGCATTGGCTGTCGCGATTGCCGATGCGCATCTGGTGCGCCGCTAAGACTTATTCAAACGCTTCGGTGTCATCCTCGTCAAACCCGACCCCACTTCGCAGTGCCCAAGCACCGCGAACGCCTTGGATCAGTACGATCAGCAATATGACGTTGACGACAAGGCCAACCCCGATGGCGAGGCTTATCAATTTTCCGATCAAATCGAGGGTCATCAAGACAGCCACCGCAATGCCCCAAAAGGCACCTTTGCCGGACCGCAGGCGAAAGCCGGCGAGGATCGCGACCAAAACTTGAACGCCTGTTGCAGCAAGGATGGCTAGGCCTTCAGGTGTGTCATATCCGACGAAGCTGCCAAAGAACGCAATGCCCAGCACAGAAAACCCGCCATAGATAAAGCAGGCGAGCCCGCCATTGTCGGCGGCGCTTTCGGCGCCCATGCGCGTGGTTAGGTCTGCGTTCCAGAATGCCATTGAATCCCCTTTAATTGTGCGCGAGAGAGTGACAGGCAGTAATGAAGCGATCAAGCTAATTTGCGCGGAATAAAATGAGGATATTCATGGCTATCGATGTTTACGGTATTCCCAATTGCGACACAGTCAAAAAGGCGCGAAAATGGCTTGATGCGAATGGGCTGGAATACACTTTTCACGACTATAAAAAGGAAGGCGCAGATAGCGCCAAGCTTGAAACGTGGATCGCTGATCAGGGCCTTGATGTGGTGTTGAACAAGCGCGGAACCACCTATCGTAAGCTTTCGGATCCAGAGAAGGCTGATGCGGCTGACAATCACAAAGCGGCCGCGCTGCTGGTTCAGCACACTTCAATGATTAAACGGCCAGTGGCCGAATATGACGCTGCAAATGGTAGCGGAATTCTTGTCGGTTTTAAGGAAGACACATGGTCCGCAGCGCTCTCGTAATTCTCGCACTCGGCGCTATGTCGCTGGTTGCCCCGGCTGCGGCCAATGGTCATTTGGAAAGGATCGTAATGTCTGACCGCCCTCTCATTATCGCGCATCGCGGCGCATCGGGTGAGCGGCCCGAACACACATTGGCCGCCTATGAATTGGCGATCGATCTGGGGGCAGATTTCATTGAGCCTGACCTTGTAGTGACCAAGGATTTGGAACTGGTCGCGCGGCATGAAAATGAGCTGTCTGACACGACGGACGTTGCCAATCACGAAGAATTTGAAACGCGCCACCGGACTAAGAATATCGAAGGTCAACAGGTCGCTGGCTGGTTTGCGGAGGACTTTACATTGGCGGAGCTGCGCACATTGAGGGCCCGCGAACGGGTGGGCAATATCCGTCCTGACAGCGAGGCCTATAATGGGCTGTACCAGATTCCAACCTTTGAAGAGATCGTGCAATTGGTTCGCGCCAAAGAGGCCGAGACGGGCCGTACCATCGGTCTGTATCCAGAGCTTAAGCACCCCACGCTTATCCTAGAGCAAGAGGGCATCGACATGGTCGATTTGCTGGTGCGCGAATTGCGCCAGTTTGAACTCGACGGTGCCGATGCCAATGTCTTTGTGCAGATTTTTGAGGTGAGCCCCCTCCAACGCCTAAACCAGCGGGTCGACACGCCACTGGTGCTTCTCATTCATCCGCAGGGCGGTCCGTATGACGAACCAGATTTGCGCTGGGCTGAGATGATGTCGCCCACTGGGTTGGCGGAAATCGCGGAATATGCCGATGGGATCGGGCCGGGGTTGAGTTATCTCTTGGACTTGGAGACGCTGGAGCCAACTGGGTTGGTGGCTGAGGCGCATGCGGCAGGATTGACAGTCCATTCATGGACTTTGCGCAAGGAAAATGGCTTCCTCCCGGCGTCGCTTCAGGGCGCTGGCGGACCGTCCGATGATGGCCAATATGAGAGGCTTTGGACAGCAGCAATTGCTACTGGCGCGGACGGGTTCTTTACTGACAATACGCGTGAATTTTTGGAGCTCATCTCTGACAAGTAAGGAATTTTTTGGATTTTGGCCCTAACCAAGGGCCATGTCAGGGCTCAGCATAGAGTGGAGAATAGGTTGGGCGACAATGTGCTGCTTGTTTGCTTTTTGTATGTTCTCTTACAATCAAGCACTCGATCGCGAATGGCTGGAAAGAGATATTGCGCGAATAGCGCAGCGAATTGAGAATGCTCCTGAAAGCGAGAAGCAGAACCGGCTTGGACGGTTTGGTGCAACAGCAGATGGCAGCACCCTGATCATTGCGTTTGACGGGGTACCTTCAGGAAACGGCTTGCACGACCCTGAAAGCTATAGGTTCGCCGGATATGCGTTCGCTTGTGATGGTGGACGTTTTCAGCAGCTTCTTAGAGACGGTGCAAAGATAAGATTCGAGGTCAGCACCAACACGGGCAAAAAGCTGGAGCCGCTCGAAGTTACTGAATGCCCTTAAACCTTTTTCGCGCTCAATATATAATTAAGCGCCTCATTGTCTGACAAATGCAGCCCCTTGCTTAGACTGTAAGCGATCCCGCGCCGCTCGATCACTTCAAGCCCAATATCAGCCAGCAGCGCTTCCAACTCTTCCGGCGTCACAAAATCTGACCAATGGTGCGTGCCCTTTGGCACATATCCCACGGCCTCTGCTGCGCCCACCAGTAATAGGCGCGATGCGGCCGTGCGGTTGGGCGTGGACATGACCAGCAATCCGTCTGGGGCAAGCCGTGCGGCGACATCGGTTAAGAATGTGGTTTTGTCAGCAACATGCTCGATCACTTCTAGGCAGGTGACGAGGTTGAATGTGCCAATATCCAACTTCGCAACCTCGCCCGCCATATAGCGCACTTCAAGACCGCTGGCCTTGGAATGGGCCGCGGCTGCGGAGACATTCTCTGCCGCGGCATCGACCCCGGTGATCTGCGCCCCCAGCCGCGCCAATGGTTCGCAAACCAGCCCAGCTCCGCACCCGATATCAAGCGCCGTTTTGCCCAAGAGCGGGCGGATCGACCGGCTATCGCTGCCGAAATGTGCGTCCACTTGCGATCGGATAAACTCCAGCCGCACCGGGTTTACCTGATGCAGGCTCGCCATCTTGCCTGTCGGATTCCACCAATCCTTTGCCAGATCGGCGAAGAACTCGGCTTCTTCAGGGCGAATGGTTACATTTGATACGTTTGCGTTTCCCATGATGCGTCCTTAACAGCGCTCGCTGAACCTCACCAGCAGGAGTGTGGGCAGCGTGGCCACAGAAAAGCAACGAATAGTGATGAAATTCGGCGGCACATCGATGGCCGGGACGGAGCGTATCCGCCGCGTCGCCAATATCGTGCGCGCGCAAGCATCAGGCGGAAACGAAGTCGCCGTGGTTGTAAGCGCGATGGCGGGCGAAACTGACCGGCTGATAAATTTCTGCCGCGAAGCAAACGCTCTGCATGATCCAGCCGAATATGATGTAGTGGTCGCCAGCGGGGAACAGGTCACAAGCGGCCTCCTTGCGCTCACATTGCAATCTTTTGGCTGTAAAGCCCGCAGCTGGCTTGGTTGGCAACTGCCGGTCAAAACGATTGAGGCTCACTCCAAAGCACGGGTCAGCACAATCGATGCGCCCGGAATGGTTGCCAGTATGGAAAGCGGCGAGATTGCGATTGTACCCGGATTCCAAGGTGTATCTGATGAAGGTCGCATCACAACATTGGGGCGGGGTGGATCGGACACGTCTGCGGTCGCAGTCGCGGCGGCGGTAAAAGCGGATCGCTGCGACATCTACACAGATGTTGATGGGGTCTACACAACTGACCCGCGCATCGTCGCCAAGGCGCGGAAGCTCAAAGCGGTCACGTACGAAGAAATGTTGGAACTCGCATCCGTCGGGGCAAAGGTGCTCCAGACGCGATCCGTCGGTCTCGCGATGAAGGAAGGGGTGCGCATCCAAGTGCTCTCCAGCTTTGTCGGAGACGATGCGGTGTCCGCCGACGAATTGCCCGGAACGTTGATCGTTTCGGATGAAGAAATGGATGAATTGGTGGAGAAGGGTCTGATGGAACGCCAGCTAGTAACGGGCATCGCGCACGACAAGAATGAGGCAAAGATCATCCTCACCCGCGTACCTGACAAGCCGGGTGCAGTGGCTGATATTTTTACCCCGCTCGCCGAAGCCAGCATCAACGTCGATATGATCATTCAGAATGTGGGCCGCGACAAGGGTGAGACCGACGTGACTTTCACTGTGCCTCAGGCGGATTTGGCGCGGGCACAGGCGATGCTGGATGATCGGGCCGAAGAGATTGGCTATAACCGTGTCATTACAGACAGTCACATCGCCAAAATCAGCGTCGTCGGGGTTGGGATGAAGAGTCATGCGGGTGTGGCGAGCACGATGTTTCGCGCCTTGTCAGATCGCGGAATCAACATTCAGGCAATTTCCACCTCTGAGATCAAGGTTAGTGTGCTGATTGACGAAGATGAGACCGAACTGGCGGTGCGCGTTTTGCATACGGCCTATGGTCTTGATGCGAATGACTAAACCCCACTTTTGGCGGGTCACACCGCCTGCGAAACATCTCATCGCGTTATGGGCACCGCGCTAACTCCTTCTTAACCCTTATCGCCAAATTGTGACCTGCAAATGCAGGAGTTTCACTAATGGCGTTAAGAGCCCATCTCGCATCGCATCTTAATTCACCGGCCGCATCGGACCCGGATCAACCCGGAGACATTCAGGTCGAAGGCCGCCGCCGACCGCGCCGTACCTTGCGGCTGGAAACCAGCGGTTCGCTGCCCAGCGGGCTTGAGGCGAATGTCACAATCCACAATCTGTCAGCAGCGGGTCTGCTCCTCGAAACGGACATGCCGCTTGGCGTGGGCGAAGTGCTCGCCATTGATCTACCGAATGCCGGGCCAGTGGGCGCGGAAATCGTTTGGGAGAGCGGGCATTTGTTCGGATGTGCGTTCCAGCAAGCTTTAGGTGAGGCCGCGCTTGCGGCGGTTCAATTGCGCGGGAATGCGCCGCGTTCTGAAAGTTTGTCGGGCGCGGCCACTAGACTGCCGGTTTCGCTCGGCCAGACTGCTGACGATTCGCTGGGATATCGATTCAACAAACTTCGCCGCGAACGCGGTATGACGCTGGCGCAGGTCGCCTCCGCCTTGGAGGTTAGCAAACCAACCGTATGGGCTTGGGAAAAAGGCAAAGCTCGCCCGCTGCCTGAACGGATTGCCGGAATTGCTCAAGTATTGGGCGTGGACGAAGCTGAATTGACCGATGGCAGTTCTCTCGGTGAAGGTGCCGCCTTGGTCGAAGATTGCCGTCAGCGCATTGCGGCGGCCTATGGCACTCACGCCAAAAACGTCCGAATCATGATCGAAGTATGATACGATTCGATAAGAAAGTTTACAAATATTGCAGAAATAAAATCTCGGAACATGGTAAATGAATTACAGAGTTGATTCGTTTTTTAGTCATGTAAACACACTAAACTAACAGCAGTAACGATAAAATAGGAGTTTTTGGACTCTAATTATTTAATTTATCGAGATTGTTAGTTAAATGTGTATCGGACCAGAAAATGACTTGACGAAGTGGTCGTCATAAAGCCGGGGGCAATCGGCATGGAAATGTGTTTTAGTGTTGAAGAAGGCCGTGTGCTGCACGGCCTGATAGGGGATGCGTCGGGCGATATTGTCGTTCGGCTGGATGCGTTGGGCTTCGTGGTCCATGCGTCCGAAAATGTGACTGAGCTGGGCGTTGATCTGTCTTCGATGCTGCTCATGCCGCACATCGCCGATTTCGCGGAACGAGATCATACTCGCGAAGTCTCGTTCCATGTCGAACAGGTCTTTACCGGGAAGGCGCAGAGCGGTTGGATCGAGTTTCCGGTGCGTGCTTGTCAGGGCCATGATAATAAAGATTTCGGCCTCAATGAAAACCAGTGCGAACTGCGCGAATGCCAGCGCTGGTACGCTTTAAGTCTCAGGTTGGTTGAGCCCGAAAGCGGTGCTGCGCAAGGCGCATTGGGCCTGCTGCGATCGCTCCAGCAGAAACGCGCCCTGCAAGGGGAAATCGACACGTGTGCTTTGATTGATCCGCTCACAGGATTAGCCAATCGCAACGCTTTCCTCGCGCATTTACGGCGCAATGTCACCGAACGCCGTGATGCAACCATGGCGCTGTTCGCGGTGGACGGTTTGCGCGCAATTTTCATGCAATATGGCCAGCAAACCGCCGATGAAATCCAATGGGGTTTTGCCAAATATCTTGAAACGATGACGTTACCCGGCCACGATTTGGCGCAACTTGATGGAGAGCGCTTTGGCGTCCTGCTGCCGGACATGGATATGAAGCAAGCCCGACTTTGGGCAACGGATGTTTTGCAGACCTTTGCCAGCCTGACTGTCGTGGCGTCAAAACGTTCGCCTGAATTGACCGCGAGCGCAGGCTTATCTCCTGTTGAGAGAACCGCAGATTGGACAATGCGTCAGGCTGAGTTAGGTCTGGTCATGGCGCGAGCAGGCGGTGGAATGCAGATCGGCGTGTGCGACCAGCCTGCAAGAGCAATGTCGAGTGGCGCAGCATTGGAACTCGCATTGGAAAAGACAGCGGCACAGGCAGTGGCAGAGGCAATGGAGAGGGCCAAACGCCGCCTGGCTTGATCGGTTCCAAGCCTGATCGGTTTTATCATAGTCAGCCAACACTTGGCGCAGCGTCTGCCAGCCGCTACTCACACTCTATGGCATTCACATCCACGATATTGTTACTGGGCTCTGGCGAGCTGGGTCGTGAATTCACGATTTCGGCAAAGCGCCTGGGCGCACGGGTCATTGCCTGTGATGCCTATGAAGGTGCGCCTGCAATGCAGGTAGCTGATGCGGCTGAAGTGTTCTCGATGCTCGATGGAGAGGCTCTACGCGCCGCTGTGCTAACGCATACACCCGATTATATCGTCCCTGAAATCGAAGCGATCCGCACCGAAATCCTCGCTGAATTGGAAGCAGAAGGGTTCAACGTAATTCCTTCCGCGCGCGCTGCGCAATTGACGATGAACCGCGATGCGATCCGCGATTTGGCCGCTGAAGAAATGGATCTTACGACTTCGCGCTATCGCTATGCCGAAAGCTTGGAGGAAGTTCGTGAAGGCGCGGCCTATGCCGGTTTTCCCTGTGTGATAAAGCCGGTTATGTCGTCATCGGGCAAGGGTCAGAGCAAAGTCGATAGCGAAGCAGAATTAGGGGCTGCGTGGAATTGCGCCTGCGCCAATATGCGCGGTGACCGAGCGCGTGTGATTGTCGAACAATTCATCGATTTTGATTACGAGATCACTCTGCTGACCGTGCGCCATGCAGGCGGCATCAATTTTTGTGATCCCATTGGCCATCGGCAAGAGCGCGGTGATTATCAGGAAAGCTGGCAACCCGCCGCAATGTCGCCCGAAGTGTTGTCAAAAGCGCAAGATATGGCAACCAAGGTTGTGAGTGCGTTGGAAGGGGAAGGGCGAGGCTGGGGCCTGTTTGGCGTCGAATTCTTTGTAAAAGGCGAAGAGGTGATTTTCTCCGAACTCTCTCCCAGACCGCATGACACCGGCATGGTGACAATGATTTCGCAGGACCTTTCCGAATTCGATCTGCACGCTCGCGCGGTTTTGGGTCTGCCAATTCTAGGCGATGAACCGGCCTTTCCTGCTGCATCGGCAGTGGTTTTGGCCGACCGGGATAGCACTGATTTCGGCTATGAGGGCGTTGCCGATGCTCTTGGGCTCAGCCCCAATGTCGACATTCGCATTTTTGGCAAGCCTTCCACGCGCCCCAATCGCCGCATGGCGGTTGCGTTGGCCGCTGGGGAGGACACCGATGATGCGCGCGCTTTGGCTGCAGAGGCAGCAAGTAAGCTTCGCATTGCCTATCGTGACTAGCCGCACTAATCGCTGCCGCCATGACCAATTTTTCAAAAAGCGCGGCCATGATGCAGCGCGGTATCGATTTTCTTGGCTGCGAGACTGCGATCCTTTGCGGTGCGATGAGCTGGGTGTCTGAACGCAATCTGGTTTCTGCCATTTCCAATGCCGGCGGTTTTGGCGTGATAGCATGCGGGGCGATGACACCCGATCTGCTCGACACAGAAATTGCTGAGACAAAGGCGCGGACTGACAAGCCGTTCGGCGTCAACCTCATCACTATGCATCCGCAGTTGTTCGATCTCATTGCTATCTGCGCCAAGCACAAGATCACTCATGTCGTGCTTGCGGGCGGAATCCCGCCCAAGGGCAGCGTTGAGGCGATCAAAGAGTTTGGCGGCAAAGTCATCGTCTTTGCACCCACATTGGCTCTGGCGAAAAAACTGTTGCGATCTGGCGGCGATGCGCTGGTGATTGAGGGGATGGAAGCTGGCGGCCATATCGGTCCGGTTGCGACTAGCGTGTTAGCGCAGGAATTTCTGCCCGTCCTTGCTGAAGAACACATTGTCTTTGTCGCAGGCGGAATTGGCCGCGGAGAGGCGATTGCCAGCTATCTGGAAATGGGAGCCTGCGGCGTGCAACTCGGTACACGTTTTGCCTGCGCAACAGAAAGCATCGCGCACCCTGATTTCAAGAAGGCATTTTTCCGCGCCAAGGCCCGCGATGCGGATGCCAGTGTTCAGGTCGATCCGCGCCTGCCGGTGATCCCGGTTCGTGCTTTGAAGAACAAAGGCACCGAGGAATTCACCGCCAAGCAAATCGAAGTGGCGGGCAAGTTGGACCGCGAAGAGGTCGATATGCTCGAAGCGCAATTGCAGATCGAACAATTCTGGGCAGGTGCACTGCGCCGCGCGGTGATTGACGGCGATGTCGAGAATGGCAGTCTGATGGCCGGCCAGTCGGTTGGCATGGTCAAAGCCGAAGAGCCAGCGGCAGGCATTATCGCGCAGCTGATGCAGGAATGCGAAGCTGCACTTTCAAAGCGATAGGGTCACAACCATGTTTTGCACCACGCCACCTCGCTTAATCGTGTGCCCTGCATGAGCGGACCGTTGATCCTAACGCTCGATTGCGCCGACCGGCCAGGTATCACCGCGCAGGTCGCGGGGTTTCTGTTTGAGCGCGGCTGCAACATTCTGGACGCGCAGCAATTTAACGACCGAGTCCGCGATGACGGCGGCGATGACCGCTTCTTCATGCGGGTTGTCTTTGACGCAGGCCAGCATACGAGCGACGCTCTGCGAAGCGAATTTGCGGATTTTGCAGCGGATTTTGCGATGCGTTGGAAGATCGCTCAGCGTGATCGTGCGCGGCGTGCGATTATTATGGTGAGCAAGATGGATCATTGCCTTGTCGATCTGCTCTATCGGTGGCGTACGGGCGAAATGGTGATTGATCCGGTTGCAATAGTTTCAAACCACCCGCGAGAGGCGGCGATCCGCACCGATATTGGCGCGATCCCGTTTCATCACATGCCAGTCACGCTCGAAACCAAACCGCAACAGGAAGCAAGACTGCGTGATTTGGCCGAGCAACTTGATGCCGAACTGATCGTGCTGGCGCGGTACATGCAGATATTCTCCGACGAACAATCCGCGCATTTCGCCGGAAGATGTATCAATATCCACCACAGCTTCTTGCCCGGTTTCAAGGGGGCAAAACCTTACACTCAGGCGCATGATCGCGGGGTAAAGATCATCGGCGCGACTGCGCATTTCGTAACCGCAGACCTGGATGAAGGGCCGATCATTCATCAGGATGTTGAACGGATCAGCCATACTGACAATCCATCCGATCTTGTCCGCAAAGGCCGTGATATTGAACGTCGCGTGCTGGCAGAAGCGGTGCGGTTGTTCGTCCAAGAACGCGTTCTTATGAATGGTATGCGGACGGTCGTGTTCCAGGATTAACTCAAACGGAGAATGCTGTGATTGTCGAACGTCTCGATCATGTGAATATCATCACAGATGACCTTGCCGCAACCGCGCGCTTCTATGCCGAATTGCTCGATCTGAAAGAAGGTGACGGCCCGCCGCCAATGAAGCTGGAGCAAGTCCGCTGGATGTTTGACGCCGGCGGCAACGCAATTCTGCATCTCAATTCAGCGGACTTCCCACGCCTCTATGATCGCACTGTTGATCACAGTGAGGCGACTGGCGCGATTCATCATGTCGCGCTGCGCTGCGGTGATTTTGAGGTCGTAAGGGCGCGGCTCGACGCGCGCGGCGCCGAATACCAGATCAACGAAGTGCCAGCGGCGAATCTGCGGCAAATTTTCACCAGTGACCCGAACAATGTGTTATTAGAGCTGAATTTCTTCGCAGACTAATCCACCAAAGCAGCGTGCATTCCCCCTATTCGGTCTCAATCTCTTTATCCTCATTAGCGCGGTGAATGACGTAAGCGCGGATCGCCTCAACCTCATCACGTGACAGGGATTCTGCAAATCCAACCATTCCGTTGTCAGACAGGATGCCGTCATGAACCACGGCGGCCCAGCTTCCCGCATTGTCCAAAGTGCCAGATCGCCTGAGGTCGGGCAGCACGGTTGACCCAACCGCAGCAGGTGCATGGCATACAGCGCAATATCGCGTGTATTTCTCACCGCCCAGCGCAATCACTTCTTGCGAAGCTCGGCTAGGCGGCGGATCGAGAGGCAGCTCAGCGAGCTCCATTTCGGCAGGCAATTCCCCTGTCGCGCCGATCTTGAACACCAACAGTCGAGAAACATTGCGAACTGGTGCCTTGGCCGCAATCAATCCGCCATCGACGGTCAAGGCGTAGCCGCCGCCCCAACCGGCCAGCACGGCAACATATTGCTCTCCATTCACGGTGAAGGTAATCGGCGGTGCAACCACGCCCGTTTGCGCGGCAAAACTCCACAGCTTCTCGCCAGAACTTGCATCATAGGCGTTGAATTCGCTGCCCGCCGTGCCTTGGAAGACCAGGCCCCCTCCGGTTGCGAGAAGCCCGCCATTCCATGGTCCAGGATGTTCGACCGTCCAACGTGCTTCCTGCGCCACTGGATCCCAAGCTACCAACATGCCCCGCAGCGTCCCTGCAACTTCGCGCCGGATGCCCAGATCAGGAGGCAAATCGCCTGCGCCAAGGTCAAATCCTAAGTTGAAACCGCGCGCACGATCAGGTTTCCAGTTCTCTTCGGGTGCATAGACCATGCCCGCTTCAAAGGCAGGGATGAAGACAAGGTTTTCATCCGGGTGATAGGCCATCGGGTGCCAATTATGGCCGCCAAGCGCGCCTGGAGTGACCAGAGCAGGCTCACCCGTCTTGTCGATCCGCGCTTCGGGATTTTCAATCGGGCGGCCCGTTTCAGGATCAATCCCGCTCGCCCAGTTTACGCCAACATAGGGCTCTGCGCTGATGAACTCTCCGGTAACGCGATCGATGACGTAAAAGAACCCGTTCTTGGGTGCCTGCATCAACACTTGCCGCGCTTCGCCTTCGATCTCCATATCAGCAAGGATAATGTGCTGCGTCGCGGTGTAGTCCCATGTTTCGCCCGGCGTGGTCTGATAATGCCAGACATATTCGCCAGTGCTGGGGCGGATCGCGACGATGCT
The DNA here is from genome assembly GCA_947488325.1 of uncultured Erythrobacter sp. GTDB lineage: Bacteria > Pseudomonadota > Alphaproteobacteria > Sphingomonadales > Sphingomonadaceae > Erythrobacter. The sequence continues at coordinate 743,733 of CANKYZ010000001.1, forward strand.
GGAAAGGTAGAGATTGTCGCCCTCTCCCGTTCCGTCTTCACCCGGCGAACGATAGGCGCGGTTCCAAGGTGATCCATTGCCGACACCAATATACAGCAGGTCGAGCTCAGGATCGTAAGCCATCGAATCCCACACCGTTCCGCCGCCGCCAATTGCGTCTGATCCGGCGAGCACTTCGGTGTTCCACGTCTCTGCCGCTGCTTGCATATATTCAGCGGATTCTTCGTCCTCACGGCCATCAGGCACGGTGTAGAAGCGCCACAGCTCTTCGCCATCATTCACATCATAGGCCGCGACATAGCCGCGTACGCCAAATTCTGCACCGCCATTGCCGATGATAATTTTGCCATCGATCACGCGTGGGGCGCCGGTGACGGTATAGCTCTTGTCAGGATCGGTGGTTTGCACCTCCCACTGAACCGCGCCCGTATCGCGATCAAGCGACACCAACCGCCCGTCCAGCGTACCGAGGAACAGGCTGGTGCCCCATGTCGCCAGACCTCGGTTCACGACGTCACAGCAAGCCTTTGCGGCGGTTTCACCGGGGACCTCTGGGTCATAATCCCACAGCAGCTCTCCGCTCACCGCGTCAAAGGCCTTCACCTTGCTCCATGCGGTGGTGAGATAGAGCTTGCCATCCATCACTAGCGGCGTGGCTTCCTGCCCGCGCGCTGTGTCCATATCAGCAGACCAAGCAAGGCCAAGTTCGCCGACATTTTCCACACTGATCTGATCAAGCGGAGAGAAACGCTGCTCAGAATAAGTGCGCCCATGAGTGATCCAATTGGCGTCATCTTCGCCCGCACTCGTCAGCATGGCAGCATTGATGCCATCTTCGCCGATCATCGTATCGCACGCCGCCACGCCAAATGCGCCCAACGCCAGCAAAGGCGCTGCCCAGATTGCTTGATTCATGAAACCCTCTCCTTGGCGGTCATGTTGGCGCTTACAAGCGAGCTTGTCCATCTCCCACAGTGCGGCCTATGAGGTTTGAGAAGAGACACAAATTTGGAGATCAGGCGCGATGTGTGATGAAGCAAAACTCAAAATTTGGGCAGCTAAAGCGGTGACCCGCCGGCAGTTCGGCGTGTTGGCTGGTGCTGCGGCAGTCGCGGCATGTGGCCCAAGTGACGTGATATATGGGGATATACTTACAGAAGAAGGAAAGCCGGTGAGTGCGGTAGAAGCCGTGACTTTCGAAACCAGCGATGGAACCATGGATGCTACGTTCGTGAGCCAGTTAGACGGTGCTCATCCTGGGGTAATTCTCTGGCCAGATATCGCAGGTTTGCGCAATGCCAAGGTTGAAATGGCGCATAGGCTTGCAGGCGAAGGCTATTCTGTGCTCATCCTCAATCCCTATTACCGTGATGTGGCGGGCGAACAATTCGCCGATTTTGCCGACTTTATTGGAAATGACGGGTTCGACAAAGTCGGCCCATGGCGCAGTCAGTTAAACGCCGATGCGATTGGACGCGATGCGATTGCGGCGGCGACGTGGCTTGATGCACAAGACACAGTAGACACCGAACGCGGGATCGGCACGCAGGGTTACTGTATGGGCGGTCCCTTCGCCATCTGGAGTGCAGCAGCAGTGCCGGATCGGATCAAGGCAGCAGCAAGCTTTCACGGTGGCGGATTGGTCCGTGCAGACGACCCTCTCAGCCCGCATCGTGTGCTTGACCGAACAGATGCAAGCTTTCTGATAGCGGTCGCGCAGGACGATGATGCCGCAGCTCCAGAGGTGAAGGGGGCCTTTGCCGAAGCGGCTGAATTGGCGGGGCGCAATGCTAAGGTAGATGTCTATGCCGGGGATCACGGCTGGACCGTTCCGGATAGCCCATCCTATGCGGCACCTGCGGCAGAGCTGGCCTATGCCGATTTGCTGACCCTATATGGCGCAAATTTGTAGGAAACTGCCTCAAGCACTCTCGGTCTGATTTTCCTACATTGACGCACTGCGATATGCCGGATGAATAGTGTTTGTGGCGCAGAATTGCGAAAAACGAAAAGTCACACTTTTTGGCCTGCTGCACCCCGTAAACCGCGCTTTTAAGATAGGGCAACGCGGTCCATGTTTTGGCGCGAAACGACTTAAACGGGATCTGCAGTCAAGCGGCGCTTTCGCGTTCTTTGCTGCGTTCATTGCTCAGGCCAAAGCGTCCAAATTTGCGGTAACGCAGCATCCATTTGTCGAGAAACAGGCCCAGCGCGCGCGGCTGAATGCCGAGATCATCGAATGTACGGGTGTCGCCGGAAACGGTGCTGCCGGACTTCAGCAGCGTCCATTGATCCCGGCTCATCGGAGTGAGGGGCAGGCTTGCGAACAGGCCGGACAGGCTATCAGGCATCGCGATCAGACGTGGGGAGCGTCCCTGCGCAGCGGCAATGCGCTGGTTGATTTCCATCATGGTAAGCGTTTCAGGGCCACCCAATTCGTAAATGTGTCCGCCATGCAAAGCCGGGTCTTCGAGTGCAGCAGCAACCGCTTCGGCCACATCATCAACATAGACCAGTTGCAGCGGCGCATCGGGACCAAAAACGGGGAGTACCGGCAACATCTCGATCATGCCGCCGAACATGTTGAGGAACCCATCGTCTTGTCCGAATACGATCGAAGGACGCAAAATGGTGGCACCAGGGAATGCTTCACCGACACGCGTTTCGCCCAATGCCTTTGCACGCGCATATTCGGCGCTGCTTTCCGCATCGGGGCCGATTGCGCTGACATGGACAAAGGCTCTCGCTCCGCCCGCTTTCGCGAGGGCGGCGATGGTGCCGGGAGCTTCGCCCATTAACTCCGTCAGGTCTTTGCCAAACCCGCCGACAAGATTGACCACATGGGTCGCGGCATAGAGCGCGGCTTTTACGCTGTCTTCATTGGTGATGTCGCAGTTCGCGAACTGCAGCTGCCCCAGATTGGCGAGTGGCTTAAGCGCGAAATTGCTTTTCGGATTGCGGCTGGCCACGCGCACCCGGGCACCGCGCGAAAGCAGGCATTGCACGACGTAATTGCCAATAAAGCCGCCTCCACCAAAGACTGTGACCAGAGCGTCGGAAAGCGGGGAGGCGTTGGGCATTGCGTGATCCCTTGGGGACAAGACGTGATGAAGTTTGGTTTCACCGTCCGCCATGCTTCAAGACGCGCTGCGGGGCAAGACCCGCATTATACGCACCCCGCGCTTTGCAAGAGGTTTGCGTTGACACGCAGGCAGAGCGGGCGCTATCGGCCCCAGCCTACCCGCAGGCGGCCTTCGATATGACCGCGACTGTACAGGTGCCCAGATGGCGGAATTGGTAGACGCGCTAGCTTCAGGTGCTAGTATTCGCAAGGATGTGGAGGTTCGAGTCCTCTTCTGGGCACCATTTGTTCTTCCCTTGTTCTCTCAGATAATCTATAAAAACCGCAGAAATCCAAGGGGTTTGGCCCTTGGATCGTTCCGGATCGTCCCACCTCTTCTCGGCCGATCCAGACATTTTTGCGGGCCTTTTGTGGGCCTTTTGCAAAAGGCCCAAATGAAAAGGCCCACACATGCCTCTGACGGATACCAGACTCCGAGCCCTCAAACCGAAGGCAAAGCCTTACAAGGTCGCTGACGAGCGTGGCCTATATATCGAGGTCACACCCGCTGGTGGCAAACATTGGCGGTTTCGATATCGAATTGGAAAAGCGCAAAAGAAGGTGTCGCTCGGCGGCTACCCTGTGGTTAGCCTCAAGGATGCGCGAGAAGCAGCAATGGAAGCGAGGCAGACCATAGCTTCTGGCGGCGACCCAGCGGTGGAGAAGCGCAAACAGAAGATTAGGGATGAGTTTCTTTCGGCGAGTACTTTCGAGGCGGTCGCCCGCGAGTACATAGAGCAGATCATGGTTCAGAATGGCCGCGCTGAAGCGACTATCGTCAAGGCGAACTACTTTCTTGATAAGCTGACACCAGCGATCGGAAATCGGCCGATCCACGAGATCGAACCTTTCGAAGTGCTCGCGCCTTTGAAGCGTCTTGAAGCTACTGGGAAGCACGAGACGGCAAAAAAATGTCGATCATTTGCAGGACGGGTATTTCGGTATGGGGTGGCGACAACTCGGTGCAAATCTGATCCAACTTCGCTGTTGAAGGGAGCGCTCATCACGCCAAAGCCGACGCACTACGCCGCCATTCTTGATCCAGAGAAGCTAGGCGGGCTGTTGAGAGCTATCGACGACTTTGAAGGTTACGCTCTCACAAAGTTTGCGTTGAAGATTGCCCCGCATGTTTTTGTGCGTCCTGGTGAACTGAGGCATGCTGATTGGGCGGAGTTTGACCTTGATGAAGGCGTCTGGCGGATCCCAGCAGGCAAGATGAAAGCGCGGCGCGCGCACGCGGTTCCGCTCTCAAAGCAGGTCATCAGCCTTTTCGAAGAGCTCGGCACCATGATGGGTAAATCAGGTTATGTGTTTCCATCAGCCCGGTCCGGTCTACGTCCCATGAGTGAAAACGCTTTGAACGCAGCCTTTAGAAGGATGGGGTTTAGCAAGGAGGAGGTCACCGCGCATGGGTTGAGGGCGACCGCATCCACCCTGCTCAATGAAAGCGGAAAATGGAGCTCAGACGCGATTGAGCGCGCGCTTGCGCACGGAGACAGTAATGCGATCCGCGGTGTTTATCATCGAGGTAAGCACTGGTCTGAGCGCGTAAAGATGTCGCAGTGGTGGAGTGACTATCTTGATAGCCTCAAGTTGGGCGGTGACTTGGTATTTCTGAAAGCGAGCTAACTCTTGAGCTTCTTCAAGATCGCGCTCATTGTTTGGCGTATGCCATCCATCGCCGGATAACGTTTCTCACATATCCTGGGGTTTCTCGATTTTTCGGAATGCCTCCTGCTCGCGATACGGCACCTGGGCCAGCATTGTAGGCTGCCAATGCGAGATGGATCGCACCGAACTGATCGAGCATCTGCCGCAAATATCTTGCGCCGCCATCGATGTTTTGAGCGGGGTCATGCCGATTGGCAACCCCGAGCTCCCGTGCTGTTGCTGGCATGAGCTGGGCTAATCCAGCCGCCCCTGCTGGGCTGATTGCCATCGGATTGAACCGTGATTCTTGCCAGACTAATGCTTGGAGGAGCCTTGGCGGCAAGCGGTGACGAGCTTCTGCTTGACGGATCAGAGGCTCGTAGAGCGCCTCTTTGAAGCTTCGTTCAATCTGCGATTTCTGACTTCTAGGATCGTATTGAACGTCCGCTCGTCGGTCTGACGCGCTTTCAACCGACCCCATAACGTGATCGAAAATCTGGAATTCTTGCGCGATGGCGCAGCTTGGGACTGCCAGTCCTAGCGTACCTATCCCGATCGCTATTTTCGAGCTTTTCACTGCGCAATCTCTCAATCTTGATAATTCTGGCGTGAGAACATATTATGAACGTATGGGTGTAGGAAACCATATGATTGGTTGCACCAACAAGAGGAGAGGGAAGCGACAGAAGGGGCAATTGAGCAACTAAGGAGCTCGCATGTCCTTTTCGAATTCCCATCAGTCTCGCGCGTCGTTTGAGGAAACCGCTCGCAAGCTCTGCGAGAGCCGCGGCGGGAAGTGGTCTGGCACCAAGGGCATGGCCCGTTGTCCAGCGCACGATGACCGCACGCCTTCGCTCGGTGTCACGCTTGGCCGAAAGGCGATCCTCCTACATTGTTTCGCAGGGTGTGATCAGGCGAGCGTGCTCGCTGCCCTCGCCCGTGAAGGGATCGAGACCACAGCTCTATTCTCAGGTTCTTCTGACGAATTTCCGTTCCAGCCGAGCTATTCCAGCAAGCCATCAGCTGCAGCACTCCGCATCTGGCGCGATGCCCGACCGCTGCAGCGAAGTCCTGCCAAGGCATATCTCGAAGAGCGCGGCATCCTCGCAACCTCCCATGCGCTGAGGTTTCATCCGCGCACACCGCTTGGACCGAAAGGTCGCGCGCGCTTTTTGCCGGCGATGATCGCTTCGGTCAGCCTCGACGAGGGGCCGATTGCCGTTCACCGGACTTTCCTGTCGCATTCCGGCAATACGCAGGCATCGTTTGCCAAGCCGAAACGTGCTCTGGGGTCTCTCGGCAAGGCGGCAGTCCGTCTGTTCGCACCCGCCGAGGGAAGGCTTGGTCTCGCCGAAGGCATTGAAAGCGCGATGTCGGCCTATGCGCTTACCGGGATCCCAACATGGGCAACGCTGGGCAATGAACGCTTCGGCCTGGTTGCCATCCCCGAGAGCGTGAGCGAGCTACATCTCTTCGTCGATCACGACGCAGGTGGAGAACTCGCGGCAACTCGCGGACTGGAAGCCTACGTTTCACCCAATCGCAAAATCCTGATCCGCAAGGTCAGATCGCGAGGCGAAGACTGGAACGATGAACTGCAGACGTGGCTGCTCCGAAAGAGCAAAACTTAGAGGAGAGAGAGCTCCTGGGTCTTTGGCCGCACGGTTGTCGTGAGGCGCAACAAAGACAGGAGACTACTCATGATCCAATCCATTCCTCTCAAGAAACTAATCTCAAGCCCTCGCAACGTACGCAAAACAACCGACGTTCTTGCCGATTTGCAATTGCGGGCTGATATCGCGGCACGCGGGCTTCTCCAAAATGTGGTAGTTCGCAAAGCCACCCGAGGGAAATTTGAAGTCGAAGCTGGCGGGCGCCGCCTCGCTGCATTGCAAGCGTTGGTCGAGGAAGGCACGCTTCCCAAGAACCATGAAGTCACTTGCCTTGTCATCGAAGGTGAGGAAAGCGAAGTGCGCGAAGCCAGCCTTGCCGAGAACTTCCAGCGCCTCGCAATGAACCCGGCCGACGAGGCGCAGGCTTTCGCTGCGATTGTCGAGGCGGGAGCTAGCACCGAAGACGTGGCTCGCCGGTTCGGTCTCACAGTCCGCTTTGTCGAGGGCCGTCTGCGCTTGGCGGGCCTCGCACCTTGTGTCTTCGAAGCGCTCGCCGAAGGCGCGATCACGCTCGATATGGCCAAGGCCTATGGAGCGATCTCAGACATTGACCGCCAAGCACACGTCTATGCCGAACAGCAGGACGCCTGGTACCAGGTCACGCCTGACACGATCCGTCGCATGGTGCTCGATGCCACTGTTCGTGGCTCCGATCCGCGCGCGGTTCTGGTCGGGCGCGAGGCCTACCTCGCAGCAGGTGGTCGGATCGAACGCGAACTCTTCGACGACGAAGCCAGCGAAAGCTGGATCGATGTCGCGCTGCTCGAAGACCTTGCCCAGAAAGCGATGGATGACGCTGCGAAGAGGGTCGCTGAAGAACACGGACTTGCCTGGGTGCGACCCACGCTTGCCAACTATGTAAGCCACGATCTCGTCGAGGGCCTCAATCGGCTTCCATGCGAACCGGCTCCGCTCAGTGAGCAGGAAGCCCGCGAGCTCAGCGACCTTGAAGCCGACTACGACCGGACAGCGGCCATCCTCGAGGATGAGGACAGCGACGAAAGCGAGATCGCCAAGGCGGAAGAAGAGCTGGTCTCGATCGACCGCGCGATGCGCGATCTGCACGATCGTCCGCCAGTGCTTGCCGACGAGCTAAAGTCAGAGGCTGGAGCGTTCCTTGTGCTCTCACGGAATGGCGAACCTGCAATGGTGCCGCAGTTTTACACTGATGCTGAAGTCATCGACACTGATGACGGAGCTGTCGAACCGGTGGATGCAGGTGCTGATACCAAGCGCAAGAGCGGGGCGCTTTCGCAGCGTCTGCTCGACGAGCTCGCGATGCAGCGTCGCGATATCCTGGCGATCCACCTGGCCAACGATCCTGCGCTCGCGCTTGATTTCATGGTCTTCACGCTCGCAGATGCTGATGGGCATGACTGGCGCGCGAAAAAGGCGTCGATGCTCGTCGGCTCGGTCGCATCGGGGCCGGTGGCCGGATTCGAGGCGAAGGATGCCCCCGCAAGTGCTGCGCTCGCCGAGTTCGCCGCTTCGCTCGACGAGAGCTGGCGCGCCGGCGAGACTGACGTCGAACGGTTCGAACGCTTCCGCGCATTGAGCGATGAAGCACGTTCGGCCTGGCTCGGCCATGTCGTATCCCGCACACTGGTCGCGAGCCTTGCCTGCGAAGGCGATCGCTCGGCGCCGCTGCACGAGATACTCGGGTCGCTGCTCGAGATCGAAACCGCGCATTGGTGGCGGCCGACGGCGGCGAACTTCTTCGATCGTGTGGCCAAGGCGCGCACGCTTGAAGCGCTCGACGCTGCAGGCGGTCCCGAACTCGTCAGCCGCTATGCAGGTTCGAAGAAGGCAGAACTAGCGAGCGCAGCCGAGCGTATCTTCTCCGGCAATTTCATTGGCGAAGCGGATGTGAAGACGCGCGCGGGAGCGTGGGTGCCCGAGATCATGTGCTTCGGTTCTCCTGAGGAACCGGTCGAGGATGAAACTGCGGCCCCGGTTGAGGACGAGACCGCGAACGAAATTGCCGAGCAGGCTGCCTGACCCCTCCTGACAGGTCCAGGTGACTCGGCGGGCGGTCCGTCCCTCTCGGGATGGGCCGCCTTATTCGCGTTTCCGTCCGAAGGTCGCCTACGATGGTGAGTCTTAGAGGGGAGGACGCTTTGTTCATCCTGAACCCGGACACGTCCGTTCCGGCGATCAGGAGACCATCGATGACAAAGTCCCGCCGCACTGCTTCAGTTTCTCCAGCTGCGCGTATCACCGCCGCCATTATCGAAAAGCTAGAGCAAGGCACCAAGCCTTGGGTCAAGCCGTGGCGTGGCTTGCCGCTTTCTCGCCCGCTGCGATCATGCGGGACGCCGTATCGCGGCATGAATACCTTCTGGCTCTGGATGGTTGCTGATGCCTGCGGCTACGCCTCACCATACTGGATGACATATCGCCAGTGCCAGAAACTCGGCGGCCAAGTCCGCAAAGGAGAAAAATCGACCATCGCGATTTTCTACAAAAACTACACCAAGGAAGTCGAAAACGCTGAAGGTGGGCAGGATACGGAGAGCCGGCGCGTGCTGAAGACCTATTCAGTCTTCAATGCCGACCAGTGCGATGGCCTCCCCGAATTCTACCATCCCAAGCCACTGGTTGCCGCGCTTGAGCCCGAAGGCCGCGAGGAGCGGCTAGATGCCTTCTTCGCTGAGATCGACGCAGAGCTACGCCATCATGGCGCGCAAGCCTACTACGAGCCACTGCGTGATCGCGTCACCATGCCGCCGGCCGAACTCTTCGAAGCCTATGACCATTACTACGCAACACTTGCGCATGAGCTATCGCACTGGACTGGACATTCTTCGCGACTCGATCGAGGCCTCAAGAACCGCTTCGGCAGTGATGCCTATGCCGTCGAAGAACTTATCGCCGAGCTGTCCTCCGCCATTCTTGGTGCCGAACTGGGATTGCCCGTCTCGCATCTCGATCATCATGCTAGCTATATCGCGTCCTGGCTCAAGATCCTTAAACAGGACGAGCGCGCGATCCTGACCGCGGCCGCAAAGGCCGAGGAGGCAGCCACCTTGCTGCTCGAAATGGGCGGTCACCAATCGAGTGCCAATGAGGCTGATGCCGAACTTTCTGACGCAGCCTGAATAAGAGACTTAACTTGAGCAACTCTGTCAGCCAGCCCGCACGTACTGGCACTTGCCTTCACACCGAGTCAATTCGGTCTGGCCGAGCGCTCCCGGACCGATCCGGGATTCCTCCCAGACAACTCCAGCACCACTCCGACACTATCCCGCACGAGCCTGTTCGCTGGTCCTTGTGCCCTGGACCGGTCAGGTCCCACCGCAACCCGCGCAAGGCTGCGGCCCGTGTGGCCCGCGCCAGCCTTGCCTTGCGGGGTTTCCCGCTGCCGCGGTGCGGCGTTCCCTTGTCCCGGTCCTTTTTGGGCACGGCGAACAGGCCTGTGCGGAAAATCCTCTGCCGGCATTCGCCGGTCTCAGGAGGACTACCGATATGTATGACAGTTTCGCCACGCAGCTTGCCGGTCTCGATCTATCCGGCTTCTCGATCACGCCTGCCCCATTCAACGAATCCGACTTTCCTTGCAAGGACGCCATGGCTCACACGCTCGGAGCGGTGTGGTCCGATCTCTTCGCATTGTTTGCCGACACCGCGCTCGAAGCCGACGCCGAGGATCTCGCCTGGGGTTTCGTCAATCTCTTCCACCGTGCCGCCAGCCGCAAGTCGGCACAAGTCGATCGGGCCTCGGATGAAATCCGCGCCCTTCTGGCATCCGCCGACGGCTCCGAAGTGCATTCGTCAAACCTCCAGGAACAAACCCTGCGTGCCCAGTCTGCTGAAGCCAGCATGCAGGTGTTCGAGCAGATGCGTGAGGTTGCAGCAGGTCTCTATCGCGACGAAACCGGTTCCTCGTGGAAGCCCGTATCGGGATCGCGTGCGCGCCACTCGAAGAACATGACATCGGCCGTGATTGATGCCCGCGACTTTTTGCGCGTACGCAAGGAGCGTCGTCAGGCTGCACATTCTCCCGAGGGTACTCCGGTGGTCTTTGCCGGTGGTCGCAACCGTTTCGAATGCGAGGCCGACGCCAAGACTTACGCGGCGAACATCTGGGCTACACTCGACAGGGTGCGCGAGGTCGTTCCTGACATGTTTCTCGTACATGGCGGCGACGGTAAGGGAGCCGACAGACTGGCCGCATCCTGGGCCGAGCGCCACGAAGTGCAACAGCTCACATTCGGGCTTGAGCGTCGTTTGGGTGCTCGTGCAGGGTTCAAGCGCAACGAGCAAATGCTTGGTCTCAGCCCTCGCTATGTGGTGGCATTTCCGGGCAACGGCGTGACCGAACGCCTCGTGATCGAAGCCAAGAAGCAGCGCATCACGGTTGTTGATCGTCGCGGGCCGTTGGGCACTAGTCCCGCTTGACGGGGAAAGAGCAACTAGACCTCTCGGATGATCAATTCCCAATCGCCGAAGAAGGGCGGCCCCATTCAAGGCCGCCCATGAGGCGCAGAACTCATTGCTGCTCCGAGTCCTACGGGTCGCAATGGCAGGGGAGTTCCGAACGCAATCAATTCCATTGTAGGGTTATGAAATGCCCGAATGGATACGCCTCTGAACAGCTTCATTGCTCATCGCGCGTAACCAGCGCGCCTGTGCAGCAATCTTCCTGGACGGACGCGGTTACTGAAAACTGCGGCGCGGCACTTATCGTTCCCGCATCCGATTTTCCAAGCTACAAGATCGGCAATGCAACTCGATGATCTTCTTCTTCGCTACTTTGCCTCGACCAATTTGTCTAACGTGGCGCCAGACACTTTGGCGGCCGGGATCGAGCATTGCCGGGTCGACCTCGGTCTCGAGCAAGACAGGGGCAAGCGCTTTGCACTGTGGTCGTTCTTGCACATGTTCGGGTCCGCCCCCGACCTCGACGTGGCGTTCGACAACGAGGAAGACCGGGAGGCTGCGCGCAACTTCATGGATCTCCTGGCGGCATCGGGAGGCGATGGTGTAGGTTGATTGAAGCGGGGTCACGCGAGCCTTCAGACCCGCACCCGATACCCATCCGGCTTTCTTCGCGAACAGTCCTGAACCAGGTCAGCTGAGGAGCCGCAACCCGTTCCTTTCCGGCCGTGTTGGCAGCTGCGCTGCCTGCCCGCACCACCCGTCATGAACAGGTTCCCCTTAGAGCTTCGCTCCTGCGGTGCAGTCCTCCCATGCCCTGCTTCTTCTGGATGTTCGCAAGCCGGAGATGGTCTCCGGTTTGAGGAACTGAAGGAACTAAGATCATGACCAATATCGCAATCCTCACCGGCCGCATCGCCCGCGATCCGGACACCCGCGAGACCAAGGGCGGCACCAATGTCACCGGGATCACTGTCGTCACCGATCGCCCTGCAAGGGACAAGGACGGGAAGACCTACAAAGACGAGAACGGCTACACCGCAAAAGAAAGCGAATTCCACCGTGTGACCTGCTTCAATGGCCTCGCCAAGACCGTCGGACAGTTCTGCTCCAAGGGCCAGCTGGTTTCCGTCCAAGGCCGCATCCACTACACCCAATGGGAAGACAAGGACGGGGTCACACGCTACGGCACTGAGATCCTCGCCGACAAGGTCGACTTCCTCTCAAGGGGCAATGGCTCCGGCGAGAACGACGAGAACAAGGATGCTCCCGAAATCGACTGATCTCAGCCATCCAGCCGCCCAAGAAAGGGCTCTGTCCAAACGGGACAGGGCCCTTTCTCGTATTCACTTTCAGTGGCTTTGAGCTGTGCGTGATGCGGAGGCTGGCTTTTGAAACAGCCGCTTTATGGCTTCTTCTTCGCCTAGTTTTCCGAGCTCATTTGCAACTTCGGATAGGCCCCTCTTTGAGAAGGTCTCTATCCCCGTTCCAAGAATAACCTGGCCCAGTTCAATGGCAGCCTGTTTCTCGAGTTCTTTCTGACGTTGGTCGAGTGCCAGCCTGTCGGCCTCCAGTTTCTGGAGTGCGGCTACAGCGCTTCGTTTCGATGGCATTGAGGATACTTCTTTCTTCCCCTCCGATGACCCTCTCCTCGGCTGACGTGGACTATCACCCGTCCTGTAGGAAAGCGATTTCCCCTTGGTTTTCGCGAACACCTGAGATCGAACGGGAGGGGAGTTTGGCTCACGGACTTTCAAGGATGATGGGCGTGCAGCTGGCGCGTCAAGGACGGCGGGGCCCCACCATTTTGCCGTCCCTTCGCTTCGCTGCGGTCCGACAAAATCGTTGCCCCCACCGCCGCTTGGCGGTCGCCCAGCCGGGCGATCCCTGACCCGCCAGCCACACCCCCATCTGCCTTCCTCTCGTTGTCTTACCGACAGATATCAGGAGGATTTCATGACTGCACTTGCATCGATTCAATCAAACTCGAACAGCTACTTCGAAGCACTGGCCACTGCCGAACGGCGGGCCTTACACAGCTTCTTCGACCAGCACGTCGTGGAAGATAATGACCTAGGATACTTCGCCTTGGACGAGGGTGACTACAACGCCTTGCCGGCGCATCTGGCCAGCCGGGTGGTGCACACGGTGCACGGCGCAATGCTCGACGAGTTCTGAACGACCGATGGGGCGGGAGCCGGCGACGGTTCCTGCCCCTTTTTTTGTTCGCTGCTGGAAGAAGAGAGAGTGATGAGGAGCGGGGCTGGTGACGCGCTCGGTCCCGCACCACCTGCGGCGGCGCTCCTGCGGGCGCGGCGTATTTGATCCGGCCCCCGCATGCACTCCTGAGCGCCAACGGGTCAAAGCGGCGCGAGGCTGATGGGAGCGACAGATCCCGCTCCCTCGCTTCGCACGCGCTTCTTTGCCGTCAGCTTATCAGGGGTGCGTCTTGGTTAAGATACTTGCCTTGGAATTGGCTCTCACGGTCCAAGTCAGTGGTCTGAACCGTTGCTCTCGCTCCATCGGCATGGATCGCCCCATGTCCCCCTTGAAGTCATCCTCTATCGTTATTGGACTTAGACCTCGCAATGGGAAAACGGTAGCACACCGTACGCAGCCTAAGCTGCATAGATGAAAGAAAAGCACGATAAAACAATAAGTTCAGTTTCGGCAACACGTGAGCGATCGCATAGTAGCCAAGGCTCAGCCATAGCCCCTCGTAGGCCTTCGTTCAGACTAAAACTGACTGGCCATATCGCTCGTCGCAAGTCGCTTCCGATCGGTATTACCTGGGACACCGAACTTCCCGGCTTTGGACTTCGCAAACGGAAGTCGGGTCACCTCACATGGATAGTCAAGCACAGCCCGCGAGGTGTGCAGCGCATGGTGACACTTGGTTGCGCGGGGATGGCGGCAGGTGCGCTGAGCGCGCCCGCCGCGCGCGCTGCCGCGCGCAGTTTGCTCATCAAGGCTACACTTGCCGACCTTCCGACCGCGCCTGAGAGGAGGCGAGTGCCGCTGTTCGCTGATTATGCCGAAGAATTCTGGCAGGACTATGCGCCGCATTGGAAGCCAGCGACCCAGCGATCGTCGCGTTCGCGCATCGATCAATTGCTCGTGCCAAGGTTCGGTGACCTACCGGTCGACATGATCGAACGCGGAGACATCCACCGCTGGCGAGACAGCATGGCGAAGCGGGGAGGGACCTTCAATCGCGCCATCCCCATTATGTCGGTGATGATGCAGTATGCCGAGAAGCTGGGTTACCGGGCTAAGAACACCAACCCGTGTCGCGGTGTCTCGCGTTTCAAGCGCGACCTTCCCGAGCGCTACCTTTCCGCCGATGAATATCGAAGGCTGGGGCGCGTTCTGGCCGAACACGACGGCGGCAATCCGTTCGTCGTTCCGGCCTTACTCATGCTCATCTACACTGGCGCGCGCGTGTCCGAAATCGCAACCTTGCGCTGGCGGTATGTCCAGCCTCCACGGCTGCAATTGCCAGACAGCAAGACCGGGCCGAAGACGATCTATCTCAACCCGCAAGCCATCGCAGTGCTTGATGGACTGGAACGTCGCGTTGACGAGCTGCTGGTCTTTCCGGCCATACGTCGCGAGGCTCCGATCAATCTCGGTCAATACTGGGATCGCATCAGGCGCAAGGCTGCGCTGCCCGACGTGCGGCTTCACGATCTGCGTCACAGCTTTGCCTCGGTTGCCATCGCTCAACACATTCCACTGGCAACAATCGGCAAGCTTCTCGGCCACGCACTTCCGGAAACGACTGCGCGGTACGCGCATCTGGCAGACGAAGTGATTGCTGAAAGCGCCGATCGCATCTGCTCCAATCTCGCCAGTGCAATGGGGATTGCGGTATGACCAATTACAATCTCAAGCAGATCATTGCAGAGGAACTGGCACGCGTCGTTCCGGGCGAGGCAGGCAAGCGACGCTCGAGATTTGACTATGTGCTTCCCGGTTTTGGCGAGCGCGTCCATCCATCGGGCCGCAAGAGCTATGTTCTGCAGCGCACGATGGGCGGCAAGCAACGGCTCATCACCATTGGCGATGCCGCCATCCTGACGGAGCGCATTGCCAAGGATGTCGCACGACGCCTGATCCTGCGCATCGAGCTTGGCGAGAACCCTGCCGACAAGAAGCTGCGCGCGCGCAAGACGCCGACCTATACTGCATTTCTGCAGTCATACTGGGAGGTAGCCGCGCCGACCTGGAAGCCATCCACCCGCGAAATCCAGAACATCTACCGGCGGACCCATCTCGATCATGCCTTTCCGGGCAAGTTCATTGACGAGATCAGCCATGCCGATGCGGTTCGGTGGCATGCTGAGCTCACGCGATCAGCAGGCCCAGGCGCTGCCAATCGCGCCATGGAAATCCTCAAAGCCATGTTCGGCAAGGCCGAAGCGTGGGGCTATCTGCCTGAGCATTCAAATCCTTTTCGCGGTTTAAAGCGCAACAGGGGGCGTAAGATCGAGCGCTTTCTGAGTGGAGACGAGATGACCCGGCTTGGCCGCGCGCTGGCTGCCCACCGCGCTGAGAACCCGGTCGAGGTTGCGGTAATCTCGCTCCTCGCGCTCACAGGTTGTCGACGCGGTGAGATCCTGAACCTCACTTGGGGCGAAGTCCAAGGGCGAAAGCTGAAATTGACTGATTCCAAGACTGGCCCGCGCATTGTCTGGCTTGGTCAGGAGGCGAGGGCGGTGCTCGACGCATTCACGCGCGGAAAGAAGGACCAGCGCGTTTTCACATTCGACGTTTTGCCGAGATCGGCCTTGGATTGGTTTTGGCGGAGATTGCGGACCGAAGCCGGACTGGACGATGTGCGGTTGCACGACCTGAGGCACAACTACGCCAGCCTAGCGGCGCGTTCTTCCGAAACCTTGCCGATGATCGGCAGTCTTTTGGGGCACCGGCACGTCACTACTACTGCTCGTTACGCTCACTTGGACGACGGAGTTTTGCTCGAGGCTACTACTTTGGTCGGCGAGAGCATTGCGCGGCAATTGACGACAGCGGACGAGGCAATTTTGAGCGGTCCGACATGGCTAGTTCGGCGTGCTCTTGCATGATCGGGCCATCGAGGCGTTTCGGCGGCCATGCGCCCCAATGTCGGACGTAGCCACCCGAGATCTTAGCTCCCGAAAGCGGACATTCTCTGCGGCCATTCCGGCCAAGGAGAATGACAATGACCTATTCACAATTTGATCCTGCTTCTCAAAACCGAGTGCCTTGGAACTTCGGTGCTAAGATCGGTCCCAAGCGTCCATTCAATCAAAAACAGATTTGGGCGATCCGTTTCTTTCTTGATCGCGAGGAGCGCATAAGAGACCGCGCTCTGTTTGACTTGGCGATCGATAGCAAACTGCGAGGCTGTGATCTCGTCGAGCTCAAAATCGGCGACCTAGTCAGCGGCCCGGAAATCCGGACGCGAGCAACAATCACGCAGCGCAAAACAGGTCGACCTGTTCAGTTTGAGATCGCATCAGATGCGCGTGCAAGCCTGTTTGCGTGACTCGAGCTCAGATGTGGTGACGTGGAGGACTTCGTCTTCCCGAGCAGAGTTGATCAAACACGCCACTTGAGCACGCGACAGTACGCGCGGCTTGTTGATGAGTGGGTGACGGCTATTGGCTTGCGTCCTGAGGAATACGGCACCCACTCACTGCGCCGGACCAAAGCTTCAATCATCTACAAAGCCACAGGCAACATACGTGCAATCCAGATACTGCTCGGTCATTCCAAGATCGAGAACACCGTGCGGTATCTTGGTGTCGACATTGAAGATGCTCTTACTCTCGCTGAGAAAACTGAGATCTGACTGGAGTTGGGCGCTGATCTCAAATGGCCCAGCGTCCGCTTCTGGAGGTGAATGCGGACAATGCTTGTTCTACCCTGTGCCGATCACAAAACCGGTAACGGTTGAGCCAACGCTTCGACCTAGGACGGTCCATGCAAGAGCGAGGATCGAAAGTTGCTCACGAGCTTCCGCAAATCCGAGGCTGCCGCATAAGCTGCGGGTATCACCAACAATGTCAGGAAGGTAGATGTCGTGAGACCGCCGATAATGATGAATCCCATGGGGTTTCTCCATTCCGCAGCGTCTGACTGTGCCAATGCGACGGGCATCATTCCGAAAACGGCAGCCAGCGCGGTCATGAGGACTGGTCGCAGCCGTTCCGGCGCGGCATCGCGCATGGCCGCAGCAGCATCTTTGCCAGCATCGCGGAACTGGTTGGCGCGATCGACAAGCAGGATGCCGTTTTTCATCACGATACCCATAAGCGCAATCATGCCGATTTGCGCAAACAAGCTCATTTCCTGACCTGCTGCCCACATGAGAAAATACGCGCCCGAGAAGGACAGCGGCGCGGTGAGCATGATGATGATCGGTTGCCCGAAGCTGTTAAACTGGCTTGCGAGGACAATGTAGAGTGCGACAATCGCTAAGATGAAGGCAAAGATAATGGCCTCGCTCGTTTCAGCGAGGCGGCGCGCTGTGCCTTCCATTTGGGTAGACAGTCCAGCTGGCGGTGGGTTGGCGGCAAGCAAGCCCTCTAAATCCGAGACGGCCACGCTCAACGGAACACCCGGCGCGGTATTGGCGAGCACCGAAATCTGGCGCGATCGATCAATGCGTTCGATTTCTGCGGCGTTCAGCGTGACATCAATGTCGGCAATTGCTGCCAAATCGACCAGACTGCCCTGCGCTGTCCTGAGGGGCAGCGCCTCTATGTCGCTCAATCGCTGTCGCTCGCTTTCCTCCAACCGGACCCGAACGTCGTAGCGGCGTCCACCCGTCTCGAACGTCCCGGCATCGCTCCCGCCTACGAGTGTCCGCGAAGCTGCCGCAAGGTCGCGCGCAGAAATACCGAGATCCGCCGCCCGATCACGGTCGAGCGCGATCTGCAACTCAGGTCTGCCACCCTCGTATGTGGAGCGCACGTCTACGAAATCAGATCGCGCGGACAGCTCGCTTTCGAGCCATTGCGCGTAGCGATTGATTGTGGCGGTATCCGGCCCTGTGATGATCAGCTCTATCGCGGTCTGTCCGACCCCGGCACCGGAAACCCACGGGACTTCCTCCACCGCGACTTGGCGTGCCTTCGGGACTCCGTCGAGTGCTGCCTGGCGTGCGAAGGTCATTATATCGTCTTGCGTCACGTCGCGTGACCGTTTGTGCGAAAGGCCGACATAGATATCGAGCTCGTTGATCTTTGGATTGGTCCCGCTGCCCGCACTGACAAAAACGAGTTCGACTTCGGGATTTTCGCGCAGAGCGGCATCCACCTGCTGCGCTGCATCCTTTGCCCCGGCTATCCCTGTGCCGAGCGGTAGCTTGATCGTGACGAGAAATTCCGAGCGGTCCGTAGTGGACATGAATGTGCTGGGCACGAGCGCCGCAAAAACCCCCCCCACGAATACGCTGGCAAGGGCGCCGCCTAGTACGACGTAGCGGCGGCGGATCGCCCAAGATACGAGCCTTTCGTAGCGTTGTCGCATCCCGACATGGAATCGCTCTATGCGTGCGAACCAGCCGCTCTCCTTTTCTTCGGGACGCAGCAACCGGGCCGAAAGCGCGGGTGTGAGCGTGAAGGCAACCAGCATCGAGACGCTGACGGAGAAGACGATTGCAAGACCGTATTGAAAGAAAAAGCGGCCAACTATTCCTTCCATAAACGCGATTGGCACGAACACTGCCAAAGTCGCAAAAGTTCCAGCCAGAACAGCCAACGCAACCCGCTTAGTGGCTGCGTGAGCCGCTCCAGTTGCGTCAGCACCTTCATCGACATCATTTTGAACTGCTTCGACGACGACGATCGCGTCATCGACCAGCAGGCCGATAGCGACCGTCAGCGCTAACAAAGTGACCATGTTGATCGTGAAATCGAACGCCGCAAAGGCAATGAAGCTTGCGACTATCGAAGTGGGGATCGCCAGCAATACTATGATCGTAGCGCGCCAACTGAGAAGGAAAAGGAATGTCACCGCGACCACCAGAACCACGGCAATTAACAGGTCGAACAGCACGTCTCCGATGGCCTGTTCAATGAAGCGAGAAGTGTCGCGCGCGATGACGAAGGTGACGCCTTCTGGTGCCGAAGCTCGCAGCTCCTCAATGTCGGCGCGGATGTGTTCGGCGACGGCGACTGTGTTCTCACCGCTTTGCTTGCGGACTTCAAGAACAACGCCTGGTTCACCGTCGAGCTGAGCATAACTGGCCTCGTCTTCAATCGAGTCTTCTACCCGCCCGACGTCGCCGATCCGAACGGTTTGGCCATTGGGTCGATAGGCGATGGGTATGGCCGCGAATTCTGCCGCGCTCTCCGCTTCGGCGAGTATGCGGACACCGAATTGGCGCGCGCGCCCCTCGGTGACCAACCGACCACCCGGCAGTTCGGAGTTCTCGCGCTGAATTGCGCCGAGTACGTCGTCCGCAGTCACTCCGCGAGCGCGCATCGCGGCTGCATCGAGCCAGATACGCATTTCCCGCTTGCGTCCGCCGACCAGCTCGACTGAACCGACGCCGGGGACGCGCTGTAAACGCTCCTTGACCTCCTCGTCTGCGAAAGCGGTCAAGTCACGAGCGGGCATGTCCCCCGACATGAGAACCGAGAGAATAGGCGCGGCATCGGGATCGACCTTTTCGATGACCGGTGATTCGGAATCGGCAGGCAGATCGGCTCCAAGCCGCGACATTTTGTCGCGCACCTCCTGCGCTTTCACATCGGCATCTTCCTCGAGTTCGAATTCGAGATTGACGATGCTCACACCCTCCGCACTGGTCGACCGCATCTGACGCAATCCCGCAATGGTATTGAGCTGTTCCTCGACAATGTCGGTAACTTCGGTCTCCACGGTTCCGGGCGAGGCGCCAGGAAGCGCCGTCGTTACTGAAACGTATGGAAACTCCACCTTTGGGAAAAGGTCGACGCCGAGCCGATTGAACGAAACAAGTCCCAGCACCACGAGCGAGGCGATCAGCATCGTAGCGAAGACGGGGCGCCGGATCGATACGTCAGCGAGCCACATATCAGTCTGCATCGCTCATTTGGCGGGACTCTACTGGTTCACCGTCACGCAAAGTCGAAGGCGGATCGAGGACCAATTCATCCCCTGCGGCCAAGCCTGAAAGAATGCGCACCCGATCAAGATCGATGCTCTCGAAAGTAACTTCGCGCCCATGTGCCTTCCCGTTTTCAACAATGAAAACGTGCGCGGCAGCACTATCGCCACGGATTGCGGTTCGAGGGAGGATTATCGCCGAAACGGGTGGGACGTTGATTTCAGCGCGAGCCCCCAAACCTGAGCTGATGCGATAATTTGGATTGGCAATCGGCAGCCGCAATTCGACCATCCGGCTCTCAGGGTCGACCCGGTCGTTGATAATATAGACTATGCTATCAATCGGCTCGTCGAACCCTTCGATGTAGACGCGAGCGGGCATATTTCGCCGAAAGGCGTCAACATATTCCTGTGGCGCGTTCACGATGGCGGCGACCGTTCCGAGCTCCTGCAATTGGAGCGCTGCTGATTGACCGCCCATCGAAAAGCGGTTGTTGAGGTAGACCCCTTCATCGACCAACCGAGCGGTAACAACGCCATCGTAAGGCGCTCGCGTGATGGTATCAGATAACGCTTGCTGCGCGGTGCCGAACACTGCCTGAGCCTGCGTTTTTTGCGCTCGTGCAACGGCAAGTTCCGTTTCGACCGCATCGACCTGCGCGTTTGATACAAAACCCTTAGGTGCAAGCGCAATAACGCGCTCGTAGCGCCGTTCTGCCTCGATCGCTCGGGCGCTAGCTAGATCGACGGCGGCCTGCGCTTCGGCGACGCGCCGCTGGTAATCAGCCTGACGGATACGAAAGAGTGGTTGGCCCCGCGATACCCTGTCGCCGACCTTTACGAAAATGCGCTCAACCGGCCCCTCTGCGAGCGCTCCGATCGAACTGCTTTGCTTGGCTGCAATGGTGCCGAATGCTTTTACTGGTTCTGCGAGCAATTCGGGTTCGACGACCATTGTCTGAACTTTGCGCGGACCTGACTGCGCGTCTTGCCCCGCCTCGCTTCCGTCCACGCCACCTGAGCATGCAGCAAGAGCCAAACAGAAAGCCGTTAGGGTGGCGCGCGCTAACATATGTAGGCACCCCTGCCGCTGGCGATCAGTTTTCCGTCCGGTCCAACTATCCGGCTTTCGGCAACCGAGATTTGCCTTCCGACCTTGACCACCTGACCCGTCACAATGAGGGGCCCAGAAGTCGCCGGGCGATGATAATCAACGCGCAGGTCGGCTGTCACCTTCGCTGTCACACCTTGCGACAGCAATGTGTAGAGCCCTGTGAGGTCAATCAGCGATGCCAGCACGCCGCCATGAGCTGAACCGATCATCGGGTTCGAGATAATCTCTTCGCGCCACGGCATTTCGAGCTCAATCTGCTCGCTAGAATACGATTTTACCGTCAGACCGAGCCATTGATGAAACGGAGCAATCCGCAACAGCTCATCAAGACGTTCGCAATCGATTGGACCGTGCTCCTTGCTCATGCTGTAGTTCCTTGGGGAGAGTGATGGCGGGTCAGAAAATCGAGGATCGCTTCCGAAAAGGCGTCGTTGGCGTCTCCCACCACCATATGCGTGGCATCTGCGATGTCGGAATATTCGGTGTTCGGGACCAGGTCGCGCAAATGCGCCACCGCCTCTTCGGAAACCAGATCGCTCGATCCGCCGCGAATGAGATGCACTGGTAACGAAAGCCGACTGGCCGCATCGCTCAGCGCATCGAATTGCCGATCCTGATGAGCCGGATCGCTTCGCTTCGTGGTCATGATGTTACGGATAAAGGCCGGGTCCCAGTGCCAGTAGTAGCGGCCATCATCCTTTTTGCGCAGGTAGCGCCGCAGTCCCTCTCCAGCCCCGCGCTTGCGGCGATGCGGCATGTACCTCGCGATGATTCCCGCCGCTTCTTCAGGTGAAGAAAAGCCGGTATCGACATGCTGTTCCATGAAACCGACCACACGCATCACGCCGCCCGGCTCCATGCGCGGGGCAATGTCTACAAGGGTCAGGGAAGCGAAAGTGTCTGGCGCGAGATAACCCTCGGCGATGATCCCGGCCAGTCCCCCCAGCGAAGCACCAACGAGTGCTGGTTTGCATTCCATGCCTGATGCAATCGCTACAAGATCGGAAGCGAAGTCGCGAATATCGTATGCTCCGCTCGCAGCCCAATCGCTCTCGCCATGACCGCGCATATCAATCGCAATTGTGCGGTAGCCAGCTTCGGCCAAATCACCTGTTACGCGCTTCCACGCACGGCGCGTCTGCCCGCCGCCATGTGCGAGCAGGACGGGCATGGCGTTGTCGCCACCAATCACTTCTGCGGCAAGGGAGAGTCCTCCCGCTCCATGAATTTTGGTGGTCAAAATCTCCATATCGCAAGCCACTATATTGTAAATTGATTTACAGTAAATGACTTTATCTAAGTCGATGCTGTGTTAAGGTGCCTTGCATGGCAACAAAGCTCGACCACGATCCCGATGAAAAAGCGGCGCCATTCCTGACCGATCAAGACCGGTTGGTTTTTCTGTTGGAAGAGCTCACGCGACGATTGCGCCGTACCTTCGATTCCTCACTCGAGCAGTTTGGACTCACCCGCACCCAGTGGCGTGCGTTAGCCTATCTCTACCGGACACCCGGCATGACCCAGACCGAATTGGCCGGTCAATTGGAGCTGGAGCGGGCAAGCATCGGGCAAGCGATCGACCGGCTAGAAGAATTGGGCTTGGTCGAACGGCGCAGCGCCAAAAACGACCGCCGTGTGTGGCAGGTGCACCTGCGATCCGCTGCAATCGACTTGCTTCCGAAAATGCGAGTCGAAGCGGATCAGGTCTATGCGCGCCTGCTCACAGGAATAAAGGACGAGGACTTGGAGGCATTCAAGTCTACTTTGGCCGCAATGCAGCGCAATTTGGGCGATGCCTAAAGGGCCCAGCGGTCGCCGCGAGAGAAGGTAACTTTACCAGCTGTAGTCGACGCCAACGCCGAAGAATGGCGGTAATTCCAATTACCCATCTATATCCGCAATGGGGTCGAAAGCCGACGGTCAGTTCCCGGCCCACATTCCGTCTTTCGTCAAATAAACGTCCGCAACTGATCCGGTACGGATCAGTCTGTTCTTGTCTACCAAGAGTGCGACAGCTGCCATTTGCCTGCGATCGTGGCGAAGTTTGGACTTTGAGGCTTATCGTGCGCTTTAGGTAGTCTTAACAAAGGACTAGGCTAGGTAGACCCAGGCGGCGCATAGGTCACGGTGCATTGCCTATGCTCATTGTAAAGTGCTTCGACCCCGCGCCCGATGGTCAGTTCGTGCCGCTTGACGGCGCCTCCGGCATGACGGACGTCCACCTCGATGAAGCGATCGTGAAAATCATCATCGCGCGCCCTCTTGCTTCGCCGCACTAGGGCAAGCCTGGGGGCAGAGCCGCCAAAGCTGGTTGCATAGTCGGAGCCAAATTGGGTACGGCTGCGGGCGTCATCGAGGTCACCTTCGGCCTCGGGGGCGTACTCGATCATGATGCTTTCGAGGGTGCCAGCCGTGCTGCGCAGCGATTGGAGGAACTCGATCTGCGAGCGCCGCGCGAAATAGGTAGCGAGGGCATATGGGTCGCGGATCGTGACCTTTGCGATGTTGAGGCCGTTGAAGAGTGCAAGGATCTCCTCGGTTGGACGTTGCTCTCCTGGGCCCCTGCGCCACAGCCTAATCTGAGCGTCTGCGATTGGTCGCGGTAGGGATAGGGTTCGCCGCTCGGAGGAGCGCTGATCGAGTTCGATTACGGCAGATTGGCCTCTTTCGGGCTCGCCCTCGGCTTCCGTAGCCGCCTCTAATTCTGTTGGCACCGTTTCCTGTTTGCTCTCGGTTTCCTCGGTAGCGAGCGGTGAAACGGAAGCAGAGGCGTCTGCCGTCGGCGCGCCAGACAAGTTCTCCTCCCTCGGCGCCTCTTCCGTCACTTCGCGTTCGAGCGAAACTTCGCGGAAGAGATCTCCCAGCTCGCCATCGCTTGCATCGGGGGGGAAGAACAGATCGCGGGTCAGCTTGCGCTTGCGTTCGATTAGCGCGTTGAGGCGAAGGTCAAAACTGGATGGCGCGAGATCGGGGTCTGGATGCACCGCCATTGGAAGATACACATGGACATCGCGTGTCTGCCCAATTCGAAATACTCGGTCGGTTGCCTGGTCCTCGACGGCCGGGTTCCACCAGCGCGAGAGGTGAATGACGTGATTTGCGGCAGTAAGCGTCAGGCCCACTCCTCCGGCTCTCGGCGAAAGGATCATGACATCAAAAGTGCCCGGGTGAGCCTGAAAGGCTTCGACGAGCGCCTGGCGTTTTGGGCCTGGAACGGTTCCGTTTATCCGCGTGGGACGACGCGCGAGGTCAAAGCGATCTGCGATGAGTCCGGCCAGCCGCTCCTGCATGGCGAGGTCTTCGAGGAAGATGAGCGCCTTTTCATTGGCAGTGGCGATATTCTCAAGGATCGTGAGGGTCTGTGCGAGCCGGGCTGAATCTCGGGCATAGGCATCAAGATCATCAGGTGCCTGGCGCGGATCGAGTGGATGAAGCGAGACGCCGCGCATGTTGGCAAGCGTAGTCAGCATTCCGCCCTTGCCCAGAGTGCCAGCCGCACCTGCAGCCGCTGCGCGGATGACCAGATCGCGATAGGCGCTTGCCTGTGCGGGAGGCATGTCCATCCTGATGGCGTGCACTGTCTTAGTAGGCATTCCGTCGAGCACTTCGCCCTTGAGTCGCCGCAACATGTAAGGTGGCCGCCCTTTGATCGGATCGGTGAGCTGCGACTTGAGCCTTGCCAGTGCATCGGGATTGTCCGTGGGGTGCCGCTTCTCGAAATCACGGCTGGCGCCAAGAAACCCTGGGGCGACGACATCCATGATGGACCACAGATCCTGGAGACGGTTTTCGACCGGGGTACCGGTCATACCTAGCGTGAACTCTGCATTCAGAGCCTTCGCCGCGCGCGTAACCTGACTGCCGGGATTCTTCAGCTTCTGGATCTCATCGTAGATGATGAGACCAAAGCGCGTTCGGGCGAAGCTGAAGTGGTAATCGCGCAGCGTTTCGTAGGTTGTCAGAACTACCCCGGCATCACGCCAGTTGGCTGCGTCGAGGGAAGCCTTGCCTGTCTCGATATCCCTCGATCCAAAGCTGTCTTCGTCGCGCAGCAGCTTTAGATTGCTGCCGAACGCAGGAACCAGAAGGCCTAGTTGCGGGTCGCGCAGATGCTTCTCGATTTCCGTGCGCCAGGTTCCGAGAAGGCCGGTGGGCGCTACGATCAGGAAGGGCGCGCGAGGGCGTCTTGAGGCGCGTGCCTCTTCCTGGAGCCATGCCATGAAGGCTATCGCCTGGATGGTCTTTCCGAGCCCCATGTCGTCCGCGAGAAGGGCTCCGGGGCGACCTGCAAGCGCACTGTTCCCCAACCAGGTCAGGCCCTCTTTCTGATGCGACTTCAACGTGGACTGCAGCAGGTCAGGAGGATCGATAGGTGGTAGCGCCTCTTCCTCGACCGTCTCGGTTACGCCGAGAGGCGCGTAATCAACCTCTTCGAAATTGTCGTGTACGACGAGAAACAGCTTGCCCTGTGTGGCGGCATCCCAGGCGTCCACATCTCCATGATGCTCGGCTTCTGGCGACTGGTCTCCCAATTGCGCAAATGGTGCGAAACTCGCGAGGGCCGCACGGCTCTGATCGTTAACGGGAATTCGCGCAGGCGGCGCCGGTCCATCCTCTTCGGCAGGCTCGAGCAGTCCTTCGACGTCGGCATCCGGCTTGCCGGCATCTGCAGCAATTTCGATCCGTAATGTAACTTGCTCAACATTTTTCGCTGGAAGCGCGAAATAGTCTTCGCCGATCCGCAGGCCGAACCTCTCGGGTATCCAATTGTTCTTCTGCGAGAGAACGATCCAGGGCAGTACGGGAGCGCGCCACACATCGACACCCGCAACACGCTCGGAAAACTGTTCCGTGTCGATGAACAGGTTTTCGAGATCTATTGCTTCGGCCTGCTCATCTCCGAGCACCTCGCGCATGACCTTGCGCGGATTGAGGATGAATGATCGCCGCTGCTCTTCGGGGGCATCCTGAACCTTGCGCACGACATCGAGCGCAGGACGAAGGTCCGGATCGATGAAGAGGTACTCGCCGTTCTGAAGGACATAGACGGGGCGCGCCGCAGCTTCCCTACGAAAGCGGTCGTGGGCAAAGAGACGCTGCGCGGAAGGCGCGAGGATGCTGTCGGCCTCCTCGTCGAGCGCCTTGCCACTTTCGCCTGCCTCGGAAACCGACCGAGCACTGAAGAGCACCGGATCGAATTCGGTTCGATCAGGTGTAAGTGTCTTCAGCTTGAGCGAAAGACTGGATGCGTAATGGACCCTGAGGTCTTTCAGATAGGCTTCGCTCTCGATCGGAAGCTGGGGATCTTCCGGCCATTGTTCTCTCAAACGTGCAAGCGCCTCGAAACGCTCTGATCGCTCGAGTGCCCGGGTAAGCGGCTCGGCGGCCTCATGGAGTGACCAGAGGGGTTCTGGAATGCGGCGTGGTCCGCTCTCGGTCAGAAGCAGCGCACCTCGCGGCTTGGCGCGAACGGGTTGTCCGCCGGGGCGGACCCATCGTACCGCGAGCCTGAACTCATCCTGGTCGATCCGGTTCTGCGCGCGCAAATCGAGTGCCAGCGGCGTTGGCGGCGGCAGGCCCAGAAGGGCTGCCGTGTTCGCATTGAGCGAGGCCACGGCGCGCGGGGTAAGCCTCAGATCGGCATCCGTTAGCTGGGCTCCTGGTGCTGTCTCGTCCTCCTGAGCGAACTCAGACAGCAGCGATGCAATCGCTCCTGATGTGTCCGGGCGAGTAGCGGACCAGTCTGCAGAGGGGAACTGTTTGTCACCTTGCTCGAGCGACACGACAAGCTCGTCGCCATCCTCACGCCATACGAAACGCGCCTGCTCACTCTTGCGAAAGGGGTTCTTAAACAACGCGCGGTCTCCACGATGCCTTTGGCGAATAGAAATTGCGTCCCTCGATTATCCGGGCGAGCGACTTCTGCCAGCTGAAGGTCTTGGGGGAGACATGGCTCTCCTGGATCGGCGCGCTGTACAGTTCGCCGGATCGATACCGGTCCTTGAAGAGCTGGGGTGCGCCTTTGTCGCCTCGCTTCCAGACCTGGTATTTGGCCGAGTGACTCCAGTCGACGATCGTGAAGTCGCCCATCTGGAGGATGAGGGCAGCGTGCTGCGGAGACTTGTCGCTCTGCTTACCGAAGGCGTTGAAGGACTTGTCGCCGGTTTCGTGGGCTGTCTTTCGGGCCAGCCGCGCGCCTTCGTCGCCAAAGGCCACCCAGGCAGCATCGATACCGGGGGCCGAGCCATCGCTGAGCAGATAGGACATCCAGAATGCGCGGCGATATGCCCACATGAGTTTTGAGGCGCGGTCGGGCATGAGCCGATCGACGATATCGAGAAACTGGAGGACCGAGGCGCGAGTTAGCCAGCGCATGAGAACGGCGTAGGCGCCCGGTGCCCGGTCCATGACGGTGCGCCAGCGTTCTGGCTTGGCGCGCGGATCGCCGCCTCCGAAGCGCTCGAGCATATCGAGGAGGGCTGATTTGTGAGCTTCGCTTGGCTCCTCAATTTCCCAGGGCGTGAGGCTGGCTTCGACAAAATCAGGCCAGACTCGCTGATAGCCGAAATCGCCGGTCTCGTTTCGTGCCCATTCGATCAGCGTTCGCTGGCCTGAAACCGCCTCCTGCCCCGTCATCCGCATAACGAGATGACAGGCGAACCTGAAGGCTGCTTCGGCAAGACCGCCAAAACGGCGTCCTGCGGTGTCGAGACCGGATTCCTGCAAGACCCTGAAAGGATCCTCTCCGCTGGCAAGGACTCGGCGTGCAAGAACTTCAGGTGCTCGAGTGGGGTCGAGAAGGGAGAAGCTCGAGATCCTTTCAGGCCAGCTGTCGTTTTCGCGCCAAGGCCACCTCAAGGCGAGGGCTTCGAGCCGGTTGGCGAGCGAGGCGAGAGTCGGGCTCTCGTTGTCGAAGCCATCGAGATAGGCATCGATGACTGCGAAGAATGCGGCGCGCCGCCGGTTGCGTTCGACCTCGCTCAGCAATCGATCGATGACTGCCTCATCTTCCGCAGGGGGATACGGGGGATGCAGCACTGCCTGGCACCCGTTCCGGAGATCTCTTCGAGACAAGGTTGCCGAGGAGGAATTGGTTGCCCATTGCGCGATACGTTGCTGCAGTTCCCCAACTTCTTCGATTTCGCCTGCGCCGGTGCTGCCGTTCTGTTCGATGCGCGCCACAGTGCGACGCAGTTCTTCGGGCTCGGTAGTGCCAACGCGCATTCGTGCGACGAGTAGCTTGGGGTCAACGACAAGATTGGCAAGGTGGCTCATTCGTCGGTCAGCCTGTCCTCAAGGGTTTGCCTCGCTTCGCCTGAGTCAGGTGCCATCATGATGAGGCGAAGGTCGATCCGGCGGTTCTGTTGCTTGCTTGCCTCGTCGCTTCCCTGCGATCCTGGCACAGGACGCTGAGGTCCATATCCGCTCACGCTAAGAATAGGCTCGCAGCGCTCCTGTTTGGGAGCGCACAGACCGACAAGATCGGGTTCGAATTCCGCCAACGCACGAAAAGTGTTTGTCGCCCGAACCACCGAAAGGTCCCAGTTGTCGCGCAGCGCACCAGACCCACCGTAGCGGTCGCTATCGGTATGTCCCTCAATGTACACAGATTCGATCAAATGCTGGCTTTCCGGGCATGTCGCGCTTCGCGGGATCCCCTGACTGTAACAGGGGAGCACGTCACGGAGCGCGTCGGCAAGATAGCCGACATTGGTCCTGCCTTCCGGCTTGAGCTGGCTCTGGCCGCTGTCGAAGAGAATGGAATCGGGCAGGCGCAGAATTCCGTTCTCGCGATCGATGACAACCTCGACACCTCTTTCCTTGAGGGTTTCTTGGAGCTGCTCGAGAATCTCGGTGCGCGTCTGGTTTGCGCCGGTGAGCTCCTCGGTGACTTCCTGAAACTGGAGTGCGAAGTACATCAGGAGGATGATGAACACGAACACCAAGCCTACCATGAGGTCGGTCATGGATACGAAGTAGTTTTCCTCTTCGACGGCGTGGTCGTGAGCTTCCTCGAAGATCATTCAGCGGCTTCCCGAATGGTCCGCGTTTCCTCGACGAAATCATCGAGGGACTCGGCATATTCCTCGATCTGCGTGAGCGTATTGCTCAGCCGGCTCACAGCGGCAGCCATTTCGCGATCGGTTTCCTGCGCGAACTTGCGGAACTGCGTCAGACTGTCGCCGAGTGTTTCTGCAAGCTTCTCGGTCGCCTTGGAAAGCGCCTGATCGACACCATCGAAGCGGGCGCGATAATCGCTCCAGGCGGTTTCCGCTGATTGCTGGGTTGAGCGGATGGAGGCGGCAAGCGAGCGCATCTCGGTGAGCGCTGCCATTGCGGCCGCCCGATCAGCTTCAACGGTATCGGCAACGCGGCCTGCTGCCTGGCTAACGGAGCGCGCAGCTTCGGCAACCGGTCCTGCGGCACTGGCAAAGCCCTGCGCCGCATCGCTCATCGATGTCGCGACCGTTCTCGCGCTGTCAGTGACATTCCGCATGGCTTCTGCGGTCTGCGCAGCCTTCTCGCTGGACTGGCTGAAACCGACACTGGCGCGTTCGACCTGTTGTGCTGCCTCTCCCACTGCATCGCTGAGCTTTTTCGTGGTGTCCCGCAGCTCGCCGCTCGAGGCTTCGATAGCCTTGCGGAAGGTTTCTCCGCTTGCCTCGACACCGCTCTTGAGCGTCTTCTCCACTTCCTGCTGGATTGATCCGGCTGCTTCACTTCCTGCCGTCTGAAGCGTCGTCAGCATCGTAGTCAGCATGGTATTGGAGCGAGCCTGTGCATCCTCGATTCCTGCCAGGATGTCTGCAAGTGCCTTTTGTTGAGCGGCCTGCGCCGCATCGCTCTGTTCGGTGATCCGTGTACCCATGCCGTCGACCTGGCCTGCAAGCCGGTCGAAGGCCTCACGGATATCGGAGGCAGCCTTGGAGAAGTCTTCGCCTGCCAGGCGGATTTGGTTGGCAGCGTCTGCGCCGCTGTTGCCAACCGTTTGTCCGATCGCATCGAGCTTGCCGCGAAGTTCTCCCAATGTCTCGCTTAGGCCGCGCAATTGCTCGCCGCTCACCTTTTCGATGGCTTCGCGAGCTCCTGCGCCAATGCCCTGCGTGACCGAGGTCATGTTGTCGTTGAGCTCGGTCAGCGAGGCGGCGACCGGAGCAATCGCCTGGGTGAACTGTGCGCCGATCCGTTCGGAGAGCTGCAAGGCAACGTCGGTGTTGAAGAACTTCAGCTGATCGCGTTGCTCGCGAAGGACATCTAGCTGTTCGACGGCGAGCCTCTGCGGAGAGACATAAAGCAGCCCGCGCTCGAGCAACTCACAGATCAGATCAGTATCGCGGCGGATATTCTTGCTGAGATTGTATTCGGTGAAGCGCAGCCAGATCGAGGCGCCAAGACCTGCGACCGAGGTAAAGAACTTGGCGCCAGCGACGGTAAGCAGGTGCTCAAGTGACAGTTTTGCAGCCGTGATGTCCTCACCCATGTTCTGCGCTGCCGTGTTGAGTGCGACGATCAGCCCGAGGAAGGTCAGGATAAGTCCAACGCCAACGAAGATATTCGAGGCGAAATGCAGGACTGTCAGCTTTGGCGCAGCGCGGTTGAAGAACGCGCTTGGACGATTGGTATTGCGCACGGGCGAGGCGCTCTCGTCGACCATGGATTCCTGAAATTCACGCCAGGCCTGGACGAGGTTATGAGCGCCTTCCTGCTCGGTCCCCATTGCGCCCGAGACCTCGATGTAGTTTTCGGCGAAGGCGCGCCTTTCGGCGTCTGGATCCCGATCAGTGCCCAGAACCGATTGCAATGCGTCGATCCGTTCCCGCGCAGCGGTAAGGTAGGGGACCACCCTCTTCTTGGCTCGCTGCCTGACGATAAAGGCGGCGGCGAACATGATCGGCAGCAGGACGAATGGTGCGACCCAGCGCTCCCCATAGACGAAGTCTAGGACGCTCAAGAAAGCGTCTAAGAATTGCTCAAGATATGCGCTCATATGCCCCCATAACGATTCGTACCTGTCGAAGAAGTCGATGATCTGTGGTTGCTTTCCCCGTTCAGCGGCATAACTGGCTTCGAATGGATGGGAATGGCAAGCATTGAATTGCTCGCACATCGCTCCAGCTCGCTAAGCTGATATCTTGATCGGCCAGCATTCTTGCCGCTTTGCTATCACGAAGGCCCAACTTGGTCGCAAACTGCGACAAGCTCGTTGATCGAAATGAGGGCTCTTAGCTTTGCACTAAATTTGCTTGGATCGTTTGCGAAATTTCAGCGTGACCTCTCCAACAGCTGATGGCAGTCAGTACAAATGTCGATTGTCTGGAAAATCATCCGCATTATCGGGCTTTACGTCGTCTCTTTCTTCGTTTGCGCAATAATCGCGGCAATTGCTTTGGACGGTCTACCCGATGCGCTTGAAGCTTTGTTCGCGCTCCTCGCGCCGATTGCGTTTGTCTGGTGGTACGAAAAGCGTCGCGCGACCAAGATCTCAGAGCGGAACAACTTCACAGATAACCCTGTCTCGGTGGACAGCGAAGAACAACAACTGCGCCAACCCAACGCCTATCAGACATTGCAAAACAATGCCGAGCTTGTCCGGGTCGGACAGCGCTCGAGAGCCGAACTTGAAACAGCGGCAAATCGAATGGCAGTTGAAAAACTGGCGCGGCAAAGCCGGTCGAACCAGTTTCCTGATCAGCATTCGAAGACAGAAAGGCAGAACAGAATGCCGCCAGTAGGGTCGCGAGGCTGGGTACCAAAAGGGCAATCCGTCACTATCGCGGGTCGCACGATCGATGGGATGGTTTACGTCGGCAAGCCACCACGAATTGGCTCACCCAATTATGGCGAGAGCTGTCGAGCCTATATCGATCCCTCACTATCCGTCGCGCGGGTCGGTTCGGACAAGAATGGCGATCACATGTCGTACTGGCCGGGCTATTCGAGCATCCCAGCCGTTTGCAGAGCCACATATCTTGATTGGCTGGCGGGCGGTCGAGAAGACGGGACGATTAACCCTGGCTACATGTTCCTGTTTTTCTATGGTTTGGAGCGCCGGTTTTTGGTCGAACAGCCTTCCGACGACGAAAGGAGGGAAATTGTTACGGAAGTAGTACGTCTCAAATCCCTCTTTTCAGAGAACTATTCAGCTCAAAGGTATCTCGGCGAATTCGTCGATCTGGCACGCATCGCAGCAATGGGAAAAGTGTCGCTCGATGATCCGGCATTGAAACAAGCCATTCTTGAGAACCGCAGTTGGGATGTACCGTTCTCGCTGAAATTCGCGCTTGGCGGTATCATTGCTAACGGCAACGCTCTGGACGCTGAATGGATGCATTTGTGGCTCATGTGCCATCCTGAGCGCCGCATGCGTACTCCAGCAGAGCGCTGCGGTGAGGAATTCAAAGCGCTCTTCAAGTTGAAATTCGAGGCACTCTATCCCGACGGCCTGAAAGTTCGGACGCCTCGTAAACTCCTGAAAATGGAGTACCGCGCTGCGTCAAGCGAATTCAACTGTTCCGTAAGCCCAGCAACCGGAGACGGCGGCGATGTGGCGATCCCCGACGTTACCGATTTGCGGTCGCCGGTGCAGAAGGCGCAGAAGATCGCAGATGAGGCTATGGATGAACTCGACAAGTTCAGCCGATATCTTGGACGAAATCCAGATGGCCGTGGGAGCATTGAAGCACAGGCGCTGCTACCTGCTGAGCTTTGGGGTCTGTTCCCGTCAGAAGAGTTGGAAGACCTCAAGGATTGGGCGCGCGAACAAGTAGCCGCAGGCGGGTTGGTCCCAGCACTTGATGTGATCTCGCGCCTAGAAGGAGAAACGCCGGAGAAGCTCGGCAAGCGGAACCTGACTGGCGCAGCAGATGCACTCGCCCGGATTGGTTTCGGTATGGCTCCCGATCCAAGATTTTCACTGCGTGGACCGAAGATCGACGAACCAGTCGTGATCTTCGAACTGGGCGAGCCGGTCGAACGGCTTGAAGAGGTCTCCCCGGCCTATCGGACTGAATTGTTCGAACTAGCGCTGGCGACCTTTGTCGCACATGCCGACAGCAAAATTGTGGAAGCCGAACGCAGAGCACTCCGTGAAAAGATCGACGCTGTTAGCGGCCTGACTGAGCTTGAAAGAATGCGTCTCCACGCCAACCTCGAATGGTATCTCGATGTTCCGCCAGACATGTCATGGCTGCGCAGCAAGCTGAAAGATGCGGACGCTGAGCATCATCTGGCCCTGCGCGCGGCAGTTGTCGCGATAGCCCACGCTGACAGAGTGATTCAATCTGAAGAAGTGGCTTGCATCGAGAAGATCTACAAGGCTCTCGGGATCGATGCTGGCCTCGTTTACGCCGACCTCCATGCTGGTGACGTGCCAGACGGCCCGGTTCGCGTTAAGGCCGCTGAGGCGGAAGCACCGGGCGAACAAATACCAGATGAACCGAAAGCCAAAGCTGCTTCGCTCGATGCGGCGCGTATTGCCGCTATTCGCGATGACACCGAGCGCGTTTCAAGCGTTCTGGGCGAGATTTTCTCGACCGACGAAGACGTGAGCGATGAGGTCATTGCAGCGCATACTCTTCCATCATCAATGGCTGGTCTCGATCCAAAGCACGCGATGCTTGTGGAGCAGATAATCCAGCGCGCACACTGGACCGACGACGAGTTTGACGAGATCGTCGGCAAGCAAGGCCTCATGCCATCTGGCGCGCTTGAGGTAGTCAACGAGTGGGCTTTCGATAAATTCGATGAAGCATTGCTCGATGAATATGACGGATATGACGTATCGCCGGACATAGCCGATGCGTTGAGAGCCGAGATGGCGAAGGGGGATTAATTCATGTCGAGACTGAAACCGCGCGAACGCGATGCCATCGTTCAGGCGCTACGCGCCGGTGTTGTTCCCAAATTGGGGCTTCGGCACATCCAGGTCGGACGAGCGCGTGAGATCGAGGAACTCGTCAAGGACATGGACCGGATCGCCGATGGCGGTTCAGCCATTCGTTTCATCATCGGCGAGTATGGCTCCGGCAAGACCTTCTTCATGAACCTGATCCGGCTTGTGGCGCTCGAAAAGGGACTGGTCGTCATGTTTGCCGACCTTGCCCCGGATCGACGCATCCACGCGACCGGCGGGCAAGCACGGGGCCTCTACGCGGAGATGGCGCGAAATCTTGCCACCCGGACCAAGCCAGATGGTGGTGCATTGTCGAATGTTGTCGAACGCTTTGTCAGCCAAGCCCAGCACGATGCCGAGGCGCAAGAACAATCGACAGATGACATCATTCGCCAGCGCCTTGCCCATTTCGAGGAGCTGACAGGAGGCTTCGACTTCGCGCAGGTGATCCGCCGGTATTGGGAGGGATATGAAACCGGCGATGAAGAACTGAAATCAGCAGCAATTCGATGGCTGCGCGGCGAATTCGCGACCAAGACCGATGCTCGCAAGGCTCTCGGTGTTCGCACCATCGTCAATGACGCCAGCGTCTACGACCACCTCAAACTGATGTCGGCATTTGTCTGTGAAGCGGGCTACAAGGGCCTGCTCGTTGGCCTTGACGAGATGGTCAACCTTTACAAGCTGACTTCATCGCAAGCCCGCAATGCCAACTATGAGCAAATCCTGCGCATCCTGAACGACGTTCTGCAGGGGAGCGCGGAGAACCTTGGGTTCCTCATGGGAGGAACGCCGGAATTCCTCATGAATACGCGGCGCGGCCTCTACAGCTATGAGGCCCTCCAATCTCGCCTCGCAGAGAACACCTTTGCGCGTGATGGACTGGTCGATCTTTCCGGACCGGTCATTCGACTAGCCAGCCTTACGCCTGAAGACCTTTTCGTGCTCTTGGCCAACATTCGCGCCGTCATGCAGGGCGATGAAGCAATCCTGCCCGACAACGCCTTGGAAGCGTTCATGGCACACTGTTCGGACAGGATCGGGGAAGCCTATTTCAGAACCCCCCGGAACACGGTCACAGCTTTCGTGAATCTTCTGGCGGTGCTCGAACAAAACCCCGGCGTCGAATGGTCGGACCTCATCGAAGAACTCGACGTGGCGGAGGATTCTGGTGAAGACATGAGCGACGTGGATGAGAGCGTTGGCGCTGTTCCCGAGAGCGACGAGCTAGCCAGCTTCCGACTGTGAGCGCGGCATTCGACAAGCTGGCTCGACCAATCCAGAAATGGATACGTCAGCAAGGCTGGAAGGAACTGCGCGATATTCAGGCGCGCGCAACGCACGTGCTTATGGACGGCAATCGTGACCTGATTGTCGCTGCCAGCACCGCCGGAGGCAAGACTGAAGCCGCATTTCTCCCACTACTGTCCCAGGTGCTCGATGAACCCTGTGAGGACTCCGGATTTGATGTTCTGTATGTCGCACCGCTAAAGGCGCTTATCACCGATCAGGCGCGGCGACTTGAAGACATTTGTCGCGATACAGACTTGCCTATCACGCCGTGGCATGGCGACGTTTCCTCATCGGTGAAGGCTAAGGCTACCAAGCGACCGAGGGGCGTGCTGCTAATCACCCCGGAGTCTCTTGAAGCGCTATTCATTAGACGCGGATTGGAGATTCCGAGGCTGTTTGGCGCAACGCGCGCAATCATTCTCGATGAATTGCATTCGGTCCTCGACAGTGAGCGCGGCATCCAGATGCGTTCGCTTCTCACGCGCCTCGAAATTGCTCTAAAGAAACCTATTCGCCGGGTTGGTTTGTCGGCCACACTCGGAGATATGGAGCTGGCGAAGGCTTATCTTCGTCCTGATAGCCCAAATGAAGTCGAACAGGTCATTGCCGAGGGCGGATCAGCCGAATTGCAGCTCCAGCTCCGTGGCTACGTTGCTGGCGACAAGGACGATGAAGGCCCTTCAGCGACGGATGCCATTGCTCAGCATCTATTCGAACAACTGAGAGGCAGCGACAATCTTGTCTTTGGCGGTGCGCGACAGGCAGTCGAAATCTACTCAGATCGGTTGCGCGCACTTTGCGAAAAGGAACACCTGCCGCAGGAGTTTTACCCTCACCATGCCAGCCTATCGCGCGAGCATCGAGACTTCGTCGAACGTCGCCTGAAAGATGGTACTGCGCCGACGACTGCCATCTGCACTTCCACGCTGGAACTGGGAATTGATATTGGCGATGTGACCTGTGTCGGCCAGATTGGCGCACCATTCAGCGTCGCATCGCTCAGGCAAAGGCTTGGCCGATCAGGGCGGCGACCGGGCAAGCCAGCCATCCTTCGGCAGTATGCAATCGAGGCGAAGCTTACGCCGACGAGCAATTTCTCGGACCGTCTTCGCCTCGGGATGGTGCGGGCTATTGCGATGATCGAATTGCTCTTGGAAGGCTGGTGTGAACCGCCGCAACGCGAGGCCCTGCACCTCTCGACCCTCGTTCACCAAATCCTCTCAGTGATCGCCGAGCGAGGCGGAATACGTGCGCAGCAACTCTACGGGATTCTCTGCCAGATCGGGCCATTCCGTCAGGTCGATACACAGCTGTTCCTGGATGTTTTGCGGGCGCTCGGGCAACCTGAGGTCGCGCTTATTGAGCAAACCAGTGATGGACTCTTGCTGCTCGGTGCCAATGGCGAAAAGCTGGTTGAGCACTATAGCTTCTATGCCGTGTTTCAGACACCGGAGGAATACCGGCTGATTTCCGGCGGTAAGGAGCTTGGAACGCTCCCTATCGACAACATGATTGCGCCCGGAATGCTTCTCATTTTTTCGGGCAGGCGCTGGCTGGTGCAGGAAGTTCTCGACCGGGACCGTGTCATCCTGGTTGCACCGGCGAAAGCGGGAGTGCCGCCCATCTTTGGGGGCGACCCAGGCAACATCCATGACCGGGTGATCGAGCGAATGTTCGATGTTCTAGAAGGCCAAAAGCGCCCGATCTATCTTGATGCGACTGCGCTGGAGCTACTCGACGAGGCACGCATCAATTACACCCAACTGCAATTCGACCCCGGAAGGATTGCGCAGCTCAGCGACAACGCTGCTGTCATAGCGACGAAAACTGGTTCCGTTCGAACAACGACCTTGGCACTCGCCCTTCGGGCGAGCGGCTTCACCGTGCAGACACACGATGGGTTTCTGGAAGTGTTTGGGAAGGACGAAAGTCCGGAGTTGATCGACGCACTTTCAGCGCTGGCAGATGGCAAAGAGGTGGACCTATTTGCTCATTCGCCGAGCCTGTTGTTCGAGAAGTTCCATCCTCACCTGACTGAAGACATACTTCGACGCGATGCCCTTTCCTCAAGGCTTGATGCCGGGTGTCTATCGAGTTTGGGAGCGACAATTCTTGGAGATCAGTCTTGAAAGTCGTCGGAGATCAGATTCGCTTCAGCGCAACCGATTTGGTCGGCTACCTCAATTGTCGGCACCTGAATGGTCTTGAGCACGCCGTTGCCAAGGGTGAGCTGGCGAAACCCAAGTACTACGATCCTCTGCTCGAAGCTCTGTGGGAACGCGGGGCCAAACATGAGCAGGACTATGTCGAGCACCTGGCATCCCTCGGACTGCACCTCGTGCGTATCGACGGTGTTGAAGTTACGGATGAAGCCGTTGCGGCGACACACGAGGCCATGCGAGCAGGCGTTGACGTCATCGTGCAGGGCGCTCTGCGTTCGGGCGCCTGGGTCGGTCGCGCCGACATCCTCCGGAAGGTCGATACGCCGAGCGATCTCGGCGGTTGGTCCTATGAAGCCGTCGACACCAAGCTGGCCCGCGAGACCAAAGGCGGGACGGTCCTCCAGCTTTGCCTCTATTCCGAGCTCATCGGCGAGGTTCAGGGCCGTGTACCGGAGTTTGCGCACGTCGTTCCACCATGGACCGATTTTGTGCCCGAGCGCTATCGCGTCTCCGATTTCGGGGCATACTACCGCCAGGTAAAGGGAGGAATGGCGGCCACTTTCGCTTGCGGGGATCCCCAGGAGTCATATCCGGAACCGGCCGCGCATTGCGATATCTGCGTGTGGAGCACCCGCTGCGACAAGCAACGCCGCGAAGACGACCATCTTTGCCTCGTGGCAGGGATTTCGAGCCTTCAGATCGCCGAACTCAAGCAGCACGGGGTCACGACGGGTGCGCAGCTTGCTGAACTCGCTATGCCCTTGCCCTGGAAACCAGAACGCGGCTCGCCCGAGAGCTTCACGCGCGTTCGCGAGCAGGCCCGCGTTCAGCTAGAAAGCCGTCTTACAGGAGAACTCAAATTCGAGCTCCTTGCACCAGTCCCCGGATTTGGTTTGGCTTGCCTTCCCGAACCCGATGAAGGAGACATCTTCCTCGATTTCGAGGGCGATCCCTTCGTCGGAGAGCACGGTCTCGAATACCTCCATGGCTTTCATTACATCGACGGCGGAGAGACGCGCTATCAGGGGCTCTGGGCGCTCGATCGCGAGGTAGAAAAGGCAGCATTCGAAACCTTCATCGATTTTGTTATCGCGCGGCTTGAAACCTATCCCAACCTGCATGTCTATCACTACGGGGGATACGAGCCGGGAGCGCTCAAGCGGCTCATGGGCCGCTATGCCACCCGCGAAGACGAACTCGATCGGCTGCTTCGCGGCAAGGTTCTCGTCGACCTTCTCAGTGTCGTGCGACACGCAATTCGCGCTGGCGTCGAAAGCTATTCGATCAAGAAGCTCGAGCAGCTCTTCGGCTACGAACGCGATGCCAAACTACCCGACGCGAACCAGGCACTGACGCGGCTTCAGCTGTGCCTCGAAGCGAACGATCCCACTGGGATCGAGGCCGAGGATCGCGCTACCGTCGAGGCTTACAACCGCGATGACTGCGTTGCGACGCGATACTTGCGCGATTGGCTGGAAGTGCAGCGGCAAGAGTTGGTCGAGCAGGGAGCCGCTATTGCGCGTCCGGAGATCGCCGATGGCGCCCCAAGCGAAAACCTCTCCGAATGGCTCGAGCTGATCACGCCGTTGATCGAGCAACTTACTGATGGAGTGCCGGTCGATCCGACCGTTCGATCAGCCGAGGAGCATGGCCGCTGGCTGTTGGCCAACCTGCTCGAGTGGCATCGCCGCGAGGAGAAGGCAGGCTGGTGGGAATACTTCCGCCTGTGCGACCTTTCTGCCGAAGATCTACTGGAGGAGCGCGCGGGCCTCTCGGGTCTGCAGTACATCGAGACGGTGGGTGGAACAGCAAAATGTCCGATCGACCGCTACAGCTTTCCAGCTCAGGAAGCCGACATTCGCCCGGGCAAGGGAATTAAGGTCCAGGGCGGCCAATCGGTCGGTTCTGTAGAGGACATTTCCCGCAGCCACCGGACTATCGACATCAAGAAGACCTCCGCCATGGCGAACGAGCATCCCGAAGCAATCTTCGTCCACGAGCACGTTTCATCGAAGCCCATGCAGGAATCGCTAGTGCGGTTGGCGCGCTATGTCTGTGAGCACGGCATGTTCGACGGCGCTGCCTATCGGCCCGCTCGAGACATGCTCATGCGCGTAGGTCCGCAAGTTGAAGGCGATGGGCCCATAAGGATGGACGGCGAAACGCCTCTGACCGCCGGCGTGCGGATTGCGCCGTTAATCGCGTCAGGAGTGATGCCGATCCAGGGACCACCCGGAACCGGCAAGACGCATACTGGCGGGCACATGATCTGCGAGCTGGTGAAGCAAGGCAAAAAGGTAGGGATCGTGGCCAATGGCCACGATGTGATCCGCAACCTGCTCGACAAGGTCATCGAGGTTGCTGAGGAAGCCTCCACACCGCTTGTGTGCATTCAAAAGCCGAAAGGGGGTTCAAAGGAAGAGGCCACCGACCGCCTTCGCTTTGCCAAGAAGAGTAACGGTGAGGTCTTCGCCGCTTTGCATGGCGATTGCCAGGTCGCAGGCGGGACGGCGTGGCTGTGGTCGACCGAGGACGCGTTCGAATGCCTTGACGTTCTTTTCGTCGATGAGGCCGCGCAGATGTCCCTCGCAAATGTGCTCGCGGTCTCGCAGGCAGCCAAAACGCTGGTCTTACTTGGTGATCCTCAGCAACTCGACCAACCAATGCAGGGAAGCCATCCGGACGGCACTGGATGCTCGGCTTTGGACCACCTCTTGTCGGGGAAACAGACGATAGCATCTGACGAAGGGCTGTTCCTCGACGTTACCTGGCGGCTGCATCCCGATATCTCCGGATTCACTTCAGAACTCTTCTATGAGGGCAAGCTTGAATCGAAGGAGGAGACGGCTGGGCAACGCGTCAATGCCAGCGGCATCGCCGGGGGCACGGGGCTCCGCTTCTTTCCCGTCGAGCACAAAGGCAATCAGAACTGCTCTCCCGAGGAAGCCGATGTTATCGCAGCCTTGGTAGACGACATCCTCCAGCAAGGAGCGACCTGGGTTGACCGGGACGGGGAACAGCATCCCGTCGGACGCGATGACATCCTGATCATCGCGCCGTACAATGCCCAGGTTTTCGAAATTCAGCAGCGCTTGCCGCAAGCACGTGTCGGAACCGTCGACAAGTTTCAGGGGCAGGAAGCGCCGATTTCGATCTACTCGCTCGCCAGCTCTTCGCATGCAGACGCTCCGAGAGGCATGGAGTTTCTCTACAGTCTCAATCGCCTCAACGTTGCGACATCCCGCGCGAAATGCGTGACGATCCTGGTTGGCTCTCCGCAAGTCTTCGAAGCTGAGTGTCGCACGCCGCGTCAAATGCAGTTGGCCAATGCGTTCTGTCGTTACAAAGAATTTTCGAGCTAGTGCAGAATTGGCGGATCAATTCGGTCAGCCCCTGATCTCGATGTGGCGTTCGAGAATGCGGAAGACCGGGAAGCTGCCCGCAACTTCATGGATCTCCTGGCGGATTCGGAAGGCGATGGGGCAGGCTGATGACAGCAGGGTCACGTGGGTCTTCAGACCCGCACCCGATACCCATCCGGCTTTCTTCGCGAACAGTCCTGAACCAGGTCAGCTGAGGACGGCAACCCGTTCCTTTCCGGCCGTGTTGGCAGCTGCGCTGCCTGCCCGCACCACCCGTCATGAACAGGTTTCCCTTGGAGCTTCGCTCCTGCGGTGCAGTCCTCCCATGCCCTGCTTCTTCTGGATGTTCGCAAGCCGGAGATGGTCTCCGGTTTGAGGAACTGAAGGACTTACACCATGACCAATATCGCAATCCTCACCGGCCGCATCGCCCGCGATCCCGACACCCGCGAGACCAAGGGCGGCACCAACGTTACCGGGATCACCGTCGTCACCGATCGCCCCGCACGCGACAAGGACGGCAAGACCTACAAGGACGAGAACGGCTACACCGCCAAGGAAAGCGAGTTCCACCGGGTGACCTGCTTCAACGGCCTCGCCAAGACCGTCGGCCAGTACTGCTCCAAGGGCCAGCTGGTCAGCATCCAGGGCCGCATCCACTACACCCAGTGGGAGGACAAGGACGGGGTCACGCGCTACGGCACCGAGATCCTCGCCGACAAGGTCGACTTCCTCTCGCGCGGCAACGGCTCGAGCGATGAGAACGACGACAACAAGGATGCTCCCGAGATCGACTGAACCCTCCCGTCAATTCAACTTCCGAAGGGGTTCCGTTCTAACCGAACGGAGCCCCTTCTTGCGTCGTACCATGTCTCTGACGGGGGAGGGGGCCTGGCTCACGGTTGTCCCATCTTGATGGGCGCGCAACCGGCGCGTCAAGGACGGCAGGGTCCCACCATTTTGCCTCCCCTTCGCTGCGCTACGGTCCGACAAAATCGTCACCCCTACCGCCGCTTCGCGGTCGCCCATGCGGGCGATCCCTGACCCGCCGGCCGCACACCCATCCGTCCTGCTCCTGCCGTCAACGGCAGACATCAGGAGGACATTTTGGCTACGCAATTTCAACACACTTCGACTTCGGAACGCTACTTCGCTGCGCTGGCTCTGGCAGAGCGTAGGGCGATGCACAGCTTCTTCGATCAGCACATCATTGAGGACCGGGAACTCGGATATTTTGCCCTGGATGAGGGCGACTACAATGCACTTCCGGCACACCTTGCAGTGCGCGTGGTGCATACGGTGCAAGGGGCTATGTCGGACGAGTTCTTACCGTAGGAT
Organism: uncultured Erythrobacter sp.; assembly: GCA_947488325.1. Classification (GTDB taxonomy): domain Bacteria; phylum Pseudomonadota; class Alphaproteobacteria; order Sphingomonadales; family Sphingomonadaceae; genus Erythrobacter. Next base: position 785,796 of record CANKYZ010000001.1, read on the forward strand.
CAGGGCAGGGACCTGCAACGGTTCCTGCCCATTTTTCATGTTCGCAGGAGCGGGTTAGTGGACCTATCTGCGGAAACGGATCCGAAGCCAACGGGTTTTTGGAAACGCCGTGTGCATCCGACGTCGCTGCGTTTCGCGAATGCTATCTGGTCCCCGCCACTGAACCGAAAGCGACATCGATCTTACCCTGATGGGCTTGGGACGCAGGCGGCAGACTGCCAGTGCCACGGCACCCGTCCGGGGTGCTTTGCCATTCATTTAGAGAGGGTTGGAGAGATCGACACAACGCATTCAGCCGACCACGATTTCCGCCTAGGTAAGGCCAGTTTGTAGCCCAAAGCATACTTGGGCCGGCATCTCGGGTTGTCCCAGCAAGGCTCGCTTGCTCTCGCTCCGAAAATAATAGCGTAAATTCAATCTATTGAGCGGAACTCGCGAGCTACCGGAGACGTCCGCGCAATTGGGAACTTGACAGGCACACCGTACGCAGCGGGGCTGGCAAGTAAGATCATGAAGTTTATCATGAATTTGGCAATGTCCACTTCTGTGCCAGTCGTGTGCCAATGGGTTTATCGACTGTGCCAGAGTGTGCTGAATTCACTTAGCACATTGAATTTCTGTCCTAATTTTCCGGTTTCCTACACCCTATTGCCCGTGCCAGAGTGGCACTCGCTTTTCCGAAGAGTGAACCAGGTTCTTTTTAGCAAGAGGAACTTGGATTCATGCAAAGACATCATCGTTTTGTGACCTATGTCACGCCTCTCATTGCCGAGTGGATTAAAGCTCAGGCCGATGAGCGGCGGGTCAGTTCAAGCATCGTGATTGGCGATTGCATTTTTGATGCCTGGCAGCGTGACACCCAAGCCGATTTGAGGACGCCAGCGACCGATCCGGTTCGCCAGAACATCTTCATCACCGTAGCTTTGGATGCGCTGCTCACGCACCATTCTGTGCCCAATCTGCGCGAGCAGACGGTCGCGGCCTATCAGCGCCGACTGGAGCGTTTGGGTCTCGTTGCGCCGCGCCCGCAAGGGGGCAGCGATGAAGCATAGTCTCGTCAACTTCACTCGCGGAAGCCAGCTCCTTGGGCACTTTGGTTTCATGTTTGCAGCCGGGCTCAAAGGCCCGCTCATCATCACCCTGCTGGTGATATTTGGACTTATCTATTGGGAGGTAACAAGCAGCCTCACTGACCACCAAACCTACCTTGTCTGGATGCACATCTACTCATCCTTTTATGCGTTTATGGAGTTCGATCCTGACAAGCTTGTGAACCTCACCTTGGCTAATGGAAGCATGGTCGCGTTTCCAATCAGCGTAGTCACAGAATACCCTCCAATGAAGGAAGCAATCACCGCATTTGAGGGGGCAGTTGAGGCTGCGCTTGTCACCTCGGCGTGGGGTCTTTTTCCTGCCTTCATTGCCTTTTGGTGGGTTGCTGAACACTTCGGTTGGCGCTCCAAGCAAAGGAAGCATGTGCGCGGCGCATCGCTTGCAAGCCTTGCTGAACTGGAAGGCGAAATCGACGATCACAATCGCCATGAACGCGCTCGCGAATATGGCAGCAATTTGGGATGGAGGTGGCGACTTGTAGGCAGCAGCGCCCTCGCTTCAGCCGGTCTCTATAGCCCCGCGCACCTTGCAGGTGTGAGCTGGCCCTGGCGTAAAGAGCAAAGCCACACCATGCTGGTCGGAACAACCGGCACGGGCAAGACCGTGGCTCTTTTCGAGCTTTTGTCCGAGATCAGGCAGAGGGGGGAACGCGCAGTCATTTTTGATCTGACCGGCGCCTTTATCGAAACCTTCTTCGATCCCGAACGCGATATCATTTTGAACCCATTGGATACACGCTGCCCAAGCTGGAGCGTCTTCGATGATTGCACATCGCGCGCAGAGTTTCATGCAGCAGCGGAGTCGCTTGTGCCCCATGATGGAGGCGGCTCGGAACAGTTTTGGGTGCTCGCTGCGCGAACCCTATTTGTTGAAACATGTATCAAGCTGAAAGAAGCAGGGCGCGGGACCAATGCCGCACTTGCCGATGAATTGATGAATGCAGATCTCTCGGATCTGCACCGCCTGGTAGAGGACACAATGGCTGGACCGATCAGCACGCCGGCCGCTGCTCGCATGGCGGAATCGGTCCGCGCCGTCTTCAATGTGAACGCAAAAGCGATGCAAATGCTGCCTCAATCAGGGGACGCTTTTTCAGTGCGGCAGTGGGTGACTGGCGAAGGAAAACCGGGCTCCTTTCTGTTCCTATCCGCGCGCTATGTAGACATGAGCGTGCTCTCACAATTGCTGACGCTGTGGCTTGATACAGCGATCAACACGCTGATGACGGGTCGCCGGACGCGTGACCTGCAACTGTGGTTTCTGATCGATGAGCTAGGCGCGCTTCACCGCCTGCCGTCGCTCGAAAAAGGTCTGCAGACTGCGCGCAACTTTGGCGGTGCTATCGTCACGGGTGTCCATACCTTCGCGAAGCTCAAGGAGGTCTACGGCGAGAACATGGCAATGACCTTGTCGTCACTTGCCAGGACCAAACTCATCCTTGCCACTGCCGATCGCGAGACCGCCACATGGTGCTCCGACATTATCGGCCACCGCGAGGTTCGCGAGATGGAAGAAGGGTACAGCTATGGCTACAACAATGCGCGCGATGCGGTCAGTCTGACGCCGCGTCGGCAGGTGGTTCCGCTGCTTTTGCCTGATGAGTTTATGGGCCTTCCCAGCCTTGAGGGCTTCATCAAGTTCCCTGATGGTTTTCCGGCGGCGCCTGTCTCTTTGCAACCCCGAGATTGGCCGCGCCGGGTCGAAGGTTTTATCCCGTGCGAGGATGCCAAAGGACCAACGTCAAAGGCAAAGGCTGAAACTCTCAAGGAAGGCGAGGAGACTTCCAAGGTTACGGCGATTAAGGGCGGAGAGGAAGGAGAAGACGGCGGCGATCCGCGCAAGATGAAGGAAGCCACGGATCGCAAGCGTGAGCCAGCGAAGCGTCCCAAAGCGCAGTCTCGCGCGCGTGACAAGAAGGTAAAGACTGACAAGCGAGAACGTTCGGAGTCTCGCTCTAAGACAACCCTCAAACAAGCTGTTGAAGCCTCGCTCAAAAGCGAAAGAGCAGCCTCTTTAGGCAAAGTACAAGGCGAGCTTCCGCTTGGGGAGCAGCAAGTCGATCACCGTGAATCAGACGCCCTGAAAAAGCCTGCGCCTCGCACTGATCGGCCCGATCCTGACGCCGCGCAGCGTGAAGGTGAGCAACTCGCCAAGACGGATAAGACGCTTCAAGAAGAGCAGCAGCGCTCGCTCTTGGGCGGCGCGGCACGCGAAGAATATGATCACGATCTCGGCGACTTCGACGCTGAGATGTGATTGCGATGATCGGGGAGGACAGAGGGACTTGAATTGTGTGAGGCCTGCCCATGCTCTCCGTTGCCAATGTCCGCTCGTCCTCCGCAGCGGCCAACTACTTCGCATCCGACAATTATTACGCCAAAGCTGATGCTGATCGCTCAGGCGAATGGCTCGGTGAAGGCGCAAAGCGGCTTGGTCTAGAGGGGAAGGTGGACGCTAAAGCCTTCGACGCTTTGTTGCGCGGTGAGCTCCCCGATGGAACGCAAGTTGGCAACCTTGGGCAGGCCCATAGGCCGGGCACCGACCTTACATTCTCTGTTCCCAAGAGTTGGTCGCTTCTTGCCCTTGTGGGCAAAGATGAGCGTATCATCAGCGCTTATCGTGAGGCGGTTGTCGAAGCGCTTCAATGGGCGGAAAAGAACGCTTCCGAAACCCGCATCATGGCGCAGGGCAAGGTTCAGACCCAAAAGACAGGCAATCTGGCGATTGGGCTTTTTCAGCACGATACCAATCGCAATCAGGAACCCAATCTCCATTTCCACGCCGTGATCGCCAATGTGACACAAGGCAAGGATGGTAAGTGGCGGACGCTCAAGAATGATCGTCTATGGCAGCTCAACACCACGCTCAACTCCATCGCGATGGCGCGCTTCCGAATGGAAGTCGAGAAGCTTGGCTATGAAACCAGACCAACTCTCAAGCATGGCAATTTCGAAGCGCGCGGGATTTCGCGCGAGGATGTCATGGCCTTCTCTTCGCGGCGCCAAGAAGTGCTTGCAGCGAGGCAAGGTCCAGGCCTTGAAGCTGGGCGGATTGCTGCACTTGATACCCGCTCTGCCAAAGCGCCGATCGAGGATCGCGATACGCTTGGAGGCATGTGGCAGGAAACCTCGCAGTCCATTGGTCTCGATCTAAATCCCATGGTCGAGCGTGCGCGTGTGCGCTCAGCCATGCCTGAAAAGCCTCATTTGGGTTTCGCCACACTTGTGGAGCAGGGCCGCGCTTTGCTTGCCAAGTTTGCGAGCCATGTTCGAGGGGTCCCTGAAGATCCATTGGTGCCCGCCTCGGTGCTTAAACAGGACAAGCAGATGATCGCAGCCGCGCAAGCGGTTGCCTCGGCCGTGCGGCATTTGTCGCAGCGCGAGGCCGCTTTTGAACGTGAAGCGCTCTACAAGGCGGCTTTGGATTTTGGTCTGCCAACGACCATCGGTGAGATCGAAACGAGAACCCGCGCCTTGGTCAATTCTGGTCATCTTGTAGCGGGACGCGGCGAGCATATGGGCTGGCTCGCATCGCGAGAAGCGATTGAAACCGAGGAGCGCATCATCGCCGAGGTTCAAGCGGGAAAAGGAGAATCCGCGTCTGATCTCAACGCTGAAGAGGCAGAAACCCGCGTGCAGGCCTCAGCCGAGATCGGGCACGGCTTTAGACTGAATGACGGCCAACTTTCGGCTGCGCGCCTTATCTTGACTTCATCGGATCGAACCGTTGCGGTGCAGGGCGTTGCAGGCGCTGGGAAAAGCAGCGTGCTTGGACCGGTCGGCAAAGTGCTGGGCGAAGAGGGACGGCCTGTCATCGGCCTCGCAATCCAGAATACACTCGTCCAAATGCTGGAACGCGACACGGAGATTGAATCGCAGACGCTTGCCCGCTTTCTGGGGGGCTGGAAGTCGCTGCTTGATGATCCCTCTAATCGCAGCCTCAAGGCCGAAGCGAAGCAGGCGCTCGGAGGCAGCGTTCTCATTCTGGATGAAGCTTCGATGGTCGCCAACAGCGACAAGGAGAAGCTCGTGGCGCTCGCGAACCTAGCTGGTGTCCATCGCTTGGTGCTTATGGGCGACCGCAAGCAGCTCGGCGCTGTCGATGCCGGCAAACCCTTTGCGCTTCTGCAAAAGGCCGGCATCGCGCAGGCCCACATGAACACCAACCTGCGCGCGCGTAATCCTGTTGTTCGCGAAGCCCAAGCCGCTGCGCAGAAAGGTGATGTTCGAACTGCGCTTGCCAAACTTGAGCCCCATACGATCGAAGCCAAAGGCGATGGCGCGATTGTGGCTGCTGAGCAGTGGCTTTCTCTGAAGCCAGAGAACCGAGAGCGCACATCAATCTATGCCTCGGGACGCAGGATCCGCTCAGCTGCCAATGAGGCTGTGCAAACAGGTCTTCTTGCAAGCGGGCAGATTGGGCCGGAGAAAGCTCAGTTGGCTGTGCTTGAGCGCGTGAACACCACTTATGAAGAACTGCGCCATGTTGCAGCTTACCAGACCGGCCGCATTCTTGAGGTTTCAAAGAGACAAAAGGCGCTTGGCCTTATGCCGGGAAAATACCGCATCTTAGGCAGCGATCTGAAACGCAAAAGGGTCACTTTGGAGAACGCCCGCAGAAAAAAATTCAGCTTCGATCCTTCGCGGATTAGGGCCGACAAGGCCAATGACACTCTGGCTCTATTCAACGACCGACAGCTCGAAATCCATCGTGGCGACAAAATTCGCTGGACGCGAAATGATCACAAGCGCGGGCTGTTCAACGCTGACCAGGCAAAGGTCATTGCCATCGCTAGGCGTAAGGTCACAGTCGAGACCTCCAAGGGTGAGCAAGTGACGCTTGGTAAAGACGATCCCATGCTGAAACGCATCGATCTCGCCTACGCGCTAAACGCTCACATGGCGCAGGGCCTCACCTCAGATCGCGGGATTGCTGTTATGGACAGTAGAGAGCGCAATCTATCGAACCAGAAGACGTTTTTGGTAACGGTGACCCGTCTGCGCGATCATCTGACTTTGGTCTTGGACAATACTCAGAGACTGACTGCTGCTGTTGCTCACAACAAGGGAGAGAAAGCCTCTGGGCTCGAAGTTACATCGCGCCTGCAAGCAGCTGCAGCGAGAGGTGGCGATGGCCAGAAGCAGACTACAAGCGAGAAAAACACGGGTCAGGAATTGGAGCGCATCAAGAGCAAAACGCTAGTTCGGGGGATTTAGTAACGGCTTTGCGCTCCAATGTCAGATGTTTGGAGCAAACCAATTCGCGCCCAAAAGCTGCCATTCCGCGCCCCCCACCATTCAACGGCTACTCCGTCAGTCTCCAAGCATTTTGGTAACCGACAAAGCTTATGCGACTCAGCGACAAAGTACACGCGAATCGCATATACTTTGTCACAGAGAGGGCTTAGTTTTGCACGAAATAACAGCCTGTTAAGTCTTACCAGCTTCTAAGTGCTGATTCTCGTTACCCGCTAGGCTATTTTGATGACTGCGAGCGCATTGATCGTTGGTTTTAAAGAGCTCAGGGCGCATCCTGTTGAGGTCGTGTGTACAGCTCGAAGTGGTCTATCAACATTCGAAATCGAAGGACTACCAGGTGCGAAGGCAATTAGAGCGAAGGGTCGAATTCTATCCGCTTTCACCGCAATTGGCCTAGCGTTACCAGCGCAGCGGATCGTTGCTAAACTGGAATGTGCCGGCGACGTAGTTGTGGGCTCACACTGCGACCTGGCGGTCGCCACGGCCCTCTTGGGCGAACTCGATTTGGTCGATCGAGAAACCACGTCTGAACACTTGTTCTTTGGTCAATTTGGAAACGACGGACAGGTTACGCGGATGAGCGGTGCGGTGTTGGCGGCATTGTTCGCGGAAGAGCGGGAACTTGCTTTAGTCGCGCCCGCAGCGCAGATGGCAGTGCTGCAAAATGTGCCAAACCTTCGGACGATACCAATTTCATCATTCCACGAGCTGGTCAGCTACCTGAAAACGGGGCGACACAATGACACTGAGAAACACTACAAAGTCGAACGGGCTTTGCCACGAGTCAACCAGGCGAACAGCAACCGGTTTTGGGCTGACATACATTCGCTAGAAATCGAGATTATCGCGAACCTCAAACAGCGCACGGAACGTTGATCGTAACGCCGTTGCACCGAAACCTGATGCAAACCTACCATCGCAATGGTCATAACGATGGAGGCAACAACGCCAAACTCGTAAGCGCGTACGATAACACTGGCATTATCAACATTGAATGCTACATTGGAACCATGCCGAAAAACGCAACAAGTGGACGCTTTGTCACGACAATGAGAGATCCGTCGTCAAAGGAAGCCGCGTCTAAGTTTGCGCAGGGCGCCAAAGCGTTCTCAGCGAAGCACACCACATCGAAGGAATCTGCTCGCGCAGTTCTCTCGGATATTGGTATCACCACGAAACGTGGAAAGCTTACAAAGAACTACCAGACCCAAAAACGATCCGCGTAAACGGATTGAATGGCTGATCGGCTTAACACCGCCTTTGTCCTAGGGTACCACGGCTGCGACGAGAGGGTCGCGGAAAAGCTCCTTGCTGGCGAGCCTTTTGAGCAGAGCGAAAACAAGTACGACTGGCTTGGTAGTGGTATCTACTTCTGGGAAAAGAACCCTGAGCGAGGTCTCGACTTTGCCAAAGAACTTGCTGCTAGCAACCGAAGCTCGATCAAGAAGCCCGCTGTCGTTGGTGCGATAATTGATCTTGGCCTTTGCCTCGACCTGTCAACGAAGGGTTCGATTGATCAGGTTCGACAGGCTCACGAAGAGCTAGTGCGACTGTTTGACACTGCCGAAGCCGATATGCCTGACAACGACGAGGACGGGCTTCGGCGGAACCTCGACTGTGCTGTGATCAATCTCCTTCACAAGATCCGCGAGGATGATGGAGAACCTCCAATACAATCGGTTCGCGGCGTCTTTTTCGAAGGCGATCGGGTTTACGAGACAGCAGGGTTCTACGAAAAGACCCACACTCAGATTTGCATTCGAGATCCTAAGTGCGTGAAGGGCGTGTTCAGAGTATAGCTCGCCTCCAATGAACCAACTCGATTAAAGGCCCGTTTGAAGCACGAAATGGATTGGGAAGACGTTCCGGATAGCGAGTTACTTCGCCGACTAAAGGCTGGCGCGCTCCCGCACCCAACCAACTCAGCTTTTAGCGAGAAGACCTGGCGTCAGGCGCTCGAAGGGCTCGAGGAAAAAACCGATAGAGACTTTCAGTTGGCAGTCTCGGCGGTGCACTTCGGCCGCGAGATTCAGAGTATTCGTCTCGCTATGGAAGGCCGTCTTCTGGACGGTCTCACACGCTCACGTGCAACTCGATTGCTTGCAGCCTTAGCAAACCAACAGCACGTGACGATGCTCAACAAGGTCAACAAATCGCTCCGACGAACCAAAAAATCCGAGCCATTGCACTTCGAGCAGCGTGACCAGCACCTGTTCGAAAACTCCTACGGTCAACAGATGACCGCGGACGACGCAACCGCCGCGCTCGTCGACAGCCTACCAAATTGGCTACATCACATATCCAAAATTCCTGATGATGCCGTCTATGAGCCTCCCGATGAGGTTGCTGGCTATGGGATGCGAGCAATGACGATCGCTTCAGTTGAACGCGGATTACGCGACCTCTGGCAAGGTGCGCTTTGGATGGGGGACGAGCTGGGCTTGGACGACGAAACGCTTGTTCAACGGCCCGGCAATCCAGCACTCGAGAAGCTTTGGCTTGCTTGGGACATGCGCACCACTTCCCTTACCATGTGGGAGGCTTCTATGGATGCAGGCGCTTCGATCGTCACCGGTGGAAAGATCCCGCCCGTAACTCCTGTCATCACACGAACAGTCACACGGCTCGGGAAGCGCGCGGATGGTCGCCGCCGGTTCATAGTTGGCAAAGCCAAGGGATACAAAGCCGAGCAGCGCCTGCGTGTCAGCGAAAGAGACATGCTCGAACGCCTCTATGTTGGCCAGTTTTTGGACGAACCACTTCCTGCGTTCGGCAATGACGAAATCACCTGCCGCGATCTCATTGCGGCTTGGTGGGTTCTGACTGACCTGGCTCGGCTGATCAGAAATACACTCGGTAATTCTGTGCTGCCGAATGAGCATGAAATCGGGAGGTTTGCGTGCTCAGTCGAACCAAGCCAACTAATCGAAGTCTTGTCCCAGTGCCTTGCGGTTACCGAGGCGAAAGCAGGGGTCATTATTGGTCATTTCACTTGTGACCCGACCGATACCAAAAGGCTTTTTCAGCGCGGACTGTGGAATCATCCTTTGCTGCCCGACCCAACACAGGATCGGTTGTACATAGTCTTGGCACCACTGCTTGTCGGCTCAACGGTGAGGCGAGTGGAGCGATGGCTCGCTGACGGCGGAATTTCGGATGACGACGGTCTGAAAGGTCGCGGGAAGCCATACGAGAATTTTGTTCGGCGCGAGCTTGCAAAAGAGCTGGAAGAGAATGCCCATATCGAGGACTGGGCAATCGCCCGAGAGGGATTAAAGCCCAAACAGAATGGTGAAGAAATTGACCTCCTCATCAGAGTGGGTTCGACGGTGATTGTCGGCGAAATCAAATGCTTCACATCGCCCAGCGAGCCTCTGGAAAGAGCAAACTATCTGCGAGCATTGGATAAAGCTACTGCCCAAGCTCGTCGTAAGCTCGATTGGGCAAATAAAGAACGGGCGAGGGTCGCTGAACGGCTCGGCATCACCGACGCAAAGACGATTGCAAAGCTCAGCTTTGTTGGCGTCGTCGTCACGGCACAAAGCTTCGGCATCGGGCTCTCGCGTCACGACATCCCAATCGTTGACTTCCACTTTCTCCGGCTCGTCTTGGCCAGCAACAACTACCAGGGCGACACACGTTTCGAAGAGGATGTCGGTATGATGTCCAGCCCCGTCCATCTCTACGAGGATCAGACGGATTTCGAGACGAAGATCGCCGATCTTTTGACCAATCCACCGCCTCTGCAAAGATATAAATCTGCCATCGGTTGGCGCAGACTACCCTTCGCCACATCTAACGGCTCCAAGCTGATGCTTGAAGTCCCTGAACTGCAGGATGCACCTATCGAAGCCAACACCAAATTGCCCGGCATCCGCGAAATCCTGACAGGCCCTGCTAGAAAGTTTGGAAAGTAGCCAAGCCCCCAATAGCTTTGGTCTCGTCTCTTGAGCTTAGAGAGTTGAGGCCAAATGTGATCTAGCCTCCCGACAGAAGCAAGGATCTTCCATCACAATATTTTTAAGTGCTTTTCCGCTAAGACCCTATTCATGAGCATTATCGCAGCCGCAGCCTTCATTTGTACCCCCATAGCTGTCTGGGACGGCGACGGACCCGTTTGGTGCCAAGAAGGTCCCAAGATCCGTATCGCCAACATCTCAGCTCGAGAGCTTGACGGGAGTTGTCGCCGAGGTCATCCATGCCCTCGCGCCAGCGGCATAGACGCTCGCGATGCTCTTGTGCGCCTACTTGGAGGTCCGACTGGGCGCTGGGATACGGGTCACATTGAGGTCCGCAGCCGCACAATGCACTGCTCCGCTCTTGGCGATAGCTATGGAAGAACAGTGGCTAGCTGTACCCTAGCTGACGGCCGCGACCTTGCCCAAGCCATGATCGCTACCGGTACGGTGGCGAGATGGTAGAGGCATCAATTAGCAGCCTGACGAACCATACTGAACCAGCCAAAACCTTGCGCTAAGTCCTGATCTGCCGGCAATTCGCGAGCGTCGGTGCGCATTTTGATATCCGGCACCTTGGCACAATATTGATAGCTCCGCTGGCTACAATTCCTTAGTCCCTTTAGCAGGGTTCGCTTCTCGGCGATAAGATCGTCACGTTCTCCAAAGGTGACTTGCAGTGACAAAGACTCCGATGGCTGAAATCAACGAAGCGTTTCACAACGAGATTGAGAAAATTCCTGAGCGCTTCCTCGCGAGCCTTCTCAAGGAGAAGGTCGAAGCTGAAGGCTACTCAATAACCGATGCAGATTCGCAAGCATTCGCAGCACATTTGTTCAATGATCCAGATACTCCATTTGAATGGGACGACGGTAATGACGGTGAGCATAGAACTATCCCGCTCACGTTGACGGACGAGGAAATTGAGGAGCTCGAAGTTGAAATTTCAGATTTCACAGAAAACAAGCTTCCAGAAATCGTGCGATCGTTAGCCAAGGAGACCGCGAAGCAAATTGGTGAAACGCTTCGAAAAGACTGGCCCAATCAAAAGCTGCACAATGACGAAACCGTATCTGGCTTTCGTGATCGATTGGAGAATGACTGGGGTATTGCGTTTGATATCCTGAGGATGATGCTGACCGTTTCGCGCGAGCTCGGCCCTGAGTTCTCAGATTGGGCTCGATCACAGGAAGCTCGAAACACTCCCGCTCGCAATGAGGCGCTCATCAAACTTCATGCACGTGGATGCCAAGTTGCCGATGAGGTAATCTGTCTGATGGAGAATGGTTTCGCCGATGGCGCTTTTGCACGATGGCGCACACTTCATGAGATTTCTGTCGTCGCTTCATTGATCACTGAAGGCGATGAGGACTTGGCCATCCGATACTTCGAGCACGAAGGAATTGAGGCAAAGCGCGCGATGGACCATTTCAAAATCCACTATGAAGCGCTTGGCTACGAGAAGCCTTCAGATGCAGAGGTAACCGCAATAGACGATGCCTACGAAGAACTCTTGGATCGCTATGGACATAGGTTCGGCGCAGAGTTTGGTTGGGCAGCGCCACATCTCGGAAAGAAAAGAGTGCGCTTCATCGATCTTGAAGAAGCTGTCGGTCAGATTGCGAAACGTTCCTATTACAAGTTCGCCAGCCACAATGTGCATGCGTCTTCTAAGGGCATCGAATATCGCCTCGGCTTGCTGAATCAAGGCCAGGTTTTGCTTGCCGGTCGCAGCAACATCGGTTTCTTTGAGCCAGCAAACAGCACCGCCCAATCACTTTGCCAACTCAACGGAACAATCTTCCGCGATCGATGGGAGCTCGACACTCTGATCAGCCTTCATATCCTCTTGGATTATTGGTCTGAAGTGCCAGATGCCTGCCATAAAGCGCGAGAGGTAATCGAGAAAAGGGAAACTTCCCTCAAGAAGACAAGGAAGTAGCTTTACTTCGCCTTCACCTAGATCAGCGACTTACCCTAACCTATTCGGCGGCCACTTCGTGTCTTTGGCAGCAACGCCCGACAGTCCATCAATGTTCGCTGATCGACGCAGTGCTCGAGCGGTGACCGGCCAATCCGCGGGTTCCTCGAGCGCAAGAACAACTCGGCACGCTCTGGATCATAGACTCTTGATGCGGCCTCCCTGAGCTCATCTCTACAAGCCGCAGCGATCTGTTCTGCACGCCGCCTTAGTTGGTAGGCCCTTGTCTCCGCCTCGAGTGCCACTCTTGCACCTTGATATGAGAGATCATTAACACTGGCTTGATCAATACGCGTCAGATGATCATCGCTTTCAGACGGACCCGCAAGCCAGTCTTCGGCTTCATCACCAAGCTGGGAATGTGCCGCCCTCGCCAGACTCTCGCGCCTAGAAGTGGCCGCTCTCGCAAGTCGATCCCTTTCGCGAGAATTTGCCCGCTCGACTTCGAGGGAAAGTGGCAATCCCAGCGTTTCAGTGACCGCAGCCCCGCCCTCGCACATCACTTCAATCTGTTTTATCGCGCGCTCAAACTCAATGTACTTCTCGCCCCCGCCTTCACACAGCTGCGATGGGCTTCTTTCGTCCTCGAGGACATTCATCTCGAACCAGCGATCAACGCTAAAACCCTCTTGTTCCGCTTCTGGCAGCCGTTTGATCACTCGCTGGATGCTGCTTCTTGTGGATCGATGGCGCCTTTCAATGGCCTCCTGCCTCCGCGCTTCGTCCACCAACTGAGAAATGTGGCCGTCGCTCACTGTGAATGACGAATTCGGCGCCGGTTCGAGAAAACCCTCGGCAGCCAAAAAATCGAAGAAGTTCTCGATTGCCTCTTCCGGCACACAACGATTGGGCCATTGGTGGCGCAGTTGGTCGCGTACTCCCATTTCAATTCGCGCCCGGAACGCAGGTACGAGACGCTCTTCGAGGCCTACCATTGCATCGGCCACGGTAATCTCGTCGCAGTCATTGTAATCAAGGGCATTTGGGTAGGTAAGGTATTTCAGGATCAACCCTGCCTGCCACACCTTTTGGTGAACTCTGAAGCCAACCGATGGAATACTGGGCCAGTGGTCGCCATTATAGGTTTGCACGATGTCATGGACCATGTCCGGGATCTCATGAATGTAACCGTCGAACGTCTTAGCGGCTTGAACCAGACGCTTGCCGGAACGCTCAACTCTTTCACGTTCCTTTTGAACCTTTGCATGTTCTTCACGCTCCAGACTCTTTTTCCGTTCCTCCTCGATCTTGGCTAGCCGCTCCCTTTCAGCTTCGATCCGCTCTTGTAGGCGGCTGTCAAACTGGTCCTGCTTCGAATTGCTTAGCCATTCTCTCGATGCAGTTTTTAGCAGCGCCTCTTCGACAGCTGCGCGATCCGTCGAGTTGCGAAAATGGCGCAAATCGACTTCAATGGCGGAAATGCCACCTTGCAGCAGCGTCTGAATCTTTTCTTCGTCACAAGCGTGTGTGACGCGAACCTCAACGATCAGCTGCGCTCCGCTCGCTGTTTCCAGAATGACATCAGGGACAATCGACCCGAGCCTCCTCTCCAGGCGCGCTTGCGTAAACTCGTACCTTCTTGCTGGCCGAACCTCCACGCTTTGGCCGTCGTACTCGGCGGTGATGGGCGGGAGAATAAGCTGTTTCTCGCGCTGCAGAACATCTTTCGCCCAGATATGCGCGTTCGTTTCCGCTACGTGTGCACAACTGACGTTCGAATTATGGTGAGCGAAATGATGGGTCTGCTTCGCGCCTTTCTTTGCAACCAGAACATGATCACATGCCGGACAGCGACAATTGCATGCTAGCCCTCGATCCACCATCGAAATGTGAACTATCGTCCCGTCTGGCTGAACCCCATAGACCAATTCATCACTGATCCCCGAGAAGGGCTGATGGTCATGAAAACCGAGCGGGCTGCTAATCGACATCTTGGGGGTACGTGCTGAGTGGGCTGACAATTGTCGGCTAGCAGTAACACGTTTTGCCGCCGTGTTCACTCAGGTCATGCATCGATTGCGGCTTGGTGTTTGAGAAAAGAACCGCAGGCAAGTCCGCGCTCATGCTTCCAACCTTTACCTAGCACATCTCGAAAACGGCCATTTTTCCTCTAACTTATGTCACCACTGCAGAGGTAGCTGCTCACGTATCTAGAGACCGGCTCCTCCTGAACGCTTCCATCACGCCGCGTAAGAGAATGACGCTCATTCTCTCGACCAGCAGCTGGTTGTTCTCCGAAAGACTATAATGCGCGCTTCCGCGTATCGCGTGGCTAATCGCCAGATCGCTCGCGATGCGCTCGGCAAGATCGCCCTCCTGCTTCTTTTCGTGCCACGTCAAATCGATAGTCCGCTCAGATCGAGCGCGACCAATATATTCCGGCGACTTCAGAAGTTTCCCAACATCTGTATCGCGCGGCCACAGCTGCTTGAACTTGTCATACAGCTGCCGTTTCGGGTGTTTGACAATGCCTTCGAGCATAACATCGACAAGATGTTCGACGCTAAGAGCCATTCCCTGCAGGTCGCTGCGAAGACCTGCCATGCGGTTGAGGTCGCCTGAGAATGCTCGCTCGTTTAGCGACTTCCAGCGCCAGTAAAAATCGAGCAAGTCGCGCTCTTCAACCAGATCGAGAAAGGCATTGACCTCAGTCTCGTTGAAGTCGGCGGACAGAATAGCGTTCGGGCTCGCGAAGCCCTTCAAAAGCCGCTCTGCATCTTCGCGCCACTCGGTTGCCCAATCGCGGTAGATCACCCGGAGTGTGGGCTTAAAGTGGCCGGTCACGCGGCCAACATCTTCGAACAGTTTCTCAACGGGAACATCGCGCAGATAGCGCGCGAGCCAGATCGCTTCGCTCATGAATTGCTTATAGGCCTTCGCGTGGTTCGCATAGCCGATCCGATCCCAATGATCCCACTTCCGGCACAAGAACTGGATGAGCTCGATCATTTGCGGGTAGCTAACCCTGTAGCGAGACCGACAGCGAACGAGGACTTCGATTGTCCGACGCTCCATTTCAGCGCTTTCGTCCTCCTCGATCAGACGGCGACCGCCACCGGCATTCCGCAGGACATAGTTTTCGTTGACCGCCTTCTCTTGGGCGAACCAAACAACAGCGTCGAGCTGCCGCTGAAACTTGGCAAAGTCACGAAAAGCGCGGACCGCTTCTCCGTTCTCATATCTATGCCAATGGTCTGGTATCGGATCTCGCCAGCTCCAGTCCTGTGTGTTGCCTACGTGGCGAACGCCCATCTGCTGACATTCAAGAAAGAGGAGAACCTGCCAGACAGAATAGTACGTGACGACAGTATCGGCTTTGTAGCGCGGCTCACCATTCTGCTCCGCTGCTAGCACCCGAAACTCGTCCCAGGGTACGAAGCGCCGACGCGCCGGATACTGGATGAACGGCCTCCAACGCGGCTCGGGCCGGTCCAGTGGATGGGCAAGATCGAGCGGGTCATTCCATTTACGCCGATGCGGAACCACCTCGCGAGCGTCCTCAAGAGCACATGCCGCCTCCCAGCGAGGTCCATCCGGCTCCCTCCGCCCACGCGGCAACCAGCCATAACGCTCATAGTTAAGCCAACGTCGTTCAATAGCATCCGGATAGCGCAGGCGTAGTCGCGGGACTACAATGCGCTCGCGCTCAAGATATTCGAGCGCATGCGCTGACGGGCGATGATGCATGATGCGAAGACTGGCTACCGCATCGATAAACCGTTTGGTTTCAAGATAGCGCTCAAACTTCACGAGCCCTAACCGCCTTTGCCTGCATCCTCAGCTGAAGATAGCTCGGGACGCGGCTTCTGCACCGGAGGGATTGTGTGGTCAGGAAACAGGAAGTGCTTTTCGTAGGCGTCCACCAGCGATGCGTTATGAGTATTCAGACAGGCTCCGAGAACGTCAGGTGGGCCCTTGAGCTCGATCGTGTAGCGGCTTGCCTTAATCTGGGCCTTCGCAGCCTCGTAGAGTGTGTGCATCTCATCGCTGACTGGCGCTGTTGTCCAAAATTCGAATCGCACGTTCAGATTGCGCCAATCGGGGTGGTTGCAAATGTGTTTGTATGCAGTGGGCACATTGTGATGAAGCCACCGCTTGAAGAGCTCATCGGGAATGATCGAGCGAGGGCTGTAGCCCTTACACTCAATGCATGTGATTTCGTGGCTCGGAATAACGGTTAGGACATCGATCTCGGCCGACTTGCCGTCAGGCGCCATGAGCCTACGATTCATGGAGATTTCTCCTGGAACCGCCTTACGCATGATATCGGCTACCATGAATTCAAATAGGGTGCCACGTAGCTGGTTTGCGGCACCCTCAATCCTGGAAAGGCTCGCAAACAACTCCTCAAACTTGTCGACATCGAGGGAAGTGTAGGCCGCTTCGGTTAAGACAGAGATGAGATCGCGCAGCGCCTCTGCGACCTCTTCGCCGAACAGGAGTGCCGGCGTGGTCGCCACAATTCCCGAGGCTCTAAGCGCCTTAAATGCTTCCCGGTCGAAGCGATCGGCCACGAGATATTGAAGGCAGGGGCCGATATTGCGCAATGCTCTGAGGGTGGTGCATTTACGAATAAACGCAGAAGAACCGGCTGAAGTTATTTCCGGCCCAAGGATGACATCGCCGACGATGAACCCTGGTTTGATGTCGCCTTTGCGTGTCGAGCGGATCAGTGGGGCTAGATAACTCGGCCCTGCTAAGTCCCACGCAAACGTTCCAACCCGCGGAAGGTCATCGCCCGTTCGGGTGCTAGCGACATTGTAGCTGGTGAATCCGAGCTTTCGTAGCCAGTCTCTCAGCGCACCGAGCAAGATACCTTCGGCGATTAAGCGGGCCTGAAGCTCAGGCGCCCGGTGTCCATAGAACTCCGACTCCTGCTTCAGCGCAACACAGTAACCCACACCTGGAACCGCAGCTTGTTCAACCAGCCCAGCTGCTTCTAGTCGCTCTAACACTAGATCGGCGGACAGATGCTTTTTCTGCCGCACTGGAGAGCCGCATATGATGGGGAATTGTCGTGCCGGTATTATCCCGCCCTGTTGTCGTAGCGCGGCAATAGCAAAGCCAAGCGCGGACCTGGCCTCAATAAGAGCATGCGCAAGACTGCTCCAGAAGCGCGGTGAGCCGTAATCGTTCTGGAGATAAAGAAACCGCGCATTGCGCGGTAGCGTTATGCCAGAGAGCTTGCGTACCTCGCCCCCGGCGCGTGATACACGTTGCCTCGCCGTAGCGGGCTTGAGACCTGAGCGCCGGACGAGTTCGGCCACCACATCACTTGATGACGACGGGCCGATTTGCTTTAGAACGGTTTCAACGGGTTCAGCCATACGCAGTCTCTGTCACACTGCGCATTTAATATCATGATTACATGACCGATCGACACTCTTTTTCAGCCTTAGCAAATGGCTTTGAATATAAACAAGAATTTTCGGGCATTTCGTCCAAATTTGTCGATCGAGTCACAGTCACCCGTCACACGGAAGCCGAATCCTCTTAACTCTTAAGAGGCGGTTGCGATTTTCTGGCCTCCCCGACCGCTAGCAAGCGTTTGGATTAGCCTTCACAAAAGTAGCTGTAGTCAACATGCTTGTACCATAGCGCTCTAGCATTCAATAATACGCTTCGGTCGGAGCCAAGCCTCTCGATATCAGGAACCAAAAGCAAATCTCAACCGCTCAACCCCTACGCGATAAACTCCACTTCTTCTTCATCGAACCACCCCGCTTGGATGACTGATGTTTTTACACGCGCTGGATCGGCAGTATAAACCATGATCACTAGACTTTCTTCGGCTCTACTGGCGGTCACATAGAGGAGCCGCCTAGTGCGATCTACGACCGTTTCCTCGCCCGCTTCTTGACGGCTCAGATCCCCTGAAGAAAGATCTTCTGCTCCGAGAAGTTTGTCGAACCTAAACATGAATCCGCGTGCTTCTTGATCGTCTACGACAACCATCACCCGTGGAAATTGAAGTCCTTTGACTCCCTGATGCGTGTCGAAAGAGGAATTACCAGAAACGTAGTCGGCATATTTGGCTGCCTGACTCATCGGCGCATCCAAGGCTTTCTCCCAGGCAGCGAATTGCGCGTTCACTTCATCATCTTCTTCATCGTCAGATTCGGCCTTGGGTCCGATTTCCAAGTTCAGCTCTTTCATAATCTCGTTGAGCAGCTGGATATCATCATCAACATCGGCATATGGGCGTAAGCTCTCCGGGATCTCGAACAACCCCGTCTCGGCAATTACACGAAGAACCTCAAGGCACTTGGGGTCGGCGCCGTTGTCCCAAAGCGAATAAAGCCGCTCTATGCCTTCGCGCGCGCGAGCGATGTTTTGCACCTGTTCTTCGCCTGCGAGCTTCAAGGCTCTCGCCTGAAGCAGGGGCGATCGCTTACGAAGGATAGAAGTGAGGAGGAAAGCATCAGAATTTCGTTTCGCTTCGATCACCGGAAGAACATCGGCGGTGAACAAGCGCATGCCAGGTAAGTTGCCGCTGAGAAGGCCAGTCCTAAAACGTTTTACACCGTAAAGCGGTGTGAACAGATCCGAAAACCCCATGCGGCTCGCCAACATATGATGCTCTAGCCCAAGAGTTTTTACATGCTCCTGATCGGTCCAGAAAGGGTCTTGGCTTATCTCGGCCATACGCAATCTGGCTTGCGCTTCAATCGCATCCTTGCTCTCGACCTTGCTTGAAGCGAGAATAAGTCTGACGATACCGCCCGACTTGTCTGGACGGTTCTGCTGTCGCTGATCGTCAGCATCGGCACGAATTTTGTTGATGAGCCTTACGATCCGTTCGGGGCTACGATGATTCATAACCTTGCTTGGCGTTGCCCAGCTTTCGGGAATAGCCTCAGGCAGGTTGGCTTTTCCATCGGCATAGATACGTTGCATTGTATCGCCGATAAATCCTACGCACACTCTGCCACGAAACTCTTCCTCGAAGCCAAGGAGCGCGTCGACCAATAGCTTGTTGGTGTCCTGACTTTCGTCAATGAGGATTGTGGGATACCTCGTTGCTAAGATACCCCTGAGAGCGGATTTGCTTGTGATAAACTCCGACCCCATACTGATCACATCCGCGTGGCTAAGCGCTTCTCGCTCGCGATTGTCTCCATTAGGATTGTAAGTGAAGACGCGTATGCGATCCAGATTTGCAAGCCTCTCGGTCTTGTTAATGATGTCTCGCGCGCGCTGTTCAGCGGCCTTGGAGCCCGCTCGTCCTTTGAGCTGCGCTGCTTCAAGCTCGGCGATATCCTCAGCTAAATCGACCCGAAGCCATTCTCGTATGTCGTAATTGTAACCGGCGATCAGCGTCCAGATGAAGCTGTGGATCGTTGAGACCTCGAACAAGGGATCCGATTTCGCGCGACTCTTAATCTCGTCTGCGGCTGCATTGGTGTACGTGATCACCGCCACGCGCTTACCACGAAGCCAAAGCCAGCGACCATGTCTCTCTCTGATCGCGCTTAGTGTATTTACTAAAGACCGAGTCTTTCCAGAGCCCGCGCCTGCATAGAGAAAAAAGCTACGGGGTCCCTGAGGGTCCACACACGTGAAGATCTCTTGATCCACGTTTACGTCGGGATCTGCGAGTGCTTGGACTGATGTTTCTGTCATGCCCCTGCCTCACCTGCATCGGGATCGGTTGATAGCACATCGAATTGTTTTCTTTTTAGCTGCTGCTGCAGCCAATCGAGTCCCTCCCAAATGTACTGCGGGACCACGAGTTTCTCGGGATCCTTAAGCTCCAACATTTCCAGAGCAAATTCAGCCTTTTTCGGTGATGCCCGTACACTGTCATACATTGCCTGGCACAAGGCCTCGGCTTCGCTGTTTGCGGTAATATCTTTTCGGAACTTCGCGATGAGTCCAATCCCGTTCAGCGAGGCAAAAGTGGATAGGTTCTCGAGCGCCAAGGCGTCCTCGAAAGTGCTGCCTGTGACTTCCACTTCCGCGCCGCCTAGAGTGATCTTAACTGGCATCTGATAAGCGACGCGAACAGAAAACAGTGGCCCGGCCGGTAGTTCTTTATCATTCGCACCTAGCGCCAGCAGCCCGTCGATCTTTTCCGTTTTCGGAAGCCACTGTTTCAACGTCGCATTCGTAGTTGTTTGCCCATCGCTGGGTTTTGGGCGAGCGCTTTCCCCTTCTTTACTAGCGTCAAGATCGGTGATGATGAGGGTAACCAGTCCAAGCGCTTCGATCAGCGGGCGGAGGCGGTGTGCATGACTTCCTCCGATTTCAAGCAGGGTTATGTACGACTGCGTCAAGAAGTCGAAATGGCCGCGCATGAAGTGCGGCACCAGCATACGCTCTGCTGTACCTTCAATAAGGATCGCAGCATCCGCGAAGAACAGATCGGAATGGGTGGCGCGCAGATAGCGCGTGTCGAAGCGTTGGGTTTCCTTGTCTGTGCCGAACACTGTTGAAAGGTTGATCACAGTGGAAGTGGGGACGCTACCTGACTCGCTGGCGGGACGTCTCCTGAAGTATCTCAGACAAGAGAAATTGACCTCATGGGCAACGTGGCTCGAATGTGTGCTGACAACGAGCTGCGTGCGAAGCGTCTTGTTGTCGCCTAGTTCGCTGTGATTGCGCAGAACCTTGTAGGCCTTCCGAATGAAGACCTGCTGGACTTGGGCGTGGAGGTGGGCCTCAGGTTCTTCAACTAGAACTAGGTGGAGTGGCGGAATAATGCTTTCTCTGTCTCCTGCCTCTATGGCACGAGACATCTTCCCAACACGCATCCACGCAGCACGATATGACATGAGACGAAACACCATCCAGATCAGGTTTTGATAACCGAGGCCATTGTAGTCCTCGGGTAAGCTGAGAGCTGTGGTGGTCGCGTCGGGACCAGAGGCAGAAGCGATTTCGTACTGGACTGCAGAATCGTGATTTAGCCCTTCGACCGGCCTTACGCGGGTAGATATCTTGATCTTGGGGTCGGTCACACCCGGATATCCCAAACCTTCAACCTCACCGACGGGATCTGCGAAGCTTTCGCTTAATGTATCGTTGAAAAGTTCCTCAGCTTTCTCAATTGCGCGAAGAGCAAGCAGGTCGGAAGGTTGCGGTCTGTCGGTTGGGTCGAGGTGCCGGTTGTAATAGCTTCGTGCTTGATCTGAGAGCTTTCGAGAATTGCCCGCCGAACCGCTTGGTGAATCCTCTGCCCGATTGCTTTCCGTTCCAAGGCCCCGCTGTGCATTGACCTCGTCGACGCGGATAAGCGAGCGCAGTGGATCTCCTTCAATGGGCTCACTGCTCTTCGGCAAGGGCTGTGGCTGCGCAACGCCATCCACCGGCGCCTTTTGCCGATTAGGATCGAGCGAATAGACGCTGAGCCGAAAGCGGTCGTGCAGCTTTCGTCCCAAATATTCGAGCAAATCTTGAGGCCATAATTTGACTCCGTAGTCATCACCTGGCTGCGCTTGTGCTTTAGCCGCCTCCATGGTTGCCTTGGCTTCGGCTAAGTTGGCTAGATAATCCGCTGCGAGTTTGCTCGTGTCGATTGGTTCGAACCTTAAGCGTACACCTAGCAAGCCCCCAACCCATTCAAGGTTTGGCAGAAGTCTGCTCACATGATGGATCTCTGTGTCTTCGACTTGAAACCAAACATCTAATGTCGGTAGCAACCCTTCCCAGTCCGCGAGACTCGCGTCCGCTGCGGCCTGCTCGGGATTTTTCGCGGTTTGCCAAACCTTGCCGATTTCTTTGATCTTTGCCCAATGAGACAGGGTGAAGTCGTTCATTGAAATGCGTTTAGGATCAACGAGGAAATGGCGCAGCGCGACCATGGCCGATGTCTTGCCGCTATTGTTCGCCCCAACAAATAGCGTCGTCTGATCGGTGAAATCGATATGAACCGATTCAAGCTTACGAAAGTTTTCTATTTCGACGAACTGAATATGCATAGAGCCTCCAAGGTCCCCACATAGACCACAGGCCTATTAGTGTTATAGTCATGATGGGAAAAACACGTTCAGCTTTCAGTTACTTGTTGCCTTTCGACAAGAGTTGCTCACTGCAGTGTGCTTGTTCGTTCCTTGGCATGTACGTTCGGTAGTGCAGCGTTAGGAATTTGGGCACCAAGCGGGTCTCAATCGTCACATGTCCATGCTGCGCCTTATGTAACCTGCTCCTTGTGGAGTGGAGCCAATTGCTTGAGCCAGAAGATTTGAACGGATTTGGGGCATGGCACACAGCACCGTAGCGGCTTCCTGCGACCGACTTCGCTTCGTTGCCCCGACAGATGTGAGTTTCCGAATTCCTCGTTCGAACTCATCAAGCGAGCGACGCGAAGCAATGCCCTCAACCGCAATGCGATCTTTAATGCGGGTTTCAATCTCGGCGGCTGGGCAGTCGCGATCGCGGATGCTGGGAACAAGATTTGGATGAAGATTCTCTGTCAAGCCGGCAGACTGCAGCAGGCGCGGAATGCATGCTGCAACCAACCAGACAACTGGTCGCACTCTTGCGCTAACTATGCCGTCAGCCGCCGAATGATCGGCCAGCGATTGATCGAGCATAAGCCCATAGGTCGCAAGGAGTTTGGTACAGCATTCGGCCACGTCCGCGATCGTTTCGACGCGCCTTGTCGAGTGACTCTCCTCGAGTATTTTGGCTGCTAAATCGCGATAGAACCGAGTGTCATCGCCCGCATATTCGAAAGCCATCTGGCGATAACCAAAGAATGTATCGACCCTTGAGGGTTGAACTGATCTCTTGCAGCATATGCCTGGTTTCCAGAGCTCGTTCAGTTGGAAGGCAATAGCCGCCACACCGATATCATCGTTGAGACCTTCGGCATGACGGGGAGGCACGCCGCCGCGTGAGATCCATGCACCCAAGTCTTCAGGCTGCACAGGCACGCCAGCATTCTCGCAGCTTTGAGAAATCCCCCGCATCCGCATCGCAAATTCCCATGAGGCACGTGCGGGCGAGCTCTTCAGCCGACCGTCAACGCGGCCTATCTCCAGGAGAGCTGCTTCGATTTCCATTGCCAAAACAGTGAGTCCACACGGATTCGTGGTCAAGCCAAATTGCCACTTTGAAAGCAAACACACTGCTTGCTTTCGCGCACCGCTAGGGTTCGCGAATTCACATGTGATAAAGAGTGCTTATTCGATGTCTGCTTTCTTCGCATTGAGGAGAAAGCGGACCGGCTGCTTGCAGCCCAAACTTGGACAAAGATACTTCTATTTCCACACCAAATACGAATATCGATTGCTCTGCCCCTGTCCGAAATTTGTATACATATTTCGGACAGCTTTCATGCTGCTCGGGCACAATCGATAGCTAAACTGTCGCTGCCACCTAGACTTGACGTTGCATTGGCGGAAGTTCGGCCAAGCTCATGAGCACGATCAATTGCAGAGAAGACTAACCGCTTCCATCTCACTGATAGCGAGCAAGATTAAAGAGCTCTCCCAAACCATATGACCCGGCCGATCACCTCAACTCCTTCACGATCGACATCATTCCATGAAGGATAGGCGGGATTGTCACTGGAAATTGTAATCTGTTTCGCGCCGGGCTTGATGGCGATGCGCTTTACAACCAGCGTATCGTCAGAGCGCAACACATAGATCCCATCCCGCAGCCTTGCTCCATGGTCGGACGCATCGACGAGCACCTCATCACCATCGCTAAGTGTGGGCTCCATCGAATCTCCCAGAACGCTTACGATTGAAAGACTTGCGCCCTTAGCGCCGGTCAATCGGCGGAGCCATTTCTCGTCAAAGCCGAAGCGCGTGTAACTCGATTCATCGGATGCAATAGCACCAAAGCCGGCCGAGGCATCAACGTCCAGAACGGGAACTTCGATCATTCCATCCATCGGTGTTTGAGCAGGGCCACCTAGCCTTTGTTCATCGACGCCAAAGAAGCTTGCAAGTGTCTTGCGATCCTCGGGGTCAAGGATACGAGGCGATCCGCGCTTTATGAATTGCTGGATATAGCTTGGATTACGTCCAAGCAGCCTTGAAACCGCCGCGTAGCCGTATCCGCCTTGGGTGATCAGCCGCTCAAGTTCCTCTCTAACATGTTCCATTTGTGTGGTCCTTCAGGATCGATCGTAGGATTTCTTCCTAGACTCGCGGAAATCACCCTAGTAAGAACATAACAAGAACACAAGGGATTTGCGAGTCGGAGTGAGAAAGGTATGACGCTGCTGGAACGGATCGAAAGGCATCTGAAAGAAAACCACATTTCTGCAACGCGGTTTGGAAGGCGCGCCGTGGGCGATCCCCGATTTGTACTCGATTTGAGGATGGGGCGCAGACCACGCCGAAGAACCATTGAGCGACTCAATGCCTATCTGAATACGCCTGAGAGTAGGCGTCCTTCGATCTCTCCGCAACATTGCGCCAAAGGCCGGAATAGTTTGACCAACAGACCCTAAGTCCAGTTGATTATCGACCAGATTTTGAGCTTCGCACAACTTGGCTTACACTCTCGTCTCGAGAGCAGAGGGGGCTTTGGTTTCTGGCGAAAGGACGCTGACTTATGAGCAATTCCGACAAAACTCCGCCGGAGAGTAAAGGCGATTGGGAGGGCTTTCGCGAAATCGACCGCGCTATCGCTGAGGATCGCCTGACATCCTACACCTGGAAGAAGACTTGGGCTGATCCATGGGGAAAGGCAGGATTGGTCCTTTTCGGCCTCTTGTTCGCTGCCTTCGTCATTTTTGTCATCATCTATGATGGTTTGATCTGACCTACCATTCCTTCACATCGTCGGCCGCTTCGGCAGACGCACCACGTGCGTCTTGTGTGGTTCGATCAAGCTTCCCTCTTCTTTGATCGATGCTTCGAGAGCCTTCGCTTTGCCTCTGACTAATGTCCCCTGCGATCTCATCTCTGGCATTTGAAGGTTCTTCCAACGAGCTTGGCACGCCGCCAAGCCGAACCGAGCCGCGCACCCCGCTTGCGCTTCCGACATTGGGCCGAGTCACCGGCGCTCCATCAGGTAGAACAAGTTCGCCCGTGATCTCATCGTTGAGACCGTCAGCGTAGCTTTCCACAAAGCGGGATTGCAGTTGTTGCCCCTGCGCGCTCATCTGGAAATCGATGTCATCAAAGCGCGCTTGGCCGTAATAATCCCGATTGGCATCGATCTCAGCCATGCCCCATTCGCGGTAGGCCTGGCTTAGATTCAAGGTCCCGGCTGCATTGGCGCTTTCATACCAGCTCGCCTGGTTCTCAAGCCGATTGGCTATCTCCTCAGCGCGCCGCGCTTCGAGCGTATAGCTTTGCGCTTCTGTCAGCGAAGTTGAAACGCCCGCTGCACTGCTCGAGACAAGCGCTTCTGAGCTTGAGCTCGTCTCGCGCAAGAAGCCTTCTCTTGAGCTTGACCAATTCTGGCTTTCTGAAATTTGGCTCAATGCGCTTTCGATGCGCGAACGATCTTCAGAGGCGATGCCGATATCGCTGTCAGTCCAAGTTTGATTACGTCCGCCTTTGAGGCCCAAGCTACCTGCGACCGAACCGCGCTCGCCTTTGACCCCTAAACCGCCATCGCCATTCAGGAACCATGAGACCGTTATGTCGTCCGATGCCCGGCGTGATAGGCCAAATTGCTGCTGGAGTGTGTTCGATGCATTATCGAGTTCACTGAAGGTTCTGCCAATGCTGTCATTGCTTGATGTTCCGCTGACCGTCTCATTCGAGCGAGAACGGGTGTACGCATCGCGCAGCTCACTGAATCGCGTAACCGCCGAGCTCGTCGATTGCTGAGCGAGATTGGAGAAGGTCTCGCTCTGGCTACGGCTCTCGCTCGCCATGGTCGAAAGTCGGCTGGAAAAATCCTGTCCAAGTGTCGGGGTATAGGGATAGCTCGAAGTGGGCACGTTGGCGAACTCCGCTTGCGGGAAGCTAGTTGTCTGGGTGCCGTTCTCGCCGATGCCCCGCGTTTGGGCGGCTCCATAAGCGATGTTTGGCGCGAGGCTGCCTTGCGCAAATTGGCGGGAGAAGACGCTCGAATTGTCGAGATTGGTGTTACCAAGTGAGACGTTGCCCGTGCTCGCTTCGCGCGCTGCCTCTTCGGCCGCGTTCTGGCTGGGATTGAGATAGCTTGTGGCTTGGCCCGAAATGGCCATCGCGCCGCGCGCAACCCCGCCTGCGAGGAAGGGAATCGAGGCGACAAGATATCCAGCGAGAATACCAATATCGTTGTTGACGTCGGTCATGCCGGAAAAGGTTGCAAGGCTAAGGCCGCTAGAGCCGCTTGCTGCCGCAACATCGCCTGCGCCTTTCAACATCAAGATCATGTGGAGGATGACGAAGAGCGGTCCCCAGGCAGCAAGGTAGAAAAAGCCGGTGACATAGCCTTTCAGAGCGATCGGCCCGGTCCTTGGCATTAGGAAAAGCGGGAAGAGAACTGGAAACAGCGCGTAGAAGACCACCGTCAGTACGACATTGAGGATCGGCACCCATTTCATCGCGTTATGGGCGATTGAGGAATAGGTTCGTTCGGTCTGGATATCGGCTCGGGTCTGGGCAAACACATCAACACTTGAAGCGCCGCTTGATCCGGCAAAGCCATGCATGGCCTGATTCATCGCGTTGATCGTCAGCACTTGGCGAAAGATGCTGCTCGCATCCTTCGAAATGCCTGTCAGATATTGGTAAGCGACGGGTAAGTCTGCGATGAGCTTGGCCTTGGCTAGCGCTTCGGTTTGCCTCGGATAGAGCTGGCGGCCGGCAACAAGCGTCATCTCATCGATCATGCTCGCCCATTGGCCAGATAGGCTTGTGTACGCCTCACGGCAGGTGACGATATTCGCTGTCACGCTGTCATCACCTTGGCGAGTCAGGAACTTCTGCGCGCGCGCTGGGCTACCCGGCGCTATCGTTGCCCATATGTCATCGCTTTCTGAGAGCTCTTTCATCGAATAGCGGCCAAGCAGCAGATCATAGAACACGCACTGGCGCACATGCTCATCGAAGTTCGCGGCAAATTCAGGATCAGAGATGCGCAGGCTCCGCGTCGCCTCGAGGAGGCGCGCGCCGTAAATCATACCGTTCTTCGAATAATTGAGATCATCGGGCAGCCCGAACACGGTCTCAGCCGAACGTGTCAGGTAATCACCAATCTGGCTGGTGAAGCTCGCCATAAGTGCAAGGCCGAGCGGAACATTGGCGACAGTCGCCGGAGCCAGGCTGGGATTGACGCGGTCTGTCACTTGCACATCCATGCGTGGCACCATCAGGCACATATAGATGAGTGTCGCTCCCAAGAACCAGTTGAGCCAAGCGCGCCAATTCTGATTGAATGCAACGACTATAACCGCCAGCGTCATAGCCATAACGAGCGCCACCTGAATCAGGCTCTTGTAGCCTCCGGCACCTGTCCATGCGGCTACGGCGTTCAGGACATTGACGATGTATTCGCCACCTCCGGTGGTGAAGATCTCGACCATTATCTTTACCTCAAGGCACGATCGAGCGCGATTGAAGGCCGCGCGACCAGTCGAGCGCCGCCGACATCGACGGCGACATCGAAGCGGCGAGCGCGCTTTCGATCATCGCTGTCTTCTCGATGATCTGCATGATCGCAGAGACTTTGGCTTGGCCTGTCGCTTGCCGCTGGATGAGACTGCTACGCACTTCGGTCACTTGTCCGCGCCATATCGCCAACTTGGCTTCGTCAGCGGCAATAAAGCTCGCCATCGAACGGCCAGCTTCCGACACGATGCGGTCAAGGATTGCATAGAGTAGATCGACGCTTGCAATTTCAGCCAGCGTATCGCGGTCATCGGTCGGCATGCCGCGCCCATACGCGGCTTGGACAGTTAGTATCTTGTAGAGCGGGATCGAAGCGACCTGAAGCAGCTCCTTCTCGGCATTCCCGATGGCCGTGTCCGTCCGGATCGCATCGACCATATTGCCAATGAGCTGCGCCACCCGTGGTCGGATCGCCTTGGCGTTTGACAGGCTCATCTGCTGGAAGGTGGGATTGAGGCAGAGATCGGTTTCATCGCAGCGGAACACGCGCACGCTTTGGCCCAGGGTTCCATCAAGCAGCGCGCTCACCAGCGTCGAAGACGCATCGCCTGCGAAGGGCACAAACTTGCCCGGCTCGTCATCCTTGGGCGGGACGTAGATAACCGTGCCGATCAGCGTCATGGCGTATTCGGCGAGCTCGCGGTCGAAAGTGCCGCTGGGGTTGAAGAAAGCGCTCTCTTTAAGGACGTGCCAGGTGTAGTTGCGCGCTACGCCGGGATTGACGTCGGCATAGTCAGTACCGGCGCTTTCATTGGTGGAAGCGCGCTGGCCTCGCGTGCCGCAGCCATGCTTGGCAGCGGCATAGTCGGTGAAGATGCCTTCAGAATTTCCGATCGCTTCGCAGATTGCTTTGTCGGCCAAATCGCCTTTGGGCCAGAGCCCTCCCACCAGCCCCTGCGCCATCTCGCAGGAATTGATCGAGAGATTGTTCATGAGCTGAGCCTTCTGGCTAAACTCCTGCATGATCTTATTGCATTCAGGGCAGACGGTATCGATCGCCAAGCTGAAGGCGAAGCCGACTGCATTGTTGGCCACTGCCTTCATCAGCGCGACCATCTCGCTTGCATTGATAAAGGAAAAGGAGCCGGCAAAGATATCGATCCCGCCGCACCCCGCACGCGCTCTGGGCAATTGCAAATTGGCGATATTGGTCGTCTTTTGCGGAAATCGCGTCCACACATTGCCCAGACTATAGTAGCCCGCAGACTGGCCTTCGAAGGCGGTCGGACCGGTAACGTTTGCCGCCGCGCCCATGTCATCCATAAAACGATCCATGCTGTCGCCGACATTTGCCGCGAGAGGCGAGGCTATCATGCTGGCAGCAGCAAGGCCGAGCGCAGCGTTTCTGATGCTAGTAATCATGTCCGGCTTCCTTTGAGGTGAGGAGATAGATGCGGTCTTGCAGCTCATCAGCGGACAGCACACCGTATCCGATCGGGATCGGCCGTTTGGCCTCGCTGTCCCACAGGACCAAAGCGGGCGTTGCTTTGGTCTCAAGGCCCATCCGCTCTCTTTGATTGGTTTCGACCCTGTAGTCGGGAAAATGCCTTGACGGCCCGCCATCGGTTGAGATCGCGCGTACGGTGATCCCCCAGCGGCTGGCGACGCCTTTCACGATCGGGCTCATCACTTCGCACGGGCCACAAGTGGCGCTAAAGAAATAGAATAAGCCATAACGCTCCGAGAGCCTGCCCATCACGGTGTTGCGTTCTGCTGCCCGCACATCCTGCCACTGTTTCTTGGCGACCGCACCGACAGGACGCTGCAGCGTGTAATCGAGTTCGGGATCCTGCCAGATGGCCCGCTGCCAGACGTCGGAGAAGAGCGAAGCACGATCGAGCTGCGCGCGCTGGAAGCGGATGTACGCTGCGACATTGTCTCTCGTCGGATAGAGGATCGCGCGCGCTTTCAACTCGCGCAGCTCGCTGGTAATTGCTTCCAATTCTTGGGCGGCTGGTATCGCCTCCTGCTCCGGTTCTACCTCTTGCTGTGGCTCGTTTTTGGGGATCGGATTGGCGCAATAGAACCAATAGCCGAGCTTGCGCTCCTGGCAGTAGAGCGTGTCTGCTGCAGTGCTTCTCTCGGTGCTCTCAACTCGCTGTGCGCTTGCTGGCACTGCGCTCAAGACTGCCGAGATGAGGATTAGCGCAAGCCGTGATGCTATGCTCATCATTGACCGCCCCTTGCGTAATAGTCGTCGATCTTTTGCTGGATGAGGATGCTCGTTTCGAGCTCATCGGGGAGGCGCGCCGCTTCGGTGAATTCGGCATAGACTTCGCTGAAATCCATGAGGCTCAAATCAAGCTGCGCAAACTCGTCGAGGGTAAATCCTTCGCACTGCTCGTGCTTGGGCTTGTCCCATGGTTTGGGGAGCTGTTTGCGACCCTGTTCCTGCAAGATGCGCGAGAGCTTACTTTCAAAGCAGCAATAGGCTTTCTTCTTGGTCAGGCAGACACCGAGGAATTTCTTCGAACAATAGGTCCCGACATAGGCACAAAGCCCCTGCGCATCGCGTTCATGGAGCAGCACTTCCTCGCGGTCGCAGCCAAGCGCGACCAGCAAGCTGATGCCGGGGATCAGCGGAAAGCCTTTGCCCTTGCAGCAATTGAGCACGCCAAAGACTTTGGAAGAGCAGGTGTTTCGGGTCCCACGGAATAGCGTCAGCGTATTGGGATCGAACTGCCCACGCGCCTCATCCATTGCATTGAGCGCGGTGACCGCATCTTTGAACTCATCATTGGGCGTGCGCTCAATGGTCTCGCAGCTTCCATCGATGCAATAGACATCGCCATCGCAGACGAACTGGGGTGAGTTCTCGGTTTCTGGAATCGGGCATTCGTAGATGCGCTCCCAGGTCTCACAGGGAAGCTCCTCTGTGATACATTCTTCGCGCACAAAGCGGCAGGTGCCGAGCGCTTCGATATCCGAGCAATCGCTTGCCGCTTCGCGTGATGTGCAAGTGTAGCTTCGCTCCCATTCCCAGCAGCTCTGGGTGACAGCCACTCCATCAACAATTCGGGTTCGCGGGCTCTCATCGGTGCAGATTTCCGCATCGAGTGTGCAATCTCCATCCTCCGCAAAAGGCTGGCACTGGGTTTCATCTGGAGCGGCGTCGACCGTGCTTTGCGTGGTGATCGCATAGGGCGTGTAGCGCGAGTCAGGCGCGTCGCAGGAAATCTCAGCGATAGGATCGCCCGGTTCAGAGCAGTAACGGTTAAAGCCGTTATCCCACCACTGCAGACATGGGCCTGGTCGATAGCCGGTGATGCGGCACAAGCCGCTGTTAAATGTAGAGCACCATGGGAGACCTTGTTGGATGCCAGTATCGTTGCAGAGATAGTGCCATTGCTGGCGCTGGGTCACGCTTGCGACTAGCGGGACAGAGCATTGCCCCTGGGCTTGCTCGACCCGTGTGCCTGTGTTGCATGTTGCTGTGTAAGTGCCAGCGGACCCGGAGCCAGGCGGCAAGGGGACGCATTCGCCTTGACTGCCCGAGATCGACATACCGCTGGTGTAATCAAGCGGTGCTGTATTGATTGCCAAGCTGCGGGCAATCACCGCTTCAATATCATCGCTTTCAAACCGAGCGCGATTGGCCATGCTATCGCGCACCAATCGATGGCCTTGATGATTGCGCGATGCGGCCGTCGCCGTTCCCTCGATCTGGTCAGGATTGTCAGCAAGCCGCTCGAGATTTCGCACGGCGTTGCGGTCAAAATTGGGAAGCTCGGATGCGTTCGGCTCACTTTTGCTTGCAGCTTGCGCTTCACCGCGCAGGCTCTCGCCAAAGGCTTTGCCATCGCTTCTGGCCTCCTGCTGCTGAGCCGAGGCCGGAACCGCGAGCAAAGACAGAGCAAACAATAGCGCTTTCATGCCTTGGAGCCGGATCACATCTGTTCTCCTTGTATGCGGCGGAGATGAAGGCGGGCGAGGCGAGCACCGGGACCGCTGCCACTGGCAAAGGTTTCGAGCACGTCTTCAACGCTGATATTGCCAGCCACGCGGTCATGGGGTGGCACGGCATCGGTGCAGTCGAATCCATCGCAGGGCGCAAAGTCGCTGGCGACCATGACGAAGCTCGGTGCAGCTTCGATCTGAAAAGCGCGGAAAAGACGCGGATCGATCCCGAGCGCGCCGGCTTCATCACCATCACTCCAAATTGCTGCAAGACGCTGCTTAAAGGCTTTGCTGTCGCCTTGAGGGAAACCTCGAAGGACAGTGATACCGCCCGCTTTGGTCACGTCTCGCACCAGCGCTTTCAGCGAAGCTTCCGGCATGCCTAGCGAAGCAAAGGCGATGAATTTGGGTGTCTCAGTGAGGCTCGCCGCTTCTGCATCGGCTTGCGCGCGGATCATACCATCCAGATCAAGCGGGCCTCCATCCACTGCCGCCTGGGCTGTCGCGGCGTAGCCAGCGCGATTGTCATTTGCCTCTTGCTGGGTTTGTTTGGCTTCTTGTGCCAAAATATCGGCTTTGGTGCGCACTGCGGTGGCGAGCGCTTCGGCGTCGTTCGTGTGTTCGCTTGCGCGCGCTCGGATTTCAGCAAGATCGAGTTCGGGTGAAGCATCCTGAGCTGATGCGACAGCTACAGTTGCAGCGATCGCAAGACTGGTGATGGCGAAAAGCGGGAAGCCATGTTTCATAGCGCGCAGCAATTCCTTTTGCGCCAGACGAGATATCCCATGTCTTCGCCAATGGCGGGGATCATCTGTCCGGGGGATTGAAAGGTGGTTGAGGCCCCGATGGGAGGGCAGGCGTAGCGGCCTTTGGTTGCCGGATTAGGGTTGGTGGCTTGGAAGCGATATTGCTGCTTCCGCATCACAGGCATGAGGTATTTGCCGCAAAGCCCTTTGGAGCCCATCGTGCCCCATGAAACGAGCTGGCGGTGCAGCTTGTAAGCAAAGCGTGAAAGAACGAGCCGCGAGGCTTGCACATGACCGATCGAGGCAGAGACATTGCCATTCATCGGATACATTGAACCCTGGCAGCCCGCGCACCAGAACATTTCATCAAGCGGAAGATTGGCGGTCGAAGCCGCGCAGTCGGCAGCGCAGGCGGCTAGTGCGAGCGGATTGGCGAAGAGCACCGCTTCAGGGTTGATGATCGCGGTAAGCTCGCTGTCCTGCCACAGCGGATCAATCTCGGAGATGTAGAGAATGTCGATTGAGCCGGGTTCGAGGCACAGGAAATCAGCAACGATCTCCATCCAATAGATAAGAGGATAGGCGTACCAGTGGACGTGCCAGCTTGAATAGTACTGGCTTGCTCCGCCAACCGCAGACGGTCCGGAAATCGAGCGAAAGCCGATATCGAAGCCGGGATCGAGCTTCATCCCGCCCAGATTGACGAAGCACCATGGCTTCATGCTGACATCAGCAAGCCGGACAGGCTCCCAGAAACCCATGGCGATGCCGGGCCGGATACCGCACAGGCAAACGGGCAGGTCGGGATTGTCGGGATCGGGCCGACTGCTAGGCCAGATTTCTAGCCCGCCCACCGAGATCGGGAACAGGCACGACCAACAAATATCGGTGATCGGATTGACGAATTGCCCGGTGCATTTGCCCGGCCCGGAATCAGCGGAAGCGGGCGAAGCGAAGGCCAACGACAACGAGGCGATCACGAGAGCCAGGAAAGCGCGGAAACCGCTCATGGCCGCACCTTCCGCACTGGCAAAGCGATCTCGCTTACCTCAAGTATGCGCCCTTGCTGACGCACTCGTGCTGGCACAGCTTTGATGTTGAACTTGGCCGTGAGTTTGCCGGCTTGATCGAAATAGAAGCGGCGTTGACGAGCTTTCATGAGTTCGAGCGGTGCGCCTTTGACCAAGATCAGCTTGGCCTTTGAGTCTTGCTCAAGCGCCCATCGGATCTGCGCTGGATCATCGCCATCGAGGAACAGAAGGTCAGCGCGCAGCTTCACACTGTCGAGCGGATTGACCCGCGTTCCGGCAGCATGGATGAGCTCGCCTTTTGCCCCGCGAATATCGGCAGCCAGCGTGATGGTTGGATCGAAGATCCAATTGCGGCTTTCATGCGCGCGGATGAGACCGGGAACAGGATCAGGCCGACTAACCCGCGCAATCGTCCGCCGCTTCAATTCCTGATTGAGCCGCGCGGTCTCGCCCGACTTCTCCATTGCCACAAGGCGCGAGTGGATTTGTTCGAGCAGGTCGCGCTCGACAATCGGAAAGAGCGCGCCGCGCTGACCGTAGTCGCGCGCTTCTGCCTGTGTCGGCAGGATGGCGAAAGAAAGCGCGATGAAAGACAGAGTGGCGCGCATCACAGGATGGCCCTCCCGCTGCCAGTGACCTGCCTGCCGCAGACAAAACCTATTTCCGCATAGCGGCTATCAAGACCGCGCGGATGATCGGTTCCGGCGTAGAAACACCCTTCCGGGATCTCGCCTTGCGGCCCTTGCGTGAGCGCTATGCCGAGGCTGGTTCTGTCGAGACGCGTAGCAATGGGTTCGCCATTGATGAAGACTTGGTCGCCTTCATGGCTGACCATATCGCCGGGCATGCCCAGCACGCGCTTGCCGAACATTTGTGGTTCTTTGCCAAAATGGGTTTCGACGAGCTCGCTTTTTGGTGGCTCGAAGAAGATCAGACTGCCGCGCGTGATCGGTGTCTTCTTGTTTAACCAGAACGCCCAATTGGGCAGGCTTGGGCTCGCATTGATGAGGAAGGCGTGGCTCTTGCTAAAGGCATCGAGCGGTGCCCATGCGAATGGCAAGAGGATGAGGCCGGTCAGCAGCAACGGGCGCTTGAAGCGAAGAGGCAGATTCATGGCCGTTCTCCCGCTTTGAGCTTTTCAGCGATGCGCGCTTCGAGCTCGGGTGTTGCGTCCTCGGCCGCGCCTGCGAGCACAGCTTCGGCAACCAGAATGACGCGGCCATCGCGTCCCATATCGTCAACCGCGCTTTCCGCTGCTTTGAGGTAGGCAAGGCTTGCCGCCTGGACCGCCGCAGGATCCGCATCAGCGCGCGCGGCTTCTTCGACAAATGTCCCGATCGTCTCGGCAAGCCGGACTGTGACGATGCGTTGGACGGGTGGTTCGCTTGTGATCTCTCGCGTGATCCATACGCCCCAAAAAAAAGCGGCGATGCAGGCTGACATGACAAGCGCTTTGAGAAGGAGCGGGCGGGTTAGGTTTGCATCAGGCATGGGACACCTCGTCTTCATGGAGGCGGCGCTCAAGCCGACGCAGGAAACCTGGTATTCTAAAGAGGGCAAGCGTCCCCGCGATTATAAGGAAGGCGATCTGCAAATCCGATGCAAAGAGCCGCTGCGCTAGGGGTTCAGCGGTTCGGTAATGGTCAGCAAGATTGCCAAGCTGCGCGAACAGCGTGGTGAGATCCCAGCCTGCGAGCAGCAGAAAAACGAACAGCGGCAGGCCAAGCACCAGTAACAGAGTGCTGGCTGCGAAGATGACGCATTCGATCAGCACAAAGCAGCTGCCTTGAAAGAGCGCGAGCCAATTGAAGGAGCGCCGCGTACGCTGTGCCCATTTCGTCAGAGGCAACGGTGTGCGATTGACAAGCGTGCTGGTCTCGAGCGTCATTGGCTGTCTCCTTCCAAGCCTGCGACCAGCGCAACTGCGCGTTCCAGTGGCATGCCGCTTTCGACATGGCTCCGGATGGCAGCATAGGTTTCAGGATCAGAGGAGAAGATCGTTGCTGAGAGCGGGTCGAGCACCAGCCTTCCGACCGCTTCTGTCTCTGGGCCCTTCACATAGATCTCGCTATATTCGGTGCCCGAGCGCTTGAGGCTGCGGATCAGCGTCTCGGTCCGGTCGTCCATATCGAGCCGCGCTTCCTTCCGGAAATCGGCGATCGTCTCGGGCTTTTGCTGGAGCACGAGCATCCAGTCGCTGTTTTCAAGCGCGGCGCGCGAGCCATCAGATTTGTAATAGTCATTGAGAGATTGGGTGGCGGTCGCGAGAGCGCCGCCATATTTGCGCGCTGTTCGAGCGTAAGTCTCGACAAACTCGCCCATCGACCCGCCTTTGAGCATGGCCCAGGCCTCGTCGATAAGGAGCAGCTTCTTGGTTGCCCTAGAGCTGCGTGTCATCGCCTGACCGGTCATGAACATGATGGCCGAGAGAACGACGCTCCTCAGTTCCTCGCGGCTCGCCAAATCGCTCATCTCAAAGACGGTGAAATCATCTTCGAGCGCAAAGCTGGCTTTGCCGGAGAAAAACCCGGCATAGCTCCCGCCCTGGCAAAAGGGTGCAATCGCTGTCGCAAGCTCTTTGCCAGCTTGGTTCTCGCTTGAATGAAGCGCGTGGGCGACATCATCCACCGCCCCGCCGCTCCCAAGTGCATCCCATACATGGGTCACAGCCTGATCAATCAGCCCACGCTCGGTGTCCGATGGCGCCGTGCTTGGCCGCGCCATCTGGCCGATGATCGCTTTGATCATGGCAAAGCAATCGAGCCGATAATCTTCGTCGGCCTCGGCGCGCGCATCATCGACCATCGAAAACGGGTTGAGCGAGAAGCCCGAGGCAAGCGTAAACTCGACAAAGCGGCCGCCCTGCAGCTTCACTGAATGTTCAAAGCTGCGGCCATCATCAATCACGACAACCTTCGCGCCCGCGCCGCGCAAGGCTGTGCAGAGCTCTTGCAGCAGGACTGATTTGCCTGAACCGGATTTGCCGCAGATCGCGATGTTGTGATTGCCCGCATTGTTCTCGAAGGGCGACCAGAAAAAGGGTTGGCCGCGCCTTCCAAGCAGCAAGAGATGCGGGATTTCTCCGCCGAGATACTCGCCTTGCATCGGCGCGATATTGGCAGCCGTCGTCGAGAGCATCGTCCGAAAGCGTTTGAGACGCGCCATGTCTTGAACAAGCCCGTCCGCGAGGCTCAGTGGGAAGGCAGCGACCAGACCTTGTAATTGCAGGAAGCGTTCGTCGGCCAAATCCCATCCGGCCGCTTTGTAGATTGCCTTGATTGTGCGCTCATGCGCATCGCCTTCGCCAAGCGGGGAGATGGTGGTGACACCGTAGAAGAGTTTGACCAGTTTCTTGCCCGCCTGGAGCTCGGCCTGAACGTGTTTCCATTCGGCCGATTGCTGGGAGAGATTGGGAAGAAAGCGCGCGCTTTTCGTTTCAGAAAGGCTGGTCGTACGCACGAATTTATAGCCTGCGCGAGCGCTAGCTGCTTCCTGATCGGGATAGTGAAGGCACAGCATGGTGGCTGCAGGGCAAGGGAAGCGCAGTTTGTCGGTGAACATATCACCGATGAGGCGCGCACATTCCCACGGCGCCCAGCGTTCAGGTGTCGAACGCACGCCATAATGGCGAACGTCAAAGCGGTCGGGATAGCATTCGCCCATTTGCGGCACGCCATCGCGGCTTCGCCCGGTTTCGCGAAAGCGCTCGGTGCGAAGGATCAACCGATCATCTTCGACTTCCAGTTCGATATCGCGTCGGATCGCTTGGGCATCAAGCGTGTCTTCGCGGTTCCAATGTGTAGTCTCAGGCTCGCGCGCCGTGGTGGGCGATGTGAGTTCATCGATCAGCGCCAAGAGCCCAGCGGGCTCAAGCGGGGTTGACGAAAGGCCCAGCGAATTGAGCATGCCCATCAGGCCCTTGCGGCATTCGCTAAGCTCTGCGTCGCTCACATTGCTTGGAACTGGCACGCCAAGCGAAATGATCAATCGTGTATGGCGGGCATGGAAAGGCGCGTGCTCGGAGCCAGATTGCCAGACAAGATCGTAAAGCCGGTCGGTGCGCGCTTTAGCTATCGCTTCATAGATGCCACCTTGCTCGTAACGCGGAGCAAACCAGGGCGCGACAATCGAGCCGATGCGCGGGCTCGCAAAATTGAGCACTTGGAGGCATGCGCCCCGCGGCAGACTTTCAGAAAAGAACTGGCCCAGGATTTCGCCCGTGCGTTCGTCGGCACCGATCAGCGGGGTTACTTCAAGCGCAAAGCCTTTCGAATGGGCGTTGCGATAGAGCCCAGCGCCTTGATCGAAGACGCGGTAGGGTAGCCAATCCGACAGCATTTCAAGCGAAAAATGCGCCGCCGTTTGGTCGGCCTTTTTGGCATCGCCGAACAGGCCTGAAAGAAGCGCATCGCGCGCAGAGCTTAGTGAGAGGGTCATAGCGTCTCTCCATCATCTGTTGGCGATTGGGGCACCCGGCCTGGGGAGGGGGAAAGGCCGGGTGCCCCTGCGGCCGGCGCTTTCGCGCCGGGCAGCTCCGGAGAAGTCTGGGAGGGGATAACCAGAACGTCCGGGAGCTGCTGCGGGGTAAAACTGGAAGGTGGAGCAATGGGTTGCTTTTGCTGTGTGCCTTGGCTGGCACGGCCGAGCGCGCGAAGAACGTGGCCCGTTGAAAGAGGTGCTCGCCACTCCGAATGCGGCGGCTCGGGCAAAGGCACATGGACAACGCGCGCTTCGTGCTCACGTCCGCTGGCATCGCGCCGCGCAGCGACTACAATACGCAGCTTGCGCTCGTTGCTTGGCGCTATGACCTGAGTGACAGGTTCTTGAGGCAAGCTCGCCTTGGTCGCGGCATCATCAATCGCCGATGTGGGCGCGCAGCTGCCACCCGGCGCGCGGCAAGCGAAATCACCGCTCACATTGCTGCCCAAAGTTGTGCAGCCACTGATTGTGACAGCGAGCCCAGCAAAGATCGCAAGCTTGTAGGTGCGCGGGTTCATTGGCCTGCTCCGCCTTTGGCAAAACGGATCAGCGTTTGCGCATTGCGGTAGCCGTGAAGCACTGCACCATCTTTCGCGCGAACGATGACGGGCGTTCCGGAAAAGCCATTGGCTTTGGCAAAGGCCTCATTGGCATCTAGCGCCTCGCTTACATCGCAGCTCGAGGGTATTGGGTGTGTCTGCCCGGCATAAGCCTGATGCATCGCTTTGACGGGATCACGCGCGCAGAGCACACCTTCAGCCATCCGGCGGCTTGATGCGCCAAAGATCGAGATCGGGCGTTCTTCGATGAAAAGGCCTGTGTCTGTGAGGGCGCCGGTGAGCTGGCGGCAATAGCCGCATTGAAAGTCTGAAAAGACGATCAGCTTCTCACCCCTGGGATTGCCCCAGTGCACTGCGCCGTCTTTCGGAAGGCCAGCTGTATCGACTTTGGACTTGGCGGCTTTGGCTGGGTGGCTTTGATCCGCGCTATCAGCGCCTCCAGCGGCGCGCGCGGCTCCTGCGGCCAGAAGATCGGGGTTGAGCTCGATCAGCCGAGTGGCTGTCACATCACGGCGTTTTTCAAGATCATAGAGCCGTCCGACGAAGAGATAGCGCGCCGCCTCGTCGATATAGAAAAGCGTGTCGCCTGAGACCACTTCGCACCAGGGCGCAAAACTCTTGCAATCTAGCGCATCAATCGGCGTTTTTGGCAGCCGGAGCTTGAGCGCCTGGCTGACATCGCGCGCAATCGCGGCATGGGCCGGGATGGCGGTCACCATGGCGACACCGCTGGTGAGCACGGCAGCGGCGCTCGCTGCTGCGATCGAGAAATGAATAGCCCGTGTCATCAGACCGGGACGAAAATCGTGAAAGTTCATTGAGAGGGGCTCCTGACATGGACGCCGTCGAGAAAGACGATTTCGACTTCGATGCCGGTCGGCATCTCGACGACGGGTTGGTACTGTTCGGCGCGTTCGATGAGGTATTGGCTGACGGTGTCGGCGGCTTCGCCAGCGCCTTGACCGAAGCCGCCTGCAAGAATGTCGGTGGGGGAAAGTGCGCCGCGCTGGCCATCCTCGCCGACACGGCCGGCGAAAATGCCATTGGCGTTGGCGGAAAAGCCCCGGCCAAACCCGCCGACAATCCCAGCGAGCAGCGCTTGGCTTACAAGACTGCCTTCGCGGCTTACGACGCGACCGCGAACGCCGGACTTGCCAGCAAAGGCGATGAAGCCTTTGACCTCGCTTACCGCATAACGACCGCCTGGCTGCGCGCAGGTCATGCGCGCTAATTTGACGTAGACTTTCTCAGCCGAGAGATCGCCGCGCGCCGCGCCATTGACGAGGCAACCGGTCAAATCGGTGGTGAGGAGGCGATTGCCTTTGAGGACAGAGCGCGCCGGGCCAGTGATGCGCAGCACCACAGGGAGCGGATCGCTTTGACTGGTCACGCCCGTAGACGCATCAACCCCGACAATGACCGTCGCAGGCGCATAGCTGTTGGGCGGAAGGTAGTCTCTGCTCGCTTCCAAAAGCAGCGGGGGTGATCCGTTGCTTTCAGTGCTCGGCGCAGGTTCGGAGGTCGCGCTTGTAAAACTGAGCAAGCTTGCCTTGGGTTCGGCAAGCGGTGCTGGCTCCAATGCCGTTGGATTGGAGCCAGGCTGAGGCGGAGCAATTGAGGTGACCGGCGCAATGGGCGGATTGGCTCTTGCACTTTCGAGCTCCGAACGAAGGGCCGCATTTTCAGCTGAGATCGCATCGATTGCGGCTTGGCCATCGCTCAACATGCGCGCGTTTTCACCGCGCAGTGTATCGAGTTCCTGTTCGATCGAGCTTTTGGGAAGCTGGCTTTCTTGCAGGTCCTTGATCGCGCGGCCCTGCGCATCGAGCCGATTGCCATAGGTCGCCACAAACTCGCGTTGCGAGAGATTGCGATTAACCAGGCCACCCGTATCGATCGTGGTCGCACCGCCATCCGCGCCATTTTCCGCTTCATCGCCGCTGAAAATGAACATCGATCCGCCGATGAGGGCTACCGCGCCAATCCCGGCGAGGAGCAGCTTTTGCCGTTTGGCGATTGCGCTGTTGAGACCCGCCCTTTTGCTCTCGGGCGCTTTGGCATTGCTCTCAGCCATCACTTCAGCCCTCCCTTGGCAAAGACAAGGAAGGCCCGCGTCGTCTCGCCGGGTGCGAGCGTTTCGCTGGCATAGGCAAAGGCCAGCGCGCCTGCGGGCCCATCGCGCTCATTTGCAAGATCGATTGTCTCAGATCCGAGATTGCGCAGGGTGAAGGCTTGGCCGGTGAGTTCCCCGCCCTCGTATTCTGCGACCTGTTGGACTTCGAGGCTGCCAGTGCGGCGCGGGCGTGACA
Organism: uncultured Erythrobacter sp.; assembly: GCA_947488325.1. Lineage (GTDB taxonomy): Bacteria > Pseudomonadota > Alphaproteobacteria > Sphingomonadales > Sphingomonadaceae > Erythrobacter. The sequence continues at coordinate 826,638 of CANKYZ010000001.1, forward strand.
GCGCAGCCCGCGCTCGGAAACCTGGCAAGACGGCATCGCTCGCCATCGCTTCGATCAGATGGATCGCGGCTTCGTCTTCGGATGGTGCGGAGTTCAAGCCGTCGCCATCATCAGGTTTGGCTAGCGCTGGATTGGTGACGAAGAGCTGGCTCGCTTCGTCGCCTTCGACCTTGCAGGCGAATTTGTAGACATGGCCCTTACTGCTGGTGGCAAAGAAGCTGGCCCGTGCGCTCGCATATTGCTGCGGGACGGAGACATATATGTCGCCGCGCACTGGCTCATGCGTCACTTCAAAATCATTATAGGGATAGCCGCTTGCCATCTTTGAGACATTAGCAAAGCCGTCTTTGATCAGCGCAATCCGGGTGAGCGCACCGCGCGCGAGGACGCAATCAATCGTTGCCCCATCAGCGGCTTCGACAAACTGATCGGCATGCGCAGGGAAAGCCTGGATGAGCGAGACTGAAGCGAGCAGCACACTTGTAAGGGCTGTCGGCAGGGATCGGGTGGAGAAGCTCATTGGCTTTCCTCCTCTTGGGCAGGAAGTTGGCGGAAACCGGTCAGGCCAAGGCTGAGCCCGCGGCGCTGCCAGGTGAACTCAAAGCTGCGGGTCTGGCTGGCGATCACTTGCGCGCCGACAAAGGTCTTGAGCGTTCCGCTTACAGTTGAAGTGAGTGCGTCCGGATCGACATGGATTTGCGCAATCACGAAGGCTTGGCTGATGTCCGAGCCACGTTGCTCATCAACGATCTTGATCAGTTCAGCCTTCAGTTGTCCGCGCGCTGCTGGATCAGCAAGCTTGAGGATGCTCTCCATCCAATAATCGAGGCTTTCGGGCGCGCGATTGAGCAACATCAGAGCGGTGTCACGGGTAACCAGCTCAAGATATGTCGCGTCGATCCCGCCACTGGAGAGCTCGACCCGTTCCGAAGTGATCGGCACGAGGACAATGGCTTCATCGCTTGTTGCTGCGGTCCCGACTGCAAGGATAGTGGTTAGACCCAGCACTCCTGCGAGCGCGGCAAAGCGGTTGCGCTGTTTCAGATGGCGCTGCGCTTCTTCATAGGCGAATTCAGATTTCATGGGTGTCCTCCCTCAGCCGGCAAGCAGGCGGCAATGGGAGGGCGGCGTGGCTTTCAAGCCGAGGAAGCTCCCCGGCAAATACCAATAGGCAGCGTGCACCAGTTTCGAGCTTGCACCAGATCTTTTCGCTTTCCGAAGAGCGAACCAGGTTACGGCCGCGAGGCCAGTCCCGATGAGAATGTGCTGCGCTAGAATGCCCCAAGCGAACGGGATCAGCAGTCCCGCAAACTCATCGATTGTCCAAAAGCCAATCAGCTCCGGATCATCGAGTCTTTGAGGCACTAGGTATGTGTCGGCCATGCCGCCCTCCTTTCAGCGTAACCAGCGATCAGATGGTCGCGGTCACGACAGAGGTGACGATCGGCACACCCGTGCCAACGCCGATGCCAACGCCCACAGGCACAGCGACCTGGCCAAGCGCGAAACGGCCTGAGGCCAGCGCGATGAGGCCACCGGCGAGGCTAAGGACGGTAATGATCTTACCGCCGGAGCCTTCGAGGAAGTCTGTGAACTTCTGCAGCGCGGGATCGAAGGTCGTATCAGCGCCGGCATAGGCCGCGCCGGCGCAGGCCAGGGCAACGGCTGCCGGGACGATATAATCGCGTGTCCGAATGTTGCTTTTGGCCTTTGGGGGGAGAGTAAGGGGCTTGGTCATCGAGGAACTCCATTGGGAACAAGAAGCAGCGATGTGTTCGCTGTATGTTCTTTCCTCGATTGAGTGGCAGGGTGTAGGAAAAGCGAAACTGAGAATTGATGGCCTGCACCAAGCAAAATTCAGCAATGGGAGGGATCAAGGCCAGAAACTGAGCCGACAGCCCGTCAAATCGAGAGCTTTGTGCCGGATAGTGCGCAGTACGTACCGGATTGTGCGTTGAAGTTACCGAAATCCGCGCGAATCAGGAGCACTGACTGATTCGGTACTTCCTATGTGTTCTATCTATGTTCTTTTCTATTTCCTACACCCTTCCTACATCGATAGCCCGTTCCTGAGAACAAAGCCCAAGGAAGAAAGGAATCGGCAATGACTGACATGGTGCAGTTTTCCGAAGAACAGACCCGTATTGATCTGGCACGGCTGCTGATCGGGGCCGTCAAAGCAAGCGGTCGCACTCGCTGTGACATCGCGCGCGATGCGCAGATCCATAAAGATGCCTTGCGACGCGTTCTCAACGGTAAGCGTTCGGCGACATTGGGTGAAGCAGCTCGAATCCTCCAGGCCAGCGGCGTTAGCCCGCAGCAAGCTCTGTCGATGTTCTTGCTCACCGATGCCGATCAGTCGGCAGAATGGCAGGGAACCGAGATTGGTCGGTTTCTGGAAGACTTCCTGACCGCTCTGCCAATAGCCTTGGCTTGCGAGCTTGGGGGCCGGCTACAAGATGTAAGGCCCCGCTGGGCCAGAGGCACAGCGCACCGTGTTGCTCGGCTGCTGTCTGATCATATTGATGAGCTTGAGCGAAAGGATGTGTTGCTCGGAGAGGTCTTTGCAGTGGCCGAAGGAAGTCATCATGGGTGAGCATTTAGGAAAGAGACTGGACGAGCCGCGCCGCGTGACACGCCTCATTCGTCTTCCAGAAGTGATGAGCCGGGTCGGGCTTGGCCGTTCAACGATTTATCGCTGGATGAGTGAGGGTAGGTTCCCCAAGCCTGTGCAACTGGGTGGGCATGCCGTGGCTTGGTCTGAGGACGACCTCGACGAGTGGATCGCAGGTAAGCTCAACTAGCCTTTGCCTCGAGCTCGCGGTCATTCCAGTCCTGACCCAATTGCGGACGTTAGCTTAGAGCCCAAGGTCACCGCTGGGAGCGCCTTCTAGCAAATGTGAGAACGGCTTTACTTTAAAGCGGCTTCAAGCGCTCGTGCTTGTCAGTCTCGCATTCAGAGTGGTCATTGATCGCCGCCATGACCTGGCATCCGCCGACTTTACCGCCCCTGCAATTTTCGATCATGCGTTTCAGCTCGCGTTCCAGAGCCTCTAGCTGTGCCAGCCGCTTTTGAACTTCGGCAAGTTGCTTCTGAGCGATTGTGTCAACTGCCGAGCAGTCTTGGTCTGGTTCAGTCTGCAATCCAATCAAGTCTTTTATTGCGTCCATCGAAAAGCCGAGTTCGCGGGCATGCCTTACGAATGAGAGGCGTTCCACATCGGCGCTGGCATAGAGCCTTTGCCCACTTGCGCTGCGGTCTGGCGTGCCCATCAGGCCGATACTCTCATAATATCGAATGGTGGTCACTTTGACCTTTGCCGAGTTTGAAAGACGGCCAATTGTCATCGGTTTCATAGGAATGTGCTTTTCCCGCTTGCCTCTACAGTCGCTGTAGACTGTATCACTTGACTCGAATCATAATCAAGCGAGTCGAAAAATGCCTCAAACCCCGATTTCAAAGCGATCCAAGAAGCATAAAAAGCTGTATTTCCCGCCCCTGATGCAGTTCGCCCTATATGGCCTTACCGGCTATATTCTGGCGACAAACCTGCCCGCGCTTGCTTACGGCTCAGTGCCTCTCTTTTGGCTATCGGTTCCCGTCATTGCGGCTGGAGCGCTGGTGCTTTTCTTTGCGGTTCGATCGTTTGGGAAGGCAAACACGACGGTAAATCCGATTGCGCCTGAGCAGGCCGAGCAGCTTGTCACAACAGGCCTCTATCGTTTTACCAGAAACCCGATGTATTTGGGAATGCTGTTAGTGCTTTTGGGAGGGGCCTTGGCTTTGCAAAACCTCGCAGCATTCAGCGGACCAATTCTCTACGGCCTGTCCATCACGCTGCTCCAGATAATCCCTGAAGAGCGAGTTCTGGAGCAGAATTTCGGAAGCGCATTTACAGCCTACCGCAAACAGACGCGGCGCTGGTTGTAGGAGTGCTGCACATGATTGACCTGCCTTCATGGGTCTCTTGGAGTTTGTTCGGATTAGCGGCCAGTTCGATTTGCGCGATAATCGGGCTTTCCATTTTCGCGGTTTTGAGCGGAAAGTTTCAGTTCTTCCCTCCCCCTTCAGGAAACAGTTGGCAGCACCGCACCTTCATGGCGCTGTTTCGCCTGTTCCTTTACCCATTGCTGGCGCTTTCCCTTCTCGACTTTGCATCTGTGGCTCCCGCTTATGCTGTGCTCCAATATACTTTGGGCCTAGTGCTGTTGGTTGTCGGCTTTGCACTCGCATTCTGGATCACGTTCCAGATGGGCTGGCGCAATGCATTTGGCGAAAAGCACGGCCTGAAAACACAAGGTTGGTTCAGGATAAGCAGGAACCCTGTTTACGTCGCAACATGGGTCGGCATGATTGGTTGGGGCCTGCTCGCCAACACGTTGCTTGTCTGGATATTATTGGCGCTCTGGGCGACCATGTATTTGCTTGCCCCTGTATTCGAGGAACCATGGTTGGAGCAGCAATACGGTCAGGACTATCTGGACTACAAACGCCAAACCAGGCGGTTTCTGTGATGAGCCATCTTCATCGAAACCTGGGCCGTGTTTACCCTTCTTTTGCGGGCTGCATTTTTCTCGCGCTCGGAATAGTAACTCTTATTCAGCCGGAAATCATGAGCTACTATGCGATTGGGCTCGACCAGCCATCTGCCCGGGTGGCTATGCGCGCCATGATCGGAGGCGGCGAGATAGGTATAGGCGTTGTGCTGATCCTTGGGGGGCGCATCAACCTCTCTTCGCGTCAGCTTAGTCTGACTGCTGCCGCAATTTTTATCTGCGTGGGATTAAGCAGAGTTGCGGCTGTTTTCATGGAGGGCGCTGATCTGCTTGCCGTCCAACCGCTGCGTGAAGCTCTTATCGAGATATTGCTTGGCGGCATAGGGCTATGGGCGGCGCGTGGATTGGAGCACGATCAACTATGAGCATTTTCAGCCATCCAAGTTCCATGATTGATATAAACTTGTACAAATCTTCACGTGTTTCTAAGATCTTCGTTGAAGTGACACGCAAGATTTTGCCTTTTCTCGCCGTATTAGCGATCCTTTTCAGCAGCGTGCTGTCCCTCCCGGACGTGCATGCCGGGGAAGGTGAAAGCTTCGCTCATGCAGCCGATCATATCTATGCGCATGGCGCGGACCATTTTGATACGAACGATGCAACACCAGACCATGATGGACATGACCATTCGGCCACGCACCACCACAATTGCAGTTTTAGTCTCGCTGACACCAGCATGCTCCTGCGATCACCTTTCTGGAGTTCGGATAACCTGAGGGGCCCGCTTGCCACGTCATCGCTCGCCTCCCGTGCTCCCCCAGTCCTGATACAGCCTCCCAAAGCCTGACCGACAATCATTTGCGAGCTCGCTTTCGAGCGCGCTCGATTGGTTTCAGTCAGGAGATAAGAAATGCGGTGCATTGCACTGGCCGCGGCCTTGATTGCCGTGTGTACGGGTTTGCCGATATCGGCACAGGAAACAATTACTCTCGATGAAGCGCTCGCCAGAGCGGGCGTTGACGGTCAAGAGGGTACAAGTTCGAACAGCAATCCGCGCGTCTACGGCCCGCAAGCGGAAGCAGAAGCCGCGCGTGCGGCTATCGACCAGGCGCGGCTTCGGCCTAACCCTTCGCTGTCGTTCGAGGTGGAAGACATTGCAGGTTCCGGTGCATTTTCCGGCCTGCGCTCTTCCGAATATACTCTGGCGATCGGCCAGCAGCTTGAACTCGGCGGCAAACGAAGGGCGCGCATCGCGAGCGCACAGGCATCGGCCGACTTCACCGGCTTGCAGAGCGACCTCGCCCTGTCGCAACTCGCGCTGGGCGTTCGTGAGCGATATGTCGAAGCTGTCGCCGCAGGCCAGCGCCTCGTCCTGGCGCTCGAAATCGTCGAACGGAACCGTGAGCTGGCCCGGATCGCCAATGTGCTTGTCGAGGTCGGGCGGGAGCCGCCGCTGCGTGCCATGCGCGCCCGTGCAGCGCTTGCAGAAACGGAAGCTGAGCTGCAGGCTGCACAAGCTGCCGATCTAGCGGCACGTCAGGCGCTCGCGGCTCTTTGGGTGTCCGGCCGGCCCAACCCGGTTGTATCAAACGTCTTTCCTGATTTAGCGCCGCCGCTCGCTCCGCTGGGTTCCGAAGATCCCTTGCAGCTGCGCATTGCGGATGCGCGAACCAGCTTTGCTGAGGCCGAAATTGCGCGTGAACGCTCGCTCGGCGTTCCCGACCCCACGCTGTCGGCAGGCGTGCGCCGATTTCAGGAAAGCAACGATCAAGCCTTCATTGTCGGGATTTCCATTCCGCTGCCCTTCCGCAACCGTAACCAAGGCAACATCGCGGCCGCTGAAGCGCAATACCGCGCGGCAAGCGCGAGCGAGGCGATAGCCGAGGCGGACTACCGCGTGGAGTTCGAGCGGACGCGAACGCTGTATCTGGCCGCCGAAACGCGGGTGGAGACCCTTTCCAGCGCATCCCTGCCGCAGGCCGAGGAAGCACTCCGACTTGTCGAGATCGGATACCGCAATGGCCGGTTTCCGCTGATCGAAGTCCTAGCAGCTGCCGAAGCGCGCGACGCCATTCGTGAAAATCTGATTCAGGCAGAAGAGTCCCGCGGCCTGCTCGCGGCGCGGCTCATCTGGCTCACCGCACAGTGAGATCCCTTCCCATGAAACGTAACTATCTTATCGCAATAGTCGGCATCCTTGTTCTGGCGGCCGTATCTGCTTGGGCCTTCTGGCCGTCAGGGTCTGCCGACCACTCCGAAGACGGACAGAGCGAAGAGGAAGGCGGAGCAAAAACCGAAGGTTCCGAAGGCGCTTTGCAAATTAGCGAAGAGCAAATCGCGGCTTCCTCCATCGAAATCGAAGCTGTTCAGTTTGGTGCTGTTACAGAGATCGTATTCCCCGCAACTGTCGCAGCCGCGCCCAACGCCAGAGCGCGAATCGATGCACGTGCCTCGGGGGTCGTGCGGAGCGTGAACAAGATGCTTGGCGATTATGTCAGGCAGGGGGAAGCGATCGCGCGGATCGAGAGCGCTGATGCTGCCGGACTGGCTGCGCAGGTCGCCGCCGCGCGTGCGCGGGTAAATGAACTTTCTGCACTCTATGACCGGGAAAAACGGCTGTTCGAGGCCAATGTGACGGCTCGGCAGGATCTCGAAGCTGCGCAGGCGAATCTGCAGGTGGCAAGGTCCGAACTTTCCCGCGCGCAAGCCGCATCCGCAGCTGCTGGTGTCAGCGGAGATGGACGGTCGCTCGCTGTGACGAGCCCGATTTCAGGGCAGATCACCAGCGCGCCGATCGTGCTGGGCTCCTACGTCTCAGCCGGTGAAGAGATGTTCCAGATCGTGAACGCGAGCGGCTTGCAAGTGCAGGTTGCTCTGCCCGCCAGCGATGCCGTGAGAATTAGGCCCGGCGACGAGGCAACGCTCGAATTCGGAGAGGAGCGGGAGATCGGCGGACGTGTGCGCTCGATAACCCCCGCGCTCGATCCGGAAAGCCGAAGCGCCACCGCTATTATTTCCCTTGCGAATGCAGTGCCCGGATTACAGCCAGGCGCATTCTTGCAGGCGCGTATTCGGCCTTCCGGAGAGACCGATGCGACTGCCATCTCGGTGCCTGAGGCAGCCGTTCAGATGGTCGAAGGGCGCGAAGTCGTGTTCGTTCGCACCCAGACTGGCTTTCGGGCGACGCCTGTCGTGACGGGATCGCGCTCGGGAGGGCGCATCGTGATTGTGTCAGGATTGCAGAATGGCCAGCGGATCGCGACCGAAAACGCCTTCCTGCTCAAAGCCGAACTCGGCAAAGAGGAAGCCGAACATGGACATTGATCGTTCTGAAAGCGGCTTCGAAAAAGAGCGCAACAACAATGGCGGCCTGATTGGCGGCGTCCTTGATTGGTCGGTGCGCAATCGCTGGGCGGTCGTGGCCCTTGCCCTAGGTGTAGCCATCTGGGGCGCCTTCAATCTTGCGAAACTGCCGATCGATGCGGTGCCGGACATCACAAATGTTCAGGTGCAGATCAACACCGAAGCACCGGCGCTTTCACCCTCACAGATCGAAACGCAGGTAACCTTCCCTGTCGAGACGGGCCTCGCCGGGATCGAGGGACTGGAGATGACCCGCTCGATCTCGCGCAACGGCTTCAGTCAGGTTTCGGCGATTTTCGAAGAGGGCACCGACATCTACTTTGCGCGCTCGCAGGTTGAAGAACGGCTTGCCACGCTCGCCTCTTCGCTTCCTGCAGGCGCGGAGCCGTCGATGGGGCCAATTGCGACCGGCCTTGGCGAAGTCTTGATGTATACCATCGAATTCGAGCATCCGGGTGGAACGGATGCGCCAAAAGGCGGCGCCATTGGCTGGCAGAATGACGGCAGCTTTGTCACCGACCGGGGCGAGCGATTGGACACGGAGGTGGCGAGAGCCGCCTATCTGCGCACGGTGCAGGACTGGGTGGTTGCGCCGCTGATGCGATCAGCCGACGGTGTCGCAGGCGTCGACTCGATCGGCGGCTTTGAAAAGCAATATCTGGTGCAGCCCGACCCGGATCGTCTGGGCGGCTACGGTGTTTCACTCGACCAGTTGATTACTGCGCTCGAAGTGGCAAACCAGGCGGAAGGCGCGAACTTCGTCGAACGTGCCGGCGAAGCGCTCTTGGCCCGTGTCGATTCCCGGCTGAATTCGGTAGAAGACATCGAGCAGGCGGTGGTGACGACCCGCGAAGGCGTGCCGATCCGCGTAGGCGATGTTGCCACAGTCGAGATTGGCGGTGACCTTCGCACAGGGGCTGCCTCGCTCAACGGCGATGAAGCGGTCGTCGGAACTGTCCTGATGCGAGCGGGCGAGAACAGCCGAACCGTTGCCGCTGGCGCAGCCGACAGGCTTGAGGAAGTTCGTGCATCGCTGCCTGCCGGAGTGGTGGCTGAGATTGTCTACAACCGATCCACTTTGGTCGATGCAACCATCGTGACGGTCCGCAACAACCTGGTCGAAGGCGCCTTGCTCGTTATCGTCGTGCTGTTCCTGCTACTTGGAAATATACGCGCTGCCATCATTGCCGCATTGGTCATTCCTCTCTCGATGCTGATGGCAGCCATCGGAATGAACCGGCTCGGCGTATCGGGCAATCTGATGAGCCTTGGCGCGCTCGATTTCGGCCTGATCGTCGATGGTGCTGTTATCATCGTCGAGAACAGTATCGCACGCCTTGCCCATAGGCAGGAGCTTGAAGGACGCCTGCTAACGCTGCGTGAACGCCTCGCAGAAACCCGCGCAGCAGCGCATGAGATGATCAAGCCGACCGTCTACGGTCAGGCGATCATCTTTCTGGTCTTTGCGCCTCTTCTCACCTTCACCGGTGTTGAGGGCAAAACCTTCACGCCCATGGCCATCACCGTCATGCTTGCTCTGGCTTCGGCTTTCATCCTGTCACTGACTTTTGTCCCTGCGATGATCGCTCTCTTGCTGAACAAAAAAATCAACGAGAAAGAAGTGAAGCCAATTCGCGTGGCAAAAGAACGCTATGGCCCGCTACTGCGTAAGGCCCTGGTCCGTCCATGGCCGGTCATCGGCACCGGTGTCGGCGTATTTGCACTTGCAGCGCTGGTCTTCAGCTTCATTGGCAGCGAATTCACGCCGCAACTGGATGAGCGTGATCTGGCAGTGCAGTCATTGCGCATCCCCTCTACCCCGCTGGAGCAGTCGCTCACAATGCAGCGGCAGGTCGAGACGCGCCTCACACAATTCCCGCAGGTCGAGCTGGTGTTTTCGCGCACCGGCACGGCAGAGGTCGCAACCGATCCGATGCCGCCAAACATCTCGGATGCCTATGTGATCCTCAAACCGCGAGAAGAATGGCCCGATCCCTCGCTTTCCAAGGACGAACTCGTAAGCGAGATGGAAGAGGCGCTCGGAGGTCTTGTCGGCAATCTATATGAGTTCAGCCAGCCCATCGAGCTGCGCTTCAACGAGCTCATCGCAGGCGTGCGCGGCGATGTCGCCGTCAAGCTTTATGGCGATGATCTGACCGCCATGACTTCAGCTGCAAACGAAGTCGCCGGCGTGCTGCGCGGCATCGAAGGCGCGGCCGACGTGAAGGTCCAGCAGGTCTCTGGCTTCCCGACACTCGATATCGCCTTCGATCGGCCAACGATCGCGCGCTACGGGCTAAGCGTCGAGGACGTGACCCAGTCCGTTGCCATCGCGCTTGGCGGTCGCAACGCCGGCCTCGTGTTCGAAGGCGACCGCCGGTTCGATGTCGTCGTCAGATTGTCAGATGCCAATCGCAACGATTTCGACCAGCTCGGCACCTTGCCGATTGTCCTCCCGAATGGCGGGAGTATTCCGCTTAGAGCCGTGGCCCAATTCGAGGTCATCGATGGGCTGGCCGAGGTCCGCCGCGAACAGGGACGAAGACTGGTCATCGTATCCGCCAATGTGCGGGAGCGTGATCTTGGCTCATTTGTCGAGCAGGCCCAGTCCGAAGTGGCCACAAACGTCGAACTGCCATCCGCGTCGTTTATCGAATGGGGCGGGCAGTATCAGAACCTGCAGCAAGCGCAGCAACGTCTACTGATCGTGGTTCCGCTCGCCTTTGCGGTCATCCTGCTACTGCTCTACATGGCGGTCGGCGGATGGGTCTCGGCGCTAGCGGTGTTCAGCGCGATTCCGATGGCACTGGCTGGCGGTGTCTTCTTCCTGGCCCTGAGAGGCATGCCATTCTCGATCTCGGCAGCCGTGGGCTTCATTGCCTTGTCAGGCGTTGCGACCTTGAACGGTCTCGTCATGATAACCGCAATCAAGCAACGGCTCGAAAAGGGTTTGGAGCTTAGCGAAGCGATTGTCGAAGGCGCTATCGCGCGTCTGCGTCCGGTTCTGATGACGGCGCTTGTCGCCTCGCTCGGCTTCGTTCCGATGGCGCTGGCGACAGGGACGGGTGCCGAGGTGCAGCGCCCGCTCGCCACCGTTGTGATCGGCGGGTTGATTACGGCGACGGCGCTTACACTGTTTGTGCTGCCTGCCATTGTGAGCCTGATTTTCGCGGAGAAATCCGAGCAGGCAAAGGGTCACGGAGAAATGCCATGAGCGGCGATCATAAATTCGAGCTTGATAGTGCTGAAAAGCGGCGAACTCTGTGGATTGTCCTGTGGCTCAATGCCGCGTTGGCCGTCGGTTTCTTGTTCGTCGGATATTTTGCCGATTCTAACGCGCTTCTCGCCAATGGTCTCGACAATGCATCTGATGCTCTTGTCTATATCCTGAGCCTTTTCGCACTTAGCCGTTCTCGAGTGTGGAAGCGCAACGCGGCTCGCCTTTCAGGTGGCTTGCTCCTGTTGTTTGCCGCTGGTGTTATTGCCGATGCAATACGTCGTTTTCTGGAAGGCTCCGAGCCTGGCGGCATCGAAATGATGGCCATGGCTGCGATCGCAGCCGTAGTGAACCTCATTTGCCTCCGCCTGCTTCAAAACCTCCAGAAGAAGGACGTCAATCTGCGTGCCGCAACGACTTTTAGCTTCAACGATTTTGTAGCAAATGGCGGGATTATTCTCGCAGGGCTGGTCGTCATGCTTACTGGTGCGAATTGGCCAGATCTATTGGTCGGCATCGCTGTTGCCGGGATCGCGATCTATGGCGGGATCGATATCCTGCGCGATGCGCACAAGGACCAGCACGATGAAGAAGGCACGACCCACAGTTAGGGTAAGAGCGAATGGGAAATGTGTCCTTGCTTCGGGGATTGATGCTGGCTCTTGCCTCGAGGTTTCTGGCTAACTGCAGTTTAACCAACCTCCAGATTGCGTTACTGAACATTGATAGGTTCTCGGTCAGCGATACAATAAGCAGGGATCTTTTTCTTTTACGCTTGAAGTCGGTATGAATGCCCATAGCCTCCAAGACTATAGCCCTAGGTCACCGTTGGGAGCGCCTTCTTGCAAATGTGAGAACGGCTTTACTTCAAAGCGGCTTCAAGCGCTCGTGCTTGTCAGTCTCGCATTCAGAGTGGTCATTGATTGCCACATCTTTACCGCCCACAAGTGTCTTAGCTTGGCGATATAGCCATATGATGCCGATCGACCCTGCGTTCAATTTAGCGCTCATACCGTTGGCGATGTGGTTAATCGTGCCTGCATTGACCTTGGCCCTCGTACGCTTCGCCACAGAAAAGACGATCTAAGCAGACGTCCGGTTGCCGCCGGTTACTCAATCATCTCTTGCTCGGCCTGGGTCTTAGCTTAGGCATGCGGTTCGCAAGAAGGACAAATCCCGAAAGCGCGATGACCGTTCCACCTATGCCGAACAGGAGCAGCCACCAGCTGTTGATGCGGTCACGCTGGGTCCAGTCCATGATGTGCAAGCCCCAGATGAAATCGAACAGGCGCCAACTATCGCTGCGTGCCGCCCCGACTGCACCACTCGAGGCATCGACATAAATGCGTGTCGATGCCTCGTCCCCGTAAGTGACCTGCCAGGCCGGAAAAGGTCCGCGAAATTCAGTCCCTACCGGCTTGTCAACAAGTCGCGCGGCCTCAATCGTCGTTCGAGGTCCAGTCCAGGCGCGCAGGGCAACGGATCTCGCCGTCTCAGCCGAGATGGGCGAGAGTTTTCGCCCCGTCGCCGGATCGTGCACGCTCACGCTTCCGTCGACCAGGCGGACCTCGATTACGGCTTCGCCATCAAGCGAACGCGTCGTTACAGCAGCAAGGGTGCCCTCATTTGCGACCCAGGCAGGGATCGGAGCGTCGGCAGACAGCGCTTGCGGTTCGCGCGAGACGACGTGCTCGGAGCGAACCTCCTTGATGTCGAGAAACGACATCAAGGCACCGGTGACCATCCACAAGAGGACCTGAAGTCCGACGAAAATCGCCAGCCACTTGTGAATCTTGCTGCCCAGCACATGCAGGCGCAGCTTTGACGAACGCGTTGCCAAGCTTCGCTACCCTTCAAGTCTTTTCTTTCAGTTCCGCGGTGCTCGCGAAGACGAATGGTACTGCACAATTCTCCAGCCCGAAGCATCGTGCGAGAGTACCGATGTCGCAACACCATCACGCTCGAATACGCGTCCATCCTCCAGCTCGATCCGATACCCGTAGGTTTCATAGCCATAAGCCATATGCCCCATACGGGTCACCGTCAGCGTCGGATTGCTAAAAGTAAAGCTCTTGATCGCATGAAGCTCAGGGCCGAGGTGATGCTCCATATAGTTGCCAAAACTCCCTTCGACCTTGCCGTTTTCGAAGATAGCGGACGATTCCGCGAAGAGCGCGAACATTGCATCGGCGTCGCGCGCTTCAAGCGCGGTGCGATAGGCCTTAAGAGCCTCCTCCGCGCCCGCGACATCGTCGGCCGAAGCGTCCATGGCGTGCATCTGGTGCCCCTCGTTGGATAAATGATCCATCTGCTGCGCCGATGCAGCTGTAGGCATTAGCGCAAAAGCGAGCGCGATCGATGCGATCCGTGAAAAAATCTTGGTCATTTCCATGTAATCCTTCTCTCTAAGTTCAGAACCAGAACCTTACGCCGACGACATAATTGGTAACGCTGGGATCCTCTCCTTCGGCACGCGCAAAATCGGCGCTGCCGCCGAAGCGCCATTCCTGTGATACGCCGACATAGGGTGCGAACTCACGAGCGAACTCGTAGCGCAGACGCAGGCCTGACTCTATCCGGTCGAGGCCGGCACCGATGCCCAGCTCGGGAATGTCCTGCGCCGATAGCGCGAGTTCCGCTCTGGGCTGGAGGATTAGTCGCTGCGTGATCCGCTGGTCGAGTTCGCCCTCGATCCGCGCGGTTACATCGCCTTTGGTGGAGACGAAGGCCGCGGCATCGACTTCAAACTGGTAGGGCGCAATACCCTGGATCCCGATCACCGCGTGCGTGCGTTCCGGACCGGTCAGGTCTTGGCGCACCCCGGCCTGGAAATCGAAGAAGGGTGCAATGGCGCGGCTCCAGAGCGCCTGGACCTCGGCGCCCTCAATGGGTTCCCCGAAGCTGCCCTCACCCTCGGACTTGAACCAGAACTTGTCGATGTCGCCACCATAATAGCCCTGGATGTCCCACAGATATCCATCCGTTCCCTCGCGGGCACGGTATTCGAGCCGGTCGCCCTGAAACCAGAAGCGCATCCCGCCGTCGGTCTCGCGGACAAGCTCGCTGCGCGCTTCGTTCATGGCCTCCTCTCCCCAGATAGAGACGGCCGCACGGGCGGGGCCGCTCCCGGCTTCGGGAGGAGGCGGCAGCAGAGGGATTTCCGGCCCGGAGTCCATCTGCAAGGCGGAATGATCCATCCCCTGCATATTCTGCATCGCCTGCCCCGGGGCCGGATCATCCTGCATCTGACCATGGTCCATCTCACCGTGAGCGGTCTGATCCTGCGGCATCGCACCATGATTCATCCGGCTATGGTCCATCTGCCCGGCCTCCTGACCGGACTGGCCCATCGGCATCGGCATCGTCATGACAGGCTGCCCTTGGGACATTGGCATATTGCCGTGGTTCATCGCACCGTGGTTCGCCTGTCCACTTTCCTGCCCGGTCTGTTCCATCGGCATCGTCATACCCGAATGACCGTCCTGAGCGGACATCGAACCATGGTCCATGGTCATGTGGTCCATCTTGGAATGGTCCATGGCGGTTTCAGGCTGAGCAGCCGGTTCGCATGCTCCTTCAGTCACCGGATGCCCCATCGCGCGATGGCGCGCGGCTTCTTCCTCGCACTTTACCTTGGCGTCAGCCTGCGCCTCGGCCCTCTGCTGCGGCTCCGCGGACGAATGACCGGCATGCTGCGCCGCAGCGGGGGAGGCGAGAACTGAGCTGGCTGCGACCGATGCGAGCAGGCTGGCAATACGAATCTTCATGCGCCCTCTCCGTCCGGATTGGCAACCGTGACGATCTGAAACATCCCGGCATGCATGTGATAGAGAAGGTGGCAGTGGAAGGCCCAGTCGCCAGGCTCATCCGCCGTCAGGTCGAACTGCGCGCTGCCACCCGGCTGTAGGTTGACTGTGTGCTTGAGCGGTTGTCGGTCAGGTGGCGCCCCATTGACCAGCTCGAAGAAATGTCCATGCAAGTGAATCGGGTGCGCCATCATCGTGTTGTTGATGAGCTTGACACGCACGCGCTCGTTATATGCGAAACGAATTGGCTCGTCGGAAACCGCCGAGAACTTCTTGCCGTCGAACGACCACATGTAGCGTTCCATATTCCCCGTCAGGTGGATTTCCATTCGGCGCGAGGGTGTGCGGGTCTGGCGATGCGGTGTCAGGGCGCGCAGTTTACGATAGTCCAGCGTGCGGTGGGGGACATCGGCAAGGCCGATACCGGGATCGCCCATGCGATCGATCGGGTTCGGCGCGACCGAATCGAGACCGGGTCCGACCTTGACATCGGCAGGCAAGCGCGAGGTATCGCGCATTTTCATGCCCGACATACCGGCCATGTCGCCGCCACTGCCGTGGTCCATACCCGCCATGCCGGCATCGTCGCCGGAGCCGTGGTCCATGCCGCCCATACCCATATCGGTCATGGTCAAAAGTGGCGGATCGCGCAGCGGCGGAATGGTGGCGCGCGCGCCGGGTGTGCTCGCAAGGGTGGCAATACCCATGCCCGAGCGGTCCATGGACTCTGCCACCAGCGTGTAAGCCTGTTGCTCGCCCGGCGTCACGACGACGTCGTAGGTTTCGGCAACGCCGATCTGGAACTCGTCGACCTCGACCGGTTCGACATCCTTCCCGTCCGCCTGAACGACAGTCATCGGTAAGCCGGGAATACGGATATTGAAAAAGGTCATGGCGCCGGCATTGATGAAGCGCAGCCGCACACGCTCGCCGGGACGGAAAAGATATTCCAGATTGTCGAGAGGACCGTGTCCGTTCAACAGGAATGTGTAGCCTGCGCTAGAGATGTCGAGAATATCGGTCGGCATCATACGCATTTTGGCCCACATTCGGCGATCCTCGCCCGACAGCGGGTAATCGTCGGTCCAGGTATTCTGGTTGTAATTGAAGTAGCCTTCGCCCTTCTTCAGTTTGTCGAAAATCGTATGCGGGGACATGGCGCTGAATTCGCTCAGCACCACGATATATTCACGGTCGGCTTGGACCGGATCGGGTCCAGCGGGATCGACCACGATCGCGCCGTAATGCCCGGCCTGTTCCTGCAGGCCGCTGTGCGAATGCCACCAGTAGGTGCCCGCCTGACGGATCGGGAATTCTGCGGTGAAGGTTTCTCCCGGTTTGACTCCGGGAAAGCTCACGCCGGGGACACCGTCGAGTTCGAACGGCACGAGTAGGCCATGCCAGTGAATCGAGGTATCTTCCTCAAGCTGGTTATGGACATTGAGCCGGACGGTCGTGCCTTCTTTCAGACGCAACAGCGGACCGGGGATCGTCCCGTTAACGGCGATGGCGCCGCCGCGCCTGTTGCCCGTCGCGAACGCAGAGCGCGCGACAGTGAGATCGATATTCGGCCCGGACACTTCGTCCAGCCCTTTGCGAGCATTTCCCGCCGAGATATCCGCGCCACGTGCCCATGCGGGCATGGCGCCGGTAAGCCCAAGCAGGCCCAAGCCACCGGCGCTTGTGCCGAGGAACTTCCTGCGATTTATGATTGTCATACTTGAAAGGCTCCTGAAGGGGGTTTCCTTTCGTTACGAACGGAAGGGCCTTATCCCTCAGAATTGATCGAATTTTTCTCGTAAGCGTTGTCTGGCGCGGTAGACCCGGGTTTCGATCGCTTTCTCGCTAACACCGAGCAAACTTGCAGCCTCAGCCTGGCTGCGACCATCGATGCTCACCAGCACAAGGGCTTCGCGCAGGCGGATCGGGAGCCGTTCGATTTCGGCTCTAAGCAAACCAAGTTCCTGACGGGCGGACGCTCGGTTTTCCGGATCTGGGCTTTCATCCGCGATGAGAGCTGCATCGTCAACCGAGCCCAATCCGAAGAAGCGTTTCGCTTTTCTGGTTCTGAGCCGGTCACGGCACTTATTGAGGACCACAGTGGTGAGATATGGGCCGACAGGCCTTTCAGGGTCGAGGTGATGCCTCGAAACCCAGACAGATGCCAAACCATCCTGAACAGCATCTTCGCCGTGCTGCCGGCTTCCTAGCATGCGCGCTGCAAGCGCCAACAGCCGGCCAATATGTGGCTCGACGAGCGCACTGAATGCTGCCCTGCTTCCCTCAGAAGCCTGCCGGATCAGCCCCGGGTCGTGGTCGCCTCCGTGCGAAGACACAAGCGATCAATCGCGCGGAGCGTCGGTCAGAGCATCGGAGACCTGACGGTCGAACAAAAGCTGTTGGTCTGGATCCAGCAATTCGCGCATGTCGAAGACGTGCCGCACCGTCGCTTTCTGAAGTTCCCCCATCTTTTCGTGGACATCGTCGATCGCGGCGCTCACTTCGGGACCGTATTCGTGTTCGGCCTCCATTGCCCTTGCAAGCCGGGCATTGGCTGCGCGCAAGGAGGCTTCGAGCTCCGATTTTTCTACGGCATAGCGGCTTTCGAGAGCTTCAAGCTGCGAGTTCTGCTCGGGGCTAAGCTCTAGCTCATCATGAACAAACTGGTGCAATCCGCCGCTGGGCTCCTCGTCGCGCCAATAATCTGATGCAAAGGCACCTAGGCAACCAGCGAAGGCTGCCAGCAGGATGGCAAAGAGTATGTGCTGCGTTTTCAAATCCTAGCGCCCGCCTTCGAGAAGTGCTGCGGGAGACAGTCGTTCGCCTGAATCAAAACTGGCGACGGCGATAGTTGTCCCAGGATCGAGACTGCGGGGAACCTCGCTCGCCCCGAAACCTGCCCCCAGTCCGACGACGAATAATCCGGAGAAGAGCGCCGCACGCCGGCGCCTTTCTGCGATTTCACCCAATTGTCCGGCCCGATGCCACACCCCGTCCATAATCTGGTGAGGATTACCGGAACCGGTCTGTTCCGACAGTGATGCCAAAGCGGCATCGAATGAGGGTTGTCTGTTCATTTCACACTCTTGGTTGCCATACCGACCTATACGCTGAACTTGGCGCAAGCCCTTAAAAAAATTTTGAGGGCTAAGCTCTGCGGCTGCGTATCAGGGTTATGCAAACCCGGCGACATCTTACCATCCTTGCTCTTCTATTCGCAGCCCTCACTGCTGCGCCTCTCGGCGCGCATGAGGGCCATAAACAAGACATGTCCGATGAAGAGATGATGATGGAAGCCAGCTCCAGCGGTGCCACGGCAGCCGCCGGTACCGGCGCCGGTGGAGCGGATGCAAGCTTGCACGGCGCGAACAGCGATCACAGCGTTTCAGCTACTCAGATGATGCAACAAAAGATCGAGGAGAACCGCCTGGCGTCGTTCAGCGATCTATTGGCCAGACTACATCCGATTGCAGCCCATTTCCCTATTGCCTTGTTTCTCGTCGCCGCGCTCGCGGAGTTCGCGCTGATCGTCAGGCCCAACCTTGGCCTGCATTCCACAGTCCGCTTTCTGGTGGCCGCAGGTGCAATTGGTGGTCTTGGTAGCGCGGCCTTTGGCTGGTTCGCGGCGGGCTGGCGACTTTCTGACCGATCCGAAACGCTGATGATCCATCGTTGGAATGGCACTGCGATTGCTGCGGCGGGCCTGTTGGCCTGGTGGCTGAGTTCACCGGGCAAAAATCGTTGGTGGCTCAGGCTGGTACTGACGATCATCGCCGGGGCGCTCATCGTCCAGGGGTACTACGGCGGCGAGATGGTTCACGGCCCTAACCATATGGGGGTCATGTGATGCCCCGCACGAGCCTGCCAAGCGGCGACCGCAGTTTCACTCCGGCCCTCGGCAAGGCTTGGCTTACGCCTTTATACGACGCGGCTATCGCAATCTTGACTCGAGAAAGCGCCTGGCGTGACGCCCTAGTTCGCGCTGCCGACCTTAAGCCATTCGACAAGGTAATCGATGTCGGCAGCGGAACAGGCACCTTGCTGCGCCAGATGATGTCGAGCTGCCCGCCAGCTGAACTTCTGGGGGTTGAACCAGACCCGGACGTCTTGGCTATCGCCAAGAAAAAATTCGGCAGCGCCTCTCACATCATCCAGTGGCACAATGGCTTCCTTGACACCCTCAATCTCGACCGGGGTTGGCAACCCAACAAGATCATAAGCAGCCTCGTTCTCCACCAAGTCCCTCCTGAGGAGAAGCGCGCAATCCTCGAGCAGATCGCCGCCCTACTGAAGCCCGGCGGTATGGTGCTAATTGCCGACTATATGCGCCAAGAATCGCCGCTGATGCGCCGGCTTTTCAGACTGACTGTTCAGCAACTCGACGGGCTTGAGGATACGCAACCCAACGCAGACGGACTCATCGAAGAACATCTGCAAGAGATCTTCGAGGATGCTGAGCGCTTGCGCGTTTTCCCAACCGCGACCGGGGCGATTTCGCTTTGGTGCGGATATTCCAAGAAAGTCCCAAACTCATGAGAATCCGGTCTTTAGTGCAACCTAGAAGGTCGTTTGTGGCATCCGCATTGCTACTGCTGGCAGCTTGCTCGAACGCTGCGCAGGCTGCGACCTACACGATGTTTCGCGATCCGAACTGTGGCTGCTGCCTGGAATGGGCAGATTACTTCGAGAAAGCGGCCGATGCCGAGGTTGACTCGGTCGACATGGCCGAAATGGCAAAGATCAAAACCGAACGCGGCGTACCGCAACAGCTCTGGTCGTGCCACACGATGGAAATCGAGGGCTATATCATTGAGGGCCACGTGCCCGCCGACGCGATCGAGCGACTGCTGCGCGAACGGCCCGAGGATATCACGGGGCTGGCCGTTCCCGGGATGCCAGTCGGCTCGCCCGGTATGGAATTCGAAAACCGTATCCAGCCCTTCGATGTGATCGCTTTTGGACCTAGCGGCCAAAGCGTGTTCGCATCCTACCCCTGAAACTCAAACACTATCGGAGAAGCACGATGAAATATCTCACCGCAACACTGATCGCTTTTGGCTTGTCGGCATCGCCCGCGCTCGCACAGGAGCGCGAAACTGCAACGAAACGCCCACAAATGTGCAAGATGATGCACAATGGCAAAGAGATGCAGGGGGTGATGGTCAAAGGCGAAGACGGCAAAATGACCTGTCAGATGAGGGATCATGCAGGCAGCGACCATTCGCAGATGGACCATTCGAGCATGGATCACTCAAGCAGCGATCACTCGGCGATGGACCACGGCGAGAAACGCGGCGAAGCACGCGAAGCATCGGAAAAGGACAAGCCGCAATCGGGTCACGATCATAGCTGATGAGATGCCGCCGGGGTCCTTCCCCCAATTCCCCACGCCTCGGCGGTGTAACTAATCTCTATTTGGCCATCTTTTCGACCAATGCGACAAGCTCAGCGACTTTCTCAGACTGATCAGCCTTATCGTCCGAGGCGATCGCTTCTTCAATGCAGTGTCTTGCGTGAATGTCGAGGACCTTGATGCGCGCTTGTCGCGCCGCCGCTTCAAGCGCGATGATCTGTTGGAGAATGTCCACGCAATAGCGGTCTTCCTCCATCATCTTGACGATACCGCGAGCCTGCCCCTCGACCCGCCGCATGCGGGTTATCGTATTCGCAAACTTGCTGTTTTCCGTGTCGCTCATCGTCATTTCTCCGTTGGCCGAGACCATTCCCCCAGAATTACTTCTCTTGCAATCTCATTAGTCAGATACCATACCCCCCTATAGTATTATATAATTGGAGTCCGATATGTCTGATACACCTTTGAAAACCTCGATCGTTAGCTGGGGATGGACGCTGAGTGCCTTTCTTCTGATCAGTTATCTCATTTGCGTTGGCTTCGGGCTGCTCTCTCCGGAGCAATTCCGCATGCATGAGGCCTGGGCGCCGTGGCTTCCGGGTTTTGAATGGCTCACGCTTACCGGTTTTATGGCCGGGGCGATCGGCAGCTTTCTTTACGGTTGGTACATCGCAGTGCTGGCCGTCCCGCTCTACCGCTTCTTCCAAGGTCGTAGCCGGTAACTCTGACTGCATTGCGTCAGCCGCGAACGCGGCAGCACCACACAAACGGACGGAGCAGATGATGGACCACGCTCATTGCGCGCATCACAACGACGACAATACGAACGCCGGGGACGGACGATACGATATTATCCCGGAAGGCTATAATGGCGCGGTTTACACCTGCCCGATGCACCCCGAAGTCCGACAAACCAAAATGGGCTCGTGTCCGCTCTGCGGCATGGGACTCGAGCTTGAATCGGCCGCTATGGTCGAAGAGGGGCCAAACCCGGAGCTCGTCGACTTTACCAGAAGGTTCTGGATCGGCGCGTTCCTCACGCTCCCGCTTTTGGTGCTCACCATGGGACCGTTTCTGGGTTGGCCAGGAGTCCGCGACATTCTGGGCGAGCGCAACACACTATGGGTGGAATTTGTTCTAGGGACCCCCGTTGTTCTGTGGTGTGGCTGGCCGTTTTTGGAGCGAGGTTGGAACTCGTTCAGGACATGGAATCTCAACATGTTCTCGCTCATCGCCATGGGCGTCAGCGCGGCTTGGGTGTTCAGTGTCGTGGCGATCGGCGCTCCCGACATCTTTCCCGATGGTTTTCGTGATGCCGAGGGCCATGTGGGTGTCTATTTCGAGGCTGCAGCGGTCATTGTGACGCTGGTCCTATTGGGCCAGGTGATGGAGCTGCGCGCCCGCGAGGGCACCGGCAAAGCCATTCGCGCGCTGCTCGATCTCGCCGCGAAGACAGCCCGTGTGATCAGGGACGATGGAACAGAGGATGAGATCCCGCTTGAAGAGGTCGCCGTAGGCGACAGGATCAGAGTGCGACCGGGCGAAAAAGTCCCGGTAGATGGTGTGGTTCTCAAGGGCCGGTCATCGATCGATGAAAGTATGATCACCGGCGAGCCCGTTCCGGTCGAGAAAGTCGAAGGGGACGGTGTCACGGGCGCGACAATCAACGGTACGGGCAGTCTCGTCATCGAGGCGAAGCGCGTTGGTTCAGACACGATGCTCGCCCAGATCGTCGATATGGTTGCTGCCGCGCAGCGCTCGCGCGCGCCAATCCAGAAATATGCCGACAAGGTTGCTGGATTGTTCGTTCCGGCAGTCATCGCGATTGCCGTCCTTGCCTTCATTGCCTGGGCCATCTGGGGACCCCAGCCTGCCTTGGCCTACGCGCTGGTGGCGGCTGTTGCCGTTCTGATTATTGCCTGTCCTTGTGCTCTGGGTCTTGCAACGCCGATGTCGATCATGACGGCAACGGGCCGCGGCGCCCAGGTCGGTGTGCTTATCAAGAATGCCGAAGCGCTCGAGCGATTTGAGACGATCGACACGCTTATCGTCGACAAGACCGGCACGCTCACCGAAGGAAAGCCCAAACTGGTCGCGGTCATCGCCGAGCCCGGTTTTGAGCAGACGGAACTTTTGCGCTTGGCTGCCTCGCTCGAACGAGGGTCTGAGCATCCGCTGGCCGAAGCGATTGTACGCGGCGCTGAAGAGCGCGGTCTCGAGCTTGCAAGCGCCGAGGATTTCGAAGCAATCACTGGCAAAGGTGTTGTTGGCCACGTTGCCGGCAAATCGGTTGCACTCGGCAATCTCGCGCTCGTTACCGACATGGGCCTTGATGGCACAGCGCTGAGCGAACAAGCCAATGCGCGGCGGGATGACGGTGAAACCGTAATGTTCGTCGTCATTGGCGGCGAGATCGCAGGGCTCGTTGCAGTGGCCGATCCTATCAAGGCAACAACGCCGGATGCGATCCGCGCTCTTCATGAACTCGGTCTCACGATTATCATGGCTACCGGCGATAACGAGCGGACCGCAAAAGCAGTCGCAGCCCGGCTCGGCATAGATGAGGTGAAGGCAGGCGTTTTGCCTGAGGACAAAGCTAAGCTCATTCGCGATTTGCAAACGAGAGGCACCAAGGTTGCGATGGCCGGAGACGGGGTCAACGACGCGCCAGCGCTTGCTCAAGCCGATGTCGGTATCGCGATGGGCACCGGAGCCGACGTCGCAATCGAGAGTGCGGGTATTACACTGGTGAAGGGTAATCTCGACGGCATTGTACGCGCGCGCAAACTTGCGCGGGCTACCATGCGCAACATTCGCCAGAACCTGTTCTTCGCACTGATCTACAATGCATCGGGCGTGCCGATCGCCGCAGGTCTGCTTTATCCGTTCTTTGGGATTTTGATCAGCCCGATGTTTGCAGCCTTTGCGATGAGCGCGTCATCTATCTCGGTGGTGGTCAATTCACTGCGCTTGCGCGGAGCAAACCTATGATCCTTCTCGGCCAGGATCACGCGTTCGCCCGCGAGATTTCCACCACCCCGTTTAGTCACTGACAAGCACAGGCTTCCTCAGAACATATTGATTGCTCGAAAAAGTTTTGAGGGGTGCGATCGAATAATTCGTACCGATACCTGATTCCATCGCCTGCACTCGGGCGAACCACGAGGACTGTTTTGCAAAAGCACAAGCATGATGACCAGACCAGCGACACCGGTTCAATAAGCCTTCTTGGCGGTGTCGCCATGGGCACCGGCGTAATGATCGGCGCCGGTATCTTTGCGCTCACGGGCCAGATCGCGGAATTGGCCGGGCCGCTTTTCCCGCTGTCATTCATTGCCGGGGCACTCGTCACCTCACTAGCCGCCTATAGCTATATCAAGATGTCGAACCGCTGGCCCTCATCAGGCGGCATCGCGATGATTTTGCAAAAAGCTTATGGACCAGGCGTGGTGGCCGCATCAGCTTCTCTGCTGATGGCGCTGTCGATGGTCATCAACGAGAGCCTCGTGGCGCGGACTTTCGCCACTTACGCGTTGAGACCGTTCGAGCTTGAGCAAAACAGTCTGTTGGTCTCGGCATTGGCGCTCGGATTGATTGTCTTCGCGTACCTTGTGAACGCCGCTGGAAATCGGTCCGTCAGCGGGCTCTCTTTAATCATGTCAGCCATCAAGATCGGCGGGATCGCAGTGTTTGCTATCGCTGCAATCTGGGCCAGTGGCTTCGCTTCGGGCGCGTTCAGCGAACCTGTCACCATGTCAGGCGGAGAAGCTTTGCTAGCCTCGGTCGCGTTCTCGATCCTGGCCTTCAAGGGGTTTACCACGATCACCAATAGCGGGGGTGAAATCGTCGATCCCCACCGCAATGTCGGCCGCACAATAATGATCTCGATCGCGGTATGCGTCGTTGTCTATTTGCTGGTCGCTATCGCCGTGGGCTCAAGTCTTTCGATTGCCCAGATCGTAGAGGCGCGCGACTATTCGTTGGCTGCTGCTGCAGAACCCGCACTCGGAGACCTCGGTTTCTACTTCACCGTCGCAATCGCGATTACGGCAACAGCTTCAGGTGTCATCGCCAGCGTTTTTGCCGTGTCGCGGATGCTGACGATGCTGACCGAGATGAAGATGATCCCGCATAGCCATTTCGGTATGAGCGGCGGCATCAGAAGCCACATGCTCGTCTACACAGTTGTAGTCGCTGGTGCGTTGGCGGTACTATTTGACCTGTCTCGCATCGCTGCCTTGGGCGCCTTCTTCTACCTCGTGATGGACATGCTCGTTCATTGGGGCGTGTTCCGCAATCTTCGCGAGGAAATCGGCGCGCGCGCATCAATTCTATTGGCCGCGCTTGCCGCCGACGCCGTCGTGTTGATCGCATTCACATGGGTCAAACTCGAAAGTGATCCGGCGATCGTTGGGTATGCGGTTGGCGGAATTGCCGTCGTCTTTCTGGCCGAGTGGCTCTTCCTCAAGAGAAATGCCAACCAATCGGAAGAAGCGGCCTAGAGCGATGGCGAACGATTTTCTCTATAGATTACAGGCTTCGAAGCCTTTGCTATTGTTCACTTGTCGAATCCGCTCGCAGTCTCTAGATTTCGTAAAATGATGGTTCTGCGAGCCCTTACGATGATTTTTCTTTGCGCGGGCCTGATCTTTCAAGGATCGGCGGCAGCATCGGCGATGCCTCAGACAGAGCCGATGCTGGCTTCTGATTGCGCCAAGATGATGCACCACTCGGAAGAGAGTGAGACGGGTCACCACCACGACGATGATTCTGAATCCCCCTGTCAGGAGATGTCGTTCGATTGCTTGCTGGCAATGAACGCCGTGTCCCCCGTTTGGGTGGGAAGCGATTCGCGTTCGCATATTGTTAAGGCGTTTTCCGACAGCCCTGTGTATTTGTCGAACATTACCTCACCTCTGTTTAGTCGCGCTTCTGCGCCCGATTACCCCCCTCCACGAACCTGACTTGATTGCATAAGCTGAAGGCGAATTGCGCCTTCTGAATACGTGGTCTTGACGCTGCAATGCACCGCCATTGCCGCCGGACCTCGGCACGCAAATCAAGTGAGATTTTTCCATGAAACGGTCCATAGGCGGTATCCTTGCCGCCGCCCTGATGCCGGCGCAGGTCGTGCTCGCGCAGCCGGTTGGCTATGAAGAAGCTTTGCGGGCAGCGCGCGAAGATCAGCCGCTGCTCCAGGCGGCGCAATTGCGTATCGACGGCACGCGAGATGCCTCGCAAGCCGCAGATGAGTTGCCCGATCCTATCTTGCGTGGCGGGATTGCAAACCTGCCAATCACCGGGCCTGTGGCGTTCGAGTTTGATCGCCAGCTTCCAACGCAGATTGCTGTTGGCATTGAGCAACCAATCCCGAACCTTGCACGGCGCAGAGCCCGTAGAGGCGTAGCGGGCGCAGATCTAGCCGTCGCTCAAATGCGGCTTGGAGTTGCGCAGCAGCGGATCGACATCGCCACATCAACCGCCTGGATCGACTTGTACTATGCCGAGGAGAAGCTCGCCTTCGCCCATACGGCGCTGAGCGATCTGCGCAGGCTTCAGCCGGTGGCAAACAGCGCTGTCGCGTCGGGTGCCGCCCGTCCGGCCGAAAGCCTAGCCATTCGCCGCGAGCTCCTTGTGATTGAAGATGCAATCACGAGAATTGAAGCCGAAAGAGATACCGCGCGCGCCATGCTCTCGAGCTACATTCACACAGACGACCCTACTATCGCGGGTAATGCGCCAGCGGCCGATGTCGACAGCGGCAGCCTCGAACAAGCTCTGAACCTTAACCCCGTCATCCGTCTTGCCGATGCTGCCACCGGACGCGCAGAAGCGAACGCCGACCTCGCGCGCGCCGACTTGCGCCCCGACTTCGGAGTGAGCGTAAACTATGGCCGACGCGACCCTGCCTTCGGAGACGCATTCTCTGTCATGGGATCGGTTACCCTGCCCATCTTCACCGATCGACGTCAAAAGCCGCGCATTCGTGCCGCCGAGGCAGAAGCTGCTGCGGCGCAGGAAGAGCGCGACGATCGGTTGCGGGCACTGCGTGTGCAATTCGAATCCGATCTCGCCTCATGGCGCAGTGCGAAGCGTCAATGGGAACGCGCGCGCGATGAATTGCTGCCGCTGGCCCGGCAAAGGGTCGAACTGGAAACGGCAAGCTTTGCTGCTGGAAACGCAGACCTGATCGATGTGATTGCAGCGAAGGCGGATTTGGCCTTGCTCGATCTTGAAATCTTTGAACGCGAAGCGGTCACGGTGGAATGGGCCGAGATGCTTCGCTTGACCTACGGGGAGCAGCAGCCATGAGCAATAAAGTCGACAGCTCGGACCCTTCAAAGCGAACCTATGCAATCATCGCAGCCGTCGCGCTTGTCAGCCTCGGCGCCGGATACGCGCTCTCGCTGCTAGGAGGTGAGAGCGAGGGTGGGATGTCGGGCTCCGCCGAGACGGAGTGCGAAGACGTACTCTACTGGTACGATCCGATGGTGCCCGGCCAGCGTTTTGACGAGCCTGGCAAGTCGCCCTTCATGGACATGATGCTGGTACCCAAATGCGCGGGAGAAGCCGCCGAAGCGGGCGTGCGGATTGATCCGGGCCTTGTCCAGAATTTCGGCATTCGCACGGCAGCGGCGGAGTTCGGAGTTCTCGAGCCGGAAATCACCGTGACGGGCGTCCTGGCCTACAACAGCCGAGATGTTGCCATCGTCCAGCCAAGAGCGGGCGGATATGTCCAACGCACCTATGGCCTAGCACAGGACGATGTCGTGGGTCGCGGCGCTCCGATAGTCGACATTCTCGTCCCTGACTGGGGCGGTGCGCAGCGTGAGTACATTGCCGTGCTCGATACCGGCGATCAGGCACTTGCAGATGCGATGCGGCAGCGCATGCGCCTGCTCGGCATGACCGACGCAATGATCGCGTCGGTTGAACGCACACGCAGAGCGCAAAACACGATCACTGTCACGGCTCCGGTAGGCGGCGCTGTCACCATGCTCGGTGTGCGGCCAGGCATGACGGTGATGGAAGGTCAGACACTGGCCGAGATTACAGGCTTTTCCCCGATATGGCTGGAAGCCTCAGTGCCCGAGGCACAGGCCGCAAACGTACGGCAAGGCCAGACTGTCAGCGCCGCTCTGGCAGCGTTTCCCGATGAACGATTTGCAGGACGTATCACGGCCATTTTGCCCAACGCCGATACTGCAAGCCGGACGATCACCGTACGGGCTGAGCTGCCGAACCCGCGCGGCAGGTTGAAACCGGGGATGTTCGCGCAGGTGTCGCTTTCACCCGACACTCGGCGTGCGCTGCTGGTACCGTCGGAGGCGGTCATTCGAACCGGACGCCGAAATCTTGTGATGCTCAAGCAGGATGAAGGCGCGTTCCTGCCTGCCGAGGTCGAAATCGGGCGCGAAGCGAATGGCAGGACAGAGATACTCGCAGGCCTTGCGGAGGGCGAGCAGGTCGTCACTTCAGGTCAGTTCCTGATCGACTCCGAAGCAAGTCTTGGCGGGATCGACGTCAGGTCGATCGATGGGACCATGAGCATGGCGTCGGATGGCTCGGCAAAGATGAGGACGTACACCGCCACGGGACGGATCACCAAGATTACAGGCGGTTCCATCACTCTCAATCACGCTCCGGTTCCCGCTCTCGAATGGCCGAGCATGGTCATGCCCTTCGCTCTCGCCGATGCCGCTCTAGTTGACGGTATTGAACCGGGCGACAAGGTCGAGTTTACCTTCTCGCAGCACGACACCGGTCCGCGTATCGAATCCATTCGGAAGACCGACCGATGATCGCGCGCATAATCGATGCCTCGATCGCCAATCGGTTTTTCATCGTTCTGGCGGCCATCGCGGTTACGCTCGCCGGCTTCTGGGCGGTGCGCGCAACGCCTGTCGATGCGATCCCCGATCTCTCCGACGTGCAGGTCGTGGTGCGCTCGAACTATCCGGGCCAAGCTCCGCGCATCGTTGAGGATCAGGTCACATACCCGCTCGCAACGACGATGCTCTCGGTGCCGGGTGCGGAAACGGTGCGCGGCTATTCGATGTTCGGCGACAGCTTCGTCTATGTGATCTTCGAGGACGGTACGGACCTCTACTGGGCGCGCTCGCGCGTGCTTGAATATCTCAACCAGGTGCAAAACGAATTGCCCGAAGGTGTGACAAGCTCGCTCGGGCCGGACGCAACGGGCGTTGGCTGGATTTACGAATATGCGCTGGTTGACCGAACAGGGAACAGCGACCTTGCTGGCCTCAGAAGTCTTCAGGACTGGTTCCTGCGTTATGAGCTCCAGACCATTCCGGGCATTGCAGAGGTCGCCAGCGTAGGCGGCATGGTCAAGCAGTACCAGGTCGTGCTGGAACCCTACCGGATGGCTTCGCTTGGCGTCACCTACAGCGATGTCGTGCGTGCCATCCAGGCCTCAAATCAGGAGGCCGGCGGATCGGTGGTTGAAATGGGCGAGGCCGAATTCATGGTCCGCGCATCAGGCTATCTCACGTCTCTCGACGACTTCAGACAGATACCGCTGAAATCGGTGGGTAACGGTATCCCCGTCACCTTGTCCGATGTCGCCACGATCCAGCTTGGCCCCGAAATGCGGCGAGGGATCGCCGAACTCAATGGCGAAGGCGAGGTCGCAGGCGGTATTGTCGTGCTCAGACAGGGTGAGGATGCGCGGGCAACCATCGCGGCTGTCGAAGAGAAGCTCGACGTGCTCCAAGCCAGTCTTCCCGAAGGGGTCGAGATTGTCACGACCTATGATCGTTCGAAGCTGATCGACGCCTCGATCGAAAACCTGACCGGAAAACTCATCGCCGAGTTTATCATTGTCGCGATCGTTTGCGCGCTGTTCCTTTGGCATGTGCGATCAGCATTGGTGGCGATCGTCACGCTTCCATTGGGGGTGCTGGCCGCCTTTATCGTGATGCGTTTCCAAGGGGTCGATGCGAACATCATGTCCTTGGGCGGCATTGCCATCGCAATCGGCGCAATGGTCGACGCTGCGATCGTGATGATCGAGAACGCGCACAAGCACATCGAGCATTGGGAGGAGGACCATTCGGGCGAACAGATGTCCAACAATGAGCGCTGGAAACTGATTGCGGAGGCATCGAAAGAGGTGGGGCCAGCGCTGTTCTTCAGCCTTCTCATCATCACACTTTCGTTCCTTCCGGTGTTTACTTTGCAGGCGCAGGAAGGCCGCCTGTTTTCGCCGCTGGCCTTCACGAAGACCTACGCCATGGCGGCGGCCGCCATTTTGTCTGTCACACTGGTACCTGTGTTGATGGGTTGGCTGATCCGCGGGAAGATACCCAAGGAGGACACCAACCTACTCAATCGCGTGCTGACCAACGCCTACCGGCCCGGTCTTGATTGGGTAATGCGCCGACCGAAAACCACATTGGTTGTGGCAGGCCTCGTATTCCTGACAGCGCTGGTCCCGTTCACCCGCCTTGGAGGAGAATTCCTGCCGCCGCTCGACGAAGGCGATCTCCTCTACATGCCGAGCGCTCTGCCTGGCCTGTCTCCTGGTGAAGCGTCCGCATTGCTTCAGCGGACCGACCGCCTGATCAAATCTGTGCCGGAAGTCGATACCGTGTTCGGAAAAGCCGGACGTGCAGATACAGCGACCGACCCTGCGCCAATCACGATGTTCGAGACAACGATCCGCTTCAAACCGCGCGAAGAGTGGCGGCCGGGAATGACGCCGGAGAAGCTCGTGGAAGAGCTCGACAGCGCGGTGCAGGTGCCGGGGCTCGCCAATGTCTGGGTGCCCCCGATCCGCAACCGCATCGACATGCTCGCGACCGGGATCAAGAGCCCGATCGGCGTGAAAGTGTCTGGCGAGGACCTTGCCGAAATCGAGCGCGTGGCGTTGCAGGTCGAGAATGTCGCAAAACAGGTTCCCGGCGTCAGCTCCGCTTTGGCAGAGCGTCTTTCGGGAGGTCGCTATGTCGATGTAGACATAGACCGGGGCGCTGCGGCGCGTTTCGGGCTGAATATCGCCGATGTTCAGCAGATTGTGTCAGGCGCGATCGGCGGCGCGAATGTCGGACGGACCGTCGAAGGACTGGCGCGATATCCGATCAATGTGCGCTATCCGCGCGAGATCCGCGACAGCCTCGAAGAATTGCGCGCGCTGCCTTTGCTGACACCGTCTGGACAGCAAATCACGCTCGGAACGGTCGCGCAGGTGAGCGTCAGCGATGGCCCGCCCATGCTCAAGAATGAGCAAGGCCGTCTCATCAGCGTGGTCTATGTCGACACGCGTGGACGCGATTTGACTTCGGTCGTAAGCGATCTTCAGGGGGCGGTGTCAGAGGGCGTCGATCTGCCTGCCGGTGTGAGCATTTCCTACGCGGGCCAGTTTGAATATCTCACTCGCGCGAATGAGCGGTTGCAGGTCGTCATTCCCGCAACGCTCGGCATCATCTTCATCCTGCTCTATCTGATCTTCCGCCGGTTAGACGAAGCGCTTCTGGTTATGGGCACGCTGCCCTTTGCCCTGACCGGCGGCTTCTGGCTGCTCTATCTGATGGGCTACAACCAGTCTGTTGCGACATCGGTGGGTTTCATTGCCCTTGCCGGGGTATCGGCGGAGTTCGGCGTCATCATGCTGATCTACCTTAAGTCTGCGCTGGCCCGGCGCAGCGGCGCCCTCGATGCGCACGGCGTGGGCGAAGCCATCAGGGAGGGCGCTCTTTTGCGCGTGCGTCCCAAGGCAATGACCGTGGCCGTCATTCTTGCCGGTCTCTTCCCGATCCTCATTGGAACCGGCGCAGGATCGGAGGTCATGAGCCGCATCGCCGCACCGATGGTGGGCGGCATGATCACCGCGCCGCTGCTTTCCATGTTCGTTATCCCCGCCGCATATCTCTTGATGCGGCGCCCCCGGCCAGAGCGGCCAACACAATCCGAAGGAGAAGAAGAATGCGTACCTCAAACCTAGTTATGTTGCTGGCCGCGCCCTTGGCCCTCGCTGCTTGCGACAGCGGGCAGGAGATGGAGACCATGGACGAAATGGGCGCGGACCAGATGTCGATGGAAGGACATGATATGTCAGCGATGGATGAGAGCGAGGGTACAAAAACCGCCAGTGCCATCGGCACCGTAACCGCCATTGATCCCGAGGCAGACACTCTCACTGTCGATCACGAACCCGTTGCAGAGCTTGGCTGGCCTCAGATGGTGATGGCTTTCGATGCCAGCGAAGACGTGCGCGGCGATGTGGCTGTGGGTGATGCAATCGAGTTTACAGTCGAGGCAACCGAAGACGGCAACACGATTACCGCGCTGACCAAGCAATAGAACTGAAAAGCCCTCTGCGCGAGGAAACCGTAACCCTTGGCCGAAAAATGACCGGCTCGGCCAAAGGGCTTGCTTCAAAACTCGCGCGCGATTGTATGAGTGAAATATTTCAGGCAAGCTCCGTCACCGGCTGTCAGAGTGACGCTTTGGTAGAGACTTAAGTCAGAGCCCTCTCGGCGGTCGGCGCCCCTCAGCTGGAGCGGTATGCGGGCTCTTCCGCGGGCCTTTCGGTCTATGCACGCAAATTTGGATATTTGTTTCGGGGGTTTAGTTGGCTGATGTGAGTCCTCTTCTGGCACCATTAGCTTCTTCGCGGACATTCGTGAACGGGTGAAAATTACTGAAAAGTAAGGCAAATGTCCCATTGTGTGTTCCCGGTTGTTCGCGTGGAAGTGTCCGAATTCGCACATTCGGGGGGTTCAAATTGGGGGTCAGATTAGAAGGCCTATGAGCATTCCCGCCTCCGACTCTCATTGACGTTTGTGTTCTAGCCAATGCGCTCTGCACCAATCGATCCCAGCATCTTTGTGAGTCGATGGTCGGCGGGTCGCCTATTCCCGGCCCACTGGCGGATAATAGCCATTTCGCTCACCATCCAATTGCTAGTCATAAGCGGATTTTTGTGTCCGGTTCCGACCCGCTCTAGCTCAATCTGTCGCATGAGTGCTGACCTAATCATCAGCGCCTTATGCGAGCTCTGATGAAAATGAGCTCTGGGCAAACCTAAATTGAGTGCTGCTGCGACCCTTCTTCTATGCAATATTCAGCCACTAAGGTGTTGATCGCCTGAGACCTTGCCGCAATCTTCTTACTGGCCTGCCTAAAGGCAAATTCACCGTCGACGAGGCCGCCAATCTCAGAGCGCCAAAGGGCGCTGCCCACAATTGCCCCGATACTCTGCGTGTGGCCGTGATCGGACAGTGCACTTTCGAATTCAGCAAACGACATTCCATCTGACCGAAGATAGAGGCCCAAGTCGGATTGAAGCTCGCTGATCTCAAACGCTTTTGAAGTTTCTGCAGAGCAGTCGAGTTTGAGCGCGAGAATTGAAGATTCGTTCGCAATGGATTGCAGAATGCGGGCGCGCTCCTTCACAGATGATTTCACATCAAAGTATGGTTCAAACACAATTGAGCGGTTGGGTAGGCTAGAGAAAAGCGCGCTAATTTCTCTAAGTTCTTCGGACTCTGCTGCCGGAAAAACTACTCCAACCTTGACGAGAGGCCTTCCGAGTCTCTTGCTAATGGCAATCGCCAAGCCCTCTTCAACGGTCGTTCTATCAATGTCGCTCGATTTTTGGTCCGGTAGCCCAACAATACACTGAACACTGGCGGATACGCACTTTTCCAGACTTAGTGTGTCCGTGCTCCCGACAACGAAACCATCACATGGTACGGAGCCGATTAGATGCCTGAGACGATGTCGGATAAGACTTGGGCTACTAGCCGGAATTCCGGCGCCGTATCGTTCCAGCGTGATGTTGCCATGATCGATTGCTATGAAAAGGCCGCCAAACAATGTGCTAATTCTCTATCTAGTTAGTATGGATTCTTGCCTGGGATTGTCAGGGAAGTTCACTTCGTCGAATAACACGGCCCGTCCAAGCTCGACACGAAACATTCTCATACCGGTGGTGCCGTTCAGAATGTCAGTTGCAGAGAACATGTCTTTGACGACTGGCCAGCGCTGCGCATAGATATCGTAGGCTTTCTGGCAGACCTCATCCTGAGCTTCAAACGCATGACCTTCGAAAGAAAGACCACGAACCTTCTGTCCAAGGCCCTCGAGATCGATCGCGACCACTCCGCCAGCCACCTGACTGTTTTGAACAATGTCTAGCGAGTGACGTCTCGCCTTGTTCGACGTGAACACCAAATCACCGCTATTTGCATCAAATGCATACCAGACGTGAGTTACCCAAGGAACTGCATTGGCTGAGGTTGATAAGTGCAATAATTTGCCCTCAGCTAGGTAGTTCGTAATGAGATTGTTCAATGCTTCCATGCTATCCTCATTCTAGACCTCGCCGCCAGAAATCCTAAAACTTTCTCCGGTGATCATACTAGATTTGTCGCTCAGAAGGTAGGCGACAAGGCTTGCACATTCTTCGAGTTCCAAAAAGCGACCTGCTGGAACCCTGGATGTGCGCTCCTTGATGTACTCTTCCACGGAGATGCCCACTGATTGGGCGTGTTCTGGAAAAATACTACGGACATTCTCGGTCCACATCGGACCAGGACAAACGGCGTTTATCCTAATGCGCGGAGCCTCCTCTTTTGCGAAGCTCTGTACCAACCCGTTCATCCCGTGCTTGGACGCTGAATATGCCCCTCGATTTGCTGGTGAGTTTAGACCGAATATCGAAGATACCAGCACAATAGAGCTGCTTGTCTCAAGCTTCCGCATCCTATCCGCGGCGGAGCGGACGCAAAAGAACGCGCCGGTTAGGTTTACGGCAATCGTTCTCAGCCAGTCTTCTGTTGTAGTTTCAACGAGGCTTGTGGCTGTTGGATTAATGCCCACTGCGAAAACCATCCGATCGATTTGGCCGAACTGATCGACCTCCTCGAACAGCGCCTGGACCTCATCGGGATTAGAGACATCTCCATGAACGGTGCCAAGAGCTCTTGTTCTGTCTTTCAGTCCTGCGAGGTTGCCATGCTGTGAGTGCGAATGGAGTATCAGGTCTTCATCACTCTCTGCGAGCCTTCTCGCGGTCGCACCTCCTACTTCGCCACTGGCACCAAGGATTAGGGTGGTCACTGTTGTCTTCCTTCGCGTTCCTTGATAGCCCTAATCGCACTTTGGATTTGGTCGACCAAGCGTTTGTCGGCAGCGGTGTTTTCTGCCACTTCGAGCGACTCTAAGGCTGATCCATCACCAAATTGCCCCAGCCGATAAATTGTTATTGGAAGTGCCGCCTTTAGCGACTGATTCTTTAGCCGAGCGAGCAATTGTTGAGCGACTGAGTCGGTAGCTTCGTGAAGACGTGCCTCGGCATTACGATGCTCTGCGTCCTCATCGGCAAGAAGCTGATGAATGTAGTCGAACGGTGAGGTTTTTCCCAGAATCACACGCTGATACATCGCGATCTTGCGTATTAGGAGTGGCATGGTTTCAGCTTCAAATTTTTCTAGTTCTTCGGCGAATTCTTGAGGGGCCTGTGCAAGAGTTTCGCCGAAACGTTGGTCGTCCTCTAGAAAATACAAAATTATCATTCGGTCTAGAGTGCTAAGCGACGGCCGCGATGCAATCTCGACAAGTCGGTCAGCAAGATTCTCAGCTGCCATCTCTTTGACGATCGAGAACGCGAGAGACTGGGCTGACTCTGGAAGGAAGCTCTCGTCATCGAGCTCGAGTGAATCACCCGATTGAATTCTCTCAAAAATCGCACGTGCAAGAAAGAACTCGTAGTGGGCTGACTGCCGAAACTTATATTCTGCTTCTGCATCAGCTCGTGCAGCGGAGACTCTTTCGAGCATATGATTAGTGCGCAAGAAATCCGCGGTCCACTCGTACCTATCTCTACCCGCGTTGCCGACATAAAGGTTGGCACTCTGCACGGCCTCACTGACGCGCACCCCTATCCTAGCAAAGGGTATTGAATTAGGCGAATGCGCCCTTCCCTGATTGCGCCCATCACCAGAATAGATGTCATATGCAAGGTCCGTGAGAATGCTCTCTTTAACTCGTGAGGGTATGCGAGATTTTTCCGCGTCATAGTCCGCCGCTAGCGTGACGCTTGCATACTGGGAGAGCACGTTGGAGAGCTTGAGCGGAGCACTAGGGGTATTCTGCCTCGTTATGATACTTGCTATCATCGACAAGGCCTGAGGCCGACGTAACTCCGGGTTCGAGTCGCCAAATCGATCAAAATATTCGGTAACAACAAGTGCAAGATCGCGCTCGTTCGCTGTCCCCGCAAACTCTCGAAGCTCTTCGACTGTCCAAGGGACGAGTTCAATGATCTGGGGCATTCTGATTCCCAGTGAAGGCCATCTTGCCTCGGTGATCAGTTGCCGAAACAGTTCATCATTCTGAATGTCAAAATGGCGACGTGTCGCGAGCACGACACGGTTTTGCTTAAGAATGGTCTTCAACTGGAGTAAGTCTGGCTCTGACCCATCAGGACCGGCCTTGCCGGTGACGATGTCGTAGTTGTCTACTAGAATGGTTTGAGCCGTAAGAGAGCTGCTGAACCCGTTAGTGCCGTTATGCTGAGTGCCGAAGTCCCTTAACTCCGCGCTTTCAAGTCCTTGCAAGATCGACGAGAGTGCATGTGTTTTTCCTGCGCCATATGGTCCGAAAAGGAGGAGCAGGTTTGATTCGGTGGCGTCCCATTGCGTCACCTGGTCAAGCAACACGTCATCGCCCGCCCAAGCGTCGGTCGGCTGAGAGTATTGCCTCGCTCTCTGAGGTGGCAGATTGAGGCCTAATTCTGCATGACTCGCAGGTTTATCCATTGACAACGAATTGCCAATTCAAGGGCGTGCGTCAAGTCCATCGGCTAAAATCGATTGACGGCTTTTGAAAGTAACCAGAAGTTTTTCGAGCTCTTCAACTAGTGGACCAAGCTCCTTCTCAGACGCGGAATAATCTGAATCACTTGTTGAAGATGACTTAATAGCAATGACAATATTTTTGAGAGGCTCAACAGTATTTCGAAGATGCTCGCTCCATGCATAGTCTGGAGGATTGATATCTACTAATCCGCTAGTGATCGTGTCGTTGGCACTTATCGCAGCAAGCCTCGGATATTTGGGTGAGGGGTCCAAGTTGTCGAACAGTTGCTGAAAAGCACTTAAACGCTCAATGGCTGCGGTTAGATGCCCAAGTTCCTTCGTTTGAGTTTCGCGAAACTTCTTTTCTTCAAGAACGGAGGATTTTTCCTGAATCACGACCTGCTTCATGACTCCTCGCCATGAAGCGTAACCAACGATTATGGCGGCCAAGAAAGCTGCCCACCCCGACAACGCCGACAACCAGTTGCGGACGCAAACACCAGTCACTTCATCATTGGCGCACCAACCGGAGCTAGGAGGCGGTGAGGCCGCTGTGGCCGCGCCCTCAAGGGCAACTAGTGCAACTCCAAAGAACTCTATTACCATGCTATTCCTTCCGTCGTCACGAAACTTTGCTCCTGCGGTCCGACTTGTAGTTTGAAAGGCAGCTTCGACCAAATCCAGTCTATCTGGATGGCAAAAGGCCTATGCCTAGCTCGGGCATCGATGCACGAAGCACTCAGGTCTGACCTTGCTATTCTTAGCGCGCTTGTCCGTAGCTGAATGCCTGGGTGAAACTGACAATACAGGACAAAAGCGTTTGGGCTGGCTAGGTGATATGACAACTCTCGCCGATCATTCGTTTTCCAGTTTCATCAAATCGATCTTGTCTGACCACCACTGCATCATGCGGACGCGCTCATCCCAATATTGGGTTCGATTGTAAGCAGCTCGCACCGCATTGGTATCTTGGTGCGCTAACGAGCGCTCAATCGCGTCTGGATGGAACTCTCCGCATTCGTTTAGCAATGATGAGGCAGTTGTCCGAAAACCGTGGGCTGTCATCACATCCCCATAGCTCAGCCTTTTGAGTGCTTGGTTCACAGCATTCTCAGACAGTGGTTTCTTAGGATTGAAGCTGGGAAACACGTAAACGCTATATTCCGCCACGTGCTCCATTGACCGGATTATCGCTATCGCCTGACGGGACAGCGGAACTCGGTGTTCACGCCGCATTTTGGTTTGCTCGGCTGGTATGGTCCAGATCGCGGCTTCTAGATCGATATCGACCCAACGCATTGTCCTGATTTCACCGGGGCGCTGGAAGACGTGCGCCGATAGCTTGAGAGCAGCATTCGTCGATGCAGTGCCCTTGTAGCCGTCCATAGCTCTCAAGAGATCGCCAAGTTCGTTGGGTTCTACAATCGCCGGATGGTGACGCACGGAGGGTGCGGCTAACGCTCGTTGTAGAGCAGGTGCCGGATTGTTCTGAGCGCGACCGGTGACGATTGCATATGTGAACACTCGCCCCGCAAAGGACCGACACCTTCGCGCTGTCTCACGACGCCCGGAATCCTGAATTTCTTGTAATGCAGAAAGGAGCCTAGGCGGCGTGATCTCACGAATGGGGACTCTGCCTAGCTTTGGTTCCAGCAAAGAAAGCAACCACTCGGTCTTTCTCAGCGTAGTTGGTGAGATTGCTTTGTCACCATCATTCGCGCGCTTGTTTATGGATCGTAAATGTGTTTCCAAGTGACGCCCCAGTCGCAATATGAGTTTCTACAACTGTCGCGCCGGAAAATAGATCAAACCCTCGATAGCTAGACAACTAAATGCCCCCCCAAAAAAAAGTAGATTTCACGCGTCGTCGGAGAATGCGGTAACCACAAATTGAAAACCATTGTCGCCTATTGTCGAACCCACACAATCCGCCTGCCTCTCAGAAAATTCCTCATAGGCAAAGTAAGTCACCGGCATTGATTTGTCTGGAAGACCGAGATCACGCAAAGAATGAGTGAATTGAACATCAAATCCAAAATGCTCGATTCCACAGGCCTGATTCACTTGATCAAGGTCGTCAACTAAAGGCTGCAACTCGCTCTGGAATTTGGGCTCATAGCCGTCGCCTTCTTGGGTAGCGTCAGCGCAGCTAACTGAAGGCACCGCGACCAAGAACATCAACCCGCTACACAACTGCTTCACAACCTCACCTCATCATTTTTACCAACAAAAGATCGCGTCATTTCCCTACTAACGATATCCCTGCACCTTTCGCGCAGACCTTTTTCACGCTTCACCTCAGTCGTCGGCAAGACACTCAGAACAGTTTGCACTTTGTCGGCGCGATCCATTGATCCTACTCGCCCTTCACCCGCATTTTCTCCAGCACTTCTGGATCGACGCTGCGCGCTACAATCGGGTGGATGGCAATCGGCTTATCGCCTGCGATTTGTTTGAAATTGGTCAGAACAGCGGTCGCCAGTTGGCGGTTTGGCGCGATCAGATCGAGCAGCCAGATTTTCTCGCCGCTCGCCCAATCTTCTCCGCCGAGCCGGGTCGGGAAGGCGCCGCCCTTAATCTGTTCGCGGATCTTTGCATCCACCTCGTCAGACACGCTCGCCCAGATGGCGATGCCGGCGGTTGTGGTCGCATCGACCTCGCCTTCTTCGCTACCGTTTTCATTGGCCTTTTTCTTGGCCGAAGCAATGGCCAGCCGGTCTCGCAGCAACGGCTCAATCACAAGGTGGTTCAAATCGCCAAGCGACTGCCCCTTATAGCGCGGCAGGTTCATCATCGCGAGAACCGTCTGACCCACGCTCATCTGAACACGCTCCCGCAGACCCTCGAGCTTTTCGCGCATCTCTGGCGAAATTTCCTGCTTGGCACCCGCGCCCTCGGCATCAGGCTTTGCAGCTGCCGCGTTTTCGACGACCTCAGCCTGCGCCGCATCAGCAGCCTTAGCCGATCCATTGGCCTTACCACCCGTGGCAGATTTTCCTTTAGTTGGCATAGCGAACCCCTAACAAAAGCCGCCGAGCACGCGCATCCGCCGCCGGCAGCATTACAAATACAAATGAAACAGAGAGCCATGTTTTAGCGCGCAGCCCCGTCCAAGGGCCTCGCGCATAAGCGAGCGCCACTTGCGCTGCTTAGATTCCTCCCATTTCCCTATACTTATAGGAACAAAAAAAGAAGATTCGCGTCAACAGTCAGAATCGCAAATACGACGAGTGGTTGCACTTTTCTTGGGAATTTATTGGACTGTTTACCAATACTGACAATCGAGGCTCAACGTTCGCGGCCTGCTTCATCTAAAGCCTTGCTAATTGGTGAGAGCAAATACTGGATGATGCGGCGTTTGCCGGTCTTTATTTCCGCTTGGACAGACATACCCGGCTGGACCCGGTCGCACAGCGCATGACGCTCAGGGTTGTCGAGCTCACAGGCGAGCTCAATGCGCGCGGCATAGACCAGGCCAGGTTGAACCGGGCGGCCATTGGCATCGCGCGTACTGCCTGCAGGCTGCTGGCTCTGGTCGATCGCATCGCGGCTGATATTGGTAACGGTGCCTTCGAGCAGGCCAAAGTCGGTAAAGTTGAACGCTTCGAGTTTTACAGCAACGCGCTGCCCCTCGTGGATGAAACCAATGTCTTTGTTCTGGACAAAGGCCTCGACCGTAATCCCGCTGTTGCAATTGTTTGCATTGCTCGCATCGCCTGATGTGCATGGCACCACCACCATCAGCGGCTGAGCGGGTTGGACGACGCCGCCGACGGTGCTGACCGCGAGCTGTTGGATCACCCCATCAACAGGCGCGCGCAGTTCCTGATAGCGGCGGCGGCGCTCCGCCTTGCGCAGCTCTTCGCCGGCCATCGTGGCGCGGTCGTTTGCCTCAGCCAGGTCCGTGACGGCCGTCTTGCCGAAGCTGGCGCGCAAATTGCGCATCTCCGCCTCCAGCCTGCCGATGGAGGCCTCAGCGCGCATTTTGCTGGCCTGTTGCACTTCGATATTGCGCAAATGCTCGGCGCGAAGCTGCTCATATTCAAGCAGCCGCAGCTTTGAGAAGAAGCCCTTCTCCGCCAGCTCCGCACGCGCCGCGAGCTGTTGCTCGATATAAGGCAAAGCCTCTTCCAACTT
>CANKYZ010000002.1 GCA_947488325.1 uncultured Erythrobacter sp.
CAGTGCAGGATCGCAGGCAACGCCAGATGCGGCATATCCTCGATCTCACCGCGCAAAGGCCGGGCGTTAAAGCCAATGTCCTCGGCGACCTGCATCACCTGCTTCAGGTTCGCGCCTTTGAGCGACATGCCATAACGCTGGCGCAGCGCAATCAGGTCAGTCTTATAGCCATGGAACCCTGCCACCATCGCAAGGCACGCCAGCGCGCATTCACTTGCCTCACCTTGCGGAATATAGGGCGTTTTTTGCCGCCCGGAAAACTCTACAAGGTCAAGCGGGCTGTTCATTGGCTACGGTTCAACACAGCGTTGAGGGGCTGCAGTATCCAAGCCAGAAAGCTCTGCCGCTCAAGCACGACATTAGCTTGCAGTGTCATCCCTGGCTGAAGCGGTGCTGGCTCGCCAAAGGCTTCAACGGTCTGTTGATCGAGCAGC
Organism: uncultured Erythrobacter sp.; assembly: GCA_947488325.1. Classification (GTDB taxonomy): domain Bacteria; phylum Pseudomonadota; class Alphaproteobacteria; order Sphingomonadales; family Sphingomonadaceae; genus Erythrobacter. The sequence goes on from CANKYZ010000002.1 coordinate 435, forward strand.
ACTTTGATGCGGTAAACCGGCTCTTCGAACGGAAAGGGAATATCCGTTTCTCGCGGGTCGATGGCGATGCGCGAGATCGATGCGACGCGGCCTTCAAAGCTACCGAAACGCTGATAGGGGAATGCGTCATAGAGGAGCCGCGTCTCTTTGCCCGGTTCGACAAAACCGATCGAACGGGTCGGCGCATAGAGTTCGGCGGTCAGCTGTGCATCCGCCGGAACGATCACCATCAGCGGACGGCCGGGGCTGGAGGATCGGCCCACCCCCGTTGCTAACGCAGTTACTCGTCCGTCAATCGGCGCTTTGACGACATAGCTTTGCTCTCCTTCAAGCCGTGCCTGCTCGGATAGCATTGACTGCAAGTTGCCCTGGATTTGCGAGATGCCTTGCGCGGCATCAATGCTGACACTTGAAAGCTGGCTACGCGCTTGGACCGCATCTGAAAGGCTCGCTGTGCGGCGCTGCTGGAGGGCTGCAAGCGATTGCTGAGACGACAGCAATGTCTGTCTGCGGCGTTCAAACTCGACCCGCGAGACAAAGCCTTGCTCAACCACTTCGGCAACCCGGTCGAATATCTCCCGGTTCGAGGTGACCACTTGTTCCTGAAGCGCGATTTGTTCATCAAGGCTCGCCGCTTGATCTTCAGCCGAAGCAATCATCGACATCAAACGCGAACGTTCAGCAGAGGCGCGGCTGCCTGCCATCGCGACCTGAGCTTCGCCTAGCTGCCTGCGTGCTTCCAGAGCGCCGATCCCGCGGCTTGCAACATCTCCGCCTGCCACCGTTTGACGATCAGAATTAATAACCAGCAAAGTCTCGCCTTGCCCCACCACCTGACCTTCTTCGACATTGAGATCGACAACGACACCGGGTTGACTCGCCACAACCTTGGCACTGGGAACATCGGTGACGAGAATGCCGGGAACGGTCTCAATGCGAGCATAGCTGCCAACCGAAACCCAAACCGCCGCAATCGCAAGCACTACAAACAATGCACCAGCGAAGAGTTTGGTCGACAATGGTTGACTAAAAACAACCTCGCCATGCAGCCGATCTTGGCTGGCTTCGACAACCTCTCTGCGAAATAGTGTCAATTGCGATCCTGTAATGCGATTCGCAAGAAACCTATGATTTTGACGAACTTAGACCACTTAATATTTTCTGTAGGAGGGTGAAAAATCGCGAGAATGAGCCGTTCTAGGCATCAAATTATTGTGGCAAGCGACGAACCGTTAGAAAAATTCCCTCCAAATCCGCTTATTTATGAAGTGGACTTAGATCGCAGATTGTGGGTCGTGAGCGGAACGTCTGTTTTCATCGGAGTAACGTCCGCTATTGTGCCCAAAGCTGACATAAATCTGACCTCGCGAAAAAGGCGCAGAGCATGGCGCAACTGCGTTGCACATCGGGTCATAGTCAAAATGCGGGGGCTAGGGTTGTTCGTTTTTGGCTTACGCAAGATGTGCGCTGCGTATGCTCGCAGCGCATCTTGGCTCACTGCGCTACGCTGGCTCGGCAAGGGGTACCCAGCTTCGCTCGGTGCCCCGTTGCATCCCCACCGGATTCGTCTTTTGGAAACAAGCGCCTTAATGAATGGAAATGTTGTCCAGTAACGAACGCCAAGGGCCGATTTCATCTGGCAGCCTTCTGCCTATGAACTCGCGCTCCATGTCTTTCTCCTGCTTTTTCATCGCTCGCTTAATTTCATCATAATTCAAGCGAAAATGAGCGAGCTTCTGACGACCTAATTTCGTTGTTTGATCGGCATTAGCGCATCTTATCGCCATCCAGCAATGCGCCCTCCGATCTACTGTATGCATAAACAACACCCATGCAGCATATGCCTGTTCTTGGTTCGAGGAATCCCAGTAGGCATTCCACCAGTGTTGAGCACAAGCCTCTCTGAACTGTCGCTGCCGCATTTTCTGTTGTCGCGTGATCGACAGACTAGATGCCACAATCTCCACGCCGGTCTCTGCATTAGCCAATGGGTTGTCAGTCAAAAAGCCAGCGACGGTTTGTCCTCGTTGTCGTCGCCAAGTTTCAGTCGATGCGCGATCATCTGCGATTTTCTGCTCCAACCAATCACGCCGGTCGTTAAGCTGAGCTGCCAAAGCCAACTCAAATAACGCCTCATCCGTGTTTGTTTCAGAGAGCTCATAGACTTCATCCAGAAGCTCTTGCGCCTCCTGCGACTGAGAATTGGCAAACAGGATGTGCCAAAGCTCATCAATTGCGGCTGGTCCTATAAAACGAGTGTGCAAAACTTGTTTCAAGCAACTCCAAAGTCTGGCCCCTTCTGGAGGGGCTACTGCAAGCAATGCCTCGCACAACGCGAGAAAAAAGCCTTCGGCGCGGTGGACACGTCGCGAGAACGCTTCTGATTGCGTCTCATGGCCTTCGGTCCAACGATCTACTTGCTCCCGTGCGTGCTCCACAAAGACCTTCAGATGCTCATCATCAAAACTGTGAACATATAGTCGCGCACCCTTCTCTCGTGCTTCAGCGATGCGGTCTCTAGCGTCCTCTACAACTCTCTCGCGATGTGCATCGACCTCTTCGCGGTTAGACATCTCTTTGAACCCACCCATTGGATCATCTCCATAGAGCGGCGGTGGAAGAACTGCGAAACTCCCCGGATCTTCGGCTCGCTTTTCCGAATAGATGCTTATCTGCCCAATCGGGCGCGGGGTATCATAATCGACACCCAAGATGAGGCTGTTAAGGACCTCAAGAGCAAGGTTTAAATCTTCCTTGCTATTGCCTCGTTTAGCCACTGCATGCGGGATTAGAGAGGGAGTTATGCGCGATAGTATGTGTTCGAAAGGAAAGCCTGTGGTTGCCTCAATCAATCCATGCGACCCATAATGATTGGTCCAAGTATCGCTGTCTGGTGACCAACTCCAGCCAGTGTCGAAGAGATGCTGTCCGAGACGCGAGCTATCGATGCGACAGAGTATTTTGATTGCTACTCCGTTACTTTCGAATTCTGCATCATCAGCCAATTCAAGAAGCCAGTTCCAAGCCTTATCCGAGAAACTAGCTTCACAAATTGATAACAAGACTACGAGATCTTTGGTCGCCTTCGCTCCTTTCGTTGTTGCCCATGCGATCAGATGATCCAAGTCAGTTTCTGTAAGTGATTTCAGCACGTCTTCGGGGTCATAAGAAAAGGATTTTTGGTCTGCATCAATCAGCGTCTTGATCTGGTCTACTGCATTCAGATCAAAAATCTCAAAGAGCATCATCTGCTCAGAAATGTAGGCCCGTTCCTCGGGGTCAACGTCATCTCGGAACTTCCTTTGTGCCCCCAATGCTGATGTCATTGCAGAATCGCCCAGCACAAAGTGAGCCGTGCACTCTCTTCCAAGCCCCCAACGTCTATTTGCATCAAGCTTTTCTGCGGGTGTGAATGCGCTACGTAGAAGCTTAGCCAGCGCAGCCGATGATCCGTGTGCGAGCGGAGGCATCAGTTGCTCCAAGTCATAGTCATGCGTTGTATGGCCCCGTCCTATGTTGAGCTCTGACACATCGAATTGTTGTGCAGCGGTTTTTAACTCCGCAACAAAACTCTTAGGCAGCTCCAAAGCCGGGTCCGCCCAAAAATGCTCGGCCTTATCAATTCTCCTAAAAAGCGGGATTTCGACATTGGTTAGGACCGTTTCTAAATGGCGACGCTCTAAACGATAGAAACTAGTGCTTGGATCAGGTAAATAGTCCCTGTCGTAAGAGAACATTTGATCCAGCTTAGGATTCAGATCGACAGCCTCTGTTTCCATTGTCTCATCACATGACAGCCAATATAGCAGCGCTACAACGCGCTCTTGAAGCTCGGGATGGATGCCGTCCTCAGGTCTTCGTTTGCCAATATCCGATGCTAAATTTTTTAGCATTCGCGCTGTCTCTGCGAAATCAATCTCATTAAGGAGCAGAACCCACTTGAGATCGTCCCAAACCCCAGATTCTCTCTTCACTGCATTTGCGATAGCAATGCGTTCAAGCACTTCGCGAGCAGGCACTAGGGGAAATCCCTCCAGTAACTCCGGTATTACGGAGGTTGCGGGATTATGATTTCGTTCGACAAATTTGAAGTCCAGCCCGAGAATTTGGATTGGGCCGTCGAGGTCACGTCCCAACCTCTTGATTAGACCTTCCGATCTGCGCTTTTCTGACTCTTCGTTCCGACGGCCTGGGGGATCGACGCCTCTCGACAGAGTACCCATCCAAAAACACGCTCGGTCAAGCAAGAGCTGATGATATTCAGTATCGTCTTTCGGCACGTCGCGCAGGGCGTCAAGCGCCAGAATTCGTGCTGAGCGGTATGTCCCGAAGGCGTCTCTTTCCAAAGTGGCCAGCAATGGCGACGCGATTGCTCTTGCTATCGCTTTTAGCTCGGTACGATTTTCTTGGTCCAGGTTTTGCGTGCTTAGCCATGAAGCCACTATCTCAGAAGAGATGTGCTCTTCTAGCGTTTGCGACTGTCCGAGCATGATATTGACAGCTGCACGCAGGATATCTGCGCGCTGATCTAATCCTGAAATCGGATCAAGCCATTCAGCCAGTATTTTCTCTGCACCAGCGCTATTCATTGGTGCCTCATCTTGCAGTTGAGCAAGGAGAGCTGCGCCCAAAGCATGAGATACAGCAACTTCGGAAAAACGAAATTTTCCCGATGGAAGTTTGTTGACGAATGAGCCGTCAACAATTTCACTCAGGCGTCGATAAATCTCGCTTTCACTTAGATCGGCTCGGCTGGCTAAGTCTCCGATTTCCTTCAGATCATATGTGCCAAGCCCATCGCGGAAGTCCTTCGCGATTTCGCTGAGTGCATTTCGCCAGTCATCCTCACTAAATGCTCGATTAGTATGCGAACTCCAAAGGTCGCGGCCATACTCCCATAATAAGCGGTGCACTGTGACTTCGCTTGAACTATTAAGGTTGGCTCTGAGTTTGATAACTAACCCATAGAATCTAGGTGTCCGAGCCAATCGGATTAGGTCATCGTTCAGCGCTTCACGGGTCAGACCATCGTGTGCTAGCCGCTGATCGAACTCACCTCCAGGTTCGTCACTATATTGACCAACATCGATACGGACGGGCTGACTAACGAGATTAGAAAGCCGCCGCAAACGTTCCTCAAAATGGTGTTTGCGTGTCGTTGCAACGATACGCACTCTGCCGACGAACGGGTCGTCCTGTAGGATCTGGAATAGTCTCACCCAATCAACGGTTGGTTCTTGATTCATGCCATCAACGAACAAAAGAATAACCGGACCTTCTTCTGGCGGTCTCTTGAGCAAATACGTGAGCCTTCGCACCCAATGGGTGCTGTCTCGCACAGTTGTAAGCTCGAATAAGGCTTCCGCTACGAGGTCGAGAACAGAGTTAAGCGATGGGCGTTGAAGCTTAACGAAATAAGAAGAGGGCAGAGCGAGAACGATGGGAGTTTGAGAAGCTGCGCTCGTAAGCCAATCCATCGTTGCCCAGGTTTTTCCGTGACCTTCGATTCCGCAAACAACTGCTGGCGTTGTGTCTTTTACTGGATTCGTCCACCATTTGCCTAGTGTATCGAAGCTTCCTTTCCGTCGAACTGTTTCCTCCACAGCACCTCCGGCAATGTCTTGGCCAAATTTGGCTAAGGCGGTAGCTCTCTCGTTCCAAAGGGATTGTAGATGCTCTTGCGACTTCGTGCGTAGGCTGGCGTAGCCTAACATCCAGCTTTGCATCTCTTTGATAAGCTGATCGACGCATGGTTGAGCTATTTTTTTAAGACGTGTTGCTGCTTTGGCGGCATCGCTTCCGCAATACTGCTCCACCAAGTCTTCTGAAACAGTGCAAAGGGCGGCGAGTGAAGGGAATGGGGCCTGCTTCCAGTCGATAACGAGTACCGGAACTCCGACGTCTTCGCTTTTTTGCAGCAGCGCTTGTTCGAGTTGTTCTGAGACCTCTTTAGTAGCCATCAAAAACCAGGCTTCAATTGCCTTATCGCGAGTTATCGCGTGATCAATCTCTCCTAAGAGCTCACGATCACTGAGAGCCGTTTTGTCTTGATACCGCTTCGCCTCAATCCGAAAGCGACGGCCATTCCTACCTGATGGGCCAGCGTCACCGCCAAACTGAAAGCCTGACTTAGCGACTGCGATAGGCACACCTAAGAATCTGCCAATCATTGCGGTTGCAAGCTTTTCGAAGTCACTTGACTTCAATTCTTGCAATTTCCCCTTTAGTAATTCTAAGTCTGCAACCATGATTCCATGCTACCATCTATTGGCTGTTAACTTGCTCGTGCAACAATCAAAATACCATAGGATACTTTGAGCGAATAAGCATCTTTGATATTGTTGACCTTCAAAAGTATGAAATTCCACTCCGCAATTGAACCAGAGGCAAATTAAGAGGAAACTCTATCTCGGTCATCGCCAAGAAACACAGTGGATAGCGCAAATTGGAAACTTGTCCCTTTTTGAAGAAGTATGACATTCTGCATGAATGTTAGAACGCATCCATCTTCTCAGAAATATCGGCCAATTCGATAATGTAAGTCCAGCACAAGATACGGCGCTGACCCCATTCTCACTCATTTACGGAGAGAATGGTCGAGGAAAAACAACTTTAGCAGCGATCCTTCGGTCGCTGTCCACTAACAACCCGACCTTTGTCGAAGAGCGCAAACGGCTAGGCGCTGAGCATGCACCCCATATCATAATCAAAAATGCTGGTGCTCAGTGTATCTATCAAAATGGCGCGTGGTCTCAATCCGCACCCAACATTGCCATATTTGATGATCTGTTCGTCACCGAGAATGTCTGTTCTGGGATTGATGTGCAGGCAGACCATCGAAGGGGCCTCCATGAACTTATTCTAGGTGCGCAAGGGGTGGCTCTCAATGAGACGCTCCAAACTACGTCCAGCGAATTGAAGCGCACAATATCGATTTGAGGAAACTGGCTGACGCGATACCTGCGGCTGCCCGTGGCCCATACAAAGTCGATGCTTTTTGTAAACTTGAGCAAGACGATGAGATCGAGCCGAAAATCCAAGAAGCGAAGCGGCGTTTGGCTGCGGCGAAAGCCTCTGATCAGATACGTCAGAAGCCTGGATTCCAAGAGTTTTCGATTCCGGACTTTGATATCGACGATTTGGACAAGGTGCTGGACCTAAGCCTGCCGGATATCGAGCAAGAGGCAGTCGAAAAGGTACAAGCCCATATCTCTAAACTTGGCCGCGCTGGTGAAGAGTGGATTGGCGAAGGTATGCCTCTTATAGAGAAAGCTTCTGCCGACGGAGATAGCGAGGTTTGCCCCTTCTGCGGGCAAGAAACTGAAAACTCCGATATCATTGAACACTACCGTGGTTATTTTTCCGAGGTATACGAACAACTTAAGTCCGATATTCGAAGTTCCGGCATCGCTGTAAGAAACGCCCACGGCGGCGATATTCAATCAGCATTTGAACGCAGCATCCGCACGGCAGCGCAGACCCATGAATTCTGGAAGGACTTCATAGAGCTTCCGATAATTGACATTGATACGGCGGCAATTGCGCGCACGTGGAGCGCTGCGCGCGAAGCGGTTCTCGATGAGTTGAGAGCCAAAATGGCAGCACCGTTGGAGGCGATGTCGCTTTCGCCAGATGCTCGCAACAAGATTGCAGATTACCGGAAAGGGATCGAAGAAGCCCGTCAATTGTCTGCCAAGCTGCTCGCGGTCAACGATCAGCTAGAGATTGTTAGAGAACAAGCTCAGGCCGACGATCTAGCAGCACTTAGGGACGACTTGGCCAAGCTGGTCGCTCAGAAGGCTAGATTTGACGATAAGGTTGCTGCGCAATGTGATGCATATCTGGAAGAGAAGACGGCCAAAGCGGCGACCGAAACGCATCGAACTGAAGCGCGTGCAGCTCTAGACGAGTATCGCGAACAGATTTTTCCGGCCTATGAGGCAACGATCAATGATTACCTTCGCCGCTTTAATGCAACTTTTAGGCTTGGAGCAGTCGAATCTGTGAACAATCGGACCGGCTCGTCGGCTTCATACTGCGTAGTGATCAATCAAGAACACGTAGAAATCACAGCAGAAGATGGACCGTCCTTCCGTAACACACTTAGCGCAGGAGACCGCAACACTCTCGCCTTGGCCTTTTTCTTTGCGTCGCTTGAGAAAGACCCTGACCTAGAGAACAAGATTGTTGTGATTGACGATCCCATGACTAGCTTGGACGAGCATCGGACGCTCAGGACAAGAGAAGAAATTATGCGCTTATCTGGGCGCGTAAAACAAATCATTGTCTTGTCTCACTCCAAACAATTCCTCTGCCCGCTCTGGGACCGAGCTGATCGAAATTCTTCCACGGCAATCCGTGTAAATCGAGCAGCGGCTGGCTCTGAGTTGGTCGTTTGGGATGTCCGAAACGATAGCGTCTCAGAACATGATAAACGCCATCAGCTCATTCGCGGTTACTTATTCGTCGCTGATCCAGCCAAAGAGCGCGAAGTTGCGGCGGCATTGAGGCCTACGTTGGAGGCCTTTTTGCGCGTTGCTTATCCTGAGCATTTCCCGCCGGGAAAACTCATAGGGCCATTCTTGGGGCTTTGCGAACAGAGATTGGGGACTGATGGGCAAATATTGAACGCTGAGGATATCGCCGAGCTCCGTTCCCTAAAAGACTACGGCAACCTGTTCCACCATGACACTAATCCGGCCTATCAAACAGCAGAGATTAATGACGCCGAGTTGGGCGATTTCGCTGGCAGAGTTCTGGTGTTTGGTTTGCGTTCGTAAGGGAAGACAGGACGAATATCTCATCATTAGCGCGCCCTCCGGATCGGGCTTTCGTGAACCGAACCCGCTGGGCGGTTTCGGCCATTCGGCTTCAATCCCTCGCGCAAGTCTTAGGGGCCAGCCCCTCAGCGCACTTCACGCAAAATAGACGGTCTTCTCTAATTGAGCGTGTCAAGTTTGCGCGCGCGATTGCCTTTGGCCGCGATTGTGATCGAGCCGTGCTGCAATCCGTCAAGGGCGAGGCGTTTGCCCGCTACGCGGCCCCTGACTGATTGAGCGAGGTTCGCTTTTCCTGGCTACCATGAGGCAATGCATTGATCTGCAATATTTGACCTGACGGGTATCGGTCTTCTCTTCGGGGTCGATGGAGCTTTCCATCGCCACAAGCTACAGGTTCAAAGAAAGATGGGGCGGGTAAACTCCCGAACGCAGTCAAAGCTGCAAGACCGTACCGCACCCTGACCCCAACCTTTCGTCCCGACAGGACAAGCTTGCCAGCAGGCAAAATCAGTTGATCGATAGCGCTGCTATGTCGGCTGATACTCCGTGCCGTCGATCCAAATCCGGTGCATGATAATCGATAGTTTGCGAGCGAGAGCAACCACCGCTTTCTTCGTCGAGCTACGCTTGGCAATGCGCGCAGCCCAAGCCCTGATCGGCATGGGCTTTCTCACTCTTGTTAGAAGCGTTTGCGCGGCCTCGAAGAGATATTCTCGCACCATAGCGTCGCCGCACTTTGTGATGCCGCCGTTGCGATCCAACTCACCCGATGCGTATTTGCTCGGTGTCAAGCCCAGAAAGGCTCCGACGGATTGCGATTTGGCAAAGTTGTGCGGGTTATCGATTGCAGTGACAAAGGCGAGCGCGTTGATCGGTCCAATGCCGTGGATGGTCATCAAGCGGCGACAGACCGGATCGCTGCGCACCATATTAAGCAGCATGGCATCCAACGTCTCAAGTTCAGCTCGGACGCTCTGTCGCATGCGCAGCATGGGCTGCACATATGTCAGCAGTTCCGGATCATTCTCCAGCAGCTCCAACACGCGCGCTTCAAAACGCGGGCCTGATGTTTGACCCATTTTATAGCCGAAGGAACGGATCGTGCCTCTGATCTGATTGGTAATCCCGGTCCGTTTCTCGATCAGCCATTTGCGATTGACCAAAAGCACACGGCGCTTCTGATTGAATGCACTCTTCACATGCACTGCCTTGTACCACCCGGTCCGCATCATATGGGCGATCCCGCGTGCATCGTTGCGATCCGTTTTGATCCGCTGAGCTTTGAGTGCGGTGCTCATATGGCGACTTTCGACACAGATAATCGGCCAGTCACGTGTCATCAGGTCGCCCACCAACCATGAGGAAAGCTGACCCGCTTCTAGGCCGATGAGTGTGACATCCAGGCCCAGCTTGGACAGATGCTCATCTAACGCCTCAGGCTCGGATACCGCTTTGCCTTCATACACGATGTCGCCAGCCTCATCGATAACGCACACATGCGTTTCCTTCAGCGATACATCCAAACCCACATAATGCTTCACGGCCATCCTCCCGATTACGAAAACAAGCCAACGGGATATCTACCAGCACCCCATCGCTCAATTATCGTAACTCCCGAGGCTCGGCCCGCTGGGCCTGCGCCCGCCGCCGATTTTCCGTTCCGTTTGCACACCCCGTTCTCGCCGAAGGGCAAGGTTGCATGAGCAACCCCTAACCCCATTGGAGGGAGAAATGACCAAAGAACCAATTCAAATCCCAGTTCGCATCTATGTGGCCTGTTTGGCTGCTTACAATAACGGACATCTGCACGTACGCTGGATCGATGCCAAGCAAGAGGCGTGGGCGATCTATGACGATATTCGTGATGTCTTGAATACCTCTCCCATTGCCGATGCCGAGGAATGGGCAATTCACGACTATGAGGGCTTTGGTGGCCTCTCAATCTCGGAGTATGAGGGTATTGAGCGTGTCTCAAAACTAGCCAGTTTCATCGCAGAGCATGGAGAGCTGGGCGCTGAGTTGCTCAGCCACTTCGACGATATTGAGGAAGCCCAAAAGGCTCTTGATGAAGGCTACCACGGCAGCTTTGCGAGCCTTGCCGATTATGTGCAGGGGCTGACAGAGGACTGCACAGAAATCCCAGAGCATCTGCGTTTCTACATCGACTGGGAATCGATGGCGCGTGATGCTGAGATGAGCGGTGATGTCTTCACACTTCAAACCGCCCATGACGAAATCCATGTGTTTGCAGGGGTGTAAGATGGAGACGCAGACATACCGCTTCACATGGCAGGACATCGAAATCGAAGCGATCTATGAACCCGTGAAATGGAGAGTGATCGCCCATCTCGAAATCCGCTCGATCAACCCAGAGCGCGCACTGCTTCCTATCAGCGAAACTGGCTACAAATCGCACTTCCTTGAGATTGGCACGATGGAGGAGCTAGGCGGCGATGTGGTGGCGCAAGTGATCGCATGGCTTGACGAGGAAGCCGCCCAACCAGCATGGCGGGACTATCTCGAAGCAAGCAAACAGCACTCGCTCTTTTGACCATCACTAGCGATCCAGCGTTGGGCCGCGATTGCGATCTTGCTGCCTTTCTCGTCGCGCTCGCCGGAAGCGTTCTCGCGCTTTCGCTTCCGTCTCGCGGGATGAGCCTTTCGCTTGATCGTTGAACAATGAACTGATTGCCCGATCAGGCGGAGCCTTTGCCTGTTTCTTTTCGTCGCGCTGTGTTCGTCTTTTGCGAGTGAACGCATCGCGTTCTTGCGCAATGTCGGCGATGCGCTGCTTATCTGCGTCCAGTTCGCGTTTATGCTGCTTGACTTGTGCGAGGCGTGCATTGGCTCGCGCATTCAATGCTCGGCGCTCAGCAAGCTGTTTGAAGACAAGCGCATCAAGCGCCTGCTTGCCGCGTTGCTGGCAGGCTAGAGCTTCAAGACGGTTTTGCTCTGCCAAGCGCCTGTGTTCGCCCCGTAAGCGATCCCACAGGCCAGCCAGTCCTTTGCGAAAGCGCGCCTGTCTTTCCATTTGTTCGCGCAACTCGCGCTCTTGGCGCTGCCGATCTTGCAACGTGCGATCCGCTCGTTGCTCATCGACCATCTCTTGTTTGCGCTGATTGTGCTCGGCTTTGAGTGCGGCAGCTCTTTCATATTGCTCATCGCGCAGGCGTGAGAGCATGAGGGACAGGTCTCGCGCCATTGTCTCTTTCGCTTGGACAAGTGAAGGGAGCTTATCCTCTTCACCCAATCGCTCGCGCACCGCCTTGGTTTTGATCTTGGCTTGTTTTGGGATCGAATAGACTTCGCCCTTATGGTCGATGGCGACAAATCCCCGCCGATCACCACGGGCGAGCCAATAGCCACGCTCTTTCAGCGCATGTTCGAATGAAGCGCGATTATCCGAGATGGCCCAGGCATCTTGAAACGCCTCCTTGATCTGGCCCGCATCCTTATCGGCGCGCTTGGCCTGTTGCCATTCGGCAAGCGTGTAGTTGCGCGGATCGGATTTGGTGCGATCCGCCAATCCTTCCGGCATTCTCCAGCCATGCTCGCGGTAGAGTTCGCGTGCCACGTTTTGCAGCTTCATTTTATGGAACGACATTTGCCGCGCGGTCAAAGTTTCAGGATCAATTCGGCTCCACACCGCATGGGCGTGGCGGCGACCTTCCTTTTCGTGAAAGACGATAGCGCGCGGTTGCCCGTTTAGGCCAAGCTCACTCTCACATTGATTGATGGATTTCTCGAAATCCTGCGTCGAGACATCGGCATCGGCAGGTGGATTGAGCGAAAGCGAGAACAGGAATTGCTTGCACTTCGTGCCGCGCGAGATCGCATAGGCTTCTTGAAAAGCCCCATCGAGATCATCGGACACAAACCCGCGCAGCTCATGCAAGGTAACATGATCATTCTCATCTTTCATAAGATGCTGCGCCAGATCGCGTGCGCCGCCTCGTGGGTTGCCGACCAAGATCATTGTCAGTCTCTCGGTTTAAGGCCAAGTGCTCGCACGAGAGTGGCGCGCATATCTTGTATGGCAGCGCAGGCAGCTTCCAACGAAAGAAGCGTTTCAGGCGTTTCCTCAAATGAGCCACTACGCGCTGAGGCCGCAATATCGCGCATTGAACGCGAGAGGTCAGATGCGCCCAAGGATGCGAGCAATCGAGCGATTGTTGGTTTGTCGTTCGAGAGCAGCTTGGAGCGCATATAGGCCGCCAGCGGCTTTGAGCCTGCCTCGCGTTCAAGCTGCTTGCGCTCGGCATCAGTCAGACGAATTGAGAAAGGCTTCGATTTAGTCTTGCGGCGTGTTGGACGCACCAATCCGCCAGTTGGATTGGTGGTCGCTTCCGTGAACGTCTCAACGACCTTGTTTGAACCGGGTCTTCTCATAGTCCCAGCTCCTCAAGATCAGCCTCAAACGGTTTGAGCTGGTCCTCCCAGTCTTCTAACTCATCGAAAATTTGTTCTAGTGCGCTCCAGTCAGGGGCACCAAAGCGTCTCTTTGTTTTTCGCCCCATCTGGGGACGCTGTTCTGCTTCAGCGATCCATTGCGGTCGGGCGTTAGTCCTTATGACTCTGCGCGCCGTCTGGGGTTTCTATCCCACATCGATCCGAATTTTGATCACACCTTCTTCTCGGCTGTCGAACAGGCGGTACGCTTCTGCGCCTTTGCTGAGGTCGAAATGGTGGCTGAAAAGGCCCGCTGCAGCCACCCTGCCGCTTTGGACGAGAGGCACGAGATGCGGCCACATATTCTGCACATCGCAAATGCCGCCGCGAACGGTTACGTTTTTGAACATGATAAGCGGTAAGGGTAGCGTATCGTCCGGCTCGGGAATGCCGATAAAGCTTGCACTGCCGCCTTTCGCCACCAGCGGAAGGACTGCATTGATGGCACCTCTCGCGCCGCTCGCCTCAAACACCGATTGCACACCTGCGCCAGCGGTGGCTTCCTTGATCTGGGCAGACAGGTCTGGACCGGGCGCGAACACTTCCGCTCCCAATGCCGCTGCCATGTCGCGTCGGGAAGAGACCGGATCGATGGCAAAAACACGCGATGCTCCCAGCACAAAAGCCAATTCGACGCCGATAATCCCAATCGGACCGAGTCCCACGACCGCAACAGTTCCGCCTGGTTTTGGGTCGGCGCGGATCAATCCAAAATAGGCGGTTGCCATGCCATCGGTCAGCAACAGCGATTGTTCGTCGGTCAATCCGTCGGTTGAGAGCAATGTCGCGTCGGCATTTGGTACATTCACAAATTCTGCCTGTCCGCCCTCCAGGCTCTGGCTCAAGCCAAAAGCGGTGAGTTTGCTGCAATCAAGCATGTTGCCTGAAAGGCATTGCGCGCAAGTGCCGCATCCCGTCCCACCAGCAGCAAGCACTTTGTCGCCGACTTTAAAGCCGTGCACGTCTTTGCCGGCCTCAACCACTTCACCAACAAATTCATGCCCAACGCAAAAGTGCGGCGTATCATCGCCATATTTCGTATTTCCGATATTTGCGCCGTGATACATATGCAGGTCGCTACCGCAGATTGAGCATGACTGAACCTTTAGGATCGCGCTGTTGGCGCTGCGCAATTCGGGGTCGGGATAGGTCTCATATCGAATGTCTCGCGGCCCGTTAAATACCAATCCGTGCATTGTTTCCCTTACTTTCCTGATTGGCGTAAACTATCGCCATGGAGTCCGCTCAGAGCAAGGGTATCAATCAAAACACTTGCCAAGACCACCGCTTATTGAGAAGTCGCTACCTATCGACTTATGCTAGAGCTTCCATCCTATCATGCCTTGGCCGCGATGGCCGTTACGATCGGAATGTTCGTCGGCTTTGTTCGCGGGCGGATGTCGATTGAGATCGTGTCGCTGCTCACCATCGCGGTGATCGCGGTTGGCCTGTATTTCTTTCCCATCCAAACAATTAACCCCGACACTGGTCTCGTCGAAAAGGCGAGCCCTACTGACGGGCTCGCGCTCGCATTCGGCGGGTTCGGGCATTACGCGCTTATCACGATTTGCGCGCTGATGATTATGGGCCGGGGCTTAGTTGTGACCGGCGCGCTGGAGCCTTCTGCGCGCGTGCTGGAGCGGGTGTTTAAATTCAATCTGCAATTGGGTCTGCTGGTTTCGTTGCTGATCGCATTGGTGCTGTCGATGTTCGTCAACAACACGCCGGTTCTGGTGTTGATGATCCCGATTTTTGCTGCCCTTGCTCAGCGTGGTGCGATGCCGACGTCCAAAACACTGATGCCGCTCAATGCTGCATCTTTGATCGGCGGTCTGGCGACAACGATTGGCACCTCTACCAATATTCTGGTTGTTTCGATTGCGGTCGATTTGGGCATGCGTGAAATGGGCGTGTTCGATTTCACCCCGATTGTGCTGCTCGCGGCATTGGTGGCGTTGCCCTATATGTGGTTGGTAATGCCGCGCCTGTTAAAGGACAATCGAACCGAGGCGCAGGCGCAGGAACGGCAATTCCACACTCGATTAAGGGTCGGCAGCCAATCCTTGCTGGCGGGCGCAGAACTGGCTCTGATCGAAGAAAAACTGCCCAAAGGGATTACATTCCACAATCCGCCGCTGGGGCCGCTTTTACCGCAGCAGCGTCTTCATATATCCGGCAGCCATGAAGCATTGGAGGATGCGACCCGCGAATTGAAAGGCGAGCTTGCGCCTAGCTGGGTGCTCGACAGGATCAAGCGAACATCCTCTTCGCGCGGCGTCGATGTGTTGGTTGTTGAAATGACTGTGACGGCGGATTCGCGGCTCATCACGCGCACTTTGCCAAGTTCTGGTATCGCTGACCTCTACAGTGTTGCGGTTCTTGGCATCCACCGTCCCGACCGACTTTTGGGTGCAAAGGACAAATATTCCGACGGCGGGGATTTGCGGATATCGGAAGGTGATGTGTTGCTGGTGATGGGGCTGGACGAAGACCTTCAGGATTTTGCCCGCGCAGACAGCCTGCTGATGTTGGAAGGCGGCCGGGAATTGCCGCGTCGTTCAAAGGCATTGCTGGCGGCGGCGATCATGGGTTTTTCGGTGATCACAGCGGCGGTCGGTTTCTTCCCAATTGCAATCTCTGCGTTGGTGGGTGCGATACTGATGTTCGTTACCGGTTGCGTGAAGTTTGACCGAGTAGGCCGAGCGCTATCTGGTCAAGTTATAGTACTGGTTGCGGCCAGTATTGCGGTTGGCCGATTGATTGATGAAAGCGGGGCGGCGGATTGGTTAGGTCAAACAATGTCGCTGGGACTGGCTTATTTACCGCCAGCTTTGGTGCTGGCTGCAATTATGGCGTTTGTCACCGTACTCACAAATTTTGCCTCCAATGCGACGGCGGCAACGGTAGGAACGCCTATCGCATTCAGCATCGCTGCCCAGCTTGGTCTTCCAGCGGAGCCGCTGGTTCTAGCCGTGCTGTTCGGCTGCAACCTGTGTTACGCGACCCCGATTGCCTATCAGACCAACATGCTGATCATGGCAGAGGGTAAGTACGAATTTAGCGACTATATCCGCACCGGGGTTCCTCTGGTGGTTTTAATGGTGACGACTTTATCCGTGCTGTTGGTGCTTTGGTACGATTTGTAGTCTGGGCCTTCTTGTTTCCTACTTCGAAGACTTGTGGCAGCAGGTGAGCATGGTTCGCGCGGGCACAGTCTGGTCATGGAAACGGTCGATTTACAGCGCCGCGCGGGTGGAAGAGAATTTCATCTCTGGACAGTGTAACATGCGGTCCAAGTCTCACTTAAGTGACTGTAAATACAGCGCTAGGCGAATCGAAGCACAATTAGGAGAGAAGACGGTATGATGAAGCACCTGATGGCAGGAGCGGCTTTGGCTTTGGTATGGGCATCGCCCGCATTGGCTAACGCTCAAACAGATGGCTTGCGCGCCGCTGTGATGGAGGACATGCCGGGTCTGGTGGAGCTTTACCAAGACCTTCACGCAAACCCAGAACTCAGCTTTCAGGAGCATGAGACCGCCGCCAAACTGGCAGAGCGCGCGCGTGCATTAGGCTTCGAAGTGACAGAGGGTGTCGGGCAAACCGGTGTCGTTGCGGTGATGGAGAATGGCGAAGGCCCGACGGTCATGCTGCGTGCCGACATGGACGGTCTGCCGGTGGTCGAGCAAACGGGTCTGCCCTATGCCTCCACCAGGACTGCTATCCCCGCCAATGGGGTTGAGACAGGCGTGATGCATGCCTGCGGCCACGATACACATATGGCGGCATGGATCGGTGCGGCTCAGCTATTGACTGAACGCAAGGATGAATGGTCAGGAACACTAGTCATGATCCTCCAACCTGCCGAAGAGACCGGCGAAGGCGCGCTTGCGATGCTAGCCGATGGGCTGTTCGAACGCTTCCCAAAGCCGGACTATGTGCTGGCCTTTCACGATGCGGCGCAAGCTCCAGCTGGCAGGATCGGTTACTCATCCGGCTATGCTCTGGCGAATGTCGATAGTGTTGATGTGATGATCCCTGGCGTTGGTGGGCACGGCGCCTATCCGCACACTACCAAAGACCCAGTCGTGATCGGTGCGACTATCGTGACCCGGCTGCAAACGCTGGTGAGCCGTGAGGTAAGCCCGCTTGATCCGGCGGTGGTTACAGTCGGCAGTTTCCGCGCGGGGTCAAAGCACAACATTGTGCCTGACGAAGCACATTTGCAGATCACCGTGCGCAGCTACACCGACGAAGTTCGCGCGCAATTGTTGGAAGGGATTGAACGGATCGCGCGCGGCGAAGCAATCGCTGCGGGTATGCCTGATGACTTGTTGCCCGTCGTGACAGTGCAGGATCCGTACACGCCCTCGACCTACAACACGCCGGAATTCACGGCCCAAGTGATGGCCGGGCTGAGCGAACGCTTTGAGGGGCGCGTGTTTGAGGTTCCAAGCGTCATGGGCGGAGAGGACTTTGGTCAGTTCTACCGTGCGGACCCGGACACTGTGGAATCGCTCATCTTTTGGATCGGAGGTGCGCCGATGGAGCAATTCGAAGCCTCGGAGCGCGGTGAAATCGATCTGCCAAGCCTGCATTCGCCATTCTGGGCGCCTGATGCTTCCGCGGTGATTGCTACAGGCGTTGAAGCGTTGACCGCCGCGACGTTGGATCTGATGCCGAGAACGGGTGGGTGACTGGAACGATAGCGGCCGCCGGATGCGGGGTCGAAACCCCGTATCCGACGACCGTACTCTCCTCCCCAGGAGAACTGATGTTAGCTGGTGTGAAGTGACGTGAGAGGGGTGTTTGGGCGCGCTCTTACTCGGAATTGGGGGCGTATGTCCCAAGTCGGTGGTGCAGAGCGTTGACCTTTGCGAGCTCTTCGCGGTCTTCGGTGCCGCGTGCGTGGCTCTCCAAGGCACGGCGCAGCAGTTTCATATCAGCGCTGGAAAGCAGCGCTCGGGCGCGGGCTGGTTCACTGCTTGGTGTGTCGGTATTGCTCATCATCTGTCTCCGTGTTTCGCTTGCAGGCTAGTCAGTTTTACTGAGAGTAGCGAAAGAGGTGTTCGGTTCCCGCAAAGCCGCGTTTCGCGTGTCTCTACGGGAACCCCTCTCCAACTGATCTAAGCCGCTGCGAACTGGTTCATAGTGTTGTCTTTACCGCCCGCTTTCAAAGCAGCTTCACCGGCAAAGTATTCCTTGTGATCGTCGCCTATGTCAGAGCCAGCCATGTTCTGGTGCTTCACGCAGGCGATACCCTGACGGATCTCCTCACGTTGTACGTTTTTGACATAGCCGAGCATGGCCTGCTCACCGAAATATTCGCGAGCCAAGTTGTCAGTCGACAAGGCAGCTGTGTGATAAGTGGGCAGGGTGATCAGGTGGTGGAAGATGCCGGCATGCCGTGAAGCGTCGGACTGGAACGTGCGGATTTTCTCATCCGCTTCAATGGCGAGATCAGTGCCATCATAATCGATGCTCATCAGTCCGGCACGGTCATAGGCTGACACGTCTTGGCCAACTGCTTCCCAGGCATCATAGACTTGCTGGCGGAAGTTGAGCGTCCAGTTAAAGCTCGGCGAATTGTTGTAGACCAGCTTTGCGTTGGGAACGACTTCACGCACGCGGTTCACCATTCCTGCGATCTGATCGACATGCGGCTTTTCGGTTTCGATCCAAAGCAGGTCTGCGCCATTCTGAAGCGAAGTGATGCAGTCCAGCACGCAGCGATCTTCACCGGTGCCAGCGCGGAATTGGAACAGGTTAGAGGGCAGTCGTTTGGGAGCCATCAATTTGCCATCGCGGCTGATGAAGATCTGTCCGTTGGTGATGCTCGCCGGGTCAACTTCATCTGCGTCGATAAAGGCGTTGTATTGATCAGCCAAATCACCCGTTTCAGTTGAGTAAGCGATTTGTTTCGTAAGACCTGCGCCCAGTGAGTCTGTCCGTGCAACGATGATTCCGTCTTCCACACCCATTTCTAAGAATGCGTGACGAATGGCGCGAATCTTCTGCAGGAAGTCCTCATGCGGAACCGTGACTTTTCCGTCCTGGTGACCGCACTGTTTTTCATCAGAAACCTGATTTTCAATTTGGAGCGCACAGGCACCCGCTTCGATCATTTTCTTGGCGAGCAGATAAGTTGCTTCTGCATTGCCAAACCCGGCATCGATATCCGCAATGATGGGGACCACGTGGGTTTCGTAGTTGTCGATCCGATTTTGCAGATCTCGGGTCTTGATCTCATCACCCGCATCGCGCGCTGCGTCCAAGTCGCGGAACATTTCACCTAATTCTCGGGCATCAGCTTGCTTCAGGAAGGTGTAAAGTTCTTCAATGGTATCAGGTACGGTCGTTTTCTCGTGCATAGATTGATCGGGTAGGGGCCCGAACTCACTGCGTAGTGCTGCAACCATCCAACCCGAAAGATAGAGATAGCGTTGCTTAGTCGTGCCAAAATGTTTCTTGATGGAGATCATTTTCTGTTGAGCGATAAACCCGTGCCAACAACCCAGCGATTGAGTGTAGGCAGCTGGGTCCGCATCATATGCATCCATATCAGCACGCATGATTTTCGCAGTGTATTTGGCAATGTCGAGGCCAGTAGGAAAGCGGTTTTGGATTGTCATGCGAGCAGCGCTCTCAGCATTGATCGCACCCCAACTTGGTCCGTTTCCAGTAATGAGTGTCTGCATTTCAACGATGGTGGATTGATAGGTCATAATTGTCTCTAGCTGTCTCATGGGAAGGGGAAGTTACGAGGTCCTTTGTGCCGTGGTGCAGCGCAACATGATAGAGAAAATGACAAAATATCGTGTCTGTATCACCTGAATTTTGGATATTCTTGTGTAATGGTGTAAAGGTAGTTACAAAGACTGCATGGCAGAAAATTCCCTCCTCGCCGGTCCTTCGCTGCGCCGCTTGCGCAAGCGTGAAGGTTTAACCCAGGCCGCTATGGCAGCTTCGCTCGGTATCAGTCCAAGCTATCTCAATCTGATTGAACGGAACCAACGCCCACTTTCCGCGCGTGTTTTGGTGCAAGTGATCGAACGCTACGATTTCGACCCAAGATCTTTGCGTGAAGACGAGGCGATCGGCGGCGTTGATGGGCTTATCCGGCGAATGTCCGATAGCCGTTTTGAAGACTTGGGGATTGATCGAGAGGAGGTGCAGGAATTTCTCGCTTCTGCTCCGCAAGCGGCTGCTGCATTCGCGCGGCTCTATGATAATTCACATCCTGGTGAGCGGCGCAACGAAGATCCTTTGGATGAAGCTCGTCAGGCAGCAGAAAGATGGCAAAATCACTTTGCGGATTTGGATCAGGCAGCCGAGGAGTTGGCAGACCAATTGCGCCTTTCGCGCGGTGATATCAGCGCAGCGTTAATTGAACGATTGCGGGAAAAGCACCGTTTGTCAGTACGGTTCATACCTGCAGAGGTGATTCCGGGCCTTGTCCAGCGGCTTGATCTTCATTCGCGTCAATTGCAGGTCTCTGAAATGTTGCCGGGTGCTGCACGGCGGTTTCAGATTGCCCGACAAGTGGGTATTCTGGAACAACGGGATGCGATCGATACAATCGTTGCAGGTGCCAATCTCTCATCGGCAGAAGCGCGTGGCTGTTTCCGCGAACATGTAACAGATTATGTCGCTGCTGCATTGTTGATGCCCTACCGACGGTTTTTGCGAGCGTGCGAACAAACAGGCTATGATCTTGCCGTTCTTCAGCGGCGATTTGCGGTTAGTTTTGATCAGCTCGCGCAGCGTCTCACAACATTGCAGCGTGTCGGGGAACGCGGGCTGCCGTTCTTCAATGCCCGGTTCGGGCGCACAGGGCGGATGGTGCACTTCAGCGCAGGAGCGAGCGGTGCAATTTTTCCACTTGATGGCGCGCGTTGGCCAGCTTGGGTTCCATATGCGGCTTTTGAAAGTCGAGGAACGATGTTGGTGCAGGCGGTCACTTTTGGCGAGGGTGAAGCATCGCAACGCCATTGGCTCACAATCGCTCGCACCATTGAGGTGGACGGCGCGGCATGTTCAGCGCGGCGATCTGTCGTGCTAGGGGTGGAGGTGCGTTTTGCTGGTGATCTGGCGCTTGCGCGCGGTATCTCTCTCGATGTGCAAGATGCGGTGCCATTGGGCGTTGGTTGCCCGCGATGTGGGCGTGCGGATTGCCTGACGCCTGCTCCTGCCCGGATGGCGAACTCTCTGAACGGCTAGATCGATCATGCTTATACGCGCGTTAACCGCCCACATTGTTGGGAACGAGGCGTTTTTTGGCGTTGTAAAGTTTACCGACACTTAAGCACTCGGGCTTAAAGAGGGATCGCACGAAACCCTCGATTAAGGCCGGGCCCGCGATGATCCGCTTGTTTAAGCACTATATTCCTCATGCCGTGATTTTGCTCGGTCTGCTTGATTTCGCGCTGTTGATGGTGGCGAGTGAGCTCGCCTGGCAGGTCCGCGCATCGCAGATTGGGATCGACCCTGGGTCAGTAAATGATCGATGGATTCCGCTTTTGGGGACTGCTGCTGTCGTTTGGGTGGCTATGATTTCTGTCGGAGTTTATGGGCCAAACGCACTGCGCAGCCTTCGATTTGCGAGTGCCCGACTGCTCGTTGCGATCAGCCTTGGCATTATTGCGCTGGCAACGATTGATTGGATCGTTCCGGGCGACACGTTCTGGCGCTCCACGCTGCTTTATTCAATGGGCTTCGCGATCTTGGTGCTGGTTGCGGACCGGCTGCTCTTGAACAGTTTTCTTGGCTCTTCCTCATTTCGTCGTCGGGTCATGGTTCTCGGCGCTGGTGATCGAGCGCAGCGTCTACGGGTGTTGGGTGACCAACCCGAAGCAGGCTTCGCGATCGTTTCCTATATTGCGATGGGTGAGCCCGAACGCGCTGTAGAAGAAGCGATTTCGCGCGATGCGATCCACGATCTCGGTAGGTTTGTCGAAAACCTTGGAGTGAGCGAGGTAGTTTTGGCCCTGCAAGAGCGACGCAATTCCCTTCCGCTAAACGATTTGTTGCGGATCAAAACCAAGGGCGTTCATGTCAACGATTTCTCGAGCTTTATTGAACGCGAAACTGGCCGCGTTGATCTTGATTCGGTCAATCCAAGCTGGCTGATATTCTCCGATGGTTTTTCCAGCGGTCGAGTCTTCTCAAGTGCTGTGAAGCGTATTTTTGACATCATGGCCAGCATCATCTTGTTGTTGTTGACCTTCCCAGTAATCCTGTTGTTCGCAGCGATTGTGAAACTGGATAGCAAAGGTCCAGCCTTCTTTCGTCAAGAAAGAGTAGGACTATTCGGACAGACATTTTACCTTACCAAACTCAGATCTATGCGCACCGACGCCGAAAAGGACGGAGCGAAATGGGCTGAAGAAAATGACCCGCGCGTCACTCGCATCGGCCGGTTTATTCGGAAAGTTCGGATTGATGAGCTTCCACAGACATGGAGTGTGCTCAAAGGGGAGATGAGCTTCGTCGGCCCGCGGCCCGAAGTTCCACAATTCGTTGATGATTTACAAGAAGAAATCCCGTTTTACGGGGAACGTCACATGGTCAAACCGGGTATCACTGGGTGGGCGCAGATCAATTACCCCTACGGCGCGTCGACTGAAGACAGCCGTAAGAAGCTCGAATACGATCTGTACTATGCCAAAAACTACACACCCTTTCTCGACCTAGTCGTGTTGCTCCAAACGGTGCGCGTGGTTCTGTGGCCAGAGGGCGCGCGGTGATGTCATTTCTAGTTGGCCTCGAATCTTATGCGGCGCTGCTTTGCTATTTGATCGGTGCGGCTCTCAGCACCGGTGCAGGTTTGTGGGTAGCGAGTTTCGGCGATCGTGATCGACCTGATCGTGGTGCTGTCATCGCTGCTTGCACGGCGATGGGCATTTGGTGTGTAGTTTCCCTAGCATTTGCCCCGGGCGAACCAGCGATTGAGATTGCCGCAACCGCTCGAAACTTAGCGCTGATAGCTGTAATTTTTCGGCTGTTTTCTGCCGATGGCAGAGATGAAAGCTTGAAGCCAACTAGGCCAGTTATCCTCTCGCTCGCACTTGTGCAATTGATGCAGCCGGTTTTGCTTTTCGTAAACGCACAGGCAGGCATGATTCCAGAGGTTGCTCAGATCGTCTTTGAGGTCGGCACTGTACTCAATATGTTGGTTGCGATCGGTGCATTGGTACTGCTCCACAATCTTTATGCTGGGGCCGCCGCGTCCTCGCGCAAAATCATTCGTTGGAGCTGGATTGGGTTAGCGGGAATTTTCGCGTTCGATCTCAATCTGTTCACTGTCGCTTATCTCGGTGGAGAGTTCCCAGCTGTGCTTGTTTCCATGCGCGGGCTAGCCGGTGGCTTGATGGTGGGCCTTCTGGCGCTCGGGGCGAATTCTGCAAATGCCAGCTTGCAGTTCCGCCCATCGCGCGCAGTAACATTTCAGACGCTCTCTTTGCTTGTGATCGGCAGTTATCTGTTGGTCATGGTGCTTGTGACACGCTCGCTCGCGTTGTTGGGCGGCGACATCGCGCGGGCTAGTCAAATCGTGTTCATTATTCTTGCAGGTGTGGCTGCCATCCTATGGTTACCATCTGAGCGATTGCGCGCTTGGTTGCGTGTCACTGCAACCAAGCACCTGTTTCAACATCGCTATGATTACCGTGAGGAGTGGCTACGATTTACCCGCACGATTGGACGGGGATCGAATGCCAATGCCAGTTTCTACGAACGTGCAGTAAAGGCGATTGCCGACATCACGGATAGCCCAGCAGGGTTACTTCTGGAGCCCAATGAAGAAGCGCAGTTGGAGCTGACTGCTCGATGGAATTGGACCACGATAGAAGTCCCGGCGGCGGCGGGTGATTACGGGCTGTCAGGATTGCTGGAACAACACAACCACATCCTCGACCTTGATGAGGTGCGCCGAGGCACAGATCATCATGGTGAGCTTAAACATGTGCCAAAATGGCTGTGTGAAGCAGAAGATGCATGGGCAGTTGTGCCGTTGATCCATTTCGACCGCCTTGTTGGCACAATCGTACTGGCGAGGCCGCGCATTGAGCGTGGGCTCGATTGGGAAGATTTTGATCTGCTGCGTGTTGTTGGACAACAATTGGCGAGTTATCTTGCAGAACAAGCAGGTCAGCAAGCTTTGATGGATGCGAGCCGGTTTGACGAATTCAATCGCCGTATGGCGTTTGTGATGCACGACATCAAAAATCTAGCGAGCCAAATTTCGTTGCTTTCAGGCAATGCTCAGAAGCATGCGGATAATCCTGATTTCCGTGCAGATATGCTGGTTACTTTGCGCAATTCCTCGGAAAAATTGAATTCCCTGCTCGCCAGACTAAGTCGATATGGCCCCGGACAAACAAACGAAGTGCGCGAAGTTGACCTTGCAAAAATTGCGGGCGGAATCGCTAAGCGTTTCAAGTCAGTACATCCAGTAACTTTGACGCGCGCGGATCCGGTACAGGTGCTCGCTGATGGTGAGAGTTTAGAACAAGCGCTTATCCATCTTGTGCAAAATGCAGTCGATGCGAGCGACCCAAGTTCACAGGTTTTTATCAGCGTCGCCGCAGATGGTCTCAGAGGTCAAATCGACGTGGTTGATGCAGGTGCCGGCATGTCACCCGAATTTGTACGTGGCAGCTTGTTCAAGCCATTCGTTTCTTCGAAACAAGGTGGTTTTGGCATTGGTGCTTTTGAGGCGCGTGAAATGATCAAGGCCATGGGTGGCAGGCTAAACGTGGAATCGCGCGAAGGCGTTGGCACACGTTTTAACATAACGCTTCCGGTGCCCGAAGCTGCGAAATTGCTCGAAAAACGCGAACCTTCCAATGAACAAGAGATCGCATAATGGCTGATAAGAAACCCACATTGCTAGTGGTCGAGGATGACGAAGGTCTGCAAGCCCAGTTAAAATGGGCCTATGATGACTTTGAAGTTGTGATTGCAGGGGACCGCGACAGTGCGATTGCTGCGCTGCGCAGCGAAGCGCCTGCAGTTGTTACACTGGATCTCGGCCTTCCACCTGATCCAGACGGCACGAGCGAAGGCTTTGCTGTGCTGGACGCGATTATGGCATTGAAACCAGACACCAAGGTTATCGTCGCCAGCGGGCATGGAGCTCGTGAAAGCGCGCTTCAGGCTATCGAACGCGGTGCCTATGATTTCTATCAAAAACCGGTGGATATCGATGCACTTGGCCTGATTGTGCGGCGTGCATTCAGCCTTCACCAGATTGAGGATGAGAACCGCCGCTTAGTCGCTCATGCAAGTGAGGATAAGACTGTTCTCGGTCGATTAATCACGGGTGCACCTGAAATGGTGAAGGTCGCCCGCACGATTGAGCGGGTCGCTAACACTAGTGTTTCGGTCATGCTGCTTGGTGCCAGCGGGACGGGTAAAGAGCTGCTCGCACAAGGGTTGCATGATGCAAGCAACCGATCTGAAAAGCCTTTTGTTGCAATCAACTGTGCCGCAATTCCTGAAAACTTGCTCGAAAGCGAGTTGTTTGGGCATGAGAAAGGCGCATTTACAGGCGCCGTCAAAACCACCGAAGGTAAGATTGAAAGTGCAAATGGCGGCACGCTCTTTTTAGATGAAGTAGGTGATATTCCGCTGCCTTTACAGGTCAAACTGCTTCGGTTTTTGCAAGAACGCACGATCGAACGGATTGGCGGGCGTAAGACCATTTCGGTTGATACGCGTATCGTTTGTGCGACCCATCAAGACCTGGAATCGATGATCGGCGCGGGTACATTTCGCGAAGATCTGTTCTATCGTCTTGCTGAGATCATTGTGCGGATCCCTGGATTGGAAGAACGACACGGCGATGCCGTGTTGCTTGGAAAGGTCTTCCTGAAACGCTTTTCGACTGAAATGAACCCAACTGTCACTGGCTTTGCGCCTGATGCGCTAGCGGCAATTGATGCACATGACTGGCCGGGCAATGTCAGAGAGCTTGAAAACCGGGTGAAGCGCGCGGTGATCATGGCTGACGGCAAATTGGTCAATGCGGACGACCTCGATTTTGGTGACAGCGAAGAAGAATCTGCCGATGTTCTGAATTTGAAGGCAGCGCGCGAACAGTCCGACCGGCGAGTGATCCGTCACGCGCTCGCTCGCAGTGAAGGCAATATTTCGACGACCGCCAAACTGCTTGGGATAAGTCGTCCGACTTTGTATGATTTGTTGAAGCAGTACGACCTCCATGCGTAAGTTTTTGGCCCTATCCGCTGCCTTTGCGTTGGCGAGTGTATTGACGAGTTGTTCTCCTGAGCAGGGGCCGAGCAACCAGTCCGAAATCATGGGTGATGACACGTTCCTCGAATTGATTGACGATGCCAGAAACGCTGTCCGGGATGGTGAACTTGCCCGTGCTGGGAATCTTTATGACGAGGCACGCGAAATTGACCCGGAGAATTCCGGATTGTGGGTCGACATTGCCCGTTTGCGCTTTCGCGGTGGTGAGCATCTGACGGCAATCGAAGCGGCAGATTACGCGCTGGAACTCAATCCAGAATATTCGCCTGCGCTTTTGTTGCGTGCGCAGTTGGTGCGCGATGCCAATGGCATGGAGGAATCGCTTCCGTGGTTTGAAGCCGCAGTCACAGCTGATCCGCGTAATCCAGATGCGCTCGCGGCTTATGCGGCAACATTGGGTGATCTTGGCCGGTACAAGAATATGCTGGTTGTGGTCCGCGAACTTGCCAGTTTTGCACCCAATTATCCCGAAGTTCATTATTTCCAGGCGGTACTTGCCGCGCGCGGAGGGGATCCTGTTCTTGCCAGCACTTTGCTCAATCGCAGCGGCATGAACGATAGAGGCGTGCCGGCCGCACTGATGCTCGATGCCATTGTCGACTTGCAGCAGGGCAATTTTGATACCGCTGCTGAAACGCTTGAGCGGCTTGCCCTGCGGCAGCCTGCGAATATGCGGGTAGGTGAATTGTTCGCTCGTGCATTGTGGCTTGGCGGGCGCGATCGTGAAATTGTGGATCGGTTTGCTGATCAGGCTGAACGTCCTGGTGCCTCTCCTTATCTGGTGATGCTGGTTGGCCGTAGCCTTGAACGGATGGGACAGCGTGGGCGTGCTATTCCGTATATTATGCGAGCCCGTGAAGCGCGCGAAATGGACCAGATCATTCTAAACCGGTCGGGTCAGAACATTGGATCCTTACCTGACCCGACAGCCGAACTACGAAATCTTGTTGGCAATCAAAACTGGTCTGGCGCGCGGCGCTCTGCTGATGAGTTGATTGGACAATTCCCGCAATCTGGAGACGTTCATGCATTGGCCGGTGATACCCACTTGGCAAGTGGCAATGCCAAACGGGCACTTGAATATTACGAAGTCGCAGCGAGGGTTAGGCGTTCATGGCCGCTCACGCGCAAAGTGATTGAGGCGTATCGCGCCTATGATGATGATCTTGCCGCCGATGTATTGCTGACACGTCATATTGCGGGCGACCCGCAAAACATTTCGGCTCTGTTCCTATTGGCAGAGCGCAGTGCACAAGACGAAGATTGGCTGAGGGTTCAAGTGTTGCTTGATACGGCTATCGTGCTGGGGGCGGGCAATGATCTAGAGGTGCTAGAATTGCGGGCACAAGCGGCGCGTGGGCTTGAGCAAGAAGATGAAGCTGTCCGGTTTGAAGCATTGCGCAGTGAACTGGCACCGGCTGATTTTGTCCAAGGCTAATTTCAAACGGGGCACTGCCGCTCGACAATAGAGAACCGATTGGGCAGGGCATTTCAAATGCTTTCACGCCTATCCTTGCTTACCGATCCGATGATCGCGGTCCTATTGATCGCAACTATTTTGGGCATTCTTATCCCCGCTAGTGGCGAGGCGCGCGGGACGGCGCAGGTCGTTTCCAATGCAGCCATTTTCGTGCTGTTCTTGATCAATGGAATGAGAATCGCGCGCGCAGAGATCGCGCGAGGCTTCGCCAATTGGCGCTTTTTCGTGCTACTATTCCTTTGGGTGTTTGGTGTGATGCCTTTGATCGGGCTGGGCATGGCTGGCGTTGCTGGAACATTGCTGCCGCCAGTGGTTGCTTTGGGCTTCCTATATCTCGGGACGCTGCCATCAACAGTGCAATCAGCCACGTCCTACACCAGCCTTGCGGGCGGCAATGTTGCCTTGTCTGTTGTGGGTGCAGCTCTGATCAACATTGCAGGTGTGTTCGTTACTGCGCCTCTGTTCGCAGTTCTTGCGGGGAGCGATGTGGCTCAAATCAGCAGCGACACGATTGTGCGTATTGGTCTAATTCTGATCTTGCCCTTTGTAATCGGGCAAGCGCTGCAGGGTTGGACTATTCATTGGCTCAAAGAGCGCAAGTCTCAGGTTGTGTGGCTTGATCGCATCGTGATCGGGATCGCAGTCTATGTCGCGTTTTCCGGAGCCGTTGAGCAAGGACTAACCACAATGTTTGGCGCCGCCAGTTGGACGGCGCTGGTTGGCCTCGTGATCGTATATCTCTTCATGGGAACGGGGGGAGCATGGATCGGGGGCGGGGTATTGCGACTGCCGCGCGGTGAGCGAATTGCATTCCTGTTCGCTGGAGCACAAAAGAGTGTCGCTATCGGCGCACCGCTCGCGACGATCTTGTTTCCAGCTCATATTGCCGGGTTCGTCATTGCACCGCTCCTGCTCTACCACCTGCTGCAACTGATGATCGCAGCGCCGCTCGCCAACTTGCTTACTAGAGATTAGCTCTTAGGTTGGTATGTCTGTTCTTCGCTTGGGAAGCTGCGCGCGCGCACTTCTTCTGCATAGGTAGCGACTGTCTTGTCGATCACTTCGGCAATATTTTCATAGCGCTTCACAAAGCGAGGCACACGTTCAAACATACCGAGCATGTCTTCGGTCACGAGTACCTGTCCGTCGCATTGAGCCGAGGCGCCGATGCCGATGACAGGAATTTCAAGCGATTTGGTTAAGGCAATTGCGATAGGCTCGATCACGCCTTCAACCACGATCGAAAATGCGCCTGCCTGTTCCAGCGCTTGACCATCAGCGATGATTTTGTCGTGTTCATGCTGACTACGGCCCCGCGCTGCATATCCGCCGAGAACGTTCACAGCCTGCGGTGTGAGGCCAACGTGCCCCATCACCGGGATGCCGCGTTGGCTTAGGAATGCGACTGTTTCAGCCATCGCTTGACCGCCTTCGAGCTTCACAGCTGCGCATCCTGTCTTAGCCATGATCTGGCTTGCGGTTTCAAAGGCCAGTTCTTTTGAACCTTCATAGGAACCAAATGGCATATCGACGACGACGACGCTGTGATAGCTGCCGCGGACGACTGCGGCACCGTGCGCAATCATCATCTCAGGCGTCACTGGCAGGGTGGAATCGAGACCATAAATCACCTGTCCGAGCGAATCTCCAACCAACAACATGTCACAATGCGTATCAAGCAACTGGGCCTGACGAGCTGTGTAGGCCGTGAGCATGACCAATGGGTCTTTGGTTTGGCCATCCTTCTTGTGGTCGCGAATTCGCGGCACTGTTAGTCGTTTGCGCGGACGCGGGGTGGGATTGGCGCGGCTGGTGCTTGTATCGAGTTGGAATGTAGTTGACATAAGTGGAGCATTTAGCGGCCCGTTGATGAGAAGGCAAAGGAATGAGAGTGTAATGCCTCTTGGCGTGGGCGCAGATTCATTGCACATAGGCGGCGACAAGGGACAGCGCGCTGTATGACGCGCAGTATAAGGGTATATTTTCAGACATGGTAGTATCCACTGGTTCGTCCGAACGCGAAGGTTGGTCCTCTCGCAGCGCATTTATTCTAGCTGCTGTTGGTTCAGCAGTTGGACTTGGAAATATGTGGCGCTTTCCGGCTGAGGCAGGTGAGAATGGAGGGGGCGCATTTGTGCTGTTCTACATTTTCTGTGTCTTGCTGATTGGTCTGCCGGTTCTGCTTTCCGAAGTTCTGATCGGCCGCCACGGTCAGGCCTCAGCCCCTGAGAGTGTGCGCCGGGTTGCGCGAGATTCGAAGGCTCCTGAAGGTTGGAGCGTGCTCGGCTCTATGGGGGTGTTTGCAGCTTTCCTGATCCTAAGCTTTTACTGCGTCGTTGGTGGATGGGTGGTTTACTATATCGGAGTGTTCCTGAGCGACCTGTTCCAGACCGGTCTTTCGGGTGGAGCATTTGCAGGCCGGCCTGCTGAGGAAATCGAAACGCTGCTTCCGGGGTTATTTGGCAATGGTTCGCTGATGGTTGGCCTCAATCTTGGATTTTTGGCGGTGACGATGTTTTTCGTTGCGCGGGGTATTTCCAGCGGGATCGAGTGCGTTGCGGTCTATTTGATGCCAATGTTTTTTGTGCTGTTTTTGGGTATCACGATTTATGGTGCCTTCACCGGCAATTTTGGTGATGCGGTCACGTATCTGTTTACCTTCGATTTTTCGAAACTGACCGGTGAAGTGATGCTAGCCGCTGTGGGGCAGGCGTTCTTCTCATTGTCGTTGGGTGTGGCGGGTATGATGACGTATGGCGCGTATGCCAGTCGTGAGACCAATTTGGGAGAGACATCTGGCATTATTGCTGGCGCTGACACGGCGGTTGCGTTGATTGCAGGTCTTGCAATCTTCCCGATTGTGTTTGCCGCTGGCCTTTCCGCGAGCGCGGGGCCGGGACTGATGTTCCAGTCGCTTCCGATTGCGTTTCAGGCGATGCCATTTGGTTCGTTGATCGGACTGCTTTTTTTCACCATGGTGTTCTTTGCTGCATTGACGAGTTCGGTTTCCTTGCTTGAGGCGCCAACCGCTTATGTGTTTGAGAAATTCAAGCTGTCGCGTCCTGTTGCTACTGTGATTGTCGGTGTGGGCGCTGCGGTGCTTGGTATTCTGTCAGCGCTATCATTTAACGAGTTGGCGGATTTTCGCCCGCTGGCACTCATTCCGATTTTTTCTGAGGCGAATTTCTTTGACGCACTGGATGGGGTGACAGCCAAGCTGTTCATGCCGATTGGTGCGATTCTGACTTGCATTTTTGTTGGTTGGGTCGCGGATGCCAAGCTGATCGATGATGAGAATGGGCTTGATGGTGTGTTGCATCAGGTTTGGCGGGCGCTTGTACGCTTTGTCTGCCCGATTGTGCTGACGTTGATACTTGCGGCGGGCTTGTTTCCAGAGTGGTTTGCGAAAGCGATGTCTGAATTGCAACAAGGTTTCGCAGTTGTCTTTGGTTAGTCACGATCTGTGAACTATGGGGAGGGCAGTTGGGCAGGTTGTCCTTTCCATTGCAATCATTCCTTGGCTGTGGAACATAGTGAGAACAAATGAGACTCAGGTGAGTCTTTTATAGAGTTCCTCAAGGTTTCAAATGCCGATTTCTGTTCTTCCCTCTGGTGCGAAAGCGCTCGATACATTTCCTGTTCCTTCTCGCCCTAAGGGTGGGAGTACTGGCCTTCGCCTGTCTGCATCAACGCTTTCGGGCGATGATATCACTGCGCTATCCAGCGCGCGTGAGGGACGTTGGCGTCCGGGATTGGCTGATCAACCGTTGCATAGCGAGATTTTCGCGGAGACAAGGGATGCGAGCGGGGCAGGGATGGCAATGGCGCTGGCGCGTGATGCTCTTGCAATGGCGACCCAAGGAACGGGTCAACGTGCTGGTCAGAATAAAGACCCGCTCGCGGAACAAGAGGACCGCCGACAGGTTCTGTGGGTTCAGGATAGGCGCGCAATCCAACGCAGTGGGCGTCCTTATGTCCATGGCCTTCCGCCGGAATTGCGCGACCGGTTGATCCATGTCGAAGCGGCATCGCCTGAAGATGCGCTGTTTGCGCTCGAAGAAGGGTTGCGTTGCCGCGACCTTGCCTGCGTAATCGGAGAGATTGTGGGCAATCCACGCGCACTCGATTTCACGGCCTCACGCAGGCTTAGCCTTACAGCAGAAAAGCACGGCGTCGCGCTGTGGCTGGTGCGGCTTGAGGCAGAGGCTGATCTGTCTTCTGCACGGATGCGATGGCGGGTTGAGGCAGCGCCTTCTGCTGCGTCGTTATGGAACGCGCCCGCGCCCGGTGTGCCTGCCTGGAAAGCTGAACTGTTCCGTGCGCGCAGCCACGCCCCGGGGAAATGGATTATGAGCAATGACAACGGACACCTCTCTGCCCAAAATTCCAATCAACGCGTTCGGCAAGCGGCCAACACGCAGGATACTGGCGATTTGGTGCGCCCGACTGTCGGTAGATCGCTGGCGATTATCGGGCGCGCCTGAAACAGGGGAACTAAAACCTGGGGAGGGCGCGGATTCCGAACCGACTGCCCTCATTATCGAAACCGCTCATGGCCCCCGCATTGATGCGGTCAACGATGCAGGGTTCGAGGTGGGTGCCCGGACAGGCATGATGCTTGCCGATGCGCGCACGCTATGTCCGCAAATTCGCACCGTCCCGGCAGATCCAGCCGGTGACATTGCCTTACTCGAAAAACTTGCGGTGTGGGTGCAACGCTGGGGGCCGTGGAGTGCACTCGATCCGCCCGATGGCTTGCTAGTAGACATCACCGCTGCGGCTCATTTGTTCGGTGGAGAACCGAGATTGCTGAGCGATGTTGATGCGGCGTTTGTAAAGCGCGGACTGGCGGTTCGTGCAGCCATTGCGCCAACTGCGGGTGCGGCATGGGCGCTCTCTCACTTTAGTGCTCATTTGGCTCCCCGCTCTGCCCCTGTAAGATCGATCCTTGGCTCTGATGAGGACGCTGTGGGCCGTCTCGCTGACTTGCCCGTGGCGGCGCTTCGCCTCGACAATGATGTGCTCACCGTTTTGCGCCGCTTGGGGCTTAAGCGATTGGGTGATCTTGCAGACATCGCAACTGGCGCTGTCGACCGTTCTGAAGCTGCAGCGAGAGATGCACTTCATCGCCGGTTCCGCAACCGCAAATCCCCCTCGGCCAATCCGCTTATTCGGCTCGACCAGATTTTGGGGCGTGTGCCAGAACCGCTACTTCCGGTGGTTCCAAAGCAAATGCCGCTGGTTCAGCGCCGCCTGGCTGAGCCGCTGCGCCATCGTTCGCTACTTGATCGGGTGGTGGATGATCTAGCTCAAGACATGGCGCGTGAACTTGAAGGACGGGGAGAGGGCGCAAGGCGGCTAGAACTGGGGATGTGGCGGGTCGATGGAGAAGTGATCGTGCGGCGGCTCGAACTGGCCGCTGCGATCCGTGAAGCAGCGCATATCACCCGGCTATTGGCGGATAAACTTGAAGATATTGATGCAGGTTTTGGGATTGAGACAGTGCGGTTGCGCACAAGCTGGGCCGAATCGCTCAATGCGGTGCAGAGTGATGTCGAACATGCAGCGGAGCGCCATGGCACCTCGCTTGCCGCCTGTATTGACCGGCTGACAGTGCGGCTTGGCCCGCATGCTGTGCGCCGCCCGGTTTCCCATGCCAGCCACTTGCCTGAACGCGCGCAGCGTTGGCGAATGCCGCTTGATCCTAATCCGCCATTGGAGGCAGTGGCAGGTTTCCGCGCCAGGCCGTTAAAAATCCTCGATAAATCAGAAAGGATTGCAGTACTTTATGCTTCACCCGATGGTTATCCGCAGCGTTTCCGTTGGCGGGGGAATGTGCATGACGTTGCCCGGGTAGAAGGGCCTGAGCGCATTGCGCCGGAATGGTGGCGGGAAAAATCTAATGTGCGTCTGCGCGATTATTACCGGATCGAGGATGATGAGGGACGGCGGTATTGGATCTATCGCCACGGCATTTCCGGAGATGGTCGAGGGGGAAGACCTGATTGGTTTTTGCAGGGCCTGTCTGTTTGAAATGGTTAACTCTCATTTACTGGCCCGGTTAAGCTTCGTTTACTAATTTGTGCGAAACAACTTGTATGAATATGTATACGGTTAATCGCGCAGCCAAACGCCGGCCTCTTAGCCTGATGGTGAAGAGCCGTGTGCAGTCGCGTGTGGTTTATGTCGACATGATCGATATATCGGAGCGTGGCTGCAAGATTAAGGCAAGCAGCGGCTTTGCCAGTGTCGGTGACCGAGTGACCATGAGGGTTGGTGGAATCAACGCTCCCCTAGGCATTATCGCTTGGGTGGACGATCGTTTTGCCGGCGTCGTATTCGAAGGGGAAATGCACGAGGCTGTGCTTGATTATCTGTGCGAAAACAACGGTGCTGGCCTAAGCCCCGAAAAACGGCGATTCAATCGCCTTTAACCGACAGCAATCCAGCGCCTACATCAATTCAAAAAAGGGGGCAGAGCCGAGCGCTCCAACCCCTTTTTTATGTCAGGTTATCAATCCGATGGAGCAACCAGTAGGCGATTGTTGAGTGGCTGGATCGAACGAGCGCTCATTTCAAGAGCCGTCTCCATCGCAGCGATCTGCTCTGGGCTTGCTTCCAACGCCTTCTCGACCACATGCCAGTTCACATTCTCGCTACAAGGCGGTGTGGTGAGTGAACCCATGTAACGATAAACGTCGAGCTCAGCAGGCACCATTGTGCCCATATCGATTGAAATGTCTGATCCGTTTCCGTTCGGCAATGCATCGATGATGGTTTGTAAGCCTTCATTGGCTTCACCTTCTTCAAACATCACGCCCAACACACCAAGTGTACCGTCACGCGTCGCATGCACAAAATGCGCAGTCAGCGGGAAGCGTTCGCCGCTGATAGCGTGCTCAGATGGAGTGTGGAAGTGAACCTGAAGCAGGTTGAACAGGCGATCACCAGAAACCATGCCTTGACCAGAGCCTGCATCAATCTGGACCTTGTGTTTGCCGATTTTTAGCTTGCCTTCGGTCATGCCGTAATCGGCTGCAATGGTTATAGAACCAAGGGCAGTTGCTTCGGCAAGGTCGATTGGGGATTGCATCATACCTGCATCGCATGCTGAAAAATCAGGGCTGGCTTCTGACCAGTTTTCAGGTGCGCTGCCATCTGTGTATTCCCAATCCTGCGCGGCGGCGGATACGGTGGCAAGTGCGAGGGCTGCGGTTGCTGTGACGGGTATAAGGTATTTCATTTTCGCTCCCTTATGAGGAGCGTATACGCACCCCATTTCGAAAAACTGCGGCGTATCGCCGCGATCACGTCCGACATCACGAGCGGAATTGCTCGCCAGAGGGGCCCGGTCCGTGAACTTATTATGACCTATTTGTGTAAGGACTTCCAACCTAAAAACATCATTTTCACTGGTGATTTTATGAATGGAACATATAAAGAACAAAAAGGTGTTCTATGATCCACAAAATTATCCAGCAGAGACCTAAAGCTCTTGTTGAGAGGACATGTGCACAGCCATTGGAGCTGCCAAGAAGAATGGGCGTGTGACATGCCTGAAAGTTCACTCACCCCCGATAAACGTAGGCTAGAACTTGACCCAGACCTGATTGAAACGCCGCCGCGCGCGCCCTTTGTTGAACTTGGCCTTGTCAGTTGTTTCAGCTTTTTGCGCGGGGCGTCGGATGCGGTCGATCTGGTGATGACTGCACGCACGCAAGGCTATGATGCAATCGGGATTGCGGATGCGAACAGTTTTGCCGGTGTGGTTCGCATCCACACGGAGGCGACGACGTTGAAGCTGCGTTCGGTGATCGGTTGCCGGATAGAGACGGTCGAAGGGCTCTCTTTCCTTACCTATCCAATGGACCGTGCTGCCTATGGCCGATTGTGCCGCCTGATCAGCGCGGGGCGTATGCAGACGCTGGACGGGGAGTGGCAGGAAAAAGGCATCTGCGAAATCGACCTGCCAATGTTGGCGGATCATGCTGAGGGCGTACAGCTAATCCTGATCCCGCCGGAAGAGTTGAAAACGCAATTCACCATTCCTGCTTGGGCGAATAATGTGGTCGCTCTGGATGGCAGCGATCTTGGCGGAGAAGTGTCGGGGGCACTGCCTGATCTGCTCCTGCATCTCACGCGCGCGCTGCCCACACTCCGCCACCTTGCGGCCAGCCACCTGTATCGCGGCGATGATATCGCTCGGATTGATCGGTTGGATAGCCTTGCTCGTGCCAATGGCCTCACCTTGCTGGCCACCAATGATGTGCATTACCACACGCCAGAGCGCCGTCCGTTGCAAGATGTGATGACCGCAATCGCGAACAAAACCACGATCGCCAATGCCGGGCACTTGCTCCACGCCAATGCTGAACGGCATCTCAAAAGCCCGCTGGAAATGTGCCGCTTGTTTGATCGTTGGCCCCATGCAATCCGGGCGGCGCGAGACGTGGCTGATGCGTGTAACTTCACCCTTGATGAATTGCGTTACGAATACCCAGAAGAAATCTATCCCGATGGGATGTCTCCGAAGGAACATCTGGAAATAGAGACATGGCGCGGGGCAGAGCAGCGTTACCCATTGGGCGTGCCGGATAGTGTCCACGATACGCTTGAACGAGAGCTGGCGCTGATCGCCAAACTCGACCTGGCGCAGTATTTCCTCACGATTAAAGACATTGTTGATTTTGCGCGCAGTGTGGAACCGCCGATCCTGTGTCAGGGCAGGGGCAGCGCAGCCAATTCCGCCGTTTGCTATTGCTTGGAAATCACCAGTGTTGATCCGGCTAAGCATCAGCTTTTGTTCGACCGATTCATCTCTGCAGAACGCAAAGAGCCGCCTGATATCGACGTCGATTTTGAGCATGAACGGCGCGAAGAAGTGATCCAATATATCTATAAGAAATATGGCCGCCACCGTGCCGGACTTACGGCGACAGTTATCCATTACCGCCCGCGCATGGCGATCCGCGAAGTGGGTAAAGCGATGGGGCTGTCAGAGGATGTCACCAGCTCGCTTGCGCGCACCGTATGGGGCGGGATGGGGCGTGAAATTGGAAAGGCGCATGTTGAGGAGATCGGTATGGACCTTTCCGATCCGCATCTGCGGCGGGTGTTGAAACTCACGGAACAAATGATCGGAATGCCGCGCCATCTTAGCCAACATGTCGGCGGGTTTATCCTAACCGAGGGCGCGCTGATCGAGACGGTGCCGATCGGCAATGGCGCAATGCCTGATCGTAGTTTCATTGAATGGGACAAGGACGATATCGAGGCGCTCGGTATTTTAAAGGTAGATGTGCTGGCACTCGGCATGTTGACCTGCATCAAAAAATGCCTCGACCTGCTCGCGGTACATCATGATCGCACACTAACGTTGGCGACTGTCCCGCGTGAAGATCCAGAGACCTATGCGATGCTGTGCAGAGGGGATTCGCTGGGTGTGTTTCAGGTGGAAAGCCGTGCGCAGATGAACATGCTGCCACGCCTGCGTCCGCGCGAATTCTATGATCTCGTTATTCAGGTCGCGATTGTCCGACCTGGCCCCATTCAGGGTGATATGGTTCACCCTTATCTCAAACGTCGCAGGGGTGCAGAACCTGTCAGAATTCCGGCGCCATCCCCGCAGCATGGACCGCCGGATGAATTATCGAGCATTCTTGAGCGCACTTTGGGTGTCCCAATTTTTCAGGAACAGGCGATGAAAATCGCGCTCGATGCAGCGAAGTTTTCTTCATTGGAAGCCAATCGATTGCGCAAAGCAATGGCGACATTCCGTTCGCGCGGTATGGTGCATGAGCTGGAAGATATGATGGTCGAACGCATGGTGGATCGGGGTTATGACACAGATTTTGCGCAACGCTGTTTCAACCAGATTAAGGGTTTTGGCGAATATGGTTTTCCCGAAAGCCATGCCGCGAGCTTTGCGCATCTAGTTTATGTTTCGAGCTGGCTGAAATGCCATTTTCCTGCGGCATTTGCGGCGGGGTTGCTCAACTCTCAACCGATGGGCTTTTATGCGCCTGCGCAGATTGTGCGCGATGCGCGTGAGCATGGGGTTGAGGTGCTGCCAGCGGATGTGAATCGGAGCGATTGGGATTGCACACTTGAAGAGCTTGGCGAGGTGGCGGGTTCTCGAACGGGCCGTTTCGACCGCCAGATTGCCTTGCGACTGGGTCTGCGGCAGGTCGATGGCATGCATGAACATGTCGCCGCGCAATTGATCGCAGAGCGGGCGGAGAATGGCCTCTACCAAGATGTCACCGAGTTGAGGGGGCGTGCGGGCCTCTCTCCTGCTCATATCGAACGGCTTGCCAGTGCAGATTGCTTCACCTCGATCGAACTGACGCGCAGGCAGGCGTTATGGGATGCGCGCAGCCTGATCGCTGGACCTAACCTGCCGCTGTTTCGTGCAGCAGCAGAGCGCGATGAGGGGGCGGAGCGGACAAAAATAAAATTGCCCGTCATGCCGCTGTCCGAAGAGGTGGTCGCCGATTATCAGACTACGCGGCTTAGTCTGAAAGCGCATCCGATGGCGTTCTTGCGACCCACTCTGGCAGAACGCGGCTTTGCGCGCGCAAGTGACCTGCGGGGGCGCAAATATCGCAGTATGGTGCAGGTGGCAGGTGTTGTATTGATCCGTCAACGGCCTGGTAGCGCAAAGGGTGTGTGCTTCATCACGCTTGAGGATGAAACCGGAGTGGTCAATTTGGTTGTGTGGCCGGACCTTATGGAGAAACAGCGGCGCGTGGTTATGGGCGCGCGGTCGATGGAGGTGCGCGGACGGGTCGAATATGATGATGAAGTGGTCCACCTGATCGCGCATCATTTGACCGATACGACTGACCAGCTTTACGCTTTGTCAGATGATATGCTCAACGCGCCACCGGCGCGCGCAGATCATGTCAATGCACCCTTGGCTGGGAGAAAGTCTCCGCAGGGCAAGGATGGGATAAAACCGCGCGACATGATCGATGAACTGCCCTCAGCGAGCCGGGAAAATGTCAGGGGCCATCCACGCAATCACCGCATCATCCCAAAATCCCGCGATTTTCATTAGAGGGTAGACATATGGGTGTCTAAACCGCCTCTAATGCGTAGCCCGCAGATCGCACCGTTCGGATAGGATCCTTCGCGTCCTCAACAGAGATAGCCTTACGTAAACGACGGATGTGGACATCGACCGTGCGCAGTTCAATGTCTGAACCCGTGCCCCAGACCCCGTCAAGCAACTGCCCGCGGCTAAAGACCCGGCCAGGGCTCTCCATAAAGAACTTCAACAGGCGATATTCGGTCGGACCCAATTGGAGTTCGTGATCACGGCGTTGCACCTTATGTGCGACCGGATCGAGAGCGATATCGCCTACCTTGATGGTTTCACCGGCAAGAACAGGGCGAATTCGCCGCATCACCGCCGCGACCCGAGCCAGCAATTCACGTGGAGAAAAAGGTTTCGTCAGATAATCATCCGCACCCGTTTCAAGGCCGCGCACTCGGTCATCCTCTGTCTCACGCGCGGTGAGCATGATGATGGGGACATGCGCTGTTTCTGTGTCGCGGCGCAGGCGGCGGCATACTTCGATGCCGCTGGTCCCTTCAATCATCCAGTCCAGGATAATGAGATCGGGAATATCTTCGCTTGCGAGAACCAAGGCTTCATCGCCGTCACCAGTGCAGCGGACATCATAACCTTCGTTTTGGAAACGGTATTCAAGCAACTCCGAAAGAGATGGATCGTCCTCAACCAATAACAGTTTAGCGGCTGACATTGCACAGTCTCCTCGAACTCGCTTCGGAATTGATGAAGCAACGGTCGGTTTGCTCATGTTTCACTGCGGCTACAATTTGATGAAACACTGGCCTGCTATTTATCCAAAAACAGTTGTCCGGATCAATCGAATGGCGGTCACCGGTCTTCTTCTGGAGGATAAGTACCAGTTGCCGCATAATGCACCATTTCCGCGACATTGGTTGCGTGGTCGCCAATCCGTTCCAAGTTCCGAGCGACGAAAAGCAAATGCGCCGCACTCGAAATGGTGGCAGGATTTTCGACCATATGACTGACAAGGTTGCGGAAAATACTGTTGTAAAATGCATCGACTTTGGCATCGGTGCTAATGACTTCACGCGCCAGGTCCGCATCGCGGGCCGCATACGCCGTCAAGACATCGTGGACCATTTCACCAGCGACTTCACCCATCGCCGGCAAAAGGGTCAGTGGCTCAAAGCGATCGCGGCCTTCGATCTTACCGACGCGTTTGGCGATGTTTTTCGAATAATCGCCGATCCGTTCGACCACGCCAGCAATCTTTAGCGCCGCGATAACTTCGCGCAGATCGTCGGCGAGCGGGGCACGCAGAGCGATAATACGCACGGCGAGTTTGTCGACTTCCATTTCGAGCGCATCAATTTTTTTGTCGCCCGCGACAATTTGATCAGCCAACTCTTCATCACCGCGCACCAATGCGTCGAGCGCCGCGTGCGTTGCAGCTTCTGCGAGCCCGCCCATTTCAGAAATCAAACCACGAAGCCGTGTGATATCTTCATCGAATGCCTTGACAGTATGGTCAGTCATTAGCCGTAACGCCCTGTAATATAATCCTGAGTTCGCTGCTCAATCGGGTTGGTGAATATGTCCGACGTCGGGCCATATTCCACCATCTTACCGAGGTGAAAGAAAGCGGTGCGCTGGCTGACGCGGGCAGCCTGTTGCATTGAGTGAGTGACGATAACGATGGCGTAGCGACCTGAAAGCTCGTCAATCAACTCTTCGATCTTTGCGGTTGCTATCGGGTCGAGTGCAGAGGCGGGTTCATCCATCAAAATTACCTCGGGATCGACCGCAATTGCCCGCGCAATGCACAGACGCTGCTGTTGACCGCCGGACAATGCCGTGCCTGAATCTTCGAGCCGATCCTTCACCTCATCCCACAGTCCGGCACGCGTAAGAGACCTCTCGACGATCACATCAAGATCGGCCTTCTTTTCGCCAAGCCCGTGAATTCTGGGGCCGTACGCGATGTTCTCATAGATTGTCTTGGGGAAGGGGTTGGGTTTTTGAAAAACCATCCCCACCCGTGCGCGCAATTGCACAACATCCATCGCATTTCCGTGAATGTCTTCGCCCTCAAGCTCAATCAGCCCTTCGACTTTGGCCACAGGAATGGTGTCATTCATGCGATTAAAACAACGGAGAAAGGTCGATTTTCCGCAGCCAGAAGGACCGATAAAGGCGGTCACATAATCAGGCGAAATGTCGATCGACACTTCATCGATGGCTTTTTTGGAACCGTAATACACAGAGACATCACGCGCGATCATCTTTGCGGTTTTGTCTCGTTGGATCTTTTCGTGGATCAGGGTCACCAGGTTTTCTCGAATTTGTTGCGGAGGTAAATGGCGAGGCCGTTCATCAAAAGGAGGAACAGCAATAGGATGATAATTGCCGCGCTTGTGCGTTCGACAAAGCCGCGGTCGATTTCATCGGACCATAGGAAAATTTGCACTGGAAGGACAGTGGCTGGTGACGTGAAGCCTTCTGGCGGCGTTGCGATAAAGGCGCGCATCCCGATCATTAACAGAGGCGCCGTTTCCCCCAAAGCGCGCGCCATACCGATAATTGTCCCGGTCAGCATGCCAGGCATGGCAAGCGGTAGAACATGATGGAAGACAACCTGCACAGGAGAGGCACCCACCGCCAGCGCACCATCGCGGATTGAGGGTGGAACTGCCTTAATTGCATTACGGCCGGAAATGACGATTACCGGCATTGTCATCAACGCAAGCGTCAAACCACCAATTAATGGTGCGGATCTGAAGTTGGGAAATATTGTCAGAAACACCGCAAGACCCAATAGACCAAAGATGATGGAAGGCACCGCAGCGAGGTTGTTGATCGAGACTTCGATCAGGTCGGTCCATCGGTTCTTAGGAGCGTATTCTTCCAAGTAGAGAGCAGACAGGACGCCAATTGGGAAAGCCAGCGTCAAAGTGACTATCATAGTCAGGATTGAACCTTTGAGCGCCCCCCAAATGCCAACCTGTTGCGGGCTGGTTGCATCTGTTCTCCAGATAAAACCTGGATCCCAGTTTTCTGCCAGCTTGCCTTCGCTTGTCAGCCGCTGTGCGAGTGCTTGCATCTCGGGAGAGCCTTCGCCAGCCAACCCTGCAGCGAGGTCAGACGACGCAGGAAGATAAAATGTCTCAGTCCGATAGATAATCGACGGATCGGCCTGCAACGCAGCGGCGACATCGCGCCACGCATCGCGGCTTAACTCTGTCGCCCCTTCTTCGCCCAGTGATTCTTCGCCGTAGAGCATCACCAAGTCGGGCAAGCCCTGCATTTCCAACACTTGGAGCGCTGAAGGTGAAGACAGCGAAGCGGCATCACCCGAAAGCCCGCTTTGTGGAAAATCGATAGGGACCGTAAGCTCTGCTCGCTGGAAACCGCCAATGCCGTTCATCAGCATATTACCGAGAAGGAAGACCAGAACAGCGACTGAAAACGCGATCGCTCCTTGACCCATCAACTTAAAATAGCGCTCTTTTCGGTATCGTTTCGCCAGACGCTTCTCAAATTCTGGTGTCCGTGTTGGACCCAGATCTGCATTCGCTAAAGAGGAAGTGGTTGAATTATTCATATGCTTCACGGAACCGTTTTACGACTCGCAGGGCGACGTAGTTGAGGGCCAGTGTGACCATGAAAAGGACGAAACCCAAGGCAAATGCGCTGAGCGTGGCGGGGTGATCAAAGCTGCCTTCGCCTGTCAGCATTTTTACGATCTGGACTGTTACAGTTGTCATCCGGTCCAATGGGTTGGCGCTGAGATTGGCAGCAGTTGATGCGGCCATGACCACGATCATGGTTTCACCAATGGCGCGACTAATAGCGAGCATAATCCCTGCGACAATACCGGGCAGGGCGGCCGGAAAGAGAACGCGTGTGATAGTCTCTGATTTGGTAGCACCCATAGCATAGCTGCCGTCGCGCATGGCGCTTGGTACAGCTGTGATTGAATCGTCTGCCATTGATGAGACAAATGGAATGATCATCACACCCATCACAACACCTGCAGCAAGGGCGCTTTCAGTTGAGGCGTTGGTGATACCAATGGCCACTGCCGCATCGCGGATGGCCGGAGCGACGGTGAGTGCGGCGAAATATCCGTACACCACGGTTGGGACGCCAGCGAGAATTTCTAGAGCAGGTTTTACCCAAGCGCGTACCTTTGGATCAGCATATTGTGTCAGATAGATTGCGCTCATCAATCCAAGTGGAATCGCGACGATCATTGCGATGATTGCACCAATAAATATTGTTCCCCAGAACAATGGGATCGCGCCAAAGCGAGACCCATCGGGATTATCTGGATTGCTCATTGGGTCGGGCCCCCAATAAGTGCCCGTCAGGAAGTCCATTGGAGAAACCATCCCGAAAAAACGGATGGTCTCGAACACAAGGCTAGCAAAAATGCCGAATGTGGTGAGGATTGCTACCAAAGATGCGAGCAGCAAAATTACCATGATGGAGCGTTCTACCCTCGTACGCGCATGGAATTCAGGGCGCAGCCGGGTGTACGAAAATGCGCCACCACCAAAAGCGATCAGAATGGTGATTGCATACCCTGTCAGCGTATAGCGAGATATTGCTAGGCGATATGGCTCCACCAAGGCCTCGGCACCTTCGCTGAAGACTCCTGGAGCAGTTCCGTTTGCCACGGCCCGTGCTTCGGCCAGCCACGCATCACGCTCAAAACCAAAGAGAGGCAAGTCTGCCGCAGTTGGAGAAGCCAGCACGCTCTGCGTAACCAATTGCGGGGCGATAAAAGACCACAGCGTCAAAAAGGCC
Organism: uncultured Erythrobacter sp.; assembly: GCA_947488325.1. GTDB lineage: Bacteria > Pseudomonadota > Alphaproteobacteria > Sphingomonadales > Sphingomonadaceae > Erythrobacter. The sequence goes on from CANKYZ010000002.1 coordinate 44,266, forward strand.
AGCACCGGGATCAATACCCACATGGCGACATACCATGCATGGTAGATTGGCCTGGCAACCGGGCGCTTATCAGGGGCAGTTTTCTGGAAACTCCAGGCTTTCGCCCTTCCAGCCAGCCAGCCTGCAAGGCCCAGACCAATGGCAATCAGAATGAGAGTAATCGGCGACATGGATTAAACCTGTTTCCCCTCGAAGGCTTCGTATGCGGTCAGGCCAACCGCGAATTTTCAATGATGTTACGCACTAAGAATCGTTTCGCAGTGCGCTGCATGGAACTTTGTGGTTTTGGCCATGTCCAAAGAATAAGACAACGCTAAGACTCAATTACAATTTTGGCCCCTCATTTATCGTCCGCGGCGCTTTCTGATTCATCAGTTTGAATGTCTTCGGCAAGCCTCTGTTTTGCATCGACGAGTGGGATGCGAACAACCACTCGCGTCCCTTGACCAAGATCACTTTCGATATTCAAACGACCGCGATGCCGTTCGACGATATGTTTAACGATGGCAAGCCCCAGTCCAGTGCCGCCCGATGCGCGGCTTCGGCCCGGATCAGTTCGGTAAAACCGCCGAGTAAGGTGGGGGAGCTGTTCACGTTCGATGCCTTCCCCTTGATCAACAACGGAAATTCTCGCCATGCCGTTGCGTGACAAATCAAGTTGGACGGTCACATGTGCATCAGCCGCGCCATATTTCAACGCGTTGTCCACCAAGTTGCGCACAACCTGTTCAATCTGTTGTTGGTCTCCTTGGATGCAGGGATCGACATTGAGTTCCAGAATTAGCCGATCAATTCGCTCTGGTCCTGCAGCGTCCTGTGCCGCGCGCTCAATAACCGACAGAAGCTGCAGCTTTTCTTGAGGCAAATCGTGCTTTTCAGCCTCAACCCGCGAAAGACTCATTAGATCGCTGATGAGGCTTTGCATTCGCAATGCTTCCTGTTGGATCGTACTCAGGAATTTTTGCGAAGTGGACAAATCGAGGTTGCCTCCCCCTTCGTTTAAAGTTTCAACATAGCCAATGATAGAAGAAAGCGGAGTTCGCAATTCATGACTGGCATTAGCAACAAAGTCCGTGTGCGCGCGGCTGATGTCAGCTTCAGAGGTTTGATTTATCAATTCAATTACAGCTAGGTCATTGTCGACCGCTTGGCGATTCATCTGCCAAATGTCTTGCCTACGCACTAGGCCTCGAATGATAGCTTGCCCGTTGCCCTCTCGCCCCAGTAACGAAATTGCTTCAGGTTGGCGAAAAGCCACGCGTGCATCCTGCCCGATCAGGTGGTGCCCTAGGAGCCGGCGTGCGGTCCGATTGGCAATTGCGATCGTGTTTTTTTCGGTAACAAGCAGCGGCGTCGCTGAGTTTTCAATCAGCTTACGCATCGACTCGCGGCTAAATGGTTGCTTCTCGACAACAGGCCTTGGATCCGCCGACCGGCCTGCGGCAAGCAGCAGAGAACCAACCCATAAAATTAGAATTGACCCTGCGATAATTGGATCGAGGCCAAGCAGCAGAATCGCGACAAACGTCACCAGCGCCAGCAGGATGGCAGCAATAGGAATAATTTGACGCGAGCCCATAGACGAATGCTCTACCGCCCAATTCGGACTGGTCAAACCCCAGCTGGGGATATTTGAGCAATGGTAAGGGAGGTGGTGACCCCTACGGGAATCGAACCCGTGTTTCAGCCGTGAAAGGGCCGCGTCCTAACCGCTAGACGAAGGGGCCACGCTCATTTGCGAGAGCGCGCATCTAGGGGGGTGAAGGTGACGGGTCAAGCCCCGTTTGCGTCGCATTCGCGAAATAATCTCCAGTCACAAGTTCAATCAGCGAAAGCGGCGTCTTCTAAGTGCAGTTCAGCTACGGGTCTTGGCCCCCAATCATCCAGCTTTACGCGCCCGGCAAGGTGGAATTGGCGCCCTTTGCTGCGGTGGAGGAGGGTCTGCGCCATCTCCGTTTCGGCTGCGCGAAACGCGATTGCTTTAAATGATCGTCCGTCATCGCCGGTAGCAATAATCCGCAGATGATCTTTGCCTACTATATCAGCCTTCACAATTCGCACCGGACCGACTGCGACACGTGGTGCGGGCCAGCCTACACCGTAAGGTCCTGCTGCCTCCAATGTTTCCACAAGCTCGGGGGTTAGCCCACCGGGGGCAAGCGATATGTCGAGCTGCATACTTTTGCCGATGCGGGCTTTTTCCACATCGCGGGCCAGCCGCGTATCGAGGAATTCGGTGAAGGCAGAAAGCTTATCGGAAGGAATGGTGAGCCCAGCAGCCATTGCATGGCCGCCACCTGCCATTAGCAAACCTTCTTCACGAGCCGCGATGATTGCTGCACCTATATCGACGCCGCTAATTGAGCGTCCTGAACCTTTGCCGGTTCCATCAGCTTCATCCAGAGCGATGACGATCGAAGGTTTGCCCGTCTTCTCCTTGATTCGTCCCGCGACGATCCCAATCACACCCGGATGCCAACCCGTGCCAGAAAGTACATGGACTGCCATATTATGCTGCCCTGCGAGCTGGGCCTCGGCCGCTTCTTGCACTTCAGCCTCAATCGCCCGGCGCTCTTCATTAAGGGCAGAGAGCTGCTCCGCGATTGTTTGAGCTTCTTCCGGGTCGCGCGTGGTCAACAGTCGGACGCCAAGCGTAGATTCCCCAATTCGCCCACCAGCATTGATCCGAGGGCCAAGAGCGAAACCAAGGTCAGAAGCAATGGGAGCACGTTTGAGCCTGCTGACGTCCATCAGCGCAGCCATGCCAATGCGTTCGCGCCGGGCGAGGACTTTGAGCCCTTGTGAGACGAAAGCGCGATTGAGACCATGCAATGCAGCAACATCAGCCACAGTGCCGAGTGCAACCAAATCAAGCAATGCCATGAGATTCGGCTCCGCCCGATCCTTGAAGAAATCCTGCGTGCGCAAGGTCCGGACCAGCGCAATTGCTAGCAAGAACGCAACCCCAACCGCAGCCAGATGTCCATGGCTTGCGGCGAGGTCATTCTCATCAAGCCGGTTCGGATTGACCAAGGCGGCTGTGGGCGGAAGTTCAGGAGAACATTTGTGGTGGTCGACTACAATAACATCGACGCCAGCATCGCGCGCCATAGTCAACGCTTCATAAGCCATCGCACCGCAATCGACCGTGACGATCAGGCTAGATCCGTCCTTTGCCAATTGGACAAGTGCTGCACCTGTGGGGCCGTATCCTTCGAGAAGGCGGTCTGGGATGTAATAACCAGCATCCACGCCCAGCGACCTCAACAATTCGACCATCAATGCCGCGCTGGTCGCGCCGTCAACATCGTAATCACCATAAATCGTAATCGTTTCCTTGCTGAGTACAGCGCTGGCGAGTCGTTCGGCTGCTCTCTCCATGTCGCGAAACTCAGATGGGTCTGGCAGAAATTCGCGCATGGTGGGTTTGGCAAATTTGCCGACCTCATCAGGTGCAACACCGCGTGTGATTAGCAACTGTGACAGAATGTCGCGGTCTAGCTGTGCATTGTCGCCGAGGTCCATGTTACCTCCGCGCCAATGCCAGCTGCGGCCTGCAAATGACTGCGAAATTCCAAGGACGTAAGAAAGCGATTGTGTAGCCATTAGGCCAGACTAACTGATTGATCCCAATCGGGACAGTCACCTGTCCAATGAATTCTATAATTGACTTTCAACGAACAGCTTGGCGAGGTCTATCGCATGAACAAAGATCCGAGTCTTTTGGTAATATGGCACAGCCGTACCGGCGCCAGCGAGCAGATGGCGTGCGCGGCAGCCGAGCGAGATGCAGCGCGACTAATCAGAGCACAAGACGTGACGTCAGAAGACCTATTGAGAGCAGCTGGTTACTTGTTTGTTTGTCCAGAAAATCTCGCCGCTTTGAGTGGGGCGATGAAGGAGATGTTCGATGCTCAGTATTACTCTGTACTCGGTCAAATCGAAGGTCGCCCCTATGCATCGATAATTGCGGCCGGTTCAGATGGGGATGGCGCGCAACGCCAGCTAGATAGGATACTTACCGGATGGCGGCTAAAGCGCGTTTCCGATCCAATGATTGTCAATTTTTCCGCTCAAACTCCAGAGCAGATCATGGCAAAAAAATCACCATCAGACAAAGTCTTGCGGGATTGCCGGGAGCTAGGGAATTCCATGGTCGAGGGGCTGTTGATAGGTGTATTCTAAGTTATTGCGCTTAATGCGTCGGTTCTCGACAATCGGGACTCGACGCTGGCTGGAAATAGCGCCAAGTTCTAGTTCTCAGGGACGAAATGGGGCGTAGAAAAGAAGGGGTTGTAGATAATCACTGAGACATCGGATTCCGATGCTAAAGGGCTGTATCTGCTGTTTGCGACCGGCAAGCGGCCCGATCGCGCTGCAATACAGGGTTTTGTCGCGAATCAACGTTCTGTTGCAATCACCCACGACCCTGCTGACGAGGCTTCGCTGCATCTTGTCACCGCAGATGGACAGCAAGTTGGGATTGCTGGAGCAAAATCAAATGCGGCTACGGACCTGCACTGGGTCGAGTTGCTCCGCGATGGCTTGATGTTCGATTTAAGCGGGCTCTCATCTGGCGAAGCGACGGAATTTCCGCTGATTGAGTACCATTTTGACCTAGAAGGCGTGCCGGAGCGTTCCCAATTCGAAGCCTTGCACCTTGTCCCGGGACATCATCTTGCTGGCGGCGATCGAACCATTCCAGTTGTCAGAGGACTGATGGCGCTTGCCCGGGATTTGGTTCATCATTTCGACGAAATTTACGCAGTGATTTGGCCACCTTCACGCAGTGCGATCGGACGGCGTTTTTTCGAATCTGTGTCAACTGCATGGTTAGAAGGTGGCGCTTTCCCCGCGTTGGGTCTGACTGCATTTCGTGAAACTATTGACGGAGCATTGCAAAGTGTGGGCCTGGACTTTTGGATTGGTCAGGAACTTAGAATTGAGCCGCCACTTTCTGCAGAAGAAGTCTCGGCAACCAGGCTCGGTGTGAGACTGGTTAACCACCTGATTTTGGTGGGCGGCATTGACGGCAGCGAGCGGATCGTTGCGCCTGATGGCAACCTTCTGGTCATGCGCACTTCAAGAAATGGGAAATTCATCCGGGTTTGGCGTGAGTAGCTTGTGATAGATACGGGTCGCGCCACACACAAAAATTCTGGATATTGTTGCAGCCTTGCGGCCCGAAAGGCGCAGCGCAATATTGTTTCATTCCGTTCGGTCAATCGTCGAGGCGAACCTGGGTATGCCGCAAACTTGCAACGCCATCACCTGCTTCCTCGGCAGCTTCTTTCTCGGAATTGCTTTGGAGCGATGTTCGACGGAATTGGGCGAGCATCTGTTGGCTTTGATGACTTTCGCGCCAATGGCTTATTGCTACCAGCTAGTGAGGAAGCCAGTATTCGCATTGGCTTGCCGCTCCATCGCGGGCCACATCGCCACTACAATGAGGTGGTTATTGAACGGGTCGGCCGGATTGAAGAACACTGGTCCGAGGTAAGGATCAATGATCCTGTGACGGCAATGCGTGAAGCATTGGGACGTCTTGCCTTATTGCAATCAGCACTTCGCCGCCGCCTATTGAGCGAACGCCGCCGGATGATCCTAAATCGCAAAGACCCGCTTGGTTCTGGCTTTGACTTTACCGAGCTTGACGCAATGGCCGAAGCGCTCTGGAAAGCGACCTAAGGCATTATTCTGCGGTTTACCACGAAGCGCAATTCGTATCAGCTAGCAATCGCGTTTTTGCAGCATGGTATTCGCGCTCCATCCGCGCGACCATGTCTTCTACAGTGCCCACCGACTTCACCGCACCGACACCTTGGCCAGAGCCCCAGATGTCTTTCCAGGCTTTTGCCTTAGTGTTACCGCCCGAACCAAAGTTCATTTTTGATGGATCGCTTGTTGGTAGATCGTCGGGGTTCAACCCGGCATTTTCGATCGATGAACGCAAGTAGTTGCCGTGCACTCCGGTGAACAAGTTGGTGTAGACAATGCCGCTTGCATCGCCTTCGACAATGCCTTGTTTGTATGCTTGATCAGCATTGGCTTCTTCGGTGGCGATGAAGGCGCTGCCCGCATAGGCGAAGTCGGCTCGCATTGCCTGAGCGGACAGTATTGACGCCCCGTGCGCGATGGAGCCGGAGAGCGCAACCAATCCATCGAACCATTCGCGGATTTCCTGCATTAAGGCAAAAGGTGATAGTGCTCCTGCATGCCCGCCGGCTCCAGCAGCAACAGGGATCAGCCCATCCGCACCCTTCTCAATCGCCTTCTTGGCGAAGCGGTTGTTGATCACGTCATGCATTGTGATCCCGCCCCAATTGGTCACCGCTTGGAATATCTCCTCACGCGCGCCGAGTGAGGTGATCACCATCGGCACTTGCCACTTTTCGCATGTCGCCATGTCAGCCATCACACGGTCGTTCGATTTGTGGACGATCTGGTTCACAGCGTAAGGTGCTGCGGGCTTGTCTGGGTTCTCCCGGTTATGCTTTGCCAGTTCCTCTGTGATCTGGTGCAGCCATTCGTCGAGCAGCGCCTGAGGCCGCGCATTCAGAGCCGGAAAGCTGCCGATTATCCCTGCTTTACACTGTGCAATCACCAGCTCCGGCCCGGATACGATGAACAGCGGGGAGCCGATCAGCGGGAGGCGAAGGCGGTCGAACGGTGTGGGAAGTGGCATTAAGGTCTCCTAACGTGTCTTTGGCAGCGCGATAGGTTGCAGTTTGCAATCAGGCAAGCACCTGTTCAATCCGATAGAACCGGGCCGCGTTCCCAGCATAGAGTGCCGCTTTCTCATCCACGCTCGCGCTCGCTGTGATCCGTTTGAAGGTGTTCCACAATACAGGGTAAGTCGCGCCCCAGCGATCGACGGGGTAGTTGCTTTCAAACATCGCGCGCTCCGTTCCAAATGCGTGGATGCATGTCTCGATATAGGGCTTCCACATGGCCGCCAGTTCCTCTGACCCGGCGCCTGCCGCCGGGCCATCCATCGGCATCGCGCAATTGTGCATCGCCAGCCCGCCCAGCTTCACCATCACATTTTCGCACTTACCCAGCTCGATGATGCTATCGCGCCAGATGTCAAAGCGTTCCTCCAGCCTGCCGGTATAGCTCGCCATCCCCAGCGGAGTGCCGCAATGATCGAGGCAGATCGGTGTATCGGGGAAAGCGCGTGCTAGGTCGATCACATCACCAATCTGTGGTTCCAGTATCCACGCATCGAAGCTCATCCCGCGCTTACCCAGTTCAGCGAAGCCTTGGCGGAAGGCGGTGTCACGATAGAGCTGCGGCGGAGCGTGGAACGGAGGTCCAAGCACTTCTGGATCAGCATCCCAGGCACCCTGATGTCGAATGCCCTTGAACCGGTTCGGAGATGCCGCCAGCAACGCATCGAGCACATCGCCCGCCGCAGTGCCATGTGTCAGATCAGCATGGCCGACAATGCCGGCACACAGATGCTGATGGCCATACAGACCGCTTGCTGACTGTGCTGCGACGCCGTTGACATACTCTACCTCACCCACGGGTTTCAGCGCGTCGCTATAGGTGCCGTTGTAGAACGCGCCGCATTCCATGAAGACGGTTGCGACTACGTTGTGCCCGCTATTGGTGTCGGCATGCAGATGATCGAAAGTGTAATAGGCTGCATCCACCAGCGTTTCAATGAAGCGATGCCTGGGTTCCGGGAACATCGGGAGCATCGGGCGCAGATCCCACAGGTGGTGATGCGGGTCGATGATCGGCAGGTCGGGTTCTAGGATGGCTTCAGTCATAGCGGTGTTCTCTCCCTGAGCAGGCCGAAAGCGGTGACAGCTTGCCCTATAATACATTGACACATGGACCGCGTGTTACACCGTCCAAGGCGCAAAAAATGAAGGTACATAAGAGCGCCGAAAGAAAAAGCGCGCAAGGAGGAGAATGGAGAGGGAAGGGTGCAGTCACCCGATGTTTGTAACAGGCGGCGCCGGTGTAGGAAATCCGTGACAGACTTTGGTGAAGCGCCCAATGCCAATTTGTGACTGGTCTTGGGGGTGAAAGCGGATATTTGGCTGGCACGATTAAGGCCAAGATTGTCTATTGACCAGGGGGGGCAACACTGCTGCCATCGAATCACGCATTAGCCGATGGCATGAGGAGAAGTGCGTTGGCGCTATGACGCTTATCTAAGATTCCAAGCAATCGAGATCACCCATCTCGGCAAAAAAACCATCATAGCCAGCGAGCACTTCGTGGCCTGTTTGGCGACTTATGACCCATTCGTTGTTCGCTCGAGAATAACCATCCGTGCGATCGAAACTCGCAAGCATCGGATCATCCGTTCCGTAGATTATTACCCGGCATGATTTATGACCGTCCTGTCGAGCAAGAACAAATGGAGCGCCGCCAATTTGACGCAGAGCTTCGGTCACATAACGGTAGCGATTGATTGCGATCTGATTGGAGTAGTCATCAGCCGAAAGAGCGTAGGTCGTGTCCCCCTCTTTCTTCTCTTGAGTAATCGTTTCTCGGAAAAAGTCTGCTAGGCTATTGCCGGTGTGATTCAGAGGGGATGAAACGAGCACCAGCCGATCTTTGTCTCCGAGGCCAATTCGACTAGCAAAGTATCCGCCCCAACTTTCGCCGATCAGATGGATGGTTGCCTCAGGATATTGTGCGCGCAGACCACCGTGTGCCGCTCGCAACTCAACCAACCCCTTCTGCAGATCCTCGCGCGCGTCACCCGTTGTACGGAACCAGGAGCTATGATAAACTGGATATATTATGAGTTGGTTGCGCTGAAGGCCAGCATATTGCGTAAGTTGATCGGGGACGCGTGGGAAGGAATCCAATGGCCCACCGTCAACATAGAAGAATATGTCTGAGACGTCGGTCGACACGGTCTTTTCCGCGATGGAGACCTGAGCAATAACGATCGTTCTCTCTTGATAACTGACAACTTTGAGTTCTTCTCGATAGCCACTCAGCTCGCCACTACACTTTTCCTTGCTACCATCAAAACCTATTCGGTCGAATTCTAAAAGGCATCGAGAAAAGCTGAACCGGAAGAATTCCGGCCAACTCATAATCTCCTGAGCTCGCTCTAGGCTCGACTGCCCTTCGTTCTGAACCGCATGGATTGGTTGGCAGGCCAATAAAAGGTTGGCTACCACCAAAATACTGAGAGAACCAAACTTTTGATTTTCCAATTGATATCTCAAGAAAAGTAGGTGACGTGCGAACTCGCACGTCACCTCATTTTATAGGTATCGCAATGTGCACCATAGCAACAAAGCGTCAAGGTCTCAGATAAGCATTATCCTGCTGGAACAAAAGTATAGTTGTTTCCATCACCACTGTAATTGAAGCCCCCGCCTGTATTGCTAGCGTTGGCTCCACCCGAGGAACCGGTATCAACGCCTATTCCAGTCATCGTCCAAGCTCCTTGAGTCGCGTTGCCATTGGCATCGTAGAGCGTCCAAGTTCCATCCTCGTTTTGCCCCATTGTTGTACCGTCAGTGCCATGAATATGGGGAGCTTCATCATTGGCACCATTCATGTGATCATAGCTATCATGCACACCGTCAAAATCAGCATCGACAAACACAAAGCCACCATACTCATTCATAGACATTGAGCCAGTCATCAGCACCTGGTTTAGGATGTCATCCCGACTATGATGTGGATTAAGCGGGTCAACGCCTGCGCCATCGATGTGTAAGTTCCCACCCGAAATTGCACTAAGTTCGCTCGCGTTCAAAGTTCTAAAGCCGTTGTTTCCAATCAAGTTTTCTTTAAGCATTTGCTACTCTCTTTTTTCTGCGCACTTTATAGCTCTAACCGAGGCAGCGCAGGTGTTGACCTTGGCTAGCTGGTTGCGTCGGGGCGATCCTTCCCGTCTGCGTCTAATTCTTGTTCGATCTGAGATTCAGAGTCTGGCGCTTGCCTTGCTTGGAACTTCGCAATCATGGCCTGCCTTTGCGCATCCATCCTAGCCGCTTCAGCTTGGTCAACAGCTCGCCCCTCTCTGACCTCGAAGATCTTCTCAGCCGCTTCGAGCGTTGCGGGTCTGTGGGCGACAGCGATAGTGCGTTGCTGAGCGTCACAAGGGCCAGCGACCTAAGCCAGCTCGCAAGCAGATTGACCACGGCCAGCCCGCCAAAGCCCAGCGCCAGCATCAAAAGCAGATCGCTGCCAAAGGTCGGGAACACCGTATCGATGGAGATTTGCAGGAAGAACGGCGTGGCCAGACCTTCTTCGACATTGAGATCGACAACGACATCGGGTTGACTCGCCACAACCTTGGCACTGGGAACATCGGTGACGAGAATGCCGGGAATGGTCTCAATGCGAGCATAGGTTCCAACCGAAACCCAAATCGCCGCAATCGCAAGCACTACAAACAATGCACCAGCGAAGAGTTTGGTCGACAATGGTTGACTAAAAACAACCTCGCCATGCAACCGGTCTTGGCTGGCTTCGACAACTTCTCTGCGGAATAGTGTCAATTGCGATCCTGAGTTTCGAGTCGCAAGAAACCTATGATTTTGAATATTTTAGGCCACTTGATATTTTCTGTAGGGGCTCCAAAAACCGCAGAGTTTGGTCGTTCTGACTTTCAAACAGTCTGAGAAAGCGACGAACCGTTAGAAAAATCCCCTCCAAATCGGCTTATTTATGAAGTGTACTTAGATGGCCGCTTGTGAGTCGAAAGCGGAATGACCGGTTTCTGGCCCTAATTTTCGATAACCCAGACTTCGCTTTCTAATCACCAACTGCCGAATTCGCTGCGCTTAGCACGGCGCGCACACTGGCGGTTGCGACGTCTTCGTCGATGCCGCAGCCCCAAATCACCCGTCCGCGGCTCTCGCATTTGAGGTAAGCGGCGGCGCGGGCATCGCGACCCTGTCCCAATGCATGTTCGGTGTAATCGAACACTTTGATATCGAGGTCGAAGGCCTCCTCTAGCGTAGTGACCACGCTGGAAATCAGCCCGTTGCCACGTCCAGAGACGCTCTGTTCGCCGCCCGCAACGGCAATCTTTCCGGCAAACAGGCGGGTGCCATCCGATGCGCGTTTCTCTTCGTAATCGACCAGTTGGAAGTGCTTCTTATCGGTCTGGACGTGATAAGCAGATTTGAACGCGTTCCAGATGTCGGCAGCGTTCAATTCGCGGCCCAGATCATCGGCGAGGTGTTGAACATGGCGCGAGAAATCAGCCTGCATGGCTTTGGGTAGTTTCAGGCCTTGATCTTGTTCTAGCACCCAAGCAAAGCCGCCTTTGCCGCTTTGCGAATTGACACGAATGACGGCTTCGTAATTACGGCCCAAATCTGCTGGATCGATGGGCAGGTAAGGCACGTGCCATGTCTCGTCATTCTGGCTTTCGCGCGCTTCGAAACCCTTTTTGATTGCGTCCTGATGGCTGCCGGAAAACGCTGTGTAGACCAATTCGCCGCCATAAGGGTGGCGTTGATGCACGGGCAGATCGTTGCAATATTCAACCGTTTCGATCACTCGGTCGATGTCGGAGAAATCGAGCTGCGGATCAATCCCTTGAGTGTAGAGATTAAGGCCCATCGTCACGAGGCAGCAATTGCCAGTGCGCTCTCCATTGCCGAATAAGCACCCTTCAACCCGGTCCGCTCCTGCCATCAAGCCAAGCTCCGCCGCTGCAACGCCGGTGCCGCGATCATTGTGCGTGTGAAGCGAGATTATCGCACTGTCGCGGTTTGGTAAGTTACGACAGAAATACTCAATCTGATCTGCATAGATATTGGGCGTTGCTGCCTCAACCGTAGCGGGCAAGTTCAAGATGATCGGTTTGCCAGGGGAGGGCTGAAGCACCTCCATAACCGCTGTGCAGACTTCTATACTGAAATCCAGTTCGGCGGTCGAGAATGTCTCCGGCGAATATTGGAAATGCCAGTCTGTCTCAGGCCGCTTGGCTGCCTCATCGCGCATCACCTTTGCGCCGGCTACGGCGATTTCGCGCACCTCATCTTTCGACATACGGAAAACGATGTCACGCCATGCTGGGCTGACGGCATTATAAAGATGAACAATCGCCGTGCGGGCACCAGCGAGGCTTTCGAAACTGGTTCGGATCAAGTCTTCTCGGCTTTGCGTGAGCACCTGCACGGTGACATCATCCGGGATTGAGCCCGACTGGACGAGGCCGGAAATGAAATCGAATTCAGTTGCGCCAGCGCTGGGAAAACCTATTTCGATTTCTTTCACACCGATTTCGATAAGCAAATCGAAAAAACGGCGTTTCTTCACTGCATCCATCGGATCGATGATCGACTGGTTGCCATCGCGCAGGTCCGTTGAGAGCCAGCGCGGCGCGTGATCAATTACACGGCCAGGCCATTGGCGGTCGGGCAAGTCTATTGGCGGGAAGGAACGATATTTGGAGGAAGGTTGCTTCAGCATGGCGTGGGCTTCTGCTCTTTAAATGACTTTGGGAAGAGTTGGCGGAGAGACCCTTGGACGATGGGCCGCGCCATTCTCACGCGCGAAACCCTACAACGCCCAAGGGCGCATAAGTCGTAGTAGGAGCGTGTTGCCAAATGTCATAAATGCGTTCTTTGCCGATAATCTTCGGCAGCGCAAGTCAGAGACTAGCGACTGAGAGACGGGACGATTGGAAGATTGTCTGAATGGTGATGTAACTAAACTGGATATTCGCTCGAATGAAGGATGGTACCGGCATTCAGGTCGCCGGTCGAAGTGAGATATTCAACCAGGAGGATACCCCCTATGAAGAAGTCAATTTTCGCCATCGTCCTTATGGCAACTGTCGCTGCATGTGGCGCACCAACAACTGACACCGCATCAGAAGGCGACAGCATGGCCGCCGATGCGCCAGCTGAATCCGGTCTGTTTGCCGATCTGGGTGGTGAGGCATCCGGCCCTGTCTATACTGCCACAAAAGGCGACACACTTGCAGTATCCGGTTATGATGTGGTCAGCTACTTCACCGGCGACGGCGTGCCAGTCGAAGGCAGTGACGATTATACCGTTCGTTACGAAGGCTATGATTATCGCTTTGCCAGCGAAGACAACGCAAACACCTTTGTCGAAGATCCGTCTAAATATGTTCCTGCTTATGGCGGATATTGTGCATGGGCAATCGGTGCCAAAGATTCTCTCGCTCCGGGAGACCCCAACGTGTACGAAATCGTTGATGGCACGCTTTATTTGAACTTCAGCGAAGATGTGAAGAAAAATTGGGTCGTCGATATTCCTGGGTTTATCGAATCCGGTGATACCAATTATCCAACTCATTCCCCCGATGAGCACTATCAGGACTAACCTGAAGAATTTTCAGACGTAACAAACCCCCGCAGCTCAATTGAGTTGTGGGGGTTTTTGTATGGCTATTTACTGGATATGACTATCCGCAGCGCGCATCGCGGATGATGCCTTGTGCGTCGAGGATCAGAATAAACTGCGGATTGGCGGACTTTGCTAGGTCATATTCGCTGCCCGCCGAGATAAATCGCACTTCCCTTACTCCACCGACGGTCGCCAGAACATCGGCGCGGGTCGCATCGTCGGCAATTTTGCCAATAAATTGCGCCATCCTATCAGCGCCGCAAGTGCCAATTGGCTGACTAGGGGCTGGTATTGGTGTCGGAGCCACTAGAGGCGGGCTTGAACGGGGCGGCGCAATGCTTGGCGTTTGACTGGCTTGTGGCTGGACTGCGTTGCCACCATTGATACGCGCTGCGAATTCTTCCACCTCGCTGGTGTTATCGGCGCGCTCAATGGTTTGAGGGTCACCACAAGCGGAAAGCGTAAACAGAATGATCAGGCCAAGGGGTGATGCGCATCTTGGCTTCATATCAAGGGCCTGTTTCGAAGTTTGCCCGCTGTCAGCGCTCCGATCCTTGTTACGCCCATCAACCGCATCCCGCGCTCAATTTCATCTTTCAGAATGCTGATCGCGCGCTCGACCCCGTCCTGCCCGGCCCCTGCCAATGCGTAGAGATAAAGCCTTCCGCCGGATGCTGCTGTTGCACCGCTGCAAAGTGCCTTCAAAGTGTGTGTCCCGCGCCGCACGCCGCCATCGCAAATGATCTCTATTTCCCCGCCAACCGCTTCTGCAATTTCGGGTAATTGGTCAAAAGGTGCGCGGCTGCCATCCAATTGCCGTCCGCCATGGTTGGATAGCATAATCGCATCTGCTCCGATATCGACCGCCCGGCGAGCATCACCAGCGCTCATCACACCTTTCAACACGAATTTTCCGCCCCATTGCTGACGGATCGCAGCGGCGGTATCCCAATCCATCGACGTATCGAGCATAGTGTTGAAATATTCCGCGATGCTCACCGGCTTGCTTGATCCCTCGCTTACATGCGTGTCGAGATTGGGCAGGCGGAATTCCTCGCGAAATAGGTAATCGAGCGTCCAGCGCGGGCGCGTGGCATAACTCCAGATGCTGGCGGGCGTGAAACGGGGTGGGGTGGTGAACCCGCTGCGCAGACACCTTTCGCGCTTTCCCGAAACGATCGTGTCGACAGTTAGAGCGAGCGCGTCGAAGCCTGAGGCCTGACAACGCTCAATCATGTTGGTGTTTAGGCCAGCATCCTTGTGCACATACAATTGGAAGAGCTTCGGTCCGCTCGTCAGTTCGGCAATCTCTTCGATTGAGCGTGTGGCAAGGCTGGAAATGCCGAACCACAGCCCGAATCTCTCCGCCGCTTTCGCGACCGCTGTCTCGCCTTGCCAATGGAATGCGCGTTGCACAGCTGTAGGCGAGAGCATCAATGGAAGGGCGCTTTTTCGGCCAAGGATCGTGCAGGACGTGTCGATATCCGCGACCCCGGCTAGTACATCGGGCACCAGATCGACTGTGTCATAGGCGGATATATTGCGCGCTTTCGTCAGTTCATCATCGGCGCCGCCGTCAATGTAATCGAACACCGGGAAGGGCAGGCGTGTCTTTGCCAGTCTGCGAAAATCTTCGATATTGTGACAATCGTTGAGCCGCATTTTCCTCGCCCCGGTTTTGCAAGTGCTCTGACGGATTACACTGTTTGTGTCGAGAGATCGGCCATTTCAGTCGGGTGAATCACTCTTTTTTTGAGATTTTTTTTCTGACCCTGTCACCAATTTGGAAGAAGCCGCGAACTGCATAATGTGCGCGGCCACTCGGCAGCTCTCAAGACTGCTTAAAACCGGTTACCCCGCCGGACTGGGTCAGTTCCCCTGCTGACCAAATCCAGCTCCCCTGCTGGAAAGTCTTTGATGACCTAATTGCGACCGTTGGCCCGGTGTCCGCGCACAATTGATTTTAGGAGAATTCGAATGAAGCTCAAATATCTCATGATCGCAGCAGCGGTACTAGTAGCGCCGATTGCGCTGACTGCGCCCGTTCAGGCCGATGGCGGTGTGTTTGTTGGCGTCGAAGGCGGTAACGTTGCACTGAGCGGATATGACACAGTTAGTTATTTCCAAGGCGAAGGCACGCCAGTGCGGGGAGATGCCCGCTTTAAGGTTGAACATAACGGTGCGGAATTCCATTTTTCTTCTCAGGAAAATGCCGATTTGTTTCGAGAGAACCCTGACGCATATGCCCCGCAATACGGTGGCCATTGTGCCTGGGCAATGAGCCGCGGTTCGCTCGCGCCGGGCGATCCATTGGTTTACAAAATCCACGACGGAAAGTTGTATTTTAACATCAACCGTAACGTGCAATCAATCTGGCTTGGCGACATTGACGGCTTTATTGCCAAGGCTGACCCAGCATGGGCGAACACCCCTGATGGTAAGCGTTTCGGCGACTGAGCAATAACCAGTTTGGCGTCCTGATCTCTCCCCCTGACCCCCCTGGATTTGTTGGGGCGCCAAAACCTCCAAAACCCTCAAGATACCCCGTAATTTCGTCGCGTACATATATTTTTTAGACCCCTGGAAGGAATTGAATGATGACTCAGAATACGAACAAAAACATGAATCTTGCAAAAATGCTCATGGTTGCTGGCGGCCTTGCTGTTGCGACTGCGGGTGCTCCGACAATGGCACATGCCGAAGTGCAATCGTCATGTTCTGCATCTGGTTGCGCTGCATCTTGCTGCGCCGCTGGCTGCTGTGCTGCGAGCGGGTGCGGTGCCGCTGGTTGCTGTGCAGCGAGTGATTGCGGTGCCGCTGGTTGCTGCGCCGCGAGTGGCTGTGAAGCTGCTGGCTGCTGCGCTGCAAGCGATTGTTCGGGATCAGCTTGCGCACCCGCTGCCTGACGGGTGTGCTGTTTGGGTGTGGTCGGTGGCGTTCCTCCTAGATCCTCCGGCCACATCCATTTCTGAAAGGTGACACGTGCGGCTTAGAACGTCACCTGGTTAAGGCCCTAATGGGTCGCAGTTGAGGATAACGATGCTATCCGATAGTATCGCTTCAACACCGGACCTCCCCATTGGTCCTATGGTCGCATAAAGTACTGCTCGTGGAAGAGGTATTCTTCTGCGGGCAGTATCGCGTTAGCAGATTCGGTTTGAATCACTGAATCGATCAGCTAGTTCTTGCATTGTATATCTCTGCGAAATCACATCGGAAGTGCAGGGCTGAAAATTCGAATCCTGCGTTAGACATCCAGGGCCGCAAACCAATGTCGCCGCCGCTTTTGCATGATCGATATGCCATAGGCGCCCGCCAGGGGTCGCGATATAACCGTCCATGCCCGTCGCGACATCGCTCTGGATATCCTGCAAAGATGGAACTTCGCCATCATATCGGTTGCTGTGTTTGCCGTGGGTGTGAAAGCTTGCAACTGGGATCATTCCGGGTTCATCGAAATAGGCGATATCGCAGCTTGCTTCGTCTCCTTCATTCGGGCGCGAAACTCCCAATGTACCCCCAGCGGTTTCAAAGATGATTCCGCACAATTCCAAGTCGCCTTCAAAAGACGGCTGTTGAAGCGTGTCCAATTCTTGCCGCGCGAAAGCTTGCACTTGTGCTTGGGGTATCTGTGCAACCAACCCGTCTGTACCCTTCACATTGAAATAAGCACGCGCGACGATCACCATCCAACCGATAGCGCAGATTATGAAAATGATCCGGGTAGTTGTGAGGCGGGGTGAGCGGGCATCTGGCATGATGTCCGCTCAATTGCCCTTAGTTCTTTGACTTGTCGACCAGCTTATTGGCACTGATCCACGGCATCATGGCGCGCAGCTCTGCGCCGGTCTTTTCAATCGGGTGTGCCTCGGCTGCTTTGCGACTCGCTTTCAACTCAGGTTGTCCGGCTCGATTATCGAGTACGAAGTCTTTTACGAACCGACCTGATTGAATGTCAGCAAGCACTCGCTTCATTTCCGCTTTTGTTTCATCAGTGATGATACGCGGGCCAGTTTTGATGTCACCATATTCGGCGGTGTTGCTGATCGAATAGCGCATATTGGCAATGCCGCCTTCATACAGCAGGTCAACGATCAACTTGGTTTCATGGAGGCATTCGAAATACGCCATTTCAGGGGCGTAACCAGCTTCGGTCAGGGTTTCGAAGCCTGCTTGGATCAGGTGAGTGATCCCGCCGCACAGCACAGCTTGCTCACCAAAAAGATCGGTTTCACATTCTTCGCGGAAATTGGTTTCGATGATCCCGCTGCGTCCACCGCCAACACCACTGGCATAGGCTAGGGCGACATCATGCGCAGATCCGCTGGCATCTTGATCGACTGCGATAAGGCAAGGGACGCCGCCGCCGCGTTGATATTCGCTGCGAACAGTATGTCCTGGCCCTTTGGGCGCAATCATGATGACGTCGATGTCTTTCTGCGGTTCGATCAGGCCAAAATGCACATTCAGACCATGGGCAAAGGCGAGTGCGCTACCCGGCTTCATATGCCCGGCAATATCGTTCTCCCAGATACCAGCCTGAAGTTCATCAGGGGCAAGGATCATGAGTATGTCAGCCCATTTGGCGGCTTCGGTGTTCGACAGCACCTTGAAGCCCGCTTCTTCGGCTTTCTTCGCTGTGCTGGACCCTTCGCGCAGGGCAATGGCAACCTCTGCCACGCCGCTATCGCGCAGGTTCTGCGCATGGGCGTGACCTTGCGAGCCGTAACCAAGCACGGCGATTTTCTTGGACTTAATCAGGCCGAGATCAGCATCGGCGTCGTAATAGACTTTCATGGGTTTTCCCTTTGGCTTTTGTTCGAATTTGTTTGTGAAATTGGATTTAGGTGCCGCAGCTCAGGTTCCGCCTGCGCCGCGCATCATGCCGACGACCCCCGACCGGCCAACGCTAACAAGGCCAAGTTCGCGCATCAGCACGATGAAACTGTCAATCTTGTCCGGCGCGCCGGTTAGCTCAAAGACAAAGCTAGATGTGGTTGTATCGACCACATTGGCACGGAAATGTTGGGCAATCCGCAGGGCCTCAACGCGCGCTTCGCCTTTGCCGGCTACTTTGATGAGCGCCAATTCGCGTTCGACATGCGGGCCAGCGGCAGTGAGGTCGGTGACCTTGTGCACGGGGACAAGCCGTTCAAGCTGCGATTCAATCTGGTCGATCACTTCTGGCGGGCCATTGGTGACGATAGTGATCCGGCTTGTTGCGTGATCGTCTGAAATATCGGCCACGGTCAGGCTGTCGATATTATAGCCGCGCGCGGTGAACAGTCCGGTGATCTTGGCCAGAATACCCGGCTCGTTATCAACCGTCACTGTGAGGACGTGCCGTTCAGATTCGACGTTGGTGATTTTCATCTCTTGGGATTTCCTTCGTAGCGCCGAAAGGCAGCAGCGCTCTTAAACCAGTGCTTTTGCTTCATCATCCATCGTGCCGTCGACTTGGTCGCCGTAAAGCATCATTTCGGTATGCGCTGCACCTGATGGAATCATTGGCAGGCAATTCGCATCTTGCGCAACGCAGCAATCAACGATCACTGGGCCGTCATGCTCAATCATGTTCATAATGCCCGCGTCTAGGTCTGCTTCGTCTGCAATTCGGATTCCCTTCCAACCGTAGGCTTCGCCAAGCTTCACGAAATCGGGAAGGCTGTCGGAATAGGAGTTAGAGTAGCGGCTTTCATAGGTCAGTTCCTGCCATTGGCGGACCATGCCCATATATTCATTGTTGAGAATGAAAACCTTCACCGGCAGCCGGAATTGAGAGGCCGTGCCAAGCTCCTGAATGTTCATCTGAATTGATGCTTCACCCGCGACATCGATCACCAATGCATCTGGGTGCCCCAATTGCGCGCCAATTGCCGCGGGCAGACCGTAACCCATCGTGCCCAGTCCGCCGCTGGTCAGCCATTTGTTCGGATCATCGAAACCGAAATATTGCGCAGCCCACATTTGATGCTGCCCGACTTCGGTGGAGATGATCGGTTTGCGATCAAGCGTGAGGGCATGAAGACGCTCGATTGCCTTTTGGGGCATAATCGCTTGTGGGTGCTTTTTTGAATGTGGCGGATAGGAAAGGCACTCACGCGCCCGCCAGCCAGCGATGCGGGCTTTCCATTCGCCAAGACCACGACCGTCACGCGATCCCCATGCTGAGACCATTTGCTCCAATACGGTCGCGCAGTCGCCAATGATGCCCAGATCAACCTTCACGTTTTTATTAATGGAAGAACGGTCGATATCGATGTGGATCTTCTTTGAGTTCGGCGAAAACGCATCAAGTCGCCCGGTAACTCGGTCATCGAAGCGTGCGCCGATGCAAACCATCACGTCACAGCGGTTCATTCCCATATTCGCTTCGAATGTGCCGTGCATACCCAGCATGCCCAACCAATCGGGATGGGTGCTGGGAAACGCGCCGAGGCCCATCAAAGTTGATGTCACGGGTGCATTGGTCAAGTCCTGAAATTGGCGCAGCAGGCGGCTTGCCTCTGGCCCAGAATTGATGACGCCGCCGCCTGTGTAAAGGATCGGACATTCGGCATTCTCGATCAGATCGATAGCTTCGGCGATTTGCTCCGCTGGGGCCACCATCTGCGGGGTGTAGCGATGCGAGGCTGGCTTGGCTGATGCAGAATTCTCTTGCGAAGATAGGGATGGGACCGCGATCTGCACATCTTTGGGGATGTCGATAACAACCGGGCCGGGACGGCCTGTGGTTGCGATGCGGAATGCTTCATTGATCGTAGCTGTCAGATCAGCGGGGTCTTTGACGAGGTAATTGTGCTTTGTGCAATGGCGCGTGATGCCAACTGTGTCGGCTTCTTGAAACGCGTCTGTGCCGATCAGGCCCGTGGGAACCTGACCTGTGATCACCACAAGTGGGATCGAATCCATCCATGCATCTGCAATGCCGGTCACAGCATTGGTTGCGCCGGGGCCGGATGTGACGAGCACAACACCAGGTTTACCGGTCGCGCGCGCATATCCTTCGGCTGCATGTGCTGCGCCAGCTTCGTGACGGACAAGGATATGACGAATACGATCTTCACCGAACAATTCGTCATAGATGGGCAGGACCGCGCCGCCAGGATAGCCGAAGACGTATTCGACACCCTGTTCGACCAGGCATTCCATCAGTAAGGCGGCTCCTGAACGCTTCGCCACGTAAATTCTCCTAAATATCAAAACGGCCCGAAGCGGTTATTCGCGTCGGGCCGGTCAGGAAATTCGAATTGTGTGAATCCCGATCAGCCCGTTTCTACTACTAGAATGACGATAAGCATGATCGAGAAGAACCTTCACCTGTTTTTGTAAGCGCCGATATAGCGACAAAATTTGATTAACTCTAATGCCTCAAAAGAGGCGTTAGCACCTCGCTAGATGTTATAATCTAATGCGTCAATCATTAAAGTTGTAATAATGATGCAAAAAGAACCTCGATATCGATGTTTTGAGATTCGATCTTTGGCCATTCTTTCGGAGATTGGTTCCTTAGCCATGTAAACTGACGTTTCGCATAATTCCGGGTCGATTGTGCACCTGCTGTGATCGCTTCGTCCTGCGTGATCTCACCTCGCAACAAAGCCGCAATCTCTGGCACGCCGATTGCGCGCATGACCGGAAGGCCCGGCGAAAGGTCGCGCTTCACAAGAGCCCTGACCTCCTTGATCGCGCCATATTTCAGCATCGAGGCAAAACGAGCGTCGCACCGTTCATAGACCCATTGGCGGTTGGGCATCAGGATAAGGGGGTGCAGATCGACCTCTTCGCCTATTCCCCCGGTCTTCGTCTGTTGCCAATCACTCAACGCCACACCGGTCGAACGCTTAACCTCTAACGAACGAGCAATCCGCTGGCTGTCATTCGGCTTCAACTCAGCTGCACGCACTGGATCTTCGATCATAAGAGCGGCATAGGCTGTCTCTGTGGTCATCGTGCGAACAACTTCACGCACTTCGGAGTCGATTTCAGGGATCGGAGCGATCCCTTCGATCAACACTCTCACATACATGCCAGTTCCGCCGACAAGGATCGGGACCGTTCCTGATGCGTGGCATTCGGCGATCTCTTCCTTTGCGCGCGCTGCCCAATCCGCAGCTGAGCAGGCCTGTGCGCCATCCCATGTACCGAACAGACGGTGTTCGATTCCGTCCATTTCTTTATCGGACGGGCGGGCGGAAAGGACGTGAAGATCGGAATAAACCTGCGCGCTGTCCGAATTGATGACGACGCCAGTTTTGCCGATGTCCGCCAGTTTTTGTGCCAATTTCACAGCCACGGAGCTCTTGCCGCTCGCGGTTGGCCCTGCAATGAGCGCGAGAGGCCGCGCGTCGGCAGATGGTTTAGGAGAATTTTTGGTGCTCATTGCGCGTCTGATAGCAGACATTGATGATTGGGAAACACGGCTCAAGAAAATGAATCGTCAACTGTCGGGTTTCCATCAACCCATAGGTGGAGAAGTACACCCCGAATCAGCAATTCGCCTCCCGATTGCGCAGCATGTTTTTGAACTGCATTTCAGATGGGATGATCGGCAAGTCGCGCTCAACTACATCGACGCCAATTTCGGACCTTGTGACGTTTTGCTGAGTAAGGAGAGAATCGTGGTGCCCCGTCTCTTCGTTTCAGATATGGATTCGACCATGATTGGGCAGGAGTGCATCGATGAACTTGCCGATTTTGCCGGTCTAAAAGAGCAGATTTCTGACATCACTGAACGCGCCATGCAAGGCGAGCTCGATTTTGAAGACGCATTGCGCGAACGTGTGGCTTTGCTCGAAGGGTTAGAAGAATCCGCGATAGAACGCTGTCTTTCTGAGCGGATTACTCCAACGTCGGGCGCTGCGACGCTCTCCGCCACACTAAAGGCGCATGGCAGCCGCAATGTGTTGGTGACGGGCGGGTTTCATCATTTCGGCGATGTGGTGGGCGAATGGCTTGGTTTTGATCGCGTGGTCGGGAACCGGCTTGCTGTGGTTGGTGGTAAAATTACCGGACAGCTGGACGGTGCGGTCACCGATGCGGACACGAAAAGGACGGTGTTGATTGACGAAGCCGCAAAGATTGGCACCCATGTTTCCACACTCGCGACCGGAGACGGCGCGAATGACATACCGATGATAGAGGCCGCGAGCTACGGCTTTGCCTACCACGCGAAACCCAAAGCGCGCTCGGCCGCGAACGGGCGGGTGGATCACGGTGATCTGACTGCGATCCTTTCACTGCTCGGGATTGATCGTAAGGATTGGGTCGAAGGTTGACGCTCACCCGCTCGCACCGACATTTCGGCGAGCACCGGCCCGATATTGAGGGACTGCGCGCGGTCGCAATAATTGCCGTGCTGCTGTTTCACCTCGAAATAGCTCCATTCAGTGGCGGCTTTGTCGGGGTTGATGTCTTCTTCGTCATATCTGGCTTTCTAATCGGCGGGATTGTTGTGCGCGAAGTGCGATACGGGGCGTTCCGCTTTGGCGAATATCTTGTGCGCAGGGTCCGGCGGATTGTGCCGGTCATGTTGTTGGTACTGGCCACCGTCACCATCGCCGCCTGCGCTTTTCTAATGCCAAGCGAGCTGGTGGACTATGCGTGGAGCCTCGGCTTTTCGTCGTTGCTCTTGGGAAATGCGCATTTCTGGCTGCACCGCGGCGCCTATGCTGAGAGCGAACATGAAGTTCTGCTGCATATGTGGACGCTGGGTGTTGAGGCGCAGTTCTATGTGCTTCTGCCGTTGATCGTATTGGCGTTGATGCGGTTTGGTAGGAATGCGGTTTGGTTTGGTTTGGTTTGGTCTGGTCGGGTTGGCCGTGCTCTCTGCTGCGTCATCGATCGTGTATCCTTCACCGAGTTTCTACATGCTGCCAGCGCGGATGTGGGAATTTGTTCTGGGCGTAATGATCGCGATTACGCCGCTGCAGTTTCTGAACGCTCGCTGGGTGCGGGAAGGGCTGACACTCCTTGGGATCGCTCTAATCCTTTATGCTGCGGTGTTTTTTGATGCAGAAACTCCATTCCCCGGTTGGCGCGTTGCAATCCCTTGCCTTGGCGCGGGTGCGATTATTGCTGCGGGTTCTGGCGGATCGTCATGGGTGGCCAGGGCGCTGAAAACTACTCTGATGCGGTTTATCGGGAAAATCTCCTACTCGCTCTATCTGTGGCATTGGCCGGTGATTGTGCTGCTGTTTCTTGGTCTGCCTGCGCCGGAGTTGGACTGGCCGCTGAAGATCGTCGCTGTCGCGGTTTCTACCGGATTGGCGGTGCTAAGCTGGCACTTTGTCGAAGAACCATTTCGCAAGCGAAGCTTTCCAAAGCAGTTTCTATTGATTGGCAGTGGGATCATAACAGCGGCATTGGTGGGGCTGGCACTGCTTCTGGCGTTCAACCAAGGTTGGCCAACGCGCTTCAGCGAACGAAGCCAGGCGCTCGCTGCTGCGTCGGATCATCCGATCAATGACGTGTTCCGGTCAGGCACGTGCTTTATCTATCATCGCAGTCAAAGTTTCGATACCGAAGAATGTTTGGTCGGCAGGCGTATTGGCCCATCGGTTTTGTTGATGGGTGATAGCCACGCTGCGCACTTGGCACCCGGTTTGCACGAAAACTTCCCTGGCAGCTCTATCAGTCAGGTTACGGCGACGGGGTGCAGGCCAGTGTTCGATCAACCCGAAACACGCTATTCGTTCTGTCCACAAGTTATGGATCTGGGCTGGACGTATGCCGAAAAGCAGGATGTCGATCTAATCGTGCTTGCAGCAAGATGGGAAGAGGGAGACCTGCCAGCACTGGAGCAGACATTGCGGAAATTGAAGGACCAAGGACAAGACGTATTGCTTGTCGGTCCAGCGGCTGAGTGGAAGAAATTTGTTCCGCGCCTACTTGCGCTGGAACATATCCGCGGACAGCCGGGTATCGCCGATAGAATGTTGATTGGCGAACGCCGTGAGCTGGATGCAATGATAGCGCAAATCGCTTCACAGACCGGCACCGATTATTTCTCGCTCTACAGCTCACAATGTGAGGTTAAATGCCAATATTTTGATGACTCTGGCACGCCTTTGGTCGTCGATAACAACCATTTTACGCGTGAAGCCAGCCGTGCCTTTACCATTGAAATTGAAAGCCCTTCTTTGGTCCGTAAAAACGACTAAATGAGATTTACGGAAACGTAAGGATGGACCGCTAACGAAGTTGGCCCCGCTTCTTTGCGACAAGGTCTGACTATTATGAAAAACATTGCCGATTATTCAAGGCAGTATGCTGCTGATGGTACAGTCTTACGGCATCCAGACCGCCCAGCTCCTCGCTATTCCCTCACGCGCGCATTCAAGAACTTTCGTCTGTTGATGAATGACAAGGAGAACACGAGCCTCGTCTTCAAGATTTATGACGCGCTCCCTTCGCGGCAGTTTATGCCGCGGGTGCAAAGCTTGGCACTATCTGACCACGGTGATTTTCTGCGACAGACAGAATTGAACATTCCTGAAATTCTCGATGACCATGCTACTTTGCGCAAAACGCCCAAAGGAAGCCTCGCGCATGCCTATTGCGACTTCATGGAGCGGGAGGGACTTACCGCTGCTGGATTGGTCGCGGATGCTGAAAGCATAGGGCGTCCGAAATATGATGACATGGCTCAATGGTTTGGTGATCGTTCGCGCGATTTGCACGATCTGTTTCATGTGCTGACTGGATATGGCCGGGATGCTTTGGGCGAACAATGCGTCCTGCTTTTCACCCAAGGGCAATCGCCGTCCCATGGGCATCTTTTGATCGGATGGGCCGGATCGTGGAACATCAAAATGCAGGTTGAGAGAAGCAAAGCGCCAATTATGGGCGCTGCATTCCAGGCTAGGCGCACAGGAAAAGGCGGAGTACGTCTGATTGACGAGCCGATCCGAGAACTCCTTCAGCAGCCCCTCGACAGCCTCCGCGCGGCGCTCAACATTCCAGAGCCTACGCTGTACCACGAATGTCACCGGATCTGGCGGTCAGAGGGGATTAATCCGCGCAATCTGCTCACGCCTAAATCCGAAACGGGTAAGCTGGCTTCTGCTTAAGAACGCCCTAGAGCCAGCTTGAGATTTGGCTCAGCGGTTTCTTCAATAGCGCATGGGATGGAACGGTCGCGTCTTTGCTTGGCTTGCCCACGACCACAATCATTAGCGGTTTCTCCCATTCGGGACGCTCACATGCTTCGCGTAAGAATCCCATGGGGGAGGGTGTGTGGGTGAGCGTGGCGAGGCCTGCTTCATGCAAAGTTGCGATCAGCATTCCGCAGGCGATGCCAACGCTTTCATTGACGTAATAATTCTGCGTCTTGCCGTCTTCCTCAATCCCGCCTTTGCGCTGGGCGAAGACTGCTATGAGATAGGGTGCGGTTTCCAGGAACGGTTTCGATTCATTGGTTCCTAGGTCTCTAAGTGCGCTCAACCATTCGTCGCTCGCTTTAGGATTGTCACCGTCTGCGCCGTAAAATCGGCGTTCTTCTGCTTCTGCAGCTTCTCTAATCGCACGTTTTTTGTCAGCAGATTCAATAACGGCGAAATGCCATGGCTGATGGTTGGCACCATTGGGTGCGGTTCCACCGGCCTCGATAGCGGCTTCGATCACTTCGCGCGGCACAGCTTCGTCAGAAAAGTAGCGGCAAGACCGGCGTTCTTTCAATCGGTCGCGCAAATTGCGCGCACGAGTGATGCTTTCGGCATCGGGCAAAGCGTTCAATGTGTACGGGACAGTGTCGTGATTTCGCATAGAGTCTCTATTGCCAAAGGATTGCTTAAAGGGAAAGGTACCGCTGCGGCACAGTCACTTGACGACTTACTGACATCAATGTAAGTTGCAAATAACGAACTTAAATTGAGTCGTTTGCGAGAGGTTACGATGGCCCTGATTGATCTTCCCCTAGTTTCCCCTGATCGAGATCTTACCGGTTTCAGACCGTTTAAGGCGCTGCATCACTTTGGAAAATTGGTTGAGGATAAGGAGGACACTAAACAGGTCTTTCATATCATAGAAGCGCTTAAGGGTCGCAAAGTTCAGCAGCAAGCCGAACGGTTTCTTTCTACGCCAGAGGCACAGGCTTTCATGCTTCGTGAAGATGTATTGGCAATCCCTGATATGCTGGACGATCATGATCGTTGGAGCGATTGCGGACCGAATACGGTCGCATTGCATTATGTTCGTTTCATGAAGCGAGAAGGGCTAACCGCGAACGGCCTCGTCGAAGAGAGCTACGCATGGAGAGCCCGCGAAGAACGTCCGCAAGACCAAGTTGAGTGGTTCCTTTCCCGGCTTCGCGACACACATGATTTGTTTCACATCCTTACGTCCTATGGCAGAGATGCTTTGGGTGAGGCCGCCTTGTTGGGTTTTTCATATGAGCAGAACCACAATCTTGGCGTGAAATTCATCGCCTATGCCGCCGCGCGGCAGATTAAGAAAACCACAGGCTCATCGGCACCCATTTACGCGGCGATCAAAGAGGGCAGACGTTTGGGCAAATCCGCTGCCAAGCTGGCGCAAATGGATGTCGAAACGGTAATGCGCGAAGATATTGATGAAGCGCGCGCGCGATTGAACGTTGGTGAACCGCTAATCTATCGCCAGTGTCTAGCGCAGCTTGATGCAGAGGGTTTTGCAGAAGAAAACCTGAATATCAACGAGGCGAAGGCCGCTTAGGAAGGAATGGGCTTTGTTTGGGCCAAATTCCATTTCAAAAGACCGATCCCCAGCAGCAAAATGACTGTCGCGAGCAAGTAAGCGGCACCCGGGAAATAGAGCCCGGTACCATCTGCAAACCTGCCGAAAGTTTGTGACATCATCACCGGGCCAATAATGCTAGTAATGCTGATCATGCTTGCCACCGCGCCTTGCAATTCGCCTTGAGCGTCTTCGCCGATCCGCTCGCTCATCATTTGTTGTATTGCGGGGAAAGAAATACCGGTCACGCAGCCAACCAATATCCCCAAGATCATAGCCCAACTGCCCGGAGCAAATGCAAACAGCAGATAGGCTGGGACGCCAAATAACAGACCTAAAAAACTGGTGCGATTGGGACCAATCCTCTCAATCACCTTACCGGTCAGACCGCCTTGCACCACGGCAAGCAGCAATCCGAACAGAGCCACGCTGAGGCCAATTTCCATTTCGCTCCAACTAAAGACCAACCGGTTGTAATAGGCCCAGATCGTCAACTGTGATTGGGCGGCAAGTTGTATCAGGAAAATAACGATCAAAAAGCCAAGAACCACCGGGGTTTTGGCCATTTGTAAGATCGAACCCAGCGGATTGGCGCGGCCTATTGAAAAGCTTCGCCGGCGTTGGGGAGGCAATGTCTCTTTCAACACGGAATAACCAATGACGGCCCCCACAACTGCAAGAACCGCTGCCACAATAAAAGGCAGGCGCACATCCACGGTGCCCAGCAGGCCACCAATAGCGGGACCGATCACAAACCCGCTCGCACCGGCACCGCCCAAAATTCCAAAGAACTTGCCGCGGTCTTTTGCAGTTGCGACATCGGCGACGCAGGAATTGGCAGCGGCCCAGCTGGCTCCCATTATCCCGGACAAAATCCGCCCGGCAAACAGCCAGACCAGAGTGGGTGCCCATGCCATGATCGCATAGTCGATCCCCAGCAGGAACAAGGTCACAAGCAATATCGGTCGTCTACCGAACCTATCCGACAATCCGCCTATGATGGGTGCGAACAGGAACTGCATCACCGCATAAGCGAACATCAACCAGCCGCCAATTTCGGCGGTGCGGTCAGCGCTTTCGCCGGTGAGCTGTTCCAGCAATTCAGGCATGACAGGGATGATCAATCCGATCCCCACCATATCGATAAAGACGATAAATCCGACGAAAAGCAGGATCGACATCGAACGGTCTTTGCTCATCTATCTGCCCTTCGAATCACAAATTTGAGGCTGGACCAGGTTTTATCGACGGCGTATTTCTTCTCTAGTAGTGTCCGGATGGGCAATGGTCATTCTAAAACCCGTGCATCGCGCAATCGCCGAAATCGACGGCCAAATGCCATAATGCGCCAAGGCCGATTGCACGAACCCACCAGCGCGGGATGAGCAGCAGTACTGTGAATGCGAGTGCGGCTTCCCAGCCGTGGAGCAGGTGAAAACCGACGCTGCACCGGTCTGGATCAAAGACTGGACTGGCCATCAAGTGATCGAGATCAATCGCATTGGTGGCCAACATGATCAGCGCTGCGGGGCCCCATTTCTCACCGCAAAACAGACGGGCCACCAGAAAGGGAGCGAGGAAATGCCCTCCATAATGGAGGATGAATTGAAGGGTTTCGCTCACTCCTGACCTACCATCACTGCATCCAATCACGGAAGAAGCTTTGGTGAGACTCGCGCATTTCCGCAATCGTCACGCCCAACAGACTGTCCCCGCCGACGGTGCCGATCCGGTGGAACCCGACCATTTCTGCCTCGGGCGTTTCGGGCCCTTCGGCGACCATGCGGTTAAAGGTCTCGGCATATTCAGGTGAGACGGTGAGCACATAGCGCGCCTGATCTTCGCCAAACCACCATTGCGCAGACGTGTAATCGTCATTGCGGAAGACTTCCGCGCCGATCCCACCAGACAAAGCCATTTCCGCCAAGGCTACAGCCAATCCGCCATCGGAGAGATCGTGAACTGCGCTGAGGACTCCCGCCCCGATCAAACGGCGGACAATGTCGCCAGCACCGCGTTCAGCTGAAAGGTCGACCGGCGGCGCGCGGCCTGCATCCAGACCCTTCACAATGCTCAGCCACAATGATTTGCCAAGATGTGATCGGGTCGGATCAGGCTTTGCCCAGAACTCGGGAGCAACCAGATAGATCGCATCGCCTTCGGATTTGAAGGCCGATGTGATCATCGTCGAAGCGTCATCGATAATGCCAACCCCGCCAATCGCCGGGGTGGGTAAGATCGCAGAGCCACCGCCAGTTGCCTTGCTTTCATTATAGAGCGAGACGTTTCCGCTCACGATCGGGAAATCGAGCACGCGGCAAGCCTCACCCATTCCTTCAAGAGCATGGACAAACTGCGCCATGATTTCGGGCCGCTGTGGGTTTGCGAAATTGAGGCAATTGGTCACAGCCAAAGGCCGCGCTCCGACTGCGCATAGGTTGCGATATGCCTCCGCAATGGCCTGCTTGCCGCCCTCAAATGGATCGGCATGGACATAGCGCGGCGTGCAATCGGTGCTCATTGCCAACGCCTTTTGTGTCCCATGCACGCGCACCACCGAAGCATCGCCGCCGGTTTGCAGCGTGTCAGCCATCACCTGGCTGTCATATTGCTCTGCAATCCAACCGCGCGAGGCAAGGGCAGGGGAGGCAAGCATTGTCAGCAGGTCCGCACCCGGATTATCGCAGATCGGCGTGTGATCCAGCGGAGTGATTTTAGCCCACGTCTTATACTCGTCCTTAGAAAGATAGGGCCGGTCATATTCAGGCGCGTCGGCTGCAAGCGGGCCGAGCGGGATGTCGCACACGATCTCTCCGTCAAATTCCAGGACCATATGCCGCGTGTCGGTCACTTCGCCGATGACTGCGAAGTCCAGTTCCCACTTCTCAAAGATCGCAGCGGCCATTGCTTCTTTGCCGGGTTTCAGCACCATGAGCATCCGCTCTTGGCTCTCACTCAGCATCATTTCATAAGGCGTCATGCCTTCTTCGCGGCATGGCACCTTGTTCATGTCGAGCCGGATCCCGGCCTTTCCATTGGTCGCCATTTCGACGCTGGAAGATGTCAGACCCGCAGCGCCCATATCCTGAATTGCAACAATCGCATCGGTCGCCATCAGTTCGAGGCAGGCTTCGATCAGCAGCTTCTCGGTGAAGGGGTCGCCGACCTGCACAGTGGGCCGTTTTGCTTCTGTATCTTCGCCGAAATCCGCGCTGGCCATGGTCGCGCCGTGAATGCCGTCGCGTCCGGTCTTTGACCCGACATAGACTATGGGATTGCCCACGCCTGTCGCAGCAGAATAGAAAATATTATCCGCATCCGCGATACCGACTGTCATCGCATTGACGAGGATATTGCCGTCATAAGCAGGATCAAAATTGGTTTCCCCGCCAATTGTCGGCACGCCAACGCAATTGCCATACCCACCGATTCCCGCGACGACGCCTTGAACAAGGTGTTTCATCTTTGGGTGTTCGGGACGGCCAAAGCGCAGCGCGTTCATATTCGCCACAGGACGCGCGCCCATGGTGAAGACATCTCGCAAAATCCCGCCAACGCCTGTCGCTGCGCCTTGATAGGGTTCGATGTAGGAAGGGTGGTTGTGGCTCTCCATCTTAAAGATCGCAGCCTGACCATCGCCAATATCGATTACACCAGCATTCTCACCCGGCCCACAAATCACCCACGGTGCCTCAGTCGGCAGCTTCTTCAGATGAAGACGCGAACTTTTATAGCTGCAATGTTCGGACCACATGACTGAGAAGATGCCCAATTCAACCAGATTGGGTGTGCGTCCAAGGCCAGCGAGCACGCGCTCATATTCTTCAGGAGAGAGACCGTGCTGTTCGATGATTGCGTCTGTGATTTCGGGGGTAATTTCGTTCATGCGAGCACCCCTTAAATTACAGGCTCGCTGCCGCCAACCCGCCGCGTTGATGGAAATAGCGGTTCTCCCCGACCCACACAGCAAATCCGGTGACAATACCGAACGCGAGCAGAGATTGTGCATAGACCATCATATTCGCCTCAGTCGGGGGCGGAGCAAACCAATTTATAGCTTGAAAGACTAACAACACCCCGATCAGGATCATCGGTTGCACAGCGGGCCCGCGTGATCGCTTTAAATAATAGAAGAACGCCAGCAGGGTGATCCCAATTTCCAAAGGCATTGCGATCTCTGGATGATTCCACAGACCCAACCCGTATGTTTCTTCGCCGCCCGCAATTGTCAGATCGGGTTTGTGAGTTACCCAATCGAGCAGCCAGTGGGACGCGACAACCAGCGTCGTAAGCAGGCCAGCGACGCTGTCTTTATGCCAGATCGCAATGATAATTCCAAAGCCAACAGCCCACGCCGCAGTTCCTGCCAAACTGTGGGTGAAAGGCATATAATACAAATCGAACGGCACCATCACAGTGGCATTCGGATCGATCCGCATTTTTTCAACTCCAAGCATCGCTAGCGCGAAAAACGCCCAATCGACCAGCTGCGCAGCCACGAAATACGTGCCGAGCTTTGGTCCGCGTGAATAGGCCGCAGCCGCAATGAATGCGGGAGCAAAGTGACCAATGAACATAAAGAGTGAGTCCCTGTTAGCTCTTAATCGGTAACGCGCAGAGTGATCCAAGTCACGATTGCGCTGGTTGTTCCTGTGGCAAACGCGCCCCAGACGATATCCAACACAGTGATTTTGGTCGCCCAAACCTTGAACACTGCTTGGCTGGTAAGATCGAAAGTCGCATAGCAGAGCGCTCCCAGCAACACGCCATTCAGTAGCGCGACGGATACTTTTCCACTGTTGAGACCAGGCCGAACAGCAAACCAGACAGTTCCGGCCAGATAGATGAGGTAAAATGCAGCCGCCGCGACGGGATTGAAATCATCGGCCATGATTTC
Organism: uncultured Erythrobacter sp.; assembly: GCA_947488325.1. Lineage (GTDB taxonomy): Bacteria > Pseudomonadota > Alphaproteobacteria > Sphingomonadales > Sphingomonadaceae > Erythrobacter. Next base: position 76,199 of record CANKYZ010000002.1, read on the forward strand.
GCCAATTTCGGGCCTGTAGAGATTCGGACCTGCCCAATGCAGCCAAACCGCGTCCAGCATGCCAAATATGACAGCCGCCGATATTGTGGCGATAATCCATTTCATGCGTTTGCGTTTCCCTGTGCGCTCGTCCTCTTCTCGGGACGATCCGTTTGGGACAACCTTGACCGGGCAGCCCCGCAGCGTCAATGCTCCAACCTATGGAAGAGCCAAACAACGCCGCTAACCAAGCGGAAGACATTGCGGAAATGACCTTTGAGCAGGCGCTCTTGGCGCTTGAGGAAATCGTACAGCAATTGGAGCGCGGCGATGTGCCGCTGGATCAGTCGATATCGCTTTATGAGCGTGGCGAAAAATTGCGCGCCGCGTGTCAGGATCGGCTTGATACGGCGCAGGCGCGGATAGAAAAAATTGTGGCAGGTGCCGATGGTCGCCCGACCGGCACAAAACCGCTCGACGGAGGCAGTTGACGTGAGTGTTGTTGGGATCGACGTCGATCTTGTTGGTCGCGGATTGAACCGCGTTCAACGGGAGATTGATTCGATCTTTGACGCTTTTCTAGGAGTTCCTTCCGATACGCGTTCCCGATTGGTCGAAGCAATGCGCTATGCCGCCATCGGCGGCGGCAAACGCGTGCGCCCGCTATTGGTGGTAAGCACGGCAGAATTGTTCGGCGTTGACCGGACCGCTGCCTTGCGCGCGGGGGCCGCAGTGGAAGCCATTCATGTCTATTCACTGATCCACGACGATTTACCCTGCATGGACGATGATGATTTACGCCATGGTAAGCCGACATTGCACAAAGCTTTCGATGAGGCGACTGCGGTTCTGGCGGGCGATGCTTTGCACGCGCTGGCTTTTGAGATTTTGTCTGATCAAGAGATCAGCGCCGATCCCTTCATCCGTAGTGAGCTGATTGCGACCCTAGGCAAAGCCAGCGGGATGCATGGCATGGCGGGCGGGCAGATTATGGACATGATCGCCGATGAAGAGGGTGTTGATTATGACCTCCACACGATTACCCGACTTCAGCAACTAAAGACCGGCGCGTTATTGGCTGCCAGTGTTGAGATGGGTGCAATCCTAGGCAAGATTGCACCAGAAGCGCGGGTACATTTACGCGCCTATTCGCGCGATATTGGTCTTGCTTTCCAAATCACCGACGATCTGCTCGATGTTGAAGGTGATCCTGAACTTGCAGGCAAAACGCTGCGCAAAGATAGTAAGCAGGGCAAGCAAACTTTTGTCACACTGATGGGTGTGGACAAGGCCCGCGAACAGGCACGCGCATTGGTCGATCAAGCCATCGCTCATTTGGTCTCCCACGGCGCAGAGGCAGATATGCTGCGCGCGCTGGCGCGCTTTATTGTTGAGCGTGATCGGTGATCATTCGAGTAGCATCCATCTTCGCCTTGACCGGGGCGCTAGCATCTTGTGCTGACGATCCGGGCAAACTCTATGTCGATCAGCTTATCGACAGGTTCGATGTGCCCGAATGCGGCGGCGCGACCATGGTTAGAGCTGGTCGAAACCCTGATGAGACGAAGCCAGGCTCCAACAATGTCTACGCGGTAAATGATCATTGCATCGCAGATATGAAACATGCCTTCGATGTTATTGGCTTCGAACAGATCGGGACCGACAGATATCGATACATCAGCGATCAAGGCTGGCTCGAACTTGTGCAACTGTCACACGCCAATGACCAGCAAAAGGCCGGCATCATATGGGAGACAATCGAGCCATGACACGTCGCATTGGGATTTATCCCGGAACCTTTGACCCTGTCACTCTGGGCCATGCCGATATCATTCGGCGTGGTTCAAAGCTGGTGGACACGTTGATTATCGGCGTCACCACAAACCCATCTAAGAACCCGATGTTCACCACTGAAGAACGCTTTGTCATGGTTGAGCGTGAGGTTGCCCAACTTGGCCTTGGCAATGTTAAAGTGGTCGGCTTCAATGCCCTGCTTGTAAAGTTCGCTCAGAAACAAGGCGCCAGCGTCATCATTCGCGGGCTACGAGCCGTCGCGGATTTTGAATATGAGTATCAAATGGCGGGCATGAACCAGCAGCTTGATGATGATATTGAAACGGTATTCCTTATGGCCGATGTGTCTTTGCAGCCGATTGCATCAAAACTGGTGAAGGAGATCGCGCTCTATGGCGGCGATATAACACCCTTCGTCAGCACCCCAGTTCACGATGAGGTGAACGCCCGGGTCGAAGAAATTGGACGCAAGGGCGATTATTGAAAGCTGCAACGCGTCTGTCGACTGACACAAGATCGTTCATTGAAGTGTCAGGCTCATCTCGTTAGACGCGAATACCTGACTTGAACTTATTCATGAAGAGTATGATGCTCAAAACATATTTCGGCACTTTTGCCGCACTTGCGATGCTCGCAGCTCCATCCACCGTCTTCGCGCAAAGTGATGAGGGCGATGTTGATTTAGAGGCCGATGCGGAAGCAGTGGCTGAACCAGTTGATCAGCGCACTTATCCGCCGATCAGCTTTGACCAGTCTGAAAAGCCTGAAAATATCTGGGTGCTCGACTTGTCGAATGGCGAGCGTGTGAAGATCCGATTAATGGAAGAATGGGCACCTGCTCATGTTGATCGGATCAAGACACTGACCGCCGAGGGCTTTTATGACGGGGTTATTTTTCACCGCGTGATTGACGGATTCATGGCACAAGGCGGTGATCCGACGGGAACAGGGCAGGGCGGTTCTGAATTGCCTGACCTCGAAGAAGAATTTAACCCAATGCCGCATGTTCGCGGATCATTGGCGATGGCGCGTGCGACTGAAGAGAACAGCGCCAACAGCCAATTCTTTATCGTCTTCTACCCACGTTTTAGTTTGGATAAGCGCTACACGAATTTGGGTCGGGTGATCGACAATATGACGGCGGTCGATGCAATCAATCGCGGTGAACCCCCGCAGAATCCAACCCGGATATTGCAGGCTTCTTTCGCCAGTGACGATCGCCCGAAACCTACCGCCGCTGCAGTGCCAGCTCCACAACAGGACATCACGGCAGACCTGCTCAACGCTCCGCTGCAATAATATCTCCTTTTCTGTATGAGGCGTAGGCGTTAGGCGCGCGTTCTATGCGTGTAGATCTATTCGATTTTGAGCTTCCACAAGACCGGATCGCTTTGCGTCCTGTACGGCCGCGTGACGCGGCGCGGATGCTGGTGGTGCGCAGAACCGATGCACGACTCGAAGATCACGGGGTACTTGATCTTCCGGATTTGCTCGAACCCGGCGATGTCCTCGTTTTCAACGACACACGCGTCATTCCCGCGCAGCTCGAAGGTCGCCGCGCCGGTGGAGAAGCAAAGATCGGTGCGACCTTGCACAAACGGATCGATTTGCGGCGCTGGCAGGCCTTTATTCGCAATGCAAAGCGAGTGAAGGAGGGTGATCAGCTTGTCTTTGGCGGTAGTGTCACCGTGATTGCAGAGGCGCGTCATGCAGACGGTTCAATGACACTGATGTTTGAAGGTGATGAGGCAGTCGAAGTGCTGCTTGAGCGCGCCGGAAAGATGCCTCTACCGCCGTACATCGCAGGTAAACGCGGAGTCGATGATCAAGATTTGAAAGACTATCAGACGATGTTCGCTGCCGAAGATGGCGCAGTAGCGGCTCCCACGGCGTCGCTCCATTTCACAGACAGATTAGTCGCGGCGCTTGATGCGCGCGGTGTGAAGCGGGAGACGCTGACGCTGCATGTCGGTGCAGGGACGTTCCTACCGGTGAAAGCAGACGACACAGACGACCATGCAATGCATTCAGAGTTTGGCCGGATTGGCGCGGATACCGCCGCGCGGCTCAACGCGGCCCGGGAAGCCGGTGGGCGCATCATCGCAGTGGGCACAACATCGTTACGCCTGCTTGAAAGCGCGGCGAGCGAAGATGGTAGTATCCACGAATTTACGGGCGACACGGCCATCTTCATCACGCCGGGATACACATTCCGCGCTGTGGGCGGGTTGATGACCAATTTTCACCTGCCAAAATCGACATTGATGATGCTGGTCAGCGCTCTGATGGGGCGTGACCGGATGATGTCAGCGTATAACCACGCCATCACCAATGATTACCGTTTTTACTCCTATGGGGATTCCTCCCTGTTGCTCCTCTAATTTGCGCGCCGAATTCAGGCTCTGAACTGGGAGATGCGCTTGCAATCGCGCGGCGCTGTGCCAAATGGCGGAGGTGAGCGAAATAATCCTGAAAATCGAAGGCCTGAATAAGGTCTATTCTGCAGCGAAAGGCCCTGGCGTTAAGGCGTTGGACGGTGTCGATTTGGATATCCGCAAGGGTGAGATTTTCGCATTGCTCGGGCCCAACGGGGCGGGCAAGACTACATTGATTGGAGCGGTGTGCGGATTGGTTCGTCCAACAGACGGCACCATCACCGCGTTTGGGCATGACCTTGCGCGCAGTTGGCGCAGTGCGCGGGCGCGTATTGGACTTGTCCCTCAAGAACTTAGCACGGATATGTTTGAAACGGTTGAACGGGCGGTTTCCTATTCACGCGGGTTATTTGGCCACCCGCCTGACAAGGCACGGATCGGAGAAATCCTCAAAAGCCTCTCGCTCTATGAAAAGCGCAGCAGTCAGATCCGCGAGCTTTCAGGCGGCATGAAGCGCCGCGTGCTGATTGCAAAGGCGCTCGCACATGAACCTGAATTGCTGTTCCTTGATGAGCCCACCGCAGGCGTCGATGTGGAATTGCGTAAGGAGATGTGGGAACAGATCGGTGCATTGCGCGACCGCGGCACCACGATCATCCTGACCACGCATTATATCGAGGAGGCCGAACTGATGGCTGACCGTGTCGGGATCATCCGGGGCGGGCGCATCCTGATGGTGGACGACAAAGAAGCCATCATGCAGCGGTTGGGCACGACAGAAGCGGTCATTCAGCTCACTAGTCCGTTAAAGGCTCTACCGGAAACCATTGCAGCGTTCCCTGTTGCCTTGAGCGAAGATGGTATGGAATTGTGCTATCGCGGCGGAGACGGATCGGGCAGTGGCAGTGAAGAAGTGGCGGCACTCACCAAAGCTCTGATCGCATTTGGCATCGATTATCGCGGCATCGATGTGCACGATTCCTCGCTTGAGGATATATTTGTCGACCTCGTCAATGAAGAGGAGGCCGCGTGATGTCCTTTAATTTGCGCGGCGCTTGGTCGATTTATCAACGCGAATTGATGCGGGCGATGCGGACGGCGTTTCAGTCGATCCTGTCGCCGGTGCTGACTACCTCGCTCTATTTCATTGTTTTCGGCACAGTCATTGGTGCCCGGATGGAGCCCGTCGATGGAGTCCCATACGGCGCATTTATTATTCCGGGCCTGCTTATGCTGACGCTGCTGGGTGAGACGACCAGTAATTCCAGCTTTGGTATCTATATGCCGCGCTTCACCGGCACGATTTACGAGCTTCTCTCCGCGCCTGTCGGTGTTGCGGAAACTCTGATCGGTTTTGTCGGTGCAGCGGCGACAAAGGGCCTAATACTAGCGACGATTATCCTCGGTACCGCGACGTTCTTTGTCGATTATCAGATCGCGCATCCGGTGTTTGCAGTGGGCTATATCATGCTGGTTGCGGCCAGCTTTTCGCTGTTCGGGTTCATTCTCGGCATCTGGGCGGATAGTTTTGAAAAATTGGGTATCATCCCGATCCTGATACTCACGCCGCTTACATTCCTTGGCGGGACATTCTATTCAATTGATGAACTGCCGCAGCCTTGGGATATGATTGCATTGGCCAACCCAATTGCGTTTTTGGTCAGCGGACTGCGCTGGACTTTCTACGGCACTTCAGACGTGTCGATCTGGCTGTCGCTCGGCCTGACGCTCGGCTTCCTGGCATTTTGCACCGCTGTGATCGCTTTCATTTTCAAAACCGGATGGCGCCTGCGCGAGTGAGAATATGAGCGGACGTTTTTCTTTTGATCTCAACGCCACCGATGGCCGCGCACGTGCTGGTGCGATTCAGATGAAGCGCGGTGAAATCCGCACGCCGGCATTTATGCCAGTGGGCACAGCCGCAACGGTAAAGGCGATGAAGCCAGAGGCCGTGCGCGCTACCGGTGCGGACATCATTCTGGGCAACACCTATCACCTGATGCTGCGACCGGGCGCTGAACGTCTTGCGCGGCTAGGCGGATTGCACAAATTCATGAACTGGAACCGCCCGATTCTAACTGATAGTGGTGGCTATCAGGTGATGAGCCTTTCCGACCTAAACAAACTGACCGAAGAAGGGGTTGAGTTCCGTAGCCATCTGGATGGGTCAAAGCACATGCTGAGCCCGGAGCGGTCAATGGAAATCCAGCGATTGCTTGGTTCAGACATTGTGATGGCGTTTGACGAATGCCCGCGCGCAGACCGTCCGCGTGACGAAATTGCCGCCAGTATGGAAATGTCTATGCGTTGGGCAAAACGTAGCCGTGAAGGCTTTAACAGCGGCGAAGAACACGCCGCGCGCTCCGCCCTATTCGGCATTCAGCAGGGCTCTTTGGATAAGGAACTGCGCCAGATCAGCGCTGAGAAGCTCATTGATATCGGCTTTGACGGATATGCCGTTGGCGGGTTGGCCGTGGGTGAGGGACAAGAGGCGATGTTTGATGTGCTCGATTATGCGCCCGAACAATTGCCTAAGGACCGTCCGCGGTACCTGATGGGCGTCGGTAAGCCTGATGATCTGGTCGGTGCGGTAGAGCGCGGGATCGATATGTTCGATTGCGTGCTGCCCACCCGGTCTGGCCGCAATGGTCAGGCATTCACCTGGAACGGCCCGCTCAACATGCGCAATGCCCGCCATGCAGAGGATACTGGTCCGTTGGATGAGTGTTGCATTTGCCCAACCTGTGAGAGCTATTCTCGGGCCTATATCCATCACCTGATCAAAAGCGGCGAGATTTTGGGCGCGATGTTGGTGACGGAACACAATCTCGCATTCTATCAATCGCTGATGCAATCAATGCGTGATGCGATCTCAGGTCAACGATTTGTTACTTTCGCCGCCGAATTTAGGCGTGAATACTTGCGTAAATAGCCTTTGAATCGTGCTACAAGCTAAATATGTTGTTGCGCAATGTTAACGGGGCTATTTTAATGAGATCTTCTGCCAAACCACTTTTCGGGTTTTTTACTTACGTCTTGTCCGCTGCTGCACTCGCTGTGATTTCTATTTCGACCGCATTGGCACAGACCGAAACGCAGGAAGACGAAGAACTGCAGATAGTGGCTGAGCGGTTCGGCATACGTTCTTCTGTACTCGATATCAGTCTCTCCCCTTCGGGCACAAAGATTGCGTGGATCGCTCCGGGACCAAACCATACAGAGATACTCAATGTCTTCGATCTGAATGGCGATACGGGCGTTCAGAGGATCGCTTCGAACACGGAGATGATCGCTGACATGCGCGAGTGCGATTGGGCAACCGAAGATAGGCTTTTGTGCGAAGTTTATGGAATGACGCGATCTGGCGATGGCGTGTTGCTACCGTTCACCCGGATGTTCGCTATCAATGGCGACGGTACTGATCCAAAGGGCGTCAGCCGGAGCCGGACGACGCGTCAGATGCGGTTCAATCAGGATGGTGGAGACGTTGTCGCATTGGATGTCGCCGGCGCGGAAGGATCGGTTCTGGTTACACGCAACTACATCGAAGAAAACTCGATGGGTACGCGGCTCGCCAGTACAGCTGAAGGTCTTGGTGTCGATCGACTAGACATCGTGAGTGGTCGCACCCGGAGCGAAGAGCGGCCCGATCCGAACGCATCTTTCTACCTTGCCGATGAAAATGGCAGTTTGCGGTTGAAGGTCCGATCACTGACCGATTCACGAGGTTTCTTAACCGGAGAACGCGTATTTATGGTACGCGATCCCGGCGAATCCCGGTGGCAAAGGTTGAACGACATAACACTCGACGGAAATCCGTTGAGCGAGTTTTCACCTGCTGCCGTCGATGCTCAGAACAATGTTCTATATGCATATCTAAGCCTCAGTGGTTTTCGCTCTGTCATCGAAGTGCCGCTGGATGGAAGCACGGAGGCCCGGATTGTGGCGAGCCGAGACGATGTGGACGTAGCGAACCTGATCCGGATTGGACGTCAGCGGCGAGTCGTGGGGGTAAGTTTCGCTGCTGAAAAGCGCGTTGTTCAATATCTTGATGAGGAACTGGCAGAGCTCGCAAGCTCTCTTGGCGAGGCGCTTCCTAACCAACCACTGATCAGCATTGTCAGCGCAAGCTCAGACGAAAATCGGCTGTTGATCATCGCATCTTCCGATACGGATGCAGGCACGGTTTATCTGTATGATAAAGGCACCCGAAACCTAGAAGTGCTGCTCGCTATGCGTGATGCTCTAGTCGGTCAACCAATGGGGCAAATGCGTCCGATTAGTTATCCCGCTACCGATGGTACTGAAATCCCAGGCTATCTGACATTGCCGCCTGAATCTGATGGTCAGAATTTGCCTGCAATTGTTCTACCGCATGGCGGTCCTGCGGCGCGCGATTATTGGGGTTTCGATTGGCTCGTCCAATTCTTCACAGCGCGCGGTTATGCTGTGTTCCAGCCAAATTATCGCGGATCGTCCGGATATGGTGAAGCATGGTTTGGCCGTAACGGATATCAGGCGTGGGATGTAGCCATTGGCGATGTGAACGATGCCGGGCGCTGGATGGTATCTGAAGGGATAGCTGACCCGTACAAGCTTGCCGTCGTCGGTTGGTCATACGGAGGCTATGCGGCATTGCTGTCGCAGGTCGTCGATCCTGAACTGTATAAGGCGGTTGTAGCCATTGCGCCTGTGACCGATTTGGAGCTGTTGCGTGATGAAGCTCGTGCTTACACCAGTTTCCGTTTCCGCGACCGTCAATTGGGACGCGGTGCACACATTGCGGCAGGCAGTCCGCAACGCCATGCAGACCGCTTTATTGCTCCGGTGGCTCTGTTTCACGGTACGCGAGATGCAAATGTCAGCGTGCGCCATTCGCGAGTAATGGCAGATGCGTTGGAAGATGAAGGCAAGGTTGTCACCTATGTTGAATTCGAAGATCTTCAACATGGCCTCCATGACAGCAATGTGCGGGTTGAAATGTTGAAAGAGATTGACCGTTTTCTCGCCTCTGCTCTCAGTCGGTAAATTTCCTATCATGGTGGGTGTGAGTGCTTAGGCACTCGACAAATCACCCACATCAGGCCAAGTGCCCAGCCGATGACTGACAACACTGCCAAAGCGCCTGAAGAATGCGAATCCATGACCGAAGTCCGCATCGGCGTTGATGCGACTGACCGCGAGTTGCTGGCTCTCTTAGAGCGGCGTTTCGGCTATATGCGCGCAGCTGCGCGGATCAAGACAACGCGCGATGCCGTGCGTGACGAAGAGCGCAAGGCTTCGGTCATCAATGCTGCTGTGAAGGACGCTAAAGTACGAGGCGTTCCCGGTGATGTCATCGCGGACATATGGGAACGGCTTGTCGAAGGCTCGATTGCATATGAGCTGGTCGAATGGGACCATATCCGGGATTAATTCCCAGCCAAGCACCAAAAATTGCGGTACAAACAAAACGGGCGGCCCTGCAGGACCGCCCGTTTTAATGTGATGTTCCCGCAGATCAGCGTGAGTAGAACTCGACCACGAGGTTTGGTTCCATCGTGACCGGGTAAGGCACTTCGTCAAGCTTTGGCACGCGTGAGAAAGCGACCTTGTCGTTACCTTCTGGAACGACATAGTCCGGAATTTCACGTTCTGGCAGGCTTTGAGCTTCGATGACCAGCGCCATTTCCTTGGCTTTCACGCCCAAGCTGATGACATCACTAACATCGCAGCGACGGCTAGGAATGTTACACTTCACACCGTTCACCAGGATGTGGCCATGGTTCACAATCTGACGTGCGGCGAAGATCGTTGGAGCGAACTTTGCGCGGTAAACGATCATATCCAGGCGGCGTTCGAGCAGACCAATTAAATTCTGACCAGTGTCACCCTTCAAACGAGTGGCGTCCTTGTAGGTCGAGCGGAACTGTTTTTCAGTTACGTCGCCGTAATAGCCTTTAAGCTTCTGCTTGGCACGCAATTGCAGACCAAAATCGCTTACTTTGCTCTTACGGCGCTGACCGTGTTGGCCTGGGCCATAGGAACGTTTGTTAACTGGAGAATTTGGGCGACCCCAAATGTTTTCGCCCATCCGGCGGTCAAGTTTGTGCTTCGAGCTTTTACGCTTCGACATAAGTCTATCCTACAATTTTACTGGGCCAACCTAATGTTGGCCGTTGAACCCGGCATCGCTCCGCAAGGGAAGTTCCCTCACGCGGCTACCGCTTCACCGGGGTGCGGAGCCAATTGCGAAGGCGCGCCATTAGCTTTAGGCAACGCCCCCGTCAAGTTTCAGATGCAAGCTGATTCCAAAAAACTGACCTGCAAATCGATGGCTCGCTTAGCGCCGCTGATTGAGTTCGCGCCATCCCTCTTCTGTGCGGCAGACGCGGGTCTTGCGCCGGCTTGATGCGTCGAGACGAATGTTGCGGCAAATAACCCGTTCTTCCTCTGGCTCTTCAGCGACAGCAGGGGCGTTTTCGGCGGGCGCGGTGGCTGTTGGAGTTTCGGTAGTAGTGACGGTGCCGGTTGCTCGCTGGGCTGAATCTTGAGCAACTGCGGTTTCAACTTGCGTTTCCACTTGCGGGGCCGCCGTAACTTCTGTGCTTTCCTGGCCGGACTCACTGGCAAATGCAGAGACAGCCAAGAGTGGGGCGGCAAGAGTCAGCGAAACGGTCGCCGCGACGCGCGGGAGGGAGAAATTCATTGAGGGTCTCACAATTCACTTGAAGGGAAACGGGGGGCGATGAGACAAGGGCTAAGCTCGGAAACTGCCAATGTCTAGAATGATCCGATGAACGGCCTTCAGTCAAAGTTGTATGTGGTTTTCTAGTCCCTTGGCATACGCTCAAACGTGCTCAACACACCTCTTAACGTGCGCACTTCCAAGTGGTTCCAACCGGGTTTTGTAAGCAGGCTGCGCAAATTGCGGGTTGTGGCTTCGCTGCGGTCTTTCGGCAGGAAGTATCCGCGAGGTTCCAGCATTCTCTCGAAATGAGCGATCAATCCTTCTAACTCGCCTTGCGGGGCAGGGGGGAGCCATTCGTCTTCGGAAGTGGGTTGGACCAGTTCGCTCGTCTCGCCTGCCAGTTCATTGCCGATGCGTGACCATTCATAGGTGACAAGGATCACAGCCTGCGCAAGGTTCAGCGAACCAAATTTCGGATTGATCGGAATGGTCAATATATGGCGGGCGAGCGCAACGTCATCTGTCGAGAGCCCTGATGCTTCGCGCCCGAAAATTACTGCGTGACGGCCCGACTGTGAATGCATCAGACGCGCCGCGCCATCTGCCCCGACAACAGGTTTCAACACGCCGCGTTTGCGGACGGTGGTTGCATAGACATGTTCACAGTCGGCGACAGCTGCGGCGGTGCTTGAATAGACTTTCGCCTGATCAAGAACTATGTCTGCACCTGCCGCAGATGGTCCGGCAGAGGGGTTGGGCCAGCCATCGCGGGGATTAACCAACCGCAATTCCGTCAACCCGAAATTAAGCATTGCCCGGGCTGCCTTGCCAATATTCTCACCCAATTGCGGGCGGATTAGCACGATTACGGGTTTGGTGGCATCAGCCATGCCGCGTCAGTCCTTGGCCGCTTCGGCCACAGAGCTTGCGAATTCTTCGAAGTCCCGCGCTTCGGAGAAGTCGCGATAGACACTGGCAAAGCGGATATAAGCGACACTGTCGATCTGCTTTAGGCCGTCCATCACCATTTCCCCAATTCTGGCCGATGGCACTTCGGGCTCACCTGCGGTTTCCACCTGGCGTTGAATTCCTGATATGAGTTGAGAAATGCGTTCCTGCGTCACGCCGCGTTTACGGCATGCCAGTGATACCGATTGTTCGATTTTCGACCGGTTAAACGGTTCGCGTCGTTCCTCGCCCGCAGTACCGGATTTCACGATGGTTACTTCGCGCAGCTGTACCCTTTCAAATGTGGTAAAGCGTGCACCGCACGAACTGCATTGCCGCCGCCGCCGGATGGAGGTGGAATCTTCGGTCGGACGGCTGTCCTTTACCTGAGTGTCATCATTGGCACAAAATGGACAGCGCATTGCGGGACTCTAACTCACAAACCCGGATAGACCGGGTGGGCGGCACAAAGTTCTGCCACGCGCGTGCGCACGCTTTCCTCAACCTGCGCATCCCCCTCGGGCCCGTTCTTGGCAAGGCCATCGACCACTTCTGCGATCAATTTGCCCACGATGCGGAATTCGGCGGGACCAAAGCCGCGCGTTGTGCCCGCTGGTGTGCCAAGACGGATGCCGCTGGTGACAAAGGGTGAGCGAGTGTCGAACGGAATTCCGTTTTTGTTGCAAGTCAACCAAGCGCGATCGAGACCTTTTTCGGCCGCTTTACCAGTCACTTCCTTCGCGGTCAGATCAACCAGCATCGAATGATTGTCAGTCCCACCCGAAACGATCCGCAGACCGTTTTCTTCAAGACTTGCCGCCAGCGCGCGGGCGTTTTCGACAACTCGGTGGGCGTAAAGCTTGAATTCAGGAGTGAGTGCCTCGCGAAAAGCAACAGCCTTGGCCGCGATGACATGCATTAGCGGGCCACCCTGAAGGCCGGGGAAGACCGCCATGTTGAGCGGCTTTGTGAACTTCTCATCATTCCACAAGATGATGCCAGAACGCGGTCCGCGCAGGCTTTTGTGCGTGGTTGAGGTGACGATGTCGCAATGCGGGAAGGGCGATGGGTGCGCGCCGCCAGCGACAAGGCCAGAAATGTGACTGACATCGCACAGCAGGACTGCGCCAACTTCGTCTGCAATCACCCGGAATGCGGCGAAATCCCAGACTCGTGAATAGGCTGTGCCGCCGCAGATGATTATCTTTGGCTTATGTTCACGCGCAATGGCGGCGACTGCCTCCATGTCGATCAGTTCTTCGCCTTCAGTCACGCCATAGCTGACGGGATTGAACCATTTGCCCGACATGTTGACGGGGGAACCGTGGGTGAGGTGCCCGCCTGAATTGAGGTCGAGACCCATAAATGTGTCGCCTGGCTGTAGTAGCGCCAGGAACACGGCCTGATTCATCTGGCTACCGCTATTAGGTTGCACATTGGCAAAATTGCATCCGAACAGCTGTTTAACCCGGTCAATTGCCAACGTTTCAACGACATCAGCATAGTCGCAACCGCCATAATAACGCTTTCCGGGATAGCCCTCTGCGTATTTGTTGGTGAAGACACTGCCGGTGGCCTCAAGAACGGCCTTGGATGCAATGTTTTCGCTCGCGATCAGTTCGATCTTGTCTTGTTGACGTTTTAGCTCGCTGCGAATCGCGCCTGCGATTTCCGGGTCAGCGGTGGCCAGGTCATCGTTCCAGAACCCGTCCATAGGGGAAGTGGCGGAAGGCTGTGTGCTCATTGGTAGGTCTCGATGTGGTTTGGCTGAATTGGTGGGTGACCGAGCTTCGTGACACGGCGTTGATGACGGCCGGCAGGGTCATTCGCATCGGCAAAATCGGTGCTTAGAAAAGTCGCGATACAGCTTTTCGCCATTTCAATGCCGGTCAACCGCGCGCCTAACGCGATGCAATTGGCATTGTTATGCTCACGAGCCAGCGCGGCGGAAAGCGGTTCAGAAACCAATGCGCAGCGCACACCGTGGTGCCGATTGACGCTGATTGATATTCCGATGCCAGATCCGCACAGGGCTACGCCATACTCGGCGGTGCCATCACCTATGACTTCGGCGAGCTTGTATCCATAGTCGGGATAATCGACGCTCTCACCCGGACTGGGTCCGAGATCGGCGACTTCGTGGCCTTCTTCCATCAACCATTCGGCTAGCTCTGCCTTTAAGTCGGTGGCGGCGTGATCTGAAGCAATGGCAATACGCATGCGCGCCGTATAGTCAGGCTCGCGCTGGGACTCCACCCCAGCAAGGCGGCTTTTCGACGTGTCTTGCGCATCTTTCGATCAATTTTAGCACATCCAGCGAAATCGAACCCCTTGTGCTGAACGCGAGCATGTTTCATCTCTCTTCGTTCCAATCAGACCTTCCAGGTGTTTTCACAATGCGTTCGTACTTTTTCGCTATTCTGTTTGCCTGTCTGGCTCTGCCTGGATGGAACGTGGCCTCTGCAGAACCGGGAACAGAGGTAGAGAGTGTATCGCGGGCTTCCGCAATCGATGACGGTTTTGGCGCGGTGGTGATCTCTATCCGCAGCGAGATATATCTGGATGAGCCGTTGCACGTTTTCTTCCTGCGCGACGGCGGGAGCATTGATAACGATGCGGATGTGGTGCGATTTGAACGAAAGCAGAGCTTCTTCGCTTTCAGCAACGACACCGTCGAATACAAAATTCGCACATATCAATTGCAGCCTGGGACTTACCGGCTAGTCGCACATGGGATGAATTGCCCAAAAGTTCCGGCCATTGATGAAAGGTGTTTGGCCGAAGAACCGGGAATCTTTGGGGCACTCGAACTGTCCCGGCCAAGCCGCGGTTATCCGGACATTGCACCAACATTCGAAATACAAGCTGGATCAATCACACATGCGGGCGACTTTGCGCTAACCGCCCGCAACACAATTGAATGGTCGGAGATACCGTATGAGGAGATGGACAGGACGCGCAGTCGTTTTGGCCAACTTCCTAATGCGCCGGCACCTGTCGTGCCGGGCGAATACCGCCTGAAATATGGTCTCAACCCGCGTTCATATGGGGATGACAGCCGACGGCGTTATTAGTAATCTACACCAAGAACGTGGTGGGTTGCGGCATCGGTTTTTGCTGCGCAGCGTATAGCATTGCATAGACCATGCGTGCCGCGACTTGGATCAATACGGCAAAGAAAAGCAATCCGAAAAGCACGGCGAAAATGATGGATTCTGTAAGGGCTGTGAGCACTATTCCTCCAGTCAAAGCAGTTACGATTGCCACGACCAGAATCCAAAATGTCCGGATTAGATAGAGATATTGGCTTACCTCCCAATCTTCGGTTGGGCCGTTCTTGAAAACATAGGCGAGCACTACGCCGACCGCGCAGGAAAATCCGGTGAAATATGTGCAAAGATACAGAATGCAGATGATCAGCGGACGGTTTGCAAGGAGTCCGCTAATAGTAGTCGGACGGTGAGCAGAATCGGTTTCGGAATTCAGATCGACTTTTTCGCTGAGCAAAGTCATTTCTTTGCTTTTTTGAGCGTTTTTCGTAGCCATTTCCACAGTGTCTCGATCTCATGCGCAGCTTTGCTGTCAGGTGCCGTTTCCGAAGCTGTCTCCCCCTTTGCGGAGGAGCGGTGAAACGCTGCGCGATCACCGAGCATAACTGGACAGACATCCAATCCCATCTCAGTTGCAGCTACGCGGGCCTCTTCTGTAAGCAGTGTTGCACCCGAAGGTACAGAATTCAGCACCACAAAAGCAGGCTTTTTGGCAAAGCCAACCAAGTCGGCAATGGGCTCAAGCGCGTGCAAATCAAAAGCGCGCGGTTTGGTTGGAATCAGCACAAGGTCCGCCGCTTTGATCGCTTCGCGTGCGGCGGCATCGGCGTGGGGCGGTGTGTCGATCACGATGAATTCAACACCATTATTCGTCGCACTCTCAATTGTTCGACCAAGCCGGGCAGGGGGAGCCGTCACCACAACCGGCAGAAAATCCCCGCGCCAATCGCCCCAAGCCGCCGCCGTCGCCTGCGGATCGGTGTCGATTACGCAGCTTTCATGCTTGGCCTGAGCTGCGCGGGTGGCGAGGTTGACGGCAAGCGTCGTCTTGCCGGAGCCGCCCTTTTGGCTGACGATGGCTATGACGGTTGGCATGTAATTTCAGCCATTTATGCCTCTAAACTCTATGGAAATACGCTCGCAAGAAAGCAGGAGAATTACGAGAAAACTCTGCGAAATTTAACTTAGCTTAGTTTCCTCTGTCACTGTGTAGGTCACAAGACGATATCCATTTACATCCGCCACGCACACTCGAACGAATTGATAAACACCATTTTCACCTACGCCAAACCCATAAACATGTTTCCCGTTGGGAGTATCTGCCGGAAGCCTCCCCTCAAGTTGGTTCAGCTTTCCTCCACCCATCATCTGGTTGTCGTTGCCCGAAAAACTAAGCTCTAAAGTTGTGCCTGTGCTCTCATCAACGAACGTGATTTCATTCTCTTCTAAAATCAGGGCACCTGAGAGAAGGACACGTTTGCCGGATATTGTAGTTGCCATGTGTCTTACTCCAATGGCTCTATTGATCCAGGAACGAGCGCATCTTCCGTGAACGGCTTGGATGCTTCAGCTTCCGCAGAGCCTTTGCTTCGATCTGACGGATACGTTCGCGGGTCACAGAGAACTGCTGACCGACCTCTTCGAGAGTGTGATCAGTGTTCATCCCAATGCCAAACCGCATACGCAGCACGCGTTCTTCGCGCGGGGTAAGCGATGCGAGGACGCGTGTGACGGTCTCCTTGAGATTTGCTTGGATCGCGGCATCCACAGGGATGATCGCGTTCTTGTCCTCAATGAAGTCGCCTAGATGCGAATCTTCCTCATCACCAATCGGTGTTTCGAGGCTGATCGGCTCCTTGGCGATTTTCATCACCTTGCGGACCTTTTCCAGTGGCATGGACAGACGCTGTGCCATTTCCTCTGGAGTTGGCTCGCGGCCTTCCTCGTGCAGGAATTGACGCGACGTGCGGACCAGCTTGTTGATCGTTTCGATCATATGGACTGGAATGCGGATCGTGCGGGCTTGGTCAGCAATCGAACGCGTGATCGCCTGTCTAATCCACCAAGTCGCATAGGTGCTGAATTTGTAACCCCGACGATATTCAAATTTGTCGACAGCCTTCATAAGGCCGATGTTACCTTCTTGAATAAGATCAAGGAATTGCAGACCGCGATTAGTGTATTTCTTGGCGATGGAAATCACGAGACGCAGATTCGCCTCAACCATTTCCTTTTTCGCAATTCGCGCCTCGCGCTCACCCTTTTGCACCATATTGACGATGCGGCGGAATTCAGGAAGCGCCATGCCGGTGTTGGCAGCAATGTCGGAGATTTCGGTGCGGATGCGTTCAACCGCGTTGCCTTCTTTCTCTACGAAGGCAGCCCATTTCTTATCTTTCTTTGCATTCGCCTTTAGCCACGAATCGTCCATCTCATTGCCAACATAGGATTTGAGAAAGTCGATCCGCTTTACCTTATGACGTTCAGCAAGGCGCAGCATCTGACCGCCAAGAGCAGTCAGGCGGCGGTTAAAAGCATACAGATTGTCGACCAGAAATTCGATCTTGGTCGCGTGAAATTGCATGCTTTCCACTTCGGCGGTCAATTCATCGCCGAGATTTTCGTACTTCTTTTCTTTCGCCTTCGGGAATTCACCACCATCGGCGAGTGTATCAACACGCTCTGCCTGAAGTTTTTCAAATGTTTTGAAAAGTTTGGTTATCCGCGCAAAGCGTTCAATCGCGTCAGGTTTAAGCGTGGCTTCCATCTGGGCGAGGGAAAGGGTGTTGTCCTCCTCTTCCTCCTCTTCCTTCTTGACAGTGCCTTCTTCGCCCTCTTCGCCGTCTATGCTTTCGCTGTCGGAATCGTCCTCATCATCGTCGCGAATGGTAGGGCCGGCGGTCTCCTCAGAGATTTCGCCGTCATCTTCCTGATTCTCTTCCTCCATCTTGTCAGGCGGAGGCTCCTTTGAAAGCATCGCATCCAAATCGAGGATTTCGCGAAGCTGCATATCTTCGTTATTGAGCGCTTCGGACCATTGTATGATGGCGTGGAATGTAATCGGGCTTTGGCAAAGACCCATGATCATCATGTCGCGCCCGGATTCGATCCGTTTTGCAATCGCGATCTCGCCTTCGCGGCTGAGCAGCTCAACGGCGCCCATTTCGCGCAGATACATGCGAACCGGGTCATCGGTGCGGTCGCCAGTGCCAGTTTTCTTGGGCGCAGCGACTTTGGTGTCTTTCTTGGCGTCTTTCTTTTTGTCGTCGCTGACGTCGATTTCTTCGACTTCGTCTTCCTGCTCCGCCTCAGCTTCGGCATCTTCGTCGTTTTCGACGATTTGGACACCCATTTCAGAAAGCGCCGTCTGGATGTCTTCGATTTGATCGGGGCTCATCTCACCCGAAGGCAATGCGGCGTTGAGCTCATCATAAGTGATGTAGCCCTTTTTCTTTGCCTTGGTCATGAGCTTCTTAATCGCTGCCTCATTAAGGTCGATCAGTGGAGCGTCATCTTTATCGCTGGTTTTTGCGGTTGAAGCCATGAATGTATCGTCAATCCGTTATCCGGTGATGGTCTGGCGAAGCGCCTGTGTCTGGCCCCCTAGAACATCATCGGTGTTAATCCCACACCAGCTGTGAATAAGCTGGATTAATTCTGTTCGACCGGAGACCCGGCCTTTCGTCGTCCAAATGTTTTTAGACGTTCATCAACTGTCGTGAGCTGTTGTCGCAACCGGGCCTGTTCGGCAAATGACCCTTCTGGATCTTTGTCGAACTTTGCAATCGTTGCTGCCATAGCAGCTTCGAGCGCTGGTTTTTGGGCCAGCAACGACACAGCTTCAGCCAATTCCTCGCGCGCTTCACCGGGGGATGTGCCTTCTCTGAGAAAGGCGTAACGTCTGTCTTCCGGTGGGGCAGGATAGCCTTGCAGCCCCGATATGGCGTTTGTGGTCTGCGAATCAAGCGTTTCCGACAGCTCTATCAGCGATTCAATTGCTGGCGCGGCATTTGGGTTGAGTTTTGCCAGTTGAGAAAGCGCCTCTGAATGGCGTTCAATCTCTTTTGGATGGCGCACCAGGCCGGCGATCACCGCGTTAAGGAAATTCGTCCGCTGGCCACCCGACATAGCTCGCTCAAGCACAGCGAGCGCGCCTTGTGAAAGACCAAGGGGCGCGACTCTTTGCTTTTGCCCGCGCCACGGCCCGCCCTGTGATTGCTGCCGGTGCGATTGTTGGCGCGGTGTTCGCGGTGGATAGGCAAAGGATGAAAACCGATCGAGCAGTTCGCGTCGGTAAAGCGCGCGGATGTCGCTGTCTTGTATCGTATCGACATGCTCCATCAATCGTGCTTTCAATCCGGCCTTGGCCTCTGGGCTGGATAGAGGCTTTGCGGCGTGTTCATACTCCCACAAAGTGTCGAGCAAGCTGCGGGGCTGTTCGAGGAGCTTTTCCATCGCTCTGGTACCCTGTTGGTTGATCAGATCATCGGGATCGAGGCCCGCTGGCAGTCGGACAATACTGAGCGATCGCATCGGGGCCAGCAAGGGCAGAGCGCGAGTGACCGCGCGCATCGCTGCTTTCTGCCCTGCAGCATCGCCGTCAAAGCAAAGCACTGGCACTTCAACCATCCGCCACAGCATTTCCAACTGCATTTCGGTGAGAGCGGTGCCCAGCGGCGCGACAGCATCGGTGATCCCGGCCTGCGCAAGTGCGATCACATCCATATAGCCTTCGACCACAATAATCCGGCCGGACTGGCGCGAAGCCGGTGCAGCACGGTGGATGTTGTAAAGCGTGCGTCCCTTGTCAAATAGTGGCGTGTCCGGGGAATTCAGGTATTTCGCAACGCCATCGCGTTTGCTCAAAATGCGCCCGCCAAATGCGATAACTCTGCCGCGCGCATCCTGAATTGGGAGCATGATCCTCTCGCGAAACCGATCATAGGTCGTGCCGTCATCGGTCTTGATCCGCATGCCCGATTCAACCAGCATCTCATCGTCGTACCGGGCGAGGGCTCGGTTTAGGGCCTGTTTGCTATCCGGTGCGTAGCCAAAGCCAAATTCGCGAAGAATTTCGGGTTTTAACCCGCGATCTTTTAGGTAGACCCGCGCGTCACGACCGTCGGCTCCGCGCAGATTGTCGACGAACCAATCCTGCGCTCCAGTCGTAACATCGACCAATTCCGCGCGCTTTTCGGCCCGCTGAGCGGCGACCGGGTCGGGAGCAGGGACTTCCATCCCAGCCTCTGCTGCCAGCTCTTTAACTGCATCTATGAAAGACAGTCCGCGCTGCTCCGTCATCCAACTGATCACATCGCCATGTGCGCCACAGCCAAAGCAGTGGTAAAATTGCTTTTGATCGTTAACGTAGAAACTCGGTGTCTTTTCATCGTGAAAAGGGCAACAGGCCGACCATTCCCGACCTTTTTTGACGAGCTTTTCGGTGCGCATGATCACGGTTGAGAGCGTGATCCGCGCGCGAAGCTCGTCCTTCCATTGCGGTGTAATGGCCATGGTGTGAAAATGCGCCGAAAGGGGTCGGTGTTCAACCCGAACTGTGGACCAATCTGTGCGTGAGTTAGCCCAAGCTCTACGAAAGCGCCGCTTTTACCAACCCGCTCGCCAATTTCCCATCCAAAACTGCGCCGTGCTTGGCCTTAAGTTGGCCCATGACCGTGCCCATATCTTTCATCGATGACGCGCCGGTTTCCTCCTTGATCGCATCGATTGCGGTCTTGGTTTCTTCCTCGCTCATCATCTGCGGCAGGAACTCTTCGATAATTTCGAGCTCCGACTGTTCCTTCGCCGCCAATTCGTCGCGTCCGCCGGTTTGATACATCTCAATCGATTCGCGCCGCTGCTTTGCCATTTTCTGCAAAACTGATGTCACCATTGCATCGTCGTCTATTTCTTTGCTGTTGGTGCGCTCTTCGATATCGCGGTCCTTGATCTTGGCCGAAATTTGGCGGAGCGTGGCGGTGCGCTCTTTTTCCTTGGCTTTCATCGCGGTGATGGTGGCGGCTTTGACATCGTCTCTGATCATGACTGTTTGAACTTTGCTGTGGATGGATTGAGTTGCTGGGCGCTCTAACGCATCATCTGGCCTGCGCCTAGCTTGACGGAAGGGCAACCCCCCTCTAGCCGCTGAGACTTAGCGACATTGCTGGAAGTTCACTCTAAACGGAGCGCCCTCATGGCCCCATCCGCCACTATCCCTGCGCAGCCCAAAGATGCGACTGGTTGCATCGTTCTGGGCGATGGCTCTGTCGTCTGGGGAAGAGGCTTTGGCGCAGCCGGTGAAGCGGTGGGCGAAGTGTGCTTCAACACCTCTATGACGGGGTATCAAGAGGTGATGACCGACCCGTCTTATGCCGCGCAGATCGTCACTTTCACATTCCCCCATATCGGCAATGTCGGTGCCAATGACGAAGATGTCGAAAGCAAAGTTGAAAGCGCGGTTGGTTGCGTCACCCGCGAAGACGTGACGCAGCCGTCGAATTTCCGTAGCGCGCAGAGCTTCACACAATGGATGGAGCGCAACGGCAAGATCGGCCTTTCGGGTGTCGATACCCGCGCGCTGACCCGCCGCATCCGCCAAAGCGGCGCTCCTAATGCGGTGATCGTCCATTCGCCTGATGGCACATTCGACATTCCCGCATTGCTGGGCCGCGCTCAGGAATGGGCTGGTCTGGAGGGCATGGACCTTGCCAATCGCGTAACCCGCGACGCGCAAGAGGACTGGGAGGGCGGTTTTTGGCGACTTGGCCACGGATATGGCCGCGCAGTGCGGGATACCACACCGCATGTCGTCGCCGTAGATTACGGCGCAAAGGACAATATCTTCCGCAATTTGGTGCAGGCAGGCGCAAAGGTAACGGTTGTCCCCGCCAAAACTTCGCTTGATGACATTATGGCGTTGAAGCCAGACGGCGTGTTCCTCTCCAACGGCCCCGGAGACCCCGCGGCGACCGGCGAACATGCGGTGCCAGTGATAAATGCGCTGCTCGATGCAGATATGCCGCTCTTCGGCATTTGCCTCGGCCACCAAATGCTCGCTTTGGCAGCGGGCGCGAAGACAGTAAAAATGCACCAAGGCCACCGGGGCGCAAACCACCCGGTTCAGAGGGTTGGGGAAGGGTGGGGCGACACCACCGGGCTTGTCGAAATCACCAGCATGAACCACGGCTTTGCAGTCGATGGCGACACTTTGCCGGACACGTTGGAGCAGACCCATGTGAGCCTGTTTGATGGATCGAATTGCGGAGTGTCGGTCAAGGGTAAGCGGGCTTTTGGTGTGCAGTATCATCCCGAGGCTTCGCCGGGTCCGCAGGATAGCTTCTACCTGTTTGAGAAGTTTGTTGGGGGGCTGGGGTGAAAGACTTTGAGAAGCGTCTCGAGCAGCGTATTTTTCAGTATCTCAGCGACGCCGAAGATATAACTCGGGAGTCCAGTCTCAATGTTATGTATAATGATCTTTTTAAGTCTAATGGTCTTTTGTCGTCCGAGGCATTCGATCAGGGCAGGCTAATACGAAATGATGACCTCAGAAATATGGTCCGTCGAATGCACTCGGAAGGTTTAGTGACGCAACGCGAACATTATTCGGAAGTTTACTTTAGACTCAGCGATGCGGGCATTGTCGAATTGAACCGACGTCAGTCTGAAGAATTAGATTTTACCCTACCAGTTCAAGATGCGGAAACGCGTCGCTGGCAAAGGTTGAAACAGACGAAGATTGATTTGCAAAACGTTGAGTCGGTCGCGGAGTTAATCAACAAGTCACTAGAAGAGCTTTCCAAAGTGGATTTGACGAATGAGGAGCATCGACAAGCGGCTGCCTATCTGTTGGCAGCCAGAGAACTAGTGGTGGCACCCGCTCCTCCCTCTGAAATAATCTGGGATCTTGTTCAGAAGGCGGCGGCTATTGCTGGCATTGCTCAAGCTGTGTTGCTGATATTTTCGGTCCTCGATTGAGAGAAATGAGTGATGTTCAGGCGTAACGATATCTTCCCAGTAATTGCAGTTTGCGTTGTTCCCATATTCTTCGGAACTCTCTCAGGCTGCTCGCTGTTCGACGACAGCGATCCGCGTGAAGGTGCGGAAACACCCGAGGCTTGCATTGCGCGGCTCGCAGGCGAAAGCTTGGACGAAACGTTTGCGCCGAATGGCGAGCTGGTCGTGCCAACCTACACCTACGACATCACCAAGGTCGGTCTCGAAGACCTACAAGAACTGACCGTTCCCGGCAGCGATGAAACCGCAGGGTCGCGCGGCATGGCGGCTACCAACGAAACCTCGACTGCTGTGACGCAATTTATGGCGCAATCGGTCGATGAAAAGGGCGCGTTCTTCATGGGCCGTGACCCCGCGCTCTATCGTGTGCGCGGAGAACCCGTTGCGCTCGATCAAGTCGTCTCCGCAGGGTGCGAGCGCCAACGGACTGGGATGCGTCTCATTTCCTTCACGGCCAATCCCACTTCGACCGCACCCGGAAGCGAAGATCCTAACGAAACCAGCCCCCTAACTGAGTCTGACACCTGATGCCTAAACGCACCGACATATCCTCCATTCTCGTCATTGGCGCTGGTCCGATCATTATTGGTCAGGCGTGCGAGTTCGATTATTCGGGCACGCAGGCGATTAAGGCGCTGAAGGAGGAGGGCTACCGCGTCATTTTGGTGAACAGCAATCCGGCAACGATCATGACCGATCCGGAATTTGCAGATGCGACTTACATCGAGCCGATCACGCCCGAAATCGTGGCCAAGATCATCGCCAAGGAAAAGCCTGACGCGCTGCTCCCCACGATGGGCGGCCAAACGGCGCTGAACTGCGCATTGAAGCTGGATGAAATGGGTGTTCTGGCAGAACACGGCGTTGAAATGATCGGCGCAAAAGCAGACGCCATCGACAAGGCTGAAAACCGCCAACGTTTCCGCGATGCGATGGACTCAATCGGATTGGAAAGTGCACGCAGCGGGGTTGCCAACACCGTCGATGAAGCACGCGAGATTTTGAAGCGCACCGGGCTGCCCTCGATCATTCGCCCCAGCTTTACCCTGGGCGGAACAGGTGGAGGTATTGCTTATAACAAGGCTGAGTTCGAAAAGATCGTTCGCGACGGGCTAGATGCCTCTCCCACTTCAGAAGTACTGATTGAGGAATCCCTGCTCGGTTGGAAAGAATTCGAGATGGAAGTCGTGCGCGACCGCGCCGACAATTGCATCATCATCTGTTCCATCGAGAACGTCGATCCGATGGGCGTGCACACCGGGGATTCGATCACCGTCGCTCCGGCGCTGACGCTGACGGACAAAGAATATCAGATCATGCGCAATGCCAGCATCGCTGTGTTGCGAGAGATTGGCGTCGAAACCGGCGGTTCGAACGTACAGTTCGCCGTGAACCCCGACGATGGCCGCTTGATCGTTATTGAGATGAACCCACGTGTTTCTCGCTCCTCGGCGCTGGCGTCCAAAGCAACCGGCTTCCCCATCGCCCGCGTCGCAGCGAAATTGGCAGTTGGATATACTCTGGATGAAATCTTGAATGAGATTACCGGGGCCACGCCCGCCAGTTTTGAACCGACGATCGATTATGTCGTGACTAAGATCCCGCGCTTTGCTTTTGAGAAATTCAAGGGTGCCGAAGCCTCGCTGTCCACTGCGATGAAGTCCGTAGGTGAGGTCATGGCGATTGGGCGGAACTTCCAGGAATCGATGCAAAAGGCCCTACGCGGTCTGGAAACTGGTCTCGATGGATTTAACCGGGTGGTCGATCTCGAAGGTGTCCCGCGCGATGCCATCAACGCGGCCATTTCTCGCAGAACTCCGGATCGGTTGTTGCAGGTCGCACAAGCATTCCGCGAAGGTTTGAGCGTTGAAGATGTTCAGAACGTGACGGGCTACGATCCATGGTTCCTGCGCCAAATCGAAGAGATCATTGCCGCCGAGGTCGGAGTGTCGAAAGATGGCTTACCCAATGACGCGGCGGGTTTGCGCCGCCTGAAAGCAATGGGCTTTTCAGACAAGCGGTTGGCAACCTTGGCAGTGCGTTCTGTTGGTGTTGCGGGCGGGATGGCAGAAACGCAGGCCAAACGTTCCGGTCTGCTCCACGACGCGCTTCAGGCCATGGCCGGGGCGACCAGCGAAGACGAAGTGCGCGAATTGCGACGCAAGCTTGGCGTGCTCCCCGTGTTCAAACGGATCGACAGTTGCGCTGCTGAATTTGAGGCGGTCACACCCTATATGTATTCAACCTACGAAGCGCCCAGCTTTGGAGAATTGGAATGCGAAGCGGAACCAACTGACCGAAAGAAGATCGTCATTCTTGGCGGTGGTCCAAACCGGATCGGGCAGGGAATTGAGTTCGATTATTGCTGCGTTCATGCCTGTTTCGCGCTGGCGGAACAGGGTTTTGAAACGATCATGGTCAACTGCAATCCAGAGACCGTCTCAACCGATTACGACACGTCCGATCGTTTGTATTTCGAGCCGCTGACGGCAGAAGATGTGCTTGAAATCCTGCGGGTTGAACAACAATCGGGCGAACTTGTTGGCGTTATTGTGCAGTTTGGCGGACAAACGCCGCTAAAACTAGCTCAGGCGCTTGAAGATGAGGGCATCCCCATTCTCGGCACGTCGCCAGATGCAATTGACCATGCAGAAGACCGTGAACGGTTTGCGAAACTGGTCGATCAACTTGGGTTAAAACAGCCGGAAAACGGCATTGCTTACACCCGCGATGAAGCCGCTGCGGTGGCGGCGCGGATCGGTTATCCGGTGCTGCTGCGCCCTTCATTTGTGTTGGGCGGCAGGGCGATGGAAATCGTCGATTCCGAAGCTCAACTGGATGACTACATCAAAACCGCCGTGAATGTGTCCGGCGAAAGTCCTGTATTGGTTGACCAATATCTGCGTGACGCGATTGAATGCGACGTTGATGCCCTGTGTGACGGAGAAGAAGTCCGCATTGCGGGTGTTATGCAACATATTGAGGAGGCAGGTGTTCATTCGGGCGACAGCGCCTGTACATTGCCTGCCTATTCGCTCGATGCTGAAATTATTGCGGAAATGGAGTGCCAGGCAGAGGCACTTGCCCGTGCATTGGGTGTGCGCGGCCTGATGAATGTTCAATTCGCGGTCAAGGGGGACGATGTTTACCTGATTGAGGTCAACCCGCGCGCAAGCCGCACTGTACCATTCGTCGCAAAGGCTCTTGGTCAACCGGTCGCCAAGATCGCCTCGCGTGTGATGGCGGGCGAAAAGCTAGCTGATTTTGAGCCATTCAAGCGTGAGTTTGATTACATGGCGGTGAAGGAAGCGGTGTTCCCATTCAGCCGTTTCCCTGGCGCTGACCCAGTTCTAACACCGGAAATGAAGTCGACGGGTGAGGTCATGGGGATCGACACCAATTTCGAGGCGGCATTTTTCAAATCGCAACTGGCTGCAGGCATGACTTTGCCGCACGAAGGGACAGTGTTTGTGTCGGTCAAGAACTCGGACAAACCTGTCATCGTTCCTGCGGTGAAGAACCTAATCGAACAAGGGTTCAGTGTTATCGCGACGTCGGGGACGCAAAGTTATCTTACTGAACAAGGTCTTGCTGTTGAACGCATCAATAAAGTTGCCGAAGGTCAGCCGCATATTGTCGATAGGATCATCGATGGAGAGGTCGCACTCATCTTCAATTCGACCGAAGGCTGGCAGTCGCTGCTCGATTCAAAATCGATCCGTGCAACGGCGCTGGAAAAGAAGGTGCCGTACTACACAACAGCAGCAGCATCTTGCGCTGCTGCTGCGGCGATTGCGGCAATAAAACCCACTCAACTTGAAGTCAGATCATTGCAGGACTATTATAGCTAACAATTCAGGTTATCTTTCCAGATATTTTGACGGTTTGAGGCTGCCTCATGAGGAGCGGCCACGGTCGAAAATTCCGTAGTGGAATTTGGGAAGAGCGAAGCAAAAGAAAGAAACGGAATGGCGACGATGGATAAGGTTCCGATGTTGGCGGAAGGCTATGAGAGTCTGATGACGGATCTCAAGGTATTGCGTGAGGAGCGTCCAAGGATCGTCGACGCGATCGAAGAAGCGCGCGCGCATGGAGATCTTTCGGAGAATGCCGAATATCACGCTGCAAAAGAGCGTCAGGGCCAAGTTGAAGCAATGATTGGCGATATTGAGGGCAAGGTTAGCCGAGCTCAAATCATCGACCCAGCGACGCTGACCGGTGATAAGGTCGTTTTCGGTTCGACAGTCACATTGCTGGACGATGATGACAAACCGATCAAGTACCAGATTGTTGGCGAAACAGAGGCGGATGCCGCTGCTGGCCGGATATCCTACAGCTCGCCGCTTGCGCGTGCGATGATTGGCAAACAGGTCGATGAAGAGATTGAATTGACAGTTCCATCGGGGGACAAGTTCTACCTTGTCCAAAAGATCGAATTCATCTGAGGTTCGTTGGCAAACCCGTTCAGGTGACAGGATTTCACCGGATCAGTTTTTCCATAGCAAAATTGTGGATAGCCACACCTTCGATCTCGAAGTCGCGCCGCTTTGTCACGGCATAACCGGCGCGTTCAAATGTGGACCGCGCCAACTCACTGGCTTCTGTGAATAGCCTGACCAATCCTGCCTCGCGAGCATGCTCTTCTGCGCGCGTTAGCAATTGGTCAGAAAGGCCTTTTCGGGTGTGATTCGGGTGGCAATAGAGCATGTCTAGATGGCCGTTTTCTCGCTCCGAATACTCCAGCAAGGCATAGGCCACGGGGATATCTTCGCAATCAGTCGTCACAAAAATCGCATCGCCGTTGGACGCTCTATCAAGAAACCGCTCTGGTCCTGGGTGACGGGCTGCCCATGCATCCACCTGTGAAGGGGTATAGCGGTGCGATCCCACGTGGCGAATTGCCGCCAAGGTCAGGTCTGCCAAACTGGCAACATCACTTTCGCGAAATGAACGGATTGCATAAGTCATGCTGGGCTAACGCCGCATGGCTTAGCCCTCGGGCGTCAGCAATTTGTGAATATGCACAACCACATATTTCATTTCTGCATCGTCCACAGTGCGTTGTGCCTGGGCGCGCCATGCATCGACCGCATCATCATGCGAGGTGTAGATGCCCACGACGTGTAGGCTTTCGGGATCTTGAAACTTATGACCGCGTGGGTCAGTGACGCGTCCGCCCATAACGAGATGCAGGCGCTGTTCTGTGGTGGTTTCTTGCATTGGTGTGGTCCCCAGAGTGCTAAGCCCGATGCGGGCTAGAATGCGCGCCGTTTAACGCAACTCGCGGCGTTGACAAGCCGATGAGGCGATTGATTTAGACCAAAACGACTTAGTTGGTAACTCAGTCTGTTAGATCGCGCACCACACGCTCTGCACGGCGCCGCGTTTTGCGGGTAACTGCGCGGGTTTTATCGACAACTGTGCCTGCGACATATCCAGCTTCACGTCGCAATTTGCGTGCCTTTGCGGTGGCGTTGTCGCCAAAATCTTCTGCAACGTCTTTGCCAGTCCGAGCGCCATCCATCGCTTCATCGATCAATTTGAGGCCGTAAGCAACGACCGCATCAGCCACCAATGATCCAAAAGCTGACCCGCGTTTCTTCGCAGCGTTGCTGACACCTTTTGCTGCGCCAGAAGCAGCGCCACCAACCGCATTGACCGCTCCTGTGGCTGCGCCTTTAGCAGCCCGGCGACCCGGTGCTGTCATCAAGCCTATCAACAATCCCACCGCGATTGCGCCGCCTAGAACCTTTAGTGGGTTCTGCTTCACATATTCCGTCGTCGCCTCTGCGGCTTCCTGCGCCTGGTCTGCTAGAGTTCGCTCTGCAAGTCGGCGCTCGCTTGCTTCAATCTTGGTGCGCAGCTCGTCGCGCTTGACTTCGGCCTTGTTTAAGGGGGTGAGTTCACTGCTCATCATGGTCTCCGAAGGTGGTGAGGTCGGCAGGGTTTTCTGATTCGGCGTCCTGTTCCGGCTCGTGTTCTTCTTCGGTCAAGTCTGCCTCGACATCAGGCACCTCGACCAAACCCAGTATTTCAAAGATTGGTTCTCGCACCAGCCACAGCAGGACTACCCCAATCAGTGCAGCGATCACACCGCCGGGTTTGTCAGCTGAATGTGCCTTGGCTATTTCGAACACATCCTTTGCCCCGTCGCCTATGCGCCCGCCGACTCGGTCCGCCACACCCTTTGCCGAAAAGTTGCCCTTGGCATGGGCGATATCAGACATCAGGACTGCACGCGCGCTGTCACGCAATTGCCGATCTTCAAGGAAGCTTGGATCGAGCTTTGTCATGGGTCCTCTGCCTCAACAGATGGGGCAAACATTGCCGAAATCATCTTACCGCGCTGGATCGCGATGAAGATCAAGAATCCGACAATCAACAGCAGCACGCTCACTACAATCGCAATCGCCCCCCAAATTGTGACCAAAGGCGCGAGAGCGATCACCAACCCGACCGCAAGAGCAAGAAAGGCGATGTTGAGCAAGATCAGCCCCAGAATGACGCATGCGACGGCAATGCCTACCGACTTTCCAACCAACGCGGCACGGTTTTTTTGGAAGGCTAGTTCTGCTTGCGCATAATTGCGCCCGCCATCGATGAGCGCAGCGGCTTCTTCGAACAAAGACTCGTCGAAATCGGGGGCAGCAGAAGTGCCCTTCGACGCATCACCAGAAGATGCGGGGCTGATGTCGCCCAAAGCAGCCGTCGCGGCATCATCAGCGTGCCCCGCGCCCGGCTGCCGGTCTTCATCATTCATGCACAGGTCCCCGATCTAATTGCGCACTATGCGTCTAGCATCGGAACGCTTAATCGCGCGATCCGCGAAACAAGCGAGCGATCAAAAAGCCAGCGACTGCCGCAATGCCAACAGCAACTGCTGGGCTTTTGCGGACCATTTCACGGGCATCATCGCCAAGTTCTTCGACACTCTTTGCCTCGAGTTTAGCCGATGTTTCGGCAAGCGTACGTGAAGCAGAACGAGCATAATCACCATATTGTTCGCCCAGGCGCTCATCAATCTGTTCAGCAGTATCGCCGACAACTTTGCCGATCGACGCGATGGCATCGCTTGCAGCAGATTTGCCTTCGACCGCTAGTTCGCCTGCGCGGCCCTTTGCCTTTTCGCCGTAAACCTTGGCATCTTTCATCAAATCATCTCCTCGGCTCTTGGCCTGTTCGCGGTAATCGCCCGCGCGGTTTCCAGCTTCAGCACGCAGCGCGACGGCGCCAGCCTTTGCCTCTTCAAGGGCCGCATTAAAGCGACTTTTCGCCTCTACAGCACCAGAAGCGGCATCCGCAGACTTGGCAGTTGCCCCGGTTTTCTTCGGCGCTGCCTTCTTGGCACGCGTGGGTTTAGCGGCCGCCTTAGTCGCCGTACGCTTTGTGGTTGTTTTCGTGGTTTTAGTTTCAGCCATGATTTCTCTTTGCCCTTCATTTGCCCGCTTTGCCAGTGGGAAAGCGTAGAGTTTTGATATGTAAAAATTACGTTGCTTGCACCGTCTGGTTCCGACGAATAGGGATGCCGGGACGGGTAAGGCAGGGTTCCACGTTCTGGATTGAGCATAGTGTCTTACTTGAATACCACACTTTCTTCCCGGAGACAAATATGACCGCCATTATTGATATCCATGGACGCGAGATTCTCGACAGTCGCGGCAATCCCACGGTTGAAGTGGATGTTCTGCTCGACGATGGCAGTTTCGGCCGGGCGGCGGTACCTTCTGGCGCATCAACAGGTGCACATGAAGCGGTTGAACTGCGCGACGGCGATTCGGCCCGTTACAAGGGCAAAGGCGTTCTCAAAGCGGTTGAAGCGGTCAACACCGAGATGCGCGACCTTCTAGTCGGTGCGTTTGATGCGGAGGATCAGCGCGATGTTGATCTCTCGCTAATCGCGCTTGATGGCACTCCAAACAAAGCACGCCTTGGAGCGAATTCAATTTTGGGTGTGAGCCTTGCTGTCGCCAAAGCGGCGGCAAGTGCGCGGGGCCTGCCGCTCTATTCCTACCTTGGTGGAGTTTCGGCGCATGTACTGCCTGTGCCGATGATGAATATCATCAATGGCGGTGAACATGCTGATAATCCAATAGATATTCAGGAATTTATGATTATGCCAGTGGGCGCTCCTGACCTTGCGGAAGCGGTTCGCTGGGGTTCGGAAGTGTTCCACACTTTGAAGAAAGGCCTTGCGGACAAGGGCCTTGCCACCAGTGTTGGCGATGAAGGCGGATTTGCGCCTGACCTTGCCAGCACCCGTGCTGCGCTCGATTTCATTATGGCGTCGGTCGAACAGGCGGGGTTCAAGCCGGGCGAAGATATTGTACTCGCACTCGATTGCGCTGCGACCGAATATTACCGCGATGGCAAATATGAAATTTCGGGCGAAGGGGTTAGCCTCAATGGCGCAGAGATGGCCGATTACCTCGCCAGATTATGCGACGATTACCCAATCCGTTCCATTGAGGACGGCATGGATGAAGATGATTTCGAAGGCTGGGCCGCATTGACTCGCGCAATTGGTGGTAAGGTCCAATTGGTGGGTGACGATTTGTTCGTGACCAACCCAGAACGGCTTGCCGATGGAATCAGCAAAGGTCTCGCCAATTCGCTGCTGGTGAAGGTCAATCAGATCGGAACGCTGACAGAGACGCTGGCAGCCGTCGATATGGCGACGCGTGCGCGCTACACCTCGGTAATGAGCCACCGTTCAGGCGAGACAGAGGATGCGACCATCGCCGATCTGGCGGTTGCGACCAATTGCGGGCAGATCAAAACAGGTTCGCTCGCGCGGTCTGACAGGTTGGCGAAGTACAACCAGTTGATCAGGATTGAGGAAGAACTGGGTGCCAGTGCTGCCTATGCCGGTCGCAGCTGCTTTGGTTCGCTTTCAAACTGACAACGCAGGTCGGGGCCTGACACGAGGCGTCAGATCGGACTTGTCAGGTGGGGCCCGCCGGAGTGGCAAAATACCCGTCCATCGCGGCAAGCCCACGGTCAGTCAGACGCACCATGACTCGGCGCTGATCTTCGGGGTCGTGCTCACGCAGGACTAGGTCATTGTCGGCCAAGACGCCAAGCCAGCGCAGCCCGGTTGTGGGCGGTGCTGCGGATCCGATACAGGCACTGGAAACAGAGACGGGTTTTCCTTCGGCATGCGCGATATAGAGGTCGAGCATGATATCCCATGCAGGTTCGCCAAACAGTTCTGCATTGCCAAACAGTGCGGTTCGCCTGCGCCGATTGGCATAAGCTTGCCGTGCAGCATCAGCATGAGCCGCGCGTATTTGAATTGAATTATCGAAACCCAATTTGCTTTGCGTCGCTATCGAGGATTGCGACCGTATCGTGGTGCCGATGGCGCTGGCGGGGTTAAACAATTCTCGAGGCAGGGATATGCCAGCGCGGCGAAGCTCACTGGCTATTGATGATAGTTGGTCAGCCAAAAGGTCAAAATTTATGCCTGACCCACTCAGGCTTTGCGGTTCACGGATACTTATTTCAGCGAGCAATTGGCCGTCTTTCAGCTCATTCATGCAGGCCTCGTTTGACTTGAAGGTCTTGCCCGAGCTTCAATGGCGAGATCACCCGCAGCGGGCACAGAGCGATCACGCATTCTTGGCGCAAAACTACTTTGCTTGACACTTCATTCAACAGATTGCTGCGTTGCGCCAAGACGGTCTCCGTTTAGAGAATCCGCCATGATGGCTGACCAAAAGATCACTGGTTCCCCAAGACATTTGTTAGGCGAAACATAGCCGCCTGGACATTACGGGAAAGCGCTTATGCCAGGGCAACGATCTTTAGAGATATGGAAAAGTATGATCGAACGATAAGGTTTTAGTGTGTCACTCTGGGCTCATCGCAGATTGCGATTTGTCCAGTATCGAGCTTTACCAGTCGCGACTGACCGATCGTTTCCAGGTTTCCGGTCAATTGTTCGATCGCCGCGTTTACGTGAATTGCGGCGATTCCAGCGCCCAATCCATCAAGCTTACGCAAAGTGGTTTCCAACGCCCGCCGGCATTCCAAAATTTCTAACGTCTCACCCATTGTTAGTTTCGTCACGCGGCTACCCTGTCCAGTGCGACCCGGTTTCTAGGAGAATTTGGCTTCTGGAGAGACTGATAGGCGGGGCTTATGAAGAACTGTATCCGGGAAACCACCTAGTTCTAACTCTAATCTGGGGCGTTCGGTCGCACAATTAAGGGAAGCGACGCTCCGAGGACCTACCTACTATACCTTTCGGTCAGTTTAAGCAGGGCAATTGCAGCTTTCGCAGCTTCACCACCTTTGTCCTTTTGCCCTGGATCAGCCCGAACAAGCGCTTGCGATTCGTTTTCAACTGTCAGGATCCCATTGCCGATAGGGATACCATCCATTGTCAGCGCCATGATTGCCCGGGCGCTTTCACCAGCGACGATTTCAAAGTGATACGTCTCACCGCGAATGACGACGCCGATTGCGACGAAACCATCATATTCACCGCTTTCAGCGGCAAGAGCGATTGCCCCTGGAATTTCCAATGCTCCGGGCACTGTCAGCACCTCGGCCTCGTTACCGGAGGTTTCGATAGCGGTTCTGGCGCCAGAGATTAGCATGTCGTTGAACGAGTCATAAAAACGCGCTTCGACGATAAGGAACTTGGCCATCTGGGTTACTCCGGAATTTCTTGATGATCGGTGATCGTGATACCGTATCCGCCGAGAGCGACAAGATCTGGACGCGAATTGGATAGCAGCACCATTTCATGCACGCCGAGATCGGCGAGGATTTGTGAACCGATACCAATGTTGCGAATTTCTTCGTCTTGCGTCCATTCGCCGCTCGATCCTACGCGCTGGGTCAGGATGACGATGATCCCTGAGCCATGATCGCCAATCGCGCCCATTGCGCGTTGCAATGTGCGCTTTCGCGGTCCCGGCGAGCCAAGAATATCATCGAAAACCGAGATTGGGTGGACGCGGGCCAGGGTGGATTCCCCCGGTGTTACATGTCCCTTTTGCAGAACATAAGCTTCGCTATTAGCAACCCGGTCACGATAGGTGACTAGGCGCCATTGTCCGCCATAATCGCTTTCAAAACTGCGTTCACTCAGCCGTTCGACCAAGTGATCATTGCGCATCCGGTACGCAATCAGATCGCGGATTGTGCCGATCTTTAAGTCATGTTTCCGTGCGAATGTGACGAGGTCTTCGAGCCGAGCCATCGTCCCGTCCTCATTCATAATCTCGCAAATGACACCGCTGGGATTGAGCCCCGCAAGGCGAGAAATATCCACGGCAGCTTCGGTATGTCCTGCCCGAACCAAGGTTCCTCCATCGCGCGCGGTTAGCGGGAAGATATGGCCTGGTGTGACGATATCGTCCGCGCCTTTGGTGGCATCGATTGCGACAGAGATCGTGCGTGCGCGGTCGGCTGCAGAAATCCCTGTGGTCACGCCATCTTTTGCCTCTATCGAGGTGGTGAAGGCGGTCTGCATGCTTTCTTTATTGTTGCGGCTCATCGGTTCCAGCCCGAGCTGATCGACCCGTCCCTTGTCCAGAGCGAGGCAAATCAGGCCGCGACCATGGGTGGCCATGAAATTCACGGCTGATGGGGTCGCCATTTGCGCAGGTATAATAAGATCGCCTTCATTCTCGCGATCCTCGTCATCAACCAGGATATACATCTTGCCATTCCGGGCCTCGTCGATGATTTCCTCGATCCCAACAAGAACCGGTTTGTCATCATTGGCATCAAGAAACGCTTCAAGTTTAGCGAGAGTTTCTGCGGTGGGGTTCCAGTCAGCCTCCGCAGCATCGCGCAAAGTGTTCGCATGGAGACCAGCAGCGCGGGCCAGTCCGGCTTTAGTCATTTCACTCGATGTGACGAGATCGCGAACGCGTGTGATGATTGATGTGCTCATACACACTCAATATCACATTAAGGTGTGATGGCAAGTTAATGAATGTGATAATGCGTTTGTTGGGAGTGGCACGCGATCATCCCGCGCCGGTCGTTTGGTAACGGTATCGTCGATGGTGGACGCACTAGGGTTCGAACCTAGGACCCGCTGATTAAGAGTGCGGCTTAAGCTCTTGTTATATTGATGCAAATTGTCTCATTTCGATCATATATCATATTCTTGGGATCCGCAGGTCGTCGCAGGCTCTTTCAGGTCCAAGCGGGCAAGTTCAGGCGTCTGTGCCCCCAATGGGACCCAGCGCGAGACACGAACTTTATTGAAACTCAATTTTCCAGAAAATGTCGCGCAGCAGTTGGTGCGACGTGTTGATCAGAATGTCGGTCCAAAGGGCCGGGCGGGTCGACTGGTTCACCATATCAAGTTGCATATGCCGCGTCAGGTCCATTCCTTCAGACAACTAAGAATCCTTAGGTGGCTGCGAAAGACGAGGTTAGCGGTTTCATACATGAGCATGCGAGAGTGGGTAATTCAGACCGCAACTGGCTTCAGGCAAGTTCGGAAGAATCGCCATTTCTTCTTCTAGTTGTATTGCGCAAGGGGTTGAGAGAAGTTTTGACTGAATACAAATCTGTTTGGAGCTATAGACTATGCAGATAAGTTAGTTAAACTCAGTTCACACTGTGCCTGGATTGCACGGAAATGTCGGGGGGCGACTCAACATGAATAGTTTGCGAAAATGCCTTATTTTGTTCGGTGTCTTATCGTTTTCTAGCTCAGCGCTTGCGCAAGAAGGCGCAGAAGCAGAGGCTGAAGAAGCGGCAGTAAGTGAATGTCCAGATATTCCTTACACGGTAGGTGAGCAGGTTGAGTCCGTCGAGCTGTCAGCTCGTTTCGGAGGCAGCGCGCTGAACGAGCTGGTGAAGCTTCCAAACTTGAGAGCCTACGGTGGTCAAAAGACAGTCCGAAGTGCATTTGCAGGCATGCGCCAGCAGGCAATGAACGCGGTGATGAGAGTCTACGGTTGCATGATAGCAGAGGAGCTGGCGAAACAAGCACCGGACGACTTAGATGAGCAAGTTATGCAGCTGAACGCGGGCTTGACCAGCCTTCGCCTGCAAATGGCAATTTTGGCGGGCTGGGCTGATTTTAGTGCCTCGGAGAAGTTTGAAATTTCCGAAAGAATTGGAGCGAGGACCACTCGCGAATCTGACGCTGGAACCATTGATCCCGCGATTTTGGACGCTGCGATTGGGGGGCTAAGAACTGACGAGTTGTTCATCTCGGTTGTGACGCGTCAACGTTGGTTGGGATTAGACTTTGCCGGCGTGATTGATGTTCAGGGATGCGAGACAATCGTTCGTGCAGCGATCTCCGATGGATCTTCTTCGTTGCAGCGAAGCTTGGCAGATGTGCAGCAGATACTTTTGAACCATCTCGACGCTGGAGTAGCGCCAAATGTGGCTCTGTCAGAATTGGCTCTCACCATGGCGGATAATCCGGCAGGGCAAACAACAGTGTCCAATGCTGCTTTGACCTCATGCACTCAAACGGCTGAAAGCTCGGATATAAACTTGAACGAGATCACGGCCCTGATTGATCTCGATGCGAACGCCGATGTTGACGATGAAACTGGCAGCGAAACCGAAAACTCGGAGATCGAAAACGAAGGTTAAGTCAAGCTTGAAATAGGGGGATTCGATGAATCTATTGACCAAGCGGAGCGCCGTCTTGGGGACGGTTTGCTTACTGACAGCATGCGTAGGAACGAAGCCAGAGACAGTGCCTCTCGCTGATAAAGACGTTATTGCGCGTTGTGCGCCAGCCGAAGCTCTCCTCGACAAGAACTACTCTGAAACTCGTGGTTTTGACCTAGGAATAGTCAATGCGGGCGAAAGTGTAAGCTATCAAGGGGCGGTATTGTCAGCGGAGGCGGCGGATCGGGTTTCGAAGGTCAACTCGATGTGTAAAGCGTGGGTTGCTGGGACGATCACGGACCAACAGTACAGTAAGTTTCTACTCTCTACTTTGATTGACTCGTCTGTGACCTTACCGGGTGGAACAGGTCAAAGTATCCCTCTCGATGAGCTACTCGAACGAATCGAGGAACTAGAAACGATTGGTGCGATTCCGGTCGCCCAAGACGGAAATGACCTACGCGCAGAACTCCAAAGGCTGATCGACATGGACCCGACCTCGCGCGTTGCCGAATTGGAAACTGATTATGATTCGTTGCGCGATCGCGTAGATACGAGCGTATCTGACTTAGCGCAGGTGCAGTCTGCGATGGCGAGGCAAATTCAATCCCTTTCCGACCAATTGGAAGCAATTGAATCTAGGGACGGACCGCAAGCGGAATCTCTGACTGAAGGTCCGTACCGAGTGTATTTTGCTACCGACAGCAGCGAATTGACCTTTTCCGCAACAAAGTACTTGGACGAGCTAGTTTCAAAGAATCTTCGCCAGACGCCACGGCTAGAAGTGCGGGGCTACACCGATCCTCGCGGGTCTACCACTCACAATCAAGATCTTTCCGAACGACGTGCGCAGGCTGTTGCAGAGTATCTTCGAACTACAATTAGTGCTGAAGTTGGCGTGTTTGGCGAGAACGTCTCACCGGAAACATCCGAGGATAACAGCCGGTTGCGCTATGTTGAGATCGTTGTTCCTGATACTCTTAGCGCGGCATCTGATTAGCGGTCTTAGCGTCCAAGTTGGGGCCGTACGCTAATCAAATGAGACAAACTTGGCAGTAAGCTGCGACAGAACAAATCTCTGCCGGAGAGTTCTTTGCTCATAGATATCAGGTCGCCTTTCCGCCTTGGATCCTATGTCACTGCAAATCAGACTTTTCCTCTCCATACTCTCCATAAATCAGGCTTTTCTTTGAGATTGCGGAAAACCTGTGATTATTGATGTGCCGTTGAAAGGAACGGCACGTGCGCAAGGCGCTCACTGACAAGTCACTCAAGGCCCTCAAGCCTAAGACCAAGCGTTATGAGGTGCACGACCTTTTGTGTCCTGGGTTCAGCGCTCGGGTGAGTGTTCGAGGGAGGGTGAGTTTCAGCGTAAAGTACCGCTACGGCACCAAACAAAAGCGGTTCTCATGCGGCACCTATCCTCGTGTTTCGTTAGCCAAGGCACGAGAGATCGCGATGGAGGCCTTGCGGCAGGTCGATGAGGGTATCGATCCGGCACGGCGTCGCCGACAGATTGACTTGACGGTTGAGGCCGTAGTCGGCGATTTCATCAAGAAGTACGCCTGTCCAAACAACAGAAGCTGGAAGGAAGCACGGCGTGTTCTCAACCGAGAACTGGTCAGCGTTCATGGGCAACGCGACATTCGGAAGATTTCGCGCGCTGATATCCTTGAAATCATGGACGCAGCATCAGCGCGTGGCGCACGCTATCAGTCAAACCGCATTCTCGCGCATATCCGTAAGTTGTTTAACTGGTGCATCGAACGCGGGATAGTTGAGACGAACCCAACCAACGGTATCCGCAAACAGCATAGGGAGGTCGCGCGCAGCCGCGTTCTGGACGAGCAGGAAATCACGAGCCTGCTCAATGCCTGCGCTCAGGATGGTTATCCGTACAAGCAATATGTGCCGCTGCTTCTTGCGACGGCCCAGCGACGCGGTGAGCTAGCCAATATGCGCTGGTCCGAACTGGATCTCGAGAATCGCACTTGGACTATTCCTGCCGAGCGATCGAAGAACGGAAAAACGCATGTTGTGCCGCTTAGCGATTATGCGATGAAGCTGCTCGATGAGGTACCGCAGTTCGTGGATTGCGATCTCGTATTCACGACTACCCGAGTGTCGCCGATAAGCAGTTTCAGCAAGGCGCTTCGCCGCCTTCATGCGGTCTCTGGTACATCAAATTGGCATCTGCATGACCTGCGCCGTTCTGCCACTTCAGGCATGGCCAGTTTGGGCGTCGATCCTCATGTTGCTGACAAGATCCTCAACCATATGAGCGGGATTATCTCGGGAGTGGCGTTGGTGTATAATCGGCATGACTACAAAGACGAGAAGCGCGAAGCTTTAGAGAAATGGGGGCAGTATCTTGCAAGACTCTGATCGAATGTTCGATGCTCAATTCGAAAACGAGCTGCTAAAGAAAACAGGCCTCGAGCCCCAAACCATTGCCAAGCTGGCGAGAGCGTTCGAGCCGATTGGGAAGCGGTTTCGCAAGGTTTTTGAGACCACGCCCACAAAGTTCGAAGTTGGTCCGAGTGACGTTACTCCTAGGACGCAATTGGATTGGTTGGAGGCCAATGTGCGGGAACCACTTTCCAAGCTTAGTGGCGCGCTTGAAGCTCCCGAGAAGTTCTCCTCTCAACCCGATGTTCTGGCGAGCGAGCTTACTCGGGCTGAGTGGAGCGAACTCGCCCGACTTCTTGACAAATTGAACCTATATTCAAACGAGCTTTCAGACTGTGTCGAAGACCGCAGCGCTAACCAGTCAAATGCAAACTTGGAGTTGCGTCTCGAATTGGTGTTTGAGCTAGCTGAGGCCTCCCGGTTGGCGGGCGTGCCTGTGTCTCGAGATCATCATAGCGGTGGAGAAGATCGAAGTACTGCAACGATCATCATGAGAGCTGCTTGTGAGAAAATTTGTGGCAAGTCGTTCACGCTCGATCATCATTTGCGCGAGTACTTGAAACTTCGCCGGGTAAAAATTCTCGCAAAAGGCTGATATTTTTCCAGAGCAAATGTTGGCGCACCGAGGCGAATAGCGTCACTTAGGACCGCGAAGGTCCGGACTTTCATCAACTCAAGCTGATGAAAGAAGCCCTGATATGAAAGATCAATCAAATGACGGCGGTGTGCGCCGCCGGTTCTATACGCGCGAACACCTGCGGAGATTAGGTGTTACGCAAAGTGCAAGCACACTTCTGCGCCTCGAGGCTGCTGGGCGCTGGCCCAAGCGGGTCCGAATTGGTGACCATTCGGTCGCATGGATCAAAGACGAGGTGGATGCCCACCTTGATGCGCTTGCGGCTGAGCGGGAGGCAGTTCGATGATTCACATAATCCCACGCGCTTATCGCGATCCCGAAACGGGCGAGAGTAAGACAGAGTTATTTACATTCCAGGCCGAGAGCCAGGAGGAATATGAGACAAGGCTGGAAGCGACTCTACGGATGCCGCTTCCGGGTGAACCGATCGAGACTGGTGGGAAGGATAGCCAATGAGCAAGTCCACCACCTATCGCCTTCGCTTCGATCAATCAGCCTCGGTGCTGTCAATGATGCTCTGGTATGCAGGGCAAGACATTCCTGTCCTGCCTATTTATGGCATCGTCGACGGGCGTTGCACCTGTGGTCGCAAAGACTGCGAAAGTCCGGGCAAGCATCCCATCAGCACACTTGTTCCGAGAGGTGTGAAAGGAGCGACAACCAAGCTCAAGACGA
Organism: uncultured Erythrobacter sp.; assembly: GCA_947488325.1. Classification (GTDB taxonomy): domain Bacteria; phylum Pseudomonadota; class Alphaproteobacteria; order Sphingomonadales; family Sphingomonadaceae; genus Erythrobacter. The sequence continues at coordinate 116,351 of CANKYZ010000002.1, forward strand.
TCCGTAAATGGCATCGCGAATATCCAAATATGAACTATGCGGTGGCTACCGAGGGTCTGACTGTTATCGATTGCGACAGCAAGGAGGCGTTGGCCTCGTTCAGGTCTTGCCATCGGCCACCGCCAACACTCACTGTGAAGACGGCGCGAGGTTTCCATTTCTACTTTGATGGCGAAATGCCTTCGCGCAACGGTGCTCAGCACAAACTCGATGTAAAGAGCGGGAAGGGGGCTTACGTTGTCGGACCCGGATCCCGTCATGTAAACGGCGCGATCTATGCGGTGTGGGAGGACCGCCCGATTGCTGCGCTTCCGGACAACATCGCATCGATCACAAAGAGAGATCGCGAACGTGAGGATGAAGGCGATGGCGGCCCGATTCCCAAAGGAATGCGCAACAGCACCCTGACACAGTTTGCAGGCTACCTTCACTCGAAAGGCGTGCCGCAGCACGCTGTGGTGGCGACATTGAAGGCACTCAATAAGGATATGGCTGAGAAGCCGCTTCCCGACCGCGAAGTACGAAAGATCGCACGCAGCGTATCGCGCTATCCGGCCAAGGCGTTGCCTCAGATGGTTCCATTCTCGGAGATCCCTGAGGAGAAGCTGGAATTCCTTTGGTATCCTTACATATGCCTCGGCACACTGGGGTTGCTCGACGGTGATCCCGGCGACGGTAAGAGTCAGTTTACGGCATGGCTCTGTGCACATGTGAGCAAGGGAGAAACCTTGCCCAATGGTGAAAAGCTCAAGCCTGCAAATTGCTTCTTGCTCAACTTCGAAGACTTGAAGGGCGCAGTCATAAAGCCGCGATTGATGGCGAACGGAGCAGACCTGTCTCGCGTGTTTATCCAGACTGTCGCGTTCGATCTCTCGAAGGAAATGACCGATTGGTTGGACGGCGAAATCGCAGAGAAGCAAGTTCGCCTTGTGTTCATTGACCCGATCCAAGCCACGATGACGGGTGTGGACGGCAACAGCAACATTCAGGTTCGCGAGTTCATGTCTCGCCTCGGAGAAATTGCAGACCGTAGACGCTGCGCGATAATCTGCGTCCGCCATTTCGGTAAGGGTCCGCAAGAGCAGGCCATGAAGAAAGGATTGGGGTCGACCGACTTCGTGGGCATTTCACGCAACCAATTCGGTCTTGTCCGACGCAATGATGATGTGCGTGGGTTTATCCTACTTCACCTAAAAACCAACTTCGAGAAGGGCGATGCCATGCTCTTCACAATGGGTGACGCGGATGGTCGGAAGGGCGAGCAGCCGAAGATCGCTTTCGACAGATTCGCCGAGATCGACGCTGATGAGTTCTTATCAGGCGATCCTACCTTACGCGGTCCCCAGCAGGACGAACGGCAGGTGGCGAAAGACTATTTGCTAGAAGAACTGGCGGACGGGCGGAAGGAGGTCGGGCCGTTGAAACGCAATGCCGAGGCTAGGGCTATCAGTGCATCGACCTTGGACCGAGCGCGCAAGGCACTAGAGATTGAACCTCGACGTGAAGGCAAGAAGTGGTTCTGGGAATTGCCGCCTGAATAATCAGCTTTTCACCTTTTCAAGTTTTCAACGCCGGGGAGGGTAGGGGAGTGCAATCACATCCGTCCCCCCTCAATCACCAATGATTGCCGGTGTTGAAAACCTGAAAACATGAAATCCCAAGGAGAGGGGTAGCGGGGCGTCCCTCAGTCCACCAAGGTGGTCAGAGCTTTTCTTGCTTCTTCGAGTGCGTCTGACCCGACCACCCATTGCCACGGCTGACGCGGCACATGGGCTTCGGCGAGGGCAGGAAACTCCTCTTTCTTGCTAACTGCGAGCCGCAACAACATTCGCGCTTCACGCGGTTTCATCTTCATTTGCTTGCACAGATCGGCAAGCGTGATGGTCTTGGCTTTGTTGGTTGCCTTCCGGCTGCGAGAGGCAGTGCCTGAGTTGATCGTCGTCTTCGTCATAATGGTCTCCTGTCGTTGACCATCAGACCGATTAAGACAGGTTCCAGGCGCTTGTCAGGGTCAAAATCCAGAAATCCCAGAAGGCTGGACCCGCTGATTTAGAATGAGGCTGTCCGGTGCACAAAGATCGCAAAACTGCATGCCTTTTGGTCAGGTAATTCAGGCGCTGGGTCACTACTGGGTACCAGACTGCAGTTTTTCGCTCTAAAGAAGAGAAAATATATGCCGGTAGAGAAGAATCGATCTCTATCTAGACTTGCGCTCAGAATGAAACGTCACGAAACCGAACGAATGATGTCTTCGTGATCTTCAAACCAATAGAGCGAGTAATCTAAGGTGAGGTCGAAAATTGCCTATAAGTGTTGAAACTGCAGATCAGAACCCGACATGCGTGCTGTCCTCATGGGAAGTCTTCGACGATGAGGCTCTAGTGACCGCAATTGCTTGGCTTTATGTCCAGAAGCAGAGTCATGCAGAAGCGATTATCCAAGAATTGGCACCAGGCCCCGCTGCGTTCATAGGCAAAGAAATAGATAACGCGATTGGCACCCTAAGATACAGAACAGAAGATCTTGCCGAACCTTTGCTAAGTGATGATCCAGAGGAAAGGATCAAGGCAACCCGCACTTTGACCACCCGAATATCTCATCGAGATGGTCTACTATTTCAGCACATTTCCTGGATCTCGGCCCGGTTACAATATCCAAATGCCGAGGCAACTCCGCCGCATGTCCGCGAGGCCGACAAGGGGTTCGACGGCTTCCTTATCGAACACCCGCCAGGGCAACCGGCCCTGTCGCGGGTAATAATGTGCGAAGACAAGGCGTCGACAAATCCACGGCCGCTAGTCACGAGCAAAATCTGGCCAGAAATCAAATCGATCATTGCGGGCGACAAAGACCGAGAGATAGCCGCTGCAGTGGGAGCACTCTTGTCGAAAATACCGCTGGATCAGCGTGAGTCTATCTTAGCTGCAACAATTTGGGATCGAGCAAAACACTATCGCGTTGCACTGACCGCAGGTGGTGATCAAGTCAAAGATGGCAGCTACCTGCACTTGTTCGACGGTTATGAGAAACACGTGTCGGGGGATGTAAGCATCCGACTTGGAGAGGTCATGCCTATCCCTGAAGTCAGGCCTTATCTGCAAAATCTAGCGGAACGAGTGATTGCCCGCTTACAAGAGATGAAGCCAAATGTTTGATGAGGAAACTGCGAAAGTCATTCGCGCTGCTCCACCACTACCAGGCCTTGATCCCGATACTCTCGTCGATCAACTGACCACTGCCTACGTGGAGATAGCCGCCGCGCGACTAAAGATTGCATCCGGCTTGACTGAAGAAGATCGCATAGGGCTTTTCAATTTGGGGGATCGGATGAGGCGTCTTGCTGACGTCTATGAGGCGGAGATTGTGCTCGATGTACAAACCGACCGCCGCCGCTCCGTTGCATTCGTTGCGGGATCCGCCCGTCAAGTCCTGGCTCAGCTTGCCCGCCTGAATCCTTCAGAGGAAAGTCACACCGTCCTAGATTATTCGGCAGTCGGAGCAGAAATAGCAGCTGCTTTGCTGTTCTTAATCGCCGAGCGATCGTCCGATGCCTATGAGGCGAGCCGAGATATTCGAGCGGCTGGTGAGGTAAATCCAATTCGCAGAGTTCTTATACTCAGTCTAGGTCGGTTCGCACGCGGCCAGTTCCAAGATATTGCTGACATCGAACTTGAGGAAGAAAACTCACCAAGCATCGATCCAATAGAGTTGGCGGTCGACCTACTATATCGGGAGATACTCGCTGGCCTGATTATGCTGGCTCGGGCAGGACTCGGCATTGATGGCCCAGGCGCAATCGAGGAGGCCCAAGCCAAATTCCAGTCTGTGATTGATAAGGCAGTTGCCGACAGCGTCTTTGAGGCTGACGCTGTTGATTTTCCATTCAAGGCAACTTCGATCTTCCCAGGACCGCACCACCTTGCCTCATTATTGGCAAGGGCAGCCGGAACATTCTTGGATAACAATCTAGTTTTTGTTTCACCGCCTTTAGGAGCTAACCCTGAAAGTTGGACGAACTGGGTCAAAAGTGAAGCAAGTCGGTGGCCGTTCCTTTGGGAGAACCACCGCAATGCGGTCTCCACGGGTTATCTAAACCAAGGCGTGTCTCTTGTTATGACCACGCCAACCGGATCAGGGAAAAGTACCCTTGCTGCGTTAAAAATCGTCTCTACCCTCGCGGCTGGAAAAACCGTCTTATATCTGGCTCCCACTCACGCCCTAGTCAGTCAGATCGAAGATGATTTGAACAAACGCGTTGTGGGCGTCTCAAAGGCCGTAAGCATAGAAGATGTAAGCCTCGATGAAGCAATTCAGGCGTTGCCGGACATCGCTGTTGTCACGCCTGAACGCTGCTTTGCGTTGCTGACCTTTGCCCCGGAGCTATTCGCCAACGTTGGCCTATTTGTATTCGACGAGTTTCATCTCATAGGGGTCAATCGTCCAGCGCATCAAGGGTCGGCAGCAAAGGTGGATCGCCGTGGGATCGATGCAATGCTGTGTTTACTGGCATTCCAAGCGACGAACTCCGATGCGGACTACCTTTTGTTGTCGGCGATGGTCAGTAATGGGGATGAAGTTGCCTCTTGGCTCAAGGAGTTGATCAACCGACAAGTCATACCATTCGATTTCAAATGGAAGCCAACCAGGCAGCTGCGCTCTTGCGTATTGTACGATCAAGATGAAATTCACGCACAGACACGTGCGATCAATATTCCACCACGCGCGAGTTCACCAGCTGCGGTTCCGTATGGTATGTTCTCACTTTCGAGCGGTTGGCATCCAGACGCACCAGATAAGCTTCTGATCCGTCCTTTTTCTGCCGAGCCCTTTCCCCTTGCTATCGGAAGCAAGAAGTTGCGCCGCTGGCTAACCGCGAACAGGTATCAAGTTGCTGCCAGCGTTGCCGGAAAATTTGCAGCCACTGGCCTAAAAGTGGTGGTTTTCTGTGAGAGCATAGTGACTTGCGGCAGCGTCGCAAAATCTCTTAACGCGAGCCAACAACCTTTCCCCTCCAAGCGCGACGCAACTCAAGAAAGTTGGCGTAATGGGGCCATATCGGAACTGGGGAACGCAGATGCGATTTACGATGCGGGCACGCAAATAGCTGCCGTACATCACGGTGAACTTCTTCCTCACGAACGAAGATTGGTCGAAACCCTATTCAAAAACCGCGACAGCGGTGTGAACGTGCTGGCAGCTACATCGACATTGGCGCAAGGGCTAAATCTGCCCTGTGATGTTGTAATTCTTGCTTCCTCTGATCGTATCGATGATGCGGAGGCGGAAGAAAAAGCGCGTGTCCCGCTCATGCCGCACGAGATCATAAATGCCTTGGGCCGAGCCGGGCGCGCCGGTCTTGCTGCGACCGGATTTTCTATCGTCATTCCCGGTACCCCACTTTCCTGCAATTTGAATACGAAGGCAGTGAGTTCGGACGAAGAACTGAAAGTCATCTTTGCTGAAGGTGATCAATGCCTCCCCTTGGATGATCCGCTTACCACGCTGTTCGACCAGATCGAAGTAGCCGGGATAACGGGGCGAGAAACAGACTATCTACTACGCCGCTTGGCAATTTCACTTGGCCAGGAGCGGGAAGGTGTGGAACCGTTTGAAAATCTGGTGAAGAGAACGTTCGGCTTCTATAAGCGGTATCAGGCGAACCCTGAACAAGCTGGAATCTGGCTCGAGCAAAGGAAATTGACCTTGCTTGATAGGATTGCGACGCAGGAGGAGCCACCTTCGCTACCTTGGCAAGAGGAACTGGCAGCAAAGACAGGCACATCGACCGCCTTCATCGTTAGGCTCGTAGCCGCCTACGAAGATGCTCCCGTCGATAGTCCTGATGGGGACGTGTGGGCGAAATGGCTAATTGCTCAACTTGATCCGCATGAGCACGAAACTGACGCCTTCATGAGGCCGGAAACTATAGGACGCGTATTTGGGCGTGCCTACACAACCCAGGACACCCCAGAAAAGGCACGGGAAGTGGCGTTAAAGGGCACTCTTCAAGTGCTTGAACACTGGTTTAGCGGGAAGCCACTGATCGAGATCGAAGCGGTGCTCGCCACCTACATAGCTGCGAATGAGATCGGTGCAAAACGACCAACTACATCGGATTCCAAAGCCAAACGAGCGAGACGCTTCGCAATACGTCTCGCACCTGATCTTGGATTTCTCTGCGGTGTTTTCAGCCAAATCTCGCAAAAGATTAGCGAGGAGAAAGGTATCGAGGCGCCGCCAATGCCGGGATTTCTGTCACAGCTCACACGCTCTGGTTATAAGACTCCTTACCACTATGCACTGTCTCGTGATGCCGAGAGTGCTTCACGCGCGGAAGTTCATCAAGTTTTCGAAGGTCTGGCAGGGAAGCTTGATCGGAAAGCCTCTGATAGCTGGGAGTCCGTCCGGCAAAAACTGGAAACAGTGCAGATATCTGAGATGTTCGGTGATCTCACGAGCGAAGACTACCAAACGATTCTCGAACAATTCCAAACAAATGGGGAGTCTTGAGAGCATCTCGCGATGCCAATAGCCACCAGCCTAATCAAACATCTGTCCTGTTATCGCTGACGATAACCCGCAATCGATCAAAGTAGAGTTCTTTTGCAACCCGGTTTGCCTGCTTGAGCCTTTGCACTTTCGCGCGTCGGTTGCGACCTCTTGGGCGACCGTAGCGACCATCACCTTCCACCTGCTTCTGAAGCTTCCGCGCCTTGCGCCGAGCACGGGATAGATCATCCTCGCTCTGGCTGGCGTATGTCAATTTGTGGGCCTTGCGGGATGCGAAAATGTTATCGACGACGAATAGCTGTTCGCAGCGATCGCCGGACAGTGGGCAGAGAAAGTAGTAGCGATAGCCACCATAGGGACAAAGTACACATTCGATCGCCCCACGCTGGGCAGGCACATCACCGGCAATGCGTATCGACGCGTCGTTCTCGTCGCTCAAATCGACGAAAATTCGCACCTCAAGCTTTTCTAGGTCCTTATTTTGCCAACACAGCGTGTAATACGTGCATTCATCGGGTTTCAGCAGCCCAGCGCGCTTCAGAACGCGCATGTCGATGACGGGAAACTGCTCGACTGCTCCGCGATGGACACTGCGTTTCCGCCCAGAATTGATGCCGCCCATGATGGCCTCTCTATGTCGTTGATACTGGGCGATTATACGAAATACTCTGGCGAAGATCAGGTCCAACCCCGGCTATACAGCTTTCTATTGCCTGAAAGCCGTACCCGTCCCATACAGCTTGGCGATGCCGCCACGCACGGCATTGGGGCGTTGTAACCCCGAGCAAGTGGTCCGTGCTGCCAATGATAGCACAGCACTCCTTGACCCTTATGGTCGGGGAGCCTGCGACGTATGTCCAGGGCTCTCCAGCCTAAAGGTCGTAGGGACCGGCTTGCTCGGTTTACAAACTCCCCGATCACCAAGGATCAGGTGTGAAGTCGAAAGCGGGGGCGTACCGCCATCGACTTACGGGGAGTGATTCAAAATGATTAGGATATCCGTGGCGACCGCTGCCTTGCTTTGTGTAAGTTGCAGTAATGGCGTGGAAGACGATGTTCGGAACAGGTTGGTCGATCCAAACTCTGCGCAATTCTCAGAGCTGGCGACCGAGAATGGGATTACGTGCGGGCTAGTGAATTCCAGAAATCGAATGGGTGGTTTTACCGGCAATATTCTCTTTGTTGCGCAGGACGGCAAAGTAGCATTCTGGGGCGAAAATGATTTTGTGTCTCTGGGAGGTACATCGGTTTGCTCGTCAGATGCGCTCGGTCTATTTTTAGGTAACGAGGCTCGTCGACTTCGCGATCAGAATGACTCATTCTAGCCGGAGCAGGGAGGGGCTAAGTCAAGACCAACCCTGTTAGAGGGCCTGTTTGATGGTTCTATAATCTTGACACATCAGATATGATGTGTACCCCCTATGAGCATGAACGTGTCCTTGCTCATTGCAAACGAAAGACAAGAACGCGAGGTCCGTTCTCTCATTGAGCAAATCGATCAAGCCTTGTCGTCGGAGCAAGTTCTTCAACAGATTGTAGAAGGCCTTCCCCCTGAAATTTTGGACAACGTCCGGCAGTCTCTTATTGTCGAACGGCGGGAACTGGTAGATGGCCTCGCGGCATACCAAGCTGCGCAAGCAGGCGATATTAAAGCACTGAAATCCCGCACTGGGAATGATTTGGGCGCGCGTCTCGTTGCGGCACGGGTTGCGAAGGGGTGGAACCAGAAAGAACTGGCGCGTCGGCTATTCCTTCCAGAACAACAAATCCAACGTTATGAGGCTGAGCGGTATCGGAGCATTAGCCTCTCGGGCCTGCAAAGAGTGGCGCGAACACTAGGTATCCGGCTTATCGCTGATGTTGACCAACCACTCTCAGAGCCGTGGTTACCCTCATACGAAATGTCGTCCGCCGAGCTAAAAAAGGTATTGAAGCACGCGCGGGAAAATGGCTGGCTTGATAAGGCAGACCAGTCAGATGAAAGCGGGATCACCCAACTTCGGCGCACCGTTGCCGAACATGTCGGGGAGTATGGAACTCCATCGCTCCTGAGAACTGGCCTAAACGTTCACGACCTTACCAAAGACTGGTTTCTCTTGGCGTGGAAAGCGCAGGTAACTCGAAATGCGCAGCGCCAAATTCAAAGGAAAAGACCGAGTTATCGGCCTCTCAACATGTCTTGGCTCAATCAGCTCGCGAAGCTCAGCGTTCATAATGATGGTCCTGTACGAGCCAAAGAACTGTTGGCTGCACAAGGCATTATCTTGGTCATCGAACCGCAAATTTCCGGAATGCGCGTCGATGGCGCAGCCTTCCTAGTAGATGAACACCCGGTCATTGGACTAACCCTTAGACTCGATGCCGTGGACAATTTTTGGTTCACTTTGATGCACGAAATTGGCCACGTACTTTTACACTATCGGACGGGCTTAGCGTCAGGCTTCTTCGATGACTTTGAACATCTCGAAATCGATGAGATAGAAGAAGAGGCAAATCAATTTGCACAGAATATGCTTATTCCGAATGAGGTGTGGAATAAGTCCCCTGCTCGGATTGCAAAAACTGCTGAACCTGTGGAACAATTAGCGAACCTCCTTGGTATTGCCCCTGCAATCATATTTGGGCGGCTGCGCATGGAAAGACAGAACTACCGAATATTTTCGGACAAAATTGGAAGGGGCCGAGTTCGAAAACAGTTCACTAGTAAAGTGACTAATGATAAGGATGAACATAGTGTATAGGCCTGTCTATTGTTGCGCTCTCCGAATGAAGGCCGGAGAATTAGAAGGCGTCCGGCTATTGGCATCGGATGTAGCTAATTCAGTGTTGCCGCGCTTCATCATTCCTCCGAAGAAAGAGCGAACGGAGACGCAACCTCTCCTGACCGAACTGGCCGAAATGCCCAACATCAGCACAGCGCTTGCTGCGCACTGGCGTGACAGGGCTGCGCTCATCGATGCCACATACATAATTGATGAATACGGTCGTGATCGGTTAAACGATTGGATGCCTCGCATGTTTAAGCAAGCTTGGGCGGCGGGCGTCAAAGCAATTCCCGCGGCGCGGTTGTCTGACCTTGGTGATGCAGAACTTCCTGCCTTTGGTGAATCGATGTCAGATCAATCATCACTGAAATTCGCGATCTGCGTATCGTCTGATGATTTGGTCAACACGGACTTGCGCGCCACCATCTTGGACATTCTCGCAACACTACAGTTGGCACCAACGCAATGTGCAGTCATTGCGGATTTCGCCGGAGCTGAACTTTCTGATCCAATGGTTGCGGCGCCCATCATTGGAGGAGCATTAGAAACACTGCAAGAAATTGCTCCTTGGCGGCATATCATCTTTCAAGGCACCCACTATCCCGAAGTAAACCCCGCCAAAGACGGAAAGGCGGAGATTTGGCCTCGCAATGAGTGGGTAGCATGGCGGGAAGCCGTGCGTTTTGACCCTACCACAGCTGAACATATGATTTTTGGTGATTATGCAGCTGACTCCGCCAAGATGTCATTTGGTGGTGGCGGTGCGCCAGCGATAAGGCACATTCGCTACACGACCCCCGGTACTTGGCGGATTCAACGGGCTGTGAAGGATGGGAGCGACGCACAGCGGATGCATGGCGTTTACAAGGCAATCGCCGATAGCGAAGACTTCTCGGGCGAGGGATTCTCCACTGCCGACGCTTTTATTGCAAACGGAGCTCAAAGCGCGGCGGCGTCCCCAGGTAATTCAACGACATGGCGACAATTAAATACGACTCATCACATCACGCAGGTTGTGAATGACATCGCTGAGGTACGCGGGATCACAATAAAGAAGGCTCCAGCTTCCGAAGAAACCCAACTCAGTCTGATTGAGTAGCCTGAAAAGCTAGACGTAATTGCGTTCTGTGACCCCATTGGGACCCACACATGGCAGTCTGCTACACTAAACGGCCGTAAGTATCTGAAAAAATGGTGGACGCACTAGGGTTCGAACCTAGGACCCGCTGATTAAGAGTCAGCTGCTCTACCAACTGAGCTATGCGTCCTTACCGAGCTTTTGCTTCGGTTCGTGAACTTCCGGCGTCGTAAATCTCGACCGAATCACGTGAGGCGCTGCGTATAGCGCCGCATTTGCAGATGGAAAGAGTTTATGCCGCTGCGTCCATCGCCTCTGTCGTTTCGGGATCAGCGACTCGGTCAAGCCTTTCGCGTGCATCTTGGGTGAGAACAACGGTTGATTCGAACGCATCAGCGACGTTGCGCTTGATCAACACGATGCCTGCATCTTCAAGTTCTGTTATCGCAGTGAGAGCTTCTGGCTGGCTTAGGTCGCAAATTTTGTGCAATTGACGAAGGCTTGTCACGCGCCCAGCGAGTTGACGAGAATGGAGCGCCGATATCATTTGCGTCATGTTCATAGTGGCAGTGTGCTTCACAGTTGCACGACCGCGCTTCCACGCAGATAACCTGCTACAAACACGAAGTTTTGCATTCCGCAAATTGGGCATGATAAGACCTTGCATTGAAGAAAATGAGGTGCCTGACGGCAGTCAGCACACTATGGAGACTGCGCTCCTGCCGTCAGGTCTGAGTGTCCAACAGTTCCACTGATTGTTTCAGCGGGCGCGACCCGAACACTCAAGCTCTTGCGAGCCTTGCGCCTTATCGCCCATCTTTACGTGTACGGAAAGTCGCCCATTTGGGGGACGTCTGGTATAAAGATGTATCATGCAGCGCTATTTCGACCAGATCGATGCACTCAGCGACATTGGCGCAGTGCTTCGGTATGCGCGCGATATATGCCGGGATCAGGGGGTGGAGCGTATGAGCTATCATGTTACCCCGTTGTTTGATGAACCATCTTCCACCACCACCGCGGTCTATTCCTCTGGTTACAACAAAGAATGGCTGAAATATTATGAGCGCGAGGGTTTCTTAGCGCACGATCCGATTCCGGAGCGGGTTCTTAATTTTGGTGCGATGATGACGTGGAAGGACGCAGCCCTCGCTGCATCAAACTCCCCAATACATGATGCATATTTTGAATCGACCCAAAAGTTCGACCTGATCCACGGCTTTGGGATTCCACTATTTGGACCACGCAGCCGTGATGCTTATGCGTCAATCGATTTTGGCCGACCTGTGTCAGAGATCAGCAAAGAACAGCTTGGTATTGTGCGAAGTGTCGCGCAGGCAGGTCATCAGCGCATTTGCGTGCTACTTGATCAGACTGAACCAATTCCTGCGTTATCTGAACGCGAGGTTGAAGTTCTTACTTGGACTGCGAAAGGGAAATCCTATAGTGCCATTGCGACTATCCTGGGGCTTTCGCCGGACACGGTAAAGACCTATTCAAAGCGCATTTACGCCAAGCTAGATGTGACTGATCGAGTGGGGGCCGTGGTCAAAGCTCTTAAACTGGGTTTGGTGAGAATCTAATTTTGCAGGTCAACCGGGCACAGTTCGGTAAGACCCGGTTTAACCAGACAGGCCACTGCGGGGCGCGTTTCGGTTCCAGCTATTGACCATCATAAGTGCGCCAATGCAGATCATGTTGGTCATCATCGAAGACCCACCATGGCTCATAAATGGCAGCGGAATGCCGACTACAGGTGCCATGCCCATGACCATCAATAGATTTACGGCAATGTAGAAAAAGATCGTCGCGCTCATCCCCGCAGCGAGCAGGCTTGCGAACCGATCATGGGATTCGCGCGCAACTGTGAGGCCCCATTTTAGAATGATGCTGAACACTGCTAGTACAAACAATCCGCCGATCAATCCCCATTCCTCTGCCATTGTGGCAAAGACAAAGTCGGTATGGGGTTCCGGCAGGTATTGCAGGTGGCTTTGCGAACCGTTGTTAAACCCTTTGCCGAACAATCCGCCCGAGCCAATGGCAATTTTCGATTGGGCGATGTGGTATCCAGCACCCAACGCATCGGCTTCTGGATCAAACATCGTCATGACCCGGCGTTGCTGATAATCTTGCAAGCCAAAGAAGAATACGAGCGGTGCCGCCGCCGCAGCAGCCACGCCGCCCGCGATAAACCATCGCAGCGGTAATCCGGCGAGCAACATGACAACCCCGCCGCCAAAGGCGATGGCGAGCGATGTTCCAAGATCGGGTTGGAGCAGAACCAGTCCAACTGGCATTCCGATCAAAACACCAGGAATTAGAAGCGCTCTCCAGCTGGCGATAAATCCGACCGGCAGGCTGGAGAAATAGTGAGCCAAAGTCACAACAATCACGGGCTTCATCAATTCAGACGGTTGAAGGTCCATAAAGCCAAGATCGAGCCAGCGTTGGCTCCCGCCGCGAACTTGCCCCAGAATTTCCACCCCCAGCAACATCAGCAGGACGATAATGAAAGCCGGATAGGTCATGAAGCGAACGAAACCGCGCGGGATGGACGCGATGATCGATGCCATCACCAGGAACACGCTAAAGCGGATTAGGTGAGAGGACGCGTAAGGGGTCATCGACCCGCCAGCGGCTGAGTAGAGAACGGCTGCACCAAATGCGACAAGCATGAAGAGCGGGATCAGCAGATTCCATGGCTGACGTGCGATAGGTTGTGGGATTATTCCGCCGCGCGAATTATCCATCAGTTCACACCAGTAGGAGAAGGCGGTGTAACGTTGGAATTGGTATCTGCGCGCGGAACAAGAAATTCGTCTGCGATTTCCTCAGTTTGTTGTGCGGCGACACGCGCTTCGGCTTCGACCCGGTCGAATATATCTTCTGAACGACGAGGAGGGGGCGTTACGGTCGCTCCGCGTTCTGCTGCATATTCGGCGTAGCGGGCCTCAAGCCGTTGCTGTGCCGTCCCTCCCCATTGGCTTTCAAGCGATTTGAGCGCGTCGAGACCTTTTTGAGGGTCGAACATGAATGTCATGACATCGCGGGCAATTGGATAGGCAGAGCCTGAACCACCACCATGTTCGATCACAACGACACCGGCATAGCGCGGGTTTTCGGTCGGCGCGAAGAAGGTGAACAGGCCGTGATCGCGGTATTTCCACGGGCCGCTTCGCCCGTCAGAAACGCTCAAGGACACAACCTGCGCGGTGCCTGTTTTACCTGCCATCTCGATGTCCGGGAATGGCAGGCGAGCACGCCTAGCCGTACCGGGTCCATTCACAACATCGCTCATAGCTCCACGAATATAGGCGATTTCTTCGGAGTTGAAATTGTAGTCGGGTTGATCGGTTGCGGCTCCATCCAAGATCAATCGGGGATTGATCCGCCGCCCTGTCGCCAACCGCGCGCTCATCACTGCCAATTGGAGTGGGCTGGCGAGGTAATAGCCTTGGCCGATTGAGGCGTTTACCGTGTCGAAGCTTTGCCATTCGCGGCCAAATTTGTTGAATTTCCAATCTGGATCAGGGACGGTCCCGTAAAATTGGCTGGTGACAGGCAGATCAAATTCCTGCCCCATTCCCAAATCCTTCGCCATTGCGGCGACTTTGTCGAAACCGATTTGCTGGGCAAAGTGATAGAAATAACTGTCGCAGCTTTGATAGATGGCCTTAGCCATGTCGACACTGCCATGATTGCTATGACAATTGAAAAACCGGTTGCCGATGCGTCGTCCGCCGCCACAAAGGATGGTGTCGCTGGGCTGCACTCCGGCTTTCATAAAAGCCATGCAATGCATCGGTTTGACTGTCGATCCGGGTGGATACAGCCCTTTCAAAACCTTATTGCGAAGCGGCACGCGTCTGTCTTCGCGCAGCATCGCATATTCAACACTGCCAATTCCGTCTGAAAAGCTGTTCGGATCAAAACTTGGCATCGAAGCCATGCACAGCAATTCACCAGTTTGGCAGTCCATCACCACCACAGACCCGCTTTCCAGGCCGATCCGGCGCGCCGCGTAATCCTGCAATGGACCATCGATGGTCAGCCGAACGGGATCACCCTGAATATCGTCGCGTGTTTCCAGATCGCGAACGATGCGTCCGCCCGCTGTTACTTCGACCCGTCGCGCGCCCGGCACTCCGCGCAATTCCTGCTCAAACTGTTTTTCCAACGCATCCTTGCCGATCTTGTGACCTGGCGTGATCAGGATTGGATTGCGGTCGAGTTCATATTCCTCTGCCGACGCGGGCCCCACATACCCGATCAGATGTCCGACTGAGGAAGCCGTCGGATAGAATCGTGAAAATCCGCGTTGAGGCACAACGCCTTGCATGTCCGGAAGGCGCACGCTGAGAGCGGCGAACTCCTCATAATCCAACCCGCTCGCGACCTCGATCGGAGCAAAGCCGCGCGAAGTAGAGACCACAGTTTTCAGATCAACAATTCGATCCGGCTCAAGGTTGAGCAAGTCGCCGAGCTGATCGAGTACAACATCCGGGTCCGACAGGCGTTCTGGAATGACATCAACACGAAAATCGGCGCGATTAGAGGCGAGGGGGGCGCCATCTCGGTCCATAATCCAACCTCGACGTGGAGGGATGAGGGTCAAATTGACTCGATTGCTTTCGGATTCGAGCCGGTATTTCTCATTCTCAGCAATTGCGAGATAGCCCATCCGCACCGCCAGCAAAATGCCAACCCCGTATTGCAGTCCGCCAATAACGACGGTGCGCCGATCAAAGGTGTGCTTCAGCGTCGAGGCATTGACCACGGGACCGCGCTTTTTCGCACCATGGTTCAATTTGAAAAAGCGCTTCACCCAATCCTCCGCGAACGCGAGAGGCGGAACCGGTCCAGCCAGGCAATCATCCGTGCGAGCAGAGGGTAAAGCAGGATCGACATCAGGATCTGCGGCAAGACCATTATAAGCATAAATGGAGTGATCGAAGCACCGGAAATCACCATAGCTGCAAGTATATACAGCAAGATGGCTAGACCGGCGGTGAACCAATCTTGCCAAAACCCGCGCCAGGGAAAGCGCGTTTCAATAATTTCCAAGGCAATCATCGTGAGCGACCAGAGAAAAATTGCACTGCCAAATGGCTGACCGCTAAAAAGGTCATCGAAAAAGCCCAGAGGAACGCCAACCCAGAGAGGCAGCAATCCCGGCCGCATCACGCGCCAAGTAAGAAACACCAGAAATCCTAAAGGCGGGGCGAGCGGCATAACATCGGCGAGAACCCAAATTGGCAACAAAGATCCGAGCAAGATTGAGATGTAGGGAACGGTATTTGCTCGCCATGGAGATTCGACGAGATTGATTCCCCCACGACCATAGGCACGGCGTTGGTGCGGGGTAGCGAGCCGGTCGATCAATCTTGCAGCTCCTCATCGGTCAATTCGTCACGTTCACGCACGTCGGATGCTTCGACTGCTAGTGGTTCGAAAATTGGTTCGACAACAACATAGTTTGTCGCGGCCGGTTCAGCGATCAGTTGCGCGATACCGCCATCAGAGGTGACCTCATTCAAAACTGCGACCGCAACGCCTGGTCGGTAATATCCTCCTGCGCCGCTGGTCACAAAGACATCGCCTATTTCGAGCGGGTTAAGACCAAGATTAATCAGTCTGATGCGCAGTAATCCGTCTCCGCGCCCTTCGGCAAAGGCCACTGTTTGGTCTGATGCCCTGCGCACTGGAAGGACGCTTTCGCTATCCGTCAGCAGCAAAACACGCGATGATCCGCGCGCAGTTTCCAGAACACGTCCGATTACGCCGCGCTCTGAATGAATCGGCATACCGGTTTCGACACCGTCGCTGGAACCGACACCGATATAGGCAAAACGCCGCGCGCTCGATGAACTTGACCCGACTAGCCGAGACCAAGCAATTGGTTCAACTTCATCGTTGGCGAGACCAAGCAGCGCCTTTAACCGGCGGTTTTCGGTTTCGACCGCTTCCGCTTCGGCGATGCGTATGCGAGCCAATTCGACTTCACGGCGCAGTTCCGCATTCTGACTGCCAGCATTCCAAAATCCGGATATTGTGTCCCAAGTGTTGTTGCCGCCAGCACGCACAGCCGCCGTTGTCTCTCCAACAGGAGAGGCGGCATCATTGGCCGCTCCGCGCAAAGGTTGAAAGACGGAGGGCTGCCAAAGCGAGATCGCAAGCAAACCCAACCCAACCAAAGCGCCAATCGTCGCCAACAGATATCCGGTAAAAACCGAATATTGCTGCTTTTTCGAAAAGCCCGATCGACGCGATGATGCCGGCGCCATGGCCTTGCCCTGTCCCTAGTTGTGTTTCTCCTGCGCAGGTTTTGCGTGGAGTTAAGTTATGCAGTCATTAAAACGCCGCGATAGATCGGATCTTCCATCGCCCTGCCTGTACCCACGGCGACACAGGTGAGCGGATCTTCTGCAATTGAAACCGGCAGACCCGTTTCTTCACGCAGATGTTCATCCAAACGGCGGATCAACGCACCGCCGCCTGTGAGTACGATACCCTGATCGACGATGTCTGCAGCGAGCTCAGGCGCGGTGTTTTCCAGCGCAATCCGCACGCCTTCGACAATCGCGCCGATTGGTTCGGACAATGCTTCTGCAATATGTGCCTGATTGATTGTGATCTCTTTCGGCACTCCATTGACCAGATCGCGGCCCTTTAGAGTGATTAATTCACCAATACCGTCCTCTGGAATCATGGCGATTCCGTAATCCTTCTTGATCCGTTCTGCCGTGGCATCACCAATCAACAAATTATGGTGACGGCGGACGTAAGAGACAATGGATTCGTCCATCTTGTCGCCCCCAGTGCGAACGCTGGTGGTATAGGCAAGACCGCGTAGTGAAAGGACGGCGACTTCGGTCGTGCCTCCACCAATATCAACGACCATACTTCCCACAGGTTCAGTCACCGGCATATCGGCACCAATCGCCGCAGCCATGGGTTCCAGAATTAGATGCACTTCGGATGCGCCTGCATTAGATGCCGCATCGCGGATCGCACGCTTTTCAACCGAAGTGGAGCCTGATGGCACACAGATCACAATCTCTGGAAAGCGGAACATGTTACGCTTTCCGTGGACCTTGCGGATGAAGTGTTTGATCATCTCTTCGGCAACTTCGATATCGGCAATCACGCCGTCGCGCAGTGGACGAATGGCTTCAATAGAATCCGGCGTCTTGCCCATCATCATCTTGGCATCATCGCCAACAGCTTTGACGCGTTTGATTCCGTTGATCGTTTCAATTGCGACCACCGACGGTTCGTTCAGCACAATTCCCTGATCCTGCACATAGACAAGGGTGTTGGCCGTCCCAAGGTCGATGGCCATGTTTTGAGAACCGAATTTAAAAAGATTGGCAAAGAAGCTCATTTTTATGTTTTCCGTGATGCCGGGATGTTACGCCTGCGGTCGGGGAAGACCAGCGACACATCCCGAAAATGCCGAGACATGTTCGCCTAGCGAAAGCTTGCGAAAAAGGCCAAAAATATTGTTGACGGGTGTGCTTATTTTCCACCGCGCACTCGAATTTGCGATGCATGACGGCTAACCTGCGACAAATGCCTCATATTCGCCGCCTTCCAAACGCCCTTGTTAACCGGATTGCCGCGGGTGAAGTGGTTGAACGTCCTGCTGCCGCGCTGAAAGAGCTGGTCGAAAACGCCATAGATGCCGGCGCGCGGCGAATCACTGTGAAATTGACCGATGGTGGTTTGACCCTGGTTGAAGTGACAGATGATGGCTGCGGGATGAGCGCGAATGACATGGAACTGGCGCTGGAACGCCACGCGACATCAAAATTGCCTGATGAAGCAATCGAAATGGTTTCGACCTTGGGCTTTCGCGGCGAAGCGCTTCCGTCGATTGCCAGTATCGCACGGCTGACATTGGAAAGCCGTGTACCCGGTGCGGCTGAGGGCTGGCGTAAAGTCGTGGATCACGGCGATTTGATTGAAGATGCACCTGCAGCTTTACCTGTGGGAACGCGCGTGCGGGTTGACCAGATTTTCGCTAAAGTGCCTGCGCGGCGCAAATTCCTACGCACACCGCGCAGTGAGTATATCGCTTGCCTCGACATTGTTCGTCGTCTCGCGATGGCGCGGCCTGACATTGCCTTCTCTTTGGAGAACGGGTCCGACGGCAAGATGCGAAAGGCGCTTTCGACACAAGTGGACGAGGCGCTTCCCACGCGTGTCGCACAAATTGTCGCTCGCGAGTTGAAAGACAATGCGGTTGAGATCGACCTTGAACGGGATACGCCGCACGGGGAAATGCGGCTGACGGGGCTTGCAGGTCTGCCGACATATAATCGCGGGGTTGCGGATCATCAGTATCTGTTCGTGAATGGCCGCCCAGTGAAAGACCGCCTGCTAACCGGGGCGGTCCGCGGGGCCTATTCCGACATGCTGGCGCGGGATCGCCATGCAGTGCTTGCGCTGTTCCTTGAAATACCGCCGCAAGAAGTTGATGTGAACGTCCATCCGGCAAAGACCGAAGTACGGTTCCGCGATGCGGCGGCAGTGCGCGGATTTATCGTATCAGGCCTGCGCAAGGCCCTAGCGACTGGCGACCGGCGTAGCGCGCAAGGGCCGGACCGGGCCGCGATGGAGCGTTGGGTCAGGGAAGGGGGGCAGCAAGCGCCCGAACAACCCGCAGCGTTGCGATCCATGTTTGAAGGCCGCGATTGGTCAGCGCCGCAAGGGATGTCACCTTCTGCTACTCCATCGCATGTTGGAGAAGCGCGGGTAGATTGGGCGCCGCGCCAAGACGGAGCTTTACCGACAGGCCGGGCTGAAGAAGCGGCGCCGTTGCCGGAAGATGCCGAGCAATATCCTCTGGGTATTGCGCGCGGACAGGTCGCCAATACCTATATCGTCGCGGAAAGCGCAGACGGGTTGGTGCTGGTCGATCAACATGCCGCGCATGAGCGGCTTGTATTGGAACGTTTGCGCGCGGCCGGGGCAGGGGAGGCGGTGACGCGCTCGCAAGCCTTGCTGGTCCCTGACGTGGTCGAAATGGATGAGGCTGACTGCGACCGTCTGGAAGACGCGGCGGAGGGACTTGCGCGCTTTGGCCTGACAGTGGAGCGCTTTGGTCCATCAGCCATGCTAGTGCGCGCCGTGCCATCTGCCATTGCCAAAGCGGACAGCGGGAAACTGCTACAAGACCTCGCCGACGACATCGCCAAACACGGCAAGCAAGAAGACAGCGGATCGCTGCTGCTCTCCGAAAAGCTTGAATTGGTGCTGGCGACAATGGCGTGTCACGGATCGGTACGGGCAGGGCGGGTGCTCAGCGTGGCGGAAATGAATGCCCTTCTGCGCGAGATGGAAGTCACGCCGCGGTCTGGTCAATGCAATCATGGAAGGCCCACATGGGTGAAACTGGGCATGGACGATGTTGAGAAGCTGTTTGGGCGGCATTAAACTGCGCTCTACACAATGGTAAATTTACATCTATGCTCTTGTTCTTTAATGACTTCTTCAGGGCATTGAATAATGCGGACCTTACTTTATTTTCTTCCGCCAATTGTCTTGAGTGGCTGCGCTCTTTCCGGTGAGACTGAACTGCCGAGCCTTTATCAAGTGAGCCCAGAAAGTTGGGCGGTAGATTTTTATTGAGCCAGTAACTCGGCAAGGGGAACGTCGATTTGCCGCTCTGAGATGAAAGACAGCTATAGCGCTCGGTTCGATAAACGTTTTCGTACCCTCGAAAAAACGTTTTGAAGAACGGTCCGCTCTTAGCCCGAACGTTATAGTCCTTAGGCTCAATCGACAGCGACAGCGTCTATAGAGGTGTGGCGGACAACAGGCAGGAAACTGCTATGTCGGAATTTGAGCCTTGGCTTACGGCCAACGAACAAGCAGTGAATTTGCGGTGATCATATTCTTTAGGTCGATGCAGTCGCCATTCAAACGTTGAACTTGAAGAGCATAATATCGCCGTCTTGCACGTCGTAATCCTTGCCTTCTTGACGCATTTTGCCCGCCTCTTTCGCACCTGCTTCACCGTTCAATGTGATGTAATCATTATAGGCAATCGTCTCTGCGCGGATGAAGCCTTTTTCGAAATCGGTGTGAATTTCACCGGCTGCTTGCGGAGCTTTTGCACCTGAAGGGAAAGTCCATGCGCGCGACTCTTTTGGTCCTGCGGTAAAGAAGGTGTTGAGACCCAGTAGCGTGTAGCCAGCACGGATCACGCGGGAAAGACCGCTTTCTTTCAATCCCAATTCTGTGAGAAATTCTGCGCGGTCTTCAGCAGGCATTTCAACCAATTCGGATTCGATAGCAGCGGAGACGACGACAGCCTGCGCGCCCTCGGCTGCGGCCTTGGCAAAGACCTGTTCCGACATTGCATTGCCGCTTGCCGCCTCGTCTTCGGCGACGTTGCAGACATAGAGGACTGGTTTGGCGGTGAGCAGCTGAGCCTGCGCAAACAGCCGCTCTTCTTCCTCATCCTTTGGCTCGGTTAGGCGCGCGGGCTTGCCGTCTTTCAGCAGTTCAAGTGCTTGGCCGAGCACGCTTGCGAGCGCTTTGGCTTCCTTGTCGCCAGCTTTGCCCCGTTTCTCAGCGTTGGGAACGCGTTTTTCGAGGCTTTCTAGGTCGGAAAGCATCAGCTCAGTCTCAACCACATCGGCATCGCTTAGCGGATCGATTGTATTGGAGACGTGCTGAATATCGTCATCCACAAAACACCGCAGCACATGGACGATCGCATCCACTTCTCGGATATTACCGAGGAACTGGTTGCCCAGTCCTTCACCCGCACTCGCGCCTTTGACCAGACCGGCAATGTCGACAAAGCCAAGCTGGGTTGGGATGATCTTCGCACTGCCTGCAATCGCGGCGATTTTGTCGATCCTCTCATCGGGAACTGAGACCTGTCCGACATTCGGCTCAATCGTGCAGAACGGATAATTCGCAGCCTGCGCGGCCTGCGTTTCGGTAAGTGCATTGAAAAGGGTGGATTTGCCAACATTAGGCAGACCCACGATACCGCAACGGAAACCCATTATCCTGTGCTCTCTTTAACTGGCTTTGCATGGCCAAATGTGGCCGAATGTGATTTGCCGCGCGCTTTAACGCTCAGCGCCGGGATTGGCCAGCCACACGTTGTAAGCACTACACATTGTGAGCCGCTTTAATCCATGGGCCGTAAGGTGAAGCGCCAAGCCACTCGACTTGCACTTCTGCTGTCAGCGCGTTGATCGCGAGCTGCGGTTTGCTGCCGGGATGGACTGCGCGGCGCAGGGGCCGTGTGCCTGCAGGCATGGCGATCACCTCTGCCATGGCGCGGGGAACATCCATCGGATCGGTCGCGCCGCCGCCGGTGCGCTGGCCCAGACCTGAGATTAGCTGAGGGTAGCCGGATGTGTGCTTTTCGTCGGCGCGTTCGAGCAGTGCCAAACTGTTGGTGTTGGCATTGCGCCAGATATTCGTGGGATAGCCGCCCGGTTCAATCACGGTTACGTCCACGCCATGTGGAACCAGTTCATAGGCCAGCCCTTCACTCAAGGCTTCCAGAGCGAATTTGGTCGGGGAGTACATTCCAAATGAAGGAGCAATCACGCGACCGAGCTGCGACGCGACGTTGATAATCAAACCGCTTTTGACGTCGCGCATGGCGGGTAGAACCGCGCGGATCATCCGCTGCGGACCAAAGACATTGGTGTCGAAGGTAAGCTGTGTTGCCTCCATATCCTGAATTTCAATCGGACCGCCAAAAGATAGGCCAGCATTGTTGATCAGCACATCAATCGGGCCGCCGTTGATTTCCATAGCGCGCGCGACGCCAGCGGTAACTTGGTCGTCCAACAACACGTCTATTTCAATGATGTGGATGTCGAGATTGTCGTCAGCCGCAATTTTGCCAAGTTCAGTCGCTTCGGCGCGCGGCAGGTTGCGCATGGTTGCAAACACTTTGGCTCCGCTACGTGCAAAGTGTTCGGCCGCAAGCCTGCCAAAGCCTGTCGAGCAACCGGTGATGAGCACGCTTTTTCCGGCAAGGTTGGGCGTTGCTGAAACCAAATCTTCAGCAGCAATACCAGCCGTTGCGGCAAGCGCCCCGGTTGCGGCGACGCCTGCGAGGAGGGTGCGGCGGTTGATCTGTGGCATGGCAGGTTTCCTTGACTGTGTGAGAGCTATTCTAATCGTCTTGCATCCGCATGGCTATTTCGCTCATGAAACGCGGGTTGTTACCTTCGGCCAACCACGCCGCTTCCGCGCCAACCGCGCCGAGCATAGCAGCCAATCCGTCTTGTTCCGACTTTGTATAATTGCCAAGCACATGGCCGTGCACACGCTCTTTATGGCCCGGATGGCCAATGCCAAGCCGCACGCGGCGAAAGTCTGGACCAAGGTGTTGGTCGATTGAGCGCAGACCATTGTGTCCGGCATGCCCGCCGCCTTGCTTCACTTTGACCCGGAACGGATCGATGTCAAGCTCGTCATGGAAGACGGTGAGCGCATCCATTTCCAGTTTGAAGTAACGCACCGCTTCACCAATGCAGCGCCCGCTTTCATTCATGTATGTTGCGGGTTTAAGCAGCAGGATTTTGGCATTGCCGATACGGCCTTCTTGAACCCAACCTTGGAATTTCTTTTGCACCGGGCCGAAACCATGCATGTCGGCAATGACATCCACCGCCAAAAAGCCGACATTGTGCCGGTTCATCGCATAGCCCGGTCCCGGGTTTCCAAGGCCTGTCCAAATTTGCATGGGTTGCAGATAGCGTGTGTTGCGCGCTGGGCAAGCAGGTGTTTTTTGTTTGCGCAGCCCATCCGGGCCGCGAAACCCTCGCGCCTTCGGCGCTGCGGACGCGCAGTCGCGCTTGCGGTCGCTGCGCGACCGAGCTCCGATACCAAGCCAGTTTAGATGCACAATAACGACGCCACA
The DNA here is from genome assembly GCA_947488325.1 of uncultured Erythrobacter sp. Classification (GTDB taxonomy): domain Bacteria; phylum Pseudomonadota; class Alphaproteobacteria; order Sphingomonadales; family Sphingomonadaceae; genus Erythrobacter. The sequence goes on from CANKYZ010000002.1 coordinate 139,614, forward strand.
GGCGTCGCAAGGCCGACCGAGCTTATGCGAGGAAGTCAAACGGGCCGGATGGCCCGCGCCCGGCACATGAGGGCACAAAACAAACACGCAAAAAAAATACGCGGGACTGGTTTCCCAGCCCCGCGCCTTGGTGATTTCTCAAACTTGAAAGGGGGAGGGGCTTACTCGCCGCCTTCTTCTTCAGCTTTCTGTGAAGTCGCCTCGACTGCATCTGCTGCAATCTCTTCGCCTTCTTCCTCTTCGTCATCGCTCTTCTTCATTGCTGAAGGAGCAACCAGTGTGGCGATTGTGAAGTCGCGATCGGTGATCGCGCTCTCGCTGCCTTCTGGCAGCTTAATTTCGCTGATGTGAAGCGAATCGCCGACTTCTTTACCGGTAACGTCGATTTCGATTTCGCCCGGAATCTTGTCGTTTTCGCAGACCAGCTCCAGCTCGTGACGGACCACGTTAAGAACGCCGCCCTTCTTAAGGCCGGGGGAGTCTTCTTCGTTGATAAAGACAACCGGAACGCTCACGTCGATTTTACCACCCTTTGCGAGGCGGAAGAAATCGGCGTGCAATGGGCGGTCAGTGACCGGATGCAAAGCAACGTCTTTAGGAATGGCGCGGATAGTGTTGCCGCCAAGATCGATCTGCACGATTGAGTTCATAAAGTGGCCAGTGTTCAATTGCTTGACCAGCTCCTTTTGCTCAACGTGGATTGTGATTGGTGCTTCCTTGCCGCCGTAAATAACAGCGGGGACCCGACCTTCGCGACGAAGTGCACGGGAGGCTCCCTTGCCTGCCCGTTCGCGCGCTTCAGCCGGCAGTGTAAGAGCGTCGCTCATAGCATTAGCCTTTCGAAATACGTGTGTTGATATGTTTTTCGCGCGCGCCGCCTCCAGGGATGACCAGAACGCCGAAGCGCGGGCAGATAAAGATTGACGCGGAAAACTCAACCTAAAATTGCGAGACAGAGTTATGGCGATGCAAACTAATTTATGCGTCTGACTGAGTATCCATGCGGCTCCAGCAGTGCTGGCAATCCATCGGGGCCGATAATATGCGCTGTGCCCACCGCTACAAATACGGTGTCTGTTTGACGAAGATTGGACAAAAGTGCGGGCATCCAACGCGAGTTACGATTGACCAACAGAGCATCGCGCAGTTCTTTGTCTGCCATAATCCCAGAGGCGGTTGCTTCCTCCAATGCAGCGAGATCACCGCTGAGCCATGCCTGGGTAAGCCAACCGGGATTTTCCCGCGATTTCATCCATTCGCTAACTGTACCTTCCAAAAGGTCGCGTTGATCCTGCGGGGCAAGTTGATCGAATATGCCCAATTGTTCCGCTGCTTCTTCAAACCCGACAACGCCGCGATCTTCAAACATGTGAATCAGAAACCGGTCCACGCCATTTCGCGGGTTTCCCACCGCTCCAACACGGGCAATGAGCAATGCCGCGGCCCATGTTTCGGTATCACTAAATTGTGCGGGCGGGATTTCCGATAATTCAATCATCTCGTCCAAGGGCGCGCGCAATTCTGGTCTGACCCTTAAAAATAGGGGACCGGAATCTGGAGCTGTAGCGAGTTCTCCAAAAGTCGCGGCGATAGAAGATTGGTCGTCCAAATTAGCAATTTCGACCAACAGATGATCAGCCTGTTCGATGGCAACATCTATCGCAGGCGTCCGCCATTTTGTGCCGTCGGGCAGGGCATGGATTGTGCCCAATATCCATCCTTCGATTTCACCTTCGGCATTGGCGATCTCGTAAAAGAGCGGATTGACCTGCCCCTCTATCGCTTGGTTATCGGTCGACGGCTCTTCGGGTGCAGGTTCGCCCCCGCTGCATCCAGCAATAGCCAGAGTGCATGCGAGGGCAAGTATGCGGATTGGCCGCCTAAAGTTGGGCGAGGCGATCATTGGACCCGTGTGGTTTCAATTTCACGTTGTGCCAAATAGTCTTGCACGCTGCGCTCACCGGCAAGGTGGCCTGCACCAACCGCGATGAATACAGTGCCCGGCGTGCTGTCGAGACGTGCTTCAATCCATTCTGCCCAATTCGCGTTGCGATCATAAAGGAGCGCTTCGGCAAAGGCTTCATCTTCGGTTTCTGCGTGCATGATCTCTGCAAGGCTCTCTGGATCTCCGGCGACCCAAGCGGCGACCAGGCTGTCGATCATGGCGGCGGCTTCATCGGCCCCATCAACCGCAGTCATTAGGAATTCGACCTGTTGGTTCTGTGGCAAGCCATCAAAGATACCGAGCTGGAATTCCGCAGTTTCGAGGGCGTCCTGAGCTGTGTCGCCCGCTTTCGAGAGGATGACCTTATCGACACCGGATTCAAGGTCATAACCTTGTTGCAACAGCGGAATGACACTCAATGAAAGACCTGCCATCCATGGCTCGAACTGATCTAGGGCAACTGTTGGGATGCCCATGGCGGTCAACGCCGCGTCATACCGCGCAGTTTGATCTTCATTGAGAAGAGAGCGCAGGGTGGTACCATCGGTCATCACGCCTTTTTGCAAAGCGAGCTGCTGCATCGCGGCCTCGCTAGCGGGGTCCATGAGGATTTCGGTGACCACTGTGTCCGACGCATTCAGCGCCTCGGCGATTTCGGCGTCATACCAGACTAGATCAGCGGGCAGAGCGTGGACCGTGCCGAACATATAGATTGTGGTGTCTTCATCAGAGACCTTCCACAAAGCAGGACCTTCAGGGCCGCTGGGTAGTTCGGTTTCAACAGCGACAGTTTCGGTGGTTTCGTCGGCAAGCACTGGGGCCGCGGCAAGCAGAGCTGCTGTAGCGGCAGTTGCCGTCATTAGAGTGCGGAGTTTCATGGAGTTATCCTTTTGATTGGAGACACTGATACAAAATTAAACTGGCAATTAAATCGCTATGTGTACTTGCGATAGAGCCAAAATGCGGACCAAATAGCTGAGACAATTAACAAAATTATCATTGGATCTTGCGTTTGGACCCATCCGGCGCGGGCAGCCAACCACCACGTTGGCGCGATAAAGAGATAGGCATGGGCAGCGACCATGGCACCGTCGCGATAAGCGGTGGCCTCATGTTCGTCGACGCTGCGCCACCATGCCCATGTTCCAAAGGGGACCACAGTTAGCCAGATTGCAATTCCGACAATTGCCAGCGTGGGAGAAACTGGTTGGTTGGAAAGCAACTTGTCGGGTCCGCCGCCGCCGATGATGGCAAAGAAAATACCTAACGCCACTCCAAATGCAAGGCCGACGGAAATCCAATAACGTGCCTTTTTTGTGCTTTTGGCGATAGGTTCAACAGCTTGAACTCGCCATAGCTTTATCATGCTCAAAACAATGCCAGCCAGCAAAAAAAGGATGACCGGAATTATTACTATATCCACACCGAATATTTCTTTATTCTCAATAACTTCAGAAAGATAACCTGCCAAAATCCCAGTCATAAAGATCAAAATGAAGAAACCGATGATAGCGATCAAGCCGTTACGCAAAGTTAGACTAGCGCGTGAGTATGTTTTAGGTTCGGTCATCAAAAATCTCCTCAATGGGCATCCCAAACAGGCGCGATATCCGGAAAGTCAAAGGCAGGGATGGGTCGTGCTTGCCCGTCTCAATCGCGTTTACGGCTTGGCGTGAAACATCGAGATGGACAGCCAGATCAGCTTGGCTCCAATCGCGCTCAGCGCGCAGCACTTTCAGGCGGTTCTTCATTCCGCGATGCCTTTGAAGCGATAGGTGAAATAGCCAATCGACCAGCTTCCAAGAAGCAACGCCAGAATTTGGCTAGAGCTGGGTTCGCCCAGCCAGCGCGAAAGAAGAAAATCGCTCGTCCACGCGAAAGTCACCACCAGCGTTGTCATGACGCTCACCACCGCACCGCTCGACAGTATCTGAAATGTGTATTCCTCTGATTGGTTGCGATCCAATATGGCGATGCGAGTAAAGGTGAATCCCACAATCAACATCAGAATGCTAACACTGATGCCTGTCAGCCAAGGATTGGGGGCGTTGGCGAGAGTTTGAGTCGAGTCGAAAGAGTCGGCAATCACACCAATCATTCCGAAAGCCCCCATGAGGCCGAAATTTATGTCCGCGAGCCGCATTTGGCTGTCGCGACTCATTTTGCTTAGAAACATTAGGTTCGTCCTGTCAAACTAGTCTGACGATATGTCAGGCTATCTTTACTTTATGTCGCGATTTATTGACTATGTCAAGTGGACCTGACGTTTAGTCGGGAATGCGTGACTTTGATGGTGGATTGTGTTGGTGATGCTGCGCTGCGGCATTGACGCTGAAAGGGGCATACGCCATTGCGCACGCCCATGACTGTCGACCTGCCCGAACGCGATCCCACCCGGTCCTTCCAGGACATGATCCTGACGCTGCACGATTTCTGGGCCGCGAACGGATGCGTGATCCTGCAACCCTATGATATGCGGATGGGAGCAGGCACATTTCACACCGCGACAACCCTGCGCGCACTTGGCCCTGAACCGTGGAATGCCGCCTTTGTTCAGCCATGCCGCAGACCGACCGATGGACGTTACGGCGAAAACCCCAATCGGCTCCAACATTATTACCAATATCAGGTCATTCTGAAACCATCGCCCAGCGACATTCAGGAACTCTACCTGAAAAGCCTCGCCGCGATTGGGATCGACCCGCTTAAACACGACATCCGCTTTGTGGAGGATGATTGGGAATCGCCGACATTGGGCGCTTGGGGATTGGGCTGGGAGGTCTGGTGCGACGGGATGGAAGTCACTCAGTTCACATATTTCCAACAGATGGGCGGCTTTGACTGCAAGCCGGTCGCGGGGGAACTTACCTACGGGCTCGAACGGCTCGCCATGTATATTCAGGGCGTCGATAGCGTTTACGATCTGTCGTTCAATCAGCACGGCGTTTCTTACGGCGATGTGTTCCTTGAAAATGAAAAGCAGATGTCAAAGTGGAATTTTGAGGTCGCCGACACAGACGCACTGTTCGACCTGTTCACCAAGGCTGAGACGGAATGCCGCAACGCGCTGAACAATGATGTGCCCATCGCTGCTTACGAACAAGCGGTCGAGGCGAGCCACATTTTCAACCTGCTGCAAGCGCGCGGCGTCATCAGCGTACAGGAACGCGCCAGCTATATGGGCCGGGTGCGCGATCTGGCGCGCGGGTCTTGTGAGAAATACGCCGAGTTAAAGGCACCCGAATGGGCCGAGAAATACCCGGAATGGAGCCTCATCTAATGGCCGATTTCCTCCTAGAACTTCGCTGCGAAGAAATCCCCGCCCGTATGCAAAAGGGCGCCCGCGCTGAGCTGCAAAAGCTGTTTAAGCGCGAGATGGACGGCGCTGGTGTCACAACTGGCGACCTAACCATCTGGTCCACCCCGCGCAGGCTTGCGCTGATCGCTCGCGGTCTGCCGACTGCGACTGAGGCTGTGCGCGATGAGGCCAAGGGGCCTCCTGTCGCCGCGCCGGATCAGGCTGTGGACGGGTTCTGCCGCAAGAACGGAGTGTCGCGTGACCAGTTGGAAGTGCGCGAGGTGAAGGGGCGTGAGACCTACTTTGCGGTGATTGAGAAGCCGGGGCAGGCGGTTGCTGATCTGCTGGCTGCTGCAATACCCTCGATCATCCGCGATTTTAGCTGGCCCAAAAGCATGCGTTGGGGCGAAACCTCTGTCAGTAGCGAAAGCGTCAAATGGGTGCGGCCAATGTCCGGCATCATTGCGCTGCTTGATGGTGAAGTGGTGGAGTGCGTCACGGAAGACCTGACCAGCGGACGCGTGACCAAAGGCCACCGTTTCCATTCCGAAGGCGAGATAGAGATCGCCAGCGCGGATGATTACGTCGCGAAATTGCGCGATGCGTTTGTGATTGTCGATCAGCAAGAACGCGCCACTATCATCCGCGATGGCGCGCGCGATGCGGCGAAGGCTGCGGGACTTACCGTGGTTGAGGATGAAGGTCTGGTTGTCGAAAATGCAGGCCTGACCGAATGGCCAGTGCCGCTGCTTGGCCGGTTCGAAGACGATTTCCTAGATGTGCCGCCAGAGACGATCCAGCTCACCGCGCGCGTGAATCAAAAGTACTTCGTGTGCGAGGGACCAGATGGCAAACTCGCGAATGCCTTTATTTGCACCGCGAACATCGCGGCGGACGATCCGGCAGTGGTGGTGGACGGCAACCGCAAGGTTCTCGCCGCACGGCTCGCTGATGCGCGGTTCTTCTGGGAACTGGACCAGAAGAAAACGCTGGCCGAGCACGCCAAAGGGCTGGAGCGGATTACGTTCCATGAGAAGCTGGGCACGGTCGCCGATAAGGTAGAGCGGGTGGCGAAGCTGGCGCGGTGGCTGTGCGAGCAAAGAATCGTCGCAGGCGATCCAGACTTGGCAGAACAAGCTGCGCGTCTGTGCAAGGCTGATTTGGTCACCGAAATGGTCGGCGAATTTCCTGAACTGCAAGGCCTGATGGGCGGATATTACGCCGCGAAAGAAGGCCTGCCGGCCGAGGTGTCGGACGCGATCCGGGATCATTATAAGCCTGTTGGGCAGGGCGATGATGTGCCCATTGCTCCGGTTACGGTGGCTGTGAGTTTGGCGGATAAGCTGGATACGTTGGCGGCCTTTTTTGCGATAGATGAGAAGCCTACAGGATCGAAAGATCCTTTCGCACTTCGGCGTGCGAGCATTGGTGTATTGCGGCTGCTCGAAGAAAACTCGCTTAGACTGAAAATGCACTTGTTGTTTGAACGACAGTTCAACGACTTGCTTGATCATTTTCAACAAAGTGAAGAAACAATCATTCGCAGAGACGTGGTTGATGAGCTCGATGAAGTTGGCGCTCTCAATCCGTCGAAATCCACGAGTTTTGATGTAGCTGAAATCCGACATGAAGTCGAAGCTCCGATTGACACCGGTTATGTCTTTGAGCTCCTCGACTTTTTCGCAGACCGCCTGAAAGTCCAACAGCGCGAAGCAGGCGTCCGCCACGACCTAATCGACGCAGTGTTCGCACTTGGCGGTGAGGACGATCTCGTCCGTCTTCTGGCCCGCGTGAAAGCTCTCCAAGCCTTCATCGAAACCGACAACGGCACCAACCTCCACGCTGGCTACAAGCGCGCGGCTAACATTCTCAAGAAAGAGAAGTGGGAAGCACCAGACAACCTCGATGGTAAATCGGTTTCCTACTCGCCCGAAACCAGCGAAAAGGCCTTGGTAGAGGCATTGAATGACGCTGCGCCGACTGCCGCGAAAGCGGTTGAAGAAGAGCGTTTCGAAGATGCCATGGCGGCGCTTGCGACTTTGCGCGCGCCCATCGATGCTTTTTTTGAGGACGTGACGGTCAATGACGATGATCCAGCCAAGCGCGAAGCCCGCCTTAATCTCCTTGCCCGGTTTACAAATGCCGTCGGCAATGTTGCCGATTTCAGCCGGATTGAGGGCTGACAGTCTCGTTCATATGGACCGCCACTTTTCATCGCTAGGACAGTGTAACATGCGGTCCATGTCTCAACATCTCATGTCTCCCGATCTACAACGTATCATCCCCTCAAAAGGCCCCTCCCAATGAGCAATACGGTCTACACCTTCGGCGGAAACGCGCCCCACACTGACCCGCGCCAGAAAGACAAGACTGTCACTGGCGGCAAGGGCGCGAACCTGGCGGAAATGGCGAGCATCGGATTGCCGGTCCCTCCCGGCTTCACGATCACGACCGAGGAAAGCGTGCGATACCTGCATGAGGGCGAGGCGTTCCGTGATGAGCTGCGCGCTGACGTTGCGACCGCGCTGACCCACATTGAGGCCACCGTTGGAAAGCGGTTGGGCGATGCGGCTGACCCTCTGCTCGTGTCGGTCCGCTCCGGCGCGCGTGTGTCGATGCCGGGCATGATGGACACGGTGCTCAACCTCGGCCTGAACGACGCGACAGTCGAAGGGCTAGCCAAGACGAGTGGAGATGAGCGCTTCGCATGGGACAGCTACCGCCGGTTCATCCAGATGTACTCGGACGTGGTGTTGGGTCTGGATCACGGGTTGTTCGAAGAAGCGCTGGAGATCGTCAAGGAAGACAACGGCTTCTACGCCGACACAGAGCTGTCCGCCGATGACTGGCGCGGGATCGTGGAGGAGTTCAAAGCTCTGGTGCAGCAGGAATGGGGCAAGCCGTTCCCGCAGGACGTAACCAAGCAGCTATGGGGCGCAATCGGGGCCGTGTTCGACAGCTGGGATAGCGACCGAGCCAAGGTGTACCGGCGGTTGAACGACATCCCGGGTGACTGGGGAACTGCCGTCAGCGTACAGGCGATGGTGTTTGGCAATATGGGTGAGACGAGCGCAACCGGCGTCGCCTTCACTCGGAATCCGGCAACCGGCGAGCGCGCTTATTATGGTGAGTACCTGATCAACGCTCAAGGTGAGGACGTCGTCGCCGGCATCCGCACGCCGCAATATCTGACAAAGGCTGCCCGCGATGCAGCGGGCGCAAAGCCGCTCTCCATGGAAGAGACGATGCCCGATGCCTATCGTGAGCTGGCGCGCGTGTTCGACCTGTTGGAGGCGCATTACCGCGACATGCAGGACATCGAGTTCACCGTGGAGCGCGGCAAACTGTGGATGCTGCAAACCCGGTCAGGCAAGCGCACGGCGAAGGCCGCGCTCAAGATGGCAGTGGACATGGTCGGTGAAGGGCTGATCAACAAGCGTGAGGCTGTGCTACGGATCGATCCGATGGCTTTGGACCAGTTGCTGCACCCGACGCTTGACCCCAATGCAACGCGCAATGTGCTCACCACTGGCCTGCCCGCATCGCCGGGTGCGGCTGCGGGCAAGATCGTGCTTGATGCGGACACCGCAGAGCAATGGGCAGGGCGGGGCGACAAGGTCGTGCTGGTGAGGGTTGAGACCAGCCCAGAGGACATCCATGGTATGCATGCCGCACAAGGTATCCTGACAGCGCGCGGCGGCATGACGTCGCACGCAGCCGTGGTTGCTCGGGGAATGGGCCGTCCATGCGTGTCCGGCGCGAATGGCGTGTCGATTGACCGCGATGCTCGGACGCTGCGGATTGGCGATAAGGAGTTGAAAGAAGGCGATGAAATCACGCTCGACGGCGCGAAGGGTGAGGTGATGCTTGGCATCGTACCCACCGTTGAGCCGGAGCTTGTCGGTGACTTTGGTACTCTGATGGTATGGGCCGATGAGCTCCGCCGGATGCGTGTGCGCACCAATGCGGAGACGCCTGCGGATTGCAAAATGGCGCGTCAGTTTGGCGCCGAAGGTATCGGCCTGTGCCGGACAGAGCACATGTTCTTCGATTCTGCCCGTATCAGTTGGGTGCGCCAGATGATCCTGGCCGAAGACGAAGCTGGACGGCGCAAGGCGCTGGAGCAATTGCTGCCTGAACAGCGCGCAGACTTCACTGCTATCTTCGAAGTGATGACCGGGCTGCCGTGCACAATCCGGTTGCTCGATCCGCCTCTGCATGAGTTCTTGCCTACGCGTGAGGCGGACTTCGCTGATTTGGCAGATGCGACTGGACTTGGGGTTGACCACCTAAGACGCCGCGCGGATGAACTGCATGAGTTCAATCCTATGCTTGGCCATCGCGGTTGCCGACTTGGGATCACCTATCCTGAAATCTACGAAATGCAAGCCCGCGCTATCTTCGAAGCTGTGTGCGATGTGCAGGTCCAATCAGGCGAGGTTCCGCTGCCAGAGATCATGGTCCCCTTGGTTGCGACGCGCCGCGAATTGGCGATCTTGCGAGCCTTGATCGAACGGGTTGCTGAAGAGGTCTTCGCTGAGAAAGGGGCACGGATCGAGTACCTGATTGGTACGATGATCGAGCTACCGCGCGCTGCCCTGATGGCGGGCGAGATTGCACACGAAGGTGCGTTCTTCAGCTTTGGCACCAATGACCTGACGCAGACGACGTTGGGCGTGTCGCGCGACGATTCCGCGCGGTTCCTTGCGCCTTATGTGGATAAGGGCATCTTCCCGCGTGATCCGTTCGTTAGCCTCGACATCGACGGAGTTGGTCAATTGGTTGAACTGGCCGCAGAGCGGGGCAGGGCAACGCGGCCTGAAATCAAGCTTGGCATTTGCGGGGAGCATGGCGGTGATCCGGCCAGCATCACCTTCTGTGAAGAGGTAGGCTTGGACTATGTCAGCGCATCCCCATACCGCGTGCCAATCGCACGGCTCGCAGCGGCGCAAGCAGCGATTAGAGGCTAGCGCCAGCCAGTTAGAACGAGAATTTCGAAAGTCTCTGTGACTTTGCCATCATCCTCACGTAGTTGATCGAAAGCGGCGCGTGCGCGTTCCAATGATGTGAGGGTCAGTGGGGGAGCGGGACTGGCAAGAGAGCTGGTAAGGCCGTGATCGCGCAAATCGTTGACCAGTCGTTCGAGCGATGAGAAACGGACCTTGATGGGGTAGGTGTCGACCACTTGCCGAGCAAAACCAGCGCGTTCGAGCAATGCACTTCCCGCTCGGCTATCGACTTGCGGGTGGATACGCGCAGCCGGCCGATCGTCATCAGCAGCTAGCGTAATCTGGCGGAGCGTTGGCAAGCTGCCTGCTCCCGGAAAGCTGGCGATTAACAACCCTCCTGATTTAAGTTCATTACGAGCCCGGATCAACGCACCTGGCAGATCGTTGACCATGCCAAGACCAAGCAGATACCCGATAAAATCGAATTCCCCGAGAGGGCCAATGCCCTCCTCATCAAACTCGCCCAGCAGGCCGGTTTCTGCTGTGGTGCCCTTGCTCAGGAAGTGTGCGGACAGTCCACCGCTCGCATCTCCAACAACTCGCGCAGAGCCTGGTTCAAACCGCATAAATTCAAGCCGCTCGATGACATCATCTGCAATTGTGTCTGAAAGGTATGTTGCACCGCCATTCAATCTTTGCCGCGCGCGCGCGCGGGTCCACTTGGCGGAAGCTCTTTGGCGCTCAAAGATATGGGGGACGCGATTTTTAGTCATCGCTGAGGCCACTGCCGCGCTTGCACCAATCGTGCAAGAGGTCCAGAGCATGCCACATGGGGTGGGGGTCGCAACTTGCCGAAGGTCTGAGGCCGATCATTGATCTGGTCTATCCCCCGCGTTGCCCGGTTTGCGGCGATGCAATCGCAGCGCAGGGCGGGCTATGCGCGGAATGTTGGGCTGACCTTGAAGTACCCGGCGAACCTGCTTGTTCATCATGCCAGCGGCCGATGGATACCACCGTAACAATCAAATCGAATCAGTGCTTTGCCTGTTTGAGCGATCCCCCGCGACATTCTGGAATTATCGCTGCAACGATCTACAACGATGCCTCTCGCAAGTTGATACTGACTTACAAACATGGCGGGAAAATCGCACTTGCACCGCTGCTTGGGCGATTGCTTTCCGCCCGAATGCCGCCACTTGAGGACGAATTCCCGCTCCTCATTCCTGTTCCTCTGCATCGCTGGCGAATTTGGCGTCGCGGTTTCAACCAGGCTGCGATGCTAGCGCAAGAACTCGCGGCGTTGGGGAAGGGGACTTTGTTGGTTGATGCATTGGTCCGGCACAAGCCTACACCCAGCCTAGGTGGGCTAGGGCGAGAGGAGCGTGAGCAAGCTTTATCTGGAGCTATCAAAGTTAGAGGCAGCGCCGTCAAAACTATCTCAGGACGGGATGTCGTTTTGGTCGATGATGTCCTGACTAGCGGCGCAACAAGTGATGCTTGCGTTGACGCCTTGCTTAATTCAGGGGCCAGTTCCGTTCAGGTGGCATGCTTTGCACGGGTCATTGATGGCCGGGAATGGACGGCAATCGTATCGACTTGAACGTTGAAAAACGAAACGCCCGAAGCCATTATAGCTCCGGGCGCCACGTGACGAATTGGTTTGGAACCGCTCTTAAAGAGCTCAAATGGCGACCCCCTAACTTCGCCATCAGGATCCGATCCCTTATCGTTCTATTGACCACTCCAACACCCCGCTGTTGGCTCTGATCAATCACCCCCTGAACCTAGCATCGTTTGAGATACCTTTGTCTGGTGGAGGAGTGCTTTCACACTCTACTGAAAGCGTTCTTCCATTCATCTTACCGATGGTGAAGTGTAAACGCGCAAATACGGAGATTTTGAATCCTCACTGTTGTTATCATGCAACAAACTGTCGCATAAGAAGAACCGTTGGCCGTTTGAACGCATCGGCCTTCGACAATTAGGAGAATGCAATTGTCAATCGAACAGGTGCTTTCAGCCGAAGAGCTTGAAAACGGTTCTCACTTCGCGCCGAAATTTGATTCGTCCGGGTTGTTGCCTGCAATTGTTGTTGATGCCGTATCGCGTAACGTGCTTGTGCTTGCCTATATGAACGAAGAGGCTTTGGCGAAAACACGAGAAACGAAGAAAGTTCACTTTTGGTCACGGTCGCGCAAATCACTTTGGCTTAAGGGAGAGACTTCGGGTCATTTCCTGTTAGTCGAACGGATATTTGTGGATTGCGATCAGGATGCCTTGTTAATTCACGCAAGGCCCGCTGGACCGACTTGTCACACAGGAGAGAGCAGTTGTTTCTACAGAGAATTGCTCCCTGATGCAGCTGACGTACTGGCTCTCGTTAAGGTCAAGACTTGACGCTCACGTAAAGGTAAGGTAAAGGCATTAGATGGCTACCGTATCCGACCGCAAAACCGAAGATGTTTCTGGCACCACGATGAACACGCGCCCCAACCGCGCCCATCTAGATCGTCCGGATAAATTGAGCCGGGAGCAGTACTCCATCTCTGACCTTACTTCGGAGTTTGAATGCACAGCCCGTGCATTGCGATTCTATGAAGATGAAGGGCTGATCAGCCCCGCACGTATTGGCCTTACTCGTGTCTATTCAAAGCGAGATCGCATGCGGCTTGCGTGGATTATGCGGGCAAAGAACGTTGGATTTAGCCTGACAGAAATTCGCGAAATGATTGATTTGTATGATTTGGGCGATGGACGGGTTGAGCAGCGCCGGGTCACGGTCGAAAAATGCAAACAACATATTGCCAAATTAAAGGCGCAAAGGGCTGATATCGATTCTTCAATTAAGGAGCTGACTGGTTTTGTCAGCGAAATCCAGCAGATTGACCTCGGCTAAGAGACCACGATTAAAGCACCCTTTCCAACAATTTGAATAACGCCCAGAAGGGACCCCTTATGCCAACTTACACCGCTCCCACCCGCGATACCCGGTTCGTAGTCAACGAAATGCTGAACCTTGCAAGTTTTGACAACCTGCCCGGTTTTGAAAACGCAACGCCTGACATGATCGATACTGTGGTGAATGAAGCTGGCAAATTTTGTTCAGAAGTGCTCGCTCCTATCAATCAGATCGGAGACGAGCAAGGTTGTACTCGTCATGAAGACGGCTCAGTGACCACGCCTGACGGGTTTAAAGAGGCCTACGCTGCCTATGTCGAAAGCGGTTGGGGAACCATCGCCAAATCCGAAGAGTTTGGCGGTCAAGGCCTGCCTCATGTGCTCGGCTTTGTGATTGAAGAATTCACAGCAACTGCAAATCAGGCATTCGGGATGTATCCCGGTCTGACCAATGGTGCATCGGCAGCGATCGAAGCAGCAGGAACGCAGGAACAGAAAGAAACTTTCCTTCCTAAGATGATTTCGGGCGAGTGGTCGGGCACGATGAACCTGACTGAACCGCATTGCGGAACGGACCTGGGATTGATTCGAACCAAGGCCGAACCGCGGGCTGATGGTTCCTATGCCATCACCGGAACCAAGATATTCATCTCTGCCGGTGAGCATGATCTTACCAGCAACATCATTCACCTCGTTCTGGGTAAAACTCCGGGCGCACCTGACAGTTCAAAGGGCATTTCGCTCTTCATCGTGCCCAAATTCATTCTGGATGAAAATGGCGAACCGGGTGAGCGCAATGGCGTGTCATGTGGTTCCATCGAAAAGAAGATGGGCATCCATGGCAACGCAACCTGCGTGCTAAATTATGACGGTGCGACTGGTTATATGATCGGCGAAGAGAACAGAGGCCTTGCTGCCATGTTCGTCATGATGAACGCAGCACGCCTTGGTGTCGGGATGCAGGGCCTTGCGCAGGCAGAAGTCGCATATCAAAACGCAGTAGCTTATGCACTGGATCGCCGACAAGGACGTGCATTGACTGGCCCGGCGGAACCCGATGCGCCTGCGGACCCGATCTTCGTTCACCCCGATGTGCGCCGCATGCTGATGGACGCAAAGGTCTTTAACGAAAGCATGCGTGCATTGGTTCTATGGGGAGCGCTTCAGGTTGACCTCACGCATAAGGCCCAGACTGAGGAAGAACGTCAGCTTGCCGATGATCTGATTGGTCTGATGACTCCGGTAATCAAGGGTTATGGCACTGACAAGGGCTATGACATTGCCAACAACATGCAGCAGGTGTTTGGCGGACACGGTTATGTCAGCGAGTGGGGCATGGAACAGTTTGTGCGCGATAGCCGTATCGCCATGATCTACGAAGGCACCAATGGCGTGCAGGCGATGGATCTTTGCGGACGCAAGCTAGCCAGCAAAGGCGGCCGCGCGGTTCAAGCATTCTTCAAAATGATCGACGATGAAATCACATCGGCCAAACAAGACGAAACCCTCGCACCACTTGCTGAAAAACTTGAGAAAGCTTTGGGTGAACAGAAACAAGCGACCATGTGGTTCATGCAAAACGCGATGGCTAATCCGAACCATTTGGGGGCGGGCGCTCATCATTACATGCACATCATGGGGATCGTTACGCTCGGCTTCTTTTGGTTGAAAATGGCGAAGGTTGCGTCAGCCACTTTGGCTGGCAATCCTGAAGATAGAGCGTTTTACGAAGCAAAAATGACGTCTGCGTCCTATTACGCAGAGCGGTTTTTGCCCGATGCTGGGGCTCTGCGACGCAAGCTCGAGGCTGGCAGTGACATTATGATGGCGCTGCCAGATGATGCTTTCTCCACCGCAGCTTGACGAGTTACCCGGTTCGTCACGAAAGAGAGGCCCGGTTCTGGGGGGAACCGGGCCTCTACTTTTATGAAAAAGACTTACTTGCGATCATCTAGTCCTAGACTTCATCGCTCTCAGCTTTGGCAAAAACAGTTTCCCAGTCCGCCAGATTGTCTCGCGCTTCGCTGACGAAGTGGCTGCGTTTCACATAGTTTAGAATTGCGGATGCCAACCATGAGCCTGGCGCTCTCAGCGGCCGTGCGACCTGACACAAGAGAACGATGCGCGGCTCGTCGGTATCGTTTCGAACCTCATGTTCGTATGTGTCATCAAATATCAGCCATTCGCCTTCGCGCCACAGCAGCCGTTGTTCATCCACGCGCATCCAACAGTCGGAACGCTCGATCGGCACGGAAAGGCCGAGATGGCCGGTAACAATTGCCTTGGTTACGCCGCGATGGGGTACAATCACCGCGCCGGGGGCAAGGATTGAGAAAAAGGCTGAGTTCAGGCCTGGAATGTTTTCAACCATCCGAGTGGTCTGCGGCGCTCGAGCGATATTGGCTTCTTGCCTAAAACCATATCCGATTAAAAAGAAACTGCGCCAAGAATTGTCTTTCATTATACGGCGATGATCGGGAGAAATTTCGCGCAATGGCGGGATTGCCTGAATGTGCCGATAGATCGAGAGCGCTTCGTCGCGGATCGTCTCCCAGTTTTCGGCCAGCATTGCCGTCCAATCGAATTCCGCTGGGTTGAGAACTGGATCGTTCGGGATCAATGAGCTCGCCGCAACTATACGGTCAATCCTATGGCGTTGTTTTTTGGCGAAGCGGTAATGCAGCGGGCGGTCTGAAACATTCGACAGCAGCCCAAAGGCATTTGACCAACCCATAAACCAAACTCCTCCTCCTGCGGATAATAAGCAGACGCATGATAATGCGCAGGAAGGAGGGATAATTGGTAAAATACGACGTATCAGTCGTTCAACGTCGATCCGTTGAAATATATCGACAAATTGCAGTTCGTCGAGTTTTCAGTACGAGTGAACCGTTACTCCACTGGCAAGAAATCTGGCACTGAAAGGTAGCGTTCTCCCGTGTCATAGTTAAAGCCGAGTACACGTGTGCCAGCATTAAGTTCCGGCAGTTTTTTCGCAATCGCAGCCAAGGTCGCACCTGAGGAAATGCCGATCAACATACCTTCTTCGGCTGCTGCCCTGCGAGCCATATTTTTGGCCGCGTCGGCACCGACTGCAATCGCGCCGTCAATCGCACTGGTGTTAAGGTTGTCTGGAATAAAGCCCGCTCCGATCCCTTGGATTGGGTGGGGCCCCGGTTCACCGCCATTGATTACCGGTGATGCTTCCGGCTCCACGGCAAAGGCTTTGAAACCTGACCAGTGCTTTTTCAGCTCTTCGGCGCAACCGGTTAGATGCCCACCAGTACCAACCCCGGTCACCAGGATATCAATGGGATTGTCGGCGAAATCGCTCAAAATTTCCTTCGCGGTTGTACGCGCGTGAACAGCAGGGTTTGCGCTGTTGTCGAACTGGCTGGGCATCCACGCACCTTCTGTGCTCTCAACGATTTCAGCCGCACGTCCGATGGCGCCCTTCATTCCTTTTTCCTTGGGCGTTAGATCAAAACTGGCGCCATAGGCGAGCATAAGGCGCCGCCGCTCAATTGACATGGATTCAGGCATAACCAGCACCAGCCTATAGCCTTTGACCGCTGCGACCATGGCCAGGCCGATCCCGGTATTGCCGCTGGTCGGTTCAACAATCGTGCCTCCGGGTTTCAGCAGGCCTTTCTCTTCCGCATCTTCCACCATAGCGAGGGCAATCCGGTCTTTGATCGATCCACCGGGGTTGGAGCGCTCAGATTTCAGCCAGACTTCGTGATTCGGGAACAACCGCGACAAGCGGATATGCGGCGTGTTGCCGATGGTCTCGAGGATATTTGCAGCTTTCATATCAGGCCTCCTGAGTTTTGTTTTGTGATGCAACGTCTACCAGATCTTGTGGCACATCGAAGCTTTTCGTGGTTCGCAATACAGGGAATATTCGGCTCCAAAGCAATACCGTTACAAGCGCGCCTGCACCCCCTGCGACTATCGCGGCAACTGGCCCCATAAGGAATGCTAAACTGCCCGAGAACGCATCGCCGCCTTCGTTTGACGCGCTGATAGTCATCATACTGACAGACGATACCCGGCCGCGTTTGTCATCGGGAGTGTGGAGTTGGATCAAAGACTGGCGTACATAGACGCTGAACATGTCTGCTCCCCCAATCACAAACAGCATAGCCATGCTGAGCCAAAGGTTTGTCGATAGGCCGAACACAATGGTTGCAACGCCAAAAACCGCGACAGCGGTTAACATCTTTGGGCCTACCTGCGATTTAAGCGGGCTGAATGAGAAGAACAGCGCCGTAACCAATGCGCCCGCCGGGGTCGCAGAGGCAAGCATTCCAAGCCCAAATTCATCCGTTTGGAGGATGTCACGAGCAAAGACAGGGATGAGAGCGTTTGCCCCGGCAAGGAACACAGCAAATAGATCGAGCGTGATGGTGCTCAAAACCATCTTGTTCTGAACAACGTACCGCAGACCGTCGACGATGGCACCAATCGGGCGTTGATCCTTGCGCATCTTCGGCTGTGGAACCTTGCTGATCATCATCAAAGAGGTGCCTGAAACCGCGAACAATACGCTCGCAAAGAGGTAGGGTAAGGCGGGCTCAAAGGCGTAGGGCACAGCTCCAATCGCTGGTCCGATCAGAGCACCAGCCTGCCATGAGATGGACGAAAGAGCGATGGCGGTGGGCAGAATTGCTTTGGGTACCAGATTTGGCGCAAGTGAGGAAAGCGCTGGTCCGGCAAATCCGCGCGCAACGCCAAGGATAATCGCAATTACAAACAAAAGCGGCAGGCTCACCGCATTATTCCAAGTAAACCATGCCAGTGCCATTGCGCAGAAAAATTGCAACAAGATCGTCAGCAGACCGAGCGTGCGGCGATCAAATCGATCCGCAGCGAGACCAGTGAATGGGGTAAGTATGAACAGCGGTAAAAATTGCAAAAGGCCGATAATGCCGAGGGTTCCGGACCCTTCTGCAATATTCATCCCGCTATCGCGCGCTAAGTTATAGGCCTGCCATCCAATCACCAACAACATGGCATTTTGCGCTAAAGTCACCGCAAGCCGACACGCCCAATAGGCGCGGAAATTGTGGATCTGAAACGGGTGGGTGGGGTCTGAAGAATTCACACAAACGCTCATGACAGCCGTGAAGCGGCGTGCCAAGCAAGGCGTTCAAAATGTCAATGAAGTTTGACTATATCCGGTCAAAACTGCGCTCTGAAAATTAGCGGTCGCGGCGCAAGCGCGGGTTTGGTTGCAGCGCGTCAATGATGGCAACAAAATCGTCCAAGCGGATGATCCGTTCAAACTGGAATCCTGCGCGGGCATCACGTGTCCAGATAACATAGGCTTCGATACGGCCAACAATTGGCAGGCGAATGATAACCCGGTCACCCCGGTCAAGTTTGCCCGCATCGTCCACCATGAAACCATGCGCCGACATGTTGCAAACATGCAGGCTGAGATCGCCAAGCGAGAAATGTTCGACGATCACCGGGAAGTCTACCGGGTGACGCGCAGCACGCCGCAGATCTGTTACGCTAAGATTTGCTCCGACAGACACTCTTCACGCCCTCCCTTACCATTCCACCGGGACAATGCCGGTGCTTCACCCCAAATGCAGGATAAAGGCTGATAATTCGTAAAGCTCGGTATCGATCGGCGTGGGAACTGCACGGACTAACGCGTAATGAGGCCGTGCTTCTTCTTTCCGAGGCTTAGCTTTAGGGTTTCACCTTCGTGGGCAATGACGACATAGCCCGGGTCAAGAATGGCATCCCCATCAAGCTTCACTGCGCCTTCACTAATCTTGCGTTTGGCGTCCTTGTTTGATCCGGTGAAACCAATTTCTGTCAGAACCGCGCCCAGACGCATTCCTGATGATCCAACAGCAAGTGCCGGCAAATCATCGCCGGCACCGCCGTCGGTAAAAGTTTCCCGCGCTGTTGTTTCCGCGGTCTTGGCGGCGCCCTCGCCTCGGACCAATTTGGTCACTTCATTGGCGAGCACGATTTTGGCATCATTAATCTCCGCACCCTGAAGCGCTTCGAGCCGAGTGATCTCATCTAGTGGAAGGTCGGTGAACAGTTTGAGGAAACGCCCAACATCGCGGTCATCGGTGTTCCGCCAATATTGCCAAAAGTCATAATTGGGCAGTTGCTCTTCATTCAGCCAAATCGCCCCGTCGACCGATTTGCCCATCTTGGCCCCATCGGCACGAGTGATCAACGGAGCCGTAACTCCGTAGACTTCGCGTCCGTCGATGCGGCGGTTTAGCTCTATCCCGTTTACGATATTGCCCCACTGATCACTGCCGCCCAATTGCAGGCGGCAATCATAATTGCGGGCCAGCACCAGATAATCATACGCTTGCATGATCATATAATTGAACTCGAGGAAACTCAGCGGTTGTTCGCGGTCCAACCGTAGTTTCACCGAATCAAAACTCAGCATTCGGTTGATAGTAAAATGCGGGCCAACATCGCGCAGCATTTCAATGTAGCCAAGTTTGCTCAACCAATCGTCATTGTTGATCAATAATGCGCCACCCGGGGTGTCTTCGAAATTGAGAATACGTTCAAAGCTGCCTCTGATCGATGCGATATTGGTCGCGAGTCGATCATCGGTGAGCATTTGCCGACTCTCATCTTTACCCGAAGGATCGCCTACCTTAGCGGTGCCACCACCCATGATGACAATAGGACGGTGCCCGGCCTGTTGCAGCCGCCGAAGCAACATAATCGAAGCCAAATTGCCAATATGCAATGACGCGGCCGTTGGATCAAAGCCGACATAGCCTGTCAGCACCTGTTTTGCCGCCAATGTATCAAGCGCACCTGCATCTGTGATCTGGTGCAGATGTCCACGTCTTTCCAACAGGCGTAGCAATTCGGATTTGTAAGTGCTCATGTGGGAGCGCTTAACAGTGTGTGGGGAGTGCTGCTAGTGGCCTTTCGAACCTCTTGTCCCAGACGCGTTGCTGCGCGATAGGGGCGCGATGCAACCACTTACACTTCACCAGACCTGCGACCATGGCCCGATCACGGCTGTGACCGCGCAAATCAAACCCACTGCTAGCGGATGTAAGGCGGAATTTCGCCTTACCGGCGATGTTGATAAGATCATTCTGCCGGCAGCTGGCCCATCGGTTCGAACAGACAATCTTTGGAAGACGACGTGTTTTGAGGTTTTCTGGCAGCCAACTGACGGTTCTTGGTATCGCGAGTTTAACTTGTCTCCATCGGGCCGCTGGGCTGCGTATGATTTCGACACATTCCGCGAAGGAATGCGCGATGCGCCTGTTGATGCGATCTCGCTTAGCACCGTCCATGGATCTGCAAACGGGCAGGGCGAACTGGTGTTGAAAGCGGATATCTCGACCGAATTGCCTGCACCTGCACAGGTCGCGCTTAATGCGATTGTCGAACATGCCGATGGCGGATTGCAATTTTGGGCGCTGGCATTCGGTCCTGGTGAGGCTGAGTTTCACGCAGAAGCCTGCCGTCAAATCAGAGTGGAGCGTGGATGATGACGGTACAATTCGGAATTGATCGGCTTCTTACCGATCCCACATTATTAGCAGAGTTAAAGGGGCGCCGCGTTGCCTTGGTCGCCCATCCGGCCAGTGTAACGGCGGATATGACCCACAGCCTCGATGCGCTGATCGCAGCGGGGGTCAATGTGACCAGCGCCTTTGGCCCGCAGCACGGGCTGAAGGGCGACAAACAAGACAATATGGTCGAAACCGAGGATGAATTGGATCCGAGATACGGTATTCCGATCTTCTCGCTCTATGGAGAAGTCCGTCGTCCAACTGGCCAAATGATGTCGAGCGCAGATGTCTTTCTATTCGATCTGCAAGACCTTGGCTGCCGCATCTACACTTTTGTCACAACCTTGCTCTATCTGCTCGAAGAGGCTGCAAAATTCAACAAAGAAGTGTGGGTTCTCGACCGTCCAAACCCCGCCGGGCGCCCTGTTGAAGGGGCAATGCTGGTTCCGGGCTATGAGAGTTTTGTCGGTGCCGCCCCGATGCCGATGCGTCATGGTCTGACGTTGGCGGAAATGGGCCATTGGTTTGTGGTGCATTTCGATCTCGACTTGAAATACAACGTAGTGGCGATGGAAGGCTGGTGGCCTGATGCCGGGACAGAGGTGGTGGCAAGCGGTTATGGTTGGCCAGCAGAGCGTATCTGGGTAAACCCGAGCCCCAATGCTGCCAGCGTAAATATGGCGCGGTGCTATGCTGGCACCGTAATGATCGAAGGGACTACGCTGTCAGAAGGTCGCGGGACCACTCGACCATTAGAGGTTTTGTTCGGCGCGCCCGACATAGACGCAAAGGCGGTGGCAGCCGAAATGCGAGCCTTGGCGCCGGATTGGTGCAATGGCGTCCTTATGCGCGATTGTTGGTTTGAGCCAACATTCCACAAACATGCAGGAAAGCTCTGCAATGCGTTGATGTTGCACGCGGAAGGGTCTGCCTATGATCACGACGCGTTCAAACCATGGCGTATGCAGGCGTTGGCATTCAAGGCTATCCGCAGGCTCTATCCCGACTATGAGCTGTGGCGCGGTGAGGACTTCAAATACGAATACACTAATGATGTGCTCGCGATCGATGTGATTAATGGCGGACCGTCGCTGCGCGAATGGGTCGATGATGCTAGGGCAGGGCCAGATGCGCTGGAAGCGCTGGCGACGTCAGATGAAGCCGCGTGGGTGCAGATGGTGCGGGAGCATTTGCTTTACTAGTCGGGCTCTCGCACTGGTTGAATCAACGCCACCAGCACGAAGCTAATCAACATCAAAAGGTACCAACTGCCATATTTGGCAAAGCTGACCATTTGCCACTCTTGCTCTTGCCCCGGATAATTCCACGCATTTGCGAAAGTTGCGATATTCTCGGCAAACCAGATGAACAAAGCGACGAGTCCAAAGCCGATCATTAGGGGCATCCAGCGCGGCGTCCGCCAATTGCGGAAATAGATACGGGTGCGCCAGAACAGCTGGGCTGTCAGAGCGAACAGCCCATAGCGGATGTCTATGGTCCAATGGTGGGTGAAGAAATTTACGTAAATCGCGATTGCTAGCAGCCATGTAGCCCAAGCTGGCGGATAATGAATGAAACGGAAATCAAAGATCCGCCAGGCCCTTGCGATGTAGCTCCCTACGGCAGCATACATGAATCCAGAAAACAGCGGCACGGCTCCGATATGCAGCATGCTGGCCTCGGGGTAAGTCCATGACCCTATGCTTGTTTTGAAAAGTTCCATGACTGTTCCGACGATATGAAACAATAAGATGACCCGCGCTTCTTCCCAAGTTTCAAACCGGAAAAGCAACATTGCCGCCTGAATGGCTAGCGCGGCAATAGTCAGGAAATCATAGCGGTGCAGTGGTGTATCCGCTGGGTAAAACAGGTGCGTCGCGAGCAATAAGAACAGCAGAAGCCCACCAAACAAGCACGCCCAAGCCTGCTTGATCCCGAACAACAGAAACTCATAAAGCCATAGCCGCCAGCCATAGCCAGGATCGAATGTTTCGAGACGTTCGCGAAAATGTTGAAAACGTGAATGACGTTGACCGATTACCTCACGTGGAATCAATGCCCCTGTTTCCGGCTCAACTCCCGCATTGCATCGTCTAGTCCGTCCAGCGTTAGGCCGTACATACGGTCGTTCACCAGTTCCTTCATCATCTTGGTCGATTGCGAATAGCCCCATTGCTTCTCAGGCACGGGATTTAGCCACACGGTCGCGGGATAGGTGTCAGTGACACGCTTCATCCACGCAACACCGGCTTCTTCATTCATATGTTCGACGCTGCCGCCAGCATGGGTAATCTCATAGGGGCTCATTGCTGCGTCACCAACGAAGATCACCTTATAATCATGCCCATATTTGTGAAGGATGTCCCAGGTTTTGGTGCGTTCCTGCCAGCGGCGTTTGTTGTCCTTCCAAACGCCTTCATACAGGCAATTGTGAAAGTAGAAGAATTCAAGGTTTTTGAATTCAGCGGTTGCAGCGCTGAACAATTCTTCGACCAGTTTGATGAAGGGATCCATCGATCCGCCGACATCAAGGAACAACAGCAGTTTCACCGCATTGCGGCGCTCTGCACGCATGTGAATATCGAGCCAACCTTGCTTTGCCGTACCATCAATCGTTGCATCTAAATCGAGCTGATCCTGCGCCCCTTCGCGCGCAAAGCGGCGCAGACGGCGCAGCGCCATCTTGATGTTGCGAGTGCCAAGTTCTTTGGTGCTGTCGAGATTCTTAAACTCGCGCTTTTCCCACACTTTGATCGCGCGTTTATGTTTGCTTTCGCCGCCGATCCGCACGCCTTCTGGATTGTAGCCAGAATTGCCAAAGGGCGATTTGCCACCTGTGCCAATCCACTTGTTGCCGCCTTCATGGCGCTTTTCCTGTTCGGCAAGACGCTCTTTCAGCGTCTCCATAATCTTATCCCAATCACCCAATGACTCGATCTCGGCCATTTCTTCTTCGGTGAGGAATTTTTCTGCGACTGCTTTCAACCAATCTTCAGGGATATCGACCGGATCTTGACCGTAATCAGTCAGGATCCCTTTGAAGACCTTGTGGAACACCTGGTCGAATTTATCGAGCATCCCTTCGTCTTTTACAAATGTCGCGCGCGATAGGTAATAGAATGCCTCTGGAGTTTGTTCGATCACATCTTTGTCGAGCGCCTCCAACAAGGTAAGATGCTCTTTGAAGCTCGCGCCGATTCCGGCCTCGCGCAATTCGTCCATGAAATTGAAAAACATTGTTTGACCTTATCTTCGAAGCGTAATTCTGACCAGCCCCTTAGCCCGAGTACACGCGGCATCGCTTAAAGGTTCGCTAACCATATTGGAGTTAGTGCAAAGGCATATAAGGGACCCAGAAAAATGAAACCTGTCGCAATCGATACTGCCGATGCATCGGCGTTGGATCAAATTCCAGAAAAATGCGGAGCTGTTACGGTCGGCTGCTCCGAGGTCGCTGGTGTCGTTGAAGCAGTCATCCGTTCGTCGGAAGTCTTGCGCGCGGAGCATGAGGCTTTGCGGGGGACTGTTACTGCGCTCGAAGCAGATCAGTCTAAAGTTGCAGAAGCAAGTGATGAGGCTCGACTTTTGTCCGAACGGGCAATTGAGCGTTTGGGCGAGGGGACATCACTGATCCAATCTTCGTTAGGCCAAATCGCGTCACTACTCGAACTGGTCGATACACTCGGGCAGCATGTTACCAGTTTCTCCGCTGCAATGGAGCAAGTTCGCCGCAGTTCGCAAGACATTGAAGAAATTGCGGAAACAACCAACATTCTGGCGTTGAACGCGACAATTGAAGCGATGCGGGCGGGGGATGCAGGTCGCACATTTGCGGTCGTCGCTAGCGAGGTCAAAGGTTTGGCCAATGACACCCGCAAAGCGACCGAAGAGATTGCTGCAACTATCGACGCCTTGGGTGATGAGGCTAGTATAGTTATCGGCCAAATCGAGGCTGGTTCGCAAGCGAGTGGAGCGGCCAAAGAATCTGTCGCGCGCATCGAAAACACGATTTCAAGTGTTGGCGAACTGGTTGAAGAAGTGGACAAACAAAACGACGTTATTGCCCGATCTACTGGCACGATAAGCGGCCACGTTAATGCAGTGCAGAATGTGTTGATTAGTTTTGACGCCGCTGCACGGGCTAATGAAAGCCAATTGCAAGGCGCTCATCACCAGATGGAAGATCTGGAATTGACGGCCAGCGAAATGTTCGATTCGTTGGTTCAAGCCGGATTGAGCCCTGAAGACAGCCTAATGGTGGAGCGGGCACAAGAAATGGCGCGCGAGGTGGCTGAAATCACAGAAGCGGCTATTGCAAATGGCGAAGTAACTGAAAGCGCGCTGTTTGATCAGAATTATCAGCCTATCGCTGGCAGCAATCCTCCTCGATTCAGCACGGGGTTAAATGAATGGGCAGACGCCAATTGGCGCCCGATGCTTGACGCAGCCACTGCGGAAGATTCCAGAGTCATGGCCGCTGCTTGCACCGACTTAAAAGGATATCTTCCGACCCATCTCAGCAAGATGTCGAGAAATCCGACGGGCGATCTTGTGCATGATACCAAATATTGCCGAAACGGCCGCATTTTGTTGGAACCAATCGATAAGCGTGCCAAACAAAGCAGCGCTCCGTATATGATGGCGGTCTACCGTCAGGAAGGCGACGGAACGAAATATTTGGTCGTGCGAAATATCTATGTTCCACTGATCATCAAAGGTCGTCGCTGGGGCGATTTCGAAATCGCCTATAGTAGCGGGTAGTCGCGGCTCAGCCTGGCAACTCGTCGCTGTCCTTACTGGTGACGATTGTAATAGCCGGGTTTTCGTCCCCAAGTGGCCGATTGATGATCGCTAGGGCAGGATTGCCGTAAGCGGCGCTTGCTTGTTCAATTGATGGCAGGCCGATGAATGCGGCAAGCAAAGTTACTTCCAGCGTAGTGGTGAAGGTAAGGGTATAGGTTGGACCATCGTTACCCAACAATTCTTGAAACTGATTTGGTGCTATCGACAACCCTAATCCACTATCACTAAGGGCGACGAAGTATCGGTCCGTCCTTCCATCGGGGTGATAGATTTTGATTTTTCACTACGTGGCCCAACCCTGCAATAGGTGACAGAAACCGGCGTTCTAAGGGTTTTTTCGTCATCGTCAGCCAATTCCGGTAACTGTCCGATTTCCGAAGCCGTAGAATTGATAGAGAGCGCCAAGCTAAGCGTATCAGTTGATTCTAGAGCTATCGGCACAGCATTGGTTTTCGGAAGCTCAGTCTCACAAAGTTTGATGAAATAGGTTGGGTTCTGCGAGATGTTTTCCAATTCACGCAACTGCGCTTGAACGACCGCAGTAATAATTCACTCATGCGAGTGACTGAAAGCTCTTGTGAGCTAACCTGCAATTTCACCAGCCATTCGCCAGCTTGGTATAGAGACACCGCCGCACTTCGAAAGCTCCCGGCTGAGTCCAGCAAGGCGTATTGGCCGGTTTCAATCAAACCGCCATTCGGAAAGACATCTTTGACATCGATGGAGACCAATGCGCGGTCGAACCAAATCGCAGCATCCGCGTTTGCTGGACGGTGAATTTAGATTTATAGAACCGTTTTGGTCCTCTCATCCCAATAATTGGCGGCAACATTGGTCTGTCGCACTTCGAACTGGAGTATCTGCTCCCGTTCAAATTCTCCGACTCGCGCTGGAAAGGTCATCGGGGTCCATTCGTGCTACCCGTCTCTATCCGGAGGAACCAGCAATTACTAAGGTTGAGCGATCGCGCCCGGGGTAAGGACCACGTTACCCAGCAAACCCCTAGGATGGTTGAAATTGTGCGAATAATTGACGGTCTGATGCGAGCCCTCCCGATACTGAGAGAGATCAGATCGTCCGCAATACTGCGCGCAAGTTTGCTGGTTTAGCTCGGATTGCGGCGCGACATAAATGCCAGCCGCTCAAACAGCATCACATCCTGCTCATTCTTAAGCAGTGCGCCATGAAGCGGCGGGATCGCGCTGTTTGGATTAGCGTCTTGGAGGATTTCCAACGGCATGTCTTCGTTCAGCAGCAGTTTAAGCCAGTCGAGCAATTCGCTGGTCGATGGCTTTTTCTTTAGGCCCGGAACTTCACGCAATTCGTAAAAGATATCCATCGCCTTCTTCACAAGCGTCTTTTGGATACCTGGATAGTGCACATCGATAATTGACTGCATCGTCTCGCGGTCAGGAAATTTGATGTAGTGAAAGAAACAACGGCGCAGGAATGCATCAGGCAATTCCTTCTCATTGTTCGACGTGATCACAACGATTGGACGTTCTTTGGCTTCGACCCGCTCTTGCGTTTCGTAAACGTCGAAGCTCATCCGATCCAATTCTTGCAAAAGATCGTTTGGAAACTCGATGTCAGCCTTGTCAATTTCATCGATCAGCAGAACGGGCAATTCCGGTGAGGTAAAGGCTTCCCACAATTTGCCCTTTTTGATGTAATTGCGGATGTCGTGGACACGCTCTTCACCCAGCTGACCGTCGCGCAAACGCGCTACGGCGTCATATTCATACAGGCCTTGCTGCGCCTTGGTCGTGGATTTGATATTCCATTCAATCAACGGGGCACCAACCGCCTTTGCGATTTCGTGGGCAAGGACTGTTTTGCCGGTGCCAGGTTCGCCCTTAACCAGCAATGGGCGGCGCAAAGTGACGGCGGCGTTTACGGCGACCTTTAGATCTTCGGTTGCGATATAATCGCTGGTGCCTTCAAAACGCTGCTGTTCAGTCATGGGTTGTCCTTCAAAACGTATATTTCGTGCGACGCGATAAGGGGCTGCGCCGCCACGCGCAAGGGGGTGATGACTGGTGGTTTAGCAAGGGCGCTTATTGTGAATGCGTCAGAATTCGTTGCGCGATCAGTTCAAGAGCGGTTTGATCAAGGTGTGCCTCACCATTGCTCCAACTCAGCACCACCGCATGATCGCGGCCTTCCTGATCCGTGAGGAACCAAGTCAGATTGAGAACACCAGGCTCAGAACCGCCTTTATATCCAGCATACGCCCAGCGAGTACGGGTAGCGGCGGGCATCGAAGGGTTGATCGCCATAATATCAAATGCGGCCGGGTCGCCCGTTTCGCGCATGAAACGGAATAAATTCGCAAGATCGGAAGCATTGGCGAACCATTCAACATCCAGCGCAGATGGACCATTGGCGAAGCTCGTTTGGATTTGGTCACCGGAAACTTTAACATCTTCGATTGATGACAAAATTTGCGCGCGCGTGTCTATGTTGGCGGCGGAATATGCATTGAGCCGGTCTGTCGGACCGCCCTTTAACAGAAACAACTCACGAGTTGTCAGAAATGGGGTGTTGAGCGTTGGGGCGCTGTGACCGCTGTCGATGACAGTCTGTAGAACCGTGTCGCGCCCCAACACCGCAATCAGTTGATCGGTGGCCGTGTTGTCGCTGATCGAGATCATAAGGCTTGCCAGCGTGTGAAGCGTAACCGGCGCACCTGTGGGCCAGTCTTGCATCATGCCGCTGGGAAAACTGTGCGTGTTGAGAGAAACTTGATCGTCCCAAGCCCGGGTCCCCTGCGCAATTTCACGCGCTAAACTGGCGAGAACATACAGTTTGAAAGTTGAGCCCAGTGGCATTTGGTCGGCTTCGTTCAACGCAATAGCGGGCGCACCGCCATCAAGCGGCCCAAACCATGCGCTAACCTTGCCGTTCAGAGAAGAGAGGTCAGATTCGATCTTTTCTGGGCTGTCATCAACATGGTCAAAGGTCTGGAATACCAATTCGCTAATCCGGTCGTCATCCGCAGCGTCAATCGCAATACCGCCGCGTGCCATCGCCCGTTCCAGTTGAATATCAAGCGATGCACGTATCCCTTCTGCAGGGTCGAGGTTCTCAACAGAAAGTGCTGCCCCAAACTGAGACGTTAATTGCTGGAAAATCGTGGCCAATTGAGAAGGTGGAACTGCTGTTAGGAAGGCATCGGTAAATACAGATTCAGGTGCTAATTCTCCATTGATTAAAGTCACAACCTGTTCCGCACGCATTTCTAGGGCGGATTGTTTTGCTGTTTGAGATTCCACCGACTCACCTTCCTGCGCAATAACCGGTGATGAAGCCACTGCTGCGACAAATGTGGCGAGGGTGGCAAGTATTTGAATAAACTTCATCAAATGTCTCCAAACAGGGCAGGTTATTTAGATCAAAGGCTCAGGTCAGGCCAGTCTGTCTAAGGCATCAATCTTGCGTTTTAATGTTCGCGCGGCGATCCAATTGACTGCGGCGATTGCGGTAAACAAACCAAATGTGATCGCTGCAGGGCCGACAATTCCCTCGATTGCAACCGACCAGCCTGCAACTTCTGCTACGCGCGAGGTGACTAAGGCATAGAACAGCGCGACGCCAGGAATTAGGGGGCCGATATACCAACGCGGCACCGCACTCAGCGCTTTATATTGGCGCTGATATTGACGTCGTAGGTGCGTAAGGCAGGCATCTTCCGGTCGGCGTTCCAGATTGCTAGCGCGCCTGCGTAAGTTCCAAAGGACTGCCAGCACGCCAATCACGATCAACACTGACGCAAGGCTGATGAGCTTTTCGTCTTTGAAAAGGGCTCCAATTGTCAGTGCTCCAAAGAGCAGTACGGCGAATGCACCTACAACATACTCAATCACATTGCGGATGCGGACTCGGCGTTCGAACGAATTGGCGCGATCCGCACATGTCGCAGGAGTGCTGAATTGTGCGTTCGAATATCCAGTCTGCCACTGGGGAGAAGGGCTATGGCTCATGCGGTTTCTCCCATGTTTATAGGGCTTGAAAAATGGCCGGCCAACAGCGCCTTAATACGGTGCACACGCACATTTACCGCGCCGGAGGAAAGTCCGGTTATGTCGGCAATGCTCGCTGCGCTTTCACCTTCGAGCCACAAGATAATAGTCTGGGCGTCAATAGGAGGAAGTCGGCGGATTAACTCAAAAACTTGCACCATAACCAGCGTTTCGGCGGCGGCGTCTTCTGGGTTTCCGGCAGCGGGCAGACTGTCAATGTCCTCTAACGGTATCTTTCGCGGTCCGCGGCCGGACTTCGCGATATGGTCAGCCGCCACATTGTGTGCCACCCGATATACCCAAGTCTTCAGGGCGCATTCGCCTTTAAATCGGGCGAGGCTTGTCCAGAGCGCGCAGTGCACTTCCTGTTCCAAATCACGTGCTTTTTCAGCATTGCGCTCCACCGCATTGGCAAGCCGCGCAATTGCAGGAGCGAATTGCTCACCCGCTTGGCGATAAAGAATGTCTGCGTTCGCTGTCATGCATCTTTAGTCTGTTGAGTAGAGGAATTCTTACACGGTACACTCAAGTTTTTTTGTCCGTGCTCGATAAGTGGTTGCCACACGACCTTATTCTGAACGAAGAGGGCGAATAGACGAGCCTCAGGAGATGAGAATATGCCTACCGAAACGATCGCCATTACTACTGCGGCAGGACATGAGCTTGATGGCTCGCTCGAAATGCCAACCGGGTTGGTACGCGGCGCAGCAATCTTCGCCCATTGTTTTACCTGCACCAAGCAAAATCTTGCTGCGATCAGTGTCGCGCGGGCGCTGGCAAAGCAAGGAATTGCTTGTTTACGCTTCGATTTTACGGGGCTCGGCGGCAGTGAAGGCGAATTTGGCCGGGCTGGCTTCGCCACCGATATTGCGGATCTGGTCGCGGTTGCTAGTGTCTTGCGGGACCGTTTTGATGCTCCGATCCTTTTGGTAGGCCATAGCCTAGGCGGAGCAGCAGTATTGGCAACCGCAAATGAACTGGGCGGCGCCAATGTTGCCGGGGTCGCGACGATTGCAGCACCTTCCGATGTTTCGCATGTGCTTCACATTATTCAAGGCGATCACGCCGCGATTATGCGTGATGGAGCTGGTGAAGTCACAATTGGCAGACAAAGCTTTTCTTTGAGCCGTGAGTTTTTGGAGAAGACCGAGGCTGTAAAGTTGCTCGACCTTGTTAAGGAGTCGCGAATTCCCTATCTCGCACTTCATTCACCCGTCGATACAATTGTCGGGATTGAGCATGCTGGCGCGTTGTTTCAGGCGGCCTATCACCCAAAAAGCTTCATCAGTCTCGATAATGCTGATCATTTGCTGACCAAAAGCCAAGATGCGGAATATGCAGCCGAGACCATTGCATCTTGGGCCAAACGCTATCTGCCAATGGAGGAAGAATGGCCCAAACCCAAATCCGGCGTTGTGGTGCAGACCGGACACGGTAAATTTGGAACAGAAGTGCACACCTCTTCGCATAGCTTTGTCGCTGATGAACCGCGATCTTATGGCGGCGATGATACTGGTCCGACGCCCTATGATCTGTTGGGAGCGGCGTTGGGCACGTGCACAGTCATGACCATGAAAATGTATTATGATCGCAAAGGTTGGCCGGTTGAAGGTACCAGTGTCCATGTGACGCATGAGCGTGACCATGCCGCTGACTGCGAGGATGATGCGGAAGACGCGAAAATTCAGGCGCTCAATCGTGCTATTGCCATACGCGGTGACGACCTGACTGACGAACAACGCGCAAAGATTATCGCAATTGCGGACAAATGCCCTGTTCACAAAACGTTAGAAGGACATCTGCATATTCACACAGAGGATGCGAGTTAAGCCGGGCGCCGGTGTCAGAGCTGGTTGCTCACGCCGATAGCGATCAGGGCGAATTGCAACAGCATCATGACCAGCGTTGCGATTTGCCAGCCTCTGCCAGCCTGACCAATCCCGCGAAGCCATGACCAATGCAAAATACCCAATGATGCGGCACCGCACAACACCAATGTGATCCAACCTGGTTGAGCAGACAGTAAGAACCAGAGCGCCGAAACAACCACAGTTTGGATTAGGATCGCCGCTGTAAACCAAGCAATTGGTATTGGACGATATTTGGCATCTGCAATGTACCAATCGGGCAAAGCGCTATCGGGCCGCGATATTCGTCTGTCGCCCGCCATAATGTCTTCTTCGCGCGGGTTGGGATATTTGGGCTTTTCGTCAGGCATCGATCATGTCTCTATCCATGTCACCAGCCCGGTTTTGGATGAAATTAAAGCGGTGCTCTGGATTTCGACCCATCAGTTGATCGACCAGCACCTTTACCCCTGCGCGTTGTTCAAATTCTGCGGGTAGGGTGATGCGAATGAGCGAACGAGTGTCGGGGTTCATTGTGGTTTCGCGAAGCTGGTTCGGGTTCATTTCGCCCAAGCCTTTAAACCGCCCAACTTCAACGTTCTTGCCCTTGAACACTGTGGCTTCCAACTCCGCACGGTGTGCATCGTCGCGAGCATAGCGGCTCTCTTTTCCGGCCGTCAGGCGATAGAGCGGAGGTTGCGCCAAATAGAGGGCTCCACTGCGAACGACGTCGGACATTTCCTGAAAGAAAAATGTCATCAGCAAGGTGGCAATATGCGCTCCGTCGACATCTGCATCGGTCATGATGATGATGCGGTCATATCGCAGGTCTTGCGCGTCACAATCCTTGCGCGTCCCGCAGCCCATGGCGAGTGTAAGGTCGGCGATTTCGCTATTAGCGCGAATTTTCTCCGCTGTGGCACTAGCGACATTAAGGATTTTACCGCGAATCGGCAGAATCGCTTGCGTCTTGCGGTCGCGCGCTTGTTTGGCGCTGCCACCAGCAGAATCACCTTCGACGATGAACAGCTCAGTCTCTCGGTCGCCTTCGCCACTGCAATCAGTCAGTTTGCCTGGTAGACGCAGCTTCTTCGCGTTGGTCGCGGTCTTGCGCTTAATCTCGCGTTCTTGCTTGCGGCGCAGGCGTTCGTCCATGCGCTCCATCACTTCGCCCAAAAGCGCCTTACCGCGATCCATATTGTCGGCCAGGAAATGGTCAAAATGATCGCGCACCGCGTTTTCGACAAGTCGTGCAGCTTCTGGTGATGTCAGGCGGTCTTTGGTCTGCGACTGGAATTGCGGATCGCGGATAAAGACACTCAGCATGACTTCGCCGCCGGTCATAATATCGTCGGCGGTGATGTCTTTGGCCTTTTTTGCGCCGGTCAATTCACCGAATGCACGCAGTCCTTTAGTCAGTGCGCCGCGCAATCC
Organism: uncultured Erythrobacter sp.; assembly: GCA_947488325.1. Classification (GTDB taxonomy): domain Bacteria; phylum Pseudomonadota; class Alphaproteobacteria; order Sphingomonadales; family Sphingomonadaceae; genus Erythrobacter. The sequence continues at coordinate 172,342 of CANKYZ010000002.1, forward strand.
TTGCTCATGCGTACCGCCATCGGGGGTGGGCACCGTGTTGCAATACCAACTGGTCGAGCCGTCGGAATATAGTGGCCATGCAATCGCCCATTCGACGCGGCCCTGACTGTCGGAGAATTCCTGTTGGCCGGCAAAGGGCTGCGCCGTCACGCATTCGCGCGCGCCAACCTGTTCAGCGAGGTGATCGGCTAGGCCGCCGGGAAATTTAAACACGGCCTCCGCAGGCACATCTTCGCTGACCTGGCTTTCTGCGCATTTCCAGCGAATTTCTACACCTGCAAAAAGATAGGCCTTGGATCGAGCGAGCTTAAACAACCTGTGCGGTTTGAACTGGCGATCGCCAAATATTTCAGTGTCTGGTGTGAAGCTAATTTGGGTGCCGCGCCGGTTGGGCGCTGCGCCGACAATCTCAATTGGAGCCAAGGACTGACCCTTTGAAAATTCCTGCACATAGAGCTGTTTGTCGCGCGCAACCTCCACCCGTGTGTGTGATGACAGCGCGTTGACCACGCTGACACCAACGCCGTGCAGGCCGCCGCTCGTGGCGTATGCTTTACCTGAAAATTTCCCACCCGAATGGAGCGTTGAAAGAATCACTTCGAGCGTCGATTTGCCCGGAAATTTGGGGTGTTCATCAACCGGAATGCCCCGACCATTGTCTGAAACATGCAGCCTGTTGGCTTCATCGAGCCGCACTTCAATACGGCTTGCATGTCCTGCAACAGCTTCGTCCATCGAATTGTCGAGCACTTCTGCTGCAAGGTGGTGCAGTGCCCGATCGTCGGTCCCGCCAATATACATGCCCGGACGGCGCCGCACTGGTTCGAGCCCTTCGAGGACTTCGATGGATGATGAATCATAATCGCCGCTTGATGTCGGCGTGTTTTCAAACAGATCGTCAGACATGAACTTGATATAGGCGCTGCACCATGCCGCTCACAAGGAGCGGTATGTGCGTTTTACGCCGATATCACTCGCCAAAACTGGTTGGGGCGGGATCGACGGCCACAACTTGGCTGCCGCGCACTTCACGCACTTCCAAGGCGCGCTCTGCGACGCCGCTGCGGCCAAACCGGAATGGTCCATCAACACCCAGGAACCCGCCGGTGTCATACATCCGGTTAATCGGGAACGTGCTTCCAACTTGCCATTCACGCGCAATACGCAGTGTCAGCAAAACGGAATCATACCCTAACGTCGCAATGCGATAGGGTCTTGTTCCGAACCTTGCTTCGTAACTATCGGCAAAGCGCCGGAAACGACCATCAGAAACGGCTGAGAACAGCGCGCCATTGACCGCGCTGGATCGACTGAGTGCAGACTCGCCGCTCCAAAGCTCTGTGCCAAGGATGCGAGTTCCGTTGGCTCCATCACTGCGTAATTCACCCGCAGCCTGAATCGCAAGACGGGCTCCATCAGCGATCAGCACGGTATCGTATCCGCCGCGCGTGCGCAGTCGCTGCGCAGCACCAACAATCGATGTGTTACCGCGGGCATAGCGTTCGAAAGAAATCAGGCTGCCGCCATAATCGCGCAAGGAATTTTGCAACGCATTGTATGAACGCTGCCCGTAATCCCCTTCGGGCAACAGCGCGCCAAAGCTACTGGAGCCGTTATCGCGTGCGTAACGGACTGAACGGCGGATCGACTGCTCAGGAATATGTCCCATCACAAACACATCGCCACTCGCCACTGTGGCATCATTACTAAATGCGATTGCGGGAACGTTGGCTGGCCGCGCGACCGCTTGCACAGCGGACACATTGTCGGCGAGCAAGGGACCTAAAATCAACCGGTTGCCATCAGCAATCGCCTGACGTGCTGCAGCAGTAGCACCGCGCGATGTATCATATGTGGTTATGCGCAGATTTTCTGCATTCGTATCGAGCAGAGCCATCGTGGTCGCATTGGCGAGCGATTGGCCAACCTCTGCCGTTGTGCCTGACATGGGCACCAAAAGAGCAACCCGATGACGGGTCGCGTCGCTGGGCAGCGCAGTGGCGCTAGGTTGCGGCGTCGGCGTAGGGGGAGGGGCGGTCGACACTGTTTCAGTCTTTGGCACCAACTGACACCCGCCAAGCAGCAATGCTGTCCCCGCAATTGTCAGATTACGCCTACTGAACTGTTTTCCGACTTTGCGCAGCCAATTCGCGCCAAAAACCGGTTTTGTCATACGCTTCATTCTTGCCGACCCTCAATCCCTGCTTCATGGAGCTGCGTGTGAAGACGCAGAGCCCTGAATCAGTCCCGTGTAAACCTCTTGAAACGGGTCTCTATATTGTCGCGACGCCTATTGGCAATCTTGGCGACATAACGATGCGTGCTGTCGATGTTCTGAAACGGGTCAGCGTGATCGCCTGCGAAGACACCAGAGTAACCGGCAAATTGTTGAACGCGATCGGAGTTGAGGCGCGGATGCAGCGTTACGACGACCATGCTTCATCCAATACACGCACCCGCCTGCTAGACACAGCACGCGGCGAAGCGGTGGCATTGGTGAGTGATGCGGGCACACCGCTTGTTTCCGATCCCGGCTATCGTTTGGTGCGAGAAGCGCGCGAGGCTGGTATTACTATCACAACAATTCCGGGCGCCTGCGCGGTCGTGGCAGGGCTTACACTTTCAGGCCTACCTAATGACCGGTTCCTATTTGCGGGCTTCCTGCCGGTAAAAGACAAGGCCCGGCGCGATGTGATGAGAGAATTGGGCGGGGTCGCAACCACGCTCGTCTTTTACGAAACGGGGCCGCGTTTAGAACGATCACTGCGCACTATGGCTGAAATATGGCCCACACGAGAGATCGCGGTCGCCCGCGAAATTACAAAACTGCACGAAGAATGCCGCACCGGGACAGCGTCAGAACTCGCCGAGCACTACGCCGCGCATCCTCCCAAAGGCGAAATTGTACTGCTGGTCGGTCCTCCGGTTAAAGAAGCCTCCTCGGCTGACCCCGACGAATTACTACGAGAAGCGTTGCTGGAAGCTAGCGCGAGTAAAGCCGCTGGCAAAGTGGCCAAGATCACAGGGCTCGACCGGCAGACCCTTTATTCGCGAGCGGTGGAGCTTAAAGGACAATGACAGCAAAGCGCGAAATCGCCGAACGCAAGGGCCGCGAAGGTGAAGCTCAGGCCGGGCAATGGCTGATGCAACAAGGCTGGCAAGTGGTGGCTGAGCGGGTGAAGACCAAGCTTGGCGAGATCGATCTGATTGCGCGCAAACCCGGCATAGTTGCCTTTATCGAAGTGAAATGGCGCAAACACGCCGCCGACCTTGCCACCGCTATCGACGAGCGCCGCCTCGCGCGGGTCGCGGCGGCGGTGGAAGTGGTCGCGCATAAGTACGCAGCAGACGGCGAAGATTTGAGGATCGACGTGATCCTACTTGCACCCGGCGTCCCGCCTCGCCACATCGCCAATGCTTGGCAACCCTAGGAAACACGCAATGTCACTACGTATCGCCGTTCAGATGGACCCCATCGAAGACATCAATATTGCGGGAGACAGCTCGTTCGCTCTGATGATGTCCGCGCAGGAACGCGGGTATGAGGTCTTCGAATACCATGTTGAAAGCCTAACTCTGGACGCGAATGATCGTCTCTTTGCAGAATGCTCACCGGTGAAATTGCAGCGCGTCGTGGGCGATCATTTTGAAAAGGGTGAGGCTGTCCGTCTTGATCTGGGTAAGGATATTGATGTTATCCTGATGCGGCAGGATCCGCCGTTCCACATGGGCTATATCACTGCGACGCATTTGCTAGAGCGGATCAAAGATGAGACATTGGTGGTCAATGATCCTGCCAATGTCCGCAATGCTCCTGAAAAGGTGATGGTGCTCGATTACCGCCGCTTTATGCCGCCCACTTTAATTACGCGTTCGGTCGATGAGGTTCGCCGTTTTATGGCGGAGTACCGCGCTGTGGTGGTGAAGCCAATCCACGGCAATGGAGGTAAAGCAATCTTTCGCGTGCCCGCCGATGGCGACAATCTGTCGGCGTTGTTTGAAGTGTTCAACCAGACATGGCCCGAACCGCATATGGTCCAACCCTTTCTGCCCGAAGTGGCCGAGGGCGATAAGCGCATCGTGCTGATCGACGGCGTGGTCGCAGGCGCGATCAACCGCATACCGGGCAAGGGCGAGTTCCGATCAAACCTAGCCATGGGCGGCAGCGCAGAAGCGACTGGTCTGACCGAGCGCGAAGTGGAGATTTGCGAGGCTATGGGGCCAGAATTGAAGCGCCTAGGCCTGACATTCGTCGGTATCGACGTGATCGGCGGCAAATGGCTGACTGAGATCAATGTGACTTCGCCGACGGGTATTGTGGCGATTGATAAGTTCAATGGCACCGACACAGCGGGGATGATTTGGGACGCTATTGAGGGGCGTTTGACTAAAGTTATTCGAAGCTGACAGGGATGAGCCAAGAACATGAGACGAATCTTTGATCGTTTACTGGGCGAGGCAAGGGCACAAACTAGCGGAGAGCACGCTACTCAAGCCGAACTCTATAACGACCTTGGGGTTGCCGTTGCCGAGACTGTGGGTCGAAACGGTGCCTCAATACTCCTCTACGTAGAAATGAAAGAGGATACTTTCAGTACATGTGTCAGATACTCAAGCGATGATAGTCCTCACTACAAAGGGGCTTTCTCCAATGACCTGCTGCGCGAAGCGCTCATGAAACTGCAGAGTTATTTGTTGGACCAAAGCCCTGACAAACACTGGACCGCGATGGAATACTTCATCGAGAATGGCGAAATAGACGTCTCGCTTTCGTATGCCGTAATTGATGATAAGATTCCTATCTGGGAGCGGACCCCAGCAATCACCGAAAAGTATTTCCCCGGCAAAACTTTCTCCGAAAGTTAATGGGTCAAATGCGATCAGTTGATGGCTCACCCCTACTTCGCCCTAGGGTGCGCTTTCCGATAATTCTCCAGCAAGCTCGCCGCATCAACCTTCGTATAAATCTGCGTCGAACCCAGCGAGGCGTGGCCGAGCAATTCTTGCAAACTGCGCAAATCCGCGCCTGCGCTTAGCAGATGGGTTGCAAATGAGTGCCGCAAAGCATGCGGCGTTGCGGTGTCGGGTAAGCCAAGCGCGCGCCGGGCTCTTGCCATCGCTTTTTGCACCATCCCTTGTGACAGCGGACCTCCCTTTGCGCCGCGAAACAGCGGCTCATTTGCGGGAAGCGGCCATGGACAAGCCTCGGCATAAACAGCCACCCCATCGCGAGTAATGGGGAGGATGGGTACGAGGCGTTGCTTGCCACCTTTGCCGGTTACCATCAAAGTCTCTCCCAGCGGCACATCGCTACCTTGCAGAGATAAAGCTTCGGCGATGCGGAGTCCTGAACCATACATCAACAGCAAGACCGCGCGATCGCGCGCGCCGATCCAGTCTTCGACTGCGATGCCGTCAATCAAGTCAGCGATATTGACCGCTTCATCGGGGGTAACAGGGCGGGGGAGCCCTTTCTTCAGGCGCGGTCCGCGCAGCCGCGGCGCAGCAGGATCAAGATCACCGCTTTCGGCTCTACCAAAGGCTATGAAGGATTTGAGCGCTGACAATTCCCGCGCGGCGCTGGCATTACCCAGTCCTTCTGCGCGGCGTGCGGCGAGGTGTGAGCGCAAATCATGTGCTTCGAGTGCGGCCACATCGCTCCATTCAGATAGCCCTCTGGCATGGATCAAGCGTTGAGCGGCAGAAACATAGGCCCGAACGGTATGTGGGGACCGGCGTCGTGCATCGGTCAGATGCGCGCGCCATGTGCCAAGAAGATCAGCTGCGCTCACGCCTGCACCAATGTATCGGCGACAAGCTCACCCAAAACCGCATCCAATACTGGACGGCCCGCTTCGGTCACTCCGATGCGAGTACCATCATCCCAAAGCATGCCGATGGATTGAAGGTGAGCCAGCTTGTCGCTGTTAATCAAACTATTGCGCGACATTTTGAATCGAGTTTCGAATCCAGAGAGATTAACCCCTTCGCCGAGGCGTAGGCCCATCAACAAAGCTTCGGAGGCTTGTTCGCCAATCGACAAATGTCGCTGCTCCGAAATCCCATGACCGCGCTCACTGACCGCCTTGAGGAAGTTCTCTGGCTTCTTATGCCGCACGGTTGCAAACCCGCCGCGCCGTCCATGGGCGCCTGGCCCAATCCCGGAATAATCCTGATAGCGCCAATAGGTGAGGTTGTGACGGCTCTCTTGCCCTACGCGCGCGTGATTGCTTGTCTCGTATGCGGGAAGGCCCGCCGCCTCTGTCAGGCTCTGCGTCAGAGCAAACAACTCTGCGGCCTCATCATCGTCGAGCGGGGAAAAGACACCACGTCGCACATCGCTCGCGAATCGCGTGCCGGGTTCAATCGTGAGTTGATATAGCGAAAGATGCGATGTGCCAAAGCTAAGCGCTCGGTTTAGCTGTGCCTCCCATTGTTCCGCCGTCTGGCCGGGCAGGGCGTAGATCAGGTCGAAATTGACCCGCTCAAAGTGCCCCTGCGCCGTTTCAAGCGCGCTCAGTGCCTCTTGCGCACCGTGAAGCCGACCCAGCCATTGCAGCACTGTATCATCCAGCGACTGCACGCCAAGTGAAACGCGATTGATCCCAGCGGATGACAGCGCTGCAAAATTGGCGGCTTCGACAGAGGAAGGGTTGGCCTCCAAAGTGACCTCAATATCGGATGCAAAGCCCCATAATTTCTCGGCTTTAGTCAGCAATGTTTCAACCAGCACAGGCGGCATCAGCGACGGTGTGCCCCCGCCGAAAAAGATCGAAGTCAGGCTCTCGTCGCTCGCTATCTCTGCCTCCGCCCCCATGTCGGCAATCAATGCAGTCTCCCACGCGGTGACGTCCACAGTTTCGCGAACATGCGAGTTGAAATCGCAATAGGGGCACTTCTTCGCGCAGAAGGGCCAGTGGATGTAGAGGGCGCGGGCCAAGGTGTGGTTTTCAATCTTTCTTAAAGGCTTGGGGCTCAAGCTTAGGGCATGAGCATTCGCGCGACAATTCTTGGCGGCATAACCACGCTCTGCATGTGCGCGTCTGCCACGGGTCATGCGGATGAAGGCGCGGCATCGCAAGCACAAGTCTTGCTCGATGCGCATAATATCGCGCGCGCTGAATTTGGTGTTCCCCCCCTAGATTGGAGTCCGCAATTGGTGGACGAGGCACGCGGCTGGGCACAGCGGCTCGCGCACGAGGAAGCGTTGCGCCACGCCTCAATCGAACAGCGCGGCGGACGTGGTGAAAATCTTTGGATGGGTACGGCGGGATATTTCAGCGCGCAGCAGATGATGAGCTATTTCATCGACGAAAAGCGCTATTTCCGTGCCGGCCAATTTCCCCGCATTTCTAGCACGGGAAATTGGGCGGATGTCGGACATTACACCCAGATTGTATGGGCTGAAACGCGTGAGGTTGGATGTGCAACCGAGCGAGGACGGCGATTTGATTTCCTAGTTTGCCGTTATTGGCCGGGTGGAAATGTCATGGGAACCTATCTTGGGCCGCAAGATCAGGCGGCTCAGCGCTAACTCCCGAATTGATCGGCAGCCAACTTCGCAAAAGCATCTGCGCGGTGGTCGACCTTTTGTTTTTCTTTCACGTCGACTTGTCCAAAGGTCAAGTCACTGCCCTGCGGCACAAAAATGGGATCATAACCAAAACCCATCGTGCCGCGCGGCGGCCATGTAAGGGCACCAGAGCATTGACCTTCGTAAACGGCATGCTCGCCATCTGGCCAAGCTAGCGCCAGCACGCTGTGAAATACAGCGGTACGGTCAGTATCAGGGCCAACCTGTTGAATCAGGCCTTCGACCTTGCCCATGGCCATAAACCAGTCGCGACCCGGCTCACCCTCAAAATGTTGCCGTTCTGCCCAATCTGCGGTGTAAACACCGGGCCGTCCATCGAGAGCTTTCACACTCAACCCGCTATCATCCGCTAAAGCGACAAGACCTGAAGTCTCCGCTGCAGCACGCGCCTTTATCAACGCGTTCTGGACAAAGGTTGTCCCCGTTTCTGGGGGCTCAGGCAGACCGAGTGAGCCGGCGGAGATACATTCGATACCATAAGGATCGAGCAAGGCTGAAATCTCTTTCAGCTTGCCCGCATTATGGGTTGCAATGACCAATGATCCGCCGCAGAGCCTTCTCGTCATTTTGTAGCATCCAACTGAGCTGCAAAGATACCATCGCAGCCGATCCGCGCCAAACGCAGCAGGCGCAATAGACCTTCTTCGTCATAGGTCGCCCCTTCTGCCGTAGCCTGCACTTCGGCGATTTGTCCGCCGGTTAGCAGAACAAAGTTTGCATCGGCATCGGCATCGCTATCTTCGGGATAATCGAGATCAAGAACCGGCGTGCCTTTGTAAATTCCGCAAGAAATCGCACCGACCTGCGATGTGATCGGGTCTTCTTTGATGTCGCCAGATGCAATCAAGCTATTTATAGCGAGACGCAAAGCGACCCAAGCGCCGGAGATTGACGCAGTGCGGGTGCCGCCATCTGCCTGAATCACGTCGCAATCCAAGGTGATCTGACGCTCGCCCAGTTTCTTCATATCGACAACCGCGCGAAGGCTCCGCCCGATCAGCCGCTGAATTTCTTGTGTCCGTCCGCTTTGCTTTCCTCGTGCCGCTTCACGGCTGCCGCGTGTGTGGGTGGCGCGGGGCAGCATCGAATATTCACCGGTGACCCAACCTTCGCCTTTACCGCGCAGCCAAGGCGGAATGCGTTCTTCGACGCTGGCCGTGCAAAGCACCCGCGTATCACCAAAACTAATCAGGCAAGACCCTTCTGCATGTTTGGTAAAGCCTGTTTCAATGGTGATAGCGCGCATTTCGTCTGGCGCGCGTCCTGATGGGCGCATGATTATTGTCCTTATGTTTTGTTCTAGTGCGATTCGTCTGTTGCTGCGCGGTTTGGCTGGGAACACAGCTGGGCACAAGTTTAGAAAACTCTACATGGGCTTGGCGAATGCACAGCTGTTGCTAAGTTAGGCGGCATGGCTTCACCCCCCATCACCGAGTTGACCGAAAGGGCCCGCGAAATCTTCCGCCAAGTGGTGGAGGGGTACATCGACAATGGGCAACCTGTCGGATCAAAGACGCTGGCAGTGGATAGCGGTCTGGATCTGTCGCCCGCTTCAATACGGTCCGTGCTCGCTGATTTGGAGAGCCTCGGCCTGCTTGCGGCGCCGCATACAAGCGCAGGGCGGATGCCAACCGATGCAGGATTGCGGATATTTGTCGATGGTATGATGCGTGTTGCGGAGCCCACGGCTGATGAACGCGCGCAAATCGAAGCGCGATTGTCAGAAGCGGGGCCAGTTGAACACGCTCTTCAACAAACCAGTGCGCTGTTATCTGAACTATCGGGTGCGGCCGGCATGGTAATGATCCCAACTCGCGAACAGAGATTGGCGCAGTTCAGCCTGGTAGCGTTGGGGGAGGAAAGGGCGCTTGCCGTCCTTGTTGGCGAGGATGGCGGTGTAGAAAACCGCGTGGTTGATTTGGATGCCATGGATCCGGGATCGCTTGAAGCGGCCAGCAATTATATCACAGCGCGCCTTGCGGGACGCACTCTGGCAGAGGCTTCGCTGGCGATGCGTGCTGAAATCAACGCAGGAAAATCGCAGCTCGATGATGCAAGCCGAACTCTGGTCGAACGCGGGTTGGCCGTTTGGAGCGAGGATGCGCAAAAGCGCCCTGTGCTGATTGTGCGCGGGGCCGCGAACTTGCTGGATGAAACTGCAATGGGCGATATTGAGCGGGTGCGCAGCTTGCTGGATGATTTAGAGAACAAACAATCCGTCTCCAGCCTGCTAGAAAGCGCGAAAGACGCCGATGCTACGCGGATCTTTATCGGTAGCGAAAACCGATTGTTTGGACTTTCCGGCTCTTCCGTCATCGCATCTCCATATCGCGATTTGGAAGGGAAAGTGGTGGGTGTTGTTGGTGTTATCGGACCTACAAGGTTGAATTACGCGCGCGTGGTCCCCATGGTTGATTTGACGGCGCGGTCACTGGGTAAATCCCTAGATCGCTCCCTTGGCAAACTTATTGCTTAGATGGATATTCAGAGCACATGATCGACAATGATAAGCCGCAGGTTGATGCGGCAGTAGAAGAAGAATTGAAGGGCGTGCCAGAGGAATTCCTCGATGATGGCAGCGATGGCGATTGCGAGGCAGAGGCCGACACCGGTATCGCCGAAGCATTGGAGAATTTGCGCGATGATCTGGAAGCGGCGAAGCAAGACGTTCTTTATGCAAAAGCTGAAACGCAAAACGTTCGCCGGCGTGCTGAAAAAGACATCGCAGACGCCCGTAACTATGCGGCGACCGGATTTGCCCGCGACATTCTCAGCGTCGCCGATAACCTATCTAGAGCGATCGAAACAATCCCGGACAGTCTGCGCGAAGACGACAAGATGAAGGGCCTTGTGACCGGCCTTGAAGCAACGCAGAGAGAATTAGAGAAGGTCTTCAAACAGAACGGCATTGAACGCATCGCCGCGATGGGTCTGCCGCTTGATCCGAACCAGCATCAGGCGATGATGGAAGTGCCAACAGAGGATCACGCACCGGGCACGGTTATCCAGGAAATGCAGGCAGGCTGGATGATCAAAAACCGGCTGCTACGGCCCGCAATGGTGGGTGTCGCGAAGAAGCCAGACTGATGCTCACAAGAATGGGGTACGGATCTTTGTGATCCATACCCCATTTTGAAACCTAAACTCACCCAACCACTGAAGGCTGAGGGCGGTCGTTATTATTGGCTAGACACCTCGGAAACATGCAGCGTTCCGGAATAGTTGCTGTTCACACCATAAGTGCCGACCCAGACTTCATAACGTCCGCTGCGCGGATTGTTGAATCGGACTGATGGATTCATATTATTGCCGCCATCATCATTGCAATACCATTGGCCATCCGGAGCATTCACAACAAGGGTCGTGTCCTCACTGGAATTGACCGAAAGGATCAGCGGCAACGATCCGCCAGCAAAATTCACACGGACGTCTGGCGCATTGCTAATAAAACCCACACAGCCATTGGCGACATTAGCCGCATTTATCGTACCTCCGGAAACAACCCCAACTGTTGTTGGATCAGGTTGAAACCCGGTCGACAAATTCAACGTGCCAAAATTTGGATCAGTATTAGTATTTTGCGCACTTGTGGTTGTGACAAGACCTGTCGTCAATAAAGCTATAGCTGCAATTTTTTTAAACATTTTGCCCCCTAGTTCCCCTAAACAGTGCTGGTTCTAAACTGCCTTTGTATCCAATTGCAATAAACGCTGCCAATCGAGCCACAGGATAGACTTTTGCTGATCCTCAGCTGTTTGGTTGAAGAATTGAAACAAGCGAGATGGCCTAGTCGTGATGTCTCAGCAGCAAACGGACAGACTCGACATCACGCTGACGTCTTATCCTCCGTAATTTGCATAGAGCCTTCGGTGTGATAGTTTTGGTCCGAATGGCGGGACGACGCATTGGGATGCAGGCGTGTTTGCGCTAATTATTGCGGGGGGAAGTCATGAAAATTTGGCAAGCTGTTGGCTGCGCGGTTGTTTCATTGATTGCGTTAATTGGCCTAATCGTAGGAGTGGCCTTTTGGGCGACCGGGGGCATCACCGAAACGGCGGATGAATTCTTCGCCGCTGCCAATGATGGTGACTCTGCCAAGGCTTACAGCCTCACCTCAACGCAATTGCAGGGGCAAGTGGATCAGGAGGGGCTTGAGGCTTTTCTGATCGATAACTCGCTCGATCAGATCACTGAAACGAGCTGGTCTTCGCGTTCGATCAAGAATGATCGCGGGGAATTAACCGGGACCGTGATGACGCGGTCAGGCGGGGCAATTCCAATCACCATGGATCTGGTATCGGAAGATGACGAATGGAGGGTCGTGTTCATTGATGTCGACAACACTGGATTGCAATCATCTGGCTCAGGCGTGACAGATCAAGCTGAACCACAACCTGCACCTATGACAGTACCTTCAGAAGAAGATCAATGGGACTTAATTTGGGCCGTCAGCACCGCATTTTATCATTCGTTGGACGATCCCGATTTCAGCGGATTCCATTCGCGCTGGGCGGACGGCGTCACGGTGGAGCAGCTGGAGGAAAACTTCGCGTCTTTCCGCCAACACCGTTCTGACTTGCAAAGGTTGCCGGTTGGAGACCCAGAATTTAAACCGGCCACCAGCCTCAATGGAGCAGGAAATTTAGTCCTTAACGGGACCTACAACCTGCCCAAAGTCAAGTTCAACTTTACCTATGAGTTTGCAGGGGAGGGCGATGGTCCAAGGGAATTGGTATTTATGGATGTCAGCGTAGATTGATTAGGTTTCCCGGATGGGCCCACTGCGCCCAATGGATCTATCCGAAATCGGGCAACGGGCTTGCCTCTATATCGGCGATCAGTTGACGGTTCATCGCAGATTTGTTGGCGTTAAACGCACCTGAGTTCAGGCCCTTCATCTCACCCATGATTTTTTCAAGCAAGGCTTCGACTTTGTCAGGCGCAGCGACATGGTCAAAATAGCCAACTTCGCGCGCTTCGTGGGGCGAAAACAACTGCGATGTCGCCACTGCCTTTCGCCCCGTCGAATTGAGGCGCGCCGCACCTAAGATCATCGGATAAATCGGCAAGGCCATCCCGATGGCGCTTTCGTTCATGCCAGTGACGAATTCGCCTTCAGTCCCTATTGCACGGTCCGACGCGAGCATCAGAAATGCACCCATCGGATAGGCGTGACCTTCGCATAAAGTCACAATCGGGGCAGGGTGGCGCAGAATGGCGAGGATAGCATCTTTGCCCGCTTGCAATTGCGCGGTGGCAATCTCAGGCCCGGCGGCAAAGCCTTTGAGGTCAAATCCGGCGGAGAAGATTCCCCTGCGCCCGCGGATCGCAACGGGAGCGAAATCAGTGGCACACTCGGCGAGCTTAGCAACAAGTCCGTCGAGCTTTTCTTTGTTGAGGGCATTCACCTTGCCATCGTCGAGCGTGATGATGTGTGCGCCGTCTTCTTTGGTATGGATGATCATTGCCAATTCTTCCTCGATTGCGTCCTGACACAAGGCTTAACCTCCGTAAACAAGCGGGCCAATGGCAAAATTGAGGTGCCGTTACGTCGCGCTACGGCAACCTCCGCACATTACAAAATTATCGGGGCATGTCTTGCCATTGCCATAGGAACGGAGCCCACAGGCCCAACTCCTCTTCAAGAAAATCGATTGCAAATTTGGGAGTATTAGCGGCCGCTAATTTCTGAAATGCTCATTTTGGCATCGTGGAATTCACCTTCGTCATACGATCCGACCTAAATCTCATATTCGCCAGTCATGGCTGGGCCAAAGACGATGGATGGGTCCAAACCTTCATCACCATCATCGTTGCAGTACCAGTTACCATCGGGGGCGTTGATGACCAATGTCGTGTCGCCCGATGACAGAGCATAAATATAGAGCGGATAAGCATCTGGATCTGGGGACGCGGTGAAGCTCAAGCGGCCATCCGGTTCATTGGAGATATAGCCTGTGCAACCCTCAATCACCCGGCTTACGTCGATTGATCCGCCTGACAGTACTTCGGTTGCAGCGGGGTCGTCAGGAAAATTGGCTTCGAGTTCAATTGTACCAGAATTTGGCTCTGCACCAATATCTTGGGCTGTGGCTGAGTCATCGATACCTGTAGTTAGTCCGCATTGATGTGCGAAAGCACGCAGTTTGATAGTTCTTGTCCATGCCATGCATAGCGGCGCCTCTGACACGCAAACCTATCAGGCCGTTGCTCCATCAAAACGCACCAACAAATCATAGGCGGATCTATCCGCGATGCCTGCAACACGGACTCCATTTCGCAGCCAGAATGCATGTTTCACAATTTCAGCCTGTTGCTCAATCCCGTATGAATAAAACGGCTGCCCCGGTTTCAGGCTGTAATCATACCTGCAAAACGGGTGACGGTTTAGCAGTAGATACCAATCACCGTTTTTTTGAGTTTGCCAGACATGGGTAAGCTCATGGATCAGCAGTCCTTGCCGCAGCAGGTTTTCGCAGGAGAAATCTTCACAATATGCCTCACCTTTAGGGTGAAAATGCACATGGCCGCGCGGTGCCATGGTGACCCGTTTTGGTTGGAACGGGAACCACTTTCTTCGCCTCAGTTGCACTTTGCTATAATCAATGGCGTCACCAAAAATGGATCGTGCAATCGAGACTTCGCCAGAGGTTAGGTGGCGCTCCCCTCCTACCGGACAGGCAGGCAGCGATGCGCTTACTTCACGGTCAGTTTCGGGTGTTTCGTTCAGCGTTCATCGCCTGCTGCACGAACTTCCGCATCGAATTTGTGAGTATCACCGCCCGATACAGTTAATGTGATTTCGGCCGTGTCACCGGGCTCTATCTCTGGTGAAAGTTCAAATGCCATGACGTGTAGGTCGCCGGGTTTGAATTCAATCTTGGCGCCGTTTGTCACCGGGATTGGCAGCGCCTCCATCATCTGAATTTGGCGGTCATATTCGCCATATTGATGCATCACGGCGCTTTGCGCGCCTTCAACAGATGTACGGCTGAGAGAGAAAGCGCGCTCGCCTTCATAACCAAAGTCGAAATAAACTGCTGCAGGATTACCGGCAACAGGGGCAAGCACCAATCGGGCGTTTTCGATCGTTACGCCTTCGATCACGCCTGCTGGCGCCTCGACAATTTCGGTCTCTTCTGCGCACGCCGCAAGGGCGAAAACTGCACCCAAAGTTAGCCCTGCCGCGATCCGTTTTATTGCTGTTGTAATCATAATCCTGTGCGTCCCCAATATTGTCCCGCCTGTGGAAGGTTGAAAAACTAGAGCAGTGAACTTCTTGTGCCAAGCGAAACCGCACCTATATCCGGCTCATCTTCGAGCCGCCGAGCCGTTCCGCCTTTTCGGGGAACGCATGGCGCGGTGTCCAACAAAGTCCAGGATGGGAATATAATGGGTAAAGTAATCGGTATTGACCTTGGCACGACGAATAGCTGTGTCGCTGTGATGGATGGTGGTAAGCCAAAGGTTGTAGAAAATTCCGAAGGCGCGCGCACGACGCCGTCGATTGTCGCGTTCACTAAAGATAGCGAACGGCTAATTGGTCAACCGGCAAAGCGCCAGGCCGTCACCAACCCCGACAACACTCTTTTCGCGATCAAACGCTTGATTGGACGACGGTTTGAAGACCCGCTGACCAAGAAAGACATGGAAATCGTTCCCTATGACATCGTCAAAGGTAAGAACGGCGATGCGTGGGTCGAAGCGGGCGGCGAAGAATATTCGCCTTCACAAATTTCCGCTTTCATTCTGCAAAAGATGAAAGAGACCGCTGAGAGCTATCTGGGTGAGACTGTCGATCAGGCCGTCATCACTGTTCCAGCCTATTTCAACGATGCTCAGCGACAGGCGACTAAAGACGCCGGTCAAATTGCTGGCCTCGAAGTTCTGCGTATAATCAATGAACCGACCGCAGCTGCGCTTGCTTATGGAATGGACAAGAATGACGGTAAAACCATCGCGGTTTATGACCTTGGCGGCGGTACATTCGACGTTTCGATTCTAGAGATCGGCGACGGTGTGTTTGAAGTGAAGTCGACCAACGGCGACACATTCCTTGGTGGCGAAGATTTCGACAACACGATCGTCGAATGGCTAGCCGAACAGTTCCAGAAAAAAGAAAACATGGATCTGAAGAACGATAAGCTCGCGCTTCAGCGCCTGAAGGAAGCTGCGGAGAAGGCTAAGATTGAGCTTTCAAGTTCGGCCACGACCGAGGTGAACCTACCATTCATCACCGCGCGTATGGAAGGTGGTTCGTCCACGCCATTGCACTTGGTGGAAACAATCAGCCGCGCTGATCTGGAAAAAATGGTTGGCACACTCATCAACCGCACTTTGGATCCCTGCAAAAAAGCCTTGTCTGACGCAGGCGTAACCAAGGATGAGATCGACGAAGTGATCTTGGTTGGCGGTATGACCCGTATGCCGCGCGTTCGCGAAGTGGTTGAGAAATTCTTCGAAGCCAAGCCGCATACGGGTGTAAATCCTGATGAAGTTGTCGCTATGGGCGCAGCCATTCAGGCAGGTGTTTTGCAGGGCGACGTTAAAGACGTGCTGCTGCTCGACGTGACTCCGCTATCACTGGGCATTGAAACATTAGGCGGCGTCTTTACCCGCATGATCGATCGCAACACGACGATCCCGACCAAGAAAACGCAAACCTATTCCACCGCTGAAGACAATCAGAACGCGGTTACAATCAAGGTGTTCCAGGGCGAACGTGAGATGGCGGCTGATAATAAGCTGCTAGGTAATTTCGACCTCGTCGGCATCCCTCCCGCACCGCGTGGCGTTCCGCAGGTCGAGGTCACCTTTGACATTGACGCCAACGGCATTGTTAGCGTTGCGGCCAAGGACAAAGGCACGGGCAAAGAACAGACGATCAAGATTCAAGCATCTGGTGGTTTGAACGATGCTGACATCGATCAGATGGTTCAGGACGCTGAAAAGTTCGCTGAAGAAGACAAGAAGCGCCGCGCTGCTGCGGAAGCTCGCAACCAGGCAGACAGCCTTGTCCATGCGACCGAGAAACAGTTGGAAGAAAACGGCGACAAGGTCGACGCAGAAACCAAGACCGCTGTCGAAGAAGCGCTGGCAGCGACTAAGACTGCTCTCGAAGGCGATGATGCTGATGAGATCAACGCCAAGGCACAAGAGCTTACTCAGTCAGCCATGAAAATGGGTGAGCAAATCTATAAGCAGGAGCAGGAAGCTGCGCCTGAAGGTGGAGATGCTGGTGCTGGTGGTGATGCGGCTGCCGAAGAAGAAGTCGATGAAGACGTCGTCGATGCAGAATTCTCCGAAGTTGACGAAGACAAAAAGGGTTAAGCGATTAGACCTCTACCACCTCGTCATCCGCAGATTTCGCGGATGACGGGGGCGGTTGAAAGTTGATATAATGGCAGCCAGTCAAACCGATTTTTACCAGACACTTCAGGTGTCTCGCGATGCAGATGCCGCGACGCTGAAGGGCGCGTATCGCAAACTTGCAATGAAATTTCACCCGGACCGCAATCCAGGTGACGCTAGCGCTGAAGCCAAATTCAAGGCCTGCAATGAGGCCTATGAGTGCCTCAAAGATCCGCAAAAACGCGCAGCTTACGACCGTTTCGGACATGAAGCCTTCACCCAAGGCATGAATGGTGGCGGAGGCGGCGGTTTTGGCGGAGGTCGTGGCGGTCAAAGCGATTTTGGCGATATTGGCGACATATTCGAAACCATTTTCGGCAGCGCTTTTGGCGGAGGCGGCGGTGCAGCGCGCCAGCAGCAACGGCGCGGCGCGGATTTGCGCTATGATATGGAAATCGGCCTAGAAGAAGCCTTCAACGGCAAATCGACCGAGATCGAAATCGAAGTCTCCCAAAGCTGCGGAACATGTGACGGCTCCGGCGCGACGCCAGGCACAAGCGAACGCACCTGCAACCTTTGCAATGGCGCTGGCGCCGTTCGTGCGAAACAGGGCCTGTTCGTTGTCGAGCGCCCCTGTCCTACATGCGGCGGGCGCGGCCAAGTGATCGAAGACCCTTGCGGCGAATGCCGGGGGGAAGGCCGGGTCGATCAACTACAAGCATTGGCAGTAGAAATACCGCCCGGTGTTGACACCGGCACCCGCATTCGTCTTTCGGGCAAAGGTGAGGCCGGCCAGCGCGGTGCGCCTCCGGGCGATCTTTACATCTTCATCCATGTGAAACGACACACTCTATTTGAACGTGAAGGCACCACATTGGCCACCCGTGTCCCCGTAAGCTTCACCACAGCTTCACTGGGTGGCAGTGTCGATATTCCTGATCTGGATGGCAGTACCAACACGATTGAGATCCCAGTCGGCATTCAATCGGGCAAGCAATTGCGCGTGCGCGGTGCCGGTATGCCTGTCCTGCAAGGGCGCGGACGCGGTGATATGGTGGTTGAAATTGCAGTCGAAACTCCAACGAAACTTTCGCGTAAGCAAAAAGAAATCCTAGAACAGTTTCGTGAAACAGAAACCGGCGATGAATGCCCTGAAAGTCGCAGCTTTTTCAGTAAGCTCAAAGATGCCTTTGGAACGTGACCGGCTCGACAGGACAGTCAGGCTGACTTAGACACTCTCTTGAAATCAAGGGGCCCCATTGGAAGGTCCATTTCGGGAGAACGTCATGAACCGTCTTGCCAGAATCACCTTTGCCGCGAGCACAAGCCTGCTTGCAGCATCAGCGGCAGTGTCCGTCAGCGCGCAGCGTGATTTCGACTCAGTCGAAATAACCGCTGAAGAAGTCGCCCCCGGGATCGCCGTTCTGTTTGGCGCTGGCGGCAATATCGGGGTTAGTCACGGCGAAGACGGTACGCTCATCATTGATGATCAGTTCGCCCCTCTATCTAGCAAGATTGAGGCCGCAATCGAAAGGCTGGGAGCATCTCCGGTCACCTATGTCGTCAACACACATTGGCATTTCGACCATACCGGCGGAAATGAACATTTTGGCGGTACAGGCGCGACAATATTTGCGCATGACAATGTTCGCGTTCGAATGGCAGCTGGGGGAACCGCTGCAGGCAATGCCACTCCTCCAGCACCTCCGGCAGCGCTGCCGATTGTCACCTTTGCTCAGGGCCTTCGTTTCCACCTAAATGGCGACACAATTAACCTGATGTATTTCGGCGGCGGACATACGGATGGTGATAGTGTCGTGGTGTGGGAAGAGGACAATGTCATCCATATGGGTGACCTTTACTTCAAGATTCCCGGCTACCCATTTATGGACACCGATTCCGGTGGCAACGTCTATAATGCAATGCGATCGCTCGACATTGTGATCGCGATGATCGACGATGAAACAAAGGTGATTCCAGGACATGGCCCGATGTCGAACAAATCAGAATTGGTCGCCTATCGTGCGCTTATTGGCGAAGCTGTTGCACGCGTCGATGCCTTGCGTGAGCAGGGAATGACACTGGAGCAGGCTGTGGCTGCACAGCCGTTTGCCAGCATAGATCGGGGTGAGGGGGGTTTTATCAGCGCCGACGCATTCGTTACCGCTATTTGGAACAGTCAAAGCGAATAAACTTCAATTGAAGCGCGCCTCAACTTCACGCTTCAATTGTTCAATCAACTTTATCTGGCACCGGCCAACCACGCTCTCTTCATCCAAAATTGCCAGGAAAGCAGCGCGTTTGGCTGCGCGGATCATGTCACGTTCTACCCCCCCCTCAACCGTTGATGTGACGAGGTCGACCATCCGTTCCGCGCCATGCAACCGACCCCACAGATAGTCATTTTCGCGGTATGCGCGGCTGAAGAAAGCGCCAAAATTGTAGAATTCAATACCGCGCAACGTGGTTTGCGTGCCACCTTCGCGGATCGACAGCGCATCATCGGGAGAAATTCGATCAATTTTGACTGGGTTGTATTCACCCAATCCCTCTTTCTGGGTCAGAGGCAGAGTCGCCACATCATAGAACGGGAAGCCGAGATAGGTTAGCAACATCCGCCGCTTAAGGTTCTTTGGCATCTCGGCAAGCGCCTCAGAGAACAAAGTTTCGGTTTCTAGATCAATGTCTGGCAATAGGCGTTTCTCGGCAAGAAAATCGAGCACTGCTCCGGGTTCGTTCAGAACATTCGACGCCAATCCCCTAAAATCAGAACCATCCTCCCTCCAATCTTCCGAGTTCAAAAACATGGAGTCATCTGCCCGACGATAAACCGCTAAAATGTCGTAGATTTTCTCACGCGCCAGATCGAGCGCATCATCGGGAATTTCTGGATCGACTTCCCAATCACGGGACAGTCTGCGCGCCAACAATTGCAATCGACGAATTCGGAAACCGATGTCGTGCGCGCGGAAGAACGTGATCGCTTCGGCATTGGCACCGCCATGCTCCTCCGTCAGTGTTTCCAATCCGCGTTCTTGCAGGGCGCGCCTAAACGCCTCGGCAATTGGCCTACAATCTGACAGTGCTAAGCTGGGCGCCGCCGCATGTGTCAGATGCGCCAACCTATCGACTATCCCGGTAAATTTAATCTGTGCATAGGCGCCAAAAGTATAGCCCGCACGCTCCGCAGCGGCCTGATGTGCGCGGGCCCGCCAATTTGCGAGCCGTTTCGGAGTCGGGCTGTCCATGAAAAAAGTGAGGCCAAAGAGTTTTTCAACAGCGCGATCAATCTCTGGACGCAAACCAAGGACAATTCGGCGCAATCGGTGTGCATCGCGGGACTGTTTCTCAATCCGTTCTAGATCGTCCCGAATGGGCTGTTCGCGCGGAATGGTCGAAAGTGATCCGAAGATTGCGCCAAACCATCCGATCTTTGCCGTGTTCTCTCCATCGCTGGAACGACCTGGGCTTGAACGATCCGGGCGTGGGTCGATGTAAACAAAACGTCGGTCAACTTCGCGCTGCGATTTCCGTGTTTGCAATGCTTCCAACGCAGCCCCGAACGGTGCATTCACCAGAACCGACCCATCGATCAAAGCGACACTGTCTACCGTACCATCGCGCAAATGCACGGGCATGACACGTGCGAGGAAGCTCCCTCGCGTTTCCCAAAAACAACTTTCTTTTTCAGCAAGCCGATCGATCTCAGCCAATGTCAGCGGAGGGAAGGCCCCAGGAAAGCTGGCTGTGGAGCGCGCAGCCAGAACGAGTTCCAGCGGGTCAGCCAATGAATGCCCTGGTTCCTTGGGAGTAATCCCGCGAAAATCGATCGGCATCCGGTGCTCTGTTTCCTCAATCACCGGCGGGGAATTGAGGCGTAACATTTCCGCATGACCGCGAAAATCTGTGGCAGTGACAAACAGGTCAATCGGATGGCGCGGCGGCAATAAAGGCGGGCCAGATGGCGTATTGGCCATGCTTTCCAACGCTTCAAACAGCATTGCCGAAAAACGCGTACCGGAAAATGGTGGGCTGAACCAGCGCCCGCGCACCAATTGAGAAACTTTGTGCCGCACTTCGCTGCGCGTCTCTGGCGAGACACTTTCGCTAACGGCATTGCCGGGGCGGCGCAGGAACCACTCGGCAATTGGTTGAGCCCAGAATTTTGCATAACGCCAAACGGGTTGTGCATCGGGGTCTGTCAGTTCGCTAACATCAGCGTTTTCCAGCCACAGATCGGTCAACGGTTCAAGCGACAGGCCAGAATGGATCGCGTGCGCCAAAAATACGGCATTGATTCCACCTGCGCTGGCTCCGGTAAGGATATCGGGAAGTACGCGCAGGCGCAGCTGCTTTTCGTCCTCTATCTGAGCGAGAAGATCGCGGTAGACTGCTGCAACACCAGTTAATTTTTCACCCTTGCCCGAATGATGACAACGGCTTGCGCGGGCGAGATGCCAGACCTCTTTGGTGACGCCATGCATATAGACGGCAAGGCTGACGCCGCCATAACAGACGAGAGCTAGGCGAAGTTCCTTTTGACGCATGTGAGTGGATTGACGGAAATTATTGCGGAAAGCAATCGGTAAAGGCAATTGCGTTCTGCAAATGTTCCGTTTATCAGATTCGCTATGGCAAAGACGAAAAAACGATTTGTTTGTACCAATTGCGGCGGTGTTAGTCCGCGTTGGCAGGGTCAATGCGGCGAATGCTCCGAATGGAACACGCTTATCGAAGATACCCCGGCTACAGTGTTTTCACAAAAGCACGATTTATCGAGTGGTGGGCGCGGGATTGAATTTGTACCGCTTAATCAGCCTTCCGAACTTCCGGTACGAAAATCAACGGGTCTGGCGGAATTTGATCGCGCATTGGGCGGAGGGATTGTCCCCGGCTCCGCTGTATTGATGAGCGGTGATCCCGGCATCGGCAAATCAACGCTGCTGCTACAAACAGCGGCAACCATTGCGAGCGGTGGAAATGATGTCGTCTATGTCAGCGGTGAAGAAGCAGCCGGGCAGGTAAGACTTCGCGCCAAGAGGTTGGGGGTCGCAGAAGCGCCGATCCGGCTCGCGTCAGATACTTCAGTGCGCGATATCTTGACGACATTGGCTCAAGGCAAACCGCCTGCATTACTGGTTATCGATTCAATCCAAACCATGCATTCGGACACGATCGAAGGTGCGCCCGGCACGGTCAGTCAAGTGCGTGGCTGTGCGCTTGAATTGATCCGATATGCCAAGGCCAGCGGCTGCGCATTGATGTTAGTCGGTCACGTAACGAAAGACGGCAGTATCGCTGGACCTCGCGTGCTGGAACACATGGTCGATGTCGTCATGAGTTTTGAAGGCGAGCGCAGCCATCAATACCGCATCCTGCGCGCGCTCAAAAACCGCTTTGGAGCGGTCGACGAAATCGGAGTGTTTTCGATGGAGACCGGCGGGCTGGAGGAGGTTGCGAATCCATCTATGCTGTTTCTTTCTGGCCGGGATAACCCGTTGGCAGGCAGCGCGGTATTTCCAGCGCTGGAAGGAACCCGTCCTGTTCTGGTGGAGATTCAGGCGCTCATTGTAAAGTTGCAGTCCGGGGCAACCCCGCGCCGCGCCGTCGTGGGATGGGATAATGGACGGCTCGCCATGTTGTTGGCGGTACTTGAATCCCGATGCGGGCTGAATTTTAGTTCTGCTGAGGTCTATCTCAATATCGCTGGCGGGTACCGATTGTCCGATCCAGCAGCGGATTTGGCGGTTGCAGCGGCGCTTGTATCGGCACTCGCTGACAGGCCTTTACCGGACAAGTCTGTGTGGTTTGGTGAGGTTTCATTAGCAGGAGAGATTCGGCCCGTAGCCCATTCCGACCTGCGTATGCGTGAATCGGCCAAGCTGGGTTTTATGCGCGGCTACGGTCCGTCTGATGGGAAGACCGGCTCGTCGACACTCGATTACAGCGCAGTGAATGGACTCGCGAAGCTCGTTGACCGAGTGATCGGCAACGAATAATTCGCAGACGATCATGACCGGCTTTGACATCATCGTTCTGTTTATAGTGGCAGTGGCAGCAATTGGCGGGTTTTTGCGCGGATTGGTTCAGGAGGTTTTAAGCCTCGCGGCATGGATACTCGCGGCATTTTCTGTTTATTATCTTCACGGCGATCTGACAGAAATCCTACGCGATTATTACGATGCGGAACCGGCGACATCGATCCTGTCTTTCACGATATTGATGTTGATCCCCTATGCCGCGATGAAGCTGATCGCTGGCAATATAGGAGAGGCGTCGCGCGGATCATTCCTGGGTCCGATTGACCGTGTGCTAGGATTTGGGTTTGGGGCGGTAAAGGGCGCATTGATCGTGGTGTTCGCGTTCTCAGTCTTGGTGCTCGGCTTTGATACGGTATGGGGCTTTAAGGGTCGCCCAGACTGGATCACGCAGGCACGCACCTATCCCGCTGCCGATGCATTTTCACGTGAGTTGGTATCTATGATTTCAGAGCGCCGCACGCGTCTATTAGGCGAACAAGAAGCGCAATCGGACGAAGCGACGAATTGATGGTTCGAGCTTCGGACGGCCGTTCTGCCAAACTGTACACACCGCGACTGCTTTCCTTATCAGCGCAATTGGCCGAATTTCCGCTCACCGATACGTTCCTGTCTTACGTTGAAGTCCGTTCACGTACTTGTGGCAGCGTAATCGAGCTGGGGCTGGACCTAGATACAGACGGCGACGTTAGGCGCATAGGTATGCAAGTATCCGCCTGCGCTGTTGGGCAAAGCTCGGCTGCGGTGCTCGCTCTTGCCGCGAAAGGACGCGCTCCATCGGAATTCGAAGCTGCGCAGGCAGCAATTGAGAGGTGGCTGAAAGGCGAGGGACCAGCACCCAATTGGCCGGGATTTGATGCCCTGGAACCTGCTCTGGGCCATGCAGGACGCCACGGCGCATTGCTGCTGCCGTGGAATGGAGTGGTCCAAGCGCTTTCATCAGCTGCATCCACCCGCTAAGGTCATTTATTCAACCTGCCAAAGAGCCGGGTGATTAAAGGGATACGGGGACACATGACTATCGCAAGTTCGGGCGCATCATCAGCCAGCCCAGCACAAAGTGAAGCCAGCGCACTCGCTGATCGCGAACCAACGACCAAGGAGATTCGCCTGGTCGTGGGCGCATCAAGCGCAGGAACGATCTTTGAATGGTATGATTTCTTTATCTACGGCACGCTCGCATACATTTTGAAAGATGCGTTTTACGACGTCGATGATCCGACATTGGGTCTGCTCCTTGTATGGTCAACATTTGCTGTCGGTTTTGCGTTCCGTCCAATCGGCGCAATCTTGTTCGGCTTTCTTGGCGACAAATTGGGACGCAAATACACGTTCCTTGTCACCGTTACCCTGATGGGAATTGCAACGGCTGGCGTCGGTTTCATCCCGACAGTCGATCAAATTGGCGTCGCTGCTCCAATCATTGTAATCCTCTTGCGCGTGCTTCAAGGGCTTGCCTTGGGCGGAGAATATGGCGGCGCGGCGATCTATGTTGCGGAACATGCGCCCCCTGATAAGCGCGGATATTACACCAGCTTTATCCAAGCGAGCGTTGTAGGCGGGTTCGTTCTGTCAATCATCGTTGTTTTGCTGTGTCGCATCATAATTCCAGAAGAAGCATTCAACGAATGGGGGTGGCGGGTGCCATTCCTACTGTCGATCTTCTTGCTAGCCATATCGCTATGGATGCGTTTCAAACTGTCAGAAAGCCCAGTTTTCAAGGCGATGAAAGAGGCCGGCGAAACATCAGGCAATCCCTTCATCGAGAGCTTTACCTATCCCGGAAACAAGAAGCGTATCTTTGTTGCTTTGTTCGGGGTCGCGGGCATCCTGACGACAATTTGGTACACCGCCTTTTTCTCCAGTCTGTCGTTCCTGAAGGGCTATATGCGCCTGGACGAACTCACTGTTGAAATCACATTGTTGATTGCTGCCGGGCTTTCGATGGTTTTCTATATCTGGGTCGGAAAATGGTCAGATCGGATCGGGCGTAAGAAGCCGATCATTATCGGCGCGCTTGCTACGTTGGCTCTGATCTTTCCGATCTTCTGGTTCATGGGCAGCCTGGCCAATCCTGGCCTTGCGCAAGCAGCTGAGGATAACCCGGTTGTGGTTAGCGGTCAGCAATGCATCACCGATCCTTTTGCTGAGTTGTTTGACCGTGAACAGACCGATTGTGGCAAAGTGCTCGGATCGCTCACGGCAAGCGGGGTATCTTATACGATCGAGCCAGGCGATACGCTCGGCGTGATCGTTGGCGGAACGCCGGTTCCTATTGGATCTGATTGGATGGAAAACCCGGCTGCTCGCACGGCGGGGCTTCAATCAGCGATGTCGCAAGCAGGTTTCGACTTCTCCCGTCAGGTGCCGCCGCTGATCAACATAGTCGGCATCATCACGGCGCTCATGCTGCTCGGTGGATTGTCGGCGCTGACCTATGGCTCGGTCGCTGCACTGCTGTCCGAAATGTTCCCGCCACGCATCCGCTATTCTTCCATGTCGATTCCGTATCACATCGGCGCAGGTTACCTTGGCGGGTTCTTGCCGTTGATTTCGGGCATCATCGTGGCCAGCACAGGCAATATCTATTCGGGCCTCTGGTATACATGGGGCGTGGTAGCGATCGGCGTGGTTGTCGCATGGTGGGGTCTTGCCAGCGGACCACCAAAAGATTTCGAGGATGACTTTGTCACCTGAGCCAGCCCTTCGGTTTCGCATCGACACACGGGCGCTCGCCGCGAATTGGCGTGCGCTGGACGCGATGTCAGGGCGCGCTACTGCTGGAGCTGCGGTAAAGGCTGAATGTTACGGCCTTGGCGTCAGCATCTGCGTACCGGTGCTTCGCGATGCCGGGGCGCAGCAATTCTTCGTCGCGCATTGGAGCGAGGTGGAGGCCGTTGCTCAGCATGTCCCGTCGTCACAGATTGCTGTCCTGCATGGTCCGCTACGCGATGAAGATGTGGCCTACGCTTTGAACATTGGTGCGGTGCCAGTCATCAACTCTTTGGATCAAGCAAGGCGCTGGAGCAATGGCGGGGGAGGTGTCTGTCATTTAATGGTCGACACTGGCATCAACCGGCTTGGTGTTGCTCCCAATGAGTTGGCTGATCCAGCTATCGGCGCGCTGAATATTGATGTGTTGATGAGCCACCTTGCCAGTGCGGACGAAGACAGCGCAATGAATGGGCGCCAGCTCGCCGCCTTTAAGGACTGCGTCGGAGCGGTTTCGCATCGCTCCACCAGCTTGGCAAACAGTGCAGGTATAGCACTGGGCGAAAACTACGTCTTCGATCTCACGCGCCCTGGCCTCGCCTTATATGGAGGCGTACCCCGCGATGAGATGGCAGATCAGATACGCCAAGTCGCCTTCGTTGAGGCAGCGATCATCCAAACGCGCTTTTTGAATGCCGGCGATGCGGTGGGTTATAACTGCGAATTTGTTGCGGATAAGGCGATGCGAGTTGGAACCGTATCAATCGGATATGCCGATGGTTTCTTGCGTAGCCGGGGTCCAGGAGCATCGATGTTGCATCGCGAAACGTCGCTGCCGCTGATTGGCAAGGTGTCGATGGATATGGTCGTCGTTGATTTGAGCAATGCACCGGACATTCACGAAGGGGACTGGCTGGGCGTCCCATACGATCTCCCCGATGCTGCGCGGGAAAGCGCTGTTTCTCAATATGAATTGCTAACGGTCCTAGGCAGGCGTCTACGTCCTTGACCAAGCGGCCGCACAAACTGTCATACGCGTGTTGCGCTGCACATTGTGCAGATGCTAAGACACAGGAAAATACAATTCGGGACAGCAGATATGGCACGCAAGTCTAACGATCGATCATCCGATGTTCCGGTTGGTACGACAATCATAAAAAAATACGCAAATAGACGTCTCTATAACACTGATTCATCGAGCTATATTACGCTCGAAGACTTGGCGAAAATGGTGCGTGAGAATGTCGAATTTGTCGTTTTTGATGCAAAGTCGGGCGAGGATATCACCCACTCAATCTTGACTCAGATCATCATGGATGAAGAGGCTAACGGCGACCAAATGTTGCCTGTCAGCTTTTTGCGTCAGTTGATTGGCATGTACGGAAATTCGATGCAGACGCTGATGCCGTCATATCTCGAAGCAAGCATGACAAATTTCCGTCAGAATCAAGGAAAGATTCGCGAAGCTTTTGAAAAGGGCATGAGCGCAAACCCACTCGCTGCAATTCATGAAACGAACATGGCTTTGATGCGCGCGGCGGCAGAGAGATTCATTCCTGGCGCTGTCGGCAAGAAAAACGAGGCTGTAAAGCCTGAGGAACCACCCAAGAGCGCGTCAGTTGATGATATCGACGCGTTGCGGGAACAGATGGCCGCGATGCAAAAGAAGCTGGACGAATTAGGCAAATAGAGCGACCTCGAAACGCTATCTCATCACACGAATTCAAGCAGGAAACACAGTGGCTAACATCAGGCACGCGCTCAATGTGAAGCGCGAAGACGACTTTGCAAAATGGTATCAGGAAGTCGTAAGCGCAGCCGACCTCGCAGAGGAATCTGGCGTACGTGGCTGTATGGTGATTAAGCCGTGGGGGTACGGCATTTGGGAGCGCGTGCAGCGCCTGATGGATGACCGGATCAAAGTCGCCGGTGTTCAAAACACCTATTTCCCAATCTTCATTCCGCTTGCCAATTTTGAACGCGAGGCAGAGCATGTTGAAGGTTTTGCCAAAGAAATGGCGGTCGTCACGCATCATCGTTTGATCGCGGGCAAGAATGGCAAACTGATCCCTGATCCTGAAGCTAAACTGGAAGAGCCATTGGTTGTGCGCCCGACATCGGAAACGATCATTGGCGATGCGATGGCGCGCTGGATCCAATCGTGGCGCAGCCTTCCGCTCAAGATCAACCAATGGAGCAATGTTGTGCGCTGGGAAATGCGTACCCGGATGTTCCTGCGGACCAGCGAATTTCTTTGGCAAGAGGGCCACACCGCCCACGCGAACCGCGAAGAGGCGCTCGAGGAAACACACCGAGCACTCGAAATGTACCGTGCCTGCGTTGAAGAAGACCTCGCTATGCCAGTGGTCGCTGGTGAAAAGCCTGAGAATGAGCGTTTTCCCGGTGCTGATGAGACATGGTCCATCGAAGCGATGATGCAGGATGGCAAAGCGCTTCAGGCGGGAACCTCGCATTACCTTGGCATCAACTTTGCGACCGCAGCCGGCATCAAATTTCAAGACCGCGAAGGCGTACAGCAGTATTGCCATACAACCAGCTGGGGCACGTCCACACGCCTGATTGGCGGCGTTGTGATGACGCACGGCGATGATGACGGATTGCGCGTTCCTCCACGGATTGCGCCGCATCAAGTCGTGATCCTGCCTATGCTGCGCGATAAGCCTGAGGACGAGGCTGTCCTCACCTATTGCGAAGAATTGCAGGCGTCATTGACAAGCCTGTCTGCTTGCGGCGAACCGATCCGCATCTTCTTCGACAAAAGCCCCGGCAAAGCGACTGCAAAACGCTGGGACTGGGTGCGTAAGGGTGCGCCGATCATCGTCGAAGTTGGCCCTCGCGATATGGAAAATGGCAAAGTTGCGATGCTGCGCCGCGATCAATTGTGGAACGGAGAAACCGGCAAGCCAGCGATGCAATTCATCAGCCGCGAGGAATTTACCGCCGGTGCTTCCGCCATGCTGGAAGACATTCAGACCAGCCTGTTCGAAGAAGCGCAAACGCACCGTGACGAGAACATTACACGTGGGTTTACCGAATGGACGCAGGTAACCGATTTCTTCGCCAACAATGGCAAGTACCCGGGTTGGGTAGAGGTCCAATGGGTCAAGCCAAGTGGCGCTACGCTTGAAAAAGTTGTTGAACAACTGAAGGGCGAAAAGCTCACCATCCGTAACGTACCGCGCGATAGCGAACCGGCGGACGGAACTTGCATATTTACCGGTGAACAGGCGGCGGAGCGGATATTGGTAGCGCGCGCGTACTAAGCACCATCGGGGAGGGGCACGCAATGATCAAGGCCATTAAATACAATCTAAGTCATGCGCTGGATTTAACGGGCCGCGATGCCCGGTCGACCTTTTGGTATTATGTGCTGTTCCTTATCGTTGCACAGTTCCTGATCGGCTTCGTTGCAGCCATCCCGATGACTGTTTCGATGATGTCTCAAGCATTTGAAGCTGCATCTCAAGGTGTGAACACAGAGGCATCATTCGCGGCCATGATAGACACAATGGTCGAACAAATGCGCGTGCAGATGATCGTGGGGATAGTCTTAGGTCTGGCCGTCATTGGCTTGCTCACAGCTTCTTTTGTCCGGCGATTGCATGATGCAGGGGGCACCGGTTGGATCGCCGTGTTGCCAATCGCGGCGCACCTTTTCAGCATGGCCTACACCTACACTTTCTTTGATCGGATCGAGGAGATCATGCGCCAATCCATGCCCGGCCCCAATGGCGTTCTAGCGGTGGATCCCTTCGCCGCTCAGGCGGAGATGGGTGCGTTAGGATTCGTTGGTTGGATCGGGACAATAATCGTTATCGGATTTGGGGTGCTCAAGTCACAAGACGGGCCGAACAAGCATGGTGATGCCCCCGTAAAATTCTGACCCCTTGCGCGGCGGGCCAGAGCGCGGCACACTCAAACCCATGATCAAACGCTTCGCATTGCTCGCCGCCCTAATTGCCGCTCCTTTAGCCGCAGACGGAAATACTGATACTCCAGCAGAACGTCTGGACGATCCCGGAACCGAAGTGTCCGAAGAACGCCTGCGGGCAGATATGGACACCATTATTGGGTTCGGGACACGGCACACTCTTTCCACTCAGACCGATCCGGAGCGCGGCATCGGCGCTGCCGTAGACTGGGCGCTCGCCGAATTTGGCCGGATGAGTGCCAATTGCGATAATTGTCTGGAAGTTTTGCCCGTAGGCCGTGTGGTTGAGCCCGATGGCCGCCGCATTCCGCAACCCACTTTGATCCGCAATGCGGTCGCCATTCAGCGCGGCACCGAGCGGCCCAATGAAGTCATCATTGTTCAGGGGCACTATGACAGCCGGGTCACCGAACCTCTCAACGCCACAGATGATGCTCCGGGTGCGAATGACGATGGATCAGGCAGCGTCATGGTGCTGGAGGCTGCACGCATTCTGTCACAGCGCGAATACCCCTCGACCATCATCTACGCATTGCTGACCGGCGAGGAACAAGGCCTGTATGGCGCGGGTATTTTGGCCGATTGGGTTGGCGAACAGGGCATGACGGTGAAAGCCGTGCTTAACAATGATATGATCGGCAATAGTTGCGGATCAGACGGCTATTGCGAGCCAGATTATGTGCGCGTTTTTTCGGAAGGGTTGCGCGCTGATTCCACTGCGGAGCTGCGCGCCCAGCAACGCCGTTTTGGCGGCGAGAACGATTCGCCGGGACGCAACCTCTCACGCTGGCTCGCCAATTTCGCCGCGCAATATCCCGATGGAATGCAAGTACGGCAAATTTGGCGGACGGACCGGATGGGCCGGGGTGGGGACCAAATCCCGTTCTTGGATCGCGGCTATCCCGCAGTGCGCGTGACAGTTTCTGTGGAGGATTACGAGCACCAACATCAGGATTTGCGCACCGAAGACGGCATCAAATATGGAGATACGGTGGATGAGCTGGATTGGACCTATCTGACACGGGCAAGCGTGCTGAATGTGCGGGCCTTGAACGCACTAGCGATGGCCCCGATGCCGCCGAGTGTGACTGCGGATGCGGCGGTGCGGGTGGATACTGAGCTTAGTTGGGAACCGACATCTGGAGCAGATCGTTTCGTTCTTTATTCGCGTCGCACCGATGAATCATATTGGAACCTCGCAGATGGATTGGTTTCTGCCTCTGTCAGTGTGAGGCCTCGGATATCTATTCCGGTTCGAAAACGTGGCGACGATTGGCTTT
Organism: uncultured Erythrobacter sp.; assembly: GCA_947488325.1. Taxonomy (GTDB): domain Bacteria; phylum Pseudomonadota; class Alphaproteobacteria; order Sphingomonadales; family Sphingomonadaceae; genus Erythrobacter. The sequence continues at coordinate 203,269 of CANKYZ010000002.1, forward strand.
TCGGCGTTGCGGCTTGCAATGGCGACTTTTGCTCACCGACTGCCAGCGCGGTTCCCGGTGGCGCGTTCGAGCCGGTGGCACAATCGGAGGAATAACTTCCCACCCATCAGGTGAGCGAGTAGGGCGGCGCCTATGGCCAAACGCTCCCACCACAATACGACAAAACCCCCTCAGGGGATGCCCACTGCAAAACAGGTGCTGGAATTTATCCAGACCTCACACGAGCCCGCTGGTAAGCGGGAGATTGCAAAGGCATTCGGGCTAAAGGGGCAAGAGAAAATCGCGCTCAAGCGTCTACTCAAAGACATGGCGGAAGAAGGCCTGATCGACGGCAAGAAATCCGCCTATCACCAGATGGGCGGCGTGCCGAAAGTCACCGTTCTGCGTGTCGTCGATATCGAAGATGGCGAACCGATTGCGATCCCTGACAATTGGGCTGCTGAAGCGCCGGGTGAGCCGCCGCGCCTGACGGTGCGTGAGTTGAAGGGGAAGGGCGGCAGGCGTCCCACCGCGCTCAAACGCGGGGACCGAATTCTCTCGCGAACCGAAGAAAATAGCGGCGTCTGGACCGCTTATCCAATCAAGAAACTGCCCGCTCGAACCGAAGGCCTCATGGGCGTTGTCGAGATTGACGGCGGCGGCAAAGCGTGGCTCGCGCCCGTGGACAAGCGCATCCGACGCTCCTCCCCCATCAGCGATGTCGGCGGAGCGGAAGAAGGGCAATTGGTTCTTGCCGAGCAAACCGGGCGCAGCGAGCGCTCTGGCCTGAAAGTCATCGAAGTAATAGGCGACCCGCTCGCTTCCAAAAGCTTCAGCATGATCGCTATCGCCAAACACGGCATCCCGCACACCTTCCCAGACGAAGTGAATGCAGACGCTGGCGAAGCCGTCGACTTGAAACTGTCCGAGGAAGAACGCGAAGACCTGCGCGCGCTTCCTATCGTCGCCATCGATCCTGCCGATGCGCGCGATCACGATGATGCAATTTGGGCAGAGCCTGACGGGAAGGGCGGTTTCAACGCTCTGGTCGCGATTGCCGATGTCAGTTTCTATGTGCGCCCCGGCAGCGCACTTGACCGCGAGGCACGCAAACGCGGCAATTCGGTCTATTTCCCCGACCGCGTCGTCCCAATGCTGCCCGAAATTCTCTCCGCCGATGTGTGTTCATTGCGGGAGAATGAGGACCGGGCTGCTATGGCGTGCCATCTGCATATCGATGCAGCCGGCCAGATCACAAAGCACCGCTTCACCCGTGCAATTGTCCGCATCCACCACAACATTGCTTATGAGGATGCGCAGGCTGCGGTCGACACTGGCAAGCCGCCGGAATATCTCGCGCATTTGTGGGACGCATGGAAAGTGCTCGCCGATGCGCGTGAGAAACGTGAACCGCTCAATCTCGACCTGCCAGAACGCCGGGTCATGCTGAATGATGAGGGAGTGATTACCGAGATTGCAGTGCGCGAGAGACTGGATGCACACCGCGTAGTCGAAGACTTCATGATCGCAGCCAATGTCGCCGCGGCAAAGGCACTGGAGGCGAAGACATCACCCGTGGTCTACCGCGTCCACGATACGCCTAGCCGGGAAAAGCTGATCGCGCTGCGCGATTATATGGCGACGATGGAAAAGAAGATCGCTCTGGGGCAAGTCATCACGCCTGAATTATTCAACAATTTACTGAAGGGCGTGACGGAAGAGTCTGAGAAAGCACAGGTTATGGAGGCTGTGCTACGCACTCAGATGCAGGCCTTTTACGGCCCGGCCAATGGCGGGCATTTCGGCCTGGCGCTCGGTTCATACGCGCATTTCACATCGCCCATTCGCCGCTATGCCGATTTGTTGGTCCATCGTGCTCTGGTCGACGCCTATAAGCTCGAACAGCCAAAGCCGGCTGGATCGATGCCCGAAACAACTGGTCTTTCCGACAAAGATCGCAAGAGCCTGCAAGAAATCTGCGACGCAATCAGCCAGACTGAACGACGTGCGATGGAAGCGGAACGAGACACAATCGATCGCTATGTTGCCGCATGGTTATCTAGCCGCGTGGGTGAGATATTCGACACACGCATTACCGGGGTGCAGGGCTTTGGCTTCTTCGCCACGATCGTCGGGCTGGGCGGAGACGGTTTGGTGCCGGTCTCCACATTGGGCGATGAATACTTCCGTTATGACGAAGCCTCCCAATCACTCATCGGTGAAAGCAGCGGGAAGACCTATTCATCGGGTGACCGGCTAAAGCTCAAGCTTGCCGAATCCAATGCACTAACTGGGGCGCTTAAATTCTCGATGGTTGATGCAGATGGCAATGCGATTGAACCCCGCAGCAATCGCCGCGATGATCGCGGTCGCAGACCGAGTGGCCTTCCTAAAAAATCAGGCAAATTCGTTGCCGGAAAACGCGGACGTCCCGGCAATATTCGTCATCAGGGTCGACGTAAGAAGTAAGCATCGAGCGCGCGATCACGCGTCTTCACCGCTGTCTTTCTCATCATAATCATGCGGAATGATGTAGAGCGGGCAGGGCTGTTCGCCGGCATAAGCAGCAAAGTGCGTAACCAACGGACCTGGCCCGCCACCTTTCGCCGCGCCTAGGACAAGTGCATCCACCTCATCATGGCTGGTAAGGAACTCGCTGACAATCTTCTGCCCATTGCCAATCTTGACTGAGATTGTCGGCATAATCCCGCTTTCGGCGAGTAAATTGCCCGCAACGCCGTGTGCCAACATTTCTGCGCGGTCGCGGGCTTCTTGTTCAATCGTCGCTTGAACTGCGCCAAATGCGCTGAAGTTCTGTTGACCTACCAATGCCAATATATGCACAGCCCCATCGACCTGAACCGCGCGCCTCGCGGCAAAGCGTAACGCTGCGCGCGCCTCGTCGCTTTCGTCCATTATAACCAGAAATGTACGCATAACAGATGCTCCCCTAACCCGATATCCTGTCAAAATCACGACAATGCAAGCGCGCCAGAACACTTGCCCCGCGCGTTGGTCTGTATAAACGGGTGTTCATCAACGAAAATTCTGACGCATGCAGGAGTCTCACGCAGGTCATGGCAATCGAAATTAAGATGCCCGCACTTTCCCCAACTATGGAAGAAGGCACTCTGGCCAAATGGCTGGTTAAAGTGGGTGATACTGTTCAGTCCGGCGATATCATGGCCGAGATTGAAACCGATAAAGCGACGATGGAGTTCGAAGCGGTCGATGAAGGCACGATTGCCGCCATCGTCATCGAAGAAGGCAGCGAAAGTGTTGCGGTCGGTTCTGTTATTGCTATGCTTGCCGAAGAAGGCGAAGATGTTAGCGCAGTGACTGCGCCGTCCGCAGATGCAGCGCCTGCACCTGCCGCCGCTCCTGCGCCAACTCCTGTCACGAAAGACGGGCCGGCTGCAACGCCGACCGCACGGAAGCTCGCCGAGAACAACGGAATCGACCTAAGTCAGATCGAAGGGTCGGGCCCGAATGGCAAGATTACAAAGGATGATGTTGAGAGCGCCATTGAAGCAAGCGGCGGCACAGCAGCATCTGCCGCCGCTCCGGTCTCCACACCGGCAGCAGCAAGCGTCTCAGGGGCCAACGCTTCCGGTGATAGGATCGTTGCATCCCCGCTCGCCAAACGGATCGCAACGCAAAAAAGTATTGACCTTTCCGCAGTAACCGGAACCGGCCCCGGTGGACGGATCATCAAGACGGACGTTGAGAACTTTGACCCAGCATCTGCAACCGCATCCGCTCCGGCAGCAGCAGCGTCCACCTCAACTGATTCTGCCGTTTCTCATCCCGCGAATGAATATGACGCACCGTTTGAGGCGCAAAAGCTCAATAATGTGCGCAAAGTTATCGCTCGCCGTCTGACAGAGGCCAAGCAGACCGTTCCGCATATCTATCTCACTGTGGATGTCAGGCTCGACCCGCTTTTGGCGCTGCGCAAACAATTGAATGCCTCTCTAGAACCAGATGGCGTGAAGCTATCGGTCAATGATCTGGTGATCAAGGCACTGGCCCGCGCGTTGCAACGCGAACCGCAATGCAATGTCAGCTTCCAGGGCGACGTGATGCACCAATACAGCCGCGTAGATATCTCCGTTGCCGTGGCTGCGCCATCAGGCTTAATCACCCCGATCATTCGCGATGCTGGCCGCAAAGGCCTAGCTGAGATCTCAAATGAGATGAAAGAACTCGCTGGCAAAGCGCGTGAGGGTAAATTGCAGCCGCATGATTATCAGGGCGGCACCGCTTCGCTATCCAATCTGGGGATGTTTGGCACCAAAAATTTCGACGCCGTTATCAATCCACCGCAGGGAATGATCCTTGCCGTGGGTGCGGGTGAACAACGCCCGCATGTCGTCGATGGCGCATTGGATGTCGCCACCGTAATGAGCGTCACCGGTAGCTTTGATCACCGCGCGATTGATGGTGTGGACGGGGCAAAACTGCTCGACCAATTCCGCAAGCTGATCGAGAATCCGATGGGCCTTGTTGTCTGAATTACAGCCAAGGGGTCAGTTATGAATGTTCGGTTTAGACACAGTGTGATGGCGCTCAGCGTGGTTATGATCACGCTGTCGGCATGTGAACAATATCAAGTGGACCGCGTCGAAGAAAGTGCGACCGAGGCGGTTTCTGCTGAAAACACCGAGGGCAGTGTTCCGGTAGTTGATCCCAAATTTGGCATTGATCCGCGCCCTGTTCGCATTGGTTTTGACGGGCCCGAAATGGATGCCTGCGGCGGGTATGGAGAGATTAAGGAACTAAACCCTGATGGCGACAACTTCCTAACTGTCCGTGCAGCACCCACTACCGATGCAGATGAACTTGATCGTTTAACCTCTGGCACCGGCATATCAATTTGCGAAACCGCCGATGGCTGGATTGGAATTGTTTACGAAGGCTCAGGTGCCGCTGGCACTGGCTGCGGTGTTGGATCGCCGGTTCCCAGGATGCGGGAATATGACGGCGTGTGCCGATCAGGCTGGGTTAACCAGCGCTTTGTTGAGCTGATTGCAGGATAAAATGGGCAAAAACCTAATCTTGGCTGCAAAATTCCTTACGATAGCATTATTTGCGGCGTTAGCAGCATGGTCGTTTATGGCTTTGTGGATGTTGATCGACAGTTTGAACAGCACGTCTGATATACGTCAAACAATAATTGCTACATTCCACATCGCACTGTTAGGCAGTTATGCTGTCGGGCTTCCGGTCGCGGTTTTGGTGTTCGCAATGTCCAAAAAACATCTCATCCAATCACCGACGACACTTTTTATGATCGCCACTCTTTCCGGTATTATGATGGCGCTCGCCAGCCTTGTCATAGGTGACGCTGGCGCGGCTTTGCTGTTCGGCATGCCCAGCTTTATTGCCGCGATGACCTATGCTGTCCTCGGCTGGTTTTGGATATTAAAGCCGCTTCGGAAAACATCACATGTCTGACCGCGAACTCGCTATCCGCGCGACGGCCATGCCGACCGATCTCAACCCGTATGGCGGGGTGTTCGGCGGATGGTTGATGGCGCAGATGGCTTTGGGCGCAGGTTCACTCGCGAGCCGGGTTGGGGAGGGCAAAGCGGTGGTTGTCCATGCGAGCGACTTCACATTCCCCGGTGCGATGGCGGTCGGTGATGAGCTTTCGGTTTATTGCGATGTGATTGCCACGGGCCGCACTTCACTGACAATCAAAGCAGAGGCGATTGGGCGCGAACGTAATAGTGAGGATACCACCAAAGTCGGCGAAGGCACGTTCAAATTCGTGCTGCTCGACGGCAATGATAGGCCGCGCGCCGTTGGCGACAATTTTGTTTGAAAACTGTCCTACAGACTCTGATCTGTGTCATGGTTCAATCCATGGCAGTTCACCGCAACACCGATCTTGCATTTCGCGGGAAGGTTGGCAGGAAACCCGTTAATACCAGTCAAATATTCTCTCCCCAGGACCGTGTAACATGCGGTCCATGTTACATTGTTACAGGAACTCCCAATGGCTAATCCCCAATATGACGTTATCGTGCTCGGATCAGGACCGGGCGGCTATGTGGCCGCTATTCGCTGCGCGCAGTTGGGTCTGAAGACAGCCATCGTTGAACGGGAGAACCTCGGCGGGATTTGCCTCAATTGGGGCTGTATCCCAACAAAGGCGTTGCTGCGGTCGGCAGAGATCAAGCACTACATGGATCAGGCGGCGAGTTACGGCCTGAAGGTCGCAGGCACGATTGAGGCGGATCTGGACAGCATCGTGAAGCGCAGCCGCGGCGTGGCTAAGCAGCTCAATCAGGGCGTCGGACACCTGATGAAGAAGAACAAGATCACCGTTCACATGGGTGATGGCACGCTAACAGGCCCAACATCGCTAACGGTGAAGAGCGAAAAGGGCGAAGAGGCGCTTACCGCCAAGCATGTCATCGTCGCCACCGGCGCGCGGGCTCGCGATCTACCCTTCGCTCCGGCTGATGGAAAGCGTGTGTGGACCTACCGGCATGCGATGGTCCCAACTGAGATGCCATCAAAACTGCTGGTCATCGGATCCGGCGCGATTGGGATCGAGTTTGCCAGCTTCTACAACGATATGGATGTCGATGTGACGGTCGTCGAGATGCTCGACCGGGTTGTGCCAGTAGAGGATGCCGACGTGTCGGCCTTCCTGGAAAAGAGCCTCAAGAAGCAAGGCATGACGATCATGACTGAGGCGGGAGTCGAGGGTTTGAAGGTTGGCGCGAACAGCGTCGCTGCGACGATCAAGGACAGCAAAGGCAAGGTTGAAACCAGCGAGTTTAGCCATGTCATCACCGCTATCGGCATTCAGCCCAATACCGAGAATATCGGTTTGGAAACGGTGGCCGACATGGATCGCGGCTTTATCCAGATTGATCCCTATGGCCGGACGAAGTCGAAGGGTCTGTGGGCGATCGGCGATTGCACTCCTGGCCCATGGCTCGCGCACAAAGCCAGCCATGAAGGCGTGACCTGCGCAGAGGCTATTGCGCAGGAATTGGGCAATACAGAAGTCCACCCGCACCCGCTAAACCGTGGTGCGATCCCAGGCTGCACATACTGCCACCCGCAGATCGCCAGCGTCGGCATGACGGAAGCGAAGGCCAAAGAGGCTGGTCATGCGATCAAGGTCGGCAACTTCCCCTTCATCGGCAATGGTAAAGCCATCGCGTTGGGCGAAGCAGAGGGTTTCATCAAAACCGTATTCGACGCCGCCACAGGCGAGTTGCTGGGCGCGCACATGATCGGGGCTGAAGTGACTGAGCTGATCCAGGGTTACACCGTGGGCAAGGTGCTGGAGACGACCGAGGCTGAACTGATGCAGACTGTATTCCCACATCCGACCCTGTCAGAAATGATGCATGAAAGCGTCCTCGATGCCTATGGTCGGGCGATCCACTTCTAATGGGCGATAACGCGTCCGATTCGGAGAACTCGTTCCTGACCAAGGAGGATCTGATCGCGCATCTAAAGGGAAGCATGTTCCCAAAGGGAAAGAGCTTTGCTCCGTCATTGGTGATGTGGGGCGATTCGCATGGAGAGGAGGTCGATGTCGACCGTCTCGATCACATGAGTCCTCCAGAGGAAGAAAGCGATGCGTAGAGCCAGTGGCGGACAGGGTGGGATTCGAACCCACGAAGGGCTTGCACCCTTGCTGGTTTTCAAGACCAGTGCATTCAACCGCTCTGCCACCTGTCCGCGTTGAAACGCTCGCTAGCGATGCTTTCGTTGCTTGTCACTATCCGATGAAGAATGAGTATAAACAGCATGGCTAAAGGTACACACGAATTCACCGCTGATCCTCGAAATGACGATGTTTTGATCAACGTGAACGGGACGCTGGTCCACCGTGCACAGGCGACAATTTCGGTGTTTGACAGTGGTTTCATGCTGGGCGACGGGATTTGGGAAGGCCTGCGTCTGCACCGAGGGAAAATCGCATTCCTAGAGGCGCATCTCGACAGGTTGTTTGCAGGAGCCAAGGCAATTGCGATGAATATCGGCCTTTCGCGGGTCGAATTGGTGCAGCGAATCGAAGAAACAATCGATGGCAATGCGATGCGCGATTCGGAAGGTGTGCATATGCGCCTGATGGTCACACGCGGCATTCGCTCCACTCCGTATCAGGACCCGCGCGTGGTGATCTCACCAGCGACCATCGTCATCATTCCGGAATACAAGGCTCCGCTTCCTTCGACGATTGAAACGGGTATTCGTTTGTTCACAGTCCATGTGCGGCGCGGCGATCCCGCAGTACAGGATCAAAAGCTCAATTCGCATTCAAAGCTCAACTGCATCACTGCCTGCATTCAGGCCACACAGGCAGGCGCAGACGAAGCACTTATGCTGGACCCACATGGCTTTGTGGCGACCTGTAATTCAACCCACTTCTTCATCGTACGCAAAGGCGAAGTTTGGACCTCAAACGGCGATTACTGCCTTGGCGGAATCACCCGCTCCAACGTGATCCGACTCTGCAAAGAGGCCGGAATTCCTGTGTTTGAACGAAACTTTTCACTTACTGATGTGTATGGCTCGGATGAGGCGTTTGTGACCGGGACATTTGCAGGTGTCGTACCGGTGATTGAGGTGGATGGCAGGGTTATGACCACTGCACGCGGTCCTATGGTTGAGCGACTACAAGGGTTCTATCGCAACTTGATGGATCTGGACGCCGAATGATCAACAAACCCATTCGTATTGCTATGTGGAGCGGGCCGCGCAATCTCTCCACCGCAATGATGCGAAGCTTCGGCGCACGCGCTGACACTCTCGTAAGTGATGAACCATTCTACGGGGCGTATCTCAAGACCACGGGCGACCCACAGCCAATGGCCGAAGAGATCATCGCTGATATGGAGTGCGACTGGCACGCCGTCGCAGCAGCACAAAACAGCACCGCACCCGCAGGTCGCGCGATCTGGTATCAAAAGCACATGCCCCACCATATGGTGGGGCCGATCAGCATTCTCGATTTTCCAGACACACGCCACGCGTTCCTCATCCGTGACCCGATCCGTGTCGCCGCCAGCTATGCAAACAAACGCACCGCAATTCGACCTGACCATTTGGGAATACCCGACAACGCCAATATTTCGAGATGGAAGCGGATCGTCTGGGGCACTCTCCTCCAGTTGTGGACAGTGCCGAAATTTTGAAGAATCCAGAGGGCGTTTTGCACAGATTATGCAAATCTCTCGGCATTGTTTGGGACGCGGCAATGCTCGCTTGGGAGAAGGGACCACTTGTCGAGGACGGTATTTGGGGCGCGCATTGGTATGACAAGGTCAACGCCTCGACAGGCTTTGGACCCGCTCACGCAAAAATGCCATTGCTTGACGCTGCGTATCAGAAAACGGCTGACGCGTGCCGTGGAGACTATGAGTTCATGCGTAATTATGCGATTAAAGCGTGAAGGCGGGGCAATTCGAATACTCGCTCACCTAGAATTCAGATCACTTGTGAGATGACACTAACGATGAAATTCAGACGCTTCTTTTCATTCGCACTCCTTGCTTTATTGGCCGTGGGTATGGGCAGCGTATCAGCGCCAACCTCAACGTTGGCCCAAGTTGCCGCCAGAGATGGGATTGGCTTTGACGCCTATATGGAGCTGCTGAAGGCGCGCGCGCGCGCCGAAGGGGTGAGCGAGGCAACGCTTCAGCGAATGACCGCGGGGCTGACACCAAATCCACGCGTCATCAGTCTCGATCAAGGACAGCCGGGCAGGCCAACGCGGCGCGGTTATCCAGCAATGGCGCCCTATATCGCCACTCATGTGAATTTTCAGCGCATTGCTGGTGGGCGCAGCGTGCTCCGCGCTAACAGCGGCGAACTGCGCGCAGCGCAGCGTGATTATGGCGTGCCGCCTGAAATCATAGTCGCCATCTTTGGGCATGAAACAAGCTATGGCCGGATCAGAGGCAACTTTGACTTGTCACGGAGCCTTGCGACCTTGGCTTGGGAAGGCCGCCGTCGCGACCTATTCGCGGGCGAGTGGGTCGCGTTGATGAAAGTCGCTGATCGCGGTTTCTCGCGCGACGAACTGGTCGGAAGCTTCGCGGGCGCATTCGGAAACCCACAATTCCTGCCCTCGGTCTATCTTCGCCTAGCGACAGATGGTGATGGCGATGGCCGCGCAAATATCTTCAGCAATCGCGCAGATACATTCGCGTCGATTGCGAATTATTTCAAAGATGCCGGTTGGCGGACCGGCCAGCCCTGGGGTGTACGCGCCGCAGTCCCGCGCGGATTTAACGTCGATGCCTACCGAACAGAGCTGGTCTCGCCCGTATGCTCACGTGTCCACGAACGCCATAGCCAATGGAAGACAGTTGCCGAATGGCGGGCCTTGGGCGTGCAGTCTCAGCGGATTCTGCCGGATGACACGCTGGTCTCATTGTTCCAACCCGATGGGCCGGGCGCACCCGCTTGGCTCCTCACCGGCAATTACCGAGTGATTCTGGAGTATAACTGCTCCAATTACTACGCAATGAGCGTTGGGTTGCTGGCTGACGAAATCGTGAACTAAGCCGCCACGCGGCCTCGCATCTTAGATGAGCGAGGTCTATAGGTTGCGACGTGTTTTCAGATAAGATCAGAGCTGTCGTCGGGCTAACGGCGTTGATATGGGCGTTTCTCGCTATGCCAACTGCGTGGGCTCAAAATGATCCTGCGCCACCATCTGAAGATGATGTCCCCATCGCTCTGCTAGTGGACATTACCAGTGGCCAAGTGCTCCATTCGCGCAATGCGGACCGCCGGTTCGTGCCCGCATCCATCACTAAGGTGATGACGTTGTATCACGCCTTCGAACTGATCGAAGAAGGTATATTGGCCCCTCGCCAAGTGATGACGATGGGTGATGATGCATGGCGAGAATGGCATGGCGAAGGCTCCACTATGTGGATCAATGCCGGCGACGAAGTGCCCGTCGATCATCTCCTCACGGGAATCGCCAATATCTCGGCCAATGACGGTGCAATCATGCTAGCTGAAGGTCATGCTGGATCGGTCGCAAAATGGGTCACAGGAATGAACGACCGGGCACGCATATTGGAAATGATAGGCAGCCATTTCGGAACACCTAATGGGTGGCCCGACGAAGGCTACACCTTCACCACTGCCAATGATCTTGTAACACTGGCCGAAGCCATGATCGGACGCCATCCAGAGAAGTTCGCCCGGTATATTGGCCTTCCAAGCTTTAGCTATAATGGGGTCGAACAACTTAATCACGACCCGCTGATCGGCCGGACGCAAGGCGCGGATGGGATCAAAACGGGATACACCAACGAAGCCGGGTTTGGCTATCTCGGCACGGCGCAACGCAATGGACAGCGATTGGTGTTAGTGATCGCGGGGGCAAGCCGTTACGGCGTCCGCTCTCGCTCTGCTCGCAGCTATATGGAATGGGGCTTTGAAGCCTTCGACAGAGAGCGTTTGTTCGCACAAGGACAAACCGTCGGCACTGCGCGAGTGCAGGGCGGAAGCAAGCGCGAGGTTGCCTTGCAGACCGATCGAACCGTTTTTGTTAATGTGCCGAGCGGAAGGGTTTCTGACCTACAGCTGTCCATTGCCTATGACGGCCCCATACGTGCCCCCTTTGCTGCTGGAGACAAGGTCGCCACATTGCTCATCGAAGGGCCAGGTATAGAGCCTGCGCGGGTGCCGTTGGTGGCGATCGAATCGATCGAAGAGGCTGGATTCTTCACACGGATCATGAACGGGATTGTCGGAGTTTTCTCATGAGTAACCCTCCCACGAAAGGTCGATTCGTTGCCTTTGAGGGCGGGGAAGGGACCGGAAAATCTACTCAGGCTCAATTGCTCGCCGCTGCATTGCGTGATCGTGGACAAACGGTGGAAATTTCGCGTGAGCCGGGCGGGACATCTGGTGCCGAGGCAATCCGCAAATTGCTGCTGCATCCACCCGGCAAAGGGTGGAACGCACAATCCGAGGCCTTGCTCTTCGCCGCAGCGCGCGCCGATCATGTCGCCCGCCTCATCAGGCCCGCGCTAGCAAATGGCGCATGGTTGATATGCGACCGATTCGTCGATTCAAGCCGCGCCTATCAGGGCGGGGCAGGCGGGCTTGGCGATGACGCAATCCAGGCCTTGCACGAATTTGGTAGTCACGGGCTGCGCCCCGATTGCACAATATTGCTCGAAGTCGATGAAGCGAGGCTTACACAGCGCCTTGCAGAACGAGATGGCGGGGCGAGCGACGCAATTGGTGGGCGCGGCGCAGACTATCACCGCGCAGTGGCCAAAAGCTTCCGATCCCTCGCGGATGCCAACCCTGATGACTTTCGAATAGTCGACGGGACCGGATCGCCTGAGGACGTGCACGCACGCGTGCTGGAATCGCTTAGCCATTTGGTCACGAGCGCATGAGCGACGTAGTCCAAGTGAATTGGCCGAATCACGCGAATGCCTGGCGCGAATGGCGTGCCGCGATGGGTGGGACGCGGATGCATCATGGATGGATTCTCGCTGGTAAAAGCGGCCTGGGAAAACATGACTTCGCCCTCGCCGCAGCGCGTGAACTGGTGGCAGAGGACAGTATCCCGCAGCCAACTGGCAATCACCCTGACATTATCGTCCTCACGTATGGCCCAAAAGACGAAAAGTCGGAACGCGCCGCATCTGACGGCAAGCCATTTGATCTTGCGCGCTCGATACGCGTGAAACAGATCCGAACCATGCAAAAGCGGCTGAACACCCGGCCAACAATGGGGCAACGCCGGGTCGTTATCGTCAATCCTGCGGATGATATGGAAGTCGGCGCTGCAAACGCTTTGCTGAAAAGTTTGGAGGAACCACCACAGGGAACCTCTTTCATTCTAGTTACACATCGTCCCGCACGGCTGCTGCCAACGATCCGTTCGCGCTGCCGCGTATTACGCTTTCCGATCCTGAAAGACGCTCAGCTCGGTAAAATGTTGGAAGTCTCAGGCGCCGTTGGAGGCGGGACCTCGAGCATCGCCGCCATTCGTGCAGCAGAGGGTTCCTATGGCGCGGCTCTCCGTTTTGCAGGACAAGATCTGGCACCGGTTGCCGCTCTCATCACAAGCCTGCTCAAAAAAGGCGATCCTAGCCTAACCGGACGCGCTGATCTTTCACGACTAATCGGCCCGCGTGCTGACCGGGAGCGGCTTCAGGCCGTGTTGGAACTTGCCCAAGCGCTTGTCGCGGACCTCGCGCGTAGCGTCGATTACACCACGCAACGCGCTGTTTTGGTCGAAATACATGGCGAATTGGTGACGTTGGCAGCGCAAGTACCGAACTACAATTTCGACACCGGCTTGCTCACACTCGAAATCGGCACCTTGCTCATGCGCGCTGCCCCCGCTAGCGACCACGCCCATGGCTGATACCGACACTTCTCCGTTCTACATCACGACAGCGATCAATTACCCCAATGGCCGCCCGCATATCGGGCATGCCTATGAGGGGATCGCAGCAGACGTAATTGCGCGTTTCCAACGCCTTCGCGGGCGAAAAGTCCGGTTCCAAACGGGGACCGACGAACACGGGCTGAAAATGGCCCGCAAGGCCGAGGAACAAGGTCGGACCCCACGCGAACTCGCCGATGAAATGTCGGGATATTTCCATGAGATGGATAAGAAGCTCAATATCAGCTTTGATCGATTCATCCGGACCGTAGAACCCGACCATCACCGTGCAAGTCAAGCGATTTGGGAGCGGATGGAGGCTGCCGGAGACCTCTATCTCGATCGGTACGAAGGCTGGTATTCGATCCGCGATGAAGCTTACTATGACGAAAGCGAGTTGAAAGAGAGCGAGGGCGGGGAGAAGCTGTCCCCGCAAGACACGCCTGTGGAATGGACGGTCGAGGAAAGCTGGTTCTTTCGCCTTTCGAAATATCAGCAACCGCTGCTCGAACTGCTCAAAACACCGGGATTTCTGGAACCGGTAAGCCGGCGCAACGAGATGATTGCCTTTGTTGAAGGCGGATTGCGCGATCTATCGGTTAGCCGCACCAGCTTTGATTGGGGTGTAAAGGTTCCCGGTTCAGACAATCATGTAATGTATGTGTGGGTCGATGCGCTCACCAATTACCTGACTGGGCTGGGCTTCCCGGACGAGACGCCAGAAATGGCAGAATTTTGGCCGGCCAGTCTGCATCTAATCGGTAAGGACATCGTGCGATTCCACACGATCTATTGGCCTGCATTCCTGATGAGTGTCAAACTGCCAGTGCCAAAGGCCGTGTTTGGCCACGGCTTCCTGCTCAACCGCGGACAGAAAGAGTCCAAATCAATCGGCAATGTCACCGACCCACTGACGCTGGCCGATGAATATGGCGTTGATAATCTACGTTATTTTCTGATACGTGAAGTCGCATTTGGGCAGGATGGTAGCTACTCACCCGAGACGATTGTAAACCGCGCCAATGCCGAATTGGCCAACAGTTTCGGCAATCTGGCGCAGCGGACTTTGTCCATGATAGTAAAGAACATGGACGGGGTGCTGAAGGCATTTGAACCCGCGGAAGCTGATGCGGCGCTTCTTCAAACAGTCCGCAATGCATGCTCAATCGATTTACCGCGCGAATTTGAAAGCCTGGCTTTTTCGGTGGGTATCGAGGCATGGATCAAGGCGGTTTATGCCTGCAATCAATATGTTGATGAACAAGCGCCATGGGGCCTCAAAAAGACCGATCCTGATCGGATGGCGGTCGTGCTTCAGACGCTATTCCTGACGTTGCGCGATCTAGCGATTGCGATCCAACCTGTAGTGCCAGAGAAGTCAGCGATGTTGCTTGATCAACTGGGCATCCCAGAAAGTGATCGCAGCTTTGCAGCGCTTGATGATAGCGACTGGTACCCACGCCTCGTTGAAAGCGGGTTCATCCTCACCAAACCTTCTCCGATATTCCCCCGTCTTGATCTCCCAGAAGAAACGGACGCCTGATGCTCATCGATAGCCATTGCCATCTCGAATATAAAGGTGTCGTTGAAGATCAAGCCGGCGTCTTATCGCGGGCGCGTGAAGCCGGGGTGGGAGCCTTCCTCAACATCTCGACCAAGCAGAGCGAATGGGACCAAGTTGTTGCCACCGCAATGCGTGAAACCGATGTATTCGCCAGCGTCGGCATTCATCCACATGAAGCCGATGGCCACGCTGATCTAAACCGAAATGTCTTGCTGGCCGCAACTAGCAATCCGCACGTGATAGCGATCGGAGAAACCGGGCTCGACTATTTTTACGAACATTCAAACCGCGAAACGCAGGCGAACCTGTTCCGCATGCATATCGATGTTGCGCGGGAGACCGGGCTTCCGGTCATCATCCATACCCGCGATGCCGAAAGGGACACTCTGCAAATTCTGACTGAGGAAATGGAGAAGGGGGCCTTTCCCGCATTGATCCATTGCTTCACCGCCTCTGCGGAATTTGGACAGAAATGTGTTGAGCTAGGGCTGACAATATCAATTTCCGGTATTGTCACCTTTAAGAATGCCAAGGACTTGCAAGCGGCAGTTGCAAAGATTCCTGAGGATCGCCTTTTGGTCGAAACCGACAGTCCATTCCTTGCGCCAGTTCCTCACCGCGGCCGGCCGTGCGAGCCTGCTTTTGTCGCTGATACCGCGCGTTTTGTGGCGCAACTTCGCGGCGTGGAGCCAGAGCATTTGGCTGAGCAAACGACCGCCAATTTCATACGGCTCTTTTCGAAAGCTGCATTGTGAAGTTCATCATGCTCGGATCTGGCACCTCAACAGGTGTGCCGCGCATTGGTGGGGAAGATGGGACTGGCGATTGGGGTGATTGCGACCCAGAGGAACCGCGCAATCGGCGAACGCGGGTTTCTATCTTGGTTGAAAGCGACGCAGGTCAACGGTTGCTCATCGACACCTCTTCAGACTGCCGCACGCAATTGCTAGCCAATCGAGTCAATCGGATCGATGGAGTGTTCTGGACCCACGATCATGCGGATCATTGCCATGGTATCGATGATTTACGCGTGCTGCGTTACGGGCGCGGCGGACCGATTCCTTGCTATGCTTCGACCGAAACTGTCAGGCGTCTGCGCCAACGGTTTGGGTATGTCTTCGCAGGTCAGGAAGGCTATCCGACTATCGGGACAATCGAGACATTGGACCGATTGAAGATCGTCTCGGGATTCGGTGTTGAATGGTGTCAAATGGAGCACGGCCCAGGTGAGACCACTGGATATCGGTTCGAAGCCGATGGGAGGTCGATAGCTTATGCGACTGATTTCAGTGCGATATCTGATGAAATGATTGAGTTGTTCGATGGCGTAGACATCCTTGTGAGCGACTGCCTGCGCCGTGATCCGCACCCAACTCATGCTCATCTCGCTATGGCAATTGAATTGGGCGAACGTGTGAGAGCGGATCGAGTTGTGTTAAGCCATTTGGATAAGAGCATGGATTATCGCACCTTGGTCAGTGAAGTTCCTGACTTCGTGACCGTGGGATATGATGGATTGGAGATGATCGCATGAATGAAGGTGCGATAATTTCGATTGTGGCATTGCTTGGTTGGCTAGTTTTGGCCGGAAGCGTGTTTGCTAGTTTTAAGCTGGGTTGGAGCAAGATGTTGCAGTTGGCGTTAGTTTGGTTTGCCATTTTTGCGGGTTTGTTTGTGATTGCTGACTTGATGGGTGCAAGACTACCGAACTGAATGGGGGCGCTTCGGCCACTCTCTTATTTAACATAATATATATTATCATCCCACCTTATGCGCCGCAGACAGAACCTCCTTCCATGACTCACTCCAACAATTCACCTCAATTGAAACGCCTGCTCTCAATCATGGCAAAACTGCGCGATCCTGATGGAGGCTGTGAATGGGATCTCGCGCAGAACTTTAAAACCATCGCTCCTTATACAATTGAAGAAGCCTACGAAGTTTCGGACGCTATCGAGCGCAATGACATGGATGAACTGAAATCCGAACTCGGAGACCTCTTGTTACAGGTCGTATTCCATTCGCAAATGGCAGATGAAGTTGGTTTGTTCGCATTTGAAGATGTGGCGCGATCTATCAGCGACAAAATGGAATCACGCCATCCACATATATTCGGCAATGAAACCGGCGTAATGGACGGGAAACGTTGGGAAGACCTGAAGGCCAAAGAGCGTGCAATCACTGGATCAAACAGCGCGATGGAAGGTGTGGCACAGGCTCTTCCAGCTTTGATGCGCTCCGAAAAACTTCAAAAACGTGCAGCACGGGTCGGATTTGAATGGCCTGATCTCCATGGACCGTTGGAAAAGCTCAAAGAAGAACTTTCGGAGCTGGATGAAGCATCGGACGAAGAGCGGTTGATCGAAGCAGGCGACGTCTTATTCGTCGCGGTCAATATTATTCGCCGCTATGGAGTGGATGCCGAGCAGGCTCTTAAAGCTGCAAACACCAAATTTGAACGCCGGTTCAAACAGATGGAGAAATTTGCAAAGGCCGATGGTTACGACTTTGCTGAACTTTCTCTAAATGAACAGGAATGCTATTGGCAGCGAGTAAAAAGCGTCGAGAAAACTGTTAAATAGCAGTGCTATAGACTGGAATACTGCCCCAATTCCTTAGGATTCAATCGGACTGTCAGCCGCCGCAATGGTCCTTGCTCCCCTTCCCCGCCATCTTCGTCATCTAAAACCTCACCATGTGCGTGAAGCCATGCGATCCGGCGGCCGTCTGTCACAGGCAAAGTTACCGTCACTTCGCTTGCCTTCGAAGTAAGAACTTCCGCGATTTTGGCCGCGAAATCATCCACCCCTGCACCAGTGATTGCCGAGACAAGGACAGCATCCTGACCTGCCGACGCTTCTTTCAGTTCGGCTTTGCGGTCTTCGTCGATCAGATCGGCCTTGTTCCAAACTTCCAAAATCGGAATCTCGCTTAAACCTGTCTCGGCATCGACCACATCAAGTTCGGCCAGCACATCCAGCACTTGTTTTTTCTGTGCTGCGTGAGCCGGATTCGCCATATCGCGGACATGGCAGATGATGTCGGCACCTGTAACTTCTTCTAGTGTCGCGCGAAATGCAGCCACAAGCTGTGTTGGAAGGTCGGAAATAAAGCCCACAGTGTCTGATAGGATCGCCTTTTCCACACCGGCTAGACTGATGGCGCGCATGGTTGGATCGAGTGTTGCAAACAGCAAATCTTCGGCTATCACTTCTGCGCCGGTGAGATGGTTGAAAAGGGTAGATTTGCCCGCATTGGTGTAGCCTACCAGCGCGATCACCGGCCAAGGTGCCCTACCCCGGCGCTCGCGATGCAACGCGCGGGTCTTGCGCACCTGTTCCAACTCACGCCGCAGCCGCCCCATCCGCTGGCGGATCATTCGGCGGTCAGCTTCGATCTGAGTTTCGCCGGGGCCACCTAGAAAGCCGAAACCGCCGCGTTGGCGTTCCAGATGGGTCCAGCTGCGCACAAGCCGGCTCTGTTGGTAATCGAGATGTGCTAATTCGACCTGCAAGCGGCCTTCAGCGGTCGCCGCGCGTTCGCCGAATATCTCTAAAATCAAACCGGTACGGTCGATCACTTTGCGCTTAAGTCTATCTTCAAGGTTGCGTTGCTGAATTGCTGACAGCGCGCCGTCGACAATCACCAATTCGCATTCATATTGTTCGCACCAGACGCCAATATTTTCGACCTGACCAGAGCCGAACAAAGTGTTGGGCTGCATTTGACGAATGGGGAGAACGGTCGAATGCTCGACCTCCACTCCAATGGCGAGCGCCAGCCCCTCGGCCTCCGCAAGCCGTTCTTCGGCGTCAAGATCATATGAGAAGCTTCTGATATCCGGACACAACACCAGAGCCCGCGCACCGCGGGTTACCTCGTCCATCAAGTCATCATCAAAGCTCAGTATTCGGTCCCATTATCGTCATCGACAATTTCGTCGGGGTCATCGTCATCAGAGAGATTTACCGGACTAGCAGGCTGGATCGTGGAAACAGCGTGTTTGTAAGCCAACTGAACCGCGCCATCTCGTTCAAGCAGCATGCAGAACAGGTCATAAGCGGCGATCCGGCCTTGCAACATAACGCCATTGACCAAGAACATCGTGACCTGAACGCCAGCATCGCTGACGCGGCTTAGGAACACGTCTTGAAGCTGGCGCTGCTTAATTCCACCACCGCGATTGCTGAACTGCTCAGCATCCACCGAGGCGCCTGGCATGATAGTCGAAATCGCGTGTTTATACACCAATTGGGATTGTCCATCGCGGCGTAAAAGAATCGAGAAATTGTCAAACCATGTGACAATGCCTTGAAGTTTCACGCCCTTCACAAGAAACATTGTGACAGGTGTTTTGTTCTTGCGCAGCAGATTCAGGAATGTATCTTGCAGGTTGCCCTGTTTTGACGAATTGCCTTCGCTAGAACGGTCCTGCGCTACTTTAGTAGAGCCGGGACGGGGGCGTGCAGAGAGAGTGCGCCCATTGGACATATTCATGCTCCTATTTTTGGCGGCCGTCCTTACGGTCCGCAGAATCACCGTAAATACACCTACGTATTCAACAGCTCACTGCCTTATTGACGCGTGTATGCGGACCTAGCAATCTTTGAATTCACGCCAAGTGACAATTTTTGAACATCAGACAAGAAGCGCAAAACCACTCACCCCTTGCGATCAGCCTCGCGTCGCTCTGCCATACCCAGCAATTTGAGCTTTCGGTGAAGAGCGGAGCGCTCCATCCCGATAAAGGTCGCAGTCTTCGAGATATTGCCTGAAAATCTCCGAATTTGGATCGTCAGATATTCACGCTCAAAACTCTCACGCGCCTCACGTAATGGGACACCCATCATCGTTGATAGCCCCTGCCCCGATGCAGCGAGCCTGCCACCGGTGATTTCTGCTGGTAGCATGTCCGTTTGCACGACAGTTAGCCGGTCTCGCGGTGTCATGATGATTGTACGTTCCACTACATTACGCAATTGGCGGACATTACCTGGCCAGTCATAAGCCTGCAAAGCTGCCATCGCCTCTTCACTGATTTCCGGCGGCGGAATGCCTTGATCGTTTGAGTAACGGGTAAAGAAATGGTCAGCCAATGCGGGAACGTCGTCACGCCGCTCAGCGAGAGATGGGATCGTCACCGGCACAACGTTAAGCCGGTAAAACAGATCTTCCCGGAAACGCTTTTCCTCCATTTCCAGCGCTAGATCGCGTGTCGTCGAGGAAACAACCCGAACATCGACACCGATCTGTCTTGTGCCTCCAACGCGGACAAAACTTTGATCGGTCAAAACACGCAGAATGCGCGCTTGAGTGGAAAGCGGCATGTCGGCCACTTCATCGAGATAGAGCGTACCGCCATCAGCCGTTTCCAACAGGCCGGGGCGAACCTGTTTGCCGTCCACTTCTTCGCCAAACAGTTCCTGCTCAAACCTTTCAGGCGTGATGCGCGCTGAATTGACCAGCACGAAGGCATTATCCGACCGGTTACTCCAAGCGTGAAGCATTCGAGCGGCGACCTCCTTACCTGCGCCAGCTGGGCCAGATATCAACACACGGCTTCCGGTGTTAGCCACGCGTTTCAGGGTCGCTCGCACCGCATTGATTGCTGTGGAATTACCGGTGAAATCTACGCTACCCCAACTTGAATCGCGCAATTGAGAATTCTCGCGGCGCAGCCGTTCAGTCTCGGTTGCGCGTTCGACCAAAAGCAGCAGTCGCTCGGCTTCAAAAGGTTTTTCGATAAAGTCCATCGCGCCGCGGCTGACGGCAGATACAGCTGTGTCGATATTACCATGACCTGAGAAGATTATGACGGGGACATCCGGCTCGCGAACTTTAATCGCATCGAGTGTTTCCAACCCGTCCATTTCGCTTCCATGTAACCAAACGTCGAGCAATACGACGCTTGGGCGCCTCTCATCTATTGCGGCAAGCGCACTGGTGCTGTCAGCCGCCGTGCGGCAATGATAGCCTTCATCGCCGAGAACGCCGGCGACCAATTCGCGAATATCGCGTTCATCATCTACAATTAAAATGTCGAGGGCCATATGCCTCTCCTTGAGGGGATTTGTAGTCTGGTTCGTTGTAAGGATCGGACAGGTGACATCAGCCTGCCTCATTTTCAGAAATTTGGGGGTTACGGGCAAAGTGCAAAGTTACGCGAGTGCCGCCGTTTTCTTCGCTAGCAAAACTCATATCGCCGCCATGTTCATCGACAATCTTGTTGACGATGGCCAAGCCCAGTCCAGTTCCCTTTTCTCGGGTGGTGACATAGGGTTCGACAATCCGGTCACGGTCTGCTGGTAAGCCAATACCATTATCATCAACGATGATAGCGATGCGTTCGCCATCGTCCTTCATGGTAATCCCAACCCTACCATTGTACTCAGCACCCGCCTCGGCAGTACGGGCTTCGACCGCTTCAACGGCGTTTTTGACAACATTTGTCATCGCCTGTCCAAGCTGGTGGCGATCACATTGAATTTCGCGCTCTGAAAGAGCATCAGCCGCAACGCTAAAGGCAATTGTGGGATGAGCAACTTCTTGCAGGAATACCGATTGCCGCACGATCTCAAAGGCATCTTCGCCGCGGAAAACGGGTTTCGGGAGTCGCGCAAAACTCGAAAATTCATCAACCATTTTGCGCAAATCACCAACCTGCCGAACGATTGTGCTCGTCAGCTCATCGAATAGCTCACCCTCACTTTCTTCGACCTGTCTGCGATAACGCCGTTTCAAACGCTCCGTCGCGAGCTGGATCGGAGTGAGTGGGTTCTTGATCTCGTGCGCGATACGGCGCGCAACATCTGACCAGGCTGCCTGGCGTTGGTCAATCAATTGCCTAGTGATGTCTTCAAATGTGATGACGTGCCCGCTGCTGCCGGGCGCAACCTTTACCGCCAGCGTCAGCAACTCGCCGCCCTTGGCCTGAGTCACAATAGCGCGCTCATTCCCTTCTCGCACCATTTGGCAAATCTCAGGGGAAAGGTCAGAAAGCGATTGCCCAGTCAGTTCATCACCTACAGGCTCGCAGGTAACCTCACCGCCCAACAGCGCCTGCGCTGAACTGTTCATCAGCAACACTCGACTGTCCGAATCGACGGAGATCACGCCCGCAGTCACCGATTCAAGAACTGCTTCCATAAACGCACGGCGATCATCAATCTGACGATTCGCGCTGACTAAGGCGTCAGTTTGCTTTTCCAATTGCGAAGTCATCCGATTAAACGCGCGGTTGAGCAGTCCTATTTCATCCGCGCCAGTTCGTCCTTCTAGCCTAAGCGCGAAATTGCCCTGCCCCACTTTGCGTGCAGCCCCGACAAGGTCGGTTAACGGCTCAACCTGACGATCGGCAAACCGCAATGCAAACCACACTGCGATACCCACGAGCAGCAGGCTCATCGCGACTAGGGCGACGTTAAAGCGCAATTGCAAAGTGCGCGCTTCGCTGGTCAGTGTTTCATACGCGCTTGAGATAGCTTGCGCGGACTCCCATTGCTGGAACATACGCTCTTCAGTCGTGCGTGCATTGTACAGATAAACGCCCGCCTCGCGGTCGATCGGAGCAACCGCAGCAATCCGCTCAGCACTGCCTTCCACTACAACAAATGTGCCCTGGTCCAGGCGAGGTAAAGCCGCTGCGCTGAATTCAAGCGGGCGGTTATCTTCTATCAGATTGAGGATAGCCGCAGTGCGAAGTGACCCGTCGTCAAGGCGCTGCAAAATAGCACTTTCGGAAATTTGTCGCCCCTGCGCCTGTATTGCATAGAAATCAGGGAAGTCCGGGTCTGCGATTGGAACTCGTTCAAGTATGACGCGCATATCGCTCGCCATTGTAATGGTCTCTTGCTCTACTTGGCGCTGGTTCGCATCGTAATAACTCTCGGCAAGCTCGTTGGCATTCTCCATCAGCCCGCGAGATTCGTCGGAGAACCAGAAATCGACACCAGTTTGAAATAGGAATGCCGCGAAACCTGCTACCAATAACGTAGGCACCGCAGCGACCATCGAGAAAAAGAATACGAGCCGTACATGCAAGCGCGCGGTGCTCCCCGCAGCCCGCCTCATCGCCATACGGCGGCCGATCAAGACCAAAATCGTCATCGCGGGGACGAGGACTGCCAGTAATAGCAAAGAAACTTGGAGTGTTGGTAAGACCTCGCCAGTATCCGGAGCCTCCGAATAAGTCATATAGTTCGCAACAAGCGCAGCGATCAGCGCGAGGACTGAGAGTATTTCGAGCCAGCGAACAATGTTGGCGCGGCGCGATGCAACAATGAAATGCCGCCAAAGCCTAGGCGACTGACGTGGTAAGCTCCGCGTAGGTGGGTCATCCCTGTTAACCGGGTTTGCTATCGAGGCATCCATCGCTGCTGAGTTACAACGTTAGTGTTGCATTGATGCAAGGATAAAGTGGTATTTTAGCCGCATAACTGCGTTAGACCGGTCTTGCGAAGCGATCAGGCTCAATATTCAGCTCAGTAATCCGTTTGCGCAGAGTGTTCCGGTTGATACCCAGAAATTTCGCAGCACGCAGTTGGTTCCCACTTGTCTGAACCAACGCATGCTCGATTAGTGGTTTTTCAAAAGCCGCAAGTGCACTCGCATAGACCGTCCCGGAAACGGGCTCCTCCTGCGAAAGCCAGATATTCAGAGCAGCGCCGATCCCGGCTTCCTGCTCATCCAATGCGCCGCTCGAGAAGTGCGTTTCCAACCCCAAAATTTCATCAAGGCTCTCCGCATCAATCATGTCCTCACGCGACATCAGCGCGAGCCTGTAAATCACATTGCGCAGCTCACGAACGTTACCACGCCAATTGCGCTGTTCCAGATTGACAACAGCATTTTCTGTCAACTGTCGGCGCGGCAAGCCATCTTCGGAAGCTTGAGCCAGGAAATGCTGTGACAGAACTCCAATATCCTCCCGTCGATCGCGCAAAGGAGGCAATTCAATGGGGACAACGTTGAGGCGATAGAACAAATCTTCACGAAATTTTCCGCCCGCAATCATCGGAACAAGGTCACGATTTGTGGCAGCTATAATGCGAACATTAACCGCAATCTCCTGTCGCCCGCCAACACGCCGGATGCGACCTGATTGCAATGCCCGCAACAGCCGGGTCTGTGCCTCAGCGGGCATGTCACCGATTTCATCTAGGAACAGCGTGCCGCCATTCGCCTGTTCAAACTTACCAATTGCCTGAGCGACCGCGCCCGTAAACGCGCCCTTTTCGTGTCCGAACAGTTCGCTTTCGACCAAATCATGCGGAATTGCCGCTGTGTTGACCGCGACGAATGGTCCCGTGCGTCGCCCACCCAGTTGATGAATCGCCTCGGCAACCAGCTCCTTCCCCGTCCCGCTTTCGCCGGTTACCAGCACGGTTAGATCATTGCGAAGCACTCGCGTAATCATGCGGTAGACGCCTTGCATTGCCGGACTGCGCCCGACCATAGGCAAGCCGTCGCCCTCGCATTCGGGTAAAGCCTCCGGAATACTGCCACGATCTCCCGCAGCCTGAGAAACGGCGCGCACCAATTCATCAAGGTCAAACGGTTTGGGAAAGTACTCAAACGCGTCGCTGTCACTTGCGCGAACAGCGGTATCCAAAGTGTTTTGGGCAGAAAGCACAATTACCGGCATGTCCGGCGCAGCCTTTCGAACGCTGCCCAGGCTGATCAAGCCATCGCCATCTTCCAGCATCACGTCGGTAAGCATGACGTCAAACGACGATTCAATCAGCTTGACATCTCGCTCGCTAATCGATGAGCAACGGACGATTGAGAAACCTTCATCCTCAAGCGCGGCGGTGATGACTGTTGCGATGGCAGTGTCGTCTTCGACCAGTAAGATTGTGCCCGCCATATCCGGCTCCTATCCTTGGTCTGACTTTGCCAGTGGCAAGTGCAAGCGGAAATGGGTGAGTCCGCGCCGTGTATCCCGGTCATGACTGATGCTGCCGTTCATATCCCGCACCAGTTTCCTCACCAAGGCAAGCCCAAGCCCCTGCCCCGATTGCTTAGATGAAACGAACGGTTCGAACACGTGATCCCGCATCGCCGGATCGATACCCGGTCCATTGTCGGTGACTGTAATTTCAATCGGTAACCGCACTGCACGGCCAAGCCTGATCGCACTGAACGCCAGACCACTGACAAAGCGCGTTTGAACCGTGATTTGACCTTGCGGTTCGGCACTGGCCGCGTCACGCGCGTTAGAGATCAAGTTGATGAGCACCTGCTCCAACGCATCGCGATTGGCGAGAACTGCTGGAAGCGAGGGATCGAACCCTTCGTAGATCTCAACGGAATTGCTGCTGGCGGCACGGACAGTAGCGATGGCGGAACGTATCGCTACGTGCGGGTTGCAAGGTGTCGCTGTTTCAGTGCCTTTGGCACCTAGCATCTGCATCCTATCGATCAGCCGCGCGATCCGATCAACTTCGTCCGTAATCATCTTTGCCAGCTTTTTGTCTGGCTGTGGCAGCTTGCGAGCGATCAGTTGCGCCGCTCCGCGAATTGCAGCCAACGGGTTTTTAATTTCATGCGCGAGGATTGATGGAGCGCCCTGCGAAATGCCAATTTCGTCTTCGGTTCCGGTTTCTTCATACCCCACTTCGGAAATCGTTATGACTCGCCAGCCAGGATAGCTTCCCAATGGCGAAACGGTGAGATTTACCCGCACTTCATCTGCGCTATTATTCAACATTATGTCCCGTGCGACGAGAGCCGCATCAACCATGTTCAATCGGGCCTCCACCCTCGAATCGAGGGGGCCAATAACCTCAACCAGCGGCCTTCCCAGCAGCCGTTTTTCGCTTACGCCCAGCAAGTTTTCGGCGGCGTGATTTGCCTCAGCAATAAGCGTGTTCTGATCGACCAAAACGACGGCAAAAAGCAGCCCTGCAATTTGAGCTTTCGCTCCGGGTCGCGAAGGATCGAAATTAGAAATATCAGACGCACCGATGGTTGGTATGGTTGCCATGTCTAAGCAGCTTGAGCCTGGAAACCGGCATCTGAACGGCGCCCCATGAATGTTGCATAAAACCGCTCGATTTCGCCCAACACTTCTTCAGGATCATCGATAAAATTTGCCTTGTTTCGGAACTCCGCCGAACCATGCATACCCTTCGTATACCAGCCAATATGTTTTCGAGCGATCTTGGAGCCAACATCGCGGCCATAGTGATCAAGCATCCGGTGATAGTGTTCAATCAGCACTGCATATTGCTCATCAAAATTGGGGGTCGGAATGGACTCACCCGTGCGCCACCAATGCATGACCTGACCCAACAGCCATGGCTTGCCATAGGCACCGCGTCCAATCATCAACCCATCAGCGCCCGATTGTTCAAGCGCCTTGGCCGCATCATCAATCGTGCAAATGTCGCCATTGACGACGACGGGGATCGAAACCGCAGCCTTAACCTTACTAATGAAGGACCAGTCGGCGTCGCCCTTATACATCTGATTGCGGGTCCGTCCGTGCACAGTAATCATTTTGACGCCAAGGTCTTGTGCGATCCGGGCCATTTCTGGCGCATTTAGGCTTTGATGATCCCACCCCATCCGCATTTTGACGGTAACTGGCACCTTCACAGCTTTCACGGTGGCCTCCATCAATTTGGCCGCCAGCGGGATTTCGCGCATTAAGGCAGAGCCTGCCAACTGGCCCACGACTTTGCGTACTGGGCAGCCAAAATTGATGTCGATAATCGCCGCGCCATTGCCTTCCTGTAGCTTGGCGGCTTCGGCCATACTTTCAGGATCACAGCCGACCAACTGCATCGAGACCGGCTCTTCGGTCTTATCCCACTCGGTCTTTTGCTGGGATATTCGCGTTTCTCGGATGGCCGCTTCGCTCGCTACCATTTCGGTAACGTTAAGGCCCGAACCATAGCGGCGCACCAATGTGCGGAACGGCATATCCGTCACGCCAGTCATCGGCGCAAGCACAACAGGGTCTGCAATCGTTTCAGAGCCGATTTGGATCGGCTTCAATGCCGGTGGAGAAGGGATGCTGATCATGATCTGGGGTAATGCCTAAATATTGGGCAGGCGCATAGTAGATTGCGTAAAATCCGTCCAGACCTTAAGCGCTCATCACGATGGCAGGCCAAGCCCCCCTCCCCCCTTTTGCCGCAATAGTGGTCGCCGCAGGGAAAGGCTTGCGTGTGGGCGGGGACGTTCCGAAACAGTTTCTTGAATGGCGTGGCCAGTCTTTGATCCGCCATTCAGTTGTCGAATTTATCGATGCAGGTGCTTCACCGCTGATTATCGTAATTTCAGACCAGGCCGAGGCATATGCGCGCTCTGCGCTCAAAGGGCTGACTGGATTTACCTTCGTGATTGGTGGCGCAACTCGCCAAGAATCGGTATGTGCCGGGCTTGAGGCAATTTCTGACAATAGCCCCGAACACGTCCTTATCCACGACGCGGCCCGACCTGATTTGCCACGCGCAGTTATCGAACGGCTTCTTGGAGCGCTTGAGACTCACCCCGGCGCTATTCCAACACTCCCGGTGGTCGATAGCCTTGCCCTGGTTGGAGACGACGGGATTATGGCGGGCAACGCTGAGCGCGAAGCGCTGCGCCGAGTTCAAACACCGCAGGCGTTTCGCTTCGGCGAAATCCTCTCCGCTCACCGGACTTGGAACGGCGAGACCAATGCCAGCGATGATTCTCAGGTGCTCGCCGCGACCGGAGCTTCTGTTACGCTCGTGCAGGGCGATGAGCGGCTTAAAAAAATCACATTTGCGGAAGATTTGATGGATAACAATTGCGCCCCAATTTTCCGCGTCGGTCAAGGGTTTGACGTGCACAGGCTTGTCGTAGGGGAAGAGCTTTGGCTATGCGGGGTTAAGCTGGATCACGACAAAGGACTGGCGGGTCATTCCGACGCCGATGTTGCATTACACGCGATCACAGACGCGGTGCTTGGCGCGATTGGGGAGGGTGACATTGGCACGCATTTTCCACCAAGCGATGCCAAATGGGCTGGAGCAAGGTCTGCAAAATTTCTGGAACATGCGGTCAAACTAGCCAATGCAGCTGGTTATGCGCTGGGCAATATCGACCTGACCATCATCTGCGAGGCACCCAAAATTGGACCTCACCGCCCAGCTATGCGCGGTGAAGTCGCTCGGCTAACCGGCCTTTCGGAAAAGGCTGTTAGTATCAAAGCAACCACAACCGAAAAGTTAGGCTTTACCGGACGTGGCGAGGGAATTGCTGCACAGGCTATAGTCAGCCTCCAATCCAATGCGTAACGCCAAACGGCCGCACAGGAACAAGAGATGAGAAACACAAAAAATGTCGCAATAGTAGCTCTGGGCGCAGCGTCGCTGTTCGCCGCCAGTCCAGCGTCAGCGCAAACGGAAGAGGAAGTAAATCCTGCAGCCGTGGCTGCTGCCGTGCGTTACGGCCTACCCTTTGCATTTGACGGCTATATGACGCGCTGCTTCGAAACACTGAGCCCGGATGGTTTTGCAGTCTCCAACGCTCAGCGCCTACGCGAAAAATTCAGTGATGGCTCTGATGCTGCGTGGCCGGGTGCCAGATTGTTAATGATGCAATTCGCCGAAGAAGAAACTAACGAGTTCAGTGGATTAGTGGGCACTTTGGACGATGAAACATTGCGACCATTTGTTGATGGAGTGATTGAGGCAATGGCTGTTGAAGAGATCGAACCGGAAAGTTGCGAAGTAATCGAACGAACTCTCGAAATTCTTGATCCACTTCCTGCCGATAATCTCGCCGCGGTAGTCGGGCTTTTGTTCGAATTTGGTATTTCTGACGGATCGCGAGCGGCAAGCGACGTCACGTCTGAGCCAGAAATGAGCGAGAGTGGCCAGCGCAAACTGCGCGAACAGGAACAAGGCTTGTGACTGACTCTCTTCTCCCGGACGACATTACGAAATTGGCAGAACGTGTGGTCTCCGAAAACGCAGCCGCCGGGCGCAAAGTGGCAACCGCCGAAAGCTGCACCGGGGGCCTAGTTGCAGGCGCAATTACGGCCATTGCAGGCTCATCCGCCGTATTGGACCGCGGATATGTGACCTATTCTAATGAAGCGAAGATGGAATCTTTAGGTGTAGCTCAAGACATCATCGAAACATTTGGGGCAGTTTCCATCGCCTGTGTTTGGGCGATGGCTCAGGGCGCACTGGAACGATCCAACGCTGATGTCGCCGTTGCCGTTAGCGGTGTCGCGGGTCCCGGTGGAGGCACCCAGTTAAAGCCAGTGGGAACAGTGGTTTTCGCGCGTGCGACCCGAAATCAGGATGGTGAACCCGAGGGTGAGTTAAGACATTTCGATGGTGGCGATGCACCCGATGGGCGCGCTGCAATTCGGCGTCAGGCGACAATCTGTGCGCTGGAATTGCTGTTACCGTAAAGTTCGTCGGCGCGCCGTTCAAATGCTTCAACCATTTTTCGGAAAGCACGGTCGAAATACTGGCCGGCTAATGACTGAAACACGCGATTCTTGAATTGAAAATCGACAGAAAAGTCGATCTCGCATTTACCGTTTTCCAGAGCGCGGAACGTCCAGACATTGTCGAGATCAGAAAGCGGGCCATCGATATAGTGGACCGCAATCTGGTACGGTCGGTTCTTAGAGACACGCGAGGTAAAGCTTTCACGTAGCGATTTAAATCCTACCACCATGTCAGCGATCATTTCGGTCTCACCGTCGGACCGCACGCGTGTTGCGATCACCCAGGGCAGAAATTGACTATAGCGTTTTACGTCGGCCACGAGGTCGAACATTTGCTCTGCGCTATAGGGCAATTTTCGCGTTTCTCGGATGCCCACCATCAGACGTCCAGACGATCCCGCCTTCGCTGATTTTCTACACGAAGTTTCTCTTCACGAGCCGCCTTCATCACTGCGAAATCGTCGCCCGCGTGATAGCTGGAGCGTGTCAGCGGGCTCGATGCTACTTGCAAGAATCCCTTTGCGCGGGCGATTGAGCCATAAGCGTCGAAACCCTTAGGCGGGACAAATTCTTCTACCTTTGCGTGTTTTGGGGTTGGCTGAAGATATTGACCCATCGTGATGAAATCGACCTCTGCGCAACGCATATCATCCATCACCTGGTGCACTTCGAGCCGCTGCTCGCCGAGTCCCAACATCACGCCAGATTTTGTAAAGATCAACGGGTTGTGAGCCTTCACTTCCTCCAGCAATCGCAACGATGCATAATAGCGCGCACCGGGACGGATCATCGGATAGAGACGCGGCACCGTTTCTAAATTGTGGTTGTAAACATCCGGCCCAGCCTCGCAGATTGCCTCAACTGCGGCGCGCATTTTACCACGAAAATCGGGCGTCAATATCTCAATTGTCGTGCCTGGCGTGTTGCGACGCAAAGCCTCAATCACTTTAACAAATTGCGACGCGCCACCATCGGGTAAATCGTCACGGTCAACACTGGTGATAACGATGTGTTTCAAGCCCATTTTCGCCGCCGCAATCGCGGTGTTTTCGGCCTCCATCGGATCAACCGCTTTCGGCATTCCAGTCTTCACGTTACAAAATGCGCAGGCCCTTGTGCAAACATCACCTAAAATCATCACCGTGGCGTGTTTTTTGGTCCAACACTCACCAATATTTGGGCATGCAGCCTCTTCGCACACTGTATTAAGGTTGAGGTCGCGCATCAGCTTGCGCGTCTCGTTATAACCTTTGCTCACCGGTGCGCGGACGCGAATCCAGTCGGGTTTGCGCTGGCGTGCGGGCCGCTCCCCTTTGGGCGCAGATTTTGGTGTGTTGGTGAGATCGTTCATGCGGCCCATTTAGGCCTCCACCGCGTCCGCCGCAAGATCATGTGGCACCTATTCAATTAGGGCGCGCACGCTTTGAGCCATCCCGGTCATCCTCTTCGCGTCCAGAAGGGGGAATGGGCCAACAAAGAAAGATGGTGAGAGCAACAGTGGCGGAAGACAAACCACTGGCGTTTGATCTATTGCTCGGTGCAATGTTTACAAAACTGGGATTCCTTTTGTCGATGTGAGACAGTGAGGATGTCTGCAGAGAACCATTTTATCCAAGTCGCCATGCCAAGGAAACAAGAGGGACAACGTGCCAGAATTTGCCGAATTACTAAAAGGCTATCGCCGCTTTCGTGAGGGTGTCTATCCACGCCAACGTGCACGTTTTGATCAGACTATTGTTGAAGGCCAAAAGCCAAAAGTGATGGTTGTCGGCTGTTCCGATAGCAGGGTTGACCCTTCGCAGATTTTTGATGTTGATCCCGGCGAAATCTTTGTCGTTCGCAACGTCGCTGCGCTTGTCCCTCCATTTGAAACCACGCCAGGATTGCATGGCGTTTCAGCGGCCGTTGAATTCGCTGTTCAGATGTTGGAGGTAAAGCAAATCGTTGTCATGGGGCACGGTAGATGCGGAGGGTGCCAAGCGGCTCTTTCCCAGGGCTTTGATTCCAAGCCATTTGGCGAAGGTGGTTTCATTGCCGACTGGATCAACCTGCTGAAGGATGCGAGAGAACCCGTGGCACGCAAGCATGGGACAGAAGGTCGTAAAGCTGAGCTGGCGATGGAATTCGCTGCTATCCGCCTTAGTCTCAAAAATCTGCGAAGTTTCCCATGGGTGGTGGACAAAGAACGTGCAGGGACATTGAAACTGCGTGGGGCACATTTCTCTATCAGCGAAGGGGTTCTTTATTCGCTTGACGAAGACACTGGTGAGTTTTTGCCAGAAGAATAGGTTTCCGCTCTACATTCAATTTTTCAGCAAATAAAAAGGGCGCCGAGAGGATTTCTCGGCGCCCTTTTTTGTGTGTGTTTGAAGAATTAACCGGCGACAGGCTCTGCGGCAGGAGCTGGGGTTGGTCCTGGAGCAGGAGCTGGCGCAGGAACGGTGACTCCTTCAAGCTGGTTTGTATACGCAATCCAAAGCTTTGCGATCGGAAGGCGACTGCCTTGAACCTGTTCAAATGAAGCGCGTGCAGCAGAGTAATCACCTAAGCCAACCTGAGCGATTCCCAAACGGGTCATAGCTTCGGAAGTGTCGACACCTGGCATACCAAGAGCACGCTGAAAGAACGTCGCAGCTTTTGCATAATCATCATAGCTTAGAAACGCATTGCCTGCGGCATAGACCGTCCGCAGGCCAGCGCCGGATGCACTTGCATCTCGATCAAGCGCAGGCAGATCAGCTCGGTCCGCTGAAATTCGACCGTTTGCGATTTCAAGAGCTTCGGCGATGAATAGGTTGTCACGGCTGACAACGCCGCTGGCATAACCTTCGTCAATGACATCCTTCACTTCTTTTGGAAGGCGGCGAGGATCAGCTGACTCGACGTAGTAATCGTAGTCCGATTCATCTTGCAACGCACCGACACGGCGCCCGAGCCGGAACAAGTCTAGAATTTCTGGACCTTGAAACGTGTTGAGATTGCGGGTCACGTTAACGGCGTCACGCCAATTGTCGGCCGATGGAAATTCGCTAATCCAGAGAGATGCGAAGTCATAGACCGTCGGCACTACCTCATTTTCATAGGCTACTGTAAGGCCACGTCGGTACCATTGTTCGTCCACCGCCAAACCTTGAGCTTTACGCCCAGAAATAGCTCGCTCGAGATATTGAAAACCCTCAGTCAAACTGTTGGAGGCAAAGAAGCTCTCCGCCATCGCGATCTGAAGGTCGGGCGGCGATATGTTATCACTACTGAAATTGTTGTCGATCGCACCTTGCAAATAACGACGCGCTTTCGCGTGATCATCCCGCTCATTCGCCAATTGATAGGCGATGAAGTTGTACCGCCCAGTTTGCTCGACGGGAACTTTGTCGCTGGCAAGCATGATTTCCATACCTTGCAACTGAAGCGAACGATCCGAAGCTGTGATACCCGTATTAAAGATCAGTCCGCCGCCTGCGATCTTCTCATCATTCGTGACAAGTAGTGGAATCAGGGCGTCGATTTGCGGGCGCAAAGCGTTAATATCAACACCCTCAACCTTCAATGCCTCGTCCAATGGGGCATAGGCCGCGCGAAATTCTGCGCTGTAACCACCGCCATCATCCTCCGCAGCAGATTCACTATCGCGATCACGCTCTCTGTCACGATCTCGGCTGCGCTGCGCGCTCGCCTCTGCTGGAATAACTGCGGTCCCAACCACCGCGCTGCCGGTTGCCATGGCAATCGCGAGAGCCAGCGATGAAGCGCGTTTGCGCGAAAGAAGGGAAATCATACGGGGTACCTCCTGAAAAGTATGTCTGACTGCACGGCTTCCAGCCCTCGCAGCTTGATAAATGCTAGCTCCGTCCATTGAACGAGTGCCAAACCATTTGCAATTCGTTGTAGGTGAATCGGTCTGAACCGGGATTGAATGGCCTGCACGATTGGTTCAGCGGCACGCAATATTTGGAAAGTTGCGCCCTCGCCTGCGCCCCTGTTTATCCTGTGATCCGGCAAGTGTGGAAAAAGGGCGCTCTGAAGGTCTTTGTTGACCTGTTTGAGTGGCACTCTTGCGCCTGAACGCCTACATTAATGAGACATCGAAACTTTCACATTCAACAACAGAATTGGCCGCCACTTTGAGCGACGAAACCGACATTATCGAACCAACTGCTCCTTCGGATGAGTATGAACGCATCGACATCGTCGATGAGATGAAGACGAGCTATCTCGATTACGCGATGAGCGTGATCGTTAGCCGCGCGCTTCCCGATGTGCGCGACGGATTGAAACCGGTGCACCGTCGGATTCTTTATGCCAGCAAAATAGGTAACTTTGTCGCCGGCAAGCCATTCGTCAAAAGTGCAAAAATCGTTGGCGACGTGATGGGTGATTTTCACCCGCACGGTGATAGTGCGATCTATGATGCTCTTGCCCGGCTGACTCAGCCATGGTCGATGCGTGTCCCGTTGATCGATGGCCAAGGAAACTTTGGGTCGATGGACCCCGATCCACCTGCTTCGATGCGTTATACCGAAGCGCGGCTTGCCCGCGTTGCAGACACCCTGCTTGATGATCTCGACAAGAACACAGTCGATTTTGTCGAGAATTATGACGGCCGCAAGCAAGAACCATCGGTCCTCCCTGCCCGTTTCCCTAACCTGCTTGTCAATGGTGCTGGCGGTATCGCGGTTGGTATGGCCACCAATGTTCCGCCGCATAATTTGGGTGAAGTGCTCGACGGCTGCATCGCCTATATGGATGATCCGGCGATCACTTCTGAAGAGTTGATCGAGTATATTCCGGGTCCAGATTTCCCGACTGCCCCGCTCATTTTGGGCACGCACGGGGCGAAGGCAGCCTATACAACCGGGCGCGGATCAATCCTGATGCGGTGCCGGCATGAAATTGAAACCCGGCGCGGTGATCGTGAAAGCATCGTTTTCACCTCCATCCCATACCAGGTTGGCAAAGCGGGCCTGGTCGAAAAGATCGCCGATGCGGCGAAAGAAAAGCGTATCGAAGGCATTTCTGACATCCGCGATGAAAGTTCGCGCCTGGGTGTGCGGGTTGTCATCGACCTAAAACGTGATGCCACGGCCGAAGTGGTGTTGAATCAGATTTGGCGTCACACACCTGCGCAATCTAGTTTCCCGGCCAATATGCTCGCCATTCGCGGCGGCCGTCCTGAAACATTAATGCTGCGCGATTTCATTCAAGCATTCATCAGTTTCCGCGAAGAGGTAATCACTCGCCGAACCAAGTTTGAACTCGCTAAAGCGCGAGACCGAGCGCACATCTTGCTCGGCCTTGTGGTCGCAGTGTCCAACCTAGATGAAATTGTGAAGATCATCCGAGGCGCACCCAATCCGGCGACTGCGCGTGAACGGTTGTTGGTCAAAGAGTGGCCGATTGGCGATATTGCACAATATATCCGTTTGGTTGAAGCGATTGAGCCAAGCACCGATCAGGAAGGCGGGACCTATCGCCTTTCCGAACGGCAGGTTAAAGCAATCTTGGATCTGCGCCTCCACCGCCTGACGGCATTGGGGCGTGATGAGATTGGTGATGAGCTGAAAGAGCTCGCCATGAAGATCGAGGAATTCCTCGCAATCCTTGCAGACCGCGTGAAACTTTACGCGGTGATGCGTGAGGAGCTGGAGGAAATCCGCGCGACCTATGCCACGCCGCGCGTTTCGGAGATTGCACCTGCATGGGATGGTCTGGACGACGAGGACCTGATCGAGCGCGACGATATGGTCGTGACCGTAACGCTGGATGGCTATATCAAACGCACTCCGCTTTCGACTTTCCGTGCTCAAAATCGCGGCGGTAAAGGCCGCGCTGGCATGTCGACCAAGGACGAAGATGCCATCGCGGAAATGTTCGTCACATCGACGCACAACCCTGTGCTGTTCTTCTCTACCGCTGGCAAAGTTTATCGCATGAAGGTTTGGAAACTGCCTGAAGGCGGACCGACCACACGCGGACGTCCGATCGTCAATCTGCTGCCATCACTCGACGATGATGAAACTATTCGCACAGTGCTGGCACTTCCCGAAGATGAGGCCGAATGGGGCGCACTCTCGGTCGTGTTCGCGACCGCAAAGGGTAATGTTCGCCGCAATTCGATGGATGCTTTCACCAATATCCCATCAAACGGCAAATTTGCGATGAAGTTCGATGAGGAAAGCGAAGACAAGCTGATCGGCGTCGCACTTCTTTCAGCGACTGATGATGTGCTGCTGGCTAGCCGTCAGGGCAAGGCCATTCGCTTCCCAGGTGACGCAGTTCGCGAATTCACGTCCCGCACCTCAACTGGTGTGCGCGGCATGAAACTGGCGACTGGAGACGAAGTCGTCTCGCTTTCGATCCTGGGCATGACCGGGACGACATCCGAAGAGCGCGAGCAATATATCAAATTTGCGCCCTGGAAGGGTGAGAAAGAAGGCGAGCCTGACATCGCTCCTGAGCGCTATGAAACGCTGCGTGAGAAGGAAGAGTTCATCCTCACCGTTTGCGCCAATGGTTATGGTAAAGTCTCCAGCGCCTATGAATATCGCCAGATTGGCCGCGGTGGTCAGGGGTTGATCAATATCGACAATATCGCTCGCAATGGCCCTGTTGTGGCGAGCTTCCCGGTCGAGACGGGCGAACAATTAATGCTGGTGACAGATCAGGCAAAACTGATCCGCATTGGGCTGGAAACTCTCCGCGTGATTGGCCGAAATTCTGCCGGCGTGCGCCTGTTCGATGTGGGCAAGAAAGAAACAATCGTTGCTGCGGTGAAGATCGACGAAACCGAAGAGCCTGAAAACGAGGCCGAAGAGATCGTCATCAAAGAAATGGTTGAGCGACGCGGTGAGGGGGAAGAAACCACTCCCGGCACTACGCCCCAATCAGGCAGCGACATTGGCGAGGATCCTCCAGAATGAAGATTATCGCATGAGTATAATCACTGAGCCGAGCGGACAGGCCTGCGGCGCCCGGATAACTGGGTGCGACCTATCCGATCCGCTTGATGATATGCTGATGCAAGACATTCGTGAGGCGTGGCACGCACACAAAGTACTGGCCTTCGCTGATCAACAAATGGATGATGACGCACTCGAACGCTTCACCGTCGCAATGGGTGGATTTGGCGAGGACCCATTTTTCGATCCCATTGCTGGCCGAAAGAATATCGCTGCCATTCAGCGCGAAGCGGATGAAACTTCGCCGTTGTTTGCAGAAAACTGGCACAGTGATTGGAGCTTCCTGCCGCAGCCACCTTCGGGCACCTGCTTGCTTGCGATTGAAATTCCGCCTGTCGGCGGCGACACCCTCTTCAGCAACCAGGCCGCCGCCTTTGCTGCTTTGCCTGATGCTCGCAAAATTGACCTGCGCAAGCTGAAAGGGGTGCATTCGGCAAGTCGTGGTTATGCGCCAGACGGGCTTTATGGCGACAAGGACGAAGGCCGCTCCATGGCAATACGGCCCAGTAAAGCTGCATTGGCGCGTCATTCGCACCCGCTCATCAAACGACACCCGGAAACTGGCGAGGAGGTTCTCTTCTTCTCGATCAGCTACACAATCGGGATCGAAGGAATGAACGATAAGGACGCTCTGCAATTCCTGATCGAACTCCACGAATGGTGCGAGCGCGATGAATTTATTTACCGTCATAAATGGGAAAGGGACATGCTGATCCTGTGGGACAATCGCAGCGTCAATCACAGGGCTACCGGAGGCTATGAAGGCCACCGGCGCGAACTGCACCGAACCACCATCGCGGCCTAAAATTCGCTCGCTATCTTGCCGGTGTTTCGCCGCGCAGGGTTTGCACCACCCCCGTCGCAATCATCACCTGACCTGCATAATAGAGCGGCCAAACCAGCAAATCCGGCAGCGGCGCGATATTGAGCGGTCCGATCTTGGCAAAGATCAGGAAATCACTAACCACAAATAGCACCGCGCCGATTCCAACACGGTAGCGAGGAAAGCTGCTGGTCCACGAAGTGGCAGCCATCGTCCCAAGGCTAATTGCATAGAGCGCAACCATCGGGTCTTGGCTCAGCAGAAAAGAGATGATCGGCGTACCGACCAGCAAAGCCGCACCCAGCAATTTCTGGCTGACGCTCGTGCTGTCACGGCGATTGCGCAGATAGAGTGCAATTGCGACCAGATGCGACGCAAAGAACACCGCGCCGCCAATTTCAAAAAACAAAACAAGCGCCATGTCGGCAACTGCAGAGAGCGCCAAAGCCGCCGCCAACAGCATCCCATCAGCCCCCGATGTTCGACGCAAAGCATAGGCGGCAAGCAGTCCAACGCCTGCACCCTTGATCAGCATCAACCAAACTTCACCGATTGGATTGTCGGAAACGAAGTAATAGGCAACTGCAGCTGTGATACTCGCGAGCAACCATGGCCGATGCTCTATCAGTGCATTTTTCGCCATAACTCGCTCCCCTATCAATGATGACTTGCACGCAATGCACGACATATGCGCCACAAAGCAATCGCTCGCATTCTCTAATATGGTAATCAGCAGGCGTCCAACAGGAGACTGCAAGATGCCAGCTCACCAACTTGACAAAGCCTGTCTAAAAAAGGCTGTTCGCCGTGTTGAATGGCGCGATCTCACCCAGATGCGAATGCGTGACGGATTGACCGAATGCCTGCATCCTTTGCCTTGGCTTGGGGCAAGTTTAGCTCTGTTCTATTATGAACTGTGGCCGCTGGCATTTTTCACCGAGTTTATGTTTTTCCTGACTGCGTTGCGGCTCAATCACGAGGCGATCCATCACAATCTTGGCTTTGGTCCGCGTGGGCATCGGTTTGTCCTACATGGGTTGAGTCTGGTCATGTTGGGCAGCAATCACAGTGTCGCATTCAACCATTTACGCCATCACCAGCATATCAACACCGATGCGGATCTGGAAGGGAAAGCAGGCAAAATGAGCCTGCTCCAAGTGCTAGCATATGGCCCGCTTTTCCCGATTGAATGCCACCTAGCAGCACTGTGTGAAGGCGGTCCGGCATGGCGGCGCAAAGTGCTGATCGACTTAGCACTCAATCTCGCGCTGCCGGCGCTAGCGATTGGCTTAGGGCTTTGGTTTTTTGCATGGCATTTCTTGGCGATGCTGATTGCACAAGGCTTCACCGCCCTGTTTGCGGTTTGGATCACTCATCGCGGTTGCAGCGAAAGCGCGTTGGCGGCGCGCACTCAGCGTGGCCGAATGGTCAATGCGGTGAGCTACAATATGTTCTTCCACCTTGAACATCATCTGTTCCCAGCTGTTCCAGTCAAGCGGCTACCAGAGTTGGCGCGCAGATTGGAAGCGGTGGAACCCGCCTTTGCCAAAGCGATCCGTCCCGTGCTTGGCCGATAGCGGGATTGCGGTTGTTCGCGCCGCATTCTAGGGCCGGGACGAAATGATCCATGATGTACACATAATCGGCGGCGGTCTCGCCGGAAGCGAAGCTGCCTGGCAACTGGCCCAGCGCGGCGTAAAAGTGCGGCTATCAGAAATGCGCGGTTCGGGCGAACAAACACCCGCACATCAGACTGACGGTTTGGCAGAACTGGTGTGTTCTAACTCATTCCGCTCTGACGATGATACGAAGAACGCAGTTGGCCTGCTCCACCACGAAATGCGTGAGCTCGACAGTATCGTCATGCGCGCCGGCGAAGTTGCACGGGTACCCGCAGGCAGCGCAATGGCTGTGGACCGCGATGTGTTTTCTGCCGAAGTAGAAAAGGCGCTGAGCGAACATCTCAATATTACAGTGGTGCGCGAACGGGTGGACGCTCTGCCCACCTCCGGTTTCACTATTGTCGCAACCGGTCCGCTGACTGCGCAATCACTAGCGCAGAGCATTGTTACGGCTACTGGCGAAGACCGGCTTGCATTCTTTGATGCGATTGCCCCCATCGTGCACCGCGATTCCATCGATATGGATATTGCGTGGATCCAATCACGCTGGGACAAAACGACAGCCGCTTCGAATGAAGAAGGCGATTACATAAATTGCCCGATGACGAAGGAACAATACTACGCCTTTCAAGCCGGTTTGATCGCGGCAGAAAAAACTGAGTTTAAGGAGTGGGAGAAAGACACACCCTATTTCGACGGCTGCATGCCTATCGAAGTGATGGCGGAACGCGGGGTTGAGACATTGCGCTTTGGTCCAATGAAGCCGGTCGGGTTGGACAACCCGCGCGACACTACCGAAGAATTTCCGCAAGGGCGTTGGCCCTATGCCGTGGTGCAGCTGCGTCAGGATAACAAACTAGGCACTTTGTGGAACATGGTCGGGTTTCAGACCAAGATGAAATATGGCGCGCAGATTGAACTTTTCCGCACTATTCCTGGTCTGGAGAATGCAGAATTCGCCCGGCTTGGCGGATTGCACCGCAACACTTTCATCAACTCCCCCCAGGTGCTCGACCGCCAATTGCGTTTGAAAGCAGCCCCTCATGTCCGCTTCGCCGGGCAGGTTACCGGTTGCGAAGGCTATGTTGAAAGCGCGGCGATTGGGCTGGTTTCGGGAATGATGACCGCCGGAGAACTGACAGGCCGGGATTGGAGCCCCCTTCCCCCATCGACCGCACTCGGTGCTTTGCTCAGCCACATCACCGGCGACGCGGAGGCCGAGACATTTCAGCCAATGAATGTGAATTTCGGTCTATTCCCGCCTTTGCACGATGTGAAGAAGAAGCAACGCAAAGAGGCCTATACCTCACGCGGCAAGGCCGATTTGCAGGATTGGCTGCGCAAAAACGCAGAACCAGTACCCGCCTAGGTACCTAACAGCGGCAAGATGGCCGTGATTGGCGGGGCCTAGGCGCGGATGTTGCAAATTCGGCCGGCGTCAGTTCAGCATTGCCATTGGCATCCATGCCGTCGAATCGTTCTGCTGTGGTGACCGCCCATTCTTCGAATGTCAGCAAATTGTTTCCATCGATATCAAGCTTCCTGAAGGCGTCAGAGCGGCTTGAGAGCATTTCATTGCGGGTGATGACCCTGTCACGATTCCGATCATAGCGAAAGAAACGTCGTTCTTCGCGCGTCAATTCACTGGCTTCTGGCGGGGCAGGTCCGGTCAGATCACCGGGATCAACTTCGGGAAGGATGTCGGGGGCTTCGACAATTTCTTCGGGTTCAGGCGGCGGCGGAGCGTTGTTTTCAATTTGCGCACGTGCCTGCCACCAGAACACTCCAACGCCTG
The DNA here is from genome assembly GCA_947488325.1 of uncultured Erythrobacter sp. Taxonomy (GTDB): domain Bacteria; phylum Pseudomonadota; class Alphaproteobacteria; order Sphingomonadales; family Sphingomonadaceae; genus Erythrobacter. Next base: position 243,853 of record CANKYZ010000002.1, read on the forward strand.
CCAATATCAATCCTACGAAGACACCGAGTACTGTTTGACGCATTTCATTCCTCACGACCCAACCATCTGAGAGATTACACGTATTTAGCGCCCGAGGATAGCTGCTCTTGTTGCAATTATTGAAGCAGTCCTGCCCTCCATCATTGGTCGCCCGCCGCGCTTAAGGGACCGACGCCCCAACGCACCTAGCACCGCCAAACCGCGCGCGCCGGATGGAAGTCGGGGACTAGATTTTCCATTGGCCATGCCCAACTCAATCAGCAGCTCTCGTTCCTCAGTTGAGGAAACATTGGATGCAAGGTCTGCGAAAATCCAATACCGCGCAGCTGCGACATATGCTTCCCACCCATTTATGAGCCCAGGCGGTTTGCCATAAGCTGCTAGCAATGCATCTTGTCGTCCAGCAACAAAGAGATGTGCATGGTCTTCAGTCAAAGGAGGCTCTGCCAACATCTGCTCCCAGCCATCGACAAGACTGATCAGAGCCTCTTCACGGGTCAACCAATGCTCACCAATCTTATCCAAGACAACGTCACCTGTTGGCCGTTCATCAATCGGTTTACCCAACATATCACGCCACCAGGCGAGCCGCATTTGCCCAAGCATCGGCTCTGATGTCGCCGCCACAATCCGCGCAAACCGACGATCGAGTTCAAAAAACAACGTTAACGCGCCGCGCACGCTTGGCTGCGTATGCGCCAAGGCAATTTGCACCTCGGTCGAAAGGGGTTCGTCAGACGCTTTAGACATAGAGGCGCTCTTAGCGGGCGAAGGGGGTGGAACGTCAAGCACCCAATCCAAAGGCCCATTCTGCATAGCCACAGTTAAGGACTGTAATGCGAGGTAAGTTCTTGTTTACCAAACTAGTTCGGATTCCGCTTACTGGATGCAGGCTATAGCCACCAAACGTAATTGAGATTCCGCATCATTTTGTGCTGGAATTGACCTGAGGACGTGGACCTATGGGCCAGACAACTGATAATCGACAATCTTTCTTTCGCAGCATCGCGAAAGACAAGACGGCTAATACAATCGCAATTTCCGCAGCGTCGCTTGTGCCATTGATGGCAATGGTCGGTGGCGGTGTTGATGCCAGTCGCTATTACATGGCTGAAACGCGGCTCCAATCTGCCTGTGATGCTGGCGCTCTCGCTTCGCGCAGAGCGATGGACGATTTGAACTTCACCAGTGAACACCGTCAGATTGGCGAAAATTTCTTCGATCAAAACTATGAAGACGGGTTGTTAGGCACCGAAGGTTTAAGCCGTTCCTATAGTGCGACTGCTGATGGTGAGGTCAATGGTGTGGCAACCGGCACCCTACCCACATCAATTATGGGCGCATTTGGTTACGATGAATTCGAACTTGCCGTCGATTGCACTGCCGATATCAACATCTCCAACTCAGACATTATGTTTGTGGTTGATGTGACGGGTTCAATGAACTGCGCACCTGACAATCCAAATGGTGGTGCGTGCAACAATACGGAAGCGCCCGACGCAAAGATTCGGGGGTTGCGTACTGCGGTTATGACATTTTACGACACGGTCCAGGCATCAACGTCACCTAACGCGCAGGTGCGCTATGGAATGGTGCCATATGCTTCGAACGTGAATGTCGGGAATGCGGTTGTTGATGAAAATCAAGCATGGATGGCCCAAAGCCACACTTATCAATCACGCGAAGCCGATCCGATCATAACGGTAACCTATGAGCCGGAGACTTATACCTACACACGGACCGGCGATGCATTCGGTTTTGATTTTCAAGGCAGGGTCGAAGAAAACGACTATGGCGTCACGACGTTCAATGACTGTGTCGCGCTAATCAACACACGCCAAGATATCTTCGTGACAAGCAGCGAAGCGAGCTGGACCCAGGTCTCACAATCCGGCTCTGACCCGCGCGTCACAGTTTATGACGGTATTGTCACCTATGAATCTTACACCTTCGATGGCGGAACCTATTTCGGTAGCGCTGATCTCTGCCGACTGTATTACAACCACAATGAGTATGACGCTGCGTCGACTATCACGGTGACCGAAGGTCGGGTCGAAACCGAAGAATTCCGCTGGGCCTATCGGCCTGTGGAATGGTCCCTCGCAGGTCTTTATGACGACAACCGGACCGTGCTTCCGCTTGGCGCAAATGGGTCGGATATACAGGTGACGTGGGATGGTTGTATCGAAGAAGCACGAAGCACAAACCCAAACTCAGTTACTGCCACGACGTTTAATCCAAATACTCCCGCCGATGCATTCGACCTCGACATCAATTTGCGACCAGCGACCGACGATCAGCGTTGGGCACCAGTACTAGATGAAGTGGTGTGGAAGCGCGAAAATGGCAACAACAACACTCAGGATGAAATCTTCCAGTTTAACGGAGAAAACGACGAGCGACGTGCGGGCTATTCATGCCCTGCCGAAGCATTTCGCCTTACCGACATCAATCGCGGCGACATGCAGAACTTTGTCAACAGCCTGAGAGGCCGCAGCAATACTTATCATGATATCGGCATGATTTGGGGAGCGCGGTTCCTGTCACCAAACGGAATCTTCGAAGCGGATAACACCACGGCGCCGAACGGCGACGCAATCAGTCGCCATCTTGTATTTATGACCGATGGTCTGCTTGTTCCGAGTGTCGAAGTGTATGGCACATATGGTATCGAATGGTGGGATCGCCGCGTTACTGGGGACAGTCCCTCAAACGGTCTGGCATCTACGCGGCATGCAGAACGTTTCCAAGCGGCCTGCCGCGCTGCGCGCCAGGAGAACATTTCGGTTTGGGTCATCGCCTTTGGCACGGCACTTAGTCAAAACCTGATCGATTGCGCAACGCCTGGTCGTGCGTTTGTCGCTGACGATTCTGATGAGCTGCGCGACCGTTTTCAAGAAATTGCACAACGCATTGCCGCGCTAAGGCTGACACAATGATCTGGCAGGCTCATATGAAGCGCCTTGCGCAGAACAAGGACGGTGCAACCTTAGTCGAGTTTGGCTTTGTTGCACCGGTCCTGATCCTGATGATCATGGGAGTCTTTGATCTGACTCACTCGCAGTACACTACTGCATTGGTTAATGGTGCAATGCAGGATGCCGGCCGCAACCTTACGCTCGAAAGCGCTGGCAGCCAGGAAAGCGCGATTGACCAGATCGTTATTGATCAGGTTTCCAATGTTGTACCGAATTCGGCGTCGGTGAGGCTCGAGAAACTCTCTCACTTCGACTTTAGTGATATTTCCGAACCAGAGGAATTCACCGACGATAACAATGATGGCATTTGTAACAACAACGAAGTCTTCGTTGATGTGAACGAAAACAACCAATGGGATCCGGATCGCGGCCAAGAAGGGATCGGCGGCGCGCGTGATGCAGTTCTATACACAGCAATCGTAACTTACCCGCGGTTGTTTCCCATGGCTGGTCTAGCCGGAATGTCGGAAAATGTTGAAATCCGCGCATCGACAGTGCTCAGAAATCAGCCCTACGATGAGCAAAACCGTACCACCACGACAGGGAACTGTATCTGATGGCTACCCTCACCTTTCCGCGCCGCTGCGCGCAGTTATTGTCAAATTTAGGGCGCGACACTTCTGCTGTCGCCATGGTCGAATTTGCATTCGCTGCTCCGATTGTGCTCAGCATGGGTCTGCTTGGCGTAGAAACGGCAAATTTGGCAGTCACTCATATGAAGGTCAGCCAGCTGGCAATGCAGGTCGCGGATAACGCCTCTCGTGTTGGTGACACCGAAGTCCTAACCGCTCGCCGCGTTTTTGAAGATGATATCAACGAAACATTGGTTGGCGGCGAACGGCTTGGCGAATCGCTTGATATCTTCGAAAACGGCCGGGTCATTATTTCCAGCCTTCAGCAAAATCCCGATGGCGGACAATGGATCGCATGGCAGCGTTGTCGAGGTGCCAAAAATCATCCATCAAGCTTTGGTGTGGAAGGTGATGGTGCAAGCGGGTTCGGCTTTTTGGGCATGGGAGAATCCGCGAACCGGATCACCGCAAGCCCAGGTACGGCGGTGATGTTTGTTGAGGTGTCTTACACCTATGATCCCATCTCTCCATTAGAGTTCTTTGGTGATACTCAGATTAACTACACTGCAGCGTTCAACATACGTGATAACCGCGATCTCTCGCAAATTCATCAGACTACCCCAGCATCGCCAGTTGCAAACTGCGCCGTCTTCTCAAGCGACCGCCCCAGTTAAATCATCAAACTGCTAGAGTTATGAAAAGGGAGGCCGCGAGGACATCGTAGCCTCCCTTTTCTTACTCTTAGACGTAACAAACCCTCTTCACTGCCTCGACAATCCGCGGCGGATCGATCAGCGCGAGCTTTTCGAGGTTCGCGGCATAAGGTAGTGGGACGTCTTCATTACATACGCGCAGAACCGGGGCATCGAGATGATCAAAACCCTCCTCCATGCAGATTGCCACAATTTCACTGGCGATGGAGCAAGTTGGCCAGCCTTCCTCAGCGATAACTAGGCGGTTCGTCTTCGCCAGACTGTCCAGCACGGCTTGCTTATCAAGCGGGCGCAATGTGCGAAGGTCGATGATTTCCACATCGATGCCTTCTGCTGCCAGTGTTTCAGCTGCCTCCAACGCCATTCCAACACCAATTGAGTACGTCACGATGGTCGCATCTTTGCCTTCTTTGACAACTCGCGCCTTGCCGATGGGCAATACGTGATCGTCAAGATCGGGTACATCATAGCTGCGGCCATAAACCAATTCGTTTTCAAGGAAGACGACCGGGTCCTCCGAACGGATTGCAGCCTTCATCAGACCCTTTGCATCGGCGCTGTCATAGGGTGCGATGACAATCAGTCCGGGGACGCTGGCATACCATGGACCGTAATTCTGGCTGTGCTGCGCGCCAACACGGCTCGCCGCACCATTCGGGCCGCGAAATACGATTGGACAGCGCATCTGGCCACCACTCATATAGTTGGTTTTGGCCGCTGAATTCACGATGTGATCTATCGCCTGCATCGCGAAATTAAAGGTCATAAACTCAACGATAGGCTTCAATCCGCCCATCGCCGCACCCGCACCAATTCCGGCAAAACCATATTCAGTGATCGGTGTGTCGATGACACGTTTTGGACCAAATTCTTCGAGTAGGCCCTGTGTGACCTTGTAAGCACCTTGATACTCGGCGACTTCCTCACCCATGACGAAAACACGGCGATCAGCGCGCATTTCTTCTGCCATGGCATCACGTAAAGCATCACGCACTTGCGTACTGGTGAAGGATGTACCGGCAGGGATTGCGGGGTCGTTCACCGCAACCACTGCCGCGGGCGCTTCCGCTGCGGGTGCAGGAGCAGGAGATGCTGCTGGGGGCGGTGCAGGAGCTTCCGCGCCAGAGCCAGAATCCTCCCCTTCCCCTTCCCCTTCGATCTGTGCAATCACCGTACCTACAGCGACATTCTCAGCCCCTTCGGCAACCAGAATCTTGGTCAGAACACCTTCATCGATGGCCTCAAACTCCATCGTGGCTTTATCGGTTTCGATCTCAGCGATAATATCACCCGGCTCGATCGCGTCGCCTTCTGCTTTAAGCCATTTGGCGAGCGTGCCTTCTTCCATCGTTGGTGAAAGAGCGGGCATTTTGAGTTCGATAGCCATCAGTATTTCTCCACCAGAATATCGGTGTAGAGTTCGGCTGGCTGCGGTTCCGGTGAATTTTCGGAGAAGTCTGCTGCTTCGGTCACAATTTTTCGAATGCCTTTGTCGATAGCTTTCAGATCAGCTTCATCATGTCCCGCCTCAATCAGCACACTTTTCATACGCTCAATCGGATCATGGTTGTCGCGCTGTTCTTGGACCTCATCACGAGTCCGATATTTGGCGGGATCGGACATAGAATGCCCGCGATAGCGATAGGTGTTAAGCTCCATCAGAACCGGCCCATTGCCTTCACGCACATGTTTAAAGGCGACCTCGGCAGCGGCACGGACTTCTAGGACATTCATCCCGTCAACTTCCATCCCAGGAATGCGGAATGCAGTGCCGCGGCGATGGAACCGTGTTTCTGCTGATGAACGCGAACTGGCCGTTCCCATCGCATATTGGTTGTCCTCTACGACAAAGACGATTGGCAGTTTCCAAAGGGCAGCCATGTTGAAGGTTTCATAGACCTGCCCTTGGTTCGCCGCTCCATCGCCGAAATAGGCAAGGCACAAGCCGCCGTCTTCGTTATATTGATGCGCGAGAGCCAGCCCGCCACCAAGCGCAACTTGCGCCCCAACGATACCATGACCGCCATAAAACTTATGCTCTGTGCTGAACATATGCATTGAGCCGCCCTTGCCCCCTGAAATGCCAGCCTCGCGACCGGTCAGTTCGGCCATAATGACTTTGGGATCGATGCCATAGGCGAGCATGTGCCCGTGATCACGGTAACCTGTGATTACGCTGTCACGGTCATTGTCGAGAGCCGATTGTAAACCAATCGCGACCGCTTCCTGTCCAATATATAGGTGGCAGAAACCGCCAATCAGTCCAAGGCCATAAAGTTGGCCAGCTTTCTCTTCGAACCGGCGGATCAACAGCATCTGACGATAGAATTCGAGCATTTGCTCGTCATTCGCAACGAAACTTTTCGCGGCTTCGAATTCCTCTTGAAGCGAATGAAGGATGAAATCAGGATCTTCAATCGAACTGCCAGTTTCAGATACCTTGGAAGCCGCGCGACTCTTTGCCGGCGCCTTTCTGGCTGCGGGTTTCTTCGCCAATGTGTGATTCCTTCTCACTTAATCACGTGCATCACCTCGCAGGAGATCGCGCGTGCCAATTCATGCGTTTCATATAGGCACGCGAGCACACATTACGCAACGGAAACAACCGCTTTCGCCAAATCGGTGACTTTTGATCAATTTGCGAACCAAAGGTCCGTTCTGTAATTATTCTTCTTCTAGAATAACCACTATTTCATCAGGGTGAATCACGCCCAAATCGGACCGGACTAGCTCGCTAATTAAGTCAGGATCTGCGCCGCGCGGATCAAGCAATTCAACCCGATTGCGCAACGCGTCACGCTGATCGGTCAGAACTGCAATACGAGCCTTTCGCTGTTCAAGCGCTTCGTCGCTTTCAGCCCATGCCAAAAGTCCTGTCGGGCCAGCAATTGCCGAAACCGTCAGGACAACAAGGAGCACGAGCGCAAGCGCCTGCTTCAAATGTTCCTTAGGTGGTCTGTGCATCGTCCCAATCCTCACTCCAATTGCACAGAATCATAGTTAACCGGCCGCATCAAGAGAAATGAGCTCTTCGGTGCAAAAAACAGCAATATTAGGACGAATTGGGCTGTTTAGTAGGATCGAGGCAGGCCTAATACGTGTTCAGCGAGGTAGGATAGGATCAGATTGGTAGAGATTGGCGCGACAGTATAAAGACGCGCTTCGCGGAATTTGCGCTCAACATCATATTCCTCTGCAAAGCCAAACCCGCCAAAAGTTTGCACGCACATGTCCGCTGCCGCCCAACTGGCCTCTGACGCAAGCAGTTTAGCCATATTGGCTTCTTCGCCGGGATTGCCGCCCTCATCATACACTTGTGCCGCATGGTAGACCATCAATTCGGCAGCGCACATTTGAGCGTAACAGCGCGCGATGGGGAACTGGATGCCCTGATTTTGCCCAATGGGTCGGGCAAAAACGTTGCGGTCACTGGCATAGGCTGTAGCTTTTTCAATGAACCATTTCGCATCGCCAATACATTCAGCACCAATCAGTATTCGTTCTGCATTCATGCCAGACAGAATGTAGCGAAAACCCTTTCCCTCTTCGCCAACGAGAGCGGTGGTCGGGATACGCAGATCGTCGAAGAACACTTCGCATGAGGAGTGATTCATCATCGTGCGGATGGGTTTGATACTCATGCCGGACTTTAATGCTTCGTGCATGTCGACAAGGAACATCGACAGTCCATCCGTCTTCTTGGCGACCTGATCGCGCGGAGTGGTCCGCGCCAGCAACAGCATCAGGTCGGAATGTTCGGCCCGACTGGTCCAGACTTTCTGGCCGCTGATGATATAATCGCCGCCGTCCCGAACGGCCCGTGTCTTCAAACTGAGGGTATCGGTTCCACTGGTTGGCTCGGACACACCAAATGCCTGAAGTCGCAATTCGCCGCTGGCGATCTTGGGAAGATATTCGTTCTTTTGCGCGTCGCTGCCGTACCGCAGAAGCGTGTTCATGATGTACATTTGCGCATGGGCAGAACTACCATTGCAGCCCGACGCCTGAATTTCCTCCATGATCACACAAGCAGCATCTAGGTTCAGCCCGCTGCCGCCGAATTCATCAGGAATCAGCGCCGCTAGGAAACCTGCTTTGGTAAGCGCATCAACGAACTCGCTTGGATATTGCCGCGCGGCATCCTTTGTCCGCCAATATTCACCAGGAAAATCCTCGCATAATGCTCTGACCGTGCGGCGAATTTCGGCAAGCTGTTCATCTTCAGACTGCATGGATTTCCTGTATCAAATGTTCGCACACTGATTGCCCGCTCACCGCGCGCAAGTCCACCTGACCGATTTGCTAAGGTAAATTCTAACTGGTCAGTCTTTTTGTGCTACTCAATTTTCTGATTGGAGAAGAGAATCATGCAAATCCTGACAGCCGCCCTCGATCGCTTTTCAGCAATTCCGGATTATCCGTTCGCCGAGAACTGGATCACTGTTGATCTGGGAGACGGGCATTCGGGAAAGATGCATTATATTGACGAAGGGCCAAAGGATGCGCCGCCAGTTCTGCTGTTCCACGGCGAACCAAGCTGGAGCTTTCTCTACCGCAAAATGATTCCAGAACTGCTTGCAGCAGGGTTTCGCTGCCTTGCCCCAGATCTGATTGGATTCGGCAAAAGCGATAAGCCGGACAATGCCAGTTTCTACACGTATGACCGGCACATTTCGTGGCTGAAACAATGGCGCGATGCAGTTGTCCCGCAATCGGCAGCGTTGTTCTGTCAGGATTGGGGTGGATTGTTAGGTCTGCGGATGGTGGGCGAAGAGCCTGAGAAATTCTCCTGCGTCGTCGCCAGTAACACATTTCTGCCAACCGGCGGCACGCCCTCGCCCGCATTTCTGGCTTGGCGTGAATTTGCAAAATCATCGCCAGGTTTTCTGATCGGTGACCTGCTACAACGTGCAACAGCAACGGAGCGTTCATCCGAGGAGATAGCCGCTTACGACGCGCCCTTCCCCGATGAACCGAGCAAGGCTGGCGCGCGCGCCTTCCCGCAGCTGGTTCCTGTCGAAGACGGAATGGACGGGATCGAACAGAACAAAGCCGCATGGGAAGGGCTCGCCGCTTTTGACAAGCCATTTCTAACCCTGTTCGGTGAAGATGATCCCGTGACCGGCGGACTGGCACAGCCTTTGATCGACCGGATAAAGGGAGCGAAAGGTATGCCGCATGCCATGCTCTCAACCTGCGGCCATTTCTGTCAGGAAGATCGCCCGGTTGAACTGGCGCAGGGCGTGATCGAGACCGCAAAGAAGGCTGGATTCCTCTGAACAGCGTAACGACGGAAAGCAGCCAGCCTCACTCAACACAAGGCTATCTTAGCAAAGGGCAGGAATATGCATTGGCGGTGACGGCGGCGGTCGTCACCGCCAATGCCTATTACATCCACCCTATCATCGGTGAAGTTGCGGGCGATTTCGGAGTCAGCAACTCTCAAATTGGCCTCGTTCCTGCGCTCAATCAACTTGCGTTGGCGCTCGGCATTTTGCTGCTATTGCCGCTGGGTGATCGCTATTCAAACAAGACGCTGTGCATTGCCTTTGTCACCGCGCAAAGCGGGTTCATGCTTGCCATGGCGCTGGCACAAAGCTTTGTGTTGTTCACGATTGCCTCAATGCTGCTCGGTTTTGTGACTATCGCGCCGTATCTGATTCCTGCTTTCGCATCGAAACGTGTCGCGCCTGAACGGCTGGGCCACGTCATGGCATTCCTCACCGCTGGGGTGATCTTCGGCATCCTAGTCGCAAGGGTCGGTGCAGGTATCCTCGCTGCGGAGTTTGGGTGGCGCGTAGTCTATTGGTGCGCCTTTGGCCTAATGGTGAGCGTGACACTGTTGCTACCACTTACACTGAAGACCGACAAGCGAAGCGCGGGCCAGATGCGCAAAGAGCCGCAGACTTCCTATTTCGCATTGCTTATATCGGTGTTCACACTCTCCTGGTCGCACCGCGATATGGTGGTCTCTGCTGTCATTCAGGGCTGCAATTTTGCCGCATTCACCGCGACATGGCTCGCATTGGCTCTGCACCTTACCAGCGATGCGATGGGATACGGGGTCGATACGGTCGGATATATCGCAGGCATTGCGGCGCTCAGCATCTTGTCGACTCCACGGCTTGGAAAGTGGGCTGACAAGATCGGTGCTCGCAAAGCACGATTGATTGCGGCGCTGGTGCAATTGGTTGGAATCGCTTTGATGTATCCGCTGGGTTGGAATGTCTGGGCGGTGATCGTGCCGCTTGTCATCGTAAACCTTGTCGGACCGACCATTGATGTCACCGGGCGCATGACCTTCCTTGCACTGGAACCCGCCATTCGAACACGGCTGACCACCAGTTACATCGTCACCATGTTCCTTGGTGGATCAATGGGAAGTATACTCGGTACAGCAATCTACGATTTCGGCGGCTGGGCAGGAACATGCGCATTGCTGCTGGCCATTTCGGCAAGTGTGGTAGCCCTATCATTCTGGGCAGAGCGCAACTGGAAATCACAGATGGCGGGGGCAATCTAAAAGAAGGCCTACGGACCCAAAGGGTTCGCGACAGCGCCCAATCCAAAAGCCGCTCAAACAGAAAAGCGCCCGCCCGCAGCGAAGCGGCCGTCAGGCCATCCAAGTGAGGAAACCACACGCCCGATGGTGCGCGAAAAAATAAACGTGTCCCCGACAGGACTCGAACCTGTGGCCTTCGGATTAGGAATCCGACGCTCTATCCACCTGAGCTACGGGGACTTGGCGAAACCAATAGCACCGCCTGCCCCCTAATCAATTGAGTTTGTCGGGCGGAGCGATTGGAAAAGGCAATGGAGCGACTTGCACCCCTTCATCGACCAGCGCTTGTGCCTCTTCCAGACTGGCCTGACCGTGGATTGGCATCTCGTCCCGCTCACCATAGTGCATTTCGCGGGATTGCTCGGCAAAGTTCTTGCCAACCCATGTGCTGTTCTTCAGCGCCTTGTCTTGCGCCTCAGCAAGTTCATTCAGAGCCTTTTTAACTTCAGCAGGCATCGGCTTGTTTGAAAAGGGTTTTTCTTCCACTCTCACAGGCATCTGCGGGGCGCGTTCTACAATTCCAGTGCTTTCCGTTGAGCTATTGCCTTTGGCCGAAACTGCCGGAGCCATCACTGCTTTACCAACCTGCGACGAACCACATTCCGGGCACGTCACAAGACCGCCCGCTGCCTGATCATCATAATCAGAGGAAGAGCCAAACCACCCTTCGAAACGGTGGCCTTCATTGCAGCTGAGGTCGAATACAATCATCGCCCGCTCAATTGGTGATTTCGCGGCGATTGGCAAGGCTGGGGACCTGTTCACGCACATCCGTGATGCGCGATAGGTCAATGTTGCAAAACCCCAAACCCGGCCCTTCGCCGCCCATGTCCAACAGCACTTCGCCCCATGGATCAACAACAAGGCTGTGTCCGTAGGTTTCGCGACCATCATCGTGCCGCCCCACTTGCGCTGCAGCGATGACAAAGGCGCTTGCTTCAATCGCACGGGCGCGCAGCAGAATGTGCCAGTGCGCTTTGCCCGTGGGGACGGTGAAAGCAGACGGAATGGCAATGGCATCGCATTTCCGATTGCCCAGCTCTGCGAACAATGCGGGGAAACGCATATCGTAACAAATGGTCAAACCAAGGCGCCCGAGCGGCGAATTACTCACCGAAACCACTGTCTCGCCCGCTTGATAGGCGTTGCTTTCGCGCCATACTTCGCCTGTCGATAGTTCGACATCGAACATATGAATTTTGTCATAGGATACGGGTTTTTCCCGCCCATCATGATCACAACCAAAATACATTGCGCGATTGGCCCAGTGGCCCGTTTCCGATTGAACCGGCATTGAACCAAGCGCGATGTCGATCGCACATTCTCTCGCGCAATTCGTCAACCGTTCAGCCATATCATCTGTATAATCACCATCGATCCATTTGGACGCTCGCTTCCGATTACGGTCGAGCAGGATCGCCATTTCTGGCGTGAACAGCACACGCGCACCCTGCCCCGCCGCCTCTCGCGCAGCTCCCTCAATAGCAAGCAGATTGGCCTCCGGATTGATGCCCGAATTCATCTGAAATACTGCGATTTTAGGCATATGAGCCAGTCAACCTTCCAGCAGCGCGTCGAGTTTGCCCGATGCATTAAGAGCGGCCAATTCGTCTGAACCACCTACATGAACGTCACCAATGAAGATTTGCGGCACTGTGCGTGCTTGCGGCGCTCGGCTCAACATTTCGTCACGCTTTGCGCCGCCCATGGTGATATCATGCTCTTTGTACTCTACGCCCTTGCTAGAAAGCAGGCGCTTTGCTCGGACGCAGAATGGGCATGTGAATTTGGAATAGATATCGATTGTTGGCTTAGTCATATAACAGTCCCGTTTGGGCGCTTAGGTCTGCGCAATGCAGCACCTTGGACCTCTTGAAAGCTATCTTGCTAGACCTAACTAATGCGTGTCGGCGCGTTCCGCCAGTCTTGGGGAACACTAGCCGCTGGCGAAAAGGCAAGCGCTGCATGAGGCAGGCCTGCGATTGAACACAAATTGCTCAAGCAAGAGGATTTGCACATATGTCACGTCTAGATTTTACCCCCTATCGCCGCAGCACCGTTGGTTTTGACCGGCTGTTCGACATGCTCGAAAGCCAGGCACGCGTCAGCTCGGGTGACAATTACCCCCCATTCAATATTTCGAAAAGCGGCGAAGACAATTACCGCATCACGCTGGCCGTGGCTGGTTTTCGCGCTCAAGATATCGACATCACTGCGCAGGCGAACTTGCTAATCGTGCAAGGCAAAAAGCGCGACGATATTGATGACGGTTCCGAACTTTTACATGTTGGTATCGCCAATCGCGGATTTGAACGGCGTTTTGAACTGGCTGACTACGTCTGTGTTGAAAACGCCGATCTTGCCGATGGCCTTTTAGTAGTCGATTTGGTTCGCGAAGTACCCGAAGCGATGCGGCCCAAGAAGATCGCTGTAAATGGCGGAGCGAAGCTAACGGCCGTTCCAGACTCAGAAGATGATAAATCGTCGGACGCAGCTTAAGCACGCCCAAATACGCGTAGGTTGCGCGAGCGCGTTAATCTCAAAATTGAAGGTTAGCTAGTAAGTGGGGGCGGTCCTTTCGGACCTGCCCCCGCGACTCGAAAGTCGCCTCCACCAGTTATGACCGTCCGGGTCGCAGAAGACGGTCAATTCCAGCGCGAGATTGTTGCAGCAATTTCCAACGCCAATAATGATTGGCACGCTGCGAATCTCTGATAGCCACCCAATGCCCCTCGGCAGTCTTTGTCATCAGGCTGAGCTTACCCCTCTGGCCTTTACGAAGTTCTTTAGGTGGAAAATGCGTAAGACGGAAACGAATGGCTAGGCAAGAGATATTTCGCGCGTTTGTACAAACGCGACACATACCATTCGATAAATTCAAATATCAGATAAAATACGCACGTTTACTGGCTGATTATCCCGAATCACGTTGCCAGTTTGTGGCCTAAACCAGACGCGATTGTTCCAGCGCAGCAGCGATAAATCCGGCGAACAGTGGGTGCGGATCGAATGGCCGCGATTTCAATTCAGGGTGAAACTGGACACCTACAAACCATGGATGGTCCGGCCGCTCTACAATCTCAGGCAAAAGGCCATCAGGTGACATACCAGCGAAGACCAGACCTTGTCGTTCCAAAGGTTCGATATAGGCAGCGTTCACCTCGTAACGATGCCGGTGACGTTCGGAAATCGTATCTGCACCGCCATACATCTGCGACGTGTTACTATCGGTAGTTAGCTTCGCCTCATAGGCGCCTAAACGCATTGTGCCGCCTAGATCACCACCCTCAACGCGCTGCTGGATGCCTTCTTCGCTCATCCATTCGCTGATGATCCCAACGACGGGCTCGTGCGTTTTGCCAAATTCGGTGGACGACGCGTCATTAAACCCAGCTTCGCGAGCCCCTTCGACACAAGCCATTTGCATCCCGAGACAAATCCCGAAGAATGGCACATTGCGTTGACGGGCAAAGCGAACGCTCGAAATCTTACCTTCGCTGCCGCGTTCACCAAATCCGCCAGGCACCAGAATTCCGTGCATCGGCTCCAATGCAGAAACGATTTCGCTTTCATCTTTCTCTTCAAAGATTTCGGCGTCGATCCATTTGATGTTGACCTTCACTCTGTTGGCGAGCCCGCCATGGACGAGCGCTTCGTTGAGGCTCTTATAGGCATCGGGCAGTCCGACATATTTACCGACAACCCCAATCGTAACCTCTCCCTCTGGGTTGAAATAGCGGTCGGTCACATCAGCCCAACCGGAAAGTTCGGGTTCGGGCGCGTCGGTAATGCCAAACCCGCGTAGTACTTCGGCGTCCAGACCTTCGCGGTGATATTGTAGCGGGACAGAATAGATTGAGGGGGCATCCAGCGCGGGGATCACAGCCTCATGTCGTACATTACAGAAATTCGCGATCTTGCGGCGTTCACTATCCGGGATCGGATGTTCAGCGCGGCACAACAGCACGTCCGGTTTGATACCAAGGCTGGCCAATTCACGGACAGAGTGCTGCGTAGGCTTAGTCTTCAGCTCCCCCGCAGCGGCGATATAGGGCACGAGCGTCACGTGGACGCTCAATGTCTGCATTGGTTCAAGCTCGTTTCGAAGCTGCCGAATTGCTTCCATGAATGGCAGCGATTCGATGTCGCCTACGGTGCCGCCAATTTCGCACAGGATGAAATCGTGATCACTCTGATCAGCAAGCGCGAATTCTTTGATGGCATCGGTCACATGCGGGATCACCTGCACGGTTGCGCCCAGATAATCGCCTCGGCGTTCTTTGGCGATGATATCGCGATAGACGCGCCCAGAGGTGATATTGTCGCTTTGGCGAGCAGAAACGCCGGTAAAACGTTCATAATGCCCCAGATCCAGATCGGTTTCCGCCCCGTCATCGGTGACGTAAACTTCCCCGTGCTGGTACGGGCTCATCGTACCCGGATCGACATTGAGATAGGGGTCAAATTTGCGAATGCGCACCTTGTAACCGCGTGCCTGAAGCAACGCAGCAAGACTTGCTGCCATAAGACCTTTGCCGAGCGAGGAAACCACGCCGCCGGTTATAAAAATGTACCGCGCCATGGGAGCCAAGCCTTAAGGGTCAGAATGGATTCGAGGCAAGCAAATTGCGTCAGCACACGCCATGCAATCCACAGTCATCTAGATTAGTGCCGAAATTTGGGTGTGAATTTCGCACAATCACCAAATGCCGAAGCGATGCTTTACTCGGCGAGTGGATCGTCGCTGGCCGGTGCAGGCTCATTCCCGCCAGTTGCTGATTCTGCAAGCAGATCATCAGGCGAAGCTGGACCTGAAGGCTCTCCCAACAAATCATCGGTGCTTGGCGCTGCAACATCTCGGTCCAGATCTGATGCAATTTCACCAACACTCGATTCGCTAACCGCCACCGCAGCAAGAACAATCGACAGTACAACGAATGCCACTGCCAGCCATTTGGTCGCGCGGGTCAGGAAATCTGCAGCCCCACGCGCGCCCAATGCACCCGATGGATTGCCGCCAATACCTAGGCCGCCCCCTTCGGAACGTTGCATCAGCACGACGCCGACCAGTGCAGCGGCCACAATGGCCTGAATCACGGTGAGGATAATGAACAGCGACATGAGTTTTTTTTAATCCACGTATAAGATGCAGTTTATTGGCTGCAGTTTATCTGATGCAGGGCACTTAGGGATGCGCAAGCCCATCGGCAAGTCGATGCAAGGCGCGATTAGCCTTCTTCGGTTTCACCTGCGGCCAATGCGATGCCCATAAAACTGTCCGCAGTGAGGCTGGCTCCGCCGACCAAAGCGCCGCCGACTTCTGGCACATTCAATATTTCACCAGCGTTTTCAGGCTTTACCGAACCGCCATAGAGGATGCGAACTTCCGCCCCTTCCTCTTCTCCAAACAACTCAACGAGCAGTGCGCGAATTTCCGCGTGCATCTCACCAATATCTGCCGGTGTGGCGGTTTTGCCCGTTCCAATTGCCCAGATCGGCTCATAAGCGACAGTCAATTTTTCCGCAGCGCCTCTTGGGATTTCAGGAAGCGACGCCTTGAGCTGTTTCTTCACATACGTCAGCGCACTGCCAGAATCGCGAGTCTTCTCACTTTCACCGCAACAAAGAATGACGCGCAATCCCGCCGCTAAAGCGGCTTCGGCCTTGGCCTGGACAAGTGCGTCACCTTCGCCCTGACCTTGCCGTCGTTCACTATGGCCAAGAATTACGAATTTTGCGCCAGCATCAGCGAGCATTGTGGCAGAGATTTCGCCGGTATGCGCCCCGCTTTCCTGATCGTGGCAATCCTGGGCGCCAACAACAATCTGTTCTGCCTCACGGTGAACCGGGTGAATTAGGGTCGATGGCGGCGCGATTGCCACTTCGACTTTCATATGGCGCTGCGCCGCACGATCAATCGCGCGCGCTTCGGAAAGCATGGCGCGAGTGCCGTGCATTTTCCAGTTTCCAACGATGTAGGGCCGCAGGGGCATCACATTATCCTGAACAAAAAGGGTGTTTCGATTCTGAAGACCCGATGTAGGGTCGGGGGGCGGCGTCCGCTACCTGACGACATAACTTTAGTCAAAAGCTCAGCCAACCTGTTGCCGCGAGGTCGCAGGGCAGATAAAGCGCACCTTCAGCAATGTTTGAGCGTTCATGCAAGTCAGGATGTTCAAGTTTAACAATGATATACCCAGTTGGGCACGTAAGTGTCGCGCTGCATTAACCAAGCGTGATCACGAATACCGGGAAGAGTCTCAAGATGATTTCGATGTTTCGCAACTTCTTCCAATCGAAAATCGGTCTGCCGATATTCATAGGATTTCTGATTATTGTCGCATTGGCCTTTGCCGCGAGCGATATTAGCGGTTCCTCTACGTTTGGTGGTCTAACTGGTGATGATAAGGTCGCAGTTGTTGGCGGAGATGACATCTCGAGCAACGATATGGTCGGCGCGATGAACAACGCGATACGGCGTGAACGCAGAGAGAACCCAACCATCACTATGCCGGAATTTGTTGCTGGTGGTGGTTTAGAGGGCGAACTCAATCTGCTGATTGACCGTTACGCCATGGGCATCTTTGCACAGGAATATGGCCTGCGCGCCGGCGAAAATCTTATCAACAGCGAAATCCTCAAGATCGGAGCATTCCGCAATCTGACCGGCGAGTTCGATCAGGTGGCATATCAGGCCGAATTGCGTCGCCAAGGCATCACAGATTCGATCCTGCGCCGTGATATTGGCGATAGTATGTTAGCGCAGCAGGTGTTGCGCCCTGCATTTTTTGCACCGCAAATGTCCGATGCGGCCGCGCGTCACTATGCGGCATTGGTTTTGGAGCGCCGGATTGGCCAGATTGGCGTTATCCCCAGTGAAACATTCGCACCCGAAGGCGATCCAACCGACGAACAGCTCAATGCCTATTACTCAGAAAGCCGAGCAGAATTTATCGTTCCAGAACGGCGAACCATCCGATTTGCCGCCTTCGGTGCTGACAGTGTGACAGCGGATATCACTCCGACTGATGAGCAGATCGCCGAACGGTTCGAAACAAACGCCGATCAATATGATGCGAGTGAGCGCCGTGCAGTCAGTTCCTTCGTCGTACCGACCGAAGGTGCGGCACGGGCATTGATCGAACGCATTCGCGCAGGAACGTCGCTTGAGGCCGCGGCGGCCGAAGCTGGTTTCCAGGTGTCCCCCGGCACCTTGCTTGAAAGCGAAGAATTGGCCTCTTCCACCAGTGCTACATTCGCTCAAAATGTATTTGCCGGCGAAGAGGGCTCCGTGGCCGATACCGCGCAGGGAGCTCTGGGTTGGTATGTTGCACGCATCGACAATGTCGAGCGCACGCCTGCACGCGCTTTGAGCGAAGTAAGCGAAGAGATTTCCGCTCAATTGCAAACAGAGGCCCGCGCTGGAGCGCTAATTGATCTCAGCAGCCGTATCGAAGAACTGGTTGATACCGGCAGTTCACTGACGGACGTAGCGACCGAATTCGGGCTTGAGATCAACGTGGTCTCTGACGTTTTGGAAGATGGCCGGGTATTCGGCGGATTTGAGCAAGGGATCAGCCCAGCTTTACGCCCAATCGTCGACACGGCATTCCAAATGGAGGAAAGCGAACCTCAGTTGGCTGAGCTAATTCCAGGCGCGCAGTTCTTGATTTTTGACGTAGAGGACATTGTCGAAAGCGCCGCACCGCCGCTCGACGAAGTCCGCAATGTCGCAGTTGATGGCTGGCGCCTTGCCGAGGGAAACAAACTTGCTGGTGAATCGGCAAATCGTATCCTGGCAGCAGTCCGCGGCGGAGCCTCGTTAACCGAAGCGATGCGCGCCGAGGATGCCTCACTCACTCAGATTGAGGATGTCGATCTGCGCCGCACCGAATTGCTCTCTGCTCAGAACCAGCGCATCCCGTCCGCCTTGGTCCTGCTGTTTTCGATGGCGCGCGATTCCACGAAAGTTTTGGAAGAAGGAAACGATGTCGGATGGTATGTCATCGATCTCGATAGAATTGAGACCGATCCGATCGAGGATAACAGCGAGGTATTGGCCGACACCCGTGAACAGCTCGCCCCTGCTCTGGTCGCAGAATATAACGCCCAGCTATCGCGCGCGATCCGCGCTGAGGTTGGCGTTGAGCGCAATGAGGAAGCAATCGAAGCTGTGCGTAGAGCTTTGGTGGGCGAGAATTGATGCGTCGCGCCAGTTATTTCACTGCTGACTAATTCTGAGTGGCCGAAGCGTGAATCCGTCCGACTCTTTCCCGTCTCAACTGGAAAATGCTGCTGGTGCCGCGCAGGCTTTGGCACAAGTCCGGCCTTCATTGGTCTGGCGCCGGGTTGTTGCAGATAGCGATACACCTGTTGGTGCTGCGCGTCGTTTGATTGAACCGGGGCGCGGCGATTTCCTGTTGGAATCGGTTGAAGGCGGCGAAGTGCGCGGGCGGTACAGCCTGCTTGGCCTAAACCCAGACCTTGTATTCCGCGCCAGCGAAGGTGTGGCGGCGACAAACCGTGTTTGGCAGACTGATCGTGACGCGTTTGAGCCGTGTGAGGGTGATGCCTTGCGCGAATTGCGAGCTTTAGCTGATACATGCCGGATTGATGTTCCGGCAGATGGACCAGCGGCGTTACCGCCCGCACTCGCGTGTCTTGTCGGATATTTCGGCTATGAGACAATAGGGTTGGTCGAAAAACTGCCTAGAGCTGCGCCGAGCGAGCTTGCGCTGCCGGATATGTTGTTTGTCCGACCCACGGTGATCCTGATCTTTGATCGGCTTTCAGATGAGCTGTTCTGCGTTGCACCGATCTGGAGCGCCAGCAATCCCGGCGCCGCCATCGAAAGCGCGAGCGAGCGGATCGACGAAACATTGCGTGCGCTAACACAGCGACGTCCTGACGAGCCGCGTATATCCGCTGATCTGGCGGAGCCTGAACTTACGCCGGTTATGGCACCGGGTGATTACAAGAAACTGGTCGCGCGGGCGAAAGACTACATCGTCGCAGGCGATATTTTTCAAGTCGTCTTAGCCCAGCGTTTCACCTGTCCATTTGAATTACCGCCACTGGAACTTTACCGCGCGCTGCGCCGGGTGAACCCATCGCCATTTCTCTATTTTCTCGATCTACCTGGTTTCGCCGTCGTCGGGTCGAGTCCTGAAATATTGGTGCGGGTGCGCGCAAATTCCCATGGGACACAGGAAATAACCGTCCGGCCCATTGCAGGCACACGTCCGCGGGGCGCTGATCGGGCAGAAGACGATGCAAACGAATCCAGCCTTCTGGCCGACCCCAAGGAACGCGCTGAGCACCTTATGCTACTAGATCTGGGCCGCAATGATGTGGGCCGAGTTGCTGCACGCGGCACCGTCGAAGTGACTGACAGTTTCACCATCGAACGTTACAGCCATGTGATGCACATTGTTAGCAATGTGGTGGGTGAACTCGCCGATGGCAAAGACGCATTGGACGCTTTGTTTGCAGGTTTTCCGGCAGGCACGGTCTCTGGCGCACCCAAAATCCGCGCCTGCGAAATCATCGCAGAACTGGAGCCTGAAACACGCGGCGCTTATGCTGGTGGTGTTGGCTATTTCGCGCCTGATGGATCGGTTGATTCTTGTATCGTGTTGCGCACCGCAGTTGTGAAAGATCGAACAATGCATGTTCAAGCAGGCGCCGGAATCGTCGCCGATAGCAATCCGGATTATGAACTCGCAGAATGCAGCGCCAAAGCCGGAGCATTGATCGCCGCCGCGCGCGAAGCAGTGCGAGTGGCCAGCGAACCGGGGTTTGGACAATGAAAACAGCGTTACTTCTACTCACCGCACCCATTTTACTGGGAACTCTCGCCGCTTGTCAGGAACAGGCAGCCGGCGAGGCTGTGGTTCGGACCGAATTGGGCGACCCCGTCGCCGCGGGACAGGTCGCAGCGGCCGATGAAGAACGCGCTGTTGAACCAGAAGAAACCACCGCCTCCAATTCACCATGCCGCGCGGCCAATTTTGAAGGCATAGCGATTACGCATTGCGTTGCCGATCCAGAACTTCACCGCATCAGCGCCTCACTCGCGCCGGCAAGCGGTCCCAATTTCGGCACAATCGAAGGGTGGGCAGCTGGCCGCAATGAAACCGACATCGCATTCGTAATGAATGGCGGAATGTATGGAGATGATTTGAAGGCAATCGGTTATTTCGTTCAAGAGGGTGACCGCTTGGTTGAGCTTAATCGGGGAGATGGCAGCGGCAATTTCTTCCTGAAACCCAATGGAGTGTTCTTCGGATCGAATGGCAGGTGGCGCATCCTCACCACGGAAATATTCCTGCGCACTGTCGGCGACCGCCCACAATTCGGTACACAATCTGGGCCAATGCTTGTTATTGATGGCGACCTTCACCCTGAAATTCAGGATAACGGGCCATCCAAGGCGATCCGCAATGGCGTGGGTATCGATACATCAGGCCGAGCGCATTTCGTGATTTCGGATACCCCGGCCAGTTTTGGCCAAATCGCCCGGTTTTTCCGTGATGAGCTGGAGGTTCAAAACGCAATGTTCCTCGATGGCAATGTTTCGTCATTGTGGGATCCGGCAACGGGCCGAATGGATGGCCGCCGGGTCGGTCCGCTCTTGGTTGTGGAGACGAAATGATGCCAGCCTCAAACATGCTCAGTTACGACCGCACACTCTATCCTGAAATTGAGCCTTACCAGACCGGGATGCTCGATGTCGGCGATGGCCATTCTATTTATTGGGAACGCAGCGGCACACCGGGTGCAAAACCTGCGGTATTCCTCCATGGCGGCCCCGGCGGCGGCATGGCGCCGTCGCACCGCCGCCAATGGGACCCAGATCTGTATGACGTGCTGTTGTTCGATCAGCGCGGCTGCGGCCAATCACTTCCCTTTGCCGAAATAGAGCACAATGACACATGGCGCATCGTTGAGGACATTGAACGTCTGCGCGAAATGTGCGGGCATGATGCATGGCAAGTGTTCGGCGGCAGCTGGGGCGCAACCCTCGCACTCGCCTATGCCCAGAAATACCCCGGACGCACAACAGAGATCATCTTGCGCGGCGTATTCCTTGCCCGGCAAAAGGAAAAAGGCTGGCTCTACACCTATGGCGCTAGCGAAATCATGGCCGAACAATGGGACAATTTCATCGGTCTGATCCCGGAAGAAGAGCGCGGCGACCTCGTGAAAGCCTATTACGCCCGCCTCACCAGCGACGATGAACCAACGCGCCTAGCTGCGGCGAAGGAATGGTCTTTGTGGGAGGGCACAGTGGCAACATTGCTGCCCAATGAGGGGCTGTTAGAAGAGTTTGCGGACCCATCCAAAGCCGTGCCGTTTGCAAGAATCTGCGCACGCTTTTTCCTCGAGGACTTTTTCCTGGAGGAAGCCCAATTGTTGCGTGATACCCATAAAATCAAGCATATCCCAACCATCATCGTTCAAGGGCGTCACGACATTTGCACTCCCCCACGTTCAGCATGGGAAGTGAAAAAAGCGCTTCCCGAAGCCGAACTGTGGATCGTGGACGATGCAGGTCACAGCGCCAGCGAGCCCGGCATTATCGACGGGTTGGTTCACGCGACGGATAAATTTGCGGGCAAAACCGCATGAGCGCCAAACCCGACATCCTGGTGATCGACAATTACGACAGCTTCACCTTCAACCTCGTCCATTATTTGATGGAGTTAGGGGCAGAAGTGCGAGTCGAACGCAATGATGCGATTTCGGCTTCAGCGGCTTTGGCTACGGGCGCGCGCGGATTTCTCATTTCTCCTGGACCTTGCACCCCGAATGAAGCCGGGATTAGCCTCGATTTGGTTGCCGCCTGCACCGATGCACAAACCCCGCTGCTCGGCGTGTGCCTTGGCCATCAATCCATCGGTCAGCATTTTGGCGGAACGGTCGCGCGCGGCGGATTGATGCATGGCAAGACGTCTCCGGTGGCGCATGATGGCTCAGGCGTCTTCACAGGCTTGCCCTCGCCCTTTACCGCGACCCGTTATCACAGCCTCGAAGTGGTCGATGTCCCCGTAAACTTGATTGCCAACGCCCATGCCAAAACACCAGGTCACAGTAACACCAGCGTGATGGGATTCCGGCACGAAACTCTGCCAATACACGGCGTCCAATTTCACCCAGAAAGCATTGCCACAGAGCATGGCCACGCGCTGCTCGCCAATTTCCTGAGAATTTGCGGTGTTGAGGCGCATATGCCCGAAAGGCTGACAGCATGACCGCCCTGCCCGACATTTCCAAGCCACTAACCGAAAGCGACGCAGAAACCGCGTTCGGCATCCTGCTAGACGGCGCTCCATCTGAAGATGAGATCGAAGGTTTTCTGATCGCTTTGTCAGAGCGCGGTGAGACTTCGAATGAGATTGCCGGCGCAGCACGAGCATTGCGCGCACGCCTGAACCCGATTGAAGCACCTGAAGGAGCGATCGATGTCTGCGGAACAGGCGGCGATGGACACCATACTCTCAACGTCTCAACCGCGGTCAGTCTGGTGGTCGCGGCCTGCGGTGTGCCTGTGGCGAAACATGGCAACCGCGCAGCCTCTTCAAAGGCAGGGGCCGCTGACACTTTGGAAGCGCTCGGCCTCAATATGGACGCTGCTGGGGACACAGCGGAAAAAACGCTCGCACAGATCGGTATCTGCTTTCTGTTTGCCAAGAACCATCATCCAGCGATGGGCCGCATCCAACCGATCCGCAAACGCATTGGTAAACGCACAATCTTCAACCTGATGGGCCCACTTTCAAATCCGGCGGCCGTAAAAAGCCAATTGATTGGCATTGCACGCCCGGCCTATGTCCCGATTTATGCTGGTGCTTTGGCAAAATTGGGCACTGGGCGCTCGCTCATCATTTCGGGTGATGAAGGGCTGGACGAGCTAAGTCTCGCGGGTGGCAATGAGGTCGCAATTGTGACTGGCAATGTCTTCGAAATGCAGCGCCTGCACCCCTCTGATGCTGGACTGCCTACCGCTCCTATCGAGGCCATTCGCGGAGACGATGCGACACACAACGCCGCCGCACTGAAAGCGCTGTTGACCGGCACTCCCAGCCCATATCGTGATGCAGTCCTGTTCAACGCTGCGGGTGCCTTGCTGGTCGCGAAAAAGGGCGGCGACTGGGCAGAACGCACAGCAATCGCGGCCGAGGCGATTGATAGCGGACGGGCGATGCAGTTGCTCAAAGACTGGATCGCGTTGGCTGTATGAATAAACTAGAGGAAATCTGCACAGCGAAAGTCAAAGAGGTTGCCGCGCGAATGCAAGCGATCTCGCGCGCCGATCTAACCGCGGCTGCCGCCGAACAAACTGCACCGCGCGGGTTTGAGTCGGCTTTACGTGCAAAAACGCAAACTGGTTTCGCTCTTATTGCAGAAATTAAACGAGCTAGTCCTTCCAAAGGTCTGATTCGCGGGGATTTTCGTCCCGCAGACCACGCGGTCGATTACGAAGCTGGCGGTGCTACATGCCTTTCCGTCCTGACCGATGCACCGTATTTTCAAGGACATGAGAATTTTCTGATCCAGGCGCGTGCGGTTTGCGCCCTGCCCGTGCTGCGCAAAGATTTCATGGTTGATCCATGGCAATGTCTGGAAGCGCGCGCGATTGGAGCCGATGCGATCCTGATTATCGTCGCGGCTTTGGACGATACGCAGATGGCAGAGATTGAAGCGGCTGCGATGGAGCACAGCATGGACGTGCTCGTGGAAGTTCATAATGAAGCCGAACTTGAGCGCGCATCCGCTCACCTGAAAAGCCGGTTGATCGGGGTGAATAACCGCGATCTGAGGACATTCACCACGTCGTTATCCGTGACTGAGCGCCTTGTGCCTTTCGCGCCGGAAAGTGCGCTGCTGGTCGGCGAAAGCGGAATTGCGGAGCATGCCGATTGTGAGCGCTTGGCGAAAAGTGGTGTGCGCACGTTTCTGGTCGGTGAAAGCTTGATGCGCGCGGATGACATTGCGGCGGCCACGCGAAAGCTGCTTGGAACATAGCCTCCTCAAAAGCTCCACTGTCCTACAGCGGCTCTCCGTGGCAGATAGGTGGAATGAACCACGCAAAAGCCCTTTTGAATGACTTTTTGACGCAATTTGTGGCGGAACCAGTTTCTCTCTCTGGACAGTGTAACATGCGGTCCATGTCTCAAAGGAAAGCCCGGAAATGAGCGGTTTGACGCATCTTAGTGAAGACGGCGCAGCGCGCATGGTCGATGTGGGCGGCAAGATCCCTACGCAGCGTGTCGCGATCGCCTCTGGCCGGATCATGATGACAGCCGAAACGCTGAGCGCGATCCGTTCTGGCGATGCTCCAAAGGGCGACGTGCTGGGCACGGCCCGGATTGCAGGCATCATGGCGGCAAAACGCACCGGCGAGCTTATCCCGCTCTGCCACCCGCTCGGGCTGGAAGCGGTTACGGTGGACTTCACCTTCGAGGATAACTCCATCCGCGCCACCGTCACCGCTTCGCTCACCGGCAAGACTGGTGTCGAGATGGAGGCGATGGTCGCGGTCTCAACCGCGCTGCTGACAATCTACGATATGGCCAAGGCCATCGATAAGGCGATGGTGATCGGTGAGATCCGCCTACTAGAGAAGCGCGGCGGTAAGTCGGGCGACTGGAAAGCGCCGCGATTGTGAGTGCGATGCTGGGCCTGGAGGAAGCGCAGGAGCAGCTGATCGCGCTCGCACCAAGCATGGGAGGCGAGGATGTGCCGATCGAAGCCTCGCTTGGCCGCGTGCTCGCAAGCGACCTTGCTGCAAACCGCACGCAGCCGTCCGCTGACCTCTCAGCGATGGACGGCTATGCGATTGCAGGGGAAGGACCCTGGGCGCTGATTGGAGAAAGCCGCGCTGGCGCTCCGTTCGATGGCGCGATTGCCCCCGGACAGGCGACCCGCATCTCAACCGGGGCGCACATGCCGCCAGGCAGCGACCGGGTGCTGATCCAAGAGAACGCGGAGGTCGAAGCGGGCATTGTCAGCAGCGGTGACGTACCGCTGCGGATGCGCCATGTCCGGAAACGCGGTTTTGACTTCAATGAAGGTGACGCGGTGATGCGGGCTGGCACTCGAATCGGCGCTGCCCAGATGGCGCTGGCTATGTCCGCCGGCCATGCAAACGTGTCTGCGGTCCGGTGGCCCAAGGTCGCGATCCTCGACAGTGGTGATGAGCTGGTGCGCAATCCCGGGCAATGCGGTCCAAACCAGATTCCAGCGAGCAATGGCGCGATGATCGCGGCTATGCTCGCGCCGCTTGTAGGTTCCACAGATCGTCTTGGTCCGGTGCGCGACGACCTTGGCGAACTGGCCGCTGCATTGGAGCACGCGGAAGGAGCTGACATCCTCATCACGTCCGGCGGAGCGTCAGTCGGTGACCATGACTTGATCCAACGGGCCTTGATCGATTGGGGTGCAGACCTCGCGTTCTGGAAGGTCGCGATCAAGCCGGGCAAGCCATTGATGGTGGCAAGACGCGGCGAACAGGTCGTGCTGGGCCTTCCCGGAAATCCGGTGTCGAGCTTCGTTACCTGCTTCCTGTTTGGACTGCCCTTGATCCGGGCTGCTCTGGGGATGCCCTTCCCATTGCCGACGACGCAGACTGTAACTGCTGCCGAACCAATCCCCGTAACAGGCACGCGGCGTGAGTTCCTGAGAGGGTTCAGCGATGGCTCCAAAGTCCGCCAGGTAGCATCGCAGGATTCAAGCGCATTACTGGCTCTAGCCGGGGCCAATTGTCTTATCGATCGCCCCGCTGGATCGCCCGCCGTCGCAGTTGGTGACAGCGTTTCGGTGTACAACCTCCAAAATGGCTGAATTGCGCGGGTTTGTGTCCAGTGCGTGCTTGACTTACCGAATCAGGTTGCCTACTTGTTCTGTATTCGTTCACCATATTGGTGCACGTTCAATGCTCTGCCAAGCACCCATATTGGTGCCGTTCAGGGCGTGTGAGTTTGGCACTACGTGTGCTCCTGTTTGGAGTGTCCGGGACGGTGCGCCTTAGGGAGTTTGCCCATGTTAACGGCAAAGCAACACGAACTGATCCGCTTCATCCAAGAGCGGCTTGAAGATACCGGCATATCGCCGAGCTTTGAAGAAATGAAGGAAGCGCTCGACCTCAAGAGCAAGTCTGGCGTCCACCGCCTTATTTCAGCACTGGAGGAACGGGGCTTCATCCGCCGTCTGCCCAACCGTGCTCGAGCGTTGGAAGTCATCAAGCAACCAGAGGATGCGACCCCCGCACCGCGTGCGACCTTGGCTGCAAATGATACAATTGCATCGGCCGCGAAACGGATGCCTATTGCACCCGAACCTGCCAATGATGTGATCGAGATCCCGCTCCATGGCAGGATCGCAGCTGGTGCACCGATTGAGGCGCTTGAGGGGCAAACTTCGCTTCCGGTTCCAGCGGCTCTGCTCGGACCGGGCGAGCATTACGCGCTCGAAGTATCGGGCGATTCGATGATCGATGCGGGCATCTTCGACGGTGACTTTGCACTGGTACGCAGGACTGACAGCGCGCGCGATGGGGAAATCGTGGTGGCTCTGGTTCATGGGGAGGAAGCGACACTCAAATACCTCCACAAAGACAGTGGTATGGTGCGGCTAGACCCGGCCAATGCGGCATACGATGCTCAGGTTTACGGCGCTGACGAAGTGCAAGTGCAGGGTAAGCTGGCAGGGCTGCTGCGGCGTTATCACTGATAGATAGGTGTTGGGGGGCGGAGGCTGTACTCAGTCGTCCGCCCCGCGCCACCAACCATGCTCGCCCTGCCCTGATACGACTGCGATGATATGCTCACCTTCGAGATCGATTGCTAGACCGCCGTTCCGTTCAAGCATGCCTCTGTCAGCCTTGAGCCAGCGTGGGACGCAGGATTGCGGCAAATAGCGATCGGCGACGACGATATCAGCGCGTTCGCATGCAGCGGCAAGTGCGCGTTCTTCGACAAGTTCACGGTTGCGGGCAAGCAAGAGCGACCATTCGCGGCCTCCGCGATCTAAGGTGATGACGCAGAACTCGGAGGAGCACTGCGCGCCATCCCACTCAGCAAGAGGGATCGGGCTGCTGGTGACGCTGGAGAGCTCAAGCAAGTTGTCCCGTGAATAGGACGAGCGGCTGTCCCTGAGCGAGAGCAACCAGCGGCTGCCATCCTCCGCAGTCATCGTGATACCCACATGGCGTCCTTCGCGGCCGATCAGGACATCTGGGATAGGCGTTGTCAGTAACATCGCAGTCGCAGCTAAAGCCGGAAGAAATCCGAGCAACCGGGCCCGCCCATTCCACAGCGCAAGCCACAGTCCCCCAAGCACAAAGAGCGCAATTGCTAGGCTGCTCATCTGCGGCATAAGTTTGACCGCGCCAGGCTGGCTGGAGGTGAAATGCGCTAGCCCAAGAAGCAGATTCAGCGATGCTTCGACAAGCCACCAAAACGGTGCTCCTAATCCGACAATGTCGAATGCTAGTGCAACCGCGATCAAAGGCATTGAGATGAAAGTGACCAGCGGAATGGCAAGAACATTGGCAAACGCTCCGTAGAGGCCCGCACGGTGAAAATGGAACAGCACGATTGGCATCAATGCAATTTCGATGACCAGCCCGGTTATGAAGAGCATCACCACGCCTCTACCCATCCGTTTGAGCGAGCTTTCCTCACGCGCTGCAAGGAATGCTCTGACAGGTCCGCTCGAATGCAACGCGACGATAGCGAGTACCGCCGAAAAGCTCATCTGAAAACTTGGTCCAATTACGCTTTCTGGCCACAATAGCAGCACGAAGATGGCTGCGACCGCTACCATTCGCAGCGACAATGCATCGCGCCCCATTGCAAGCGCGATCAGAACCAGCATCGCAGCAACACAGCTGCGCACCGTTGGCACTTGTGCGCCGGTTAACAGTGTGTAGCTGATCCCAGCCAACGCCCCGGCCGCGGCAGCGACAACTGGCAATCGCACACGCAGAGCCAGCGCGGGGAATAACGCCAACAGCTTGATTGCCAGCATATAGATCGCTGCGATCACAGCACTGACATGCAGCCCACTGATCGCTAGCAAATGCGTAAGACCTGCATCGCGCATCGCGTCTTCATCCGCTTTTAAAATCGCACCGCGATCTCCGCTCGCAAAGGCTGCGGCGATTGTGCCTGCTGACCCATCGACCCGACTGCGCACATGCGCGGACAGCGTACGCTGGACCGCTGCAATAGCGCTAGCTTCGGGTGCCTCGTCGATAACGTCTATCGGGCCAACTACGCTGCCAGTTGCAGCCAAGCCTTTGAACCACGCGGCGCGGGCGAAGTCATAGGCCCCGGGCAACATTGGGCTTGCCGGAGGCATCAGCCGCACCCGCATCCGCACCACTGCCCCCTCGGTCAAACTATCCTTGCCATATTCATTGGTCGTTTCAAACAGTGTCCCGAGTGGAACATTCACCCTGATTTTGCGGCTCTCGCCAGTCCCAGTGTCACGCACAGCCATCGTCAATCGGATGCGGTCTTGTGCAGGTTGATCGTTGCGTTCCAGAACATATCCCTGAACCCGCTCCACCACCGGTCGATCAAGTGCTTGCGCGCCTACAACCTCAGATCGAAGCCAGATTACCGAAACGCCCGCAACGAATACCAAAGAGCAGGCGATCACCGCGTGCCGCAACTGGTCGCGGTTTGGGTTGTCACGCCAAGCGGTTAACGCAAACAAGGCATGTAAAAGACCGAAACCAATTACGCCGACCCATTGCCACGGAGTCTTTAACGCAAACCATGCTAGGATTCCGGCGGCGAACACGACCGCCAACCACGGTGCGCGGTCAAATCCAGCATTGCCCAGAAAGTGTTCAGCCGCATCGCCTAGACTGCGCCCAAAGCTGGACAATCCACCGCCCCTTTGCCACAGGCGCGGGGCAGCCCTTCGCGGCTCTGACGGGACGGTTCCACCAGCAACACCGTTGCTTTCTGAATCGCCCGCAATCGGAATAATCGGCGTGTTAGCCATTGGCCGTTTCCCTCCTTGGGTTAGGCCGGGTTCGGATCGCTCAAGTGAATAGGAAATAATAGCTTATGGCAAGCAAAGTTGTCACCCGATTTGCGCCCTCGCCCACCGGCTTTTTACATATTGGTGGCGCACGGACGGCGTTGTTTAACTGGCTCTATGCACGACATCACGGTGGTAAGGCAGTATTGCGCATAGAAGATACCGACAAAAACCGATCAACACAGGAGGCGATTGACGCCATTCTTGATGGGCTTGAATGGCTCGGTTTCGATTATGATGAGGAACCAACTTTTCAATCAAAACAGGCAGAACGTCATGCTGCAGTGGCGAACCAACTTCTTGAAGCCGGTTACGCATATAAATGTTTTGCAACAAGCGAAGAGTTGGAAGCAATGCGTGCAGAGCAACGCGCGAACAAACAACCGATGCGCTATGATGGTCGCTGGAGGGATCGTGATCCATCTGAAGCGGCAGAAGGCACACCCTTCACCATTCGCCTAAAAACGCCATCGGATGGTGAGACGACGATTCAGGACGAAGTACAGGGTTCCGTTGCGGTGAAGAACGCCGAGCTCGACGATTATATCATATTGCGTGCCGACGGCTCTCCAACCTATATGCTGGCGGTCGTGGTCGATGATCACGATATGGGAGTCACTCATGTCATTCGCGGCGATGACCATTTGAATAACGCATTTCGCCAATTGCCGATCTATCATGCGATGGACGCGATTGAATCGGGTTGGCCGCAGCCGACATATGCGCACATTCCACTGATCCACGGCTCCGACGGTGCTAAACTGTCGAAACGGCACGGAGCGCTTGGGGTTGAAGCTTACCGCGATGAAATGGGAATTCTCGCAGATGCGATGTTCAACTATCTCTTGCGGCTCGGATGGGGACATGGCGATCGTGAAGAGATTAGCCGCGCTGAAGCGATCGAGTTATTTGATCTATCCGGAGTCGGTAAAAGCCCATCGCGCTTTGACATCAAGAAATTGGCGAACCTAAACGGCCATTATATCCGAGAAGCCGACAATGCCGTGCTGGCTTCCTTAGTAGCGGCGCGTATGGTTGAAATGACGGATTTGACTCTGCTCACAGCGGCTATGCCTGTGCTTAAAACTCGCGCGAAGAATCTTGATGAACTTGTTGAAGGTGCTAAATTTTTGTTTGTAAAATGCCCGCTTTCGATGACCGAAAAAGCGGCAAAGCTGCTCGATGACGATGGCAAAGCACGGCTTAGCGCTATTTCCAAAGCGCTTAAGACCGAAAATAACTGGACAATTGAGGCTCTCGAAGCCACTACCAAGACGCTTGCAGAGGAACTGGATTTGGGCCTTGGCAAGCTGGCACAGCCAATGCGCGCTGCGCTGACTGGGACGACAACGTCTCCCGGAATTTTCGATGTTCTGGTCCTTTTAGGACGGGAAGAATCCCTGGCACGGCTCGACGCGCAAGCATCGTAAAACCGGACGTCAGAAGCATTATTGGGCAGGAGACAAACCTTGGCAGATAGGCACGCGAAACTCGAACTGGACGGCCAGACGCACGAATTTCCAGTTCTCGAGGGCAGTACCGGCCCAGATGTGGTCGACATTCGCAAGCTTTACGGGGCTACTGGCAAATTCACATTCGATCCTGGATATAAGTCTACAGCGAGCTGTGAAAGCGCGTTGACCTATATTGACGGCAACGAAGGTGTGTTGCTTCATCGCGGCTATCCGATTGGCCAGCTGGCGGAAAACTCCAGCTTTATGGAAACGTCTTATCTGCTGCTGAATGGCGAATTGCCGAGTGCGGATGAGCTCGATGGCTTTAACGACACGATCACGCGGCACACCATGCTGCATGATCAATTGCGTCAATTTTATCAAGGCTTTCGCCGTGATGCGCACCCAATGGCAATCATGTGCGGCGTGGTTGGTGCGCTGTCTGCATTCTATCATGACAGCACTGACATTTCTGATCCAGAACACCGAAAGATCAGTTCACATCGATTGATCGCAAAAATGCCCACAATTGCCGCGTGGGCATATAAATATTCAATCGGCCAGCCATTCATGCAACCAGACAATTCGCTGAGCTATACCGGTAATTTCCTGCGCATGACATTTGGCGTGCCTGCAGAGGAATACGAAGTCCACCCTGCGATTGAAAAGGCTATGGACCGGATTTTCATCCTCCATGCCGATCATGAACAGAACGCTTCGACATCGACAGTGCGGCTCGCTGGTTCATCGGGCGCAAACCCATTCGCCTGTATTGCAGCGGGCATCGCCTGTCTTTGGGGCCCTGCGCATGGCGGCGCGAATGAAGCAGCATTGAACATGCTTCAAGAAATTGGCACGCCCGATAGAATTCCGCATTATATTGAACGCGCTAAAGATAAGAGCGATCCGTTCCGTCTGATGGGTTTTGGCCACCGGGTTTATAAAAACTACGATCCGCGTGCGACGGTCATGCAGCAAACACTGAAAGAAGTGTTTGAGGCGTTGAAGGTTGATGACCCCGTGTTTGAGACTGCCCTACGGCTCGAAGAACTCGCGCTCAATGATGACTATTTCAAAGAAAAGAAGCTGTTCCCGAATGTAGATTTCTATTCGGGAATTATCTTGTCATCGATCGGCTTCCCGACAACCATGTTCACCGCATTGTTTGCCCTTGCTCGCACAGTCGGTTGGGTTGCGCAATGGAACGAGATGATTTCCGATCCTGGTCAAGTTATCGGGCGTCCGCGTCAACTTTATACCGGCCCGACACAGCGCGACTACGTGCCACTCGGCAACCGCTAAAAACAACTTTTGAAACTATGGGAGCGATCCTGAGCGTGCCTGCGAGCATTTTCAGGATCGCTTTTCCATTTGGGATGCTTACTCATCGCACCAGCTCAGCACCGTATTCGCTATTGGAAAGCGGGAAGAGTCAGTCTGAATTCTGCGCCAGTCAGTTCTTGTGAGCTATCACGCGGCATCACTTCAAGATCGCCCTTCATAGCCAGCGCCAATCTACGCGAAATATAGAGGCCAAGTCCTGAACCGCTGTCTTTGCCGCCATCACTGTCGCGGCCAAGGCGTTCAAACTTCTCGAAAATTCGCTTTGCTTGCTCGGGGTCAACACCAGGACCCTGATCCATCACGCTTAACGTCATACGACCATCCACAGCCCTGCTTGCAGCAATCGTCACAGTGCTACCCTCGGGCGAATACGCAATGGCATTACCAATCAAATTGATTAGGATCTGGAGCACTCGGCGGAATTCACCGGCCGCAATTACCGGTTTTTCAGGATTTACGAGCCTTACGGAGATATTGCGATCCTGCGATCGAACACCTAAAATACTCGCAGCGCGCCGTGCAGCATCGACCAAATCAATTTGTTCGTCAGCGGTCGAAAAGCCTGGCGCCTCGACGACTTCAAGATCTGCCAAATCATCAAGCATGCCTGACAAATGCTGCCCCGCAGAGGCGATGTTTCCGGCATATTCGCTGTATTCAGTTCGCAATGGCCCGGCGAGCCGCGTGCGAATGGTCTCTGCATTTGCGATAATGCGCGCGACGGGTTGACGCAGTGCGGGTGTAAGCGCGCTCCCTATCAATCGCGAATGGGCAGTTACATCAGACGTATCGGGCTGGATCTCAGGTGTGGCGAGCGGACTGTCAGCGACCAGTAACAGCTCAAATCCGCGCGGGGCGCCGCTTGCTGGACCCAGAGGTATCAAACGCACGCGCCATTCTCTATCCGAACCGGGAATGGTGCATTTTGCTCCATCAAGCAGGCGCCAATGCAGCGGCTGTTGGTGAGCGAGCCCTTTCAGTTGCAGATATTCGGTCCACACTTTGCTGGGGGCTGCAGCAACGTCATCCTGTATGCGAGCGGCATCCGCAGCCGTCGAAGTCAAAAACTGTACCTGCTGCCGGGCATCTAGCCGCGCGCTTACTTCGGCAGCAGCGCGGTCAATAGCATCAATTCTGTCTGCATGCTCGTGCGAATTGGTTTGAGCTTGCGGAGTGCGCTGCCAGTTTTCGACAAGCACTTCACATCCGCCACCATGTTCTTCGCCGAGTGGATGGACACGAACAAAACCGCTTACAATCTCTTCTCCATCAAAGGCAGTGAATTCCCGCGCAATGCGCAGTCCCATCTCACGTCCTTGGCGCACCAGATCGAGCAGTTCAGGGACTGCCAAAGTGCCCGGCATTGCGCCGCCGCAACTTTCGTGCAGTTCTGCCAGCGGTTCGTCTGCGGTAAGCAGCCGATCACGGTCATCGGTTAGGCCGCGCGCTGCGAGGAGAGATTGTTGCCGGTTCACCGCTGCGTCCTCAAACCGCGCCATGGGCATAGAATGCCGACACGTCAGATGCTGCAAGCAAATCTTGAGCCTTTCCTGGGGCCATGGCTGCGATGCCATCGGGGAGCATTTCAGCCGGTTCAACTAGCAGGAACTGCCGTTCAATGGCTTCTGCACTCAAACCCGCCGCACGCAGGCTCAATGCAAGTCGCGCCGCCTGACGCTCATGACAAGCAAGTATGGCAAGGTCTCTGGGTTGCCGGCTCAATGCCGCAATACCAGACGTAAACAGCGCTAATCCCGCGTGATCAAGTTCCAAAGCGGCCACCGCACCGCCGCGCATCGACGAAACGAGCCGTGCAAGCAGCCCTAATCGCCCAGCGCCTTCGTCATAGCCCACCTTCAACGCCTTGATAGCATTGGACATCGCCGCTGGTTCAATATCAAATTTGGATTTCTTAAAACGTTTCAACACGTTGACAAATAGCTGCGACGGCAATTCGCCTAATGGCAATTCCATACGCCGTTGGCTCTGTGTGAAGCGCGATTGCGCAGCAAGTGTGGCCATAGCGAGTTCTGCAATAGTAGGCTTGTCCGATGCGATCAGCTCTTGCAGCAATGGACTCAGCACCGGATCGACCGAGGAACGCTGCTCTAGCCGCTCCGTCAAATGCCCCTCCATCGCCAATGCGTAGAGGTGGTTGAGCACCTCGCCGTCACTCGACAGCGTGTCTGCAACTTGATCGATCGCCCCCTCATCAACCTTGTCGTGTTCTGTCGCGGACTGCCCGGCACTCAACAATTGCAGCGCAAGATCGTTCAACATTCCGCGAAGCCGTGCGACAATTGCGTCGCTAACCAGAGCGTGGCCGGAGCTTTCGAGCATATGAGAAATAACAGGCGCAACTCCGCTAAGCGCGCGATTGCCGCGCGCCAGCTCATCCTTAAGGATAGCTTCCACAGAAATGGTTTCTGTCCGGTCCATTGGCTCTTCGCCCATTTGGTAGCCTTTACAGGACCTATGGTTAAGCCCCGGTTAGCTCAAACGAAACTAGCGGCGTATCAGCAATTGCGCGAGGGCCGCGATGCTAAAGACCGCCATTGCCTCACCGATAAAGCCCATGGCAGCCGCGCCAGCGAAAAAAGCAAGATGCAGCGACCGATCCTGCCAGAATGCAGCGGGTCTGTCGGCAACAACCCGCTCTGCATAATGCGCGATACCAACCGTAAGAATGGGTAATGCGATTTGAGTGACAAGGTTTGGGGCCAGTCCGTAAACAAGGATCAAGATTAAAGTTGCAGCGAGATCGGTCCCAATATGGAGCGCATAGCTGAGCCGTCCACCACGCTTTGTCGACCAAAGTCGCTGCCTTAATCCTGCCCACGAGTTGCTTATCGCACCCACAAACGCGCCCGCAGCTGCTACACCAAGCCCGGCCGTGCCAAAGCCGAAACCTGCCAAAATTACCCCGAAAACCAGCAAAAAGGCTGCCGTCGCGGCGCTCACCTCAACTCCGTTTTCCAGCCAGCGCGGGGTGATTTGCTTGACCAAAGATGCGGCCAACGCCCTACCCGGCCCCGTTAATGAGGGGATTGTAGAGCTTTGACTGATCAGCGCCTTTTCCCGTTCGGCCAAGCCATCACCTGTCACAGCAAGCAACCAGCGATCACCTTCCAGAGCATCGCTGGAAAGCTCGCGGCATTCAAGCTGCGACTGCAAGCCTAAGCGCAATAACAGCGACATTGCATCGCTATCCGGCGGTAAATCCGCGATTTTATGTACCTGCCCCGCGCGCATCTCCGCAAAGCCAGCCCAGCGCCGTTCACGGTCGATCAGCTCGAAATCCTCGTGATGGTCACCTCCAAGCATGTGATTGGCCGGAATGGTTGCAATCCCCTTTTTCAACATGCCATCTGCGCTCGTGAAACGAGCGATAACCTCGCGGTCGGCCAGTAAGCCATCCATCAGCATGATGAGCTCATCATCCGCGCGTATCAGGCTAGCGAGTTGCAAATTACTGCGAATCGCGTGAAATTCGCCGCCTGTTTGTTCAACCAATTGCTGCAGCGAAAGCACATTCTCCCCAGCATTTTCACAAAGGCAAATTATCCGCTCACACTTAAGGCCGCGCGCCAATTCAACCTGCCAAGCCAGCACACTGCGCCCGCCCAGCATCAGATCGGCGCGCAACTGCCCCGCATCTGTTCGTTTAACAGCAGAGATAAGAGCGGTGCGCAATTGAGGCCTCAGACCATGATCGCGGCACAATCAGCCGCCGATCTTGCGCTACGCCTGAAAAATGCCACACATCAACCGTGCCTGCACCGTAAACCCACCATTTTCACGATAATTGGGCTTAGAAAGGCCCTGGAGCGTTTCCAGCAAACCGAGCTAGCACCGTTTCGATAGTACGGATTGCTGCCGGTTCACCCGGAGCCGAGACAAGCGCATTTTCAGCTGCGAACAAGAGATCTTCGGCATGAAAGCTCGCGGCAAGGCCCTTCAGGCGCATCGCCGCCACATTCCAATTACCATCGCAACGCGACCTTCTGAGCAAATCGAGTTGCTTCTCCGCGCTCTCTACGAACGCTCCACGCAACTCATGCAGTAGCGCCGGATCATCTCCAGCTGCTGCAGCTAGGGTCGCATCAAGGTCTCCGCTTTCATAGGCCATGAAGCACTATATAGCGCAGACGGAGTTAATGCGGGGTTTATCCTCGCCTCGGCTGTGGTATCTAGGGTTTATGGCAAGTGGACAACATATTAGGGCTGTAGGCCAAAGCGCCGCGCAAGATGCGCAATCAGAAACCGCTATTGACGGCGATGTTACCACCGATTCGATTGGCCAGGAACTCGCCGATGCCATTGAAATAGAAGAGGAACTTGACCTCTTGGGTTATGACATAGAAGAGAGTTTTGGATCTGCATCGCCACGTTTTGCATGGATTGCGCCAACACTTGCTATTTCGCTGATCGTAGCTTGGACCGCTCTTTATGGCTGGGCGATGCAAGACAGATTGCTCGCCGCTGCAAGCGCAAATCCGGCTGAATGGACCCGCTGGATCATTGATTGGTCCGTTCCGGTGTTGCTTGTTGGTGTCGGTTGGCTGCTTACAATGCGTCATTCCAAGGCCGAGGCACGGCGTTTCGCAGAGACCGCCGCCTTGCTATCGAAAGAAAGCAGCGAACTTGAAAACAGGCTGACTGTGGTCAACCGCGAACTTAGTCTAGCGCGTGAGTTTTTGAGTGCGCAATCTCTTGAGTTGGAATCGCTTGGCCGGATTGCGAGTGAACGACTTTCCACCCATGCCAGCGAATTGCAGCAACTGATCCATGACAATGGGGCGCAGGTCAATGCAATCGGCAGCGCCAGCGAAACCGCGTTAAGCAATATGACACGATTGCGCGATGACCTTCCTGTGGTTGCCAATTCTGCGAAAGACGTATCCAACCAGGTTGGCAATGCTGGCCGTACCGCACAGGAGCAGGTGGAAAAACTGATAGGCGGTTTCAATCGCCTCAACCAATTCGGCAAGGCTAGCGAGGGTCAAGTCACA
Source organism: uncultured Erythrobacter sp. (assembly GCA_947488325.1). GTDB lineage: Bacteria > Pseudomonadota > Alphaproteobacteria > Sphingomonadales > Sphingomonadaceae > Erythrobacter. Next base: position 281,547 of record CANKYZ010000002.1, read on the forward strand.
TCATTCGATAAACGTGTGACTGAAACTCTGGACAGTTATGAGTTACATCTGACGCGCATTGGTGATGTCATCGGGTCGCGTCTTGAAGTCGTAAAGACACAAACGGGCGATTATCGCTCTGAAATCGAAGAAGCTGAAAGCCAGGCATTGAGCGCTCTCAAGGACCGTATGATGATGCTTCAAACCGAAGCAAAAGCAATTGCCAGCAAGCTTCGCGCAACCGAAGAAACGGCAGTCGAAAAATTGCATACTACGCGGGAAAACTTCGAAACGGATCTTGTGAGTACCGGCGAAGCAATTGACCTCATGCATCAAAAAGCCATCACCGCATCTCAAAATCGAGTGAAAGAACTGCATGGATCGGCAACTCGTTTCGATGAAGAGCTCGGCGTGCGTGATCGCAAATTCCGAGAAGAGATCAGCCGACGCCAGGAAGAATTCGACACAAGAGAAGCACAAGCGAGCGAGATCTTGGCACAGCGCCTCGCCGATCTCGACGATGCATTGGCCGAAAGGCGCGAATCACAGACTCAAGAAACTGAGAAACTGGTGGCGCACAGTTCGGCAATCACTGAGCAACTCGATACTCTATCAACATTGATTGCTGAGATCGACGCACAAGGGGCAGCGACGCGCGAAGGCCTTTCGAGCGGCATCGGTGAGCTTGGCAGTCAATTGGCAGCCAAGCGTGAGGCCCTGCGTGATACGGAAACACAGTTAGAAGGCTTGACCGAGGCAGGCATAAGGCTGCTCGAAATAATTCAATCTGGCGCGAAGCACAGCCGAAAGGACCTGCCGGAAGCTATTGAAACGGCATCTGGCGCTTTGAAATCAGTTGAACAGCGTGCCGCCGGAATTTCTGGCATGATGTTCACGACCAACAAGCAAGCCCTAGATCTCAGCAATTACTTGATCGAGACACAGTCTAAGATTGAGGGTGCAGACATATCAATCGAGGCACTTCAATCAAAACTGTCGGAACAATCCGAAGAAACACTGACAAAATTGAACGGTCTGCGCGGTGGGTTCTCGAAACTCACGGAGCAAAGCGAAGGCTTTGCCGGTGAAACGCAGGAACAATTGCGGGAAGCACTAAACACACTCGAACAAGCGACTACGTCAGCCTTTGCCGCACTAGAGGATGGTGCCCGCGATAGAGTCGAAGCACTGGCAAGCACAATCTCAAAAGATGCCGTCGATGTTATCGAGCGATCACTGCGCAATGACACAGCAGAAACAGTTGGGAAGCTTGAGCAAGCGGCCTCGCATGCTGCGGGAGTTGGGCGTGAAGCAACAGTTCAGCTGCGTGATCAATTGGCCAAGGTCAACGAGCTCACCATCAATCTGGAACGACGGATTGAGCGGGCTCGTGAGCTAACAGAAGAGCAGGTAGGCAACGATTTTGCGCGCCGAATGGCGCTCATTACAGACACGCTCAATTCCAATGCAATCGACCTTACAGGCGCGCTTACAACGGATGTGACAGACACAGCTTGGGATGCATATCTGAAGGGCGACAGAGGCATCTTTACACGCCGTGCGGTTCGTCTTCTTGAAAATGGCGATGCCAAAGAAGTCGCCGAGCTCTATCAGAACGACGATGCCTTCAATGCGAATGTCAGTCGCTATATCCACGATTTCGAAGCCATGCTGCGCGCTATGCTCTCAACCCGTGACGGTAACGCACTAGGCGTCACAATCTTGGGTTCAGATATGGGCAAGCTCTACGTCGCACTGGCCCAATCGATTGAGCGTTTGCGCCAATAAGCTGGACTAATCACTTTGTCCGAAATTTGAAGGGGGATCGGGGAAAACGTTAATATCGTCCACCCCAATCCAGCCATATTCAAAATTGAGCATGAACAAGCTCGTCAATATGATTGCGATGATCGTTGCCCGGATCACGATCTTGCCCGGACGAAAATTGACCGGTGCGCTATCGGCCTGACCAGGAACCTTTTCGACACCTGCTTCATCTGCGGTGCGCACGCCAAATGGTAACATTACAAAGGCGCTCATCACCCAAAACAAGAAATAAATCGCAAGGATGGACGTGACTTTCATCAGCTCGTTCTTTCAGCGCTCAAGCCTGGCATCACAACGCGCACTTGCGGGCTTTTACCCGCCCACCTGCGCGCGGCGCGGCGGGCGGCAAGTCGCGCAGCTTCATGAACAGCAGCGGGATCACTCGCATTACGGCCTTTCAATTTGCCGATAGCTTTCAGGATGTCGCCCTGCATTTCCTCAATGAATTCTGGCATATCCTCTTCCAAAGGCAGGCCGAGAACTTCCAACGCGGGACTTTCCCCACGCGTGAGGACAACGACGATCACACCCTCGCCCGAAATTCGCCGGCGCATTGCGATAGCTTCTCCGTCAGCAGGAGAGATAATGTCACCATCAAGCACGAGACGGCCATGGCGTACTTCAGCGATCTTACCCGGATCACCCGGAGCAAGCCGAACAACGTCACCGTTCGACTGAACAATATTTTTGGGAATATCGCAGGCTTTGCCGAGCTTCGCTTGCTCTCGCATATGTCGCATTTCGCCATGTACCGGCACCAGAATTTCTGGTTTGAGCCAGCTATATAGAGCCTCAAGTTCAGGTCGGCCTGGATGGCCCGAAACGTGAATCAGGCTCTGGCGATCAGTCACCATCTCAATCCCGCGCCTGGATAGCTGGTTCTGCATTTTGCCAATCGAAATTTCGTTGCCCGGTATCTGCCGCGATGAGAACAACACGACATCACCGGTAACCAGCTTCAACTGATGGTTACCGTCGGCAATGCGTGAGAGCGCCGCGCGCGGTTCACCTTGCCCGCCAGTGGCGAGGATCATGACCTCGCCGCGAGGCAGATTCATGGCGGTGTTGAAATCAATAGTGGGGGGGAAATCTTCGAGATACCCATTATCTTGCGCCACCTCGATGATACGATCAAGTGAGCGCCCCGCCACGCAAAGCTGACGTCCGTTTTCACGCGCAACTTCGCCCAACGTCTGGAGCCGCGCGACATTGCTGGCAAATGTCGTCACCAACACACGTTTGCCGGAATGCCTTGCGACCTCCTCCATCAACCCTTTGTGCACAGCACCTTCGGAACCTGATGGGTTTGGATTGAAGACATTGGTCGAATCGCAAACCAGCGCATGCACGCCCTCGGCGCCAATTTCACGCAACTCTTCCTCAGTTGTAGGTTCGCCGATGATCGGATCTTCGTCGAGCTTCCAGTCGCCGGTATGGAAGACTTTACCATATGGGGTATCGATCAGCAGGGCGTTGCCTTCTGCAATAGAATGGGCAAGCGGCAAGTAAGTAATCGAGAACGGACCAATGTCGAGCTGGCCGTGGTCTTCCTCGATAATGTTCAGTTCGACCTTGCCGAGGAGGCCGGCTTCTTCGAGTTTGCGCGCAACAAGGTCTGCGGTGAACGGCGTGGCGTAAAGCGGTACACCCAGCTCTCCTGCAAAATATGGGACCGCGCCAATGTGATCTTCATGGGCGTGAGTCAGCACGATGCCGAGTAGGTCTTTGGTCCGCTCTTCGATAAATTCGATGTCAGCAAAAACCAGATCAACGCCGGGATATTCCCCGCCAGAGAAGGTCATACCAAGGTCGACCATCAGCCATTTTCCGTCGCACCCATACAGGTTGACGTTCATTCCAATTTCGCCTGACCCACCAAGGGCGAGGAAAAGCAGTTCACTTTCGGGTGTGTAGTTCTTTTTCACGAATTCTCATGTGATTATGCGCGCCTGAACGTCTTTCAGGCCGCGGCTTGCTGCGCGAGGATCGCCAGCCCTTCGATTGTTAGGCCGGGATCGACCTCGTCAAAAACATCTGTCGCATCGTCAAACAGGATGGCCAAACCGCCCGTTGCAATGACCTTTGCCGGACGGCCGATCTCAACCTTCATTCGCGCAACGATCCCTTCCATCATGGCGACATAGCCCCAAAAAACCCCGATCAACATCTGGTCTTCGGTGTTACGCCCGATCACGCTTTTACTTTCAGGAGCGCGGATGGCGATGCGGGGAAGCTTGGCTGTCTTACCGACCAAGGCATCCAATGAAAGGTTTATCCCTGGCGCGATGGAACCACCCTTATAGGCACCAGTAAAGTCGATTGCTTCAAACTTGGTTGCGGTACCGAAATCGATCACGATCAGATCGCCGCCATATTTCTTATGCGCCGCCAGAATATTAAGAGCACGGTCTGCTCCCAGTGAACTGGGCTGGTCCACATCAATCTCAAATTGCCACGCAGCACGACCTTCGCCGGCTTTAAGAGGCGTAATACCAAAATATTTCTGTGCAAGAACAGTGAGATTGTGATCCGCACGCGGGACCACCGACGCATAGATCAGCTGTTTAATCTCGTCGCGTTCAACGCCCTCAATCGTTAGCAATTGGAGCAACCACACCGCGTATTCATCACCAGTGCGGCGCGGATCTGTCGCGATCCGCCAGCGCGCACGCGAAGTATAGCCTCCATCGCTTTCCGGTTCGAACAGCGCGAAAACGACATTTGTGTTCCCGACGTCAGCTGCCAGCAGCATCGTGTGTACCTTCCTGCAAAACCTGATCGCTCATGCAATCATTGCCACATCGCCTGCATGAATAGTGCGCATGGCTCCATTCGCCAAACGCAATACCAATGCACCATCTTCATTGGCGCCCGCAAATTCCCCGCTCAGCTCGCTGTCGTCACCTTTGGAGATCACCAATTGTGTGCCAATCGGATGAGCCAATGCCATCCAATCATCCAAAGTCGCAGCGAGTCCTGCGTCGCGCCACCGGGCCAAACGAGCTTCAAAAGCTTCAGCGAGTAGCGAAAGCACCAAACCCGGATTGCCGCCATGTTTGCTATTTTCATAAAGGATCGAAGTTGTCCTACGACCAGCAAGTTCGGGGGCATGGCAGACATTTATGCCCACCCCAACAATCACCGCATCTCCGGTTCGCTCCAAGAGAATACCTGCAATTTTGGCTCCATCAACCAGTGCGTCATTCGGCCATTTGAGCATAATTGGCGTGCTGGGGAAAAGGCTTCGCTTTAGTGTGTCAGCCACAGCCAAAGCGGTGACGAAAGACAAACTGTGGGCGGGCGGATCGCCATCGCGCCAGTTCGCAATTGTGCTGCAATAAAGATTGCCCGCAGGGCTTTCCCATTTGCGCCCCAACCGTCCTCGCCCGCCAAGCTGACGCTCCGCATGGAGCCAGAAACCTTCGGCAATGTTCTCACCTGATTGGACGCGCTCAATCAGATCAGAATTGGTTGAACCGGTCTCGGCAATTGTCTCAATTTCGGTCAATTGTTCTGCAATCCAGCACTATCCGCCAATAAACAATGCAGATGCCGCCTTGTCCGCCAGATCGGCGAGCGATGGGGTGAGCAGATATCCAAGCGGTGAAACAATTGCGGCGGTGAAGATCAACAAGATCCAATGTGTTGTTCCACTCTTACCCGTGGCGACACCAGCAGGCTCATCGAAGAACATCACCCTCACAAACTTGATGTAGTAAAATGCACCGATCACACTCGCGGCGATTGCGATGGCGGCGAAGGCCACCAAACCTGCATCAACGGTTGCCTTGAAGATCACGAATTTGCTGTAAAAGCCGAGCAATGGCGGAATGCCAGCAAGGCTAAACATCTGGATCAGCAAGCACCATGCAATCGCTGGCCGCGTAACAGCTAGCCCGCGAATGTCGGCGAAAGTTTCATAAAGATCGCCATCTTCATCACGCAGCATCAAGAGCGCAGTGAAGCTACCGATGCTCATCACGACATAGATGAACAGATAGACAAGCATCGCGCTGGCTCCGGCCACATTGGCAACCGCAAGACCCAACAGGATAAATCCGATATTGTTGATTGAGGAATAGGCCAGCAACCGTTTCAGGTTTTCCTGACCAATCGCACCGAGCGCACCAAACACTATCGAAGCAAGCGCGGTGAACATCACGATCTGCTGCCACGCATCGACCTGACCGCCGAACACTTCGAACACAACGCGCGCTGTCAGCGCCACTGCGGCGACTTTGGGTGCGGTGGAGAAAAAGGCGGTAACCGGTGTAGGCGCGCCCTCGTAGACATCCGGCGTCCACATGTGGAACGGCACTGCGGCGATCTTAAATGCCAGCCCTGACATAACGAAAATCAGACCAAACAATTTGCCAAGGCTCAACTCCCCTTCGAGCCCTGCTCGCACGCTGGCGAAGTCAGTGCCTCCAGTGAAGCCGTAAAGCAGGCTCATCCCGTAAAGCAAAATACCCGATGCTAGCGCGCCTAGAACGAAGTATTTCAGCCCCGCTTCTGCTGAGCGCTGGTTCTTGCGTAGGATCGAGGCGAGCACATAAGAAGCTAGGCTGTTTAGCTCCAGACCAAGATATAGCGCCATGAAATCATTGGCCGAAACCATGATGCTCATGCCCAACGCAGCAAAGAGAATGAGCACTGGGTACTCAGCTCTTAGCCCGCGTTCAACGCCCGCTGCCTTACTGTTGAAGAAGGCAGGCGCGAGGAACAAACATGCGATGGCCGCGAGATAGATCAGGGCCTTTGCGAACAGCGCGAAACTATCAACCTTTAGCAACCCGCCAAAAGCCAAAGTGTCCGGCCCATCAATGCCCATATGGAGCGATGGAACAAGCGATAGACCAGCAACGAAGAACACTGCCGCGGCTGCGATCGATACACCGATTGCTGCTTTGTCTCCGGCCCACGCAGCCACAAGCAAAAGTACAAGTCCAGCAGCGGCCAGCATCAATTCTGGCGTGACGAGAATGAAGGAGGTTACGAAATCCATCAGTGATCTCCCTCCCCTTCAAACTCGATCGCATTGGCGCTCGCTTCGCGCGACACACCTGCGTCCAAATTCGCGTCGCTCGCTGGAGCAGCCGCCATGATCTGTGCATCCAGTGCAGCAATATCGGCGCGCATTGGGGCCAAGAAGCTTTCCGGGTAAATGCCCATCCACAACACTACTGCTGCAATCGGCACCATCATCGCCCATTCGCGCGGGCGAATGTCGGCCATCGCTGCGGCGTCTGCGTTCTTCTGAACGCCAAAGGCGACCCGGCGGTAGAGATAGAGCATGTAGGCTGCGCCAAGAATGATGCCGGTGGTGCAGATCAACGCCACAAGGCTGGAGGTCTGGTATATCCCGGCTAACGATAAGAATTCGCCAACGAAACCGCTGGTGCCCGGCAGGCCGATAGAGGCCATGGTGAACAGCAGGAAGAATATTGCGTAATACGGCATGTTAATGCTGAGCCCGCCATACCGCTCAATCTCGCGTGTATGCAGCCGGTCATAGATCACACCCACGCAGAGGAAGAGCGCACCCGACACCAGACCGTGTGACAGCATGATGAGCATTGCGCCTTCGAGGCCCTGCACATTGAATGAGAACAGCCCGACAGTCACAATCGCCATGTGAGCGACCGAGGAATATGCGATCAGTTTTTTCATATCCTGCTGCACCAGCGCCACAAGGGATGTGTAGATCACCGCCACCATCGACAGGATGAATACGAACCACGCAAAATCCGCGCTGGCATCCGGCAACATCGGCAGGCTGAAGCGAATAAACCCATATCCACCAAGTTTCAGCAGCACGCCTGCAAGGATCACCGAACCTGCAGTTGGCGCCTGAACGTGTGCGTCTGGCAACCAAGTGTGGAACGGCCACATCGGAACCTTCACCGCAAAGCTGGCAAAGAACGCCAGCCACAGCCACGTCTGCGCGCCATCTGCGAACTGGAATTGCATCAATGTCGGGATGTCGGATGTGCCTGCGGTTGCAACCATCCAGAACATCGCGATCAGCATCAACACCGATCCAAACAGCGTGTAGAGGAAGAATTTGTAACTCGCATAAATGCGATTATCTCCGCCCCATACGCCGATGATCAGATACATAGGGATCAGGCCAGCCTCGAAGAATATGTAGAACAGGAATAGGTCCTGCGCCGCAAAGGTGCCGATCATCAGCACCTCCATAAACAGGAACGCGCTCATATATTCGCCAACGCGTTTCTGAATCGATTCCCAACTCGCCAAGATGCAGACAGGCATCAGGAACACGCTGAGCATGATGAGCATCAGCGAGATGCCATCGATCCCTAACGCATAGGAGAAGCCCGCAAACAGATCGTAGCTCTCTTGGAACTGCCACTGCGCACCGCCAATTTCGTAATTCACCCAGAGCATTACGCCGAGAACGAACGTCGCCAGTGTAGCCCCCAACGCAATGAAGCGCGCTGCGGCAGCCCCGGAGAATAGGCACAGGATTGCTCCTGCAAGCGGCACCAACATCATGATGGTTAGGATGGGAAAGCCTTCCATTATTCAGACGATCCTCAAAGCAGCACGTAAGTGACAGCGGCAATCAAGCCTAGCAGCATGATCAACGCATAGGTGTAGAGATAACCGGACTGGATCACCTTTGCCGCAGCAGAACCCCGCGCGACAGCCCAGGCAACGCCATTGGGTCCAAACCGATCAATCGTTCCGATATCGCCGAGTTTCCAGAACTGACGACCAAGCCAGAACGCTGGTTTTACGAAGATGCGGTCATAAAGCTCATCGAAGTACCACTTGTTGAACACAAAGCGATGAAGCGCACCAAAGGTACCAACGAACTTCGCCGGAATGTCAGGTTTCGCAATGTAAGTGAAATAGGCTCCTGCAAAGCCAATGAGCATGACGATCAAGGCTGAGTACTTAACCCAGTACGGCACAGCGTGCATCGCATGCATCAGGTTCTCATTGTAGAAGACCGATCCAGCCCAGAACCCTGCGTTGTCGAGGAAGTCCGAGGCATAGAATTGCCCCGCAAAGACCGCTCCTACGCTCAGCAGCAACAGCGGGACCAGCATCGTGATCGGGCTTTCATGCGGGTGATAGCCGCCGGTTGTGTCTTCGCCCGCTTCTTCGGGTGTCTTGTGGACGCTGTGCTGGATGTGCTCGCTCTCGATCCATCGCGGTTTGCCCCAGAATGTGAGGAACATCAGACGCCAGCTATAAAAACTCGTCAGCAAAGCAGCGATCACACCAAGCCAGAACGCCGTGGTCGAAATCTCTGTCCCGCGCGCAAAGGCCACTTCGAGCACGGCATCTTTTGACCAGAAACCAGCGAAGCCAATGCCTGCGTGATATACGCCCAACCCCGTTATCGCGAGCGTGCCCATCAGCATCGCAACAAAGGTGAGCGGGATCTTTTTCCGCAGTCCCCCATAATATCGCATGTCCTGTTCGTGATGCATCGCGTGGATCACAGAGCCCGCGCCAAGGAACAGCAGCGCCTTAAAGAAGGCGTGGGTGAACAGGTGGAACATCGCCACATTATACGCGCCAACACCGGCGGCAAAAAACATATAGCCGAGCTGCGAGCAGGTCGAATAGGCAATCACTCGCTTGATGTCCCACTGCGTCGTACCAATCGTAGCCGCAAAGAAGCACGTCGCGGCGCCAATTACAGTCACAATCATCAAGGCCGTCGGAGCGGTCTCAAACATGGGAGACAAGCGGCAGACCATAAACACGCCTGCGGTAACCATGGTCGCGGCATGGATCAAAGCAGAGACCGGCGTCGGCCCCTCCATCGCATCCGGCAGCCATGTGTGCAGACCCAACTGCGCCGATTTGCCCATCGCGCCGATGAACAGCAGGATGCACAGAATATCCATAGTATAGAGGCGCATGCCGAGGAACGTGATCATCGAGCCGCTCATCGCAGGTGCGGCGTCGAGAATTTCCGGGATCGACGTCGTCTGGAACACCACATAGGTTCCAAAAATTCCCAACATAAAACCAAGATCGCCAACCCGGTTGACCACGAAAGCCTTGATCGCAGCTGCGTTGGCTGTTGGCTTTTTGAACCAAAAACCGATCAGCAGGTAACTCGCAAGACCAACCCCTTCCCATCCAAAGAACATCTGGACGAGGTTATCGGCTGTCACGAGCATCAGCATCGCGAAGGTAAACAGCGACAAATAAGCGAAGAAGCGCGGTTGATCCGGGTCTTCATCCATATAGCCCCAGGAATAGAGGTGCACCAGCGCGGAGACGGTGTTGATCACCACCAGCATCACCGCCGTAAGCGCATCGACGCGCAGTGCCCAATCAAAGCTCAGATTGCCCGACTGCACCCATTGGAGCACAGGCACGACATGCGCCGTCTCTGTCCCAGCTAGAAAGCCAAGGAAGATCGGCCAACTCAGGATCGCCGATAAGAACAGCGCACCGGTCGTAATCGACTTTGTGGCAAAGTTGCCCAGCATCCTGTTGCCCAGCCCCGCAATGATGGCGGCGAGCAACGGTGCAAAGACTATGATGAGGATCGGATCCACCGGTCAGTTATCCCTTCATCCGGTTGACATCGTCGACCGCGATAGTGCCGCGCCCGCGATAATAGATGACAAGGATGGCAAGCCCGATGGCTGCCTCTGCCGCTGCGACTGTAAGGACGAGCATGGCGAACACTTGCCCCACCAGATCACCCTTAAAGGCGCTGAATGCGACGAGATTGATGTTCACCGCCAGCAAGATCAGTTCGACCGACATCAGGATGACGATCACGTTTTTACGATTGAGGAAGATGCCCAGCACGCCCAACACAAACAGGATCGCACCGACGACGAGATAATGTTCGATATCGATCACAGCTCCACCCCTTTCCCATATTCGGGGTTCTTCATAACAGTCGCATCCTCTGGTCGGCGGCTGATTTGCTTACCAATATCCTGACGCGCCCGCGCACCCGGTTTCGATTCATGGTGGGTAAGCACAATTGCCCCTATCATCGCGACCAACAGGATGATTCCGGCGATTTCGAACAGGATAATATACGGACCGTAAAGCAACGCACCGATTGCCTCGATATTGCTAACATCGGTGCGAGCAACGGCCATACCGTCTGCTGATCCCAGCTCCAGCCCGCCTGCACCATATGCACCAATGCCAAGCCCCAATTCCGCCAGTAAAATCAACGCAATCGCGATCCCAATTGGAAAATTCTTGATAAAGCCCGCGCGCATTGCGGCAAGATCAATGTCGAGCATCATCACCACAAACAGGAACAACACCGCCACCGCGCCGACATAGACGATCACCAGCAGCATCGCGATAAACTCCGCACCCACCAGCACCATCAGACCCGCCGCATTAAAGAATGCTAGGATCAGCCACAGCACGCTGTGAACCGGGTTGCGCGACATGATGACCATCACGCCGCCGGCGATGACCAATCCTGCGAACAGGTAGAAGGCGATTGTTTCGATCATAGTCCCACTGTTTTCCCGTCCAGCGCGCCCTTAACGATAGGGTGCATCGGCTTCAAGATTGGCCGCAATAGCCCGTTCCCACTTGTCACCATTCGCGAGCAATTTTGCCTTGTCATAAAGCAATTCTTCGCGCGTTTCGGTGGCGTATTCGAAATTCGGTCCTTCAACCACGGCATCCACGGGGCAGGCTTCCTGACAGAAACCGCAATAGATGCACTTGGTCATGTCGATGTCGTAACGGGTGGTGCGGCGGCTACCATCATCACGCGGCTCGCTCTCAATCGTGATCGCCTGCGCCGGGCACACGGCCTCACACAGCTTACACGCGATGCAGCGTTCTTCGCCATTAGGATAACGGCGCAGCGCATGCTCACCGCGAAAACGCGGGGAGAGCGGTGATTTCTCAAACGGATAGTTGATCGTCACTTTGGGCTTGAAGAAATACTTCAAGGTCAGCGCATGCGCTTTCAGGAATTCCCACAGGGTGAACGCTTTGAGGAGCTGTGTTGCGGTGGTCATAGTGCCAGATACTCTCTGGTTTCGAGCTCGGTGAGCGGCTCTTGAGCAGACGTTTCACGCTCACAAAAGCCAAGCGCGTAAGTGAAGTGCGGTCCTACTGCATAGGTCTTGATCTCTAAGCCCACGCGATCGTTCGATATTCCACTTGAAGGAACCTGCATTCGAAGGAATACCATGTGGAACATGTCGCCAAAGACTTGACCACGTTCAGAAGTAAACCCTGCAAACCGATCTGCGGAGCCTCCAACATCGTAACTACTGAAGATGTCGGCAGAGGGTCCATCAAAGGTTATCACAGCATCTGTCTTGCCAGTCTCGCCTGTTTCGGGATGCGTGTAGCCCCTCGGACCAGAATATCGAACTGAAAACTCGTAAGGAGTTTCATCAACCGTCTCGGCTCGGCAATGATAATCAACATTGAACGCTGTCGCTAACTCTGGCGATGCATCGGACAAGGGTACAACACTCGGATATCCTTGGCCGAGAGCAAAAATGGCCGAGATAGGGAACAGGATACTCATCCGAAATGCCCCGTCGCCATCAGATACCCGCTAATCAGCGCCACAAAGATCAGGCTCATTGGCAGGAACACTTTCCAGCCAAGCCGCATCAACTGGTCATACCGATACCGGGGCACGGTCGCCCAAATCCAGCTGAACACGAGGAAAAAGCCAAACGTCTTTAGCAGGAACCAGATGAAGCCCGGCACATAATACAGCGGCGCCCATTCAACCGGCGGCAACCAACCGCCCATAAACAGGATCGTGCACAGCGAGCACATCAGCAAAATGTTCGCATATTCACCCAGCCAAAACAGCGCAAAACTCATCGAGGAATATTCGGTCTGATACCCGGCGACGAGCTCGGACTCGGCCTCTGTCAAATCAAACGGTGCGCGGGCCGTCTCGGCCAGCGCAGAGATGAAGAACACCACGAACATCGGGAACAGCAGCAGGTTGAAGAAGAACCCGTTGACGAAGCCAAAACCATGACCCTTTTGAGCCATGACGATTTCGGTCATGTTGAACGATTTTGACCACAGGACGACACAGACCAGAATAAAGCCAATCGAGACCTCGTAAGAGATCATCTGTGCAGCCGCGCGCATGGCGGAGAAAAACGGATATTTGGAGTTTGACGCCCACCCGCTCATCACAACGCCGTAAACGCCCAAGCTGCTGATCGCGAGGACATACAGCAGGCCAACATTGATATCTGCGAGCACCACGCCTGCATCGAACGGGATCACCGCCCATGCGGCCAGCGCAACGGTAAAGGTGATGATCGGCGCGAGCAGAAAAATGCCCTTATTCGCCGCGCTGGGGATGATAGTTTCTTGCAGGAATACCTTCAAACCATCGGCGAAACTTTGCAGCAATCCAAACGGACCGACCACATTGGGTCCACGCCGCAGCATAATCGCGCCCAGCACCTTACGATCAACATAGATCACCATCGCCACCGCGAGCAGCAGCGGAAGCGTTATCAGCAGAATGCCCGCAATCGTCGCGACGCCCCATGCCCATTCATAGGACATGCCGAAAGATTGGAAGAACTCGGTCATTCAGCAGCCTCCCGCATCTCATCACCGTGGAGCAATTCCGCTGAACATTGCTGCATCACCGCACTTGCCCGTGCGATCGAGTTGGTGAGGTAGAAGTCCTTGATCGGATAGGCGGTGATTGCGCCCTCGCCCTTGGCTTTGCTGTCGGCTTTCGGAAGCGTGCCGTAGTTGGCAAGCCCTTCTTCACCCAAAGCAGGCACTTCGGCAATCATCGCGGATTGCAATTCGGCAAAGCTATCGAATCCAACCGAGACACCCAAAGCATCCGCCAAGGCGCGCAGAATCGTCCAGTCCTCGCGCGCATCGCCTGGTGCAAACACGGCCTTTTCAGCAAACTGCACGCGGCCTTCGGTGTTGACGTAGGTGCCATCCTTCTCAGCATAGCTCGCCGCTGGCAGGATGACATCCGCCGCATGCGCGCCAACATCACCGTGGTGCCCGATATAGACCTTCAGACTGTCAGCAAACGGTTCGTGGTTCATCTCATCCGCGCCGAGGTTCAACAACACTTTGGGAGCTTTCGCAGCGATATCTGCCACGCCGCCGGGCATGGTGAAATCGAGCATCAGCGAACCCATCCGCGCCGCCGACATGTGCAGCACGTTGAAGCCATTCCAACCGTCTTTTACGAGCCCGAATTTATCGACCAGTTTCAACGCCGGAGCCAAGGCTCCATTCGCCAAAGCTGCACCGCCAAGAATAACTGCCGGACGCTCCGCCGCCTTCATCGCATCGCCCAATGATTTGGGCGCGCGGTTTAGAACTTTCAGGTCTTCACCCAGGAATTCAGCAGGATAGGTCGTTTCCCATTCGGGACCGACGACAAACACCTTCGCCTCGGACTTCACCGCCTTGCGGATGCGCGCATTCACCAGCGCCGCTTCCCAGCGGATGTGGCTGCCGATAATCAGGATCGCGTCTGCAGTCTCAATCCCGGCCAGTGTAGAGTTGAAATTGACCGCCGCGATGTTCGACACATCGTAAGTCATACCGGTCTGGCGGGCTTCGACCAGTGTAGATCCGCAGGCCTTCAACAATGTTTTGGCCGCGAACATGGTTTCGCAATCGACCATATCGCCAGCGACCGCTGCGATAGAGGGTTTGTCGTCGCCAAGATGCGTAGCGATAGCGTCAAACGCTTCGTTCCAGCTGGCCGTCTGAAGCTTCCCGCCTTTCCGCACAAACACCTTATCAAGCCGCCGCTTTGTCAGGCCATCGACTTGATAGCGGCCTTTGTCCGAAAGCCACTCTTCATTCACATCGTCATTGATGCGGGGGAGCGCGCGCATAACTTCGCGGCCCTTTGAATGCAGCGAGATGTTCGCACCCACAGCGTCGGACACATCGATGCTGAGCGTCCGCTTCAATTCCCACGGACGCGCTTCGAAAGCGTATGGCCCTGACGTCAAGGCACCAACTGGGCACAGGTCGATCACATTTGCGCTCAATTCATGCTTCGCAGCCTGCTCCAGATAGGTCGTGATCTGCATATCTTCGCCGCGATACAGCGCACCGATTTCGTCTACTCCTGCAATCTCTTCAGAGAAACGCACACAGCGGGTGCAATGGATGCAGCGGGTCATGATCGTCTTGATCAGCGGGCCCATATATTTCTCGGTCACAGCGCGTTTGTTCTCTCGCGCATAACGCGAACCACCCCGGCCATAGGCCACCGCTTGATCTTGCAAATCGCACTCACCGCCCTGATCGCAGATCGGGCAATCGAGCGGGTGATTGATGAGCAGAAACTCCATCACCCCTTCGCGGGCTTTCTTGACCATTGGCGTGTCGGTGCGGATTTCCTGGCCATCACCAACGGGCAGCGCGCAGCTTGCCTGAGGCTTAGGCGGACCCGGTTTCACTTCGACTAGACACATGCGGCAATTGCCCGCAATGGACAGCCGTTCGTGATAGCAGAAGCGCGGAATTTCTTTGCCCGCCAGTTCACATGCCTGCAAAACAGTTGCGCCCGCTGGGACTTCGATTTCTTCGCCGTCTACGGTGACTTTAGGCATCAGTTAAGCTCCCGTCACTTTCGATGTAGGAGCAAGTATACTGCACTGTGACCTGCTCATCTGAAGATAAATAAGGCGCACTGCTTTCAAAAATGACCTTCAATTCTCCGTCAGACAAATACCCCCAACGTCCTGAAGTATATTGCTTCTCTCCATCGTCGGAAGGACGCCAGTACAAGCACTGAAACACTCGAATTTCGTGCGCATCATCACCGATTTCGGATGGACGAGTAGCGGCGATGTGTTGGCCAAATGCGGCTTGTTGATAGACTGGTAAATTCAAAGGCAGGACCGCGTTGCAAGCCGCAAACATTCGATACCAAGCTCTTGTCTTGCGTGATTTCTCGAATGAGCTGAATTCTTCAAGTGTATTCGCTTCTGGGGAATCCAACCACAGAGCCGTTGATGCGGGTGCTTTTGACCATAGACAGTGAGCCATGGCTTCAACGGTGGCACGCTCAGCTTCTACTGGTTGAGCGTTGGTGCTTGATGCGGCTGCTAAGACTGCGGCGGCTGACAAACCAAGAATGTTGAAACGAGTGGTCATTCCGCCGCCTCCGCAAATTGTGCGTTGTGTTCGTGGATGCGCTTTTCCAGCTCTGGGCGGAAATGGCGGATCAGGCCTTGAACTGGCCACGCCGCTGCATCGCCAAGCGCACAGATCGTATGGCCTTCAACCTGTTTGGTCACTTCATGCAGCATGTCGATTTCTTCGATAGCCGCGTCGCCAGTCCGCAGCCGTTCCATTACGCGCCACATCCATCCGGTGCCTTCGCGGCATGGGGTGCACTGGCCGCAACTCTCATGCTTGTAGAAATAGCTCAAGCGACTGATCGCGCGGACAATATCGGTGGATTTATCCATCACGATCACCGCCGCCGTACCCAGACCCGAACCCAGCTCTTTCAGCCCGTCAAAGTCCATCGGAGCATGGCGAATTTGGTCGGCCGGAACGAGCGGTACGGATGACCCACCGGGGATCACCGCCAGCAAATTGTCCCACCCGCCGCGAATGCCGCCACAATGTTTCTCAATCAGCTCCTCAAACGGGATGCTCATCGCTTCTTCGACAACGCAGGGTTGTTCGACATGACCGCTGATCTGGAACAGTTTGGTGCCGTGATTGTTCTCACGTCCGAAAGAACTGAACCATGATGCTCCGCGCCGCAGGATCGTAGGCACAACCGCGATGCTTTCGACATTGTTGACCGTGGTGGGGCAGCCATAAAGACCCGCGCCTGCCGGGAATGGTGGTTTAAGCCGGGGTTGGCCTTTTTTGCCTTCGAGGCTTTCGATCATCGCGGTTTCTTCACCGCAAATATACGCGCCCGCACCGCGGTGCATAAACACGTCAAAATCGTAGCCGGAACCACTAGCATTCTTGCCGATCAGGCCCGCATCATAGGCTTCGTCAATGGCTGCCTGTAGCGTATCAGCCTCGCGGATATATTCGCCGCGAACATAGATATAAGCTGCCCGCGCGCGCATCGCGAACCCTGCGACCAGTGCGCCTTCTATTAGCTTGTGCGGGTCGTGCCGCAGTATCTCACGGTCTTTGCAGGAACCGGGCTCGGATTCGTCCGCATTGATGACGAGGAAACTGGGCCGACCATTAACCGCAGTTTTGGGCATGAATGACCATTTCAGGCCGGTCGGAAAACCGGCCCCGCCCCGCCCGCGCAGACCCGACGCTTTCATCTCATCGATGATCGCATCGTTACCGCGCTCAATCAGAACCTTTGTGCCATCCCAATCGCCGCGCTTTTGCGCTGCTTTAAGGCCCCAATCTTGGAAGCCGTAAACATTGGTGAAGATGCGGTCTTTATCGGCCAGCATCGCTAGTATCCTTGTTCTTTGCTTGCTTAAGCTGACGCAGGCAGAGCACCTGAAAAATCAGGCCCATCGACATCAGTGCAATACCAGTCGTGCGGCTATGCGTGGCAGCCAAATATGCGCCCGCAAAAAAGCAAAACAGGCCCGAAAGGCCCAAAATCAGCGTGCCGCCATTCATCAATACTCACCCCGATAATCGTGGTTTGCATCGACCATTTGCTTAAGCGTCGTCGCGCCGCCCTTGGGTTCTGATGTGTGCCTTTCAGGTTCCTGCGTGCCAGCCTTGGGTGTTTCGCCCGCCGCGAGTGCATCCAGGACCGCATCAAGCCGTTCAGGCGTCAAATCTTCGTAATTGTCGTCGTTGATTTGGACCATCGGCGCGGTTGCGCAATTGCCCATACATTCGACTTCGGTGAGTGTCCAAAGACCATCTTCGGAGATTTCGCCTTTCGCCATTCCGCGCTTTTTGCAGGCGGAGATAATATCGTCCGACCCGCGCAGCATACACGGCGTAGTGCCGCAAACTTGTACGTGGAACTTCCCGACCGGCCTCATATTGTACATGAAATAGAAGGTCGCGACTTCGAGCACGCGGATCACCGGCATATCGAGATATTTGGCAACATATTCGATCACCGGCAGCGGCAGCCAACCTTGCGTATCAGTCTCTGCACCAACCTGACGTTGACCCAGATCAAGCAGAGCCATCACCGCAGATTTCTGGCGGCCTTCGGGATATTTGGCGATGTGATAATCCGCCTTGGCCTTGTTTTCCTTCGTCCAAGCAAAAGAGCCCCAATGCGCGCGGAGTTCAGGCGTGTCTGGAGCAGGTGTGCGATCAGCCATTACTGTTCATCCTTTTTGGGCGAAACGAGGATGAGCTGGGGGCCACTGTTCAAGGGGCAACGATCCCAATTTCTCGGCGTTGTCTCTCGGACGGTAAAAAACGCAACTCCACCAGCCTCCACCATCTCGCCGTAATACCCTGCGTCAAAGCAAGAACCGGGTCTCATCTCCTCTTGGCAGATCCAAAGGAGGCGAGGATAATCCACACCTGTTTTGCCATTTACTTCTTCGAATGGCTCAATGGCGTTGGCCACAGAACAACCTGAAATCAAACTGAGGATGGTATCGGCATCTGTTTCGTCACCAACAGCGAAAGCTAAGTTTCCAGCATAAGCGATCCTGCCGCCAACAACTTCCGTAAGGCGAGCAGCATCAGAAGCTTCGGCAGCGGCAACAATTTCGTTCGCACTCACAGACAAGGCTGAATGTGCTCTAACGTGCGAAGTGTGGAGACAGGTGGCCACGATCAAGATTGCCGCAAAGAAACCCTTCACCGGTCACACTCCCCGAACACCACATCAATCGCGCCCAGAATTGCGGTGGCGTCTGGCAGCATGTGGCCTTTGCACATAAAGTCCATCGCTTGCAGGTGGCTAAAAGCGGTCGGGCGGATTTTGCAGCGGTAGGGCTTGTTGGTGCCGTCGCTCACCAGATAGACGCCGAACTCGCCCTTGGGGCTTTCGGTTGCGACGTAAACTTCACCGGCGGGCACGTGGAAGCCTTCGGTGTAGAGCTTGAAGTGGTGGATCAGGCTTTCCATCGATTGCTTCATCTCGCCGCGTTTTGGCGGGGAGACTTTGCCATCTGTGCTTGCGATCGGGCCTTGTGGCATTTCGGCGATGCACTGTTTGATGATCTTGGCGCTTTCGCGCACTTCAGCGACGCGCACCATGAAACGATCATAGCAGTCCGAATTGGTGCCAACTGGAATGTCAAAGTCCATGCGGTCATAAACATCATAGGGCTGTGATTTGCGCAGATCCCACGGAACGCCAGCGGCGCGGATTAGCGGGCCACTAAAGCCCCATGCAATCGCGTCATCACGGCCAACCACGGCAATATCGACGTTACGCTGTTTAAAGATGCGGTTGTCGATCACCAGGCTCATCGCGTCATCGAACAGCTGGAAGAACCGGTTGTCGAGCCAGTCGCCAATATCGACGAGCAATTTTTCCGGCACATCCTGGTGCACGCCGCCGGGGCGGAACCATGCGGAGTGCATCCGTGCACCGCTCGCGCGTTCAAAGAAGTTGAGGCAATCTTCGCGCAGTTCAAACACCCAAAGGTTGGGCGTCATCGCGCCCACATCCATCACATGCGCGCCGATATTCAGCATATGATTGCAGATGCGCGTCAGCTCAGCGAACAAAACCCGCAGATATTGCGCACGTTCTGGCACTTCGATGTTCAGCAGCTTTTCAATCGCGAGCACATAGGAATGCTCCTGACAAAGCGGCGAACAGTAATCGAGCCGATCAAAATAGGGCAGTGCTTGAAGGTAAGTTTTCGTCTCGATTAGTTTTTCAGTGCCGCGATGCAGCAAACCAACATGCGGGTCGACCCGCTCGATCACTTCGCCGTCCAGCTCCATAATCATGCGCAACACGCCGTGCGCCGCAGGATGCTGAGGGCCGAAATTGATCGTGTAATTGGTGATGACATCGCCTTCGGTGGTTGGCGATTCTTCAATTTGGACGCTCATTTGTCGCCCCCCTTCTTGTCATCCGTCTTTTTGTCGTCGGCCTTTTTGTCGTCGGCCTTTTCGTCGCCGGGAAGCACATAGTCAGCTCCCTCCCAAGGCGAGAGGAAGTCGAAGGTGCGCATATCTTGCGGCAGTTCAACCGGCTCATAAACAACACGCTTTTCCTCTTCGGAATAGCGCAGTTCGGTGTAACCCGTCATCGGGAAGTCTTTGCGGAAAGGATGCCCTTCAAACCCATAATCGGTGAGAATTCGGCGCAGATCGGAATTGCCGGAGAACACGACACCGTACATGTCGAACACTTCGCGTTCCAACCAACCAGCATTGGGCCAAAGCGTTGTGACCGTTGGAACCGGTGTCGCTTCATCAGTGGAACATTTGACCATGACGCGGTGGTTTTTGGTGAGCGAAAGCAGCATGTAAACGACTTCAAACCGCTCAGCACGGTCGGGGTAATCGGCGCCAGCAATTTCCATCAACTGTTGGTACTCATGATCATCGCGCAAAGTGCGAAGGACATCCTCAATCGCATTGCGTTTTACGGTGAAGATGATCTCGCCGTGCTTTTCTTTTGACACACTTACGGAAGCACCCAGTGCGCTGGTCAGCGTCTCAATCACACCCTCGTTTGATGCAAATTTGGGAGCAGAGTGGAGGACGTTCATTATGCTGCAAACTCCAAGTTTTGCATCACCGAATTAAGAACCCATCCATACCGGCCAGCTGGGACATCCGCGCCTTCTGTTCTTATCCGCACAGACAAAACTTGATCTGATCCTAAATCGACCAAGCCAACGGCAAAGACTTTTCCGTGGGGGTCAATACCATCTGCGGTGAATGCATCACGGCCGCATACTTTCAGACTTTCAAAGTCTTCGGTCCACAAGAATTCCCGCATGTCCGCCTTTATTCTTTCAAAAGGCAAAGCTCTAGACGCATCAGCGGCGGCACGTCGCAGCGGAAGAACATCAAGCAAATAATCAGTTGAGGATCGGCGGACGGATATGAGAACGCTTTCTTGTGCTCCTTCATCCCTAAAACGACAAACAACCTCTGTAACCGGTCCGATTGTGCTTTTCGAAATCTGCTCATGCGAACAAGGTAATGAAATTGTGGCGTGAGCCTCTTGCAATTCAATTTGCTGCCAGGATTCAATTGAGCGGTTTTCGTTAGCCGACGAACCGCTCAATACCAAAAGCGCTGCCGCACCAACTCGAGAGAGTATAAGGCTCATCATCGCTCAATCGTCCCCGCGCGACGGATTTTCCGCTGCAATTGCATCACCCCATACAGCAATGCTTCCGCAGTTGGAGGGCAACCCGGCACATAGATATCAACCGGGACAATCCGGTCGCAGCCGCGCACCACGCTGTAGGAATAGTGGTAATAGCCCCCGCCATTGGCACACGATCCCATGCTGATCACATATTTGGGGTCGGACATTTGATCATAAACCTTGCGCAAAGCCGGAGCCATTTTGTTGCATAAGGTGCCAGCGACAATCATCACATCGGATTGACGCGGAGACGCGCGTGGGGCGATGCCGAACCGCTCCATATCATAACGCGGCATATTCACATGGATCATTTCAACCGCGCAGCAAGCGAGGCCAAAGGTCATCCACCACAGGCTGCCCGTACGAGCCCATTGGAACAGGTCTTCGGTTGAAGTAACAAGGAAACCCTTGTCATTCACCTCGGTCTGCATCGCTTTGAAATAGTCCGCATCAGGTTGCAGGACATCCCCACCTTTCGCGGTTTCAAGAGCGGAAATATCGGGCAGGCCTTGCGGAGGGGTGATTAGAGTGCTCATTCCCAGTCCAGAGCTCCCTTCTTCCATTCATAGGCAAGGCCAATCGCCAGAATTCCTAAGAATGTCATCATACCGATCCAACCGACCCATTGCGTTTCTCCAAGGCTAACCGCCCAAGGAAACAGGAACGCTGCTTCGAGATCGAAGATGATGAAGCTGATCGCGACAAGATAGAAACGCACATCAAACTGACTGCGCGCATCCTCAAATGCTGGAAAGCCGCACTCATATTCTGAGAGCTTTTCCGCGTCGGGATTGTGTACGCCAGTCAGGCGCGAAACGCCCATTGGCAGGAACACAAACAAACAGGAAAGCCCTAAGGCGATTCCGATGAAAAGCAGTATTGGGAGATACTGACTAAGGTCGACCACGTTAATGCCCCGCTTTGGGTGAATATGGGCGCTCGTCTAGGCCCGTCAGGCACCGTGTGCAAGTGCGTGAAAGGTGAAATTCCCGCGCATTCTGTTGCACATTAGTGGATATACCTAGAAAAAGTGCCTTGAGCTGCGAGAAGCATCCAATTCGGTATCTTTGGCATATTCAATTGCGCATAACGTGGCCCGGTGTCACACCTCCCCCGAAATCCCCCAATGGCGAGGAAAGACACCCATGCCCCCGATCAAACTCTATGGATACTGCACCAGTCCCTATGTCCGCAAAGTTGGGGCATTTCTGATGCATAAGGGACTTGATTTTGAATTTGTGGGGGTAAGTCCTGTGGCCGCGGTCCAACACCTCAGTAAATTTGGCGGAACTCAGGTCCCCGTGCTTGAAGTTGGGAACGAGTGGAAACGCGACTCCACGCCAATCGGTCATTGGCTCGACGAACTATTTCCAGAAAAGCGCCTCGTTCCCGCCGAAGCAGCCCAGCGAGATACAATCTTGAAGCTGGATCAATGGGTGAGCGACCGGTTTATGCCATCGATATTCCGCGGTGCCTTGGAAGCGCCTGACAATCTGGCATTTCGTTTTCGGGCTTGGCGCCTTGCCGCGCTGGTTTCAAGCGGCTCTCCAATGCCTGAGAAAATCAGAAATGCGTGGCCGGACCTCCTGCGCGGCGCTGAATTCATGCATGCGATGAAACCGCAGATGAACATGGGAGTCGATGCCAAGACCAACCAGATGCAGCTGGCTGGAGAAATCCTCACCAATTTGGGTGATGGACCATTCTTTGGCGGGATAGAGCAACCCACAATAGTCGATCTGTCGCTATTTCCGCAAATGGTGTTTGGCGTGATGGGCGGGCTGGAAGAGGACATCAGCGCGGCCACCTTGCCCGCGCTTAAGGCTTGGATGAAACGGATGGCAGATCACCTGCCAGAAAATCCGGTTCTTATCCCAGATGATTTTGTTGTGAAACCACTGTCGAAGGCTCTGGCCTAGCGGCAAACCAGGCCAGAGCTGCTCAGACATAAACCTAGTTATTTCATCATAGACGCAGCGGCTTTTTGGATCGCCTTGCCATAGGGGGGCTTCAACCCGCCAAGTTTCGCAATGTCGATCTTCGGCTGATGATAGACAGCGCGTGCATGGCTGAATTCACGGAAGCCTTCTACCGCATGATAACTGCCAATCCCTGATGGACCGACACCACCAAACGGTAGGTCTTCCATCGAAACATGGAATATCACATCATTGGTCGTGACACCGCCAGAGATCGTGCGGGTGAGCACGCGCTCCTGCTCATTCTTATCCTCGCCAAAGTAATACAGGCCAAGTGGGCGATCATGTTCGTTGACGTAATCAACCGCTTGATCGACCGCTTTGTAGGTTTTCACCGGCAGAACGGGGCCAAATATCTCTTCTTGCATCGCCTCCATCTCTTCGGTGACGTTTTTCAGGATGGTGAGCGGCATCTTGCGCTGGTTTGAATTGCTGAAATCTTCGCCGGCTGGATTGACCTCAACGACTTCGGCACCTTTTTCTCGCGCATCTTCGACCATGCTCTGTAGCCGTTCAAAATGCCGATCAGAGACGATTGAAGCATAATCGTCGTTCTCGAGCAGTGTTGGATACATCGCAGACGCAGCGTTCGATACACCCGCAACCGCTTCGTCCTGTTTGTCTTCGGGTACATACATGTAATCGGGCGCGAGGCAGATTTGGCCGGCATTCATCATCTTGCCCAAGGCTATCCGTTCGCCTGCCTTTGCGAAATCGGCACTTGCCCCCATGATAACTGGCGATTTGCCGCCCAGTTCCAAAGTGACCGGCACGAGGTTTGCTGCTGCTGCCTCCATGACCCTGCGGCCAGTGGCCGTAGATCCGGTAAAGACCAAGTGATCGAATGGCAGCGATGAAAACGCGGATGCGATCTCTGGACTCCCGGTGACAACAGCGACTTCGTCACGCGTGAAATATTCCTCTACTAATTCCGCCATGAGCATGCTGGTACGTTCGGTAAACTCGCTCGGTTTGATCATCGCGCGGTTGCCTGCGGCCAGCACTTGCATCAACGGGCCAAAGGCTAGTTGAAGTGGGAAATTCCACGGGCTGAGGATTCCGATCACGCCCTTCGGTTCATACCGAACCTCCGCCTTTGCACCGAGCAAGCCGAGCGGGAATTGAACCGAGCGCTTTTCCGTCTTCGCCCACTTATCCATATGTTTGAGCGCATGTTTGCCGGCACCCACAGTGGCGGCGATATCGGTGAGCATGCTTTGCTCCACCGCGCGGCTGCCGAAATCAGCGCTCATCGCTTTACAAAACGCGTCCGCGTGATCTTTCACAAGCGCCATAGCCCGTCTGATACGATCTTTGCGCATGGCCATCGTTTCAGGCCGAGACGCGGTAAAGGCGTCGCGCTGAAGTTGCAGCAATTGTTCAAGATCTGCACGGCTATCATTCGGAATTTTAGCATCGGCCATCTGAGTCTCTCCGGTCTAATTCGTTTTCATTTGCCATCAATTGTCGCGCAAAGACTACCCGCATGCAAGCAGCCGGTCATAATTGCCAATGTCGCAGCCGCGCACTACATCCCCGGCTTGTACCCTCAGCAACACATGAATGACTGAATTCAAGGAACCCCTCATGAGCCAATTCTCCCCTACAGATCCGATCGTTATCCTGTCCTATGCCCGCACCCCAATGGGCGGCATGCAAGGCGCGCTTTCTGATGTTTCCGCGACTGATTTGGGCGCCACCGCGGTTAAGGCTGCGGTTGAACGTTCCGGCGTTAAAGGCGAGAATTTTGACCGCGCTTATATGGGCTGCGTTCTTCCTGCCGGTCTGGGGCAAGCTCCTGCAAGACAAGCGGTTGTAAAGGCAGGCCTGCCAAAATCCGTGCAGGCAACCACAGTGAACAAGGTCTGCGGCAGCGGCATGCAAACCGTCATTATGGGCGCAGAAGCGCTCGCCAGTGGCACGATTGATTATGTCATCGCTGGCGGGATGGAGAGCATGACCAATGCGCCTTACCTGCTCAAAAAGCACCGTTCGGGCGCGCGTATTGGCCACGACACCGCATACGATCATATGTTCCTGGATGGGCTGGAAGATGCCTATGATGAAGGCCGCGCGATGGGCACATTTGCTCAGGACACGGCGGACGAATACCAACTGACCCGCGAAGCGATGGACGATTATTCAATCGAATCGCTCACCCGCGCCAATGCCGCGATTGAAAACGGCGCATTTGCAGACGAAGTGGTCCCGGTCACCTTCTCCACGCGCAAAGGTGAAGTGACCGTCGAAAAAGACGAACAACCCGGCAAAGGTCGCCCTGAAAAAATCCCGCAATTGCGCGCTGCATTTGCGAAAGATGGGACGATCACTGCGGCAACATCCAGTTCAATTTCCGACGGCGCAGCCGCTGTTGTCCTTACACGTGACAGCATAGCCAGCGCCAACGGTCAGAAACCCGTCGCAAAGATCACGGCTATGGCTGCACATGCTCGTGAACCAAAAGACTTCACGGTCGCACCTATTGGCGCGATTGAAAAAGTGCTCGCCAATGCAGGTTGGAGCATCGAAGACGTAGATCTTTGGGAAGTGAACGAGGCGTTTGCTTGCGTCGCCATGTTCGCAATGCGCGACATCGGCATCCCGCATGACAAAATCAATGTGAATGGCGGCGCAACAGCGCTTGGCCATCCAATCGGTGCATCAGGGACCCGCATTATCGTCACATTGCTCAATGCTCTGAAACGGCAAGGTAAGAGCAAGGGCGTTGCCAGCCTATGTATCGGCGGCGGTGAAGCCACTGCTGTTGCTGTTGAATTGGTGTGAACTAGGGCAGATTATGGAGCAGCTGTGGGCGGTGCAGTCACTATATTGGCTGCACCCCACACCCGGTCTTTAGCGACCCAGCCAGATCGACCGGCCACATCAATCTCGCAGAAATTCTCACGGCAGCGGATCAATTCGCCGACCACACCGGGCTCAGCACGCCAACGCAGCGGGCTCGTCGCATTGGGAGTTTCGCGCATTTCGACCGGCCCTTCACCGATAATCAGCGCGCCTCGCGATAGGCTCAACTGACTTTCTGCGATCCAGCCCTGGACACCTTCGTGGTCTCGCACCAACCGCCAACCTTCACGCAGTCGCACAATTTTCAGCGGCATGCCTTCGCGTTTGTAGACCCATTCAATCGGGTACTCTTGGCTAGGCCCTACGCGCATATAAACTTCGTCAAAACGCAGCGACGCCCAATAGGGCACCTCACGGTCCTGCGCGCGCAATTCCGCGGGCACCAATATGGCAGCCGAAAACACAGCAAGAGTTAATACGGCAAACGATCGGATCACATTCATAGAGCGCGCTGATAGCGTCCCGATGGGGATATCTTCAAGTCTATCATTTTCCTGCTGTGCCAATCCGAGAGCTGACCGCTTGACCGGGCGGTGCCAAAGCCATTAGCGCTCCAACCATGGCTGAAACAAACCCCGCTCCTAGTATCCCCGCTGGCAAACCCAAAGTTGTGGTCACGCGCCACCTAATGCCATCGGTCGAATCGCGGATGAGCGAGCTTTTCGATGCCACGCTGAACCCCAACGACGTTCCGATGACCCGCGATGGATTGGTCGCTGCGATGCAAGATTGTGACGTGCTGGTCCCCACTGTCACTGACCGCATTGACGCAGAAATGATCAACACCGCTGGCGAGCAGCTGCGTTTGATAGCAAATTTCGGCGCGGGGACGGAGCATATCGACCTCGCCGCTGCAGCGAAGCGCAAAATAAAGATCACAAACACGCCGGGCGTCTTCACCGATGACACTGCTGACATCGCAATGGCCGGGATCATCGGAGTACCCCGGCGTATCCGCGAAGGTACGCACTTGGTTCGCTCTGGCGAGTGGACCGGTTGGGCACCGTCAGGCTTACTGGGCCGAAAGCTCGGCGGAAAAGTGCTTGGAATAGTAGGCATGGGCCGCATCGGACAAGCCGTGGCGCACCGTGCGCGGGCGTTTGGTCTGGAGGTTGCATACTACAACCGAAAGCAGATGCCTCGGGCAGTGGAAAGCATGTTCGGAGCACGCTTTGTGGCTGATCTCGATGCGCTTGTGGCAGAGGCTGACATCCTAACTCTACACTGCCCATTGACCGAAGAAACTCGCGCGTTGATGGATGCGCGCCGCTTTGGTCTTATGAAACCGGGCGCCAGCATCATCAACACCGCGCGCGGCGAGTTAATCGATCAGGAGGCATTGATCGCGGCCCTGCAAAGCGGCCATCTGTTAGGCGCAGGTCTCGACGTCTATCCGGACGAACCGAGTGTTGACGGCCGCCTGATTGAACATCCCAACGTCATGACCCTGCCCCACATAGGCAGCGCCACTGCCGAAGGGCGCGAAGCTTCGGGAGAGAAAGTGATCGCCAACATCCGCTTTTGGGCCGACGGGCACCGTCCGCCTGATCAGGTGCTTACGGCGTTGGTTGGCGGGTGAATCGTCAAGTGTGACGCTGTTAGATTGCGTATTTCAACTGATCACCCACAATCGAGATCACCGTTTCGATAGACCTGCGATCCGCGCCAAAGGCAAAATGCCTCGAAGTCATTTCGATCTCGACATCGCGTTCCTCCGGCAAGCCCTTCGCGCAGGCCGGTGCTATTACGCCATCATTGGACGACCAGACCGCGACAGTGTGCACAGCCGGCTTGATGCTAGGGTCGCCTTCAACCTTTGGCGCATCAACCTTGTGATCGTTTATCGCTTCATACAGTCGCCATGCATTGTTGGCCCGGCGGTCTCCGGAGAACGGTGAGCCTAATGTTACAACCAAGGCAACTTTGTCAGGATATCGCTGAGCGAGGACGCGCGAGAATATCCCACCTAGACTCCAGCCCAGCAGCACCAATTTGCGCTCTTCATGCTCATACAATTGGTGGAACCTAGCTTCAGCTTTGGCAAATGTCTTTGGCGTGATCCCGGTAACAAAGCCTAGCTCAGATGGGTATGCACGGTATCCCGCAGCATTGAGAGTGCGGCGCAGCAGCGACGTCGATTGGTCACTGGAAAGAATGCCGGGAAAGACCAAGACTGGTTGCCCATTCTTATTCGCCACAACATCTGCCAACCTCACGCGCCTGAGCGGGCTTGCGATGATCTGAGCGATGTTAGGAATCTCCTTCAACCACAAGGACGCCGGTGGTGCTCTGGTAGAGTGAGATGAAATTGGGCGTGCCAACACTCAAATATCCAACGCGAACAATTGGTTGAATTCACCCGATTCATATCCGGCAAAGGATTCGCACGGGTTAAATCCAAAAGCGCGATACAGTGCCAGCGCCGCCTTAAACATTTCGCCCGAACCCGTTTCCAACTTCACCTGACCGTGTCCGAGCTCTCTGGCGCGCGCGATCAGACGTGAAAGCATCGCTTTGCCCGCACCCGTCCCCAGTGCATCTGGATGCGCGCGCATTGACTTTATCTCAGCAAAACCATCATGCTGCTTGAGCGCGCCAATCGAAAGCAAGCGCGTTGCATCCCAAGCCGCAAACACTTCGATATCGTCAGATTTCAGGCCAGACAGGTCGAGCACATGGCAGGTGCCGGGCGGCGAGAATTGTTCCATTTCGCCATGATGCAATTCGAGCAATGCCACCACCTCAGGTTCCGAGAGATCAGTGGTTCGAATTTGCATCAATTGCCTTTCAGGACAGGTTCGACATACTCAAAGATTATCGAGTTGCGGCATGCCAAGAACATGAAATCCGCCATCCACATGGATGATCTCTCCAGTGGTACAGGCCCCTGCATCGCTGCACAGATATACCGCCGTACCGCCCACTGCTTCCAACGTGGCATTGCTGCGCATCGGCGCATTTGTATCGGCATGCCTATAGGTCGTGCGCGCGCCGCCAATGGCGGACATAGCCAGTGTTTTCATCGGACCGGGACTGATCGTGTTGACGCGAATACCATCGGGGCCGAGGTCATTGGCCAGATAACGCACAGCCGCTTCCAACGCTGCTTTAGCCACGCCCATTACATTGTAATTTGGGGTCACACGCGTCGAACCTATATAGCTTAGCGTCAACACCGTGCCGCCGTTCTCCACCATCATCGGATGGGCACGGCGCGTGACTTCGATCAAGCTATAGGCCGATATGTCCAGCGAGTTCTTAAAATTCTCTCGCGAGGTGTCGAGAATGCGGCCCGTCAATTCCGATTTATCAGCATAAGCAATGGCGTGGATCACAAAATCCAGCCTGCCCCACTGCTCTTTCAACGCAGCAAAGGCAGCATCCAGCGAAGCATCATCGGTAACATCAACATCCAGCATGAAATCCGATCCAACGCTTTCGGCAAGCGGCTCCAGACGCTTGCGAAAGGCGACACCCTGGTAAGCAAACGCCAGTTCCGCCCCAGCTTCAGCACAGGCTTTTGCAATCCCCCATGCGATCGACCGATCATTGGCCACGCCCATCACGAGACCACGTTTTCCTGAAAGAACGCCTTTGCTCTCTGGCATGCCCAACCCCCTTAGTTATTGGCGTATAAGCCGCACAGGAACTTCACCCGTGAAATTTCGACAAGAGCATCGACCCATTAGTGCCGCCAAACCCGAAGGAATTAGTCATAACCGTATCAAGACCCGCATTTTCCATCATCTCGGTGGCGATCTCTTCCGGCTTCAGCGCTGGATCTAGGGTCTCCACATTAATCGACGGAATGATGAAATCATGCTCCAGCGCCAATAGGCAATAGATCGCCTCCTGTGCGCCGGTGGCCCCTTGGCTGTGACCTGTCATCGACTTGGTGGAACTGACAGGCGGGGTCGCGCCTTTACCAAAGACCCTGCGCACAGCTTCAATCTCACCAACATCGCCGACTGGCGTCGAAGTACCGTGGGCATTAATGTAGCTGACTTTGCGATCTTCGCTAAGGGTTCTGAGTGCCCCGCGCATGGCGCGTTCACCGCCTTCGCCCGATGGTGCCACCATGTCTGCACCGTCGGAGGTGGCGGCGAAGCCGGTCACTTCGGCGTAGATCTTTGCCCCGCGCGCCTGCGCATGATCGAGGCTTTCCAGAACCACCATCGCGCCGCCGCCGCCAATAACAAAACCATCACGGTCGGCGTCAAACGCACGCGAAGCTCGCTGCGGAGTATCGTTAAATTTGCTCGACATGGCGCCCATCGCGTCAAACAGGCACGACAGGGTCCAGTCCAACTCTTCGCCGCCACCGCCAAACATCACATCTTGCTGACCGAGCGCGATCTGCTGAGCCGCCATACCAATGCAATGCAATGACGTAGAACAGGCAGAGGTGATGGAGAAGTTCACGCCCTTGATCTGGTAGGCCGTGGCAAGGTTTGCGCTCACGGTAGAGGACATGGTTTTGGGCACAGCTAGCGGCCCAATGCGCTTTGTCGCGCCAGTTTTGAGGACCGTTTGATGTGCCGCGAACATGGCGGAAGTGGATGGACCGCCAGAACCGGCGATTACGCCCGTCATCGGATTAATGACGTCCTTTTGCTCCAACCCCGCATCAGCGATGGCCTGCCCCATGGCGATATGAGCATAAGCCGCGCCCGGTCCCATGAACCGCAATGTCCGTTTCTCGACATGCTCTTTAATATCTAGGTCAACAGCGCCTGCGATCTGCGAACGGAACCCATGCTCGGCCATATCCTCGTTAAAGGTGATGCCCGACTTACCCGCTTTCAGCGAGGCCAGCACTTCGGCTGAATTGTTGCCGATTGAGGAGACGATCCCCAACCCAGTTA
Source organism: uncultured Erythrobacter sp. (assembly GCA_947488325.1). Lineage (GTDB taxonomy): Bacteria > Pseudomonadota > Alphaproteobacteria > Sphingomonadales > Sphingomonadaceae > Erythrobacter. The sequence goes on from CANKYZ010000002.1 coordinate 312,302, forward strand.
TGACGACGCGACGCATGTTATTCCCCTAACGCCTCTGACTCAATTACGCACCTAGTCCAATTATGCTTCGGACAAGGCGACTTTCATATCTTTCACTTGATAAATGACCTCACCATCGGCCTCAACACGGCCATCGGCCACGCCCATGGTCAATCGCCGCGTTTGTATAGCCTTGGTAAAATCCACATAATAAGTGAGCATTTTGCGGTCAGGTCGGACCATTCCGGTAAGCTTAACCTCGCCAACACCCAAAGCATAGCCACGCCCCTGCCAACCGCGCCAGCCGAGACTGAAGCCTGTAAGCTGCCATAGCCCGTCAAGACCAAGACAACCGGGCATGATCGGATTGCCGGGAAAATGGCAACCGAAAAACCAAAGCTCCGGGGTGATATCAAATTCTGCAACCACATGGCCTTTGCCATGCGGGCCCGCGTCGCCCGATATTTCGGTAATCCGATCCATCATCAGCATCGGCGGTTCCGGCAATTGTGCGTTGCCGGGACCAAACAATTCTCCCCGCGCGCACTTCAACAAATCTTCACGGTCAAAGCTGGTTGGAAAATCTGTCATCCTTTGCGGTACCCTTGAATTTCTTGTGATTTCGTGGAGGCCGCGCCTAGCACCACGGTTTGTTGATAGAAAGAGCGCGCGGAATTCTGGTTCATAATTGAATGGAGTTTGCACCAGCCATACTTGGTAAGCTTCAACCCTCTGAACAATTCCATTCCTCTTCGCGCACCTGTTTTCGTCTTCATCGCGCACTTTATTTCGAGATTCACATAGGGATGCAAACAGGACTAGGCAACGTGCACGAATACCAGAGAAGGCACCTTTTGCCCCATTTCGAGATCACTATTGGCTGTTGCTACAGGCAGCTATATTTTCCGGTGCAGCTTTTTCCGCGCCGCGTTCGAAGCGCGCAAAATAACTTCTCAGGTCCGGGCGCTCGACAAATTCGACGAGTTTGTAGCCAATTGCTTCAAACTCGCAGAACAACAAAGCAGGCGGAATACCGTGGCGATTTGTTGGTCGATCGACGTCAACGACGATGATTTGGCCGCCCTCTGCCAATGCCGGCCACATGCGCCATAGAAAAGCGTAAGGCTCCGTCACTTCATGATACATATGGACGAGGAATATTCGATCAAAGCTATCATCGGGCAGCTGTGGATTGTCAGCTTCTCCCAACTTGATTGAGATGTTTTCAAGCCGTTCGCGCTCAACACGCCGGCCAAGCCGCTCTAATGCTTCGCGGTCAATATCCTGCGCCAGCACCCGCCCGGCACTGCCAACTCGTTCTGCTAGGCGGACGGTGTAATACCCCTCACCTGCGCCAATATCGGCAACTGTCATCCCGGCGGAAATATTGGCGAGATCCATGACCTGCACAGCCTCACCGCGTTCATCGCGCGCGTCTTCGTTGGAAAACTGATTGGAGACGACCTCGGAAACCGGGCGGTCCGGGCGCGGAAAATCGGCAGCACTTTCAGGTCTGTCAGAGTCAGGTAAAATACCGTCGCAACCGGAAATAATCGGCAGAGACAACACAAGAAGCGCATTTGCGAAGAGAGTACGAACAGGCATCGTATTATGCGCTCTAGCGGCTAGCTGCGCATGACGCAAAACAGGATTTACAAGTCTCTCGGCCGATAAGCTATTGAGCAATTGATCCGGTTATGTCCACGCGGCGTTGTTCCTTCACGCGCCCTTCTACAACGTCAGCTTCTACCAGTTCGGTCGCCATTAACCCGTAGACCCTGCCGGCAAGGAAAATTGGCCGCGCATTGCCGTACCAATCAATGCATGAAACTTCGCATTTATAACCATCCCCAGTCACGACTTCGTCTTCGGGAGTCGCTGCGATCATCCCGGCGTCTGCAAGCAGTCCGGCATCACTGAATGCGAGGAATGAAAGGTCTGACACATCTGAATACCACCAATAGCCCGACGACTGCCGCACCCTTGTGACGGTAGGCACTCCCAGCATCCCGTCCCCTTGTAAGTTGTAGGTTGCGTTAAAGGCGTGACTGCGGCTTTCGCTTTCATACCGGCCAGGCAAAAATGCGGAACTGCGAATTCCGGACAACCCGCCGCTTTGGCCCAGACCAATATAACTTACGCGCAACCCACTCTCATCAACGTAACCATTGGCGATCACAGCCGATGTACCCATTCGTTCAAGCCTGACAAGCGAGTGACCGATAGAGATCGACTGCGCGCGCTCGGGTTCATCGACGGGAACTGCATGGATAACATTGGCAAGAGCTGCCGTTCTCGACTCTTCATAGCGCGGTGGACGGCGTGAATATGATTCACGTCCACCATAGACTACCCAGTCACCCACGAAGCGATTCTCAACTGATCCAGCACTAAGCGACGGTAAACGAGTGAATTCACTTTCGCGCGCGGCGGCGTAACGATCACGAAATTGCCCTTGTGATGCATTTAAAAGAGCAAAATTTCGTTCGTTTTCCTCATCATAGCAAGTGGAGCGATAGAAATTGGAAAGTGCACGAAAACGGGTGCTGGTTTCATCCATTCCGAACTGATCGATCGGTATCCCTCGGGCACCCAGCACTTCGACATCACCCCGTCCAAATGGGAGGCGATAAACCGCCGCCGGGGGCACCTCACCAAAGCTTGGTGGTGGTGTTCCGACCTTGCATGACGTCCAATCAAGTTCATCGCCATCAATCGCCGAAACCCACAAATAGGCAGCATTGCCTGAAACGTACATTTCAGCTTTGTCAGCGCCGGTAAATCCAGTGCTCTCGCACCGCAATCCCCTGTCGATCACATCACCTAGCGGACAGATCGAAACGGTGTGTATCCATGGCTTTCTAACGCCGAAAATAGGTCGATAGATGTCGCGTGCGTTAATCACCTGACTCCCGCGATCATCGTCATAGAAATCTTCTGCGTTAGTCCAGCGGCGAATTACCAGACGTTTTCGGCGGCTGACCAATTCGTCTGCCTCGTACGGTGTATAGATAACCAGCTGATCGCCCACGATCCGCGTCGCATAATTATCGACATCGTAGTAATCATCAGAGGAGATTAGAAAAACGCCGCGCGGCTCTATCGTGCCGGTGCCTTGATCAAGGCGTAAAACAGTTAACTCGGTTGCGTCATCCTCATAAGAATAGGCGGTGACGATAATCTGATCACCCTGAACCAGCATCTCATCATACCAATCCGCACCAATGGGATCGCCGTCCTCGTCTTTGCGATAGACATCCGTGCGATCAGTCAGGCGCATGGTGGGATAATGGACCGCAAACACACGGCCATCTTGCAATATCAAGAGATATTCACCGATCAGCTTTACGATATCGCCTTCATCGACCGACGCAACCTGGGTGTTCGTAATATTCGTTCCGTCCGCAGTGGTCGCGGCAAGAGGTGCAGATTGCACCGAACTGACGCTTCGCGCGCCCGTAACGGTGATCGTCTCTTCGGAAGGATCGACGGGACAATCTTCAGGCACTGTGCATTCGGGCGGTGGGCCAATCTCAGCGTCATCCCGCAACAGAGCAATGACGATTTCATCACTTCCCAATTCTGCCCGGCGGCGGGGTCTTTCTGATCGCCTAAGCTGTTCTACCGAACGCATGAAACGGCGGAATTCCACCTCGCTTTCAAATTTCTCGAATTCAGGTTCCGCGAGCCTACGGTATTGGCGACTTTGGTATGCGGGCCGTCGCTCTGCCTCTGGCGGAGCAATATCAGGGTTGGACGGAATGCGTTCGAGCGGCGGCAGTGTTGTGATATTTTCTGGCAACAAAATCGTAACTGGGGCGGATTCGGTCTGCTTAGGCATTTTCTCTGCCGCAACTGGCGTTGCAATCAGCATCGTAGCACTCACTGCGATACCCAGGCGATACAGTCCGATAATTGTCATGTTAAGCTCCCCTATTAGAGAAGCTATCAGAAAGTTCATTGTTTACAATGCGTTTGACAGAGTGATCAATTGGGCTGGTCCGCTATTCCACATCCTCAACATTGACCGCTTCACCTGTAACCTGCTGAGCAAGAGCGGCAGATATGAAATCGTCGATCTCACCATCTAGAACTTTGTCGGGCGAGCTTGAGGTTTCGCCTGTGCGCAGGTCTTTCACCATCTGATAGGGTTGCAAGACATAGGATCGGATTTGGTGCCCCCACCCAATGTCGCTTTTTTCCTGATACTCACCCGAAGCCGCTGCTTCGCGTTCAGCCATTTCGCGTTCGAACAGCCGCGCTTTCAGCATGTTCATCGCGGTTGCCCGGTTTTTGTGCTGGCTTCTATCATTCTGACTGGCAACAACGATGCCGCTTGGCTGGTGGGTGATACGCACGGCGCTGTCGGTGGTGTTGACGTGCTGACCGCCTGCGCCGCTCGCCCGGTACGTATCGATTTTCAGATCACTGGGGTCGATTTCAATTTCGATATCATCATCGATCACCGGATAGACCCAAACACTGGAAAAACTCGTATGGCGTTTTGCCGCGCTGTCATAGGGGCTGATCCGGACAAGGCGGTGAACACCGCTTTCCGTCTTGGCATAGCCATAGGCGTTTTCGCCTTTCATCAGCAAAGTCGCCGACTTAATCCCCGCTTGATCGCCCGATTGATACTCAACCGTTTCGACTTTGAAACCGCGCCGTTCGGCCCAGCGACCATACATGCGGAACAACATTTCAGCCCAATCTTGGCTTTCCGTTCCGCCCGCACCTGCGTGGATTTCAAGGTAAGTGTCGTTGCCGTCAGCCTCGCCAGAAAGAAGCGCCTGAACCTTGTCGGCATCGGCTCGCTTGGCGAGTTTTGCCAGACTATTCAGGCCGTCATTGACGATGTCTTCTTCGCCCTCGGCTTCTCCCATGTCGATGAACTCAATCGCGTCGCGCATTTCAGCTGAGATTTCGTTGACGGTGTTCACCGCATTTTCGAGCGTTTTCTGCTCACGACTCAGCGCTTGGGCGTCTTTGGGATTGTCCCACAGTGTCGGGTCTTGGACGCGCGCATTCAGTTCATCCAGACGCCGCAAGGCGCGATCCCAATCGAGCGATTCCCGCACCAGTTCGAGGGCAGCCTCGATCCGGTCAATATGTGCCTGACCTTCGGCCCGCATAGCTGATCCTTAAGATAAACGTGTGGCCGACCCGCTTAACGCGGGCCTAGCGATTGTAAAGCATCCGAGGAAACCAGCCCCCGGCGCTCTTGATTAGGTTCGGCCTGAACAGGTTCGAATATAGAACGTAGACGCAGCCTAACTGATCGGGGATCAATATATCCCGCCCTGCTCTTCAACAAAGTCGCTAGGCTGGCCGTCTCCAGATTCTTCCGTTCTGGTCGTGGCACGAGTGGATTCGCGAACAAGCGCGAGAATTTCGTCACGCTTCGCTGCGATTTCATCCTGACGGGTCGCGCGCTCTGGCTCGGTATCCGGCTTGAATGCTTCCCAGATAATGCCGGATCGCGGATCATTGCTCGGCCAGCCATCTAACACACGCTTACCCGTCCGACGATCAATCCGGACCATGCGGATACCCTCAGGCGCGATCGCCGGAAGGTTTGACCAACGATCGCGAGAACTCTGGATCAGGTCTTTGATGATCGGTGCGACAATGGTCCCACCAAATGCATAACCACCCATATTGCGCGGCGTATCAAACCCCATATAGGCACCCGCGATTAAGCGCTGAGTCCCGCCAATAAACCACACATCTTTTGGTCCAGTGGTCGTTCCCGTCTTACCAAACAGAGGTAAGTCTAGGTCGTTAAGCACTGTCGCGGTGCCGCGTGAGACCACACCTTCGAGCATGTGCATTGTCTGGAATGCGGTGCGCGCATCCATCGCTTGCTCACCCTTAATTCCAAACCTCGGCATGGTACTGCCGTCATATTCGGCCATGTTACAGCCATTGCAGGACCTCTTATCAGCCCGCCAAATCACCGTGCCATTGCGATCTTGGACATAGTCGATGACGGTTGGCTCATTAAGTCGACCATGATTGGCAAGAGCGGAGTATGCCGCAACCATCCGCATCACGGTGGATTCCTCCGCACCCAATGACGTCGCTGCGTATGGATCCGGATCATCCGAAATCCCCATATTCTGAAGCGTCTCGACAACATTATCCATGCCCGCTTGCATCCCAACCTGCACGGTCATGATATTCTGCGATTGCTCCAGACCATAGCGCATCGGGAACTGCCCAGCGCGACCGCCCCGGATGCATTTTTGGCCCAACCGCCGCCCCTGATAGTAACAATATCGTGTGTTATCGATCTGGGTCGAAGGGGTCATGCCATTATCCAGCCCGGTGGCATAAACGAACGGCTTAATGGTCGAGCCGGGCTGACGTTCAGCCTGTGTGGCGCGGTTAAAATCTGAAAGACGGTGGTCAAAACCGCCCTGCATGGCGAGCACTCGCCCAGTTTGTGCGTTCTGCACAACCAAGCCTCCTTGCGCTTCGGGAATGGTCCGAACGCGGAAACCGTTTCCACTAGGCGAAACCACAATAACATCACCCGCCTTCAGCGCATTCGGAAGGTTTGATAGCGGCGCTTCTTCACCGTCTGAAAACCCTATAGTCGCGGAAGAACCACTGCGCTGCGTCACCACTCCAACGCGCCAATTCTCATAACTGACGTTGAGATATGAACTCGCAAGCTGCCCTGCCCAATTGCCCTCTGACAGATTAATCGTGGCAATCGGCCCAGACCATCCCCGTCGTCCGTGGTAGCGGAAAAAACCTCGGCGAAGCGAATTGCGCGCGGCCTCTTGCATTTCAACATCGAGAGAAGTGCGAACCCACAGGCCACCAGAATAGACACTGTTATCGCCGTCATCTGAACTTTCGCCAAAATCCGCGATCAATTGGCGTCTAACCTCTTCGAGAAAGTACCCGGCATCGGCACTGCGCGTGCTGCGTTGCCGTGCAAGGCCAAGTGGCTTTGCCGCAGCAGCCGCGCGTTCAGCCTCTGAAATAAATCCGTTTTCCGCCATCTGCGAAAGAACGAAATCGCGGCGCTGCATGGCCGCCTCTTCCTGTCCCGTACGGCCATAACGTTCCGGCGCCTTTGGCAAAATCGCTAGGAAGGCGACTTCGTGCAAATCCAGATCGCCAACATCCTTGTCGAAATAGGCGCGAGCGGCGGCCTGCACCCCAAAAGACCGGCGGCCGAGAGGGATTTCGTTCAAATACAGTTCAAGGATTTCCTCTTTGCTCAGCACGCCTTCGATGCGGCTCGCCAGGATCATTTCTTTAAGCTTACGCGTGACGGAGTACTCATCGCCCAGCAGCAATATCTTGGCGAGCTGCTGTGTTATGGTCGACCCGCCAACCGCGCGTTCGCCCGATCCATATTTGGTCGCATAATCGAACACAGCATTCGCTGTCCCGGTCACATCAACGCCGCCATGGCTAAAGAACGTCTTGTCCTCCGCCGACAAATACGCATCCACCAGCGAGTCTGGAAAATCCTCAAATTGCAATTGCACGCGCCGTTCACGGGCATAGGAATGGACGATTTCCCCATCAATACCGCGTACCATCGTTGGCAGCGGTGTTTGGTAGCCTTTGAGGCTTTCCGCTTCAGGAAGATCTTTGGCGAGGAATGCCCAAGCGGCAATCCACAATATAACTAAGCCGATAATCCCAAAGGCCCCAATCTTAAACAGCCAGCTCGAACGCCATTTTTCACGAAACCAAACAGCGGCCCTGCCAGCATCGCCGATAAGGCGCTGGAGCGCATATTGGGGGAATGGAATAGTATCAATGTCAGTCATTTGGGTGGGGATTTATCGCGGATCGCTGCAGATTGCTAGCTTGCTAACGTGGCAAGCAAATGAAGCGTGCTTGGTGCGATTATCTGGTCACGGTTCCGCACGCCGCGCAAAATAGACACGGATCGCCTGCGCAAGCACTTTTGCATATTCCTCGCGCCCCTCTGGTGTTGCTAGTCGCGCCCGGTCCGCCTGATTGGTGACAAAGCCACTTTCAAACAGCACGCCAGGCACATCAGGCGCGCGCAGCACGGCGAGTTCTGCTGAACGGCGCGGTTGTGGGTGGAACCGGATTGCAGTCTCCCCTTCGCGCTCGATTAAGGACGCAAATTCTGTGGCATCGTCCTGTGTGCGCTGCTGCGATAGCTCGACCAGAATTGCGTTCACTTCCTCGCTTTGCCCATCGACCATGATCCCATTTAATTCATCCGCAGCGTTTTCTCGTTCAGCAAAACGGGCCGCGGCTTCACTCGATGCTTCGGCCGAAAGGGTGTAAATGCTTGCGCCAGTAACGTCGCTGCGTTCCCCCGCTGAATCTGCATGGATCGATAGAAACAGATCAGCACCCAATTGGCGGGCAATTTCTGGGCGTTCTGCCAAGGTGACAATTGTATCGTCATCGCGCGTCAAAGCCACGCGAATCCCGCCTTGTTCAAGCAGTTGATCGCGCAGCGCCAGCGACAAGGCCAGCACAATGTCCTTCTCCAAAAATTCTCTACCGCCTTCTTCGCGTCCAATGGAGCCCGGATCGCGTCCGCCATGCCCTGCATCAATTACGATCAGTGGCCGGTTAGGGTCATCAGGCCCTTCAATCGTGGGAAGTTGGAGCGGTTCTGTTTCTGGGTCTAGTAAGAATCGCAGGACATAATCCCGGCCCAACTCTGGCACAGGAATCATCGCACCCATCGCTATCGCACCGACGACAAGCAAAGTCGGAACGCCGATGATCACCAACAGAAACTTGCGCACATTCATGATAACCTGCGCTTAGGATGTTGCATAGTATAAGCGCAATAGAGTTGCGGCGTGAAACCCACGGTGCTAGCGATTGTTTTCGAAACGGGGCGGCTTGCGACGAGTGGTTGCAGAAACAGCTCACGCTTTCATTCACACGGTCGGCTGCATGAAGAATTGCATGTGGTCACCACTCAACAGGTTGATGCAGTGACGAGACGCTTCTCCTCGCAAAGGTATAGCCAGCGCCCAAGAGGCGCCGGAAGCTTTGTGAGGCCCAAAACTGGGAAAAGCGCGGAAACAATCCGCACTCTCGTCAAAGCAGACACGTTCATTGCGCACGCTTTGGAAACACTGGCGCGCGCTTCCACCACTACCGGCTCAAACATCGCAAAAGCGACTATGCGGGCCGATATCCCACACAAAACACGCCTCTCTCGCCGAATATCGGCAAGCAGTTTGGGCGTTTGGAGAAAATTTAATGGCAACGCGCATGCTAATCGATGCGCGCCACTCGGAAGAAACCCGGGTGGCGGTGCTCAAAGGCAACCGAATTGAAGAATTCGACTTTGAGTCAGCAGAGCACAAACAGATAAAAGGCAACATCTACCTCGCCAAAGTCACCCGTGTAGAACCATCACTTCAGGCAGCATTTGTGGACTTTGGCGGCAATCGTCACGGTTTCCTTGCCTTCAGTGAAATTCACCCGGATTATTATCAAATCCCGCAGGATGACCGCGAACGACTGCTTGCCGAAGAGGCTGAAGCTGCTGAGGAAGAAGCGCGGCTTCGCGCCGAGGACGAAGAAGAGGGCAACACCCCCGGCGAAGAATATGACGCCGAAGATGAAAGCGCCGAAGCGCTTGCTGAAGATCTTGCCGAAGACGGGCTCGAAGAAATCGACACCTCGGACAAGGATTCAGTCGCAACCATCGAAGACGGCACATCTGACGATGATGGCGAAGACGATTCGGATGAAGACGAAAGCGAAGAGCAACCTTCTGAAGATAGCGAGGATTCCGATGACAATCAGCGCCGTGGTCGGCGCGGACGCGGTCGTCGTCGTCAGGGAGCAAAAGGCAAGCAAAGCGGCAAAGGCCGCAGCCGCGCCAAAGAAGTCGATGAAGTGCGTGCAAAGCGCATGGCGCTGCGCCGTCGATACAAAATTCAGGACGTTATCCAGCGCCGTCAGGTTCTGTTAGTTCAGGTTGTAAAAGAAGAGCGCGGCAATAAAGGCGCTGCACTGACCACTTATCTCAGCCTTGCTGGCCGTTACACTGTGCTGATGCCAAACAGCAGCCATGGCGGCGGAATCAGCCGAAAGATCAATTCTTCGTCCGACCGTAAGCGTCTAAAGCAAGTCGTCGCCGATCTTACCTTGCCCAAGAGCATGGGGCTGATCGTTCGCACTGCGGGGATCACACGGACAAAGACTGAGATTAAGCGCGATTTCGATTACCTCGCCCGACTGTGGGACGAAATTCGTCAGACGACGCTCAAATCTACCGCACCTTCGCTCGTTCATTCCGACAGCGATCTGATTAAGCGTGCGATCCGCGACATCTATAATCGAGAGATTGAAGAAGTGATTGTCGAGGGCGAGGACGGTTACAAGTCGGCCAAGTCCTTTATGAAAATGCTGATGCCCAGCCATGCGCGCAGGGTAAAAGCCTATTCAGATCCTGTTCCATTGTTTCAGCGTTACGGCGCAGAGGATCAATTGCGGGCGATGTACGACCCGATGGTGCAACTGAAATCCGGCGGTTATCTGATCATCAACCCAACAGAGGCTCTGGTTTCGATCGATATCAACTCTGGCCGCTCCACCAAGGAGCACGGGATTGAGCAAACCGCGCTTCACACCAACTTAGAAGCCGCGCGCGAGATCGCTCGGCAATTGCGCTTGCGCGACATGGCTGGTTTGGTCGTGATCGATTTCATCGACATGGAATATAATTCCAACACGCGCAAAGTCGAAAAGACGATGAAGGAAGCGCTGAAGAGCGACCGCGCGCGTATTCAGGTTGGCCGCATCTCCGGTTTCGGTCTGATGGAAATGAGTCGTCAACGGCTGCGCACTGGCGTGCTCGAGGCAACAACTCGCGAATGTCCGCATTGCGATGGTTCGGGTCTGGTCCGCACTGCTTCATCCGCCGGCCTATCCGCATTGCGCGTAATCGAAGACGAAGCCGCCAAGGGCAAAGGCACTATCATCCGTCTGGCCGCCAGCACCGAAGCGGCGATCTACATGCTCAATGAAAAGCGCAGCGAGCTGGTTGAGATCGAACAGCGTTACGGGGTCACGGTCGAAGTCACTCCCGAAGGAGAAGACGAAGGCGCGAAGATGGCCGTTATGAGTGCAGGCCCTCGCCCGACTCAAGCACCAAAATTCGAAGCAATCGTCGATGATGACGAGGATGACGATGACATCCCCGAAGAAGAATTCGCCGAAGAGGAAGAAGACGAACAGCCAAAGAAGAAGCGCCGCCGTCGGCGTGGTGGCCGAGGCCGTAACAAAAAGCGGAACGAGGACGGCGTTCAGGAGGGCAATGAAGGCAGTGAGGGCGAAAGCTCTGACGATCCAGTCGAAGCCCAAGAGGACGAATCTGTCGACGACGAAGAGAAGCCCAAAAAGCGCCGCCGTCGCGGTGGTCGGGGCCGCCGTCGCAGAACCGAAGAAGGCGCAGAGGGTTCTGAGGCATCTGGTGAGGCATCAAATGAAGATGCCCTAGCAGATGCACCGTTGACCGAGGCACCAATAGAAGAAACAGCGTCAGAAGCAGCCAGCGTTCCGGTGGCTGACGAAGAAAAGCCTGCGGAAAAGCCAAAGCGTAAGCGGGCTCCACGTAAGAAGAAGGTGGCTGAACCAGCAACAGAGGCCGAAACTGCAGACGCTCCAGCAGAGGAAGCACCAGCTCCCGCTGCTGATGAAGAGAAGCCTGCGGAAAAGCCAAAGCGTAAGCGGGCTCCGCGTAAGAAGAAGGTTGAAGAGCCGGCTGCCGAGCCAGCGGTAGAGGCAAAGTCCCCGGCAGCTGCTAAATCGAAAAGCGCGCCTGCAACCACTAAAGCGCCGACTAATGGCGGCGCTGAAGAGAGTGCCAGCACTTCGGGTTCAGCAAAACGTGGTTGGTGGCAGCGCACCTTCGGCGAGTAACCGCATCATTCATAAAAAAGGGGCCGGGAAAGTTCGCTTTCCTGGCCCCTTTTTTGTGCATCGCTCGCTTGGTTTAGATGCCGGGACGTCGCGCTACGCCCCATTCGTTCCACATCGCAAATTTGGGCGCCTTTGGCAGATAGCCTTGCCCAATTGGCTCCACCTCAAACCCTGCTCCGCGAAAGGCCGATCCAATCGGGCGTGTCAGGTGGCATCCGCCCGCCAAGCGCTTCCATACAGGCTCAATCCGATCCTGCCATTTTGCAACCGACGCATCCGGCGCGCGGCCGTGTTCCAGAAACAAAGCCTTGCCGCCCGGACGCAGAATACGCCGCATCTCGGAAAGGACTTGATCGGGATTTTCGACCGAACACAGCGTAAAGGTGCATACAACCGTATCAAAAACACCATCTGGGAACGGAATGTCCTCCCCTACCCCTTGGCGTAAATCGGCGGGCCACCCCTTGGCCTTTGCCGCATCGCGTGCGCTGTCCAACAGAGACGTATGCGGATCAATTCCGGCATAGGAGGTTATCGCATCAGCGTTGTAAAATTCGTGATTGATTCCGCCGCCGCAGCCTAGCTCAAACACATCACCGCGTGCCAATGGCACTACGTTAGAGCGACGCTTCATCACTTGCCCAGTGCCGCAGACGCATTTGACTACTCGCGGCATCACATGCGCATCGTACCATTCCCCAATACCCATGTTGACGGCCTCCTCCTGCCGAACGGAAAGGAAAAGAATGCTCTATCTGCGGGGAAAAGCAATCGCATTTATGCTAGCCAATCGCTGTGTGGCAGCCAATCTTAGCAGGCAACTCCGTCAACATATCCTACACAACTGCGGCGATCTGCATCATGTCCTGCGTCAAATCAGCTTCGATTTGGGCGTCCGAGGTGGCAGCCCAGTGACAAATTCCCGGCATCGAATGACCGATCCGTAAAGTGCCGTCCCAACCGCTTGACCTGGCAACACATTTGACAGGCTGACCAAGCCGAACGCCATCCCAGACCAATCGTTAGCGCAATATTTGCGCATTTTCATATGTCGCAAGCTCCGGCAACCGGCTAACATTCAGCGTCTCTAATGTGCGCATTTCAATCAGTAGACCTTTCGGTACATCTCTCGGAACAATCCGGCGCGCTCCAAATGGATCAATGAGATCGCGCGTCGCCACCATCGGAAAGTGTAGCGATAAACCATTGTTCGCGTGGACCTATATGCAGACCTTCAGCGAGAGGTTTAACGGCCGCTGAGTGATAATCGACATTCCGATATGACGGCCAATCGCAGATTTCCCCGGCGAAACGGTCAAATTACGCCGATACTCCGGCATATCCCCAAAAGCGCCCTTAGGTGCCCAGTTCGCTCAATTGATCCCAAATTTACTGGCGCTAATGCCGCTCAACGCCTAAACGCCCGTAAATCCGGCCATATCTGGCATTCGGGTTCGAAATTCAGGTAGAGAAACGCACACAGATGGCGAATGCGCTCACCCCGTTGATTATTCCGGCCAAGGCAAAGGCACGGCTCAACATCCTTTTCATCGCCAAGAATGCGCTGTGGGGCGGTGATCTGCATCCCGAAGACGGCAACCATGCTCGCTATCATCAGGAAATGCGCCATGTTCTCGAAGGACTAGGCCTGAATCTGACGATCCGGGAAAACGCAGACATCCTATTCGATCCCCCTAAAGATATCGAATTTGTCTTTCCGCTGCTTAACCGCGCAGGCTATTTCAATTCCGAAATGATGGTGCCGCTATTGTGCGAACGCGCGGGCATTCCCTACCTTGGTGCAAGCCCGATCCTGCGCGGATTGTCGGATGACAAGCATCTCGCCAAACTGTCTGCCGTCGATGCAGGAATTCCGACCGCTCCATGGGCAATTTTCCGCAAAGGGACAGCAGTAACGGCTGATAAGCTGCCCCATGCCGCGCGCTATGTTGTGAAGCCCAACAATTCCTCTGCAAGCTGGGGCGTTGAAGACGCGCATGATTGGGAAGGCGTCTCCGCGGCAATAGAACGCATCCATGTTGATCCCGCCAATGGCGGCCAAGATGCTATCGTCGAACCGTTTCTAAAGGGAAGCGATGTCGAGGTGCCGGTGATCACAATCAATGGCGAACCGCAGATCCTGCCCATGCTGATCTTCCGTCAAGCAGATCCGGCCCATCTGCGTACGTATTACGAGAAGCGCGATCTGGTGGATCGCAGCCAGAAATATTCGCTCGATCCGTTTACAAGCCCCGAAATGGTGGAGCGCATTTCCGAGCTGACTCGGCGTGTTTGGGAGGAATATCGCCCGTTCGATTATGGCCGGTTCGAATTTCGTGTGAATGAAGAAACGAGCGAAATCACCTTCCTAGAGCTGAACCTCAATTGCAATTTGTGGTCGCAAAAGGTCTTTGGCCGCGCCGCTGAATTGGCCGAGTGGACACAGGAACAATTGATTGAGACGATTCTGGCCGAGGGATTGGCGCGGCATGGGCTGATTTGAGTGGGTTTGTAGCGGCTTTGCTCCGTCGGAAGGTGGACAACTTTTGATCATCAAAGCGCTCAATCCGTACAATCCGTGATTGTATTACGCGCTTGTTGGCGAAGAGAGCCATCATGCGAGACCAAAACCTCATTCCCCTCGGACGCCTCACGAACTGTGAGGCGAAGCCGGCTATCGCGTGAAATGAACGTTGCGCCGGCGTGGCAGTTGACCAATTGGTATCTGGTAGGCCCACAATCAATGCGCTCTAAATCGGGCTTGATCTGCAATGTGTTGCTCGCGAGGCAATTTGCAATTTTAGACACCGGGCGATCCGAAGCGATGGACTCGCTGTGCGCGAATGCATTGCTTCGCGGAAAGGCCATCACCAGAATAACGACGACAAGAAGTATCAGAATAAGCGTAATGAAAACACTTGATTTTATGTGTGTTTTCATTTCGAATTATTTCTTACTGTCGAATTTCATATAAGAGAAATGTGACCAGAGATGATGGGCGACTTATCCTTGATCACTAGATCGCCTAAGACTTAGCCAGCCAGTTTCTCGCGTCGCTGCGCCCTCATTGGCGACAGGAAGGGTTGAAGTCCCGCAAGGAGCATCCCTTTCTTTGCCGCAAAAATAGTAAGCCTCTGAAGAGTTATATCGAGCGAGATAGTCCGGATCACTCCCGTCGAATGTTTCAATGAAAACTGAAATTCTCTCTTCGTTTTCTTGGGGTGCTATCAGACCGATCTCGATACAATTGCCGTTCACTTTTCCGGTATCCGTCGTGAAAATCGACCCAGCATTAAGCCTTAAATGGTACCGTAAGGCGAAAGCCGCAATTCGCAATCTCTCATTAGAGTGGGCTGCATTTCCTGCATCGGTGGCGATGCAAAGATCAAGATTTACAATCGGCTCAAAACGAGACCCCTCATTGTGTTCTGCTACATGCGGGAGTTGCCTTGTTAGAATTGCAATCTGGCTAGTATCAATATCCGTCATTGACCGATCGTCGCAACCGCCTCCTTCACTCCAGAATTCAAAGTAGGGATGTACAGTCAAATCGCTAGCGAGGGCCGAATAAGCTTCCGTCGATCGTTCAGGAATCCTGCACACAAGTTCTCTTGCTATTCGCTGGCTTAACTCCGAGATTCCAGATGCGCCCTCAAGGGATGGCGTACTGAGTGCGGTCGACGCTCTAGTGATCTGTTCAGCGGGCCCGGAAATAAGAAATCCACCAACTCCGAATGGTGAGATGGAGACTTCATCAAGGTCTGATTTTTCGATCTCGTTCAGGATCATGCCAGCAGCTCGAATGTGAGCTTCTGCATCAACACTACCCGTCAGACCCAAGAAAGCGTTAGAGGTTCGTGAATCTGACTGGGATTCAGGCATGACCTGGTCAGCATGACTAAGGTTACGCCAGATTGATCTTTGATTTACATCAACTGGCATGGCCGAGTATCTTGTTAAAAATTCGCCATTTGAGTTTAACTTGATTACGTCGACTCGTAAGTCGTGAATTGGGCCTTGATCTGAAAGCGTTTTTTCATATTCGCTCGCGTCACAGCCAGAAACTGGACCAACTCCATCTTCTTCGAAAATATGGGAAATGAACCGCGATGCCTTATCGGGGTTGTGAGAATGAGATCGCTCTTCAAAATTCACTAGCCTTGCTTCTTCGGTTATGGTGTCAATCTCAATCTGGCTCTCTAGCGCGGACAGGGCAACTGCAATTATTTCAGTTTCGCTTTTATTGGAATTAAATACTTTAAGAGAAACAATAATCGTGTCGATTGTTGAAACACCGTCAACAATATATGTGCTCGACGTACGTTGAGAGATGGCTTTGTCTATTTGACGGGCAATAACATCCATTATGATAATCATTCAGACGATCTTAATAAATTATGAAACGCAACTGAATCAATTCATCTGATGGAATATTGGTCGAATGTGCAAGGCAAGATTGAAGAAATATTCCAGTTATAAATGTGAGAAGTATCATATGCGACAGCCCAATGTGCCCGTGTATGGGAGGGTAGACGTGGACATTGAGGTCGTTTCAAATTTTGATTGAACCCACTCGGGAGAGAACGCCCTCATCCGAAACTCTGATGAACCCAATCATAGGTAAGAAGTTGTTTCGGGCCGTCTCTATCTCCCTTTACCGTTACGCCGAGCACGCCAGCATTCAAATGAGGGTGTGGAAAGTACCCGACGCCTACTATCTCTAGATCAGATTCCAAAAACTTCTTCATCGTCACAATTTGACCAGCAGTGTCGGTCTCAAACGCAGCAACTACCCATTTCTCCTCTTCCCGGAAAACGCCAACATACTTTGCGTCCTTTCGCTCAATCAGTCTGAGTGGGGCAACAAGCGTAGCGAAGGTGAGAGAGTGATTACTGCCATCGCATACGATCTCTGATGCTTTAGCTACGGATCGATCAGACGATCTTGTCAGTAGCGACCCATCTCCCGCAATTGATGCAGCAGCCCCGCCGGAAAAATAGACGTGTCCCATGACGTGAGAACGAGCGAATGATGCACATTGCCCCTCAATTATGGCCTGCTCACGTAGGCGGACATCAAAGTCTGTCTCAAGAACCTTTACCTCGCTCGGACCATGAAAAGTCGAAACACTACAGTCGTCTATGGCTCTGGGCTGTTCACGAATGTCCGCAGCGTTGACGACCGAAAAAGTTGAGATTGGAAAAATCAGCATTCCTGCCAAAGACACGCTTAGCACCGTCGTTGACCTTAAAAGTGTACGCATTTGAGTTCTCCAACGATAGTTCTTACCTCATTTCGCATTTCGTGAATCAATAGAGATGCAGGTCGGGACCTGAGGCACCTCCAGAGCCTCCCACTCCGCCAGGCGCGCCGGGTCCACTAGAGTCACTGGAACTACCATCATCATTTGAGCCGTTTGAGTTATCACCGCCAGTCGGGACGGTAAATCTAGCGGGATCGCCGTCAAAACCATACTGCACATCCGTAAAAATGGTTATGCCAAACGTTTCTGCGAGTGCAGCCGCAATTTCATTTGCCCTAAGTTCGTGGATTGGCGCATTCGCGATAGATTCAGCAATGGTGGTCGATCGATCTTGCAAAGACGCTTCTGAGAAATGAGCAAGTTCATGCAAGACAAACCACTCCACACCCCCATCTAAGTCGGATATTCCATCAAGGTAAGCGATATTTATATTTATTTGAGGATTGCCGTCATGGTAAACCGCTTCACTATTCATGGACTGATTATCGTATCTGGTATCGGTATCATCGATCCTAAAATCTGTACTTGCCCAAGCATTCTTTAGCTCACCAGCGGTGACGATTTCGCCATTTGTAAGGCGGATCTGAGCGTTGTCCGGAAGCATATTCAGAGCGGACGTAACTGCCGCGATAAATGTTTCCAGCTTTTCGATAGCCTCCTGCTCTCCTTCAGTCAGCGAACGATCAATGTTGATTTCAATATCGATGGACGCGGTATCGCTAAGCTGATTTGATCCATCATCCACAGTAGTTAGGAATGTATCGATCTCTCCAGCTTCCAGCATGCCGAGCAAAATCTCTCGATCTTGTTCATTAGCGTCGCTCATTAAATCAAGAAGGATGTCCATAGCACCCTCAAGCAGGCTACCGGTAAACAGACTTGGGTCATTGGAGCCGCCATCGCCCGTCACAATGATCTCCGAACCTCCGCCCCCCCACCTAGCGGGCTTGGAAGCATTCCAGCATCAGCCATCCCGTCAAGCAATGAGGCTCGTCCTAATATCGAAAGCGACTGCAGTGCAATCTGGAAGTCAATGTACTCGTCGGTCAGTTCTTCATTGAAGTTACCACCTACAACCAGCGCGAGTTCTGACGTTTCTAACTCTCTGAATCCCGACTTTCCAATTGTGTTGTTGTTAAGCACATGCTTCTCCTCTCATTTTCCGCGCCCTTGCGAATGTCCCCGCTGAAAGGTTCGCAAAAGCTTTGGTCGATAATGGCTCAGTGGAAACCACCTCACCATGCAGCCAGGCTTGGCTGGCTTTAACGAGCTGTCTGCGAAATAACATCAATTGCGATCCTCTATTGCTAGTCGCAAGAAACCTATGATTTTGAAGGATTTAGACCACTTAATATTTTCTGTAGGGGGATTGAAATTGGCAGAATTCAGCCGCTTCGGCGCTCAGAAGATTTGAAAAAACGGCAAACCGCCAAAGAAGGCTGATCCAATTCGGACCATTGTGAGCGGTGATGGCGGCCGCACGAAACCGTGTCACTCGCCGAACCTAAACTCTTGCCTCTCCGGAGCCGAGCTTCTGCTGCGGCAGAATGGTCCAAGTTTCTGTTGTGCACTGGTTCTTGCTTAGTGAACCTGCCCAAAGCCGAATGCGGCGGCGCCTCGCGGGCTCTGGCTTCTCTGATTTTCCTACTTGTTCGAGGAGGAGTAGAGCGGGCGAATGACTGCAATTCTCTGCAACTTCTCCGCAAGGGCACCGACCGCAATATGCGAATGTTCTCGCAAGAAATGGAAGTTGACACTTGCCCGCGGCATTTCGCTGCATAACTCCCGGAAAACTGCGGCTGCGGGGAGCTGGGTGTTACTTTTAAAGCGTGCATTTACGTGTAACACATCGTTGCTCAATTGCGCTTTGGGCAAATCCGATTTCGCGGTTCGCTTCACATCCCGCCTTGCCTCACATGGCATAGGCGCTAAACAGGCGATTGAGGCATTTAGGGATTACGATACAATGGCGACTTTCACCCTTCCGAAAAACTCAAAGATCCGCAAAGACGGCAAGGTGCACAAGGCCGAAGGCGGAAACCGGGTTAAGTCGTTCAAGGTCTATCGCTATGATCCTGATAGCGGTGAGAACCCGCGCTATGACAAGTTCGAACTCGACCTTGATGATTGCGGTCCGATGGTTCTGGATGCGCTGATCAAGATCAAGAATGAGATTGACCCAACGCTGACGTTCCGCCGGTCATGCCGCGAGGGCATCTGCGGATCGTGTTCAATGAACCTCAACGGCTCAAACGGGCTCGCCTGCACAACTGCGATTGAAGACTTGAAGGGCGAAATTCGGATCACCCCTCTGCCAAGCATGGATGTGATCAAGGATTTGGTGCCCGACTTCACGCACTTCTACGCGCAATACGCCTCCATCCGCCCATGGCTGCAAACGGTCACGCCGACTCCATCCGGCAAAGAGCGGCTACAAACGCCTGAACAACGGGAGCAATTGGATGGGCTCTATGAGTGCATACTGTGCGCATGCTGCTCCACATCGTGCCCGTCCTATTGGTGGAATTCAGACAAGTTCCTCGGCCCCGCGATCCTGCTGCAAGCATATCGCTGGCTCGCCGATAGCCGCGATGAGATGACCGGTGAACGCCTGAATGAGCTGGAAGACCCCTTCCGTCTCTATCGCTGCCACACCATCATGAACTGCGCGAATGTGTGCCCTAAGGGACTATCGCCAGCAAAGGCAATTGCAGAAACCAAGAAGATGATGGCCGAACGCGCGATCTGATCGTGGATGAGGCTAATCCCGGTGCAATTCGGGCTCCGTTCGATTACCATCCGTTGAGCGCAGAAGAAGCGAACGGCGAAAAGGATTGGTACAGCTGGAACCTGCTTGATCGCACACGCTACAACAGTGCCGTGCTTGGCGATATGTGGGTCCGGCGCGAAGATGAGCATTGCCGGCTTCGTATGTTCCCTCAACGCCATCACACAAATTTAGGTGATCACATCCACGGCGCAGCGACATTGGGCCTGATCGACATCGCTTTGTTCGCAACGATGCATACTGCGGGCACCGGTGATGCCGGACCATCGGTGACAGTTGAACTTTCGACGCAATTTGTGGCAGCAGGAGACCCTGATCGACCACTCGACGCTGTGACCGAAATCGTGCGAGAGACCGGTAGGATGCTGTTTCTGCGTGGCCAATGCGTACAAGACGATGATGTCGTGGCAAGCTATTCTGGCATTGTACGCAAGATGGAAGCGCGCGTACCAGCGAAAGTCAGATAACCCAATGCTCGCTCGATACGAACGATTGATTGAAAGCGGAGAACTGCGCGATGACACTGATCAGCGCCGTGCTGCATCGCGCTTGGATGTGCTTCAACGAGAATTGCAAGCGGAGCGGCCGGGTGGACTACTAGGCCAATTCTTCGCACGAAAGCACCTACGCCCACAAGGAGTGTATATGTGGGGAGGTGTTGGGCGCGGCAAATCGATGTTGATGGATCTGTTCCACGACACCCTAAATTTCGCGGAAAAACGGCGGGTTCATTTTCACGCCTTTATGCAGGAAGTGCATCAAGAAATGCGATTGGCCCGCCAAACGCATGACGGTGATCCAATTCCCCTGGTCGCAGCCAAATTAGCAGCAAACCTGCGCGTCCTCGCTTTTGATGAGATGGTGGTGAACAATTCCGCTGATGCGATGATAATGAGCCGGCTGTTCACTCAGTTGATCCAGGAGCAGGACGTCACGGTCGTGACAACATCAAATCGCCCTCCCACAGACCTCTATATAGATGGGTTGAACCGCGAACACTTTTTACCGTTTATCGATTTGATTGAAACCGAGCTCGAAGTCGTTGGTCTAAATGGCCCAACCGACTACCGGCTCGATAGAATTGGCGGTATGGCGTCCTGGTACACACCATTAGGGGATGCCGCGACCGACAAGGTCCGCGAGGTGTTTTTCCGTCTTACCGATTTCGCACCAGAAGACGCCGCCAATGTGCCTTCTGAGGAACTGGTCATCGGGGCCAAGCGTTCAATCCATGTCCCAAAATCTCTAAAAGGTGTTGCAGTTTTCAGCTTCAAGCGGCTTTGCAGTGAAGCTCGCGGTGCACCAGATTACCTTGCAATTGCACGGGCCTATCATTCAGTCATCATCGTAGGGATTCCGCAAATGGGCCCGGATGATCGCAATGAGGCAGCACGCTTTGTGACTCTAATCGATGCGCTTTACGAACATCGAGTGAAACTTTTCGCGACAGCAGCGGTGGCACCTGATCTGCTTTACAGTGCTGGCGACGGAAGTTTTGAATTCGAGCGCACCGCCAGCCGATTAAACGAAATGCAAAGCGACGAGTATATGGCGCAAGGCCACGGAGCCGAAATCTGATTAGAATCAGGCGGCTGCAATCCGTTCTGCAAGACGTGCTTGCGCTGCAACAAGACGGCTCATCACCTTCAAATCCTGTTCACGCAGTTGCAGCGCGGTGTCTGCCCACATTTCAGTGATGTGATTAAGCTCCGCTAACTCAAGCTGCCAAACGTGTTTCATGGCTCTGCGCGAACCAACGAGTCCGGCGTGACGGCGATCCGATTTCTTGATGAAATCACGAACAACATTCACACCATCACCAGGTTCCGCGAGCGCGTGAACTAGACCGAGATCATACATTTGTTCGGCGGTGAACGTCTCGTTCGAAACGATAATTCGATCTGCCATCGCACTGCCAAGCTTACGCGCAAGAAGCGCATGAGCGCCCATACCCGGATATAGACCAAACATGATTTCGGGCAGCCCAAACGTCGACTGTTTTTCAGCAACAATATAATCGAACGACAGAAGCGCTTCGAATCCGCCACCCAGAGCCGTACCCTGCACTAACCCAATAGTCAGCATCGGAATACCAAGCGTGCGAATATTGCGATGAAGTATTCGGCAGCAACGATGGCCATATTCCACCAACGCGGCGCGATTTCGATCTCTGATCAAACGCTGGAACAAATCCAAATCGCCGCCAAAACAAAAAACGTCGGGCGATCGACTGCCCAGAACCAAATAGCGTAGCGGAATACTATCAGGGCCAAAGCCCTGCTCAATCAGATTTTGCCATTTTTCAAAATCATTGAGCATTTCATGAGTAAAGCTTGGCCTACCCTCTGGATTCATAAAAGACCAAAGTGTTGCAGTTTGATCCTCATAAAGAACATCAAGTTCCTGCAACTCGAACAATCCGTTAGGAACAGAGGCGTGGAGCGCACTTTCGGCGAACAACTCATCGTCGCTCGTCAATGGAATTGCCCTGCTGGCGCTGCTTTCCATTCTTCAATACTCCAGTGAGAATCGTGCCTCTGTAAATGAACGCTCCAAGAGTTGTGCGACCTTTTAGCGTTATATGTGGGCACACTAATATACAGTCTGGAAACTACGCAATCGATTAATTGAAGTTTTTCGCTGGCTTGAGTCTCAAATTGGGCCATCAGGCTTCAATTCATGGCATAAATTATCTTTGCATGTGGAAAAGTCGTAATCTTGGAGAAGATCAGCCACTCACACCCAGATTCGACAGAGATCTTTCCAACATCAAGAGCTGCCACAGCACGCGCGAATGATCACTCCGTCCGGCAATATGCTCTTCTGCCAAGCCAGAAAGCACGCGCGGGTTAAACCAGCCTGATTGCGCCAATAAAGAACTCGAAGCTATCGCCCGCGCCTCTTGGCTCAACGGACCGCGGAGCCAAGCGGCTATTGGCGTCACAAAACCCTGTTTAGAGCGGTAGAGGATGTCCTGCGGAAGATACCGTTCCATGCATTTCTTCAACAGGAATTTGCCGGTGCTGCCTCGCACGCGCATCCTTTCCGGAAGTCGAGCTGCAAATTCGACCAGCCGATGGTCGAGCAATGGTTCGCGCGCCTCTAGGCTCACCGCCATGCTGGTACGATCTACCTTGGTGAGGATATCACCGGGCATCCAAAAGGTGAGATCAGCATATTGGGCACGGTCGAGGCCGCTACGTGCAGGGGTGTTCGCCATCAAGCTGATAAGTTCGTCCTCTGCTCTAAATCCGTCAAGCTTGCCCCTGAGCCCAACGGAATAGAGCGCCGAACGTGCTTCTGGAGTGTTGACGGACAGGCCGCGGGCGTAACCAGCCTCCCCGCTTTCGGCGAGCGCGAGCAATGTTGACTTGGCGCGGAGCGACTGCGGCGCCCAATCGGCCTTTGGCCAGAATCGACCAAGCGTCCCGAATAATGGCTCTCGCAGACCTTGTGGAAGCAGAGATCGGATGTGTTCTTCATTGTGATGGAACACCTGACGGCGGTATCCCGCGAATGCTTCGTCCGCACCGTCGCCAGAAAGCGCGACTGTCACTTTCTCTCGGGCAAGCTGGCACACACGCCATGTCGGCAAAGCAGAAGCGTCAGCGAAAGGTTCATCGAACATCGCGGCGAGTTGATCGATTGCGCCGAAATCGTTCTGAGCCACTGTTCGAGCCTCGTGCGAAGTCCCAAACTTTTTGGCCACCTGCTGCGCATAACTTGTCTCGTCCAGCGCAGCGACATCGAACCCTATCGAACAGGTCCGTACAGGCTCAGCGCTCGCCTCGCTCATCAGCGCTACGACGCTGGAGGAATCCACACCGCCCGACAGAAATGCCCCTAGCGGCACGTCAGAGACCATACGAGATTGCACAGCCTCACGCATAAGGTGCACCAATTCAGCAGATAAATCCGCCTCGCTGCCTGTTGCACGCTCAGTAAAGCTGATGTCCCACCAACACCGAGGAGAGGCCATTGGCTTACCCTGTTCAAGCAGCAGGAAATGCCCCGCCGCCAACTTCGTAACCCCAGAAAGGATCGAATGGGTATCGGGTACATAGCCCCAAGTAAGATAAGCATCGATAGCCTGAGGATCGACGCGCCTTCGTAGTAGCGGGTGAGCAAGCAAGCCCTTTAACTCCGAGGCAAACGCTAGGCTGCCGTCGGAAAGTCGCGACAAAAACAGCGGCTTCACCCCAAACCGATCACGGGCCAACAACAATTGCCGCTTATCCAAATCATAAAGGGCAAAGGCAAACATGCCTTGGAGCCTATCGAGACATTCCAGTCCCCAACGCTGATAGGCGGCAAGGATCACTTCGGTGTCGCCAGAGGTCTTAAACTTAGCACCGCCCTGCTCCAGCTCTCGCCGCAACTCGCGAAAATTGTAGATCTCACCATTAAAGGTAATCACGGCCCGCCCATCGGTAGAGTGCATCGGTTGCGGGGAACCTTCGAGGTCAATGATCGATAGGCGTCGGTGGCCAAGGCCTATGCCGAGATCTGTCCAAACCCCTGCCCCATCCGGACCACGGTGAACCATAGCGTCGCACATCCGCTCAACCCGTAACGGATCGACTGGCTTTGGCGTTTCAGCGTGAAAGAGTCCTGCGATGCCGCACATGGTCGATGTGCCGGTTAGCTGATTGCAGCAGGGGCCACAATCGTCGCGGTGATCCCGGCGATAATTGTAAAACCAACAAACCCGGCAATGGCAACAATGAGGCTGATTGAACCGACTTCTAAACGCGGCAGCCAAGCGAAGGCATCAACCTGCATTGCTGTCCAACCAAAATCTTCAGGTTCATGTTCAAAAAAGCGCCAGGCCGCCGACAGGATCAGCGCCACAACGATAGCGAAGAAAATCCAGCCATAGAAAATGTGATCGAACCCGGCCGCAAATTCAACACCTTGGCTTTGCGCTATGAATATTGTGCCCCATGCACGAATGCCATTGGCGATGATCGGCACAATGATTGAGGCAAGCATGAAAAGCCCGCGCCGTTTCCAACTCTCGAAGCGCGTGAAGCTAACAAGGACCGCCAACGTCACCATTGCGACGAGGAATTTCACACCAGAACAAGCCTCTGCAACGACGAAAAGTCCAATCGGCGTGTCGATATAAATTCCGTCGATGACGGCGGGAATGCCGCTCCAATGGGTCAGCGCAACCGCAATTTCGGCCGTGATAGCTTGCAAGGGTGCGATGAATTCATCACCGATCGGGATAAGGAACGTCGCAAAAGCAATTGGCAATGCCAAGATCAATGATGCACGCGGACCTAGTGCGGTAACGACCACGCCCTGCAACGCCCCCACTGCACCTGCATGAGCAATTATGTTTATTTCGCTCACACGGCCAACGATCCAAAGGCCCAAGCCCGCAGCCAGAATTATTAGCCCAGGCAGCCAAGCTCTTGGCGTGACCTTGGCCAGTTCACCGAATTTGAGCGCGATCAGCCATCCGACAATAATCGGCACGAGCAAAATGTGCGTATAGGTGTCAATGTTCCACCATTGATGCAACATCTCGCCCCATTCGCGTGCGGCCACTGTGATCATGGCCACTGCGCCCAGTGCAATTACGGTTAGCGTAAATCGCCACGCCGCAGGAATTCGCATCAGAACACGTTCGCTTTGTTTTTGAGTTGCCGAACTCTCACTCTCAGCCGCCATTTTTAGGCTCCTTGGCGGTTGTGTTGAGCACCAGCCTTCAAGCGGTGCAAGCATTGCCCCCCAGTCATGATTGTCGAGCACGAATTGACGCGCAGCGCTGCCCATTTCGAACGCGCCGTCATGGTTGCTTGAGAGCCCATTAATTCGCTCCCGCATTGCGGCTGGGTCGGGGTCGCACAGCAGCCAATGCTCGCCATCGCGCGCATTGATCCCTGTCGCTGCTTCAGGCGTCAGGATCACCGGTCGCGCCATAGCCATCGCTTCAAGCACTTTATTTTGCACGCCGCGAGCGATCATTAGAGGTGCGATCACGAAGTTCGCTGCTGCCAAAAATGGGCGCACATCCGGAACTTCCCCCCAAATGGTAAGGCCTGTTGTTTTCTCGCGGGCATAAAGACGCCGTGTGGGGTTACGCCCGACAATATGCAGTTCAGCGGCGGGAAAAGCGTGTTGTAAGCTTGGTAACAATTCGTCGATTGCCCACAAAGCAGCAGCTTCGTTCGGCGGGTAATCCATCTGCCCGGTGAAGACGAAATGTGGACCAGGCTTTTCGGCATTTTCGGAAAGAGGGGCTGACATTTGTGGATCAAAGAATTCAGCATCAATTCCGTTTCCGATCACCTGAACATTCGCCAATGCAGGATTTTCTAGCCTCGAGCGAAATAATTCGGCTTCGGCTTCGCTGATCAGAATTGTTGCATCGGCGCGGCGCGCAAGCTGTTCTTCGTGCTTGGCGAGCAACCGCCCTTCCCGGTTGTTCAACCAAACGCGCTGACCCGATGCGGCATAGTTTTCAAACTTCGCGCTATCGACATCGCACAGATCAACCATCACGCGCCCGGTAAAGTTATCGGGAACATACTGCTCCATCTGGCCCGAAAAGATCACGATGGTGCTAATGTCATGCGTGGCAATCATTTTGCACACCCAGTCTTCTAGCACCGCGCTGTAGAATGCGGTCAAACTGACCGGCTTTCCCGAAACTACCGCTTCGATTCCAGCAAAAACCAATGGCTTTTTTCGGTTCACGATGCGGTGTGTTGCAGCGATCTGAAATAGGTCGGTTGCTCCCGCTCGGTCTTCGTCGCTTTCTGCAAAGCATCCAACATGGACGGGTGCGAGTTGAGCAAGTTTCTTTAGCAGATGATGCGCGCGTATTTTATCCCCGCGATTGGGCGGGAATGGAACGCGGTGCGCAAGAAAGAGAATATCGCCCATTCTGATGCGCGCCCGTTACGCTAGGCCGCGCGCGATAAACGGGCCAAGCGTGTTGGCAATCGGCAGAGGTAATTTTTTCCAGATTTCAATTTTGCGTGAATAGGCTGCACTCGTTGGATCAATATCACGCGCGTCTGATCCCGGTGCTGTCCATCCGGCATAGGTCAATGGTTGCGGGTCAAAACCCCAGTTCTTTTTGAACTTGAAAGGACCACTACCGGTCTTGGATCGACCAAAGTCGAATCGATCCATATCCCGCCGGCGAGCATGGATCATCAATTCGTAATACATCAGTTCGTTGGCACGGGCACCGCGAGCGGCATAAGATCCGCCACCCCAAAATGGCATTACCGCGCCTTGGTGATAGAAGGAGAGTACACTCGAAATCGGCTCATCACCGCTCAAGACAGTCAGAATATCACAGCTGTCTGGAAACGCTTCCACCATCGCGCTGAATAGGCGTTTGGGGAATACAGGTGTGCCTAGATTACGTACGCTTTCGCTATACACCGCATAATGTACCGAAAGATCATCTCGCCCTCGCCCGACGCGGACTGTCAGATCATTCTTGAGTCCCTTGCGCACTTCAGCGCGAGCTTTGCGCGGTATGGCAAGGAGTTCTGACTCGTCATCGGTGGCAAGCAAGCGTTCAAAGCCGCAATGTTTATCATCCCAAGATGACCACCCTTCAGGCAAGGTTCCGCCGCGAAGTTCGATTGAGTTAAAACCCGAACGCTCTGCATGGTCTTGGGCTGATCTGGCAAGGGCATTGGCAACCTCTGGGCTGTCCGCCAAAATACCGCCACCAATACCAAACCCGCTTGAAACCAAAGCTTTGCCAAACATGATCGAGCGCACCTCGGTCAGCGGGAGCCAACCGGTAATGATACCCATTTGCTCAGCGACCAGCCCGCAGGCGCGCTGCCCCGTCCCGCGTTCAACGGCCTTAAGCCATATCGGGCGTTGGAACACGCTGCCGTGTTGATCGCGAACAAAACCTTCGATCCGCGCAGTCAGAACTGCATCGGACAGGTCGGCGAAGCTCACTCGTTGGTTCATGTTGATCGGTGCGTTCAAGCGGCAACCTCATTTGATTTGGCGTCACCCGGAAGTTTCCCGCTCAAATCAACTGCGCGCATGGCCTCACGGTGAGCCAATACATCCATCCGGCCCCAGCGAAATTCATGTACGAGCTCACTCAGTTTGCCTGCCATTTTATCTAGACCGGTGTAGTGTCGGAACTTCGATCGCAAAGGTGCGTGGGCAACTCGCGGTTGATCGGGGTCGATCTCCCACGGATGAAAATAGAACACCGCTGGCCGTTCTTCCCGGCGATTGACCTGCCGGATTGCCCAGCGTGAAAATCCGTATGGGAGTACCCTAAAAAATCCGCCGCCGCCGGCTGCCACTCGGCGGCCGCCTAGTATCGCGGTTGTTACTGGAATTTCGACAAGGTCGGACCATGGTAGCGGACGGAATGCGAAACGCGGCGCTTCGGGCCAGCCATAATGATCATGCGCAACGGGTGCAACGCTGGATGAATAGGCATAACCTTGCTCAGCAAGCTCCATAAATGCCCACGGTGTGCGTTGGTCGATTGAAAAACTCGGCGCACGATAGCCGGATACAAGTTCGCCCGTGCAATCCTGTAAGATGTCGCGCGCAAGCCGAATATCTTCGGCAAAACCGCTGCGATCAAAGGTGAAAACCCGTGCGTGATCATAGCCGTGGCTGGCCACTTCGTGACCAGCATCAGCGATACGGCGAACCAACGCTGGATGGCGTTTGGCAACCCACCCAAGAGTGAAGAATGTGGCGCTAACGCCGGCTTCAGCAAACAGATCAATTATCCGAGCGATATTGCTTTCAACGCGATTTTTAAGCCCATCCCAATCGCTGCGTTCAATTACATTTTCAAAAGCGCCAACCTGAAACCAGTCTTCAACATCCACGGACAAGCCATTTACAATCTGAGTGTCTGTTTCGGGAAACGGGCTTTGAACGTTCATATTCAGGCTGCCTCGCGTGAAGGATCTTCCTCAAGCCATTCGATCAACATAGTTAAAACATGGCGGAATGACTGTTCTTGCTCTTCCAACCGTTGTTCGATCCGGCCGAGTGCCGTATCCACTTCCACTGGCATCTTTGATTCCGTTGCGACCGAAACGCCAGCAGCCTGCAATTCATTGATCGCGGCTTCCAGCTCCGCAGTGCGTTCATCCCGTTGAGCCAGCAAAGCAGCGACTTCCTTCGCCGGAACACTGTCAATGTTTTGATCTTGCGCAGGCACAGCACCTTCAGGTTCAATGCTCAGTGGGCTTGGGTCAGCGCGAGAACCGCGTGACTGATCTGCCGACATTTCGGCAATCACCGCATCCAACATTTCGGTGCTAACAATGTCGCGTTCTTCAATTGCGCCAAGCAGCAACAGTCGGTTCATTACCTGATTCACACGGCGCGGAATTCCGTCCGTTGCGCCATAAAGCGCAGGCAGTAATCCATCTTCGAATAGAGGGCGGCCGTCCCAGCTGACATGCGCAAGCCGGTGATGGACATAATCTTCGACCTCATCCGCATCCAGCGCATCGAGGTGGTGGGAGGCAATAATCCGTTGACGCAGTTGTTCAAGATCAGGGTGCTGCGCAAGAGTGCGCCGGAATTCAGGCTGACCCAACAACAAGCTTTGCAAAAGAGGATGCGCACCGAGCTGAAAGTTCGATAGCATCCGCAATTCCTCAAGCGCAGTCAGGTCAAGGTTCTGGCATTCATCAACCACCAACAAACAGCGACGACCGGCACGAGCTTCCTCCTGAAGGAATTCCTCGATCGCACCAAGCGCACCTGCTTTGTCGTGACCTTCGATTTCCAAACCGAATGCTTGCGCCACAACGTGGATCAGTTCTTCACCATCCAGCGCAGACGTAACGACCTGCGCCACAGTTAGCGCGGTGAGGTCAATCCGTTCCATCAAATGCGCGACCAGAGTTGATTTGCCCGCACCTACTTCGCCTGTGATGACAATGAAGCCTTCACCTTGGTTAAGGCCATAACCCAAATAGCTCATAGCCTTTTTGTGGCTTGAACTTTCGAAGTAAAAATCTGGATCTGGGGTAAGCTGAAATGGCCGACCGCTGAAACCGTAATATTGATCATACATGGCGTCTAAGGCTCCGTGGATCAGAAATCGTAGCGCAGGCCAAGCAGCGCTGTTGCTGTAGCGAAATCTTCTGCCGAAAAATCGCTGTCGAAATAGTCAACGGCAACCGCCGCGCGGGCTGAAAGCCTGTCGGTAAGCGACCGATTATAAGCTGCCGAGGCACCGAAGGCTGTTAGATCGCCATTCGCATTGCCTGCATCAAACCAATTGACATAGGCATTGGTTTGAATGCTCGCATTGCGCCCAAGGTTTCTGCTGAGAGAGGTTGTTATGTAGTAACTTTCGTCCCTGATGCCGTCCGCTGCTTCCAGCGCAGTGCCGGCGGCGGCAATGAATGTGCGACGATCATAACCGGCGCCAATCGCCACATTTAAGCGGCCAATTTGCCGCTGATAGCTCGCTGCGACGCCGCGGCCGCGAAATGCCGCTGATCGAACCGAACCGAGCGAATTGACAAGACCTGAGCCTTCTTCCCCAGTTACCAATCCGCCAAAGTCCCCGGTGACAGGATTTCGTTCGGCCGAAAAGTCACTCGAAAGAGAAGCCAGCGAGTTGTTAAGCGTTCCACCAAAACCCGATACTCCGTCATAAACAGATATGCCCAGCGAACTGCGGTCATTCGGAACATAGGTGAAAGTGCCATAATAGGTGGTGGAATCGTAACGTTCCCCGATACTGGCGGCGAGCGATGTACGTGAACTTGGACGCCACAAAACGCCAACATCCCAAAGCAAACCGTCAACATCGAACGCAAGGATACGCGGGGAAGCATTGTCAGTAACAAGTCGCCCGTCATTCCCGATAACTGGATCGCCGTTCACATCACGCAGTGCATCCCGGCTAGACACCTCAACATCTTCATATCCCGCACCGCCGGTAAGAGCGAGCGAAGGAGTGATAGGGACGATCACATCACCGCGAACGAAGAGATCGCGGACACGCTGATCGAGGTTGGAAATATCTTCCTGGTATCCGCCAGCGGTCACAGCAAGCCCCACTGGTAGAACGTCACCAGGACGAGTGCCTGCACGCACTTGGCCGCTATAGCTCACACTGTCATCGAACACGTCGACAGGATTGCCATCTGCGTCCGTGACTGCATCATCGATTTCAAATCGGTTGTACCCAACTCGCGCATTCGCCGTGAGATCGACCGATCCAACGCGTGTCGCCAGCGTTGGTCCAGCATAAAGTGCATAGGTCTGGCTGGTCGCGTCTTGGCTTACCAGTGGGTTTGGTGAAACAGCACCGCCTCCATCCACACGGGTTCGGCTTGCGAGCGCGCCAGCTTCGAAGTTCAAGGCCTGCGGGATTACAGCAAGATAACCGCGCGCAATGCCGCTAACTGTGTCGGTGTCGACCGCGTCACCGTAACCTATGTTGCGCTCATAGCGCACGGAGACAGAAGCTCCGCTATTTTGACCTTGCGCATTCAAATCGACGCCTGCTGCGATTTGAGTAAAAGTGACCACCTCATCGCCCGGCGTCAATTCAACTGACAAGATTTGGCTGACCTCGATGTAAGGTTGCACTGTGATAGCGCGACCTTCGCGGCTTGAACCAGAATCCTGCGCATAGGCTGGGTTCGCAGCAAAGCCTGCGGTTACAGCGAGGCCAACGAATAGCGATTCTCTATAGAAACGCATGATTATTCCTCCCTTTCGCCGTAATCGCCAAAACGGCGACCCGACGGGCTGAATTGCGCCGCATTGAGCAGCAGTTTGATATCTGAGCATGCCGACAGCAACTGGCGTGCATCGTCTAAGGCGGCGCGGCTGGATTCATCAGCGCGAACCACGAGCAAGGTCTGCCCAACGTGACCAGCCAGCTCAGCTGCTGGCGATGCTGCAAGCGCTGGCGGCGTGTCGAAAATGATAAAGCGATTGGGCGCACCGCGCGTAAGTTGGTCGAGCACTTGTTGGGTGCGCGAACTTGTGAGGTATTCCGCATCAAGCGCACTACTCGTGCCTGCTGGCATAATGAACAAACCATCAATGTCAGTGGGCGATACGAGTTCTTCGGGTTTGAGCGCCTCGTCGACCAGCGCATCCATCAGCCCTGCCCCTGCCTCAACCCCAAGGCGGCGCGTAATCGACGGATTGATAACATCTGCATCAATCAGAACGACTTCGATGTCGCGTTCTGCGGCAAGAGCAATCGCAAGGTTAGTCGCACAATAGGTTTTGCCCTCACCCGAATGCGGCGAGCACACCAAAATACGGCGAGCCATAGCGTCATTCGCTGCGCGTGCATCAGCGAGCACTTCACGCTTCACAATCCGAAATTCTTCGAGCAATCCAGTAACTGGGCCCTCTGGAACAATCAGATTGGCATCGATCATATAGCTGCGATCAATCTCCATCCGCGGCCCGCATAGCGAAACTGCGCGCTCAACTTTGGGTTCAGCCACTGGCTGGATAGGAGACTGCGCAATTGCCGGAGTAGGTGCCAAACGCGCTTCTGGTTGCACCCGCGCTTGTGGTGCAGCGCCTGCCGTTTGAGGCTTCCTCGCTCGCGCGGATGCGGTTTTGGCAGCAGGGAGATTTTTCGGCACATTGGTCAGACCGATATTGTCGAGGCCGAATGCGGCATCAGCACGCTCAAACAGAGAGCCGCGCTTGGCTGCGTGCTCTGCAGAATTGCGTTCGATTTTGCTTTGCTCTGTCATGCCCGCCCCCTCACGCAATCGTTCCAACGGAGACGATCTCAATCGCCAACAAGATCACCAGCACGCCGAATAAGCCTGCGGTTGCTCCAGCGAATTGCTTCAGCCGGCGGCGACGGAGTTCTTTAGCTGTCTCTGAAATTGTCAGAGAGATCGAACCGATCACGGGCAGGCCCATAGATTTTTCAAGCTTTTGCGGCGTCGCAAAGCTTGAACGAAGTTGGCTGAGTGCATAGGCAGCACCTGCCCCAGCAGCGATCCCCGCAAACAAAACACCGATCAACAAAAGCGGACGATTGGGTGCTGCTGGTGCCTGCGGAACAATCGGAGGATCTACCAAATCGAATTTGTATTGGCTTGTCTCATCAACGACATCGCCGCGTGTGCGCAGCTTTTCACGATCTTCCAGAAGCCTCTCGTAATTCGTCCGCAACACGTCGTAATCACGGCTGATACGGTTGGCCTCAGCGGCAACTGCTGGTTCAGAAGCCTGACTTGCCATCAACGATGCAACGTTCGATTGGATGGCTGCGCGGCGTGCCTGTAAAGAACCCACATTTGCTTCTCGGTCGGCCTGGAGTGCGAGCAACTGTGAATAAGCGGGATTGGGCGTACCCGACGCTTGGCCCGGACCAGCAGCGGCGACTTGCCGGGTGAGAATTTCGACCTGACGTCGTGTTGATACCACATCGGGATGCTGGTCGGTCAGCCCGCGACCTCGCAATTCGGCGAGCTGGGACTGAGCCTGAAGCAAGGATGCTTGTGGCCCAACGGCATTTGCGCCGCCCACAATCGTGCGTGGCGTTGATGAAATCTGGCTGTTGATAGAAGCCAGCGCAATTTCGGCAGCGGCAAGATCAGCATCAATGTCGCGCAGTTCTGTGCGTGATTGTTGAACCTTGGTCGAAAGACTTTGCGAACCCCCGATAAGCTCAGGATATTGCGATTCGAACGCAAGGCGGCGTTCTTCGGCCGCTTCCAGCTCAACTTTGCGTTCTTCCAACTGATCGTTGAGGTCGGCGATTGCTCCGCTGATCTCTGCGCGGTTGCCGGATATGTGTTCTTCGCGGAAGATATCGAGCAGTTTTTGCACGACATTGCGCGCCAGCACTGCATTTTCTGAATCGCTCAGACTGCTCATGCCCACTTCTGCGGTGATGGAGAACAAATTGTCCTCTTCACTGTCCACCTGCACATCTTCGGCCAAGCGAGCAATTGCGCCGTCCATATCGCTGCGCTCAGAGATGTTTTCGCCCAGCTTTGTGGAGGTAATCACCTTCTCAAGATTGACTGAACTCAAGAGCGTTTGACGCACTCGAGTGATTTCTTCCCGGCCATCACCCGCAATGCCCAACTGTTCCGACAAAACGTCATCCACATCGACATAGATGCGTGCCTTGGATTCGTATGTGTTGGGGATCATTGCGACCACCAACCAACCCAGCAGGCACACGCCCCACGCTACAGCGAGGGCAAACCAGCGGCGGTGCCAGACTGAATAGAGCGCTGTGCGCAATTCTTCAAAGATATCGCTCATGCTGGGCGCGCCTTAGAAACGGCTCTCCGGGATAGAAATTGTGT
The DNA here is from genome assembly GCA_947488325.1 of uncultured Erythrobacter sp. Taxonomy (GTDB): domain Bacteria; phylum Pseudomonadota; class Alphaproteobacteria; order Sphingomonadales; family Sphingomonadaceae; genus Erythrobacter. Next base: position 346,534 of record CANKYZ010000002.1, read on the forward strand.
CACCCGGCTTAAGCGCCACATTGGCGCTAGCATCTCCGCGATCGAGGAGGTCTTTCAGCCGAAGCCTGTAAACTTCATTGAGCGAAGTTTCTGGATTGTAGCGTGTCAGGGTTGCACGGTTACCGGCAGAAAATTCGCCAAGACCGCCAGCAGCGATCATCACATCGAGCACCGTCATACCGGCGCGATAAGGCAATGCCGCAGGCTGTGCCCCTGCCCCTGTAATCCGGATCTGCTGTGGAAGCGCACCGTTAAACTCGTTTACAATGACCGAGACAATTGGCTGCTCGATATATTCGGAGAGCTGTTCGCGAATATCCTCTTCAAGTTCAGAAGGCGTCTTGCCTACCGCGACCAAATCACGAACCAGTGGAATCGTGATGCGTCCATCGGGACGGACTTGAATGTCTTCCGCGCTCAGTTCCGGGTTGCGCCAAACATGGATCGTGATCTGATCCAGCGGCCCCAAGACGTAATTGTCGGTTGGTTCTGGCGACGTTGTACCGATTGCCGCAGGCGGCAATTGTGAGCTTGGTCCACTGCTGCACGCTGCCAGAGCAGCGGTTGCAAGAATGGCCCCCACTAAGCGGGGAAGAGACAGCAAATGGAGCATCGATACGTATCCTTGGCCATGTAGTGCGGCCTAAGATGCGTTGTTCAGGAGCTACCTGCACATCCGGGTCCGCGAAAGTCCCGATGCTTCTGGCTGATAATGGTGAACATAATGTTAGTGATATCGATCCAAATCCGGTCTGATCCCGTTTTGGGACAGCGTCTTAGCAAAGCCTAAACGATCAATTCCGCTGCAGGACCGTGGCCTAGAAATGCAGACGGAGATGCAGATGCACCATAAGCACCCGCGCAGAACACCGCGACGATGTCCCCCACCTGTGCCCGCGGCATCAATGCCTGATCTGCAAGTCGATCGAGTGGAGTGCAAAGGCAGCCAACAACATTGACTATATCGTCTGGTTCAGTCTCGTAATGGGAGGCAATTGCGACCGGATAGTTACGGCGAACGACAGTCCCGAAATTGCCAGAAGCGGCCAGTTGATGATGTAATCCGCCATCCGTGACGAGATAGGTCGTGCCGTGGCTGACTTTCCGATCGATAACGCGACACAAATACACCCCAGCCTCTCCAACAAGGTAACGGCCAAGCTCCAGGCAAAGCTGCGTTTTGGAAAGCGGTTGCGGCAATTCATCGACATATCGGTGGAGGGCTTGCCCTACCTTAGCGAGGTCTAATGCTTCGTCGTTTGGGAAATAGGGAATTCCAAAACCGCCGCCCATATTAAGCTTGGGCAATTCTCCGCTAATTTCTTCGCCCAATTTCGCGGCCAGTTTCAATACATTGCCTTGCGCTTCGATAATCGCGTCTGCGTTTAGAGCCTGGCTGCCGGTAAAGATGTGCAGCCCGCACCATTCAGCGCCCTCTGCAATGATCAAGCGGGCAAGCTCAGGCACTCGCTCGGCATCGACACCAAAGGGCTTTGCGCCGCCGCCCATCTTCATTCCTGAGCCTTTGAGCTCAAAATCAGGATTGACCCTGATGGCAATTCGAGGCGTCTTGCCGATCCTCTGGCTAATTGCGAGTGAACGTCGCGCCTCGCCCTCGGATTCGCAATTCAAGGTCACGCCAGCAGTAATGGCGACTTCCAATTCATCGTCACGCTTGCCGGGACCGGCAAAGCTGACCCGCGCAGGGTCAATTCGTGCAGCATTGATCATCGCCAACTCACCTGAAGACGCAATATCAAATCCGTCAACGAGCGGCGCCATGTGCGCGATCACGGCCGGATGCGGATTCGCCTTAACCGCGTAATTTACACCGATACGCGCTGGTAATGCTGCGCGAAGTTCGCTGATTCTGCGGTCCAGATGCCCGCGCGAATATACGAAAGCAGGTGTTTGCCCTGCCGCTTCGACAAGGTCACTCACCGGCCGACCCGCAATAGCAAGCTCACCGCCGATGGCATGATATCCGGCAGGGATTGGGCCAACTGGTTTGGTCTTCATTGTCGAATCTCCGCCAAAACTTCGCGATACAGAGCAGTGCGGTCAATTTTGCCATTGGGGTTCAACGGCATTGTCTTACGCCAATGGATGGTTTTGGGTTGCATGAAGTTGGGAAGTTCCTTGAGTAACAGTTTGGAAAGTTTCGTTTGTTCCGATTCTACTGTAACCCCACGCACGACTAAATGCACTGCATGACCCAACCGTTCATCAGGGATACCGAGCGCCACTGCTTCTGTCACCAAATCGGTCGCAATCGCGGCCTCTTCAATTTCCTGTGGGCTGATACGGTTGCCCGCGCTCTTGATCATCGCATCGCGCCGCCCAACGAAATACAGCAGCCCATCCTTTGAGCGCATAACCCGGTCCCCAGACCAAACAGCTGTTCCGCCATAGGCAGAAGTTTCTGGTGCGGGCTTAAAACGTTCAGAACTGCGCTGCGGATCTTGCCAGTACCCTTGCGCAACCAGAGGCCCACAATGGACCAACTCGCCCTCAACGTCGGGTCCTGCAACTTTGCCGGTGTCGTCGATAACCAAGATCTCAGCAAAAGGGATCGCAGTACCCATCGATGTGGGATGCGTGTCTACCAATGACGGATCAAGATAGGTCGAACGAAACGCTTCTGTCAGACCATACATCGGATACAAATCAGCCTGCGGGAAGATCGAACGAAGAACAGCCACCAAATCTGTTGTGAGCGCGCCGCCGCTATTGGTTAACCTGCGCAGCGGCGAGCATGCTTCCGTTGGCCAATCCATCTCAGTCAATTGCACCCAAAGCGGCGGAACGGCAGCAAGTGTTGTTACTTTATGCTTGGCACAAGCCTTCACAACATCGCGCGGGAACAGGAAATCCAACGGAGCAATGCTGCCGCCTGCATACCATGTCGATAGAAGCTGGTTCTGCCCGTAATCAAACGACAAAGGCAGCACTGCAAGCGTCACATCGTGCGGCTGCATTTTGAGATAGTCAGCAACGCTCGCTGCCCCGAGCCATAGGTTGGCATGGCTTAGCATCACCCCCTTTGGTCGCCCAGTTGAACCACTGGTATAGAGGATCGCGGCAAGATCATCCGGATTGGCGCTCGACGGCCCAATGGGAATTTTTGCTTCATATGCCGCGGACGTTACGTCTTTTTCGTCGAGCGGAGCACACCCTTTGGGCCTATCGCCAACTTCTAGTGATTTGATGCGAGAAGCAGTCCCAATCAGCATCACAGCGCCGCTATCGGAAAGGATATGCGCAGCCTGTGCGCGTTTGAGCAGCGGATTGATCGGGACATGGACCAGCCCTGCCCGCGCTGCCGCCAGTGGCAACAGGCAGGTCAATTCACTCTTGGCCGCCCAGCTCGCCACTCGCGCACCCTTTTCGGGTATTTCGCGCGCCAACCATCCTGCGAGCCAATCGACACGCTGTCTTAACTCATCGTGGTTAAGCACCTCGTCACGAAGCACCAGCGCCGGTGAATCGCCATATCCACGTGCACCCGCCAATTCAGTAAGGTGATCTAGTGGATACGGTGTGAGATCGGGACGGTCGGACATTGTCTTCCTGAATGGGTGAATTGTGAAAGGCTAAACATCAGTGATCGAAGCGCGGTATCACGACAGGGTTAACGTCTTGCAAGACCTCTTGGCAAAGGGGAATGTTGCGCGCGCTCCATCTCCGTTTGATCGAGCAGAATGGTACTCGCTCCTTGCCCAAACAGGTTTGACACCGTTGATCGCGATTGCCAGCGATGCCGAGAACAGTGCCGCGCTGGCTCTCACACAGGATGTCGGCCGGATCTCTCCGTTGCGTAATTGGTACAGTTTCACGTGGCGACAATTGGCTCCCGCTGGGCAACATGGTGACCAACTACTCGCTGAGATTGCTCGGCAGCTCAAGTCTCGTGGGCGGCGCGTTACACTTGAGCCTGTCCCTGACGAAGATGGATCGGCAACCCGGCTTGCGCGCGCATTTTCTAACACTGGCTGGCGGGTTGAGGTGACGCGCTGCGACATCAACCATGTCTTGCATATTGGCGGCCAGAATTTTGCTCAATATTGGTCGGATCGTCCGGGACCTTTACGCACCACGCTGAAGCGCAAGGCGAAGAAGGTTCAGGTTAAGGTTCTCACTCACTTCGACGATAGGCTTTGGGACGATTACGAACGCATTTATTCTTCCAGTTGGAAGCCCGCAGAAGATCAGCCTGCGATGCTTAGGCAATTCGCTCGTGAAGAGGGTGAATCTGGCCGCTTGCGATTCGGCATGGCTTGGCACGGGGGCGAACCGGTCGCAGCCCAATGCTGGACAGTGGAGAATGGCACCGCCTTTATCCATAAGCTCGCTTATCTCGAAAATGCTCGCAAATTATCGGCAGGCACAACGCTCTCAGCCTGCATGTTCGAGCATGTAATTGATATTGACGCGGTGTCATTGGTCGATTTTGGGACTGGTGATCAAGCCTACAAAGCCGACTGGATGAACGCGACCCGCCCGCGTTATCGCATCGATTGCCTCGACATGTCGCAGCCTAAGGCGTGGCTGGATCTGGCAAAGCAAACAATCAACCGACTGCGCGAAGCGGATATACAGGAGCTTGCACCGGCTCCCCCACGCCGGTAAGGGCGCCGGTCTAACGGCGTTTACTAGCGCGCAGAGCCATAGCGACCCATAAGAGGGAACCTTGTGAAATGAGCACTCAACCGGCCTCAGGCAGCGTTTCCAAAAGTGATGGAGCGCCCGAGCAGGAAGTAAGCCTCGCTCAAGGCCGAGCGATGCTCGATAAAGAGCTTAAGTCAATAATTGCTGACGTATTAGGAATCGACGAAGATCAGGCAGACGCGTTTACAGATGACAGCGGCCTGTTCGGACATTTGCCTGAACTCGATTCGATGGCAGTCGCTGGTTTGCTAACCGAAATGGAAGACCGGCTCGACATTGTAATTGAAGATGATGATGTAGACGGCGATATGCTCGAAACATATGGCGGTTTGCTTACATTTGCAGAGGCAAAGCTGAGCGAGGCGTAAGCCCCGCCGGGAACGACAAGCGCATGATCGCGACCTGGCAAGCACCACTTCAAAACGGGAAGACCAGCGAGGAATTGCTGTTCGCAATTGATCGCGAACGCGCGAAACGTGTGCTGATTCTGCCTGCTTTGTTTGATGAAGCGAACAAGATGCGCCGGTTTACGGTACAGTTGATGCGGCGACTGGATTCAGTGGGAATCGACAGCTTTTTGCCCGATTTGCCTGGCAGCAATGAGAGTACCACGCCGCTGGAGCAGCAATCGCTTTCATCTTGGCAAATGGCATGCGCTGATGTGGCTAAGCAGGTTTCCGCAACACATATACTCTCTATCCGCGCTGGCGCACTTCTGGCGCCGGACAATCTGCCCGGATGGCACTATGCACCACAAACTGGCTCGAAATTGTTGCGCGCCATGTTGAGAGCGCGAACAATCGCTGCCCGTGAAGCTGGCCGTGACGAGAACTCTGATCAATTGTTGGAATTGGGACGCCGCGAAGGACTAGTGCTTGCCGGGTGGCAGATCGGCGATCTGATGCTGCGCGAGCTTGAAACCGCAAAACCGTCCAAGAGCGAGCTACATTCGGTCATCGCACAAAAAGACATTGGCGGCCCCGGTCTTTGGCTGCGCGCCGAACCTGATGAAGACGATGCACAGGTCAAAACTCTTGCCACAATTGTCTGCGGTGAAGAGGAAATATCCGAATGAGCCGCCTACAATTCCAATTTGGCTGTGGCAGCCTTAAACTTGGCGGCACGCTCGATACAGCGCCAGGGATTACCGGCCTATTGTTGGTCAGCGGAGGCAATGAAATCCGCTCTGGTGCATTTTCTGGGCAATCCCAATTGGCAACCCGCATCGCCCAATCAGGCTTCCCAGTCTTGCGCTTTGATCGTCGCGGTATTGGCGACAGCGAGGGCGAAAACCGTGGTTTCCGGTCCAGTGCTGGCGACATTCGTGCGGCACTGGAAGCATTCCGCGCAATGGCCCCGCAGATGGAGCATATCTTTGCTTTTGGCAATTGCGATGCGGCGTCGGCTCTTATGTTGGCTGGTGGCGAGGGTTTTGGCGGGTTGATCCTCTCAAACCCTTGGACCATCGAAGAAAGCGGTGAGCCAAGCGGCTCAGACGAACCGCAACAAGCTCCAAAAGCCATCCGCGCGCGCTATGCCGAAAGGCTCAAAAACCCGCGTGAAATCGCCCGACTGCTACGAGGCGGAGTTGATTTGGGGAAACTTATGCGCGGATTGAAATCATCTTTGCGCCCTGCCCCTGCACCTTCGAACCTCGCACTGGAAATGCGCAATGGGCTGGACCAGTTTGACGGCAAGGTCAAAATCCTGCTCGCCACCAGGGATAGGACAGCGCAGCTGTTCGAAAGTGCATGGGATAAAGGCGATGAGCAGGTAGTGCGCTGTGAGGGCGCGGGACATGCCTATGTTGACCCCACGCATCGGGACTGGCTTGAGGCACAGATACTCGACGCGCTCCGCAGCTGACTCACCGTTCAAACAGACTCACCAATTCGACATGGGTTGACCATCGGAACTGCCCAACCGGCCTAAGCCGCGTCAGCTTGAACCCGGCCCCCGCCAAAACCGCCGCGTCACGCGCCCAGCTGGATGGATTGCAGCTAACATAGACGACTTTCGCAATATCGCTCTTTGCGATCTCAGCAATCTGCGATTTTGCACCCGCACGAGGCGGATCGAGCAGCACGGCATGAAAGCGGTTCAGTTCCGTCGGCTGGAGCGGATTACGGAACAGGTCGCGGTGCATAGCGTGAATCCGACCGGCCGTGCGCGAAGCCGCCACTTTGCATGCGACATGCGCGGCTTGCTCGGCCTCGGCAGCCAGAACCTTCCTGCCATCGGGGCCATACTTTGCCAGTGCAAAAGCAAATGTACCTAGGCCCGCAAACAGGTCCACGATCAATCGAGCATCCCCCAGCCAGTCAATCGCGTCCGCAACCATTTGTGCCTCAGCATCCTGCGTCGCTTGCAGAAACGTTCCAGCAGGCATCGACACTGGATAACCAGAAAGGGTGATTGTGACCGGTTCCGGCTCCCAAACCGTCTCCGCGCCATAACCCTGATCAATCGTCATCCGAGAGAGATTATTACCCCGTGCAAAATCAAGCGCGGCCTCGGTTTCTTTCAAACCTGCAAGTGGGAAGTTGGCTAGACCCAGATCAATACCCTGATCGCTCAGAGCCAAAGCGATATCAACATTTCCCTTCGGCCCATGCTCGGCCACAAATATCCGCAAAGGTTTGATAAGCCGCGTTAGCTCGGGGCGCAGGATGGGGCATTCAGCAATGTCGACAATGCGATGCGAGCCCTCTTCGTGAAACCCCAGAACAGCGCCGCGATGTTTGCGCAATGCATGCAAAGTCGTCCGGCGGCGGGATTGCGGCGGAGAGAGATACTCATCCAGCAAATCCCCAATCGCAAGCCCTTGACCCTTGGCTGCGTTCACCACGCGGTCGCGGACAAAACCACTTAGGATGCCTTGATCGGCATGTTGTAGCTGGCAGCCGCCGCACTTCCCGAAATGACGGCACGGCGCATCGACGTGGTGGTCCCCGTGCACAATCGCTCCATCGGCATCAATCTTGTCACCCGGAACCGAGCGCGCAAAATGCTTCCCGTCGGCTGTGACTCCGTCACCTTTGGCAGCGAGACGGACTATTTCAGTTGTGCTGGTCAAAGAAGCCTCTTCATCGCAGTCGACGTGGCATGCGCCAATTCAAGCGGGGTAAAAGCTGCACCGCATATTCGCGCTGCCTCAGCATGGAGCCACGTGGCTTCGATGGCTGCCTCAAACGGACCGGATCCGTTGACCATCCGGCTGACGGCAATTCCTGCTAGCACATCGCCGCTGCCCGCAACCGATAACCAACTGGGCGCAGGCGGAACGACCGCAACTCGGCCATCGGGTGCAGCGATGATGCTATCGGGACCCTTAGCCAAGATCACCATCTTGCCAACCTTTGCCAACGCGACTGCTCGGTCACGGCGAGTTTCGGCCAATATCGCGAAGTTCCGGCACAATGCATCCAGTTCGCCATCATGCGGTGTTGCAAGTACAGGGAGATTATCGGGCAACATAGAAGGTGTCAGCATGACCAGAGCGTCTGCATCGAGCACCGCTGGCCTTTTCGCAGCGAGTGTCTGCGACAGCCGATGCCGCGCGGTATCGTCGCGCCCTAGTCCAGGACCAACAAGCACCGCCTTGATACGGATGTCGCCAATCGCGGTCTCTAGCAGTGAATGATCAACAACCAGTCCGGGATTGCCATCTGGCAACGCATCCTTCGCGAACAGCTTCACATATCCAGCACCTGCGCGCATTGCGGATTCGGCGGCGAGCTGCGCTGCCCCCGGCATTGCGCCTGCGACAATAGCGGCCAGTCCTCGTCTATATTTATGTGAATCGAGGGCTGGTGCTGATAATTGCGGTTTGCGTGCAACTTGAATCGCGCATTCGGCCTCCGCAATCCCAATTGGCACCAATCGCCGCACGCCCATCGTTTCACGCGCAGGCAAAGACCAATGCGCAAATTTCCATGCACCAAGGGCCAATGTCACATCGACCGGTGGGAGCCTGTCATTAAGGATTGCTCCACTATCACTGGCCACTCCAGATGGGACATCCACCGCGACCATCTGGTGGTGACGCGCCGCCAGATCGCGGAGCAGCAAAGCGTGTTCACCGATGAGAGGCCGCGAAAGCCCAGAACCGAAAAGGCAATCGACCAACACACCGCCAACAACAGCGCCGCCTGACGTAAACACGTCGGCATTCCACAGTGAATGAGCTCGCTTCGCCGCATCCGTTTTTGGCGGGACTGGTGCGATGACCTGCACAGCATTACCTGCTGCACGCAACCGATGCGCGATAACATAACCGTCTCCACCATTGTTGCCGGGGCCGCATAAGACAGTGACAGACTGACCCGCTGCGATACGCCGGATCCATTCCGCAGCACCTCCTGCGGCCACTTCCATAAGATCAAAGACACTGGTTCCCGCGTCGAACAAAGTCTGTTCGGCAGCGCGCATTTGCGCGGTCGTCAAAATCTGCGTGTCACTCATCCGGAGCGGGTGTGATGGAGGTCAGTTCGAGGCGGTACCGGTCGACAGCAACGCCGAATTCCAACATTCCAGTTTCTGCCGCAAGATTCTGATAGGTCAAAGGTTCTGCACCATCGGCAGCCAAGAGCGGAATTGTGCTATCCTCACCTCGGATGAAGCGCCGGAATCCGCCATCAGGATGGTGGATTACAAAAGCTTCGGCTGAAACATGCTCAATTGTACAGGCGTCGGAAAAATCCGAACCTGGCCCAATTGCACAATCTACTGAAGGCCCTTCGGGTTCACCAGAAGCACCGGAAGTGCCTCCGCAAGCTGCAAGCGCGCCGGAGAGGGCGCAAAGGTTAAATATCCGCATAGACATGAGTTTCTGCCTTCGCCCCCGGATGAGTAAGTGCGCCGTCGCGCGCAGGGCCGACAGTCTGCGAATATCGCCACAGTGCCCCTGACTGATAATCATTTGTGCGCGGCACCCAAGATTTGCGCCGTTCTGCGAGGACAGCGTCGTCCACTTCTAGTTCAATTGTGCCGTTCACCGCATCAATCGTGATGATATCGCCATCTTCGATCAGGGCAATAGGGCCCCCTTCGGCAGCTTCCGGTCCCACATGCCCGATGCAGAAACCGCGAGTGGCCCCTGAGAACCGGCCATCGGTGATCAGCGCGACTTTCTCGCCCATACCCTGTCCATAGAGCGCTGCTGTGGTGGAAAGCATTTCTCGCATGCCCGGACCACCTTTGGGTCCCTCATATCGGATAACAACTACGCAGCCTTCTGTAATCTCGCGTTTCTCCACCGCAGCGAATGTGTCTTCCTCGCAGTCGAAAACCCGCGCAGGGCCAGAGAACTGAAGTCGCTCCATTCCAGCCACTTTTACAATCGCCCCATCGGGTGCAAGCGAGCCCTTTAGACCTACCACGCCGCCTGTGGGTGTGATCGGGTTCTTTACGTCGTAGAATACCTTTTGATCAGGGTTCCATGTAATTTCTTCAAGGTTTTCGCCCAATGTCTTACCTGTAACGGTGATCGGGTTCGGATCGAGGAAACCGCCATCAAGCAGGGTCTTCATTGCCATGTAGACCCCGCCTGCCTCATGCATATCCTTTGCGACATACTGCCCGCCGGGTTGAAGATCGGCAATGTAAGGAGTGGATTTGAAAATCTCGGCAACGTCGAACAGATCGAAAGATATCCCACATTCACTCGCCATTGCGGGCAGGTGCAAGGCCGCATTGGTCGAGCCACCAGTTGCCGCGACGACGCGCGCCGCATTCTCAAAAGCCTCCCGAGTGCAGATGTCGCGCGGACGTAGATTGAGCTCCAGCAACTTCATCACTTGAACGCCAGCCGCATGAGCAATCTCCTCACGTGATTTGTAAGGAGCTGGCGTCATATTGCTGTTTGGAAGTGACAAACCAATTGCCTCGCCAACACATGCCATAGTGTTCGCTGTGAATTGCCCGCCGCATGCCCCATGGCCGGGACAGGCCACTTTTTCTAGGGCGATCAGTTCTTTCAAGGGACAATTTCCTGCGGCGTGCTGACCAACAGCTTCGAACACATCTTTCACATTAACGTCCTTGCCATTCAAAGTGCCGGGCAAGATTGATCCGCCATAAACAAAGATGCTCGGTACGTTCAGCCGTAACATAGACATCATCATACCAGGCAGACTCTTGTCGCACCCGGCAAAGCCTACCAACGCATCATAGCAATGGCCGCGTACCGATAGCTCAACCGAGTCCGCGATCACTTCACGACTGACCAAAGAGCTCTTCATGCCCTGATGGCCCATCGCAATGCCATCAGTTACAGTGATCGTGTTGAAGCGCCGCGGTGTCCCGCCTCCAGCGATAACGCCTTTGCGGCAAATATCCGCCTGCGGGTCAAGCGCGGTGTTGCATGGCGCGCTATCATTGCCTGCGCTTGCTACTGCGACAAACGGACGCGCGATTTCCTCCTCCGTCATTCCCATTGCATAATAGTAGGAACGGTGCGGTGCGCGCTCTGGCCCGACAGAGACATGGCGGCTGGGCAATTTGGATTTGTCGAAAGACATATTATTTCTCGTTGCTTGGAATTTGCGACACGAGCACTGCCTCTAGTCGAGCGTGAGCGCAACCCTTCGCGCAACGTCAGCAATCATAGTGGCCCAGCGTGCCTGATCTGCGGCAGTTCCAATAAGATCCTGCCGCACCTCAATTGCGCAGTAATATCGGCCATGCGCCTCTGCGTGACGGTTCATCGTCGCGTTTAGCTGCCTGCCAGAATATGGCTCATTATCGCCGACCCTCAGGCCAAGATCGCTGAACAGACGGATCGCATGGCGCGCTGCGCGGTCATCTTCATTGTAAAGCAGGGCCACGTCCCATGGTCGATCTTCGTCGCTGGTGGCCAGCTTAGGCGTGAAGCTGTGCAGAGAGAGAATCAGCTTGGGCGTGGCAGCGTCGAGCCATTGTTCGAGCGCAGAATGGTAGGGGCGGTAGAATTTGTTAAGCCGAGAGTTGATATCAGCGCCAGCATTGCCTGGCACCAAATGACCATCGCTTTCCATCGGAACGACTCCGGGATGATCCTCCTCCCGGTGAAGATCGACCACCAGTCGGCTGACCTGCGCAAGATGGGCGGGAATGCCATGTTGCTGCGCCATCTGCTCCGCGACTCCACTCACACCGATATCAATGGCGATATGCAAATCGAGCAATTCTGCAGACACTCCCAGCAGCACATCGTCGGGCACATAATTGGACGCGTGATCGGCAACACAGACGATCCCGCCCTGTGTTACTTGCCCAACCTGCTTAAACGACTGCCCATCAATCATCGCAATTTTCCTGAAAGCTGCCACCAATCGGGGCGCGCGTGTCTGATCCGGCGGCGTGCCTCATCGCGGGCAGTCTCATCCGCATAGAGCGCAAAGCAAGTTGCCCCTGATCCCGACATCCGGACCAGCCACGGTTTGTCTGCGCTCAGTTCAGCCAAGACTTGCCCGATCTCTACACATAGCCCCATTGCTGGTTCGGTCAGGTCGTTGCGACCTTCGATAGCGATTGTCCGAGCGCTCCCAATCGGCAAAGCGCTGCGATCCTGCAGATCCCACGCCTTGAACACGGCGCCAGTGGAGAGCGGCACGCGCGGGTTCACAAGCAGAACAGGCATTCCAAGCAGATCATTCTCAACTGGCTCCAATTGCGCGCCAGTGCCCCGCCCAATAGCCATTTCGCTGCGCACACAGGACGGCACATCAGCGCCAAGCTTAGCCGCGCGATCCTGCCAATCGTCGGGAAGTCCGTGGGCGCGCTCCACCACCCGAAACACCGCACCAGCATCAGCGGAACCGCCGCCCAAGCCCGCCGCCACAGGCAGGTTTTTCTCAAGGGTAATATCGAGGCCATCAGAGCGCGGGAGCACGGAAAGTGCCTTCGCGACGAGATTGCTCATCGGATCATCGATCCCGCCCGCGAACTCACCTACCGTCGTTACGCGGTCCTGATCGGCATGGCCCGCACACAGTGTGTCGCCCATATCGACAAACGCGAACAACGTCTCAAGCTCATGATAGCCATCCTCTCGCTGCTTGCGGATATGCAACGCGAGATTGATCTTAGCGAAGGCGGTTTCATAAATTTTCACGAATGCGGGTTAGCCTGCTAAATCTAGCTTGTCTGCAATCAGGGAGGTGATGCATCGAAAACTATGAAATGCAAAAATCACGTCAGGCGGCGAAGTTTTGGGAATCTAACAATATTTTAAAGATAGCTGGCGAAGGTTAGATTTATGCCATTCCGAGCTTCTATATTACACTCTTCTGACTATTTCCGTCGCGACACAGACATACCGTCAGCCTCAAAATCGTCACGCATATTTCTATGCGCGATTGGAGTTTTTTCGCTATATCAATCTTATGATTTTCAAAAAGATATAGATGATTTTGAAAATAGCTCACTTGAAGCAACCGCGAAAATCATCCGCGTTGACCGAAAAGACTGTGATTTTTCGAATCCCTGCCTTTCATTTTCCTCGCATCGAGCATTGGACACTTTACTCATAACATACAGCTTTAAAACGCATACGGGCAAAAGTCAGAATGCGGATTTTAAAATGTTCTTTGACCATTGGAGATCTGATAGTCGTAGGATTGGAGATGTCGAAAAAATTCAATATTTAGAACATGATCCAACCAGCATCGTGGCTGGCGACCTAGCGATGCAAATACGCGAATGGACGGTGTACAGCATATATGCTGGACTATTCGGCCTAGCCATTATTTTTACTGCCCTATTTGCCAGACATTTTCGAGATCAGACATATTAGATTTTGGTATCGCGGTCCTGATTGACCGATCCGATCACATATTTGGATAGTTCGGCCCGCCGCCACCTTCGGGCGTGACCCAGTTGATGTTTTGGTTAGGGTCTTTGATATCACAGGTCTTGCAATGGACGCAGTTTTGCGAATTGATCTGAAATTTGGGCTCTTTACCCTCTTCTTCGATCCATTCGTAGACGCCCGCCGGACAATAGCGCGTGGATGGTCCGCCAAACACATGGTATTCGCTGGCCTTTTGTAGGTCGAGATCACCCACCTGCAAATGCACCGGCTGATCTTCTGCGTGGTTGGTGTAGCTGAACGCGACATTGGTAAGGCGGTCAAAGCTGATCACGCCGTCGGGTTTGGGATAGTCGATCTTTGTATAAAGGTCGGCGCGGCCAGTCATTGTGTGGTCGCGGTGATGTTTCATACTGATCGGCAACCCGATTTTGAGTGTGCGCATCCACATATCGAACCCCGCCACCAATGTGCCAATATCGCCGCCAAATTTAGCAACCGCTGGCTGAGCATTCTGTACCTTCTTGAGTTCGGTCGCGATCCAGCTTGAACGCACGGCGCTGTCGTAATCGGTCAATTCAGTCTTCTCATGACCGGCTGCGACAGCTGCAGCGATGCTCTCTGCTGCCAGCATACCGCTCTTCATAGCGGTGTGGCTGCCCTTGATCCGAGGCACATTGACAAAGCCAGCTGCGCAGCCAATCAGTGCGCCGCCGGGGAAAACGAGCTTTGGCACAGACTGCCAGCCACCTTCATTGATCGCCCGCGCGCCATAAGCCACGCGCTTTCCGCCTTCGAGCATTTCGCGGATTGCGGGATGCTGCTTCCAGCGTTGGAATTCTTGATAGGGGGAAACCCACGGATTTTTGTAGTCAAGCGCAGTGACAAAACCGAGCGCGACCTGACCATTGGCTTGATGATAAAAGAAGCCCCCGCCCCAGCTATCGCTTTCGGTCAAAGGCCAGCCCTGCGTGTGGATCACCCGGCCCGGAACGTGCTTCTCAGGCTCAATGTCCCAGAGTTCTTTGATGCCGAGCCCATAGACCTGCGGCTGGCAGTCAGCCTCAAGGTCGAACTTCGCCTTCATCTGTTTGGTCAGCGATCCACGAGCGCCTTCGGCAAACAAGGTGTATTTGGCTTCGATCTCCATTCCGGGCTGGAAATCAGGTTTTTGCGAGCCGTCCGCCGCAATACCCATATCTTGAGTGATGACGCCGCGCACTTTGCCGTCATCGTCAAACATCACTTCGCTGGCTGGGAAACCGGGGAAGACCATCACGCCCAACCCTTCGGCCTGCTCCCCAAGCCAACGTGTCATGCTACCGAGTGATCCAGTGTAGCAGCCATCATTGCTCATCAAAGGTGGCATGATCGCATGTGGCAGGTTGGTCTTGCCCTTTTTGGACAGAACCCAATGCCAATTGTCGGTCACAGGCGTTTCGGACATCGGGCAGTCCATGTCGCGCCAATCGGGGAACAGCTCATCCATCGCCTTCGGATCAACCACCGCACCCGATAGAATATGTGCTCCAATCTCAGAGCCCTTTTCGAGGACAACGACCTCTAACTCTTCATTGATTTGCTTGAGCCGGATTGCCGCAGACAGACCCGCTGGCCCTCCGCCCACAATCACGACATCACATGGCATTGATTCCCGTTCGCTCATGCGCTCTTCTCGCCCTTGGTTATGTGACGAATTTCTTCGCCGAATTGTCTCTGGTTGCACTTGCTAACTGGGGTTTCGTCAGTCAAGGCCTGCATTGTATAGTATGAGCACAACAATATCACCTTTGACCGCTGAATTGGACGCCGCACTGCAATGGTGGAAAATGGCCGGCGTCGATTGCGACTTTGCCGATGACGCTACGGATTGGTTGGCTGAACCGAATGCTGTCGAAGCCCCACAACCGCAAAAATACGATAGTACGGATGTATCGACTGATCGATGCACAGACCAAGCAACCGCAAAATCAAACCCAAAAAATAGGGTCAAACGCATTGACTTCTTTGGAGATAAGACGCCGCAGGACATCGCCGAATTTCAACAATGGTGGCTTGCGGCGCCTGTCTTAGATGCGATTGGCACTCGAGGCCGAATCGCACCGCGCGGACCATCGAATCCGGAAATAATGATCCTAGTCGTCGATCCCGAACAACATGATAGCGACCATCTGATGAGCGGCGCGCGAGGTAAATTGCTGTCTGCAATGCTGACAGCAATGGGCGTCAGCGAAGAAAAAGCCTATATTGCATCGGCACTTCCCCGCCATACTCCGATGGCCGACACCGACAATCTCGCCGCTGCCGGTATGGATATTGTCACCCTGCGTCATATTGAGCTCGTTTCGCCGCAAAGGTTGATTGCGCTTGGTACAGGTATCTTGCCCCTAATCGGTCAAGATGTATCAAAAACTGACACATATTTACGTGAAATCAACCAGAATACGCAAAAGGTACCAGTCTTGGTGAGCGAGGGACTCGATAGCTTGATAGCTATGCCCCGTTTGAAAGCCCGATTCTGGCGGAGATGGATTGAATGGACGGCCGAATAACAATTACGAATTTGGTTCGTCCCGTTCTTACCGGGCTTGGCCTGATCTCAGCATTTACAATTTCTGCGTTTGCCACTGCCCCTGCAGCTATCGCCCAATCGGGTGATATTTCAGGCAGCATGGCTGCACATTATGATCGCGGCGCTTCGCGCAGTAATGCCGTTCCTGCAATTTTGAGCAATCAAGAGCGTGAATATTACCGCCGCGTGTTCGCAGCCATTGATCGCGAACAATGGGACCAGGTGCAGCGCCTTCTCGATCAAGGGCCCGGCGGGTTACTGCACCAGATTGCCACTGCTGAATATTACACCCACGCAAACAGCCCGCAGATCAGCGCCAACCAAATTTCAAACTGGTTCGCAGCCGGGATAAACCTGCCTCAGTCAGAACAGTTGGGACGTTTGGGCGCGCGGCGAGGTATCGATCAATTGCCGGCTTTCCCGCAAGTGCAGAGTTTCAGCCGCCAGCCATCGGCATCAAAGAGGATACGTCCGCGCTCCATCATTGATGGTTCAATGCCATCAAGCATGCGGACCGTCATCCTAGATGCGATTCGCAATGATGATCCATCTGGCGCTTATGCTATTCTGCAGCAGGTTGAGCCTCAACTGAGTTCCGCTGCCCGCGCTGAATGGCGCCAACGGGTCGCGTGGAGTTTTTACATTGAGAATGACGACCAAAATGCTCTCGCACTCGCCGAGACCGTTTCGCAAGGGTCCGGTGCGTGGGTTGCTGAAGGTGAATGGGTCGCGGGTTTGGCCGCTTGGCGTCTGGGTTATTGCTCGCTTGCAGGGGAGGCTTTCACAAAGGCTGCCAGCCAATCGACTAATGTCGAATTGACCGCCGCCGCGCATTATTGGGCGCATCGTTCGCTGATCCGTTGCCGTAAGCCGGGCGAAGCACAGCAACACCTGTCGGCCGCCGCGAATTATGATGAAACTCTTTATGGTCTGCTTGCAATGGACCAATTGGGGGTCGACCTTCCAGTCGAAGCTGCTCCGCAATCGTTTTCAGAAGCAGACTGGAACGCGATCAGCGACCGCAAGAACGTGCGAATTGCCGCTGCTCTGATTGAGATCAACCGCCCAGCACTCGCTGACGAAGTGCTCCGTCACGAAGCCCGCATCGGCCGCACGCAGGGTTACGTTTCTATCGCCAAACTAGCCCAGGAGCTTGGCCTGCCGTCGACCCAGCTATTTATGGCGCACCACGCACCATACGGCATGCAAAGCGATAGCGCGCTGCGTTTCCCAGTTGCTCATTGGCGTCCAGCCACAGGATGGCGGGTCGATCCATCGTTGGCTTTTGCGCATGCTTTGCAGGAATCAAACTTTCGCGCTGGTGCGGTCAGTCCGGCCAATGCACGCGGCTTAATGCAGATCATGCCCGGCACTGCTCGCGATCACAATCGCAACCTCAATCTTGGTGCGAGCTATGCTGATCTCAACGATCCCGAAGTGAACCTCGCATATGGCCAGCAACACCTTGAAATGCTGCGGGACAGCCCAGCGACCCAGGGCTACTTGCCCAAAATTATGGCCGCCTATAACGCTGGCCTTACCCCGGTGAGCCGCTGGAACAGCGAGATCAACGATCAGGGCGACGCGCTGCTTTGGATGGAATCGATCCCCTATTGGGAAACCCGCGGCTATGTCTCAATCGTGATGCGTAATTACTGGATGTATGAACGCGCTGCTGGCGTCTCCTCGCCCAGCCGCCGCGCATTGGCACAAGGGCACTGGCCACAATTTCCCGACGTGGCTAGAACCCGCACAGCAAGTATTGGCCGCTAATTGAGCCAATGGCGGGAGCTCCAAAATGGCGATTGATAACGCGAAGACCTTCACCCCGATCAACATCGCCATCCTGACCGTTTCCGACACACGCACAGCAGAGAACGACACGTCGGGCGACATCCTTGCTGGACGAGTCGAAACTTCAGGGCATGCGCTCGTCACTCGCACAATCATCCGAGATGATGCGGACTTACTTACAGCACACCTCGACACTTGGATCGACAACCCACAGATCGATGCTATCCTCTGCACTGGCGGCACCGGCCTCACGGGCCGCGACGTGACGCCAGAAGCGTTGAGCCGGATTGACGGAAGCCGCGACGTTCCCGGCTTTGGCGAGTTGTTCCGCTGGCTCAGCTTCAAGACTATCGGCACAAGCACCATCCAATCACGCGCCTGTGCGATTGTCGCGCGCGGCACCTACATCTTCGCCCTGCCCGGGTCGAACGGCGCGGTGAAGGATGGCTGGGACGGCATCCTTGCTGAGCAACTCGACAGCCGCAATCGGCCCTGCAATTTCGTCGAATTGATGCCCAGACTCCGCGAATCCTGAAACCACGCCTTTTCAATCACCTAATCGAGACATGGACCGCATGTTACACGGTTCAGGGGCCAGAACTTTCTCTTCCTTTGTGCTGCAATTTACGAGCCCCACAGACATGCGAATTTACGCCATGTAGGAAAGCGAATTCGCGTGACAGTATAGTTTTTGTTCTATATTTGTTCTTATCATGCGAGTCACAGATCACCCCGATTTTGAGCCCGGCAGAGGCGCACCTTCAGCGACGGTTCCCACCCGGTTTGGTTTAGCTGAGCGCGAGGCAGATGGTGACTGGCGCGATCATATGCGCTCGCTCACCCAAGAGGACGGCGGACCGCCGGTCAAACTGCGCACCACAGTGACCGAGGAAAAGCCCAAAACTATCCTGAGTTTCAACAAGTCGCCCGACATCCCCTTCGACCGATCCATCAACGCCTATCGCGGGTGCGAGCATGGCTGTGTCTATTGCTTTGCCCGCCCCACCCATGCTTTTCACGACCTCTCGCCGGGGCTGGATTTTGAAACACGGCTGTTTGCAAAGCCCAATGCGGCACAGCTGCTGCGCAAGACATTGGCAAAGCGCAAATATGTGCCGCGCGCGATTGCGATGGGCACTAACACCGATCCGTATCAACCGATTGAGCGCGGTTACCGGATCACACGCGAACTGCTCGAAGTCTGCCTAGAGACGCGGCATCCTGTTACGATCACCACCAAGTCTGACCGTATATTGCGCGATCTCGACCTGCTCACCGCAATGGCGCGGAGCAATCTGGTCGCCGTGGCGATCTCGGTCACATCGCTCGATCCGGTCCTATCCGGCAAGCTGGAACCGCGCTGCGCCGCACCTGCGAAGAGGATCGCGGCCTTGGGAAAGCTGGTTGCGGCGGGCGTACAGACCCATTGCTCGATCTCTCCCATAATCCCCGCGATCACCGATGAGTTTATGGAGGTGATCATCGAGCAGGTCGGAGCGCTGGGTATCAAGAGTGCCGGTTTTATCCCCCTACGCCTCCCCCATGAAGTCGCACCCTTGTTCCGCGAATGGCTGGACGTTCACTACCCCGACCGCGCGGGCAAAGTGATGAGCATCGTGCGATCCATCAGAGCCAAAGATGGAAAAACCCGCGACAACGATCCTGACTTCTTCACCCGCATGAAACCGCGCGGCGTGTGGGCGGATTTGTTGCGGTCGCGGTTTCGGGTTGCGTGTAGGAAAGCGGGGATTGGGAGAGCCGGATTTGAGCTGGATTGTTCGCGGTTTAGACCGCCGGAAGTCGGCGGGCAGATGCGGTTGTTATGATTGCCTGAATATGGAGTGGGAGGCGGACAGTCTGCTTTTGTGCGTTTCCACAAAATGCGGACTTGCACCGTCAGCCACACGCTTGTCTGAGTCTATTTTCTGACTGAACATCGATACATGGCCATTTGGGCAGGTTGCGCAAAATTCAATATAAGGGACAATGTAGAGGTTGGGTCAGGCTTGCTGTTCATGATCCCCCCCCCACGAACAGCTTCTCTAGTCCGCTCCCCCGCTGCGGGTAGAGGCTTGGCTCGACAGCTCCAGTTAAGCGATCTGCCTACCAATTTGCTCCATCGGCATGCACAATAGTTTATGATTTTCGGCGCTAGAACCCAGCTTCAATAGCGATCCGGATGCCTTCAGCGGTTGTTGACGCATTTATTTTGGACATTGCGAGTGCACGGTGCATCCTTACCGTTCGGGTACTGATCTGAAGAGTGTGGGCAATTTGCTTGTTCCTCGCACCTTTGGCAACCTCAATGAGTACGGCTTTCTGTTGAGGCGAAAGGGATTTGATCTTTTCAATAGCAAGTAATCGGCGCGTAGATGACGTCAGCTTGGCCTCATCTGCAACCTCCATTTGAGACCCAAGAAAATAAGCTAGATCACCATCACCATCAAAAATCGGCGCAATCATCAAAGCATTGCGAAATGGCGAACCATCACGTTTGTAATTGAGAATCTCCACCAGAACGGGCTGATGATTGTGAATAGCTTCGCGTAGCAATTCGGTCAGGGACGGTTCTGTATCACTCCCTACAAGAAACCGGCAATTGCGGCCAATAATCTCGCTTCTGCTATAGCCAGTCAGTTCGCAAAATGCATCGTTGCAAAAGGCGATGGGATTGTCGGGCGACCGCGGATTAGTTAAAACAAACGAAACGAGACTGTTGGCGATCATTGCCGCCAAGTTAGCTTCTGATTCCCCCTGCAACCAATCATCCATGTTTTTGCCCAAAACCGAAATTGCTGGAATTCGATACTACAGTCGTGCTCCCAGAACAATGACCTGACAGCGACCAATATCTGACAAAACAAAGGAGCCTGCGAACCAGTTTACAAGGACGATGGAGCAGACGGAGACCGGTTAGGTCAGAAATCCAGATATTGTTGATGAATATGGAAAAGAGCAGAAAGCAGCTTTCAGGTATTTGAGAGATCAGCGTCAAGTTCAGCAATTGATGACGTGGACGGCTCTCCACCCTGGCGGGATATGATCCTGCTGTTGAGTCGGAGAGGAGAGCCACGATGAGTGAAGTAGCGGTGATAGGTTTGGATCTGGCGAAATCAGTGTTCCAGGTTCATGGGATTGATGTGCAGGGGCAAGTTGTCTTGCGTCGGCGTTTATCGCGCGGGCAGGTCTTAAAGTTGTTTGAGAAGCTTCCGGCAAGCGTTGTCGGGATGGAGGCATGCGCTTCGTCGCATTATTGGGCACGCGAGCTTTCAGCGCTTGGGCACGAAGTGAAGCTAATGCCGGCGCAATATGTGAAGCCCTACGTCAAACGCGGGAAGAATGACGCCGCCGATTCTGAAGCGATCTGTGAAGCCGTGACACGGCCGACCATGCGGTTTGTTGGCATCAAGACCCCGGATCAGCAGGCCGCGATGATGCTGCACAAGGTGCGCCGCATTCTGACCCGGCAGCGCACGCAGTTGGCCAATGCCTTACGCGCTCATATGGCTGAGTTCGGTATCACTGCTGCCATCGGTCGCATTGGCCTTGATAGACTGCTGGTTATCGTCGCGGATGATGGGGACACACGTATTCCTGCAGACGCACGCATCAGCCTCACCATGCTGGCCGAGCAGCTTGCCATGGTGAAGCGACAGATACTGGCTAATGACAGGCGCATTATGACCCATGCCAGACGCAGCGATACCGGGCGGCGGCTAATGGCGATCCCGGGTATCGGGCCACTGCTGGCCAGCGCGTTCGTTGCCAGCGTGCCCGACCCAAGCGTCTTTAGCACCGGGAGAGATTTATCGGCATGGATCGGACTGACACCGCGACAATACTCAAGTGGTAGTGCAATCCGGCTCGGGGCTATCTCTCGGGCTGGCAATCGTTACCTGCGCGAGATGCTGATCGTAGGCGCAATGGCAGTGATCCGCTATGCTAGAGGCGGCTCAGCCCGCAACCCTCGGCTTACGGAGCTGCTGGCTCGCAAACCGGCAAAACTCGCAGCGGTTGCTCTGGCGAATAAGAATGCGCGCACAATCTGGGCAATAATGAGTAGCGGCGAACCTTACAGGGAGGCACGCGCCGCATAGGATACAAGCGCGCCAACCAGCGTGCAAAGAACTTGGCAAAGGGCCACAGAAAGGAACTGATGCAACAAGCCGGCGAAAACCGCCGGAAGAGAAAAACCCGATACGACCCGGCACTTACAAGTGCGAGCAATTGATAGGGATCTCTTCCGCGCAGATGGCATCATGGCCAGCGGCACTTACAACCGCCGCATAAACAGGCCGGACACATGGCCGCTCACGCCAGCTCAAACATCAAACCCTAATCAACCCTTGCCAAAGGAGAGCCGTCCGCAATTTGGGTCAGAAGCGGAACGCCCACCTTCAACCGGAAGATTAGTGAAGCCGGCAGTCCGCTAACAGTTCGGCACTTTCTCCCCGGATGCGGTTAATGCTGGGGGTGGAAGCGGACGTAACCTGCGCAGGGCCTAGAGTTCTGCATTTAGGATGCTAGGTTTCAGTCATATTTTGAGGGCGTGTATGACAGGCTGGACGCGAAGAAAGGTATTGGCAGGGGGAGCAGCGACCACATTGGTGTCTGCGTGTGCTGACGGTAGCGTTAGCGAACAAAAGCGTGTTGCCGTCATTGGGGGCGGTATCATCGGCGCATCGATCGCTTATAACCTCTCTAAACTGGGCGCTCAGGTCACCGTCCTTGAGCGTCATGACCTTGCTACCCGCGCGAGCAGAGGAACATTCGCTTGGCTTAATGCTACATGGGCAAAGCAACCTCGCCACTATCACAAGTTCAATCAACTGGGGCTTGCAGGCTGGCAAGAGCTGGAAAGCGAGCTGGATATTCCAATCAAGTGGGGCGGGTCGATTGAATGGTTTGGCAACAGCGAAAGGCAAGCTCGACTAGTCGAACAGATTGAAGAGCAAATTGACTGGGGCGAACCGGCTCGAATGATCGAGATCGACGAGCTTCGACAACTCGAGCCAAATGTCGTTTTCGACCCAAATCAGACCGCTGCGTTCTCTCCTAACGATGGAGCACTGGACCCCGTATTTGCGACGAGTGCCCTCATTGCTGCGGCGCAGAAGCTGGGAGCAAGCGTCAAGACAAACTGTGCGGTAAATGCAGTGAGGAGCCCTGCCTGCGACGGTGCTACGATATTGGAAACCGGTCAGGGTGATGTTGAGTGCGATACGTTTGTTCTCGCGACGGGGGCAGACCCCGAAGCAGCGCTAGCGCTCGGTGGTATAGACATTCCTCAGCGATCAACCCCCGGTGTGATCGCCGTAACCCAGCCTATGGAACAATTGCTCAACCGCATTGTCGTTGCTCCGGGCGTCCACATTCATCAGCGTGGCGACGGGCGCGTCATTCTGGGTGAGCAAGATGGGGCTCCCCAGACAAATGCTCATGCGCAGCGTCTCGCAAATAGGCCTAACAGCTTCCCGAGCCGCGAGCTCTCACTTCAACATGCAGGTCGCATTCTTAGTGTAGCAAAGACCTACATGCCAGCTATCGCAAATGCCGAAGTCGAGGAAGTCTACATAGGTTGGCGGCCATTGCCGCTTGATGGCCATCCAGTCTTGGGCTTCTCTCCTGCGATGCAGTCAGCATACCTAGCTATCTCTCATAGTGGTGTCTCATTGGCCCCGACCATCGGTCGCTTAGCTGCGCAAGAGATCATGGAGGGCATTCAGGTCGAAGCCTTGGCACCCTATCGGCCCGGCCGCTCATTCGAGAAAGTTCGGCGATACTGAGTTTGTGTGACAGCCTGCCGTGTCCGATACTGGGTCGCTATCGGCCCCTCACCCAAATCCTCCGCCAACCTCGCCCGGCGCAAACCGCACCAATCGGCTATCCGCGAGCGCCGCTGTGCGGTTCACTACTGCAAGCTGGTAGTCCGCATCCTTGATCATCTCAAAGAACGCGCCGGAATTGGGATATTGCGCGACAAAGCCGTCGTGCCAGTTCTCTCCATCAGGCCCGGTGACCATCGTCTGAAACGCACCGCGCCAGACGATCTCTCCGCCGACGCGCTGAAAGATCGGGCCTGAGGTCTTGCCATATTCCTCATAGGCGCGCCTTCCGGTCCAGCCATTGCCGTGATGTTCGTGTCCCTCTGGATACTCCGCATGGTCGCGATATCGCAGCAGGTTGAGCATCTGGATCGGCTCATCGCGCGGTAGGTCTTTGAATGCGCGAAAGTTTGCAGGCGACGGGTCGATATAAGTTTTACTTGTCACCCCTCACACCTCCAATTTGTAATCAGAGAACCGGTCGCGCAGGTCTTTCTTCGAAATTTTGCCGGTCGCCGTGTGCGGGATATCGTCCACGAATTCGACCGCGTCGGGCAACCACCATTTCGCGATCAGCGGCTTCAAATATTCGATTATGTCGTTCGCCGTCACATCGGAACCTTCGTTCTTGATGACGAAGAGCACTGGGCGCTCATCCCATCTGGGGTGGTACATGCCCACGCAGGCCGCTTCAGTGACTTCGGGGTGACCGCAGGCGGCATTTTCCAACTCGACCGAGCTGATCCATTCGCCGCCGGACTTGATCACATCCTTGGTCCGGTCAGTCAGTTGCAGCGTGCCATCGGGATGCAGGATACCCACATCGCCGGTGTCGAACCAACCTTCATTGTTCACCGCGTCCTCATCGGCCTTAAAGTAACGCTTAAGCACCCAAGGTCCGCGAATTTGCAACGCGCCGCTGGCCTCTCCATCACGGGGCAATTCGGTGACCATATCGTCGAGATCAACCGTGCGCAGTTCGACCCCAAATATCGGACGGCCCTGCATCGCGGTCTTATCAACCCGCTCTTCAAAACTCAGGTCTTCCCAGTCCCAAGTCGGCCCGCCGACGGTGCCAATCGGAGAAGTCTCAGTCATCCCCCAGGCATGTTGAACGCGGGTGCCGTTCTTCATTAGCCGCTCGATCATGAAGCGCGGGCAAGCTGACCCGCCAATGGTTGCAGCCTTCAGCGGCGGCAGATCCAGACCTTCTTTATCGCAATATTGGAAATGGGCGAGCCACACGGTCGGCACGCCGGCGCTGTCTGTGACCTTCTCACGCAGCATCAGATTGTGCAGCACTGCCGGGTCATTGACGGCGGAAAAGACGAATTTGATGCCAGCCATCGCACCCGCATAAGGCAGCCCCCAGCTTGCGGCGTGGAACATGGGAACCACGGGCAACATCACCGAAGAAGCTGAGAAATTGAAGGATGCAGGTTGCAGGCCAGAGATTGCGTGCAGCACCGTTGATCGGTGTTCGTATTGCACACCTTTCGGATTGCCGGTGGTGCCGCTAGTATAGCAGATCATGCACGGATCATTCTCATCACCCGTAACCCATTCAAAATTGCCATCCTGTTCGCCGATCCAGTCTTCGAATGCAGGCGAATGCTCACCAGAATCGTAGCAGATATAGTGCTCCACCGTGGTCCAGCGGTCGCGCATCTTATCAACGATAGGTTGGAAAGCCGCATCATATAACAGCACGCGGTCTTCGGCATGGCCGACGATATATTCCAGCTGATCTTCGAATAGACGCGGGTTCACCGTGTGCAGAACCCCGCCCATGCCCGCGACGCCGTACCAACTCACCAAATGGCGCGAATGGTTCATGGCAAGGCTGGCAACACGCTCGCCCGGCTTGATTCCCAATGCCTGAAGCGCCTGCGCCATCTTGAGAGCATCTTTGCGAATGCCTGTCCAATCTGTGCGAGTTTCGGAGCCATCGGCCCAGTGCGTCACAATTTCACGGGTGCCGGCTTCTCTCGCGGCGTGGTCAATCACATGCGTGATCCGCATGCTCCAATCCTGCATTGCGCCGAGGCCTTGTGTGAGCATCTTTGACTTCTCTCCTGTTTGTTTGCCCTTTGTCGGACAATCTTAAGAGAGATCATGACGAGCCGCCGCGCGATTGGCAATCGACCATTCGTAAAGGATGCGGCTAAGCGACAAGCTTTAAGTTCGCGCGGCCGCGCATAGGCTCTAGCACGACATTCTCTATCCCTTCGACTTCGGATAGCCGTTCAGCCAAATCGCCGTTCAGAATGAAGTTCGTGCCGAGCCGCATATAGGCATCTTCGTCAGCTCCCAGAATTAGCCGAACTAGCACTTCTCCCGGAGCATTTTCTCCGGCCTCCAGTTCGAGTTTGAGATCGGTTAGCGCTTCGACCTTGAGAATATCTGCTCTGAGGATCATCGGAGTGCGCCCGCTGACCGACGCCAGCGGACGGGCATTGCGGACGGTCAGGCGCGGTGGTTCGCCCGGATTGGGCGAATCCAATTCGACATTGAGCAGCACACATTCACCGCTTTCGGCCCAGTCCTGGAACTGGGAAACAAGTGATTCTTCGAAACATGCCGACGAAAACTGACCGGAACTGTCAGAGAAATCCGCCCGAATAAACTCAGCTCCTCGCTTGGTGCGGCCCCTATTGGCGCTTTCGACCATAGCCGCGATCACGGCATTGGTGCGCCCCCCCGCAGGCGCGCCTGCCTCCATCAGGCTTTGATAGGTCCGTGCACCTTGGGCAGAGGCAACTTCGCGATATTGCTGGATCGGGTGGGCGGAGAAGTAGAAACCAAAATTCTCCCGCTCTTTCGCCATTTGCTCAGGCCGAGTCCAAGGATCCGTCGACTGAAGGCGCAGATCTTCTTGCGGTGCATTCTCGCCGCCGAACAGGCCGACTTGCCCGCTTGATCGTTCGCGGATTGCCGCGTCGGCCACTGCCAAAAGCATATCTGCATTCTCAAACAAGGTCGCACGGTTGGGTTCAATCCCATCAAGCGCCCCGGCACACACCAGCCCTTCAAGCTGACGGCGGTTCATTGAGCCTTGCGGAATCCGTTCAAAAAAGTCCTTCAGGCTTTCAAATTTCCCGTTTGTCTCGCGCTCTGCGACGATGGCCTCCATCGCCTTTTCGCCAACATTGCGGATGCCGGAGAGTGCATAGCGCACACCGTATCCATCGTCGGTTTGCTCAACAGTATAACGCGCCTCCGATGCGTTGATATCGGGCGGGAGCACCGCAACACCCCCATTGGGATAGCGCCGCGCATCATCGACGAAAACACTCAGTTTTTCCGATTGATGCATGTCGAAACACATAGACGCAGCGTAGAATTCTTCGGGATAATGCGCTTTCAACCAACCCGTTTGATAGGCGAGCAGCGCATATGCGGCGGCGTGCGATTTGTTGAAGCCATAGCCTGCAAATTTGTCGATCAAATCGAACAGTTCATTGGCTTGCTTGCGTTCAATGGCAGAAACCTCCTTACATCCGTCAACAAAGCGGACGCGCTGCACGTCCATTTCCGCCTGAACTTTCTTACCCATCGCGCGGCGCAGCAAATCCGCATCGCCCAGCGAGTAACCCGCCAGAATCTGCGCGGCCTGCATCACCTGTTCCTGATAGACGAAGATCCCATATGTCTCCGCCAGAATTCCTTCGAGCTTGGCGTGCGGATATTCGATAGGGACTTCGCCCGCTTTGCGTTTCCCAAACAGCGGAATGTTGTCCATTGGGCCGGGTCGATATAGCGAAACGAGCGCGATGATATCTCCGAAATTGGACGGCTTCACAGCTTTCAGAGTGCGCCGCATCCCTTCGGATTCCAGCTGGAAAACGCCGACCGTATTACCGGCCTGCATCATGTCATAAACCGCCATATCATCGAGCGGCAATTCACCCAGATCGATTTCAATCCCACGCAGCTCAAGCAAATCGACCGCCTTGCGCAGCACCGAAAGCGTCTTGAGACCAAGGAAATCGAATTTCACAAGTCCAGAACTTTCGACATGCTTCATGTCAAACTGCGTCACCGGCATGTCAGATCGCGGATCGCGGTAAAGCGGTACCAATTGCGCGAGCGGACGATCTCCGATCACCACTCCGGCTGCGTGAGTCGATGAATTGCGCGGCAGGCCTTCAAGCTGCATCGCCAGATCAACAAGGCGCTTTACATCGTTGTCGCCTGTATATTCTTTCTTGAAATCCGCGGCCCCGTTAAGTGCGCGCGGCAATGTCCACGGGTCAGTCGGGTGATTGGGCACCATTTTGCACAATCGGTCCACCTGACCATAACTCATTTGCAGAATCCGCCCGCAGTCGCGCAAAACAGCGCGCGCCTTTAGCTTACCAAAGGTGATGATCTGAGCGACGTGATCCTGCCCGTATTTCTGCTGAACATAGCGGATCACTTCGCCCCGCCGGGTTTCGCAGAAATCAATGTCGAAATCAGGCATTGAAACGCGTTCTGGATTCAAGAAACGCTCAAACAGCAGTCCCAGTTGGATCGGATCAAGATCGGTGATTGTCAGCGCCCACGCCACAATCGATCCCGCACCAGAACCACGGCCCGGTCCCACGGGAATCCCCTGATCTTTGGCCCATTTGATAAAGTCGGCAACGATCAGAAAGTATCCCGGGAACCCCATATCAACGATGATCTTGATCTCATAATCAAGCCGGTCAAAATAGGTCTTTCGCTGCTCATCCGACATCTCGCCATATGGCTCTAGCCGCGCTTCCAGCCCCGCACGCGATTCGTCCGCCAACATTCGCGCTTCGCCTTCAAGATCGCCGGCAAGACTAGGCAAGATTGGGTCACGATAGGGCGGTGCAAAGGCGCAGCGCTGCGCAATGACGAGGGTGTTTGCAGTGGCTTCTGGCAAATCGTCAAACAGTTCATCCATCATGCCCACCGATTTGACGAAGCTCTGCGCATTCGAAGTCGGGCGATCGTCATTTTCGACATAGGTCGAATTGGCGATACACAGCATCGCGTCATGCGCCTTGTGCATATGCGGCTCTGCGAAATTGGCAGGATTGGTCGCAACCAATGGCAGGTCGCGGGTATAGGCCATTTTGATCAGCGCGGTTTCCGCACGCGCTGATGCCTCATCGCCTTGCCGCGCGATCTCAATATAGAGGCGATCCGGGAACAGGGCTTGCAAACGATCTGCGAACGCTTCTGCCGCCGGCGTCTGTTCCTCCGCCAACAGCCGGGTCAGCGTGCCCTCACCGGCCCCTGTCAGCGCGATCAGCCCGTCTGTGTGCCCTTCAAGACCGTCCAACACGACATGTGGATCAAGCTCAAGCGGGCGATCCAGATGCGCCATTGAAACAAGGTGGCAGAGATTGTCATAACCTTGTTCATCCTGCGCAAACAGCGGCAGATAATCGACCTGCTTTCCATCCCCGCCCTCGCGCGCGAGGCCAAGCAGCGTACCGATGATTGGCTGGATGCCTTCATCCTTGCACGCATTGGCAAACATTACCGCGCCATACAGCCCATTGCGGTCGCACACTGCAATGGCCGGGAACCCCCGTTCTTTGGAAAGTTTCGCGATTGCCTTTGGATCGATTGCCCCTTCGAGCATCGAATATGAGGACAAGACGCGAAGAGGGACAAAGGGAGCGAAGGCCATCCCTGCAACCTAGGAAATTTCGCCAGATTCGGAAGCGTTCGGGCGGCCTAATTCTCCACAGCCTGAATCTTCCTTGGCAAGGGATAGGTCAGAGCAGCTTTTCGATATCTTTTACGATGCTTGCCGGAGTGTCTTGCGGACCATAACGTTTTACCACTTCACCTTCGCGATTAATCAGGAATTTAGTGAAATTCCATTTGATCGAAGTCGAACCCATCAGGCCCTTCTTTTCGCGCTTCATCCAATCGTACAAAGGTGACGTTTCCGGGCCGTTCACATCAATCTTCTTCATCAACGGGAATGTAACGCCAAAATTGACCTTGCAGAATTCCGCGATCTCATCGGCATTGCCCGGTTCTTGCGCGCCAAACTGATTGCAAGGAAAGCCTAGAACTTCGAAATCCTGGCCTTTAAATTGCTGAAACAGCGCCTCAAGTCCGTCATATTGCGGAGTAAAACCGCATTTGCTGGCCGTGTTGACAACCAGCAGGACCTTACCCAGTTTGGTCGACAGGTCGAGATTTTCGCCTCGATTGGTGACTACGGAAAAATCGGCAATGGTGGTCATGGTTGTTCCTGGTCAACTGGTCGATAGATTAGATCGAAACTCGTTTGCCACGAAACGCCATGATCCGTCGAGGCCTCTCCGTGTTGGCGGACGGTACCATCGTCATTTGGTGTGTAAGTCATTCTAATAAGCTGATGCGGTGATGCAGGACTTGGCCAAACTCCTGTCAGAACCATTGTCATTCCAACAGCACCTCCCACGAATTCAACCCGCCCTGGCGCGGAACCAATCCAAGTCTGGTGCCAACGGTTAGTTTTTGGATCGTAGCTGTTTAAGCTTCCCCCAGAATTGCCGCTAAATGGCATCCAATTTTCACGTACAGCGCAACCATTATAGAGTCGCTCGACACGACTTCGTGCGAGGACGTTTTGTGTCCCGTTGGGGTGAACTTCCCACTCGCCAACCCAGAAATCGAATTGTGCATGTTCTTCAGTACTGCAAACCTGCTGCGATGCAGGTGGTAATGGGGCTGGATCTTCAGAATTTGTTGCAACGACTAAGGTTGCCAAAAGGGTCAATATCATCATCAGTCTATCCCTTTATTTAATCATCAGCTTGCTGGCTCCAGCACCCCGTCATGCAACCTAACAACTCGGTCCATTTTTTCGGCAAGCCGTTCATTATGCGTCGCGATCAATGCCGCGCTGCCCTCTCCCCGAACAAGATCCAGCAATTGCTCAAGCACGGTGTCAGCTGTTGCTTCATCAAGATTGCCCGTCGGCTCATCCGCAAGCACCAATGTGGGCTGGTTCGCGAGCGCCCGAGCCACAGCCACGCGCTGTTGCTCACCACCAGATAATTGGCTTGGCCGGTGCGTAAGACGGTGGCCTAGGCCCAAGCTGGAGAGCAAGCTTTCCGCCCGTTCGTGTGCGGCGATTTTGCTTACGCCTGCAACCATTTGCGGCATCACCACATTCTCAGTCGCGTTAAAGTCGGGCAGCAAGTGGTGGAACTGATAGACAAAACCGAGATGTTCTCGCCGGATGCGCGTGCGTTGGTCAGATGCCAGCTTTTCAGCGGCCTCACCCGCAATCGCAATCGAGCCTTCAAAGCCCCCTTCGAGCAAGCCAACCGCTTGAAGCATTGTCGATTTTCCTGAACCCGATGGCCCCAACAAGGCGACGATCTCTCCCGGCATAATATCGAGATTCACGCCGCGCAGCACATCGATGCGCTGCCCGCCTTGTTCAAAGCTGCGATGCAAATCACACAATGCGACGATTGGTTTACCGCTATTCATAACGCAGCACCTGCACAGGATCGGTGTTGGAGGCTTTTAACGCAGGATAGAGCGTCGCAAGGAAGCTGAGACCGATTCCAAGCGCGGTGATTCCAATTATTTCCCAAGGGTCCACACGCACGGGCAATGTGGTGAGAAACCGAACCTGCGGGTCCCAGATTTGAACGCCCGTAAGGAATGCCACACCTTCGACAATCGGATTGCGAAAATAGAGTAGAACAAACCCTAGGACGAGGCCAGTGACCGTCCCAAGAGTTCCGATAGTGGTGCCCGTGGTCACAAATATCTTGAGCAAACTGCGACGCGTTGCGCCCATTGTACGCATAATCGCAATGTCGCGGGTTTTTGCGCGCACTAGCATCACCAGACTCGATAGGATATTAAAAGACGCCACCAAGACCATGAAACTCAGGACAAAAAACATCGCCACACGCTCAACTTCGAGCGCTTCGAAGAGGGTGGAATTGATGGTTTTCCAGTCCGCAATTGCTGCGCGACCTGTCAGCGATTCTTCGACATCGCCCAAAATCTCGCCGACATTGTCCGGATCGGCCACGGTAACTTCAATCAACCCAACCGCGTCGCCGAGCAATAATAGCCTTTGCGCATCGGACATTGGCATAATTACGAAGGTTTCGTCGAAATCGTAGAGACCAATCTCAAAGATCGCGCCGATCTCGTAAGGCACCTGTCGAATCGTCGTGCCAAAAGGTGTCGTGCGTCCCTGCGGATTGATTATCGTAACAGTGTCGCCAACCCGTGCGCCCATATTGGCAGCCAATCGAGAACCGATAGCGACAGTGTCAGCACCCGACTGAAGGCTGGCAATATCACCCAACAGCACTTTGTCGCCAAGGTCAGCAATATCTTCGGCGGTGTTTCCACGGACAAATATCGCATGGGCGCGACCGTTGAAGCTAACAAGCAGTGGCTGCTCGATCAGTGGGGAAGCGTTGGTCACACCCT
Organism: uncultured Erythrobacter sp.; assembly: GCA_947488325.1. Lineage (GTDB taxonomy): Bacteria > Pseudomonadota > Alphaproteobacteria > Sphingomonadales > Sphingomonadaceae > Erythrobacter. The sequence goes on from CANKYZ010000002.1 coordinate 378,608, forward strand.
CGGTTTCGCGCACTTGTTGGAGAACACCCTCCCAATTATCGAGATCGCCGCCATAGGCCTGAATAATCGCGTGGCCGTTTAGTCCGGAAAATTTGTCCAGCATTTCAGAGCGAAACCCGCCCATCACGCTCATCACCAATACCAGCATGGCAACCGACAGCATCACAACGCCGACGGATATTCCGGCAACAAGCGCGATAAACGCTTCGCCCTTGCCCGGCCACAAATACCGTTTGGCGATCATTCTTTCGAAGGGTGTTAACATTGTCGGCCCAAATCGTTGGCGGCGTTAAGATGAACGGAGCCTGTAAGGCGCTGCTTAGCCGTGTACAACGCGAAAGGTGACAGCCGCTGTGAGTAAGCCAAACTTGTTCCAGACAGCTTACCAGTCTTCAGTATACAAAAAAGCCATAGAACCTATCCCGATCACCCCTTGTAATTGAATCGTAACATCGTCATTGAGCGGCCCTCAACACGGGCAGCGCAGCGGACACAATATCGCGATGGCAACGACCGATTCTCAGAACTTTTCCGGCAATTTCACCCATCCCTTCCTTGATGACGGTGGTGATAAACTGCGCGAGGAATGCGGCGTCTTCGGCGCCATCAACGCGGATAGAGCCGCTGCCGCAACCGCTCTGGGCCTCCATGCCTTGCAGCATCGCGGGCAAGAAGCCGCTGGGATTACCAGTTTCGACGGCAAAGATTTCATTTCGCGGCGCGGCCTTGGCCATGTTGCAGAAAACTTCTCGTCTCCCGAAGCGATTGCCGAACTGCCCGGCTCCATGGCAGCTGGCCATGTCCGGTACTCAACCACTGGCGGCGCGGGGCTACGCAATGTGCAACCCCTCTATGCCGAGCTGGCCAGCGGCGGTTTTGCAATTGCGCATAATGGCAATATTTCGAACGCTCAGGTGCTCCGCAAAGATTTGGTTGGCAAAGGTTCGATCTTCCAATCGACCTCTGACACCGAAGTCATCATCCACCTTGTCGCCACGTCACGTTACCCCACAATTGCAGACCGGCTGGTCGATGCGCTGCGTCTGGTCGAGGGGGCATACGCACTCGTGGTGATGACACCGACGGGAATGATCGCCTGCCGCGACCCGTTGGGCATTCGCCCGCTAGTCATGGGCAAGCTTGATGATGCGATCCTGTTTGCCAGTGAAAGCGTCGCCTTCGATGTCGTCGGGGCAGAGATGATCCGCGAAGTTGAGCCGGGCGAAATGATACAGGTGGATTTCGAGGGCGGGATCAAGAGCATCCATCCATTCGGCAATCAAAATCCGCGCCCCTGTATCTTTGAACACGTATATTTCAGTCGCCCGGATAGCTTTTTCGCCGGTCAGAGCGTTTATGAAGCGCGCAAGGCCATTGGCGCAGAACTTGCCACCGAATCGCCATGTGATGTCGATCTGGTGGTGCCTGTACCAGACAGCGGTGTCCCTGCGGCGATTGGTTATGCCCAGAAATCGGGCCTGCCGTTTGAACTGGGGATTATCCGGTCGCACTATGTCGGACGAACCTTTATCCAACCTTCTGACAGCGCCCGCCATGCGGGTGTGAAACGCAAACACAACGCCAATCGCGGACTGGTCGCGGGCAAGAAAATCGTGCTGATCGACGATTCTATCGTGCGCGGAACCACCAGTATGAAAATCGTCGAAATGATGCGCGATGCAGGTGCAAGTGAAGTGCATTTTCGCGTCGCCAGCCCACCAACTGCCCATTCCTGCTTTTATGGTGTCAACACGCCGGAACGGTCAAAATTGCTGGCCGCGCGCATGGATTTGGAGCCGATGCGCAAATTCATCAAAGCCGACAGCCTTGCCTTCATTTCAATCGATGGCCTTTACCGGGCTGTCGGCGCAAAGGGTCGTAACAACTCTTGCCCGCAATTCTGTGACGCCTGTTTTACGGGCGATTATCCGACATCGCTTACTGACATTGCTCAGACTGAAAAGAAGATGGACGAACTCCCTTTTGCTGACGTTGACCCCAAGGCTGCCTGATTCATGACTGATACCAAACCATTCACGGGACGGACCGCTTTGGTAACCGGCGCCAGCCGTGGGATTGGTGCGGCAATCGCATTGGCCTTGGCCGAGGCGGGCGCACACGTAATCCTGGTAGCACGCAAGGTGAAAGCGCTGGAAGAGGTCGAAGACCGAATTCACGCGGTTGGTGGCACGTCGACCATTGCACCTATTGATCTAACCGAACCGGATGCCGTTGCGCGCCTAGCATCGGCAATTTCCGGGCGCTGGAACACTCTCGATATCCTCGTAATATCAGCAGCTTACCTTCCAGAACTAACACCGCTTGCGCAAATTGACCCTAAGAAATTTAATCAGGCGATAATGACTAATGTGGTTGCCACTCAGGCTCTGCTGGCAGCGTTCGATCCACTTTTGCGGGCAGCGAAGGCCGGGCGGATCATCGGTCTTACCAGCAGTGTGGGGGCAGGCCCGCGTCCATTCTGGGGTGCATATGGCTCTACCAAGGCTGCTTTTGAAAACCTGCTCGATACTTACGGTGCCGAGGTTGAAAAGCTTAGCGCGTTACGTGTCGCAGTGATCGACCCTGGCGCGACAAGGACAGACATGCGGGCGCAGGCCTATCCCGGCGAAAACCCCGAAAGCGTGAAGCTTCCCGAAGTCGTGGCAAAACGGATCATCGCGCTTCTTCAGGAAGATTTCAAAACGGGGCACCGCGAACGGGTCGGATGATCTCAGCTTTGTTAATGAGCTCCATTTCTCTAGCCATTTTCTACTTACCTGCGCGTTAACTTAACTTTGATACACTCCAGAAAGTGTGAATGAGCGATGAGTCTCTGATCGACCTATGGGTTTTTTGGAGAAAGTTGCGCCACCATGCCGACAGATAGTGACCGCTATAAAGTCGCAGCACAGGAAGATCGCTGCTCACCGCGCACAAGGCTAACGATTCCTGCGACTTTGCGGGCATCCGGGGGCCGTGCATTTCAAAGCGTGGTGCACGATCTGTCCATATCGGGATTTTCCGCCTCGTCGATAAACCGAATGCATGATGGCCAAGTGTGCTGGCTTACCCTACCCGGCCTCGAATCACTTCAAGGTCAAGTCATTTGGTGGGACAATTGCATCGTTGGTGTGGCGTTCGAAGAGCTTCTTAGCCCGATTGTGCACGACAACATCTTGCAGCGTTACAGCAATACCGGCGTTTACCGACCAATGTGACATGCGAGTGCTTGTCGGCACTTATCTAATGTCCGGTTAGTCGATCGCCGCAATCTTTGCCGCAATTGCACTCCAAGCGCCCCGATATTCATTGCTCGTCGCAGTTGGCCAGTTGCCGACAACCGTCAGGACCAACCCTTCTTCGGGGATGATCGTAATCGACTGCCCAAAGATTCCCTGCGCGCCATAGCCGCCGGGATAGGTCCACCATTGATAGCCATAGCCAAAGCCCGAGTCTCCGAAATTAACCTGAGAATCGCCAGCCTCCGCAAACCACCCTTCTGGAATGACATCTCCGCTGCCCTCTAAGGCGAACACGCCCATCCGTGTGTAATCGGATAATGTCAGCGAAAGACAGCACCCGCCAATATTACCGCCTCGCGGGTCAGTCATCCAGAACAGGCCGCTTTCAAACCCAGCAGGCTCAACAATCTTTTCCTGAGCATATTCGGCGAGCGACAAACCAACTGCATTTTCGATCAGCAGACCAATCAGGTTCGTTTCGCCGGTCTTATAGACCCACTTTTCACCCGGCGGTGCTTCACGTTCCAGCCCGCTCATCTGCGCCACAATCGCATTCGGGCCATGCTCGACTACGAAACGGTTCAATTGCGCGACGTCGCTGTTCGGGTCGGTATAGTCCTCGTTCCACGCCACGCCGCTAGTCATGGTCGCGATTTGGCGGACGGTCACGTCGTCATAGGCTGATCCAACTAAACCCGGCACATATTGCGTCACCGGATCATCGAGACTGCTGATGAAACCGTCATGCAGCGCCGCACCTAACAGCGTAGATGTAAAGCTTTTGGCGACTGAGAAGCTGGTCCAACGCTGGTCAGGAGCAAAACCGAGTGCATAATCTTCAAATCGCACACTGCCGCTTTTATAGACCATCACTCCCGAAGCACCGGAATTCAGCATGATTTGGCGGATTTCTCGTGCGAGTGCTTCCGGCAAAGCATCTCCTTGTGCCAATGCGCGCGGATTCGAAGCAGCGGGCACTTCATGGCCGGCGAACCAGTTTTCCATATCGCGGAACCGGGCAGAGCGCTGTTCCTCGCTCCAGAACAACACCTGCAATTCAGAAGGATCCCGCTCTAGCGGCGCAGTTAGCTCCACTGCCGCCAAAGGTTCATTTGCTGTCTCAAAACCTTCCGCAGTTGAAAAGCTGCACCCGCTTAGCGCCAATGCGCAAAGCGACGTCACCGCACCTAGTCTCAGCATTGCTTTGTCCAGCATGCAAACCTCTCCCGTTCTATGTCTTGACCAGCGTAACCTGATGCACGTCGATATTGCCAGCGCGAAAGCCACCCTCGCAATATGACAGGTAGAATCGCCACAGGCGAACAAAGCGCTCGTCAAAGCCGATTGGCAAGCGGCCTTCAGCAACTGCGCGATCAAACGCATTGTGCCAAAGTTCCAGCGTCTCTGCATAGTCACGGCCGAAATCGCGCTGATCGCGCCATTCAAGGCCACGTGCTTCGGCCAGCGCACGAAATTCACTTGTCTTGATCAGCAATCCGCCGGGGAAGACATAGGCTTGTATGAAATCGACCGTCCCGGCATATGTTTCGAATATGTCATCCGCCATTGAGATGAATTGGATCGCAGCGCGCCCACCCGGTTTCAGACTGCGCGCGATGCAATCCATGTAGGTATCCCAATATTCGCGGCCCAGCGCCTCCACCATCTCCACACTGGCAATCGCGTCATAAGTACCGCTGAGATCGCGGTAATCTTGGCAGCGATATTCAATGTCGGGCGAAGTATGTTCTTTTGCCCATGCGAGTTGTTCTTCTGACAGGCTGATCGCGGTAACTTTTGTGCCCTTGCCCGACAGATGTTCAGCAAGCGAACCCCAGCCGCAACCGATCTCCAACACAGTTTCTGGGTTGCCCAGCCGGTTTGAAATACCTTCCAGCTTGCGTAGTTGTGCTGCTTCTAGTGAGACTTCTGACATATGGAGCGCGCTGGAATAGGTCATGCTCGCATCCAGCCATGCGGCGTAGAAATCATTGCCCAAATCGTAATGCGCAGAGATGTTGCGCGCTGCACCCGATCGATTGTTCCGGTTCAAATAATGCGCGATTTTCGCGGCCCATTTCAGCGGGCCGGAACTGCGCGCCGTATCGCCCAATGTGCGAACATTGGTAGAAAATAGCGCGAAGAGGATCGCATGGTCGTTCGCCTCCCATTCCCCCGCCTCATAGGCATGAAACCACCCAATCGCGCCGCCAGTCGCCAACCGCAGTAGTGCGCGCCAATCTCTCAGCTCAACCTCGACATCAAACCCTGACTTTCGTCCGCCAAGCATCCGTGTGCTGCCATCGGGTAGATGCGCCAATAAAGAACCGGTCTCTAACCCAGCATCAACGCGGTCCAATACATTGCGAAAACCCGGCGCGATTAAGCGGGAGATAAGACCCGGTTTCGCGGCAAAGCGCGCGCCTGAGCTCAGTAATCGCTCGCCTCTCATCCCCTGCGCAGTCATTAGTTCCTAATAAGCGTGAGGATTACCTAGTCGCAAGGGATTTGGCTGCTCCCTCACCTGTCTTTGTGCTCCAAATCGCTCTTCATCACCCGATATGCTGAGAGTGCCCGCTCGCGCCCTTCGCGGTGGCCGATCATCTTGGCAGGATAATTCTCTGGCCTGCGCCCAAATTCATCGGGGTCGTGGATGTATGGTTCATCCAGATCGACAAGTTCGGGTACATATTCACGGATATAGGCGGCCGCATCGAACTTCTCTGATTGCGACAGCGGCGCCATGATTCGTACAAACATATTGGAATCGACACCTGTCCCGGCGGTCCATTGCCAATTGACTGCGTTTGACCCGTAATCGGCATCGACCAGCGTGTCCCAAAACCACTGCTCACCGCGTCGCCAGTCAACCAGCAGATGCTTGATTAGGAAACTTGCAGCAATCATCCGCACGCGGTTGTGCATCCATCCGGTCTGCCAAAGTTGGCGCATCCCCGCATCGACGATGGGATAGCCAGTCTTACCCCGCTGCCATGCTTTCAAGTCGCGAGCCGCTGCTTCGTCCGTATCAGGATCACGCCACCGGATTGTATCGAAATCCTTGCGGTAATTCTCACGCGCGTAGAGCGGAAATTGAGCAATGACGTTTTGCGCATAATCTCGCCAAATCAACTGACTTTCAAATATCTGCCAGCCTTTGGAGCCCTTGCCGCGAAATTGGTGCCAAATCTGGACCGGGCTGATCTCACCAAAATGCAGATGCGGAGACAGACGAGAGACTTTATCGGCAGAGGGCAAATTGCGATTATCACCATATTCATCAACATGGTCGCCCCAACCCTCAAGCTGAGCATGAGCCGCCGCTTCGCCCACTTCCCAATTTTCGGTGAGACCGCCCGACCAATCTGGTTTCGATGGGATCAAGTTCCAATCGGTGAGAATGTCAGTTTCTGGCAAATCTTCGGGTGAGGAAAGCGCCTCTGGTGCAGGGACCAAATCACGAGGGGGAAAGACTGCGCGGACAGCTCGGCTGAACGGTGTGTAGATTTTGTACTGCCCACCCGATCCGGTTGTCACCGCACCCACTCGCAGCAGGTAATTGCCGTCATAGAGCCTAAAATCAACCTTCTCTGCCAAAGCCCGTTGCGCATTGCGCCACCACGGTTCGTAATGGTGATTGGCGTGGATTGCGCCCGCTCCGACCTCCTCAGCTATCTCGAGCAATTTCTCCACCGCATCGCCGCGCCGCAGGACGATTTTCGCATTGTAGTTCGCGAATTCCGCACCAAGGCTTTCAAGCGAATGATGCAGCCACCAGCGCGAGGCTCCGCCGTAAGCATGGCTCTTGGCGCGCGCATCATCGAGCACATAGACCGCGACGACCGGACCAAGCTTGGCGGCTTCGTAGAGCGCAGGATTGTCAAGAATGCGCAGATCGCGCCGCAGCCAGACGATTTGAGGTTGAGTCATGGGAGTGACAGCACGTTACCCGCCGGGGAGCTCTTCACATTTGACATCTGGAAGCGCGATGGAGAACCGATCCCGCGCGCGTAGATCATAGAAGCGCGCGTCACGCAGGACAACCGTGCCATTTACTCCGGATTCCGGAAGGGGCGCACGCCACCATGAGAGGTACGCATCAAGTTGACGATTTTCCCGTCTCGCTGCTGAAAGATCGGGTATTTGACAGGGAATAACCGACAGCTTGTTTGGGTAATGGCCCAACTGGCGGAATGAGCTTTCCAGCGTCACCCACCAAACTCCATCTCTCCTTATGAGCACTTCCCGGTCGAAGAATAGGATCGGGACTGGACTCGCGATGACGCCTTCACTTTTCGGAAGAGAGTCTTCTGTCGTGGAAACCACGTACTGGGTAATCACCCAATTCATCCCAATATACGCCATCATCGTCGTGATCCCGATCCACGCAGGTCGCTTCCAATTCTGCCCATGCATTTCTTTGCGCAGTGACCACCACACGCTCACCGCCAATAGCGCCCACAGCCAAACATCGATGATGAACAACGTATCGCCGTAAAACCATTGCGAGGAAAACGGCTCTAAAAACCGGACGCCATAGACATTGAGCCAATCGAGCGCCGGGTGGCTCAAACACCCGATAAAGCTCAGCGCGAACAACCATCCGAAATGTACCGGTAACCGTCCCTCGGGCCTTTTGCTGCGCTTTGTCTGCCAGCGGTCAAAGCCCCAAAGCAAGCCCGCCAATATCAGCGGCAACAGCACCAAAGCGGGCGGGCCGTGGGTAATGCCTCGGCGAAAGCCAAGGTGCTCCACACCCTCCAACCAAAAGAAACACGCCGCATCCACATCGGGCAAATTTGCGCCAATAATCAGCGCGGGCATCGCCAGCCCGGTCTTCTTCTTGAGGCCGGCCTGCCCCATCACTGCGCCGACAAGGCTATGCGTTAGATTGTCCATGCATCAGGCCTAAACATGCAGCCTGCGCAATGCGAGTGGAATTAGCGCGCGCATCAATCTATCGCTGGCACAAGCCTTCGTGAGAGATTAAGAATATGACCGATAACACGCCCTTCATCCGTCCCGACATGAAAGCCTTTCTGGATGCGCTTGCCGGAATGGGCGGGCCAGCAATTGCGGATATGACTTTGGAGGAGGCGCGCGCCTCTTACGTGGCTTTGCACGGTATGGCAGACCGCCCCGCCCGCGATCTGGCTGTAATCCGTGATCTTAACTGCCCAGGCGCCGGTGGAGACATTCCGCTGCGCCTCTATGATCCGCGCGAAAGCCGTGAGATGGGCCCAATCATCACATTCTACCATGGCGGCGGATTTGTGATTGGTGATCTGGAAACGCATCACGCACTCTGCACCGAAATTGCTGCTTTGATGGACTTGCCTTTGGTCGCCGTCGATTATCGCCGCGCGCCTGAGCATCCTTTCCCTGCCGCGGTCGACGATTGCGAATCGGCGACCCGTTGGATTGCTTCTTCGCCAGACGCATTGGGACGCGGTGTCACAGGGATCATCACCATCGGCGATAGCGCCGGAGGGACCGCGACCTTGGCAGTCGGGCAATTGCTTGAAGCAAAGCCGGCGGCCACGCCAGTGGTTCTACAAGTTCCGATCTTCCCGCTCGCCGGCGATGCGATCAATTCTGCCAGTCTCGAACAATTCTCCGAAGGTTATGTGCTGACCAAATCGGCGGTTGAATTCTTCGATACCGCCTATCAGGCGGACCGCAGCGACCATCGCGGGTTCCCCATCTTGGGCGATCACAGCAACGCCCCGCCTACCGTGCTCGTCACAGCCAGCCTCGATCCGATCCGCGATTCAGGGCGCGATTATGCGAAGGCGCTCGCCGATGCCGGCGCGGATTTCACCTTCTTAGAGATGAAGGGCGTCACCCATAGCTTCACCAATCTGCGCCAAGCCGTGCCAAGCACTCAAGCCGATCTTGAGCGCGTAATCACGGCGATGAAATTCACATTGGGTAAAGCGAAATGAGCGACCTTCCCTATCGTCTTTGCGCAGGGTTCATGCTGGTCAATTCGCAAGGCAAAGTCTTTGTTGGCCAGCGATTTGAGAAGCGGGCGCAGGGCGCTTGGCAAATGCCACAAGGCGGAATTGATAAGGGCGAAGACCCACACGACGCCGCTCTACGCGAACTCGAAGAAGAAACCGGGATCGGCGTTGATCTGGTCGAGGTGATCGCCGCATCTGCCAAGCCGCTGCGCTATGATCTTCCGCCGGATCTGCTGGGCAAAGTGTGGAAGGGCAAATACCGGGGCCAGGAACAATATTGGTTCCTGGGCCGCTTCCTCGGCAGCGATGCCGACGTAAACCTCGAAGCGCATGACCCGGCAGAATTCAACGCCTTCAAATGGATTGAACCGGCGCAATTGCCCGCACAGATCGTTCCGTTCAAACGTGAAGTTTATGAAGCTCTCGTCCGAGAATTTGGACCGCTGGTCTAATCAATCGTCGAAACGAAAAGTAATCCGTTCTCGATCATCTTTCGCCCGTGCAGAGATGAAGGATGGCAGTGCCTCGACCCGCTCAAACCACGCCATGATATTGGGATGTTTGCCGTCGAAAGTGCCTTTGTCGCGAGCCGCATACATCGGATAGACCAAAGTCATATCGGCGGCAGTGCAATTGTCTCCGCCAAAGAAGGGCTGCTTACCCAAATCCGATTCCATGAGTTCAACGAGCGTGTCGAGCCGCGGGTTCAGAAAAATTTTGCGAACCTGTCCAAAAACCGCTTTCAGCAGCGCACTGACCGGCCAAGGCGAGCGCGCTTCCAACAAACCCAGCACCATCGCGATACCCTGCATCGACATCAGCGAGCCCTGTGCAGCGTGGAACCAGAACAAATGGCGCGCCCGGTCCGCATGGCCTGCGCCGGGTCGCAGATCGCTATCGGGATGTGCATCTAGGATAAAGTCCATGATCGCGTTGCTTTCAGCGAGAACAAGATCGCCGTCAGTTACAACCGGGGCGGTGCCCAGCGGTGACAGCGACTTGTAATCATCCGGCGCTAGGTTGCTTTCGGGATCGCGATTATAGAGTTTCAATTCATAGGGTGCGCCAATTGCTTCGAGCAGCCACAACACGCGAAAACTCTGCGAATATTCAAGGTGGTGGAGCGTCAGCATTGTTTCAAATTATCCTCAGGATCAATTGCTTGCGGCCCCGTCCTCAGGTGTTTCAGCGGCCAAACGTGCAGGCGGACCGGCGGTGATGCTCGCCTGAAGTGCCAAAGTCTCTGGGCAAGTTGAGCCGCATAGGCTTTCGAGCCGAGCCAGATTGCGCTGTGCTTTCTCCACCGCGCCTTTCTCAACCAGTGCTTCACCCTCGCCCGAAATTGCCGCAAAATTTCCGGGGTCGCGCAGCAAAGCTTCACGGTAATAACGGATCGCCTTGCCTTGCAGACCGTCCTGCCGAGCGGCCTCTGCAAGATTGATAAATATCGGCGTGTAACCCGGATCGACCACCAAAGCGGCTTCGAACGCGTCAATAGCAGCCTGAACTTCGCCTGCTGCTAGCGACGCCTGACCCTGCGCGATCAACATTGCCGCACGCGGCTCTGGCTCTTGTTGGCCAGCGCTCGTTACGCTCGCCGTGGTCGCGAGAAACAGCGATAGAGCAGCGGCAACGGGCGCAAAACGCATGAATAGCTCCTTGAGATCAGCAAGCCGAGAAGTTTGGGGCTCCGCCATAGATCATCTGGCTAACATGGAGATTGCAGAATGGCGACAAAAAATCCGTCTGTGCCGTCGTGAAACGGTGTCAGACGCGTCCCTTTGCCGCGCGGATTACCAACGGGGATATCAGCAACCTTTGTCGTCCAGCCGGGATGACGTTCCAGGAATGCATCGACCCGCCATGGCCCTTCTTCATCAAAGACGGAGCAAGTGACAAATACCAACGCCCCGCCCGGACGCACCAATTTCGCGCCGATATCGAGCACATGGTCTTGCAGTTGCGTAAGCCGCTCCAGCTCAGTCTTATCAAGCCGCCAGCGACCTTCTGGATTGCGCCGCCATGTCCCGCTGCCCGAACAGGGAGCATCAACCAGAACGCGGTCAGCTGCTGCTCTCCACTGCGATAGAGCCTCCATCTCTTTGCCCGGATCGAGCAGAACCGTGTGGTCAATTTCTGCCCCAGCCTTGGTCGCTCTAGGAGCCAAATTACCAAGGCGGCGTTTGTCGGTATCTGCCGCGATCAGAGTAGCGGCGTTTTCCACCTTTGCGGCCAGCGCCAGCGTCTTACCGCCTGCCCCTGCGCAAAGATCAATTATGGTCTCACCCGGCTTCGCGCCAACGGCTTCACAAACCCACTGGCTGCCGTGATCTTGAATTTCGATTTGGCCTTCGCGGAAAGCCTCCCATTGATCAACCTTGACACCAGAGGGGAAACGGATCGCACCCGGTGCGGACAATGGTTCGCCCGTTTCCGGCAATTCGATTGTGTCGCGCTGCCCCTTTAAAGCATTCACACGAATATCGAGCGGTGCACGATCAAGAAGAGATCCCGCGACCTTTTGTTCAATACCGGACTTGGCCAGTTTCGCTGTCATCCAGCTAACCGCGATGCCTGTTTTCGCGGGCATTTCATCGGGACCGATGGCCGTTGGGCCATGAGTCGATCCATCAAACAAAGGCGCAATCTCCGCATCGTGCTTTGCCAAGGCCAGCATCGTTGCGCGGCCACTTACTGGTCGAGGGCCGCACAGGCGAATAGCGCGATAGACCAATTCGCGCACTGCGCGTCGATCTTTGGAACCGGCATAGCGGCGCGCCTTGAAATACTCGGAAATCAGCCGGTCAGCTGGAGCTGCCTTGGCCGTTGCCGCTTGGACGATTGATTCGAGCAATTCGATTGCGGCTTGAACACGGGCTGCTGGTGTCATGCTGCACGCGCACAGGAAATTGACAGAAATGACATGGGCAAAATGATCCTTTCGGCGCGAAAACCATCCTTAACCCGCTGATCTCCGCAATGTTTGCGGCGGCGAGGGAAGTTGTCACGAATACAACACGAAATACGTTGCACGGGAATTCTCGTGCTGCTGCCATGGCACGTATACGCCGCCTAGGAAAGCAGTGTGGGAGGTCAGCAGGAGCGTTTTACTGCGACGGATAGTTTGGCGCTTCACGCGTGATAGCAACGTCATGAACGTGGCTTTCAGACAGTCCCGCATTAGTAATACGCACAAATTGCGCACGTTTCTGCAAATCGGTGATCGTGGGAGAGCCGGTATAGCCCATTGCCGCTTTCACTCCGCCAACAAGCTGATGGATCACATTGGCCGCTGGTCCCTTAAACGGCACCTGCCCTTCAATTCCTTCAGGGACGAGCTTCATCGCTGAAACGTCCTGTTGGAAGTACCGGTCCGCGCTGCCGCGTGCCATGGCGCCTACACTGCCCATGCCGCGATAGGCTTTGTAGCTGCGCCCTTGGTACAAGAACACTTCGCCGGGGCTTTCGGCAGTCCCGGCTAGCATAGATCCGACCATGATCGTCGATGCTCCGGCGGCGAGAGCTTTCGCGGCGTCACCGCTTGTGCGCAGGCCGCCATCTGCGATGATAGGGACTCCGGATTTGGCTGCCTCGGCAGCGCATTCCAGAACAGCGGTGAGCTGCGGAACGCCGACGCCCGCAACCACACGAGTGGTACAGATTGATCCGGGACCGATCCCTACCTTTACGCCGTCTGCACCCGCATCAATCAGAGCGCGAGTGGCCTCTGGGGTTGCGACATTGCCAGCAATGACCTGCACTGTGCTGGAAAGCGCTTTGACACGTTCTACTGCGCGGGAGACTTCCTGATTATGGCCGTGAGCCGTGTCGATAATAATGACATCAACTTCTGCCGCAATCAGCGCCTCTGTCCGCGCAAACCCGGCATCGCCAACGGTTGAGGCGGCGGCAACGCGCAACCTTCCCGTCGCGTCCTTGGTTGCATTGGGATAGTTTACGGCTTTTTCGATGTCTTTGACGGTAATCAGGCCGATACATCTGTAATTGTCATCAACGACCAACAGTTTTTCGATCCGGCGTTGGTGCAATAGGCGACGCGCTTCCTCTTGCCCTGTTCCCAACGGCACAGTTGCAAGATTTTCGGTCGTCATCAATTCACGCACAGGTTGCGCCGGATTGTCAGCAAAGCGCACGTCGCGATTGGTCAGAATACCCAACAATTTTCCATCTAAGTCAGTTACCGGAATGCCGTTGATCCGGTTCTGCTCCATCAAGGCCTGCGCATCACCCAACACTGCATCGGGCCTGATCGTGATAGGATTGACGACCATGCCGCTTTCAAACCGCTTCACCGCGCGCACCGCTGCGGATTGCTGTTCAACCGTCAGATTGCGGTGGAGCACGCCAATGCCGCCCAATTGCGCCATGACGATCGCCATGTCTGCTTCTGTCACGGTGTCCATTGCTGACGACACAACTGGAATGTTGAGTGAGATTTCCTGCGTCAGCTGAGTTGCGGTATTCGCCATGCCCGGCAGCACATTGCTTTCTGCGGGACGGAGCAGAACATCATCGAAGGTAAGGCCGAGAGGGATATCCATTTGCACGGGGCTTTCAGTTGAATGGCGAGCGGTTGCTGGCGGAGCGAATCGTGCGGGTCCATGTAGGGCCGCTTGTCTCCAAACGCTAGGGGGCTGCAACGGGCGCAACCGACCTATCAACGCTCATTCAGTGGAAGTGACCGATGGCGCGCCTGAGATCGGACTGGCTGGCGGGTTGTAAAGCGTGGTGCTGGCAACGCGCCGAACCAACTCTTCATGCAGCAACAGATCGTCAATTGCGCCGCCCAATTCGATGTTTTCAATATCGTCTGAGGGGCGGTGATAGTCGCTTGTCAAATATGGGTTTATCACTGTCTCAGATCCAAATGCCGTTGAAAGGAAAACAGCGGGAACGCCTTCTTCAAGCAGCGCCCAGCCATCCTGACGTCGCACAAAGCTTTCGGCAAATTCCCGATTTCCCAGCTCGCGCCCACTGGCGTCCATCACTTCAAGAATGAGTTCATCCAGAACCGTTCGCCCCTCTCCGACAAAACCAACGCGGCTGCCCGCAGGCGCGACCGCGGCCGTATCGAAATTGAACGCGGCTACCACTGTTTCGAGCGGGATTGGCGGCTGTGCAGCGAAAGCCTTTGCGCCGAGCAAACCCAGCTCTTCACTGCTGGTTGCAAGCACATAAATGTCACGATCATGCGGACCACCGGCTGAAAGCCTGCGTGCCAATTCCAACATCACCGCTATCCCGCTGGCATTGTCGACTGCGCCGTTACAGATCAGATCGCCCGTTTCTTGGCTTCCGCATTCACCCAAATGGTCCCAATGCGCCAGCAACAAAACCGCGCCAGATTCCGGGACCGCGCCAGGAAGCAGACCCAATACATTGGAACTGGTGAATTCTCGCCGCGTTGAAACCGCCTCAATCGACACGGTTGGATCTAACGAGAATGGAATAAACCCTTCGGAATCAGCGCTATCTCGCAACATTTGCCAGCGCTCTGCCCCCAACAAATCCGCCATAACCTGTTGTGTTACGAAAGCGCTGAGGCGCTTTTCCTCCTCGCTAGCCAAGAAAGTCATTTCGCGCGCATTGACGCGGTTCACATTGGCGATCGCGATACCATCTTCGATCACAGTGATGATTGCTGCAGGACCACTTTCAAACAACTTTGTCCGGCGACCTGGACTGACACCGGGTTCCCCCAGCATCACCACAACTTTGCCAGCGATCTGGTCCTGCGCGACACTTTCCGCCTCACGTCCGACAAAGACCATCTCACCGCCATCAATCAGCAGGCGAAATCCTGTCGTGAACGCGGCCCCTTGTTCCGGGCCGAGCGTGACGGCGTTGGAGACGTTTCCAAAACTGATTTCGCTGTCAGCAGCAATTGTGCTGACAAGCTCTACCGGAGCGCGCCATGCGCTGCCGGGGTCATTTGTTCCTGAAACGAGACCTGCGGCTTGCATTTCTTCGATTAGGAAAACGACCGTGCGGTCCTCCCCATCAGTGCCGGGCTTTCGTCCGCCAAATTCATCGCTCGCCAAAGCGGTGATGTCGCGCATCAAATTGCTGGCGATCAACTCACGCTCTGGTCCGGAAACAGTCGCCAGCGGAGCCTTAGCGCAGGCATTAAGCGCTAGAGCTGTGGCGACAATGAATAGGATGCGCCCCATATTCGTCATTCGGCGGTCCAGCCTCCATCAATGCTCCAATTTGCACCAGTGACATTGCCTGCTTCTTGGCGGCACAGGAACACGGCGAGTGCCCCAATTTCTGCCGGTTGGACGAATTTCTTGGTCGGTTGTTTTGCCAAAAGCACGTCGTTGATAACCTCGTCGCGGGTTAGCCCGCGTGCAGCCATCGTATCCGGGATTTGTCCTTCAATCAGCGGAGTCCAGACATAACCGGGACTGATACAATTCGCGGTCACTCCAGTTTGCGCCAACTCAAGTGCAATGGTTTTGGTGAAACCTGCGATAGCGTGTTTGCTCGCATTATAGGCGCTCTTAAATGGCGAGGCGGTGAGCGAATGCGCGCTGGCAGTATTGATGATCCTACCCCAGCCCGCTTCTTTCATCGCTGGCACGGCAAGCCGCGTCGTGTGAAATGCTGCGGTCAAATTGAGCGCGATGATTGCATCCCATTTGTCGGTAGGAAAATCCTCCACCGGCGACACATGTTGCATCCCGGCGTTGTTCATCAGGATATCGATCGGGCCAATATCCGTCATCATTGTTTCAATCGCAGCAGGATCCAGCAAGTTCGCGCCGTTGAATGTCGCATCCATTTCTTCGCACAGCGCAGCGATTTTATCGGCATCACCCAGACCGTTAAGAATGATCTCAGCCCCTTCAGTATGCAGCGCGCGGGCCGTGGCAAGGCCGATACCTGATGTCGATCCGGTTACCAAAGCGCGTTTCCCCGATAAAAGTCCGGTTGGACCTTCGCTCTTGAGCATTTGCATCAACTCCTGCACTTATCCCTAAAGCAGGAGCTTTTGCCTTGCGTGCTGGCCATGTCCAGCAATTTGCGTGGTTCACAGGCTAACAGAGGCAACTGACTGTAAGCTATCAGAGGGATTTTCGGTGCGACTTAATCCATTCGACACTTCGAAAATAAAGGTCCGATCCAGTTCAGGTGGCGGTGGCAGAATGCGCCGCGCTGGCGGCGTTGGCTGCGGCACAATTGTCATCGCATTGATCGGAGCGGTCGCGTTTGGGATCGATCCTGCGCAGACAATTGCCGTGTTAGGCGGCATCGAAGGGCAGCAAAGTGCCCCGCAATCGCGAGGCGGAGAATTAGGTGCCCAAGAAGCTTGCACCATGGGCCCCTATGCAACCGAGGCCTGCAACGCCCTCACTAGTCTCAATGAAACATGGGAACCGGAATTTCGCCGTGCAGGTATTCGGTTCGAGCAACCATTCCTCGATCTCTATCGTGATGGCAGTGTAACGACCGAAGGCTGCGGCAGCGCCTCTTCCGCCGCTGGTCCATTTTACTGCCCCGCTGACATGGGCATTTATATCGACACCAGCTTTTACGAACAGCTCGCCCAAATAGCCGGAACTGGCGGCGATTTCGCCCGGCTTTATGTGATCGCGCATGAATATGGCCACCATATCCAGAACATTACTGGCCTCGCCGACCAAGTCCGCAGCCTGCAACAACGCAATCCGCGGCAATCCAATCAACTGCAAGTGCGCATGGAATTGCAGGCCGATTGCTACGCCGGGGTATGGGCGGGCAAGAACCGCAACCGAATTGAACGCGGCGATATGGAAGAAGGATTACGCGCGGCTAGCGCAATCGGCGATGACACGCTAATGAACCGCGCAGGACAACGCATTAACCCCGAAAACTTTACACACGGAACAAGCCAGCAGCGAATGGACGCGCTGCGGCGAGGATTGGAAACAGCCGATGATTCAGCTTGCGACATCTATTTCGACTTCAGCTAAGGCTTTCATCGCAGGGGCTGCGCTGCTAGCCTTAACCCCGACCGCAGCCTTTGCGCAGGTTAACGCCGAAGAACCCGATGCCAGAGACGTTGCGCGCACTCCGCTGCAAGACTTCAACATCGATAGCGACGACCTTCCCCAAGTCCTCGTGGTCGCTGCACAAGACCCTTATGCATCAGAAGGACTCGCAGCCTGCAACGACATTGTCGCGCAGATTGCATCGCTCGATAGGGTCCTTGGGGCAGATTTCGACATTTCGAAAGAAAGCGAAGACGGCATCAGTCGGGGCCGCGTCGCCCAAAGCGTTGTGGGCTCATTCATTCCATTTCGCGGAATTGTGCGTGAAGTCTCAGGTGCCAATGCAAAGCGGCGTGAAGCCAATCTGGCGATCACAGCAGGCATGGTAAGGCGCGGGTTTCTAAAGGGTCTGGGTCAACAACGCGGCTGCGCTTACCCTGCCAGCCCGCGCGAAGAGCGCGGCACGCTATCAGCGGGCGAATAGTTCAAGTCGAACGGAAAGGTCAGCGAAGGGCATTGCCCCCTCGCCGACCTTTTCACATTTAGTTAGACCGTTGTTCAAACGTCCGTCGATTGAAGCAGCAATCAACTCTGGCGATCTGCCCAGTGATCAATTTGCTGGTCGAGTTCACGCACAATACGTGCGCGCATTTCCGCACTCATTTCGCGGCTGTTTGCAATTTCTTCGCGAGCTTCGCGCAGTCCTTCAAGGGCATGCGCCATGACCCGAGTCTGGCAAATCATAACGGTGCGGATACCGTCGGAATCTTCCGTGGTGGTTGCAACCTCATCGCTGGAATTGTCGCACTCCATTTTAACAATCGTACGCCCCTCCAATCCCTCGGCGCTCGCCAGAGCTGCTTCGATCTGGGCAGGCACTGCTTCGAGAGCAAGGTTTGCCTCTTCAAGACCCTGGCGGACTTCGATCATTATCTCTTCCATCTGAGCTTCGGACATTGGTTCGCCATCATCTGACACATAAATGCTCTCAACCCGACGTTCTACGCGCTCTTCGTCTTGGTTTTCGTCGCTGATAGATGTGTAAACTGTCTCGCTCGTTAACTCGGGCGTTTCGCTCGTGTCGGGATCAACAGAGAGAATTGTCGCTGTTGCCGCAACAGGAGGAAGAGGAGGTGCTGGCGGAGCCGGTGGTGTGGGCGACGTCATTCCGATTTCAGGCGGCACTAGCGGCGCAGGTGCGTCGCTTGCTGCGTAGCTAATTGATGCCGTCAGTGGCAACGCGATCACGACTGCGCCCAGAATCAAGCGTCCTGTCAATCGGCGGCTATTAGAAGTGTCGGTCATTTTCAGGCTCCTCAAACGGTGGATTATCGATTTTTCGCCAAGCACCGGACACGCCATTGGCGCAGCAAGTGCGAGGTTGGGGGAAACGTTTGGACCCGCGGCAAAACTAACAATTAAGTTGGCATAAGCTTCACGCTCTTTGGCAGGCTTCGCAGCGAGCACCCGTGCATCGCAGGCCGCCTCTTGATCACGCCTCAACGCAAGCCAGCCATACCGGCCAAGTGGGTTAAACCAATGGAGTGCAAACAAGGGCTGTATCGCCACATTGATAAGCAGATCTCGGCCATCATGGTGCGCCATTTCATGCGCCAGAGCGAGATCGCGGGCGATGCGATCAGGCTGCGCCAGAAAACCCATAGGTAGCGCAATCACCTTGTCGATCACACCAAAGGCAATCGGCGCATCGGTGCCAGGTGTCTCAATCAATCGAACTTTGCCATCACGACCCACATCGTGGCCGTCTTCCAGCAATTCAGTTCGCAATTGGAAATAGGCGGAAAAACGCATGTAAAGAAAAATGGCGGCACCGATTAGCCAGGCAGCAATACCGAGCTCAATAAAGGGTCCAAACTCTAAGCTCAGCACAGGGGTAACTGGGCCTGAAACACCGGATGCCGCCGCCTCAACACCCACGGGTCCATCTGTTGTCGCAACTGGAATGGTGGGATCAAGGGGTACAAATTGAAATTCACTTTGCCCGGTCGCTAGAGCAGTCGTTGGTGCGGTTTGAGCAGCCTCATCCGGGCGCATCCAAGCGGGCAGCTCAATCGGAGGGAAGACCAACCGAAGAGCTGGAACCACCCAAAGGGCATAGGCGACTTGCGGGCCAAACCAGCGCGCGACCGGACGGCGCAGAGCAAGGACTGCTGTGATCAAGATTGCAGTCCAGATGAGTGTTTCGAGCAGCCAATCAGTCATGATTTCAGCTCCTTCAAAAGCGCCTCAATTTCGGAGACGTCATCCTCGCTCAATGCTTCGGTTTCAGCCAAGTGCGCGACCAAGGAAGCTGCACGGCCACCAAACAACCGATCAACCAAACGACGCGATTCCCCGCCCACATATTCGGAGCGAACCATAGAGGGTGTATAGAGAAAGCGGCGGCCGTCCGGACGGGTCGCGATGGCTTGTTTCTGCACCAACCGAGAAAGCAACGTCTTTACGGTAGCAAGGCTCCAATCGCGTTTCTCGCAAACGGCATCGCACACTTCAGCTGCGCTTGCCGTGCCGAGACCCCACAGAACTTCCATCACCGCATGCTCTGCTTCACTGATCCGTTCTGGCTTTTCGTTGGACTTTTCCAAGCTAACCTCCATCCGCTTGATTACGTCTGTAGTCATATCGACTACGGATGTAAACATTGCTCCTGCATGAATAAGGTTCTCTCTCACATACTTCTCTATGAGCGGATGATATCACCGGACGAATGACATCCAACTCCACAGCCCTCTTGACTGTCGCCTCGTTCACCATGGTGAGCCTTCAGCGGAATCAGAAAACGTTCAAAGCAGCAGCGATAAACGCCGTTTGGAGTATCCAACCGATCAGACTACTCGCCGACGGCAGGTCGTCCCACTGGCGCGGTCGCGACCTGCGGCATGCGTGCTTCGAGTGCGGGCAGCCAGTCACTGACGCCTGCACCGATCGATGTTTGCGGCAGCGAAGCCAGCAAACGTCGCCCGCTCTCCCATTCTGCAATCGTTCGGTTCACCTCGCTTGCGACTTCGGAAAGCGGCACTGGTTGCCGCATCGCGCGGTTGATCATCGCGTCCCCGTAAAACGTCCAATCATTCTGAGGCTCACACCCGAATGAATTGCGTTCTGACGCGGCCGCAGTGAGGATCGCGGTATCCGCGCTCGCCATCGCCGGGACAAACACACCCGAATAACACGCACTGATCACAAGGATGCGGCGCACGATCCCCAGCTCCTCCAGTGCGACCTTCAACCGTGCAGGCGAAAAGATGCCATAACCGCTATCGCCGTAATGATAGGCCAGACCCCACTTCGAACCATGGCTGGTGGTATAAAGCACCAGAACATCTTCATCTGTGTCCATGACTTCGGCGATATGCCCGAGACTGACCAGCAGACTTTCTATTGATCCACGCGGCAAATCATCGCGCTGCCCATCTGGCCCCGCTAATGTGAGAGTGCGCCCAGCCCCATCGTAACGCTGCGAAAGCACATCGCCTGCCACACGCGCTTCGCGGGCAAAGACTGGATCGCTGTCGAACGCGATTGTGACGACATAAGCATCAACCACACCGGGTCGCTGAGGTTGGAGCACATCCAACGAACGCGAAAGCCGTCGCCGTTGCTCAAGCAATTCTCGCGGCGACATGTCGCGTTGCAATTGCGGGGAAAGAGCGAGGCTATCGACAAACTCATCGCGGGTTTCGCCGGTACCAAGATTGGGGAACGGCGCGGTGTGTGCTGGTGGCTGGCTGGAATTACCTTGGGCCGAAAGGTCGTCGGGCGATGCCAGAGAGACCGCAATCGCGGCCATTCCAAGGCTGAAAAAAGAGCATTTTTGCATTGCAACTACATCTTGGAGCCAAAGGCCTACGTCAAGGGCCACATCTGCCTCAATTGTAGGGATCCGACAATTGTTCCGCATGGCAGATCAATACAATCGGACGGATCAAAGATTGGCTATCTATTGCGCCACGCAATCAACTCGCATCACCATCGGCTTTCAGCCCAAAGGTAGGAGCATCCAATGACCGGTATTTCAACTGAAGCCCGAACCAACAACCGGCGGGAAACCAAGTTGCCGAACCTCACGATTGGTCTATTTGGGCGCAAGAACAGTGTTTCTGCGCGGCCCACTTTGCCGCACGATCATGGCAGGTTGCTTGCTGAGCTCCCAGCCTGACTTGTTCGCAAGGCCTTATGCAGCGGTTGTTATCCCGGAAACGGTGACGCATACCTTTTGCTCACCGTTTTTGGGTTCAGGACCCCCTAACTCAACTCCAAAATTCAGAATGCACGGCATTGACTATTGGTTTGTCCGAGCAAGCTAACGGAAGAGCATGAGTAAGGCATTTTTGATTTTTATAGCGGGGGTAACGACCGCAGCGGTTGGGCCAGCGATGCAGAAGTAAACCGCGCTTCGAATCCGCGCGGATCACCGAGGGCAGACATTGATGACGGATCAGAGTGGGGCCAATAACTTGGCGCGATCAGCCAGTCAAAACCCGCGCAGGCACGCCGCATCAACGGATTCAAACTCGCCTGCGCTCGCCCCTATCTCGCCATCTTAATGGGGGCGGGGCCGATCGCAGCCCGCAAGAGCCACCAATACCGCGATTAAAGCAAACACTTAGGCACGACCGATCAATAAACCCGTTTCTTCGGCTTAATGTAGGTCGCATCTTCGGTGAGTGTATATTCATGGACGGGGCGATAATCGAGTTTGATATCGCCGCCATTTCCGCCCCAGCCATCAAACCAAGCGATCGTGTGCTTCATCCATTCTTTGTCATTGCGGCCATTCGCATCATCATCGAAATAATCTTCGTTGACGTGCGAACCGCGGCATTCTTTGCGATTTTCAGCTGAGCTCATCGTCACGGCTGCTTGTGCCATCAGATTGTCCAGTTCTAGCGTTTCAATAAGATCGCTGTTCCAGATCAGCGATCGGTCAGAGACCTTCACATCCTGCAACTTCTTATTGATATTGCCCATCAGCTCCACGCCCTCTTGCAAAAGGGCATCGTTACGGAACACAGCAGCGTGTTTCTGCATTGTCTTTTGCATGTCCAGACGGATCTCAGCGGTTGGCGAACCACCCTGAGTGTGGCGGAAGTGATC
The DNA here is from genome assembly GCA_947488325.1 of uncultured Erythrobacter sp. GTDB lineage: Bacteria > Pseudomonadota > Alphaproteobacteria > Sphingomonadales > Sphingomonadaceae > Erythrobacter. Next base: position 400,925 of record CANKYZ010000002.1, read on the forward strand.
AACACGGCCAAGCGCGAAGTCAGTGCCAGCGGCAGGCAATTCAGGTTGAGCAGCGCCTGCTGTCAGATTGTCTTTGAGATGCAGACCGGTTGCGCGGCCAAACACAACAAGATCAATCAATGAATTGGAACCAAGACGGTTTGCGCCATGGACCGACACACAGGCAGCTTCGCCAACAGCATAAAGACCGGGAACAACATGATCCGGATCGCCATCCGGCCCAATTGTCACGACCTGACCATGATAATTACAGGGGATTCCGCCCATATTATAATGCACGGTCGGTGTTACAGGCAGCGCTTCGCGGGTCAGATCGACACCCGCAAATATCTTACCGCTTTCAGTGATACCCGGCAGGCGTTCTGCAAGCACCTTTGAATCAATATGATCCAGATGCAGATGGATGTGATCGCCATCTTTGCCCACGCCGCGACCTTCGCGCATTTCCTTCGCCATGGATTGCGAAACAACATCGCGCGATGCCAAATCTTTGGCCGATGGAGCATAGCGCTCCATAAAGCGCTCCCCTTCGGAATTGGTCAGATAGCCGCCTTCGCCGCGCGCACCTTCTGTAATGAGCACGCCGGCCCCGTAGATCCCGGTCGGGTGGAACTGCACAAATTCCATGTCTTGCAATGGCAGGCCAGCGCGCAATGCCATGCCGCCGCCATCGCCGGTGCATGTATGCGCGGAAGTTGCGGTGAAATAACAACGGCCATAACCGCCGGTCGCCAGCACAACGGATTGCGCGCGGAACCGGTGGATTGTGCCATCATCCAGGCACATCGCAATCACACCGACGCATTTCTTATCCGCGCCTTCGCCCGACGTAATCAGATCGAGTGCGAAATATTCAATAAAGAAATCAGCATCATATTTCAGACTCTGCTGATACAAAGCGTGCAGCATCGCGTGGCCTGTACGGTCAGCCGCGGCGCAGGTGCGCTGCACAGCCGGGCCAGCGCCCATATTCTGCATATGGCCACCAAATGGCCGTTGATAGATCGTGCCGTCCTCATTGCGAGAAAACGGAACACCTGCATGCTCAAGCTCGTAAACCGCCTGAGGTGCTTCGCGTGCGAGATATTCGATAGCATCTTGATCGCCCAGCCAATCTGACCCCTTAACGGTGTCATACATGTGCCAGGTCCAGTGATCGGGCGAGTTGTTGCCCAGACTTGCGGCAATCCCGCCCTGCGCCGCAACAGTGTGCGAACGTGTTGGGAAAACCTTTGAGATATTTGCAGTGCGCAAGCCAGCTTCGGCAGCGCCCGTGGTTGCACGCAGGCCAGAACCGCCCGCGCCCACTACGACCACATCATAAGTATGGTCGATAATCTTATATGCGCCCTTCAAACCGGGACCGGAATCATTTGCGGAAGAGGTTGCCATCAAGCGGCTCCTGTAAGTGCGATGCTGGCGACGCTGAAAATAGCGAACGCGCCAGCGCCAATAGCTGCAAGATTAAGCGCTGATAGGACTGCGAATCTCAAACCCGTTTCGTGGACGTAATCCTCGATAAGCACTGTCAGTCCCATTCGAGCATGGAAGAAAAGGCTGAAAATCAACAAGATCATCGGCACCGCCGCGATTGGCTGAGATAGCCACGTAGTCACGGTCGAATAGTTGAAATCGGTGAGCAGCATAAAGCTAACGAGCAGCCAGGCCATCAGCACCAAATTGCTGATCGCTGTCAGGCGATGTGTAAGCCAATGATGCGCGCCGTGATGTGCGGAGCCAAGCCCGCGCACTTTTCCTATGGAAGTTCCGTTACCCATAATGGATTATCCCCGCCCCCAAATGATATAGGCCCACATTCCAGCGGTGAGCACGATTGCGATGATTGGTGATGCGATCGACCAGAATCGGTTGGTATCCAATTCATAACCAGCGCCCACATCCATCACGAAGTGACGCAAACCACTCATCATATGAGTGAAAAATGCCCAGCTCAGTCCGACCAATACCACTGTGCCGATCCACGAATCAGCCGCCCAAAGAAAGGTTTCATAAGCTGCAGGCCCGCTCGCAAGCGCGCCAAGCCACCAAACCAGGATGCCCAGGCCAACAAGCGCCATCCCGTCGCCCGTCGCCCGGTGCAGGATAGAAACCAGCATGTGCGGGCCCCACCGCCAAATCTGAAGGTGCGGAGAAAGCGGTCTTTGGCTCATGATTTTTCCATGTGTTTTAATTGCCCCAAAGGACACTTAGCGAAACTGCGGTATGAGGCAAGCGTATCGCGCTCGACTTATCTAGCAAAGTTTTGGATAGTCGACTCCATGACATATATTCTCGTCACGGGATCAAGCCGAGGAATCGGCGCTGCTGCAAAAGCGAAATTGGCTGATCGAGGTGCCCAAGTAATCGGCCACCATTCACGGCTAAATCCGCAAACAGACGGTTCTTCAAACATTGCAGCCGACTTCACCGACCCACTCGCAGCGCAATTGCTTTGGGAGGAAGCCATGGATCGCAGCGGAGGCGACATATCGGCCGTGGTGAACAATGCCGGACTGTTCTCACGTAACCCTCTCGATTCGTCGGATATTGAATGGCTTGATGGGTGGGAGGACACATTGCGCATTAATCTCACCGCAGCCGCACAAATCAGCCGCTTTGCTGTGCGCCATTGGGAGAAACACGGTCCAGACACAAACGGCATTCGCGGGCGGCTTGTCCATGTGGCCAGCCGTGCTGCCTATCGCGGGGATTCACCTGACCATTGGCACTATGCGGCGGCCAAGGCCGGTATGGTTGCGATGCACAAGACCATCGCGCGTGCCTATGCCAGCAAGGGAATATTGAGCTTTGCGATCACACCGGGCTTTACCGACACCGCGATGGCCGGTGACTATTTGGAAAGCCGAGGCGGCACGAGCCTGCTCGCCGATATCCCTTTGGGCCGAGTCGCGCAGCCTGATGAAATCGCCTCCATCATCGCCTTTTGCGCATTAGATGCGCCTGCGAGCATGACAGGCGCGGTAATTGACGCCAATGGAGCGAGCTATGTTCGCTAGACTTCTTCCCGCATTACTGTTCGCCGCCGCAGCCTGCGCCCCAAGCCCAAGCGCTTCCCCAAATGTTGCCCGGCAAGTCACTGACACCGCAAATATGCATCAATCCAGCGGGATCGTGCATTTCGCTGACGAATGCGAAAAATGGGACGAGTGGGATAAGCCTGCAAAGCCGTTCCAAATCCATGCAAACACCTATTACGTTGGGACGTGCGGCATAGCCGCGATCCTGATCGCGAATGGCGAAGGGCATATTTTAATCGACACGGGTACGGAAACCGGCGCGGAAATCGTTGCCGACAATATCCGTTCTTTGGGTTTCGACCTGAATGATGTCAGGTTTCTGACCCATAGCCACGAACATTTTGATCACGTCGGAGGCTTAGCGAAAATGCAGTCGCTAACCGGCGCGGTAGTAATCGGCAGCTATGCATCCATACCGGTCTTGAGAACTGGATTGCCTGGGGAACATGACCCCCAATACGGCATGCATTCCGCATTTACGCCAATTGTTGCGCCTCCTGCATCAGCTGGGTGGAGAAAAATCCAGAATGGAGAGAGCATCTCGATCGATGGTTTCAAGGCATTTGCTATCGAAACGCCTGGTCACTCTCCAGGCGCGCTCAGCTGGACTTGGGAAAGCTGTAGTGGAGATGATTGCAAGACAATTGTATATGCCGACAGCCTATCTCCGATCAGTAATGACACTTATCTCTTCTCCGAAGACCAAACCTATGTCGCGCTCTATCGAATTGGAATAGAAAGGATCGCCGAGCTCGACTGCGACATCCTGCTCACACCCCACCCTTCGCACAGCAAGATGATTGAACGCGCTGCCACCGGTACTTTTGCAGGTGGAATGAGCTGCGCCGAGTATTCAAGTGACAAACTCACCGATCTCGAGACCCGTCTCGCACGCGAGGCGGGAGCCGATCAATGAGCGGCGATAGTTGGAAGCTCAATGCCTTCGCGCCCAAGCTAGCCGTGCAAGCCGCACTGCTCGCTCATGATGAGATTGATGATTGGGATTTCGATCTGGTCATTTCTGGCCGCGAAGTCAGCGAAAATCGGCCGCAGGATTGGGTGTTAGAGGGGTGGTATCCGCGTAAACCTTCCGTCACGCAGAAACAGGCATTGGCAGACTTGTTTCAAGGCACCGCACCCGACATCACGATTGAAAAACTGCCCGATCAAGACTGGCTCACGCTGAGCCAACAAGGGGTCGAGCCAATCCGCGCAGGACGATTCTATGTGCACACGCCCGAATTCGATGCCAATCCTGACACGATAGATTTCGTCATTCCGGCGGCGCAGGCCTTTGGCACCGGGCAGCACCGAACCACCGCCGGGTGCCTAGAAATGCTCGGCACCATGAAGGCTACCGGTATGCGCGCTCGCAGTATTGCCGATATAGGAACGGGAACCGGCTTACTTGGTTTTGCGGGGCTTGCACTTTGGCCTCAGGCCGAACTCACAGGGTCAGACATTGATGCAGTCTGCGCTAAGGTTGTTGAGGACAATGCCGCGCTCAACGGAATTGAACTGGGATCAGCCCGCGGAGCAATGACGATGGTAATCGCTCCCGGCATGGAGCACGAACTGCTCCAAATACGCGGTCCATATGATCTTTTGATCGCCAATGTTCTGGCCGGACCATTGGTCGAACTCGCCCCTGACTTTGCCGCTTCGGTTGTGCCTGGCGGCAGCGTGTTGTTGGCCGGTCTACTTGCAGGGGACCAAGAGGCTGCGGTGCGCCGTGCCTATCGCAGGGCGGGCTTTCGATTGGTGGGACGCATACAACGTGGGGATTGGGCAATCTTGTGGTTTCGCCGCCGCCCTGTGCGGTAATTATGCTGGCTGTGAAAGCGCGGCTTCGAGCAAGTCCAGAGCGTTTCGCGTAAAGGCCGCCATATTGCCGATCCGATCATCGCTGTCGGTTTCGACCATAGCGATATGCTCGGTCAACGGTCCCGCTATCGCCGCAATACTGCGTCCCGACGCTACGCCCAGTGGATGCTTGCTCGCCCCGGCAGACCCGCTTTCTGCAATGCCCCATTCTGCGCCCATCCGGTCCCGGATCGCGCGCGCCTGTAACATGGCATATTCTTCGGTGACTGAGCGCATACCCTCATAGGCGTCGCGCGGCAGATCAAACAAAACGTCACGCGCTTTGAACGAATAGACGATCCCGCCACCAACATAGAATTTGAGAGCGCCGGGTACGGTAAGCAGACAGGCGGCGATAAGCCCGCCTGTCGCACCATCAGCCACTGCAATTTTCTCACCCCGTTCGCGAAGGGTATCCGCGATCCGCACGGCCTGCGGGTGGAGTTCGCGCAAAAGGTCCATCAGCCAGATTTCTTCACAATCGCCGCCCAACTCGCCTCGTCGATCACTTCGATGCCCAACTCCTGCGCCTTTTTAAGCTTAGATCCCGCCCCCGGTCCAGCGACCAGCAAATCGGTTTTCGCACTGACCGAGCCTGACGCCTTTGCACCAAGCTGTTCTGCCTGTGCCTTGGCTTCGTCGCGGCTCATCGTCTCCAGCTTGCCAGTGAAGACCACGATTTTGCCTGCGACCGGACTGTCTAGCGTTTCGACCTCGTAACGTGGTGGCCTCACTTCACTCAGCAGGCCTTCCCAAACCGCCAAATTATGCGGTTCATGAAAGAAATCGGCCAAAGAATGCCCTATTGTTGCGCCAAAACCGTCGGTGACGCCGAACATGTCCTTTGCCGCATTGTCCATCCGCGCCTTGAAGGGCGACGGCTTCTCGTCATCCTCTCGCGGATTGGTCGCGCGATACGTGAAGAACGCCTCTGCCGCCTCGCGCAACCTCGCAATATCGCCCAAAGCCTTCATCAAATCGCGAGCGGTGACTTCGCCCACTTGCCGAATACCCAGCCCAAACAGCAGTTTTGCCGCGTCGGGCGTGCGCTTGCTTTCCACAGCCGTCAACAGGTTCTCAACAGACTTATCCTGCCACCCATCCAGCGCCAGAATGTCGGCCTCCCGGTCCTTCAACCGGAAGATATCCGCCGGACTTTCCAGCCAGCCAAGGGCGAAGAACTGCGCAATGGTCTTTGACCCAAACCCATCAATATCCAGCGCTTTACGGCTGACAAAATGTTCTAGCCTTTGGGTGCGCTGCGCCGGGCAGATCAGACCGCCTGTGCAACGAACATCGACTTCGCCCTCTTCAGCAACAGCCTCGCTATCACATTCGGGACACTTGTCAGGAAAGTGATATGGTTCACGCGTCTCTTCACGTGTGAGGTTCTCTACCACTTGCGGGATCACATCACCTGCGCGCTGAATCACCACCCGGTCGCCCGGCCTCACACCCAGCCGTCCAATCTCATCGCGATTGTGCAGCGTCACATTGGTGACCGTCACCCCGCCGACCAGAACCGGGGCGAGCCTGCCAACAGGGGTCAGCTTACCCGTGCGGCCAACCTGAATATCGATTGCCTCCAGCGTCGTTTGCGCACGTTCTGCAGGGAATTTATGCGCGAGCGCCCAGCGCGGGGCCTTTGCCACAAAGCCAAGCCGCTGCTGATAATCTAGCCGGTCCACCTTATAGACCACTCCGTCAATTTCATAAGGCAGGTCAGGGCGTTGACGCCCAATTGTGTCATAATGCGCAATCATCGCGTCGACATTTTCTGTGACTGTCAAAAACGGCGAAAGCGGGAAACCCCAGCTCTCAATCATCTGCATCATTTCATGTTGAGTCTCGCATGGGATCGTGCTGGCCGCCCCCCAGCCATAAGTCCAAAACTTGAGCGGCCGTTTCGCCGTGACGCTAGCATCCTTTTGCCGGAATGAACCAGCAGCCGCGTTGCGCGGATTGGCAAACAGCTTGTCGCCCTCCGCCTCTTGCGCAGCATTGAGCGCGGCGAAATCAGCGCGCGACATATAGACCTCCCCGCGCACTTCGAAGATGTCGGGGACGCCGGCCGGAAGCTGCTGCGGGATATCGGCGATATGCAAAGCATTGGGCGTCACATCCTCACCCACCTGCCCGTCCCCCCGCGTCGCGGCGCGCACCAGTCTGCCTTTTTCATAACGCAGCGAGCAGGACAGGCCATCAATCTTGTCCTCAGCCGTAACCGCAACCGGCGCATCCGCGGGAAGGCTGAGAAACCGCCGAATACGCGTCGTCCATTCCGTCACTTCTTCGCGGTTAAACGCATTGTCGAGGCTCATCATGCGAAGCTCATGCGTCACTTTGGAAAGCGGAGACGCGGCGACCTCGTGCCCGACTTTCTGCGACGGAGAATCGGGGCGGATCAGATGCGGAAACGCCTCCTCCAACTCGCGATTGCGGCGGGTGAGCGCGTCATATTCCTGATCGGTGATCTCGGGATCGTCTTGCGCATGATAAAGCTTGTCATGCCGCGCGATCTGGCGAGCGAGACGCATCAGCTCGTTCGCGGCTTCGGCTTCGGAGAGGTTGGAATTCAATTGGTCCAACTTAGAATGCCCGAAATGAGTTGCTTGACATCAATCCAACCACCTTCTTTTAGAAGCCGTTTTTGGATGTTGTTGAATTTCTTGCCGATCGAACCGCCCGATAGATATTCCGATAGCTGTCGGTTGTTTAGAAATAGAAACTGATCGTCCAGATGGTCATCGTCACCGATAATCCATCTCATATTTTGATCAAAGTAATCAGGGTTACGAGTCAAAATCTCTGGCTGAAAACCGACCCCCTTACCGCTTCCAAAACCCAATCTGTTGTGGCGCTGTTGGTGATATTTCACCTCTATGAAAAACAACGCTGGTTCTTTCCCATTCTTGCAGATCAGAATATCAACAGCTTTCTTCGACTCCATCAAAATGAGATCGCGGTTATTAGGAAGAACGTGATCTGTAACCAAGTTTCTTATTCTGACTTCGAATGATTTTTCATCCAACTGACCGCGCATCACTCCCTCTCCAGCAACCGCTCCGCCTGCGCCTCCGTCTCCGGCGTCACCTCTCCGCCATCCAGTTCAATCTGGGCGCCGGACCTCTCTTCGATCAGCTGCTCCAGCTGCTCTTCAAATTGGTCTGGAGTAATCGTGCCATCGCTCAGTTGCTGGCGAAGTTCGCGGATCCGCGGGATAGCTCCCACAACATTCTCAGAGCCGGACACAGCCTCACTTAATTCGGTCAGCAACTCCAGTTGAACATCCTCTTCACTGATCGCCGAGGAAACTCCCGCGGCGAGCAAGATCGGCGCCAGCAATCCTAGCCCGAACGATACGAAAAACAGTCGCTTGAAACTCATTTCGGTCGTCATGCCCAGCACCGCCATGCTGGCAAATGCGAGCACAGTCACCGACCCCAAAAGTGTCAGCAAAATCGTCGCTAGAAGTAAGCCACCCAGAATTTCCATCATGCATTCTCCAACAATCGATCCGCCTGCGCGCGCGCCTCTGGCGTCACCTCCGCGCCGGACAACATCCGCGCAATCTCTTCTTGGCGACCATTGTCGTCAAGCAGCACAACACTGGTCTTTGTCACCGTCCCGCTTGATGCCTTAGCAATCAGGTAATGCATAAAGCCGCGCGCTGCGACTTGCGGGCTATGCGTGACCGCGAGCAACTGCCCCTCGGCGCTGGCAAGCCGCGCGAGCCGCTCGCCAATTGCGGAGGCTACCGCGCCACCGACGCCGCGGTCAATCTCGTCGAAGATGATGGTCGCCGCTCCACCCTTTTCCGCCAGTGCCACTTTCAGCGCGAGGATAAAGCGTGACAGCTCGCCGCCCGATGCGATTTTGGCGAGCGGCGCAAAGTCCGCGCCGGGATTGGTGGCAATCAGGAACTCGGCACTGTCCATGCCATGCGCCCCCCATTTCTCCTCAGGCAGTTTGCCGATGGAGGTGAGGAAACGTGCGGCATCGAGCTTCAAAGGCGCGAGCTCAGCTGCGACCGCTTTGTCGAGCGATTTGGCAGCCTTGAGCCGGGCGGCATGGGTTTTCTCTGCGAGTGCCAGATAGGTTGCACGCGCTTCTTTCGCGGCGATCTCAAGGGCATCAAGCTGCGCTTCTCCCCCTTCAATTGCATCCAGCTTGCTGCGCATCTCCCGCATCAATTCAGGCAGTTCATCCACTTCGCAGCGATGTTTGCGGGCCAGCGCGCGCAGTTCGAACAGCCGCGTTTCTGCCGCATCCAATGCCGCCGGATCATGCACCAACGCCAAAGCCGCAGCCTCCAGCTTCTCCTCCGCCTCACCCGCCTCAATCACGGCGCGATCCAGCGAGGCCAGCGCATCGGCCAGCATTGCGTGTTCTGGCGCGATCCGGTCGAGCTTGCGCGCTGCAACGCGGAGCGAAGCCAGCGGCGAATCCGACCCCTCCCAAACATGCCTCAGGTCTTCCAGTTCGATCGCCAGCTTCTCGCCTTTTTGCATGTCGCTGCGCTGGGCGGCGAGGCGCGCTTCTTCGCCTGCTTGCGGTTCAAGCGATGTGAGTTCTGCCAAATGCGCGATCAGCAGATCTTGATCCAGTTTGGCCTGTTCCTGCGCGCTGCGAGCCTCCGCCAGTTGCGCTTCGGTTTTGGCCCAACTCACCCAGCGTCGTTCAAGCGCGGCCAGATCAATCCCGGTATAGCGATCGAGCAGCAGCCGGTGACCACGTGGGTTCACCAGACCGCGATCATCATGCTGGCCGTGGAGCTCCACCAGAGCGGGAGCGAGTTCGCGCAGCAGAGCAACACTGGCAGGTTGATCGTTGATATAGGCTTTGGAGCCACCATCCGCTTTCACCTGCCGTCGGATCAGCAGCGGCTCACCCGGTTCGATCTCTAGATCAGCATCATCCAGCGCCTTTGCAATAAGGCTGGGCAACTGGGCGAATTCAAAGCTTGCCGTAACGCTGGCTTTTGGTTCACCTGCACGGACCAGAGCGGTCTCCGCACGATCACCTAGTACCAGTCCCAACGCATCGAGCAGGATCGACTTGCCCGCTCCTGTTTCCCCAGTCAGCACACCAAGCCCGCGCCCGAAGTCGAGATCGAGCGCTTCGATGAGGACTATGTTACGGATCGAGAGCCGGGTCAGCATTGCCATATCGCACTAACCCAAACACAGCGCCCCGTCATCACATGACGTTGGGGTTGCAAACAGCTTCTGTGGTTGCATCCGAAGTAGCAGAGGCACTACGCCCCAACTTAAGAGCGAGCTTGAGCTTAGCTGGGTGTGACGTCGCTCGCGTGATCGCCAACCAGCTCAAAGGCTTTCTCATACCATTCCGTACCTGGATAGTTCGCACCCAGCACGGCAGCGTACTTCACCGCCTCGTCCTGAATTCCTAAAGCAAGGCTGCTCTCAGTCAGGCGGTACAAAGCCTCTGGCGTGTGGCTGGTCGTTTGAAATTCCTCAACCACATTGCGGAACCGCAATGCTGCCGCCAACCATTTGCCAGATCGCTGATAGAACCGCCCAATCTCCATCTCTTTGCCTGCTAGGTGATCAGCGACCAGGTCAAGTTTTAGACGCGCATCCGCCGCATATTCGGTCTGCGGAAAGCGCCGATTCACTTCGCGCAGCGCAACCTGTGCCTGCTCTGTGATCGATTGGTCGCGGTTCACATCACTGATTTGCTCATAATAAGAAAGCGCAATCAGATAGTATGCGTATGGAGCGTCCTTGTTGCCCGGGTGGATCGACAAGAAACGCTGCGAGTTCGCGATCGCTTTGTTGTAATCACGCGCTATGTAGTAACTGAACGCACTCATCAACTGCGCGCGCCGCGCCCATGGTGAATAGGGATGCTGCCGTTCAACCTCGTCGAACAGCGCCGCCGCCAAAACCGTATTACCATCATCCAGCCGCCGCTGCGCTTCTCCATAGAGCGATTCGACATCGCGAGCGACGTAAGCGATGTCTCCATTTGCCGAGCCACCGCCGCAGGCAGCCGTAACGGTCAGCGTCGCGCCGAGCAGGACGGCGCCAGCGATGCGGGTGGAGTTCAGGCGAGTTCGGAGTGTCTTGATCATAACAGCGCGTATAACCAGCACTCTGCTGAACGCCAAGTGAAGTTGAGATTGTTTTCCTGCATCCACATTTTCCTACTTCGGTATTTTGTGGTTCACACCCGCAAATGACCCGCAGAGCCGATCCTCGCACCGTCCGCCTACCCGTTCCTATTGGCGAAGTCCCCGCCTTCACCCCCGTCCCGCGCAAATGCCCGCGTCATGACGGTTGGACACCCTTGCGCCAGCAGACCTTTATCGAAGCGCTGGCCGATACCGATTCGATCGCCGCTGCCTGCAAAGCGGTCAATATGAGCCAGCGCGGAGCATACTTTCTGCGCCGCCAACCCGGAGCCGACAGTTTTCGCGCCGCTTGGAGCGCCGCTCTCGACCTTGGCGTCCAGCGGATCGAAGACGTTGCGATGGACCGCGCGCTGAACGGCGTGGATGAACCGCTCTATTCATACGGAAAGCTGGTCGGCACGCGTAAACGCTACAATGACCGCTTGCTGATGTTCATGCTGAGAAACCGCGCGCCCGATCGCTTTGCCGAAGGACGACCCAAGGCCCTGAACGCCGTCGGCAAAATGGAAGAAGAACGCTTGCGCAAAAAATGGCGAGCCGAATGGGACGCCGAGCGCGCCAACGTCTCGCCAGAGAATGTGCGCGCCAGCATCGACGCAAAGGTGACCGCGATCCGGCGAGAGGTCGCGGCGCAGCGGGAGCGGGAATGGGAGGCGCTGTCGGAGGAAACGCGCGAGGCTTGGGAGCGGTTTGAGCGGTTGAAGGCTCGGGATTTAGAGCATGCCGGGTTATTGGAAAGCGCTGATCGGTCCGCGATCAGCGGACCGCAAGCCCGACCGGGCGCCCGGACCACGGCCTCCGAGCCGGGGGAGGATATCGCGAGCGCGGACGCGCTTGCGGAAAACAAACAAGCTTAAAACAAACAGGCCCATAGCCAGACCAACCCCGGTCCATATAGCGCCGCGTCGATCAGCCACGCCTCCAAGCCCAACCAAACGGTCGATCCTCTTCGCTTTTCCTTCTCGCAAGGTTGGTCCAATGGCCTCGCCTCTTTGTTTCAAGAGGCTGGACCGGGCCGAAAAGCCGGGTGTTAAGAACTCCGCACGTACGTCAGAGCGCCGCCACCTTTAGGCGGAGCCCTGGACATGCGTGACAGCCACCCGGCCGAAACTGGGCCGTTAGCTGACTGTCCGGCCTTGTATCTAAAGGCTTCAAAAGCAAGTTTTCAGTATGAACCCAAAACCCGTTGAAAGCTCCTTGAACCTGAATGACTATTTTCCTTGCTTATCGATCGTCGCGTACAGAATTGTTTAGCCCCATTGCGCGGGATCGAGCGCCAGTAGCTCTGACAGCTGCGAATAAAGCGCCGGCTCCTCGCGGCGCAAAGACTGAGGCTTTTCAAAGAAGGTGACGATTGCTTCGGCAAAGAACTCTTCATGACCGGTGGCACCATAGGGGTCGATCAAGGTTTTGCGTGCGCTCTCAGCCCTTTCCACGTGCTCAGTAAACGCGTCCAACATGGCCCTTTCCCAACCAGCATATGCCTGCCCTTTGCGAAGAATTGGGATGCCGTCCGTATGACCAGTTAAACTGTCCAATTGGTGAGCGAATTCGTGGATGACGACGTTATGACCATCTTCGTCGTTTAGACCGCCCTGCAGCGCATGGGCCCATGACAAAACGACAGGCCCACGGGCCCAGCTTTCGCCAAGCGTCATGTGCTTGTTCTCATGGACGACATAGCCGTCATGGCTGTTGCGGTGAGTGTGAAAAGCCGAGGGGTAGATCAGCACATTCTTGAGCGTATCATACCAAGCCGGGCTGTTGACGACCAATAGGCAAGCTTGTGCGGCGATGGAAAGTTTCATGTCCTCGCTAACCTCAAGGCCATCATTCCCATGAAAGGTGATCTGGTCGAGGAAGATATTCATCTTCCCCTCCAATTTAGGCCGCAATGATGCTGGCAACCGACGTACAATTGGCACAAGTTCCGCGACCACCTCGCGCTGCATTGAAGTGAGCGGTGTCGCCAGTAGCCGAGCCCGTTTTTGCCGCCGCGTTCTGCGGCGATACCAAAGCGCTGCCACAATGAGTACGACAACAAGAGCGACGAGCGATAAGGTCATATAGTGGAGATAGTGTCGGTCGCACCAGTTTGGTAGATAGCGGGATAGCTACCAGCGGTTGTTTGCTTCACTAAGTCGGAAAGTCAGCAGTGCGGAACAAAACTGCCATTCGGCATACACCGACTACATCCTCAAGGTTAATCAGGACACTTTCATGTCTGCGAGAGCGCAAAGTCTAAGGCTGAGCACACGGCGGTAACTTGGGCATCGTTGCATATTTGCGACGTGGCGTTGGCGCTGTCCGGATAAACCTCGGTGGTCGTTGTAAATCGCGCGCCGGTTACAGAACTGCACATAGCGTATTTTGCTTGGGGATATTGGATCACTCCATTTGCAACGACGGGTGAGCCGATGATCTTTCCATCCTCGTCAGCCGGCGCAATGTGAGTAACCTTTTCGACCCCCGCTATAATTGCCTGTTGGAAACTGGACTGCGGATTATCACTGTCGTCGACGAGGTAGAAGCCATCGGGAATGGTGCCAGGCATGAATTTTTCGCCGTCGCGCGCTGCCAAAGCGGGCCGAAACTCGCTTTCATCGCTATCGGTTGTTTCGTGCAGATCGATATGCATCAGGAACGGGCCGGGCTGCGCAGCGACAAGCTTCATCAGGGCCGCGCACTCGGATGCTCGGCTATCAGGGTAAAAACTGCGGTTGGGATCGATGGCGTTGTAGTTCCAACGGTTGATCCGTTCATATGCCCACGGGCTGATGCACGGGGCAACCAACAGGTTTATCCTATCAAAATATTCTGCCGCGTGGGTCTCAAGAAATTGAAGAGCTCCCATTACTCCACTCGTTTCGTATCCATGGACACCGCCAGTTACGAGCGCGGTTGGCAAGCTTAGGTCCGGGCGCTCATTACGCAGAGCGAACAGGTCATAGTGTTCGCCAGCGTATTCAAGTTGACCATAGGTGAGAGTTTCGAAGCGGCCAGCTAACGCCTCAATGCGCGGAACCACATCGTTCCGATAATAGCGTTGCCTAGACTGACCTGTTCGCCATTGTATAAGTTCGGCGTCGCCCCACGGACTACTGGGCGTGCCGATTGGGTAAAATGGGATACTTGTCATTTGGCTCTCGCAGCTGGGTTTAAGGGCAAAACGCTGTTGGCACGATCCTGATCTTAGGCCGCTTTGGAATGGTCACCAGACCAGCAAGAAGGCGGTGCCCCATTGTGAGAATGCGTTCAACTTAACCGTTGCGGATTGTGAAGGGAATAGCTGTTCTTGGGCCGAATCCCGCCTACTCCTCACCCATCCGCAGAGCAGCAATAAACGCCTCTTGTGGAATACTTACATTCCCATATTCGCGCATCTTCGCTTTGCCCTTCTTTTGCTTCTCCAGCAGCTTCTTTTTCCTAGAAATATCGCCGCCGTAACATTTGGCGGTCACATCTTTGCGCATCGCGGCAATCGTCTCGCGGGCGATGATTTTGCCGCCGATGGCGGCTTGGACGGGGATTTTGAACAGGTGGCGGGGGATCAGGTCTTTTAGGCGCTCGCACATGCCGCGCCCGCGTTCTTCGGCGACGCCAGCATGGACAATCAGCGACAGGGCATCGACGGCTTCGGCATTCACCAGAATGTTCATTTTGACCAAGTCGCCTTCGCGCAGGCCAATCTGTTCGTAGTCAAAGCTGGCATAGCCTCGCGAAATTGACTTCAAGCGGTCGTAAAAGTCAAAAACCACTTCATTCAGCGGCAATTCGTAGGTTATCTGCGCGCGGCCGCCGACATAGGTCAGATCGGTTTGCACGCCGCGCCGGTCTTGGCACAGTTTCAGGATCGCGCCGAGATATTCGTCGGGTGTGTAAATCACCGCTTTGATCCACGGTTCCTCGATCATCTCGATCCGGTTTACATCGGGCCAGTCCGCCGGATTGTGGAGCAAGATTTCCTTGGCGTCCTCAGTCTTCGATTTCGACAGTTGGAGCCGGTACACCACCGATGGTGCAGTGGTGATCAGGTCGAGGTCATATTCGCGGCTGAGCCGTTCTTGGATAATCTCCAAATGCAGCAAGCCCAGAAAGCCCGCGCGGAAGCCAAAGCCCAATGCAGCCGAGCTTTCCATCTCAAAGCTGAAACTCGCATCATTCAACCGCAGCTTGGCGATGCTTTCGCGCAATTTCTCAAAGTCAGCGGCGTCGACCGGGAACAACCCGCAGAACACCACTGGCTGCACTTCTTTATAGCCGGCAAGCGCTTCGACCGCCCCGCCCTTCACTGTAGTGATCGTGTCACCGACGCGGGCCTGTTCGACCTCTTTGATTTGCGCGGTGATGAAGCCAATCTCGCCGGGGCCAAGCTCTTGCAGATCGGTGCGCTTGGGGGTGAAGCAGCCGACGCGGTCGATCAGGTGCTGGGTGCCGCCCTGCATGAATTTGATGTTGAGGCCTTTGGTGAGCGCGCCTTCGATCACGCGAACCAGGATGACGACGCCGAGATAGGGGTCGTACCAGCTATCGATCAGGCTGGCTTTAAGCGGTTTGTCGCGTTCGCCCTGGGGCGGCGGGATTTTCGCGACGACAGCTTCGAGCACATCTTCGATCCCGATCCCGCTTTTGGCGCTGGAGAGCACGGCTTCGGATGCGTCGAGGCCGATGACCTCTTCGATCTCTTCGCGCACACGCTCTGGTTCGGCGGCGGGCAGGTCGATCTTGTTGATGACGGGCACGATCTCGTGGTCATGCTCAATCGATTGGTAGACATTGGCGAGCGTCTGCGCCTCAACTCCTTGCGCGGCATCGACGACCAGCAAAGCGCCTTCGCATGCGGCGAGGCTACGGCTGACTTCATAAGCGAAATCAACGTGGCCGGGAGTGTCCATCAGGTTGAGCTGATAGGTCTCGCCATCTTTGGCTGTGTAGTTCAGGCGCACGGTCTGGGCCTTGATGGTGATGCCGCGCTCTTTTTCGATGTCCATATTATCAAGCACTTGTTCGGACATTTCGCGCGCGGTCAGACCGCCAGTGAACTGGATGAGGCGGTCAGCAAGGGTGCTCTTACCATGATCGATATGAGCGATTATGCTGAAATTGCGGATTCTGGAGAGGTCAGTCATTTCGACTGCGCGTTTAGCGGGCCGGTGCCCCTGTGTCATTCTCGAAAATCGCATCACTCAAATGAGTATGCAGATTGGTTATGCCGCTTCGTATTTTGGAGGCACGGCGTATCCAAATTGTGGTGCGATTACGCCGCCTTGGCCCAGCAATCCGCCCTCCATTCCCTTGTAATCACCCTGCGATAGGGCGGCCAATGGAGCTCCTGCTGCAGAGAGCGCATAAGGGCTCACCCGATTGCGAGTGCATAAACCGCCTGAACCATCATCTACGAGTGATTGTTCGAATTCGAGGCCCTGAGTGTCACTATTGGTGCGGATCACAGTTGCTACCGCAAGCTGTCCTCCGCCGAGATCGACTACGAATTGCGTTCCGTTGGGCACATCGTTCAGCCCTTGGATCAGCGCACCGGTTTTGGATAGATTGCGCAAGGTAACTTCGTAAGAATGGTCGTCATGAATGACCTGAATTTTGCGGAACACTGTTCGGCGCTTGGCACGCTTCAAACGATCACCGCTAGGAGCAATTTTCCAAGTATCACCAATCAGTTCGGTCTCTACTGTTTCGCGGCCAACGGGATCGGAATAGATCGGGCCTTGCATGCATTTAACGCCGCATTGTTTCAACCGGCCGAACAGTTCGGTTGTCTCAATACCGTTGGCAATAGTATCCATTTCTAAAGCGCCGGCGAGCGCGACTATCGCCCTTATCAGACCAAGGTCTTTGCTATCATGCGTTTCCGCCTCGGAAACGAGCGCTTCATCGATCTTGATCGAATTGAACGGTGCACGGCGCAGATAGGCAAGCGACGAATAACCGCTTCCAAATTCATCGAGTGTCAACCGAACACCAAGCTTGAACAGTTGCGCAAGCGCGCGATCAACCGCGTTCGTATCACCAAAAAACACCGCTTCGCTAATTTCTAGCTCGAGCTGCTGTGCAGAAATTTCTGCTTCGGAAAGAGCATCCGACACCGCATCGACAAAACTGTCAGCAGCAAACAGAGCAACTGGGACATTCACTGCCACGCGCACTGTGTCTGGCCATTCGGCAGCATGCTTGCATGCTTGACGGATGGCCCACGTGCCAACTTCGATAACTTGGCTTGACCCTTCCAGAATTGAAGCAAATTCTTCTTCATCGATTTCACCGCGCTGATCGTGCATCCAGCAAATATGGGCTTCGAGAGCCCGCACAGCTTCGTTATCCGCACTAACCATCGGTTCGTATTTCAGGAACAATTGCTGGTCGCGCACAGCCGCGCCGAGATCTTCCTCCAGGCGGCGACGGAACAAGGCTTCGTTTTCCAGTTCGCCTGAAAAAAACCGATATTGACCGCGCCCGGCATTCTTGGCGGCATACAAAGCAAGATCAGCAGAACGCACAACCTCATCCGCGCTCACACCGTCATGCGGTGCAATAGCAATACCGATCGAAGCGCCAATTACGCAGCGTCCCTCTTCCAACGAATAGGGTTGCTTGAGCATCGTGATGATCTTCATCGCGATTTCGCCCAACTCACCACGATCATCCATATCATGGATCATCACTTGGAATTCATCACCCCCCAGTCGCCCAATTTCGCACTCAACTTCGATTGAACGCCTGAGGCGGTCGGAAACTTGCTTTAGAAGCTCATCACCAGCAGCATGACCGAGCGTGTCGTTCACATGCTTAAACTTATCGAGATCGAGCATCATGACCGCGCAATTGCGTTTCGCCGCTTTAAATGCAGTAAGCGTCGTCTCAATCAAATGTTTCATCCGGTGGCGGTTCGACAGGCCGGTAAGCGAATCGTACTTCGCCAGACGCTCTGTCTCTGCTTCACGGAAATATTCATCCGTAATATCCGCACCGGTTCCGCGGAAACCAGTGAAGGTGCCCCCGTTAAATGCTGGCTGGCCAGAGAGGCGCAGGATTGTTCCCGCTGAACCGGCTTCCCGGTCCTTTTCAGCCATCACCGCCATTCCTGAAAAGGCTTTGTGCGTGCACAACGTTAATAATAACGATTTGGTTCGCCCGCTATTATCAGCTGGGGCAAAAACACTGGAAAGTGGCTGGCCCAAGACGTCTGACAGTGGCACGCCTATGCGATCCGCAATTGCGGAACTGAGATAGGTAAGCTTTCCATCCTGATCACTTGCCCAAAACCAGCCAAGGCCGGACTGTTCAAGCTCATCAAGCATTGCAAGTTTTTCACCATCGGACAAAGCGCTTGTCGCTTTGCTCGATTTCGAAACGCTTTTTGACAAGAAACCCTTCAGGGCCACCCACGCCATCCTTTTCGCAAGAGCGAATTCACAACCAAACCTTGGGACGCTTATCGTCCTTCACTAGATATAAACTCGGTTGGTTATTTTTTGGCTAAGATGGGAAGTTAATGTGTAAAAATTCCTGACGCTTGGCAAAAAACACCATCGTCCAAACAGCCTTTCAAGATTTGCTGATTTCGACCTCAACAAAGCTTTTTGTGCTGGAATTCATCACACCTGTAATAGCTGCGACGGTATCATCGTTGAGAGCACGCAGAGGTCGGCCAGCAGCCTCGATTTGATAGGGCGAAACACGGTGGCGTGTGCACAACCCGTCAGCGCCATCACTGATCAGCGCGGTCTCAAATTCAACACCTTGGCTAAAGCCTTCGGATCGCCGGACACAAGCAACCGCTAACTGCCCACCACCCAAATCAATCACGACCTCCGTGCCCACTGGCACATCAAGCAATCCTTCGACTTTGGCACCAGTCTTAGAAAGGTTGCGAAGGAATACATTATACCGATCATTGCCGTGGATGAGACCGATTTTGCGGAATTCCGTGCGTCGTTCAGAACGGTACTTTTCCGGACCACGCGGAATAAATTCCAGATCGCCAGTTTTCAAGCGTTCGACGATCTCATCCGAAGGAATTGCACGGGAAAACAACATGCCTTGCAGGTGGGTCACACCTTCGTCAGTCACAGCCTTCAGTTCGTCCTTAGTCTCCACGCCTTCAGCAACTGTTTCCATTCCCAAAGCGCGGGCCAAACTAACGATGGCGGCGATGATCGCGTCGTTTTTGTTATCGTCAGCAGTGCAGCCGCGGACAAAACTCTGATCGATCTTGATTTTGTCGAACGGTGCTTCGCGCAAATAGCTGAGTGAAGAATAGCCGGTTCCAAAATCATCAAGCGACAAACGCACGCCTAAGCGCTTAAGGTCATCGAACAAACGCAGTGCGCGTTCCATGTCACCAACGAATACGCTTTCAGTAATTTCCAGTTCGACACGCGACGGCTCAATCCCGCTCGATTTTAGCGCACGCTTCACAATTTCGACGAAATCGTCGGAGGCAAATTGAACAGCCGAAACATTGACGGCGGCGCGAATATCGCCAGGCCAAGTCTGAACGGTCTCACAAACCTTGTTGAGCGCCCATTCGCCCAACTCGCGGATAATTCCAACTTCTTCGGCAACCGGAATGAAGTCAGCGGGCGAGATCATTCCGCGATCTGTGTGATTCCAACGCATTAATGCTTCAACACACCCGACCTTATGAGTGTCGACATCGACAATCGGCTGGTAATGCATCTCGAGTCCATTACGAGAGATAGCATCGCGCAAGTCTGCTTCGATCTGGTGCCGGTAGCTTGCCTTGTCGCGCAGATCGCTTGAATAAAAACGGAACTGGCCGCGCCCTCCGCCTTTTGCTGAATACAATGCGAGGTCTGCGGCTTTGATCAGTTCTTCTTCTTCGATGCCATCAAACGGTGCGATCGCAATTCCGACCGAACAACCGATTACGGCGCGCATTCCGTTAATCGTATAGGGTTGGGAGACCATCTGGATGATCCGCATACCCAAATCACCGAGTACGCCACGATCATCCTCATCTTGCATGATGACTTGGAATTCGTCCCCGCCTATGCGCCCAATTTCGACGTTGTCGCCAAGCACGCGCTGCAATCGGCTGGCAACTTGTTTCAGCAACTCATCGCCCGCTGGATGGCCCATAGTATCATTGACTTGCTTAAACCGATCGAGGTCGATCAGCAGGATTGCGCAGGATCGTTTAGACGCCTTAAACGCAGTTAACGTCGCGCCTAGTTGATGTGACATACGGTGACGGTTCGATAGGCCCGTTAGCGAGTCATAACGTGATAGTTTTTCCGCATCACGCTTACTTTCGAATGTATCGGAAACATCGCGAGCGATCCCATGATATCCAGCAAAATTACCAGCATCATCGGATTGCGGCACCGCGGCGATTTCCCACCAAGATTGGCCCTCGCCCATATCGAGTTTGACCGTCACAGGCTTGATGGAATTGCGTGCGGCCAATTGAAATTTTAGAGGTCGTTCGTGTCCACGATCCTCAGCATTTTCGACCGGTCGGAATACCTCAGTGATAGATTTGCCGATAATCTCATCAACCGGCTTTCCAACACGCTGTGCCGCCGGTTGTGAAATGTATGCAATGTTGCTTTCAGCGTCACTGGCCCAGAACCAACCAAGGTCAGACTTCTCAAGGCTCTCTAGCAACAAAGCACGACTGGTGTGATCGAAGGATCGTACTGATCCACTCGATCTGGAGTCGCTCGCTCCGTTTGTCAGCCTTGATAGCAATCCAGCCAATGGCTAATTCCCCGTTGCAGAAATATTTACCAACCGCCTTAGCTATCAAAGGGTGAAAAATTGGATAACTTCCAATGATCGCTCGCCCAAACGCTGCGATCAATTGGGAACATCCTGCAATAGAGACGCATCCCTTGTCAGGCAGCGCATTGCAGGGCATCTATCCACTTGTTCGCTGCGCAAAGAACGCTCGACTATCGCATTGGAGAGATTTGAGATGTCAGACGGTACCGTAAAGCTGGAAAACGAAGCGGCTCAATCAACGAATGCATTGGGCCCGTTGATCGGTGTTGCCCGCGAAGATTTCGTCAGCGCGGTTGCCTTGTTGCTCCGCGAAACCGCATCTGACCCTAGCCGCGCCTTTCGCCATGCCAAGACGGTGAGTGAAGACATGGTCAAAATCTTGACCGGTAAAAGTGAGCTCGCGCCTGATCCCAAAGACAAACGCTTCAAAGATCCCGCTTGGCAGTTCAATCCTTTCTTCAGAGCAGGTGCGCAATATTACCTAGCCGTGCAAAAAGGCATGCGAAGCTGGTTAGAGGACCTTGAGCTTGATGAATTGGAGCGAAACCGCGCCAATTTTATCGCCAACATCATCCTCGATGGAATTGCCCCGACAAACACCCTTGTTGGCAATCCAATGGCTCAAAAGCAGATCATCAATTCAGGGGGGCTGTCCCTAATTAAAGGCCTGCAAAACGCCTATAACGATGTCGTTCATAACAAAGGCATGGTGAGTCAGGTTGATAAGCGCCCATTCAAACTGGGTGAGAATATCGCGACATCAAAAGGCAATGTGGTGCTGCGCACAGAAATGATGGAACTGGTCCACTACGCTCCCACAACTGACGATGTGTATGCCATCCCGCAGCTTACGATTCCGCCACAGATCAACAAGATGTATATCAACGACCTGTCGCCCGATAAGTCTATCATCAAATGGCAGGTCGATAATGCCCTCCAGACCTTCGTCATATCTTGGCGTAACCCGTCAAAAGATCAGGGTCATTGGAACATGTCGGACTATATCTCGTCATGTGAAGAGGCGCTGGCAGTGGTTGCCGAAATTACCGGATCGGAAAAGGTTAATGTTTCTGCTGGTTGTTCTGGCGGGCAAACCGCCTCCGTTCTGGCCTCAAAGCTTGCCGCGACGGGCAACGATATTCTTGGCACGCTGACATTGATGGTGTGCGTACTGCATCCCAAACAGACTGATATCGAAGCCGGATCATTGGTAAGCGAAAACGGCATGGCCATTGCTCGCCAACGCGCGGCCAAAGCGGGGATTATCAAGGCGGACGATTTGGCTCGCGGTTTCGCTTGGTTGCGCCCCAACGATTTGATCTGGAATTATGTCATCAACAACTACCTGTTGGGCATGGACCCGCCAGCGTTTGATGTGTTGTTCTGGAACGCCGATGCGACAAACCTTTCGGCCAGCCTGATGGGCGATTTCATGACTTTGTATGAATCGCTGGCCTTCACCAAACAGGGTGAAGTGGAAATGGCCAATCACATGGTCGATCTATCCAAAGTCAAATCAGATATGTTCATTCTGGGCGGCGTCACCGATCATATCACTCCATGGAAAGCGACCTATCGTTCAACCAACTTATTCGGCTCAAAGAACGTCACCTATGTCCTGAGCCAATCGGGCCATATGCAGGCAATCCTGAACCCTCCAGGAAATCCAAAAGCAAAGTATTTCGTTCAAAAGAAGAAAGGGAAACTTCCCCCAACTGCCGATGAATGGTTGCAAGGCACCGAAGAGGTCAAAGGCAGCTGGTGGCCCTATTGGATGGAGTGGATTCAAGCACGTTCGGGCGACAAACTGCCCGCGCCCGAAACTGTGGGCAGCGACGCGTATCCTGCAATGGAAAGCGCGCCCGGACTCTACGTCATCGAAGAAGTCTGATACAAGCAAACGCGTGAAGACAACTTTGTCGCTTTTAGAATGCTGCTGTCGCAAGACACCATGACAGGGTAATCTACCTTCTACTCCCAAGAGAAAGCAGCGTGGGAATGGGTGCTGATAGGACAGATAATAAATGAGCGATGCCCTTAAAGACGCAGTTGTTACAATGGAGCAAGTGGCGGGCCGGACGCTACGGGTTGCTGCATGGCGGCTCGATGAACCTAGCGATCATCCGCCAGTCCTGTTCTTCAACGGAATAGGCGCAAATATCGAAGCAGTGGCTCCGCTTACAGACGCCTTACCAGAGCGCGCCTTTATCATGTTCGACATGCCCGGAATCGGCGAATCTCCCGATCCTGTAGTGCCCTATAATCCTTTCACGATTAGCTGGACGGCGGCCGAGCTGCTCGACAAATTCGGCGTTGATGAAGTCGATGTGATGGGGATCAGCTGGGGCGGCGGCATTGCACAACATTTTGCCATGCAGCACGCTGCGCGCACGCGGCGCGTTGTTCTGATCGCGACCAGTGCCGGAATGCTGATGATGCCTGGCAGTCCCAAAGCACTGACCAAAATGGCCAATCCGCGGCGCTATATCGACCCAGAATTCATGATGAAGAATTTTGAGACGCTTTATGGTGAAGGATTAGGCAAATCACAGGGCAAAGGCGGGCATATGTCCCGACTGAAGCCCCCATCCCCGCGCGGTTATATGTACCAGCTGATGTGTATGCTCGGTTGGACCAGCGCACCGGCCCTGCCGTTTCTGCTGAAGCAGAACACATTGATCATGATGGGTGACGATGATGCCATTGTGCCTTTGGCGAATGGCAAGTTTCTCAACATGCTGATCCCCAATAGTGAGATGGTGGTGATGAAAGGCGGCGGACATTTGTTCCTGCTCAGCCATAAAGACGAATGCACTGCCGCTATGCGCGAATTTCTGGACCGGCCTGCGGATTATAAAGCCGGTGATCAGGCTGCCGCCTAAACCTTTGGCAGCCAATCTGTCAGAATAGCGTTTACCTCTTCGGGCGCGTCCTGTTGCACCCAATGTGACACTCCGGGGAGGCGCTTTAGCGTCAGATCGTGGACCCATTCCTCCGCACCCTGCGTGCAATGAATGCCCAACGCGATGTCTTCCTCACCCCAGATCAGCAGAGTTGGAATATCGACCCGACCATCGCCCAGCGCCTCCGCATTTGTATAACGCAGAGCCCGATAATAATTGATCATCGCGTTTAAAGCTCCTGGCCGTGCAGATGCTTCGTTATAGATACGCTGCACGTCAGGGCCAAAGCGCTCTGGCGAACTCGATGTCTTCTCAAACAACTGGCCAATCGCGGTGCCATTTTTGCGGCCCAGCAACATTTCGGCAAGCCATGGAAGTTGGAAGAAATAGATGTACCAGCTGCGTTTGATCTGACGCCATTTCTTGGCCTCACGTTGAAACACTTTCGGGTGTGGCAAGTTCATGACAACGAGCCGTTCGAGCCGGCGTAACTTCTGGATTGCAAACATCCAAGCAATCGCCCCGCCCCAATCATGTGCGAACAAAGTAACCTTCTTGACTCCACTCGCATCGATCAGGTCTGCAACATCCTGCGTCAGTTTATCGAGCGTATAATCGCGCATCGCCGCAGGGCGATCGGTCGCACCGTAACCGCGCAAATTTGGCGCCCAGACACGGTACCCCATCTCTGCCAAACGCGGCATTTGGTGGCGCCATGAATAATTGAGTTCAGGAAAGCCGTGAAGGCAGAGCGCCAGATGGTCGCCCTCTCCCGCCTCTGCGACTTCGAATGTCAGGCCTTGGGTCTTCACCCAATTAACAGATATCCTGCTCTCAGGATCAGGCGCCCAACTCGCTTTTTTGCTCATATGCCCAGCGTAGCAGCAAGAGTGCGACTGTGCTAAACCAGTATCAAATAAAGACTGGGAGAGAAAAACATGGCGACCTATGACCTTATCATTCGGGGCGGAACCATCGTCGATGGCACCGGCGCGGAAAGCTTCAGCGGCGATGTCGCAGTAAAGGACGGTGTGATCGCCGGCGTCGGCACGATCAGCGGAGATGCGGCGCGTGAAATTGACGCGACGGGTAAAATCGTTGCCCCTGGATTTGTCGATATTCACACCCATTATGATGGTCAGGCCACGTGGGATCAGGAAATGACCCCATCCAGCTGGCACGGCGTCACCACTGTTGTGATGGGCAATTGCGGTGTCGGCTTTGCACCAGCCAAGCCCGACCGCCATGAATGGTTGATCAGCCTGATGGAAGGTGTCGAGGACATTCCCGGCACGGCATTGGCCGAGGGCATTACTTGGGATTGGGAGACATTCCCCGAGTATCTCGACGCGTTAGAGAAAATGCCGCGCACAATCGATATCGGAACCCATGTGCCCCACGGCGCCGTGCGCGCTTATGTCCTAGGTGACCGCGAACAACCAGGCGCGGTGCCCACGGACGAAGACATCAAAGCAATGTCCGACATTGTAGAAGAAGGCGTGCGCGCAGGCGCTTTAGGCTTCTCAACATCGCGCACGGTCCTGCACAAATCTGTCGATGGAGAACTGGTCCCTGGAACCACTGCCACACCTGAAGAATTGGTCGCAATCGGTCACGCAATGGGCCGTGCAAAATCCGCTGGCGGCCATGCCGTATTTGAAATGGCAAGCGACCTGATGCGCGAATGGAATGAATTTGAATGGATGGGCAAGCTAAGCCGCGAAGCCGGTGTTCCGGTAACATTCTCCGCGCTCCAGTCGATCAAGAAAGACATTCCACTCGAAGAGCAGATCGCCAATATGCGCGCTGAAAATGACAATGGCGCCAATATTGTCGCACAGATCGCTCTGCGTGGGAACGGCATCATCATGGCATGGCAGGGCACAGTAAACCCCTTTGCTTTCCGCCCCAGCTGGCAGACCATCAAGGATCTCGACTGGCCAGAACAAAAGGCCAAATTGCTCGACCCTACTTTCAAGCAACAGCTTTTGTCAGAGGTAAACGACTATTCCGAAGCGCCGATTGACATCATCGAAGTGGTGATGGTCATCAGCCAAGGCTGGGCTCTACAATATGAAATGGACCCGGATTTCGACTATGAACCGGACGCATCCGCCAGTGTAAATGCGCGGGCCATAGCCGCTGGCGTGGATCCACAGGAATACGCGTATGATATGCTGTGCGCAGAGGACGGGACGGGTTTCATCTATCTACCGATCCTGAATTATGTCGATGGCAATCTCGACTTCCTCCACCCTTTGCAACATTCCGATGACACGGTGAACTCGCTGTCCGATGGCGGCGCGCATTGTGGGACGATTTGTGATGCTGCCTCTCCTACATTCATGCTGGAACATTGGGTGAAGAGCCGCCGGCGCGGAGACCGGATCAGTCTGGAGCAGGCGATGAAACGCCAATGCCGCGACACAGCCGTGCTCTACGGCTTGGAAGATCGCGGCGTGATCGCACCAGGCCATCTCGCTGATATCAATGTGATCGATATGGAGCGCTTGAAACTAGGCCGCCCGTGGCTTGCCTTTGACCTGCCCGCAGGCGGAAAACGCCTGATGCAAAAGGCCGATGGCTATGCCTACACGATCAAGAACGGCGTGGTCACGTTTGAGGACGGCAAATGGACAGGCGAAACCCCCGGCGGCCTAGTCCGCGGGCCGCAGCGCGCAAAGTTTTGCGCCGGAGAATTGGAAGCCGCTGAATGACGTTGGAAGCGATTTACTTCATCAGCTAGGTAATCGCGGCCGTGTCGCTGGTGATCTCCCTCATCTTTGTCGGCGTTCAGATCCGACAGAATACTCAGCAGGCCAAGCGCAATGAAGCTGCAACGAAAGCCGCTGCCTCCGAATCGACCCATCGTGCTTTGATCGATTGACAAATGAGCACGACGCCTGAAATGGCTGCCATTGCTGTCAAACCGAATGAAGATTCCGATTCACTTAGAACCGTGGATTACTTTCTTTTGGGCACGAAAGTAACACCTCTGCTGCTGGACATGCAGGAAGCGCATACCAAATGGTTGGAGGGCTCGCTTATTGAAAGCCGTTGGCGCGCATGGGATCAATATGCTGGCTTTTCGATAAGCCCCGCCGTGCTGGCATTGTGGGAGCAACGTCGCGCCATGTTCTCAGGCTCATTTCAAGCGTTTTATGATGGAAAGATCGCCGAAGCACAGTCAAACCAGCCATTGCACTCGTACAATTACGTGTTTGATGGTGAGGTCGAACCTGAGCCCCAAGATCCACAGAATGGATCGGCGGAGAAGGATGCGAACGCATGACCCTCGAAGATATCTATTTCATCGGCCAGGCCATCGCCGCCTTTGCCATTGTCGGCTCGCTGATCTTCGTCGGCATCCAATCGCGTCAGGCCAGCCGGGCAAGCGAGTTGGCTGTCCTGCAAATGACGTAGGAACGATTCGATGGGCTTCGGCGGCTCATTGTAGCTGACAAAGAGCTGGTAGGACTCTACGATCGGGGGCTGCGTGATCCGGCAGAACTAGACGAGATTGAACTTGTTCGGTTCCGACTCATGGTCTTTATCGGCGCGGAGGGTGCCCAAAATATTTTCCTACTTCGAAACGATTCGCCGGTCGCCCGCAATCGATGGACAAGCTTCGAGAGCCTATTTTTGACCACGATGGGGACACCCCCGGCGGACGGGCTTGGTGGAAACTCTATGGCCACTCCTATGGTCACTCATTCGACCCCGGCGTTGCAAAACACGTCGAAATCGTGCTGGCCGGAAAGTCGATTACCCGCGTGGATCACCAAGGAGCACGGGATAGAGGCCTTACATTCCCTTGAGTCCGCCCAAAATCCGCTCACTTAAGGCCTGATGACGATCCCTTTGGCTGGATCGATGCTGCCGCCGACCATTTCTAGATAGGTTGTACGCGCTGCTTCTAGGCCTTCACGTGTCACGATATCGACGGTGCCTTCGACCGCGCTTAGGAAACCGTGCCAGGTTTTGGCGACCATCTTGCCGCCTTCGACCGAGCCGTGTTCGTTAAAGAATGCGACGAAGTGATCGGGCGCGAAAAACAAGGTCGGCTTTGGTCCCGGTAGTTTCGCATCGCCGCCAAATGTGCTGCGCGCTTCAATATGTGTCGCGCCGACAAGGCATGAATATTTCAATGTCTGAGCGAAATGTTCGTGCAGTTTGGCGAGCACATCCGCGTTTCCGGCGAAGTCCACTGTCACACAATCGGCAATTGGAAGCGTTCCAATCTCACCATAAGAAACGACTTTGTCATACAAACCGGTGCTTTCGACAAAGTCGATATTGCCCGGAGAAGTCAGTCCGACCCGTTTGATATGTGGAGAATTTTGCTTGGCCACACTCGCCAGACCCATTGCAGTTTTGGAGGATGCGCTGGTCATGATCACTTCAGCGGCGCCGAACCAATCCTCCGACTGCATGAAATAATCGATGATAAAGCCGGTTTTGAACAAGGGGCCATAAATCATCCGCTCATTTTCGCGCGCAGGATCATGTTCTGGATCAGCGGCAAGCCGCGCATATTGGTTGTAAACCGGACTCATTGGCTGGCGATAATCGGTGGTATCCACAAAGCTGGCAGCAGAGATACTTCCCGGCACCACATCCAAACCGCTGCCCATTGGTAGATAGCCATAGACTCGCTCACCCACGGCGATTTCTGCATTGTTGCTCCCTACAACCTTGGCATGACCCCACATCGGCACGATGCCGAGCCCTTCTGGATCGTCAGCCTTGGGCGGGAAGAAATTCCAATATCCAAACCCATCGCCCGCCACCGCATAGGTGATATTGTTCGCCGTAACGGAGAAGCTCTCAACCGCGAGCCGTACGGCGCCTTCGGCAAGGTCGCCAGCAT
Source organism: uncultured Erythrobacter sp. (assembly GCA_947488325.1). Classification (GTDB taxonomy): domain Bacteria; phylum Pseudomonadota; class Alphaproteobacteria; order Sphingomonadales; family Sphingomonadaceae; genus Erythrobacter. Next base: position 429,518 of record CANKYZ010000002.1, read on the forward strand.
CAGCATTTGCTAGAACGGCGTCGGTAAGTTCAGTTTTACGAACATGGATTTGGGATAGGGTCATAATGAGTCACTCCTCTTTGACGGTACCCCTAACCCATCACGGTTCACTTTCCCACCGGGTTGCGGCGATTGAGGGACGGTTTTCACATGAAGTGAGCCACGCGGCGATTGTATCGCATTGCGCGATTCCAACCTCGCCTTGCGGCGTTAGCTGGACAGAGCGGATAATCGGATAAAGGAAAACGTCGGCAAGTGTGAAACCAAGCGGTGTCCATGCGCCATCGCGCGACATCTCCGCCTCGAGAAAGCCCAAGGCCCTGCTAATATTGGGCAGCGACCGCTCAATTTTCTCCTGCTCAAGCGGAAATCCCGCAACCCGGTGCATAATCCACGGCATCACCAAACCGTGCTCAAACAGCGGAAACAGGTAGTTGTTCGAAACCGCAATCCATTTGTCCATCACTGCACGGGCCGCGGGATCGGATGGCTGCAATGCAGAGCCATAATGCGCATTATCGAGGTATTGCGCTATGGCGACACTCTCAATCAGCTCTAGCTCGTCGACCTCCACCACTGGAACCTTGCTGAATGGGTGGCGATTGGTCGGAGATTGCGCGGGGGTTGCGATCGTTTCGTGGCTTAGGCCCGCCTCTTCGCAAGTGATTTGAACGATGCGGGTATAGATCGAAATAACCGTGCCATATATGCGAACTTGTGCAGATTCGCTATTGGTCACTGCGCCTGTCATGCCTAATTATTCTTCGGGCGTTTCTTCAGATTGAGCATCCGGATCGCGCGCAGGCTGAAGCCGGGACAAGACACTGTTCACTTCCTGTAACCGTGCGCCGAAGGCCCGCATCCTAACCGAGCACGTTTGCTGGATCTCTGCCGGATTTGCCCGCTGATAGATCGGATAACGTTCCGCGAACGCTTCAGTCAGATCAATCCCGCGCTGCGCCTCGTACCTGCCCGTGAAGTATGTGAATGCGCTGGTCAGGCCAGTCCGATTATCTGGCGTCATCTCAGCTTCGATTTCCGCCATCAATGCGCCAACAAACATGGCGCAGTCGAGATCATCCTCGGGAGAGAATGCAGGCTCAAACGCCTCGCCCTCTTGCGCGGATAAAGGTCCAGCAACACATAGTGCGGCGGCGATAATAGTCCCCCCAGACTTCATCACACGCGCATCGGCATCAGCACATAGAGCGCCGGGCTCGCCTCATCTTCGCGAATCAGAGTCGGTGCCCCAGCATCGGCAAGGTGCAATTCAATCTCATCGCTGTCGAATTGGCCAAGAATATCCTTTAGATAATTCGCGTTGAATCCGATTTCAAAGCCTTCGCTGCTATAGGAAGCCATCAGCTCCTCTGCCGCGTTGCCATTGTCGGGCGAAGTAACCGAAAGCGTCACCTTGTCCGCATCAAGACCCATTTTCACAGCACGCGTTTTCTCTGTGGCGATGGTCGCAACACGGTCAACACCTTGGAAGAACAGTTTCGGGTCGACTCTCAGCAGCTTGTCATTGCCGGTCGGGATCACGCGACTGTAATCAGGGAACGTCCCATCGATCAGCTTGCTGGTCAGCACTACCCCACCTTCACCCGATAGAGTGAAGCGGACTTTGCTAGCGGAAAGATTGATCTGAACCGATCCATCAAGCGCTTCTTCGAGCAGTTTACGCAATTCAGCCACGGCTTTGCGCGGCACGATGACATCGGGCATCCCCTCAGCGCCGTCTGGCCGCGCTAAAGTGAAGCGTGCGAGCCTGTGACCATCGGTCGCCGCTGCCTTAAGAACGGGTTCATCCTCATCTGTGACGTGCAGGAATATACCGTTGAGATAATAGCGTGTTTCCTCTGTTGAGATGGCGAAGCGCGTGGCATCGATCATCTGGGCCAGAGTGCGCGCAGGCAATTCGAACGTGGTCGGCAAATCGCCTTCGACAATTACCGGAAAATCATCCCGCGGCAGAGTCGGCAGTTTGAACCGGCTGCGCCCTGCTTTCACTTCCATCCGATTGTCAGAAGTCTCTAGGCTAACTTGGCTGCCATCGGGCAGTTTGCGGGCAATATCGAACAGCAGATGCGCCGATACCGTGATCGCACCCGGCGTTTCGACCGAGGCGGCTGCCATTGTTTCGGTGACTTGCAAATCGAGGTCGGTCGCCATCACCTTCACATTGCCACCGTCGCTGGCGTCGATCAGGACGTTGGACAGGATGGGAATAGTGTTGCGGCGTTCAACCACAGACTGAACATGGGAGAGACAACGCAGGAGCGTCGCGCGTTCGATCGTAGCCTTCATCAGCTTAGCCTATCTCTTAGTGCCTTAGATGGCGCTCAATGGGGTGGAATCGCCCCTAGAACGCCGTTGGTCTGGAAAAAACCTTAGCGCCCCGGACAATACGGGCAAGTTCGAGGTGCCGCGAGGGGGAATTCCTTTGGGGATAAGGGCGCTTGAATGTCAAACTTCGCGTCCAGCGCAGGGAATTCCTTCCCCAATCCTACCCCACCATCGCCATGCCGCCATTCACATGCAGCGTCTGGCCTGTGACATACCCAGCCTCGCGGCTTGCCAAATAGGCTGCTGCACCACCAATATCGTCGCCGTGGCCCATTTTGCCCATTGGGATGCGGGCGTTGATTGTAGCCTGCTGTTTCTCATCCAGCGTCGATGTCATCGGGGTCGCGATAAAGCCGGGGGCAAGGCAATTTGCGGTGATGCCGCGCGATGCGACTTCTTGGGCAAAGCTCTTTGTCATGCCGGTCACGCCTGCTTTTGCGGCGGCATAGTTCATCTGGCCCGGATTGCCGGTGCTTCCAACAACGCTGGTGATATTGATGATCCTGCCAAAACGCGCCTTCATCATCGGGCGCGCGCTGGCGCGCATCAGGCGGAATGTTGCTTCAAGATTGACCGAGATCACTTGATCCCATTCATCATCCTTCATCCGCATCGCCAAATTGTCGCGCGTGATGCCGGCATTGTTCACCAGAACATCGATGCCGCCCAGCGTATCCACCGTTGCAGGGATCAATTCGTCAACCTGAGTGGAGTCAGACAGGTTGCAAGTGATCTCAACATGATCGCCATGTTCGGGTGATCCGACTTCTGAGATTAATTGTTCGCGGAACAGGCGCAATTTATCACCGTTTGACCCCGACAGCGCAACCCGCGCGCCTTGTTTGGCCAGGGCAATCGCAATTGCTGAACCGATCCCACCGCTCGCACCAGTAACCAGCGCGTTCATTCCATCCAGTCGAAACATTCTTACAGGCTCCTCACCAGTCGAGGTAATAGATTAGGCCCTTCTCGCCCTCAACCCCGAAGCTCTCATACAGACCTCTCGCAGGCATGTTGTCAGGTTCGGTCCCCAACCAAATTTCTTCGATTCCCTCGGTATCGGCACGTTCGAATAGCTTTAGTATCAAAGCGCGCGCAATACCTTGCCTGCGCCAATCGTCGCCTGTGCCGATCTCGTCAAGGAATAGCTCCGTAGGTTTGTCGGGATGGTGGTGGATTACAGACATACACATTCCCACAACCAGTCCCTTTATCAGAGCAAGGCACATCCAATTGCAGGAGCTTTCTAGATAGGTCGCAAGCCGCGTTGGATCGATTGCATGGTCAAAAACGCCGGGTGCGACATTACTCAGCAAATGCGCATTGGTGCTGTCGATCCAGTGGGTGGCGACTTCATTGGGTATAATTTACGCGTCTGAGTTCTCGCATATTGCCGTCAACCATGGTGCCTTCGATGATTTCGTCGCCCATCAGTGCAAAGATGCGGTCGCCGATAAAGATGGGACGAGAATTTCCGTACCAATCGGTGCAAGACGCCTTACATTCGCCCGCATCTTCCAGTTCCTCCATTACCTGAGCTGCCGCGACAACGCTTTCATCAGGTTCAGTACCAAGCTCTCCAATTGGAGCCAAAGCACCATCTTTGCGCTCAAGATAGAACATCGCCGTGGCTGAACCGAGATAATAGAAATCGACGCCCTCAATTTCCTTATCAACCGGCAAGGCCATCAGCCCATCTCCACCATCAGGATTGCCAGCATCGGGACGCCAATAAAACGCCTGAGACCGGTTCTCGCCCTCTTCGGCGGCGGGCAGCATAAATGTTGAGCCGACGCGCCCTCCTTGTCTGTCTTCGTCAAATTCTATCGCAGTAAAGCCCAGAGCATCACTATCGTCTGCACCGATCGCGACCCCATCATTGCCAAGTCGATCAAGCCGACTGACCGTATGCGGGATTTCAATCCGTTGGACCCATTGAGCATCGAGCGGGGTAACATAGAATTCGGGTGGTTCATCTTCGTCGCCCCAATATCCTGTCCCCAACATCAAATGCCTGCCGACAAAGCGGTTTTGCACCCGCCCGTTCATCTCGGGCAAGGGGCGATACTGTTGCTGCGAGAGCTGCACAGCCCCATTGCCCATCCCGTCTAGTGGTATTTGCAACAATGCTGCGTCACCAAAGGCCAGTTCACTTTCCCACATCATCAGACCGAAATCGCCGGAATTCTCGAAAACAAAATCGCCAACGGTCATGACAAAGAGCCTGTCCGTTTCAGCGTCTTCGTGGAACGAGAATTGATCTACAGGCGCGCCTTGTACAGAGATCGCGGTGATATCGTCTGACGTGTCGAACGGGAGGCGATAGAGGGTCGATCCCCAATTGCGGCTCGCCCGGCCCCAGCGTGAATCGTGACCCGTCCCGGTCCAGATATAAGCGGCATCGCGACTAAAGTAATATTCTGACGACGACGTGCCGAGCACCGTCCGAGTTGAGCAAGCCAGTTCCTCTGACAAAACATCGCAAGACGTAATTCCGTGCATCAAATCCACGCCCGGAGATGGATCAATCATCAGCGACGCGGTGACGCCCATAGAGCTTGGCACCAGTGTCTCGCCGATCTTGGTCCGAGAGCCATCCGGATTCCTGCGCTCAAGGAAAGGCAATTCTTCGCGCCATCTACGATTGAATCGCGTTGGCGTGTAGGTGAAGAACGTCCCCCCAATCATCCGCGAGGCGTAGTTGCTTGAAGAATAATAATCGGAAGACGAGAGATAATGCGTGTCGCGATAGGCCAGCTGCCCATCGCCGGAGAGGTCGAATCGTGAGATCTCGGTCCCACCCTCGCCATAGGAATAGCCAATGATGACGATCATGCCTTGGTGAAGCAACATCTCGTCATACCATGTGTCGTCAGGATTTTTGTCGCCGGGTGGGAAAGCGTCAATGCTCGATAGCGGTTCCAAGCTTTCAGCCCCGTGACGAACGACGTGCACACGGCCAAGGCGTAATATCACGAGGAAATCGGATGTCGCTTTGACGATGCCCCCTTCATCAACTCCCTCAACCTGCGTGTTGGTGATCGAAACGTCTTCTTGAATCCTACTACCCGTGACGATAATAGACTGAGGATCCTCCCAACCTTCCGCTTCCTGACGCTGCTGGATCGCGTCACGCTCGTCAAACTGTGCATCGAGATAGGCGTCTACGTCAGCCGCGCCGGCGAAGGTCGCGACGGCATCGGGGTCAAGTTCATCCGCTGATCGGAAACTGTTGCTACCAGACGTGGTCGTGCATGCTCCCAAAAGCATCGCCATACCAGTGACAACCAATTGCCCAAAGACACGCACGCAACCTCTCCCTTTGTAGGAACAGGCTAAACCAAACTCTTTTGAGCGCCAAGGGCTTAGCCTCCGATATCTTTGGCAAATCCCTCGATATCTTCCATGGTAATCAGGCTGGTCGTCTCCGCTTCGCCGACGATCTTACGGATCATCGGGGATAGGACTTTGCCGCCCAGTTCGACAAAGTGGCCCACGCCATCTGAATGCATAGCAACGACGCTTTCGCGCCAACGCACGCGGCCGGTGACTTGCTCGACCAGCAGCGCGCGCTCTTCTTCCGGATCAGTCACTTTCGCCGCAGTAACATTGGCGAAGATTGGTACTGTCAGCGCTCCGGGTGAAGTCTCAGTCAAGGCTTCTGCCATACGGTCCGCTGCAGGCTGCATCAGTGAACAATGAAATGGAGCTGAAACGGGGAGCAAGATGCCACGTTTAATGCCCCAAGTCTCTTTGGCGTCTTTCACCAACGCAACCGCGCGCTCAATCGCGCCTTTATGGCCAGAGATTACGACCTGTCCGGGATCATTGTCGTTGGCGATCTCACATACTTCACCCTCGGCAGCGGCCTGAGCTACGGCCGTCGCCTTTTCAATATCCGCGCCCAGCAAAGCCGCCATTGAACCTACGCCCACAGGAACCGCCGCCTGCATTGCTTGGCCGCGCAATTTCAGCAGCCGCGCAGTGGTCGCCAGATCGAACGCGCCAACCGCGCAAAGGGCTGTGTATTCCCCCAACGAATGCCCCGCGACGCACGCCGCGTGATCTGCCAGTCTTACGCCGAATTCGCTCTCAAGCACCTGCAACGTCGCCATCGCATTGGCCATAATCGCTGGTTGGGCATTTTCCGTCAGGGTCAGCAGATCTTCTGGCCCGTCCGCCATGATCGCTGACAGCTTGAGGCCCAGAGCGTCATCAACCTCTTCGAACACGGCGCGCGCTGCGCTGCTGGCTGCGGAAAGGTCCGTGCCCATGCCGACCTTTTGACTGCCCTGCCCCGGAAAAACGAATGCTCGCATGATTGGTTCCTGCTTTAGTGCCGGACCTCCAGTTCCCTCTGCCCTTCCACCTGGATTGTATCCCGGTAGGCTCCGGGTGGAAGGGCAGAGAGAGCAGGTGGCCCGTGTCTCTTCTGATACGATCGCGCGGTTAAGCTGCGCCTGCCGGTCCCGCAAGTCCGAACGGCACAACTCTGTTGGCAGAATTGTGCCCAACCTCAGCGCGGCCCAGATAGGGGATGCCCGCCCGATCGCACCAATAACGCGCGATTTCTTCCTCACTTTGTCCAAATTCGACGTAGTTTTCTGGCACCGCCACAACCGCACCTAGTCGCAATCCCGCGAGACGTGGCAGGCTGCCCGCTAGTGCAAAGAACATCCGATCGATTGCATACAGATGCTCGCTTACTTCCTCCACCATCAACACATGGCCGGAAAGGTCTGGCATAATCGGGGTTTTTGCCAGCATCGCCAATGTGATCAGATTAAACGCCGCAGCCGGCGTCACTCCATCAAGGCTTGGCTCCAGCCCGGAATTATCGCCGCCAAACCAGCGTAAGACCCGGCGCACCGCTTCACGTCCGGTTTCAGAACGCGCGCTGACCGGCATAGAACCATGCGCGCATTGGCCGATGCCAGCGCGATACAAAGCCCCAAGTAGATAGCCGCAATCCGAAAATCCCACATAGGTCTTTGAGCGCGCCGACGCATTCATTTGCACGATCGCGGCCTCTGCAATGCGATTGGAGCCATAGCCGCCCTTCGCAAACCACACGGCGTCAATGCCGGGATCATTCGCGCAATCAAGCAAGCCCGTGAGCCGTGTCAGATCATCCCCAGCGAAATGCCCGTGCGATGCAAAGCATTGGTCGTGGAAAGTGACTGCGTGCGAGGGAAACTCCTCGGCCACGAGCCGCTCCAATGCAGCGGCATGGTCGCGGGTAATCGGTGTTGCTGGTGCACAAATCGCGATATTTGTCATGTGATCAACCTATGGCGGTTGCCAGCTTCCATGCAAGCCAATAACCACGTATTCCATGTCAGATATCGACACATCTTCACGTTCTAGAGCGCTTGCGGGGCGCCCCTTCTTCTTTTGCGGAATTGGCGGATCGGGCATGCTCCCGCTCGCACAGATCGCGCATGGAATTGGCCATAAGGTCGGGGGATCGGACCGGTCATATGACCAGGGCCGGACACCGGAAAAATTCGCATGGCTGGCCGAAAACGGCTTTGATCTTTACCCGCAAGATGGCAGCGGAATCACCTCCGCGAAGCAAATCCTGATCGCATCCGCTGCGGTGGAAGACACCGTGCCCGAAGTCGCCAGCGCGCGCGACCTCGGCTGCGACCGGATGAGCCGTGCAGAATTGCTATCCGCGCTTTTCAACGAAGCCGGTTATTCGGTGGCGATTGGCGGCACATCGGGCAAATCAACCGTCACAGGGATGATTGCATGGATACTTTCCGAAGGGAATTACGACCCAACCGTGATGAACGGCGCGGTGATGAAGAACTTCACCAGCCCGGAAAATCCATTTGCCAGCGCCCGTGTCGGCAATCCGCGGATTTTTGTTAGTGAAGTCGATGAAAGCGACGGCTCGATTGCGCTGTATAAGCCCACAATCGGTGTGCTGCTGAATATCAGCTTAGATCATAAATCGATTGAGGAGTTGCGCACTCTGTTTGGTGACTATGTGCGCGAAGCGGGCTGCGCCATCATCAATTTTGACAATGATGAGGCCTGCGCCCTTGCGAAACATGCTGGGCAGCTCGTGAGCTTTGCCGTGAATGATCCAAGGGCCGATATTTCGGTCGAACCAGACTCAATAGAAGAATCCCCGTTTGGCATCAGCGCTGCCATTCTCGATAATCGCAGCAGCGAGGCCTTCCCTTTGGTTTTGCCCATGCCGGGTCTGCACAACCTCTCCAATGCATTGGCGGCAATTGCCGCGGTGAGCGCGGCTGGCATCGAGGTCAGAGCTGCGGCGCTTGCTCTTGGTTCGTTTGCAGGACTGGGCCGCCGGTTCGATGTGATCGGCACCGCGCCATCGGGCACCACCGTGATCGACGACTTTGGCCATAATCCAGAGAAATGTGCAGCGACCCTGCGTACGCTCAAAGCAACACCTGGCCGGGTCATCGCATTCTTCCAGCCGCATGGTTACGGCCCACTGAAACAGATGGGCGATGAACTGGCCGAAACCTTTGCCAAGGAGCTGGACGCTGATGACATCACGATCATGTGCGACCCGGTCTATTATGGCGGAACGGTGGATCGCAGCGAAGGGACTGAGAGGATCACCGCGCTGATTACCCAGCATGGCGGCTCTGCGCAGCATATTCCTGAACGCACCGCCTGCGGAAACCGCATCGTTGAACTCGCCCAACCCGGCGACCGCATCGTTATTATGGGCGCGCGCGACGACACTCTCAGCAGCTTTGCGAAAAGCGTGCTTGAGCAGATCAAGTGACCGTTTTCGAACGAGCTAAGCGGCACGCATGGTTTATGGCCGGCGCGTTGTTGATCGCGATATTGTTTGTGCTGGTTGTCGACCGTTATTTTGGCCATTCCACCATTGCCTTTGGTATTGCAATTGTCGGGCTGGTGTTTGCCAATACGAAAATGCTCAGCCTCAATTGCCCAATCTGCGGCAAGAACCTGTTCTTTCGCGGTATATTCGTCGTCCCATGGCCGAACCGGACCTGCGGCAAATGCAGGACGGAGCTAGAAGATAGTATCGATAATTGAACATAAAATTTATCACTCTCAAATCCAAATCACCTCGAGTATTTAGAGGTGTCTTTTTACATTTTATTTTAGCTAGCGCTGAAGGAAATCACATGACTGAGCATTCAGCATAGCTTCGCGTTCTTCGTGGCTTACATGACTTGATCGAGCTACTGCATCAGCAGCCAAGTAAGCGTCGCCTGTGTTGAAACCGAGCTTTGTCACGTCATGGACAATCCTGCTGCAAAACTCTTCTGCCTTACTCAAATCACCTGACATCGCCTCACGGCCATCGCTCCACCAATTGCGTTGAAGCAGGTACGCCTCCAAGGTGCCTACCTCCCCTACGTTTCCGACTAGAGGGATTGTCAACAAATCACTTTTCTGACCCCTGTTGCCCCACGCCGCGAATTCATGGCCGACCAGACAATCGACATCTTTGTAGAAATATGATCCATAGACCGCTTCGAAACCTATCAACCACCGTCCAAGAATGTAATCAGTATTGTTTTCATTGACTTCATCTTCAGGATCATAAATCTCAACCGCAAGAGTATCGCCACGTACTATATTGAGATCATAGCTTTCCGCATTACTTCCAGTAACGTCCATGAATGCTCCTGCACCTTGGTCGATTTGTTGTGCAACGGTCCGCGAAGATGTGCTTGTTAGCGTGGTGACAATGTCACTCGAAGGAGTAACAGCCTTTAAGTCAAGGTTAACAGCTTCAAGTGCACTACCTTCCAATTGAAAGGTTTGCGCATTTTTTCAATTCTGCGCTGATCAATACACTAGTTTCGCCGTTTGCATCCCGATCGAGCAGGAAAACCGGATAGTCAGCGCCTCTATGTAATATGGCGCGATCATGGTTTTCACCCTCACCGCGTGAGCTTCGATAACGGCGAGAATATAGTATCACGCCTTCTTCATAATTTTACAATCGAGCTTTCAAGAGTGCGTTAAAACTATAGTCTGCGCCATTAAAGAATCGACTAAACCACCATCTACCTTTGTGACTAAAATGCTCGACATCAAGATTTGATTTTACCGGATCAACTGCTAATCTATAGTGACATGAGCGGATGTTTTCACCCTGACCGCGAACACCTTGCACTGAAGAGAAGGGTGTGGAATCGGCCCAACCCCTAAGGTTTGAAAACCGCCTGAGCATGAACTGAAATATGCACCCCAAACAACATGCAGAAAAACAAAATCGAACTTCTCATAAGTTACTCCCCCTGTAATCACTTTAATTAGATACAGTAAGGTTACTTTCTGAACAAGAAATTTTGCAGTAAATTTAATCATCTTAACTATCGATAGTTCTTATTTAGCTAACATCCCGCTCATTGCGCACCTTCATAACCAATCACTTTGTGCAGAACGAAGGCAATTACCGTTCCGAGAGCAAGTCCAACCACTGCCGACAGCGCAGCATAGGTTATCCATCCCAACACATCGCCAAGACCGCCGACCGCGCCCTGCACAGCATATTCAGCGCCGTGCACGATGTCATAGATCATGTGGAAGCCGACCTCATGCGTGCCATGGACGATAATCCCACCGCCGACCCACAGCATCGCAACCGTGCCGATAACCGACAACGCAACCAGCAATGTAGGAACCGAGTTAACAAGGAAGTGACCAATTTTCTGCGCCGCTGTGCTGTCTTGTTTGGTCAAATGTAGACCCACATCATCCATCTTCACGATCAACGCTACAGTGCCGTACACCACCACAGTCACGATCACAGCAACCAGTGCCAGAGCCAGGCCGCGTTCCCACCACACATCCAGATCAATCTCACTCAGAGTGATCGCCATGATTTCAGCAGACAGAATGAGATCGGTCCGCACGGCCCCTGCGATCCGTTGTTTTTCAAACTCCGCTGGGTCAGCAATATCATCTTCAAGCGTCTTGCCGTGCTTCGCCCCGCCCAGTTTCTCCAGCACTTTTTCTGCGCCTTCGTAACAAAGAAAAGCGCCGCCCAGCATCAATATCCAGATTATCAGCCATGGCAGAAACTCGGACAACAAAATCGCGCCAGGCAGCAGGATAATCAGTTTGTTAAACAGGCTGCCTTTGGTGATCGCCCAGATGATCGGCAGCTCGCGCGCGGGGCTTAACCCAGTGACATAGCTTGGCGTAACAGCAGCATCGTCGATCACTACGCCTGCCGTCTTTGAACCCGCCCTACCCGCAGCCGCAGCAATGTCGTCTATCGAAGCAGACGCCGCGCGCGCAATCACGGCAACATCATCAAAAAGCGCGACTAGACCTGACGGCATTCCGGTTCCCCTATTATTCGGTGCTCTCAATTGCCGCCCCTGCCGCGTTTGGCAAGCGCGCAAGGCTTGCATTACCCATCAAACTCGGTATGTGCGCGCATCCGCTGTTCTTGAAGCTGCGGGTATAAAGAAAGCCGGAGGGGCCCCGCGATCCGCGCGGACAAACCAGCGATCGGCATTAATGTGAAAGGAAGCAAGATGGCTCATTATGAGCATATCTTCCTCGCGCGTCAGGATCTGAGCCAGGCTCAGGTCGATGCGCTAGCGGCAGCGGCGACCGAAATCGTCGAAGCGAACGAAGGCAAGGTCACAAAGACCGAAACATGGGGCCTCAAAGGTCTCGCCTATAAAATCGAACGCAATCGCAAAGCGCACTTTGTAATGCTCAACATTGACGGCCCTGGCGCTGTTGTTGCTGAGCTTGAGCGCCAAACCCGTATCAACGAAGACGTCATTCGCTACATGACTATCCGTGTCGAAGAGCACGAAGATGGCCCAAGCGTGATGATGCGTAAGAATGAGCGCGATCGTAAGCGCCGTTCGGACCGGGAGGACCGAGACTGATGGCACGTCCATTTTTCCGCCGCCGCAAGTCTTGCCCATTTTCCGGCAAAGACGCCCCGAAGATCGATTACAAAGACGTGCGCTTGCTTCAGGGCTTCATGTCAGAGCGTGGCAAGATCGTTCCTTCGCGCATCACCGCCGTTTCTGCAAAGAAGCAGCGTGAACTCGCCAAAGCGATCAAGCGCGCTCGTCACATCGGCCTTCTGCCGTACATCGTTAAGTAAGAGGAGAAGACACAATGGAAATCATTCTCCTCGAACGGATCGAGAAGCTCGGCTCAATCGGTGATGTTGTCACTGTAAAGGACGGCTTTGCGCGCAATTTCCTTCTCCCGCAGAAGAAAGCGTTGCGCGCAAACAATGCCAACAAGGCCGTGTTTGAAGCCAACCGTGAACGTCTTGAAAAAGAGAACGCCGAAAAGCGCACTGTTGCCGAAGGTGCTGGCGAAAAGGTTGCAGGGGCAGAGGTCGTTCTGATCCGTGCCGCTTCTAACGCTGGTCAGCTATATGGCTCGGTTAGCGTCCGCGACATGGTCGCTGGCCTGGTTGAACAAGGCCACGAAGTTGACAAGAAACAGGTCATCTTGGGCGCACCGATCAAAGTGATTGGCATGCACGAAGTGACTGTTGCCTTGCACCCAGAAGTCCATGTGACTGTTAAAGCCAATGTCGCCCGTTCGGACGACGAAGCTGAATTGCAGTCACAAGGCATCGACGTGCTGGCGCAAATGTTCGAAGACGAGCAGAAGGAACTTGCGGAGCAGGCCGATGCGAACAGTATCGACCCTAATCTTGAGCCGGGTGAAATCCCCGCCGAATTGCTCGACGAAGGCGCTGCGCCCGAAGCAGATGCCACTGAAGCTGATGAAGGCGAAACCGCCGAAGCAGCGGACGAAAAGGCTGAAGACGACGTATAAGCGACGCTTCATTCTGACAAAACAGGGCGCGTGGGTCATTTAGATCCCCGCGCCCTTTTTATAAGGCGCGCCCCTTTTTTATAAGACGCGTCCTTTTTGTAATAACGGACTTTAAATTGTACCAACAAACCAGCTAGGCGAACTGAATGACCCCAATCTCCACCATCCTCGAACAATTGCAGCAACATTATGATGACGCGGTTAGCGCCCTGCGCGCCGACGTGATTGCATTCGGTCAAAAAGGCATTTCGCCACCGGACCGCAAACGGGTGGACGGAAGTTATGCCTATCCGCAGCTAACTCTGCATTATTCGGGAGTGGGCGAAGCCAAGGATCGCAGCCGCGCATTTGGCCGGTTGGAAATGGCAGGATCATACACCACCACAATCACCCGGCCTGATTTGTTCGCGCGGTATCTGACCGAACAGCTTGGAATAATCTCCGCCGAATATGAGATCGATGTGACGGTTGAGCGCTCGCGGCAAGAAATACCTTTCCCCTATGTGCTCGATGGCGAAGCCGGCGCGGCAATCCAGGGCATCGCACCGTCCGAAATTGCGCAATATTTCCCCTCAACCGATCTCGCACTAATCGGCGATGAGCTGGCTGATGGGATCGATTGTGACGGTGAAACCGACATGCCGCTGTCATTGTTTGATGGATTGCGCACCGATTACTCGCTGGCGCGGCTCGCCCACTATACCGGCACGAAGGTAGAGGACTTTCAGGACTTCATCTTGTTTACCAATTATCATCGATATGTTGATGAATTCGTGAATTGGGGTGCGAAACAGATCGGTCCCAATGATCGTGGTACTGGCTACACAGGATTAAGCGGCGCAGGCGGTTTGGATGTCTCTGACCCGGCTGAGGACGCTCAGGAACAGCTTAACGACACCGCTTGGCGTAAACACCAAATGCCAGCCTATCACCTCAAGCGGGCCGACAATCGCGGGATTACATTGGTCAATATTGGTGTCGGACCATCCAACGCAAAAACAATTTGCGACCACCTCGCTGTACTACGTCCTCATGCCTGGATGATGATCGGCCATTGTGGCGGAGTCCGAGCAAGCCAGAAGATCGGCGATTTCGTCCTCGCTCACGCTTACCTACGCGATGATCATGTGCTCGATACGGTGCTACCCCCAGAGATTCCGATCCCGCCGATTGCCGAAGTTCAGCAAGCTCTCGCCATTGCTGCCGAGCAGGTGTCCGGCGTACAAGGTGCAAACCTCAAGCAGCGCATGCGGACCGGCACTGTTGTAACCACCGATGACCGCAATTGGGAATTGCTATATTCAAGCAGCGCCAAACGCTTTTCACAAAGTCGCGCGATTGCGGTTGAAATGGAAAGCGCGACCATCGCCGCCCAAGGATACCGTTTCCGTGTGCCTTATGGCACTTTGCTCTGCGTCTCTGACAAACCTCTACATGGAGAGATAAAGCTACCGGGACAGGCCAACAAATTTTATGAAGAAGCGATTGCCGCTCATCTTCAGATCGGTTTGCAGGCCGTTGCCAGCCTGCGCGACGAAGGCGACCGTCTTCACAGCCGTAAATTGCGGGCGTTTAACGAACCACCCTTTAGGTAAGCGCCGCGGTTACCACGCCGCCTAAGTATTGTCCCCACTGTAACTCTACGAAGTCGCCCCGCCTCAGTCCGATAACCAAAATCGGCGATAACCGGTGACATGGTGCAACAACAGACAGCGATGGCGATAAAGGGTTACACTTCGTGATCATCAATGTGGATGATCTAAGAAAGCAGGGCATTGCGCTCCTAACTTTGGTTGGTTGGGGGGTTGTTTTCGCGCTTGGTATCTTGTCGGTGGAGCATGGCCAGTACGCGCTCATTGCAACGAGTATCAGCTCTCTCATTAATCTGATCCCGACTTGGTATGCACTAAGAGGGTCCAGTGGCAAACAAGCCCGGCTTAACATTGGATTAGTGACAGCGCTTCAACCGTGTTTGGTTGCCTATGCGATGCAGGGATCCCCATGGCAGTTCGACATGCACCTCTACTTTTTCGTCGCCCTCGCCCTTCTCACATCACTTTGGGATATTCGCGCGATTATTACCGCCGCGGGGATATTCATTCTCCATCACCTGATTGCATCGCTCTCAGCGCCGGAGATAATGTTCCAGGGTGGTAATAATCTTGTGATGGCATTGATCCACATCAGCGCAATTATCATGGTTGCGGCGAGTCTGTGCTACATCAGTCTGTGGTTTACCACCTTGATGCAGACCAATACGGACTTGGTTGAATTGAACGATGAACAGGTCAAAGAGCTAAAGGAAACTCGCATATCGTTGAGCGAGAATTTCGCCAAATTTGAGGCAGAGCGAGACGCCGCAGCCCAGAAGCAAGCCGAACGCGAGCTGATGTGCAAGTCGGAACTCGCAGCGGTCGCTGCCAGGTTTGAACAATCGATTGCCGCCATAGTCCAGTCGGTCGCTAAGAGTGTCAAAGGGTTGGAGCAGATGGCGAAGGCGCTAAGAACTATCGCAGCGGAAACAGACAAAGAGGCTCGCGATGTCGCGAGCTCCGCTCAGGGCGCGAGCAAAGCTTCCAAAACAATCGCCGCCGGGGTTGCAGAACTGAAGCATTCCATATCCAAAATCGCATCTGACATTGGTCAACAAAACCAGCTGGCGACAAAAGTCACACGGAGATCAGGCGACGCCAATCAGGAGCTTGGAACGCCGTGTAAGCAATCGCAAATTATCGCCGAGGCAACCAGCGAGATTGCCCGCATAACTAACGAAGCGAACGCCCAATCGTTAAATGCGACGATTGAGGCGGCAATCGATAGCAACGTTTGTGGCGGCTTTGCAGCAGCGGCGCAGGAAGTGAAAGCACTCGCCGCGCAAGCAAGTGAAGCCGCAACCCAAATCGACACCTTTCTTAGCGGTATGAGTACCGACACAGCCGGTGTTGAAATCGACATCCAAACGACCAGATCTGCAATCACAAGCCTCGATAAGATGGCGCGCTCAATCCGCTATGAAGTTGAAAGCCACCGCCGGTCCGCAGACACGATTGCCACCTTTGCCCGCAATGCTTCAGGGGATACTGATACAATGGCTAGGCAATCGAATTCGATTTCGAAACGAACCAAAGCCGCCATTATCCTGTCGGATGAATTCGAACAGGCAATTGAGATCTTGCGAAGCAATTTTCGCGAGCTCGACCGGATAACCTCTGACTTCAAAACCAGTTTAAAAGCAGCCTAGTCGCAAGCGGTTACGGCAAGATAGCGAGTCCATCCCCGCCCTCACCCGCTGGCAACCGGCGCAAAACTTCGCCGGACGCATAATCGACCTCTGCAACTGTGTTGCTGGCGGTTTCGGCGACGTAGATTTTGGAGCCGTCACCTGACCACAGGATCGTGACTTGAAAATGATCCTGCGCGGTTTCCGGAGAGGAAACCGCGATGCTACGGGTCACTTCGGCCGTTGCCAGATCGATGACGCTAAGCCCACCATCCAACAGATCGGACGTCACCGCCACATCGCCTTGTGGACGGATTGCGAGCCGCAATGGAAAATTGCCCGTATCAACCGTAGCGCGCACTTCCATAGTAGTCGGATCGAGCGCAAAGGCCTGGTTCGATCCGCGCGCAGATACCCACAATGTCTTTCCATCCGGGGAAAGCGCGATACCTTCGGGTTCTTCGCCGACAGTGACGGAGAGCGGCTCAGCCTCGCCAACCAAATCAATCCGCGTGACTGTGCGTGAGCCCAGATCTGTGGTCCACGCAGCACTTTCATCCGGTGCAACCGCAATCATATGACTACCGCGTTTGCCCGTAGCATATTCGGTCAATTGGTATTCGCCAAAGAACTCACCCGTTTCAGGGTTCTCAATCTTGAAAATCGATTGGCGACCCTCTGCTGTGACATAAATCGAACCTTTCTCATGCCACACAATCCCGTGCGGCCGCGCATTCTCGCCAAGATCAATGACGCCCGCACTGTCGAGACTGTTGGAAAAGAAAATTTCAACCGTACGCCCGCCATAACACGCTAGTGCGACGAAGAACCCATCGGACGAAGTGGCCAGCTCATGCGGATTGGTGCAGCTTGGTAACCGCAACACCTCCTCACCCGTTTCAAGATCAATCTTGGACAGCGTGTTGCCGCGTTTGTTGGCGACAAACAACGTGGGTGCGCTTGCAAGCTCTGCCAAACCGCTGTCCAGCGGCGGGTAAACGGTCCAGTTATTGCCTTCGCCCACAGCATCGGGCCCAGGTGCACATGCTACCAGTGATAGCGACGCCGCAAAGACTGCGAAGATGCGGATAATCACCAGCCCGCCTCTTGCCCTTCATTCTGTTCGTCCAGCCATTCTTTCAGCGGAGCGAAATATTCGACCATCGCGGTGCCACTCATCTGACGCTCGCCGGTGAAGGCCTCTAGCGCATCGGGCCAGGGCACTGATGCGCCCAATTCGAGCATGGCATTGAGATTCGCACCCACTTCTTCGCTGCCATAGAATGAACAGCGATGCAGCGGTCCTTCCCAACCCGCCTGTTCGCAGGCGGCTTTGTAAAATTGAAATTGGAGCAATCGCGCCAGGAAGTAGCGGGTGTAACTGACATTGCCCGGCACGTGATATTTTGCTCCCGGATCAAACGCGTCTGCAGGGCGGTCAACGGGCGGGACAACACCCTGATACTCTTCGCGGATTTCTGTCCAGGCGGTGTTGTAGTCCTCTGGTGCGACTGAGCCATCAAACAGGCTCCAGCGATAGCGATCGATCAATAGGCCGAACGGCAGGAACGCGACCTTGTCCATCGCCTGACGCAGCAACAGGCCGATATCTTTATCGGCGCTTGGAACCTGATCGGGTGTCAGCATCCCAATTTGCACGAGATATTCAGGCGTGATCGACAGCGCAATCGTATCGCCGATAGCTTCGTGAAAACCATCATTTGCTCCGGTCAGATGAAGGAAATCTTGCTGGTTATAGGCGCGTTGATAATAATTGTGGCCAAGTTCATGGTGGATCGTGATAAAATCACCTGCATTAGGCTTAATGCACATTTTGATCCGCAAATCGTCGATATTGTCGATGTTCCAAGCACTTGCATGGCACACGACTTCGCGATCGGCAGGTTTTACAAATTGCGACCGCTCCCAGAACGATTCAGGCAGAGGTTCAAAACCCAGTGAGCTAAAGAACTGCTCACCAATCCGCGTCATTTCAACAGCGTCCAAATCGCGTTCTTCAATCAGGTCAGTGAGGTCATAACCGATGTCACCGGCACCCTCCGGCGCGACAAGCGGGTAGATATTGCCCCATTCCTGCGCCCACATATTGCCAAGCAGATCAGCACGGATCGGGCCAGTCGCAGCCTGAACATCGTCACCGTAATGTTCATTCAATTTACGGCGAACATAAGTGTGAAGCGCAACGTAAAGCGGCCGAACCTCCTGCCACATCCGCTCTGTATCGGCGGCGAATTCTTCGGGGCTCATATCATAACCAGAACGCCACATCGTGCCGAGATCATCAAAGCCCAGCTCGCTGGCACCTTCATTGGCGATGGCGACCATGCGGGTGTAATCTTCGCGCATTGGAGCGCCGACATTGTCGTGCCAACTCTCCCACATTTCAGCGAGTTCCTCTGGAGAGCGTTCCAGGTTGCCCATCTCTGCCTCAATGTCAGAGCCGTTGATCTCGGCTCCATTCAGAGTGCCTCGTCCTTGCCCGTATTGCGCGCCAAGATCAGTAGCGATTTGCGACAATTCTTCAGCAGCGCCATCGCGCGCCGGAGCCGGAAGGCCAATGCTATGGCGCAGCACTCCCAGCTTACGTTCAACTATCGGGTCCAACCCTTCGACCTCGGCGTATTTCGCCGCTTCGGTTGCGAACCCAACGCTCATCAACGTGCCTTGCGCCCCATATTCCGCGGCCAGCGTGTTCGAATCGTGGTTGATATTAGTTTCCTGCAACCAGGTTACATGCGCATTGATTTTCGAGAATTCCGCTAATTCTGCCTCAACAAATGTAATAAAGTCCGCAGCCCCTTCAGGCGTCAGAGGAAATTCAGTCGGGCCTTCAACAGCAGTTTCGGTTTCCGTATCGCCGTCGGCCAGAGCCGGAACGGAAGCTGCGGCCAAAGACATAGCGAGCGCGGCGGCGGATACTTTGAGCGAGTATTTGGCGAAGTTCATATGGGCGACTCTCTTGCTTGAAGAATTAAATTATGGTGCGATTTTGGACCCGTTCACGGCTGTTATCAAGCCAAGCGTGACGAAACGCGATCTGCAATCAACACAATCAGTACAGTCAGGAAACCGCCGATACATGCGGCCATCTTGATCGGGCGCAATGTTGATGCAAACGCAGCCAAATCATCATCACCCGCAAACTGAGTTAGCTGAATGAACTGGGCAATTGTCTCACCATAATCGGTGATCAAGAAGACCACACCAGAGGCAAGCGCGGCCCATCCCAGTGGACGAAGGACATTGCCTTTTCGTGCACGGTAGTGAAGCCCTGCCAAGACACAACCGATCCCAAATATACCGATAAAGATCAGGTCCATCATCATCGCAATCTTCGCCGCATTCAACAATCCATCACTGCGCCACGCCTGCTGTATGGCATCAACAGTCGCCGCATCAGGTGCGCTTTGATGTTCTGCCATACCGCCTGGAACGGCCAATGTGGCGAGCGGAATATGAAAATAGATCGTGATCGCAAACGCGATAAGCCCGCCGAGCCACCATAGGACCGCGGTTCGCTTAGAAACAGTCATGGCGCGTTCAGATATTCCAAAATCGCGTCGCCCAATTCCGGTTTGGTTGCGCTGTCTAGGTGGCCACCGGGCACTTCGTGATAGGACGCATTGGGAAGCAAACTGGCAAGCTCAATCGCAGAGCCATTGTCCTGATCATTCACGCCGCACGCCACCAATGTCGGCATGGTGATGTTGCCGATCATGTCCAAATCGAAATCGCCCATCGAATCTAAGAGGAGCCTCGCCGCGACCCGGTCAACGCCCTGCGATTTGAGGAACTGGCGCGATAGATAAGCGGGATCGCCGCGCTCTATCGTATCAAATTCATCGATCACCCGTTTGAAGAAACCCGCACGTTTTTGCCATTCAGTCAGCCCTGCGACACCCATGCCGCATGCGATCAATTTGCGCGGCTCCAAAACGCCGCTGGCGCAGCCGTGTAGAGATGTTCGCGCACCCAGCGAAAAACCAACCAAATCATACTCACCCGGCGCAAGCCCAAGATGCGCAATCAAAGCGGCGACATCACGCACCAAAACGCCATCAGGATAGGCGCCCGGGTCATTCGGCGCGTCGCTTTCACCATGCACCCGGAAATCTAGCATAATTGCTTCAAATTCGGCACCCGCAAATCGCGCCGAATGCCTCCATTTGATCCAATTCATTTGAGACGAGGAAAACAAGCCGTGGAGCAGAACGAGAGGACGACCGGCGCCCTCCCTGTGGATGGCAAGGCGGGTTCCGTCGAAGCTAGAAAAGGACTCAACCAGCACGCTTCACGAGCCCCTTTTGCTCCATCCGCCAGCGCGCCATTTCGATGCGGTCTTGGCCAAAGAATGGTTCTTTCTCAAACACCAGTGTTGGGACACCCCAATGGCCTGCTTCATCCAGCGCAGTTTGATTATCGGCGATTTCCGCATCGAGCGCCTCGGCATCGTTTAATGCCTCTGCCTCAAGTTCCGCAAAATCCAAGCCTGCGCGTGACGCTGCATTGACAAGGTGATCACCCTCATGCCAATCATCGACCAATCCAGAAAAGACAATCCGCGACACCTCATCGGCGAAAGCAACACCCTTGCCCCGCCGCGTTGCGGCCTGCCCTGTTCGGCCAAGGCGATAGATATGCGGTTGATCGGCTGAAATTTCGCGGGTGGCAAGATTCTGAACTATCGGGTCTGGGCGCGGCCAGCGAAAGGGAATGCCAAGCTGCTGTGCACTCCGCATCGAATCCATCAGAATGTAACGCGGCGCATTGGGGTTGCCGGAAAACAAGATATCGGGATCGCGGATCGCAATCGGCCAAACCGTTCGCAACGTTATATCCAGATCATAGTCCTCTGCCATCGCGCGGTATCGCCCGATTGCCAGATAGGAATAAGGGGAACGAAAGCTGAAAAAGAGGTCTGCTGTCAATGTCATGCTGGCACCCTAACCCGGCCTATCGAAAAAAGCACTGCGTCCCGGCATAAAGCATCGATAGGGCGTCCTCTTTCAAGAAGCCTGCGACCTGACCGCTGATTATGAACTCCTCACCCAAGGTGCTGTCTTCGATCATCGTAAAACCGTCTATTGCTTCGATTTCGGCACGCGGTGTGCCGATGCCATATCCGCCAGGGACCGTAATACTTTCTGCTTCTTCGTCCAAGAACCAGCCGACAAGGCTGCCATCCTGGAAATTCACGGTCAGGCCGCCAGCATAACTGGAATATTCCATCGGCCCCGCCCCGCACTCCTTAATCTCACCACTTTCACTCGCTTTACCCAGCGCGCGGGCAACGGCGGCATTCACTTCGGATTGCCCCGCTGCGAAAAAGAACGATTCCGATCCGGCGGTCAGCCCATCTCTATTCAATGAAACAAGGTTGGGATCGATCTCAGTCATGTTGGTGAGTTGCCCGCTCTGCCGGTCCGCAGGTGATGGTACGGTGCCACTGTCACACGCGGCAAGGCTGATTGCCGCAACCCCAATTAAGACAAGCCGCATTTCTATTATCCCTTTTTCAAATGCCGACGGAGCCATGGCAAAGCCAGCAAGGCACCCAGTGCGGCAATCGCCATGTCTTTTTGAGAGTCAAATATATCGCCCTGTTCGCCGTTATAGGCACCCGCTTCTTCCGGCGACAACCCAATGGTCAGCAACCATTCGAAAATCTCATAAAGCCCACCGATTGCGAGCACGAACATCACGCTTCCAATGGCAGCTTTGCGGTGGCTCAAGCTGCCATAGCGGATGGCCAACTCTGCAAAAGGAATGACCGCAAGCACGCCAAACGCGAAATGCACCAGTCGATCAAACATATTCCGATCAAAGCTGAGCAATTGGATCAGCGCATCCCAGCCAACGAAACCCAGCCAGTCTTCATAGGGCACAAGGCTGTAAGTCCAATGCGCCGCAAACAGGTGGAGCAACACAAAACCTGCGATGCAGGTAGCGGCAGCATTGCTAATCGGCCAGCGGCGCAAGAACAGAATGGCTGCTGGTAGCAACAAGGCAACCGGACCGATGTGCAGCCACGTTACGCTCGGCGCAATTGCCTCGACCGCGCTCAGCGGAATGCCGACAAGGATTGCCGCCATCATCCATCGCTGAGCATTGGGTATTAGCAATTCGGTTTAACCCTTTTTCAGATGTCGCCTCCCCAACAGTTCTGCGATCTGGACAGCGTTCAACGCGGCGCCCTTGCGCAGATTGTCAGAAACGCACCACAGGGTCAGACCGTTTTCAACCGTCGGATCATCGCGAACACGGCTTACATAGGTTGCACTGTCGCCGGCTGCTTCGACCGGGGTGACATAGCCTTCGTCTTCACGTTTATCGATCAGCATAATGCCGGGTGCCTCGCGCAGGATTTCTTGCGCCTTTTCCGCGCTGAGTTCTTTTTCAAATTCAATATTCACTGCCTCTGCATGGCCGACGAAAACCGGTACGCGAACGCAGGTCGCGTTGAGTTTGATCTTAGAGTCCAGGATCTTCTTGGTCTCGACCATCATCTTCCATTCTTCCTTGGTCGAACCATCGTCGAGAAAGACGTCGATATGTGGGATGACGTTGAAAGCGATCTGTTTGGTAAATTGGTTGGGTTCAACTGGATCTCCCACAAAAATTGCGCGCGATTGCTGAAACAGTTCATCCATACCCGCTTTGCCCGCGCCGGAAACCGACTGATAGGTCGACACAACCACACGCTTAATCGCCGCCGCATCGTGGAGTGGTTTGAGCGCGACGACCAACTGAGCAGTCGAGCAGTTCGGGTTCGCGATGATGTTACGCTTTGTATAGTCGTCAATCGCATCCGGGTTCACCTCAGGCACGATCAGTGGTACGTCAGGCTCCATCCGGTAAAGCGAGGAATTGTCGATCACGACACAGCCTGCTGCCGCTGCCTTGGGCGCGTATTCTTTGGCAGGGCCGCTACCAGCGGCAAACAGGGCAATATCCCACCCTGCCCAATCAAAATGCTCAATATTTTTGCATTTGAGCATCTTGCCCGTGTCGCCAAATTCGACCTCACTTCCATGCGATCGGCTTGACGCCACAGCTGCGATTTCATCGCATGGAAACTCGCGTTCGGCGAGAACCTGCATGATTTCACGTCCGACATTACCCGTCGCACCGACGACTGCCACCCGGTAGCCCAATTCACATACTCCAGTTCAAATCAATTGCGTGCTTCGCTGGCGTCACTAGCATACCTTGGCAAGTAGAAAACGAGCGGGGAAGCAATGATGTCCGATACACAGATTTGGGGCGAAGAAGCCAAGCAATTCGGCTTTCAAGGTCATCAGATTGCCTATTGGACCGGGGGCAATGAAACAGCGGAGCCGTTATTGTTGGTGCACGGCTTCCCAACCTGTTCGTGGGATTAGGCCGGGGTTTGGGAGGAATTGGGCTCCAATCATCGTTTGATTGCATGTGACATGCTGGGCTTTGGACTGTCTGATAAGCCGCGTTCCGGCTACTCAATCCACCGGCAAAGCGACTTGCATGAAGCCTTGCTTGCGCATCTTGGCATTGGTGCATTCGATGCGCTGGTTCATGATTATGGCGTCTCCGTTGGGCAAGAATTGCTAGCCCGAAATCAGGAAGGCAACGGGGCATCAGGCCTGCGTCAGATGGTGTTCCTCAATGGCGGTATTTTCCCCGATCAACATCGCCCTCGCCCGATCCAGAAACTGGGTGTCTCGCCGCTGGGTTTCCTTGTCGGAATGCTAATGAGCCGCAAGAATTTCGGCACAAGCATTTCCGAGGTCTTCGGCCCGAACACTCAGCCAACCGCACAAGAACTGGACGAGTTCTGGAGCTTCATCGCCCACAATTCCGGTCACCGCATTACGCATAAATTGCTGCACTATATCGCTGACCGGGTGACGCATAAGGACCGCTGGGAGGCAGCATTGGTTAGCGCGCAGGACCGGATTGGCTTGATCAATGGCGCGCTTGATCCGGTGTCGGGAAAGCACGCTTATGACAGGTGGTGCAGCACTCTGCCGAATGCGCGCCACCATTTAATTGAGAATGTCGGTCACTATCCACAGGTAGAAGCCCCCAGTGAAGTCGCCGCAACCACACTGAAGTGGTTAGCGGAGTAGCTCACTCCAGTCCGATCACTCCAGTCCGATCACTCCGGGGGCGTCACGCCATGCGCTTCCAAGAACCGGAAGATCGAATTCCACATATGCGGGCTGATCTGCTCACCCGAAACGCGGTGCGTGTATCCGGGGTAGAGCATCATTTCGAACGGCACGTTGTTCTCTTGCAGGACCGAAATCAGCTCTGATGAGTTTTCGAACACCACATTGTCATCCGCCATACCGTGGATCAGCAGCAAAGGGTCGCTAATATTCGTGGCATTGGGGATGGCGCTAGCGGTGTCATAGGCTTCGGGCACTTCATTCGGGTTACCCATGAACCGTTCGGTATAATGGGTGTCATAAAGCTCCCACTTGGTCACAGGAGCACCGGAGATGCCCGCTGCGTACAAACCGGGATCGGCCTCCAATTGCTTAAGCGTCATATAGCCGCCATAGGACCAGCCATAGATCGCAATCTTATCGGCATCGACGAAATCGAGCGTTTTGAGGTACTCGGCCCCGCTGCGCTGATCGCGCACTTCAACGCCGCCCATTGCGCGGTAGATTGGCTGTTCAAAATCAACACCACGATTGGCTGTGCCGCGATTATCGAGAGCGAAGTAGATATAGCCGCGATCGACAATTGCCTGGGCCAGTGCGCCATCCCATCCGCGATCCACAACCTGCGGGCCGGGCCCGGAATAGTGGTAATAGAACACCGGATATTGCTTGCCCGGCTCCATATCAGGCCGCAGCATCATATAGTGCAGGTCAGTCCCATCCTCAGCCGGGATCGTGCCATATTCCGGCGCTGCATGGCTTAGCAGATAGGGCGTGTAGGGATGCTCTTCGGAAAGCGCATTTTCCTCAACCCAGGCGATCCGAGTGCCTTTGCGCGATGCGAGATAGCTTTGCGTCGGTTGATCGTTCGCAGAACGGCTGATGAGCAGCATTCTGCCAGTTGGGTCCATGCTGGCCGAGTTGGTGTAGTTGAGGTCGGTGACTCGCTCTGATCCGCCTTCCCCTGAAAGGCTGGCACCATAAATCTGCTGAGTGAGCACTCCTTCAACGGCGCGGAAGAAGAACAGTCCATCCTCTTCATTCAGTCCGACAAGCGATGTAACAGGCTCGGTCAAGCTGGTAAGCTGAGTCCATTCGGAACCATCAAACCGATAGAAATTGCCAAAGCCATCGCGTTCAGACCACCACAGCAGTGATCCATCAGACAAGAAGCGGTAATCGTCGCTGATATTGATCCAATAATTGTCGCGCGCGGCAGTTTCGGTGAACCAGATTTCGCTCTCACCCGTTGCCGGGTCGACTTTAAGCATATCAAGCACAGTCTGCTCGCGGTTCTGACGTTGGACATAGATCGCACTGCCATCAGGCGCCCAATCAACACGAGCGACATAGATATCGCTCTCTTCACCCAGATCGACTTTCACCTGGCCAGCGCCATCCGGGTCCATGACGAACAGTTCGACAATTGCATTGTCGCTGCCCGCTACTGGATAACGCTGGTCGAACACCCTCGTTCCGGTTGCGCCTATAGCTGCGCGGGTGACAATGCCAACCGGGCTTTCATCGGTGCGCTGCACAACCAAGCGGCTGTCATCGGGAGACCACCAATATCCGGTCAGTCTGCCCATTTCTTCCTGAGCGACGAATTCGGCCTCACCCCATCGGATTGCGTCCTCTTCTTTGGGCGTGATTGGCATGGCCATTTCGCCCACGGCCCCGACCCATAGCTGCCGGTCGCGCACGAAGGAGACATAGCCAGCCCCGTTTGAAAGTTTCGGGTTAAGCTCGCTTTCCTCAGTATCGGTCAAGCGCGTGACGGTGCCGTCCAGCCGCGCGAAATACAAATCGCCATCCAGCGGCACGAGCACGCCAGAGGCATCGCTGGCCCATTGGTAAGAGATAATCCCGCTCAGTCCGCCAACACGCGCACGTTCACGTTGCATCTTTTCATCTTCGGACAGTTCGCGCCCTGATCCAATCGCCTCGCTATCGACCAGCATTCGCCATTCGCTCGTCGTCAGGTCGAAACCCCATAGATCATAGCGAGAGCGATCATCTTCGCGATTGCGCAGCAGTGTCAGATAGCGCCCATCGGGCGAAAACTTCGTTTGGCGCGGCGCAGGACCATTCAGCGATGGCGAGGCAAAGACCCGTTCGAATGTCAGTTCACCAGTTTCTTCGGTCATGTGGTCATCCGCGATGGCCGGAGTTGAGAGCGTTGTTGGTAGAAGCAAAGCAGCGGCGGCGAGGTAATGTAAGCGCATTTCAAGGACGGGCCCCCAATGATGTTGGTCTAATCTTGGTTGACGCATCCCTCGCAATCACGCGCTGCATTGGCAAGAGGTCCCAATGAAAAAGACCCCAAACGAAAAAGGGCGACTCCATCAGAGCCGCCCTTTCAATAATTCGCTGTGTGCGAGATTTACGCCTTGGGCGTGTTATCCCGACGTTCGGCAATACGCGCACGCTTACCGGTTCGGCCACGCAGATAATAAAGCTTCGCACGACGCACGACACCGCGGCGAACCACGGTGATGCTGTCGACGATGGGTGCATAGAGCGGGAACACACGTTCCACGCCTTCGCCAAAGCTCATTTTGCGAACGGTGAAGTTGCTGTTGATGCTGCGGTTTGAACGCGCAATTACAACGCCTTCGAAGTTCTGGACACGCTCACGCGTACCTTCTTTAACTTTCACGCCGACGCGCACAGTGTCACCAGCACGAAATTCTGGAATTTCTTTGGTAACCTTGGCGATTTCTTCGGCTTCGATTTGCTGGAGCAGGTTCACTGGTCCGTATCCTTATTTTCTTGCCGCGCGCCAGAGGCAGACTGAACCCGAACGCCATTATGACGCTCCCAAAGGTCCGGCCTGCGTAACCGTGTGTGATCCTCTGACATGGCTTTACGCCAAGCAGCGATCTTCGCATGATCCCCTGATCGCAGCACTTCGGGGATCGTGCGCCCTTCCCATATTTGAGGTCGGGTATATTGCGGGTATTCCAAAAGGCCGTCCTCAAACGACTCTTCGCATCCCGAACAAGCCGCGCCCATTACGCCGGGAAGCAGCCGAATGCAAGCATCGAGTATCGCAATCGCCGCCGTCTCTCCGCCTGATAGAACGATGTCGGCGAGTGATATTTGCTCAATCTGCGGGCGCGCATCGAACACGCGCTCATCAAAGCCCTCAAACCTGCCGCAAAGCAGCGTGATACCGGGGCCCTGAGCAATCTCGCGAATACGCTCTTGAGTGATCGGCGCCCCACGCGGTGTCATGGCGAGAATTGGCGCGTCCGGCTGGGCTGCGATAGCGTGATCGACCGCTTGGCCAAGGATGTCAGCCTTAAGCACCATCCCCGCCCCGCCGCCCGCTGGCGTGTCATCAACGCTCCGGTGACGGTCGGTTGCAAAATCGCGCATCTGGACGGTGTCGAGGGACCAATCGCCGCGTTCGAGCGCCTTACCCGCGAGGCTAGCACCAAGCGGGCCGGGGAACATCTCCGGGTAGAGCGTGAGGATTTGGGCGGCGAAGGTCATTCAAGGCTCTCGATGTCTTGGCTCCATGCATGACGTCGGAGCCACCATCCGAAGCTTATTGCTCCGCCAAACCAAACGAGAAGGTTGGGCATGAGGAAATACATGAACCGGTTCACCCCAATCATCTCTAGCACTTGCGAAATAAGTAAAAATATCGGAGCAATAAACATATCTATGACGCTCGTAAAAATCACGGACAAAGCAATGACCAACGAGGAAGTCAGGACAAGCCAACGATCAAGGTCGAGTCGATGGAAGCCCCATGTCAGTAGAAACACAAATGGAAGTAGCACCAATCCAGTAAATGCCGAAGCCAGAACATCCACCCAGTACTGTTCAGCGTAACAATCAAAACCGCAGAAAACGCTATCAGCTACTGCCGTACCAATGACGATTGGAACAGCTAAGGTCACGACCCCCAATTCACCCCATCCTTAGCCCGCGTATCCACGCTAAGCTCAAACACATCTGGCCGCGAATAGTGGCCGTCTGTGTCTAGGCTCGCCAACCCGCCGCCGATCTCGCTCAGGTCCAGTTCTGCGCGGAGGATTTCTTCGCCCTCGCCAGCTTGTGCAATCACGCGCGCATCGGGAGCAACAATCACGCTACCGCCTCGGTTCAATACGTCGCTCTCAATAGCTTCGAACAGCGCTTTCGCCTCAGCGTTACCACCTACGCGCTCCAACCCATCAAACAGATCGACCTTATGCTGCACCAGCCCCGCGCCAAGGACAAAACAGCGCCCTTCAAATGCGTAATGACGGCTCGCCAAAGCATGCACCTCTCGCACGGTTGGCCACGCCGCGACATGCACAGCCTCGCCCAGATTGTGCATTGCAGAGCGCGCGAGCGGCATCCAATTTTCCCAGCAAATGAGGTTTCCGACATTGCCCCATTCTGCCTGATGCACGCCAAGGGTCGATCCATCGCCGCGCATCCAGATCAACCGTTCGCCATGCGTTGGCACCAATTTGCGATGGTCCAGCGGCGCCTCACCGGGGCGAAACAGCAATTGGTTGTTGTAAAGGCTCTGCCGCACCCGCTCATGCGCGCCGAGAGACACGCAGGCACCGGTCGCGTCGCAGAGTTCCTGCAAGGGCAGCAGCCGCTCATCACCCGGTACAATCGCCTGTTCCAGCATGATCGCGTGGAGCGCCTTGGTTCCCGGATGATCCCACAATGCCGCACCGGGGGATTCATCCAGCCAAAGTGGATAGCCGCCCAGAAATGTCTCGCCAAACGCAACAAATTTCGCGCCGCCTTCGATAGCCTCGCGGGCAAGACATGTCGCTTTTTCAATACCGCCAGTGAAATCCAGCGGGATCGGCGCAGCCTGACAAATCGCGACAGGTAGGGAATTGTGAATATCAGTCATGCCAGCGCTCTAACGTTGAGTATCACCCCCCGCAACCGCCGCATCCGCCGCTGTCACCTCCACCAAAAACTCCACCACCGCAGCCGCCGCCGCAACCGCTACTATCATCCTCTTTACGTTGCGCCTCACTGATTGGTGCCCACGGTGTGCCGACCAATGCAGCGGTGCCAAACAAGGCCACAGCAAGCCCAGCCTCATCGGCCTTGGGTGCGCGGGACAATCGGCTCGCATTCCCTTCCAATTCGCGCAAGACAGCGTTTCCTGCAATGGTGCGGTGGTTGGCTTTCGCGAAGCGGACCGTGCCAATCAAAAAAGTCGCAAAAAGCAGACCGATCAGCACATTCGTCGGCTCTCCCAAAGCAGAGCCCGCCTGCTGCCGGTAAAGCCCGATGGCAAACAAACCAATATAGGGAAGAACCGATAGAATGCGCAGTTTTACGCTGTCACCGGTGTCCATCAACAATCCGCGTCGAACCAATCGGGCCTCAGTCCTGGATGCATGACCGGCAATTGCCGCTTTCAAATCACGCAAGTTAAACTCACCCGATTTGCGAAGGAGCGCCTGTCCTGCCGAACCGCTCTCAATGCCAGAATGAAGAACCTGAAACTTTCCCCTGTTTGGTTCTGCCAAACCACCGCGCGCGAAGAGGTCACTCGAAACAGCCATCGCGTGGCGAACGATCCCGCCAGACAAAACGGCGGCCTCTTCCATATCTTCAACCTCTCCGCGCCACCCAACCGGGCGCAAATTGGCCGGAATCCATATCCCAGCAAAGATACAGGTGACCAACATCACCGCATAGAAAGCGAGAAACTCAGGCCCCGAATAGGACGCAAAAATCTCCATTAGAAAATCACTCCCACTAAAACAGCGATTACAATTCCCAGCGCAATCCAGCCCACTGCGCCGAATATCGCATCGCGCCGGTCCAGGATCATAACATCGGCTGGATTAACACGAAGTGCCTTTGGATCGACCCCAAATCGTCTAGCCGCAGCGGGCCAGATATCGGGCGGCGGCGGCTCGTCAAAAGCTGCTTCGTATGATGCCAATGTCGCGGCATATTGATCGTAATAGCGCGCGCTCTCACTCTGCCCCCCAGCGGTCGGGCCATGATGCAGATCAGCCTCCAATATTTCCGGGCAAAAATGCTGCCAGTAATCGCGACTATATGTGAGATGTAGATGCCAGACCTGATCGACTGCATCCGACGGGGTAACTTCATGCCCGGCGGTGACAGATAGGTAGCAAAAGCGTTTATATTCGTGGATGACGAGATGAGCATGCTCTTCGCTCCAGCGGTTTTCCCGCGCGAGCCGTGCCGCAAACCCAAGTTTTGCCTCAGCTGGCCCAACGTCATACCGAGTAAGACGTCGCCACAGATCAGAAGCAAAGGCAGTTTCAGCAGCGCTCATACGCTATTGGTCGGCGAATTCCTGAGAAATCACAAGTTTTGTATCGTCCCAACGCAAAACAGCCGCTTTAGTCACTGGGACCATGATCGTTTTCATCCCTTTTTCTGGCGGGGGATCGCGCTCAATTTCGATAATGTCAGTGGCGCCAAAATTTTCAACGGCGATTGCCTTGCCGATCACATCGCCCGCTTCGGTTTCTGCGAGCAAACCGATCAAATCGCGGTGGTAATATTCGCCTTCGCCAAGTTCTGGCAACGCATCACGCGGCACATTCAAGGCGGTCCCGCGCAGATTTTCTGCTGCGGCCCGGCCATCCACCTCGGCAAAACGCGCGACCGCGCCGCCCTTATTGTCAGAGCGGAGTTTTTTGAGCGTCAACGCGCCGTCATTAAAGCTCTTATGCTGGCGAAGCGCATCCAAGCCCTCCCCCAACAATTTTAGACGCACTTCGCCCGCCACGCCATGCGCGCCGGTTACGGCAGCGAGAGTAATTTGCGGGTCGTCACTCATGCGATCTGGCCAAAAATGCGCTCACGCTGCGCTTGCCGAAGCTCCACCGACCATTGCGGGGATACTTCGGCAGGCGCAGCATAAGTGATCAGGCGATTAGCCCTCAGCTTTGTCTTCGCCAGCTTCTTCAGCAGGAGCTTCTTCAGCGGGTGCTTCGGCAGCAGGCGCTTCTTCAACCGGAGCCTCCTCTTCAGCAGGCGCTGCTTTGGCAGCTTCAGCAGCGGCCTTTGCTTCTTCTTCAGCAGCCTTTGCAGCTTCTTCTGCGCCTTTAGCTTTTTCGGCCTTCTCTTCAGCGCGCTCATTGGCTTTTTCGCCGGGCTTCGCTTTGTTCGGGTTGTTGCGTGCGGTACGCTCCATGATGCCAGCCGCATCGAGGAAACGCAGGACACGGTCAGAAGGCTGTGCGCCAACGCCGAGCCAATAACGAATGCGATCTTCGATCAGCTTTACGCGGTTCTCATCATCCTTGGCGAGAAGTGGGTTATAGATGCCAAGCTGCTCAAGATACTTACCATCGCGCGGAGCACGCTCGTCCGCGGCCACGATGCGGTAGTAAGGACGCTTCTTTGCGCCACCGCGCGAAAGCCGGATTGAAATTGCCATTGTGAATTACCTTTCGAGTTTAAACATTTGAATTTGTGTTATTCTTGTTAGTTATTTCTTGCCCTTGGGACCGCCTAAGCCGGGGAGTCCTGGTGGTATTCCACCACCGGATCCACCCAGGCCGGGAAGACCGCCCATGCCGCCCATTCCACCGGTAGGCATACCGCCACCGGGCGCGCCACCTCCGCCCGCTCCAAACATGGCGGCCAGGCTTTTCAGCCCGCCCATCTTCTTCAACTGCTTCATTGCGCGGCCCATTTCCTGATGCATCTTGAGCACCTTGTTGACCGATTGCACATCGGTACCGCTACCTGCCGCGACGCGCTTTTTGCGCTTGGCATTCATCAGGTTGGGATTGCTGCGTTCCTTCGCTGTCATCGAACCGATGATTGCGTCCATATGGACCAGCACTTTATCGTCCATGTTAGACGCCGCCATAGCTGCTTTGGCTTTCTTCATGCCCGGCATCATGCCTGCCAGCATGCCCAATCCACCCATATTCTGCATTTGCTTCAATTGCATACGCAAATCATTGAGGTCGAACTTTCCCTTTTCAAAGTTCTCTGCAAGCTTGGCCGCTTCATCTTCTTTGATCGTCGCAGCGGCTTTCTCAACCAAGCTGACGACATCGCCCATGCCGAGGATACGGTCGGCGACTGATCCCGGGCGGAATGGCTCAATTGCATCGAGCTTTTCGCCGGTACCCGCAAATTTGATCGGCTTGCCCGTAACAGCGCGCATCGAAAGCGCCGCGCCGCCTCGTGCATCGCCATCCATCCGGGTAAGCACTACGCCAGTAAGCGGGACTTCGCCCGAGAAACTCTGCGCGACATTCACCGCGTCTTGACCGGTGAGCGCATCCACCACCAGCAGCACTTCGGTCGGTGCCGACACGCTAGAGACGGCCTTCATTTCAGCCATCAAGGCTTCGTCGACATGCAGGCGGCCAGCAGTATCGAGCAGCAAAGTGTCAAAATTCTGGAGTCGCGCTGATTCCATCGCGCGCCGCGCAATGTCGACTGGCTGTTGGCCTGCCATGATCGGCAAGGTCGCAATATCGACCTGCTCACCCAACACAGCGAGCTGTTCCTGCGCTGCTGGGCGATTAACGTCGAGCGATGCCATCATGGTTTTCTTGCCATGCTTTTCGCGGATCAATTTGCCGAGTTTAGCAGTCGTCGTCGTTTTACCAGAGCCTTGAAGGCCGACCATCATAATGACGACCGGAGGTTTGGTTTCGAGGTTTAGGCCTTCTGTGCCCTCCTCACCTTCGTCGCCAGACAGCATCGCGACGAGTTCATCATGAACGATCTTGACGACTTGTTGGCCAGGCGTGATTGAGCGAAGGACCTCAGAACCGATGGCTTTTTCGGTAACCGCATCGATGAAACGGCGGGCAACCGGAAGCGCCACGTCAGCTTCGAGCAATGCCACGCGCACTTCGCGCATTGCATCGCGCACGTCTTGTTCTTTGAGCGCGCCGCGCCCCTTCAGGCGATCGAAGACCCCGCCAAGGCGGTCGGACAGATTGTCAAACATCGTCTTCAAACTCCTCGCTTAGGCTATCGCCTGCGCCTTCATTGTCTGGTTGCATCCCGAACCGAAAAGTGGTGTCCACTTTTTCCGGAAAACTCCCTCACCGGGTATAGGCCCGACTTAACGCGAAAAACGCCGGCGAACGAAACCTCGTTGGCCAGCGTTGCGGATGTCCTTTGCAGATACCCGACTAAATATATTTCGATGGTGGAGCCTAGCGGGATCGAACCGCTGACCTCAACACTGCCAGTGTTGCGCTCTCCCAGCTGAGCTAAGGCCCCATATCATCGATTTCGACCGTATCAAAGATAAGGTCTGCCCTCACATTCGCAAGGAAGCAGCGCCCTATGGCCGCTCCCCGCGAAAGGCAAGAATTTTTTGGTTAGTCCACAGCGACGCGATCTATAGGTCGCATAAGTGTGGAGGTCGCAGCCCCGGATGGGACCGCGCAACCAATTACGTTTCCGGATTGCCTTCGTCGTCGCCCTTGCCCTTAACTACGCCAAGGTCATCGTCGCCGCCGAGATCGACATCGTTATCGGGCGAATCATCTTCATCGTCGATGTTTTCGATGCCTTTAAGTTCATCATCTTCATCATCGTCGACGTCACCGCCAAGATCGCTGTCTGGCTCGGCGTCAGCCTTCTTCTTATCATCAGGTTGGAACGGAATTGGCTGTTTGGATTTCAGCACGGGTTCTGGAGTCCATTCTTCACCGCATTCAATGCAGGTGACAGGATCGTCCTTACCGAGATCGTAGAAGCGTTCTCCGCATTTAGGGCAAGAACGCTTGGTGCCCCATTCTGGCTTCGCCATTCGAAAAAATCCTTGAGCTTGGTCCGCCATCGCGGCGAGCGCTGAAAGTTGATTGTTAGTGGGACCGGATGTTGCTGGAATCAAGTGCCGATCCCCAGCGCCGATTCCAGTATGAATCCGAATTGGGGCGCGCCTTGCCATAGGGTCAACGCGCTGTCAAAGACCGGCGTTGAAATGGCCAAACAAACCTTCTCCCGTAGTCCCGCTCTTCGCGGCCAGATTCGCGTTCCCGGCGACAAGTCGATCAGTCACCGTTCGCTGATGTTTGCGGGTCTTGCTGTGGGTGAAAGCCGCATCACAGGCCTGTTAGAAGGCGAAGACGTGCTCGCCACCGCAGCGGCCATGCGTCAGCTCGGCGCAGATATTGTCCGCGACGATGATGGCACATGGCGAGTCCATGGCGCAGGACTCGGCAGCTTGGTTGAACCGAAACAGGCGCTCGACATGGGCAATTCCGGTACATCGACGCGGTTGATGATGGGCCTGCTCGCCAGCCATGGCTTCAGCGCGACTTTTATCGGCGATGCCAGCCTTTCGGGCCGCCCAATGAAACGCGTGATCGAACCACTCAGCCAGATGGGCGCCAGTTTTGAAGCGTCATCCGGGGGTACCCTGCCCCTGATGCTACGCGGTGCATCGTCCGCTGTGCCGATCACCTACCGCCTGCCCGTGGCAAGCGCGCAAGTAAAAAGCGCGGTGTTGCTTGCGGGCCTCAATACGCCCGGCATCACACGAGTAATTGAGCCTATCGTTACACGCGATCACACAGAGCGGATGTTGGCCGGTTTTGGCGCGACATTGGAAATTGGCGAAGAGAATGGAGAGCGTGTCATCGCAATCCACGGTGAGGCTAACCTAACGCCGCAAGACGTGGTTGTGCCTGGAGATCCGTCTTCAGCGGCATTCTTCATTGTCGCTGCTTTGCTGGTGCCCGGAAGCGATCTGGTTATTGAGAATGTCGGATTGAATGCGACACGCGCTGGCATCGTCACCGTGCTGCGCCAGATGGGCGGTCAGATCGAAGAGCTAAACCGGCGCGAAGTTGGCGGAGAGCCGGTTGCGGATCTACGCATAAAGCATTCCGTTCTGTTTGGCATCGACGTTGATCCTGCCATCGTTCCCAGCATGGTTGATGAGTTCCCCGTACTGTTCGTTGCTGCAGCTCTGGCCAAGGGCACAACGCACACCAGAGGTCTCGAAGAACTGCGCGTCAAAGAAAGCGACCGAATTACGACCATGGCGAATGCGTTGACGTCAGTCGGTGCAAATGTCGAAGAGCATGAAGACGGCCTCACCATTCACGGTAACGGCGGCGACCTGTTGCGCGGAACGGCAAACGCTCGCGTCAAAACCCATCTCGATCACCGAATAGCCATGGCCATGGCGGTAGCCGGACTGGTTAGCCGAGACGGAGTAAGCGTGGACGACACCGCCCCGATTGCGACGAGCTTTCCAACCTTTATGGACTTGCTAGCCGGGGCTACTTCGTGACCGGAACTCCACTCGACACATACAGCCTCATCGGTTTCATCGGCACGGCCTGCATTATCGGCGCCTATGCCTATCTGACGGTCAAAGACGAACCGAACCCCTACATCTTACACGGCACCAACCTGGCCGGCGCAGCGTTGCTGACAATCAGCTTGGTGGTCCACACCAACTGGCCTAGCCTCGTGCTAGAAGGGTTCTGGGCGGCGATTGCGATATTTGGGCTTTGGAAAGCGCTCAAAGCCAAAAAAAGCACTGCGCAATGATCATAGCCGTCGATGGCCCCACCGCCTCAGGTAAAGGCACAATTGCGAAACGGATCGCAGAGCATTTTGGCATGGCCCATCTCGATACCGGGCTGCTTTACCGCGCCGTGGGGCGGCAGGTCGCGCTGAATGAAGGTGATCCAGATGACCCGCAAGACGCGCTGGCCGCGTGCGACTTTCCCGATGAATTGATGCAGGATGACATTTTGCGCAGCGAGGAGACGGGCGGGCTTGCAAGCCGAGTTTCGGTACATCCGGATGTGCGTCAGGCCCTGCTCGAACGTCAACGCGCCTTTGCGCAGCAACCCGGCGGCGCAGTGCTAGATGGTCGCGATATCGGAACGGTCATTGCCCCTGATGCCAACGTTAAACTGTTCATCACCGCCAGCGTTCAAGAACGCGCGCGGCGGCGCTGGCTGGAGATGGTCGAAAAACAGATCGACGACGAGGAAGAAATCCCGCTTTCCGAGATTGAGAAAGACGTGGTGAACCGCGACGCGCGCGACATCAATCGCAAGGACGCTCCTTTAAAAGCAGCAAAAGATGCATTCATTATCGACACGACCAGTTTTGATCGTGAGGCTGCATTCGATATGGTGCTCGATGTGGTCAAACAGGCGTTGGAGGTTGACTAGCGAGAGAACTTAATCCCAGACCGCACACGGTCGAAATCAACTGCCCCAATCGCTGCCTGAAGCCTCTGCGCGATCCCAATCTGATGACGGGGAATAGGCCGAATCCGTCGCAGCTTCTTGCGCCGCGCGAGCCTCACGGCTAATTTCGCCAATATTGTCGATCGCAACTGCACTGGTGCGCTTTGCCACCATAGCTGAGTCAATCGGCTTGTCGTAAAGCACGGCGATCACAAATTCATCAACCTGCATTTCCAGAATTTCGCTCATGGTGTTTTCCAAAGCATCGTCCGTTTTCGAACAAACCGGTGTGACCCGCGTCCATTCTTCATCAATCGCTTCGACTTGTGCTTCGCAAAGCCGCGTGCTCCCAGTGCCATTCACGGAAGGAAGGCGGACCTTAATGATGTCGCCGCTGCGGCTGGTTGCGCGGATAGCGCGCATGTCACCGCTGCCATATTGGAACTGCTTTTCCGCATTGGCGAGCTTTGCGACGACCGCGTCTTTTGGCATCAAATAAGAATTGGGTCCGTGCCCGCCGCATGCTACGGTGACCGATGCCCCGGCCAACACGAGTGCAATTGAACTCACTTTCTTTGATACGGCGCGCATTTTGGTCCTCTCTAATAGTCAGCAGCGTAAATCCATGAAAGGGGCTCTAGTGGATCAAGGTTAGGAAATCCTTGCCCCACGAACAAAGGCAACACGCGAAGGCCGTGCCTCCCACCCGTTCGCCTCAATTCCCTTGCTTTTCTGCCATTCTTAACCTAGGCGCGCGTCCGTTCTCACAATCTATGGGATTGATGGAACCTTCGCACTCGCATTCGGCAGTGCGGAGACGACGGCCTCTTGCCCTGCTAGCCCTCGCAATAGTGCAAGGGAGGCAGATTAAGACCCCGGAATGAGCGAAGACTCAAAACTGGTGGCCGGTAGCAAAACGACACAGGAAACGCCTGAACTTATGGCAACTGCACCAAATCCAACGCGCGACGATTTCGAAGCGCTTCTTAACGAACAACTCGGCGGCGCCGACAGCGGAGGCTTTGAAGGCCGCGTTGTAAAGGGCACCATTACCGCAATTGAAGCCGGTAGCGCCGTTATCGATGTGGGCCTCAAAAGCGAAGGCCGCGTCAGTCTCAAAGAATTTGCACGCGGCGATGACGATCACGGCCTTAGCGTCGGTGACGAAGTCGAAGTTTATGTCGACCGCGTAGAAAACTCCGATGGCGAAGCCATGTTGAGCCGCGACCGCGCCCGCCGCGAAGCTGCTTGGGACAAACTCGAAAGCGAGTTTGGCGAAGGCAAACGCGTCGAAGGCCGTATCTTTGGCCGCGTCAAAGGCGGCTTTACGGTCGACCTCGACGGTGCCGTGGCCTTCCTGCCTGGATCACAAGTCGATATCCGCCCTGTGCGCGACGTCACTCCTCTGATGGAGGTTCCTCAGCCATTCCAGATCCTCAAAATGGATCGCCGCCGCGGCAATATCGTGGTTTCACGCCGTGCCGTTCTCGAAGAGACTCGTGCGGAACAACGCAGCGAACTGATCGACAAACTGGCTGAAGGTCAGGTTATCGAAGGCGTTGTGAAGAACATCACCGATTACGGTGCGTTTGTGGACCTTGGCGGTATCGACGGCCTGCTCCACGTCACCGACATGAGCTACAAGCGGGTGAACCACCCCAGCGAGATTATCGAAATCGGTCAGACCGTTACCGTGCAGATCGTGCGTATCAACGCCGAGACACAGCGTATCAGCCTTGGCATGAAGCAACTTGAAAGCGATCCTTGGGATGGCGTTGCTGCGAAATACCCGGTTGACATGAAGCTGTCTGGTCACGTCACAAACATCACCGAATATGGTGCATTTGTGGAGTTGGAAGCAGGCATCGAAGGCCTTGTCCACGTCTCCGAAATGAGCTGGACCAAGAAGAACGTCCATCCGGGCAAGATCGTCAGCACTTCGCAAGAAGTCGACGTGATCGTCCTGGAAGTCGACAGCGAAAAACGTCGTATTTCGCTTGGCCTCAAGCAGGCTCAGCGCAATCCATGGGACGAATTTGCAGAGAAGTTCCCAGTGGGTGCCGAAGTTGCTGGCGAAGTCAAAAACGCCACCGAATTCGGTCTGTTCATCGGTCTCGACGGCGATGTCGATGGTATGGTCCACATGTCCGATATTGCATGGGGGATTTCGGGCGAAGACGCTCTGGCACTCCACCGCAAGGGTGAAGAAGTCAAAGCCGTTGTTCTCGATGTTGACGTTGAAAAAGAACGCATCAGCCTTGGCATGAAGCAACTTGAAAAAGGTGCTCCAACCGAAGCGGGTGCCGCAGCAGCTGGCTCGCTTCGCAAGAACCAGACTGTTACAGTCACCGTTCTTGAAGTGCGCGATGGCGGTCTTGAAGTGCAAGTCGGCGACGACGGCGCAACGGGCTTCATCAAGCGTTCGGACCTTGGCCGCGACCGCGACGAGCAACGCCCAGATCGTTTCCAGGTTGGAAGCAAGATCGATGCGATGGTCATCGGTTTCGACCGTTCAAAAAAACCAAACTTCTCGATCAAGGCGCGTCAAATCGCCGAAGAGAAAGAAGCAGTGCAGCAGTTCGGTTCGTCCGACAGCGGCGCATCGCTTGGCGACATCTTGGGCGAAGCGCTCAAGAAGAACGACGACTGATTTTGATGCGCCCTCAAACTCCGGGGGCGGCCCATCCGGGTCGCTTGGCTCAGGCGCCATAGAGCGCGGCGGCAAATCGGCGTTGCAACACCTGCTGTGTAGGGGGCGCTAGTCAAACAAAAAACGGACCCGTCTGCTTATCTGAGCAGGCGGGTCTTTTTTCTTACCGCTAACGTGGTAGAATACCCTCCATGCTTACAGTTCATCAATTCCCGTGCCTGTCCGACAATTACGGATTCCTGCTCCACAATTCTGTGACGGATGAAACCGCCGCGATCGATACGCCTGATGCGAAGGAGTATCTTCGTCAGGCAGAGTCGAAGGGTTGGAGGATCACCCATATCTGGAACACCCATTGGCATCCTGATCATGCTGGCGGGAACGTAGAAATCGTAGCGGCTACCGGCGCGCGAGTGCTGGCGCCTAAAGAAGTAGAGAAGCTCTCCCCCATCGACCGCGTGGTCAACCATGGTGATACAGTGAACCTTGGTGAACACGGAGCTGATGTGATCGACGTTTCGGGCCACACAAACGGCCACATCGCCTTTCATGTGGTCGAAGAGGGCATAGCTTTTGTCGGCGATAGCGTCTTTGCGCTTGGCTGCGGACGTATGTTCGAAGGGGAGCCTGAACAGTTCTGGCGCAGCTTGGAACGGATCAAACGCCTGTCGACCGCAACGGTGCTTTATTGCGCGCATGAATACACTCAGGCGAATGCGAAATTTGCCCTCCATGCCGATCCAGACAACATTGCGCTGCAAGAATATGTTGCCGAAATCGACGCAAAGCGCGCTCGCGGCGAATGGACTGTACCCACCGTGTTGAAACGCGAATTGGAAACCAACCCATTCCTTCGCACCGATGATCCGGCAATCGTGGCAAAATGGGGCGGTAGCGCCCCTCACGAGACGTTTGCAGCGTTGCGGGCAGCCAAGGACAACTTCTAACGCCATGCGGCCCAAGATGCGGGTTTTGCGCGTAGAGAAGCTGTCTGACGACCTCTCAGGCACGACACTGTCAGATACCCCTGAACCTGAGCGCAAGCCGGGCGAGGTGCTGGTGCGTGTGTACGCGGCTTCGCTCAACTTCCCCGATCTGTTGATGACGCGCGGAGATTACCAGTTCAAACCGAAAACTCCCTTCATCAGCGGCCTTGAATGCGCCGGCGAAGTGATTGAGGCCGATCCGGATAGCGATTTTGCGCCGGGCGACCGGGTCATGGGCGGCAACAAGACCGGCGCTTTTGCAGAGGTTGCGAGTGTCCCTGAGCGCGGGCTATCGCGCATTCCATTTGGGTTAGACTTTCCAAAAGCGGCGGCGATGGGCGCGGCCTATTCCACCGCCTATACTGGCTTGGTCGAATTGTGCGGGTTGAAGCAGGGTCAATGGGTGCTCATTCACGGCGCGAGCGGCGGTGTGGGCCTAGCGGCTTGTGATCTGGCGAAGGCCCTGGGCGCGCGGGTGATTGCAGCCACCGGCATAGAAGCCAAGCGTACGGCGATCCAAGAGAGTGCCCAGCCCGAAGCCGTAGTCCTCTCTAATGGGCGATTCCGCGAAACCGTGTCCAAGATCACCAATGGCCAATTGTGTAACATCGTTTTCGATCCGGTAGGCGGTGACGTGTTTGACGAATCAACCCGCTGCGTCGCTTTTGGTGGGAAATTGGTCGTGGTGGGTTTCACCAGCGGACGAATTGCCGACATTGCGACCAATATTCCGCTGATCAAGGGGTTCTCAATCGTTGGTCTTCGCGCAGGCGAATATGCGCGGCGTTTTCCTGAGAGGGGAACGGCGATCAATACCGCAATCGCAAGGTTGGCCGAGGAAGGCCGGATCAGTCCAGCGATAGATCGCACGTTGCCTTTATCGCAGTGGCGCGAAGGTTTTGAGGCGATGGCGAACCGCGAATTGATTGGTAAAGTGGTATTTAAGCCTGGCGCTTAACCACCTGAACTGAAAAAGGCGGCCCAATCAGACCGCCCTTCCCCAACTTACACATCCGAAAACTCGCGAACTTTAGAGCGAGGCAATCGCCTCGTCAGCCAGCGCCTTGTCCGCAGTGCCATCGTGACGTTCTGCGATCAGGCTGCGCGAGGCAGCTGCGGCAGCGTTAACGGCGCTCGCACGCACACTATCAATAGCTTCGCGTTCAGCAGCGGCGATCTTGTCTTCAGCCATGCGTTT
The DNA here is from genome assembly GCA_947488325.1 of uncultured Erythrobacter sp. Lineage (GTDB taxonomy): Bacteria > Pseudomonadota > Alphaproteobacteria > Sphingomonadales > Sphingomonadaceae > Erythrobacter. The sequence continues at coordinate 471,044 of CANKYZ010000002.1, forward strand.
GCGGCGCGCGACCATTGCTTCGCTATCCGCTTCGGCTTTGGTTACGATGGCATCAGCTTCACGCGCGGCGCCTTCCATCATCGCTTCTGCGTCTTTTTCAGCGCCCGCAATCTTGGCAGCATATTCGCCACGAAGTGCCTCAGCTTCAGCGCGTAGCGCTTTGGCTTCGTCAAGCTGTTGCTTGATTTCGGCAATCTTGTTGTCGAGCCCGCCAGTGATCATGTTGGGAACCCTCTTCCAAAGGAGTACAGCGATCAGCACTAGCATCGCAATCGAAACCCATTGATAGGAATCGAGGCCAAATGCAGACGGCCCGTCGGCAATTGTGAGGGTGATAAGATCAACCATTGGCGAGCGCTTTCTTCACAGCAGACCGTGCGGCCCGCTTATCGACTTTAGCACCGGCTAGCCGGGCAACGATATCTTGAGTGGCTTCTGCAGCGACATCTTCGACCTCAGCCATCGCGGCGCTGCGCGCTTCATCAATCGCAGTTGCCGCTTTGCTGAGTTTTGTGTCGAGACGCTTTTGCGCGGCGGCCAGCTTCTTTGCCGAAGTGGCTGCCGCCTTTGCCTTGGCATTCGCAATAAGCGCCTGTGCATTCGCACGGTTCTCATTTTCACGCTCACGCCAGGTTTCTTCCTGAGCATCAGCATCATCACGAGCACCCTGCGCAGCGGCAAGGTCGTCAGCGATCTGCTTATCACGCAGCGCCACAGTCCCCATCACTTTGGGAACCATGCCGCGTCCGATGACGACAAAGGTTATGCCGAAAAACACCAACAACCAGAATATCTGGCTGGAGAAGGTTTCGAGTAGCTGATCTATCTGAGGCATATTTGCTGGCCCGAGCGTTCAATAAATAGAGGGTGTGTTAGGCCGGTTTGCCTAGTCGCAAACCAGCCTACACAATTCAAAACGTCGAAATTAAGCGACGAAGATCAGAATCATGGCAACAACAAACGCCAGCAGGCCGAGAAGCTCAGCTGCGGCGAAGCCGATGAAAAGACGGCCCTGTTGACCATCAGCCGCGCCAGGATTGCGCAGCGCGCTTTCGAGGAACGAACCAAAGACGTTACCAACACCGATGGCGGCCATACCGGCACCGATTGCTGCGAGGCCTGCGCCGATGAGCTTGGCTGCTTCTGCTTCCATTGTAAAAACTCCTTAAAAATCAATTCTGTTGGAAAGGGAAATTGTGAAACTTAATGAAGATGTTCAGCGTCGTTGATGTAGAGCGACGTGAGCAATGCAAAGACATAGGCCTGAATACCCGCGACCAGAATTTCGAGAGCGCTAATGCCAATCATCAGCGCAAAACTGGGAACGGCCACAATCAGGCTGGTGCCGATGCCGTAATTGAACCCATCAATCACAAAGCTCGACAGAACTTTGAGCAGAACGTGACCTGCCATCATCGCTACGAATAGTCGCAATGCGAGGCTGAACGGTCGGATCATGAATGAGAACAGTTCAATCAGGAAAATTGCCGGAATCATGAGCAATGGCGTTCCATGCGGCACGAACAGCGTGAAAAATTTGATGCCGTGCTTCGCGAAACCCACAATCAGGACGATCGAGAAACTGATCACGGCAAGAACACCAGTTACTGTAAAGTGGCTGGTGAATGTGAAAGCGTGGAAACCGGGGATAATGCCGACTGGCATAAGGCCGAGCAGGTTCGCAAACAGGATGAACATGAACAGGCTAAAGACATAGGGCACATATTTGCGCCCTTCCTTGCCAATATTCGCCTCCAGCATGTCGTCGATAAAGCCAGTGAAAGTTTCCACAGCCATCTGCCAACGGCCCGGCACAAGCTCACGCTTCATGCCGCCATATACAAACGCCCAAAGCAAGACGACCGTAATGGCCATCCACAATGCGGAATTGGTGAACGCGATGTTGAATCCAGCAATATCCCAGCTCGAACCGAACAAGGGTTCAATCTGGAATTGCTTCATCGGATCGACTTTGCCTTCGTCGGCTGCCACGATCTCTTTATCCCTAAAACCTGTAAAAACGCGCCCTGAATTTGGACCTTATGATGGGTCCTCAGGGCGAGTGTTTGCGCCGCGAATAATGTTCCTGAAGGCAAGCCCTATTCCTAAGAACAGACCAACCAACAGACCCCAAGGCAAAGTCCCGACAAGCGCATCAAACGCCCAGCCAATGACTGTGCCACCAAGAATTCCACCAAGCAGATCCGCTAGCACTCGGTTGCCGCTGCGATAATTCGCATCGGCCCCTTGCACCGTTGGCCGGTTACGCTGTTCTTCGCGCTCGCGTGCGGCTTTTAACCGCGCCTCGAGCGCGTCAATCCGCGCATCCTCAGCGATGGGTTCTCCGGCAGGTTTCTCGTCGCTCATGCATGCTTCCTTTTAAGGGATGCGAGGCACTCAGCATAAAGGTGCCCGCCGAGGGCGCCTGCCCCCTAGAAGAGGGCAAAACTCGAGTCAATGGTAGGAGGTCGACGATTTACCTTAAGGGCAGATGCCAAGCCGCTCTGGCGGGGCAGCGGTGCGGGTTTGCCAAGAGCCATCAGGCGCCTGATACTTCTCCCCCGCAGAAGTGCGCGCGATGGCCTGACAGCCCGCGGTTGTCGCATATTGTTCCAATGTTGCGCCGTTTTCCTGCGCTTTTGCAGCGTAAACTGCGCGGCGGCGAATGTTGATATCATTAACCAATGTTTGCAGTTGCGGAGTCGTCGCGCCGACAATGCCGATATAGCCATCGGTTTGCTCGCCAATCGAACCGTTAGCGCGCGCCGCTGCATAAGCGGGATCGCGCTGCGCCTGTGCCGGCGCAATTACGCCGGTAAGTGCGACAAATCCTGCGGCAGCTGTAATCAGCGTATTGCGGATCATGGTCATTTTCATCGTTCCTCTGGCCAAATTTGGCCGCCTGATGCGAATATCAAAATATATCCGCGTTCTCGTCAATAGTATTGCTGGCGTCCTCTGCCAGCCGGTAAAGCACTTCAGCCCGAATATTAATGTCGAGCTGGATCACAATTGGTTCTTCGGGGGCATTAACATTGATACACCCAGAAAGAGCCAACGCTCCAAGAGCAGCACTCAGTCCCAAAATCACTCTCTTCGCCAAGTCTTTATCCATTCTTTGCCCCGGACCGTCTTCGTGCGCATTCGTGGCGCCGGCATTAAGTCGGGTCAATTTCAGCTCTCTCATGGCAGATCTTCGCTTTCTGGAGGTTGAACGGCCGGTTCATTGCGCCGCTGCGCATCGTCCGTTTCATGGCTGTTTTCTGGAGTGGGTGGAAAGTCTGGTTCCGGTTGTTGGAAAGGCGCTCTGGGCAAAATTTGCCCATCTTCAATCGTGAGCAAACCCTGATCTATCGGATCACCAAATGCAGATGGATCAAACAATCCGCGCGCAATGGTTGAAAGCAGGAAGAAATTTTCCGACCGGACATTGATGTTAAATCGAATTGGAATTTCGGCGATTTTCCGGGTGACAAAATTCTTACTGGCCCCTTCGCCTTGGCGAATTCCATCAATGTTAAATCTGGTGATGATCTCGCCAGCCAGATTACCGTTCAGCTCAACGCTCATCTGGCTGTAATCAATCGACCGGAGCGTTTGGAAGACGTAATTGCTCATCGCTCCCAAGTCTTCGTAGGTTAGCTCTCCAATATAAGAGACATTGCCGCCAGGCGGCCGTGACACCAGGTATCCGCCCTTGATCGAACCGTTGCCGAGCGCATCGAAGCTCACTGGCAAAGTGCCGTCAAATATCCCGCTAACACCTAAATTTGTAAGCTCCGCCTGAGCCACAAAGGCCGCGGCATCCAACCCGACAAGTTCGATGACATAGTTCTGTCCGTCCCTGCCGCCATTGGCGATCGTTGTCGGCTGAACGACCATCTCGCCGCCCATTAACGGCCAACGCCCATCTTCCAACCTGACGGTTTCACTGTCGATCAGAGTATAGACGATGCGCCCGTTCAGCGTCTCAATCCCAGTATTGATCGAAGCGATTTCGACAACTTGAGAAGGCGCGGTCGTGACATTGATCAGATCGGTAAAGACGATTTCGCCTTTAACCCCGCGAACTGGTCCAAACACAGTGGCGAAATCGAAATTATCGGTGCTGAACGTGCCGGAGCTGGTGACGTCGTCTTCGCTCCAGTCGAATCGGCCTGAGCCTTGCACGGTCCCTTCAGCGAGCGCGATCGTGCCCTTTGCCAGATAGGTCAGATCAGCAGGCTGGAGTGCGTCGCCAAAGTTTAGCGATGGGATGTCGATATCTGCCCCCCCTACTCCGCTCGACAAATCATGGCCTATGGACAAATTGGAAATGAGGACACCTGAGGCCGCATGGCGCAATCCTGCATCAACCTGGATTCGATTATCTTCAAGCGTCAGGCTCGCCGCTTGCGCAGAGAGCGGTTCAAAGCGTGGCTTCGGGTCAATTTCAGGATCAGGGCGATCTGTAAGAATGAAGGCAGAATCGCTAAGGCGAAGCACGCTGTCTTCGAAGGACCAGTTGCCGTTCAAATCAGTAAGGTTGAGCGGTATAATATCCATCGTCACCGCGCTCTCCGCGAAAGTGCCTCCGATTGTTTCCCCAATACCGCCTTGAAAATCACCGATTGAAAGGCGCAACGCGCTTTCTGGTTGCCCAATAACCGCTTCCACCCCTTCAAGCTCAAACGGCCCCGGGTAGCTCAACACTGCACGATCCGCTGCGATTGACGCAGGTGTCCCTGACAAAGCGCCTATCAACTCCAGGTCTCTAGTGGCGAACGACAGGTTGAATGCATCATCGTAACGCACCATTGCCCCGCCATTTGCCGGACAAAGCGCGAATTTCCGACCTTGCAAAGTGAGTTCGGAATAGGTCAGCCCTGTCAGACTTAACTCAGTACAGCGTTGGCCAACCGCAAGGCCCGATGCACTTGACCAAGTCCCTTCTATGGGGAGCGCAAGCCCGCGAACCGATCCGCCAGGAATGACACCTTCGGCCTGCAAACGACCGTTGAAACTTACCCGGCCGCGTTGATCCTGTCGCACTTCCATCCGCGGAATTGCCATAGAATCGGCTCCTTGCCGATATTCTGCCATGGTCAGTCGCAGCGCGAGATCGCCGCTACCGACCTGCTCCATTCGGCCATTGATCCGTGGAATATCAGGTCCACCGGTCAGAATATTGCCGGAAAGGCGTTGAGCACCCGCTTGATCGCCATCGGAGCTTGAGTAGCTGAGACGCGAAAGAGCCAGCACCGTTTCACCGCTAGCACTGCGCAGCCGCGCTTCGGGTATGATGAGGCTATTGGTGCCTTCGTTCATTCTCAATGTGAGATCGCCCGCCAGCCGACCGCCCTTTAAAGCGCGAGAAAGCCCCTCTTCAAATTTGCCCAGCAGTGATTCAAGCAACGTTCCGCTGACAGCCGCGCGAGCATCTGACAACGCCCCACCCTGACCAAGTTTTATCGCTGCATCTTCTCCGTCGAACCGCGCAGACCAATCAACCCGCTCAAACCCATTAGAAGCGCGCAAATCCCCGTCGAGTGACAGTTTCGCGAGCTCTACATTGGGCCCAGCAATTCCAATGCCAAGCAGTTCATGCTGCAAAGTCAGGCCGCCCGCGTCATCTTCAGAATCGCCCGTTAAGCCATAAGTGAAATCGGAATTGGCCGTCAGCTCTGCCAAAGAAAGGCCGGCATAGAGAACTTCTTCAGATTCTATGTTGATCGAGCCATCGAGAGAGCTGAAATCTTGTGTGAGGGTGAATCGAACCTGGGTATCGGCAGACTTTATATTGCCATCAGCGCAATCGACCCCGTTCAGCCTGACAGGGCCTTCAAAACTGGGTTGACCTCCAGATGTGGTCAGATCGCCATAAAGGGTCGCCGTGTTGACCGAACAGTCCTGCACGCCCAGTTTTGATCCCGTCGCGGCAAGTATGCCTTCGAAATCATCATTAAGGGAACCTTCCCCCTCCAGCTTGATACCGATCATGCCGTAATCGCTATCAATCTGCGCGCGGCCATCGATGATAGTGACATCGAATTCTGGCAAGGCGGCAGGTTCATCGCTCTCGGCTAACAGTAAGGGATCAAGTGCGCCTAAGCTGAAAGTACCATCGCGAAACGTGCCGTACAGGCGCGGCTTGGTCAATTCGATCCGCGCAATCTCAGGAACGCCAAGAGTGTAGGCGATATCAACGACGACTTTTTCCACAGTGAGATCAGGCGCCGCAGGATCGCCGATTACCAGATTGCGCAGCACCTGCTGCTGGGGACCGATCGATTCAATTTCGTACTCAGCCTCTATTCCATTCGCAGTGGTTTGTTCGTCGATCAAATTGCCCGCAATTTGTTCGCGGGTCAGCCAAATGACTGCAAATCCGACCAGAATAATGATCAGCAAAGCAAGGCTGATGCGCCAGCGCCATTTGATCGGCCACATTCCGCGCATGGCATCATCAGCAGAAGCCGGCTGCTCAAGATGCGTTTCGCTGTAAGGTTCGGCCTCTGCCATTATTCTCTTCACTTGCGCGGATCGTCTGCCAAAGGCAATTAGGTCTTTTCGAAGTCCCCGGCAAAATTTGGGACGCAAAATCAGTGGTGGGGCCAAGATTGCCACAATCTGAAGACAATTTTAATTTTGGTGCAGGCGCTGTTTCTGGTGACGGGCAAGAATCCGATTCCGGAAAATTGGCGGGTAAAGGGCATCGTGAACGGCTGCGGCAACGTCTGCTAAGGGGCGGCGCAGAGGCGCTGGCTGATTACGAAGTGCTCGAATACTTGCTGTTCGCAGCCATCAAACAGGGTGACACCAAACCTGTGGCGAAAGCGCTTATCGAACGGTTCGGCTCACTTGCCGGAGTTCTTAATGCGGATGCATCCGCGCTTCAGCGGGTCAAAGGTGTCGGCGAAACCAGCGCCGCTGCATTAAAGAGCGTCGCATTGGCGGCACGGCGCATGGCCCGCAACGAGATAAGCGCGAAACCCGTGCTTGGCAGTTGGCAATCACTGATCGACTACCTCTCGATCGATATGGCGCATCTGACGGTTGAGCGCGTCCGCGTGCTGTATCTCGATTCGAAAAACCGCCTGATCGACGATCACCACGCGGCTGAAGGGTCAATTGACGAGGCTGCGATCCATCCGCGCGAAGTAATCCGCAGGGCGATGGATCTGGGTGCATCGGCGCTGATCCTTGTCCACAACCACCCCAGCGGTAACCCCGAACCAAGCCGCGCGGACATCCAGATCACACAGCGCATTGCAGAAGCTGGACGTTTGCTGGGCGTGACGCTGCACGATCACGTTATTGTGGGGCGCGAGGGCCATGTCAGCCTGCGTGCAAAGGGTCTGATTTAGGAAGTGTTACTCGCCGCTCTCAAACCTGCTTTTCGGTGATCAGCCTTACTCCTGCATGCTGTGCGAAGAAGTTCCATGTCCAGTTTATAACAACCGTTACCCGATTGCGCGCGCCGGTAAGGAAACCAACATGGACAACGCCCCACAGCCACCATGCGAGCGTGCCGGATAGTTTGAACGATCCGAAATCGGCCACTGCTGACTTACGGCCAATCGTCGCCAGGCTGCCTTGATGTTTATAGACAAAGTCGTCGGGACATTCTTTTTTGAGCAATTCTGCTTCGACGACGGTCGAAACATAGGCGCCCGCTTGCTTTGCTGCTGGCGCGAGGCCGGGAACCAGTTCGCCGTCCCACCCTTTGCTGCCAGCAGTATCGCCAATTGCAAAGATGCTAGGGATTGGCTCCCCGTCCGCGCCCAAAACGCGCATTTTCCCATTGACCTGCACTCTACCAGAACGGTCAGTCGCCGCGCCGAGCCACTTTGCCGCAGGAGACGCAGCAACGCCTGCCGCCCATAGGACCGTTTCGGTTTCGACGATGGTGTCATCGCCAATCCGAACATGCGTTTCGGCGATTTCAGTCACTCGCCCACCGGTTCGAATTTCCACGCCCAGCGCTTCGAGCGATTCCATCGCCTTTACAGAAAGCTCTTCTGGGAAGGCTGGGAGAATGCGTGAACCAGATTGAACCAAAATCACCCGCGCGCTTGCCGGATCAATCGTTCGGAACTCACGTTCAACGCTCACGCAGGCCAGTTCGGCAATCGCTCCAGCAAGCTCAACTCCGGTTGGGCCAGCGCCGACGATGACGAAGGTAAGCAAGCGATTAATTCGTTCTGGGTCATCGCTGGCCTCAGCCTGTTCAAAGGCATTGAGAATTGAGCCACGCACTGCGACCCCATCTTCGACCGTCTTCAAACCAGGAGCATATGGTCCCCACTCATCGTGGCCAAAATAGCTATGTGTTGCGCCAGTCGCAATCACAAGCTTGTCAAAATTTAGTGTCGCGCCATCACCGTAGGTCACAGTTTTTGTGTCCGCGTCGATGCCGTGTACTTCTCCTTTTAACACGCGGACATTGCCATCAGCGCGAAACAGGCTGCGGATCGGAGCGGCAATGTCTGAAGGGTTTAGGGTCGCTGTCGCAATTTGATAAAGCAGCGGCTGGAACAGGTGGTAATTTCGTTTGTCGATCAGTGTGATACGCACCGGCAGCCGCTTAAGCTTTGCGACTGCTGCAAGCCCGCCAAACCCGGCCCCGACCACAACCACATGCGGCCAGCGATCGGGAATCTCGGAATATTCCCGGTCATACAGGATGTTCTTTTCCATCCACGCCAGAATTGCTCGATCCATGGAAAACACCCCTGCCCCGCGTGCTTCATAGACGGCGAGAAACAAGAACGGGAAGAACGTTACATTAGGGTGCGCGCCTGAAATCATGAAAGCAGCGATTAGGAAAAACAAGCCATAGGAAACGACAACCGCTCCAAACCCGGTAAAGAAGAACGCGGCAGAAATAATGGCAGCCCATTCAGGAAATCCTGAAAAAATCGTCACCGGCAACCAGGTCTGCACAGCAACGGAAGGTTCGATCCAACCGGCATAAACAAGCAGAGTTACGCCCATCCAAATGCGTATTAAAGCCATCACCAATGGCGCAATATGCTCGCGCAGCCATTCCCACATTCGTATGACCGGCCCCGAAAGTGGAATTGCGCTGGCCTTTACCCCCTCTGAAAGCACCCGATCGATCGATAATCCTGCGGGACCGTGGAACACATACCAAACCAGCATTGCAATTACGATCAGATTGGTGGTGGTGGGGACATAGACCGCTTGGGCGACAATCGTCAGGGCCGCCATTGCAAATGCGGCGGGTCGGGTAAAGAAGCCCAAAATCAACAAGATCGGGCCAATAATCTCAATCGCAAGCCCCGTGGTTGCAGCAGTCACCGGGTCCATCCAACTGACCGGATATTCATTAGTTGCCAGATATAACGCCGTGTCCCAATCTGCGGCCTTTACGAGACCAGAGCGAAGGAACCACAAACCAATAAAAAATCGTGTGACGAAATCGGTGACCGGCCAAAATGCCTCAGTGCCGTCCAGATACCATTTCGACCAGCTGCGCAAAGTGACCCTTACAAAGGGAGAGTAGCGTTCTTCCTGCATTATCTCAGAATTTGCTACTGGCGTTTGCGTCGGCGAGTTTGTTCCGCTCTTAAGCGATCCGCTGGTCATTAAGTTGTTTCTCCTGACAGGCTTATCACAAGACCCGCGCCAAGCCTCACTGGCGAGGCAAAATCCAAATGGGCGCTTCCCAACGCAGAATTCTCACCATGCACGTGGAAAGCCCCTCGCAAGTCCGATCCCTACCCTTGCCAAATATGCGGCTTGAGCATAGCCGCGACACAATCTTTATCCAATCACTAATCCTCAGTTCCAGAAGGATCGCCAGCTATGGTCCCCCGCTATTCCCGCCCCGCAATGTCCGCTTTGTGGGAACCCGAAGCCAAATTTCGAATCTGGTTCGAGATTGAAGCCCATGCCACGCAGAAATTGGGCGAGATGGGCGTTGTCCCACCTTCGGCAGGTAAGGCGCTGTGGGATTGGTGGGCGACCAACCCAAAAATTGATGTTGAAGCCATCGACGCTATCGAAGCCGTTACCAAACACGATGTCATCGCGTTCCTCACTTGGGTGGCAGAACAAGTCGGCGATGAAGCCCGTTTCATGCATCAAGGGATGACCAGTTCAGACGTGCTCGACACCACGCTTGCCGTTCAATTGGCGCGCGCGACTGACATCCTGCTCGAAGACATGGACGCATTGCTGGCAGCGATCAAAATCCGCGCTGAAGAGCACAAATACACGCCTACAATAGGCCGCAGTCACGGTATCCATGCAGAGCCAGTGACATTCGGATTAAAGCTCGCGCAGGCCTATGCCGAATTTGACCGGTCCCGCGAACGTTTGATCGCAGCACGCAAAGAAATCGCGACTTGCGCGGTATCTGGCGCTGTTGGGACATTCGCCAATATCGACCCCGAAGTCGAAACCTATGTCGCCGAAAAACTCGGTCTGACACCCGAACCGGTCAGCACGCAGGTGATCCCGCGCGACCGGCACGCAATGTATTTCTCCACGCTTGCCGTTATTGCCGGTTCGATTGAACGGCTCGCAGTGGAAGTCCGCCATTTGCAGCGCACCGAAGTGTTGGAGGCAGAGGAATATTTCTCTCCGGGACAAAAGGGCTCATCAGCCATGCCGCACAAGCGCAATCCGATCCTAACAGAAAACTTGACCGGTCAAGCCCGTATGATCCGTGGCTATGCAATGCCGGCATTGGAAAATGTCGCGCTGTGGCATGAACGGGATATCTCACACTCATCCGTTGAACGTTTCATTGGACCAGACGCGACGATCACGCTCGATTTTGCATTGGCGCGCCTTACCGGAGTGGTTGAGAAGCTGCTGATTTATCCGAAGCGGATGCAAAGCAATCTCGATGCGATGGGCGGTCTGGTTCATTCGCAGCGCGTTCTGCTGGCGCTGACACAGGCTGGCGTGAGCCGCGAGGACGCGTATCGGCTGGTCCAACGCAATGCGATGAAGGTATGGAAATCGAATGGCGCAATGTCACTGCTCGAATTGCTTAAGGGCGATGAAGAAGTGAGCGCAGCATTGAACAATGCCGAACTGGAAGAGAAATTCGACCTCGAATATCACTTCAAGCATGTCGACACGATTTTCCGGCGGGTCTTTGGATAAGTCCATCCGGCTAGACTTAATGGCAAAATACCCTAGGATTCGGGCAATAGACCGCCACCAAAAGGGGTTGAACTAAAGTGCAGATCGTTCGCACAATCATATGGGTCATGATCCTGTTCGGGATGCTGACATTTTCCTTCTTCAACTGGGACACTGTCGAGGTGAACTTGTGGGAGAACCTTGTCCTCGAAACCAAGGTTCCGGTGCTGGTCATCGTCGCCTTCCTTTTGGGGCTGGTTCCGATGTGGCTCTATCATCGCAGCGTGAAATGGAGCCTAGACCGCCGGGTCCGCAGTCTTGAAGCATCAATAAAATCCAATGCATTGGCGCATCGGCATAGCCCTGCAGCGAGCGAAGCTGCGCCCGGAACTTCTTCGGTACCTGTGGGCAAGCCTGTCGACAGTCCTGTTGATAACCCTGTCGATAGCCCGATCGAAACGGGGGCAAAAGCTGAGGACAGTTTGAACGTCACGCCTCGCCCGACCGGCGACAAGCCCGCATGAGCAACCCCATTTACCTTGCGCTTGATGTTCCCCAGATTGAGCCTGCCAAAGCGCTCATCAACAAGGTGAAGGCGCATATTGGCGGGGTGAAGTTAGGGCTAGAATTCTATTGCGCGCACGGCCCGCACGGCGTTCATGAAATCGCGCATATGGGCTTACCGATTTTTCTCGACCTCAAGTTCCACGACATCCCCAACACTGTCGCAGGCGCGATGCAGGCCGTGCATGTCTATGAACCCAAAATCGTCACTGTCCATGCAGCTGGTGGGCGGGCAATGATGGAAGATGCCAAGGCTGCTGCGGCAGAAGGTTGTAAGGTCGTGGCCGTCACGATGCTAACCAGTCTTGATGAAAACGACCTGAAGAGCACAGGCGTCGAAGGCACCCCTCACGATCATGTTATGCGGCTTGCCGAACTGGCGCATACATCCGGCCTCGATGGGATTGTGTGTTCGGGCCAAGAAGTCGGCCAAGTGCGCAAGCAGTGGAAAGACGGCTTTTTCGTCGTCCCCGGCCTGCGTCCAGCGGGCAGCCTAACCGGCGATCAGAAACGCACAGTCACTCCGCGTCAGGCGCGCGATGATGGTGCTGGCGTGCTAGTGATTGGCCGCCCGATTAGCCGCGCCGATGATCCAGAAACTGCCGCAAGGGCGATAGAGGCAACGCTGTAAATCCAGCGCTTACTCGGCCGGCCCAGCCTCGGCTTCAGGTTCGCTTTCGCCATCAGCTTCATCGCTGAAATTGGGCGAATCGACGTTCCAGCCAACCAATTTCATATCCGCACCATTGCCCTGATAGGTGAAGGTCTCAATTGCCTCGCCTTTTTCAAACATTGTCGTCATCGTCACCACTGTAAGGGTCGTGCCGTTTTCTGAATTGATGTTGATTGCTTTGCGCTGTGTAGTTTCGACCTTGCCCATCCGGTCCGTCACCAATTCGACCAATTCGACCATCTGTGCCGGAGTGGTGACTTCGCGAAAATCATCGGCAGTGGTGCCGTAAAGTGCACGCGCATCACCGGAATTGTAGGTCGAATGAAATTTCGCAATGGATTCCTCCGCGCCGTCTAGCTGGGCCATGGGATTGCAGGCGGATAAGAACAGGGCGGCCAATGCGGCGGTGAACAGTTTGATTGGCGAAGTGCTGGCTGACATGAATGACCCCTTTTAAAATTCACGCAATGGTCAGCGAAAATCAGCAGAAGAGCAAGCCCCTACAATCCATGAAACCAAGCCTTCCTTGAGGACAGATTGCACATTAGAAGCAACCGATGCTTATCAAGATCTGCGGGCTTTCCTCCGCACAGACAATTGAAGCCGCCGCCAATGCTGGCGCAACGCATGTGGGGCTGGTGCATTTTGAACCAAGCCCGCGCCATTTGCGGCTGGACGATGCCGTGCGGCTGCGCGCAGGCGTTCCTTTCGGTGTGAAGACCGTCCTTCTGCTGGTCAATGCCGATTCCGAAACCGCTAGCCGCGCAATTGATACGATAAAGCCCGATGTGATCCAATTCCACGGCAAAGAAACGCCTGAATGGGTCGGCGCAGTGCGCGAGAAATCTGGATTGGAAGCGTGGAAAGCCCTTGGCGTGCGAAGCGCAGAAACGCTTGATCAATCTGCTCAGTATGCAGGCGTAGTCGACCGGCTGTTATTCGATGCACCGCCGCCTTCTGCGCAATCGGTGCTGCCGGGCGGCAATGGTGTTGGCTTTGATTGGAGTCTACTCGCCAGTCACCAACATCGCGTCCCATGGGGTCTCGCGGGCGGTCTAAACCCCGATAATGTCGCCGATGCGATCCAGGCCACGGGTGCGCCGCTGGTCGATGCCTCATCCGGCCTAGAAAGCGCGCCGGGTGTGAAGGACGTGGACAGGATCGCCGCTTTCTGTAAGGCCGCGCGCGCAGCAAGAGATTCCCAATGAACGACATCCCACTTAATTCCGGCCCTAATTCATACCGCACACAGCCTGATGAACGCGGTCACTTCGGTGATTTTGGCGGGCGCTATGTCGCCGAAACATTGATGCCGCTGATCCTTGATCTGGAACGTGAATATCGCGCAGCTCAGGCCGATCCCGCATTCACCGCGCAGTTCGACGATCTGCTGGAACACTATGTGGGCCGCCCTTCCCCGCTCTATTTTGCAGAGCGCCTGACCGAGGAGCTTGGGGGGGCGCAAGTTTGGTTCAAACGCGATGAATTGAACCACACCGGCGCGCATAAGATCAACAATTGTATCGGGCAGATATTGCTTGCGATGCGCATGGGTAAGACGCGCATTATTGCGGAAACCGGCGCAGGTCAGCACGGCGTTGCCACCGCGACCGTATGCGCGCGGTTTGGTCTGCCATGCGTGATCTATATGGGCGCAGAGGATGTGAAGCGGCAATCGCCCAATGTCTTCCGCATGAAGCTGCTCGGCGCAGAGGTTGTGCCTGTCACCAGCGGCGGCGCGACGCTGAAAGACGCCATGAACGAAGGGCTGCGCGATTGGGTCGCGAATGTGCACGACACATTCTACATCATCGGCACGGCAGCAGGCCCGCATCCCTACCCCGAAATGGTCCGCAATTTCCAAAGCGTGATCGGCACCGAAGCGCGCGCGCAAATGCTTGACCGGGTGGGCCGCCTGCCCGATCTACTGGTCGCCTGCATCGGCGGCGGATCGAACGCGCTGGGGCTGTTCCACCCGTTCCTTGACGATGCCGATGTGAAGATGCTTGGCGTCGAAGCAGCGGGGCATGGCCTCGATGGCGACGAACACGCGGCCAGCCTGCTGGGCGGCGCACCGGGCGTGCTCCACGGCAACAAGACCTACCTGCTGCAGGACGAAGACGGCCAGATCACCGAAGGCCACTCAATCAGCGCAGGCCTCGATTACCCCGGCATCGGCCCTGAACACGCATGGCTGAAAGAAAGCGGCCGAGTTGAATACACCGCCGTCACTGATGATGAGGCTTTGGAAGGCTTCCAACTGCTGTGCCGCACCGAGGGGATCATCCCGGCACTCGAACCGTCACACGCTCTTGCAGCGGTTGCCGAGCGCGCCAAGGCAATGAGCGAAGATCAGATCATCCTGATGAATCTCTGCGGACGCGGCGACAAGGACATCTTCACCGTGGCCGAGAAGCTTGGAGTGGAGATGTGAAGCGCGATTGGCGGCTCGCAACTGCCTCTGCTTGCATTCCACTGAGTGCGGCGGGTTTTTGGGCGCAGGTACGAATTACGGTGAGAGAATTTGAGTTCGCGATGAATGGTTGTCCACCCAACGTGTTTTGTACAGTCTATCGCCCTCTTTGGGAGAGCCTCCTCGCATTTGCTGCCTATCCAGCAGCGATATTGTCCTTCCTGCTTGTCTTTTGGACACTACTAAGAGCCAAAAATTGACCCGCCTCCAAACCGCCTTTTCCAAGCCCCATCCCGCCTTCGTCGCCTTCATCACAGCTGGCGATGGCGACACGGCGGCCAATCTCGATGCGCTTGCTGCGGGCGGTGCCGATGTGATCGAGCTCGGCATGCCCTTCACCGATCCGATGGCCGATGGTCCGGCGATTCAAAGCGCGAACCTCCGCAGCCTCGGCGCCGGCACGACCACCGTTGACGTGCTGCAAATCGCGACGGACTTCCGTGCGCGGCACCCGGATATTCCGTTGATCCTTATGGGTTATGCCAATCCGATGATCCGGCGCGGGCCTGAGTGGTTTGCCGATGCCGCCTCCAAAGCTGGCGTCGACGGGGTCATCTGCGTCGATATTCCGCCAGAGGAAGACCAAGCGCTTGGCCCGGCCCTGCGCGCCGCCAGCATTGCTCCGATCCGTCTTGCCACGCCCACTACCGATGCCGCACGCTTGCCGCAGGTGTTGGAGGGATCAGGCGGGTTTCTCTACTACGTCTCCGTCGCGGGGATCACGGGTAAGCAGCAGGCTGCAACTGCCTCTATCGAAAGTGCCGTCGCCGCGCTCAAAGCTGCTACCGACCTGCCGGTCGCGGTTGGGTTCGGCGTACGCACGCCAGAACAGGCCGCCGCCATTGCTGCGGTCGCGGACGGGGTCGTGGTTGGCTCCGCATTGGTAGAATTGGTCGGAGAATATGGCCTTGAAGCCCCAGCCAAGCTACAAGAACTAACAACAGCCATGGTCAGCGCGATCAAAGAAGCCAAAAATTCTGCGCGCGCCTAAGGGATAATGAAATGAACTGGTTCAACCGCGTCCGCAATTCTTTGGGTTTTAGCGCCGATAAGAAGAGCACCGAAAAAGACCTCTGGATCAAGTGCAAATCCTGTCAGGAAATGCTCTTTGTCGCTGAATATGAGGAAAATTTGAGCGTCTGCCCGCGTTGTGACCATCATGGGCGGATCAGCGCAGATATACGTCTGGCGCTGCTGATGGATCACGGATTTGAGTTGTTGCCGCAGCCGCAAGTCACCGAAGATCCGTTGAAGTTCAAAGATTCCAAGAAATACACCGACCGCCTGAAAGCCGCGCGCGCTGCAAACCCACATGACGATGCCTTTGTGGTGGGTTCGGGCACAATCGAAGACCGTCCAGCTGTGGTCGGCGTGCAAGATTTTTCGTTTATGGGCGGTTCCATGGGCATGGCTGTCGGTATGGCATTTTGCGCCGGGGCCGAGCGCGCTTTGACGCGCAAATGTCCCTATGTTGTCGTCACCGCAGCAGGCGGCGCGCGGATGCAGGAAGGTATTCTCAGTCTGATGCAAATGCCGCGTGCAACCGTAATGACGCGGCGTTTGAAAGCTGCGGGCCTGCCCTATATCGTGGTGCTAACCGACCCAACCACCGGCGGCGTCACAGCAAGTTACGCGATGCTGGGCGATATCCATATTGCTGAACCCGGCGCGCTCATCGGCTTTGCTGGCCAGCGCGTAATTCAGGACACGATCCGCGAGAAATTGCCAGAAGGATTCCAGCGGGCTGAATACCTGCACAAGCACGGCATGGTCGACATGGTCGTTCGCCGACATGATTTGAAAGATACGCTCGCAAGTGTGCTCGATTATCTGCAACCTCCGCCTGAAAAAGACTCACCCGTTCTAAATACAGCGGCCTAACCCCTATGCTCGATTTCGGGCGGTCTGATGATGCGCGCGTTTCAGCGCAATTGGATCGGCTTTCCGCGCTGAGTGTTCCGCAAGGGCGGTTGGGGCTGGAGACGATCCGCGCTTTGATGGAGCGACTGGGCAATCCGCACCGCAAGCTGCCGCCGGTTTTTCATGTAGCGGGGACCAATGGCAAAGGTTCAGTCTGTGCCTTTCTGCGCGCTATGTTGGAGGCTGATGGGAAACGCGTTCACGTCACCACATCTCCGCATTTGGTGCGTTACAATGAACGTATCCGAATCGCCGGAAAGTTGATCTCCGATGAGGCATTGGCGGCGCTACTTCAGGAAGTGCTCAACGCCAGTGAGCTTGGGAGCGAAGATCTCGCACCTAGTTTTTTCGAAGTGACCATCGCCGCAGCCTTCCTCGCTTTCAGCCGAACACCAGCCGACGCCTGCGTAGTCGAAGTTGGCCTGGGCGGACGCTTCGATGCGACCAATGTGTTAGAGCCCGAAACGCTTGCTGCGTGCGGAATCGCCGCTCTGGGGATCGATCATGAGAAGTTCTTGCTTGCGCCGGAGGACGGCGTGCCGACGGAGCCCATGGCGCGGATCGCATTTGAGAAGGCAGGCATTGCGAAAACGGACGTGCCGCTGGTGACGATGCAGGGTATTTACTCTTCGGAGGCTGCCGCATCCATCCAAACATCGGCAGGGCGTGTTGGTGCCCCGCTTCTGGCCTTGAACTTGGACAATCTACCCACGACCGCTTTGGCAGGTAATCACCAATCCAAAAATGCCGCTCTGGCAATCGCAATGCTTCGCGCTCAAACCAAGGTCACAATTTGTGATGCTGCCATCAAAGTTGGCCTGCAAACCGTCCATTGGCCCGCACGCCTCCAGCAGCTTGGCAATGGGCCGCTCACCGCACTCGCAAGGGACCGCAGGATCATCGTGGATGGCGGGCACAATGTGAGCGCAGGAATAACCATTTCTGAGAGCATTGCAGGTCCGATCCACCTTGTGCTTGGCATGTTAGCGAACAAAGACCCGCGCGCGCTGCTCGATCCACTGGGCGATCGTATTAAAAGCCTGACAATCGTTCCAGTGCCTGGCCATGACAGTCACTCAGCGGAAGTCTTTGGCACGCAAGCGCGCGCATCCGACAATCTCGAAGACGCGTTGCTAAATCTACCCTCAGATAATCACCCCACCCTCATCGCTGGATCACTCTACCTCGCTGGCGAAGCACTAAGACTGAATGATGAGATGCCGGACTAACTAACTCGGGGCAGGCTTCGCCTCGTTTGACGAGGGCGGGTCATCTTTATCTTTCTCGGTCTGGCGCACACTCTCAACCACAAAGCCCTTTCGCCACAATACCCACAACAGTGCCATGCCGGGAATTGCGATTATCACAGTGAATATCCAAAAACCAATCCAACCGAGGCTTTCCGCGATATACCCTGACGGAGCAGCAAGCCACGTCCGTCCAACACCTGCGAAGCTCGAAAACAAAGCGAATTGCGTCGCGGTATAGGCGAGGCTCGATAGGCCTGACAGATACGTCACGAATACCGTTAGCCCAATCCCACTTGTGAGGTTTTCGGTCCCAACCGCTATCGCGAGCATTATTGGTGAATGTCCGACCATGGCCAGGATCACGAACATGAAATTGGACAGCATCATCAGCAAACCAGAAATGACCAGCGCCCGTCCCATTCCGAGCCAAGCGATAAATGGCCCCCCTAACGCTGATCCAACTATCAACGCGCCAAAGCCGATAAATTTGTTGATCGTAATGAACTCTGTGTCAGTAAAACCAAGCTCTACAATCATTGGGTTGAGCATGCCCTGACCCATTGCATCGCCAACTTTGTAGATCAGCACGAACAGCAGAATGAGGACCGCGCCCTTACGTCCGAGAAATTCCCTGAACGGATTGACGACAGTCTCTAGCAACCAGGTCGAAAATTTCTGCCCGGCAGCGCGTGCTGAACTGGGATCATACCGCCCTGCTCCCGCCCAAAGCGCGCCAAGCGCCGCTGGCAACACAAGGAAGCTAGTGACGCCGTATGCCATGGCCCAACCGATGTCATATCCTTCAGTTGAAGCGAGGTAGATCGTACCGGCACCGGCAAGGAGATTACCCGTCCGATAGCCGAACTGGTTCATCGCGGTCCCGTGTGCCATTTCTTCATCAGACAAAATTTCAATGCGATAGGCGTCGATCACAATATCCTGCGTTGCAGAAAGAAATGCGACTATGATTGCCCAAACCGCAAAGGCGCCGAGATCACCATTGGTCGGATTGCTTGTCCCTAGCTGCCAAAGCGCAAGCACAAGCGCGCCCTGCACCAGAAACAACCATGCTCGCCGCTGCCCCAGCCAATCGGTCAAAAACGGGATGCGGGTCTTGTCCACCAATGGCGCCCAGAGAAATTTGAGCGTGTAAGGGGTCGTCAGTCCGATGGCAAAGCCGATCGTGGATTTGTCGATCCCCACCTTACTCAGCCAAAACGTCATCGTTCCCAGCAATAGTGTAAGCGGGAAGCCGGACGAAATGCCGAGCAAGAACGCCACAAATGGCATCTTCCGGCGATAGGGAGCAAAGGCGGGCACGATAAAAGCCAACCCCACCACGGCGGCGATGACCCCAAACAGTATGACCGTACTCCAGCCCATAATCGAACATGTCCTTTTGCTTTGGCGGTGTTTCATGCCACACTAACCTTGGATAGGCCGGATAGGAAAGCCGCGATGAACGCCCCAACAACAAATGTACCCACTTTGCGTGCCATGCCGGGCCAAATCGCGCTGGCAGAGGCAATCCGCGATGGAAAAACGCGCGGTAGCGACAAGATCGAGAGCGTTCCGGCCAGCCGGTACACCGACCCTGATCACTTTGTGCGTGAGAAAGCGGCGCTGTTTGACCGACTCCCGCAAGTGCTGGCGCCGAGCGCGCTATTGCCCGATCCTGGCATGGCGGTTCCGCATGATGCCACAGGCCGCCCGCTGCTGATCACCCGCGATGCAGACGGGACGGCGCATGTCTTCCTCAATGTTTGTCGCCACCGGGGCACTCGGTTGGTTGAAGGCGATGATATTCAATGCGCAAAGCGGCTAGTCTGCCCTTACCACGCATGGACTTATAAGCTGGACGGGAAGCTGCTCGCATTACCCCGGCCTGAGACGTTCCCAGGTCTAGATAAGGGCGAACACGGCCTGATCGAATTGCCGAGTTTGGAAGCTGGCGGGCTGATCTGGTTTTCGCCGGATCAAGGTGCCGATTTTTCCGATGCCAGTCTTATTAGCGAAGACTTCACCGCATTCGGAATGCCAGGCGCGCATCTCTTTCGGCGCAAGACTCACACAGTTCGCGGCAATTGGAAGCTGATCATGGATGCCTTTCTAGAAAGCTACCATGTCACCCGGCTCCACGCGAACACGATAGGCCCCTTCTTCAAAGATGGTGTGACGTCAGGCGACCGTATCGGTCCGCATATGCGATCGGCGGTTGGGCGGCTGGAAGAAATGGAAACGATCGACTTTACCGATATGGATGCAATGCGCCGCGTCGTGACCTTTGCCTATCAATTGCTGCCGGGAACAGTGATTGTACCCAGCCCCGATTACGTCAATGTCATGGTGCTGATGCCGCAATCACACGGTTTAACTCTGGTCGAAGACTTCATGCTGATCCCCGAAGAACCCAAGACGGAAAAGGCTCGGGATCACTGGGAGCGCAGCTGGAACCTGCTCGACGGCGGCGTGTTTGCAAGCGAAGATTTCCGCGCAGCCGAACTGGGCCAGCAAGGTTTGGAAAGCGGCGCAATCACCGATCTGACGCTCGGCACATTGGAAGGCGGCATCGCGCACTTTGATGCGATTGTGCAGGACAGCTTGCGGGACGTGAATTGAGCGCGTAATCGCGCCCCATGCCCACCAACCCCAAAAAATCAGAAGATCGCCCCGAAGGCGACCGAATTGCCAAGCTCTTGGCGCGCGCTGGTATTGCCAGCCGCCGAGAGATCGAACGGATGATTGCCGAAGGGCGCATCACATTGCATGGCAAAGCGGTCGAAACCCCCGCGACTTTTCTCACCAGCCTGCGCGGAGTCAGTGTTGATGGTAAAGCAGTTGGCCCGGCTGAACCTTCGCAGCTTTACGCGTTTCACAAACCCACCGGCCTATTGACCGCAGAGCGCGATTTCACAGGCCGTGCGACAATTTATGACGCACTGGTCAACGCGCTGCCGCAAGGTACGCCGCGCGTGATGCCAATTGGCAGGCTTGATCTGAACACCGAAGGGCTGCTTCTGCTAACCAATGATGGCGGGCTGAAACGCAAGATGGAACTGCCCACCAGCGGAATCCCGCGCACCTACCGCGCGCGAGCATTTGGTGATGTGTCACAGGAACAGCTCGAATCGCTCGCCGATGGCGTGGAGATTGAGGGCGTTCGCTATGGTTCTATCAATGCCAATATGGAGCGGTCCGCTGGCCGCAACCAGTGGATCGAGGTGGTTATCACCGAAGGCAAGAACCGAGAAGTTCGCCACGTTCTCGAATATCTGGGGCTGAAAGTGAACCGCCTGATCCGGACAGCCTATGGTCCATTTGAGCTTGCCGATTTGCCGCGCGGACAGGCTGTGCGTATTCGCAAGGGTGATTTGGATCGGTTTGTCAGTACGCTGAAACAAAATCAGAAAACCGCCCACAAGCAGGGCGGCACTCCAGAGAATCCCAGCGCATGAGAATTATCGCAGGTGAATGGCGCGGACGTAAACTGACTGCTCCCAAAGGCGATTCGACACGCCCGACCGCTGACCGCACGCGGGAAACGTTGTTTTCGATGCTGACCAGCAGGCTCGGCAATTTCGAAGAACTGCGCGTGGCTGATCTGTTTGCCGGATCGGGCGCGCTTGGCCTTGAGGCATTGTCGCGCGGCGCTGCACATTGCTTGTTTGTTGAAAATGATCGCGGCGCTGTTGATTCAATCAACGCGAATATCAGCACATTTGATGCGCGTGGACGGACCACTGTCGAAACAGGATCTGTAATGCATATGCGCGCGGCGCGGGGGCCGGTTGACCTGCTGCTGCTCGACCCGCCCTATCGCACCGGCGCAGGCGAAGTCGCGCTTGATCGATTGCTCCGACTTGGTTGGGTCGGCGATGCGACTTGGGTTGCGCTTGAAACCGCATTCAATGAAGAACCGTCGATTAAGGGCTTTTCGATAGAGACATCCCGCCGGATCGGCAAGGGTCGGCTCACGTTGTTAAGGCGCGAGCCTACCCCTGCCGCCGGCACTGATGACACGCCAGACAGCACTGACGCTCTCCCCACGTGACCACCTAACGCAGGGTAGTCAGCGCCTAACCCTCTGGCGGCGGGTTGGATGCCCGCGATTCAATCCGACCCCAAGCGGCCTCTCTTTCCGGACCAGTCATTGCGGTGATGGCAATCTTGTCCTCATCACTCAGCCGCCAGAACACCATCTGACGGTCTGGTGTAAGCGACCAGTAGTAAGACTGCGTCTCAGCAGGCCAAAGCTCATATTCAGCTTGCTTTTCGCTGGACCAAATATCGAATTCAGCCTTTTGGTCCGGGCCTAACTCACCGCTTGCTTGCACCGCGATTGTGGTGATTGCGCTGCTTGTATTGGCGGCAACAGGTGCTGTTGCAACCAATCCGACTGTAACTGCTGCAACGGCAAACAGGTAGATATGTGATTTACGCATTGGGGATTCTCCTTGTGACCATTCCCATGCGTGAACGAACGCGGTCTTGTCCGAAAAAACGGACCCCTTGATCCGGACGAGCCATAATTGGCAGCTATTCCAGTTGGTTGTAAGGGCACACATCAACTCGCAACGCGCGCAGCGCACGGGCCGGCGAGAGGTGTTGCGAAAACAGGCTAAGACGAAATTGACGCGGAATTGCATCGATTTCCGGGGACGGCAGCGTGTCATGGAGGTGCGCTGAGAGGCGCAATATGCGACCTTGCACCGATTGCCTTTGTTCTCTAATTGTTCGCATACCATTATGAACCAGAACCCCGCCCCTTCTGCCAATTCCGGCCCGCCTGACGGAACCGTTCCGCCCTATGCTGCGCAGCTCAATGCACCGCAGCGTGACGCTGTTTTGACCACCGAAGGCCCGGTCTTGATGCTGGCCGGAGCAGGCACGGGAAAGACCGCAGCCCTCACCGCCAGGCTGGCGCATTTGGTTGCGACGCAGCGCGCGTGGCCCAGTCAGATCCTGTGCGTCACTTTCACCAACAAAGCCGCGCGCGAGATGCGCGACCGTGTCAGCCAACATCTTGGGCCTAGCAGCGAAGCGATTCAGTGGCTGGGTACGTTCCATTCGATCTGTGCAAAGATGCTGCGCCGCCATGCAGAATTGGTCGGTCTGCAATCGAACTACACAATCATCGACACCGATGATCAATTGCGGCTGCTGAAACAGCTGATCAACAACAATGAGATTGATGATAAGCGCTGGCCCGCTCGCCAATTGGCCGGATTGATCGATCGTTGGAAGAATCGCGGCCTAAATCCCGATGAATTGGATGCGGGTGAGAATGAAGCCTATGCCAACGGACTTGGGCAGCAGATGTACCAGCAATATCAGGATCGGATGAAGGCGCTGAATGCGTGCGATTTCGGCGATTTGATGCTGCATGTGCTCAATATCTTCCGTAAGCACAATGATGTTTTGGCTGAGTATCAGCAGCGCTTTAAGTACATTTTGGTTGACGAATATCAGGACACCAATGCCGTCCAATATCTGTGGCTGCGATTGCTAGCGCAGAGTCATAAGAATATCTGCGTGGTGGGCGACGATGACCAGTCGATCTATTCATGGCGGGGGGCAGAGGTTGCCAATATCCTGCGATTTGAAAAGGACTTCCCCGGCGCGCATGTTGTCCGACTCGAACAAAATTACCGCTCCACTCCGCATATCCTTGGCGCGGCATCGGGGCTGATTCGAGCCAATAGCGAGCGCCACGATAAGACGCTTTGGACCGAGACTAATGGCGGAGACAAAGTCCGCGTTATCGGCGTGTGGGATGCTCCTGAAGAAGCACGGCGCGTTGGTGAAGAGATTGAGCAGTTGGAGGGTGAAGGCGCGCCATTGGACAAGGTCGCGATCCTTGTGCGCGCGCAATATCAGACGCGCGAATTTGAAGACCGCTTTATCCAGATCGGGATCAATTACCGGATCATTGGCGGCTTTCGTTTTTACGAGCGTGCCGAAATCCGCGATGCGCTCGCCTATCTGCGAGTAATTGCGCAGCCTCAGGATGACCTGGCGTTTGAGCGGATCTATAATCAACCGAAACGCGGACTGGGTTCCAAAACGCTCGAAAAAATGCACCAACATGCGCGGGCCACCAATCTGCCCCTCGTCGCGGCTTCGCTGCAATTGGCGGATAGCGATGAATTGCCCAAACGCGCGGCGAGTACGATTGGCGGATTGCTGCGCAATTTCCTAAGCTGGCGCGAAGCCGCCGAAGTAATGACGCCAGCGGACCTGCTGCGGCTCGTTCTCGATGAAAGCGGTTATGGCGAAATGCTATCAAGAGACCGCAGCGCAGAAAGCGCAGGCCGCGCAGAAAACCTCTCAGAACTCTCACGGGCGATGGAGGAGTACGAGACGCTCGGCGACTTCCTTGAACACGTATCGCTGGTGATGGACAATGATCGCAGCGATTCGGAGGAAACCATCACGATTATGACGATCCACGGGTCCAAAGGTCTAGAGTTCGACCATGTTTTCTGTGTCGGTTGGGAAGAAGGCGTGTTCCCCAGCCAGCGCGCAATTGACGAAGGAGGCCTTGCATCCCTGGAGGAAGAACGCCGCCTCGCTTATGTCGCGATCACCCGCGCGCGGCGCCGGTGCATCATTCTGCACGCGGCAAACCGGCGGATTTACGGGCAATGGACCAGCTCGATCCCCTCCCGCTTTATCGAAGAATTGCCCGATGAACATGTCGATTCTGAGAGCACCCTGACCGGCGGAGCGTCATTGTGGCAAGCGAATTGGTCCGAAAACGATGACCCGTTCGCCCATGTCGCTCGCGACCGCCCTGATCGCGCGCAAACACGCGGGCCCGGATGGCGCCGCGCTGTCTCCACCGGATACGAAACGCAGCAAAAACGATTGGCAGAACCCGGCCGCTCAGCCGCCAGCTTCGCCGCGAAACCCCGCAACGACATCACAATCGGCGCAATGGTGGAGCATGCAAAGTTCGGCACAGGCTGTGTGATCGATCAGGAAGGCAATAAACTCACCATCCAGTTTGAGGACGCGGGTGAGAAGCGCGTGATTGATAGCTTCGTGACGGTTGTGGGGTGAATTCCTAATGGTCAGATTGAAAAACACGATCTGCATTTCTGACCGCGCCGCAAACACCGTCCAAGTTTTGACGTCAGGCATTTAACCGAACTCAGTTAACTGGGTATTCACAGTGCTATCCCCAGGAATGAAGCAAGGGAAAAGGCGTAAGCATATGAAATTGAATTCTTGTTTTGCAGGATTTGCGATGATCGCAGCCTCTGTTCCACTTGCCGCACAAAACGATGAAACACCTTCAAGGCCAGTGCTCAACGTGAATTCAGATCATTGGACAATGCTGCCAAATTCTGATGGTACTTTTGCGGTTTTTCACAATCAAAGTGGGGCCTTTTGCACCGACACATTTCGTGAGCTGCAATTGTCAGACGTCACATCGTATACCGAAGATGGAACCGATGTAAGCTGCAGCTATCAAATTGGCTCGGGTTTCGACATGACCAGGCTAACGACTTATATCTTCCAAAAGCCGGGTCTGAGCGGTCCAATGGCCTTTAGCCAGGCATTAGGTCAGATTGCTCAATTAGCCGAGAATTCCGGACTTTCTGCCGAACGCAATAGTGAGCATTCAGAACGCTGCTACAATTCGGTTTTACCGTTGCTTTCCGATACCATATCCGAACAAAGTGGCAGTGATGAAGCTGGAAATGAAGCGCCGGAATTTAATATGGGCACAGCGATGTTTGACTACACTTTCACACCGTCCGGTTCCGATACTCAGGTACAGCAGACATCGTTATTGACCGTCTACAGCTTTGGTGGCTGGATTGTGAAAACGCGGTTCACAGGCCCAGAAATGGATCAAGACCAAAGCTACGCCAAAGCTTGCAATTATTCAGGGCTTGCAAACATCGCCTTAGCCACCGCGATCGGTCAAAATGGCAGTTAAAGTGCTGAAATAAAGACGGGCCTAACTCTTAAAACCCATATCCAAGAAGCCCGGTTTTGGACCGTTCCACTCGCCCGCAGGCACGGGCTCATCGTCCTGATTTCGGCCCCCATTATGCGGGCGTGATGAACCGCTTGAACGGGGTTTGCGCTCAGGCTTCACTTCACGCGGTTCCTCAGAGCGTTCTGGCTTGTCTTCAGAGCGACTATGCGCGGCTTCCGACTTAGGAGCGCGGTCGCGGGTTTCTTCCTTGGCACGGCGCGGTTTGCGGGTCCTGGGTGCTTCGTCCATCCGTTCGTCGCCGCGTTTGCGGCTTCGGCTGCGCCTTGGCTTTTCGTCGCGCGGCTTGTCTTCATTTGATTTGTCGTCACGCGTTTCATCTTGGTCGGGCTTGTCGCCACCATCAGGCTTTGCGTCAGGCTTAACCGCAGGATCGACCAGCTCGACGCGAACGTCTGATTTGCCGAACACCTTAATCTTACCGCCGGTCAGCTTTTCAACATTGTCGATAGCTTCGGCGTCTTCATCGGACACCAGCGTGAATGCGCGGCCTTTGGCCCCTGCCCGCCCCGTGCGGCCAACCCTGTGGACGTAATCATCGGGATGCCACGGCGTGTCGTAATTGAAGACGTGGCTGACACCTTTAATGTCGAGCCCGCGTGCGGCGACATCGGACGCCACTAGAATGTTCACATCGCCCGATTTAAACCGTTCAAGCTCTTTCAACCGCGACGATTGGTCCATGTCACCATGGATTTCACTGCTTGCAAAGCCGCGTTTCTGCAAATGCTTATTCAGATCGCGGACCGTAGTTTTGCGATTGGCAAAGATGATCGCAGTTTCCATCTGATCATTTTGCAGCAACCATTCAAGCGTATCGCGTTTTTGACGCGCCTTAACCGGCACTTTGAATGCGGTGATATTTTTGTTGGAAGAGGCGGCGCGTTCGGTCTCTATCCGTTTGGGATTGGTGAGGAATGTCTTGGCCAGTTTCGCAATAGGCGGCGGCATTGTTGCCGAAAACAGCATCGTTTGGCGCGTCTCTGGCAGTTTGGAGCAAATGAACTCAATGTCAGGGATAAAGCCCATATCGAGCATCCGGTCTGCTTCATCGATAACCAGCAATTCGCAGCCATTGAGCAGAATTTTTCCGCGCTCAAACAAGTCCATCAGACGACCCGGCGTCGCGATCAACACGTCAACGCCTTCGTTCAGCGCCTTCACCTGATCGCCCATTTGCACGCCGCCGATCAACAGCGCCATCTTCAGGTCGTGGTTCTTACCATATTTCTCAAAATTTTCTGCAACCTGCGCAGCGAGTTCACGCGTCGGTTCAAGAATGAGCGAGCGCGGCATTAGCGCGCGCCGGCGGCCAGAGGCCATCACGTCGATCATTGGCAGCACAAAACTGGCCGTCTTACCCGTGCCCGTCTGAGCGATCCCAATAAGGTCCTTCATCATCAGAACGGCGGGAATGGCTTCTGCCTGAATAGCAGTCGGCTCAGTATAGCCAGCGTCTTCGACGGCTTTGAGCAATTCGGGTGAGAGGCCGAGATCGGCGAATGTCATGCGTTTCAAAATGTCCGGATAATGGGCAGCCAAAGCTGCCGGATTTACAAGTCGATGCGAAAGTCGCAATCGGCATAAGCGTGCTGGGCCGGCGATTGGCCAAAAATGGCCTAAAAGTCAAGAAATGCGCTGGGGTAACTGAGGAGAGCGAGCTTGCAGCTCTTGCCCTTACTCGTTGACGGCAACCAATTGACGCATCCGTTCAACTTCGCATTTCGCACCGCTGCGCGATTGCAACTGGTCGCGGTCTACGCAAAGCTGACCGTCATCATTACGCTCAATGTAAAAACCCGAGTAGAAATCACGAGCGCGGCAAGCGCGTTCAAGATTAACGCTAAGGATACGCTGATCGCGCAGGAACAGTAAAAGACGATTGCCATCGCCGGTCTGCACACCTGAAATCCCGCTAACTGGTGTGCACCGATCCGTTTCGCGTTCTTCATATTGGGTGTTGAGCCCGCGCCGGGGCAGTTGCGCCAGCAAATTGTTGCGATCGCCGCCGCGTTGCGGTGTGATGCGGATAACTATGCGCTGTTCAATGCGGGCCTGGCGTGAAATCTGACCGCCTAGAAAGGCATCAAGAGGATTCACGATTGGCCGGGCGGGCGAATAGGGGCCTTCGGGTAATATGTCGTAATCTGGAGCAGTTGAAGCCGCAGGACCACCATCATCCGCACGCGGTTCACCCTTTGGTTCCAACAACGCCGTACTTTGTCCCAGCAAAGGCAGGATCAGCGCAATGGGTGCTGCAAGGGCGAGCAAGCTAGGCATCGGGTTGCGGGGTTTCCTCCAAGCGTCTTTCGCAGACAAATTGCCTGCTCCAACTGAGCGCGAGAGCTAGCAAAATCGATTGAACGTTGGCTTAACTGCCTCTGCGAGAATCTCCATTTAGAGGCTAATCGAGCGCATATTACTGGCATATTAGGGGCGGAGTGTGGCATAGCCGCCACAATGACGCCCCCCATAAACAATCTCGACACTTTCATCGCCGAAGCGTCCGACTTGCTCGGACCAAAGGGTTTTTCGACCGACCCCGAAGCCTTGTCTGCGTGGCTGACCGATTGGCGCGGCCGATATTCCGGGCGCGCTCGTGGTTTGGCCTCACCTGCGTCAACGCCTGAAGTCGCAGCGCTGGTCAAACTCTGCGCAAGGCATAATGTGCCGATCGTACCGCAAGGCGGGAATAGCGGAATGGCAGGTGGTGCGACGCCCGATGACAGCGGCGCTGCTATCCTGTTGTCACTGCGGCGGATGAACGCGATCCGATCGCTCGATACCAATGCCGGGCAGGCAGTCTGCGATGCAGGCGTGATTTTGCAGACGTTGCACGAAGCGGCCGAGGCTGCGGCAATGCGTTTTCCGCTCACTTTGGGCGGCAAGGGCTCTGCAACGATTGGCGGCCTGGTATCCACCAATGCCGGCGGAACGCAGGTTTTGCGCCATGGAACAATGCGCGCCCAGGTGTTGGGAATAGAGGCGGTTCTGGCCGATGGGCAGGTGTTCGACGGTCTGATCGCGCTAAAGAAAGACAATCGCGGATTTGACTTGAAACAACTGCTGATCGGGTCGGAGGGGACGCTCGGTATCGTCACTGCAGTGACCTTGCGGTTGCTACCCGCTTCAAAAGCGCGGGCTACGGCGTGGGTGGGACTAGCTTCTATCACGACCGCGGGTGAGCTACTGCGGCGGGTTGATCGTGCGCTTGGTACTACACTGGAAGGGTTTGAAGTGGTGCCGGCGCATTGCCTAGACAGTGTCATGTCGTATTTACCCGATGCACGCGCGCCGCTTAGCCAGCGTCATGAGTGGAATGCTCTGATCGAATGTGCCGCGACGCAAGGGGATGACTCGATTCTGCGCGAACGTTTGGAAAACGCACTGGCCGATGCTGCTAAGGAAGAATTGCTCAGCGATGCGATTATCGCGGCCAATGAACGCCAATCCGAAGATTTGTGGACATTGCGCGATTCGATCTCCGCTGCCGAGCGTGCGCTCGGTCCCGCAATGCAGCACGATATCTCTGTGCCGGTGGAGCGGATGCCCGAATTTATCCTCGCCGCATCGCCCGCCATCGAAGAGGCATTTCCGGGAACAACAGCTGCCGCCTTCGGGCATTTGGGAGACGGCAATGTCCATTTCCATATCCTCGCCCCATCAGGCGCGGTGCCGGGCGAATGGGAAGACAGTCAAGGCAAAGAAATCAGCGCATGCGTCTATGATTTGGTCACCGAATGGGGCGGATCGATTAGCGCGGAACACGGAATCGGCCAGATGAAGGTCAGCGAATTGGGCCGATTGGGTGATCCCACGGCTCTATCCATAATGCGTTCGGTGAAGCATGCCCTCGACCCTCAAAACCTTCTCAATCCGGGAAAGTTGGTCCCTCAGCAACGGCCATGCATGGACAGCTAAGTCGCGCCAGCCTTGCGCCTTCAACAATCAGCGCCTAAAGCGCCGCAACCGGCGTGTAGGGAAAGCGCTTGCGCCTGTCCGCAATACGCCGCGATCACAGTTTTCATCCGCTATTTTTCGGAGACATTCTCATGGCTACCGCGCCGCAGCCGCAACTTCCGCTGTTCTATAAAGATCTGCTTCCACTCAACAGCCGTGACCACGGCGATTGGAAAGTCAGCAGCTTCGATGATGCAGGATTCCTCGCATCGACTCATGCCATCCCGCTCACTGTTGACGAATTTGTCGACGCGCAGCGCAGCTATCCGATTGTGTTCACCGCTGGTGACAATCCGCTGCCAATCGCGCTGATGGGCCTGAACGAAGGCGTAAACACTTACATCGCTGAAGATGGAAAGCTGGAGACGGGTGTCTATGTTCCTGCTTACATCCGACGCTATCCCTTTATCCTGGCTAAGCTGAGCAAAGACACCGACGACATGTCGCTATGCTTTGATCCGCAGGCTGGTGTTGTTGGTAAGACTGATGACGGCCAGCCTCTGTTCGACGGTCAGGATCCAACCGAATACACAACGGGCGTTCTTGAATTCTGTAAGCGTTTCGAAGAATCGGGGCAGCGTACGAAGTCGTTCCTCGAAGAGCTAAAGAAACTCGACGTTATGATGGACGGCGAAATTGCGATCACTCGCAACGACATGCCAGACACACCATTCGTGTATCGCGGTTTCCAAATGGTCGATGAAAAGAAGCTGCGTGAGCTTCCGACTGAATCGCTCGAAGCGCTGAATAAGAACGGCATGTTGATGCTGATCCATGCTCACCTGTTCTCAATGAACCTGATGCGCACACTGTTCGAACGTCAATCTGCACAAGGCAAAGTCCCAACGCAGAATGCTGGAACTCCGGCTGTGCCAAACGCCTAAGCGAATATGATCGAGGCAATTGGCCTCTATCGATTTGGTTTCGCTGGCGCATCAACACGCCGAGGAAGTCAATAAATTCTATCGCCAATACAACGAAATTTGGGCGGGGTGCGACTTGAACGCGCCCCGCCCTTTTCCTATTTTGAATGCATAGGCGGCGCCCCCTCATTTGCCGCCTAATGAACGCGCCTCCTGGTGTGTTCCTCCCTGAACCTGGCCACCTCGTGCTCCCCCTATTTTTGCGCGAGGTGGCATTTTTTATTTCAGGATTGGATGTTTGACGCCAGCGTTTTTGCACGAAATATTCGCAGTGTTATTCCGCCGCCTGTGCAATCTGCCCGCCAGCGCCGAGCCCAGCCGTTTCGGCACCCAGTTCGCGCACCAAGCCCGCCAGCATCTTTGCCAAAGGGCTTACCGCAGAGGTTGGTTCTGAAAGCGACGCGTCGAGATAGGTGGACCGGCAAATTTCAAGCTGAACAGCGTGAATACCGCGTTGGGGCGCGGCATGGCGATCGAGCACATAACCGCCAGCATATGGACGATTATGCGCAGCGACACATCCCTTATGATCAAGGTAGCGAAACGCGCGCGCCACCAATCCGGAATGACATGAAGCGCCAAAACGGTCGCCCAGCACAATTTGCGGTGAAACCTCTTTGGTGCCCTTATCCGATCTTTGTTGACGCAGCGGCGGCATTGAATGCAGGTCGATCAGTAAGGCTGCGCCCCATGCATCGCAAATCCGTTTCAACTCCCGGCTAAGGAAGTCGTGATAGGGACGGTGAATATTATCGATCCGGCGATCGAGTTCTTTGCGAGGCAGTTTTTCGCGCCATATCTCTCCAAATCCCGGCAATCGGCGCGGAACGAGCCCCAATCCACTGCGCGCCCGCGCATTGGGACCATTCAGGTGGGGCTGCGGCACCGATCCACCGCGATGCGGTCTCGCGATCATATCCCAGTCTACATCATTGTGTGAACGGTTCAGATCCAACATTGCGCGCGGGGCCTGGGCAACCAGTAATCCAGTGCCCGTTGCTCGGGCGATCTCAACTCCGACGACATCGATATGTCGATCTTCCAACCTAAGCTGGCTGAGGTCAGGATCACGCATTTGCGACAGTGTCTCCCCCGGATAGGCGCGTCCGGCATGTGGAACCGCGATAAGGACCGGCAAAGGCATTGAACGCGGTGCAACATGGATGAAGGCAGGTTCTGGCTCATCGCGACTGCGGCGATTGCCCGGTTCATTGCCGCTGATCGATCCACCGCGTGCGATCACCAGATCGCTGGAATAAGAACCAGAGCTAGAACGTGATGTTTTTGCAGATGGGGTGGAACGCATGTCCTTTTGCTGCCCGCTTTACTGGCAGGTGTCAAAGCATCTGTTCCATAAATATTCGGGAGAATTAGGGGTCCGAAATGGCGAAAATCTGCAGGCTGCACACAAATATTTGCAGAAAGAGATAGGGTAAGAGCGTCTCAAAGCAGGGCACGCACATGCAAGAGAGGGATTTCTTAAGCGAAAACCTGTATCGGAATCGCCATGACATCGAATCCCGCCCCCCGCATCCTCCTGGCCGAGGATGACGAAGCCATGCGCACATATCTTGATCGCGCCCTGACCAATGCCGGTTACGAGGTACAAAGCGTTGATCGTGGGACCGATGCGGTGCCCTTGCTCGAAAAGGAGACTTTTGACCTCCTTTTGTCGGACATTGTCATGCCTGAAATGGACGGGATTGAACTGGCCCAACGCTGCGCTGAGGTTAGCCCGCGCACCAAGGTGATGTTTATTACTGGATTCGCTGCTGTGTCGCTGCGCGCAAGCCGTGAACAACCCCATGCCAAGGTGCTTTCAAAGCCGTTCCATCTGCGCGATTTGGTTCTGGAAGTGGAACGCGTGTTCGAAGAACAAAAGCAGGCGAGCAATTAGGCAATGAACTGAACAGGCGGTTTGAACTCGCCTAGCCGCCAAAAATGCTGAGGAAATTGCTAAAGCCGCGCGCGAATCGCTTGCACACGCTGTGCAGCTTCGCTACCTCGCCGCTTCGCTCCAACGCCTTTGGGCTGGTTGGAGCGCTTATGACGATAGCGTGGGCGTATAGCTCAGTGGTAGAGCACTGTGTTGACATCGCAGGGGCCGGGAGTTCAACTCTCTCTACGCCCACCATTCGTTTTCCCAGCACAGTATGAGCCAGAAACACCAATGTTGTCTAGGTGGACCGCTTTCCTACAATGCGTCGGTTGGGCTACGCGGTTTGCATGCGAAAAGCCCCCGATCAGCCTCGAAAACCCGTCAGAAACAGACTGCAGATTCGCAAGGCCGACCGGCCGAACGCAGCCATACATCCATTGGGCCGGGTTTGCGGGGAGATCGAACGGCCGGATGGACGTGC
This sequence comes from uncultured Erythrobacter sp., assembly GCA_947488325.1. Lineage (GTDB taxonomy): Bacteria > Pseudomonadota > Alphaproteobacteria > Sphingomonadales > Sphingomonadaceae > Erythrobacter. The sequence continues at coordinate 504,275 of CANKYZ010000002.1, forward strand.
GGAAATAACCCCTGGACCGTGTAACATGCGGTCCATGTCTCTCTTCTGGTCATTCAGTGAATGGTCACTATTACACAGTCTTGCACACTGCCACGCCTCTGCTAGAGCGCGCACAAGGATCACATCAGACATCTCTGTTGTGCAAAATCACACCAATCGGATGGGGCGTTAGCCATGCAGAAAATTCAGGTCAAAAACCCAGTAGTCGAACTTGACGGCGACGAGATGACAAAGATCATCTGGCAATGGATCCGCGAGCGTTTGATCCTGCCCTATCTGGATATCGATCTGAAGTATTACGATCTGTCGATTGAGAAGCGCGACGAAACCGATGATCAGATCACCGTTGATGCTGCCAATGCAATCGCGGAACACGGTGTCGGCGTAAAATGCGCAACAATCACTCCTGATGAAGAGCGCGTTGAAGAATTCGGTCTTAAGAAGATGTGGCGTTCACCCAACGGCACAATTCGTAACATCCTAGGCGGTGTTGTCTTCCGTGAGCCTATTGTGATCGACAATGTGCCTCGTTTGGTTCCTGGTTGGACTGACCCGATTGTGGTCGGCCGTCACGCATTTGGCGATCAGTATCGCGCCACAGACACACTGATCCCTGGCCCTGGCAAACTGCGCCTCGTCTATGAAGGCGAAGACGGCACCAAGCTCGACCTCGAAGTGTTCGAATTCGAAAGCTCTGGCGTCGCGATGGCGATGTACAACCTAGACGATTCGATCCGCGCCTTTGCGCGTGCGTCGATGAATTACGGGCTCGACCGCAAATGGCCCGTGTACCTGTCGACCAAAAACACGATCATGAAGGCCTATGACGGGCGCTTCAAAGATCTGTTCGAAGAAGTGTTCGAAAACGAGTTCAAGGACAAGTTCGCTGAAGCAGGCATCACATACGAACACCGACTAATTGATGACATGGTCGCATCAGCGCTGAAATGGAGCGGCAAGTTCGTTTGGGCTTGTAAGAACTATGACGGCGATGTGCAGTCAGATACGATTGCGCAGGGTTTTGGCTCGCTTGGCTTGATGACTTCGGTTCTGATGACACCTGATGGAAAAACCATCGAAGCCGAAGCCGCCCATGGAACCGTCACACGTCACTTCCGCCAGCACGAACAAGGTAAGGCAACCTCGACCAACCCAATCGCCAGCATCTTCGCATGGACACGCGGCCTGATGTATCGGGGCAAATTCGATGACACACCCGATGTGGTGAAGTTTGCCGAAACGCTTGAACGAGTTTGCATCCAGACGGTCGAAAATGGACAGATGACAAAGGATCTCGCATTGCTGATCGGCCCAAGCCAAAACTGGGCAACGACTGAGCAGTTCTTTGAAGCGATCGTCGAAAACCTTGAAAAAGAGATGAAGAGCTGGGCCTAACACCGAGCTAAACAGAATGACGTAGGGGCGGCCTCTCATTTGAGCGGGCTGCCCTTTGCATATTGGTCTTCGCTTTTCCGACAAACAATCCGCCGAACAACCCGTGGCTGCAGGGTGACTCGATGGGAGATGAGCGCTAGTTTGCGAACATGGCAGGCGAACTTACCCTTTCCCCAGTGATGTCAGACGCACTGGTGATCTTAGGATCAGCGGGCATCGTTATACCTGTCTTTGCTCGGTTCCGGATCACGCCAATCATCGGGTTCATCCTGATCGGAATACTTGTCGGGCCTTATGGCCTAGGTACGTTGGTGGAACAGGTGCCGTGGCTACGGCACGTCACAATATCAGACCCCGAACGGTTGACGCCCTTCGCCGATTTTGGGATCATCCTGTTGCTGTTCGCAATTGGACTAGAGTTATCGTTTAACCGGTTGTGGCAGATGCGAAAACTCGTCTTTGGGCTCGGCAGTCTTGAACTGCTGATCATTGGAAGCGTATCCGCTGCGTTCTTTGGCTACTATAACGGCATGAGCACAACTGCGGCGCTTGCACTCGGCTTTGCCCTTGCCTTCTCTTCAACCGCAATCGTTCTTCCAATATCGGGCACAAAATCGCAAGTTGGCCGCGCTGCCCTCTCGATGCTGTTGTTTGAAGATATCATGATTGTCCCGATCATCTTCATCCTCGGCGCTCTCGCCCCCAATGCGGCAGGCGAGGGTGTAGGCGGGTTGACTGACACACTGATCAGTGGCGGCTTGGTAATCCTTGCTCTTCTGGTCCTCGGTCGATTTGCCTTGCCCCGCCTCTTTAGCCAAGCAGCCCGCACGAAAAGTCCGGAATTGTTCCTTGCCGCTTCGCTTCTGGTTGTCATTGGGGCAAGCCTTGCGACGGCCGCTACAGGCCTTTCACCAATCGTTGGCGCGTTGATCGCGGGTCTTCTCATCGCCGAAACGGAGTATCACGGCGAAGTCGAGACGATCATGGAACCGTTTAAGGGGCTCGCGCTTGGAATCTTCCTCATCACAATCGGGATGAGCGTCGATTTAATGGAAATCTGGCAAAATATCGGCGAGATAGCCGCGGCCGTGATCGGAGTGCTGGTCTTCAAAGCGATAGTCACGGGCACTTTGCTGAAGTTGATGGGAGCGCGCAACAGCACATCGGCAGAGACTGGCGTGCTTATGGCCAGCCCCAGCGAAACCACTTTGATTGTGCTAGCCGCAGCTACGTCCGCGCTGGTCATCGATGCCGAAACTGCACGATTCTGGCAGATCGTCACCGCCATCGGACTAACGATAACGCCGCTGCTTGCAAAGCTCGGCCGGATAATCGCACGCCGGGTCGAGGCCACCCCGGAATTACCCGAAGAAGATGAATTCGAATCCCGCACGATCATCATTGGCAGTGGCCGCGTGGGCAGGCTGATCGCAGACATGATGGTTGAACATAAACAAGCCTATGTCTTGCTCGACTCCAATCCTGACACGATCGACCGAGCGAAGCGCGACGGCTACCGCGCGACCTTCGGTGACGCGGTGCGCGGAGACGCACTAGACCGGCTTGGTATTGAGAATGCGCCCGCGGTGGTGCTTTCCATGGACGAACCCGTTCTGGCAAAGCGGCTTGTTGGGAAACTGCGCGGCGAATATCCTGAACTGCTGATTGTAGCTCGCGCCCGCGACACCGATCACGCGGCAGCATTGTACCGTGCGGGAGCAAGCCATGCCGTACCCGAAAATCTTGAAAGCTCGTTGCAGCTATCTGAAGCAGTTTTGGTGGATATTGGGGTCGCCATGGGCCCGGTTATCGCGTCAATTCATGCCAAGCGCGACGAATTCCGCGAACGGCTCGAAGTGGATGGCGGGCTGACCAAAAAACCGCAGCTGAAAACCTCAGTAGTCGAGGGCTAGAAGTGTAAGCTGATTGGGTGTGCGTGCTCCGCTAACCTTCAAGAGCCTGCTTCACAGCAGCAATTGCGGCATCCGCACTCGCACCGTTGGGCCCTCCGCCTTGAGCCATATCAGGTCGGCCGCCGCCGCCCTTCCCGCCCAAAGCTTCAACGCCCTTGCGCACAAGATCAACGGCACTGAATCGTTCCGTGAGATCATCGGTCACAGCGGCCGCAATGCTCGCCTTGCCATCATTGATCGCGATGATGGTCGCTATTCCTGATCCAAGCCTTGCTTTGGTCTCATCAAGCAGAGGCCGTAATTCTTTAGGGTTTAGACCTTCAAGAACCTGCCCACTAAAAGCGATTCCTGCGATCTGCTCATCCACTGCTGCGCTGCCGCCCTCACTCGCACCGCCGCTGCCAAGAGCGAGCATTTTCCTCACCTCGGCCAGCTCTTTTTCGAGCCGCTTGCGCTCATTAAGTAGGACGTTGATCCGCGCCGGTACGTCTTCCGGAGTCGCGCGGATTGCACTAGCAACCAGCTTTAATGCGTCTTCGCGTTCAACCAACCAATTGCGAGCGGCATCGCCCGTTAGCGCTTCAATCCGGCGCACTCCTGAGGATACAGCGCTTTCCGAAATTATCCGAAACAACCCGATATCACCGGTCGCATTCACATGCGTTCCGCCGCATAATTCTACTGAGTAGCTCAATCCGCCAACACCCGCGCGGCCCATTGACAAGACGCGTACCTCGTCACCGTATTTTTCTCCAAACAAAGCCAAAGCGCCCGCTTCAACCGCGTCATCCGGACTCATCAACCGTGTTGCAACTGGGACATTGGCAAGGATTTCGGAGTTCACCTCTGCCTCAATCGCCGTGATATCATCGGCGCTCAATGCCTTGGGGTGTGAGAAGTCGAACCGCAGACGATCTTGCGCAACCAATGAACCCTTTTGCGTCACATGATTACCGAGCTGATTTCGCAAAGCCGCGTGGACAAGGTGCGTGGCCGAATGGTTCGCACGAATTTGGCTTCGGCGCATCGTGTCGACTTCGAGTTGGATATTGTCGCCGACCGCCACTTCGCCCGACGTGATTGCGGTGTGATGCGCATGAAGACGGCCCAGAGGCTTGCTTGTGTCCGTGACATTTGCTGATAGGCCAGTGGGCGTGTTGATCGCTCCGGTATCGCCCGTTTGCCCGCCGCTTTCCCCATAGAACGGCGTCTGATTGGTCAGGATTACCACTTCATCGCCTGCTTCCGCTCGCTCAATTTCCGTGCCGTCTTTGACGATAGCGACCACTGCGCCTTCGCCCGAAGTCGCGGCGTAACCAGTGAATTCACTCGCACCTTCGCGTTCGGCAATGTCGAACCACACTTCACCCGAAGCCGCCTCACCGGAACCCTTCCAAGCGGCGCGAGCCGCATCTCTCTGGCGGGTCATTGCGCCGTCAAAACCTGCTCGATCGACAGAAATGCCGCGTTCGCGCAAGGCATCTTCGGTCAAATCGTATGGGAAACCGTAAGTGTCGTAGAGTTTGAAGGCGGTTTCGCCATCAAGCTCACCGCCGATCTCCATCTCGCCGGTCGCCGAATCGAGCAGTTTGAGTCCCTTTTCGAGCGTCTTTCTGAACTGCGTCTCTTCGCGCAACAGCACTTCCTCAATCAAGGCCTGCCCGCGCACCAATTCAGGATAGGCCTGACCCATCTCCGTCACGAGTGATGGAACAAGCCGGTGCATCAAAGGATCGCCAGCGCCTAAAAGGTGTGCATGGCGCATCGCGCGGCGCATAATCCGGCGCAGTACATAACCACGCCCTTCGTTCGACGGTAAAACGCCATCCGCCATTAGGAAAGAAGTGGACCGCAAATGGTCGGCAATAATCCGGTGGGAGCCCGCATTTGCGCCGCTTACGGCCACATTGGTGTGGCTTTCCGATGCAGCGATCAGAGCCTTGAATGTATCGATATCGTAATTGTCGTGCACACCCTGCATCACAGCGGCAATGCGTTCTAAGCCCATGCCTGTGTCGATTGACGGGCTTGGTAGATCACGGCGTTCGCCATCGGCGCTTTGATCGAACTGCATGAAGACTAGATTCCAAATCTCAATGAACCTGTCGCCGTCCTCCTCTGGACTTCCAGGAGGTCCACCAGGAATGTGATCACCGTGATCGTAGAAGATCTCTGAGCATGGCCCGCAGGGCCCAGTTTCCCCCATCGACCAAAAATTATCATTGGTAGCGATGCGAATGATCCGTTCGTCGGGAAGGCCAGCAATCTTGCGCCACAGGTCAAACGCCTCGTCGTCGGTGTGATAGATGGTCACTGTGAGCTTTTCGGCGGGCAAGCCCCATTCATGGGTCAGCAAATTCCAAGCATTCAGAATCGCTTGCTCTTTGAAATAGTCCCCGAACGAGAAATTGCCGAGCATTTCAAAGAACGTGTGATGCCGCGCCGTATAACCGACATTGTCGAGATCGTTGTGCTTACCCCCGGCACGCACGCATTTTTGTGACGAGGTCGCGCGCGGTGCTGGCGGGGCCTCCAACCCGGTGAAGACATTCTTGAACGGCACCATGCCCGCATTGACGAACATGAGCGTAGGATCGTTATACGGAACCAGTGGCGCACTTTGCACCTGCGCATGGCCCTGTCCTCCAAAGAAATCGAGGAAAGATCGGCGAATATCGTTGGTCGAAGTCATATATTTGCAGTTAGGCAATGCATCGCACATCGACAAGCCAAAGTGTCACCAATCCGGCGGATCAACCGTCACTTCCGCGGCACTTTCGGCCTCAAGGCTGCACAATGCCCCAAAACGAAAAACCGGCGCAAACCGCGTTCCCTCATTATGAGGAAATGGTCCGCGCCGGTATTCCGGTTGTCCGGGCGTGCAGTCAGCTGAGACCACCTAAACACCCGCTTGAGGATCAGTCTTCAGAGTCCGCGTCCGGCCCCGTCATCATTTCCTCGGCGACTACGTCGGTTTTACCGCGAATGGCGGCTTCCAACTTGTCGCAAACTTCAGGATTCTCAGCGAGGTACTTCTTCGCATTCTCGCGGCCTTGGCCGATGCGGATGCTGTCATAAGAGAACCAGCTGCCTGATTTCTCAACAATGTCTGCTTTGACGCCAAGGTCGAGGATCTCACCTCTTTTTGAGATGCCCTGACCATACATGATATCAAACTCGACTTGCTTGAATGGCGGAGCAACCTTGTTCTTGACCACTTTGACGCGGGTTGAGTTACCAACCACTTCGTCGCGGTCCTTGATCTGGCCAGTGCGGCGAATGTCGAGACGGACCGAAGCGTAAAACTTCAAAGCGTTGCCGCCTGTCGTCGTTTCAGGATTGCCGTACATCACGCCAATCTTCATGCGCAGCTGATTGATGAAGATTACCATGCACTTAGAACGATTGATCGACCCGGTTAGTTTGCGCAAAGACTGGGACATAAGCCGCGCCTGAAGGCCAACATGCGAATCGCCCATTTCGCCTTCGATTTCAGCGCGAGGAACCAGTGCAGCAACGGAGTCGATCACCAGCACATCAATCGCGTTCGACCGCACTAGCGTATCTGTAATCTCCAGCGCTTGTTCACCTGTATCGGGTTGCGAGACGATCAATTCATCAATGTTCACGCCCAGTTTCTTTGCGTAGACAGGATCCAAAGCGTGCTCGGCATCAACAAATGCGGCGGTGCCACCACCCTTTTGCGCTTCAGCAATGACATGCAGCGCCAAAGTTGTCTTGCCCGAGCTTTCCGGCCCGTACACTTCGATAACGCGCCCTTTAGGCAAGCCACCAATCCCAAGGGCGATATCCAGACCAAGCGAACCGGTTGAAATCGATTCGATTTCCATCGCTTCCTTAGAACCCAGCTTCATCGCCGAACCTTTACCGAAGGCCCGGTCTATTTGTGCGAGTGCGGCATCCAGAGCCTTTTGACGATCCACGCCTTTTTCCTTATCTACGAGCTTAAGTTGAGTAGCCATCGCATGCGCTCCTTCACTTGCCTAGGGTCGGTTATAGAGTTTTAACCGGACCAGCTGAAACGACCTCTTGATCGCCCCTGTTGGAGTTGATGTATCGGGTTTGTTCCAAAAGAACAAGAGTGGAACATAAGTTTTTTGCAAATTTTTCGATCAGGCCGTTTGTTTGGCCTTTGATGCGCGCATGACTGTCCCAACTTTGCCGTTGATCGCGGCCACGCTGAAAGGTTTAGCGATGAAGTGCATGTCAGGAATATCGATTTCGCTGCGAAGAGCCTCTTCGGCATAACCTGACATAAATAGGACTGGAATGTTGGGCCTTTGCTGGCGAATTTCACGGACCATGGCAGGCCCATCCATTCCCGGCATCACCACATCGCTGAGCACGAGATCAAATTCAGTTCCCTTGGCGATTGCGGACAGTCCCTCTTCACCATCTGCACATGCGGTGATTTGGTATCCTGCGCGCGACAAGGCTCGTTCGGCAACGACTCGGACCATATCCTCATCTTCGACCAACAAAATGCGTCCGCCCTTGGACCATTCGGAAGAAGCCGGCTCTGGCACTTCTGCACGGCGCGGAGCTTCGCCGTGATGGACCGGGAAATAGATCGTGAAGCGTGCGCCGGTGACGCGGCCATCTGGCTTTGTCACGTTATCTGCAAAGATAAAGCCGCCCGATTGTTTGATAATGCCGTAAACAGTTGAAAGGCCCAGCCCAGTACCCTTGCCCTGTTCTTTCGTTGTGAAGAATGGCTCGAACAGTTTGGGCAGAACCTCTGCTGGGATACCTCCACCATTGTCTTGCACAATCAGCACCGTGTAATCAGCCGCAGGAAGAATTTCCGAACCAAGCTTGATAACTTCTTTGGATTGAAGGCTGCGCGTGAGGAGCGATATCTTCCCTTCCCCTTTCACATTGCCTTTTGCGCCATGCACGCCGTTCATATTGATTGCATCACGCGCATTCACTGCCAGATTCATGATGACCTGTTCTAACTGCTGCGGATCAGCCCGGACTGCACCCAAATTGCGATCATGCTGGATGTAGTATCCGATTTTCTCACCCAGCAGACGCTTAATCAGTGGACCAACTTCGCTAACGACATCAGGCAGTTGGAGAATTTCTGGACGTAGGGTCTGCTGACGCGAAAAGGCGAGCAATTGACGCGTGAGAGAGGCCGCCCGGTTAGAATTGGCACGGATCTGTTGAATGTCATCATAGTCGCTATCACCGGGAGTATGCCGGAGCAGCATCAGATCGCATGTACCAATAACCGCGGTCAGCACATTGTTGAAATCATGCGCGACCCCGCCTGCAAGCTGGCCAACCGCTTGCATTTTGGTTGCCTGTGCGACCTGACGTTTGAGCTGCGTTTCCTCGCTGGAATCGGCAAGGCTGATCAGAACTGCTGCATCACCCAGCCCGCGCACTCCGGCAAGGCCCATCGACACCGTGTCATCTGGCTGCCCCGTAAGACGCACCGCCATATCTCCGCTGGTCGCAGGGCCTCGCCCATGACGGCGAACTGCATCAGAAAGCGGCCCCTTGTCATCGCGTACGACCAGATCGGTGGGGAACGCTGGCAGTCCGCGCTCCTCCCGCTCGATCGACCGGAGGAATGCATCATTACCGAACAGAAACCTCCCATCGCGATCCGTCATCGCGAGGCCCAACGGCAATTGCGCTAATAGTGCTTCCAGTTGAGCAACACCTGCCTGCGATGTGTTATCCCATCCACTGCCAATTCCAACACCGCTATCGACCAGAAGCATCAGCGATGCGCCATCATCCGGACCTGGAATAGTGCCGGATTGCGGCGGCTCGCTCAAAGCAACGTCAATCAATGTTTGCGGCGTTCCGCCGCGTCCTTCGCGTGTGAAGAAGATCCGGTCACGGTCGTCAGTGCGGAGCAGAGTGACGAATTCTTGCCCAGCCAAAGTTGCCGCCTCATCGCCGGAAGCACGCTCCGCGAAACCGGCACTAACTTTGCGGACCACGCCGTCTGCTCCAATAATGGCGGCTTCGATACCTGCGCGGCTTAACATCATGCCCAATGGCCCTGACAGATCGAGCTCACTTAAAAGATCATGCGCGTCCGCATTATTGCGCGCGAAGCGCCAGATTAGGTGATCATCCCCTCGCCCAGCCCGGGTGGCCGAGACCGACCATTGGCTGCCATTTGTTCCATCGAGCGAATTGAGCTTTGCCACGCTGTCGCGCCACGCTTCGCGAGAAAGCCTGGTCATTGCTTCGAGTTCAGGGCGTTCGAGCGCAAGAGCAGGTGGCGCGTTGTTTGCGCCGAATGCTGCGACAAAGGCCGAGTTTGCACAGACCAACCGATTGGCGCGATCGGTGATCGCAATTGCCTCGTCCTGCTCCTCTATTGCGGCCACAGTGACGGACCAATCAGGCGCGGCAAGTTCCGCGGCAACGGGTTCCACCCCCATCCGATTAAATACAAATACACCGACAAGCAGAACGACCAATCCTGCCGCATAGGCAGCGGTCAGTGCCAATTCTGAGGTCGCAAAAAACACCACACCAGCGCTCAACACAAGCGCACCTGCGACACCCGCCAGCATTGGTAAGCTGGACGGGGTATTCGACTGGTCTGAAATCTCGGTGCTTGCGCTTGTCATGATCTTCAACACATTTGGCTGAATTGCCGTCAACGCATTATCACTAGTTGGCGTTGAGCCTCTGGTCGAGCCGCTCTTCCATACGTTTCAATCGTTTTGCCCGCCTGCGTGCAACCATAACGCGCCAAATTGCGCTCGAAAGCAGATAGCCCACTGCTGAAGAGATCACCGCGAGGACAAAGAAGCCGACAACTGTCACACCAGCAAATTCAAATGCGTCGATCACCCATTGCCATTTGCCGCTTTCCAATTGCTGATTCGCCATGCCGGATGTGGCCGCATCAATTCGTAGAACGAAATGCCCAACCCGGTTCGCAACCACCGCCCAGAACGCAATTGTAAATGGGTTGGTGACGAAGGTGACAAGTGCTGCGAGCGGAACGTTGGCACGCGCTGGTAATGCCAGAAATGCAGCGAGGAAAATCTGTCCGACGGGAATAATAAAGGACGCAAATAACCCCAACGCCACACCGCGCGGCACCGATCGTCGCGTAAAACGCCATAATTCTGGCGACAGAAAACGGTGAGCAATGGGACGCAGATATTTGTTGCGCGCCATCTCTTCACGCTTGGGCATGTGTTTGCGGATCAAGTCCGAGGCCCACGTGTTTTTGCCACGGGCATCTGGGGAACGTTTGGTCGCCATGTCAGTTTGCGCCCTTGCGCCCGGAATCTCGCGAAGACAAGTGCCCTTCGACCGATCTAGAACTGAAAGTGGGCCTGATCACCATGAATGTTCATATGGGTAGGCATTCTCGTCTGACCAGTGGGTGAACCCACTCAAGCCAGAAGTTACATTCGGCAAGAATTGGATTCAGCCGCGGTCACGCATCAGACGGGCTTTATCACGTTTCCAGTCACGATCCTTAACCGTTGCGCGCTTGTCATGCCCCTGTTTACCTTTTGCCAAAGCAAGCTCGACCTTGGCACGGCCTGTCTTATTGAAATACACGGAAAGCGGCACAATCGTCATGCCCTTTTTCTCCACTGCGCCAAATAACTTATTGATCTCACGCGTGTTTAATAAGAGCTTTCTGGGGCGTTTTGGTTCGTGGTTGAGCCGGTTTCCATGGCTATATTCTGGAATATTGGCATTGACGAGCCACACTTCACCGCCGCGAATTTCGGCATAGCTTTCCGCAATGGTCGCTTCGCCGGCACGTAACGCCTTTACTTCGGTGCCTTGCAGAGCGAGCCCCGCCTCAAACTTATCTTCAATAAAATAATCAAAACGCGCGCGACGATTTTGCGCGACGGATTTTTGCTTGTCGAATGTCTCTGGTTTGGGACGTGCCATGGTGGATGCGCCTTTACGCAATCATGCAGCGATTGGAAAGCCGTGCTGACCCTCATCCCGGTGTTGATCCGGTCTATTGTTTTGATCGCAATATAGATGCAGAAAATTTGCAAATTTGGATGTGAATGAAAACGGGGTCGCTCGCGACGCAAATATTACGCAGTTTGACGAAGGTGGTGGCAGCAATTGCGCTGGCTCTGACTTCTGCATCATTGCCAGCAACAGTCTCGGTTAATGAAGCACCGCCATTGAGTGCTTATGGCGAATTGCCTGAAATCGAACGCGCTGCGCTGTCTCCATCTGGTGAACGAATTGCGGCACTGGTGACGGTTAGTGGCGCACGACTTTTGGTTGCAGTTGACGCCAATAATTCCAGCATTTCGAGGACAAATGTCAGTGAGTTGAAGGTTAGCAGCTTTGAATGGGTCGGCGAAGACAGGCTGTTGCTGACTTATGATGTCACAGAAGATCTTGGCAGTAATTTCACTGCGGATAAATATGAGCTAGCAATTTCTGTCACGATTCCAATGGACGGTGTATCAGCGGGTGACGTGGCTTTTGAGAAGCGCCGCGACCTGGTCAATTCGACTTTTTGCTCTTTCGGCGTCCGCCAAATTGATGACCACTGGTACGGTTTCTTTGGCGCAATCGAATTGTCCAGAGGGACAAGAAGCGAATATGTCTTCCGACATGGGCGGCCCTATCTTTACCGGGTCGATTTGCATAAAAACACAACACAGCGGGTCGCGCTGGCAGCAGAAACCGATCACAACAATGACTGGCTGATTGATGCGAATGGCGAAGTCGCCGCTACGTTTGATATCAACCGGGAATCTGGCCGCTGGAACATCCGAAATGCCAATCGCGATGTCATTGCAGAGGGACAGTCCGCAAGCGAGCGCGGCGGAATGCTCGGATTGGGCAGCGGTGGCCGGTCAGTTATATTCTACCAGACTGATGATGAAGGGCAGATACAAAGGTATGAAGTATCGTTGTCAGGCGGGACGCCAACACGATTCTTGCCCGGCGTTGACGTGGACCAATTCTATTTTGGTGCGCGGACTGGGCACCTCAACGGCTAGGTTATGGATGGCGTAGACCCTACGCCTGTTTTCCATAATCAGGCGAAAGTGGACGCAGTTCAAAAAGTGCAAGAAGCTTTTCAAGACTATTCCATGCAAATTATGGATTGGAGCGATGACCTAAATCATGTGATAGTTAGAACCACTGGTTTAGAGGATAGCGGAACTTGGTTCAGGGTCGATGTACGCAATCTTCAGGCAAGAGCTTTTACCTATGAACGCATGGCTATTGAACACCCCAACATGTCGGCCATTTCTCAACATTCGAATATGTCGCGTCCGATGGGATGGAGATGGAGATGGAGATGGATGGTATCCTAACTTTGCCTCCTAGCAAGGAAGCCTCAACCTGCCGGTCGTAATGTTACCGCATGGTGGCCCACATTCACATGATCGCGAACGGTTTGACTGGTGGGCGCAGGCTCTTGCCTCGCGTGGATATGCCGTAGCCCAGCCCAACTTTAGAGGCTCCACCAATCGCGGTCGGACTTTCCGCCACGCTGGCTACGGTGAATGGGGCCGTGCTATGCAAACAGACGTATCGGATGGTCTCGCAGCATTGGCAGAAGCCGGTATCGTTGATCCTGAAAGAGCCTGCATCGTTGGTGCAAGCTATGGCGGCTATGCAGCACTGGCCGGCGTAACTTTGCAACAAGGCATTTACCGCTGCGCGGTCGCCATAGCTCCTGTCACTGATATCCGGCGGTTTTACCGCGAAAATCTCCGGGATGATCTCGGTGCACGCACAACCAGAACCGCTCTGCGTGAACAGCTGGGCGCCCCGGATACATGGGACGCAATTTCACCAGAACGCCATGCCAATCGGGCGGATGCACCCATCCTCTTGATCCACGGACGGGATGACACGGTGGTACCCTATGAACATTCGTTCAAAATGGCCGACGCGCTAAAGGATGAAGACAAACCCTATGAACTGGTCACCTTAGACGGTGAAGACCACTGGCTCTCACTCTCTGAAACCCGGCAACTTACGCTGAATTCCACCGTGGCATTTGTTCAAGAACATAATCCACCTGATTGAACCAACACTCTAAATCAGCCCAGCATGCTCTAACGCCGCATCGACGGCCTCGCGCGATGCATCGCTCGCCTCAACGATAGGAAGGCGCACAGTCGGTTCGATCCAGTCATGCACTCGGCTGAGAGCATATTTCACCGGCGCCGGACTGGCATCTGAGAACATTGCGTAGTGCAATGGGAACAAACGGTCATTGAGTTCGCGCGCTTTTTTTAGTTCATTTGCTGCGATTGCCGCTTGGAACTCTGCGCACAAAGCCGGGGCAACATTCGCAGTGACAGAAATCGCCCCCCTCCCCCCGGCAGCGGAATGCGGCAGCCACAATTCGTCATTGCCCGAAAGCTGACAGAATTCCCGACCAATGCCCATGCGGTGATCGGCAACGCGCGACAGATCTCCACTCGCATCCTTGATCGCGACAATCTGCTCCGGGTATTTGCGGACCAAAGCAACAACTGTCTCGTCTTCAATATCGGTGACGGTCCGACTGGGCACATTGTAAAGGACAATGGGCAGCTCGCAATTCTCTGCCAAAAAGCTGAAATGCGCGATCAAACCGGCCTGACTTGGGCGATTGTAATAGGGGGCCACACATAGCCCTGCAGCGGCCCCTGCTTTGTGGGCAAAATTCATGTGGAGAGCGGCATTGCGGGTGTCGTTGCTGCCGCAACCTGCGATCACGGGAACGCGTCCAGCTGCCTGTTCAATGCAAATTTCGATCACTCGGTGGTGCTCGGCGTTGGAGAGTGTCGATGCCTCGCCCGTGGTGCCACATGGCACCAAAGCGGCACTCCCTTGTTCGATCTGCCAATCGACCAGCTTTCTAAAGGCGCTCTCATCCAACGATCCATCGCGGAAAGGAGTCGCCAGAGCCGGTATAGAACCGCTAAACATTGCTTTTTTCCTGTCTCACACAATAATGCGATTGAATGGCACATATTTCATTCGCCATACCCTCTTGTTAAGCGCCTGATAAGGAGCCGATCGGCACAATGTCCAGCATGGTCAAAAATTTGCTATCCAGTCCGATCTCTCTCGCGGCCTTTGCCGCAGCAGCCTTAGGGGCGCTTTCGACGCCTTCCTCCGCGCAAATAAGTGGCCAATCCAACCGGAGTAATCTGGTCGCACAGCAACCGACCCAAATCAGTGCAGCAATTGCGCGTTGGGAATTGTTGCAGGAAAACCGCCAGCTTCGCTTTGCTGACTACGCTGGATTCGCGCTAGCCTATCCTGAATTTCCGCGCAGTGAAATCATTCGTATTCGCGCTGAAAACACGCTCAATGAAGAAGCGCCATCGCAAGCCGATATCCTCAATTTCTTCGATGCCCTTCCCCCGCTGACCAATGTGGGTCGCGCACGATACGCGTTATCCCTCGCTGCGGCGCAGCGCCAGAACGCGTTCGACGTTGCACGCGCAGCATGGCGCGGCGGCGCAATGTCAGGACCGGCCGAGGCGTATCTCATTGGCCTGTTCGGCAGCCGATTTACGTCTGAGGATCACACCGCGCGGATGGACGCGCTGTTATGGCAAGAAGAGGCCGACGCAGCAGAGCGACACTTGATAAATCTGCGCTCGGAAGACCGCGCATTGGCGATGGCTAGGCTGGCATTGGTGCGTGGATCAACCCCGCAAACCGCAGGCATTCCGGTGCCCGCCGATGCGCAACGCGATGCAGGCTACACCTTTAACCTGGTGAATTATTATCGTTCGCGCCGCCAAACGCAGGCAGCAATTGGCCTGCTCGCCAACCGCCCGACTTTCACCGCGCCCGCTTTTCAAGCGGAAGAACTGGTCGGCGACATGTTGGCAATTGCGGAGGCAGCAAATGTCCGTGACACGGTTCGCATTGCCAGCAAAACAGATGATCTTTTCGCTCCGGGAACTGACATTTCCAAAGGATCGTTTGCTCTGCGTGATCGCTACACAGATTTGATGTGGAAGGGCGGCACCAACGCATTGTGGCAGTTGGGTGATGGCGCTGCTGCCGCTCCGCTGTTCCTACGTTACGGGCAGGCGGCGCGCACCCCACTTACCCGTTCAAAAGGGTTTTACTGGGCAGGCCGCGCTGCTCGTCAGGCCGGACTTCAAGACGAAGCAGCGCGTTATTTCGATATGGCAGCTCAATATCCGCATTATTATTACGGCCAGCTTTCAATCACGGCGCTTGGTCGCCCGATGCCAACATTCGCGCAGCTGCCTGCAGTTCAGATCGATGCAGCGGGCCGTACCGAATTCGAAGCCCGCCCACTGGTTCGCGCGATCCGCACCATGGCCGCCAATCGCCGCGACTGGCGTACTGAGCGCCGCTTCTTCCAAGCCATCGGTAACAGCGCGAAAACGCCGGAAGAGTTGATCTTGGTCAATGCTCTCGCCGCAGAAGTGAACCTGCCTGAAATGGCGGTAGTTATCGGCATGGAGGCTGGCTCCAATGGACTCTCTGGGTTTGAGCGCGTTGGTTTTCCCACCTACCCAACCCCGCGCGTCAGTGACTGGACGATGGTTCACGCGATTAGCCGTCAGGAAAGTGAATTTGATCGCAGTCGCCGAAGCCACGCCAACGCCGTCGGCATAATGCAGCTTTTGCCGAGCACTGCGCGCGAAGAAGCTGGAATTCTCGGCATACAATATCTTAGCGCGAACCTCACCCGCGATCCGCAATACAATATCACGCTTGGTGATGCGCACTTTTCGCGGCGCATGGACCTGTATGGCGGTGCCTATCCGCTCGCTATCGCGTCCTACAATGCTGGTCCCGGCCGAGTGAACCAATGGCTTCGGCTGAACGGAGATCCGCGCCGGGGTGAGATTGATTGGGTGACATGGATTGAGAAAATTCCCGCCAACTTTGAAACGCGCTATTATGTCATGCGCGTGATTGGCAATGCGGTGAGTTATTCGCACATGTATCCGCAAGAAGCGGGTCTGCCGCGCACGGTCGACACGTTCCTGCCCTAGGAATACGCGTGTCCGTTCGACCGGGTCCGCCTATCACTCCCAAAGGCATAGCTACGCTTAAGGCTCGCTATGACCATTTGCTTGGAAAAGAGCGTCCGGAGATCGTCGAGATCGTCAGTTGGGCAGCGGGCAATGGCGACCGCAGCGAAAATGGCGACTACATTTATGGCCGCAAGCGCATGCGAGAAATTGACCGGGAACTGGCCTTTCTCGCCCGCCGGATGAAGGCGTTGCGCGTTGTCGATCCATTGAACCAACCAGACCGCTCGCGAGTGTTCTTCGGAGCAAGAGTGGAGTTGGCCGACGAAGATGATACGCGCCAGACGGTGCACCTTGTGGGCGATGATGAACAGGATGCAGGCGCCGGTCTTGTCGGGTGGAGTTCCCCAATCGCAAAGGCATTGCGTGGCGCGTCACTCGGGGATGTTCGCACAGTTAGACTTCCCGGCGGTGCCAAAGAATGGGAAGTGATGGCAATTGTTTATGATTAGATTCGCTACCACTTTGATGCTTTGTGCGCTCGTCGCTGCCCCGCTCGCAGCCAAGGACAGTCTCGGCGTTTATTCGAATTGGGCCGCGTTTCGAGATGATAGCCCGGCGCGGTGTTACGCCATCGCTAAACCCCAACGCAGCAGCGAGAACGGCCCTTTCGCAAGCGTCGCCAATTGGCCAGATCAGAACATCCGGGGTCAACTCCACATTCGGCTTTCGCGCGCCATCCAAGACGATGCCGACGTAACCCTATCTATCGGGGAACGTGAATTTGAACTCGCTGCCAATGGCCGCAATGTTTGGGCGCAAGACGCACAGATGGACGCAGCGATTGTTGCCAGTCTGCGGTCGGCAAGCCGGATGACAATTTCTGCGAGAGACAATTCAGGGCAGCGTTTCACGGATCGCTATGATCTTTCCGGGGTCGCAACCGCGATCGATGCATCAGTGGTGGGTTGCGCGAATGCGCGCTGACTGGTCAAATCGCCTTCCTGCGCCTATATGCGCGGGCAATCATGGCAGACACGAACCTAATGAGCATCCCCGGGCAGGTTGATCCGGTACCCGTCGCGCGTGACATCACGCCGCGCGAAGATGGCCGTCTCGATCTTATTGGCCTCCCGCGGGCGCGCATTCTTCAACTGTTTGCCGAAGCCGGCCTCGACGCGCGGCAGGCCAAGCTGCGCGCCAAACAAGTGTACCATTGGCTGTATCATCGCGGCGCAGCCGAATTCGACGCGATGACGGATATCGCCAAGACTATGCGCCCTTGGCTTAATGAGCGATTTGTGATTGGCCGACCCAATGTCGTTGAGGCTCAACATAGCTCCGATGGAACCCGCAAATGGTTGCTTCAAACCGATGATGGCCATGATTTTGAAATGGTCTTCATCCCCGATGCAGACCGGGGCACTTTGTGCGTGTCCAGCCAGGTCGGTTGCACACTGAATTGCACCTTTTGCCACACGGGTACGATGCGGCTTGTCCGCAACCTTACGCCCGGCGAAATTGTTGGCCAAGTGATGCTTGCACGCGACGCATTGGGCGAATGGCCCAAGGGCAAGATGGATTTTGACTTTGCTGATGACGAGAGCTCAGAAAGTGCGGCGCATTACACCGCGGATGGAAGGCTCCTCACGAACATCGTAATGATGGGCATGGGCGAGCCACTGTATAATTTCGATCACGTCCGCGATGCATTGAAGCTGGTAATGGACGGCGACGGGCTTGCCCTGTCAAAGCGCCGCATCACGCTTTCCACGAGCGGCGTTGTGCCGATGATGGAGCGTTGCAGTGAAGAGATCGGCGTCAATCTAGCGGTCAGCCTGCATGCGGTGACAAAATCGGTGCGCGACGAGTTAGTTCCACTAAACAAGAAATACGGGATCGAAGAACTGCTTCAGGCCTGTGCAGATTATCCAAAAGCCTCCAACGCACGCCGCATCACATTCGAATATGTGATGTTGAAAGACAAGAATGATAGCGATGATGATGCGCGCGAGCTCGTTAGGTTGCTTAAGCATTATAAACTGCCAGCGAAGGTGAACTTGATCCCGTTTAACCCATGGCCGGGTGCTGAATATGAATGTTCCACGCCGGAGAGGATCAAGGCGTTTTCGAACATAGTCTTTGAAGGTGGGATCAGCGCGCCGGTGCGCACACCACGTGGGCGCGACATTGATGCGGCATGCGGCCAGCTAAAAACAACTGCACAAAAGAAAAGCAGAGCGCAGCGCGACCGCGAGGCGGCGCAGGCGAGTTAAGCGCCGACCAGAATCTTGGCCAATTCACCAAAATAGCGTAAACCTTCTGCCGGGAGGGTTGGGGTAATGACCAAGACGATCAGAACCATATCACTTACATCTGCGGTGCTTGCGATGGCTGCATCGGCGATCCCTGCACATGCACAGTTTCGAGGCATGTTGCGCGATGTTCAACGCGATGCGCAGCGCGGTGCAGAAACTGCTGAGGGCTGCGAAGAAGGATCGACCGGAGATACTGCGCGCGGCGTGCTTGGCGGACTGTTAGGCGGGGCTGCAGGGCGCACGGCAAGACGCGCCGGACTTGGCTCCTTTATTCCAGTATCTGATTTCGCCAATGAGCTCTCAAAAGAAATCGCCTGCAAGCTTGATCCCGAAGAGCAAAAGCAGGCAGCCGAAGCGACTTTGGAAGCCACTCGCAACGGGGAGGACGGAATCGAAGGCCCACCGGTCGGTCAAACAGCCTCATGGTCATCGGACACGCGCGAAAATGTCAGCGGCACATCAACTGTTACCGCTCGAGAAACTTCGCCCGACAGCGCCGACTGCATCATGGTGACCGATGTCATCATCGTCGAAGGCGAAGAGACGCGCGCCGAGAAACGCATGTGCCGCCCGCCCGGCTCCGCGCGATATTCTATTGTCGCATGACGATACGTTTTATCCCGAGAGCGCTGACTGCACTCGTTTGCTTTGGTTTGCTGGTCGGTGCGACGGACCCCAACAATCCAACCTGTCCGGCTGAACCCAACTGGGGGTCGACAGACGCTATGGCGCTGACCACTGCTGACCGGAATGGAACGCGCGTTTTGCTAGCCGAAGGGCGGATCGACACAAGCCTACCAGAACGTCTGCGCGCAGCCATCGAAGCCGATGAAATGATCGCTGAAATCTGGCTCAAATCGCGCGGCGGCAATGCCAGCGCGGGCAATGAAGCAGGCCGGATAATCAGATCCTATCGGGGAATGTTGACCCGTGTCCCGTCGGGATGGACGTGCTTTTCAGCCTGCAATTTCATGTTCATGGGCGGCGATCGTCGCCATGTTGATGTAGGCGGCGTATTTATGGTCCACATGTTCACTCACACAAGTGACCGCTGGATTATTGATGATGCCGTAATCGACGGATCGCAGGCGACGACGGAGCTGATCGCCAGTATCGAACAATCGTCCGCCCTGCTCGCAACAGAGGATAACGACTTCCTCATTCGCATGGGCATTAGCCGCAAATTGCTAACCGACATCATGTATCAGCAAAAGGCGGTCAGCAGCGAAGATGACCCGAGCACGCGCTATTGCCTTTCGCAGTCCGAAGTGCGTGAATACAATGTCGTTCCAGAAGAGCGCCCTGCACCTTGAGTACGGATGATGGAACCATTGCCCATTACCAAACGAGCGTGCCGTTTTACACACTCGCCTTTGATCGATCGCATAGCCGCCATCTCGACGCATTTCTTGAGCTCCAGGAACCAGGCGCACGTATTCTTGAACTAGGATGTGGTACAGGACGCGATGCTGCACGCATGGTTGAGTGTGGATTTGCCATAGATCCCACCGACGGCACCCCAGCAATGGTGGCCAAAGCCAATGAACGCCACGCTGTTAAAGCGCGACTTATGCGTTTCGAAGACTTGGACGCAGAGGCCAAATATGACGCTGTTTGGGCCCATGCCTGCCTGATGCATGTGCCTATCCACGATCTGCCAACGGTCTTAGATTCGATTTACAAGGCCTTACGTTTCGGCGGAATGCACTATGGAAGCTTCAAGCTCGGAACCGATCAATTCCGCGATGATCGCGGACGCTTGAACAGCACTGTTAGTCAGGAGTTTATCGAATCCCTCTACATCAAATGTTGCTTTGAATTGCTTGAATCAAAACCTTGGCAAGGTAAGGGAGCCGACGGGGTCATGCGCGATTGGATCGCGGTCACGGTGAGAAAATCATGAAGCGCACATTAGAAGCAATCTGCACCGGCACTGCCAGGCCATTTAACGGGGCAGAGACCAGCGCAATCGCCAAGCGCCCACGCGAAGGGCTCGTGCAATTCCTTGAAGACGGTCTAGCACCCGATGAGCAGGCCGACCGCCGCGTGCATGGCGGGCCAGAGATGGCGGTTCACCTCTATCCGCTCGATCACCATGAATATTGGCGCGGCGAACTGGGAGCGTTGGAACTACTCGACAAACCCGGTGCGTTTGGATCTAATCTCGCCGTAAACGGTCTCACAGAATCCGCGGTGCATATCGGCGACCGGTTTCGCGTTGGCAGCGCCCTGCTCGAAATCAGTCAACCGCGCCAGCCGTGTTGGAAGATCGAGCACCGCTTTGGAGCGTTGTGCAACGCGAAGGGAATGGTCGCTAAGATCGTCAAAACGGGCCGATCAGGGTGGTATTTTCGCGTGATCGAAATCGGCGAAGCGCAAGCAGGTGACGAAATCGAGCGGGTCGCCATCGGCGTGACTGACTGGAGTGTTGCGCGAACATTTGCAGCTCTGATGGCGGGTAAAGCTAGCAACCAGGAATTGGCCGAACTCACTGAGATGCCGCAATTGGCGCCTAAATTGCGCCAAAGAGCGCGAGCGAAACTGGCTTAGAACACTGGCTGGCTGATTGATGCCGCTCGGCCCTGCTGTTAAGGCGCTGTAATGCAAGCCGCTGCCCCCCTCCCCGCTGTCCTAGTAACCGGCGGAGCAACACGGATTGGCGCTGAGATTGTAAAGGGTTTTGCTGCTCAAGGTTGGCATGTGGTAATCCATTACCGCAGTTCCAGCGGCGCGGCAGCAGCTCTCTCCAGGGCCCTGCCCTCCGCTGAAACGGTTTTTTGCGACCTTTCTGACGATCGGGCTGCTGCGCAAATGGTTGAGGAACTCGCCAATCAGTTGCCCAATTGGCGCTGTTTAGTAAATTCCGCATCAATTTTTCACTATGACAGTGCAACCAAAATCGATCCGCAAACGAACCGGGATGTGATGCAGGTTAATGCACTCTCTCCCGCGCTTATGGCGCAGAACTTTTTTGAACGTGCTCGCTCCGCTGGCGTTCGCAGCATAATCAATGTCACTGACATGAAGCTGGAAAACCCTAATCCCGATTTCTTCAGTTACACAATGTCGAAACACGCGCTGTCCGCGACAATCCCGATGATGGCCGAATCTAGGCATACCGAAACTGGAAACAGGGACCGCGTTTACGGGTTAGCCCCTGGCGCAATCCTTGCCAGCCATGACCAAAGCGAAGACGAGACAGAGATATCACACCGGCTCAATTTGCTGGGGCGTAAAACTGGCGTTGATGAGATCGTCGACGCTGCTTTATTCCTCGCTGCGGGTACGCTCAAAAGCGGCTCCACTTTATTCGTCGATAGCGGGCAACATCTTTTGTCCCAATCTCGCGACGTAATATACTTGGCGCGTGAGAAGGTATCGAGACGTGGCCAAAAATGATCCGTAAACCTCCCAGACGGCACTCGCTGCTCACACGGACTTGGCACTGGATCAACGCAATAGCGCTGATTGTGCTGTTTATGTCTGGCCTTAACATCTCAAATGCTCACAGGTTCCTCTATTGGGGCAATTATGGGTATGACCCAGCAGATGCATGGATGACGGTGATGCGTTTCCCTGCTTGGATCACAATCCCGCAGCGCTATGACCTTGCAGAGGCACGGGACTGGCACAGCACATTTGCATGGATCTTTGCGCTTGGATTGTTGACGATGTGGATTGGTAGCCTGATCAGCCGGCATTTCTGGCGCGACATTGCGACAAAGCCAAGTGACTGGTCGCTACGTTCAATTTTACAAGCGATCAAAGAGCATTTGCCCGGTAGTTCTCGCATTGAAGACCGGACCTACAACCCTGTCCAAAGGATTGCCTATGGGATCGTGCTAGGGATGTTCCTGCCAATGATGGTCTTTACCGGGCTGGCGATTAGTCCGGGAATTGAACCGGCCGCGCCGTGGTTGGTTGATTGGCTCGGCGGCCGCCAGAGTGCCCGCAGTCTACACTTTATTTTTTCCTGGGCCCTATTCGGTTTTGTGGCGGTGCATATCGTTATGGTGTTGGCTTCGCACCCGCTGAAACGGATTTCGCATATGATTGCAGGTGGCCCACGTGCAGAGGATGGCACCAATGACTGATATCAAACGCCGCACCTTGCTCGCCGGGATGGCCGCACTGCCAGCTGCTGCTTGTTCAGAGTTAGCCGAGACCGGGCCTGTGGGCGATCTGTTCGATACGGCAGAAAGCTGGCACCGGACCGCGCATCGCGCACTTGCTAAACGGCAAGCACTCGCGCCGGAATATCGGCCTGATCAGCGCTCACCTGATGTCAAAGGCAATGGCTCACAAACAGTCGATACTGCTGAATACCGCGCTCAATTGGCAAACGGTTTTACCGATTGGCGACTTGAAGTGCGCGGTTTGGTCGAAAACCCGTTAAGCCTAAGCATTGCTGATCTGCATGCTCTGCCCCAGCAAACTCAGATCACCCGGCATGATTGTGTTGAGGGCTGGAGCGCTATTGCCGAATGGAGTGGCCCTCAACTTTCGATCCTACTCGACACGGCAAGAGTGCGCGAAGAAGCGAATTTCATCGTCTTTCGCTGCGCCGACCGTCTTTATAATCGCGACTATTACGAAAGCATCGACATGGTCGATGCCTATCACCCTCAGACGATCATCGCGCATGAATTGAACGGCGCACCCTTGCCCGAAAAGAACGGTGCGCCCTTGCGTATGCGGATTGAACGGCAGCTGGGATACAAACACGCCAAATATTTAACCGCGATTGAAGCGGTCGCCAACTTTGATGAAATCTACGACGGCAAAGGCGGGTTTTGGGAGGATCTTGGTGATTACCAATGGTATGCCGGAATCTGACCTTATTCAGGGTAGATCCGGTTCATAGCAGCCCAATCCTTCGCGATCATTTCTTCGAGTACTTCAAGATCAATATCCGACAATTTATTGATATAGATACAGCTTTTTCCCGTCTTATGCTTACCCAGTCGCGTCAAAGCCTCTTCGCGTTCGCTTGCAGCCAGATCATCGCAATAACCGCCCATCATATACAGCGAGTGCTTTGCTTTGCGCGGGGAGAAACCCGCCCGCATCCAATGCACATCGCGGCCGCTGGCATAGATCGTACGATATTCGCCAAAGCCGATTATCGATCCACCCCACATGCGCGGCTTTTCGCCCGTCACCTTCTCAAACAACCGAAGCAATATCCGCGCATCATCACGTTTAACCGGCGGTTCGACCGCAGCAATGAAACCTTCGACCGATACGTCATTCGCCTGGGTCTTTGCCTCTGCCATTGTTTCCCTCCCATTCGATGCCTATTGCGCAATTGACAGGCTAGCACAGACCGCGCCATCTGCGGTGAATTTCAATTTAAATGCACTAAGGACTCAGCAAATCCATGTGGTTACTCGATAAGTTTCTCGGCAAAGTCATCCGCGAAGGGCGCCTGACCGTAACCGACCATACCGGCAAGACTTATGAATATGGCGACAAAGATGATGGGACCGAGTCTCTCCGCATTCGCTTGACCAACAAGAAAGCCGCCCATCACATAGCTCGTTACCCGCAAATGGGAGCAGGCGAAGCGTTTATGTGGGGTTGGCTGGTTGTTGAAGAACCGCACGACATTCGTGATCTTTTGCTGTTCGTCACAGCAAACACCAAACGGATCGGTGACAGCGCGATTCAGGCACAGGGTCCAGTGAAGAAGATCGCGCAGAAAATCGGTGCCGCAATAGACGGGATCAACCTGCGCTCATCTGCCCGCGCCAATGCCGAACACACATATAACCTCACACGCGAACTGTATGAGCGTTTCCTCGATGAGGACCGCCAATACACAATGGCATATTACCGTGAGGATGATCCCAACCAGACCAGCCTTGAACAGGCCCAAATGGACAAAAAGGCACACCTCGCCTCCAAACTCTACCTTGAGCCAGGCAAGGCCGAGGGCATGCGCGTTCTCGACATTGGCTGTGGTTGGGGCGGTTTCGGGCTCTACCTTAACAAAATGTACGGCGTCGAAGTACTCGGCGTCGCGCTGGCACCGGATCAGATTAAGTTCAGCAATGAACGAGCAGAGGCACTTGGCGTTTCAGACAAAGTGAAGTTTGAACTGCTCGATTACCGCGATGTTAAGGGGCAGTTCGACAGGATTTCCAGCATCGGCTTGCTAGAACATGTAGGCACAATTCACTACCCGCAGTTCTTTGAACACACCAACAAGATCCTCAAAGATGACGGGATAATGATTTCGCATTGCTGCGGCCGCGCAGGCCCTCCGGGAACCACCGATGCGTGGACGCGCAAGTATATCTTCCCTGGCGGCTATATCCCTGCCCTTTCTGAGCTTGTGAAAGAGAGCGAGCGAAACGGCTTTCAGATCATGGATGTCGAAGCGATGCGCTTCCATTACAGCCACACGCTGGAGGAATGGTACAAGCGCACTGTCATGCACCGCGAAGAGATCACAGAAATGTACGATGACGTGTTCTACCGCATGTGGTTGTTCTATCTCGCCGGTGCAGAGCAAAGTTTCCGCAATGGCGGCATGGTCAATTGGCAACTGCAATATGTGAAGGACCGCACCGCGATCCCCATGACTCGCGAATATATGCACCACGAAAGCGCACGTCTGCGCGAAATCGGCGAAGTGCCAAGCTGGCGCTTTGACCCCGGACTGAAAGAAGCAGCAGAATGAGCGAAGGCCTGATCGATCGTTTTCTTGGCTCCGTTATCAAACAGGGGCAACTGACGGTCACATTGCCTTCGGGCAAAGTACACACAATCGGCACACCGACGGACGGTTTTCCCGAAGTCGCGATAACCCTGACCGATAACAAGGTCGCGCGCGATATTCTGTTAGACCCGCGTCTCGGCGCTGGTGAGGCTTATATGGACGGGCGGATCATCATTGATAACGGTGATGTGATGCAGCTGGTGCAATTGCTCCGTGCGAATAAACCATGGGAACGGGGCGAAAGGCTCAAAGCCCCCTCAACGTCAGTCTTTGCAGCACTAAAGGCCCGCGCAAAATTCCTTAGAGCGTCGTTTAATGAGGCAACCTCCTCAAAACGCAATGTCGCGCATCATTATGACATCGGGAATGATCTGTATGATCTAATGCTCGATCCTGAGCACATGCAATATAGCTGTGCCTATTGGGATGAAGGCGTAACCGATCTGAGCGGCGCGCAGGAGGCGAAACTTGCTCATATCGCAGCAAAGTTAGCGCTGACTGACGGCCAAAGTGTGCTCGATATTGGCTGCGGATGGGGCGGAATGGCGATATTTCTCGCGCGCCATTTCGATGTGCATGTGACTGGAATCACTCTATCCGAAGAACAACTCGCACTCGCTAAGAAACGGGCTTTGGACGCCGGTGTCGCGGAGAAGGTGGCGTTTGAATTGATCGATTACCGCGATCTTGCTGCACAGGGCAGACAGTTTGACCGGATCGTATCCGTTGGCATGTTCGAACATGTCGGCAGACCGCAATTCGAAACATTCTTCCGGGCCTGTACCAATCTTCTCAACAGCGATGGGGTGATGCTGATCCACACAATCGGCCGTTTCGGCGAACCGGGCGTGACTGATGCCTTTACGTCAAAATATATCTTCCCCGGCGGCTATATTCCGGCTCTTTCAGAAACGCTGGCCGCGTCTGAGAAGTCCCGCCTGATTCACACTGATATTGAAACGTTACGGCTCCATTACGCCAAGACCCTCCGCGTCTGGTACGCAAAATGCGAAGAGCACAAGGAAGAGATCATCGATCTGTTCGATGAACGTTTCTACCGCATGTGGACATTCTATCTATCCGGGGCAACCGCGGCGTTTGAAAGCGGCAGCATGGGAAACTATCAAATCCAGTTTGCGAAAAACCGCCATGCACTGCCCATCACCCGCAACTATATCGCGCAGACTGAAAGCGCTTTGAAGAAAGGCGCTTAAGCGTTCCTGATGTCCCGGTGACGATTAGCTTCGTTTGACCATCGCGTAGACTGGACCAAAGCCCAGAAATGCCGCACCAATAAACGGGAAAGCTACCACCCATAGCCGGATGCCCGAAAGGCTTTCCGGGCTCGCAATGGTAATGGCTGCGGTCATCGCAAGACCAACGCAGATCAACAACACGCCTGCGACAACCCGCGCCTTTGGTACAGTGCGCCCGCCTCTTATCGGCCCAAAACTGCGTTCATGCTTTGAAAAAATCGCGATCAAAGGCAACAATGCGACCATATAGATGCCGAGCCACAATGGACGAGAAATCCACCATTCGCTCGTGCCCGGAACCGAATTGAGGCCCATTCCTCCAAACGCTAACCAAACGACCGTCATCACCAGCACAAACGCAGTAAGGTGCCACAAATAAACGGTCATAATCATGCCGTTCATCAGCACAGTCGCTGTCCAGATGCCGATATTGTTCAGCATCTTGCGGCCCAATGGTTCCAATGCGAGCACCAGTCCCGTTTGCGCTAGACCCAATGCGAACAGCGCCAGCGTTGGCGGAAGTGAGTTGGAGAAACCTCCAGGCGCGGAGACCATTGAAACAGGGTAGAAACCATAGACCGTGATCGCGATCAGGACACACAGCCCCACCACGAACCATCCAAGCGCAAAAATTTGGTTCTCAAACTTCCCTTCTCGCCATGCAAAGCCAAGCTGATGGATTGCCAGAAACACCCATAGGAAATTGGTGAAGTTGATATACTCCACGCCCATCTCAAAGGTCAGCCAGTCTGTCATCATAGCCAGCGGGATGTAGATCGCAAAGCTCAACCAGCCAAAACGCTGCCAGGCTTTATGTGTGAGCGGCGTGCAAGCCGTCACAATCAGGTAAACCGCCAGGAACCAAACAGGGATCAAAGCCGCCTCAGTCGCATCGCTAATCTGTGCGCGATCAAGGCCAACTTGTGTCATGACCACAGCGATTACAGCCCACACCAACAACACCGGGAATGTCGGCGCGATCAAGCGCTGAACACGGCTCGCCAACCAGTCGCGATAGACGCCGACTTGCCCAAGTTCGGCCTTTCTCAGGGTCGCGTCCCAGCTCACTCCGTTTGAATATCCACCCACCAGAAAGAAGACTGGCATGACCTGAAAGCCCCATGTGAGCCAGTGTGTCCATTGCTGCGTGCTAAGCAAATCTCCGCGCTGTAGCTGACCCGCACCATCAACATAGAGGCCCGCCATAAGCCAATGGCCAAAGACAACCGCCATGATCGATAACGCCCGCAGGAAATCGACCCAGCGATTTCGCTCTGGCGGTGCCATCTGCGCCAACTCGCGTGCTTTGCCCCACATGCCTGCCATTTATATCTCCCCACCCTGACTTTGTATCGAAGTATCAGTATTCCGTAACAATCAAGCAAGGACTTGAACGCAAAAGGTGTTCAAATGGCAAATGCAGACTAAATCGACGCTTCTACCCCTTTCCTAATGCCGGTTTTGTCGGCATTGGGCGCCTGTATTCAGGAGCTGCATCCTCATGTCCGATATTAAGAAAGTCGTCCTCGCCTATTCCGGCGGCCTCGACACCAGTGTTATCGCCAAATGGCTTTCCACCGAACGCGGGTTGGAGGTTGTCACCTTCACAGCAGATCTTGGCCAAGGCGAAGAGATCGAACCTGCGCGCGATAAAGCCCGCGCCATGGGCATTCCTGATAAACACATCTTCATAGAAGACTTGCGCGAAGAATTTGTGCGTGATTTCGTGTTCCCGATGATGCGCGCCAATGCACGATACGAAGGTGACTATCTTCTCGGCACCAGCATCGCGCGCCCACTGATTTCAAAACGACTGGTCGAAATCGCGCATGAAACGGGCGCAGACTACATCGCTCATGGCGCAACAGGCAAAGGCAATGACCAAGTTCGCTTTGAACTGTCAGCCTATGCTCTTGACCCGAATATCGCAGTGATTGCGCCTTGGCGCGAATGGGACCTGACCTCGCGCACCGCTCTTATTGCCTGGGCAGAGGCGCACCAGATCGCCGTACCCAAAGACAAACGCGGCGAGGCTCCCTTCTCCACCGACGCAAACCTGCTGCATACATCGTCAGAAGGCAAAGTGCTGGAAGATCCGTGGCAAGAAACTCCGGACTACGTTTATTCGCGCACCAATCACCCAGAAACCGCGCCCGATGCCCCCGAGTATATCGAGATCGGCTTTGAGGGCGGCGATGGTGTGTCGCTTAACGGTGAAACGATGTCGCCTGCAACTTTGCTGACGTCACTCAACGGCCTTGGCCGCAC
Organism: uncultured Erythrobacter sp.; assembly: GCA_947488325.1. Lineage (GTDB taxonomy): Bacteria > Pseudomonadota > Alphaproteobacteria > Sphingomonadales > Sphingomonadaceae > Erythrobacter. Next base: position 533,126 of record CANKYZ010000002.1, read on the forward strand.
GCATGGGATTGGGCGGCTTGATCTGGTCGAAAACCGCTTTGTCGGCATGAAGAGCCGCGGCATGTATGAGACACCGGGCGGCGAAATCTACGCTTGCGCCCATCGCGGCATTGAACAGATAACCCTCGATCTCGGCGCTGCGCATCTCAAAGATGAACTAATGCCCAAGTATGCAGAGCTGATTTATAACGGCTTTTGGTTCAGCCCCGAGCGCGAGATGTTACAGGCAGCCATCGATCTTAGTCAGGAACGTGTGACCGGGACTGTGCGGTTGAAGCTCTATAAGGGGCTAGCAAGCGTTGTGGGCCGAAAATCCCTGAACTCGCTCTATTCCGAAGCGCATGTCACATTCGAAGACGATGCTGGCGCTTATGACCAGCACGATGCCGAAGGCTTCATCAAACTGAACGCCTTGCGTCTGAAGTTGCTTGCGCAAAGGGACCGCAAGAAGGACTGACACACACATTCCGAGTCGTTCAACCGAGTCGGTTTGCGCGTTTCTCAATCGAGCAAATTCTGAAAAGCCAACCTTGCTGCTTTGAACTTACATCATATGGTTAGCTTGAGATGGACTCCTGCCCCTAACTACCAAATGCGGTGGAATGTTGAGTTGTCCACCGCCATCCACAAGCGATCTGAGCAAAAGTGGATAACTCGGTCTTGCACACCTTGCGAAAGAACGAATTGAGGCTCAATTTCAATTTGTCTTCGGAACAAGAGGACTCAGAGAAAAGGCTGCAAGGCTTTGAATCCTAGAGTTTTTCGAGTGAAGTAGATGCGTTGGTGACTGTCCACGCGCTGTCTGAGAGACAACAAGCTGAAGGTCTAGGCCCAAAGCAAGTTGGCTTGATCGAGGAGAGTGCGAAGCTAAGTCAACGGGAAGGCCATGATACTGGCTGGTGATAGCTGTAGGAAAGTGTTTTCGGACATGGAACTAGAGTGCCTGACTTGCCAATCACCAGTATCGCGGTCTCGACTAAGCCATGGGGCCGTTCGAACAAGGAGGAGAGCTTAGGCTTGAGTCCAAGTGGAACGATCACAAAGCAAGGTCGGATGCCGGTGCGAGTGCCGGTGGCGAACCGCGAAACAAGGCGGTGCGGGAGAGCTAGTCTCAAAAGCACTACCGGACGCGACATAGACACTGGGCACCAAGCGCGCTGTTGGAAGAGCAAGACGGACGGTCCGCCGAAAGCCTTGCAAAACCGCAGTGACCACGCGCTGGTGAGAGTGGGGTCGGCAGCAATGCCGGCCCCATTTGCTATGGGGATCTCAGGCATAGTGAGTTTGACCAACTCAACTCGCGTATTCAGTGGCCGGACCAGCTCTTCTCACCGTTAACCATCATCGCCTCACCGCAGCTTCGCCCCGCTTCACGCCGCCTTGTCCTTCTCCGATTTGCGTGCACGCATTGGCAACGTGTATAGCGATTGCCGAATGGGAAGCCTCAACAGCCTTTTGCAAGCGTCTCCTCGCGCCTTGAGCCCGCGAAGCGCAGCGCCAACTCGCGGCCGGGCGGCTACGCGCATCGCGTTGATCCTCTGCATCGCCGCAGTCCCCCTTGGTGCATCCTCTGCCCAAACCTCCCCTGCTCAAGTCACCGCGGACGCCGCCGCCCTCCCCTTTGCCGCCCATTTCGAGGGTGTAGTTGAACCGCTCGCCTCGGACCTGCGTGACGTCGATCCGCGCGCGCCCGCCACCGCCGTTGACCTCGACAGCTTCGACCCACCGATTGAGGAAGTGCCCAAGACCCAAGTCTTACGCAATCTCGGCGCTGGTGTCGCATCCTATTACGGTCGCCGCTTCCACGGCCGCCGCACCGCCAATGGAGAGCGTTTCAACATGCGCGCCATGACGGCGGCTCACAAGACGCTGCCCTTTGGCACCATGGTCCGTGTCACCAACACACGCAACGGGCGCGCCGTCACCGTGCGCATCAACGATCGCGGCCCCTTCATCCCCGGCCGGACGATTGACCTGTCGCGCGGCGCGGCTGAGCAGATCGGCTTGATCTCCACCGGCCATGCGCGGGTTGAACTTGAACTCATCGCGCCCTAGCGGGTTCACCTCCCACCAGCGCTCCTCACCAGCCTCAAACGCCGCGAGTTGAGCGGCCTCCAACAGGTCCAAGTCATCCACGCTGCGCGCCATTGTGTGCAGAGCCTTTGCATCGTCAGGCCGAGCAGCGTCCATTGCGGCAAGCCGGCGCTCTAAACACAGGTCCATATCCGCGTGCTCGGCCTGAGACTCAACCTGAGACTTGGACCGCATGTTACACTGTCCAGGGGAAGAAACTTCATCCTCTCCAACTCCCCCGAAAATCCCCGATCCAAAACCCGGCTCCACCATGGCCAAGGCCGCATCCTCATCTCCCGCCTCCAGTGCTTCCAGCAAAGCGTCGAAATTCCCCACCACCGCCGCGACGTCCTCTTGCTCACCCAACCGATCAAGCCGCCCAAGATGCGCCAGCAGCAACCGCGTATCGTGCCGCCGCCGCATGGCCACGACCTCACCGTGATAAAAGACCTGCTCCTCCACCCCATTCATTGCCCGCGTGGCCAGCGCATCCTCGGCCAGTTCCCGTGCGATCAGCCGCGCCGCTTGGCACGCCTGACGGAATATCGGGCACGCGCGCCGGTGGCGGTAGACGGTCTGGTGCGAGACGGACGAGGCCTTCGCCGCCGCCCGTATCTCCCCGCAATCGGCAAGCCGCCGCAGAAACGCCGCCTGCCGCTCCTGCGTGAACTGAAACTGCGCCGCATAATGCTCGCCTGCGGGCAAGGCCTCGATCAGAACGGGCAATGCCTCGGCTGCGGGGATGAACTGTGTGGGGGTGCGGGGGTGTTGAGACACGGGGGGATTCCTTTGTTTTCCGCACCCCATCCGGGGCGCGATTTCCTCGCTCACACGCCCTAAAGGGCGCGTCGCTGCGGGCGACCAGTCGGCCTTGCGGACCCTTGCGGGTCCGTTCTGGAATCAACCCAGTTACACAGGCTTGGGTGTGTAGGAAAATGAATGCGAGCCTAAGGCTCGCGCCACTCCAAGCCATCTGCTTGGTCCTAGTATAGTTCCACTGGCTGGGTGGCGGAGCTCGGCGCGAAGCGCCGCAAGCACGACCGCGCGCCGCCGCTTATGCGGCGTAGCCAAGTGAGCGGATGCGAACGCCGGCGCTTGAGGCGCAGAGAAAGACGCGGGGATTGTGGGTGCGGAGGCGGGATTACGCGGAGGGCGCGGGTGTGTGCGGAGAGGTTTAGTTTTTTGCGCGCGCACGCCATCAGGCGCGCGATTTCCTCGGCCTTTCAGGCCTGCGGGCGGGCGGTCGCCCTTGCGGTCCGTCCGTTGGCGGACCGGACCATTCCTAGCCACTGGTGTCAGGCGGATTGTTTCTCCAACATCGCCTTCAAGTACCCGCCGGTAAAGCTCCGCTCCACTTTCGCCACTTGCTCTGGAGTGCCTTCGGCCACGACCTCGCCGCCGCGCACGCCGCCTTCTGGGCCTAGGTCCAGCACCCAGTCCGCCGTCTTAATCACATCAAGGTTGTGCTCGATCACCACGACGCTGTTCCCCTGCTCCACCAGACGGTGCAGCACTTCGAGCAGTTTGCGCACATCTTCAAAATGCAGGCCGGTCGTCGGCTCATCCAGGATATAGAGCGTCTGCCCGGTGGAGCGTTTGGCCAGCTCCTTTGCCAGCTTCACGCGCTGCGCTTCGCCGCCGGACAGAGTGGTCGCCTGCTGCCCGACCTTGACATAGCCCAGCCCCACCTCGTTCAGCATCCGCATCTTGTCGCGGATTGGCGGCACGGCTTTGAAAAAGCCCTCCGCATCCTCAATCGTCATATCGAGCACGTCGGCGATGGACAGGCCTTTGAACTTCACCTCCAGTGTTTCCCGGTTATAGCGTTTGCCGCTGCATTCCTCACAGGTGACATAGACATCGGGGAGGAAGTGCATCTCAATCTTGATAAGTCCGTCGCCGGTGCATTGTTCGCAGCGCCCCCCTTTGACGTTGAAGGAGAAGCGGCCCGGCTTGTATCCGCGCGCTTGGCTTTCGGGCAAGCCGGCGAACCAGTCGCGGATCTGGGTAAAGGCTCCGGTATAGGTCGCTGGGTTGCTGCGCGGGGTGCGACCGATGGGGGATTGGTCGATCTGGATGACCTTGTCACAATATTCGAGGCCGGTAATCGCATCATGCTTACCCGCAATAATGCGCGCTCCGTTCAGAGCCCTCGCCGCGCCTGCATGCAGAGTGTCGATGGTGAAGCTGGATTTGCCACTGCCCGATACACCGGTGATGCAGGTAAATGTACCCAGTGGGAGCGAGGCGGTGACGTCCTTCAAATTGTTCGCCTTTGCTCCCTTCACCGTCAGCTTGCGCCCATTGCCCTTGCGCCGCTTTGCCGGGACAGCGATTTCGCGCCGTCCGGTCAGGTAATCTGCGGTGAGCGAGCGTTTGGCCTTGAGTATCTGTTTGAGCGTCCCTTGCGCCACCACTTCGCCGCCGCGCACCCCTGCGCCGGGGCCGAGATCGACGATATGGTCAGCCTGCCGGATCGCGTCTTCATCATGCTCCACAACGATCACAGTGTTACCCAGATCGCGTAGGCGTTTCAGCGTTTCCAGCAGTCGATCATTATCGCGTTGATGCAGGCCAATCGACGGTTCATCAAGAACATAGAGCACGCCCGAAAGACCACTGCCGATCTGGCTGGCGAGCCGGATGCGCTGGCTCTCCCCACCCGACAAAGTCCCACTGGTCCGGTCCAGATTGAGGTAATCCAGCCCGACATTGTCGAGGAAGCCCAGCCGTTCATTGATCTCTTTCAAAATAGCCTTGGCGATTTGCGATTGGGTGTCGGTCAGCTGATCGTCCAGCGCCAGAAACCACTTTTTCGCATCCGACACACTCATCGTCACCGGCACAGCGATATCCGTGCCCGCAACCTTCACCGCCAATGATTTCTCATTCAGCCGCTTACCGCCGCACGTCTCGCATGGCTGAGCCGTCTGAAACTTCGACAGCTCTTCCTGCATATAGGCACTTTCGGTTTGCATCATCCGGCGGTTGAGATTGCCGATAACGCCCTCAAACGCCTTGTTCACCGTATATTGCTTACGTCCGTCCTTAAACGTCAACGCCACCGGCATTCCACCTGTGCCGTGCAGGACAATCATCTTCTGATCGGGCTCCAGATCGTGCCATGGCGTCATGATGTCGAAATCATACGCCTTTGCCAAACTGGTCAGCACCTGCATGTAATAGGGCGATGGCGGGTTTGATTTCGCCCATGGAGCAATCGCGCCCTGTTTCAGGGTCAAGGCTTCATTCGGGACCACCAACTGTTCATCGAATAACTGTTTTTCGCCAATCCCATCGCAAGTCGGACATGCGCCTTGGGGTGAGTTAAATGAGAACAATCGCGGCTCAATTTCCTCAATTGTAAAACCGCTGACCGGACAGGCGAATTTCTCTGAAAAGACGATGCGGTTCGCCGCCAATCCTGCGCCTTTCATTTTGTTCCCCTGGGCTCCGCCGGAGGCTCTCTCATCCTCGCGCCCCGGCACCACGCCATCGGCAAGATCGACATAGGCCAGCCCCTCGGCCAGTTTCAACGCGGTTTCGAATGAATCCGCCAGACGCGTTTGCAAATCACCATCGGGAGTGGACTTCACCGCCAGCCGGTCGACCACAACTTCGATATCATGCTTGAACTTCTTATCGAGCGCCGGCGCCTCTTCGATCCCATACATCTCGCCGTCGATCCGCACGCGGGTAAAGCCCGACTTCTGCCATTCGGCCAGCTCTTTGCGATATTCCCCCTTGCGTCCGCGCACGACCGGCGCGAGCAGATAGAGCCGTGTGCCTTCAGGCAATTCCATCACCCGGTCGACCATTTGCGATACGGTCTGCGCACTGATTGGCTTACCCGTCGCGGGCGAATAGGGCACACCCACCCGCGCCCATAATAGCCGCATATAATCGTAGATTTCGGTGACCGTCGCGACAGTAGAGCGCGGATTGCGACTGGTGGTTTTCTGCTCGATCGAGATCGCCGGGGACAGCCCGTCAATATGCTCAACATCAGGCTTTTGCATCATCTCAAGGAACTGACGCGCATAGGCGCTCAGGCTCTCAACATAACGCCGCTGCCCCTCCGCATAGATCGTATCAAACGCGAGGGAGGATTTGCCCGAACCCGACAGGCCCGTCACCACGATCAACGCATCACGCGGCAGATCAATATCGATACCCTTGAGATTGTGCTCACGGGCACCACGAACGCTAATTTTGGTCAGCATACGGTAAACCTATGCTTTGGAATTTTGATAAGGCTCATACAGCGGGTTTGTTCCGGTAATGTTCGGTTGAGTCAAGGGGCGCGGATATGCGCGGCCTCGTGTGTCCACGAAATGGTTGGCGCGGGATGAGATTGTAAGGGGTGAATGGTCGGATCAGTACAAGTCAGTCACGGCAAATTACCCTAAAGAAAAAAGTAAGTGGTTTTACTTGCCTCCATGGTGCAAGTTTGAACCGCATCCGGGGGGAAATAAATGCGTGGAACTAAATTTATCGTCGCAATATTGGGCGCAACCTCACTTGCCGGGTGCGCAGCACTGGATACAGTTCACTACGCATGGCCGGGACCGGGCGATAGCACAGTAATCACAACAGACGCGAAAACTCGTAATCTTATCATGGTAGATCGAACGGGTCGTTATCCGCTCGAACGAAGCGGCCCGCTAGTCGAAAACGGCGATGTCAGCGTTGAGGTAAATGAGAACAATGGGTCAGAAGGACCGGTCAACGTTACCGGATTTTCCGGAGTGGCTCAAAGCCTAGACGGCGTATCCGGACGAGACATCCGTGTCTGCGCTGAACCCGCACCCGATGTGTTCTCCGCCTTCGCTAATAGCTTCTCTTTCGGTGGGATTTTCGGGGCGACTTCAAACGACGTTCGCGGAGCCAATGCCTTCGCGTCAACTGTGTCAACAATTGAACGAACTCAGACGATAAACTTATTGCGCGAGAGTTTTTATCGCACTTGCGAACGATATATGTCAGGGGCCATTAGCCGTAGTGAGTTTTCAGTTCTTGCTGCGCGCGATCACCGCTCAATGATTGCGGTTCTGGCGATTGAACAGCTAACCGGGGTAGTAAAACCCCCTTCTACGATCATTAGCGGCCCCGCCGTTAACTCAAGCCTTGCGCAGTCCGAAGAGCTCTTGAAGATTCTTCAAGGCTATATCACTGAACGGCAAGCAGCCGGAGCCGTGCTTGAGGCGGCTCGTGCAGAATATACCGTCGCAAACATAGATTTTGTTCCGGCGACAACACCGCCGGCTGCGACACCACCAGTTGCAACACCGCCGGCCACACCCGGCGTGACGCCGGTTCCGCCGACCACGACAACTGTAGCGACCTTATCTCAAGCGACTCCATCAGTTCCAGCGACTGCACCAGCACCCAAGAAACTTTGTGATGAGACTACAGCACCTGATGGCAAAGCCACCGAATTTGCCAAATGTACCGAAGCAAAGGCGAAGGTAACCGCAGCAGAAGATCTCTTTAAGAAGGCTCAAGATCGTGAAAGCTTGGTCCTTAACCAACTCAACGCACTTTCAGGTGGAATCGGAGCGGGGACGTCAGCCGGCCACAATAGCCCAGGTGGCGTATCTGGATCTGCTCGCAATGTGTCCGATGTTCAGACCGCAATTCTTGCCAGTGCTGCTGAGAACATAGCACTCACCGCTGGCATAAATGAGGCGCTTCTATTTTGCACAAGTTACTTGCGACGAGAAGCATCTGCACTTGATACGTCAACAAAATCTATGTGCCTCGACGTCGTAATGGCTAGCGCACAGCAAGATCGCGAAACGACTGAGACATTAACGGGATTGGCTCAAAACATCCTTGATGGACCACGGACTCTCCCTGAACGGTCAGAAACTCGCTTCGTAGGTGCGCAATACGAAGTGTTCAAAATTAGGTTCAGGTATGCCTTGCAAAATACGACTCCCGATAAATGGGATGAAAAGTGGGCAGCATTCACAGCGGCAACTCCAATAGTCCCGCAGGCATGCAGCAACCTATCCTTCTGTCAGCAGTTATTTTCTGGGTCTTCGCGCGCACCTTTCTCATCCGTTTTTTTCACAAACGAAAGCAACAGAATATCTCTGCTAGCAGCTGCGTCCGTCTGGTGCCGAGGGGTAAGTGACAATTCCAATCGTGATTGTGAAGAAAACTAAGGAGAAAATAGATGACGACGAAGATGTCACTTTGCCAAAGCGATGCAGATGCGAGGATCGCCGTCGATTCCTATAGAAATGTAGGCTTTAAATTCATCGCCGCAATTGGACCTCAAACTTCTATCGAAGTGTTTGGAGCAACACAAAACGCAAGATGGATCATTCTGGCTTCGGAAAGAAAAATCTCATCGGCAAGATCAAGCAATTTATCTGAAGATCTACCAGAAATTTTCACAAACACTGCCTAAGTAAGCATACGGAAAATTTGTTTGCTATCCCATTCGAAAAACGGCGACGAGCAACCTGCCTCTCACCGACCCAGCGCCAGCACCTCTTCGCGTTCTTTGGCCAGGTTTGCGCGGATTGGGTCTAGGACGGCCCGTATTTCGGGTTCTTGTTGGACTTCTGTAAATAGGGAATCATCGCGCAGCAGTGACACCGTTGAAGCGTGTGTGTGGCCCATTGTATAGGGCCAGCCGAATTCTGGCAGAAGTTCGACCAAAGCTATTGCGCGTGGCATATCGCCCTGTGCGGCGGCCAATTGCAGTTCATAAAGGTGCGGTGTGATCCAGCCGGTGTCCGCTTCTTTCCAACGCGCAATCTGTTCCTCTGTACTGGCCAAATGTGCGGCGGCTTCATCCTGTCTACCCGCGCGCCGCAGCGCCACCGCAAGATAAGGTGATACAGATGGGATCATGTCATGCGCTTCTCCGGTCGCTCCGGCAAAATCGAGATAGGCTTCATGATTGGCAAAACGCGCGTCGAAATATTCGATCAATTCGGCTTCCCTGTCAGTTTCCAGGAACAGTGGCAGAGCGAAGAGCACAACATCATGAGAATTCCAGAAATTGGCCCCGCCAAAACCTCTTGCCGCAAATTCTTCGCGCGTTGGGAGAATTCTTGAATGCAAAGGAACCATTAATTCTTGTGGTTCCTTTAACTTCATGGTGTCTTCGCCATTTATCGGCAAGTCCAACATATATTTGATCAATATGATATGGATGGAGGAACCAAAGCGGCGTTCCGCCTCAGTCTTTGTCATCGCTGCTCGACGGTCGAGTTCAAGATAACCCGAAAGATCACCGTCGAGCCGCAACAGCCGTGCCTCAGTCATATATTGTTGGCTCGGCGTTACAGCTGCTGATTGAATATCCGTCTCAATCTCGCGCGCGACATCCATCTGCGCAAACTCCGCTGCCAAGTCAGATGCACCCCATGTCGCGGGCCATAGCGGATCGATCTCAACCATACGCAACGAGCTTTGCAATGGGCTATCCGCTTGAAGGATGAAATCCCGCTGCGTGATGGACAGCCAATACCACGCTTCAGTATCACCGGAATCCACTTCGACAGCACGGTTAAGCATCGCGAGGCGCGTTTGACCGTCTTCTTCCAACATCCCCGCAACCTTCAAACCATCAACCGAATTTTCATCCAGCGAAAGGGCGTGACGCGCAAACTTTAGCGCTGTCGCGCGGTTCTCAGGATTGTTGGCCATGACCGGATCGGGATAGAGGAACCATGCCTTTGCGAGGCCCGCCCACCCATCTGCAAATTGCGGGTTTTGGGCTGTAACTTGCTGCATGATCTCAAGCGCGGCGCGTCGTTGCTCAATGCCGCGCCCTTTGATCAGGCCAAGAGCAGTGAGGTAGAGGCGGTAGTCACCCGCAGAAACCGGGGCTTCTGATAAACCTTCGGAGAACTGACGGCCCAAAACCACGGCCATTTCCCGCGCAGTGCGTAGGGGTAAATGCTCCGCTGAACCGGGCGCACTGAACAACTCGTCTTCCCAAACGGTTTCCCCGCTTTTGGCCTGCACCAGCTGCACGCTCAGCCCGACGCGCGATGCCTTGGAAATGAGCCTGCCCGACCAAACATAATCGACACCAAGTTTGCGGCCGATATCTGCCGCGGCTAAACCGCCTTCGGCCAAAGAGCGAGCGCTTTCACTGGTGCTCACTTCCATGGCGCCGACACGGGCGATTTGTGAGCGCAGCTCTGCCTCCAATCCGCGCGCATAAAGCGGATCGACGCCGTCCGAATATTCCAGCGGGAGCATAGCCACGCGCAAGCGCTCAACCGGTGAAGAAGAATTGGAGGGCCAAAAGGCAAAAGCCAAGACGCAAGCGGTAATCACAGCCAATGCCGCAAGCACCATTTTCTGCGGAAGGCGATCCGACAAGCGGGTAGATTGGCCATCAGACAAACCTGCAAGTTCCGCGTCTGGATCATCTGATGATACGTCGGCAAAATTAGCCGCAGCGACGAGGCGATATCCAACCTTTGGGACATTTTCGATCGTTAACCCATCACCAGCGGCTTTTTTCAAGCCTGCGCGCAAGAGCGAAATCACACGGTTAATCGATGTATCGCCGACAATGCGCCCTTCCCAGCAACGCTCAATCAAATCGTCACGGGACAGGATCATGCCAATCGGGTCGGCCAATGCGACCAAAACCTGCATGACCTTGGGCTCCAGCATGATCTCACCCGCTGGCCCTTTAATCCGGCGCAGAGATGGTTGGACCATGGCCTGCCCCAAAGGAAAATCACTTTGATGCGCCAGATCAATCCGGCGCACGCGCGCATTAAGCTCGCTTTCCTGCCCCGAAAATTCAGTGTTCACAGCAACTCCTCACGACTTTGCACCCATCTCGCCAAATCAATTGCCGGCAATCAATGTTGTGCAGCAAATTTTGCAAATGTCACCTGATCAGCTGCAATATAAGCTTTCCATAAGGGCAAAATCAGTGAAATCGCGGTGTTTGTGCGCAGCGGGATAATGTCAAACCAGCCAATCTCCAACTCGTCCAACAGGCAACCCGGCTCTCGGGACCAGACCTCACCCGGACGCTAGCGGTGCCAGGCCTCCTGCTTGTCATCACACAATGGGAGAATTGAAGTGATCACGATCAAGAATTTCACCGCCGTCGCTCTTACCGCAGCAGCCGCACTAGCCCTACCTTTAAGCGCTGCAAACGCTTCAGAACCACGCACAGTTTCGATCAGTTATGGAGATCTCAATCTCAGTTCAAAAGCAGGTCAAGCAATCCTCGACCGCCGCATCAATGCTGCCGTCGAAGCCGTCTGCGGAAGGATTGAGAACCGCCCCACTTTCGATAGCGCCGTTCGTCAGTGTCAGAGCGAGACACGTCTCACAGCACAGCAATCTCGTGACATTGCTGTCGCCAGTTACGACAACGGGCAGCTTGCCAGCAATGACCGCCGCGAAATCCGCCTAGTCGCACGGTAACCCCGAGCGATCAGAATGCGGGCTCCTGCGGGAGCCCGTTTCGCCAGCGATGCCGGGTTACTTGAAACCCCTTGGAGCCCGGCATCGCTCCTTTTGGTTTCCACTTTTGGGGGCTTTTCGTTGAATTTTTCCGATCAGCTTAGGTTATGTGGGACCGGAATAGTCAGACCGGCCTGATCCGCAATCATGCCGATCCATTCGCCGATTTTGGCGATCTCATCCTCCACCACCGCGCTTTGGGTTGCGGCTGCATCGCGGGTTGATTTAACGGCGAAGTCCTCTCCCGTCTTGGCATCCATAGTAAAGACTGGACCGCTTGCGATATCCATGGCGCGGGTGGCATCTATCGGAACGTTGGCGAATTTCCCGATGCATTCTAATATCTTCGCCGGATCAGCGCCAAATACGTCACCATCCAGAACTCTAACTCTATCGCCATATTTGCGCTGGAGCGCGTCGAAATACCTTTGGTTCAAGAACCACGCGAGGCCTGCCGCTTGCAAGTCTGTCATCGCAAACTGTTCCTTGGCCTGCATGCCAAGGTCCATTCCTGCATATCCCATCACTTCAAGATAGAGCATCCGCGCCCAGCGCCTCCCCATCATCCCCTTGCGCAGCACCGCAGTCAAGAAAGACGGCAGTGGGTTGGTCATGAGAATGGCGCGGGCATCGGGCTTTGCCTGCATCAGAGCAGGAATGAGAGCATTTGCGTGGTTGGTTGGCTTTACGAATACAACTTTGTCGTCGCCTTTTTCGCAGACGTCCCATGGTCTCGCCACCAGCCGACTTACCTGGCTGATAACTTCAGGGTTGGCATTGCCGATTTTGGCAAAAATCCCAGGTTCGCTCAATCCGGCGGACAGGCCAGGGTTTTCCAGCGCCCGCGTGAGCAAGGTCGAGCGGCAAAATGCGGTATGGAAGATATAATTGAGCGGCACCTGCGGTATATTTGCGGCAGCGATTTGTTCAATGGGAATGGCTACTGGCTGAGTGCCAGAAGACGCATCGGCATCGGCAAGAAATGCCGGTTCAGCCAAACGGTCTCGGTCAATCCGAATGAAAGTGATCATCCCCGAATCAGAATTCGAACCCGCGTCGAATCCATGCGGAATCCAACGCGCGTCGCCGAGAATTTTCAGATTATCAGACATTAAAACCACCTAAGACACCTTCATTTTGCAGACTAGTCTAATCGCAATTCCTCATAAAATCCGCAGAATTTCGCCATTTTTCGGCATTTAGGGGGGGTATAGAAAATATGAAGGCGCAATCATAAGTGATTACGTGAATACTCATATTTCTCTTGGCAGGATTTCTGCTGATTGCTCTTCGGGTCGCACCATTGGGCAGTGGGAAAGCACTTAAACAAGAGATCACGGCGAACCCTAACCCGCCGTGCTCCGGGTCGACTTGCAAATAGCAGGCCGGATCATGATTGTCTTGCACCGTCAGTCGTGAACCTGCGTGATAAGCGCGTGTCGACCCGGCTTACCTGCCCATTCTGCATTGATCTTCCAGACCCGCTCAATCACATCAATTGACAACGCCTGCTGCGGCGCAGCGAAAGCGGCCAATTTCCCATCGTCCAGCACCAGAACCCGGTCCGCAAAATTCATGGCTAGTGCCAGATCGTGCAGGACAATCACCATGCCCACACCATCTTTGGCGCACCCCTTCAAGTGATCGATCAGGTTCAATTGATGTGCCAGATCAAGTGCGGCGAGCGGTTCGTCGGCGAGTATCCATTGCGGCTCCCCCGCTAGCACTCGTGCGAGCAGCACACGAGCCCGTTCCCCGCCAGATAGGCAGCTGACGGGCCGATTGCGAAACTCCTCTAGATCAAGCGCGGCAATCGCCGCATCAACAGGTTCACGGCGGCGATCCTGATACGGCATTCGTCCAAGCGTCACCAACACTTCGACAGCTACGTCCCACGCGATGTCGCTGCTTTGGGGAAGATAGCCGACCGAACGGGCACGGCCGCGCGGAGAAAGGTCTGCAATATCATCGCCATCCAGAGTTACAGTTCCGGCGGCAGGTTCGAGCAATCCGGCAAGCGCCATCAGCAGACTGGATTTGCCTGCACCATTGGGACCCACAATCGCGGTGATTGTTCCCGGCTCTAAAACGGCGGTGACATCGCGCAGAACTTGTGTCCCGCCGCGGTTCAAAGACAGATCGGAGCAAGCCAACATCACAGATTTCCCCGGCGCATTCTGATCAATAGCCACAAGAAGAACGGCGCACCGATCAGTGACAAAGCTATGCCTAGCCGCAGCTCAGTTACCAAAGGTAGGACACGGACTGCGCTATCCGCAGCGAGCACAAGGCAGGCCCCAGCAAGCGCGCTTGGCAGCATCAGCGACGACGGCATTCGGTCGGTAAGTGGGCGCACCAGATGCGGGACGATCAATCCAACAAAGCCAACAATGCCTGCGACCGCAACCCCTGCGCCAACTGTCAGGCCCACGCCCGCAACAAGCAGGATCAAGAGCCGCCGTGGATCCATACCCATCGACCGCGCGGCGTCTTCACCCAATGTTAGCGCATCAAGGTTGCGCGCGGCTGTTTGCAAAACGGCGAACCCTGCCAGCGTCAGCGGCGCAGCAATCCAAACATCGCCCCATGATCGGTCGGTCAGCGCTCCGTTGAGCCACAGAACTATCTGGCTGAGTGCAAACGCGTTGGGAGCCATAGTGATGGCGAGCGCGGTTAGTGCGCCTGCAAGGCTTGCAATCATCAGGCCTGCCAGCGTGAACAAAGCAATGCCCCCGCCCGCCCCAGACGAAGTGCGGCCCGCAATCAGCGCGAGCAGCAGCATTGCCATAGCCGCTCCGATTAGAGCGAATGCAGGCAAGCTCCACGCTGCGATGATTGGCGGCAGCAACGCTCCAAACCAAAAACTCGCCACTGCGCCTAAGGCCGCCATTGGAGCGATTCCGAACAGGCCCGGATCAGCCAGCGGATTGCGCAAATACCCCTGCATCGCCGCACCGGCAGCGCCCAACCCCGCTCCCAAAACTACCGCCAGCACCGCACGCGGAAGCCGCAATTCCATCAGGATCAGCGCGGCATTAGGCGTCGCCTGTACGCCACCAAACGGATCAATCCACACACGTCCGGCGAGCAGCGAAAGCGGAATGAGCAGCGCCAACAGACTGGCAAAGATGAGAGTCGCGCGGTTCAAATGCCAGAATCCAAATTCAATTGACGCTCAAGCTCACGCTCATACTGCGTGCGTATTTCCATCAATCTTGCACGTGCATTGGGAATGGATGGTCCTCCGCAATAAAACAGGTTGGGCGAAAATTCTGCGACCAATGTGCTGCGCAATTGGCTTAGCAATGGGTGCGATTGCCCTTGGCTATCGCCGGCGACTAGCAATATTTGTGGGGGTTCGTGAAGCAATTGCTCCAGTGATACGAAATCAGCCTGCGCCAGTCCCATGCCTTCACTGTGGCTGGCCATTCCAGCCGTACGAAGGTGTTGCGCCACCAATGTGGCCTCGCCCGGAACAATCTGACCCGGTTGCCACAGTAGAGCCGAAATATTTCGGACCCGCTGAGCTGTATCTGCGCCAGCAATTCGCGCAGCCAATGCCTCGCCCCGCTCGGCCTCGCCGGTAAGGTCGGCGAGAGCACGCACTTGATCAATACTCTCATCAACACTTGCCGGATTATCAAATGTTTCGACCCTCAACCCAGCGCGTTCCAATGCAGCGCGGGTTGCCGGGGCGATAAAGGTGCTGGCGAGGACAATGTCGGGTTGCAGCGAAAGCACCTCTTCGGCGGTGCCGCCGGTAATGTTGAACTGTGCTGCGACTTGCGCATCGATCGAGCTCGAGGCCGGATCGCGGCTGTAATGGGACAGAGCCAAAACCTGTCCAGGTGTTGCCACTTCGACAAGGATCGCATCCATGCACGGGTTGAGGCTGACAAATTTGGGCGGCCCGGAACTTTCTGCTGGCGCATCCACTATAGGCGTGGAGCAAGAGACCACTGCGAACGTGGCGGCAAGCACCGCGTACCGGCCAATAATCGCCCTTCCACAAAAGATCCCGCGCGCTTTCATATCCGGCAAAGCCGATAGGCGTGCAGCTCCCGCCCGGCAAGCGCATCGGGCAATCGGTGGGCGTTAATAATTTTGCTATGGGTGTGTGCTTTCGGGACGGTGCTTGTCTGCACGCTCGCGACCAGAGTGCTTCGTGGCTAGGCGCGAAGGCGCGCAATGAAACAGCTCCTCTCTCTATTTGACCCTCAGGCCAATATGCCGCCGCAGGTGATCCATCTGCCGGACGCGAACGTGCAAACCCGTACGCCAACGGCAACTGGGACCAAAGCCAAGTCAAGCGTCACCAACGCCCCAGCACGTCGTTCATACCGTAAGCGCCTTGCCGTACTGCTTGCTGCGATTGCTGTTCCGGCCATAGCCGCGCCGGGTGATTTTGGAGCGATGCCAGGCGCTGCGCCAACCGAAGCAGAGCTGGTCAATGCGCGCCTTTCCCAGCAGCTGGCTGAAAATCCGGCAATGTCCTTTGAACGTCCGGGTATGAGCTTTCCGGGCTCCGCCTTCTTTTACCTCGCCGATCCGCCAGCGGGCGCGCTGGTCGCTTTGCCGGCCTTCGATGCGACCGATATCAGGGCAGAGGCCGGACACGAACTGGGTGAGATTATCAATGCTGGCCCATCAGCACGGCCATTCTTTAGCGTTGGCGGGACAAGCCACATGCGGGCTTCGGAATGCTTGGCTCAGGCGATCTGGTACGAAGCGGCGAGTGAAAGCGAAGCAGGCCAACGCGCTGTTGCTCAGGTTGTACTAAACCGCGTTGCTCACCACAGCTGGCCTGGCAGCGTTTGCGGCGTCGTTTACGAAGGTTCTCAGCGTTCGACCGGATGTCAATTCAGTTTCACCTGTGACGGCAGCCTTTCGCGCCGCGCCAGCGGAGCCTCTTGGGCACGCGCACAGCGAATTGCAGGCGAAGCGTTGTCCGGCAGTGTTTACAGGCCAGTTGGCCATGCGACGCATTACCACACGCTTTGGGTCAATCCGTATTGGGCACCCAGCCTCGATCATGTCGGTACGATTGGCGCACATCGGTTTTATCGCAATCGCGGTTCCGCAGGCGAAGAAAGCGCATTTTCCGGTCGCTATGCAGGATTTGAGCCCGGCGTTTCTGACCGATTGACCAATGTTCGCAGCAGCGGCGTTTCCGGCGCAAGTCTTCCTGATCTACCCTCTGCTCGTTCACGCAGCGCATCTCCAACGACTGGCTCCACTGCAGCCGATGCAGCGCCCTGGGTGCCCGAACCGGTTCTTGCCGATCCTTCACTTTCCGGTGTTGGTCAAGTGCGCGAAGATTATGCCAGCGCCGGACAATGGAAGAGCGACACAGCGCGGGAGGAACTTCGGGCCGAAGCCCGAGCAACTGATCGCTCTGATTCAGGCAACGGTGCCGAGGCGGATGACAGCACGTCAAGCCCTTAATTCATAAGGGTAATTTGAGTGCGTTGAGTTGGCTCTCCGCCCAACTGAAGTCAATAATTAACGGTCTCTAAACCTTAGCTCAACACCAAGCCTTAGCTGGATTGCCTCTAAAGCTTCGAGCATCGTTGAATTCCCGCGCTTCGCGCCAAAACGCTCTCGGTTCGAACTGCCGAAAAATGGGCGATAGCGCCTTGCCGACAATGGATGTGCAGAATTTATGTCCCTTCGCTTTACCCCCGCTAAAGCTTATGCCAACGCGCCTGTTCGTTCGCCAATCGCGAAAGCGCTGGCGGCGCGCGCGATTGGGCGGTTTGCGAATGACAATGGCAGTGATTTCAAGGGTTCCACCGGCCCAATCCAAGCTGAGAATGACCAGATTCTAAGAGCGGCGCTCCGCCATTTTGCCCAGCATGGACTCAGTGCTGCTAGCGAAGCACGCTCGCAAGCTGAGGCTGCGTTCTTCGCCGGTGATCGTCAGGCCTATGATTGGTGGCTGGGAATTACTCGCACCTTAGACCGCAGACTTGCCCAAGAGACCGAGCTGTTCTCACCCGAAACTGCGCACCACTGACTTCAATTTCTGCCCTTCGGATGAACCAGAAGTCGCCTGCGTAGTGTGCTACTTATGGCTGTTAGATATAGCCCGTTCACAGCGTTAACCTCAGATTGACTACTTTGCATTAGTTCAGGCGAGCTATGGAAGTGAGCAACCTTCTGACTGTTTTACGAGCGCCTGCGCGCGTTCAGGCAAAGTCGCGGCCTGATCGTTCGGACCAATTGTCCGCACGCGTCCGAAGAAGGCTGGTTACGTCGCTTTATTCCCAGCCCTCCAGCCTTGCCATCGGAGCATTGGCGACCTTTAGCGCGGCGATTGTGTCAGCTTGGATTGCTAACCTTCCGCAGCTTTATGTTGCAGCTGTGGTCTTGTTGCTGATCGCTGTTGCCCGCGTGACAGCCGCATTAGGGCTTTCGCCCGATTCCGAAGGGAATAGCACCGCAACGCTCGAACTGGTCTATGAAATCGGTGCATTCAGCTACGCTTTGGTTTTGGGTTGCACCGCCGCTTATACCATCTTGATCGGTACACAAACCCAGGTCGAAGTGCTGATGGTAGCGAATGCGCTCGGATACGGTATCGGCGTCACCGCGCGCAATGCAGGGCGACTGACGATCGCTATCGGCCAGCTTTGCCTAACGTGCCTTCCGATTGCACTGGCCTGTTTCTTGACGGGCTCTCTCGGCTTTATTGCGTTGGGCATAACGATTTTGCTGCTAATCCCAGCGATGATTTCCATTGCATCCAATATCTTTAAAGTGCTGCGCGATTCCATCGCGGCAGCGGAAACCAGTAAAAAGCTGGCCGACAAAATGCAGGTCCTTGCTCGAACTGACGTCGTGACAGGCCTCGCTAACCGAGCCGGACTTAATCACGCCATGGTTGAAACGATGATGGCAGTGGACAATGATAGCCGGTTGGCGCTGATCTGGATTGACCTTGATCGGTTCAAGGAAGTGAACGATTTGCTCGGCCATCCAATCGGTGACCGGGTACTAAGTGAAGTTGCAAAACGCTTGTCCGGCGTCTCACCGGAAGGGGGCACAGTTGCGCGATTTGGCGGTGATGAATTCATCGTTTTCTGTCCCATCGACGACCGCAAAGATTCAGAAAAACTCGCGAGCGAAATTCATGCTGAAATCATGCGGCCATTCCGCATAGACGGTGAACGGCTCGAAGTACGCGCATCTTTGGGTGTCGCATTGCTTCCAGATCATGGCGACGACGCTGACACATTGATGCAGAGCGCCGATCTGGCACTCTATCACGCCAAAGTTGGTGGGCGCGCACAGACTTGCTTCTTCGATAGCTCAATGACCCGTGATCTGGTCCGGCGTCGCGAAATTGAAGGTGAACTGCGCGCCGCACTGCAACGCGACGAACTTTCCATCTTCTTCCAACCAATTCTCGACTTGGAAACAGGCCGGATCAAGACGTTCGAAGCGCTCGTGCGTTGGTTCCACCCTGTAAAAGGCGAGCTTAGACCCGACGAGTTCATTCCCGTCGCCGAAGAAACCGGCGTTATCGTGACATTGGGCAATTGGATCACCGCGCAAGCTGCGCGCGTTGCTGCATCTTGGCCTGAAGACGTGACCATCGCGGTCAACCTCTCCCCGCTTCAGATCCGTGCGCCGGGCGCTGCCCTGGGGATCAAAAATGCCCTGCGCGAAGCAGGCCTTGATCCGCGTCGTCTGGAACTGGAAGTGACCGAAAGCTTGTTTGTCGAAGACAATCATTCAACGGCAGCCTTTATCGACGAATTGTCCGAGATAGGCGTGCGGTTCGCTCTGGATGATTTCGGGACGGGATATTCCTCGCTAGGCTATATCAACAAATACCCATTCTCTAAAATTAAGGTTGATCGCAGCTTTGTCTCAGGCGCGCAGGTCGGGCGAAAGAGCGACGCGATCATCCGCGCTGTTGCCGAAATGGGGACGACGCTGGGCATGGATATCGTCGCCGAAGGGCTTGAGACGATTGAGCAAGTGCAAGCTGTGAAGGATGCAGGCTGTAATCTGGGGCAAGGGTATTACTTCAGCCGCGCCGTTCCAGATTACCTCGCCGCAATGCTGCTCGCGCAGGAACGCGATTCCACCAGCAAAGAAGCGACAGGTTAAAGTCGCATCTCGTAAAGTAATGTAAGCTCACCTTTCCGTAGGGTTACGGGGGATTGCGCGTATCTGTACACTCTTATCGCTTCTGCGAACTATTTGCAAAGATAGTTGGCTAGTGCGCGGATTTGTTGGTTGCAATCGCCCTATACGCGGCCTACCCCGCCGTCAGATGCAGGTGCCCGGCCAGTTGGGACCAAGGTTTGGCGTATAGAACCTGCGAAACATCCTCTGTCCCGGGATTTTTGGGAAGGATACCTCTACCTATGGCCCGCAAGAAAATCGCTCTTATCGGCTCCGGCATGATTGGCGGAACACTCGCCCACCTCGCAGCTAAGAAAGAAATGGGCGACGTCGTCCTTTTCGACATTGCAGAGGGAATGCCGCAGGGCAAAGCGCTCGACCTTTCCCAATGCGGCCCGATCGAAGGTTTCGACGCCAAAATCACCGGCACCAACGACTACGCGGATATTGCAGGCGCTGATGTCATCATCGTCACCGCTGGCGTGCCGCGCAAACCCGGCATGAGCCGCGATGATTTGCTCGGCATCAACCTCAAGGTGATGAAAGCCGTCGGCGAAGGCATTAAGAACAACGCGCCTGATGCATTCGTGATCTGCATCACCAACCCGCTCGATGCGATGGTGTGGGCACTGCGCGAATTTTCCGGCCTTCCGCATAACAAGGTGGTCGGCATGGCTGGCGTGCTCGACAGCGCGCGCTTTGCAACCTTCCTTGCATGGGAGTTTGATTGCTCGGTCAAGGATGTGAACGCATTCGTTCTGGGCGGCCACGGCGACACGATGGTCCCGGTCCTGTCCTACTCCACAATCAACGGCATTCCTGTGAAGGATATGGCGAAGATCAAAGGCGTTCCTGAAAGCCGCCTAGACGAAATCGTTCAACGCACGCGCGCTGGCGGGGGTGAGATTGTGAAGCTGCTCGGCAATGGTTCGGCCTATTACGCACCGGCTACTTCGGCGATTTCGATGGCCGAAGCGTATCTGGGCGACCAAAAACGTATTCTGCCATCGGCGAGCTATGTTGAGGGCAAATACGGCCTCGACGGTCTCTATGTTGGCGTCCCCACCGTGATCGGTGCAGGCGGCACAGAAGACGTGATCGAAATCGAGCTGTCTGACGAAGAACGCGCCAATCTAGCGGTCAGCGTCGATGCGGTTAAGGAACTGCTTGAGGCGTGTCGGGCGCTGGATGGGTCGCTGGCGTGAGTTTAGCACTTTCCTCAATTTGGGTGCTCTGCATGCTGTCGTTTGCCGCATGGCTACTAGGCATGTTTGCTCCTGTAATCAGCAGAACCCCGTTAGCAATTGCGGCAGCAACATTGCTACTTCTTCCTGCCATCGCGCTGTTCCTAGAAGCGCCCTTTCACCTCATCGGTATCGACGGCGAGGAAGGTTACGGAGTTTTGTTTGCGGCAATCTTGTCGTTTCCAATTGGGGTTATCGGCCTAACTCTTGCCCTTCTCGCACGGGCCAAATTTCGTCCATTCGGTCATTTCAAACAGGAATAATCCATGTCCATCCTCATTAACAAAGACACCAAGGTCATCACGCAAGGGATGACCGGCAAGACCGGGACCTTCCACACCGAGCAAGCGATTGCTTACGGCTCGCAAATGGTGGCGGGTGTTACGCCGGGTAAAGGCGGGACCACGCATGTTGGCGTGCCGCAATTTAACACGGTGAAGGAAGCCAAGGCCGCAACCGGCGCGACTGCAACCTGCATCTATGTGCCGCCGCCCTTCGCAGCAGACGCGATTTGCGAAGCGATTGATGCGGAGATGGAATTGATCATCACCATCACCGAAGGCATTCCCGTGCTCGACATGGTTCGCGCAAAGGCTGCGCTGACCGGCAGTAAGTCGCGCCTGATCGGTCCGAACTGCCCCGGCGTGCTCACTCCGAATGAGTGCAAGATCGGCATTATGCCGGGCTCCATCTTCAAAAAGGGCAGCGTCGGCGTCGTCAGCCGCTCCGGCACGCTCACATACGAAGCAGTGCATCAAACCACGATGGTTGGCCTTGGTCAGACCACGGCGGTTGGTATTGGCGGTGACCCGGTTAACGGCACCAACTTTATCGACGTGCTCGACCTGTTCCTGGACGATCCAGAAACAACCAGCATGATCATGATCGGCGAAATTGGCGGCAGCGCCGAAGAAGAAGCAGCCGAATTCCTGAAACAAGAAGCAGCCAAGGGCCGCTCCAAGCCAACCGTTGGCTTTATCGCTGGCCGTACGGCACCTCCGGGTCGCCGCATGGGCCATGCTGGCGCTATCGTCAGCGGCGGCAAAGGCGGCGCGGACGACAAGATCGCGGCGATGGAAGATGCCGGCATCCGCGTTTCTCCTTCACCCAGCGAACTCGGCACCACATTGGATGCCATGCTGAAAGAACTGGTTTGAATTTCGGGGCCTTGCACGGTGCGGTTTGCACAGTGCAAGGCTCCACCCTTCTCCCCACGGGATAACCGCCATGAACAAAGAGACCGCTAGCTTCGTCCCTGACATGATCGATCAGGAAGGTCCGCAACCAGGCCCATCCTGGGGCAATCCCAAATGGCTCGATTCCGTGAGCGAGGCCGGAACCGACCTCACAACCGCGATGGACCCGACGCAAATGCGCCTTGCGGTTGAAAAGGCTGCGAAGAAGGCGGGAAAATCTGTCGATCCCAAGGCAATTGAAGACGCCGCCAGTCTTTCGATAGCGGCGATGACATTGGTGCGTCTGTACCGGGTGCGCGGGCACATGGCCGCGGATCTCGATCCGCTGAACCTGTCCAGCCACCGCGAAGCGCCCAAAGACCTCAGCCTGGAATTTCATGGCCTTGCGGGACGTGAGAATAATGACGTCTATGTTGGCGGCGTGCTGGGCATGGAATGGACCACTGTTGGCGCGCTCTATGCGCGTTTGAATGAAGTGTATTGCGGCAAAGTCGGCTTGGAATATATGCATATCGCCGACACCGAAGAACGGCGGTTTTTGCAAGATAAGTTTGAAAGCCCCGGCGAGACGATCCAGTTCTCTCCCGAAGGTAAGAAAGCCATCCTCGCGGCCGTGTTACGCGGCGAACAATACGAAGAGTTCCTCGGCAAGAAATATGTCGGGACCAAGCGTTTCGGCCTTGATGGCGGGGAAAGCATGATCCCCGCGCTGGAGGCCGTAATAAAGCATGGCGGCAGCTCTGGTGTTCGCGAGATCATCTATGGCATGGCGCATCGCGGCCGTTTGAATGTCCTCGCAAATGTTATGGCCAAACCGTACAAAGTCATCTTCCACGAATTTTCTGGCGGCTCTGCTAACCCCGAAGATGTTGGCGGATCAGGCGATGTGAAATACCATCTGGGCACCAGCACTGATCGGTCTTTTGACGATATTGAGGTTCATATGAGCCTCGTCCCCAACCCATCGCACCTTGAAACGGTTGACCCAGTGGTTCTCGGTAAAAGCCGTGCGCAGCAGGCAGTTCGCGATGATCTGGAAGAGAAAAAGCAGGTTCTGCCAGTTCTGATCCACGGCGATGCTGCCTTTGCTGGCCAAGGCGTCGTATGGGAAAGCCTCAGCCTGTCTGGCGTCAACGGATATGACACGGGCGGCTGCATTCATTTCATTATCAACAATCAAATCGGGTTCACCACTTCACCCAAATTTGCGCGTTGCTCACCTTATCCCTCTGACGTTGCTAAAGGTGTCATGGCGCCAATCCTGCACGTCAACGGCGACGATCCCGAAGCGGTGACGTTCGCGTGCAAGCTGGCTGTGGAATATCGCCAGAGATTTGGTCGCGATGTCGTGATCGACATGTGGTGCTATCGCCGGTTTGGCCACAATGAAGGTGATGAACCCAAATTCACACAGCCGTTAATGTATGATGTGATCGGCAAACACCCCAAGGTCAGCGCCCATTACGAGCAGCGCCTGATCGCGCAGGGTGTGATCGATGAAGGGCACCGTGAACAGGTCGCGTCAGAATTCGTCGCACATCTCGAAGAAGAATTTCAGGCATCCAAAAGCTATTCCGCCAATGAGGCCGACTGGTTTGGCGGACGCTGGGCCGGTCTGAACAAGCCAGCCGACCCAGAATCCGCGCGCCGGAATATTGAAACCGCGCTTGAACCGAAAACCTTCGATTCACTGGGCCGCACACTGACCGAAGTCCCCGAGGATGTAAGCATCCACCGGACGCTTGGCCGGGTGCTCAAGGCCAAAAGCAAGATGTTCGAAAGCGGAGATGGCTTTGACTGGGCCACCGCCGAGGCGCTCGCCTTCGGCAGTCTCGTGATGGAGGGCTATAATGTTCGCCTGTCAGGCCAAGATAGCGGGCGCGGAACCTTCTCTCAGCGGCACGCCGTCTGGGTGGATCAAAAAACTGAAGACAAATATATCCCGCTGACCACGCTGCCGCATGGCAAGTTTGAAGTCTATGACAGCACCCTGTCCGAATATGGCGTGTTGGGGTTTGAATATGGCTTTGCCATGGCTGATCCAAAATCTTTGGTCTTATGGGAGGCGCAGTTTGGCGACTTTGCCAATGGCGCGCAGATCATGATCGATCAGTATATTGCGGCAGGCGAAGCGAAATGGCTGCGTGCAAACGGGCTCGTGATGCTCTTGCCGCATGGTTACGAAGGTCAAGGTCCGGAACATTCATCCGCGCGGCTTGAACGGTTCCTGCAATTGTGTGCGAACGACAATATCCAAGTCTGTAACATCACCACACCGGCGAACTATTTCCACGTTCTGCGCCGTCAGATGCTGCGGTCCTTCCGTAAACCACTGGTGATTATGACGCCAAAATCGTTACTTCGGCATCCGCTAGCCAAAAGTCCGCGCGAAGAATTTGAGGGCGAATGGCAATTTAAACGGATTAAATCGGACCTCACCGCAATCGCTGATGAGAAAATCAGACGGCTCGTCCTGTGTTCGGGCAAGGTCTATTACGATCTGTATGAAAAACGCGAAGAAGAGGGATTGAAAGATGTCTCCATCGTGCGGATCGAACAGCTCTATCCCTTCCCCGGTGATCCATTGGCTGTGCGGCTGAAACGAATGACTAATCTGGAACAGGTCGCCTGGTGTCAGGAAGAACCAAAGAACAACGGATCGTGGTTCTTCGTGCAAAACCAGATCGAGGATTCACTCACCGCAGCAGGGCATAACGGCATGCGCCCCTGCTATGCGGGCCGGGATGCTGCGGCTTCACCCGCAACCGGACTTGCCAAACGTCACGCTGAGCAGCAGGCGGCCTTGGTTGCCGATGCGCTTGGTCTTTCTAAGTAAAATTGAGTTCAGCCCAAAAATCGAACTAGGCTTGAGGAACACAAAAAATGGCCACTGAAATCACTGTCCCAGTATTGGGTGAATCAGTCACCGAAGGCTCGATCGGCGAATGGCTGAAACAGCCCGGCGAAGCAGTCGCTGCGGATGAACCCATCGTCAGCCTAGAGACCGACAAAGTCGCGGTTGATGTGCCCTCACCCATTGCAGGCATTATGTCCGAACATCGCGCTGCCGTTGGCGATACAGTAGAAGTGGGCGCGGTGATTGCTGTAATTGAAGAAGGCGCAAGCGCTGCTGCTTCTGCGGCCAAGTCCGAAACGCCAGCTCCATCCGCTGCGAAAGAAGCTCCGGATGCTGGCGGTGCCTCGCTAACGCTTTCGCCTGCCGTCCGCCGGGCCGTTCTTGAACACGGGGTCGACCCTTCCACCATCAAGGGTTCTGGCAAAGATGGTCGTCTGACAAAGGAGGATGTGCTCGCCGCTGCTAAGGCAAAGGTCGATCCGACACCGGCTGCTACACCTGCACCAGCCGCCGCTCCCGCAGCCGCAGCTCCAGCCGGTGAACCCAGAGGTCAAAGGGGCGAAGAACGGGTCAAGATGACCCGCATGCGCCAAACCATCGCAAAGCGTCTGAAAGGCGCTCAGGAAGAGGCTGCGCTGCTCACAACGTTCAACGATGTGGATATGAGCGCGGTCATCGCAGCGCGTACCAAATACAAAGATCTGTTCGCAAAGAAGCACGACATCCGCCTCGGCTTTATGGGCTTTTTCGCAAAGGCCGCCTGTCTTGCGTTGAAAGACGTGCCCAGCGTCAACGCCTACATTCAGGGTGACGAAATCGTCTATCATGATTACGTTGACATCTCGGTCGCGGTGAGTGCGCCGAACGGCCTCGTCGTACCCGTAATCCGCGATTGTCAGGACAAAGGTTTTGCCCGGATCGAGAAAGACATTGCCGATTACGGCAAGCGCGCCAAAGAAGGCACGCTGACGATGGCCGATATGACCGGCGGCACCTTCACCATTTCCAATGGCGGCGTGTTCGGGTCGCTGATGTCGACCCCGATCATTAACGCTCCGCAAAGCGCAGTTCTGGGCCTCCACCGCATCGAAGATCGCCCTGTGGCGGTGAATGGTGAAGTCGTGATCCGTCCGATGATGTATCTCGCTTTGTCCTATGATCACCGACTGATCGACGGCCGCGAAGCCGTGACAGCGCTGAAAATCATCAAGGAAGCGATCGAAGATCCGACCCGGATGCTGATCGATCTTTAGGACATAGCAGGTGGGGTTGAGCGCATCTCTAACTGCAATGAGCAATGCAGCTTTCGAAGCATTCGACAATCTTGACGAAGCTTATCGGTCCAAGGGCGAGGTCCCGGAGTCGCGCAAGTGCGATCTCGGCACAGAGTGGCATGTTCTGCATTTCATGCTCACAGGAATCTCTCGTCAATCAAACGATCCTCTAGGAATACTCTTTGATCGCAGTCCGCAGATGAAGGCGATATCGGAAGCATGCCAAGCGATCTCACCATCTGAGATGCAAGCCTTCCAAGCTGCACTTAAATCCGAAGACCCTGCAACACTCTGGGCTCGCTTCGACTTGGAGCGGGTGGTGTCAGAGGACGTAGACCGAGTGCATCCAGCAAACGATCCCAAGAGTGTCTTTGCATACGCCCTTCATTTCGTTCCGGTGCTCCGTAAGTTCGCGGCGAAATGTGTCAAACATCAATGCGGCGCTATCGCCATCATTGCCTGATGACCGAGCAATTCAACCAAGCCGCCTTTGACGAGCGCTGCCATGCGGATTCCCCCTCGTGGTACGCTCCATATGGCCTTCACTGGTTGATAGGATCGCGCATCCCATGAGACCACCGACAGCGCGCTAAACCTGCCTGTGATTGGGCCAGCACTCGAAAAGTATGTGACTATCGGTCTTTACTGGCATTTGCGGCGCAAGAATTCGCACGAAATTGACACAAACTAGCAATGGCACTCGCTTGCTTTAGCTCCTAAATGGGGCTCAGACATTTATGAAACGCCATCCAATACGGGATCATTCGAGACATGGCTGACCACACTTACGATTACGACGTCCTTGTTATCGGCGCTGGACCGGGCGGCTATGTCGCCGCCATTCGCGCGGCGCAACTGGGACTGAAAACGGCCTGCGTTGAAAGCCGCGAGACACTCGGTGGCACTTGCCTGAATGTTGGGTGCATCCCGTCAAAGGCACTGCTCCACGGCTCTGAATTGTTCGACGAAGCCGCTGGCGGCCATTTCGCCACATGGGGCATCACTGCAAAGCCGACGCTCGACTTGGGCGTGATGATGGCGGAGAAGACCAAAGCTGTTGGCGAGCTGACCGGCGGGATCGAATTCCTGTTTAAGAAAAACAAGGTGACCTGGATCAAAGGCCACGCTGCATTCGAAGATGCGCATAGCGTAAATGTTGGCGGCAAAGTCGTGACGGCGAAAGATATCGTGATCGCCACCGGTTCCAGCGTCACTCCCCTACCGGGCGTCGAAATCGATAACGCGGCAAAGCGGATCGTCGACAGCACCGGCGCGCTTACGCTTGAAGAAGTGCCCGAACACCTCGTCGTCATCGGCGGCGGTGTGATCGGCCTGGAACTTGGTAGCGTGTGGCGCAGGCTCGGTGCGAAAGTCACCGTGGTGGAATTCCTCGACCAATTGCTCCCCGGAATGGACAAAGATGTTCGCAAGGAAGCAGGCAAGATATTCAAGAAACAGGGCATGGAGCTGATGCTCAGCCACAAAGTCACCGGCGCAAAGGCCAATGCCAAGGGCGTCTCACTTACAGTTGAAAAATCGGCGGGCGGCGATGAGCAAACGATCAAGGCAAGCCATGTGCTGGTCTCTATCGGACGGCGGCCCAACACAGATGGCCTTGCGCTCGACAAAATTGGCATCGAAACTAATAAGCACGGTCAGATTGAAATCGGTCATGATTTTCGTACTAAAGTAGACAGCGTTTGGGCCATCGGCGATGTCGTGCCCGGCCCCATGCTTGCACACAAAGCTGAAGACGAAGGCATTGCTTGCGCAGAATATATCGACGGCCTGACCGGCATTGTGAACCACGATGTGATCCCCGGCGTGGTCTATACCATGCCTGAATTCGCCGATGTCGGAATGACCGAAACAGCCGCAAAAGAAGCCGGTTATACCGTTAAAGTCGGCAAATTCCCAATGATGGCGAACAGCCGCGCAAAGGCAAACCGAGACACAGATGGCTTCGTCAAAGTGGTCGCTGATGCAGAAACCGACCGCGTTTTGGGCGTGCATATCGTCGCCAGCCTGGCAGGCACCATGATCGCAGAAGCAGCGGTGGCGATGGAGTTTGGCGCAACATCCGAAGACATCGCCTACACCTGTCACGCCCACCCGACCCATGCCGAGGCGCTCAAAGAAGCCGCAATGGCGGTGACGGGTAAGCCTATTCACATGTGATGCAATTGATCATCAAATTGATGGCAGGGTAGACACACACTTGCGCTCGAACATACTTGGTGTATCCATACAGTAATACACTAAGTATGTACGGCCCAATGAAATTCACAGTCACACCCCTTGCACTCGCCTTTGTCTTGGCAACCCCCTCAGCTGCTTGCGCCGATCCGGAACCCACCCAGACTTCTTCGGTTCAGGTGCCTGAAACCGCTGCCGAAATCGCGCGACAAAAGATCGCTCAATCTAATATTGCGGGGATCGGCATCGCCCGGATCGAAGACGGCAAGGTAGCTTGGTCAGGATATTGGGGCGAACAATCGCCCGGCGTGCCTGTTAGCGAGCAGACCGCGTTCAACGCAGCATCTGTCGCAAAGACCCTAATAGCTGAAACAGTGCTTCGTCTATCTGATCAGGGACAAATGTCGCTAGATGATCCAATCTCAGATCATTTCGAGCACACTGATCTCTCCCTCGATCCGCGATATGCCAGTCTAACCCCTCGCATTCTGTTGTCCCATCAAGCAGCGCTTCTCAATTGGCCATGGTTATATGATGACGACAAATTGGCTTTCACAGCAGACCCGGGATTGGGAGAAATCAACTACTCCGGGGCCGGTATCGAAATCGTCATGCGATACCTCGAAGCACGTTTTGAAAAGAGCTATCCCGATCTGGTGAAAGAGGTTCTACTTGATCC
The DNA here is from genome assembly GCA_947488325.1 of uncultured Erythrobacter sp. GTDB lineage: Bacteria > Pseudomonadota > Alphaproteobacteria > Sphingomonadales > Sphingomonadaceae > Erythrobacter. The sequence goes on from CANKYZ010000002.1 coordinate 562,243, forward strand.
TTTGGGAATTGAAGAAATCGCGGTCAACCGGGAGCCGTGGTTAGAAGGACGAGTCAGCAATCCAGTCAATAGAGACGGAACGATATTTGCCCCCTTCAATCGCAGCGGCAATGACAATTTTATCCAGATCGGAGACTATACAGCCGCAGACAATATGTATGCGACCGTGCCCGGCTATGCGCAGCTCTTGATCGCACTGATCGAGGGGGCCGGCCTTTCTGCAGCGATGCAAGCGGAACGAGCAACGCTGCATTCCGCTTCTGATAGCAGTTCGGGAGATTTCTGCATCGCGGAACCAGCCGATTGTCCTGACCCGATAGGATACGGAATTGGATGGGGATTGTTCGGAGAGCCAGGCCGCACAATTTTGAACCATGGCGGGAATGACTTTGCCGAACATGCTCAGGTTTACTTCATCCCCGAAACTCGCGAGGGGCTTGTGCTGTTTGTGAATGGCGGAAATGCGTTTCCAGTCGGGATCGAAATTATAGAAACCATTGACCCCAAGCTGCGAATGGCGAAACACTTCCGCGCACTAATCGAAAGAATGCGTGACGGGGGCGGCTAACCGCTCTCTTTTGGGAGAGTATTCAAACATGGCCTATCCGCAATTGACCGACAAACCCGGCGCGCTGGAGACTGCTGCGGCTATCCGCGTGGGCGATATTAGCGTTGCCGAGGCGGTCGATGCCGCGATCACTCGGATTGAACATTATGACGCCGAGATAAACGCGCTGGCTGTGCCAGATTTTGACCGCGCCGCAGCCCGAGCAAAGCGAATGGACGCGGATGGTCAGCGGGGTGCCGAGTGGAGTAATCAACCGCTGTTCGGTGTGCCGATGACGGTCAAAGAGAGCTTTGATGTTGAAGGCCTGCAATCTTGCTGGGGTCATAAAAACCTGACGGATTACGTCGCGCCGCGCGATTCCGATCTTGTTCGCCGGTTACGGGCGGCAGGCGCGATCATCATTGGCAAAACCAACGTACCGGTCGACCTCACCGATTGGCAGAGCTTCAACCCGGTCTATGGCCGCACCACCAACCCGCACGATCCCGCACGCTCTGCTGGGGGATCCTCTGGAGGCAGCGCAGCGGCGGTTGCCAGCGGCATGGTCGCCTGTGACTTTGGCACAGATATTGGCGGATCGGTGCGCGTGCCAGCGCATTTCTGTGGCATTTGGGGACACAAAACGACGTGGGGTCTGGTGTCGAAGCAGGGCCACGATCATCCGATGATGGCGCGGCGTGATGGTTTTGTTGCCGCGCATGACGGGGTTTTGTCCATTGCAGGTCCTCTGGCGCGCAATGCAGATGATCTTGCGATCCTAACAGAGATTGGCGCGCAAATTCCGCTGCGCTCGAACCCAAAGCCCTTGAGCGAATGCCGCATCCTTGCGATCACTGAATATCCCGGCAGCCCGGTCGATGCGAGCGTCGCAGAACCGGCAGAGATCGCGATCGAAGCATTGATCGCAGCCGGTGTCACCATTGACCGTGCCAGCAGGTTGGTTCCCGATCTGGAGAGGCAGAAGAGCACCTATCTCAAGATGATGAACACTGCGATGGCGCGCGGTGCGCCGTCACCCAGTGGCAAGCAAGCGACCGCGAGCGATTGGTTCAACCTCCTCGATGCACAGGCCGCGAATGCATTTGAATGGGCACGTCTGTTTGATGAATATGACTTCGTTCTCGCCCCGCCAGCACCGGTGCTGGCGATCCCGCACCTGGAAGGCTCGGTGTTTGATTCGACCATCCGGGTGAACGGACAGGACATGCCCGCAAGCAGTGCGCTGGCTTGGGCTGGCCTCGCAACTTTCCCCAATCTTCCTTCCACCGTCCTACCCATTGGCAGCAGCAATTATGAAGGCGCCGAATTGCCCTGCGGAATGCAGGTGATCGGACCGCAATGGAGCGATCTCGATTGTATCCATGCCGCCGCGCAGATAGGGAATATCTTGCACGGTTGACCGACTCGCGCCATGGGGCGGTGCCTCTAACCAACTGGACGCCCCATGTCTGCAAAACCCCTGATGAAACGCCTTGCCAAATGGCATGTCTGGCTTGGCTGGTTGATCGGCGTACCGATTGTGATGTGGACCGCGACAGGCCTGTTCATGGTGTCAAAGCCGATTGAGGAAGTCCGCGGAACGCATCTGCGGTTGCTGGTCGCTGAGGTTCCGCTGGTCATTGCAGACAGCCCGCTCGCCACTGCTGACGCCCAGCTGAAGGAGATGCGCGTAACGATGCAGGATGGTCGCGCTGTGGCATTGCTGACGTCACTCGATGGAACGATTACCCGCGTCGATGTCGCAACCGGAACCGCCCTACCCGCTATAGATGCTGCCGCTGCCAGAGCATTGGTGGCAGAACGGATCGTGGGCGGGGATGCTGTGCGTAGTGTCACTCTGTTCGCCGCAGACGAAGTGCCCGTGGAATTCCGCAGGCCACTGACCGTGTGGCAGGTTGCTTTGGACGACGGTACACATGTCTATATCGGGCGCGATACGGGCGAAATTGAAGCTGTCCGTACTAGCTGGTGGCGCTGGTTTGATTTCATGTGGGGACTGCACATTATGGACCTGTCCGACCGCGAGGACACAAGTCATCCGACCTTGATCACATTTGCATCTTTATCTCTACTTGGTTCGCTATTCGGCTTCATCTTGCTGTTCCGTCGCCGCAAGGTTCGTGAAGAAATCGCCACGTCATGAACGAAACCGTCCTCACCCCAATACTCGATATTCTCGACATCGTCGGCATCGCAATCTTTGCTTTATCGGGGGCATTGGTGGCGGCGAAAGAGCGGCAGACTTTCGTTACAATGGGTTTTTTCGCTCTAGTCACAGGCGTTGGCGGCGGAACCGTGCGGGACTTATTGATAGGCGCGCCGGTGTTCTGGATTACCGATCCTTGGGTAGCCGCCGTCTGCCTCACCACCGCGCTCATCACATGGCTTACGCCAATGCGGGTTTGGGACGGAAAACTGGTTGATTACGCGGATGGCATCGGGCTTGCTGCATACGCTGTGTTGGGCAGTGCGAAGGCGATTGCCTATGGCGTTCCGCCCGTGCCCGCCGCGCTGATGGGGATTATCACGGGTTGCGTCGGCGGGGTAATCCGCGATGTTGTCGCCGGCCGTCCGTCGATCATCATTCAGCCAGAGCTCTATGTCACAGCCGCCGCGCTCAGCGCGTCGCTCACAGTCCTGGGGATGCAAATCGCCGGATGGTTGAACCAGATAGATGCTGTGATCTGGGGCGGCGCCTTTGTCGCGGGATTTGCCCTGCGCTCTGCCGCGATCCACTTTGAATTGGGTCTGCCGAGTTATGGAGGCGGCGTTGAAACCGCCTCCACTACCTCAGAGGAAAACTCAGATCATTCTGAGAATGTTTCGCCCGGCAGCGGACCGCCCGGATAGGCCGGCTGGCCTTGATCACTTGGTGCGGACTGTACGAAATTTTGCCCATTCACAGCCGCGCGTGCATCGGCATAGCTGGTGGCAGACAATTGTCCGGTCGCTGACCGGTCCACTCCGCCATCATACGAACCGCCCGAAAAACTGCCGTAATCGATGTTTGAAATACGCCCACTATTGTCGATCTGGCAGGTAAAACCTGTTCCATTAAACAAGGTGCCCGATACAACCCAGCCCTGCGCAAGGCGGCTCGCGCCATCGACGCCCTCTACTCGCACGTCGCGTTCAATTTCAGTCAGACATTGCGAAACCGCATTGTCGATTCCTGAGCCATTTGAAGAACGCGGATTACTACGTCGATCGTCATAGCGGCGATTGTCACGATCACGCTCAACCACCACGACTTCACGGTCACGGCGGCGGTTATTGCTGTTTGCAGCACTGGCGATGGCGGCAATGCCGCCCAGCACCAGAATTCCGGTCAAAATGCCGCTGCCCCGACGGTGGCCTCTGCGATAACCCCGGCGCCCGCGATAGCGGCGGCCTCGATATTCGGCGGTCTCGGCTTGCTCTTCATAGGTGGTGCTGCCGAACCCGCCTTGAGCAAAGTCAGCGTGGACGCCAGTGGCATAGCTAGAAATTCCGGTGGGCGCGATTTGTGGGGCCGCCTGTGCCGGTGCGACAGTCATCGAAGCTGCGGCGATTACGCCAGCAAAGGCTCCAAAACGAGTAATATGGGCCATGAACGGTCCCTCCTGTTTACATTATGTGCAGGCGAGCGGCCACCAATCGCTCTATGAACCCCGCACGATTAGGCGGTCCAGGCTTACGCGCGCCTGAACCGCCTTGTGTGTATTGCGACATTTACCCGGTCATGGGCGTCGCTGGGTGGGAGTTAGAGCTGCGGATCAACGCAGGCCCCGGATACCGCGAAAATCGATCTGCGGGCGGTTGCCACTTTCAATGTAGCAGGTGAACCGGCCCCGATCAGAAACGCGACCGCGATAATTGTTCGACCCCTGGACTTGTAAGCGACCTTGGACGCGGAAGCCATAACGGGTGCGATCAATGTCGCGAATTTGGGTCACATCGGCATAGCGATATCCACCAAACCTGCGGGCCTGACGTTCAGCAGCGCGGATGCAGCGCTCTACCGCGCGTTGTCCGTTACCGCGATTGCTGCGATAATTGTTGTCGCCGCGATAATTGCGGTCACGATAATTGCGGTCACGATAGTTACGGTCACGGCGGTCATTGTTATCAAAAGCTCCGGCCAAAGCGGCAATACCGCCGATAATAACAGCGCCAGCGATCACATCGCCCGCGTCAATTCCGCGGTCACGATGGCGGTCATTCGCCATAGCAGGGGTTGCAGACGCCAGGGCCATCGCGCCAGCCGCGACAGTCCCGAGCGTGGCCTTAGTGAAGGTCTTTTTAAGATCAGTCATTGGGTTCATCCTCGGGTTGGCGCCGATGCGGGATTGCCCGGCGTCAAGGACCTTATGGATGATTCGCTGTGTGTTCAGCCTGACTGACCTTTGCAGGGTTTGTTCAGGTTAATGGCCGTTTATATGAACAGACTAGGTTTGAAACCCTGAATTGCGTCGGAAATCATGGCTCTAATACACGCGACCTGACGCCTAGCTTAATCGAACAGGTCTTAGTCGCCCCCGCCGTCTTCCAAAGCAGCAAGCACATCGCGTGTGAAAGCTGCGATGTCGAAGCGGGTGCCAACCATATCTTCGCCGCGCCGCACGATCACGACATTACGGGACGGCACAACAACAAGATATTGCCCGCGATTGCCCAATGCGGCGATGGTGTCAGAAGGCACGCCTTCCACATCATTAAACAGCCACCAGCCCGCACCATAACCAAAAGCGCGTCCCTCCGGCTGCGGCCCGGTTGGTGCGGAGATATAATCGAGCCATCCCTCAGGCAGCAGCCGCTCACCATTAGACATCACGCCGTCATTGAGTATCAATTGCCCGAGCCGAAGAAAGTCGAGTGAGCTAGCCCAAACTTGGCTGGAAAGCACATAATTGCCCTGCCAATCAGTTTCAGCCACCGCCTGCCCCATTCCTGCTCGTGCAAAAAAATGTGCCGGGGGATTTTCCTCAAACGTATGCTCAATTGCTTGAACTGCCGCGAGCGTATCATTGTTGGCATAGCGGAACACAGTCCCCGGCATATGGATCAGGGGCCAGTTCTGTGCCCGCTCATCAACCGTTGTTCCCCCTGCATAGAGTGGGTCGGTTCGGTTGCCTGCTGTGTCTGAGTAGCGTCCCGTCGCCATACGCAAGGCTTGATCGATCGTGACTTCCCTGCGTGGATCACTCTCTTCCGCGCCCAATCCAGCGGAGGTGTTCACATCAACCTCGCCTCGGTGCACAGCAGCACCGATGATGGTTGACGCCATGCTCTTGGCAACCGACCAAGTCCGCTGGGGCGTTCTGGGTTCATAACCTAGGGCGAAGTTCCAGTCGAAGACGCTTCCACCATTCCAATGCTTGCCATCGACAATCACCGCCGTGGTACGGGTGCCCTCACCATATATCCCTTCAAACGCGCCTTCAATCTCATCGCGGAGCGGTGAGGAAACCCTCAGGTGCCACATATAGATGTCGTGCTCACTGACACCGCGTGCTACCGGTTCACTCGGAACCTCATGCCCAATCGGAAGAAGCGAGCACCCTTGCCCCCTCCCCCGGTTCTGCGCCACACGCGGCAGCATTGTTTCATGCCAAGTCACAGTCACTATATCGACGACATTATAGGAATTGCGTCGGATCTCGTGTGGAAGCTCTCGGATGATAGGGTCTATCGCTGAGTAGACCCCGCTGAGCTCCATTTCAGTCACATGCTCGATCGAACGATCAACAGAGGATTGCTCTGCATGCCCAAGTGCGCTGCAAAGAAACAATGCCTTATACCCCGCAGCAAGCGCGCGGTCGTAGCGCGCGTCGAGGCGGTCTTGGGCGGATTGTGCGGTGGCGGGTGTGGCCAGCGAAGCGAGTGCCGCCCCGGCGGCGGCGAGAACGAGATGTTTCATGGATCGAAACATTACCTGGCAATGGCAGCCGATCAAGCGCCCAAAAGAAAAGGGGCCAGCGGATCGCTCCGCCAGCCCCTTTCGAAAACTGTTTTTGCCGTGCTTAAGCGTCAGCGTATTCTTCAGCTTCGCTCATCACTGGGCCGCTGTCTTGGCCCTTGGCGTCTTCGTCGCGCTCAACCAGCTCGATGATAGCCATCTGAGCGGAATCGCTACCGCGATAGCCAGCTTTGATGATGCGGGTATAGCCGCCTTCACGGTCACTGTAACGTTCTGCCAGCGTGCTAAACAGCTTCTTGAGCTGAGTTTCGTCAAGCAGACGTGCCTGCGCAAGGCGGCGGTTCGAAAGACCACCGCGCTTTGCCAGCGTGATCAGCTTTTCGATGTAGGGCCGCAGTTCCTTCGCCTTTGGAAGGGTCGTGTGGATCTGCTCATGCTTGATGAGAGCAGCCGACATATTGCGGAAAAGAGCCTTACGGTGGCCCGACTTACGGCTCAGCTTACGCTGCGAAATTCCATGACGCATGTTTCATTCCTTCGTTCGTAGGGAGCCCGTGTGAGGTAGCTCCATCCTGGTGACTGTTTGGGTCGCCACCTTCACCCTTGTGATCTCCTGCGAAAGCAGGAGTCTAGCACAAAAAGAACTGGGCTCCTGCTTTCGCAGGAGCTCCCAGACTTCTTAACCGAGCAGCTCTTGTTCGAGCTTCTTAGCCATTTCTTCGATGTTCTCAGGCGGCCATCCGGGGATGTCCATGCCAAGACGTAGACCCATGCTGGAAAGCACTTCCTTGATCTCGTTGAGCGACTTGCGGCCAAAGTTTGGCGTGCGCAGCATCTCGGCCTCGGTCTTTTGGACCAGATCGCCAATATAGATGATGTTGTCGTTCTTGAGGCAATTGGCCGAACGAACCGACAGTTCCAACTCGTCGACCTTTTTGAGGAGGTAACGGTTGAGTTGGTTCGCATCGTCTTCTTGCGGAGCAGCTGCATGACCGATCATGGCCGATTGCGGCTGCGGAATGCCGTCTTCGAAATGGACGAACAATGTCAGTTGATCCTGAAGGATGCGCGCAGCGTAAGCCACGGCGTCTTCAGGAGTGACAGTGCCATCGGTTTCAACAGTCAGCGAGAGCTTGTCGTAATCGAGCTCTTGGCCGACACGGGCATTCTCAACCTTGTAGCTAACCTGACGAACAGGCGAATACAGCGAGTCGATCGGAATCAGACCGATCGGCGCATCAGCCGGACGGTTCTGAACGGCTGGCGAATAGCCTTTGCCAACGTCAGCGGTCAGCTCCATGTTGAGCGTTGCGCCTTCATCAAGGTGACACAGGACGAGGTCCTTGTTCATCACTTCGATGTCACCAGTGACAGCAATGTCGCCAGCTTTGACGGTCGCCGGACCAGTCACGGAGAGCTGAAGGCGCTTTGGCCCTTCACCTTCCATTTTTAACGCGATTTGCTTCACATTCAGGACCATGTCGGTCACGTCTTCGCGCACACCGGCGAGCGAAGAGAATTCATGCAGCACGTTCTCGATCTTGATCGAGGTAATCGCAGCACCCTGAAGCGAAGAAAGCAGCACACGGCGCAGAGCATTGCCGAGCGTCAGGCCAAAGCCACGCTCAAGCGGTTCGGCGACAAATGTCGTCTTACGCTGCTTATCGCTGCCTTCTTTGATTTCGAGAGCGTTAGGTTTCTTGAGTTCCTGCCAGTTCTTCATATTGACGGACATGGATTTCCCCTAGTTCGCTTGCTTAAGCGGTTCACATTAAGAACGGGCCCGGATTGTCAGAACGACGTGAGGGCGGACCCGATGAATGGAGATGACCGGACGGCCATCGCCCCAGTTCAGATCAGACCCGGCGACGTTTCGACGGGCGTACACCATTGTGCGGGATCGGCGTTACATCACGGATAGATGTGATGTTAAAGCCGACCGCAGCAAGACCACGTAGCGCGCTCTCACGGCCCGAGCCCGGACCCTTCACTTCGACTTCCAGCGTACGCACGCCGTGTTCGACGGCTTTCTTGCCGGCGTCATCGGCTGCAACCTGAGCCGCGTAAGGAGTCGACTTACGACTACCCTTAAAGCCCATTGTGCCTGCGCTTGACCAGCTGATCGCGTTGCCTTGGGCATCGGTGATCGTGATCATGGTGTTGTTAAAGCTGGCGTTGATATGCGCAACGCCGCTTGAAATGTTCTTTCTGTCGCGGCGCCTAACTTTGCCGCCCGTTTCGCGTGCCATTGTCTCGTATTCCTTTTAAATGAGGAGGAAGGAAAAAGCGTGTCGGGTTGCCAAGCAGACAACCCAGTCGCTTACTTCTTCTTCCCTGCGATCGGCTTAGCCTTACCCTTACGGGTGCGGGCATTGGTGTGCGTGCGTTGGCCGCGAACGGGCAGACCATTGCGATGGCGCAGACCGCGATAGGTACGCAGATCCATCAGGCGTTTGATATTCATCGCAGTGGTCCGGCGAAGATCGCCTTCGACCTGATGGTCGCTATCGATCGTCTCACGAATGCGCAGGACTTCCTCATCGGTGAGATCCTGAACACGCGCACTGTGCGCAATGCCAAGCTTGTCAGCGATCTGAACGGCCGTTGTGCGGCCAATTCCGTGAATATATGTAAGCGCGATGATTACACGCTTGTTGGTGGGGATATTTACCCCGGCAATACGAGCCACTTAATTCTCCATGCTCCACGGGGGTTTACAGCAGACAGCTGGACCTCCCATCTCAACGCTCAACAAAAGACTTGCCCGTTCACCGCATAAGAGAAAGCTTGTAAGCCTTCTTTGAAACAGCAAAAAGCCCGGTTGGCAGACCACTAGGGCGCTCCCTGCCGGACTCGGCTCGAACGTGTCGAATGAGCGGCGCGCTTACGGTGATTCGGATAATTCGTCAACTGGTAGCCGCGCATTATCTTTGGAGCCGCCACGATGGGCAGTGACGGGATGGGATCAAGTGCCATGACACATCCCTCCAGGAAAGGTTCAGCCCCGCCGCCCGAGTCGATCCAAAATACCGCCGTGACTGTTGCACATTATCCGTCGGTGAGATCGCCAAAGACGTCATCAACGCTTGTCGCACTACCTTCTTCATCAATGACTGGTTCGGGATCGATCGAAACTGGCACGCCGGTCTCCGACGGCTCATCCGGTTCGGGTTCTGGAGCAGGTGGCTCGGAAATTGCAGCTGGTGCCTGCACCACTCCCAACAATTCAGAAAGTCGAGAAAGCTGCAAGGTCATCACCCCATCAACCGCGCCTGAAATTACCGCAACCGGGTAGCGCATCTGGCCACCAACATTATACTCCCACACAATCTTTGTGCCGCCCTCTACCTCGCTAAGCGCAATTGTTAGCACTCCGACAACCGGTTCGCTCTGCAACGGTCCAAGCGCGCCCTGCATCCGCAAAGCGACCTCTGGATAGGCCTGAATGACACGCATATGTTCAACGCTTCCTTCGAGCGTAAAGCGGTCCGGCTCATCAACTTCTGGGATTCGTTCACAGAAACATCCGCCAGCCTGCGGTGTCAGCGAGAGATTGACTGAATCGGCTGACCAAGTGTGTTCACTAGACCACCAGCGCGCAGGGCTGATTAAGGCGAGCCAGGTTTCCTTTGGATCAGCCTCCACGATTGCTTCGGCCCGCGTGGTGAAGTGGCCGTCCTCAGCTTCGGTGACTTCGGCATGTGCGGGCATTGCCGCAGCAAACAGCGCAAGACCGGCGATGAATGTGATTACGTTGCGCAAAATGCGATCTCCCTCATTGGGAGATGGTTAGAGAAACGCGGGGCCGGTGGAAAGCCCGATCAAGTGATCAGGTGAGGATCGCGTCGATTGCCGCGGCCACTTCGTCGATTCCTGACATACCATCGACACGAGTAACAATGCCGCGCATTTCGTATCCCGGAAGAATCGGAGCGGTCTTGGCACGGTATTCATCCATGCGCGTGCGCACGGTTTCCTCGTTGTCATCAGGCCGCTGTTTGAACTTAGTAAATCCACAATTCGTGCAGGGAACGGAACCATCCGGTGAAGTCGGCGTCTTCATGTCTGCTGGCGGCTTGGTGTTCATGTTATAGATCGCACCGCAATTCGCGCATGAGAAACGGCCTGTGATCCGCTCAACCAACGCGTCGATATTAACCTCAAGCTCAATCACATTATCAAGGCTGCGGCCATGCTTTGCTAGAATCACGTCGAGCTGCTCACCCTGCGCAGCCGTCCGCGGATAGCCGTCAAAAATTGCGCCAGTGTCGGCAGACATGGCTGCAAGATTGTCGTCGATCAGCTTTGATACGATTTCATCAGAGACAAGCTCACCGCGATCCATGACCGCTTTGGCTTCCAGCCCCACAGGTGTCTTATCCCTCACAGCAGCGCGGAGCATGTCTCCAGTTGAAAGCTGCTTCATGCCGTGCCGCTCAACCAGGCCCGCGCTCTGCGTGCCTTTGCCAGCGCCCGGAGGGCCAAGAAGAATGATGTTCACGAACAAACCCCTTATGTCGCGCTAGCTATTGCTTCGCGCGCTTCTCTGCCGCTTCATAAAGCCCTCATGCTTTAACGTTTGCGACCTTTCAACTTAGCCTTCTTGATGAGATCGCCATATTGGTGCGCCAGCAAATGCGACTGCACCTGGCTGATCGTATCAACTGTCACGTTGACGACAATCAACAGGCTGGTTCCCCCTAGGAACAGAGGAATACCGGTCTGAGCAATCATATATTCTGGCAACACACAAACCAAAGTCAGGTACATTGCCCCGACCACGGTGATGCGGGTGAGAACATATTCGAGATATTCCGAAGTCCGTTTGCCCGGACGAACGCCCGGAATGAAGCCGCCATTCTTCTTAAGATTCTCAGCGTTCTCTTCCGGATCGAAAACGACTGCTGTGTAAAAGAAGCAGAAGAAGATGATCCCAAGCGCATAAAGCAGCATGTAGATCGGCTGACCATGGGCCAGATATTGGTTCAAAGACACGATGGTTGAACCAAAGGTCGTGGTCGTATCAACCGAATTGCCAGCGAATGACGAAATCGTCAGCGGCAGCAGCAGAAGCGAGCTGGCGAAGATCGGCGGGATCACACCAGCGGTGTTGAGCTTTAGCGGCAGATAGGAATTTTCTGCCTGCATCATTCCGCGCTGGGTGGCGCGTTTAGGATATTGGATCAACAGGCGGCGCTGGGCTCGCTCGACAAAACTGATCAGCAAAATCAGCACCGCGACCATGATGAGGAAACCAATGATAATGGTCGGAGCAATTGCGCCGGTGCGGCCGCCTTCGAACATGTTGGTCGCGAATGTAGGGAACTGCGCGACAATGCCCGCCATAATGATCAGCGATACACCATTACCGATCCCGCGAGAGGTGATCTGCTCACCCAGCCACAGCAGGAACATCGTACCGCCGACCAGACTGATAACCGCGCCAATGCGGAAACCATATCCGGGATTGACCACAGCTTCGATCCCTTGAGCGCTGGCATAGCTTTCCAGCCCAGTAGCAAGGAACCAACCCTGAATGGCACACAGGAAGACGGTGCCATAGCGTGTATATTGATTGAGTTTTTGACGCCCGGTCGCGCCTTCTTTTTTCAAAGCGGCCAGCGTTGGGTGCAGCGCCGAAGCCATCTGCACCACGATCGACGCAGTAATATATGGCATCACACCAAGGGCGATCAGACTCATATTCGCCAATGCACCACCGGTGAAGGCGTTAAACAGGTCGACAATCGTTCCCTGCGTCTGCTCAGCGAGCTGATCAAGCGCCAGCGGGTTGATACCCGGAAGCGGTACAAAGCTGAGAAAGCGGAAGACGATCAGAACCCCGATCGTAAACCAAATGCGTTGGCGTAACTCGGTTGCCTTAGCGAAGTTGCCAAGGTTCAAATTGCTAGCGATGTTATCGGCGCGTGATGCCATTGTCTTTTGTCGATCCTAGAATCTTTAGCCGGGCAGTCCCGACCTCGCAGGCATAGATAGGAACAGCGCGCCCGATTGTCGAACCCCTGCCCCAAATTTCATCACTCCGGAGGACGAAGCTGTGTACAGCTTCATCCATCCGATGGTGATAATCATACCTTATTTGGAGGCTTTGCCAGCGTCTTTTTTAGCTCGCGCTTCGGCCTTGGCAGCTTTTACTTCGACATTGGTCGGCGCGGTCACTTCGACACTGCCGCCAGCCTTTTCAACCGCAGCAACTGCGCCCTTGGTGGCACCAGTGACGACGAACTTAGCTTTTGCCTTGATTTCGCCCTTGCCCAGCAACCGGACGCCGTCCTTGCCGCCGCGGATCAGGCCGCATGCACGCAAAGCGTCTTCGGTGATGTCTTTCTTGCCGTCGAGTTTCTTCTCGTCGATCCATTTTTGGATCATGCCGATGTTCACTTCGGCGTAGTCCTTACCAAACGGGTTGTTAAAACCACGCTTTGGCAGACGCATGTGAAGCGGCATTTGACCACCGCCAAAACCGTTGATCGCTACGCCTGAACGGCTCTTCTGGCCTTTTTGACCGCGTGCAGCGGTTTTACCCTTGCCCGAACCGATACCACGGCCCTTGCGCATGCGCCCTTTACGGGCACCATCATTGTCACGGATTTCGTTAAGTTTCATGTTGCACTCGCTTTCGCTTTCATACGGCCCACCACGGGCTGCGCGCTGTTGGAAGCGGCGCCGATAGCGAAGGTTGCGTGTCCGTGCAAGCGGCAATCGCAATTGCGACCGCTGAAAACTGCGTGAAATGAGACATAAAAAGGCGGGCAGCTGCAACGCAACGCCCGCCTAGCTCAAGGTTCATCACATAGAGATCATTTCTGTCCGTAGACGCCAATGCCATAATAGCACGGTTCAACACTGCAACTGATCATCCGAGTGCGCAAAGTGAAGCGCGCGTTACGGATCGGTGTGACATTGGTGATCGGCGTATCGTCAACCAGAACGTCTTCGTCGATCAGATTGCCGTTTTCATCATACAACCACATGTCAATGTCAGAACAGTCATTGTCACATTGAGCGACCATCATATAACCGACACCGGCTTCCAGATCGAGCGTAACTGATCGTTCCTGACCATTACGCAACTGGCCATTATAGCGAGCATGAGTAGAAGAAAAGCCACGCGAATTTGCAAGATTTTGAGTCATGTTGAGCAGACGATCGATCTGCTGCTCATAGGAACTTTGTGCAACGGCCGGAACCGCTATCCCCAATGCGACTGCCGCGATCGCACTCGCAGCGATCCCAAACTTTCCTTTGTCTAAAGTCATTTAGTTCCCCCCAAATTCGTAGCGAAAGCTACCATTTCCACGACCAGACGTACTCCTAACACCGCAAATGACGGTGCACTAGGATGGACGCGACAGCGATTGACCCAAAATGGAACCAAAACGCGATCGCCGCAAATGCGAAACGGCCCGCCACGCTGATCAGCATGACGGGCCGTTTCAATTCAGCATTCTACCTTGGAAAGCTCAGTCCACGACTTGCACCAGGTGCTGAATCTTGGCGATTGCGCCGCGCACCTCAGGGGTATCCTGACGCTCAACGACCTTGTGCATCTTGTTCAGACCAAGACCGATAAGTATCTTGCGCTGACTTTCAGGACGGCGGATCGGCGAACCGATCTGTTTGATTTTGACGGTAGCCATTATCGGTTACTCCACAATAGCAGCGGCATCAGCCTCTGCTTCAACTTCACTGATCTGGCCGCCGCGACCCAATAGGTCGGCAACTTTCTTGCCGCGACGCTGAGCCACCGACTTCGGTGAAGTCTGCTCTGTCAGTGCGTCAAAAGTGGCGCGGATCATGTTGTAAGGGTTCGACGAGCCGACCGATTTGGTCACAACGTCCGCAACGCCCAAGCTTTCAAACACGGCACGCATCGGACCACCGGCAATGATGCCCGTTCCCGGAGGCGCTGTGCGGATAGTCACCTTGCCCGCACCAAAGCGGCCATTGCCGTCATGGTGTAGAGTGCGACCTTCCTTAAGAGCTACGCGGATCATCTTCTTGCGAGCCGCTGCCGTAGCCTTGGTAATAGCCTCAGGCACTTCGCGAGCCTTGCCCTTGCCAAAGCCAACGCGGCCCTGGCCATCGCCAACAACTACAAGAGCTGCAAAACCGAAACGCTTACCGCCTTTCACTGTTTTGGAGACGCGGTTGATGTGGACCAGCTTTTCGATGATGCCATCATCTTCTTCCTGACGACCACCACGGCGATTGCCGTCACGGCCACCACGACCACGGCCGCCGCCGCGATTGTCATTGTTGCCACCGCGGCCACGGCCACGCTGTTGCTTGGGCTGCTCAGCAGGAGCAGCAGCTGGTGCCGCTTCTGCTGGAGCTGCCGCAGTTGATGCCGCCTCAGGGGCTGCTTCTACCGCAGGCGCTTCAGCAGCCGGAGCTTCAGTCGCTACCGGTTCGGTCGCTGGGCTTTCCGGAGTTGCTTCCGGAGCTTCTGTGTTTTTCTCATCAGCCATAATCAGAACTCCAACCCGCCTTCGCGAGCGGCATCGGCCAACGCTTTCACGCGACCATGAAACAGGAACCCGCCGCGATCAAACACGACAGTCGTGACGCCAGCCTTCTTGGCAGCAGCAGCGATGTCCTTGCCAACCTTCACGGCAGCATCGACATTCGCGCCGGATGCTTTCGCACCGAGCGTCGATGCAGCAGCGACCGTACGTCCATCACCATCGTTGATGATCTGCGCATAAATGTGCCGACCGGTACGGTGCACAGAAAGGCGCGGCTTGTTGCCCGAACGCGCACGAAGTGCAGTACGAACACGGCGGCGGCGCCGTTCAAAAAGGGAAAGTTTTGCCATCTTACTTCTTCTTCCCTTCCTTGCGGAAGATGTACTCGCCGCGATATTTGATACCCTTGCCCTTGTAAGGTTCAGGCTTGCGAAATTCACGGATTTCGGCGGCAAACTGACCAACGGCCTGCTTGTCCATGCCCGAAATTTCGACCGTGGTTTGATCTGGCGTTTTCACATCAATGCCCTCTGGCACTGTCAGATCAACGTCATGGCTGAAACCGAGCTCTAGCTTGAGCGACTTGCCCTGCGCTTTTGCACGGTAACCAACACCTGAAATTTCAAGTGTCTTTGAAAAGCCTTCCGTCACACCCTCAACCAAATTGGCAACAAGCGTACGCTGCAATCCCCAAAAGGACCGTGCCTGCTTGCTGTCATTGGCTGGGTTGACGGCGATCTGGCCTTCTTCAACCTTATATTCGATCAGGTCCGACATACCCATTGTAAGAGTGCCCTTAGGGCCTTTCACATTAAGCGTGTCGTTGTCGATGCTAGCTGTAACCCCTGCCGGGATTGGAACAGCTTTCTTACCAATGCGGCTCATCAGAAGACCTCCGCAAGCACTTCGCCGCCGACCTTGTTATCGCGGGCTTCGTTGTCCGAAAGGACACCGCGCGGGGTCGAGACGATGGTAATACCAAGGCCGTTGCGAACCGTCGGAAGTTCTTTCGAACCCGAATAGACGCGGCGGCCAGGCTTGGAAACGCGAGCGACGTGTTTAATCGCCGGTTCGCCTTCAAAATATTTCAGTTCGATCCGCAGCGCTTTATGCTTGCCGCTCTCATCTTCACTGTAACCACGAATATAACCTTCGCGGGTCAGCACTTCGAGAACATTGGCGCGCAGCTTTGACGCAGGAGAAAGGACAGAATCCTTCTTTGCCTGCTGGCCGTTGCGGATGCGGGTGAGCATGTCACCCAGTGGATCGGTCATAGCCATCTATCAGGTCCTCACCAGCTCGACTTGGTCAGACCAGGGATCATACCCCTGGTGCCGAGTTGACGCAGTTCGATACGGTTGATGCCGAACTTGCGGTAATAGCCGCGTGGGCGGCCGGTGGTGGCGCAGCGATTGCGCACGCGTGTTGGATTCCCGTTCCGGGGAATTTCAGCCATCTTCAGACGCGCCATAAGACGGTCGCCTTCGTCAGCCGATGTGTCGTTGGCAATTGCCTTCAACTTTTCGTACTTCGCCGCGTATTTCTCAACGAGCTTCTTGCGACGCTCATTTTTGTTGATCGAACTCAGTTTCGCCATGGACTTAAGCTCTCTTCTCTTGTGTCGTTGCGTTCATCAAAGTGGCCGACGGCTTACGCCGCTTCCTTTTTCTGGTCAGCTTCGCCTTCAAATGGGAAGCCGAACAGACGCAGGAGTTCGTGCGCCTCTTCGTCGGTTTTTGCAGTGGTGGTCAGAATGATGTCCATCCCCCGCACTTTATCAATCTTGTCGTAGCTGATCTCAGGGAACACGATCTGTTCCTTAAGACCCATCGCGTAATTGCCACGTCCATCGAAAGACTTGGCATTCACACCACGGAAATCGCGGATGCGAGGCATTGCGATGGTCACCAGGCGATCCATGAATTCATACATACGTTCCCGGCGCAAAGTGACTTTGCAACCAATAGGCATGCCTTCGCGCAGCTTGAACTGAGCGATTGATTTCTTAGCCTTGGTGATGACAGGCTTCTGACCAGCGATCAGAGCCATTTCTTCAGCGGCAATCGCGACTTTCTTCTTGTCCTGGCTGGCTTCGCCAACACCCATATTGAGTGTGACTTTCACAAGCCGTGGGACTTGAAGACGATTGGTGTAGCCGAACTTCTCAGTCATCGCCTTGACGATTTCGTCTTCGAACTTCGTCTTGAGACGCGGAGTGTAGTTATCAGTCATTGACGACCTCCCCACTCTTTACTGCGACACGCACCTTCTTGCCGTCCTTAACTTCGAAACGGACACGGGTGGGTGAGCCATCTTTAGGATCAGCCAAAGCAACCTTTGAGATGTTCATCGCCGCAGGAAAGCGATCGATGCCACCTTGTGGATTTTCCTGGCTGGGCTTGCGGTGGCGAGCTGCCACGTTGATACCTTCGACAATGATCTTGCCATCTTTCGGCATGACCTGTTGGACAGTACCGGTGCGGCCCTTATCCTTGCCCGAAAGCACGACGACGCTGTCGCCCTTTTTGATCTTTGCAGCACCCATGATCAGAGCACCTCCGGAGCGAGCGAAATAATCTTCATGAAACCACGACCGCGAAGTTCGCGAACGACTGGGCCAAAGATACGAGTGCCAATTGGCTCTTCGCTCTTATTCACCAAAACAGCGGCGTTGCTGTCAAAGCGGATCACGCTGCCATCTGCACGGCGAACGTCTTTACGGGTACGCACGATGACAGCGCGATGAACATCGCCCTTCTTCACCTTTGCGCGTGGTTGAGCTTCCTTGACGGAAACCACGATCACGTCGCCCACGGAGGCAAACCGACGCTTTGAGCCACCCAGCACCTTAATGCACTGGACGCGCTTAGCGCCGCTATTATCCGCGACGTCGAGATTGGATTGCATCTGGATCATTGATCCGTTCCTTCTCTTGGCTTTCCGGGACTTACTTTCAGCTAAGAGCCAAAACCACGCCCGGGAGTTCCGTTTTCGTCTGTCCCCGCCCTGAAAAAATCCCTAGCGAGGAGGTCAAATCAGTTACTTGCTGCCTCGACATCGAGATCAGCTTCGATTGCCTGCGTTCCGCCGGCCACGACGCGGTCCTTAACGGCCCAGGTCTTAGTCTTCGAAATCGGCTTAGTCTCTTCAATCCGCACGATGTCACCAACGGTAAATTCGTTCGCTTCGTCATGGGCATGATACTTTTTCGAACGGCGGATGATCTTCCCGTAAAGCGGGTGCTTCACCTTGCGTTCGACCAGTACGGTCACAGTTTTGTCGGTCTTGTCGGACGTGACAATCCCGCTCAGAATACGTTTGGGCATCGTCTACTCCTTACGCCTTTGCAGCCACGGCGGCTGCCGCGCGCTCGTTTTGCAGCGTCTTGATCTGAGCGATCGCACGACGCACTTCGCGAATACGCGAAGGCTTCTCGAGTTGGTTGGTCGCAGCCTGAAAGCGCAGATTGAACTGTTCTTTCTTCAGATCGACAAGGTCAGCGGAAAGCTGATCATCGGTCTTGGTGCGAAGATCTTCAACAATAGCCATCATTCGCCTCCCAGGTGCGAAGTGTCACCAAGGCGGGCAACCACCTTAGTTTTGATTGGCAGCTTCATCGCAGCGCGTTCAAATGCGAGCGCAGCAACGGGACCGGGAACACCGTCCAGTTCGAACAGGATGCGGCCAGGTTTAACCCGAGCTGCCCAGTATTCGACCGATCCTTTACCTTTACCCTGACGAACTTCGGCAGGCTTCTTGGATACGGGAACGTCTGGGAAGACGCGGATCCAAAGACGGCCCTGACGTTTCATCGCGCGGGTAATGGCACGACGCGCAGCTTCAATCTGACGCGCAGTAAGGCGATCAGGCTCAAGAGCTTTCAGACCATAAGCGCCAAAGTTCAGCGTAGTGCCGCCCTTTGCATCGCCTTTGATCCGCCCTTTAAAGGCCTTGCGAAATTTGGTTTTTTTCGGTTGCAGCATGTCTAGTTACCTCAACGAGCCGGTCGCACGCCGGAAGTCTGCGCTTCCATCATCAGGCGGTCCTGCGCGGTCGGATCATGAGCGAGAATTTCGCCCTTAAAGATCCATACCTTGATGCCGATGATCCCGTAAGCGGTTAGCGCTTCGGTTTCGGCATAATCGATATTCGCACGCAATGTGTGAAGCGGCACACGACCTTCGCGGTACCATTCAACACGAGCGATTTCAGCGCCGCCAAGGCGACCACCGCAAACGATCTTGATGCCTTCAGCACCCAGACGCAGAGCCGATTGCACTGCACGCTTCATAGCGCGGCGGAAAGCAATACGGCGAATGAGCTGATCTGCAACGCCTTGAGCAACAAGCTTCGCGTCGATTTCCGGCTTGCGGATTTCAACGATGTTCAGCTTAACTTCGCTCGAAGTCATAGTTGCAAGCTTAGCCCGCAGCTTTTCGATATCTGCACCCTTCTTACCGATGATAACACCGGGACGAGCAGCATAGATCGAAACGCGGCAAAGTTTAGCCGGACGCTCAATCACAACCTTCGAAATCGCTGCCTGTGGCAGGTTCGAAGTGATGTATTTGCGGATTGTTATGTCTTCCTTGAGAAGGCTCGCATAGTCACGCCCTTCGGCGTACCAACGGCTATCCCAAGTGCGGTTGATCTGCAGGCGCAGACCGATCGGATTGCTCTTCTGACCCATCTTACGCCTCCTCTTCTTCGTGTTCGCGAACAACGATGCGCAGCTTACTGAATGGCTTCAGAATGCGCGTCGACTTGCCGCGGCCACGTGTGTGGAACCGCTTCATGGTGATCGATTTGCCTACCGAAGCTTCCGCCACGACAAGCGCGTCGACGTCGAGATCGTGGTTATTTTCTGCATTGGCGATCGCGCTAGCAAGCACCTTAGTAGCGTCCTTAGCCATGCCCTTCTTAGAGAAGGAGAGGATGTTCAGAGCCTCTTCGACTTTCTTGCCGCGGATCAATTGCGCAACAAGGTTCAGCTTTTGAGCCGACCCGCGAATCTGCGTGCCGACAGCCAGTGCCTCATTATCCGCGACGCGGCGTGGTGATTTTTCCTTGCCCATTATCGCTTACCCTTCTTGTCGGCTGCATGGCCGGGGAAGCTGCGGGTGGGTGAAAACTCACCGAGCTTATGCCCAACCATCTCTTCCGAAACAGAGACCGGGATGAATTTGCGACCGTTGTAAACGTTGAACGTCAGACCAACGAACTGCGGCAGGATTGTGGAGCGGCGCGACCAAGTCTTGATCGGCTTGTTGCTGCTCGCTTCCTGTGCGTCCTCTGCCTTCTTCAGCAGGCTGAGTTCGACAAACGGACCTTTCCAGACGGAACGTGCCATCGTGTCTTACCTCTTCTTCTTCGCGTGACGCGAACGGATGATCATTTTGTCCGTCTGCTTGTTCTTGCGGGTACGGGCACCCTTGGTCGGTTTGCCCCACGGGGTAACCGGATGACGGCCACCGCTGGTACGGCCTTCGCCGCCGCCATGCGGGTGATCGACAGGGTTCTTTGCAACACCGCGTGTAAGCGGCCGGCGGCCCTTCCAACGGGTGCGGCCAGCTTTGCCGAAATTCTGGTTCTGGTTGTCGGGGTTCGAAACCGCACCAACCGTACCCATGCAATCGCCGCGCAGGTAACGTTGTTCGCCAGAGTTGAGGCGAACCATGACCATTCCGCGGTCACGACCAACGATCTGAACATAGGTTCCAGCTGAGCGAGCGATCTGACCGCCCTTGCCCGGCTTCATTTCAACATTGTGGCAAATCGTTCCGACCGGCATCTGGCTCAACAGCATGGCATTGCCAGGCTTTGTGTCGACCTTTTCACCAGCAATTACCGTGTCACCAACAGCAAGGCGCTGCGGGCAGATGACGTAATTGAGTTCGCCGTCTTCGTACTTAAGCAGTGCGATGAAGGCCGTGCGGTTAGGGTCGTATTCAATCCGCTCGACAGTCGCGGGAATATCCCATTTCCGACGTTTGAAATCGATGAAACGATATTTCTGCTTGTGACCACCGGCGATACCGCGCGAAGTCACGTGCCCTTTATTGTTCCGACCACCGGTCTTGCGCTTGCCCTCGGTGAGCGACTTAACCGGACCACCTTTGTGGAGACCAGATTTGTCGACCAAGATAAGGCCACGGCGCGCCGGGCTTGTTGGTTTATAGTTCTTGAGTGCCATGATCCGCCTCAGATACCGCTAGTGATATCGATCATCTCGCCTTCGGCGAGCCTCACGATAGCCTTTTTGAAATCAGACCGCTTGTAAGGTTTACCCTTCCAGCGCTTCGTCTTTCCTTTGGTGAGTGTGGTGTTCACCGAAACGACCTTCTTTTCGTAGATCGCTTCGACCGCTTCTTTGATCTGCGGCTTCGTCGCGTCTGTCGCCACCTTAAACACTACCGCATTGTTTTCCGACGCAAGCGTCGATTTCTCGGTGATGTGCGGTGCGAGGATCACGTCATAGTGCCGCGCGTCGATGTCTTGCTTTTTAGCCATTGAAGCGCGCCTCCAGCTTAGCGACAGCATCCTTTGTCAGGACCAGCGTGTCGTGGTTGAGGATGTCGTAAACGTTGGCCCCCATCGCAGGCATCACATTGATACCTGGAAGATTGCCTGCGGCCTTCTTGAAGTCGTCATTGACGCTCTCGCCGTCGATCACGAGGATCTTTCCAGCGTAACCAGCTTTTTCAAGCTGGCCTTTAAGCACCTTGGTCTTCGCATCTTTCATCGAAAGATCATCGACAACAACCAGACCCTCTTTAACCTTAGACGATAGAGCCATCTTCAATCCAAGGGCGCGGATTTTCTTATTAAGCGATTGGTCAAAGTCACGCTTGCGCGCACCATGAGCCTTACCGCCGCCAATAAAGATCGGAGCACCGCGATCGCCGTGACGAGCGCCGCCCGAACCCTTCTGGGCACCGAACTTCTTACCTGTACGAGCCACATCCGAACGCTCACGCGTTGGACGGGCAGTGGCACGGCGGTTTTCAAGCTGCCAGGTGACAACACGGTGCAGGATGTCTGCGCGTGGCTCAACACCGAATACGGCATCATTGAGCTCAATGTCTCCCGACGCTTTACCGTCGATTTTTTGGACCTTCACCTTCATGGATCAGCCCTCCTTATTTTCATCACTGGCGGGAGCAGTTGCTTCCGGCGCAGGAGTATCGGCAGCTGCCTCGACTACAGTCTCCTCAACCTGTGGAGCAGCCGCTTCGACTACAGCACCAGGGAATGGAAGACCGTCAGGCATCTTCAACTTGACCGCATCACGAACGAGCAGCCAGCCATTCTTCGATCCCGGAACAGATCCCTTGATGAAGAGAAGACCGCGATCCGCGTCGGTGCGAACAACTTCGAGATTTTGCTGAGTGCGCTGGCGATCACCCATGTGACCAGCCATCTTCTTACCCTTAAACACGCGGCCCGGATCCTGACGGTTACCCGTCGAACCGTGCGAACGGTGAGAGACCGAAACGCCGTGCGTCGCGCGCAAACCACCAAAACCCCAACGCTTCATCGCGCCAGCAAAGCCTTTACCCTGGGTGTGCCCAGTAATGTCGACTTTTTGACCTGCGAGGAAATGGTCAGCACTGATGGTTGAACCGACAGGCACAAGGCCGTCTGCGTTCTCAACCGGAAATTCAGCCACACGCCTCTTCAGGCCGACACCGGCCTTACCAAAGTGCTCTCGCTGCGGTTTCGCAACGTTTTTTTGTTTTGCTTCGCCTGCACCAAGCTGCACGGCAAAATAGCCGTCAGTGTCTTCGGTGCGGTGTGAAACAACCTGACAATCTTCCAATGCAAGAACGGTAACCGGCACATGCCGTCCGTCCTCTTGGAAGAGGCGGGTCATTCCAACCTTCTTTGCGATCACGCCAGTGCGCATCGTTGTGTACTCCTTACAGAGGCACCCAAGGGACCATCCCTGAGGTGCGTGAACCAAAATTGGCCAACCCAAATTTTATGCTGCGCCCCGCCTGGGCTGATGCTCTCACAGCCGGATGGCCGATTGAGCGAGACGGAGGACGCAGCCCGGTCGACTGACCGGCGGTATCCATATGTCTTGCTGATACACCCTGCATTTGGGGCAGATCAACGGGGTCATTGGAGCCCCAAATTCTCGGTCAGATTAACGTCCTACCGAAGGACGAAGAGATCGGCTTACGCCAGTTTGATCTCTACATTCACGCCAGCAGCCAGATCGAGCTTCATCAGCGCGTCGACCGTCTGGGCGTTTGGCTGAACAATGTCCAGCAAACGCTTATAAGTGCGCACCTCAAACTGCTCGCGCGACTTTTTGTCGATATGCGGGCCGCGGTTCACGGTGAACTTCTCAATGCGCGTCGGCATGGGAATGGGACCACGAATTAGAGCACCTGTACGACGAGCCGTGTCAGCAATCTCACCAGTGGCCTGATCGAGAACGCGGTGGTCAAACGCCTTAAGGCGAATACGGATATTCTGTGCTTCCATTACCTATTACCGATGCGAAAGAGCCAAGGAAGCGCCCCAAAGGCGAGACATTTCCCAAAAATAAAGGCCCGCCCAAAAACCCGGATAACCGGAACGGGAGGCCCCATGAATTTCGTAACAACGGAAACGAATCCCGTTGGCTTGGCGCGCGTATACGTTTGGGTTGGGATTCTGGCAACCCCGAACCGTCATGTAATTTGCACCGACCGAACAAAGCCGGCCTGACCACCCTCCCCGCCACAGCGAGAAAATTGGCCTCACATAAATTGGGGTCCGGCTCTCTGTTAAGAACCGGACCCCAATTTGTTGCCTGCCTTACGGGCTAGCGGTTTACTTGGTGATCTTCGAGACCACGCCGGAGCCAACGGTGCGGCCGCCTTCGCGAATAGCGAAACGCAGACCTTCATCCATAGCGATCGGAGCAATCAGCTTTACGCCGATAGTCACGTTGTCGCCTGGCATAACCATTTCAGTGCCTTCAGGAAGGATCACTTCGCCGGTCACGTCAGTGGTGCGGAAGTAGAACTGTGGACGATAGTTGGCGAAGAATGGCGTGTGACGGCCGCCTTCGTCCTTCGAAAGCACGTATACTTCTGCGCTGAATTCGGTGTGCGGATTAACCGAACCCGGCTTCGCAAGAACCTGACCGCGCTCAACGTCTTCACGGCCAACGCCGCGAACCAGCGCACCAATGTTGTCACCAGCTTCACCGCGATCAAGCAGCTTACGGAACATTTCAACACCAGTAACAGTCGTTTTGCCAGTATCTTTGATACCCACGATTTCAACTTCGTCGCCGACATTCACAACGCCGGTTTCGACACGGCCAGTAACAACTGTACCGCGACCCGAGATCGAGAACACGTCTTCGATCGGCATCAGGAAGTCTTTGTCGACTGGACGTTCAGGCTGCGGGATGTGCGCATCAACTGAATCCATCAAAGCCTTGATCGAGTTGGCACCGATTTCTTCATCGCGGCCTTCAAGAGCAGCAAGAGCCGAACCCTTAGTGATAGCGATGTTGTCACCGTCAAAACCATACTCGGTCAGAAGTTCACGAACTTCCAGTTCGACGAGCTCGAGGATTTCCTCATCGTCAACCTGGTCAACTTTGTTCATGTAAACGACCAACGCAGGAACGCCGACCTGACGAGCAAGCAAGATGTGCTCGCGTGTCTGAGGCATTGGACCATCGGCCGCGTTAACAACCAAGATAGCGCCATCCATCTGCGCCGCACCAGTGATCATGTTTTTCACATAGTCAGCGTGACCTGGGCAATCGACGTGTGCGTAGTGACGCGCAGCGGTTTCATATTCAACATGTGCCGTTGAAATAGTGATACCGCGCTCACGCTCTTCAGGCGCTTTGTCGATGTTTGCAAAGTCAACGGCTTCGCCGCCTGATGCCTCAGCCATCACTTTGGTGATAGCAGCAGTCAGCGTCGTTTTACCGTGGTCAACGTGACCAATGGTACCGACGTTACAGTGCGGCTTGTTCCGCTCGAATTTTTCCTTCGCCATTTCTCGTTTCTACCTTCTTTAAAATTGATCTCGTTGCGGGAGAAAGGGCGGCCCGCTGAATCAGGCGCCGCCCCTAGACTGATCGCTCGCCTTAAGCAAGCTTCTCCTTAACCTCTTGAGCAACACTGGCCGGCACTTCTTCATAATGAGAGAACTGCATGGAGTATTGCGCGCGGCCCTGACTGAACGAGCGCAGCTCATTCACGTAACCGAACATATTTGCGAGCGGAACCATTGCTTCGACGGCTTGTGCGTTGCCGCGGCTGTCTGTGCCCTGGATCTGTCCGCGACGGCTGTTGAGATCGCCGATAACGTCTCCGAGGTAATCCTCAGGCGTCACGACTTCAACCTTCATCACCGGCTCCAGCAGTTTGATACCGCCACGTTCCGCCGCATCACGCATGGCGCCGCGTCCACAGATTTCAAACGCCACCGTGCTGGAATCGACGTCATGGAAGGCGCCATCTGTCAGGTGGATGGTGAAATCGATGATCGGGAAGCCAATCAGGTAACCGCTTGCAGCTTGCTCACGGATGCCTTTTTCAAGCGATGGGATGTATTCCTTAGGAATATTACCGCCCTTAATGCTGTCTTCGAACACGATGCCTTGGCCACGCTCGCCTGGAGTGAATGTCGCCTTGGCGCGCGCGAACTGACCGGTACCGCCGGACTGTTTCTTATGCGTGTAATCGACGTTGATCTCACGACCAAGCGATTCACGGTAAGCCACTTGCGGCGCGCCAACATTGGCTTCGACCTTGAATTCACGCTTCATACGATCAACCAGAATATCGAGGTGAAGCTCACCCATGCCCTTGATGATAGTCTGACCAGATTCGTGATCGGTCGTCACGCGGAAGCTTGGGTCCTCAGCAGCCAAACGATTGAGCGCAACGCCCATCTTTTCTTGGTCAGCTTTGGTCTTTGGCTCAACACTAAGCTCAATAACCGGATCTGGGAATTCCATCCGTTCAAGAATGATTGGTTTTGCCGGATCACACAGTGTGTCACCCGTTGTTGTGGCCTTCATACCGGCCAATGCAACGATGTCGCCAGCGAATGCCTCATCAATGTCCTTACGGTCATTAGAGTGCATTTCGAGGATACGGCCGATCTTTTCCTTCTTGTCCTTCACAGAATTCAGAACAATGCCTTTTTCGAGCTTGCCCGAATAGATGCGCGTAAAGGTCAGTGAGCCGACGAATGGATCGTTCATGACCTTAAAGGCCAATGCTGCAAACGGAGCGTCATCGCTGGATTCACGTGAATCTTCTTCGTCCGAATCTGGCAGAACGCCGCTAATCGCAGGAACGTCGAGCGGTGAAGGCATATAATCAACAACCGCATCGAGCAGAGGCTGAACGCCCTTGTTCTTAAACGCAGAGCCACACAGCACAGGCACGAAGCTCTGGTTCAGCGTACCCTTGCGAATAAGCGACTTCAGCGTGGCCACGTCAGGCTCATTGCCTTCGAGATACGCTTCCATCACGTCATCGTCTTGCTCAACAGCAAGTTCGATCAGCTTTTCGCGATAGTCTGCGGCTTCGTCGACCATGTCCTCTGGAATATCACCATAGACATATTCAGCACCAAGATCTTCGTTCTTCCAAGTGATCGAACGTTGATTCACAAGATCAACAAGACCCACTAGACTGGCTTCGATACCAATTGGCAGGTAAAGGACCGCAGGTGTTGAACCAAGACGATCAATAATCGACTGCACACAATATTTAAAGTCAGCGCCGGTGCGATCCAATTTGTTTATGAAGCACATCCGCGGTACTTTGTACTTGTCGGCCTGACGCCACACGGTTTCAGATTGCGGCTCAACGCCAGCAACACCGTCAAAACATGCGACCGCGCCATCGAGTACGCGCAGTGAACGCTCAACTTCAATCGTGAAGTCAACGTGGCCCGGCGTATCAATTATGTTGATACGGTGCTCTGGACCATTGCGATCTTCAGCGTTCCAGAAACAGGTTGTCGCAGCTGAGGTGATCGTGATGCCACGCTCTTGCTCTTGCTCCATCCAATCCATCGTCGCCGCGCCATCATGCACTTCTCCGATTTTGTAGGACTTACCTGTGTAATACAGGATCCGCTCTGTAGTCGTGGTCTTACCAGCGTCGATATGCGCCATAATACCAATGTTGCGGTACCTGTCTAAAGGATGGCCACGTGCCATGTTGAATTCCTCGATTTACGGGAGGGAGACGCCCAATGCGCCATCCATCCGATATAGTTCAAATGTGACCTGTTTAAGACGCGTCCAACATGGGCCAGACACGCCCAACCAGCCTAATTACCAGCGATAATGCGAGAATGCGCGGTTCGCATCAGCCATACGGTGCGTATCTTCGCGCTTCTTCACCGCATTGCCGCGATTGTTGGCCGCATCCATCAGCTCACCTGAAAGGCGCGCAGACATGGTCGTTTCAGGACGACCGCGAGCCGCACCAATCAACCAGCGAATGGCCAGCGCCTGTGCGCGCTCAGGACGAACCTCAACCGGCACCTGGTACGTAGCACCACCAACACGGCGGCTGCGGACTTCCACTTGCGGCGCAACATTGGTCAGCGCATCGTGGAACAATTGCACTGGATCAGTCTTGGCCTTGGCCTCAACCGTTTCAAATGCGGAATACACGATACCTTCTGCAACGGCTTTCTTACCGTCGAGCATCAGGTTGTTCATGAACTTCGAAAGAACCTGATCACCAAACTTGGGATCGGGAAGGATAACCCGCTTTTCGGGCCTACGACGACGTGACATATTTGCTTACTCCTTCGGAGAGGCAACCCATCCGGGTCGCCTAGCGGCTCCAGCCCCCTTCCCCACCCGGCCACCCAAAGGATACCTTCGATAAGGTGTCCGGGTGGGGAAGAGGGCTGAGCCGCGTTGAAACTCAAATCTGGCTCCGGTCTGCTCCCCCGCCTTTCTACCCATGTGGAATACAATTCCGGGTGGAAGGGCGGGGGAGCGGGCCGGTGCCGTAGCTGACGACGGATGTCGTCAGCGCACCATTATTTGGGCCGCTTGGCGCCGTATTTCGAGCGGGACTTTCTGCGGTCCTTAACACCCTGCGTATCGAGCACGCCGCGCAGGACGTGGTAACGAACACCGGGAAGATCGCGAACACGGCCGCCGCGGATGAGCACAACAGAGTGCTCTTGCAGGTTGTGGCCTTCGCCCGGAATGTAAGAGATGACTTCGCGCTGGTTCGTCAGACGCACTTTGGCGACCTTACGAAGAGCGGAGTTCGGCTTTTTCGGCGTCGTTGTATAAACGCGCGTGCAAACACCGCGCTTTTGCGGGTTGGCTTCCATTGCAGGGACCTTGGACTTGGCCTTCTGCGGAGCGCGGCCCTTGCGGACCAGCTGGTTAATCGTAGGCATAGTTTCTCACTTCACCGTGTTCCTGACCCTTCATGCAAAAGTGGGCGCCGGTTTTGCGCCCGGAAGGATCAGAATATGAATGGTGACACCAGACCGATCGAAATGGAGGAAGCTTGGCAGGACCGCCTCACCTGCCTCCACCCAAAGGGAAGAAGCACGGGGGCGCACGACCAAGCTGAATCACTCCACCCAAATCAGCCCTTTGGCCACCGGGTTACTTTGACGGTTGCCCTGCTAAAGCGGACCTCTTGTGAAGGTTCGCCCCAATAGAAAAGGCCCTGCTCATCTGAGCAAGACCTCGCATGACAAGGCCGGCAATGTTCAGCTCTATTGCCCGAGGGGACTCGTAAGAGGTCCGACAGGTGGGGTGCGCTTAGGGGAGTGTTGGCGGTGGGTCAAGGGTGTGGGCAAAGGAATGCAGAAAGACCCGAAACGCTTGTGGCGGAAATGTAAAACTGTTGTAAATATCAAACATCAATCAAGCCATAGACATAGGTCAAGCAAATGAAACTCGAGTATGTGACGGTCATGGGTTTCAAGCGTTTTGAAGAAAAAACTATATTGCAAACGTCTGGAAAGATGGTTGCAATAGTCGGTCCGAACGAGGCAGGTAAGACCTCCCTGCTAAAGGCGATCAACCATTTGGGTCATGCAGGTCCAATTAGTGAGGGTGAACAAACGTATCTAAGTAGTATCGAGCCTCAGATCACTGCGGCATACTTTCTCGAGCAAAGCGATTTAGAAGCAGCAAATCTAAGTCAGCCCACTTGGTTGATGGAAAAAAAGTCTGCCGATGGAACGTTCGCTTACGAACTTCTGCCGAAGCCATCTCGCGATACAACAAAGCGAAATCAACTGGCCTCAACAATCAAAAAGTTCATTCGAAGTAAGTCCGCTCGAAATTTAGCCGCAGAAGCTGGGTTCAGTCCTAAGGACGAACTCCTTGAGCACCTTTCCAATGCACTCGCTAAAGATACGGCATGGACGTCTCAAACAATAAGAGAATTTGAAGCGTTTTTTGACGATATACCAAATCTATCCGACTTAGATGGCCCCAATTATCTCAAAAACCTTGAGCGCACATTTTCATCCACCATTGCATTTGAGAAAACCCACAATCCGGCTTCGGAGGCGACATCCGTCGTAAGAAAACGAGTTCCGAAAATACTTATGTTTTCAGAGGAATATCGAAACCTTGAAGTTCCATACAACATCAACCTTTTCGAGCATGAAAGCGAGACCAGTGCAAAGGCTCCATCTTTAGCCCTCTCGGAAATTCTTCGAATTGCTTCTTTAGACGTTCGCCAGCTCAAAGAAGCGGCAACTGCAGGAAACCGCGCCGCGGTAGAGGGCTTAATCCAAGCTGCAAACGAAAAGCTGCGCGAAGCCTCCGATGGTGTTTGGACCCAATCAGATGCGACACTTTTCCTCCGACTAGACAACACGATCCTTGAAGTTCTGGTTGAGAATAAGAGCGGTTTCAACGCGATTGATCGCTATGTGAACTTTGCCGATCGGAGCGACGGTTACAAGCAGTTCATCGCGATTCAGATTTTGGCATTTTTGAAGAAAGCAACTGACTCGATCATTCTCATTGATGAGGTTGAGCAGCACCTGCACTATGATGGCCAAGCTGATTTAGTCCAAATGCTCCAACATGAAGAATCAATAGGCAAAGTTATATACACAACACATTCAGCAGGGGCGTTGCCGGAAGATCTTGGCCGTGGAGTTCGACTTGTGCATTGGGACCACAAGCACTCCAAAATTTCTCGTGTGGCGAACAAATTTTGGCAAGACGATGCTCAAAGTGGCTTCCGTCCTCTCCTCTTTGGAATGGGTGCAGCAACCCTCGCATTCTTTCCAATCAGAAATGCCCTTTTAACTGAGGGGCCAACTGAAACTCTCCTGCTCCCTCAATTAATGCGAGAGGCCATCGGGTCTGACGGACTTGATTTTCAAATTGTGCATGGTCTCTCGAGCGTAAGTTCGGACCAAATATCTGGCTTGTTTTCGCAAGGCTCTTCAGCTTGCTTCTTTCTTGATGGGGATGGCGGAGGAGAAGCGCTCAAAAAGAAACTGTTGAAAGCTAGCGTAGTCGAAGATGACATCTTCATGGTCTCCGAGTGTGGCGACTTCCTCACTTTGGAAGATCTCTTGAAAGAAACTGTCTGGTTATCTGCAGTTAACAACTACATTGATCAATTTGGTGAAAGAATTGGTGTGACACAATCGGTAGATTCCGCACCAACGAAGGGGCGTTTGAACGATTTACCAAAGGCTATTCGCTCTGAAAAAATTCGGTTCGCCTACAACGTCTTGGAGCAGGTTGAAGCAGATCCAAGCCTAGAGGTGTTATCTGCCGAGGCGAAAGCGGGGCTCAAAAAGCTGACTTTAGAAACTCGAAAGAGAATGAGTCTCCCAAACGAAGGACCAAGCTAGGGTCGTTAGGAGCATTGCAACTGGCCCAAATTCCATAGATTTGTCGCGAATAACCTCCAGCCTCATCTCAAAAGTCCACGAGTTTTTTGTTTGCGCGTCGCATCCGCGCCGCTTGGCTCGCCGCATAAGCGGCGGCGTGCTTGCAGGTGGCCTTTGGCCGTCTGCGCCTTCGGCTTCGACTCCGCACGCTGGCTCGCCTGCGGCTCGCACCATTCCAAGCCTATCCGCATCGCACCATGACGCTTGGTGATAGTCCGTTAGATTGCGCCAAGAACCTTGGTGCCAGTCAGCCAACTTGCGCTGGTTCGGCGCGAAGCGCCGCAAGGGCGACCGCCCGCCCGCAGGCCCGCTAGGGCCGAGGATTTCGCACCCCGGATGGGGTGCGGGTAAACAAAAAACACCCACCCGAAACACAACACCCAGCCCTCCGCATCATCCCGCCAACCTCACTCTCCATTTTCCTACACGCCCAGAATATGTTCAAACCTCGCCACCCAGAAAGCAGCAAAACAAACAGGGTATTACAGAGTGAAACTTTCGCCCCCTGGACAGTGTAACATGCGGTCCATGTCTCTTAGTTCCATCCGTTCCCAAAGGCCTCAGACGTCGCTCTTCAACAACCCATACCAATACACATCGCACATGCCGATATGGGTCATCTCGTGCTCGCGGAAATGCGCTTCGCGGGTGAAGCCTAGGCTTTCTAGCAGGCGCACGGATGCGGTGTTGCGGGTGTCGACTTCGGCGGTGAGTTTGCGCGCGCCGCCTTGGTCCAGTGGCAGGTCAAATAGATGCGCGATCAGGGCGCGTGTGCACTCGGATGCAACGCCCTGCCCTTGCGCCTCGGAGCACACGATATAACCAAGCTCCCACACACCGTCTGCATGGCCCTGCACCGCGATAAAGCGCCCGGCGACCTCTCCGGCCTTCGGACCCTCTGCGAACTCGGCAATCCAGGTGCGTCCCGGCCATGCAGGATCGCCAAGCCAGCCCCACAGCTCTTCGTGCGAAGTGAAGGCAGGACGGGTGAGGTAGAGGCACTGCTGCGGGTCCGACAGCGTAGGGTAGAGCGCAGCCGTATCCTCCCTCCGCAAAGGGCGCATGGTGAAGCGAGTGGTGGAAAGGGCGGTGACGGACATAGCGGAAGAACTATCCCGGTTTGCGCGGGAAACCGCAAGGGGGCCAAGAAACCGAGATGCGCCCGGATCAAGACGTCAGATAGCTCACCAAGGCTTTCACTTTCTTGCTGCGCCATTGCGGTGTCGGGGCGACCAACCAATAGGCGCGGCGGCTATCCACCGGATCGTCAAGCGCCTTCAGCTGCCCGCGCTCAATCGCGCCTTCGACAAGCGGCATAGGGAGCACGGTGCGGCCCATGCCTGCAAGCGCGCTGGACAGGGCCTGTCCGGGACTGCCCGCTTTGATGCATGGCAGCACGCCATCGGGCAATGCCGCGCCGGGCCAGTCAATCCACGCATCGCGCGCGCCATCTGCCACCACGGTGGCGCGTTGTGACGGAGCGAGCTGCACGCCTTCAAGCTCTCCCGGCCCATCAACCAGCCGGATCGCGAGGTCGAGATTGGCTTCGGTGAAGTCCGCGCCTTCGTCAGCGATAATCGAGTAGACCACGCCCGGTGTCCCCGCCTGAAATGTCGCCAATCGGGGCGCAAGCCATTCGGCGTAGAATTCGCGTGGGGCGGCAATTGTATAGCGATCGGACGCTTGCCCCGCCTGCATCGCAGCGACGCTTTCCTCAAACCGCAAGAACCCTTCGCGCAATGGGTCAAGCCCAGCACAACCTTCTGGTGTCAGCTCCAGCCCTTTTGACGTGCGACGGAACAGGACCACGCCAAGGTGATCCTCCAACGCGCGGATTTGCTGGCCGACAGCCGCCGGGGTCACAGCCAATTCATCAGCCGCGCGGGTAAAGGACAAATGCCGAGCCGCTGCGTCATAGACGCGCAGAGCATTCAGAGGGAGATGAGTGCGTTTCACAATACTCGGCTTAAGAGCGCAAAGACATCATCGCAAGCCGAAGCAAGCTCGTGCACCGCAAGCGCAAACCATCAAATGCAACCCTGCAGGTCAGGCGGAACGCCCATCAGCCGTTTCAGGCGCGGCTAGCGGGAAGAACGGAATGCGCACTTCCATCGGTGAATCTTCGCTGGAATGGAATGTGTAGAACCCTTCCATTGAGCCATGCGGTGTCGTCAGCGGGCAGCCAGAGACGTAATCATGGCTTTCACCCGGCGCGAGTTTTGGCTGTTCACCAACCACCCCTTCGCCATCGACATGGTTGACCATCCCGCGCGCATCAGTGATTCGCCAATGACGCGTGCGCAGTTGAATCGTATCGTGAGAGCCATTTTCAATGCGGATGTGATACACCCAAAACCACTTCCCCGCCTCCGGCTGAGACTGCTCCGGTAGGAAATTGACAGCCACTCGAACGGTAACTCCATCGGTGACAGCGGCGTGTTGGAACAGCTCTTTCATAGGATCGCTAAGGTAGCAATTCTCGCTCTGCCCACAAGAGGGGTGATACGGTTATTCCACCTGAGACTTGGATTTTGACCATACTGTGGCATCCACAGAACGAAAAGCCGGTGGACGATGCGCAAAATTCGTGAGCACCCGAGAGTAGGAACCTTGACAAGTCACGAACTGACTCACAAAACACTTACGTCTACAACTGTAGTTTTAAGGATTTATTTTGAGCGACCTACTCCTCAAGTCTACCCTAGCACTGTTCGCGTCTCTCATATTCTGCATTTCGACAGCACATGCCGAGCCAAGCCGGGCGGAGCTACAAGAGGTTGTCGATCAATATGCCGAAAAGCGTAATTTTAGTGGTACAGTATTGATCGCGCGCGGTGGACAAATTTTGCTCGAATCCTCTTACGCCGAAGCTGACATCGCATGGAGCGTACCGAATATTCCACAGGCAAAATATCGCATCGGTTCTCTTAGCAAGCCATTCTTGGCGACTCTGGTCATGAGCCTGTCGCAAGAAAGCGCCCTGTCGCTCGACGGAACTCTAGGAGAATATCTCCCCGATCTATACGGAGACACTCCAGCGAGTTCGATAACAGTCGCACAATTACTAAGCCATACGTCGGGACTGCAAGATTTGCCGGGGAACTTCAACGATCCTTGGTTTCAAACGACAGCGCGGCTGACATTTGAACCCAGACAGTTTGCGGCTGAATGGATCAAACCCGTCCTCTTAGAAGAACCTGGGACCAAATGGCGGTACAATAATGCGGGTTTCGTTCTGCTCGGGATTATTGTCGAAGAGGTATCAGGGCAATCATACGAAGCCTTGTTACAAGAACACATTTTTTCGCCCGCAGGCATGATCAACAGCGGAGTATATTCTGAGGACGCTGTTCTACCTTTATTGGCGACAGGTTATGCTAGGTCAAATGAAGGAAACCTGGTTCAGCCGATACAGGTCGACTCCAGTATATTCTTCTCCGCAGCGGGCATTTACTCCAACGCTCGCGACATCTTCCGGTTCGATCAGGCGCTCTACAGTCCTGAAATTTTAAGCGCCGAATCGCGCCATACCATGCTCACGAAAAAAACCGAATTTGCCTATGGTTATGGATGGGGAATCGAACAATGGCCGCTAGGTGGGGGCGATCTGTTGGATGTGTTCCACCATACAGGAAGCATTCCGGGATATCAGAGTTTTTACATTCGATCGGAAACCAATCAGGATTGCGTGATCATTCTGAACAACACCAATAATGGCTCTGTTGTCATCGAGATGGGCCGAAATTTGATGGTGATGCTCAACAACGGAGTGGCTCCATCGGTTCTGCGCAGTCTGGACGATTTCCTCATTCCCATTGCTTATCGTGACGGAACTGACGCGATGATCGCTGCCATTAATGGTTTGGGTAAAGAACAAGATGGCAGTCTGAGCGAGTATGGTGCCAGCGAACGCGCGATAAATCGCCTAGGCTACAAATTCCTGAACCGCGAGCGGGTTGAGGACGCCATAGCGGTGCTTAGCTGGAACACCGAACTTTATCCTGAGTCTGCCAATACCCATGACAGTTTGGGCGAAGCATTCAGAGCAGCTGGAAAGACAGATGAAGCGATCCAGAGTTATGAACGAGCAATTGCAATTGAACCGGACTCAGAATCCGCCGCCACCGCGTTGGCAGAATTGCGATTGGATCGCTAAGCGATAAGTGTTGGGCGGAGGCCCGCGCTGGGTATACGAAATGGGCTGCTCACCCTTTCGCCAATTCGCCTTCGACTTGATCCAGCCGTTCTTTGCCAAAAAACATTTCTGTTTCACCATCTTTCGGCCCGACAAACATCGTCGGAATACCGAATGCTCCGCGTGCGACAGCATGATCAGTAGCCGCCACAAGGCCCTGCTTCACTTCGTCAGTTTGACTGCGGGTAAAAAGGTCCTGCGCATCAAAGCCCAGCGCCACTACCGTCGCGCCCAGCGCTTCGGGATCAGTGATGTCCACACCCTCTTCCCATATAGCGGGTAGCAAACCTTCGACAAATTGCACGCCGCGTCCGTCTTGATCGGCGGCAAACAGCATGCGTTGCAGAGTGATCGAATTGAACGGGAATTTTGGATGGAGCTTGTATTTGGAAAGCTGGTGCTTTGCGATAAATCGCTGCATTTCCAGCACCGAATATTCGACCTTCCCCTTCACATCGGCATCGCGGATCATGGGAGGGGCATTGCCGGTCAACTTATGCATGCCGCCCAGAAACACCGGCGTCACGTCTAACTCAGCTCCGGTTCGCTTCACCAGATCGCGCAGCGGCCACCAGATCAAATAGGCGTTGGGGCTGACAAAATCGAAAATCAGCTCGATGCGATTGGCCATGTGGTTCTCTCCCAAAAATGTTGATAGGGCGGTTGCACATCGAAATTAATGGCACAAGCCCCACGAAGCGAAGCGTCGCAAGGCTGATCAGCCGCCCGCAGCGACGCGCCTGAAATGCGCATGAGCGAGGAAGCCGCGCCCAGAATGGGGTGCGCAAACAAACTAGTGTGGTAGCAATCCGCTTTCCAGACCTGTGCGATCCTCCAGCGCGAATTGATCGAACAGATCGGCGCTGGCTTGATTCAATCCGACAATTCGCGTGTGGCGGCCATTGCGGCGCATCCGGTCGACCACTTTATCAAGCGCACCGATGGCGGAAATGTCCCAAAAATGCGCCTTTGACACGTCGATCACCACATGATGCGCGGCGTCCTCATATTGGCTTTCTGGACCAAGCTTGGCAATGAACTTGTCCACGCTGGCGAAGAAGATTTCCCCTGTCACAACATAGACTGCGCTGTTGGGCCGGCGAACACGTTCAACAGTGAAGAGCTCACGGACCTTGTTGGCAAAAAAGATACCTGAAAGCAGAACTCCGATAAGAACCCCCAGAGCTAGATCGTGCGTCCACACCACGACCAGCACAGTTGCGATCATCACGACCGAACTGGTCGGCGGATGGCGGCGCAGATTGGGGATCGAGTTCCAACTGAATGTTCCGATGCTGACCATAATCATTACGGCTACCAAGGCTGGCATCGGCACTTGCCCAACATAGGGGCCAAGCACGGTGAGCAGGAACAGCAAAAATGCGCCCGCCGTGAAGGTCGATAGCCGACCGCGTCCGCCAGATGCGACGTTGATGACCGATTGCCCGATCATAGCGCAGCCGCCCATTCCGCCAAAGCAAGCCGCAACGACATTGGCGATGCCTTGGCCCGCACTTTCACGCCGCTTGTTGCTGTCTGTGTGGGTCATATCATCGACAATCTGCGCGGTGAGCAGGCTTTCCAGTAGGCCAACCGCCGCCATTGTCAGCGAATATGGCGCGATAATCTGAAATGTCTCCCAAGTTAGCGGCACGTTTGGCAGAGCAAATGAAGGCAGGCCATCGGGCAATGTGCCCTCGCCTGCGACATTGTTTACTGGCAAACCCCACCAGATTGTCGCCGCAGTAAGCGCCACAATCGCAACCAGCGGGCTCGGTATCGATTTTGTGATGCGCGGGAAGCCATAGATGATCGCAAGTCCGCCCAGCACCATTGCCCAGGTCCACGGGCCAACGCCGTCATTGCCGGGCCAAATCTGCGGAATCTGCGCCATGAAAATCAGGATCGCCAGCGCATTGACGAAGCCAGTGATGACGCTGCGACTAACGAATTGCATCATCAACTCTAATCGCAGCAACGCCGCGATACCCTGAAACACACCCATCAGAATGGTCGCAGCAAAGAGGTATTCGACCCCGTGATCGCGCACCAGTGGGATTACAACCACGGCCACCGCAGCGGTAGCGGCAGAAATCATGCCCGGACGCCCACCTGTCAGCGCGATCACCATGGCTATCGCAACCGAGGCATACAGTCCGACGCTCGGATCGACACCAGCAATCAGCGCAAAACC
Source organism: uncultured Erythrobacter sp. (assembly GCA_947488325.1). Classification (GTDB taxonomy): domain Bacteria; phylum Pseudomonadota; class Alphaproteobacteria; order Sphingomonadales; family Sphingomonadaceae; genus Erythrobacter. Next base: position 599,479 of record CANKYZ010000002.1, read on the forward strand.
AATCGCTTCAGGGATCAGCGCGAGCGCAACCACGATTCCAGCAAGGATATCCGCACGCGGCTGAGCCAACCAATCGCGGCGAAACGTCGCTGTAAAGGAGTTGGCTTGAATCGCGGCCCCTTGTGTTGCCTGTGTCATACGCAAAATATCCGAACTTGTGTTGAATCGGCTCTGAGCTTGGCCACGTGGTGTCGAAGCAGCCGCGATCAATCGAACCGGAAAAGAGAAATCATGCGGTTAGACAAACATGCTGCACCGCACAACTATGCTGGGTATTTTAATCCACCTTAGCCGGAGGCGCAGGAAGAAGAACTTGGATGATGGTGCCGGTTATCTCACAATTTTCTTTTGGCCGGATTCAAGCGGCAATCAGGGTAAACGCGACGTTAGTGGCGAATTCTGCGGCTTTGTTAGGGCCCCTTCGATAAACGCTGTGTTGTCATCGGCAATGGCGTTAGCCAAGGCTCTGATAGTCGTTCCAAGCGCCCCAACGTAGACCACTTTCAAAGGGGTGAATGTGCTTAGAAACCGGGATGGTGAGCTATGCTCACTGTCCTGGCTTTTGCGTTTTTGGTCGCACGCCATGGATACCGCGATATGATCAACTGGCACAGCATGGCAATTTCTGATGAAAGGCACATTATGCACAGCGCTCGCTCAGCCGCGCCGAGCCTGCTTGCTGCAATTGCAATGTGCATGATGTTTGGCGTTGCAGAAGCTAGCGCACACCCTGGCGGTCTCGATCGTGAAGGGTGTCACAACAATCGCTCTAACGGAACTTATCATTGCCACCAGAATCGCCGAGCGAATCGCCAGGTTGAACGCGCGCAATCGATCCAGGGCGATACATATTACCGCAATTGTGATGCAGCGCGAACGGCTGGTGCTGCCCCAATCTATAGAGGCCAACCTGGCTATCGTGCTGGCCTAGACCGCGACAATGACGGAGTCGCGTGCGAACCTTACCGCAATAGGCGTTAAACCCCCGCCGCTGCCAGCGCTCGGTCCAGATCCTGTGTAATGTCGGCGATGTCTTCCAGCCCTACATTGATGCGCAGCAAACCTTCAGTCACGCCCATTTCAGCACGTGCATCTTCGCCCATATTGGCATGCGTGGTGGAGGCCGGGTGGCACATCAAGCTGCGTGCATCACCGATATTGTTGCTGATATCGACTAATTGCAGCGCATTGAGCGCCATAAAAGCACGCTCCCTAGTGCCCAGATCAAAAGCGAAGATCGGCCCGGTCGCATCCATCTGAGCGACCGCGAGGTTGTGGCCAGCATGGCTTGGCAGGCCAGGGTGTCGCATATGGCCGCCTGCTTTCACAATACGCGGTTCGAGGAATTCACCCAGCGCCACTGCACTGCGGCTCTGATGGTGCGCGCGTAAGGACAGCGTCTCCAACCCCTTGTGAACCACCCACGCATTAAACGGTGAGATGTTCGGCCCGGTGTTACGCTGGAATGGCAGCAACATTTCGTTGATCCATTCTTCACTCCCGCACACGGCTCCAGCAAGAACTCTGCCCTGCCCGTCCATCAGTTTTGTCGCAGAATAGGCCACGACATCCGCGCCAAACTCCATTGGACGCTGCAATGCGGGCGACGCGAATGCGTTATCGACCACAGAGGTTATGCCATGCGCACGCGCGAGATCGCAGACGAATTGCAGATCGACGATATCGAGCGTCGGATTGGCCGGCGTTTCGAAAAAGAAAACCTTGGTGTTAGGCCGGATCGCTTCTTCCCACGCAGCATTGCTGGCGCTGTCGATCACGGTGGTCTCAATGCCAAAGCGCGGGAGCAATTGGTCGACCAGCCAGCGGCACGAGCCAAACGCAGCGCGCGCTGCGACGCAGTGATCTCCGGCAGAAAGCTGGCACAATAGTGCCGCCGTCATGGCCGCCATTCCGCTTGCTTGAGCCCGGCAAGCCTCCGCCCCTTCGAGCAGCGCGATCCGTTCTTCCAACATTGCCACAGTCGGGTTTTGCAGGCGCGAATAGGTCATTCCATCCGCATCGCCCGAAAACCGATCAGCAACCGTTTGCGCGTCATCATAAGTATAGCCGGAGGTGAGGAACAATGCCTCACTCGTCTCGCCATGTTCACTGCGCCAAGTACCGCCACGAACAGCCTGCGTTGCGGGTCGCCATTTTTGCGTGACGGCGCGATTCATTCCAGTGGTCTTTTTCATCGCGCCGTTCCTTAGGTGGGTGGCAGGTCGCCCGCAAGATTGCTGCTATGATTACTCGTAGGGTCGCCGGAAAGGTCGCTGGCAAGCAATCCTTCACGCGCAGTGCGCGCATGGCCAACCGTGCCGAGCATCAGTGTCCCCTCAATCACAGTCATCAAATAGCGCGCGCCGCCCGCGGGATCGGGATCATCTTCTGGCATTTGAGTTTCGAGCCATGCCAACTGTTTCGTCATCATTTGCTCCGCCGCTTCCTTATATCCAGAAAGTCCGCGTGCTGAGCCTGCAACAATTTCCCACCAAAGCACCAGAAAAGCCTGCATCATCGGTTGGCGACCTTGTGACAAAATGCGGGCCACGCATTCCTGCCGCGTCTTTGCCCGATCACTGCCCATTGCTGTTTCGAGCGCTGAGGCATAGATGCCCGCAATATAGCCTAGCAGATCGGAAATCAGCGTTTCCTTGTTTCCAAAATGATAGATCAGCATCCGATCGCTGGTCCCCGCCGCCTTTGCCAAAGGACGCAAGCTCGCCCCGCCCAGACCGTGTTGGAGCACATGGGCTGCGAGCTGAGGCAGGAGCGTTTCGCGGGAAAGGCGGTTGGCTTGCATTTTCCTCTTGTAGCGACTGCTACATTAAACTAATGAACTTTGTAGCGCATGCTACAATAACAGGAGCAATTCAAATGAACACGTTCGAAATCATCTGGGTGGCAGCGACAATCGGGGGTGTCATTGCCCTTGTTACCATGCTTTTGACAAAGCGCGAGATTGGCAATGTTGGCATTGTAGCAGCATTATCCGGCGGTTTTGGTGCATTCACCGCTGTCCAGATCTGGCAAGATGGCGTGGAGATGTTCTTCGCCAACCACACTCAGAACCTGACCGGGTTACAAGTGTGGTGGGATTTGGTGATGTGCGTCATGATCGCCCTGTTCTTTATCGCACCGCGCGCACGCAAACAGGGCATGAATGTCCCGTTATGGGCGCTGTTGTCTGCATGCACCGCTAGCATTGGATTGTTGGCCATGTGTGCGCGGCTATTCTGGCTGGAACACGCAGCAAAAGCAGACACATCAACACCTGCAAGAACTTAAACCCCCTTGCTCTGCATCGGGCGCTTACCTAGACGTTAGCGCCCGATGTCCGAGGACACTTCTCCAGAACTGCAATCGCACCTAGAGCCGCAAGCTCCGCCGTCCCATCCGCGCGATCCTTGGCTGTGGTGCTTGGCGATTCCGGCTCTATTCGCCGCGCTTGCCAACATTCGCCTCACCATCCCCAGCACGCCTTTCTTTGACGAAGTGCATTACTTACCAGCCGCACGCGAATTCCTGTCGCTGTGGGAGGGAAGGACAACCACTTACATCAACCGCGAACATCCGTTGCTGGGTAAAGAACTGATCGCGCTGGGCATATATCTGTTCGGAGACAATCCGCTGGGTTGGAGGAGTATGTCACTGATAGCTGGCACGATCGCAGTCGGAGCAAGCATGCGCGCGCTATGGCAGGCCAGCTATGATCGGTTTGCCACAATAGCATTTGGCGTGTTGCTTATGACCGGTTTTCACCTGTTCATCCATGCCCGCATCGCCATGCTCGATATTTTCATGGCCACATTTTTGGCCATCGCCGCATGGCAATTCGCCGCCGCAATCCGAGAGCCCGAAAGGGGCCGAGTAAGGCTCGCGCTTACTGGTGTCGCAATTGGTTGCGCATTGGGCGCGAAATGGAACGCAGTGCCGCTCGCAATGGCATTTGGTCTCACCTTCTTCGCCGCGCGCCTTTCTGCCGGACGCCGCCGTCTGCTCCTCAGCCGCCGAGGTATTCCGGTGCCGGGGATCAGCTTGGCCGAAGCCTTCCTATGGCTCGGTGTGGCCCCGCTTGTGGTGTATGCGATCACTTTTGCACCGGGATATTGGCAGGGGAATGCGTTCAACGCATCACCATTGACGGAAAATGGTCTGATCGGTTTGCATTTCGAAATGCTGGACCTGCAACAACAAGTGCTTGCCCCGCACACATATCAAAGCACGTGGCAGCAATGGGTGCTGAACACGCGCGGTATTTGGTATCACTACGACGTCACCGATGGCGCACAACGTGGGGTGCTGTTGATCGGCAATCCGCTGACGATGCTGCTGGGCCTGCCAGCACTGGCATGGTGCCTAGTCATCGGGCTTTACCGCGGCGACTGGGCAAGGATTGCGGTGGCAGTTGGCTACGGCGTCAGCTTAGGGCTTTGGCTGATCGCACCCAAGCCGGTGCAGTTCTATTACCACTATGTCATGCCAAGCATGTTTCTGCTCGCAGCTTTGGCGCTGGCTTTAAGCGACCTTCACGCAAGCGGACGCAAATATTGGGCTTACGCTGTGCTGGCGGGCAGCGCGGGAATGTTCGCGGTGTTCTTTAAGATATTGACCGCAGCGCCGCTGGTCGGCCCGATGAGTTTTGCCGATTGGACATGGATTTCAGGGTGGAGGTGATTTATGTGTCCGCGCAGAACCGTGAGCGCAACCGGTACTAAAACCTACCCCACACAAACCGGCTGGATAGGGCGTAGTTCCAAACCGACCCAATCACGATCCCCGCCATGGCGGCAACCGCCCAAAACACACCTTGGCTTTGCAGCAAAGTTGCCGCCGCGACATTGGCAAACGCGCCCACCGCGCAGGTCGCGCAGAATCCTGCCCATCCGCGCAGAACTGCACCCCAACCTTTCAGACGCTTGTCCCGGTACGTCAGCCAATTGTTGAGCCAGAAATTGAAGCTCATTGCGACAATCACAGCGATCCCCTGCGCCTCAAAGAATGAGCCTGCCAAACCTTCGCCCACCCCCATAATCAGCGAAGCCAGCACCACCATATGCACAATCACGCCCAGCGCCCCTACTGTGCCGAACAGTGCAAAGCGCGTCGGGATCACCTGGCCCAGTGTCTTGTCGTATAGCCCGGCAAGAAAATCGAACAGGATCGCGCGGTCCAGTTTGCTCACCCCTTCCCGCCGCGCTGCAAAATTGAGTGCGAACTCCTTCACTTTCATGGGCCGGTCCGAAGTCGCGAGCAGGTCGAGCAATATTTTGAACCCGATCCCCGATAGGCGCGGCGTCAATGCCCGCGCAGTGGCCGTGGGCAGCATGAAATATCCGCTCATCGGGTCTGTCAATGCGACGCCGGTGATCTTGCGCGCGATAGTGTTGGCGAGGCCGGATAGCTTCTCCCTGTCTGGATTATCCCAATCGGCCGTGCTCGCTCCTTCGGCAAAGCGTGATGCGATACAAATTTCAGCTTCACCCGATTTCATCGCGGCCAACATCCCGACCAGCATCGCGGGATCATGCTGATGATCCGCATCCATCACCGCGACATAGGGTGCAGCGGTGGCACAAAATCCTTCAATGGCCGCGCTGGCAAGTCCGCGTCGTCCAATCCGCTGGATCACCCGAACGCGCCGGTCTGCCTGCGCAATTGCGCGGGCTTCGTCTGCGGTGCCATCCTTACTGTCATCGTCGACGATCAGGACTTCCCAGCCCTCTGCACCCAGCGCATCCTCGATCCTTTTGACCAAGGGGCCAAGATTGCCGCGCTCGTTAAGCGTAGGCAGAACAATTCCAAGATCGAGCGAAGAATTCATGAGCGGTTGCTAAAGCCGCTCACGCACCGCTTCACCGATAGCCTCTGTGCCATGGGCGCCGCCTAAATCGCCACCGCGAATTCCATCGGTCAGCGCTTTTCCGACTGCGGCTTCGACCTTCACCGCTTCGGCTTCCAGACCAAAGGAATGGCGCAGCATCATTGCGACCGACAGGATGGTCGCCATCGGGTTCGCCCTGCCCTGCCCAGCAATATCAGGCGCGCTTCCATGGATCGGTTCATAAAGGCCAAAAAGGCCATTTGCGGTCTGGCGGTCGCCCATAGAAGCGCTGGCGAGCAGGCCAATCGAACCAACTGCTGCGCTGGCAAGGTCGGACAGAATATCGCCGAACAGATTGCCGGTTAGGATCACACCGAATTGCGATGGATCGCTGATGATCTGCATCGCGGCGTTGTCGACATACATATGACTAAGATCGATATCGGGATGCGAACCAGCTGCGGCCTTTACCGTATCGCGCCAGACCTGACTGGTTTCGAGGACGTTGGCCTTGTCCACACTGCAAACTCTACAATCGCCCGAACGCGCCGCGCGAAAGGCGACCTGAGCAATCCGGTGCACTTCGGTTTCGGAATAAGACATCATGTCCCACCCTTCGCGGCTGCCATCACTGGCGGCGCGCGTACCCTTGTCGCCGAAGTAGACATCCCCGGTCAGCTCTCGCACGATCAGCACGTCTAGCCTGTTTGCAATCTCCGGTTTGAGCGGAGAGAGATGTTCCAGCCCCGGAAACACTCGTGCTGGGCGGAGATTGGCAAACAACTCCAGCTCTTTGCGCAAGCCAAGGATCGCCTGTTCGGGCCGCAGCGACCGTTCCAGACCGTCGCAATCAGGATCGCCAACAGCGCCAAACAACACCGCATCAACTTCGCGCGCCATTGTCAGCGTTTCGGCAGGAAGCGGGTGGCCATGGCGCTTATAGGCAACCCCGCCAACGTCCCCTTCGAACAAGGTCAAACTCGGCAGATCGAGCGCTTTCAGCACCTGAACCGCTTGGCGCGCCACTTCAGGACCAATCCCATCACCAGGCAGCACTGCAATCTTCATGGGTCGATCCTTAATCGTTCATCCGCGCGAGCCGTTCTCCCAGCGCGGTGCGGGCGGCCATAACATCGCGGGCGTTGTCGGCAAACAAGTAGTCGCGGATCGGGCGGTGAAGTTGGCGAAAAGCTTCAAATTGTGCAGCAAAGTCGCTAGCCATATCAGGCTTTGCCCCGCCATATCCCAATTCGCGCAGCAGCATCGCTTCATAGGCCACCATAGCCGCCAACCACCCGCGCGCCGATGGCGCATGGCAGATCGCAGTAAGCAATGCGCCAAGCGCGGAATAGAGTGTGGGATAGGGGCTGCGTTCAGGCAAAGTGCTGACAGTGAGCGCGCAGGCCCATTGGATCGCAGCGGCTGGCAGCGGCTCAGTCATCCAAGGCGCGCGGCTTTCGAGCAATTCAATCCGGGCAAACGGCAATTGGCTTTCGGATTTTGAGCGCAATTCCACGTCAACACAATTGCCCGGGATCATAACGGGTCGCAGTTGCCGCCCGCGCCCGCCTGCAACATAGCCCGCGACAAGGCCGTGCTGCTCCGTAAGCAGACGCGCGATTGCCGCCGTCTCTCCATGCGGGCGAGAGGCGATGAAAATGGCGGGTGAACGAAAATTCATACGCGCCTATTCATCAGCGCGCCACACCGGCTTAGTTGCCGGTGAGTTTGGATTCCAACTCAGCGACTTTGGCTTCGAGAGCGTCGGCCTGTTCGCGCGCCTTTTGCGCCATTGCTTTGACTGTGTCGAATTCCTCGCGGGACACGAAGTCCATGCCGCCCATCGCTTCGCGCATACGCTCACGCGCACCCTCGCGGGCCTCGCGTGTCATGCCAGCCATGGTGCCAGCTGCGCTGTTTGCGAGTTTGACGAAGTCGGCGATGATTGGGTTTTCGCTTTGCATAAGACGCTATTTGGCGATGGCTTGCGTCATTGTCTAGAGCTCGATGCGCTCCACTGCACCTTCTTCGACAACCTCGCTGCTGTCCGGGTTCAAGACGAAGAACTGATAGTTCAGAACGCTCGCGAAAATCAACCAAGCAAGATATGGCAAGAGCAGCAATCCAGCGCTGCGCCGAATGCTCCAGAAAACCGCGGTCATCGCCAACAAGGTGACGATTGTATAACCCAGCACATATAGTCCGCCGACTATATTCTGCATTCCGAAAAACACCGGAGTCCAAGCCAGATTACCGACAAAATGTAGTGCAAACACAATGATCGCCAATCCGCGGCCATAGGCACCCCACGCGCTGACAACCAATGCCAGCGAAATTCCGATTATCACATAAAGAATGCCCCAAACGATCCCAAACGCAGCGGTAGGTGGAAAAATTTCAGGCTTTGTGAGATTCTGAAACCAAATGGTCTGAGGACTGCCAAATTGCCCTGCGGTAAATCCAAACAGAACGATCAACGGCACCAGAAACAGCGTCCAGCGGAAAAAGCTAGCGCGTAATTGCGCCTTGGAGGCCAGAAAATTCATCACTTCTCCCGCTTGGCAAAGGTGCCAATGCACTTGCCGCAAACCCGCATGCCTTCAACTAAGCGATTCGCAGCTGAACCGCGCGTTGACCCGATACACGAGCGAATCCAGAGCGCCAATCTCCCAGCTGGGTTATGATGCAAGCTGACGCATTTCGAGGCAATTTCGTCGCAGAATCGACGAAATTGAAATAAGATCATGTGCGGTTTGGAATGATTGTGATAGCTTCGCCACATTCTTGCCGTGATTCGGGGCGCAATGCGGCAGGAACTATCCACTCGCGCCTCACCTTACCAACTGGGATCGCGGTTTTTTTGACCGAACTTCCAATGAGGGGAACGATTTAATGAAAAAGACCAACTTTGCATCAATGCTCGCTGTCGCTGGCGGTCTTGCTGTTGCAACTGCTGCTTGTTCAGCTCCTGCTGACGAAGCTGATACATCCGCTGATACCACTGCAGTCGCTAATTGCGCTGGCGGCTGCTGTGCCGCTGGTGGCTGCTGTGCAGCTGCTGAAGGTTGCTGTGCAGCTGGTGGTTGCTGTGCCGCTGCTGAAGGCTGCTGTGCAGCTGCTGGCTGCTGTGCAGCTGAAGGCTGCTGTGCGGCTGAAGGCTGCTGCGGCGCCGCGTAAGCTTCACGCATTAGCGTAATGCTCTCGGCCGGTGGCAGCTTAGGTTGCCACCGGCCGTTTTGCGTTTGGCTTCCCTAAGATTGCCTGATCCGCTCCAAATCATACCAGCTAGCTCCGTCAAATTGTTCTGTAACTTTGAGAGCGGATCGCTAGAACACACCTATTATGACATCAGCTACAACGACTTCTGCTCCAATGACGCCCGTCCAAGCAGCTCACACCGTCATTGAGACTATAACTCAGATGGCACAGGAACAGCGGCCATTGATGCTGCGCGTGGTTCCCGAAGACGGCGCCAAATTCTGGACCCATTATCCCAAAGCCGATGCGCGCGATGAGTATTGCAAATCACGCTGGTATTATCACGTCCACGCCCCCGGTGATCGTGACCCGGATGAGCACGGCCATTTTCACCTATTCCTGCATCGCACCCAATTGCCCGAAGGGTTGGAGCCCAAAGTCTGGCCACCACAAGGCGAGGATGCAAAGGCGCATGTGACGCATCTGGTCACGCTGTCGATCGACACGCTGGGTATTCCGCGCAGCTGGTTCACCGTGAACCGCTTTGTGACCAACGAATTCCTCTATCCTGCCGAAACGATGATTGAGCATTTGCCCGATTTCAACGTCAATCACACAGAGCAAGATGACTGCGTGAACCGCTTTGTCACCGCAATGGTCGCGCTTTACCGCGAAGAAATTGCGGAGCTTTTACGCATCCGCGATGAACGCCACGCAGAGCTTGTCTCCGAACATGGCGATGACGCCTATGAAAAGGCAAGCGGCGCGGACGTGCTGTCTTCGATCCCGATTGATCTGGACGCCAAGATAGGGTCGATGGAGCTTTAGTCTTCTCACACCTTCCGGCGTGCGATTTCCGCGCTCATGCGACCTGAAGGTCACGTCGCTGCGGGCGTCCAGTCGGGCTTATGACCCTGTGGGTCGAGCTATTTGATTTGGGCTCTTACCGCACTGATCAGGAACTCGACGTTCCCTTGAGGCCCCGTTATGGGGCTTTCAACTATTCCTTCAATATCCCATCCAAGGCCTTCTAACCACTCACGAACTTCGCCGCACACACGTTCGCGAAGGGCAGGATCGCGGACGACGCCGCCTTTGCCGACTTCTTGCTTCTCAACCTCAAATTGCGGTTTAATCAGCGCGACCAAACGGCATTCGCGCGCTGCCAGTTCCAGCGGCCGTTCTAGCACTTTGGAAAGCCCGATAAAGCTCGCATCGCAAACCACCCAGTTACACGGGCGGCTAATGTGTCCCTTTGTCAGGATACGCGCACTGGTTTGCTCCAGCACGGTAACCCGGCTGTCTTGCCGTATCTTCCAAGCCAGCTGATTGGTCCCGCTATCGACCGCAAAGACGTGTTCTGCCCCGTGTGTCAGCAAGACATCGGTAAAGCCGCCGGTTGAACTACCAATGTCCATTGCCACCGCGCCTTTTGTATCCAGAGCAAAGTGTTCGATCGCATGCGCCAGTTTTATCCCACCGCGGCTGACCCACGGATGATCACGCCCACGCACATCAAGCTGCGCATCTTCGAGAATTTGTTGACCGGGTTTCTCCACCTTAGCCTCCCCTGCGAACACCACCCCTGCCATAATCAGCGCCTGAGCACGCGTGCGACTTTCCGCCAGCTCTCGTTCAACGAGCAGGTGGTCAACGCGCTTTTTCTTTGGTTTCACGCTTTTTTTGGGGTGAGGATTTGAATTGGCCATGGACCCTTGTGCCGATAGCGCGCATTTAGACGTCATGAAAGCGATCTACTTATATACAGCTGGCGCGCTCGCCGTGACCTTTAGCCTTGCCGCCTGCGTTTCTTCACCGGAACTCCCGCCAGCGCCGCCAGTTGTGGTGGCACCTACCCCGACGCCAACCCCCGCGCCGCCACCTCCACCGCCTGTTGTGCAAGAGCCGGTATATGACAGCTACCTTGACGCGCCGCAGACGCCGGGAACTTGGACCTATAATAATGATCGTACGGGCCAAATGGCAGTTTACGGCACTGATGGGAGGCCACCTGAATTTATCGTGCGCTGTACCGGTCAGGGCACCGCTCTCTTAAGAGCTACAACTGAATTCCCCACCGCCAGCCGCGCAATGAACATTATAACGGAGACTGTCTCCCGCAACCTCACTGCTGACCCACTGCCAACAGCAGACCCATTGGCAGCGAGGATGGTTGCAGTCAGTCTTGACTCGCGCGACCCGCTGCTGGACGCAATGGCGATCACCAAAGGGCGTTTTGCCGTCGGAGTAGAAGGCGAACGCACGCTCTATTTGCCTGCATGGGTAGAGATCAGCCGCGTGATTGAGGATTGCCGGTAAGAAGAGTTGGGTTTTTTGTTTACGCATCGCATCCGCGACGTGAGATCCTCGCTAACACGGCCTAAGGGCCGCGTCGCCACAGACGCTCGGTCGGGCTTGCGGACCCTAGCGGGCCCGAACCATTCTTACATACCGGCTGGCTTGGTGGCGGAGCTCGGTCGCGCAGTGACCGCAAGGGCGATTGCCCATCCGCAATGCCGAAGGCGCGAGGATTTCACACCCAGGACGGGGTGCGGCTGATCAATCACTCAACAAAAAAGGGCAGTTCCGCCACTCGCGGAACTGCCCTTTCATGGTCAGCGGCCGGAAGTGCCGCTCACGAAACCTTACTCGGTAAGGAGAACGTTACCGAATATGCTCCGTAGGGATCTTCACCGACCTCGCTACTGAACCATGAGACATCGGATCACCTCCTTTCGCGCTTAAAAGCCAAGACCGCGCCGTATCATCGGGGGTCAAGAGCACCGATCACCGCCGCTCCCACCTGTATTTGTGAATCAAACAGCTTGCCTGCACAAGTCTTGAATAATTGTTTTCCCACGTCATACTCGCGCGTCCCAATGGCATCAGAGACTACCATTACGCTTAAGGGAAGCCTTGGGCGTCTTTGATTCTGGCCATATGGAATCGTTGGAATCCAACGTCGCTGTGGAAATTAACAAAGGAATCGTATCGATCGATCACTCTGAAACACAGAGCTTGCCCTGATTTGCGCACCCCAGTATTCGGCCTTGTTATGCAATTTGAGACAATCCCGCACCCCTCGCCCACGCTCGACGCAGTGCGTGAAGCCGCAATCGCTGATCCCGGCTTCGGAACGGTCTTTACCGATCACATGGTCACCATTGATTATGATGAGGCAAAAGGTGGTTGGCATTCCGCGCGCATTGGCCCGCGCGAGGCGATCCCGCTCGATCCGGCGGCCAGCGTGCTGCATTACGCGCAGGAGATTTTTGAAGGGATGAAGGCCTTCACCCATGCCAATGGGGGGCTCGCAATGTTTCGGCCAGGGGCAAATGCACAACGTTTCAACGCCAGCGCAAGGCGCATGTCGATGCCTGAAATCCCGGAGGAACTGTTCCTCGAAGCCGTGAGTCTAGCGGTCAAGACCGATGCCAAGTGGATGCCCGCTATCGAAGGGGGCTCGCTCTATATCCGCCCCTTCATGTTCGCATCCGAAGCTTTCCTGGGTGTACGTCCGGCAAAGGAATACAAATTCGTCGTAATCCTCGTATCATCGGGCGATTACTTCAAAGGCGGCGTGAATCCAGTTAAGATCTGGGTTAGCCAAGATTATGTGCGCGCCGCTCCGGGTGGAACCGGCGCAGCCAAAACCGGCGGAAACTACGCTGCCAGCCTCGTGCCCCAAGCAGAAGCAATCTCCAAAGGCTGCGATCAGGTCGTGTTCCTTGATGCTGTTGAGAAGAAGTGGGTCGAAGAGCTGGGCGGAATGAACCTGTTCTTTGTCCGCCGCGATGGCAGCGTCATCACACCCCCTCTAACCGGCACAATCCTGCCCGGCATCACCCGCGACAGCCTGATCGCGATGCTACGCGAGGAAGGTTTGGAAGTGCGCGAAGAGCCCTACTCCATCGGCCAATGGCGCGCCGAGGCAGAAAGCGGCGAACTGCTTGAGACCTTGGCCTGCGGAACGGCTGCGGTCGTGACGCCGGTTGGAACAGTCGCTTCACCCGATGGCGAGTTCACCATCGGCACCGGCGGCATCGGTCAAATGGCGAACAAGATGCGCGAAAAACTCACCGGTCTGCAGCAAGGCCAGGTTGAGGACAAACATGGCTGGGTGATGCGGGTGTGAGCTATGAGTGATCCGTTCGCTCCCACAATTGTTGACCGTGTAAAACAAGCGGCTTTGTTGCTAATCGTCCTCGGCGTTATCGCAACGGTGGGATTGTTCTTCGTGACTGTCGCACAATCCGGCGAGCAACCCGTTGCGCATGAGCGCATGACCATAGTCGGATTTGGAATGGGGTCCGGTTACAACGGATCACAACCGCTTGTTCGCGCTCAAGACGCACAGGGATTGGAGCATCCGGTCCCTGCACCGTCAGATATTGGCACATCCTGCTCAATTGGTGATGATATTGCTATCATCCGTCAGGGCTTGAATTTGCGTGTGGGACCAGAGGTATGCAACCTCTCGCCGGTAGAGCAATGACACGGGAAACCCCCATCCAAGTCGCCGCACTCTATCGGTTTGCTCCGTTCGATGATCCAGCGGTGCTCAAAGACCCGTTACAGGCAGTCTGCGATGCGGCGGGTATTTGCGGCACGATCCTGATCGCACCAGAGGGTTTGAACGGCACGATAGCTGGACCGGCAGAAGGCATTTCTGCGGTGCTCGGCCATATCCGCACTCTGCCGGATTGCGACACATTTGATGTGAAATATTCGCACGCCGAAAAAATGCCGTTTCGCCGCATGAAGGTTCGGTTGAAGCGTGAGATTGTAACCATGGGCGAGCCCGGTATCGATCCCCGCGCTAGCGTTGGTCGCTATGTCGATCCGCAAGACTGGAACGCGCTGATATCCGATCCTGACACTATCGTGATCGACACGCGCAATGATTACGAGGTTTCTATAGGTCAATTCGAAGGCGCGATTGACCCACAAACGGCCAGTTTCCGCGACTTTCCCAAGTGGTTCCGTGACCGACGCGCAGAATTGCTGGGCCAAGGCAAGAGGCCCAAGGTTGCGATGTATTGCACCGGCGGGATTCGCTGCGAGAAATCGACCAGTTTCCTACGTTCCGAAGGGGTCGAAGACGTCTTCCACCTCAAAGGTGGTATTCTGAAATATCTCGAAAATGTGCCCAAAGACGAAAGCTTGTGGCATGGCGAATGCTTCGTTTTTGATCAGCGCGTATCGGTGAAACACGGGCTGGAGCTTGGATCGTACGGGCAGTGCTTTGCCTGCCGTCAGCCGCTTAGCGCGGAAGAAATGGCCTCTCCCGATTATTCTGAGGGGATCAGCTGCCCGCATTGCATCGCCGATCGCGATGACGAACAGCGCGCCCGCTATGCCGAACGGCAAAAGCAGCAAAGATTGGCAAAGCAACGCGGCGAGGCGCATATTGGCGCTGCTGCTATGGTTGCGGCAAAAGGTGCGACGCAAGGTGGATTGAAACTGCACGATGGAGGCTGGGAAGCGAACTTCCCAGCAGGCCTCACCCCGGAAGCGCCCGAAAACGGCGAATGAGACAGTCCCCTATCCTCTACAGCTTTCGCCGTTGCCCCTATGCCATGCGCGCGCGCATGGCTCTGTGGATCGCTGGGATTGTGGTGGAACTGCGCGAGGTGAAGCTGGCCGACAAGCCGTCTGTGCTGAAGGAGGTTTCCTCCAAAGCAACCGTCCCGGTTCTCGTGCTGCCAGACGGTACGGTGATTGATGAAAGCATCGCGATCATGCACTGGGCTCTTGCTCAGAACGATACCGAATATTGGCTTTCAGGCGATGACACTGCCGTGATCGAACGCGCTGATGGACCGTTCAAACATCATCTTGATCGCTACAAATATCCCAGCCGATATGAGGCCGAGATTGGCGATGTCGATCACCGCGCGGAAGGGTTGGCGATCCTGCGTAAACTCGATACGCAATTGGCGGAAAGCGCGCAACTATGCGGCCCTAGTCGCAGCCTGACCGATATCGCGCTGTTCCCTTTCATTCGCCAATTCGCCAACACCGACCGGGATTGGTTCGATGTTCAGCAAATACCGCATTTACGGAATTGGCTAGAGGCGCACCTCACGTCCGACCTGTTCGCCGCGATTATGCCGAAATTCACGCCTTGGAAAGAGGGTGACGTACCGATCTATTTTGGCCCTTCAGACGCTTGAACCGCGCGTTCTCTATGTGCCAATTACGGTCGTGACAGGCTTTTGTTAACCAATATCCGTTATCTCTCTCTCATGGATAACCTAAAGCCAACATCCTCCGTCTCAACTGATGTCAACCGCAATGAGGTTTACTTTTCCATATCCGGATTCTGGGATTTGGAAGGCATGCAGTCATTTATCCATGAACTGGACAAAGGTGCATACCCGATCGTCAAGAAAGACGGTAACATCCTCGCTCTGGGTAATATGAGCGGGTTTGTCCCTCAAACCCGGGAAACCGGCGACGTCATCCGCAATCACCTGATGAAATCTAAGGAATTCGGCCTAACGCGAGTTGCGATCTACGGCGCGTCGAGCCTAGTCAAGTTGCAATATACGCGGTTGAGCAACGGGGTCGAGGTCGAGTTTTTTGACGGCAAGATCGAAGCCGTCAATTGGCTGCGTAGACCTTAGTCGCCCAGTCTCTCACTCAGCGCAGTTCAAAACGCATCAATCAACCAACTGGTTGCAGGACCCAATCGCGCGTCACGGCGCCATAGGGCAGACAGCGTGTAGTTCTCACCTGGCTTTTCCGGCAAGCATATTTCAACCAACCGTCCCGCCAATAGATCATCAGCCACCATCTTACGCGGCATATTCCCACACCCCAGCCCTTCTTTCAGCAGCGAATGTTTCGCGCCCAAATCACCCAATCGCCAAGTCAGAGGGCTAAGTACTGAAAATTCGCGTCCTTGCGTGCGGGTTGAGCGGTCAGATAGGACCAGTTACAAATGCTTGAGACTTTCACCCGGTGCAATACCCGGTGAGGCAAGAGGGTGAATCGGCACCGTAGCGGGGATCAGATCAATCGATCCAATAGCCTGCCGCTCAAACGCGGGATCATCGTCTATAATCGGCCAGCCAATTGCAAGCTGAGCGTCTTCGCCAATCAAACAGGATGCAACCGCGCCCAGCCCTTCCACCCTAAGCCGCAAAGCGACGGTCGGAAATGTATCACGAAATTCCCGAAGGACCTTCGCAGTCACTTCACTAGGCAACATCACATCGATGACCAATTCCAATTTGCTTTCAAGCCCTGCATGCAGACTGTGAGTTTTGGCCAGCAATGCATCGACACGGTCAGCAACAGCTCGCCAGTCTACAATCTAGGTGTTCCTGCGGCTGTAAAAGCATGGGCCGATCTGCTCGCGCGCGCTGGAACGACGTTCGCATACATATCGACAGGCCCTGTTGGCTTACTCGAAGGCAAAAAAGCATACATCACAACTGCATCAGGCGGCATGTCGATTGGCAGTGACATGGACTTCATGTCGAGCTGGCTCACCTTCTTTTTGGGTTTCATTGGCATCACAGATGTCGAGGTCATCGCGGCCGATGGAATCATGGCCGCAGATGGTAAAGCCAAAATCGCCGTTGCGCATGAAAAAGCCGCGCGAATTGCTGGCTAAGACACTCATCCATGATTGTGCACGCCCGCATTTGGATTCAATGCAGGATACGCCGCCGCTTTTGGCTCAGGCCGATTGTCGATTGATCACGGATGATGATCCTCAGGCTTTAGAGACAGCGATAGGCCGGAGCGATAATCGTGCTCCGGCTTTTCAGCTATTCAAGGCACCGAGGCGCCAATATCTCAAGCCGCTCCTGGAGCTGGTGAACTTGCCGACGTTGCTAATGCAAGTGGGCGCTATTTTGCCGTCTCTCGGTTTTAATGGCCTAGTCGAGCGGTGGAAGAGCATTACGCAGTTCCTCCAGCCACACGTCGGCAACAGCATCAGACGGCGCGCGCCAGTCTCCGCGCGGTGAAAGTGCCCCCTGCGAGCTAACCTTCGGACCGTTGGGCACCGCGCTGCGTTTGAATTGAGAGAAGCCAAAGAAGCGTTTCAGGAAACATTCGAGCCACTTGGCAATTTCCGCCAGATCATATTCGTTCTTGCGAGCTTTTGGGAAGTCTGCGGGCCATTGTCCCCCGGCCGCATCTTTCCAAGCATGCCATGCAAGAAACGCGATTTTTCCCGGCCGTTGGCCGAAACGAATCGTGTGATGGAGGAAGAAATCGTGCAGCTCATACGGCCCGATATGCGCCTCGGTATCTTGAATGGCTCCGTCCTCACCGGCAGGCACCAACTCGGGCGAGATCACCGTGTCATAGACAGCCATCAGCACGTCGCCGCATTCTGCTGAGAATTGTTCCGTCTCAACCGTCCAGCGGATCAGGTATCGGATCAACGTCTTGGGTACGCCCGAATTGACACCGTAATGGCTCATGTGATCGCCGACACCATAGGTGCACCAACCCAACGCCAGTTCGCTGAGATCACCGGTCCCCACGACGAAACCATTATGCTGGCCTGCGAGCCGGAAGAGGTAGTCCGTACGCAGACCTGCCTGAACATTCTCAAATGTCACATCATATTGCGGCTCACCATTGGCATAGGGGTGATCCAAGTCTTCTAACATGCGCGTGGCAGCAGGTTTGATGTCGATCTCTTCTGCGGTGATGCCGAACGCTTTCATCAGCTTCCACGCATTGCCCTTTGTATCATCGGACGTGCCAAAGCCGGGCATGGTGTAGCCGCGAATGGCGGTGCGCGGCATGCCCAACCGGTCGCAGGCTTTGCTTGCCACGATCAGAGCATGGGTACTGTCGAGCCCTCCAGAAATCCCGATGATAAGCGATTTTGCCGACGCCGCCTGAATACGCCGCATCAAAGCATCGACCTGAATGTGGAACGCTTCGTAGCAATCCTCACTCAGCGTCTTTTGATTGCTCGGCACGAATGGGAAGCGTTGCACGGGGCGGATCAGCCCAATATCGCCTTGGGTGACGGCATGATCGAACACGATCCGGCGGAATGTATCTTCGGGGCGGCCATGCGCTTCGGCTGCGTCAGAAAATGTCTGATTGCGCATACGCTCTGCCGCGATCCGGTCTGTGTCGATATCAACCACACAAAGCTCAGGATTGAGATCGAAACGCACGCTTTCAGTCAGCAATCCGCCCAATTCATAAATTACGCCCTGCCCATCCCATGCAAGGTCGGTGGTGCTTTCGCCGTGCCCACTGGCGGAATAGGCATAGGCGCAGATCGAGCGCGATGAGCTTGACCGACAATGCATATGACGATCTTCGGCACGGCCAATCGTGATGGGTGACGCGGACAGATTGCAAAGGATTAACGCACCGGCAAGCGCGGCCAGAGTGCCAGGAGGATTGGGCGCCCAGAAATCTTCGCAAATCTCTACGCCGAATGTGAAGCCCGGCAGGTTCGATGCGGAAAAGACGAGATCGGTCCCGAAAGGAACCTCTTCGCCGTTCACACCGATCCACAAATCCTGACAATTGCGGCCATGGGTAAAATAACGCTTTTCATAAAATTCGCGGTAATTCGGCAGATAGCTCTTGGGGATGACGCCCAGTAACTCACCTTGCGCGATTACGAGAGCACAATTGTAAAGCTTCGCATTGCGGCGCAGCGGTGCGCCGATCACCAATACTGGCGCAATGTCAGCGCTGGCCTCGACAATCTCAGCAATCGCAGCGTCAGATGCGTCCAACAGCGAATTCTGAAGCAGCAAATCGTCGATCGCATAGGAAGACACACAAAGTTCAGGATAGACAACCAGATCGACGTTTTGCTCATGGGCCTTACGCGCTTCGGACAGAATACCTTTTGTGTTGTAGGCGACATCCCCTGTGCGAACGCAGGGCGTAGAAGTCGCAACTCGGACAAATCCGTGCGAGTGCATGTCGAAGAATGAGTGCGAAGTCGTGGCCATGGTGTGGGCAAATTCCTATGAGGTTTCGCGCCTGCTCTAGCCCGGTAACGCATCGAGTTCAAAGACTAGCGACAAGTTCGGCTATCAGACGGACAAATGAAAATGCAACTTTGCGGCGTGTTCGCAGCGTTGCACATTACTCTTCAAACCTCCAATTGGATTGCCAAGAGTAAGCCGGGACATATCCACCCGCATTCGAAGGAGCATACGAAATATGGCAGATTCCACTTACACCCCACCCGAAGTATGGAATGCCGAAACCGAAAGCGGTGGCCGCTTTGCCAGCATCAACCGGCCAACCGCAGGCGCGCGCGAAGAAAAAGACCTCCCGCGCGGGAAAAACCCATTCCAGCTTCATTCGCTCGCCACACCCAACGGTGTGAAGGCGACGATCATGCTCGAAGAATTGCTGGAGCTTGGCCATAAAGGCGCAGAATACGACGCCTACACTGTGAACATCGGCGATGGCACGCAATTCTCCAGCGGTTTTGTTGCGATCAACCCCAATTCAAAAATCCCTGCATTGATCGATGCCAGCGGCGATAAAGAATTTCGCGTGTTCGAATCTGGTGCGATTCTGGTCCATTTGGCTGAGAAGTTCGGCGAATTTCTGCCCTCCGATCCCGCTACGCGCGCCGAAGTACTCAGCTGGGTGTTCTGGCAGGTCGGCACTGGTCCCTTCATTGGCGGCGGATTTGGTCATTTCTACGCTTATGCACCGGAGAAATACGAATATCCGATCAATCGTTATGCGATGGAAACAAAACGGATTTTCGATGTCGCGGACAAGCAGCTGGGCGAAACGCGCTTTCTTGCAGGCGATGAATATACGATCGCCGACATGGCCAATTTCCCATGGCTCGCGCCCTTCGTAGCGGGAACAATCTACAACGAGGCGAAGACATTCCTTTCGATAGACGATTATAGCAATGTCGGGCGTTGGGCTCGTGAGATCGCAGCCAGACCTGCGGTGCAACGTGGCCGTTTGGTTAACAAAGTTTGGGGTGATGAGGATCAACAATTGGTCGAACGTCATTCTGCCGCAGATTTTAAAGGCAAGAACTTAGACTTCTCATTCTAAAGCCTAGGCTAGAACCCTCGAAACTCTTCAATCAATGGGCTGGAAGTCTTTGCGCTTCCGGCCCATTGTCGTTTGGGACATAGGAGTAAGGCTTGCCCGCAAAGGTGCACGAAAAAATTCGCCTGAGCGAGAAGCTGGGATACGGCGCCGGTGATTTGCCCTCGGGCCTCTATCTCAATTTTTTCGGCGCATATATTCTGTATTTCTTCGTCGATTTGGGCGGCGTTGCGCCTGCGGCGATGGCGCTGATGTTGCTCTTGTCGCGAGTGTTCGATGCAGTAACCGACCCCTTAATGGGGGCGATCAGCGATCGCACTCGCACACGTTGGGGACGTTACCGGCCATACCTTCTGTTTGGTGCGGTCCCGTTCGGGATAACAGGCTTTGCGATATTCGCCGCACCGCCAATGTCGGTGGGCTGGCTGCTGATATGGGCTTACGTCACCTATGGACTGGCGATGCTTGCTTTCACTGCGGTAAACGTTCCCTATTCCGGCTTGCTTGGCGTGATCTCTCCATCGGCGAAGGAGCGCGCCAATGTGACAGCGTTTCGCATGTTCTTTTCCGGTCTTGCCGGAATTGTCGTTGGGGTGCTCGCCACAACGCTTGTGCGAGAATTGGGCGGAGACGACGAAGCGCGCGGCATCATGCTGACCATGGGCGTTTTCTCAGTGGTTGCGGTGGTCGTCTATTTCACAACCTTTGCCACGACTAAAGAACGTATCCCCGCTGCACCGTCCAATACCTCTATCCGGACCGACTTGGGCGTTTTGGTGCGCACTGGAGCATGGATTGCAGTGGCCGTATCAGCAGTGTTTGGAGTGCTCTCAATTGCGAGCCGGGCATCGACGGCGCGGTTTTTCTTCAAATATGTCGCGGGTGATGATGGAACGCCGGTGTTCCTGTTCCTTGATCGGTTCGGCTTGTTCCTAACCGCTTTGGCGTTGGGTCAGATTACCGGAGTCATACTCGCATTCATGCTCCAACAGCGGTTTGAAAAGGCGCATTTGTTGATCGCGGGCGGTGTGACGAAAGTCATCGGAATCACAATTTTTGCGATTGTGCCGCTCGATGCTGTCTGGCCGCAAACATTCTCGCAATATCTTGTCGGGATTGGCTTTGGATTTCTAATGCTGCTCGCCTTTTCAATGTTCACCGACATTGCTGAGTTTATCGACTG
Organism: uncultured Erythrobacter sp.; assembly: GCA_947488325.1. Lineage (GTDB taxonomy): Bacteria > Pseudomonadota > Alphaproteobacteria > Sphingomonadales > Sphingomonadaceae > Erythrobacter. The sequence continues at coordinate 620,718 of CANKYZ010000002.1, forward strand.
GAAATCGGGACAGCAGATGACCGCACTGACGGTTTCAGCCTCCATTTTCGCGGTAAAGATCGGCATGGGATTTGGCGGAGCAATGCCCGGAATTGTTTTGTCTTTGACCGGTTTTGTCGCTCAGGAAGAGCAAAGCGCATCAGCGCTGGCGGGCATCAATTTCGCCTTTGCGATGCTGCCTGCACTTGTCTTGATACCGGCCGGACTCGCGATGCTATTCTATCGACTCGATCACAAAACCATCACGCAAGTGGAGAACGATCTGGCCGCGCGCCGCGCCTTGTCAGAATAAGCTTCCAAACACCCTTCACATTTAGAAAAGTGGCGTTATAGCGCACGGCTCCTGCTGGGGCGTCGCCAAGTGGTAAGGCACCGCTTTTTGGTAGCGGCATTCGCAGGTTCGATCCCTGCCGCCCCAGCCAGGAATTCCATTCAGCCCTATACTGTACCTGCCACGCATAGGTTCTGACCGGTCACCCACTCTCCTGAATTGCCAACCAGATAGAGCACACACGCGGCAATATCACGCGGTGTGCCCAGACGTCCGGCAGGCAGGTTCAACTGTTCGAGCAACGGACCGAAGTCCTCATCCGTCATATTAAGAGCTTTCTTCACCGTGTCGGTTGGCACGAATCCGGGAAGGATCGCATTCACGCGAATTTTTTGCGGACCCAATTCCAGCGCCAGTGTTTTGGTGAGCATGTTCACACCGGCCTTTGCCGCGCTGTAATGCCCACTGCCGGGGAACGGGTCACGTCCCGCCATCGAAGACGTATTCACAATGCTGCCGCCATTTTTCATGTGCTTCACCGCTGCACGCACACCATAAAAGACCGAAGACAGATTGACCGCCAACGTCTTGTCCCATTCTGCAGGATCAAGCTCTGTCAGCGGCGCAGAAACCAGCGACCCGCCCGCATTGTTAATCCAGATATCCAGCCGCCCGAACTCATCAACCGCGCGCTGCGCAAGAGCATCCATGTCTTCGGCGGAAGAAACGTCGGTTGCCTGCGCAATGGCGCGGCCACCCGCATTGCTCGCATTGATATCGTCAGCAACCTGAGTGATTTGATCAAGGGAGCGCGATGCACACACAACATTGGCACCCGCTTCGGCCAATAGATGCGCGATACCCTCGCCGATACCCCGACCAGCTCCGGTTATGACGGCGGTTTGGCCAGATAGGTCGAACAATTCTCTCATGCGCTTACTCCCAAGAATACTTTGGAAAAGAGCTAAGCTGGCAAGCAGTCCGGCGTCCACTAACGCTTATGGGGGCGGTATCGACCTGACTAGGGTGCAGAGCGGTTGGGCTTCGCCTCTGCCAACAACAAAGAGAACCGCCTTTCACTGTCGAGCCAACGTACCTGAGGCTCCCATCCACCAGCAAGCAACAGCATGTTCGATGTGCGGCGGTCGAATTTGTGGCTGTTTTCGGTGTGGATTGTCTCACCCGCAACCATCGCAAATTCACGCCCATCGACGGAGAAGGCAATGTCAGATTGCGCAACAAGGTGCATCTCGATTCTGGCATTTTCATCATTCCAGCGCGCTTCATGATGCAAATGTTCCAGCGGAATATTACCGCCAAGTTCGCGGTTGATGCGGCGGGCCAGATTGTAGTTGAATTCCGCCGTCACACCTGCGGCATCGTCATAAGCAGCGACAAGAATGCTCTCATCCTTGATCAGATCCATCCCGACCAGCAGCTGCGCGCCAACGCCCAGAGTTTCCCGCATATTGCGAAGCAAGTCGACCGCAGTGCAAGCGACCATATTTCCGATAGTGGAGCCGGGAAAAAAACCAAGCTTAGGCATGGCGGCGATTTGTTCGGGCAATTCAACCCGACGCATGAAGTCCGCTTCCACCGGATAGACCGGCAGGCCGGGGAATTTCACCGCGAGATCAGCAGCGGCAGCCCGAAGAAAATCGCCCGATATATCCAGCGGGACATAGGCCCCAGGCCCAATCGCGGACAGCAGCAAAGGCGTCTTTACCGAAGAGCCAGAGCCAAACTCGACAACAGCGCATCCTTCCCCGATCATCTCAGCAAAGCTCGCGCCCTGTTCGCGCAGGATCTCTGTTTCTGCGCGGGTTGGATAATATTCGGGGACTTGAGTGATGTCTTCAAACAGCTGTGATCCGGCATCGTCATACAGCCAGCGCGCAGGCACCGCCTTTTGCGGTTGCAACAGGCCCAGAACTACATCAGCGCGAAACGCATTATCAACGCCGCTCTCGTCTTTATCGACAAGCTTGAGACCTTCTTTAGTCGCCATAGTCAAAGGTCCTTTGCAAGGCGTAAGCCGGTAAATTGCCAACGCTGATGCGGGTAAAAGAAATTGCGATAGGAGGGACGCGAATGGCCGCGCACCGTAGCGCAGCTTGCGCCTTTTAGGACAAACTGACCGCTCATGAATTTGCCGTTATACTCGCCCACCGCGCCAGCCGCCTTCCGGAAACGGGGGTATGGCAAATAGGCTGAGCGCGTGAACTGCCAGCAATCGCCAAACAGGTCGCACCCACCGCGCGGCAGGGGTGGCGCTGCCTTATCAAGCTGATTGCCAGATGATGCGTCATGCGCCTGCGCGCTGCCCGCTTCATCCTGTCCGCGCGCGATGGCTTCCCATTCAAACTCTGTTGGCAAGCGTGCATCAGCCCAAGTCGCAAAGGCATCTGCCTCATAATAAGAGATATGCGTGACAGGTGCATCTGGGTCACGCGCCCGCCATCCAGCATGGGTGAACTGTTCCCCGCCGCGCCAATAAAGCGGTGCTTCAATCCCATGCTCTCGCACCCAGCCAAGCCCATCGGCCAGCCACAGGGAGGTGGCAGAATAACCGCCATCGGCGATAAACTCCGACCATTCGCGATTGGTGACGAGACGGTCCGCCAACGCGAATGGTTCGATCAAAACGCGGTGGTTTGGCCCTTCATTGTCAAAGGCAAATCCTGTTCCATCATAGCCGACGCGCGCAACACCGCCGGGATGTTTGTGCCAGCTCATTGTCTGCGCGGCTTGCGACTTGGGTCGCCCACTGCGCCACATTGCAGGCCCTGTTGGGTTCTGAAACAAAGCGTGTTTGATATCGGTCAGCAGCAATTCGGAATGTTGCTGTTCATGCGAAATGCCCAATGCGATCAGGTCACTAAACGCCGGATCATCCAGCAGTGGGGCCATCGCTGCATCGACCACGCCGCGCCACTCAAGCACGTCATCCAGCGCAGGGCGTGACAGCATCCCGCGAGCAAACCGCCCGATCCGAGCGCCTTCAGCCTCATAATAAGAATTGAACAGGAACGGCCAATCCTCATTATACAGCCGGTAATCCGCCGCGTGTTCACGCAGTAGGAACGTCTCCCAAAACCATGTCGTATGCGCGAGGTGCCATTTGGCAGGGCTCGCATCCTCCATCGATTGGATGGTCGCATCGGCATCGGACAGCGGTGAGGCCAGCGCTTCTGTCAAAGCGCGAGTCTGACGGTATTGTTCCGTCAGGCTTTCACTCGATTCACTCTGCGTGTCTTCTTGCCGTTCGCTCTGTGGCAAAGGGCGGCTCCCATTTCCATCAATTGTGTGATGGCAGCCATGCAGGAAGCAATCGGTAAATAAAAGCCGTTCTGGAAATTCAGGTGCGACACATTGTCGGTTTCTTAGATCGCACAAGCCAAGCCAGTGAGGACGTTATGCCGCCATACGGACCCGATTGCGGCCCGAATCCTTCGCGTCATACAGCGCCCCATCCGCGCGAGAGAATAGGGATAGAGCGGTGTCTCCAGCCTGGATGCAGGTATATCCGACACTGATCGTTACGGCATCAATCCGCATAACCCCACTGTCGCTGGCAATCACTTCTCGCAAGCGTTCTGTCATCGCCCGCGCCATTCCATCCGATGCGCCAGGGATTATCCACACGAATTCTTCGCCACCCACGCGCCCGACAACATCACCATTGCGCGCCTGTCCCTTGGCGAGCCGAGCGACACGCTGCAAAACCTTGTCGCCAGAAGGATGGCCATGGGCATCATTGACCCGCTTAAAGTGGTCAATATCAAACATGACAAGCGCCAATGGCATTTGAGTGACACGGGCCGTCATCACAATCTGATCTAGCTCACGCATGACTCGGCGGCGATTGGCTAGGCCCGTCAGTGCGTCTGTTTCCGACAATTCGCGCGCATGACGAGCATCGTTGACAGCTTTGGCATGAGAGGATTCAAGCTCGCGTTCACGGTTCATTTGATCGGTGTTATCACGAATAACCGCAACGACACGGTGGACCGTTCCGTTTCTGCCCATCAAGTTGCAGGCATTAACGGAGATCGAGCGCTGGTTGCCGTCATATTCTTCAATGTCGAATTGCAAATCAAAAGGCTCGATTTCATCCGATCGTTCCTTCACCTTGCCCACCAAATCAACATTGTAGGAATACAGCAGCGTTTCCGCATCTCCTTCCACAAAGACCTCGCTGGGATCGATATCGAACAGTCGTTTAAGCCCCTCAGACCATGCTTGTGAGCCGGTCTTTGGATCGAATTGCCAAACGCCAATACCCGCAATGGATTCTGCCATCCGAACCGTGTGCAGCAATTCTGTCATCGCAAGTGCACGGCTGCGTGCTGTTCGGGCGATGTTGCGATTCTCGCGACGCGCGGTCACCACTTTGGCAATTGCGGTCATCGCAATCAGCCCCAGCACAACTGACGCGATGGTCAAAACATCTGCACCTGTCGATGTACTTAATGCACTGCCCGCTTCGGCCAATGCCGCATCACGGGAGCCTTGAACCTCGTTGAGGCCGGAAAGGAGTGGAACTTGCATCGTCATGTTTGGATTTGCAGATAAATGCAAAACCGTATGCGATGGCCGGACAACGCCCCCCGGGTGAATACCTAAGTTCGACCGTGCCTAGGCGGCATCGGCAGCCCGTTGTTCATTCACTTCGGTATTGAGCATTTCGGCCAAGGCAAAAGCGAGTTCAAGCGATTGTTCGGCATTAAGGCGTGGATCGCAATGCGTGTGATAGCGATCACCAAGCCGTTCTTCCGTAATCGCAACTGCACCGCCCACGCATTCGGTCACATCCTGTCCGGTCATCTCAATATGGATGCCACCGGGATGCGTGCCTTCCGCGCGATGAACGTCAAAGAAACCGCGTGTTTCGGTAAGAATGCGGTCAAACGGTCGTGTCTTAAAACCAGTATCCGATTTAACGACATTGCCGTGCATCGGATCGCAGCTCCACACGACAGGATGCCCTTCGCGTTTTACTGCACGAACCAGTTTAGGCAGGCTTTCTTCGACCTTATCATGACCGAACCGGCTAATGAGTGTAATCCGCCCCGCCTCGCGTGCCGGGTTAAGGATATCGAGCAATTCGAGCAGCGCATCAGGCTCAAGGCTCGGTCCGCATTTCATGCCAAGCGGGTTGCCGATGCCGCGCGCAAATTCGATATGTGCGCTGCCAGGGAAGCGTGTTCTGTCACCGATCCACAACATGTGTGCACTGGTCGCATACCAGTCACCAGTCAGTGAATCCTGCCGAGTCAACGCCTGCTCATAGGGCAGAAGCAACCCTTCATGGCTGGTGTAGAAACTGGTGCCTTGCAATTGCGGCACAGTCGCTGGGTCAATTCCACAAGCTTCCATGAAATCAAGCGACTCACCAATCCGATCGGCGGTCTCAGCGAATTTTTCTGTCCACGGCGTGCGGCCCATGAAATCGAGCGTCCACTGATGGACCTGACGCAAATTTGCATAACCGCCGCCAGCAAAGGCACGCAACAGGTTCAATGTTGACGCTGCCTGCGAATAGGCGCGAACCATGCGGCCGGGATCATTGCGCCGCTGCACTGGATCAAAATCAATGCCGTTAATGTTATCGCCCAAGTAACTTGGCAAAGTGACGTCACCGATAGTCTCTGTCGGGGAACTGCGCGGCTTTGCAAACTGCCCTGCCATCCGGCCAACCTTCACTACAGGCCGCTTGCTGGCAAAAGTCATAACGACCGCCATTTGCAGCAACACGCGGAATGTATCGCGGATATTGTTAGGGTGGAATTCAGCGAAACTTTCAGCGCAATCTCCGCCCTGCAACAAGAAGGCATGGCCGTTCGCAACGTCAGCCAAATCGGATTTCAGCGCTCGCGCTTCACCGGCGAACACCAACGGTGGATAGTTCTCCAGCGTCGATTCCGCCCCCGCCAATTCGGCAGCGTCCTCATAATGCGGCAGGTGCCGTGCTTCGTGTTCTTTCCAGCTTGCGGGATTCCAGTTCTGGGCCACGGTACGTTTCTCTTTTCAAAAATTCTTGCGGCGCGCAGCTAGGCACGCCTGTTCTATGTGTAAAGCCGGTTGGGCTTGCATAACAACTTTATTTCACGCGCACTCTTATCGGAGCACTCGATTACACATTCATCGTCCGGTTACCGGCGGCACTGGTCTTACCAAAGGCGTAATCGAACCAGCTGGCCTCTCGGACAATTCCGCCACTTCGGCCAACTCCTGTCCTTCAGGGATAACTGCCAGTCTGAGTGGCGTCTGCTGCCCAAAATATCGATCTGCCAGGAATTGCATAATTTGCGGGGTGGTTTGCGAATAGTCCGACAGCAGTGACCGCAGTAAGCTCACACGCTGCGGATCATAGCTGGCACCTTCCAGGTTATAGAGCCAGAATTGATTGCCAGTCGAAGCACGACGGACCCGCTGACTGAGCGGTTCAGTCACACGGTTGATTTCATCGGCGGTTGGTGGATTGGCCGCCAGGTCACGCGAAATGCGCGCTCCTTCGGCAAAGAAGATCGGCACAAAGTCTGGCGTCAACTGCGCCAGCGCGACGATCCGTCCACCGGTTGGAATATCGGTCGGCCAGTCGGAAAATACCTGCGGCGAATAACTAGCACCGGCACGCTCACGCAGAGCTTCCAACAATCGATTGTTGAAAATCTGCGTGAGGATTTCGAGTTGGCGGGATTCGCGGATCGAAGCCATTCCGCCTCCGCTAGGCCATGCGATTACCGCTGCTGCCTGATTGGCATCGCCCCGATGTGTCAGCACTGTCGGTTCATCAGTGGTGGCCGGGAATGTTGGCAAACGCGCAGCCACGTCGGGTGCAATCGGCGCCCTTTCAGGCAAGGCGCCAAAGGTCTCAGTCAATTTTTCAACAATGGCATCGCGGTCAAATTCACCAAAGATCAACACTTCGATCGGACCTTCGCCAAGCAGCGGCTCCCACACTTCACGGAAACGCTCCGGCGTAACGCTTTCAAGAGCTTCGGGAGTGGGTGTTGCAAAGCGTGGATCGCTGTCAGTGGCAATAAACTCAAGATCACGGTTGAGCACTGCCCCCGGACTGGTCGAATAAGTATTGTAGGCCAGCTCCGCAGCAGCCGTTGCTCGGATTACAGGGTCTGCATCCCAGCGCGGCCTGCCCAGTTTGGCGGCAAACAGATAAAGCTGATCAGCTACATCGCTCGACCGGCTCTGCGCGGTGAAAGTGAAGACGGCATCGTCGATCCCAAAATCAAACCCAAGCCTGCGACCAGTGGACAGCCGATCGAGTTCATTTTGCCCAAGTTCACCGATGCCTGACCCAACCAGCGCTCTCTGGCCAATCGAGGCGTAAACTGCGCTCTCTTCGTCAAATGCACGGTAGCCCGCACCGAACCGAACACGAACGGTAACGCGGCCGGGTTCTGCATCATTGGCCCACAATAGAGCACGAACACCATTGCTTAAAACCACCTGTTCAACCTCAAGAATGCCCAGCGGGCCCTGTTCAGAGATTGTGCCCGGTACGCCGACGGGCGGGAGATCGTCGAAAGATAGGTTCTGTGCTGCCAGTCGCGCGGTGTCGTCGACTGTGACTGCGGTCGCCAGAGCCAGTTGAAGCGCAGCTTCATCCGCCTCGCCAATCGACGGCGTCACGTAAACTGAACGAAGAACATCGCCGTTAAACAACGCACGGGTGCGCACGCTAACTTCGTCAGGTGTCAGGCGATCTTGCATTCCTTCCCACACATCCAAAACGACCCGCGGGCTCGCGACGGTTTCGCGGATATCGACTGCATTGACGACGTTGTTGGCGAGATCACGTCCAGCCTGAACGCGTGCCTGCTCCACTGAACTGGCAAAAGCCACTTGGAATTCCGCAGCTTCTCGGTCGATCTCTTCTTGGGTTGGTGGGTTTGTGATGGCATCCGCAATTACCCCGCGCACATCGGCAAGCGCAGCCTGCCAGTCATCTGTCAGCGGAGCAAAGGTTACAAATGTCGCGTCGGTCGAACGAGAAACATCGTCCTGCCCAACTTGTGCATAAAGAAAAGAACCTCCGCCACGCGCTCGTGTTTCCAGGCGGCGATTGATGATTGACTGAGACAGTGAGTCGAGCAGGAGACCTTCATTATAGACGATTGTGTCATCGACTTTGCGCCAAGGGCGCATAATCGCATAAGTCAGGCTGCGCGGCAGGTCGGGTTCAACTGCGACGCCAAGCGATCCGATTGCCAATCCGCTGCCAGCGGCTATCTCTGCGCCATCCGGCGCAACGGGATCGCCGAAGTCGGGTGCAACGCCGGGCTCGCCTTGCCCTTCCCATTCGCCAAACCACTGTTCAACCAATCCTGCCAGCACAATTGGATCTGCATCGCCAGCGACCACAATCACCGTGTTTTCAGGGCGATACCAACGGCGATAGAACGCATCCACCGCTTCACCAGTTGCGCCCTCTAGTGTCTCAACCGTTCCGATTGGATTACGCGTTGCGAGCCGCTGTCCGGCAAAGAATGTACGCCGGGTCAGGTCACTGACACGCTGCGACGCCCCACCCCGTTCCCGCTTTTCGGCAAGCACAATCGGACGTTCCGCATCGACATTCTCATCGCTGAGAACCGGCTCCTGAATCATACCGGAAAGCAGACGAAAACTCTCATACAGCTTGACATCGTCAATATCGGGGATGTCGAGTTTATAGGCTGTGTGAGTTGGGCTGGTTTCGGCATTGGCATCGCTGCCAAAAGTCGCGCCCAAACGCTGCCACGCGGCGATCGCTTCTGCCTGGCCAAGATACCTGCTTTCGCGAAACAGCAAGTGTTCCAAAAGATGAGCAAAGCCCTGTTCCGAATCTTCTTCGTGCAAAGACCCAGCATCAATTCGCACGCGAATCGACATCTGGCGCGGCGGCACACCATTACGGCGCACGGCATAGCGCAGGCCATTGTCCATCTTGCCAAACAGCCATTCGTCATCAACCGGGACATTGCTGCCCTCGTAAAGCCACGGTGTTTCTCCGTCAGTCTGCAGAGCACGCGGCTCTGGCACTTCGGGAGTGGCCGCGATTTGGCTGGGCGCTTCTTGCGCAAAAGCAGGAAGAACCAACGCAGCAGGAGCAGCGATAAAGGAGAGGGCAGCAATCGCCCGGACTATGACGTTCATGAACCCCTTATAGGCTCGCTGGCCATGAAGGACTAGTGAATGTGTCCTATCAAGTCTCAAACCTTGCCTTGGCTAGCATTTGTATGCTTGTCCACCGCTGCACGGCTTCCTATCTAGAGGGCATGTTTATAGAAACAGAAACGACACCAAACCCGTCCAGCCTCAAATTCCTGCCTGGGCGCCCTGTCATGGTATCGGGAACACGCGAATTTGCGTCACCCGAAGCGGCAGAAGCAAGCCCGCTGGCTGAGGCAATTTTTGATACAGGCGAGACCGTCAATGTCTTCTTTGGTGGGGACTTTATCACCGTCACCGCCGCTCCCGGCGCGGACTGGGGTTCTTTAAAATCGCAAGTTGTGACCATCCTACTCGACCATTTCATTTCCGAAGCCCCCCTGTTTGCCGGCGGCCGCGCGGATGGAATTAACGTCCCTGATGATGACATGGAATTGGTGGTCGAAGATCGCACGGAAGATTCTGAGATTATCGCTTCGATCAACGAATTGCTAGAAACCCGGGTTCGCCCGGCGGTCGCTGGTGATGGCGGCGATATCGCCTATCGCGGCTTTAGCGAAGGTGTCGTTTATCTCACCTTGCAAGGCGCATGTGTTGGGTGCCCATCAAGCACGGCTACGCTAAAACAAGGTATTGAAAGCCTGCTGAAACACTATGTCCCGGAAGTGGTCGAAGTCAGAGCGGCCTGATTTGCATTAAGTCTGACTTGCGAAGCAGCGAAGCCTGAGGCATCGCGCTGTCATGCGGGTGCTTGCCATAGAAACTGCCAGCGAAGCGTGCTCTGTTGCGCTTTTCGAAGACGACACACTTGTCGCACATGACCACCGTGTTCTGGGGCGCGGCCATGCAGAACGCTTGGTGCCAATGATCGCGGACTTACCGAATAATGGACGCGCGGACCGGATCCTCGTTTCTTTAGGACCGGGAAGTTTCACAGGTGTCCGAATTGGGATTGCTACTGCACGGGCATTAGGCTTCGCATGGGGCGCCGAAGTATTGGGTTACCCAACCCTCGCCCTAGTCGCGGCGCGCGCAGGGCAACCAGAACCTCGCAACGTAACTGTCTGCATGAATGGTGGCCATGGCGAATGGTTCATCCAGAACTTTCTCAACTGTAAAGCGCAAGATGAACACCACTCACTTCCTCCCGAACAGGCTAAATATGCCTGCAAACACGATCTAATCGTCGGCAATCGAGCAAATGAACTGGCCGAATTGTTTGAAGGAGATGCTAATAAACAGACACTGGATCTTTTGCCTGATGCCAGCAATGTCAGTTTGCTGTATGATAGTTGTTTTACCACCAACCTTTCCCCACTCTATGGACGCGCGCCAGACGCGACACCTCAGTCGGTTTAGCCTTCATGACCACCTGCCCCCACCTTGTTGACCGGATAATGCAAGTGATGAACGCCGCTTTCGACCCTGCTTTTGGCGAAGCATGGAATAGTCGGCAGGTTAGCGATGCCCTTGCGATGCCAAACACCCATGCAATCGTCATGGATTCAGACGGGAACGAAATCAAAGGCCCGCCGCTCGACTCTGTCCCCTGCGAAACGGCTGGATTCGTTCTTACACGTCATGGTGCCGATGAAGAGGAACTGTTATTGATTGCGGTAACGCCCAGTTGCCGGGGCCGCGGGCTTGGCCAAGCCCTTATCAAGAAGCTTTTTCAGCAAGCCAATGCCCGCGGAGTGGCGCGCATCTTTCTTGAGATGCGACGCGGGAATCCAGCGATCCATTTGTATAGAAGATCAGGCTTCGAACCGATTGGTGAAAGAATCAACTATTACCGATTGGCAAGTGGCGGAAAAGCTGACGCTATTACTTTCGCTCGAAAAATTTAGTTCTCGACTTGTTTAATATTTTCACCAATACATGATAAAAAATAGCGTATAAGAACCGCTCCTGCTTGCCATTTTAAGATTTTTCAGCCATGCGGCATCAATCGGAAAAATCCGAACTTAGAATGAGGAACTCTATTGCTATGCAAGACTTGGAAATCGAGATGAAAGAAACACTCATCACACTCACCAGCGACATCGTCGCTGCGCACCTTAGCCATAATAGCGTGTCAGTTGATTCAGTCCCTGAATTGATCACTAGTGTCTATGGCGCTCTCTCTGCCCTCGGCGAAGAAGCTGAACCAGAAGAGGTTCGGCCGGAACCAGCTGTATCAATTCGTGCATCGATAAAGCCTGACTATATTGTCTGCCTAGAAGACGGCAAGAAGTTGAAGATGTTGAAACGCTATCTCCGCACCAACTTTGACATGACACCCGAAGAATACCGCGCCCGCTGGAATCTGCCGTCAGATTACCCGATGGTTGCTCCTAACTATGCAGAAAAACGCCGCGATCTTGCCAAGAAAATTGGCTTGGGCCGCAAGCCAGGCACAGGACGCGGGCGTCGTAAGGCGAAATAATCGCCGACCAAAATTCGGCCAACTGGCGCCCCTAACTGCAAACGCAGCTGGGGGCGCTTATTCCCGCAGCCTTGAGCAATTCGCCCGGTCTAGGTAAGGAGGGCAAACGGCTTACTTTTCAGGTAAGGCTGATGTCTTTTGCAGGGAAGTGATCGCTTGACCCAAAAAATCGATCTCGAACAGCTGTGCGCTGAAAAAGGATTGCGGATCACGGAACAACGCCGTGTGATTGCAAAGGTTCTGTCTGAAAGTGACGATCATCCAGATGTGGAATTGTTGCATCAACGCGCATCAGCCGTCGATTCTAAAATTTCAATCGCCACTGTATACCGTACCGTGCGCCTGTTTGAAGAAGCAGGTATCTTGGACCGCCACGATTTTGGCGATGGTCGATCACGCTATGAACCCGTGCCAGAGGCGCATCACGATCATCTGATCGATGTTGAAACTGGAAAAGTCGTCGAATTCGTCGATCCCGAAGTAGAAGCGCTTCAACGCCAGATCGCTGAAAAGCTGGGTTATCGACTCGTCGATCACAGGATGGAACTCTACGGCGTCCGACTGTCTCGCGAAGATTGATCGGCGTATGGCGGATGATCAAGCAAGTGCAACCGGGACAAACGCTCTGACAGAAGACAAGGCGTGGCAGTTGCGGGTTGGCGCTGCCGCCGGGGAATCCACTCCAATCTCATTCCGTGGCTGGTTCCGTATTTTTCGGCGGGTTGTCGGATTGCTACTGCTAATGCTGACATTTGTGCCACTTCATTATCTCTATCGCATTCTTGCCTATGGCTCGCCTTTCCCGATGCTGTTTTTACGCTACGCCGCACGGATTTCAGGCGCGAAAGTTGAAGTGACAGGCACCCACCTAAAACGCGACGTGTTCTATATCGCCAATCACATTTCTTGGCTCGACATTCTTTCAATGGCTGGCGCTTGCGGCACCGCCTTCGTGGCCAAGGCTGAATTAGCAACCGCTCCGTTGGTAGGTTGGCTTGCTTCGCTAAATCGAACCGTTTTCGTAAAGCGCGAACATCGCTTGGGAGTAGCCGAACAAATCAACGCGTTGAGAGAGGCGCTTGAGGACAATTGGTCGGTAACCGTCTTTCCGGAAGGCACAACGACCGACGGACAATCACTGTTGCCGTTCAAAACAAGTATGCTGTCCGTGCTCGAACCTCCTCCCCCAGGCGTATTGGTACAGCCCGTACTGCTCGACTACGGCGAAGTTGCCGAATGGGTCGGGTGGATTGGCGAAGAAAGCGGACTGAACAATGCCAAGCGCATCTTAGCGCGTAAGGGTACGTTCTCTTTACGAGTGATTTTTCTGGAACCATTTAGCCCCGAAGATTTTCACGGGCGCAAGGCCATCGGTAAGGAATCGCGCCGCAGAATCGAGGAAGCTTTGCTGGAAACGCTGGGAAAGCCTCTGCGTGCATTCGCGCATGATGTGCCGCCAGTGCGTTATCAAGCAGAAGTAAAATCCACGGTACCAGACGACGCAACTGTCTAAACACGCCTACAAACCCGCGCGAACCAACCAGTCATGGAACAGGCGAACGGGGCGCATTTCCAGTGCTGTCGGCTTGCAGACAAACCAATAGCTATACGGGCTCTGCACCTCGACACCGGGCAAATTTGTCAAACGGTTGTCAGACGCACGGCGCAAGTGGTCATCGTGCATGATCGCAATGCCTAACCCTTGAGCAGCTGCTTCAAGCATCAACTGGCCTGAATCGTAGTGATCGATTGCGGCTGGCTCCATGTCATCCAGATCATTCGCCTTCTTCCAAGCAACGAAGCTTTCCGGCAGCTCGTTGTGGATCAAGAATGTCTGCTTCGCGAGGCTTTCGTTTGTGACTTCCGCACCAACTGATTGCGCAACTTCCTTCGAACAGATCGCATGGACCAGATTGTGGTCCAGTCGTACAGCGTGGAGCCCCGAGGCAGGACCACGAGAAAGGATGATTGCAGCGTCCAATGTGTCGCCAACCCGGTCTTCCAGATGTGGAGCAGTGTCGATGTCGATATGAAGTAAAGGATGGCGTTTGCGTAGCTCCCCTAGACGCGGAAACAGGCGCTGACTTCCAAACATCGGCAACACGCCCAGCCGCAAGCGCAAAAGCGAGATGTTATCAGACTGACTTTCCACCGCGCGAGTAAGCGCCTCCATATGCGGGCTAACCGCTTCGTAAAACGCCTGCCCTTCGTCAGTCAGTTGCATCGATTGACGCGCGCGGGTGAACAGTTTTTTGCCGACGAATTCTTCGAGATTTGTGATCCGACGCGATAGCGCGGACGGACTCAACCCAATCTCTTCAGCAGCTGAACGGGCAGACCCGAGCCGCACTGTACGCATAAACGCTTCGAGAGCGCGTAACGGAGGAAGACGACGTGATGGCATACTCAGGCTCCTATAGCGTGGGAGCTACGGATTGCGCTATCGCTTAGATGCAAAATTTCGAATGCTTCTATGACAACATCGCGTTTGCATGCACTTACCGCAATTCACGCGCCAGGTGAAGACGGCGATCCGTCATCACCTTGTGACCCAATTTTTGGGGCAGTGTGCGGGGCATGGAGACGCAGGCGTTTCACATGTGTTTCATCCCCGCCAGTAACCTCAATCCGCCAACCGCTGGGATGTTCCAACATCGTGCCGATCGAGGGCACAGCCTCCGCCAGTACAAACGCTAGCCCGCCCAGCGTATCGACCGCTTCTTCCACCTCGCCAAGGCGCGGATCGACTGTGGTCGCGACATCCTCCAGCTCGGCGCGCGCATCGCAATCCCACATGCCATCGCCAATCGGTACGATCAGCGCTTCGGGCGTCTCGTCGTGCTCGTCCTCAATCTCACCGACGATCTCTTCGACCAGATCCTCAATCGTTATCAGTCCATCGGTTCCTGAAAACTCATCAAGCACAATCGCCAAATGCACCCGCCGCGCACGCATATCGGCCAGAACATCCAGAGCCCCGCGTTTTTGCGGCACATAGAGCGGTTGACGCATCAGGACCGTCCAATCACTGGGGGGTTTCTTACCGCTGGCGATGTAGGCGAAGACATCCTTGATATGGATCATCCCGATCACATTATCGAGTGTCTCGCGGTAGATGGGCATGCGCGAATGGCCATGTTCGCTGAAGCTCGCAACCAGATCGTCCCAGCCTATTGCAGCATCGACAGCGACGATCTCTCCGCGCGGTACAGCCACATCATCGGCATCATGTTCCGAGAAGTGCAGCAGATTGCGCAGCATCTGCCGTTCAACCGGGGACAGATCACCATTACCATTGCTGGTTTGGTTCTCGGCATGGTCGTCGTTCTCGTCCTCGTGCTCGTCAATAGCTTCTTCAAGCTGCGCGCGCAGGCTGCGATCGCCGTCACCGGCACCGACCATTCTCTTAAGAGCGAGCCCCAACCAGGTTAAGGGCCCGCTGCTACTCTCCGCGTCTCCCGCGGGGGATTGGGAATCGGGCATGGCCCTTACTTCTTTGCTCCTGTCATGTGCGATCTCCATATGGGTCAGAGAGACCCAGTCTTGCAAGAGCGGTGATTTCCAAAGCCTCCATTGCCTCTGCTTCCTCATCTGAATGCACATGGTCATGCCCAGCCAAATGCAGTATCCCATGAACAATCAGATGCGCTGCGTGTTGCTCAAGCCCAATGCCCTTCTCTTCTGATTCGCGAGCGCAGGTCTCACGCGCAAGAGCAATATCGCCCAACATCGCGGGCGGTCCATCTGGGATGAGCTCCAAAAGCTCATCGCGCTCCATCATAGGGAAGCTGAGCACATTGGTCGGCTTGTCCCGGTCGCGCCATTCACGGTTGAGCGCGTGGACCTCCTCATCACTGGTGAACAGCACACTGACACAGAGGCGATCATTGCTTAACTCAGCCGCCACACTTGCCGCAGCACCTACGGCGCGCTGCGCCAAGGCCTCCCACTCGCCTGCTGGCCAGCCCATAATGTCGATGTCGAGCTGCATCAGGCGTTCGCTTCCAGCAATGGCATTTCCAACAGAGACTTGGCCAATGGAGACTTGGCCAATGGAGACTTGGCCAATGGAGACTTGGACCGCATGTTACACGGTCCTGAGCAAGAAAAGCGCCCCTCCGCATCAACACGAAATTGCATATGATTCAAACGAGAGCGAGAGCGATCCATAACGGAAGCCCTACTCCGAAAGCACCCATCTAGGAAAGCGTAACAAAGGCTGTTCCTATTTGCCGCCGAGCACCCAGTAAGAGGTGCACAATTTCGCATTAACAACACTGGAAGACGACAATCCACTTACGGCCCATTTGCCGACCTCAACAGTATTGCATGCCTCGTTTAACAGGCTCAAACCAGTTCATATGGTTAGATCAGAAGTCTGGAAGATCGATCACGATTTCTCGACCATCGACATTCTCTCCGCGCATAAATGCCTGAATAGTAGCAGTGACTTCTGGAGAGAGCATAAAGAGATTGTGTCCACCATTTTTGACAATCACGGTTTGTCGGTTTGCCAGACCAGCGGTTGCTTCCTGCCCACTTTCGGGGAACGTGCGCCCATCCAATGTACCATGAAGGACAAGTGTTGGAACCTGCGACGTTGGTGCCTTACGAAACTCGCCACCAAGATCAAGCGACGGTTCCACAGTCTCGAGACTGATGCTAGGGTTCATATGCAAGCCCAGCAGAGCAGTTTCCGCCTGCATCTCGAGCGCGGCCCTGCGTTCAGCACCAGAGCCCGAAGCGACATCCATCAAGGTACCCATTGTGCGCAAAGAAATCGAGCTATCACTCGGGTCAATGGCGCGTTGAAGTATTGCTATGACCGGCGCTGTATCACCTTCATCTAGCCCCTTGTAAACCGCGAGAATCCGGGCGACTCGCGCCGGATCAGATGCCATCGCAGCTGTGAATTGTTGCATGTCACGCTTCTGCAAGAGGAAGGGCGTAGTCGTCCCATCGTCGGAAGGAATCTCCAACTCAAGTGGTAGGCTCTCCAAACGTGTGAGCACTCTGGCAATCATGGCTTTGACATCGGGATACTTCGCTCTCGCGTCAGGGACTGTGTCAATAGCTTCCTGAAGACGGTCGAAATATGCATCTGAGCGGGCTGGCTGCTTCACAGTTTGGTCCAGACCTTCGATCGCCGTCATCACAACGCGACCAATATGCTCATCCATCAGCTTCAACGCCGCAAGCGATAGGTGCGAACCATAGGAAATGCCCCAAAGATCAACCTTGTCCGCCCCCAGATGCATCCGCAGATCGTTGAGGTCCCTAGCGTTCTCCACGGTCGTGTAACCATGCACATCAATTCCCGCGCTTCGCCAGAACTCGAGACATTGTGCAAAAGCGGCGCGCTGGAGTTCGAAGTAACCTTCATCAGACGTTGGCCGTGTCTGACTGATCTGCTGGGACGAGGTGCAATGGGGTAGATCATTTGAGGCACCTGTGCCGCGTTGGTCGAATGCAATGACGTCTCCGAATTCGCGCATCGCCATAAACAATGGGAAACGCCGGTACTTTGCTGTCTCAATGCCTGAACCGCCGGGGCCACCAGCTAGATAGATAATCGGCGCGCCAGGCCTAGTCCCGGTTGCAGGGAAGCGGATATATTTGAGAGTTAGCGTTCGGCTGCCTTCGACCTCTCGGTTTTCTGGAACTTCAAAGCTGCCTTCATAGGCGTCAACGCTTTCACCAGACGCCGCTTCAAACGTAATCGCAATCTCTCCAGGAAAAGGCTCGGCAAGCGCGGGGGTAGCGTACATAGAACCGGTGAGGCTTATCAGAGCAAGCAAGCGAGAGAGTTTCGTCATGAGCGGTCATCCATTTTTGTCCGTGTGCGGGCTCAAACTAGGGGCACGATGGATGGACTGCGCACCCGAACTGGCGAACGGTCATGTTTTCCGGGTGAACGGTCGCGTGTTACTCTGGGCGACATGCTGAGCCCGGTCTACGGTGAGCGCATGTTAAGACATGTCCTTATTGCGTTTGCCGGGGTTATTTTGCTCACGTCATGCAAGGCACCAAATGATGACCAATTGCCAGGTATTTCCGTCGTAGATTGGGAGCAAGTGACCGTTTGCCCCGCGAAGAACGTAACCGGCCCACCGCCGAGTTTTTCTGAAGCCAGCTGCCAAAAAGTGCACCTTCACGAAGTCGATCCGCAAGGCCAACTTCTATGGCTCCGCGCGATTGTTCCTTTGACTCAGACCAGTGCGGGCATTGGCGAACCCTTAGCACTCTATGTTTCGGGGAAGATGTCCAGCGTAGTCTTTTTCAACGGTGTGCCGGTTGGGCAAAACGGTCAACCCGGGAGTGACAAGGTAAGCGAGTTAGCGGGCCGGATGGATGCCGTTTTTTACCCGCCTCAAGACCAATTTAAGATCGGGGAGAACGAAGTTGTGCTGCTCGTGTCCTCTCACAACGGTCTCCTGAATCTATCGCAACCGGTGCATATGATCGGCATCGCGCCAGCAGGCTTACTTGCGTATGAATTGCTCGGGCGATCAGCGCCGGTTTTAGTCACCTTTGGTATCTTCGTGCTTGGATGGCTGTATTTTGGGGTGATGGCCTTGATAAGCTCGCCCCGTTTCCAATTTGCAATTTTGGGTGCGATGAGCTTTTCCGTTGGAGGGCAACTACTTTCCGAATCGCTTCGTAATCTGGTGCCTTATGCCTACCCGATCCATGACCTGCGCCTGATCGCCATAACTGTATTTTCGAGCACGTTCGGGCTGTGTGTGGCAATGTATGTTTTGCGCATTTTCAAAGTCAGATATCAGGCTTTGATCATGATTGGGCTGGCGCTCAGCAGTGCAATCGCCATTGCGTTGTTTGATGGATTCGATTTCAAAGCTCTGGCGGGCATGTCGACACCGCTCCTTGCTTGCCTTTTGATGACGGCAGCCTGGGCCAAACAGCTCCGCTCCCGCGAGTTCGGGTTCTTTCTAGCAATTCTAACTTTTGTCGGCGCAATTTTCGTCTTCCGCTCTCATTTTCTAGACACTGCCTTCTTCCTCTTAGTAGCGCTCTTTTTGCTGCTCATATTTGTGGATCAGGCCCGGACGCTCGCCAAAGAAGCCCGCGAACGCCAAGCCGAAGAAGCGCGCGCCAATCGGCTAGAGCAGGCTTTGGCTCAAGCCGAGAAGAACATCGAGCCCGGCTATGTCGATGTAAAGGGCGCTGGCCGAATGGAGCGCATCGCGTCGAACGACATTGTTCACTGTAAGGGTGCCGGTGGATATTGCGAGCTCAGGCTAACGAACGGTCGCACCCTTTTGCATGCAGCCAGTTTAAACGATATGGAAGAAACTCTGCCGGCGACTTTCTTGCGTATCCATCGTTCGCATCTGGTGAATGTTCTGTTCATTCAGTCATTGGCTCGTAATCCTTCGGGAACGGGCACACTCACTTTGACAGAAGGGGTCGATCTTCCTGTTAGTAGGCGCGTCATGCCTAGAGTCAGAGAGGCTTTAAACTGACGTGAATGATCGTGCGGATTAGGTCCGCGTCCCACGCCAATTTCTGCCCTTGCGAGATACCACAAATTGCAGCGTTTGCGGACTGACAGGATCGTCACCGAAACTTCGGCAATTGCCGTTCCACTTTAGCGATGCCTGAGTAAGCCGCAGGAATGCCGATCAACGCGGTCACCACAATTGGCGGTGCAGTCGCGACAATGGGCAGAGCAATGCAATGGACGATACAGGCGGCGTTGAACGCTGCGACTGCGAGGTCAAAATTTACTGTAGTTGGCGTGAAAGTTCCAAATAATGTTATCACACTCTGTTTATTGCAGGCTTTCAGCCCGTCAATTTCAATCACTCCAATCGTGCCATCAATTTGGGCGTCGTCGGACACTCAAACCCGGCCCCCATCACCTTACTTCGGAATAGGTCTATTATGGCGATTACGAAGTCTTCGACGGCCAAGGAGTCCTAGTGCACAGCGATGCGGAACTGCATGACGACGTGTTCGTATCATTCAACACTCAGGTGGCACCCGGATCGTGTGAGACCGTAAGGTTGGAGGCCACCAGTCTCGGCAGCATTTTTAACAATGTCACGGTCACTTTGACCGACAATTGAGACAAACGCCTGCGCCTTAACCTGTGCCAAACCTTTGGCCGCGGCTGGGAGTGCTTCCCGGTCACGGCCAGTGCATGCCGTTGTATGAATGGCGGCGGCTCACGACCCAGTTCCGAACATAGTTCGAGATAAGGCGCTCTGATCGAATTCCAGACATTCTCGGTGCCTACGTTCAACACCATTTGACGATCAGATACGCGGTACAGTCAGAATGATTGCTGGACCCGAACATTCACCTGCGGCGCCTCACTTTCACTATCAAACCGGGGACCGCTAAGCGGGACAGCGACTTCAAAATCGAGATCTAGGTCGCGTGTAATGTCTAGCCGCACACCTCCGCCTGCAGAAGCGAGAGAACCGCCGTCAAACCCACCCTCAAGGTTGGAAACGACACCGCCATCGGCAAACACGTATATCTGCCCGCGAGGCAGCCAAAACCCGCTGCCGGTCCAGGAACGGCGTAGTTCGCCATACCCCATGATCCCTTGATCGCCGGTTCGTGCATTGAAATTGTAACCACGCAGAAAAGACGTCCCGCCAAGACCGATATCTTCGGTCGCCAAAACGGGATTATCGGCGATTTGCCCGCGCGCGCCCAAGGCAATGCTGAGGCGGTCCGTTAAGGCCCGCTCCCAAGAAAACCATCCCCCAAGACTGGTGAACTGTGCCGAAGCGTCAGAACGCGAAGCAAGAGGGTCCCCAGACCTTGTGGCCGAAAGAATGCTAAGTCCCCGCGACACAGCGATCCTGCTGCGATATCTGCCGCCAGCGACCAATCCCCGCGAGTAGATGCCAGCTCGTACCGTGGGCACACGATCCCGCCGAGCAAGCTCTCCAGCATTCTTTTGTTTAAGTTCGGTCACCTCGAACTCACCGATAACCCACACGCTTAAGTCGCGGCGTCTGACAGCCGGATAGCTTGCGTTCACACCCCCTCGCCAAAAACGACCGGTTATATCGCGATCTGCCAAGAAGGCGCCTGGCGCGGTTGAAGAATAGGAGATATGTGCCCCTAGTTCGAGGCCACTTGCATCCACTACAATTCGGTAAGACCCGCTTGCATATTGCAGTTCACCGGGCTGGAACGGAGTGGTGCCAATTGAAACATCGATCTCGTCCGCAGACGACAGCAGACCATTGAAATCTGCATCAATCCGCGCTCTCACCGGACCAACAGGCTCAGAACCATTGTTTCGCAATTCGACGGAGGCTGATGCACGAGAGCGGCGAGTGCGCACAATCAGCACACCGGTTTCGCCCTCCATTTCAAAACGCGTGTCGAGAATTCGAACACCAGAAATATCATCGGCCAGTAGAATACGGCGTTCGAGCTCATTTCTGGTGATAGGAGTTCCCGAAACCAGTGGAGCCAACTGACGCCGGATCGCCGGGTCTTGGGCTCCATTGATGCGAATTTCATCAATCCTGCCTTCGTCCAAGCGGATACGCAGCACACCGAGCTGTAAACCTTGTTCAGGGATCTTTGCGGTTGCGAAAATGTAGCCCTTTTCTCTGGCCCGCTGTGCAATGGCATCAGCGAGCAGTGACAGGTCGCCTTGTGTTAAACTGCGCGCTGTGAATCGTTCAATCAGGTCGACGAATTCACCGTCGCCAACCGCTACATTCCCATCAATAATGATTGAACCAACGACGAATTCCGGATCCCCTTGCGACGGCAGCACAGTTTGTGCTGTTGTAGGGGATTCTACGCGATAATTGTCCGATCTATTGTCTGTGCGAGCGGAGAATTCCTCAGTGGGTTGGGCAAGTTCAGTTTGGTCAAACGCGGTCTGGGCCAAAAGCGGTGACGCTTGGCCGAAAGTTAGAATAGAAATGACTGCGCATACTAACCGCATTCGTGTTTTCCCTTGGTAGGAATCAAAGGCGGTTAGCGCTCAACTTCCTAATATTATGTCAAAACAACAGTTTTTTAAGCATGACTATTTACGCCAAGGTGACACCGCATGGCTAAATGCAAAGGCTACGGAGAATGAACAATGTTTATGTCGTCGCGTGCTATTTTGCCTGTTGCTTTGCTTCTTTCGAGCACAAGCGCCTATGCACAATCTGGACCATGGAGTGTCAGCGAAGCCAGCGGTCAGGTTGTTATTCGAACATCTGATGGCGACCGGCCTGCCCGGCGCGGTGCTGAACTGGTATCAGGCGAGCAGATCGTTACTGGCGCCAATGGCAATGCGACAATCGTTCGCGGCCGCGAATTTGTAACAGCACGCCCGAACACCCGCATCACAATTGCACCGCAGCAACGCGAACGCGGTGTAGTTCAAATTTTGCAAGAATTTGGCAGCGCACTATTCAACATTGGACGCCAACCCGATCCCCATTTTGGTGTGGATACGCCCTACCTTGCTGCTGTTGTCAAAGGGACAACCTTCTCCATCACCGTGACCGAAGCGGGCACGTCGATGCAAGTGACCGAAGGAGCGGTTGAGGCCGCAACACGGGATGGCGGAGCGCGCGATCTTGTGCGCCCCGGTGAAGTAGCAATGATAGCTGCGGACGATCGTTTTCGCCTGAATGTTGAGGGCGATGTATCGCGCCAAGTTGATTCCCCACTGCGCGGTGTTTCCACGCCAGCTCCAACGGCTCCAACGGCTTCAACAGCAAATCCATCAGTCAGCGTTGCGTCGGTAAATGGAGGCGTCACGTCAGGCGCGGCAAATGTCGCTGGCGGGCGAGCGGTCCTGCAGCCAGCAGTGATCAATGTCGCGATTGGCAGTTCGAATGTTAACCTCAGCGAGCAGTCAAATGGGCTTGTGGACGGCGACTTAGAGGCTAGGATCGGGGAGGCAAGTTCCGACCTCGCGGTAAGCGAAAGTGTAGCCAATTCATCGTTCGAACGAGGTGACGGGCCCGGCAATTCCGGCGGAAACGGCGACGGAAACGACGGCGATGACGATGATGACGGGCCCGGCAATTCCGGCGGAAACGGACGCGGCGGCGGAAACGACGGCGATGACGATGATGACGGTCCTGGCAATTCCGGCGGAAACGGCGACGGAAATGACGGCGATGACGATGATGACGGACCCGGCAATTCCGGCGGAAATGGACGCGGCGGCGGAAATGACGGCGATGACGATGATGACGGGCCCGGCAATTCCGGCGGAAATGGACGCGGCGGCGGAAACGACGGCGATGACGATGATGACGGGCCCGGCAATTCCGGCGGAAATGGACGCGGCGGCGGAAACGACGGCGATGACGATGATGACGGGCCCGGCAATTCCGGCGGAAATGGACGCGGCGGCGGAAACGACGGCGATGACGA
>CANKYZ010000003.1 GCA_947488325.1 uncultured Erythrobacter sp.
GGCGCGTGCGCTCTATCCCAACCCCAAAGTGCTGATCCTCGATGAAGGCACTGCAAACCTCGACGCTGAGAACGAGGCGAAAATCCTCGATACACTCAAAGGGTTGGAGATCACGCGCATCGCTGTTGCGCATAGACCTGCGACGCTCGAAGCGGCTCAGAAGGTCTATGAGGTCAAAGGTGGGCAGGCCATCGATGTTGAAGAGAGCGCTGAAGTCGAAGCGATGCAAGCTGAAATGAGGGCGAAGCTTCTGGCCGCCCAGCAAGTCACAATAGAAAAGGAAGCCTCCAGCGAAGCTAATGGAGGCGACAACACCGAATAGCCGAGATTCAACCCGCGCCGCCTCGGTTTGTTTGAGCAAAGGCGCGGAACAAAAAAGGATGCTAGAATGAGCATGATTGAAACTAGTGCATTTAACAAGTTAGCCGGAAACTGTAGGCCTTTGACCGAGGACGAGCTCGCCATGGTTTCAGGGGGTACCGCGAATTACGGCGACATCGTAGTGACAGGATATGCCAGTGCGCCCTACTACGTTCAACAAGCTAATCAGTATACGGTCCTGGCTCTTGCAAATGTCATAGGCGTAGTTAACGCTCAACTACCCAATGACGACTTTTCAGATTTGCCTCCTACACCAGAAATCACCGACGTTGAGGTGGATGATGACGGTGATAGAATGGAGCTCATAGAAGATCTCCTGGCGAACATCTTGACAGAAACTGATCCTAATCAGGCCAGTTGGGCCGTCGAATTTTCCCAAAGTCTTGGCGGGTATTACGCGCAATCGAATGATGGTCTCGTAAGGTTGATTCCTCCGGCGATTGGTGATGCCGTCTTCAATTCCATGGTTACTTGATTTCAAAAGGTCGGCGTTAAATATGGCAGCGTCGACCTTTTTCCCTTAATACAAGTAATCTAATCAACAGGATATTAGCTCAATGCTGCTAAGGCTTTTTGTCATTTTGACACCGATTCTATTTCTAAATTTTGCTGATAAGGTGCATGCATTCAACAGCAACGAACCTGTTGAGCAGGCGCAAAATAGACCAATTTCGCTAGGGAGAACGCTAAGCAAGCCACAAAGAGTTCTGTTCATTCAAGAAAACCTGAATGAGATTGTCTCTGAGTGTAAAAACAGGAAAGATATTATAATACGCCTTCGCGACGTTGATATATTATGTTATCATGGTGTTATATCACGTAATGAAGAAATAGAAATATATAATAGAGACTATTCTATTGCATATATTAATTCCTCAGGTGGTGATATTAAATTCTCTTTCGAATTGGGAAGAGAAATATTTCGTAATGGTACGCATGCAGTTATCGACGGCCATTGTCATTCTTCTTGTGCCAACTATCTATTACCTGCCACGCACAAAATTTATATCACTAACAACACCGTAATTTCCATGCATACAAGTTTACCACGTACACGCGACGATTTTGTAAGAGTGCGTTTCCCAGAAGAATATCAATCCATTAGAGAGCGCATCAGGACTGAAGGCCCAAATCCAGAAGTATTGTCTAGATATATTGAATTAACTGATCGTTATGATCATTTTTATAATGAAATAGTTATTGCTGAATCATTATTCTTTAAATCAATCAACACCGATATTGCATATACTTATCGGTATCGCGAAATATACCGAACATTGCAAAGAAGAGAGAACTATAATTGCAAACCAAGAGCGGGATTGCACCTTCTCATTGGTCCTGATTTTCTCCAAGAATTTAAGATCCAGACTATCCGTTCATGGTTTCCTGATGACAGGGCGGAGTATGTAAATCTACTTCCACATTCTAGTGCTAATAACGCATTGATATATGATTTTGAAGAACATCCTTTCTGGCTTCCTGAAAATGGATTGATGATCTCGCGAGAGTGCGCCAATATGTAAACTAAAGAATCTATTTATAAACAACTCTTATATTGAGAAATTCAACTGGGGATGTTGCTTCCTCATCGACGAGAATGGAAAACTTTCTGTGAACAAGAGGTTCGACATTATGATGCGACCGAAGCTCGTCGAAAGGTCCCGTGAGTGGCAAAGGTATTAATAGGATGGGAGCTTGGCGGGAATTATGGACATCTCAGCTCAATCGAGAAACTGTCAGTCGAGCTGGCCAAGGACGGTCACCAATCCTTCCTAGCGCTGCAGCGCATTGACGGCATCTCCCGACGTTTCGTTGCAGGTGAGCAATTGCTGCAGGCCCCCATTTGGCCCAACCTTCTCAAGGATGTTCATCGAGAATTGCCTCAGGTGCCGCATGCGACCTATGGCGATATCTTTGATGCTTTGTGCTTGGACAAACCGAACGCATTAACCTCCATGCTCGAAGCTTGGCAGGTATTGCTTGATCTAGTCAAACCAGATGCAGTTGTCGCAGAAACCGCTCCAGCTTTGCTAATGGCTGCACGAGGCAGATTCCCAACAATTCGGATTGGAAGCGGATATGACGTCCCGCCGAGCGAAATGGCGCGTTTTCCCTCCCTAACTGGTAGGAGCGCCGTTCGATGTGAAATGATCGCGTTGGAGAAAATCAACACCGCACTATCACAAACATCTTGTCACCCCGTTCGATTCTATCCGGAGATATTTAAGTCCGACGCAGATATTGTCGCCTGCCTAGAAGAGTTTGATCCTTATGCCGAATGGAGGGAGGCGTGTTATTGTCGTCCAGCGATGGGCTCCAAGGTGCCCCCGTTGGCCGTGAAGAGGGGTAACGAGATCTTTGTGTATTTCCATGCTGTGACGCAGCACGTCATGCCAGTTTGGAAAGCCTTGTCTCAGACAAAGTTGCCTGTCCGCATTCATGTGCCCGACGCTGATGAGGAGCATACCAAAGCGCTTGCCGATCTTGGCTTCAAATTTGAGTCAAAACCTGTTCCTCTGGACAAGATCATGCGAAGATCTAGGATGATAATTTCACATGGGGGACTAGGCCTATCCAGCGCCGCCGCTATGTGTGGCGTGCCACACTTGGTTCTTTCTCATGACATAGAGAAAAGCCTAAACGGAAATGCTGTAGCTAGAATGGGCGCGGGCCTCCATGCTCCTCTCTTTGAGGTGGACTCAACTCTCCTAGGCCAACAAATTCTAACTCTATATCATGATCCTGATCAATCAAAGAAAGGCGTTGATCTTGCAAGACGCCTACAGAGTCGAAAAGTGAATGCCATGATTAGCCATGCAAAGGATGTTGTCTACAAGCTAATTGATTGACTGGTGAGGTGTTGGTTGCGGTAACCTAGAGGTCTGATCTGAGGTGGAGCAGCACAATGACCAGACTCCGCGAACCAACCAGTACATTTCGTAGTTGCAACTCCCCACTGGGTTTCATTCGGCTAGTGGTAACTGAATGACAGCTTTCACCCCCAATTGCAGGCATTTGGCGCGTGAGCATTTGCTCCCCTAAGCTGCCTTGAATGACAGCCCGTCACTTAACTGGCCACCGCGAGGCTCTCAGCGGCACTAGGCTTCCCACCCCCTAACACCCTCTTAACCCTATCGCGCTAAGCCATTCCCTCTGTACAATGGGGACGATATTGCGCGATTTCTTACTCTTGCTTTCAACGCCCATATTGGCGCTGATATTCTCGGTGGCATTTCTCGTCATCTGGAGGCGAGACACTGCGCGCATTGAAAACCTTGCACTCGGCGCAGGTTGGCTGTTCCTCTCAGTAGCAATGCTCATTTCGCAGCTTAGCCCTGCCTATATGGGCCGCGCACTCGTTGCGATCACACATGTTCCCTACACTCTCGCCGCCGCTTGCATGGCTGCGGGTATATTGGTGCGCGTAAAAGTAGCGCCGCCGATGCGCGTGTTCCTTGCCATTGGATTTTTGGGCATCCTCACAATGGCGCTGACACAGGCTGTAGGCAACAGCATCAAGGCGGACCTCCTAATCACCAACATCACCTCGGGTGTGATCATGGTGATAACCACACAATCATTCTCTGGCGCGGCAAAGCGCGACGGAATTGAACGGTTTATGCTGGTGACGCTGATCCTTGTCACTACACAGTTCTTCATTCGGCCCATTCTTGCCTTCATGTTTGAAGGGCCAATTGCGCCAGTCGAATATCGCCAATCCATGTATTATATGACGCTGGCGTGGCTGTTTGGTTTTGGCTCTGTGCTGTTTGGTCTCGCCCAGCTGACCGCCAGCGTGAAAGACTATGTCGAGGCACTCAATGCTCGCAATGCGACGGATGAACTGTCCGGCTTGCTCGCCCGCGGGGAATTCGAACTTCAGGTTAAAGCCGCGCTCGCAAGGGCATCCAATGAAGGAAAGCAGGTTGCGTTGGTTGTGGCTGATCTCGACCACTTTAAACAGGTGAACGATATCTGGGGCCATCAGGTTGGTGACCGTGCAATCGCGGGCTTTGGCGGGATGGTGAACGCCATGATCCGGAGCACCGACATTGCCGGACGCGTTGGCGGTGAGGAATTTTGCATTCTCGTCTGGAAAGCCGATGAAGACATTGCGGCTGGCCTTTCGCAACGATTGCGCGCGCGGACAACACAGCTTGATATCAGTGAAGGCGCATTAGACGTCCATCTAACTGCCAGCTTCGGTGTCGCAGAACGGCTGGAGGGCGAAAGTTATCGTTCCCTGTTCGGACGGGCAGACAAAGCGCTTTACGAGGCCAAACAAGACGGTCGCAATTGTGTAGTACGTGCTGCGGCGCAGCTTACGCAAGAAGTCCCAGAACGAAGACAAAGTGACAGCGGCGATCCTACTGGTAATCAATCACATCGCGCTGCCTAGCGCTGATCCGGTAAGGTCCGGCACGCGCATTCCACTCCCTTTACGCCGCTTTAACCACGCATAAGGCACACCCCCTATGAACAGGGCAAAGAGGGGCAGTAATTTTGGAACGGTTCGCACAGGCTGACTTCATCGATCCAATGTTTGGACTGGTCGCCGCCGTCGTTGTTGCGGTGGCTCTGACACTGTTTGCACTCCGATATTCTGCAGCAAAGCGCAAAGCGGTAGATCCGCTATCGGGCTTGTTTGATCCCGCTAAATTCGAAGCCGAAGTCAAAGCGATCGAACGGCGCAAACCGATTTATCAAAAATCAGTCCAACAAAGCGCCGCTATTCTACGCGGGCGTATTGATCATATGGAACAGGTCCGCGCCTTGTGGGGACCCGAAGCACGCGCCGAAGCAGTCGCGCAAGTGGCACAAGTCGTGCGCGCAGGGGTGCGTAAGAATGACGTAGTGACCGATACTGAGTGTCCTGAAGGTGACGGATCTTTCGTCATCTTAACCACAGGCGCAAGCGAAGCAGAAGCAGGTACTATCGCCAATCGCCTGCTAGAAACGCTTGCCCAAACGCGTTTCGACGGGATCGGCGACTCGATCCGGCTTAGCGCGAGTTTTGGCATTGCTGAGCGGCGCAATGGCGAAACCGAAGCAGAAATGCGCGAGCGAGCTGACACCGCTCTAAAAGCAGCGCAAAATTCGGATGATGAACAGGTGATCCAAGCGAGCGAATGGGAGGAAGTGAGACTTCTGCCAGCTCCTGCTCCATCCAAACCCGAAGAAGAAAGTTCCAAAGTCGCCTA
The DNA here is from genome assembly GCA_947488325.1 of uncultured Erythrobacter sp. Taxonomy (GTDB): domain Bacteria; phylum Pseudomonadota; class Alphaproteobacteria; order Sphingomonadales; family Sphingomonadaceae; genus Erythrobacter. Next base: position 5,583 of record CANKYZ010000003.1, read on the forward strand.
AGGCGAGACCCAGCGCCCTTGCCAATCATTCTGGCAGTCATCGGCCCTCCGTTCAAACTGCGCTCGCATATGGCCTGAATGCGCAAGGTAGAACCATTCTACAGCTGTGATTTCGATGAGCAACACCGCAAAGTTCTCCCGTGCGGGAATTAGCTGATCGTCAGTCGGCTCAATCCCCTCAAATTCAAACGGCAGACCCGATGTGGGCGTATCGCTCACCGCACCCGGCTCTTTTCCCAAATAACAACGTCGTGCAAAATTGTCGCTCGTCGCCCATGCTTGCTCGGTTACGGAATCGTCTCGCAAAATCCGCCCATGACCTCGCACCCGTATCTGGACCTTGGCGCCTTTGTCATAAAATAGCACCGCCATGCGCGGATCTGCCTCTATCACGGCGACTTTTGGAGCGCGGGCGTCCGTGTGAAAGCGCAAGGTCCATGCCTCACTATCGAATTCACGAAGCACCATAGTGCGTGCATCGACATCGCTGGTCACGACCGTGGGCACATGCATCGGTAGACTACGTGCCTTTGCCGCTTGATCCAATCGTCCGCTTAAATCGCGACGTACATCTTCGAGTGTCTCAAACATTACCTGCCACTTGAAGCATTGGTAGCTACGGTCAAGACGTTAAGGAAATAACTCTCTAACATGAACAGGAACCTAAACGACATGTTAAGGGAGGGGTCAGCGACTCGGAGGTAGAACGGGCAAATAGTAGGACGAAACACATCACATCAACAAAGTCGCAAGTGGTGGGGCGGCAACACTGGAGGCATCTTATGGATATTACCCTGTTATTGAGGGGCAGTGCACTTTCCGCCATCGCGCTTGCTTTGGCATTTGTCGCACCACCCGAAGCCGCAGAAGCGGCCAACGCCAGCTCAGCAGAACTAGCCGCTGAATCTGAACAATCGCGTCAGGACCGCCGTGCGGGGCGCCGCGGTGAACGCCGGGCTCAACGCAGCACAAACCGCGGACAGCAGCGTGCGGAGCGCAGGCAATCGCGCCAGACAAATCGTGGCCGAGGGTTCGAACGGCGTGGAACTCGCTCCGCAGAACCTGATGCCCAGCCTGTCCAACGGCCCCAGCGAGCTGAACGCCGAGCTGAACGCCGTACTGAGAGGCAAGGAGATCGTACCGAACGTCGCACTGAAAGCCGCGGTGAGCGCCGGGCAGAACGTCGCACAGAAAGGCGCGGTGATCGCACTGAAAGGCGCGGTGAGCGCCGGACAGAACGTCGCACAGAAAGGCGCGGTGATCGCACTGAACGTCGTGTTGACCGTCGCACTGAAGGTCGATCCAACCGGGTTGATCGTCGCAGTGATCGACGGGCAGGCACTGTCCAACGCCGGAGTGATCGCAGGGCCGATCGAGTTGACCGCCGCAGTGACCGCCGCAGTGACCGCCGATTTGACCGACGTTCCGATCGCAGGGCAGATCGCAGATTTGATCGCCGCTCTGATCGCAGGGCAGACCGTCGCTCTGATCGTCGTGTCCGCCGAGATGGCTACCGTTCTGGCGTAAGAGACGGAAGACGTGCAGAGCGTCGCGCTGAACGTCGCCGTGACTATCGCCGCTGGAATCGGAACAGTTGGCGTTCGGATCGCCGCTATGGCTGGCGCAATTATCGCCGATCAAATCGCAGCATTTTTAGCCTAGGTCGTTACTACGCACCGTATCGGTCACATCGGTACAATCGACTGAGCATCGGGCTCTACCTCGATAATGTGTTCTTTGGTTCGCGATATTACATCAACGACCCATATCATTATCGCCTGCCGCAGGTTTATGGCCCTTATCGCTGGATCCGGTATTACGATGATGTAGTTCTGGTCGACATCTACACCGGCGAAGTGGTTGATGTGATCCACGACTTCTTCTGGTAATACGCCAGTACTCTGAGAATGTTTGACCCCCGCCGGAGCAATTTGGTGGGGGTTCTACTTTCCTGTTTTGCAGGCTTGCGCACTAGCGCTCCATTGCTAATCAGTTGGTCATGCCCTCAAAAGTTTCAAAGATCCAACCTATCCCTGATCAAGATGCGTTGCGCCGCGTAGGAAAGACCGTTCGCGAACGGCTTTCCAATGACCCAGGGGCATACAGAATCGATACTGATAAAGCGGAACTCTACGCAGTCGGCGACTTTTTGAGCTCGGCCGAATGTGAACGGCTTTGTCTGATGGTCGATCATACTGCACGCCCATCTTCGCTTCATGAAATCGGTTATGAAAGCGGTTTTCGCACGTCCTATTCGGGCGATCTCGATCCGCATGACAGTTTTGTCAAAGGGATCGGGCGGCGGATCGACGACCTGCTAGGCCTTAAACCGGCCATTGGCGAAGCGATCCAAGGACAGCGTTATCTGCCCGGGCAACAATTCAAACCGCACAATGACTGGTTCTATACTAGCGAGAAATACTGGCTGGGTGAGCGTAAACGCGGCGGTCAACGCAGTTGGACAGCAATGGCATTCCTGAATGAAGTTGAAGAAGGCGGTGAGACCCATTTCACCGAAATCGGCATCAAGGTTGAACCCAAGCCGGGTGTCTTGCTGGTCTGGAACAACGCGCTGCCAGATGGCCGCCCAAACGAAGACACAATGCATGCAGGCACCCCGGTCGTGGTCGGGGCAAAATACATCATCACCAAATGGTATCGTACCCGAACGTGGAAGTAGCAGAGAACTTTTGGCCCCTCCCGCCTATGCCTATGCCTTTGCCAAGGCTTCTGTGATCAATTTACGCGTGGGCTCAACACCGTAAAGCGCGATGAAGCTGCCCATACGCGGCCCTTGTTCACTGCCCAGCAGCGTTTCGTAAAGCGCACGGAACCAGTCGCGCAGGCTTTCGAAACCGAAATCCTCACGTTTGCCGATCTCGTAAACCATCGTCTGCAATGTCTCAGCATCGACTGGTTGAGTAGCCGCAGCGAGTTGAGCATCTAGCTCAGTCAATGCCGCCACTTCACCGCCTGTCGGAGCTCGTTTTGCCAAAGTAGGCGCTACGAAGTCACGGTTGTAATTAACCGCACACTCAATCAACCCGATCAAAGAGGGATCTTCGACCGGTTCACCTGTGTAGCTAGCCACATACTCGGCAAGGTTTTCCGGCGTCGCTTCCAATCCCAGCACACTAACAAGGTTCAAGAGCAGGCTGTACGGCACGGAGAGATTTTCACCTGCGCCCGGTGCATGCGGGCCATCGATCCGCTCATTCGCGCGTGCGAGGTGCCACACTGGATTGCCAAGCTGCTTGTCGAGCGGTTGCTCAGCTAGCCGGTCACGGAACTGCCAGTAATCATCGATTGCCTTGGGGATGACCCCCGCATGCATTTGCTTTGCACTTTTCGGGTTCGCGAAGATGTAGAAGCCAAGGCTGTCTTCGCTGCCATATTGCAACCACTCGTCGATCGAGAGGCCATTCCCCTTCGACTTGGAAATCTTCTCGCCTTTGGCGTCCAGAAACAGTTCATAGATCAGGCCTTCGGGCTTATTCCCGCCCAGCACCCGCGCAATCTTCCCCGATTGCACGCCGCTATCGGTTAGATCCTTGCCGTACATTTCATAGTCAACGTCCAGCTCGACCCAGCGCATTGCCCAATCCACTTTCCACTGGCACTTAGCCATTCCGCCCAGCGCGCTCTGTTCGACCACGCCGCCATCGGCATCGGTAAAGCGAATCGTGCCAACTTCGGCGTCCACGACTTCAATAGGGACTTGCAGCACTTCACCATTGATCGGGCTGACCGGCATGACGGGTGAGTATGTCTTGCGACGTTCCTCACCCAAAGTCGGCAGCATGATGTCTTGTATCGCGTCAAAATTGCGCAACACATTGCGAAGAGCCCCGTCAAATGCGCCGCCATTATAACGATCTGACGAGCTTACGAATTCATATTCGAATCCAAACCGATCAAGAAAAGCGCGCAGCATTGCATTGTTGTGCGCGGCAAAGCTGTCATATTCAGTGCCAAAGGGATTGGGGATGCGCGACAAAGGCTTGCCAAGATGTTCAGCAAGCATCTCCTTGTTCGGCACATTGTCCGGTACCTTTCGCAGGCCGTCCATATCGTCCGAAAACGCGATCAGTCGCGTTTCCTGCCCCGTAAGCGCCTCGTAAGCGCGGCGAACGAGCGTGGTGCGCAGCACCTCTTGAAACGTGCCGATATGCGGCAGACCTGAAGGACCATAGCCGGTTTCAAACAACACAGGTTCACCGCTTTGTTTCCCGCCACGCAGCCGTTTTGCAAGACGTTGAGCCTCTTGAAAGGGCCAAGCCTTGGAATTGCGAGCGGTGTTCATGAGTACTGTGTCAGTCATAGGCCGAGCCTGTTGCGCAACGCGCGTCGTGTTGCAAGCGCGAAAACAGGCGTGCTGACCAAGCGTTTTTGCTGACAATGTGAAGAGAGCCCAACCTCCAGCTCCAAATTTATAGCGCAGCGGGGCGAAGACATTTTACATTCCAAAAAGTTTCTGCGTAGTGTTTATTGAGATTTTGAAGCGAAAATTCTCACTTTTTGGGAGAGAAATTACAATCAATACAACATATTTGAGGCCAGCTTTCGCCAACCAAACGCTTTTGCCAACAGCTCGTGGGTGTGCGTCTTTGCCGGTCCTGTGCCAGAGATTCTTTGATGATCACTTGGTCATATGATTGGCAGCAGCACGTTCATGATCACTCCACAAATTTTGGAACTGGCCTTGCGCGGTGATACTATTATGGGGCTAATCGAATTGAGTTTTGCTGTGGCCTGAGGCGCACTTTGTGCACGGCAAATTGGGAGAGGGGCGGTTTGGCAAATATGCCGGGCCGTCCTTCTTTTCCATCAGCTGAACACGCTCCTAGGATCGTGCTCGGCTTGGAAGTTCCTCAGCATGCCGGGCATCATAAACAAATCTCCGACCAACCAGCAAAACCAAAGAACTAATCCCACTAATCCTAGGGGCGGAAAAATGAACAGGATCACAAGACTGCCGATCCATAGACCTATCTGTATGAATGCGGAATCCTTTTGTCCGCAATAGAAGCGGTGCAGTGACAGCTGCCCAAGAACAAACCACAATAAATAGGCGATGCCCAAATTGCGGCTGGCAGGATCGCCGAAAAAGTACCCTGAACCCGAACCCCCTGATCTGCTATTTAGGATAGGTTTGTTATGAGCCATACTGCGTGCGGCGGCGCGGATCTCTTCTTCTTGATAAGCCGACATTACTGATGATCCGGCGGGACCGCCACCAATACTTTGATCACCAAGCCGCTGGGCGGGCTGCGCGGTGGGACGTGCTGAATTGCGCAGATTTACCATTGGATCATGCGCAGCAGTTTGAGCCGCAACGCCAGTTTCCTCTGCCCGCCGCGCGCGCTCAGATGCAATAAATGCTTCCCGCGCAGCAGCGATTTCATCTGCTTGCGCTGGCTGCCCATGTGCATTCGTATTGGCCTGCGCTGCATCGCCATGGATTGCACGGCCAAACCCGCTTTGCATCGGTGCCGCCTGCCCCTGTGCTAACCCTTTTTTGCCAAAGCTCATGGCGATCCCTTTTTAATCAATCATCACCAGCCATATCGGCATTGGGTTAACAGCCGCTTAGGACCGAAACGCATGTATTGCGGCAAAAGTCACAGAAGTATCACCTCCGCTCGTTTACATCAGGCGCGACCGTGCGCATCATCTCAGGCGTGACCTCTCCTCCGGCCCTTCCTTCAAATAACCCCGCTTCCGGCAGTCCCGTCCCCCTGCCAGCTCTGCATGCGAGCCATAGCGGGAATTGGCTCAGGCCTGCGAATGGCGAAACAGTCGCTGTGTCAAAGGGAGAGGCAATTATGGCCGCCGCCGACACGCCCATATTAATGCTCAATGCTCCGCTGGTCGCGAACCGGTTGGGCTACCCTGACCTGTCTGGCCTCGATCTGCTCGAATTGTTCGCCTTTGTGCACCCTGCGCGCTTTTGCGTACCGACCGCACGCGGCCTATCACAAGCTTTGGATCTGCCTGAACCAGAAGGTGATGAGCATATCCCCAAATTCTTGCAAAAAGCTGCGGGCGTAATGGTCGCAGCATGTGAATATCCTGATTGGTTTGAACGCGCTGGCGCATGGAGCACTTTGCAATCACTGGAACGGTTGCGCTGGCCATGGGCGCAGGTCTTGAAACCACATATTGCGCGACCAGAAAAGGCGGAGAAATGGCTGTTTTCGACGCTGCCTGAATGGGAGGAAACCGGCGAACGTAGACCGCCTCGCCAGGTCGAAATACCCGATGAACAGGTGCTCGATCAACTCGATCAACTCACCGGAGATTTAGCCGAAAAACGTGAAGGCCAGCGCAGTTACGCGCAGAACGCAGCGCGCATTTTTGCGCCGCGTGACAAACGCGATTTGCCTCATATCGCGTTGGCGCAAGCAGGTACCGGAATTGGCAAAACTCTTGGCTATCTTGCACCGTCCTCTTTGTGGGCAGGCGCATCGGGCGGCACGGTGTGGGTATCGACATTTACCAAGAACTTGCAACGCCAACTTCGCAGCGAAAGCCGCAGGGCATGGCCAGTCAAACGACCCGATGGCACGCCACCAGTGGTGGTGCGGAAAGGCCGCGAAAACTATCTTTGCTTGCTCAATTTAGAGGACGCATTGCAAGGCGGCTTTGCAGGTCGCCCCGCGATCCTCGCACAATTGGCATCCCGCTGGGCCACCTTCACCCGCGACGGGGATATGATCGGCGGCGATTTACCTGGTTGGCTGGGCACTTTGTTCCGCAAGCGCGGGATTGCCGCACTTACCGATCAGCGCGGTGAGTGCATTTATGCCGGATGCCCGCATTATCGAAAGTGCTTTATTGAACGCGCCGCGCGAGACAGCGCGCAGGCCGATCTCGTCATCGCTAATCACGCGCTCGTCATGGTCAATGCTGCTAGAGGCCGCGACCACGCCCAGCGCCCCACCCGCATTGTCTTTGACGAAGGGCATCACGTATTCGAAGCTGCGGATTCCACCTTCGCAGCAACACTTTCCGGTCAGGAAGCTATCGAATTACGTCGCTGGATTATGGGGCCGGAGCGTAAGAACAGGGGCAGACGGCGCGGTCTTTCGGCGCGCCTTGCCGATGTCGCCAGCTATGATGACGATGGCGGCGAAGCGATTGAGGCTGCCTGCGAAGCGGGCAAATATCTGCCGGGCGAAGGCTGGTTGCAAAGATTGAACGAAGGCGAACCCTCGGGTCCAATAGAGGCGCTGCTCGCCGCCGTGCGCACCGCGACTTATGCGCGCGACGAATCAGGCGGGCAGGAGGCGGGTTACGGCATTGAAACCGAGGCCAGCGGCCTTCCTGGCGAAGTAATCGAAGCGGCTGGAGTTGCAGGTCAGGCACTGGCAGGAATCCGCGTGCCGCTCATCCGGTTGGGCGGACGGCTTGATGCAATCATGGCGGACCCGCCTGACTGGCTTGACGGGCAAGGCCGCGCTCGGATCGAAGGCGCGCGTTTTTCTCTGCAATGGCGGGTCGATTTGCTCACGGCTTGGGAGGCATTGTTAGCCAGATTGGGCGGTCCAGCTGATCCGGAATTCGTCGATTGGCTCGCCGTCGACCGGTCTGACGCGCGCGAATTTGATGTGGCAATCCACCGCCGCTGGCTCGACCCAATGAAGCCTTTTGCCAAGACCGTGCTTGAACCCGCGCATGGCGTGATGCTGACCAGCGCCACGCTGACCGATAGGATCGGCGCAGAAGCGGGTGACCCCCAAGAAACAAGATGGGAGAGTGCCATCCACCGCTCTGGTGCAGCGCATATTGAAAGCGAGCCACTGCTATCGGCCTCAAACAGTCCGTTTGATTATGCCAGCCGTGCTGAAGTGCTCATCGTCACGGATGTGAAAAAGGGCGATCTTCCCGGCCTGGCAGGCGCCTATGCGCGATTGATTGAGGCAAGCGAAGGCGGCGTGCTGGGCTTATTCACCGCGATCCGTCGCCTACGCGCAGTGCATGGCCGCATTGCGGATCGTTTAGCACGCGAAGGCCTCCCTCTTTACGCACAACATGTCGATCCCATCGACACCGGCACTTTGGTCGATATTTTCCGCGACGATCCGCGCGCCAGTCTGCTGGGCACAGATGCCCTGCGTGACGGCGTGGATGTGCCCGGCAGAAGTCTGCGCTGCGTCGTGCTAGAGGCCGTACCATGGCCCCGTCCCGATATCCTTCACAAGTCACGCCGCGCCGCGAATGGAGGCAGCGCGCATGACGATCGAATCATCCGTGCCCGAATTGCTCAAGCCTTTGGCAGGCTGATCCGTAACAAGGACGATGCAGGCCATTTCGTGGTCCTCTCCGCCGCATTCCCCAGCAGATTGCTCAGCGCCTTTCCCGAAGGCATCATCGTGCGCCGCGTCACTTTAGACGAAGCGCTGGTGCGCATTGCCGGCGGTTTGATCGGAGAAGAAACGACGCAAATCGCCGAGGTGGGTGGAAACATTGCCGCAGATGCCCCAGATACTCTGATATGATTGAACAGGTGGATTATCTTGTCCGGATGATCGCGGTCGGGGCTGCGCTGATGCTGCTTGCGCTGATCGTTGCAAATGATGTGCGCGCGCGCATCAAGGTTCCGCTGGTGGGAATGATTATCGGAGTCGCCGGCTATCTCATGAATTCAACGCCTTTGATGATGGCAACCACACCGATCGACCCGATTATTGATCTAGTCGCGATTTCGACCCCTTTCTGGATCTGGCTGTTTGCGCGCAGGTTGTTTGAGAGAGAGCCTGAGCGGCGCATGCTCTACATCGCTTTTGGCTTGCTGGCGCTCGGGTGGTTTATAGGCAATTTCCTGCCGTCGACATGGCCCGCCGGGTTCCTGCTATTGCATTTCACTGCGCTGGCCCTGATCGGCGACTTGATCAGGGTTGGCGTATTTGAGCGGGACGACGACCTGGTTGAACAGCGGCGCGCAATCAGGCTTTGGTTGCCACTTTTGGTCGGCGCACAGGCAGCGAGTATATTGATCTTTGAACTGTTTGAGCTGGCGGCCGGCATGGAAGGTCAATTGCCACTGATCAGCGTCATCAACTCCTCAATTATCCTCTTGTTGATTCTGTTTTCGGGATTAGCTGTATTGCGAACTGAGCCTGAACTGCTGGTCGACACTGAAGCGGACGCATCGCCCACGCAGGAAGAAGAGCAAGAGCTGAGTCTCTCGCCGAGCGAAACTGTGCTGCACGAAAAGCTTCTCGCGGCGATGGATGCGGGCACGTACCGCAAACCCGGCCTCACCATAGCAGTCCTTGCAGATCATCTCGATACGCCAGAGCACCGTTTGCGTGCGCTGATCAATCAGCGGCTGGGTCATCGCAATTTCTCCGCCTTTCTGAACCGTAACCGCATTGCCGAAGCGCGCGAGAAGCTATCCAGCCGTGATGATGTGGATTTGCCCGTTCTGACAATCGCAATGGATCTCGGTTACAATTCACTGCCGACCTTCAACCGCGCCTTCCGCAGCGAAACGGGCACAAATCCCAGTGAATTCAGGCGCCTGGCGATTAGAGAGGTTGACAAAAGTGGCAATGATGAAGCCGAAAAATTGGCTGGTCAAAACTGAAAAAGGGCAGTCAATTTCGGAATTGATCGTCATTCTTCGTCAGTGATGAGCTTTCACCTCAGAAATGCAGCAGAGGATGTGTCATCAACGCGATAGGAGCTGTTTTGATGACCGACCCCGCACAAGTCTACACGCTCACCTATATTGCTGAACGTGTTGCTGCCCATTTCATAAATGTCCTTTATTTTGATTTGGGACGTTACCTGATTGCGGCTGGGGTGATGACCATCTTGCTTTTGGTGTTTCGCGGATGGGCCAAGGCGAGACGCATTCAGACGCGTTCCGCATCAGGTAAGGACTACGCCCGAGAGGTTTTTTCCTCTTTGCGAACGGTGATCGTATTTGGTGTGACAACACTGGCAACGCTGATTGGTCGGGAAGCGGGTGTCATCAATCTCAACATCGATAGCGCGCCGCTGATTACGGTCGCTTGGCAATTTGCGCTGATAGTATTGCTCCATGATGCATATTTCTATTGGATCCACCGCGCGATGCACACAAAACGACTGTTCAACGCGACCCATCTCCATCATCACAAATCACGCACCCCTACACCTTGGACTTCTTACAGCTTTTCAACTTGGGAAGCCGCTGCCGAAGCTGCCTTTGTGCCGCTGTTCCTGCTCGCCACCAGCCTGATAGGCTTCGCCTTTGCAGGGTTCGCAATGTTTCTGTTCCTGTGGCATATGATTATCCGCAATGTGATGGCGCATACTGGCCATGAGATCTTTCCCGCCGGCTGGCTCAATATTCCAGTGCTGCGCTGGATCAGCACAACTACGCATCACGATCTGCATCATTCCTCTGGCCATAATTTCGGGTTCTACTTCACTTTTTGGGACAAATGGATGGGAACCGAGCACCCACGCTACGCAGAAGAATTCAACAAAAACGCAAAGCCGATCCGGTTGCCGTCCTTTGGTCCGCGTGCAGCAGAACGGATCAGCGTGATGATGGCGGCATTGCTGGCGGCAGCTGTGGCGGTAAATAGCTGGCTGACCGCCACCGGTCCGGGTTTGGCTTGAGAGCCTATACACTTTGGCCAGCGCGCTCCTCGCGCTGACCGCTTAGCGGCAGTCTCCGCGGCGTCTTCCCCAGAGGAATTTTCCAAATGGAATATTCCGAATGACGCCTTGAGACTGCCGCACTTGCGTGGCCCAGACTGCCGTGCCTAAACTTCCCTAACTCCGGTTTTCTTTCCGCCGTGTGCATGGCATGGTGAAGCCACGCTTAAACTGACAACAGTTCGAAGCGTCCAGGTTGGTGAGGAAGTAAGTTTCGTGAAAATCCTAGGTCTTTTGCGTCATGCAAAATCTGAGTGGGACGATATGGCAAAACGCGATTTCGATCGCGGTTTGAATGATCGCGGCCGGCGCGGCGCGGCGTTGATCGGCAACCATATTCGCACACACGGAATTCGATGGAACCGAATAGTAGCGAGTCCAGCTGTGCGCGTGAAAGAGACGTTGGCCAGCGGGCTTCCCGAAGTAACGCCGATCTATGATGATAGGCTCTACCTTGCCAGCCCGGACACGATTATTGAAGCCGCGCAAACGCATGCGGGGACTGAATCGGGAGAGACAGACACCATCCTCATATCCGGGCACAATCCGGGCCTGCACGAACTGGTGTTGGACCTCGTATCGCCCTCATACGAAAATGACCTGTTCCGCGAAGCTATGTTGAAATTTCCAACCGCGACCTATGCCGTGCTAGAATGCAATGTGGACAGTTGGACCGACCTTAAGAACCACTGTGCAAAACTGGTGCATTTTGCCCGTCCGCGTGATCTTGATCCTGACCTTGGACCGGAATTTTAGCGCACCGTTCTAGTCGATCAAAATTTGACGCGGCCCTGGGCCTTCGCTTGCCAGCCGATCTTCGGGATTGAAGATTGCGCATTTCTTTAGGCTTAGACACCCACATCCAATACACCCATCTAGCCGGTCGCGCATCCGCTCCAGCTCCGCGATCCGACTTTCGATACGATCACGAATAGACGCGCTGATGACCCGCCAGTCGCGCGCATTCGGCGTGCGGCCATGGGGAAGGTCGCGCATGGCGCTGTCGATCTCTCCCAAACTCAACCCCAATTGTTGAGCGATCCGGATAAAGCTGACGCGGCGCAAATCTGACCGCAAGAACCGGCGTTGATTGCCGCTGGTGCGGACGGGTTCAATCAAGCCCCTATCTTCATAAAACCGGATCGCAGAAACGGACAGACCGGTACGGCGGGCCATTTCGCCAATGGGGATTAGATCATTTCGTGAAAGTGATTTTACCATGTCACCATCACTATCGCAAATAAAGCTTGATCTCAAGTTAGGTTGAGATTGCATGATGGTCACACAAGTTGATTCGCACCCTTCGCGGATCGAACGAACACTGCAACGAATTGCGAAAGGCTTCACCATGCCATCAGGGAAAATCGAACACGCAAATCTAACTGTTACCAACCTAGAACGCAGCGCTGATCTGTTCAAACAGCTGCTCGGCTGGAAGGAACGTTGGAGAGGGCAATCCAAGCTGGGAGGAGACACGGTCCATATTGGCGAACCCGGAAATGGCGCGACCTATTTGGCGCTTTATACCAACGACGATGCGCTGGCCGATACAAAAAGGCGTTACGCGAAAGGTCAGCCACTCAACCATTTAGGGCTTCTTGTCGATGATTTGGATGCGGCCGAAAAGATCGTGATCGCCGCCGGGTTAGAGCCATATGGGCATGACGATTATGAGCCAGGCAGGCGTTTCTATTTCTTCGACTGGGACGGTATCGAATTTGAGATCGTCAGCTATGCGGGAGAAGCAGCATGAATGAACTAATCCCACGTGAGCCAATGTTTCCCAGCCCTTCAGACGACGGTCAGAGCAAGGTTTTCTGGCTGACAGCACCCTTCACTCAAGGCTGGTCTGTGCGCTCAATATTCAATTGCCCCGGCCACGATGTGCAAAGCGCTTTCACATCATCTGACGAACCCGACACCCAGCCTTCGTAATCCACTGGCTGCAGCAGCACAGACATTCGGCTGTGAACATCGGCAGCGGCGGACCCGTCGCTGCCGATGTTCACCATCGAGTAACAGGTTCCGAATTCGTCACTGTCTCGCCAAACGCCTACGCATGCGAACAATTCCGCACCCGGAAGCGACAATCATGTGCGTGTCTTTGCCCTCTTCACCCCCTGCGCCTCTGCCCATGCAGATATCCGGATCAGGCATCGGCGCTGCTCAAATGAACTGCGCCAGAAATAACTGTCGAGTTTATTGGTGCGGGCATTGTTTACCGGTTTGGGTTTGAGTGGTTGACCGGTCTTTCCCTTCATGACCAGCGGAAAACCCCACGTCATTTGGCGAAGCTCTCCATCAGCAATAACAAGACCAAGATAGCCGGGATAGACTTGCTCACCGAAATTTGTGCCGCCCAGCCTCATCCGCGCCGAACCACTTGATGACCTCATCCTTACCTTTGGTCATGCGATAGAGATTTCACATCTTCAGAGTTCCGGAGCGTTATGACCCAGCATTTCCGACTACGAAGCACGCCGCCGCCATCAACGCACCGGCTAGACGATTTGAACGGAAACGGGCAAGCGGGTTTTCAGGATCTTCGGGATCAAGCGTTGCGACCTGCCACATCAAATGCAATGCCACTGGCGCAAGCGCGAGAACTGCAATCCAGTCGGGCCGATAGAGCCAAATTCCCAGCCCCCAAAGCCCAATCGCCGCAGCATAAAATGCCGCAACGCCAGCATGAACCTTCCCGCCCAAGCGAAGTGCAGAGGATTTGATCCCGACCAATGCATCGTCCTCACGGTCTTGCAGAGCATAAATAGTGTCGAACCCAATGACCCAGCAAATGCTGCCTACATAGGTGCAAGCAATCGCATCCCAATTATCCCATGCATCAGGCCGCAAGGTAGTCCACCCGACCAGCAGCCCCCAATTGAAGACCATACCCAGCCAAGCCTGCGGCCACCATGTGATCCGCTTCATATAGGGATAGGCAGCCACCAACACGAGGCTCCCCAAAGCTACTAGCTGCGCCTGCCAGCGCAACTGCAACAGTACAATCATACCCACCATGCACAGGGCAATTAACCAAGCCCAAGCCGCGCGCTTACTAACCCGACCGCTGGCGATTGGCCGTGCTGCTGTTCGTACAACTTTCTTGTCCAGATCAGCGTCAATTATGTCGTTATAAACACAGCCTGCCCCACGCATTGCGATGGCCCCGGCGAGCAACCACATGAGTAACTGCCACTGCACACCAGCGCCGCTCAACCAAACGCCAAAGACGCAAGGCCAAAACAGCAACCACCAACCAATAGGTCTGTCGAACCGTGCAAGCTGCGCTAAATCGCGCGGCAATTGTGGCAGTCGTTCTATTAAGCTGCGATGCTGCGTGTCGGGTACAATTTGGTCGCTCATTTCGTATCCCAGTCGATTTTTTTGGCAGTACGCCAGCCGATAATCGCAAGGATCAGCATCGTCATATTTCCTGCAAAATCGAGCATACCGATCGAGGTCAGCAGGGGCACTTCGTAATGGAAATACCAGTTAAAAAGGAAAAACGGCAGCAACGCCGTACCAAAGGTGGCAAAGCTTCGTGCATTCCAACGCACCACCAATGCCATGATCCCAAACAGCACTGCCTGCGCTCCGAAACACGCCATTATAAACCGGGTTAGGAATGTACTATCCCGGTACGGCTCTGTCACCGCCGATTCGATCACGCTTCCCGGCGCGAACAGCGCCCACCCGCCAAGAAGCAGGAACACAAGCGCTATCAAGTATTGGACAATTCGCGCGGTCATGACTTGCTCCCTAGCGCCGCGCACGCCTAGGGGGAAGTCATGCCTGCTACGCACAATCCAAAGGTTCCGGCTTGGCCCCCGAAAAGCGCCCCGCGCCTGTTTGTCGAAAACGAACTTGGCGAAGGGAGTATCGTCGCTTTGGAGGGATCGCACGCACATTATCTCGGCAAAGTGATGCGAGTGCGCGAAGGCGATGCGGTGATCTTGTGCGACGATGCAACCGGCGAGTGGGCTGCGCGCGTTAAGAACGTCGACAAACGCCGCGTAGAGCTAACCGTCGTGGAACAGCTGCGGGCCCGTGAAGAGGTGCCTGATCTGTGGCTGTGCCCTGCCTTGCTGAAAAAAGACCGCTTCGACATTGTCCTCGAAAAAGCGACCGAACTTGGTGCAGCACGTATTCTGCCGGTCATCACGCGGCGATGTGTTGCCGATAAACTCAACTTGGACCGAGCGCGCACCATCACTGTCGAAGCTGCCGAGCAATGCGCGCGCACGGCCCTTCCCGGTATCCGCGAACCGGTGAAACTCGACGCCATGCTCAAAGACTGGCCCGATGACCGCACACTGTTCTTTGCCGATGAAGAGGGCGGCGAGGCAGCAGCGGATGCTTTCGTTTTTAGCGAAGGAGCAGTCGCTATCCTGATCGGACCGGAAGGTGGCTTTGACGATGCAGAACGCACCGCCATTCGCACCCACCCGGCCGCACGCGCAATCTCCCTTGGTCCACGTATTTTGCGTGGGGAAACAGCGGCAATCGCAGCGATATCTGTATGGATGGCCGAGGCTGGTGATTGGTTTGATGATGAAGCTGCATAAGAATGACTTCCTTCGCAAGAAGTCGATTTACGCTTCCCACAGCGGAATCGGTTTCCTAGGGCAACTGAGATGAGCACCAGAGAAGCATCAAGCACAAACGAACCGGTAATCGAAACGCTCGAACAATTGGTCGAGCCGATGAGCAGCGGTGAGAAACCGAAATCCGATTGGCGGATCGGCACCGAGCACGAAAAGTTCGTTTATCATAAGAACAATCGCCGTGCCCCGTCCTATGAGGAAGCAGCGGGCATCCGAGATATCCTAATGAACATGCGGGAATTTGGCTGGGAACCAATTGAGGAAAACGGCCACGTCATCGCCATGAAAGGCAGCGACGGGAATATCAGCCTTGAACCGGCTGGCCAATTGGAACTGTCGGGCGCACCGCTAGTAAGCTTACACGAAACATGCGCCGAAACCGGGCGTCACCTTGAACAGGTGAAAGCCATTGGAGAGCGCTTGGGCGTTGGCTATCTTGGTCTCGGAATGTGGCCTGACAAATACCGTGAAGAACTGCCCGTCATGCCAAAGGGCCGATACGAAATCATGATGCGGCACATGCCTAAGGTCGGTAATCTAGGCCTCGACATGATGCTGCGGACTTGCACTATTCAGGTCAATCTGGACTACGAAACCGAATCAGACATGGTGCAGAAGTTCCGCGTTGGTTTGGCGCTTCAACCATTGGCCACGGCGCTGTTTGCCAATTCGCCTTTCACTGAAGGAAAGCCGAACGGCTACCTCTCCTATCGCAGCCACATCTGGTCCGACACCGATCCGCATCGCACGGGCATGCTGCCATTCGTTTTTGAAGACGGTTTCGGCTATGAACGTTGGGCGCAATATATGCTCGACGTGCCGATGTATTTCGTCTTCCGCGACGGCAAGTATATCGATGCCGCTGGCCTCAGCTTCCGCGATTTCCTTGAAGGAAAGCTATCCGTCCTTCCCGGTGAAAAACCCAGAGCGAGCGATTGGTGGGATCATCTCTCAACCGCTTTCCCAGAGGTTCGGCTGAAAAGCTTCCTAGAGATGCGCGGTGCCGATGGTGGTCCGTGGAGCCGGATCTGTGCGCTCCCCGCTCTTTGGGTTGGCCTGCTTTATGATCAAAGCGCACTTAACGCAGCATGGGACTTGGTCAAAGATTGGTCGATGGAAGAGCGCGAGCGATTGCGTAACGATGCACCACGTCTAGGTCTGAATGCTCCAATCCCTGGCGGCGGAACCATGCAAGATCTTGGCCGCGAGGTGCTCGCTATCGCACACAAGGGGCTTGCCGCGCGCGCAATGCTCAATGCCAGCGGCGATAACGAAACCGGTTATCTGGAAACACTGGACGAGATCGTAAAAAGCGGCAAAGTTCCCGCTCAGCGCCTGCTCGATGCCTATTTTGGCGAATGGAATGAAGACGTGTCGAACGTTTACAAACATTCGTTCTAAAACTGAAAGAGAAACGACATGCTGATAGTTCTGGCCGAAGCAAAAATTGGCGCAGGGGCACTCGACAAAGCGCATAGAGCTATTGCAACCATGGTTGAAGCTTCACTCTCTGAGGAAGGCTGCATTAGCTATGCATTTGCACAAAATGCTCTCGACCCAACAAAGCTGCATATTGTTGAAAAATGGGTCGATGACACGGCGCTCTCATTCCATTTCCAAACACCACATATGGCCACATTTCAGAAAGCACTTGGGGGTCTAGATGTAACGGTGACAAGTGCATCCAAATTTCAAGCCGATGACGGCGCGCCGTTGATGTAATTTAGGGTCCGTCTGGGTGGCCAAATGGTAGGGGACGCAATAATGATAGTCGTTATCGGGAGCTTTCGCATTCCCCCCAGCATGGTCGATGTGGTGCTCGAACCAATGGAAACGATGATCTCCGCAAGCCGCGCGGAACAAGGCTGCATCGAATATGCCTATGCACTCGACGTCCTAGACAAAGGGCTGGTTCGGGTCAGCGAAAAATGGCGTGATCGAAGCGCGCTGGAGGCTCATTTTCGCACAGCTCATATCGCTGAATGGCGCGCGCAAGTTTCTGCATTGGCTGTCACAGAACGCGAACTAATCGCCTACGAGACCACCGATGATGGGTTCTATATCTGACGAGTTCTATTCTGCGGGTTCTTGCCCAGTTTCAGATTCGCTATCCGTCACCGGCTGAGGCTTTCTAGAACGCGGCATGAGTCGGCGCTTCAAACGCGAGAGCGGCGCGGTGATCAGTCCGTGTTGCTCCATCCAATCATAATATTCCCGATATTTCGGATCTTCGGCCAAGAGGTGCTGCTCCTCTGTGCGAGCACGCCAGTAATAGATAGCGTTGACGAGCGCCAAAAAGAACACGTTCCGAACTCCATCCACGACCGAACCATTCATCACGAAAAACGGCAAGACAGAGCACCACCAAAACAGATTTTTCGACAGATATGCCGGGTGCCGCGTGAATCGATACGGACCATTGGTCAGCACACCGCGATAGGTAAGATTTGAAAAGCGAATGCCAAATGCGATTGTTGCCCAGGCATAGATTGCCGTCAGGAATACAAGCCATGCCGCCCATACCCACAGCAAAGTGGGATTGCCAGCCATCCAATGTCCCCAGCCCGCAGTGCTGCCCTCATAGCTTAGTATCTGGTTGCTATTACCAATTATCCCCCAGACAAAGGGAGGATAACACAGCATCGCCGCGAGCCAGCCGCCAAGGAAGGGATTACCCGATCGGATATGTGCATCCAGCGGGCGCAAAGTGAATAGGTATCCGACGGTGCCGATCTGCACATCGATCAGGAACAACAGCGTAATCAGCAGCATCCCAATTTCGACAGGGTTTTCGATGATGGCACTGGGAGTGGCTTCGACAATGAAGGCAAATCCCGGAGGCAGGATTGAAATCATGAAGGCACCAAAAAATCCTTTGATGATCCAAGCACGCCAATGTTTCTTGATTGCTTCACCATCCCAGTCGCCGCGGCCAAGCAGCATCGCGCCGAAATGCCAAGTACTGTCTTTGGGTTCGGTCATGAACCGATCGAGCCAGATGATATAGGGCACACAAAGCACCACCATTGGCACAATCGCAAAGCCCAGCACTTCCATCGCAAACAGGTAGGAACCGTCCCAATACCAACGACACAGGCAATACAGCCCGGCGATAACCAGCCATGTTACCCACAGGCCTAAGATTTTCACCGTTGAGACGGGCATGACGTCGTTAACGCTGCGCTTAAGGCTCCAGTCCAACCCGGTTGAAGGGCGCAAATGGACTCGGTCTACCAAGAGCGACCAAATTGCCATTGGTCCTGCCGTGAATAGCATCGCAGTCAGCGCCGCATAGGGGCCAGACAAGACGCCATATTGCCCTTCCAATCCAATCACTTCTGCAATCAAAGGGAACGTGCGGCAAAACAAAATCCAGACGAACAGGCCAAGTAAGCCGGCAAAGCCAACGCCAGACGACACGTCGCTTTTTGGTAGAGGCGGACGCATAGCGACCGCGTCAGAGGAAGAATTCGCGCTCATTACGATCAAACGCTTAGCGCGAAAGGGTTAATTGTCCGGTTAAAGGCGGCGTGCGTTCCAAAGCGAAACGTACAGCTTGAAAAAGTTAAATCAGACTCTTACCCGATTTTACCGCCAAGCATGGATCGTGCCACTGTCGTCAAGCACATAAAGGTGATCGTCGGCCACAATTGGAGGCAAGCTCACAGGTTGATCAATATCTGCGAACATTTCGGCCGATCCCTCGCCGATGCTGACTTTCCAGACTTCCCCGCGCGAACTGGCCACCCAGAGATTTCCGCCCGCAAGCACGGGTCCGGTCCAAAAAATCGGGCCTTCCCGATCTTCTTCATCGCGGAATTGCTGAAGCTGAGAAATCCAGCGCACTCGGCCCGTCGAACGAGCAATCGCAAGCAGCCTTGCATCATCGGTGAGTGTAAAAATCCACTCTCCTGCGATTGCAGGGGTAGAGATACCAGATAGGTTCA
Source organism: uncultured Erythrobacter sp. (assembly GCA_947488325.1). GTDB lineage: Bacteria > Pseudomonadota > Alphaproteobacteria > Sphingomonadales > Sphingomonadaceae > Erythrobacter. The sequence goes on from CANKYZ010000003.1 coordinate 24,793, forward strand.
ATTCCCAGATACGCTGTCCAGTGACGAGTTCATAGGCAGCCATGCGGCCACCTTGTCCCAGAGCATAGACGCGGCCAGAATCAATGATTGGATCGGCGTCAATATCAGTAAGCGAGCTAACCGTTGTCGAAATATTGGTCCGCGCCAGCGCATCGGCCCACAATGTACGGCCATTCTCATAGCGATAAGCATTGAGTTCGCCTGAGGAATAGCCAGCAATCACAGTGCCATTTCCGGCCGCTGGTGCCGCTACGCCGAACACACCGGATTGGGTGGTAGAGCCCGACTCATTCCACAGCAGTTCGCCATTCTCGGAATCCAAAGCCAGAATTTGGTTATCCTGCGTCATCACATAGACTTGGCCAAAGGCGATGGTTGGCGATCCGCGTAGCGGCCCGGCAGGATGCACTTGCCAGATGATTTCACCAGTCAGGGCGTTGATCGCCTTGGCCTCACCTGCGCCATTTGTGGCGTAAAGTCGGCCACCGTCATAACTGACACCACCGCCAAATGCAGATGGACGCATATCGTCACTCATCACAAAGTCAGAATTCCACACAGCCGCGCCGGTATCCTTGTCGAATGCGTGGATCGTCCCATCGGACCCTACCGCATACAGCATTGAACCGCCCGTCACCGGCGCCGCTGCAAGACGTTCGCGGTCGCTCGATCCACTAACACGCGCCGTCCATGCCTTGGTCAAATTTTCTGGTAAGGAAAGATGGCCATATGACTTGCTGGCAGACCCGCCAACCTGTGCCCATTCTGGGTTTACAGTCACAGGGGGCAAGACAACCGAAACACCTGCGAGTGCGGGATCAACCGAAGCACCGCTTTCGATACGCGAAAGGATTGGTGTGCGATTTCCAACGGTCGGCGTGGTTTTATCGCCGCCGCCAAACAAGCCGCCTCCTCCGCAACCCGTCAGCGTCGCTGCCAGCACGCCAAGAGTCAGCGCGCCCTTCATTCCGATCAATCGCATAGTATTTGTCCGTTCAACATTGTGTCGTCTTATTGTCCAAGCGCGCTGCCGGTTGCCCCATCCGGCGAAATCACACCTTCATCTTCAAGTAACTGTTCCACATCTTCGATCACATCTACCCCAAGAAGTCCCGCCATCTGACGCGCGCGTGTGCGCAGTGTTTCCGGGACATCTTCATCCTTGGCGATTTCGGCAAACATCACGCCAGCTTCATTGCGGTTGCCTGCTTCGAGGTGAGCAATCGCTATCAATTCGCCCGCACTGCCGAAAAATTCATTGCCCGGTACAGCAAGTCCTTCCAGCTTCGCGATAATGTCTGCTGGTTCGCGATCGTCGAAATTGGTCGCCACTTCACGGATTAAAGCTAGGTCGCGTAACGGCGGCGGTGCCTCTGGATCAGCAGCGATAGCGGCATAGACTTCAACTGCCCTCGGCTTATCATCCCTTTCAAGCGCGGTGGCCGCCTGCATGAATTGTGCGACAGTCGTTGCGCCCGGTGAACCGGTTTCGACAAGTTCTGCGACTTTCTCATCAGCTCCGGCAAAATCGCCTGCATCAACCGAATCGAGAGCGCTAACGATTGCTTCAGATTGAGACTCCAGTTCAGCTTCATTGCTGCTGTCCCAATACCAATAGCCCAGCATCACGGCCAAAACGACGGCGATGGTCACACCTAGTGCGACGCCATATTTCTTAAAGAACTCGGTAGCATCGTCCTGACGCACGGCCTCATCAATCTCGCGCATCAGGATTTCATCCTCACGCGATGGAGCCTCTGGAGCGTCATCCTGAGGTGTGTTTTCCGGTGACTGTTCTGTTGGGGTGCGCGCCACGGGGCCGTTTTTCCTCGTTACAATTGTGTTAGCTTTGCGCGGCTCTTTAGGCAGCGTGGAGGCCGCGCGCAATGGCGGGCAGGTGTGCATAATAAAGAGATCAAGAGTGTTTGCTCTGCTATAACGACCCTCTTGATAGGCGGAATGCCTTGCCGAAGTTGAACCCTAGGTTAAGCATCCGGCTCAGTCGTCGCCTCCCATCGCGCCCCAATAGAGTGAGCGGTAGCTTTCAATCATCTGTTTATGATCGAATTGTGCGCGAGCCTTTTCACGGTTGGCTACACCCAATTCTGCCCGTAAATCGACGTTCGCAGCCAGTTCATCCAGCATGCTTCCCAGCGCCATTACATCATCAGGCACCGAGATAAATGAACGATTGGGTTCAGCCACAATCGACTTAACGTCCCCAACATCAGGCGCAGCAATGGGCAAACCAGCAGCCATGGCCTCGACCAGGGAAAGCGGGAATTGTTCGCTTTTCGAAGACAGTGCAAAAATATCGAACATGCCGATCAGTTTCGCCGGATCGCTAACCGCTCCGGGCAGGTGAACCCTATCGTTGATGTCCAACTCGTCCGCTACGGCACTGATCGCGTCCTTTTCTGGGCCGTCGCCTAGGATCACTAAGTGCCAATTTGCAGGCAGGTCGGCACAGGCCCGAACCAACATCGGCAATTGCTTAACCGCACGCAAACCCGCCAGCGTGCCGACCCAGCGCTCGCCCTGGTGTTTAACCAAACGAAAGGTGCCCGGCTTGGGCTTACGCGCAAATTTTGCGGTATCGATTCCGTTTGCGATACGTCGAACCTTTTCACGCGGCTGCTTCCAAACATTATGGCCGATCTCTTCCAAAACTCGGCTAGGCACAACCAAGCTGTGGGTCCGGCCAAGCGCGATCCTGCGATACCAATTGCGGCTGGATTTGAGCTGATCGGCTTCGTCTTCGTTAAAGCCATCCTCGTGATGGATTAGCGGTGGAAGACCTAAGGCCTGGGCAAACACGGTATGCGCCATCACCACATCCATCGCGCCCCAATTGTAGGTGAGCACCAGATCATACGGCTTCATCGCTTCAGCCAAACCGACCAAACGCCAAGGGGTGGGCAATCCAGTGAGTGTCGGGAAATCTTGGGGAAAATCAACGGCCACAGCACGCGCTATATGATCGCGTGCGCCCATTTGATCCGGCTGACCGGAAACAATCGTGTGGTTAAGCTCCTTGCCAAACGCATTCATCAATTGCGCCGCGCGAACCTCTTTACCACCAGCGGCAAATGTTGAATGGCAATGAAGAACCTTCGGAACATTTCGTTTGGCTGGCATGGATTAGATCAAACCTTAGCGAGCAGTGTGTCGATCGCTGCCCGTGCTTCGGGCTCATCCAATGTTGGCGCGTGCCCCACTCGCGGCACGGTAACACTCGTCATCGCAGGATTGCGTGCACTCATCTGATCAACCGTTTCTGGTTTTAGCAAATCAGAAAGTTCCCCGCGAACCAATAGCATTGGCACATCGCGCAGTGCCTCATAGGCTGGCCATAGATTTGGTGGAGCGGCATTGCCCGGCTCCTTGAATGGGTCAGCGATGGCCATGTCGTAATCATAACTGATGCGCCCGTTCTGGCACACCACCAAGGTGCGCTTGGCCATTTCCAGCCATCTTTCGAGGTCGTAATCCGGAAAGGAGGCTGAGTGGACAGCAGCCATAGAACGCGCTGCATGGATCCATGTGGGATAGCTGCGGCCTTGACCAACATAGCCAGCAATTCGTTCGAGGCCTGCCGGGTCAATCTCTGGCCCGATATCGTTCATGACAACAGCCGCAATACGCCCCGGTTTTGTCTGTGCAAGCAACATCGTCATCAGTCCGCCCATCGACGTTCCAACCGCGACAAAGCGCCTAATCTCTAGCTCAGCGAGCAGTTTTTCGACATCGAGTACATATTGCAGCGGATTGTAGGTTGCCGAATCCTGAGCGTAAGCGCTCTGCCCGCGTCCTCGCATCTCAGGCACGATCACCCGGCGACTAACCGCAACATGTCGCGCCAGATCAGCGAAGTCGCGCGCATTGCGCGTCAGCCCATGCATGCACAGAACCGGTAGGCCATCGCATCGCGCGGGGCCAGAATAATCGCGGTAATGTAGTGAAAGGCCATCGGAGCTGGTCCAAGTCCGATCTTCATATGCATTGGCCATAAAAGGCAAAGTTCCCAATTGGTCGGTCGTCAGAATTGCGTGGATGATGCGCTTGCACGCGCCACCGCTTGACCCCACTATCGCGGGATGAACGATCTTCCGCAAGCAGCCACTTACACACCCGACCCCGCGATCAGTACGTTGGCCGATTGGCTGGGCACTCCAGTCAACGCAGCTAACTTTCCGCAGACCCTACTGCGTTTTCGCAACGATCGCGCTGCTGCGAGCGTAGGCTTGAATCCGCTCAGCAATGATCAATGGACCTCCCATTTTGGCCGGTTTGCCCCTCTTGAAGGCAACTTGCCTCAGCCGCTCGCACTAAAGTATCACGGCCATCAATTCCGCAATTACAACCCAGACATCGGCGATGGACGCGGGTTTCTGTTCGCGCAAATGCGTGATGCGGACGGACGGTTGATGGATCTGGGCACCAAGGGTTCCGGCACGACGCCATTTAGCCGGTCAGGCGACGGGCGACTAACGCTCAAAGGGGCAATGCGCGAAATTCTGGCGACCGAAATGCTCGAAGCCCTGGGCGTGAACACTTCAAAGACACTCACCGTGATCGAAACCGGTGAAGAGTTGGAGCGCGGCGATGAGCCCTCTCCAACAAGATCCGCTGTAATGGTCCGACTGAGCCATTCGCATATTCGCATTGGCACTTTTCAACGACTGCTTGCACATGAAGAGCAGGATCAGATGGCGGCTTTGGTCGATTATTGCCTCACGCAATTCCCCGGCCCAACTCCCCCCAAAGATGCTCCAGGCCGTGATGAGCCGGCGGTAATCCTGCTTCATCACGTTGTGGAGCGCATGGCGGACCTTTCCGCGAGTTATATGGTCGCAGGTTTTGTTCATGGGGTGCTCAACACCGACAATATGAATGTGACCGGAGAAAGCTTCGATTATGGCCCATGGCGCTGGCTGCCGCGCTGGGAGACGAGTTTCACCGCCGCCTATTTCGACCACGGCAAACTTTACGCCTTTGGACGTCAACCCGAAGCTTTACACTGGAATTGTGGGCAGTTTGCAGTGGCCCTGCGATTGCTTGCTGACACAGAACCGCTGGTGTTTGCGCTGGAACGCTTTGGCCCACGTTACATGGCAGCCATCGCGCGCCGTTGGTGTTGGAGGCTGGGAGTTGAACCACGTGGCTTGGAAACAGACTCGCAATTGGTCGCAGCCTGCGAGAAAGTAATGAGCGAACAAGCAGCTCAGCCAGACGCATTTTTCTTTACGCATCGCGGCGGCAAAAATGTGAATGGCGAGTTGGCGGGATTGCTCAGCGAATATGCGCCCGTCGCAGACACGCACGATTACTGGAAGGATGCCCATCCCCAAAGCATGGTGATCGAAGAAGTCGAAGAATTGTGGTCGGCCATTGATCAGCGGGATGATTGGCAACCGCTAATGGGTAAAGTTGCGGCCATACGGCGCATGGGTGACGCCTATGGCCCTGTCCCCAAACCAGCGGGTCACGATTGAGTATATTGGGTAAACTTACGTTAGTCATTGGTATTTGCGAAATTAGACTACCAACGATAAAGGGTTATGATTACCGCGTAGGGGGTTGCGCCAAGCAATTTTAATGACAAGAACCGGAAGAGTGACTGACAACATTCTTATTTCTTACGCTCCGGCCACAGGGGAGGAATTGTGGCGCGGCGCGCATGGCGATGTTGACGATGCTGTCAGCAGCGCTCGCCGCGCATGGCCTGCATGGGCCGCATTGGCGCTGGGCAATCGAATTGAGATCGCACGACGTTTTGCTAATGAAGTGCGCGCTGATGCGGAAAAGCTCGCTGACCTGATCGCTACTGAAACTGGCAAACCTCTTTGGGAAGCCCGCACCGAAGTCGATGCGGTGATCGCCAAGGTCGATATCTCCGTTCAGGCATATGCCGAACGAACGGGTAAGAAGAAACTCGATAGTGGGATTCAAGGAAGCGCCGCAGTTCGGCACAAACCACACGGCGTTATGGCGGTCCTTGGTCCGTATAACTTCCCGGCGCACCTGCCGAACGGCCACATGATCCCAGCCTTGATCGCGGGCAATGTGGTGCTTTTTAAGCCTTCGGAGAAGACACCGGCTGTCGGTGAAGCATTGGTAGAATGCTGGAATCGCAGCGGCGCGCCAGAGGATACGATGCAAATTATCATCGGTGGCCCGGACGAAGGCAAGGCTTTGGTCGCCCATCCCGGAGTGGACGGCGTTTTGTTCACCGGATCAGCGCAAGCCGGAATCGCTATTAACCGAAAACTCGCAGCAAATCCGGGTAAGATGGTTGCCCTGGAAATGGGTGGAAACAACCCGATCGTTGTGATCAACACTCCAAAAATGACTGATGCTGCTGCGCTGATCATCCAGAGCGCCTTTACCACGGCCGGCCAGCGCTGCACCGCTGCGCGCCGATTGATCGTTCTCGACAGTGTTTATGATGCGCTGATGAGTGAACTGTTGCCGATGGCGCGCAAACTGTTGGTTGGCGACCCATTTGCGCAACCACAGCCTTTTATGGGGCCGGTGATCGACAATAGCACAGCAGACAGATTGAACGACAGCTTCCTTGCGCTGGTAACAGCAGGCGGAAAGGCGCTGCTTCATATGCGCAGGACGGAAGCGGATAAACCGTTCCTGACCCCTGGAATTATCGACACCACCAATATCCCCGACCGTCCCGATATCGAACTATTCGGGCCAGTTTTGCAGGTTATCCGTGTTCCCGACCTCGATGCAGGGATTGCTGAGGCAAACAACACTCGCTTTGGTTTGTCTGCCTCGTTGATTGGCGGAACGCCCGATGACTATGGTCGGTTTTGGGCTAATATTCGCGCTGGAATTATCAATTGGAACCGGCCTACCAATGGCGCGTCATCAGCCGCTCCGTTCGGAGGAATCGGCCTGTCTGGCAATCATCGCCCAGCAGCATTTTACGCCGCTGATTATTGCGCCTATCCGGTTGCCAGCACAGAAATGGACCAACCGCGCGCCAATATCGGCGTTGGCTTGAAAGATTAAGGCGCCTGAAAGGCTAGATTTCGCGCGACGTCACTTACGCCAATGGATCACGTCAACTGCGGTCATCCCGCGATCCCCTGCGCGAACATGCACCGCCATTTTCTGATCGCGCCGCTCGCCTCGTATTTGTGCTTCTGGCAAATCGAATCGCTCAATCCGAAAGCGCGCTCTGTCCGCCTTTACAAAGTGATATTCAAGCGCATCATCTAGACCCGCCGGAGTAAGGTAGCGAACAATTCTGATTACGCATGTCCCTTCATCGACACCTGCGGCCTGTTGCACCATGCCATGCGGCATTATTGATGATGTTTCAGGCAATTGCGTGGACCATCTCAAATCACCATCAAGATCTTCGATGCAATCCGTCCGGCTGCCGACAGCTTCGACGATAGACCCGGCGGTCGCTAGGTCCGCAAGCGCGCCGCTGCCAACCCCGCTCGACGCGGCGGGCAAGCTTGGGATTTGGCCGTCTTCAAGCAATTCCAGCCGTGCCGCTTCACGAGCTCTGCCCGCGGCAACATCGCTGGCTTCGAATGGCGGCAATGGGTGGCCATCGCGAAACGCAATCACGGCATTGGATTCGTTGCGCCAGGTTAAATCAGGATCAACCATCAGCGGATCATTGAGAGCGCGGGCAAGCTGAGGGTCTTGGTTCAGGTTGTCGGCAGGCTCATCTGCGGTTTCTCCTGCGCATGCGGAGAGCAGCAGAGCGAGGGGTGCAAGGACAAGGTTTTGGACGCGGCTTTGCATCCCATCCTTATGGCGGATTTTGGTTAATTTTCGCTGTGCATTGGAAACCGTATAAATGAAAACGCTCCCACACCCCCAAGTAAGGGGCATGAGAGCGTCTTCCACGGTCGGTGGGGACCGTGCCCAGACCACATGGTGGAAGTGGCCCAAGTCAAGGAAGGAAGCGCCTTGGTGGTGTGGATTAAGTCGCCCCTCTATTGTGCGTTCATATATACACGACTAATTCTGAACGTTCTGCGAGCGATGATGTTAGATCACGTTCACCTTGTGTGCCGTGAAAATAAACAAATTTTGAGGATAAGCGCCGTGCTTGCGCAGACTCGGCCCGCCGCCTAGTGGCCAATATTCAATGACATCTCTTTCAACCGAAAATGCTGGCGACACGCCATCTGGCCTGCCCGCAGCGCTTGGCGCATATGTGCTTTGGGGCTTCCTGCCGCTCTACCTGTTGTTGGTCACCAGCGTGCCGCCGTTCGAATTTGTCGGCTGGCGGATCATATGGACGCTGCCACTCTGCTTGTTGATCGTGGCGCTGCGCAAACAGTTTCCGGCGTTACGCACAGCGATACTGAACCGCCGCACAATTATGGCGCTGTTTGTGAGTGCGCTGCTGATCGCGGTCAATTGGTTCGTCTATGTTTGGGCGATCATGCACAATCAGGTCTATGCGGCGAGCCTTGGCTATTACCTTAACCCACTGCTGAATGTGCTTATGGGCACAGTGTTTTTGGGAGAACGATTGTCCAAATGGCAATGGTTCGCCGTCGTGATTGCGGCTGCGGCGGTCGCGTTGCTGTCCGCAGGAGCGCTCACCACTTTGTGGATCAGCCTGACTCTGGCATTCAGTTTTGCGCTCTACGGCGTTGTTCGCAAACAGGTAGATGTCGGATCGCTCCCCGGACTCACCATCGAAAGTACGATCCTGCTCTTGCCAGCAATCGGAATAGCTTGGTGGTACGCGCTCAGTCCAGACGGAACGTCTTTTGGCACTGATTGGATGCTCAGCGCTACGATTGTCTTCTCGGGGGTCGTGACGGCTGTGCCGCTGCTATTGTTCGCGATTGCTGCAAAGCGGATGAAATATTCAACACTTGGTTTTATCCAATATCTCGCTCCGACAATTGTATTCTTCCTAGGCCTCACGGTCTTTGGACAACAGCTCCGCCCCGTTCAGCTTGGCAGCTTTATCCTGATCTGGATTGCGGTTGCGATCTTCATTGGGGACCTTTGGGCAAAGACGCGCAAAGTCAAAACTGTCGGTGCCCCCGATACTACAACCAGCTAATCGACGATCCGCCAACCCAGCTTTTGTCCGGCATGGAACGGCACAATCTCCTCGCCCGTCAGCTCCAATATATTAGGGACAGTCACCTCGGCTCGCTCAATTGTGATGGACTGCGCGTTCACAGGCAGTCCGTAAAAGGCAGGGCCGTGGAATGAGGCAAAGCTTTCGAAGCGGTCCAGTGCATTCTCTTGGTCGAACACCGCCAAGTAGCTTTCCAATGCGTAAGGCGCATTGAATATGCCCGCGCACCCGCAGGACGTCTCTTTGGCAGAGCGTAAATGCGGTGCGCTGTCAGTACCAAGGAAAAATTTCGGCGAACCCGAAGTTGCAGCCGCGCGCAATGCGAGCCTGTGCAGTTCACGTTTGGCAACAGGTAGGCAGTAATTGTGCGGCTGCATCCCCCCAACCAACATCGCATTGCGGTTGATGTGGAGGTGTTGCGGGGTGATAGTCGCGGCGATGTTAGCACCGCAGCTTTCAACAAATGCCACTGCATCCACCGTGGTAATATGTTCGAACACAACTTTCAGACTGGGAAAATCCGCGATGATCCCGCGCATATGGCGTTCGATAAACTCCGCTTCGCGGTCGAAGATGTCGATATCGCTGTCAGTTACTTCGCCATGCACGCATAGGACAATCCCCTCTGCCTCCATCCGTGCAAGGACGGGCGTAAGTTTGTTGACATCGCTGACACCGTGGGAGGAATTCGTGGTGGCGTTTGCGGGGTAAAGCTTAGCTGCGGTGAACACCCCTTCGCTATGCCCACGCGCAAGATCATCTGGTTCGGTGGTGTCAGTGAGATAACAGGTCATGAGCGGGGTGAAGTCCACACCCGCCGGTACAGCCGCCAGGATGCGGTCCCGATACCCCATCGCCATCGCCGTTGTCGTCACCGGGGGCGTTAAGTTCGGCATCACAATTGCACGGCCAAACTGCCGCGCCGTGTATCCCACAACCCCGCGCATTACCTCTCCATCGCGGAAATGTAGGTGCCAGTCATCTGGGCGGCGGATTGTGAGACTATCAGTCATGTCGAGAGCTTTAGGCGGGTAATGAAGGGCTTTCCAGTCCCCGCGCGCAGACCTATTGCGTAACCCATGACTATGATCGGATTCCTCGCCTGCGAGACCACCCTGCCCCAAGACAATGAACGTGCTGGAGAACGGCGCGGCGATGCCTATGAGCATGACTTGATGATCGCAGCTCTCGAACCGGCGTTTTTTGCAAAGGGTTTCGGGTTGCAGGTGATTGATTGGGAGGCACCAATCGGCGATTTCACAGGTATCGATTTGGTAATGCTCGGCAGCGCGTGGGATTATCAGGATAAGGACCGCGCATTCCTCACCAAGCTCGAGGCATTGGAGGCGCGCGGAATAACGGTCTGCAATTCATCAAAAATTGTCCGCTGGAATATCACCAAGACCTATCTTCGCAAACTCGCCAAACAAGGAAGTGCGACGATACCTACCCGTTGGATGGCTGAGGTCACCGCCGACGACGCGCTAGCCGCCATGGATGCGTTTGGATGCGACCAGCTGGTGGTAAAGCGCCAGATCGGCGCAGGCGCGCTAGGCCAGCAATTGCTTTCGCGTGACGCATTACCGGGTGCCGAATGGCGTTTTGGTCATGCTGCCATGATCCAACCGTTCCTTCCTGCAATCGCGGAAGAGGGGGAACTCAGTTTCATCTTTATCGACGGCGAACTAAGCCATACTCTGCGCAAGCGGCCAGCAAAGGGCGAATACCGCATCCAATCGCTCTATGGAGGGTCCGAAGAACTCCACACACCGTCTGCCGAAGAGGCTGCGGCAGCGGGCGCGATTGTCGCAGCCCTGCCATTTGAAACGCCGTTATATGCTCGCATCGATATGCTGCGCGACACAGATGTCGGCTTGATGGTTATGGAATGTGAGCTGATCGAACCCTACCTTTACCCCGAACAAGGCCCCGAATTGGGCGAGCGACTTGCCCGCGCAATTGCCAAGAGAGTTTTATAGAAATGACCGCCACATTGTTGAATTCTCGCGCGATTATAAATCTCACTTCAACCGAACCTGGCGAGGATGTTCGCGAGTTCCTACAAGGTCTGGTGACAAATGACGTATCCGGCCCATTGCCAGTCTACGCCGCTCTTCTTTCTGCGCAGGGCAAAGCGATGTTCGACTTCTTTGTGTGGGAGGGACCGGAATGTGCGCTATTGCTCGATTGCGAAGCCGAAAGCGCCGATGAACTTGTTAAGCGCCTTTCGCTTTACCGACTTCGCCGCAGGATCAGCATCGCCCGTGATTCGTCCTTGAGTGTCCATTGGTCAATCGAATCGCAAGCGCATGGGGTGCCAGACCCTCGCCTAACAGCGCTGGGGCATCGATGGTTAGCCCCTTCGGATGATGACTCAACCTCCGCCGATCAAACCTATCTCGCCCACCGTCTTTCGCTAGGCGTGCCCGAGACCCGAGCCGAGCTTTGTGATATATTGTGGCTCGAAACCAATGCCGTTGAATTGCATGGCGTTAGCTTTGAGAAAGGCTGCTATATCGGTCAGGAAAACACTGCGCGGATGAATTGGCGGCAAAAGGTCAACCGGCGGTTGGTTGTGGTTTCCCTAAAAGCCTCTGACGAAAAGCGTCGTAAAACTGCTTATCCCGATTTTGGATTGGCGGTGGATCATCTGCGCGTCGCCGACCTGGATTCAGCGACATTGCCAGATTGGCAGCGTGCTGGCATCGCGGATTAGATCAGCTCTGGAAGTACGGTGCCATTGACGCTTCGAGATTGGCCGCAGCCCGATCCCGCGCGGTGTCACGCGGCAGACCCAGCGATTTTGCCAGAGCCGCACCGATCAAGGCATCGCCCAGCGCCAACAGTACCAGGCTGAGCGTGTTTTTGTGGACATGCATCTTATCTTCGTGATGTTCAGCTTCACCTGGTGCAATTTCATCGACCAATTCATGAATGGTCGAGATGATCGGGTTAAGTGCATCTTCATTGCCAGTCAGCAGCATCCAACTGGTTAGTGCACCAGCACCTTCGCGGTCAAACGCGTCGAAAGCTAGATCCACCACTTCACGCGCTGATCCCAGCCCCGCACGGCTAGCATGGACCGCCTCAATGATCGTCTCGCAAACAGTACGCGCTAGATGTTCGGCCAGCGCCTTTTGCAGGCCCGATGCCGATCCGAAATGATGCAACAGATTGGCATGCGTACGCCCGATCCGCCCGGCCACCGCCTTGAGCGTGACCGACTGCGGACCTGTTTCGATCAACAACGCGCGGGCAGCCTCTAACGCAATATTGCGCGATTCTTCAGGGCTCAATCTTTTGCGACTTGTCATTATGGAAATGCAGGTAGTCGAATTGGATACCACGAACAAGCGAGTGCATGCGTCAATTCAAGCCGCAGACACTGCCTGCCCCCGCATCTCATCAGCAAATTCAAGCGCATATTCAACGGTAGGCGCTTCTTCGCCGCGTCCACAAGAATGTCGTTCCATTACCCGGCCTGTCGGTTCAAAGCCCAGTTTATTTAGAACTTTGCCCGAAGCTGGATTGTCGAGGAAGTGCGAACCCACAATGCGGGCATAGCCAAGCACACGTGCAATCTGCAGAATTGCATTACCCGCCTCGGTTGCATAGCCCTGCCCCCAATACGGTCGAGCGATCCAATAGCCCACTTCAACCGAGCCATCATTTGCGCCTTCAGTGGCAGGCAGTGGATCGATGCCAATGCAACCCACCACCGTAGCGTCGCATGCGCGCGTCACAATGAAGCGTGGGAATAGCGGATCTATCGGGAGTGCGGTGAATGCTCGTGCATCTTGCTCCCGATAAGGCCACGGCGCACGCGCAAGGTTGCGGACAACGCACTCGTCAGCAATGCCAGCAAGAACGCCTTGCCAGTCTTCTGGCCAAATGGGTCTCAGCAGTAATCTGTCGCTGCGATGGAACATGCATAATCCCTCTCTCGCCCCGCGCCCGCCGTTACGGCCAGCACATGACAATTTCGCTTCCATGGAAATGCTTATTCCACAGATCGTTACGAGGGAGAGACGAAAAAAGGGAGACGGCTCCCCCAGTGATTGGGGTGGCCCTTCTCCCTCTACGTCGCCGGTGTGTTAGTCCGGCTAGGACCGCCCCGTGGGACGATCCTTTTCTTGAATCGTCCGATTATTCCGCCGCTTCCGCCATCATGTCGACTGAGACATATTTGCGGCCAAGCTTACCTTTATGGAATCGCACAATACCTTCGCCGAGAGCGAATAGAGTGTGATCCTTGCCGATCCCGACATTGGTGCCCGGATAGAATTTGGTTCCGCGCTGACGCACAAGGATATTGCCGCCGATCACGCCCTGACCGCCGAACTTTTTCACGCCAAGACGCCGACCCGCTGAATCGCGACCGTTACGCGATGAACCGCCTGCTTTTTTATGTGCCATGGTTCCTGATCCTTACTTAGCTTCGTCAGCCTTGGGCGCAGCTTTCTTAGCGGGCGCTTTCTTGGCTGGTGCTTTCTTTGCCGCAGGCTTTTTGGCCGCTGCTTCGGTCTTTGGCGCTACTTTCTTGGCGGGAGCCTTTTTCGCAGGTGCCTTTTTTGCTGGCGCATCCGCTTTCGGAGCCGCTTCTGCTTTTGGAGCAGCAGCTTTCTTAGCCGGAGCCTTCTTGCCTTCGCCAACGTCAGTGATGCGCAACAGCGTCATTTGCTGACGGTGGCCAGCTTTCCGGCGGTAATTGTGACGCCGGCGCTTTTTGAAAACGACAACTTTTTCGCTTTTGGCTTGAGCGATGATTTCCGCCGAAACGCTAACTTTGGAAGCGTCAGCGACAGTGTCGCCCTCACCCGCCAAAAGAACATCACCCAGCGTGACCGTCTGACCCGCTTCACCAGCAAGTTTTTCAACGGCAATTTTGTCTCCGGCGGCAACTCGATACTGCTTGCCGCCCGTGCGCACTATCGCGAACATGGCTAATTACTCTCAATCTCGTGCTGTGCCCAATTTAGCGCGAGGCATTCGCACCAATCGAACGGCAGTTCGGTGCCGCGAATATGCAGCCCCGGAAAGAAGCGTGCCGTTAAGGTAAGCCCGCGATCAAGTCAACGCTCGTATTCTGAGAAATTCATCAAATCACAGCGCGACTGGCACCTTTGCCCGTTTGGTATGCCGTGGTAACGGACCAAAGGATCATGACAAAAGCAACTCGTACACTCATTATTTCAAGCCTTGCATCGGCGGTTCTTACCGGATGCACAGCAAATAACGACAAATATCCCTCGCTCGCCGTGCGCGACGCGGAATTGTTGACCGGACAGGCGGCGCCAACCAAGCCCGTTGAGGTTCCCACCACCTCTGCGCAAACGTTTGAACAATTGCGTGGTTTCGTTGAACAGGCACGCAATGCGCATCAGCAATTCATGGCCGCGCAGCCGGGCGCTCTCAGACTCGCTCAGGCATCTCGCAATGTCAGTATGGAAAACGACACTCGTGCAAGCGCGCTGATTGCGATCGCGCATCTTACGTCGCTTCACGGCCAAACGACGCTCGCACTTAGCGACCTGGACCAATTGGAATTTTACGCTGCCACGGCATTTGATGCGACTGGTGACATCAAAGCTGCGCAGATTTTGGTGGGCGAAATGATCAACGAACAAGAATCAGCACTCGATTCGCTGACAGAAGAATTTGGGCGATGAACCCGACATGCGCGTCCTGTCCGGTTCGGGATAGTGCTGCGTGTTCAGTCCTTACAGAAGAAGAACGCGATACGCTCGCTTTGGCCGGTCACACTCGTTCGTTGAAACGAGGAGAGATGCTGTTCGCGGCGGGAGACGATCAGGCAGCCTGCGCAACTCTGGTCAGTGGTGCGTTGAAAGTATCAGCAATCAGCAGTGATGGCTCCGAGCAAATTCTGGCTCTTATCCATCCTGCTGGCTTCATCGGGGAGTTGTTTGCCCCATATGCGCATCACGACGTGGTGGCGCTAACGGATAGCAAACTGTGCACCTTTGCCCGAACGGATATTGATCGAGCGATTGAGACTTACCCGGCACTGGCCCGTGCATTGCTACGAAGGGCACAAGAAGATCTGCTCGCGACTCGAAACCTCCTTGAACTCGCCGGCAACGCCAGTGCGGAGTGCCGCCTTGCGGCATTGCTCCATGATTTTGCCGCAGCTGCGAGCGACTCCTCTTGCAACCTCGCCCGCAAATTTGAACTACCGCTATCACGCGGTGAGATCGCCGATATGCTGGGGTTGACGATCGAAACCGTCAGTCGCAAGTTTGGGAAACTGGAAGAAGCAGGAGCGATTGCGCGCAAAGGCAAACGAGGGATCGAGTTGATCGAGCCAAAGTTGCTTCAATCGATATCGGGACGCCAATTCGCATTGAACGAACATGGCACCGTGATTTGAGGGCTCTACCAATCACACCAAAGCAGGAATAATCACAGTTACGCAGGCCCATAACGCAATAAGCACGGGCAGAATTAGCATCTGGATAACAGCATCCCGTGAAGACAGACGCCCGGTATTGGTCATAATGCCTGCTTGTTTGAATTTGCCAAAGCTCAGCGGCGAACTGTCATTGCCTTTCAAGCGAACCCAGATCGCCGGAACGCCAAATCCTGCGAGAACAAAGACAGTGAAAACTGCCATCGGAATGACGAGACCTGGGCTCCTGAACCCGGCGAACATGACCGCAATGAATGCAAGGTATAGCCCGACGGTCGCCGCATACAGGCCAGTCGGGATCTCGAAATTCCGATCACATTGCACCTGATTCCGGAGAGGGGCGACTGGCTCTTCAACAATGCGGGCTTCGCCAAGGTCGAGATGGTCTTGAACCTGTTTGCTCACGGATTTTCTCCTTCGTTGGAAGAAGAAGTAGCTGTCACAGGATTAGTGCGAATTGATCGAGATCAAATCAGCAGCGCTTATTCGCACCACCTCGCTAGGTCATCATTATCCTGTTCGCGTGGTTCGATCCAATGCCATTCGCCGCCACGCAATTCCCTCTTCCAAAACCACGCTGCACTTTTTAGATGGTCCATACAAAAATCGACCGCTTGGATTGCATCGCGGCGATGACGAGAGGCCGCCGCAACGCAGACGATTGGATCACCCGGAAAAAGTCGCCCTGTTCGGTGGAGAATAACTAGGCCCATCAAGTCAAAGCGTTCACGTGCAATGTAGCCGAGGTCGTTCATGCCCAGCAGGGTCAAAGGCTCATAATGCGACAGTTCAAGCGCTTCGACTGCTGCAAGATCGGATTCACTCGCGCGAACCTTGCCAATAAATGTTGCTATTCCGCCTGCATCAGGAGACTCTGCTGCTAATCGATCTGTCGCGGAGTGGGAGTCGAGCGATGATGGCAGCAATCGAATGTCGAACATCGTGGGTTATCAACCGCCGGAGACTGGCGGCAGTAAAGCCACCTCGTCGCCATCCCCAGCATTGAGTGACGTTTTGTCAGCCAACACCTCGCCTCCACAGGCAACATTGACACGTCGATTCAACAATTGCTCGGCAACTTCTCCATTCACCGCTTTAAGCAGTCCTGCCCAATCGAGCGGAGCCTGCACTTCGCAGCTTTCCATACCAGCCAGATCGCGCATGGGGCCAAGGAACAAAATCGTCACGGCCATTCAGCCTATCCCCCTGTCATCGACATATGCCGCGCCACGGCAGGGGCAGCACCGCGCTGGTCCATGCGGAAATGGTGCCGTTCAGGCTTGATAACCATCGCTTGGTTAAGCGCCTGTGCCAATTGTTCTTGCGGATCGTCGGACCGCAACGCCGCACGCAGATCAACCTGCTCGCTTCCGCCGAGGCATGGATAAAGCTGGCCGGTTGCCGTGACCCGCAGGCGATTGCAACTGGCGCAAAAATTGTTGGAATGCGGTGTGATAAAGCCCAACCGCCCGCCGGTTTGCTCAATATCAACATAACGCGCAGGGCCGCCGCTCGAATGCTCATTATCGGTCAGCGTCCAGCATTCTTCCAAACGTGAGCGCACCGTGTCGAGTGGCAGATATTGGTCGAGCCGTTCCTCTTCAACATCGCCAAGTGGCATGACTTCGATCAGAGTGACCTCATGGCCCTGACTATGCGCCCAGGCAATCAGGTCCGATAGCTCTTCCTCATTCACACCCCTCAACGCAACCGCATTGAGCTTTATCTTCAGGCCAGCGTCCCGCGCCGCAGCAATTCCGCTCAAGACTTGCGGTAAGGCGTCACGCCTGGTCAGTTCGGCAAACCTTGCACGGTCAAGCGTGTCGAGCGAGATGTTCACTCGCTCTACCCCAGCCTTCGCCAAACCATCAGCGTAGCTAGCCAACTGTGTAGCGTTGGTGGTCAGCGTCAATTCTTTGAGGTCATGCCCAAGCCGCCGTCCCAGCGCCGTGAACAAGTCCATGATGTCGCGGCGTACTAATGGTTCACCGCCCGTGATCCGGATTTTCGTGACCCCCCGATCGATAAGGCCATTGGCTAGCTCGAACAGCTCTTCCAGAGTCAAAACTTCGCGCTTGGGTAAGAATGTCATCCGTTCCGGCATGCAGTAAGTGCAGCGCAAATCGCAGCGATCTGTCACGGAGAGACGAAGGTAGGAAATACGCCGCTGGAACGCATCCACCAGCGGCGCTGCTTTTGCAGCGGCAGGCGCGTCATCGATCAGGAGCAGGTCCGGGATTCGGTGGGTCACATCATTCATGGGCTGCAAGATACTGACCTGTGACCCCGTGCGCATCCCTCAAATATGCCAGCAGTGGCTGTGCATCACCGGATTGGCCGACACCCACTACATTGACGCGCAACGGACTGCGTGCGCGGGCCAGATCGCGGGCGAGCGTCCGCCGCCAATCGTCATGGTCTACGCCCGCAACTGGTAATACAATCGCCAATGCAGCTGTGCCCGGCTCCGCGAGCAAAGCGTCTGCTGTCCTTAAATGGGTTTGCATAAAAACTGCGCTCGCTTCGATGCTGCTTTGCGGCAGCGTTATAATAGTAAGGACAGCCTGCATCGCCAGCACTTATCCGGCAGGCCGTTCGCGGTGAAGAGTAATACCGATTTTCTCATTCGCCTCTGCAATAGCTAGCTTCACGATCTTCACCGTTACCGCCTGAACACGCACGTCCTGCACAAACAATGTCTCACAAATGTGATCGCCAACCGCTTCGATCAACTTGAAATGCACGCCTTTTGGCAGTCCCTCAGAAGCTGCGAATTTGATGTCCATATAGTTCTTGCTCGCATCAAGTGGCGTGTCCGGATCATATCGATCCGCGACATCGTAACGCACCTGAACCGTGAAACGCAGCGGTTGCGGTTTGCCCGTCTCCTCCGAATAGATGCCAGTCAGAACATCGACTTCGAGATCGGCGACTTCGAGGATGAGAGAATCTGTCATCTGGTTGTTCATGTCTTATGCGCCCTTATCCCGGATTGCTCCACCGTGCGAAGATTGCGGTTGGAAGGAGACGCCCACCCTCACCCTCTTCCCGCACGGCAATGTCACCATGTTCGATTCGGCCCGGCAGCTCCGACAGAGCTTCTTCCATTAGACCCGCGATAGAAAGGCTGCTCATCCGAACAGCATATACGGTTAGGAACAGGAACGCACTTTTGTCATCGAGAAGTTTGCCGCAGTCGGTGATGAGACCAGGCAGGCTATCTTCCAATCGCCAGGTTTCATTCTTCGGTCCGCGTCCAAATTTCGGAGGATCGAGGATGATCCCATCATAGCGCCGCTCGCGTCGGACTTCGCGCGCGGCAAACTTTGCAGCATCGTCAACCAGCCAGCGGATTGATCGGTCCTGCATCCCTGACAAAGCTGCATTCTCACGCGCCTGTGCCACTGACTTCTTGGACGCATCGACATGCGTAACCCGTCCGTGGCCGCTAAGCGCCAGCGATCCGAGACCAGTATAACCAAACATATTGAGCGTTTCCGCATCGCCACGTTTACCCAATTGATCTCTCATCCAGTCCCATACAACCGACATATCGGGGAAGAACTGCAAGTGGCGAAATGGTGTCGGAAGTGCGGCAAATTTCACTTCATTCCAACCAAGCTCCCACCCCTCGTCAGGCACGGATGGGTTAAGGCTCCAACGCCCGCCGCCATCTTCATCTGAACCGGGCACAAATTCGCCTGATGCAGGCCAGTCAGCCAGTCTAGATTGCCACATCGCCTGCGGTTCTGGGCGGATAAAAGCGTGGTCGCCAAACACCTCATATTTGCGGCCCGCCCCGCTATCGAGCAGGCGGTATGCATCCCACCCGTTGCACTCCATCAAGGTGGGCTGTTGGACGAGCGACGCCATCAGCCTGCCGAGGCCGCTGCGTGCTCAAACACAAAATCACGCGACGTTTCGTAATCACCCGCCAATTCTGTGAAGTGTTCCTCGCGCCCGAACAGATCACCAACGCGCGATGGAAGTGTCGGACGCACGCCAATCGCACGCTCAACGGCGTCGGGAAATTTAGCGGGGTGCGCCGTGGCGAGTGTCACGACAGGTGTGTCATGAGCCACCTGCCCTGCTTCGATAGCTGAAAGGCTCGCATGCAGGCCAACACCGGTATGTGGATCGATAACCTGGGCCGCATTGCGATTCGCCCATTGTAGTGCTCGGGCGGTTTCATCCTGATCAGCACGGGTGCTGGAAAACAGGCCTGCGGCCCCCTTGCGTTGTTCGTCGGTGAGTTGCATCGATTGACTTTTATCAAAGCTGTCCATCTGCGCCGCCAGAGCCGCACCGTCACGTCCGCCGCAATCGAACAATAGTCGTTCAAAATTGGAACTGACCTGAATATCCATCGACGGCGTAATCGTTGGAGTAGTGGCCCCGGTTGAATAATCTCCCTTACTCAAAGCGCGGTGAAGAATGTCATTCACATTGGTCGCCACGATCAATCGCTCAATCGACAGCCCCATCTGCGCCGCGACATAGCCTGCAAAGACATCACCAAAATTGCCGGTTGGAACGCTGTATGCAATTTTACGATCGGGTGCGCCCAGTTGGAGCGCGGAATGGAAGTAATAGACTACCTGCGCCATGAGCCGCGCCCAGTTGATCGAATTCACCGCGCCAAGGTTCAGCGCCTGATTGATCGTCGGATCGGCAAACATGCGCTTCACATGGCGCTGCGCGTCGTCAAAGCTGCCCTTTATGGCGATATTGTGGACGTTGGGCGCGCGCACTGTCGTCATCTGACGGCGTTGGACCTCGCTGACCCGGCCTGCTGGATGAAGCATGAAAATCTCAGTCCGGTCACGTCCGGCAACGGCGTTGATTGCGGCAGAACCGGTGTCTCCGCTGGTCGCGCCTACAATAGTCAACCGCTTGTCACGCCGTTCCAGAAACGTCTCAAATAAGTGACCAAGCATTTGCAGCGCCACATCTTTGAAAGCCAGAGTCGGCCCATGAAACAGTTCAAGCAGCCAATGCGTCTCATCAAGTTGGACCAATGGCGTAACAGCAGAATGGCCGAAATCGCCATAAACAGCCTCACACAATGCACTTAACTCGTCGTCCGAAAGGCTTCCCGCCACAAAGGGAGCCATAATGCACGCAGCGAGTTCAGCGTATGACTTGCCGCGAAGATCACGAATTTGTGCTTCGGTGAAACGTGGCCATTCGCGCGGCAGATAAAGGCCGCCATCGCTGGCAAGCCCAGCAAGGGTTGCACCTTCAAAATCGAGTACGGGCGCGCTGCCTCTGGTGGATACATATTCCATAGACAAAAGCGGTTAGCGGGGTCGGGTTGCTGGAGCAAGCAACGGTCGCTTGAGTCTGCGTTAGTCGCGCTTTGAAAGTCGTGATCGTACTGCGAACCAAAAGATCACCAAAGCCGTCAATGCGAAGAAAAACCACTGTCCTGCGTAGGCTAGGTGATTGTTGGGGAGTTCGTTCGGATCAGGTTTAGCCAACGGTGCGAGCTCCGCGAGTGCCGGATCGGCGACCAGTCGACGGCCTGGCGCAATAATGCCTGTAACTGGGCCACCTTGCCAAACAGGCTCAATCAAATCGCGCGAATAGCCGAGATCGACAAGCACAAAGGAAGGCACCGAAGCAACACGGCACGTTGCTCTATACGCCCACCCCTTTTGCCCCGTCGCAGCTGTCCCTGAAAGCGCTTCAATTTGCGTCACGTTAACGCAGTCGACCGAGCTTTTCCGAAACCAAAATTCTTGGTCAGAACCTTCAAAGGGAAAGTCAGCCAATTCCTCCAGATTGGAGGCTTGAGCATAAGCTTTAAGCATCTCCCCCTTTTCCTCGGCGCGGCCCAATTGCCAAAAACCAAGCCACACCATCACAGCGGCGGCTGCAACAACGATGATTGTCGGGATGATGGGCAGACGCTTGATCATTCAGTTGGTGTCTCTCGATTTTCGTAAGCAGCGTAAAGCAACACGGTTTTGAATAGGCGCAGCGCACCAATAACACCGAACACTGTCACCGGAGCCCAAATGGCGGTTTGAAGCCAAAGCGGGGGACGGAATGTTGCGTCAATCCCCAAGGCCAGCAATATCAGAACGATGGCGAAAAGCGCCGTCAGCAACCCGGCAAGGCGTCCTCCCCGTTCAAGCGCGCCCAGGTCCAATTCGCAATGTGGACAACTCAACGCCACGCGGGCTGGCGTCTCGAACAAGGATACCTCATCGCATCGGGGACATAAACCCAAAAGGGCAGCCCGGATAATCCCGGACTGCCCTTTGGTTTCATCAGGGCGTTCGCCCTCACTCACCTAAAAACCGTCATCAATGGACTTCGGCGCCCCAACCGCCCCAGATGTAAACAGCGATAAAGAGGAACAGCCAAACTACATCAACAAAGTGCCAATACCATGCAGCCGCTTCAAACCCGAAATGCTGGCGAGAGGTAAAGTGGCCGATATAAGCGCGGTACAGGCACACAGCGAGGAAGATTGTACCAATCAGTACGTGGAAACCGTGGAAGCCCGTCGCCATGTAGAACGCCGAACTGTAAGTGTTCTGGCCAAACACAAAAGGCGCCACGCTGTATTCGTAAGCCTGAATTGCGCTGAACAAAACGCCGAGAGCAACTGTTGCCCAAAGGCCCTGTTTCAACCCTTCACGGTCGCCATGGATCAGGGCGTGATGCGCCCAAGTCACTGTCGTACCTGAGCACAGAAGGATCATTGTGTTGAGCAGTGGAAGGCTGAACGGATCAAGCACTTCCATACCCTCGGGAACAAGCGTGCCCAAATTGGTGTCGCCTTGGGTGATGAAGAGGTTAAAGGTCGACTGAACGCCGTCATTAAACGCGACCTCCAACGGTGCGGGGAATAGCGCGAAGTCAAAGAAACTCCAGAACCATCCGAAAAAGAACATCACTTCAGAAGCGATGAACAGGATCATACCGTAACGCATATGCAGCTGAACCACAGGTGTGTGATCGCCCCGTTCCGCTTCGATCACGACATTGCGGAACCAGAAAAAGAACGTCGCCAGCAAACCAGCAAGGCCAGCCCAAATCACGGTGTTACTCGCCGCGCCAAATTGGTCTGGGTAAAAGCTAAGCACCATGCCTGACGTGAATGTCAGCGCAGAGAACGCGCCAATCAGGGGCCAGATATCGGGCTCAAGAATGTGGTAATCGTGGTTTACATTGCCTGCCATGGTCGTCTTCCCGTCCCTAGGAACTCTGCGTCTAACTGCGTTTTACTGCGAGCGGTCAAGAGCACTCGATACGGGCTCTTTCGTGCGATGAAAAGTGTAACTGAGTGTGATCTGCTCGATATCGGCGATAACATTGTCATCAAGGATCGCCGGATCGACATAATAGAGCACCGGCATATTCACTTCTTGGCCGGGTTGGAGAGTCTGTTCGGTAAAGCAGAAGCACTGAATCTTGTGGAAGTAGATACCCGCTTGTGAGGGTTCCACGTTGAAAGTTGCGATACCCGTGACCGGCTCGTTTGAATTGTTGCGCGCGATATAGGTCGCAATGTCACGTTGGCCGATGCGAACTGTGTCTGTCGATTCAGAAGGGCGAAACACCCAGGGCAGATCTCGTGAAGTTGAAGCATCGAAGCGAACCGAAATTTCCCGGTGCGTGCCGATTGCAGCAGCTCGACTGGCATCAGCCTCGCTCGCGACTTGCGTGGTCCCCCCAAATCCCGTCACTCGGCAGAACAAATCATACAGAGGAACCGAAGCGTAACCGAGCCCAAGCATAGCAATTGCACCCAGCAGAGCGAGCGCACCGGTCTGTGCGTTCTGTCGATCCGTTTCAGGGGCGAAAGGAAGCGTTGCCACCTTAATCGCCCATCCTGACCATGGTGATCGCGTAGAATAGCACAGCAAAGAACAGCAGCGTGCCGCCGACGACCAGGTTTCTGTTTTTCTGGCGCCGCTTAAATTCGCTCTTTTCTTCAGGAGTCATGAAAACAGCCCTCCAAAAATGCCGGTGCCGATAAGGCCATGCGCGGCAAGCACACGGTCAGCTACAAGCGCAGCGAAAAGCGCAAATAGATAGAAGATGCTGAATTTGAACAGCGTCTTTTCCTGTGTCATCGGGTCGTCCTGTGCGCGGGTACGCGTTCCAACTGGCATTGCGAACGCAAAGAACAGCACCGAAAGGACTACCGCAACCGAGCCATAGACCCAGCTTGTCCCGCCGATCAGCCAAGGTGCGACTGTGACCGGAGCAAGTAAGACGGTGTAGGCTAGAATTTGGCGGCGGGTGGATCGCTCGCCTGCAACGACCGGCATCATTGGAATGCCGACCTTCGCGTAATCCGATTTCATAAACAGGGCCAGCGCCCAGAAATGCGGCGGCGTCCACATGAAGATGATCGCGAACAGCAATACAGGCATCGCGGTGACTTCGCCTGTGACTGCAATCCAGCCGATCATTGGCGGGAATGCGCCAGAACCACCGCCAATGACGATGTTCTGCGGAGTGCGCGGCTTTAACCACATTGTGTAGATCACGGCGTAATAGAAGACGGCAAATGCCAGCATGACCGCAGCGAGCCAACCGATCGCTACACCCATCAGAAAAACGGAAACACCCGATAAGAACACGCCAAAATCGCGCGCATCATCGCGCCGCATGCGCCCTGTGGGCAGCGGGCGATGGGCCGTGCGCTTCATTTCGGCGTCAATATCCGCTTCCCACCATTGGTTGAGCGCAGCCGAACCACCAGCTCCCATGGCAATTGCTAGAATCGCAGTAAAACCAAGCACAGGATGAATTGAACCGGGGGCAGCCAGCAAACCGCAGATCGCAGTAAAGATCACCAGAGTCATGACACGCGGCTTTGTCAGCGTGAAGAAATCACGCCACTCTGCCGGCATCGGCATAGCCTTAAGGCTTCCTGGTTTCACACTAGTGCTCATATCAGCAAATCGGTTCTAACTTTTATCCGCAAAGAGCGCACCTTTATGGCACGCCCTCGTCGTAATGCGCGTTCTTCGCTCGCCATGCTTCAACACAGCGAACCAGCATCACCTTAGGCCGAAGCGGGACGATGATCGTGGTAATCGTGGTGATCTTCGATCACCGGCAAAGTTTCAAACTGGTGGAATGGCGGCGGGCTTGTCAGCGTCCATTCAAGCGTCGTTGCACCTTCACCCCAAGGATTGTTCTCGGCTTTCCGCCCAGCGAGGAATGCATAGGCAAGATTGACAAAGAAGATCGCCATCGAAGCGGCCATGATCATATAGCCATACGAGCTGACCTGGTTCCAGAAGGCAAACGCCTCAGGGTAATCAGGAATACGGCGCGGCATGCCGTCCATTCCTAGGAAGTGTTGCGGGAAAAAGATCACATTCACACCGATGAAGAAAACCCAGAAATGCAGGTGCGACAGAAATTCGGAATGCATCCGGCCGCTCATTTTTGGGAACCAGTAATAGAAGCCCGCAAACAACGAGAACACTGCGCCCATCGAAAGCACATAATGGAAGTGAGCCACCACGTAATAGGTGTCATGCAAATTGTCGTCGATGCCACCATTGGCGAGCACGACACCCGTCACACCGCCAACGGTGAACAGGAAAATGAAGCCAAGGGCCCAGACCATCGGTGACTTGAATTCGAGACTTCCACCCCACATCGTCGCGATCCAGCTAAAGATCTTCACGCCAGTCGGGACAGCAATAACCATCGTCGCAGCTGTGAAATACATCTTCGTGTTCACGTCGAGCCCGACTGTAAACATGTGGTGCGCCCACACGATAAAACCCACAACGCCGATAGCAACCATTGCATAGGCCATGCCGAGATAACCAAAGACTGGTTTACGGCTGAAGGTTGCAACAATCTGCGAGACCATCCCGAAACCCGGAAGGATCATAATGTAGACCTCTGGGTGGCCAAAAAACCAGAACAAGTGCTGGTACAAAACTGGGTCACCGCCACCGGCGGGATCAAAGAACGTCGTGCCAAAGTTGCGATCTGTCAGCAA
The DNA here is from genome assembly GCA_947488325.1 of uncultured Erythrobacter sp. Lineage (GTDB taxonomy): Bacteria > Pseudomonadota > Alphaproteobacteria > Sphingomonadales > Sphingomonadaceae > Erythrobacter. Next base: position 50,293 of record CANKYZ010000003.1, read on the forward strand.
CATCGTAATCGCTGCTGCCAGTACCGGCAGCGCGAGCAACAACAGGAATGCGGTGACGAGCACCGACCACACAAACAGCGGCATTTTGTGCAAGGTCATACCCGGCGCGCGCATATTGAAAATGGTGGTGATGAAGTTGGTAGCACCCAGAATTGAACCCGCACCAGCCAAGTGGAGCGAGAAAATCGCAAAATCGACAGCAGGTCCGCTAGAGCCCGTGGTCGAGAGCGGTGCATAGACTGTCCAGCCAACGCCTGCGCCCAGGCCTCCCCCGCCCGGCACGAACATTGAAAACAGCAGGCTGAAGAAACCAACAACAGTCAGCCAGAATGAAATGTTGTTCATGCGAGGAAACGCCATATCTGGCGCGCCAATCATCAATGGTACGAACCAGTTACCGAACCCGCCAATCATTGCGGGCATGACCATGAAGAACACCATGATCAAACCGTGCGCGGTGATAAATACGTTCCACATATGACCAGCAGCGGCAATATCTTCTGCCGATGAATCGGCGAACCAATGAAGGTATTGGATACCCGGCTCTGCCAGTTCGAAACGCATGACACCCGAAATCGCACCGCCGATAACCCCCGCAATAATCGCAAAGATCAGATAAAGCGTTCCGATATCCTTGTGGTTGGTCGACATGAACCAGCGAGCAAAAAAGCCCGGCATATGGTCAGCGTGATCATGCAAATGATCTTCGCCATGACCGGCGGTTGGAGCGTCGAAACCTTCAGCGGTGGTGGCCATCGTTTACGTCTCTTCGTTTCGGTTTAATTCGTGTCTTAAATACGTATCGCTGCGATTACGCGGCGGGCTCTTCAACAGCTTCGGCAGCAGACGTGTCATCTGCAACTGCCTCAACAACCTCTTCTGCAGCAGTAAGCGAACCGCCTTGCGATACGACCCATGCTTCAAATTGTTCCATCGGAACCGCTTCGACAGTGATAGGCATATATCCGTGCAGCGCTCCGCACAGTTCCGAACATTGTCCATAATAGACACCCGGTTCATCAATCACGAGCATCCGTTCGTTAAGACGGCCCGGTACGGCATCCTGTTTGAACCAAAGTGAAGGAACGGCGAATGCGTGGATAACATCAGCAGCCGTTGTTTGGATACGGAGCGGAACGCCAACGGGCACCACCATCCGATTATCGACCGCCAACTGGAATGGTTGACCGCTGGCCACCGCTTCTTCCTCTGTCAACATGTTGGAGATAATCTCAACATCGTGATCGGGGTATTCATAACCCCAATACCACTGATAACCAACGGTCTTAATCGTTATCGCATCGGCAGGCGGCGTTTCATATTGGCGCGCCAATAATGTGATCGACGGCACAGCGATAACCACCAAGATGATGACGGGTAAAACTGTCCAAACCACCTCAATCAAGGTGTTATGGGTCGTTTTGGAAGGCATCGGATTCACACGGCGGTTAAAACGAAGGCCGACATAAATCAGCAAACCAAGCACAAACAGGCTCATCACAGTAATGACCGGCATCAAAATCCAGTCATGCATCCAGAGAGCATACTGTCCATCTTGAGAATATTGATCTTGGAACGTCATGCTGGCGAGCGCGTCGTCTTCATACGCGGTCGGCATACCCTTGCCTTCTGTCGGCGCCATCGGCGTATAGCCTCCGACAGCCTCAGGCGCAGCTTCGGCAGCTTCCGCCACACCAGCTTCCTGAGCGACCGCCATTTGCGGGACTGCTACAGCAAGAACTGCCGCCATAAGCGCCAGAATTCCAAACTTCATGCGGGCAAAAGCCTGACCCATAATCGTGCCTAATCGGTTTTCGAATTTATCCCATACCGGCCATCGAGGATCACTTAGAATCAGTCCCTACATGTCCAGCGCGCCAATGACACTCCTGTCAAAGTCAATCGTCCCTTAGCTCCGCTTGCTCAGTGCCTCAAGCGCTTCTAGGGAGAAAATTATGCAAGTCTCCTTGATGCTATCGCAATCGAGGTCCAAATTTCGTCAATCCAATCACTAATATGCCCGGGCAATTCGCAATCATGACCACTCCCACGACTATCCCCGAAACTGTTGATGATGTGCTAGCTGAGTTCCGCAATTCAGGCGCACTACTCGAAGGGCATTTCAAGCTTTCGTCTGGCAGACATAGTGGTCACTACCTACAATGCGCGCGGGTTTTGATGAATCCAGCTCGCGCTGCGCGACTCGCGCAGGCGATTGTAGATGCGATTCCTTCAAAAGTGCTGGACCACATCGATGTGGTAGTATCGCCCGCAATGGGCGGAATCATTGTGGGTCATGAAGTCGCACGTGTTCTGGATAAAGATGCGTTGTTTTTGGAACGACCCGATGGCGTTTTCCATCTGCGGCGCGGATTTGCTCTGGAGCCCGGCACAAAAGTTCTGATGGTCGAAGATGTCGTAACAACTGGCCTTTCCAGCCGAGAAGCCATCGCTGCAGTCGCTAAAGAAGGCGGTGAGGTCATTGCTGAATGCGCGCTTATCGATCGTTCTCTCGGCTCTGTGGATCTTGGGGTGCCGTTCTATCCTCTCGCCGCTTTCGATTTCCCCACCTATGGCGAAAACGACATTCCCGAAGAATTGGCCAGCATCGCTGTAACTAAGCCAGGTAGCAGGGAAGAGTGATGCAAGATCAAGGCCAAAGCCCGCTCCGATTGGGCGTGAATATCGATCACGTTGCCACGATTCGAAACGCACGCGGCGGAGACCATCCTGATCCGGTGCGCGCGGCTGAAATTGTCGCTCGTGTCGGAGGCGATGGGATCACCGCTCACCTGCGCGAAGATCGCCGCCATATCCGCGACGAAGACCTTGCTCGAATCCAAGACGCGACCGACCTGCCGCTAAACCTTGAGATGGCTGCCACACCTGAAATGCTAGAAATCGCCCTGCGCCACAAACCGCATGCAGCGTGTATCGTTCCTGAAAAACGCGAAGAACGCACCACCGAAGGCGGGCTTGATGCCGCGGGCCTGCACAACACTCTGGTCCCCATTGTCGATAAGCTTCGCGAGGCAGGCATCCGCGTCTCGCTGTTTATCGAAGCTAACGAACGTCAACTGGAAACGGCGCTGCGTCTTGCAGCGCCAGTGGTGGAATTCCACACCGGCGAATATGCACATGCGATTTCGGATGGCGACAGTGAACGTACCGCAAAGGAGCTGCGCCGTATTGCAGACATGGCCGCTTTGGCTGCGAAGAACGGTATTGAGCCGCATGCTGGCCACGGGCTTACCTTCGAAAATGTCCAACCGATTGCTGCCATCCCGCAGCTCGCGGAATTGAATATCGGACATTATCTAGTTGGTGAGGCGGTTTTTACCGGCCTTGAACCCGCGATCCGACGGATGCGCGATCTAATGGATGCTGCACGCTAACATGACGGCAGACGAACTTCCGTCGCTCACCCGCTCGCAAAAAGGCTGGTCGCTGGCGGCGGCAATCCTGTTTCTGATCGGAATCGCCTTTTTGGGATTTGCCCTAAACGCCGGAGTTCTCAGACCCTTCGCCATCGGCTGGGTCGCCCTGCAGATTTTTGGCTATGCCGGAGCGTTAAAGCTAACCAATGGCGAAGTCGCGCATCCGCTGTTCAAATCGCAAGTAATATTGCATGCTATTGCACTTATGCTGCTTGTCGTTTCGATAGTTAAGGTACTCCAATGATTATCGGTCTTGGCTCAGATCTCTGCAATATTGAACGAATTGCCAATTCGCTCGAACAATATGGCGAGCGGTTTGAAAACCGCGTCTTTACCGAGATTGAGCGCGCAAAAGCACAACGGCGACCTTATACGATCGCCGGAACCTACGCAAAACGCTTTGCCGCGAAAGAAGCATTCAGCAAGGCTGTCGGCACTGGATTTAAGCGCGGCGTTTATATGAAAGACATCGGAGTGGTGAACGCGCCATCAGGTGCTCCCACACTCGCCCTAACTGGCGGAGCCGCAAAGCGGCTTGAAGTAATGACCCCCGCAGGCCATGAGGCAAATATTCTTCTTACCCTAACCGACGATCATCCATGGGCGCAGGCCTTCGTCATCATTGAGGCGCGCCCTCTTTAGATTGGTGATCCTTCGTCACTTTTATCGCTGAAACGGACTTGTGTGACTGATACTAAGACACCGAAGACAGAAAACGAAAAGGTAAACTGGTTCGCCGAATTTCGCGGGCTGGCGTTGATGCTGCTCGCGGTGCTCGCCTTTCACAGCCTAGTGGCCAAGCCGTTTTACATCCCCTCAACATCGATGATGCCATCGCTGCATGTTGGTGACCGTTTGGTGGTGAGCAAATATCCGTATGGCTGGTCATGGGCTTCGGCGAGTTTCCACATACTCCCGCGCGGCGATTGGCGCGTGTTTGGCGCAACGCCCGAATATGGCGATATTGTGATCCCGGTTCACCCGACCCGCAACGAAGATTATATCAAACGCGTTGTCGCATTGCCGGGCGACACGATTGAAGTCAGGGATGGCCGCATTATCCTGAACAATGTTCCAATAAAGCGGGAGGTCGTGCCGCCTGTCCGTATTCCTTATGAAGCGTCATTGATGTGCGAAAACGGTGAGTGTTTAAGGAATTTCCAATCCTATTTGGTGCGTGATGCCAATGGGGATCAATATTTTGAACCACCCACCTATCGCGAGACACTTCCCAATGGGGCGACCTATCTTGTGATCGACCACAAGAGCCAATTCCTCGATAAATACGGTCCCTATACTGTGCCCGATGATCATGTATTCGTAATGGGTGACAATCGTGATGAAAGTGCAGACAGCCGTGCTTCAGCCGAGAATCGCGGTCTTGGCGGCGGCATCCCGCTTGAAAATATCGGCGGTCGTGCAGAATTCATCACATTCTCATTGGATGGGTCGTCAACCTGGAACCCCATAAGCTGGTTTTCCGCCATGCGCGGCGACCGTGCATGGACAACTTTGCGTCCGGCAATCGCCGAACGAAACGAGTCGGTAGACTGATACAAGGAACGCTAATCCTATGGCTAAAAAGTTCCTCTATTTCATAGCGTTTTGCATTGTCATCTTTGTAATTGGGCGGATCGCCTATGAGATGTTTCAGAAGGAACTGGCCGCATTCGCATTGGTGCCGACATCCGAATTTACGCCAACTGTCCCGATGGAATCGAGTGCCTATCAGGATCCAGCGCTGTGGTATTCACGCCCAGGTATAGGGGTGACGGATCCCGCCCGCTGGCAACCAGCATTCGCGGACACTGAATCCGATTTAACAACTGGCGCTGATGCCACCACCGCAGCAGACGTCTCTGATTTTGCGGTCTTCTTTATCCACCCAACCAGCTATCTTAGCCGCGACAATTGGAACGCGCCCGTGGGTGATGAAGAGGCCGAGCGGATCGCTCGCATTTATGTGCGCGGTATGGCCAGCCCCTTTAACACCGCGAGCGAAATCTGGGCGCCACGCTATCGTCAGGCCACGATGGGCGCGTTTTTGACTGACGCTCCCGAAGCGGAACAAGCGCTGGATGCTGCCTATGCTGACGTTTTGGAGGCCTATCTCTATTTCTTGGAGTCGATTGATGCGGACACGCCGATTGTTCTGGCGGGTCACAGCCAGGGATCGCTGCATTTGCTCCGCCTTTTACGCGAAGAGGTGAAGGCTTCGCCCGACGCTGATCGCTTAGTCGCAGCTTATGCAATCGGTTGGCCGATTTCGGTCGAGTTTGACCTGCCCGAACTGGGTCTTGATGCGTGCGCCACCGCGGCTCAGACCGGCTGCTTAATCTCTTGGTCAAGTTTTGCCGAACCAGCTGATCCATCATCCGTGATCGAGACCTACGCCAGTTCGACGGCGTTTGACGGGAATTTGCGCGGCGAAAGCCAGATTCTCTGCACAAACCCAATCACCGGCACTTTTGGCGGTGAAGCACTTGCCAGTGCCAATCTTGGTACGTTGGTTCCTGATGATACTATGTCCAAAGGTGAGTTGGTTCAGGGCTCTGTCCCGGCACGGTGCGATGATCGCGGATTGTTGCTAATTGGCGATCCTCCGGATCTCGGTTCCTATGTTCTGCCCGGCAACAATTACCATGTCTATGACATCCCTCTGTTCTGGGCCAACACTCAAGCAGACGTCACCCGGCGCGTCGGCGCGTTTGGGCAAAACGCAGGCGCAGCAAACTGATTACCGAATTCGCTCCTGCCTTTGCGGATGCTCTGCCCGATGGCGGAGTGCTGCTTGGCCTTGACCCAGGGACCAAAACTATCGGCACAGCGCTTTGCGATGCAGGATGGCGTTTCGCGACCAATGGCAAGACACTGCAACGTGGAAAATGGGCTCGCGATCGGGCCCTATTGAAAGATGTAATCGCAGCGCGGTCGGTGAAAGGGATTGTCCTAGGACTTCCACGAAATATGGATGGCAGCGAAGGGCCGCGCGCGCAGGCGAGCCGCGCCTTTGCCCGCAATTCAGAAGAAGCATTCGGCCTTCCACTGCTATTATGGGACGAACGCTGGTCCACACAAAGCGCCGAGGCAGCGATGATCGGTCAAGATATGAGTCGCGCCAAGCGCGCTGTCGCCATCGACAGCCACGCAGCCGCAGTCATTCTGCAAGGTGCGATCGATCGCCTCGCCGGCGGAGTGCTCTAAAGCACCGCTGCTGCGGCGCGGCGTTGTTTGGCAATTTCTGCGACCATTCGGCTGCCACTGAGCTCCCCCCGCCTCCACAGTTCATCTCGTTCATCAGGATCGTTTAAGAGTCCAGCGCGCGCCTCATAACTGGCCAACTGCAGCCTTTCGCTCGGATGCGATGCTCCGATATGCGCCGCGAATTCCAACGCTTTTTCTGATCCACTCGCCACCGCTGTGCGCAAGAATACTTCGGTGGTGTTGGGGCTAAGCACACGCGTAATTTCGCCATTTTCAAGATCAAACCCATATTGATCAAACCAGCTCTGCGTCGGATCTACATGCATAACATTTAGTGAGACTGAGAGGCTTTCTGGTGGCAATTGCGAATGGACATCGCGATGAGCACGGTAAAGCATCAGCTTGCCTTCATGCAGCGCGCTGCGTTCAACAAAGTGCAAGCCCGCGTCCTCTCCCGGAACACCAGTGACCGCCTCGTAATCATATTCGAAGTAGTCACTCGAATAACCCGGACCGAGATAGCCGCTCGTCAAGAATGAGAAATTGTGGTCGTGGGGAACGCCGTAAACAAAGCTCTTTGCCCCGCTGTTACGAAAACACAAATCCTGCTCCGCGGGCCAGATATTGGCCCGTAGAAACATGTGACCACGTAAGGGGCTAAGGAGGATTGCTTGCGGACCATAGCCGCTTTCGATCTGCCCCGCACTCCGTCCAGCAATTCGATCCAGCAACACGTCCGCCAAAAAGGTGCGGTTGTTGTTGAGCTTTCGGAGCCAGTGCGCAGCCTCATGTATGCTCGCTTTATCACGGGGATCAATGTCGAGCGCAGCAAGCCCCTCGATTGCTTCGGGAAGTGAGCAGATGACAGGAGATGGGCTCTCAATAATCAGTGGCATTACGGTACCTCGGCCATGGATGATTGAAGCTTGGGCTGTGAGACCAGCAATTGTTCACGCAGATTGCGAGCAGACGCGGACAGCGGGTCAGTTGCATTGGTTGAAAGCGCCTCAAGCAGATTGATGCCCCGCTCTGTATTCAAACCCAATGCCTGCCGCACCGCTTCCCAGCGCGCATCGGGATCATGGGCCGCATTGCACGCAAAGTCGGCCATCGGACCAACTGCATCTTGATGTTCCATCGCACCCAAAACTGCCAGCGCCATAACTTGCTCGCTGGCGCGTTTGTTTCCGCTGGATTGCTGAATCAGCTGACTGTCACTCAATCGATATTCACAAGATGGCCGCGCATGCGCGGGGCTTCGTGTGAGTTGAAGCGTTAGAAAGGTCTGACCGACTTCGGTCAATTGCCGTGCATTGTGACAAGGCGCCAATGTGATCTGATCCCCTGCCCTCCAGTTACGCTCAAAGGAGGCAATGTTAACCGAGCCATCATTTGCTATAGACAAATCGTGAAATGTACCGCGAGCCTTTCCAGAAATGACAATCTCTTCCAACCTGCAGTCGGTAAACTGCACCGTTCGCGGGGCGTATGAGTTGACTACCGGTTCATAGGCACACAATGATAAGAGCACCCCGCCGCTCCGCATCAATTGAAGGCGAGAAAATCCTGCACTCGATCCGTGCCGCAAAGGCACTTCGCCAAACGGCTGCTCGCGCAGGGCATTCTGGAAGATGCTGCAAAACTGGTCGACAAATGCCGCCGCTTGCGTGTGGCTAGAAAAAATTGCCTTCAAACCTAGCAGATCGTTCAGAGCCAACCCTTTGTTATAACTTGCCAGATCGCGTTCAACCTCACCAACGCCTGTGCTTTCATGCCACGCCGCAAGAGCAGCACTCATAGCCTCTTGCGAACGGCGCTGCAGAGCTTGATTGCTCCGCAGCGCCGCCGTTGCGGGATGAACACGCATTCGTGCGGTCGCCCTTAAAGGATACCTGGAGGGGGTGGTGGAGGAGGCATTGTGTCATAGACGAAGACCATGATTTCAACGATCCGGTCGTCGTAAACACTGGCTTGTTCTTTCACAGAGCCGAACAGAGCTTGAGCGGACTCAAGCCCTGGAATATTGGTTAAGTCAATTTTTGGCATGGTTGCGTTCCCTAGTGATCATGCGCCGAACAAAATTGCTGCAGCGCGATCATCAAACTGATCGAGAATATCTCCATTTTGAAATTAAATGATTGTAATGAAACAAAAAACAATCCATTATTTGCGCTCATGAGTACAAATGATACCAAAAATCCGCCTGCATTCAGTGCGATGGAAGCCAGCAAGTTCTTTTTCCGTGCCGGCCATACAGGTTGGCTTGGCCTCAAGTTCAGTGACCAAGGCGACAATTGGGTCGAGCTCAAGCTGTCTTGGCGGGAAGAATTGATGGGAGAACCCGATCGGGCGGTGCTCGCTTCAGGACCAATTATCAGTCTAATGGACATGGCGAGCGGAATGGCGATTTGGCAGACCAAGAAGACGTTCGCGCCGGTCGCCACTCTTGACTTGCGGGTCGACTATCAGCGCCCAGCTCGTGAGCGTAGCGCGGTTTGGGGTCGAGTCGAATGCTATCGTACAACCCGAGCCGCGGCGTTTGTTCGCGGAATTGCCCATGACGGCGATATCAATGATCCTGTTGCGCATATTGCAGGCGTGTTCATGACCATCGCTGGTGATCCCCGACAAGGCGCGATCCCGCAAACCAAAGACAATGCGAGCGAAGCAGGAATTGGCGATGCCTGAAACAGAATCCAGACTGATACTGCCGCCCTATGCCCGTGCATTGGGCATTGAACTATTCGAAATTAAGGATGGTGTTCCGATTCTCACAGTCGCATTCGGACCCTCTGTCGAAGGACGGCCCCAGCATTATCACGGCGGCGCGACCGCTGGATTGCTTGAAAATGCCGGCTATGCCGCATTGCGAGCGAGACTGATAATCGAAGAGCGTGAAGTTCAGCTGAAACCGATCAATATCACCGTCCAGTACTTATCTGCGGGAAAGTCTCGGCCAAGTTTTGCCAAAGGGCGCATCACCAGGTTGGGTCGGCGTAACGCCAATATCTCGGTCGAAGCCTGGCAGGACGACCGCGATCGGCCCATTGCAACCGCGATTATGAACATACTTATGGCCTAATCGGTCGGTGCTAATTCGATGCTTCAACCGGTTCGATCCGAAATCCATCTTCGTCGAGCCGAAACTCAATCGGAACCCCGTCCTGAGATAAGATGATGCCTTCCTCTTCAAATCGTAGTGAAGTGCCATCCTCGCCGAGCGGGATTTCGTCACCTTCTTCGATGTCTAGCGGTCGGACGGGGCCTTCGGGATCGGGCGATGGCGTAGCGCGAGGTGTGGGGAGAGAAAGCGCGCTACGCATAAAATCCTTCCAGATGCGCGCGGGCAATCCCCCGCCTGTCACTCGGTCAAGCGACGAATTGTCATCATTGCCAACCCAGACACCGACAACCAGATCGCCCGCATATCCAACAAATAAAGCGTCGCGATAATTCTGCGTCGTTCCGGTCTTTCCAAAATTGGCAATCGGTAATTCCGCCGCTTCACCCGTGCCGCGATTGATGGCCGCGCGCAGCATTTGCTCCATATCTTCGTGTATCCGATTAGAGGCACTATCGGCCGGCGTTGTCAGCCATTCCCACCAACCCTGCTCTTCCTGAACAAAGGCATAAGGCCGAACCGGAAACTGGTTCGCGGCGATGCCCGCATAGGCTGACGTCAGTTCCAGTAACGTCATGGTCGATGTGCCTAATGCAAGGCTTGGGTCACCTTCCGCAAGATCAGATGTAACACCTAGTGAGCGAGCGGTGCGGATCACGCGTTCGCTGCCAATTTCATTGAATAACCGAACAGCCGCAACATTGCTGGAAGTGGCAAAGGCATCTTCAATCGTGATCAAATCGGAATAGCGCTCGCGCGAATTCTTAGGACGGTATGATCCGGCCTCGATCGCGCGGTTGTCGATTGTGTCATTAGGCTCCCACCCGGCTTCGAGAGCTGCGAGATAAACGAACAATTTGAATGTTGATCCTGGCTGCCGGCGTGCCTGTGTTGCGCGGTTAAAGGGCGAGTCTGCGTAGTTTTTGCCTCCGACCATCGCGACGACCTCACCTGTAGGCCGCATCCCCACCAAAGCGACCTGTGCATCGCCTAGAGCAGCACGGCTCGTCACTCGACTGGCGAGAGCTTGCAGCTGCGAATCCAACGTCGTGGTGAGCACTTGGCGCGCATAACCCGGCTCAACCCCTTCCCGCGCAATCGGCAGCGCCCAATCGGCAAAATAGGTGCCCGTCGGCAGATCATCACGTGTGCGCACGTCAAGTACTGGGTCTGGCAGCGCATCAGCCTCTGCCTGCTTCAAATACCCCGCCGCAACCATTGAACCAATCACGAGGTCCATGCGGGTTTTGGCGCGGTCGTAATGCTTCGTTGGAGCATAGCGAGACGGCGCTTGCAACAGGCCTGCAAGCATCGCTGCCTGTTGAGGCAACAGATTTTCTGGTTGGCGATAGAAATAGTGCAAGCTGGCCGCGCGCAAGCCGTATTGATTATCGCCGAAATAGGCATTGGAAAGGTAGCGGCCAAGGATATCATCCTTTGTCAGCCAAGCTTCAAGCCAGAACGCGATCAAGGCTTCACGCGCCTTACGAGACAAGCTTTGTTCGGGTGTTAGGAACGTGAATTTCGCGAGCTGCTGCGTGATCGTGCTGCCGCCGCCGCGTCCAGTCCATGCGGCGCGCGCAATTCCGCGCGGATCCACGCCCCAATGTGAGTAAAATCGTCGGTCTTCGATCGCCAAGAATGCCTCGACAACATGCGGCGGTAAATCCTTCACTTCTACTGGTGCATCCACCATCGCTCCGTGTCGCGCAATCGGCGTTCCATCACTGGCAAGCAATGTCACTTGCGGTGCGGCAATCGGCTCCAGGCTTTTGGAGAGAGGCGCGGTAATAGTGAGCCATGCGAACAGTAGAATGAACGCAGCAAGCATCGCTGCGATAATCCTAACCGCCCACCAACGCTTTCGCCGCTCAAGCCAATAATCGCGCCTCCATATCGGGAGACGGCGACGTTCTTCGTAGGTGACGTGCTCCTCGACTTGATCATCGAGCTGCGACAGTCGGGCATCCCATGTGGCGAAATCGGCCGATCCGACTGGCCGGTACGGAGTCCCACTGTCATCCACATCAATCGGGCGTTGCGATTCATAAAGCGGGAAATAGCCGCCCTCGTCAGGTCGCGAACTGCCACCCCTTGAGCGTTTCCAGAATCGTTTAAACAGGCTCATCGCTTACTGTGTTAGCAGGCTATAACACCTTGTTGCAAGCGGGCGATCAACTTCCTTGCGCTGCACCTTCCGGCAGGTCTTCACTGAAGACTCGTTGGTAATACTCGCTCACCAATGTACGCTCTGCTTCGTCGCACTTGTTTAGGAATGACAAACGGAATGCAAAGCCAACCGAGTTGAATATCTCAGCGTTCTGCGCCCAAGTAATGACGGTGCGCGGGCTCATCACCGTTGAGATATCGCCGTTCATAAAACCTTGACGGGTCAGGTCGGCGACCTTCACCATATCAGCAATCATCGCATCGTCGGTGTCAGGTGTTTTCGATTTCACGATCTGTTGTTCGGTTTCGGCAGGCAAGTAGTTCAGCGCCACGACGATGTTCCAGCGATCCATCTGCGCCTGATTGATGGCCTGCGTGCCGTGATATAGCCCGCTCGTGTCACCCAAACCTACAGTGTTGGTCGTCGCAAACAGGCGGAAATAGGGGTTCGGCGTGATCACACGGTTCTGATCTAGCAAGGTTAGACGGCCATCGAATTCTAGGATGCGCTGGATCACAAACATGACGTCAGGACGGCCTGCATCATATTCGTCAAAAGTCAGCGCGACCGGATGTTGCAGTGCCCAAGGCAGGATGCCTTCCTTAAACTCCGTAACCTGAAGTCCATCCTTCAAAACGATCGCATCGCGCCCGATCAAATCGATCCTGCTGATATGCGCATCAAGATTCACCCGGATACTCGGCCAATTAAGCCGCGCGGCAACCTGTTCGATATGGGTCGATTTGCCCGTGCCGTGATACCCCTGAATCATCACGCGTCGATTGTGTGAAAAGCCAGCTAAAATTGCGAGCGTGGTGTCAGGATCAAAAACGTAACTGTCATCACGCTCTGGCACGTGCTCGTCATTCGCGCTGAATGACGGGACTTGCCAATCGACATCAATGCCAAATGTATCGCGCACATCAATTGTCGCGTCGGGCTGTGACGGAATGGCGCTTGCGCCGGCGAATTCTTCAGAAGTGTGAGAGGTCATCGTATGCCCGGCGTTAAAGCGCCAATGCCCAGCCCGCAAGACCCGCTTAGCCGCCTGCCCCTCACATTTTTGCTGGCGCTTACTTCAACCCTGCTCAGGTACGCGGATTTCCTTAAGATGGCCGCGTTTGATCCAGATACGCGCACCGGCTGCACCGCTGTTGAATCTTGCAGGTTTGTTCGACGGCCAGCGAATCCAATCATGCTTGCCATAAGCGTCGCCCGAATGCAGCAAATCGCCATTGAGCACGAGAATTTCGAACCCACCTTCTTCTATTAGATTTACCGAGACATCTGCATCCCACTGTTCAAGCGCGACCTGCTCATAAGCGCGATCTGCTAGAATGGCGCTGTGCACCCCGGCATGTAAAGGGTCAGGTACAAGCGAAGCTTTATTAAGATCGATTGCAATTTGTTCGTGATCGTCTGGTTCGAATTGCCACAGTTTGACAAAGATCGTGCAGCCCGGATCAGAACGCGGAATGTGATGTGTGCCGATCGGATTGCGGACGTAGGTGCCAGTCGGATAATCACCGTGCTCATCCTGAAATACCCCTTCGAGCACAATAAATTCTTCGCCGCCTGAATGGGTATGTTCTGCAAAGGCGCTGCCTTTGGCATATCGCACGATACTGGTAGCACGCGCGACTTCGTCGCCGATCCGGTCCAGCATTCGCCTATCCACGCCTGCCATGGGCGAAGGCATCCATTGAATTGCATTGGAATTCACCAAAGCGGGCTGATCAAAGTTTGCGTTGATTTCCATTGGATGAGATTAGGGTATTGAGTCTTGGAAGAAAAGGTCAGAGCTTCACGAAACATTCGATTTGTGTGATGATACGGGCCAATGGCTGACCCGATCGAGATTCTACGTCTAAAACTTGTCGACCAAGTTCGCGGCGTTTTTAATGATCGCGCGGGCGGACAAGAACCAGTCCCGCCATCCGATGAAGCGCTGTTTGCTCAGGATACGCCTATCCGCAAGGTCCATGCGGATCTGGTCGGCATGATGACAGGCGGTATTCGGGGTCTCATGCTGCAAATGCTCCACCCCGCAGCATTGCAGGGTGTGCTCGACCATTCGAATTTCCGTGAAGACATGCATGGCCGATTACGCCGCACCGCACGGTTTATTGCGGTGACGACATTCGGGCACCGGAATGACGCAATGCAAGCGATTGATCGCGTCAACCGCATCCATGCCAAGGTTGGAGGGACCCTGCCCGATGGTTTGGAATATCAGGCGTCCGATCCGCGCACTTTAGCATGGGTCCATGTTGTCGAAGCGCAGAGCTTTCTTGCCGGATATATACGCCATGTGCAGCCCAACATGCCAAGCGCGGACCAAGATGAGTATTACCGGCAATTCGCGCTGATCGGTCGAGCATTAGGGGCCGACCTAGTGCCCGAAACACGGAACGAAGCCGAAGCGATCTTTCGCGAATTGCGCACAGATCTTCGTCCATCTCCGGCCGCACGAGAGGTTGCACAACTTGTGCTTAGCCAGCGACCCAAAGGGACGCCGCCTGCTTTACAGACTATAATTGGCGCAGAATCTATAGCCATGCTGCCTGATTGGGCACGCCAGATGCTGCGGCTTCAGCGGCCAGTCCTAACCGCTCTACCGGCCCGCGCCGCGACATGGGGAATGGGGCGGACATTGCGTTGGGCGTTTCGCCAAAACTGAAGATAAGTTCGCAGGTTTCTGCTACGCTACCGGTCGAACGAAAAGACGGGAGAGCGAACATGTATGTGCAAGGAGCGGTGCTCGGTGTCACGAGCAGCAATGAGGCAGATTATGTCGAGCTGGCCAATTATATGGGGCAGATCATGATGGACTATGGTGCGCTCGAAGTGATCGAGAACTGGGAAGTGGATGTCCCCGATGGTAAGCACACCGATTTTCGTCAGGCAGTGAAAGCTGAAGCAGGTGAGAAGATTGTATTTTCCTGGGTGGCCTGGCCAAGCAAGGAATTTCACGAGATCGCCCATGAAAAAATGATGCAGGATGACCGTATGAAAAAACTGGCGGAAGACATGCCTTTTGACGGCAAACGGATGATCTTCGGCGGTTTCAGAACGATTTATTCGGCCCGCAAAGAGGAGTAATCCGATGACCGAGTTTACATTCTACACCGTCGCGATGAGTCGCGGACAGATTTCGCGCTGGGCATTGCATGAATCAGCCGCGGATTATGAGCATGTTGTGTTCGATTGGGCAGCCCGGCCTGATAATTATTTGGCCATCAATCCGATGAACAAGGTGCCTGCTTTGGTGCATCACCATGGTGATCATGACCACGTCATCACCGAAGCGGCAGCGATCAATCATTATCTCGCCGAGACACATCCTGATAAAGGGCTGCTACCAAACGCCCATGAAAAGGCAGCCTATTTCCGCTGGATGTTCTTTGCCGCTGGACCAATCGAACAGGCTGTGATGGCGACCGCAATGGGTTGGAAAGTGCCTGAGGAACGCAGCGCAATGGCAGGTTTCGGCAGTCTCGACCTGGCGTTATCGGCAATGGAAGATTGGCTTTCCAAGAATGACTTTGCCGCCGGTGACCGCTTTACGATGGCAGACACATATGTTGGCAGCCAATTCATTTGGGGATTGCGCTTTGGCTCAATTCCGGAAACGCCTACATTCAAGGCGTACGTCGAACGCTGCATCCAACGTCCAGCCTATGCCGAGGCCAACGCGATTGATACGAAATTGATCGAGGAAGCCGCGGAGCAGTCCTAGTCGTAGAGCAGATTCGCCTCGTTTTCGAAGGCCGCATACACCGTGTTCCGCTCAGAAATTGCGCTTATGACGAGAGCCATCGAATGTTCGCGCCTGATCTCGTTCTGATAGGTCAGATCGCCCGTAACTTCGATTACAACCAACTCGGGTAAGTCCATCATCTCCCAGAAGCAGACACCCACGCTATCGTTGCGGTCAGTCGGCTCGGGAATTGGAAGTTCTCTGCCGCTCACTTTGACTGTGGAATCCCCCGAAGACGTGTAACAACTGTCGACAACGACGGTAATCAGCTCCTCATTGGGCGGCGCATTAACCTCCTCTCACGCGCATCCAACTAGCGCCAAAACGACAAGAAACGGTGCAATTCTGCTCATCCAAACACCCTACTCTTTCTTAGCAATTGGTAGGCGTCAACAATGGCGGTCAACCGCGCTTCATAACGCCGGTCACCACCATTGCGATCAGGATGATAACGACGCACCAATTCAGAATAACGCCGTCGCAATTTGCGCCGATCGGTGTCCGAACCCAGCCCCATCGCTTCTAGCGCACTGGCTTCGTCCTTGGAGAATCCAATCGCTGCAAGATTCTCCTTGGCCACCTTCGTCTCGCGCTCGGCGCGGCTGCGAATGCCCTTTGCCCGCGCCGAAATCGCATCGAGAGGATCGTCAAAATCGGCCCAGCGCGGCATTCCATCCACGCCTGCTCGAGGTCCAAATGTCGGGCTTTCCGTGCGCCACCCGCTCGCTGGCGATTGTGCATCGAGTATTTCTTCGGCATCCATCCCTTCGAACCAATCATAGCCCGCATTAAACTGCCGCACATGCTCAAGGCAGAACCAACGCCATTGTCCTGGTCCATCGAAACCATTGGGACGAAAGCCGGGCGCACGGAACTCTCCAGCGTCGCCGCATCCCGGGGCTTCGCAGTTTCTGCTATCGGTTTCGAACCGTCCGTGAAATCGAGAAGAAGACATGAAGGGTTGAGAATGGCGTGCGAGTCGCCAAATTCCAACCCAAGAACAGATACAAAAGGGAATCATTTCAAATGAGCGGAACTGTTGCAGAGGAAATGCAAGCGCTGTTGGAAAAAGCTTTCGCTCCGACCAGCCTCGAAATCATCAATGATAGCGGGCAGCATGCGGGCCATTCAGGTGACGATGGTTCTGGAGAATCGCATTTCACGATTGTGATCGAAGCGCCCGATTTTGCCGATTTGACCCGCCTAGCCCGCCAACGGGCGGTAATCGCGGCCTTGGGTGATATTGTCGGACAGCGCGTGCATGCCGTGGCGATCAAGGCGAATGCGCCCGCTGGATGAGTGAGTTCAGCAATTCAAAACGCGTCCGCCGTTCTTCCCGGATTATCGTCATCGCCCCTGATGACCGTGTGTTGATGTTCCGTTTCGATGTGCCGGGGCGCTCGCCATTTTGGGTAACAGCAGGTGGTGAGTGCGAGCCGGGCGAAACATTTGAGCAAGCCGCCCGCCGCGAATTGCTTGAAGAAACCGGCATTGTTGCCGATCCCGACCTACAAATCGCACGCACCACACCAGAATTCATCACGGTAGAGGGCGAACCCGTACAGGCGGATGAGAGATATTTCATCGTTCAGGTGCCCGCAGCGCGTATCGACATATCGGGCCACACCGATCTTGAACAAAAGGTTATGACACAGCACCGCTGGTTCACTTTGGCAGAGCTGTCCGACTGGACTGAAGCGTTGTTTCCTGAAAATCTGGCGGAGATCATCCGACACGCTGAGGTAAGCTGATTGCTCGACCTGCACGGGATGTCTAACGCGTAGACAAAATGGGAGAGTGATATGGATTTTACTGGCAAAGTCGCGTGGATCACAGGGGCATCCTCGGGAATTGGCGCTGCGTTAGCACGCGATCTCGCATCGCGGGGCGCGCATCTAGTTCTGTCGGGGCGCGACGAAGTGCGGCTTGCACAAGTCGCGGCCGATTGCGGTAAGACACTGATTCTTCCCTTCGACGTGCGCGACGATGCTGCTCTCGCCGATGCCACGGGCAAAGCCATAACTTGGAAAAACGGCGTCGACGTCGCCTTTGCCAATGCAGGAGTGTCCCAGCGAAGCCGCGCATTGAAGACCGAAATGCAAGTTTACCGCGACATTATTGCGATCGACCTCACAGCGCAAATCGCGTTTTCGCAAGGGTTAATCAGCCATATGGTCGGACGTGGATCGGGCAATATCGCGTTCATTTCATCAATCGCAGGTAAAGTCGGCGTGCCGATGCGCACTGCCTATAGCGCGGTGAAGTTCGGTCTCGCCGGATATGGCGATGCTTTGCGCGCTGAACTTTCACAAACCGGGGTCATTGTGCACGTCATCTATCCCGGATCGGTCGCCACTGACGTCGCACGCAATGCGATGGTTGGTGATGGCAGTGCGCGAGGCCGCTCTGACAAGGTGATCGATGAAGGAATTCCCGCTGTTGATGCCGCCAAAGCGATGCTCGACGGAATGGCGGCAGGAGACCGCGAAATTATCATCGCGCAGGGCGGAGAGCTAGCGATGGGAGAACTGCGCCGCACTCCCGAAGCCCTGTTCGATCAATCCGCCGATATGGTAGCGCAGGGCTATATGGAGCGCATGGAAGAGGCCGGGTAGGGTTTATGGAACAAAAAAGCGTAAAGCTTGCAAATGGCATTCACTTAGACTGCGTCGATGAAGGGCCAGTCGATGCGCCTGTGCTGATCTTCCTTCATGGATTTCCCGAAAGCCACCGAACTTGGCGTCACCAGATCGCGCATTTTAGCGATCGTTTCCGCTGCATCGCGCCAGATCAGCGCGGGTATCGCGGATCATCGAAGCCGCAGGAGGTCGATGCCTACACTCCCGACAAATTGATCGGCGACATCTTCCTTCTCGCCGATGCTTTGGGAATCGCAAAATTCACAATTGTTGGCCATGATTGGGGCGGTGCAATCGCGTGGGGCGTCGCGCTGGGCGGCCAGCATACGCGCGTTGAGCGAGCCATAATCGCCAACGCTCCACATCCGGTAATCTTCCAAAAACTGCTCTACACTCATCCCGACCAACGGGAGGCAAGCCAATATATTCGCGCTTTTCGCGACCCTGCGAATGATCCGCTTATCCGAGAACACGGCATCACCGGCATATTGAAGCAAGAGGTCAATTGGGACCGTCCTGACACAATGCCAGCCGAAGAACGCGCGCAAATGCTTAAAGATTGGGAGGATCGCGACGCGTGTTTCGGGATGCTCAATTACTATCGCGGCAGTTCCATGTATGTGCCGACCATGGACGAGCCATTCGAATTGCCAGCCGATTACAGCGGGCCGACCTTGCCAAACCTAACCATTCCAACATTGGTGATCTGGGCTCTTGATGACTTGGCTTTACCGCCTGAAAACCTTGATGGGTTGGATGCTGTTATTGACCCGCTCACAATCGTCCAAGTGCCAGATTGTGGGCACTTCGTCCCATGGGAAGCGCCCAGCGCAGTCAATGATGCAATGGAACAATTTCTCGCGTAGTAGAGGTGTCTAGCCGCCACTCCATTCAACCCAAGCGCCATGCGGATGGGCATGGCAAAGCAAAATCGGCTTCCCATCTTCTCTCGCACCGGTCCAGCGCCGTACTTTCAATTCGTGACGGAAAGTTGTGGGATCAGTTTCCAGCGAAATCCATGCCAGCGGACGGTCCTGGTTGGCCAAAGCACCGGCGACATCAAAGGCGCGTGTGATCGCCTCTTGCGTTTCAGCTGGCATATATTGCCACATGATAGAGTGGAACATCGCGTGCGTCGTGCCCTTTGCCTGAGGTAGAGCAAGAATTTCGCGCACAAATTCGCCTGCGTCCTGTTCCACCAGCTCGGGCGGATTTTCACTCGCCAGCTGTATTGCTGCGTCGATCCGCGCCATCCGCGAAGGTGCATCGGGCCAGACATAACTCTTCAACCGAAGCGCGCTTGCTGAGTCTGATAGAGCTATCGGTGCAACGTCACATCCGCGTACAGACGCAATCTCGAAAGCTTTGGGAGCAGGAGGAGGCGAGCCCGCATCACCGCGCCATTCTGGTTCGATCTGCATTGGCGAAGCGGAGGGTCCAACCTCGGTTTCGCCCAGCCGGAAATGATACCTTTCCAACATTGTATTGACACCGGCGCTTGCACCCAGTTCAAACAGTTTAAAGCTCGGTGCCACTCGCTGCGCGAGCCATAGCAGCCCCGCCATAATGCTGGCAGAACGCCCTGCTTCATTGGTCTGCGGCGGCCCGTCCAGCCAAGGGAGCAACTGGGTGTCGAATGCTGTAACCAGCTCACAGACGAGCTGATCTATCTGCTGCTGATCGCTGATCTGCCCGCTATAGACGCGAGCAAGCCGGTCATCCTCACCGGAAAGCAGTAAATGATGAAGCCCGCCTGCCATTCGCAGCGGCATTGCATCCTTCAACGTCAGTCCCTTCCAATTCGCGATCCGGCGGCCAGTCGCTGTGTCACCCTCTCGAACCTGGGCCAAAGCGCGGATCACACGTGCAGTGCATGGCGCTCCGCTTTCCTCTGCATGGGTGGCTTGCCAGTTCAGCGCAGTATGGAACTCTTCGATCCCCATAATATCAGCTTCGCTCATCTGTGTGCCTCCACTTGTCTCAAGTTGTTGCCCTTTGCCTGCCTTGTGCCTAAGTCCGGCTCCGCCATGACAATCAATCAATCTGACGCCACCGGTTTCAATTCTGGCGAAACGACCTCTGGTCGCGGCCAGCTCACCTTTGCGGTGCCCAAGGGGCGCATTCTCGACGAAGCGCTGCCCGTTATGGGGCGTGCAGGCGTCGTGCCTGAGGACGGCTTTCACGACAAGGCCAACCGTTCGCTTTCCTTCGATACGACGCGCGAAGATATGCGGCTGATCCGGGTGCGTGCATTCGATGTGGCAACTTTCGTAGCACATGGAGCCGCGCAAGTTGGTATTGTGGGATCGGACGTTGTTGAGGAGTTCGATTACGCCGATCTCTATGCGCCCGTTGATCTGGATTTCGGCCATTGCCGCTTGTCAGTTGCGCGGCTCGCCAGCGACCCAGAGGAATCATCCAATGTCAGTCACCTGCGCGTTGCGACAAAATACCCCAGCCTTACCGCTCGCCATTTTGAACGGCAGGGCATTCAGGCAGAATGTGTAAAGTTGAACGGTGCGATGGAACTCGCGCCTTCACTCGGCCTTGCTCGGCAGATTGTTGACCTCGTTTCAACCGGGGCAACTTTGAAACAAAACGGTCTGGTTGAAACGCAGCGCATCATCGACATTTCCGCGCGTCTGATTGTCAACCGAGCGGCGCTTAAGACTGATCCGCGCGTGGCCGCAATTGTGGCCACATTTCGCGCGGATGCGGAATTGCGCGCGCAAGGAAAGGCCGCCTGATGATATCGCTCTCCTCCATAGACCCTGAATTCGAGCAGCTTTTCACCCGCGTGGTCAATGCTCGCCGCGAAGCAGACAGCGATGTCTCAGGTCAGGTCACAGATATCCTGCGCACGGTGCGAACCGGCGGCGATGATGCCCTGGTGCAGTACACCCAGCGTTACGACGGTTACCCGCTGATCGATGACGCTGATTGGAAAGTGACGCCAGAACGCTGCGCCGAAGCGTATGAACAGATTGATTCTGAGCTACGTGATGCGCTGAACCTCGCGGCCAGCCGTATCCGCGCCTATCACGAGGCCCAATTGCCAAGAAACCGCGACTTTACTGACGAGGCTGGCGTGCGTTTGGGGGCGATCTGGCGGCCGGTTGATGCTGCGGGACTGTATGTGCCCGGTGGTCGGGCCGCCTATCCGTCATCGCTGCTAATGAACGCCATTCCTGCGCGCGTTGCCGGGGTTGAGCGGGTCGTCGTCGTGACGCCAACACCAAAAGGCAACTCGAACCCACTAGTGCTCGCCGCCGCGCATATCGCAGGAATTGACGAAATGTGGCGTGTTGGCGGCGCACAGGCCGTGGGCGCACTGGCCTATGGGACAAACCGGATTAAGCCAGTGGATGTCATCACCGGACCGGGCAACGCCTATGTCGCCGAAGCGAAACGGCAGCTCTTCGGCGTGGTCGGCATCGATATGGTCGCCGGGCCAAGCGAGATCCTAGTGGTCGCAGACGGCAAGAATAATCCAGATTGGATTGCCGCCGACCTGCTAAGCCAAGCCGAACACGATCCGACATCGCAATCGATCCTCATTACCGACGACGCAGGCTTTGCTGCTTTGGTGGAAGACAGCATTTCCGTCCAGCTCAGCCAACTTTCCACTGGAAAGACCGCGAAGGCGAGCTGGGATGATCACGGCGTCATCATCCTTGTCAATGATATCGAGCAAGAGGCGCCAGCGCTGATCAATCGCCTTGCCGCGGAACACCTCGAACTCGCGATCGACAACCCTGAGGCCATGCTGCCAAAAGTGCGCCATGCTGGCAGCGTGTTCCTGGGCCGGATGACACCTGAAGCGGTTGGTGATTATGTCGCCGGACCCAATCACGTCCTGCCGACCGGACGCAGAGCTCGCTTTTCAAGCGGACTTTCCGTGCTCGACTTTATGAAGCGGACCAGCTTCATCGCGCTAGACGATGACGCTTTTAGTGCTATCGGCCCTGCAGCGGCGACTCTTGCATATGCAGAGGGACTGCCCGCCCACGCTAAATCAGTGGAATTGCGCATCAAATGAACACAGCCTCTCGATCTACCGCGCGATCCGCCGCCCGCTTAGCTGCGGTGCAAGCGCTCTATCAGTTGCAGATGGAGGGGACCGCATTGGCCAAACTGCTCGATGAATTTCATCAGCACCGACTTGGCCGCGAAGTGGATGACGAAGATCATGAAGGTGAGGTTTTTGCCGATGCCGAAGTCGAGTTCTTCGACGACATTGTGCGCGGTTTTGACTCACGCCGGAACGAAATCGACGAGATTTTGTCTGCGAAACTCGCCAATGGCTGGACGTTGGTGCGGCTGGATAAGACCATGCTGCAAATCTTGCGCGCTGGCACCTATGAGCTGATCGCAAGGCCCGACGTTCCCAAGGCGTCTGTCATCAGCGAATATGTTGATGTCGCCAAAGCGTTCTTTGACGACCGCGAGGCGAAATTCGTTAATGGCATTCTGGATGCGGCAGCAAAGCAAGTGCGGGATTGATCGGTTCCGGCTGATGCGATGAAAGAAGCCGAGTTCCTTTCTGCATTGCGTACATTGCCCTTGCATGAGGGCGCTCAGGGATTGCGCGATGACTGTGCGTTGATCGAATTTGGGGAAGAGACCCTAATCTTCAATCACGACGTCATGACGCAAAGCACCCACTTTCGTCCAAATGCAGATCGTGCAGATGTCGCTTGGAAACTGGTTGCTATCAACCTTTCAGATTTGGCATCCAAGGGCGCTGAACCAATCGGCGTGCTGCTGGGCCATATGCTTGGCGAGGATGATCGACGGTTTCTGGAGGGCCTGCGCGAAGCCCTCGCCGCTTTCAGCGTGCCTTTGATGGGCGGTGACACCGTTTCTGCGCCCGGACCCAGTACTTACGGCATAACCGCCATTGGCCGCGCAACTTGCAGGCCAGTGCCGACGCGCATGGGCGCTCAAGTTGGAGACGCGCTGTTCGTGACCGGCACATTAGGGCGAGCAATGCTGGGTTTTGAGGGCGGTACGGAGCACCTTGAGGCCTTTAACCGCCCGCGTCCCCTTCTTACCGAAGGACGTACGCTTGCTCCGCATGTCACGGCAATGATGGATGTTTCAGACGGATTGCTGATCGATGTATTCAGGATGGCAGAAGCTAGCAACGTCTCAATTTCAGTGGATACAAGCTCAGTTCCGGTCGCGGCAAGCAAAAGAGCAGACGAATGCATGCGTTGGGGTGATGATTACGAACTGCTCTTTACCCTACCGCCAGACTCACAACCGCCAGTGCAGGCGACTTTGGTCGGCCGAATCGAACCATGCGGCTTTGCGCCTTTGGTGCTTGATGGTCACCCGATTGTGAACGCTGATGGACTTGGCTATCAGCATCGTTAATCGCACTAGGTGCAACACTCTCAGACAAAACTGATGAAATCCACGGCTTTCCGCCGCATTTCTGGTTGTCTCCTGCCCTATAGCCCCTATGACTACGCCCATGCGCCCAGCACCCAATTAGGTGTGACCAAAAAAGAGGCGTCCTTCCACGCGTAAGAGGGGATTTTTCGTGGACTTAGTACTCATATCAATCGGGTTCGGCGTGCTCGCCATTCTCTACGGCTACATCACAAGCCGCCAGGTGCTGGGATCCAGCGCCGGGAACGAAAAAATGCAACAAATTGCCGGGGCAATTCAAGAAGGTGCGCAAGCCTATTTGAAGCGTCAATACACCGCGATCGGTGTTGTTGGCGTGGTTGTTGCTGTTCTTGTCTTTGTATTTCTTGGAGCAATCTCGGCCATCGGGTTCGTAATCGGTGCCGTGCTTTCGGGCGTTGCAGGCTTTATCGGGATGAATATCTCCGTGCGCGCCAATGTCCGTACAGCTGCTGCGGCTGAAACAGGTCTCCAGCAAGGTCTTACGGTCGCGTTCCGCGCTGGTGCCGTTACCGGTATGCTGGTTGCTGGCCTCGCATTGCTCGCAATTGCCGGCTTCTTCTACGTGCTTACAGGTCCGATGGGCCTCGACCTCACAGTGCTTGCCGAAAAACGCGAAGTCATCGACGCTCTTGTCGGCCTCGCATTCGGTGCTTCGTTGATTTCGATCTTTGCGCGTCTTGGCGGCGGTATCTTTACCAAGGCTGCGGACGTAGGCGCCGATCTGGTCGGTAAAGTCGAAGCTGGTATCCCAGAGGATGACCCTCGCAACCCGGCAACGATCGCTGATAATGTCGGTGATAATGTTGGTGACTGTGCTGGTATGGCTGCTGACTTGTTCGAAACCTATGTCGTTACCGTTGGTGCAACGATGGTTCTAACAGCACTGCTGTTCACCGGTCTTGCATCTGCAGATCTGTTCGCATTGATGAGTCTGCCGCTTCTTATTGGCGGTGTGTGCATAGTAACCTCGATCATCGGGACATACTTTGTACGCCTCGGTTCATCGAACAACATCATGGGTGCTCTGTATAAGGGCTTCATTGTCACGACTGTTTTGTCAGCTGTGGCGATCTACTTCGCAACGGATCATGCAATTGGTCTGGACGCTGAATACACGCAGGCTGGCCAAACCTTCACTGGTATGTCGCTATTCCTGTCGATGATGGTTGGTCTGGTAATCACTGGCCTGATCATCTGGATCACCGAGTATTACACTGGCACGGAATATCGTCCGGTTCGCTCAATCGCAAAATCGTCCGAAACCGGCCATGGCACCAACGTCATTCAAGGTCTGGCAATCAGCCTAGAATCGACTGCACTACCAACACTGGTGATTGTGATCGGCATCGTCGTAACGTACCAACTTGCTGGCCTGATGGGTATTGCCTTCGCTGCAACCGCAATGCTGGCTCTGGCTGGAATGGTTGTTGCTTTGGATGCATACGGTCCCGTCACCGATAATGCTGGCGGCATCGCTGAAATGGCTGAGATGGAAGAAAGCGTTCGTGAGAAAACCGATGCGCTGGATGCTGTTGGTAACACTACGAAAGCTGTGACTAAGGGTTATGCAATCGGTTCAGCAGGTCTTGCTGCTCTGGTTCTGTTCTCGGCCTATACCGCTGACCTCAAAGAGTTCTTCCCAGACCTCGACGTCAGCTTCAGTCTTGAAAACCCATATGTCATCGTCGGCCTGTTGCTCGGCGCACTGCTCCCGTATCTGTTTGGCGCGATGGGCATGACCGCGGTTGGACGTGCTGCAGGTGATGTTGTGGTGGATGTGCGTGCACAATTCGCTGCCGATCCGGGCATCATGGATGGCACCAGCCGTCCTAACTACGCCCGCACGGTCGACTTGGTGACTAAGGCTGCGATCAAAGAAATGATCATCCCGTCGATGCTACCGGTGCTTGCGCCAATCGTGGTGTATTTCGCTGTAACATGGGCCACCGGCAGTCAGGCAGAGGGCTTTGCCGCTCTCGGTGCGCTTCTGCTCGGTGTGATCATCTCCGGTATATTCGTTGCGCTTTCCATGACCGCTGGCGGCGGCGCATGGGACAATGCGAAAAAGTATATCGAAGACGGTAATCATGGCGGCAAAGGTTCCGAGGCTCACAAAGCTGCGGTGACCGGCGATACTGTTGGCGATCCCTACAAGGATACCGCAGGTCCAGCTGTGAACCCGATGATCAAGATCACCAACATCGTCGCGCTGCTTCTGCTCGCGGCATTGGCCGGGGCGCACTAAGCTCCGCCGACCATTTGGTTAAACAAAACCCCGTCTGGAGCAATCCGGGCGGGGTTTTGTCTTGGTATTGACCAAAACACGGTTCAAACCTCTTTTTGAGCCGCTCCAAAACCTTTGTTAACACAGCTCCGTTATTCCCGATAATGGTGCGCAATGTCGCGCACTTTGCAGAGTTAACGCGATGGATCTGGCGAATACGCCAATTCTTCCCAGGCAATTACACAGCTCTGATCACTCAGGTGGTCGGATTGAAGGTGTGCGGCTGCTTACCCCTGAGCAATCGGCGTCACCGTCCTTCCTCCTTGAATGGCAAAAGCTTGCGGAACATGCCAGCGAACCAAATCCATTTTTTGAGCCTTGGTTCTTACACGCCTCGTTTGAACAATTTGCGAGTGATAGCAGCTGCACATTGCTTGCTGTTTATGAAGGCAGTTCCTTGATCGGCTTGCTGCCGATTGCCCGTGGTCAACCCTATTATGGCTATCCTCTGCCGCATCTGACGACGTGGCTGCACGATAACGCCTTCTGCGGAACTCCATTGATCGCGAGCGGCTTTGAGCGCGCGTTTTGGCGCACAATGCTTAATCATCTCGACAGAACTCCAGGTTTCGCACTCTTCCTTCATCTGCCTCAACTCCCGGCTGACGGCTCAGTAAATGCTGCACTCGATGCAGTCCTCGCAGAATTCAATCGGTTCTCTGCCACCGTCGAAAGCTGGGAAAGGGCAATGCTCGCCTCTGACGCAAAACCCGAAGTGTATCTCACGGAATCAATGAGCGCCAAAAAACGGAAAGAACTGCGCCGCCAACATAAGAGGCTCAGTGAAGAAGGTGATTTGACCGTCGAACGCTCGCATGGCTCGGACGACGTCACAGCGTGGATCAGTGATTTTCTCGCGTTAGAAGCCGCAGGGTGGAAAGGTGATGCTGGATCGGCTCTAGCCAACGCCCGAAACACACGCGCGCTCTTTACCTCTGCGATCATAGGCGCTGCTGAAGCTGGCCGTCTGGAACGCATAACATTGCGTTTAGATGGGCGTGCAATTGCAATGCTCGCAAATTTCGTAACCGCACCGGGGGTCTTCAGCTTCAAGACCACTTTTGATGAATCCTATGCGCGATTCTCACCTGGACTTTTACTCCAAATTGAAAACCTTGAACTGCTAGCTCGCCCCGATATCGGTTGGGCGGATAGTTGCGCGTCTCCAGACCATTCCATGATCGAACGTATCTGGCGTGAAAAGCGCCGCATTGTCAGCCGCAACGTCGCAATTGGGGGCAACTTACGCCGACTCGCATTCAGCGCGCTGATGGCATACGAAACCAGAGGACGAGGAAGCAGTCCGTTATGAATGCTATCTCAAAAACCAAACATTGGAACCGCAGGCGTGTGTCCCAATCCGATTGTTTTGATGCGCAAGCCCGCACGAGCTTTGCCGCTGCGTACCCGGAAACCCCGCATCAGTTCCGCCATTCACTCCACCGGCATCCATTGCTTGAACTCAATGCGCTCGCTGACCTTTCAGAGCAACTGCCAGACAGCAGCATTGAGTATAATCGCGGCGATTTGCCCATTGGCGTCAGCGGAAAGCCGGGTGCCAACGGCCTATCCATTGCGGACACGATCCGGCGGGTTGAAAAGACCAATAGCTGGGCCGTGCTCAAAAACGTCGAGCAAGCCGACTCGTATCGAGCATTATTAAGCGAGCTTTTGAGCGAATTTCAAAACGAGATTGAGACGAAAACTGGCGCATTATTGAAGCCGCAGGCCTACATTTTTATCTCCAGTCCAAATGCGGTGACACCCTACCACTTCGACCCAGAACACAACATTCTGCTACAGGTCACCGGGTCCAAAGTGATGACCCAGTTTCCAGCTGGCGATCCGCGCTTTGCCGCCGATAGAGTGCACGAAAACTATCATACTGGCGGCCCGCGCGAATTGGCGTGGGATGAAGCCTTTCTGGAGGAAGCGAGTGTATTTGGACTTGGTCCGGGAGACGCGGTCTTTGTACCGGTTATGGCGCCTCACTTTGTGCGCAATGGGCCATACAGTTCGATCTCACTTTCTATCACCTGGCGCAGCGAATGGAGCTATGCTGAGAGCGATGCACG
Organism: uncultured Erythrobacter sp.; assembly: GCA_947488325.1. Lineage (GTDB taxonomy): Bacteria > Pseudomonadota > Alphaproteobacteria > Sphingomonadales > Sphingomonadaceae > Erythrobacter. Next base: position 78,401 of record CANKYZ010000003.1, read on the forward strand.
CGCGTTCAATCAAGTTCTGCGCAAGCGCGGGTTTAGCCCGCGCGCTCCAGGACGCTGGCCAGCGCGCAATACCGCCCGGGCCTATGCCTATCGCACTTTGCGAAAGCTTGGGCTTACTCAGTAACGCCCGTGCTTGACCTCAAAGCGCGGTCCCCGCATTGCGCATAAGATGACCGAGCAACCGACCGACGAAACGGCTAGCCAAGTGACTGGCAATTCCACCAACCAGCAGCTCGTAGATGGGCTAGTCAAACTTCTCACGATTGAGAAACGTGCCGCTGACATTCATTTTGGAGAGCCACAAAAAGGCGGGATTGGCCGCGTTTTTGGCGGACAAGTTCTCGCTCAGGCGCTCCAAGCAGCTCAAGCTTCGGTGCCCGATACTAAAACCGCACACTCACTCCACGCATATTTCCTGCGCGGTGGACGCGAAGGCATTCCAATCGAATACCGAATTCAAAGGGATTTTGATGGACGCAGCTTTGCCAATCGTCGGGTGGTGGCCGCGCAGGAGAACGAGGATGGAACCTGCAGTCCGATCTTAAATCTAACCGCCAGCTTTCAGGTGCCAGAGCAGGGCCTGGAGCATGATGATGCTATTATGCCCGATGTCGCCCCGCCAGATGACTTACGGTCTGACATGGCGTTACGCCGCGAAATGGCGGACCGAATGGGCGACAAGATTGGGGATGCTCAGCGCGCTTTGATGCTGCGTCCGCGTCCAATTGAGATGCGCACCATTGACCGGCTGCATTGGATGAACAGCGAACCTAAGGAGCCCCGCGCGCGCACTTGGTTCCGCACCGCAGCCCCGCTCCCAGATAATCCGGCATTGCATCGGGCCATCATGACCTATGCCAGCGATTACACACTGCTCGGCACAAGCGCGCTGCCGCATGGACTCAGCTGGATGCGCGGTGAACTGGTCGGGGCTAGCCTTGATCACACGATTTGGTTTCACCGCGAGGCGCGCGCAGATGAATGGCTGCTATACGCAACCGATGCTCCGTGGTCAGGCGGCGGTCGCGGTTTCAACCGTGGGCGCATTTTCAACCGATCAGGCGATCTAGTGGCCAGTGTCGCTCAAGAGGGCATGATGCGGAAACGTAGAAGCAAAACCACAGGCGAATAGATCGCATCCAGCAGCAGATTCAGTTTAAGGCGGTCAATCAATGTGCCAAAAAGATCGGCATTTGCGGATCGGTCAAAATGCGGCGCGTCACGCCGCCCAACAACATTTCCGATAATCGTGAATGCCCATAGGCACCCATCACTATCATCCTGCAGTCGCGCATTTGCGCGGCTGAAACCAATGTATCAGATATTTTGCCTTCGCCACGCGGAATGCTGAGAATTTCCACCTCAATTGAGTGACGGCTAAGGTATTTTGCGGCTTCGCTTGCCGGGAAGTCGAACCGCTCCTTTTCATTTTCTTCGGCAACACTTGTAAGATAGACAATGCTAGCATGATCTAAGAGAGGAATTGCCGTTCTCAAAGCAACACAGGCTTCGGCAGCACCATTCCACGCTATCAGCGCAGGGCGGCGCAGATCTAGACGCTTTGTTTCACCCGGAACGACCAGCACAGGCGCGGCCGCTTTCAGAGCCAGTTCTCCCGCCATTCTCGACGCTCCCCGCGTGCCATCCGCTCCAATGTCATGCGGGCCAACAATGATGATGTCATGCAGCACTGATTGTTCTAACAGCCGGTGTTCAGCCTGCCCGTATAGGAAGCGCCATTCCCAAGAAACATCTTCATTGGCGATGTCCTGTTCGATTTTTGCCTTCAGCTCTTCTGCCGCTTTCTTAATCTGCGGCAGGGCTGCAGCCATTGCGGACCCATAGAAATCACCGGGCGCAAATACTTCATAGCTGACCGATTGAAGGCAGGTTATGTGTCCGTCACAAGTGCGAGCGATATCCATGGCGATCTGCAGTCGCGCTTCCATGCAGCTGTCGTCATTGATGTGCAAAAGGATCGATTTCATGGGAGGCTCTCCTGTTTTCCCTCACATCATGCGGGGAAGTGTAGATGCTGTCCTTGATCCAAATCAATAACCGAGAAGCTTTCTTCTGATCCACGCATCGGTTATTCTGCTTGCCCAAGGGAGAATACCATGCAGGTCACACGTCAACCGCCGATCAAGACCAGCCTTCAGCCATCGAACCACCCTTACCTTTCTGGCCCATGGACACCGGTGCATGAGGAAGTTGATGTTGCAGAGCTAGAAGTGCTCGAAGGCGAAGTTCCTGCTGACATTGACGGTATTTACCTGCGCAACACCGAAAACCCGGTGCATCAACCCCTGGGACGGCATCATCCTTTTGATGGCGACGCAATGGTGCATCAAGTCAGCATTTCAGGTGGCAAGGCAAGTTATCGCAACCGCTTTATCCGCACCGGTTGTTTTGATGCAGAACAGATCGAAGGCGGCTCTTTATGGGGTGGATTGATGGATCCAGTGGGCACGTCAAAGCGCCCCGGCTTTGGCGCACATGGCGATTTGAAGGATACCGGGAGCACCGACATCATCGTCCATGCAGGAACGGCGCTGGCCACACTCTACCAATGCGGCGAAGCGTGGCAGATGGATCCGGTCACCCTAGAGAATTTGGGCAAGGCTTCATGGGGACCATTGGACGGCGTTTCGGCGCATCCCAAGGTTGACGAGGAAACTGGAGAATTGATGTTCTTCAATTACTCCAAACACGCACCTTACATGCATTATGGCGTGGTCAATCGTGAGGGCAAATTGGAGCATTACGTGCCCGTTCCGCTGCCGGGCCCGCGCTTGCCGCATGACATGGCGATCACAAAGAACTGGTCTGTCTTAAACGACATGCCGCTTTACTGGGATGCCGAGCTTTTGGAACGCAACATCCATGCCGCGCGCATTCATAAAGGTGTACCCACGCGCTTTGCACTGATCCCACGTCACGGTCAGGCTAAAGACATTTGTTGGTTCGAAGCATCGCCGACCTATGTGCTGCATTGGACCAACGCCTATGAAGACGGCGACGAGGTTATACTGGAGGGGTATTACCAAGACAAACCCATGCCCGACCCAATCGAGGAAGCAGGCCAATATAGCCACATGATGGCCTATGTGGACGAACACTCATTCCAAAGCCGCCTGCACCGCTGGCGCTTCAACCTGGCAACCAGGGAGTGTCATGAGGAGCGTCTTTCTAACCGCATCGTCGAATTTGGGATGATCAATCCCAACTACTTGATGAGCCGAAATCGCTATATCTGGTCCACGACCACTCGTCCCGGTTGGTTCCTGTTCAATGGCTATGTCCGGCATGACACTCAAACAGGCGAAGAACAGGTCTATCAGCTACCCGATGGCGTCTATGCTAGCGAGAGTCCTATGGTGCCGCACAAGGCAGCTTCGCGCGAAGACGATGGCTATCTTGTCACGTTCCTGATCGATGAGAATTCTGGCACTTCGGAACTCGCAATTCTCGATGCCAGCGATGTGGCTAAGGGCCCAATTTGCCGCCTCGCCTTGCCTCATAAAATCAGTAGCGGAGTGCACTCGACTTGGGTGGAACATTCGCAATTGAAAGCTGACGCTCAGTTCCATTTTCAAGCCAAGGTTGCTTAGGCTGAGAGTTCCCCAAACCGAATTTCGGCTATGCAGACATTGATCGACCTTTGATCAGACGGCAGACCAATGACCCTTTAATCTGAGGTCCTTCAATCGTTCCAAGACGTTGTTCACTGGTCGAATTGGGGTGCGCACCGCATAGTGAATATCGTCCGTTCACTGTGACAGCTGCCACCAATTTCACAATCCGCCCAAATTCAGGGTGATCTACCAAAACGATGTCACCTTTGCTCACATTCCGCCTTCGTCGAAACAACGCAAGTGTGCGATGGGGAAGCAGATGTCCCATGCTCTCCCCATCGACTAGTACCAAAGTAATGCCGAACAGTCTCATTTGTGTTCCTTACAAACCGACCGATTTTGTGTAAATCTACCGTTAGTAAGGTGAGCTTTTTACAACTTTTAGGCCGCACAGCAGTTCTATAACTTCGGATAGACTACAGGAAGTTTCGGTTCATAAGGGCACGGTCCCTTGCCAGTTTCAACACCTTTAGTCGCCCAGAAGATTTCGGCAAACTCGTTAACCAGCTCAACTAGCTTCTCACCATCTTCGCGGTGACAGTCCTGCTTGCACTTCGACGCAGTCATCATGATCGAATGCGTGAGTTCGTGAATGTTTGGATACTTTTCCACGATTGGCGGTTTCACATAATCACCCCAGATTACGCGGATCTCATGCTTGACCTTTTCGGCCTGCTCCTCCTTGTTCGCAACCAGCCGCGCCTTGGTTAGAAACGCACTGTCATCGGCAGCCAGGAATTGATCCATCAAGCGTACAACAGACACTGCGTGATACAGCGCCGGGCCGGTGTCATAGATACCGCAAGGAACGTCGCAATGCGCCTTTGCCGTGACGAGAAGGCCGGTTTTCTCGGCCAGTTTTGTGATCATATTGGTCATATCTGAATATCCCTTTGCCCGAGTTTACTTGCGCGAGCGCTTTGCCAGCATTTTCCATGCAAATGTGCCGCCAGCAGCGACAGCGAAGATAGCGGCAACAGCAAGCCCTTCGGCATGGTTATGAAGGAATTCCGCTTCATGCGCGAAAGCCGGAGTTGCTGCACCAAGCGCGATGAGCGCGAGCGGCAGGCGGTGTAGGTAGGTCATGTATTCCTCCTTCGAGTCGGATACGGAAATTGGTTCCGTCCAAAGGGCTAGACGCGGCCCGCCTACAGTTCAATGGTCCAATAGATAAGTGAGTTGCGCCGCCGCGTATTGGCGAGCAAACGCTCCAAATCGGCGAGAAGACTTGGATCGCTTTGCCCAATTTTGAAAACATCAGCCTCGTCACACCGCCAAACCCGCATCCCATCGCATTTGCGATTTACCCAACCGCGAAGCCATCGCCAAAAGCGCGCAATTGTCAGCTTTTCGTCGCATTCCCGCATATTGCCCTCGCCGCATTTGCACGATCCAAATTCCCGTCTGATAGCGCCAATCCAATTCACCAAGTGTGACTTTCCGATCGGGGCGAATTGCTGTGCGAGCCCGGTCACACGCATCAATCCTCAGCTGAAACTGTTCCGGCTTCGCCAAAGCCGCACCCCAAGCCGCAGAGAAGCTTTCTGCCCCGTCCCTCGTACGCAGCCGGTAAGCCGATTCCCGCCCCATCCCCACTTCGCGCGCTGCGGTAAGCACACACCGCATCTGAGCCAAATGGCAGATAAACTCAGCCTGACGATGCGGTGTCCACCCATCCCGGCGCGCGCGCGTCTGTACGGTATGGAAAGGCGGAATACGGTTCGGTTTGTTGCTGAGGTTCGGCATGGCGCAGAGCCTTGCAGGGCGGTGGGTTGTAGGAGAGGCCTAGGTGCCGCCCAGCAGAGCGCTGGCAAATCGTGTGCTTTGGGATGGTTCAAGCCAGGCGGCAAAGCCCGTTTCTACAAGGATCGTTTCCTAATCCTCGTTCAAGGCGCGCCGCGACAATTGCCGTGAATATACCCAACCGATCCCGATCAGACTGAAGCCAAGCGCCATGAAGCTGAAGATACGCAGCAGTCCTTCAAGACCGGCTGCATCGATAAGGAAGACCTTGATCACGGCGATCAACATGAACACTAGTGACCCGATGCGCCAACTGCGCTGATTTTTCCACGACCCCCACCACAAAAATCCTAGCGCAAGGAGAATGCCGAGCATTGAAATCAGCAAGCTCTCATTCTGCCCAATCACACTGGATGTGAGGATCGATCCCGCAAAAATCTGACGCAGCAGCGAATATGCGAGCATTGATATGAGCAGCATAGTTACCGCGTCTAAACCATGGCGAACCAAGGTGGGTATGTTTTTCCATTGCAGTGAGCCAAGCCAGATACCACCAATTGCAGTGATATAGGCCAACGTCAGCCAATTCGCGATCGGTGTCGGCCCGACCTGCTGAACAGTCAGCAAAGGGTTATGCAGGACCAGGGTGAACCACACGAAATGCGACAGTGACAGCGCAATAAGTCCGGCAGTGATGTAACGGCGCGCAGGCAGACGTTCGATTTGGCTAATCCCATAAGCAGCCAACATCAGTATGGCCTGCAAGATTGTTCGTTCACCCATTCCATATATTTCGAACTGCAACAGGGAACTGATGTCCCACACATGTTTGTAAAGGCTGTGCAACGTAACACTCGCCAATATCCCAAGTCCCAGCAGGGCGGCGGAACGAAATTCGATTCGCCGGCTCCTGCCTTTCCAAAATAGGACAGCCAAAGCTGCTCCGAATGGTAGAACTCTAGTTACTATATCCGCGCTCTCAATCGCCGATTCTGCAAGAAATGGCTGGCCAACTAGGGAATGAGAGCCAGCCAACAACCAGTTTGCAAATGGAGCCAGTATCCACAGGCCTCCGATAACCAGCGCCATAGCCCATGCTGCGGTGCGTCTTTCCTGCAAAACGAATAGAATGATCGCAGCCACACAAATGACCCAAGCAAGCGGCGTGCTCGGAATAATCTGGGCGACAACGCCGTAAATCAGCGCCACCGCCATCGCCTCACCGACACCGCGCGATACATTGTCGCGGGAAACCCAAGCCATACTGGCGAAGATTGCGGCAGCAGCGCTCCAGCGCAGTGCAGCTTGGATTGTATCAACAGCAGTTGGCATCAGACCAAGCTGCGACACTTCATCCAAGAAGTGTGGTGTCGCAACCAAAGCTACGATTGCCACCATGGCCCCCGCCCATGCCGTGCTCATCAGCGCCCGCGCATTTCGCCGCCAGCGCAACAGGATCGGCACAGCAGAAACAATCGCCGCTGTTACCGGCGCAAACCATGCAGGCGTGACCAAAAGCAATCCGGCAAATACCAGCATTAAAGCTGGTGCGAGTAAGAGGAGTGCGTGGCGCGTATCGCGCTCTTCCTGACGACTCCACATCAATGCGAAAGCGGCTCCGGGAAGTAGTGCAAGACCAAGCATGCTGGCGGCCAAAGCGGGTTCCGTCGCAAGTTCGCCCCAACCGCCGAACTGGACATAGAGAACAATGCCCATCACCAGCGACACTGCGCTCAATTGGGCCAGATCAAGCAACCTGACCCGCCCGAGCCATTGATAAGCAAGCGGAACACCTGCAAAGATCGCGACCTGACACGCAGCGATGATGGCAAACATCTGCGAACTGGGATCGGGCCAGATAATTAGCAGCCACAAGCCCAGTCCAGCGGCAACCAATGTGCCAAGCCGCAGTGCCGGGAAGCGCCAGCCCAAAGCGGTCAGCGCTGCGCCAATCAGCAAATATAGCCCCCAAGTCAAGGGCGCGAAGCCGGCATCGCTAACCAGATCTGCCATTTGCAGCGTGGCAATACCTCCGGCAGCCAGTATTGGCAGGCTTGGCCCACCTTTCGAATGCAAGAACGCGGGAAGCACCGTTCCAAGAACGACAAAATAAATTCCGAGCGCGGCAAAATCAGTGTTTCTGGAAACTCCCAGGAACATCAGCAGACCGCCCCAGCCCAGACCCAATGCCAGCGCCGCATAGCCCAGCCAATTGCGCCCTTGCGCCTGCCCACTCCAAGCAAGACCGCCGGTGATCAGCGCGAGGTAGAAAGACAGGAGAGGGATATTGGAACTGTCGCTATCGACCAACAAAGGCGCAGCGAAGCCTCCGACAAGCGCGATCACCGCGCTTGGTAATCCGAACCTAAAGGAAAGCGCAATCGCAGCAGCAGTGACGATAGCCAATCCGACGAAAGCTGCCCCTGCCCCGATCAGGCCATAGGTTGTGCCCGCAAGATAGAATGCACCATAAAGGGTTGCGAGACCGGCTCCGGACAGGGATTGCCGGACGCGCGGATCATCCAAGCGTCCCTCAAACCGAAAGGCTGCCTCAGCACCGACCAGAAGGCTAATGCCAAACAGGAAACTCATAATCACTCGGACTGAGGGGGTTAGCAGCCCAGCTTCGATCGAAAATCGGACGAGGAATATGCCAGCAATCGCGAGCGCAAAACCGCCGCCCCATATCGGCAAGCGTCGTCCGAATATATCCTCAAAATCGAAAGACAATCGCGAACCGAGCGTTTGAGTTTGATGCTCATTTTGGCCGGTTTCATACGCCATCGCAGGCTCTGCAGCGGCCGGTTCAATATCCGACTGTGGCGGTTTATCATTAAGCGGCTGCGAGGCTTCATGCAGGTTGGATGTTTGGCTCGCATCACCACCGTCACCTTGAACATTGCCTGGCGCTAGCTGTGCCGCTCCCACCCCAGTTGTCGCCTCAGCCGCCGTTTCGACTGACGGCTCTGGTTCAGGTGCAACACCTTCCGCGGCAACTGACTGCGGCGTTTGTCTGTAACGAACGTAATCAAGTTGATCGGCAAGATTAGCGACGCGACGCTCCAGTTTGTCTATACGACTCCAAATAATAGCGACGGCGCAAATAACAGCGAAAAGAATGAAGAGTTCCATATTGTCTAATCAACATCTGTATATGTTTGCCAAATTGCAAGGCAAAAGGCCGTCTCTGGACGATTGCTGTCGTACAATATTCCCAAATTAGGACAGATCGCCGTCTTAGGCTCGCATATCCTTGGATGAGCCCAGGCTGATATGCGAAGTGATGCTTGCTACTTGCGGCAGAGTGCCCAGCGTATCGGCGTGAAATCTCTTATAACGCTCCAGACTTTCGACTTCGACACGCAAGAGGTATTCAACCGATCCGGTGATATTGTGACACTCACGGACTTCTTCGGCGGCTTCCATCGTGGCTTCGAAACTGCGCGCATCTTTGGAAAGGTGGGCAGACAGTCCCACCATCACAAATACGGTAATCTCTCCGCCCATCCGCGAGCGATCGAGCACCGCCCTATACCCTTTGATATAACCCGTGCGCTCAAGCTCCTGCACTCTGCGCAAACTGGCTGAGGCGGATAGCCCCACTTGGCTTGCGAGATTGATGTTGCTGATGCGCCCGTCATGTTCGAGTGTGCGCAATATATTTCGATCAATAGCATCCATATTCGAATTATATGCCGATTTTGACGAACTAACAACTCACTTTGCAACAAAATTCGCCTTCTTTTGGCGTATACTTGCTTAATTATCAAGATTGAGGGGTTTCGCTATGTCTGAGCACATTGAATTGAAGGCAGGTATCAGTCCGCTTGAGGAATACGGCATGTCGACTGAACGCGGTTTTCTATGCCGTTATGACGCCAGCACAGTTGACCTGCCAAAGAGTTGGTCTGATGCCGCTTCAGTCGCGTTAAGGCTTCCGCAAGTGCTCCCATCTGGCAGCGTGCGTGCGTTTCTACAGGCGCACCTGCCCGATCCAGCAGAACTGCCTGACGCGGCGACGCTGACTGATGAACAGACGCACATGGCGACGGTCCATTATACCTTTATGGTGCAGTCCTATATTTGGGGAGAAGCGGCTCATTCCAACCGGCTTCCCGCTTGCCTAGCCATTCCGATGGTCGCGCTGGCTGATCGGTTAGGGCAGCAACCTTTGCTCACATACAGTTCCTATGTGCTCGACAATTGGGCCTTGATCGATCCGGCAAAGCCACTTGCGCTCGACAATATCGCGATGGTCCAGAGCTTTCTGGGCGGTAAGGACGAAGCGTGGTTCGTGTTGGTCCATGTGGCTATAGAGGCCTGCGCAGGACAGGTCCTGTCGCACTTTGAAGGTATCATTGAAGCCGTATCACAAGAGGATGTCGCACGGGTTCAGCAGCATCTCGAACATACTGCCAGCATTTGGGCGCCGATTAACGCTTTGTTCGACCGCATGCCCGAACATTGCGACCCATATATATATTTTGAGCGAGTACGGCCCTACATTCATGGGTGGAAGGACAATCCAGCCTTGCCCAATGGCGTGATCTACGAAGGCGTTGAGCGTTACGGTTCTGCAGCTCAAGCGTTTCGCGGGCAGACGGGGTCACAATCGTCGATAATCCCCAGCATGGATGCACTGTTTGGCGTTGGGCACGCTGCCGATCCGCTACGCAAATTCCTCGATCAACTGCATGAATATAGGCCGCAGGGGCATCGCCGTTTTGTCGATGACGTGCGCGCCAGCAGCAGGCTGCGGCCATTTGCGCAAAAGGTGGAATCTCAGGGCCTGAATGATGCCTATAATGCCAATATTCAGGCAATGGCAGACTTCCGCACTCGGCACCTCGAATATGCGGCAAGCTATATCAACAAACAGGGCAAGAAAACGTCCGGAAATGACACCGAAGTCGGCACCGGAGGGACGCCCTTCATGCGCTATCTGAAAAAGCACCGCGACGAAACAAAGGGCAATTTACTTTAACCAATGCCGCCTCCGGCAGTGAAGCGGCGCTCACCCGCTCGCATGGTAAAAGTCATAAATTTGCCGCGCTACAGTTGCGCTGACGCCCGGCGCCCTTTGGATATCTTGGAGTGAAGCCGCGCGGACTTTGCTTGCAGTGCCGAAATGCAGCAGCAAAGCGCGTTTGCGAGCAGGACCAATACCGGGGATCTCGTCCAGAGGACTGGCGGTGATGGCCTTAGATCTTTTCGTCCGGTGCGCGCCTATAGCATAGCGGTGGACTTCATCGCGCAGGCGTTGGGCGTAAAACAGGACCGGCGAATTGGTCGGCAACATCTTTTCGCGACCATCTGGGAAATGGAAGATTTCACGACCTTCCCGTCCGTGATGCGGTCCCTTAGCGATACCGATAACGGGCAAATCTTCGACGCCAAGTTCGCCGAGCACCTCCATCACACTCGATAACTGTCCCTTACCGCCATCGACTAGCACAAGATCGGGCCAGACACCTTCGCGCTCGCGGCCCGGGTCATCCTTCATCGCACGGGTGAAACGCCGGTCCATGACTTCGCGCATCATGGCGTAATCATCATTGGTTTGCGCAGTTTTGATGTTGAACTTGCGGTATTGCGCCTTCTCAAAACCTTCTGGGCTAGCGACGACCATCGCGCCAACAGCCTGCGCGCCCTGAATGTGGCTGTTATCGTATACTTCGATCCGCTGTGGCGGCTCACCCAGTTCGAGGAATTCAGCGAGCTCGCGATTAGTCTTTGCTTTGGTCCCTGTTTCAGCCAACCGCCGCTCCAGCGCTTCTACGGCGTTGCGGCTGGCCTGTTCCAGCAATTTGCGCCGGTCACCGCGCTGGGGAACTGAAAGCCTAACTTTGCGGTCTGCCACTTCGGAAAGCGCCGCTTCAATTAACTCGCGTTCAGACAACTCCCGGTCGAGCAATACCATGGGAGGAGGCGGAACCTCTTCATAGAATTGCAGCATAACGTTGGAGAGGATCTGATCCTCCGACACATCCTTTGTATGACTGGGGAAGAAAGCGCGGTGTCCCCAATTTTGTCCGCCGCGAATAAAGAAAGCCTGGACGCCAATCTGCCCACCTTTAGATGCAAGCGCAAACACATCTGCATCGCCGACACCGCTGGCATTGATTGCCTGCGATCCCTGAATGAAGGTTGCCGCGCGCAATCGGTCGCGCAAAATAGCGGCAGTTTCGAAATCTAATTCCTCCGCCGCTTTCGCCATTTGTTTTTCAAGATCGGCCTGCACCTGTCCCGATCTACCCGCGAGGAAATCCTTCGATTGCTTTACCAGCGCATCATAATCTTCCTCCGAAATGCGCCCAACACATGGGGCCGAGCACCTCTTAATCTGATAGAGCAGACACGGTCGATCACGATTGTTGAAAAAGCCGTCTGTACAAGACCTTAAAAGAAATAGCTTTTGCAAAGCATTAAGTGTGGTGTTGACGCTACCCGCACTCGCAAACGGCCCATAATAATTGCCCTTTGCCCTGCGCGCGCCGCGATGTTTGTGGATGCGCGGGAAAGCATGACCGCTGCGCAATAGGATGAAAGGAAAACTCTTATCATCTCTAAGTAATACATTAAAAGCAGGGCGAAACCTCTTGATTAGCTGCGCCTCCAATAACAGCGCTTCGGCCTCTGAATTAGTGGTGATGATCTCCATGCCGCGGCATTGGCTGACCATTCGCAGCAGCCGTCCGGACATCTGCTGAATCTGCGTATAATTCGCCACCCGCGCCCTTAGGCTGCGCGCCTTACCAACATATAGCACGTCCCCGCGCGTATCGAGCATGCGGTAGACACCGGGCACCGGCTTCAACGTTTGTAATATCTCTCGAATCGCCGCTACCCCAGCCTCTAGGTTCGGCTGCGCGCTCGCCACGGTAAAGGCCGCGCGCTCCTCATTGAAGCGGTCCGCTCCATGTGGATTGTTCTGTGTGCCGGCCGGGGTCTTTGACATTCAACTGAGATAGGGAAGCAAACGCGCGATTGGCAATGGGCACGGGTCCGACTATCGGCAGGTGATGCAACAATATGATGTCATCATTCTGGGCGCGGGCGCTGCGGGATTAATGTGCGCGGCGCGCTCGGGAAAGCGGGACTTGCGAGTCGCGGTGCTGGAAAAGACCGACAAACCGGGCAAGAAGATCCTGATTTCGGGCGGGGGACGGTGCAATTTCACCAACGTCAATGCGGGGCCGGGCAATTTCATCTCCACCAATCCGCATTTCGCCAAATCGGCATTGGCGCGTTATTCGCCGCACGATTTTATCGAATTGGTCGATGGATACGGCATTGCGTGGCACGAAAAGGCATTGGGTCAGCTGTTCTGCGACGGATCGGCCAAGCAGATTGTGCAATTGCTGCTGGATGAGTGCCCAGACAATGTCGATGTGATCTGCGAGGCGGAAGTCACAGCTGTGGTGAGGGAAGGCGATACATTCGCAGTTTCGGCCTCTGGCGCAAGCTACGCGGCACCGTCGCTTGTGATCGCGACCGGCGGTCCATCCATTCCAAAAATGGGCGCAAGCGGCTTTGCCTATGATCTTGGGCGGCAATTCGGGCTGAAGGTGATCGAGCCGCGCCCTGCCCTCGTCCCGCTGACTTTGGGCGGAGAGAATGTGTTGTTCCGCGAGTTATCCGGCGTGTCTGCGCCCGTTACCGCCCGCGCAGGCACCGGCAAATCAAAGGCGAGCTTCAATGAAGCAGCCCTGTTTACGCATCGCGGTCTGTCGGGACCAGCGATCCTGCAAATCTCATCTTATTGGCGCAGCGGCGAAGAAGTCGGCATCGCGTTTCTCCCGCATCACGCCCCAGATTGGTTACTGGAATTGAAGCGGGAAAACCCCCGCGCCAGCATCCGCAGTGGATTGCGCGAACACCTTCCCGACCGGCTCGCAGACGCATTGGCGCAGCGGATCGGGATCGAAGTGGAACTGGGCAATGTACCGGACAAGGCGTTGCGTGCCGCCGCCGCAAAACTCGCTGATTGGCGTTTCACCCCCAACGGCACCGAAGGTTTTGCCAAGGCAGAAGTCACGATCGGAGGCATCGCCACATCCGATCTTTCCAGCCAAACGATGGAGGCCAAATCCGTGCCCGGCCTTTATGCCATTGGTGAGGCGGTCGATGTGACTGGCTGGCTGGGCGGCTACAATTTCCAATGGGCCTGGGCCAGCGGAGTTGCTGCGGGAGAAGCACTGACCGCGCAATAATATTTCGAAACACCTAGGTTATCAGTAACACTGACGACCGCGTAACCTTGTCACAGGCCTGAAACATCCGTAACTTGATTTCAAGAGCTCGAAAGCGAGCCAGAACCAATTCAATTTGAATTGGTCGACGGGAGAGAATTTTGCGTCAATTGCAGGGAATGGATTCATCGTTCGTAGCGATGGAATCGCCAAATTCACCGATGCATATCGGCAGTTTGCTTATCTATAACCCGGCGACTGCGCCCAGTGGTTTTGTCCGCTTCAAAGACATTTTGCAATTCTTTGAATCCCGTATGCAACTGTCCAAAACAATGCGTCAGCGTCTGGTCCGGGTACCGTTTGATCTCGATTATCCATATTGGATCGAAGACCCCAATTTCGACCTAGAATACCATGTGCGCCATGTCGCGCTGCCAAAGCCCGGCGATTGGCGGCAATTGTGCATTCAGGCGGCGCGCATCCATTCACGCCCGATTGACCTCACCCGCCCACCTTGGGAATTCACGGTCATCGAAGGGTTAGACAATGTCCGCAATTTCCCAAAAGGATGCTGGGCTTTTGTGACCAAGGTGCACCATTCAGCGATTGACGGGATGAGCGGGATCGATCTGATGGAGGCGCTGCACACGCTCGCCCCCAACACTCCGCCGCCAAACGCTCCTGACACATGGAAGCCGGAAAAGATCCCTGGTCCCGCAGAATTGCTGGGCAAATCCTATTTTAATGCGATCTTGAACCCGTTGAAACAGGTGCAAGTTGCGGCGCAGGCCGTTCCCGGCGTCGCCAATGCAATTAAGGGGTTGGTGTCACGCGATTTCAAACTAACCAGCGATTATGTGCCTCCGCGCACCAGGTTCAATCGTTCGATTTCACCGCACCGTGTGGTTGAAGGGCGCAGTTTTAATCTAGGCGAGTTCAAGTCAATCCGCGCGCTCTCTCCAAAGGCAAAGGTGAACGATGTCGCGTTGGCAATTATTGGAGGGGCGCTTCACAAATATCTCACGTCCAAAGACGATCTTCCCAAAGGCACAATGACGGCGATGGCACCGATCTCTGTTCGGTCTGAGGGTGAAAAGGGCGATATGGGCAACCAAGTGGCCGCCATGATCGCGCCACTTGGCACGCATATCGAAGATCCGGCGGAACGGCTTGCCTACGTGTTCGGCCAAACCAGTAACTCCAAAGCGATGACCAATGCCTTGGGCGCGCGCACGATGACAGAGGTGAGCAAGGTCAATCCATTGCTCTATATGGCGCTGGGCGCGCAATTGTTCAGCCGCGTCAGTCTCGCGCATCGGGCCATGCCGTTCAATACAGTGGTGACCAATGTACCTGGCCCGCCCGTGCATATCTACTCGGCAAGCTCTCGCATGGAGAGCATGGCGCTGTCACTCATTTGCCTGACCGATGGGTTAGGTCTGGCCCATGTCGTACAATCCTATGTCGATGAGGCGATCATCAGCTTCACTGCTTGCCGCGACATTTTGCCCGATCCGGACTTCTACGCAGAATGTCTTCAGGATAGCTTTGATGAAATGCTGGCAGCAGCAAAAGCGGCGAATACCGCGTCTGCGGCAAAACCTACCTCTAAGCCTGCCCCCCAAAGGAAGGCTCCGGCTCGCAAGGCAGCTGGAAAACCGCGAGCTGCGGTGAAACCAAAGGCACCATCAAAGCGCAAACCGCGCCCAGAAACCAAGCGAACTCTGACAAAGAAAACAACGAAACAGAGCCCTAAGGAGAGCAAATAATGGCGAGCATCGCACCGGATGCAGGTGGCTTTAATGCTGCAAAAGACGCCCCAGACGCGGTTCCGCCGCATCCGTTCTGGACCCTCACCGAGGGGCGTGCAATGTTCGAATTGGGTGCTTTTTTTGCAACCCGTCCGCTCCTTGGCACGTTGCCAAAAGGCGATGGCCATGCGGTGATGACACTACCGGGCTTTATGGCGACCAACAGTTCAACGACGCCAATGCGCGGACTGCTCAGCCAGCTTGGTTATGATGCGCATGGCTGGGATTCGGGCCGGAATGTCCGGGTCGATAACGCTCTTATCGCACGGCTCGAAGGCCAGCTTACGCGCCTTCACAATGTCAGCGGACGAAAAGTTTCGCTAATCGGTTGGAGCCTTGGCGGCGTGCTAGCGCGCGAATTGGCAAAATTGCATCCGGAAAAAGTACGTCTGGTTATGAGTCTAGGCAGTCCACTATCAGATGACCGCAATCATACGAGCGCGAAACGGCTGTTTGAATTGCTCAACGGTAAAGAACCTGAACCGATGCGCAATGGCGGCTTTAACTCGCTATCCGAAGCTCCGCCAGTGCCCACAACTTCAGTTCTGACCAAGACTGACGGGGTCGTCCACTGGCGTGCAAGCGTGCAAGCCGAGGGCGATCACCCAACCGAGAACATTGTCGTCCATGCCAGCCATTGCGGTCTGGGAGTGAATCCATCGGTGATGATCGCCATGGCAGACCGTCTCGCTCAAAAGGAAGGTCAATGGGCCCCGTTCAGGCCAAGACTGAGCCAACGCTGGATGTTCCCCAAATTCAATTTGGGGTGACGCCGAAAACTAAAACAGTTTGCGGATATCTACGCCGATAAATCTGCCGACCGGATCGATCAAAAGCGGTTGGAAGTTTATTGGCGTATCACCGTTTGAATCCACCACACGGCGCTGCGCGTCGAAGACGTTGTCAACCCGCAATGAGACACGCAGATTCTTCAATATGCCTTCATTGTGGCCCACCAACTGACCGATTTCGCTGAACAATCGAAGGTCGAATGTGGCGATGTCATTGAAGAAAATATCGCTCGATCCGGCAAGGCCGGACCCGTTAAGCCGCGTTTCACCAAGATAGCGCGCCGATAGCCGCATGCCGATCCCATTGCCGAAAATACCCGCTTGGATCCGCGATGTATGACGAGGGAAACCGAATGCTTCGGTTGCTTCGCCATTGAGCTGATCGAGAAGGTCCAGACCCGGTGCAATTAATATCTCGTTTTCCAGCTCAATCTGATGGTTGAGTGTGACGAAGTAACGGAAACCTTGGAAACTACGGCGCGCCAGCGGATTAAAGCCGCGTGGTGATCCTCCAGCAGACTGTCCACTTGCTTGCCTTGCATTTTGGCCGCTACTTTGATCCGCACCTCGACCGGCATCACTTGCGCAAAACCGTTCGCGCATCTGAGCCAGCCGCTTATCGGAAACATTGCCATCCTGATCGCGCAAACGGCCAAGCATCATCTGCGCGGCAGCCGGATCAAAGCCGGGAAGCTCATCAGATATGTCTTCACCAGCATCAATCCGCGCAACCAACGCCCTGATCCGTTCGGCACCATCATTACCACAGGCGATTGCTCTGTATGCGGTAAAGCCTTCTGGTCGCTGGCCAGCTGGTCGCGGACTGTCTGGACTTTCACCGCGCGGTGCCCCCCAGCTCGCAGTGTCCCTGCTGCAAAGCCGGTAGCGTAGCCGTGCAAGTCCTCCTGGACTGACTTCGCCATTTTCGTCGCGGAAACGTGAAAGCAGCCTTTCAAGGCGTTGCGGATCGAAGCCGGGAATTGTCGCCGACAAGTCCTCACCATTTTCCGCCGCTTCAACCAGCCGCATCAACACATCAAGGCCATCATCGGCGCAAATCCGCTCTCGGAATTGCGCGAAGACATCCCGCCGTCTTCTACCGAGTCTCTCACCTTGAGCTCCTGAACCAGCAGACGGGCCACTTGTGCCCGCTGACAGGTTTGCAGATACCGGTGCGACCTGTGGAGTACCGCTCGACGGCCTTGCGCCTTGTGGAGGACCGCCCGGCCCTCCACCGCGCTGTCCACCACCTTCTCCTGCTCCGATCGACCCTCGAAATGATATAGTAAAATTGAGCCGGTCCGCCGAAGTTTCGGCAAATGTCACAAACCGAGTGTCCACTGCGATCAACGCGCCATTAGCATCGCGAATGATCCGGTCTGGGAAAGCCGCTTCTGTCTCTAACGTGATCGTAGGGAAACCCCTGGTCACATCATCTGATCGGTTACGGACATACTCAGCAGTGAACCGCGCGCCTTGCCAGAATGGCAGCTGCCAATTGGCCCCGAATTTCCAATCGCGTTGCGTTTCTGCAAACAAATCGGGATTGCCGCCCGTTACGACGGTTGCCAGCACGGTTTCACCATTAACGAAATCGAAAACTGGCGTGTTGAGAAATTCCACCTCTGGATTGCCGAGCGACGTGAGACCGGGTGCGACGTCACGCGCAATGTAGGTCGCCGACAGATCAAGATTATCGAATGGAGCCCAAGTGAGCCCCAAAGTGTAATCGCCCAACGTCCCGAAATCAGAGAGATGTTCCAGCCCAACCTGTGCGTTGAAGGTGAAACTGCCCAACGCATCTGCAAAACCGTTACGGCGGCTGGTGATCGGCACAACCAAATTCACACCAGTCGAAAGGTTACCCCGCGTCAGGTCCACCGGCAGGTTTGTGCGCGTATCTGTAGATTCAAAATTGGTCCAAGAATAACCTACATCGAACGTCGCCAGCAGTTCCCCTCCTGGAAGGTTTGCCACAGGTCCGCGCAGAGTCGTGAGCGTGCTGCCCGAAATATTACGGGTGAAGGCGGTGTCAAAGCCTGCATCCACCGAACTCGACAGCGATCCATCAAGCGTGAGTTGGCCAGATAGAACATCCGCTTGCAACTCAGTCGTATCGAAACGCCTATCAAACTCTTGGGTCGTTTCCGACAGGCTGCCATTGAATGTGCTGGTTAGACGGAAGGCGTTCACGGGTTTCGTCAAAGAGCCGGAGGTCGATACAGTATCTGACGATGTCCGGCGCTCCAGTGGTGTATCTGCGCCGAATGTACGCAATGCGCTTTCGCCCGTGCCGTCTATCAGCAACACAGTGTTGAGCCCCTGAAGCGTGCGAATGTCGCTGCGCGAATAGTTGGCATTGGCCGATATCGACGTGCCGCTATCGATAAAGGCCTTTGCGATACTGATATCGCCTTCGAGCGACCGGCTATCCGCGACAAGGCTGCGGAATTCGGCCTGACCAGGATCGCCCGGAACGCCGGAAATGGAACCGGGGGTCTGGATAACATCCCGCTCATCTTCGGTCAGCAGCGATGTGTCATTGGCTTCGAGGCTGACATTGATCCGCGCGCCATTAGAGATTTGGAGGAAACCAAGTTCCTGTTCATTCTGAAAATAGCCGCCACGCGAAGGGCCTTCGAATTCCAGCTCAACCTCAGCGTTACGATAGTTTTCTTTCAGGATCAGATTGATCACGCGGCGATCCGGCGGAAAGCCAAACCGCTGCGCCACTTCCTCTGGAAACACTTCTAACCGATCGAGCGCCTCAGGAGGGTAATTCGCGATTTCACGAAAAGAGCCAACCCGTATGCCATTAACGAGGATAACCGGTCGGCCGCCGCCTCCGCGACCACGTGCAGAACCTGATTGTTCGGTAACTTGCGTGATGAGATCGGCAATCGACGTCACACCTTCGGCCGCAATATCGGCCTCGCTCAGTTCAAGGATTGGGGCCTGTTCAACATCAAGTTGCCCGCGCCTTCGTTGGCCTTCCACAATGATCCCGTCAGTTACGGATCCGGCGTCGCCATTTTGTTTAGGCGCCGTTTCTGCTGGTGCGGAAGGCTGCGATTCTTGTGCTTTCAGGGGAGTGACCATAATTCCGGCAAGCGCAACGCCCACTATAAGCGCGGCACGGTAGAGGGGGAATGCAATCATAATTCGCTCTTTTGCCCCTAATCATATCATGCACAAGCATTTGAATTGTATCGGATTGCATTACAATTGCTGCTCAAATTCTATGAGGGGTTGCAGACCTGCCACGATCCGTCCGTGAATTGACCGTTCTGATGTCCTCGCACGCACTAGGCTTCCCTTTTGTTCATACCATCGCTAAATGCCGCGCCCAGACAGATAAAAGACTGGCGCAAATCATGTGCCACAACCAATTGTGCAAGGAATTACATGGCCAAGGAAGAACTTCTCGAAATGCGGGGGCGCGTCGTCGAGCTGCTGCCCAATGCGATGTTCCGGGTAGAGCTTGAAAACGGTCATGAAGTGCTGGGGCACACGGCAGGGAAGATGCGCAAAAATCGCATCCGCGTGCTCGTTGGTGACGAAGTGCTGTGTGAACTGACCCCATATGACTTGACCAAAGCACGGATCACCTATCGCTTTATGCCGGGCCGCGGCGGTCCTGGCCCGCAATAAGTTGCTGCGCCGCTGATGGGCGCGCTTCATCTAACACTGGCATCGGCCTCTCCCCGGCGGCGCGATTTGATCACGCGGCTGGGCGTGACGCCTGATGCCATTACACCTGCCGATATTGACGAGACCCCGCTGAAGGCCGAGCGCCCACGCGACTATGCTCTGCGCATGGGCCGTGAGAAAGCTTTGTCGGTGGAGTCTTCGGGCTATGTGCTGGCGGGCGACACAGTTGTCGCCGCCGGACGCCGCATTTTACCCAAGACCGAAGAAATATCCGAAGCGTGGCGCTGCTTGAAATTGCTTTCTGGGCGGCGTCATACTGTGCTTTCAAGTGTTGTCCTGCGCGCGCCCGATGGAATTTTGCGCGAAAGATTAAACGAAAACATCGTGCGGTTCAAAAACTTGTCCGACGAAGAAATCGCGGCCTACGTTGCTGGTGACGAATGGCAGGGCAAAGCCGGCGGTTATGCAATTCAGGGTGCGGCAGAGGGCTTGATCCAATGGATCAGGGGAAGTCATTCGGGCGTCATGGGATTGCCCTTGTTTGAAACCCGCGCGCTGCTGAAATCAGCGGGATTTGAAATTGACTGATTGGTTGCTGGAATACGGCATTGGCGAAAACCGTGCATTGCTGGTCAAAAATGGCGAAGTGCGAGCGGCCAAACTGCAATGGCCAGGCGAGCTGATCGCCGGACAATCCACCTCCGCGACTCTGACAGAAAAACGTTCTGGCGCGCGACGCGGCTTTGCGACATTGCCCAACGGAACGTTGGCGCTGGTCGATCACCTTCCGGACGATGTAACCGAAGGTATGCAAGGTCAGTTGCACATTGTCCGCGCACCCATCGCCGAACGTGGACGATTAAAGCTGGCGCAGGCGCGATGGTTGGATGGCGACCTGCCTGCAAGACAGGCAGCACCCGGAACGCCCTTTGAGGTCGGAAAACGGGTGCCTAAATTTGAGGCAGGCCTTTGGGAGGAGGTCTGGCACGCGGCATCGTCTGGACAACTGACTTTCGCAGGCGGCGCAATTTTGTGCAGCGTAACGCCCGCTATGACTGTGATCGATATCGATGGCGATTTGCCAGCGCGCGAACTTGCGCTCGCCGCGATTCCAGCGATTGTGCAAGCACTGCATTTGTTCGACATTGGCGGAAATATCGGCATCGATTTTCCAACGTTACAAACAAAGGCTGATCGCCGCGCGGTGGATGATGCCCTGGCGTTGGCCCTGGGTGATTGGCGGCATGAGCGCACGTCGATGAACGGGTTTGGCTTTGTGCAATTGGTTTCGCGGCTTACCGGGCCATCACTCCTACACCGCTTTGCCACCTCGCGCGTCGGCCTGAGCGCTCGCGCAGCCTTGCGCTGTGCAGAACGGGTCGAAGGTGCAGGTGTGACTCTGCTCACCATTCACCCCGCGCTGAAAGCCAAGCTGAAACCCGGCTGGCTGGACGATCTACGCCGCTCCACCGGCCGTGACGTGCGGATTGAGACCGATCCGGGCCTTGCGTTAGAAGCAGTCAATGCGCAGATTGTAAGCGTATGAGCACCAAATCCCGCACTTGCCCGATCTGCAAAAAACCCCGCAGCGCAGCCCACGCGCCGTTCTGTTCGATCCGCTGCAAAGACCGTGATTTGGCGCGTTGGTTTGGCGATGGCTATGCCGTTCCCGGCGACCCTGTGAACCCAGAGGATATCGCCAATGCCGATTGGGATCGGAATGAATGAGGAAAGTGGGCATTTCCCACTTGCCAAGGCGAACGACCTTCGCCATAGCGCCGCTCTCATTTGCTCGCCGGGAAAAGCGCTCTTAGCTAACCCGACGCCGCAGCGAATGCCCGGGTAGCTCAGGGGTAGAGCAGCGGATTGAAAATCCGCGTGTCGGTGGTTCAAATCCGCCCCCGGGCACCATTCGCTGATAACAGGGTGCCATTCATGTCCCGTCGTCGCCAAATTTACGAAGGCAAAGCCAAGATCCTCTATGAGGGTCCAGAGCCGGGCACGATCATCCAGTATTTCAAAGATGATGCCACCGCGTTCAATGCGGAGAAGAAAGGCACCATCAACGGCAAAGGTGTGATTAACAATCGTATCAGCGAACATGTTTTCACACGCCTCGCCCACATCGGTATCCCGACGCACTTTATTCGCCGCCTGAACATGCGCGAACAATTGGTTCGGCAGGTCGAAATTATTCCAATCGAAGTGGTGCTGCGCAACGTCGCAGCAGGATCGATTTGCAAGCGACTTGGTCTGGAAGAAGGCGAACCGCTGCCGCACACGCTGATCGAATATTATTACAAAGATGATGCGCTGGGTGATCCGCTGATCGCCGAAGAGCACATTTCCTGTTTTAACTGGGCCAGTCAGGAAGAGATGCACGATATTTCTTCGATGGCGATCCGCATCAATGATTTTCTGTGCGGGTTGTTTGCGGGAATCGACATTCGTTTGGTCGATTTCAAGCTTGAGTTTGGACGCCTGTTCGATGGTGATTACAGCCGGGTGATCCTTGCCGACGAAATTAGCCCGGATGGCTGCCGTTTGTGGGACATGGCTTCGGGCGAAAAACTAGATAAGGACCGCTTCCGTCGCGATCTTGGCGGCGAAGAAGAAGCTTACCGCGAAGTCGCGCGCCGTCTTGGCTTGTTGCAAAGCGAAGATAACGGCCCGGGCGAAGTGCTTGACCTGTCGAGCCACCGCACAAGGCTGCGCGGAACTCCACCTGTGAAAAAGTAGCCTAAGTCGTAAAAGACACGAAGAAATAAGCTGACAGACAGGTTCAAGCGGCTAGTCTTCGGTCCTGATAAAGAGGACTGGAAAAACAAAGCTCTATGAAAATCACGACCAGCGCCGTCGCTGCCGGCCTTTTGCTTGCCCTTCCCAACATTGCTTTGACCAGCGCGCTCGCCGCGCAGGGAAGTGACGCGCCCGGTACTGAGGCCGTTACCGAACAACCGATATGGTATTTCGAAAAAAGCGACGTTCCGGTCGATCCCGGCTTCACCTTCGGACAGCTCGACAATGGCATGCGCTATATCCTGCGCCAAAATGCGACGCCAGAGGGTACGGCATTGGTGCGGATGCGGATCGATGCGGGGTCGCTGGATGAGACAGAGACCGAACGAGGCCTGACGCATTTCCTCGAACATATGGCCTTCAACGGGTCAACCAACATTCCCGAAGGCGAAATGATCGCCTTACTGGAGCGCGAAGGGTTGGCCTTTGGCGCAGACACCAATGCTTCAACCGGATTCGAGGCGATCACCTATATGCTCAACCTCCCGCGCAATGATGAGGGGCTACTGGCCACCGCTCTGATGCTGATGCGCGAAACCGCGAGCGAACTGACCATTGCCCAAGACGCAGTCGACCGAGAACGCGGAGTGATCCTGTCCGAACGGCGCGACAGACGCGGGTTCGCGCAGCGCGCGCAAGAAGACAGTTTTGAATTTACCGCGCCCGGCGCACGATTCACTCAGCGGCTGCCTATTGGCACGCTCGACGTGCTAGAAAACGCCAGCGCTGAACAGATTCGCGCACTATATGAGCGAACCTATACGCCATCCAACACCGTATTGGTGATCGTCGGTGATATTCCGGTTGAAGTGATGGAAGCCGCCATCCGTGAGAAATTTTCCGACTGGAGGGCCGCGCCTGCCCCGCTAAACGCACAAACTGGACCTATCGACATCACTCGGAATGGGCGGACCGACATCTATCTCGATCCTGCACTGTCTGAGAGTGTTTCGATTTCCGTGCTTGGCCTATGGGTGGAAGAACCGGACACTCTTGAGGGCCGGAGAAATTCACTGCAACGCGGGATCGGTTACGGCATTATTGGCCGCCGTCTCGCCCGGCTTGCGCGCGCAGAAGGCGCTCCGTTTCGGGCCGCGCAATTTGGCGGCTCTGATGTTTTTGAAGACGCCCGTTCTTCCTCATTGCGCGTTTCTAGTGAGGACGGAAAATGGCGCGAAGGTGTTCTCGCTGCCACGCGTGAGGTCAATCAGGCGCTAACCTACGGCTTTACACAGGCAGAAATTGACGAACAGCTCGCCAATATCCGCACCGCCTTGGAAAACCGGGTCGCCGGGGCAGAGACACGCAGCAATAATGGCTATGTTGGTGGTGCATTGGGCCTAATTTCCAACGAAGTCGTGCCAACAACACCAGAATTTCAACTGGAACAATTCTCAAACTCTATCAATTCAATCACGCCGGCAACTGTCCATGCAGCGCTGAAAATGCATGCAATTCCGCTCGAAAACCCACTCATTCGGTTTCAAGGCCGCACTGCTCCCGAGGGCGGCAAGGAGGCATTGCGCAGCGCTTTTGCCGAAGCGATGGCCTTGCCAATCGCCGCTCCTGACGAAACGGCTTCAGTGGAATTTGCCTATAAGGAGTTTGGCGAACCCGGAGTGGTTGTGTCTGACACGGCCGAAGAACGCCTGGGTTTCCGCTACATCACCTTTGCCAATGGGGTGCGTCTAACACTCAAGAAAACCGACATTCGAGAAGGTCGAGTGAGTTTTCGTATGTCTGTCGATGGTGGTTCGCTGCTGAATTCATCCGAAGACCCTTTGCGTACCTATCTTATCGGTTCGATCCCATCGGGCGGACTTGGTGAACACAGTGCAGATGAATTGCAGACCATTCTGGCCGGACGCAGCGTCGGGCTCCGCCTTTCAAATTCACCTGATGCATTCAGCTTTTCTGGCGGCACCACACCGCGCGATTTGGCTCTTCAGATGCAAGTGATCACTGCAGGATTGACCGATCCAGGATACCGGCCGGAAGGGATTGAGCGTTTCCGGCGCGGGATCGACAATTTCTTCGAAACACTGAATTCCACCCCTGCCCGTGCCTATAGCACCCAGGCTGGCGCGATTCTGTCAGGAGGCGACCCTCGCTTTAGTCTGCAATCGCGCGACGAATTCTACGCGCTCGATTATGAGCGGCTTCAGACGGCGGTCGGTGATCGGTTGACCACGGGTGCAATTGAGTTGGCGCTGGTGGGTGATTTCGATGAGGATGGCGCGATTGCCGCTGTGGCTGAAACTTTAGGTGCGCTTCCTGCCAGAGAAGCCGAATTCCTGCCCCGGACCGAAGCCCGCATTCGCGACTTTACCGCAGAGCGCGGCCAACATATTCTGCGCCACCAAGGAGAAGCCGATCAAGCGCTGGTGCGGATGATCTGGCCAACCACTGATGATAGCGACTTAGGCAAAACGATGCGGGTATCGCTGCTCGCCCGTGTGGTCCAAATTGAACTGACCGACCGCCTGCGTGAAGAATTGGGCCAAGCCTACTCACCCCGCGCCTCCAGCTCGATGAGCCGTGTTTATCAGAATTACGGGACATTCACCGTCTCCGCCTCGGTCGATGTTGCCCAAGTCGAGCCCACGCGTGAAGCAATTGCCGAATTGGTGGAGGAAATTCACTCATCACCACTTGATCCAGATGTGATCGACCGTGCGCGCCAGCCCTTGCTCGAAGCCTATGACAACGCGCTCAAATCACTCGGTGGATGGATGGCACTTGCCGACCGCGCCCAAAGCCAAGGCGACAGGTTGAAACGTTGGTTTGAAGGGCCTGACCTGCTGCGCTCTATAACCGCAGAAGAAATTCAAGCCGAAGCCCGGCAATATCTTTCGCAAAATGATGCTGTGGAGTTCTTAGTTCTGCCGGAGGAAACTGTTCCAGAGAACACCGCAGAATAGACCACAAAAACTCATCATCGAAATCTTGGCAGTTGATTGTGCATGGCCGCGCAATTGCGCCAGCGCGGTCAAACGCTATAGGCATGACCATATCACCGCATCCAATCGCAGGACCTGCCCTATGAAAGTTCGCATCCTTGTTCGTCTTAAACCCGGCGTGCTCGACCCCCAGGGACGTGCGGTGCACCATTCATTGGGCAGTTTGGGGTTTGCGGGCGTCGAAGATGTGCGAATTGGCCGCATGATCGAAATGGACGTTGCCGACGGAACCAGCGACGAAGTGTTGAACAAAATGTGCGAACAATTGCTCGCCAATATGGTGATCGAAGATTTCGCGATTGAGAAGCTGGACGGTCAGAAGGAGCCTGCCTGATGGCATCGCGCTCTAGTAGCTTTAAGGCCGCTGTAATCACCTTTCCGGGATCGAATTGCGATCGTGACATGGCGGTTGCTCTGGAAGCGGTTTCTGGACAACCTGCGATCAGGGTCTGGCACGGCGATGCTGATCTTCCCGGCAATCTGGACCTGCTCACTTTGCCCGGCGGCTTTTCCTACGGGGATTATCTGCGTTCGGGCGCAATGGCCGCCAAAAGCCCAATTCTACGCGCGGTTGTTGCCGCGGCTGAGCGCGGAGTGCCTGTGCTGGGCGTATGCAACGGATTTCAGGTACTTACGGAAAGTGGGCTGCTGCCTGGTGCGTTGATGCGCAACACGGGCCAGGCCTATATCTGCCGAACGGTTGATCTGGAGGTGGCAAACACTTCTTCACCATTCACCAGAGGATTCGCGGTGGGCGAGCATATACGTGTGCCAATCGCCCATCACGACGGCAATTATTTCGCCGATCAATCGACACTTGATCAGCTGGAAGACGAAGATCGCATTGCATTCCGCTATTTGGACAACCCCAATGGGTCGTTGCGCAACATCGCCGGCGTGCTGAGTGCCGATCGCCGTGTCCTGGGCATGATGCCGCACCCTGAAAGAGCGATGGGGCCCGCTGCCCATGCCTCAATGGGCGGAGCAGATGGTCGGCGTCTGATTGAAAATGCAATTGAAAGCCTCGTCGCGGCTTAGCCAGCAATAGCGAAGTGGCCATTCAGGCGATTTTGCGCTGTTGGCCGTCCTTAAACAGTTTCAAAGCGTCTGAATCTGACATTGGGCGCCCAAAATAGAAGCCCTGGATCTTGTCACAGCCGAGATTACGGATCAACTCAGCTTCCTCAGAAGTCTCTACACCTTCGGCAGTGGTCGTCATGTCGAGGCTGTTTGCCATTGCAACAACCGCGTTAATGATCGCCAGGCTTTCGTTGCTGCCTTGCGCCGCACCTTGAACGAAACTGCGATCAACCTTGATCGTTGAGAAACGCAGTTTGCGAAGGTAGCCAAGCGAAGAATAACCGGTTCCAAAATCATCCAGTGCGACAGAACAGCCAAGTGCCATAACCTGCTCAAGCGCGTTTCGAGCAATGGTCGCGTCGCGCAGAAAAATGCTTTCAGTCACTTCGATTTCAAGCCGCTCAGCGCGCAACCCACTCGCGGCGAGCGAGTCAATTACATCCTGGTGAAAGTCCGGTTCAAGCAACTGTTCTGGCGACACATTTACATTGATCTTGATATGATCCGGCCAATTGCGCGCTTCGTGACATGCCTGCAGCAAAACCCATTTGCCGATTGGCACAATCAAGCGCGTATCTTCAGCGACTGGGATAAATTTCCCGGGGCTGACAAACCCGTGATCTGCACTGTTCCAGCGCACAAGCGCTTCAAAACTTACGATACTTTCACTACGCGCATCAACAACCGGTTGATAATGCAGAATGAACTCATCGAGATCCAATGCCTTACGCAGCGACACTTCGAGCTGGCGACGTTCCTCGGCTATAGCGTGCAGCGCAGGTTCGAATTGGCAGTGCTCTCCGCCCCCGACATCCTTCGCACGATAGAGTGCAAGGTCCGCATTGCGCATAAGTTCTTCGACCGATCTGCCATCGCGCGGACCAATCGCAGAACCGATGCTAGCCCCTACATAGAGGGTATGATTGTCGACTGAATACGGTTCAGATAGCAGCTGGATTACTCTCGCTGTTAGACCACGCAAAAAGTTCGGATCACTCGCGTCTCGAATCACAATCGCGAACTCGTCTCCACCAAGGCGTCCGACCATGGCGTTGTCGCCCATCAAGGACTGCAACCGAGAGGAGACCTGCGCCAGCATTTTATCGCCAGTCATATGACCGAGTGAATCATTGACCGCCTTAAAGCGGTCCAGATCGACCATCAGCAATGCGCATTTGGATCGCCAATGAGACGAATATTGCAGAGCTTCGCCTAATGCTTCGGTTAACATCAGCCGGTTGGGCAGTGATGTAAGCGTATCATAACGCGCGAGATAGGCGATCTTTTCACTCGATTCGCGTTGTTCCGTCACATCTGAGCCGACGCCGCGAAATCCAATGAACTTACCGCGTTCGTCACGGATGGGAGTTCCCGACAATTCCCACCAACGATCAATCCCTTGGATTGTTACCTGCACGAAAAAGTTAGAAAAATTCTCACGATTGCGTAGACGCTCAGCCAGATCATGAAGGCTTGGTGGGAAATTGCCGCTCTCCCAATTGTCGCCTGCGATCAACTCCAGAAGAGGCTGCCCTTCGACTTCCTTTTCGCTTGCGTTTAGCGCGAAGGCGAAGCGCGGGCTGACAGAACGCAATCGGCGCAGTGGGTCGATTTCCCACAACCAGTCTGCCTCATTTTCTTCAAACTCGCGCAGCAACAGCGACACGACTTCATCTTTTTCAGTGATGCAATCTTCGGCAATGCGCGCTGAAAGAAACCTTCGCGCGACTTCGATTGTGCCAAATGTGGTTGATATCATGAAGATTACGATCGCGCCGATGAGTGACCACTGTCCAGCCAATGCTGCTTGGGTAATTGCCCCCCCGCCCACAATAGCTGTAAATATCATGATGCTGATCGGCGAAGTTGTGTAGAAATATACCGACCCCGCCATCAGGATCATCACCATCACCAACAAAGCGCTGGAATCGCTTGCCGTACCCATCGGAGCAAACAGCAACAGCGGAACAACCCACAGCAGCCCGGAAAGGAATGCCGTTGTTGCTTGCTGATAGCGCTCAGCCGTTGTGATTTTTCGTCGGTCCCCGTCTGCAAATCGTCGATCGACCATCGCGCCGCGAATATGCACAACGGCCAGAACCGCTAACCAAAGCCCGATCCAGAGTGGTCCGACTATCTCAAGATACATATGGGCGACAAGTATGCCGAGAACGGCGTGCGAATAGGCCCGGTTGAATGTGAGACGAGCCAGCGCAGCATATTGCAGACCGCGCAGGCGCACCCAGTCGAAATCACCCTTGTCCGTTAAGCCAAGGACGGCAGACATTGGCAGCACCTGATCAGTGTGCTGAGAAGAGGGTGGTTTCGTATCGCTCACTCACAAGGCGGTTAACGATGAAAGGTTATTGCGCCGTAAAGCTTTGCGCCTTTATCGGCATAATTTCGCAATAAAAATTGTTAGCAATTGTAGCCTATTCGACGGTGACGGATTTCGCCAGATTGCGCGGCTGATCGACGTCAGTCCCTTTAACCACGGCCACATGATAGGCGAGCAGTTGAACCGGAATTGCATAGACCAATGGAGCGATCAGAGGGTGGACAACCGGCATTTCAATGGTTGCCAGACACCCGTCGCCTGCTTGTTCCAGCCCCTTTGCATCCGAGATCAGCACGACTTTTCCGCCACGCGCACGCACCTCTTCCATGTTGGATACGGTCTTTTCAAACAGTGGGCCAGACGGCGCGATAACAACCACCGGGACTTCATCGTCGATTAGAGCGATGGGACCGTGTTTCATCTCTCCACTGGCATAACCTTCGGCATGGATATAACTGATTTCTTTGAGCTTTAATGCACCTTCGAGCGCAAGTGGGAAGTCTTGCCCACGTCCCAGATAAAGCACATCGCGCGCTGGCGCGATCAAGGGCGCCATGGCGGCAATATCTTCATCATGGCCAAGCGCGGCGTTCAGAGCGGCAGGCGCTTCGAGCAAATGGCCAACCACGTCTTTTTCTTCCTCGCGGGTGAACCGGCCTTTCTTAACCGCCAGATGCGCCGCCAGTGCTGCCAGCACAGCTAGCTGGCAGGTGAATGCTTTCGTTGATGCAACGCCAATTTCCGGGCCCGCATGGGTTGGCAGCAGTAAGTCTGCTTCGCGTGCCATGCTGCTGGTGGGAACGTTAACAACCACGCCAATGGTCTGGCCTTCCGCCTTGCAGTGACGCAGTGCTGCGAGCGTGTCGGCGGTCTCACCACTTTGGGAGATGAACAGTGCCAAACCGTCATCCTCGAGCACCGGGTCGCGGTAACGGAATTCCGAAGCGACATCGATATCCACCGGCACACGCGCAAACTGCTCAAACCAATATTTTGCAACCATGCCCGCATAAAATGAGGTGCCGCAGGCTACGATGGTGATGCGTTTAACCGCTGAGATATCGACATCAAACTGCGGCAATGCCACCGAATTGTCTTCTCGCCGTAAATATGAGGAAAGCGTTTGTGCAACGACGGTGGGTTGCTCAAAGATCTCTTTCTGCATGAAGTGGCGATAATTGCCCTTTTCGACCGCAACAGCTGATGCGCCGGACGGTTGAACGGGCCGGATTGTTTCGCGCCCTTCGGAATCAAATATCTGCACGCGGTCTTGCTGCACTATGACCCAGTCGCCTTCCTCCAAATAGGTGATACGCTGCGTCAACGGGGCGAGAGCAAGTGCGTCTGAACCCAAGAACATTTCTGGGTTATCCGGATCAACACCATGTCCGATAACAAGCGGCGATCCCAACCGTGCCCCGATCAACAGGCCTGGATGTTGGCGGAATGTGATTGCCAGTGCAAAGGCTCCGCGTAAGCGTGGTAAGACAGTACGCACTGCACTTTCCGGCGTTTCGCCATTCTCAATCTCGCGTGAGATTAAGTGCGCGACCACCTCACTGTCCGTTTCACTTTCGAAACTGCGACCATCAGCGGCCAGTTCAGCGCGCAGCTCTCTAAAGTTCTCAATGATGCCGTTGTGAACAATGGCCACCTCGTCTGTCGCATGCGGGTGCGCATTGGCGGATGTTGGGGCACCGTGGGTCGCCCAGCGCGTATGCGCGATGCCGATGGTGCCCGCAGCAGGATTCCGCTCGAGGACGCCGACAAGGTTCAAAAGCTTGCCTTCAGCCCGGCGTCGAACCAGTTTACCGCCATCTAATGTGCAAATTCCGGCACTGTCATAGCCACGATACTCCATACGCCTAAGGCCATCGACCAGACGATCCGCCACCGCATCTGAACTCACGATCCCGATAATGCCGCACATATGCTCTGGATTTCCCTTGTTTTCAGACCTGATTTTGGCCCGAACTGCTTTGGCCCGTTAACCGCGTAAGGTTGAATAAGACTTGAAGAAAGAGGGGCCTTCATCTTTCTTTCTGGTTTGACACCGAAATTGTTCCTTTGACCGGTTTCACGCCATCGCGCCACAGATACAATCCCGCAGC
This sequence comes from uncultured Erythrobacter sp., assembly GCA_947488325.1. Lineage (GTDB taxonomy): Bacteria > Pseudomonadota > Alphaproteobacteria > Sphingomonadales > Sphingomonadaceae > Erythrobacter. The sequence continues at coordinate 109,512 of CANKYZ010000003.1, forward strand.
GATAATCAGGCCTGACCCCAACAATGTATAAAAATCAGGTACATCGTCGAAGAACAACCAACCGAGCGTCACAGCAATCAGCATTTGAACGTAGATCGCAGGTGCCACTTGCGCCGCTCCTGCGCGGCTTGTTCCAACAAAGGCCAGCCAATGCGCAGTGCTGGCGGTCAAAGCCACGACGGCGCAACGCGCAACCACATCCCAACTCGGCCATCCAAAGTCGAACGATGGCTCACCCGAGACCTTCGCGCCAATCGAGACGACAAGGAGGATCGGCACGCTGAACGCTGCGACAAAGACCTGCATCGACAGCACACTCCCCTGCCCGGCGCTCGCCCGGTTTGCGATCATAAGCAGTGCGAAGAAAACCGCCGAAATGAGCGGTAAAACTGCACCCCAGCCCAACAATGCCAGATTGGGACGAAGGATAATTGCAACGCCGAAAAGCGCGACCAGCGATACGGCATAGACTCTGGGCCTCACCTCTTCACCCAGCAACAGGCCGGCTAGGATTTGAGTTAGGATAGGTGCGAGAAACGCAATGGCCATGGTTTCGGCCAGCGGCATGATATAAATCGCTGAAAAGAAGCAGACCGATGCAATGGCCAGGCAGGCACCGCGGCCGATCTGCAAGGGCAAGTTCTGCGGCACAAATGCACTTGGTCCTTCGCTGCGCCATAACAGAACCGATAAGACTAGCGCGCCAATCCCAAACCGCAATACCGCCACAGCATAAGGCGGCCAAGCATCGGCCATGCTCTTAACCACGGCATCGCCAACCGAGAGAATAGCAAACCCAGCCGCTGCGATAGCCAGCCCGCTGCGCTCCGTTGGAGTCATTTTCGCTGCTTCATTTTGAAACACACAATCTCTGGCGTACTGCTCATATCCATAAGCTGCCGTGCGCCAAGCCCCCTAGAAAGGCAAGCGGTGTGAATTCATGGTTTACGTTTGCTTAAACACCACCCGGTAACACCGTTTCAAAGCGGCGTTATCTACGCCGTATAAAGGGCCAAATCGGGGGGCCGACACAAGTCATGACGAAGCTTATTATCCAGATACCCTGCCTTAACGAGGCAGAAGTGCTGCCAGAAACATTGGCGAAGCTGCCGCGCAGCATTCCAGGCATCGACACAATCGAATACCTGATCATTGATGATGGAAGCAGCGATGACACATCCGGTGTCGCATCGCGTTGGGGAGTGCATCACATTGTCCGCCACCGCCGCAATCGCGGGCTGGCAGAAGCATTTCGCAGCGGAATCGACAAATGCCTTTCCGAAGGTGCAGACATAATCGTCAACACTGATGCGGACGGCCAATATGAAGGTGCCGACATCGCCAAGATCGTTGCTCCTGTAGCGGCGGGTGAGGCCGATATCTGCATTGGCGATCGTTCGGTTAGCAACAATGCACACTTTGGCGCGGGCAAACGTCTGCTCCAGCGTTTTGGCAGCTATGTCGTGCGCACTCTATCGGCCACCGACATCACCGATGCAGTAAGCGGGTTCCGGGCAATCAGTCGCGACGCAGCGCAGCGGATCAATATCACTACCGATTTCAGCTACACAACCGATATGCTGATTCAGGCTGGTCGCAAACGGCTTGCCATCACCAGCGTGCCCATCCGTACGCATGCAGCGACGCGCCCTTCCCGGCTGTTCAAATCGATCCCGCGATTTATCCAGCAAACTGGCGTTACGATCTTGCGCGCTTACACCACATTCAACTCGCTCCGCGTATTTGTTGGTCTAGGCGCATTGGCGACATTGCTTGGCCTATTCCCGATTGGTCGTTTTCTGTGGTTCTTTGCAACCGGCAATGGCGACGGGCACATCCAATCTTTGGTCATGGGAGGAGCATTGCTTACGGTTGGTGTACTGGTTGCCACATTAGGGATTCTGGCGGATCTAATCGCCACCAATCGCAAGCTGTTAGAGGCGAGCATGCTCAAATTGCGGCGGATCGAAGATAGGCTGGAACAGCTAGGCGATGCCGCAAATGCGCTTGCAACTCCCGACGAATCAGCTGAACCCGTTCGCAAGGTAGGCTGATCCTTTCCGCAATGAGTGTCATGGATCAAATTGCTGCGCCAACCGTAGATTGCGCACCGCAAAACGGCGCACGCGATCAGTCATGGTTTGCGCTCGCGGGCCTTGCGATCATCGCACTAATTCAAGTGCATTTTGCGCTCTCCAGGACGATCAATTGGGACGAGTTCTATTTCTACGGACAGATCGTCGATTTCACACAGGGCGAATCCTTGCGTCCGCTGCAGACATTGCACGTGCAATTGCTTCAATGGATCCCCAGTATTGCCTCAACCGGCGTTGATGGCATCATCATTGGCCGTCTGGTCATGCTGGCCTGCGCCCTTGCAACGGCGTTTTGCGTGGTCGCGATCGCGGGAAAGTTCGCACGCCGCGACTATGCCCTTACTGCGGGCCTCATCTGGCTCGCTGCTGGATTTACAATGCAGCACGGTTGGTCATTCCGCACCGATCCGCTGGCAGCAGCATTGATTGCCGGGGCAATGGCAGTGCTAGCCCGATCAAGGCTCTCCACTGCATGTGTACTCTTGGCTGGCGTTCTAATCGGAATTGCGGGCATGGTAACGTTGAAGTCGGTCCTGTTTGCACCCGCATTTGCAGGACTTGCATGGCTGCGGTGGTCAGAAGCCAAGTTCACGACCAAAACTGCCAATCGCGTTGTGGCCATACCTATCGCCGCAGGCACCGCCTTTGCCGTCTTGTATGTCTGGCATGGTTCAATCCTTGGTGATGGGACCGCATCGACAGCAACGTCTTATGCGGGCAATGTTGGCGGTTCCATGCTGTTTGCCGGTTGGCCCATCTATCTGCATTTCGCCGTCAAAGGCGCGATCCTGTCAGTCTCTGCCGTGGCTACCATTGCGGTGACGATCGCTGTGCTGGTCAAACGCCCCCGCGATGAAGCAATTGCAATTGCTGGGTTAATCGCGCCACTCGCCGCGTTGCTGATATATCGCAACACGCTGCCTTATTTCTATCCTATGCTGCTCGTGCCGGTTATTGCCGCAAGCGTTATTGGCATCGCCGCGATTGCAAAACGTTACAGCCTGCGCCTATTACTCATCTACACTGTGGTCAGCGGAGTGGTCGTGTGGGCAGTCGACGGCCCATCGCGCATGGAACAACAACGCGACATCCAAATCGCCGCAGACACCATTCTTACAGAGCCCATTGGCTATTTTGACTTTCCCGACCTTTTGCCCGCACATCGCAAGGCGAACGGTTTCCTGACTCGTTGGGGCATCGAAAGCACTTATGCGCGCGGACAAGGCTACTTCCGTTCGATCCTTGAGGTTGAAACCGTGCCGCTATTGCTGACCGCAGAGCCTGAGCAGAACCCAACATTGCTTGCGATCATGGAAGGCCTGCCGCAGCAGGTTCGTTTTCATGAGGAAGAACGGACAGTCCTGCGCGCTACCTATCGCCCATTTTGGGGCCCTTTCTGGTTGGCAGGCCGCGAAGTTTCCGCTGGTGGATCTGCGCAATATGAAGTTCTCGTGCCCGGCCCCTATACCGTCACCGGCGGTGAAGTTTCGATTGACGGCGTTGCCTATGATGCGGGTGCTCTCATCAATCTTGAACGTGAATTTGTTGAACTTTCCAATGCAGGCGAGGTGCCCGCTGGGATCATTTGGGGTGACAAGCTTCAAGTCCCAGATCACCCCGTACCGAAGCGTCCATATTGGCGCGGGTTTTAGGCGGAGTTCTGATAGATGAATTCTATGCCAAGCGATCTCCACGCCCACGCCGCAAGCACCGCAACAGGTGCACGCGTACTGTTCATCACCCGCAAATGGGGACCTGCTGTTGGCGGGATGGAAACCTATTGCGAGCGGCTGACTGAAGAACTGGCGAAGCTTCAACCTGTCGATGTTATTGCGCTGAAAGGTAGAGCTGACGGCAGCCCGCCCGGTGCGCTTTCGCTCCTAGCTTTCCCATTCACCATCCTGCGTCGATTTTCTCAGATGCCTGACAAGCCAGCTATTGTGCATCTTGGCGATATGGCGATTTGGCCGGTTGGATTGCTAACAACTTTGTTCTTCTCTTCTGCACAGATCGTGCTTTCTGCGCACGGCACAGACATCGCCTATGGCGCCCGCGGCGGAGTGCGAGGTTCGCTCTACGCTGCCTATCTTGGGCTAGGTGCTCGACTGCTTTCAAAAGCGCGGGTAATCGCAAATTCACAAGCCACGCGTGATCGGCTGCTTGCAATCGATTGGAACAGCGATGCCGTGGTTCCATTGGCGACAGATCTGCGCAGCGATGCGTCGAGTGATTTCGACCCAAACCAAATTATCTTTGCTGGCAGATTGGTTCGCCGCAAAGGCTGCGCTTGGTTTGTACATAAAGTCTTACCACTGCTCCCAGAAACCGTCCGTCTGACGGTAATCGGCACTCGTTGGGATGAGGCGGAAAATTCCGTACTCAGCCACCCTCAAGTCGAGTTTCTAGGTCCCAAACCACAGGCTCAGTTGGCACAGTACTTCGCCAAAGCCGGTTGTGTAATCGTGCCCAATATTGAGCTGGGCAATGGCGAATATGAAGGTTTTGGCCTGGTCGCACCCGAAGCCGCAAGCGCTGGCGGCGTCGTACTAGCTGCCTCGAGCGGCGGACTGAAAGATGCCGTAATTGATGGCGAGACCGGGTTTTCGCTCCCCGCAGGCGACGCTCAAGCTTGGGCGGACAAAATTGCAAAAGTAGCTGGTTGGAGCGCGGAAAAGCGCACCGCATTCATTGCCACCTCACAGGCAACGGCTCAGCACCATTATAGCTGGAGCCGAGTCGCTACGCAAACGATTGAGGCTTACACGGCTTCTTAAATTGTCAGCCAGATTTGCGGTTTCGCAATGACTTTATCGCAGTACCCGGATCGCTTGCCACTGCTCTAGCAAGGTACAGTAAATGTCCGCGCGCATACCATGCAAACGCTGCCGTAATGGTGGGCGATGACAATCCTCCTCCGCGCGAGAGCACTGCATCAGCCAACAGGCCCGCCGTCATCTGCTTAACCCAGCGGCGATGCGCATCGGTTGGAGCAGCGCGGCCATCATGCAAAATCATCGCATCCGCACCCGCCACTGCCGTGCGGAGAATCTCAGGGTTAGCTTCCGCATTGTACGAAAACAGAGCGACTAGAGGTTCAAGTTTCGTTGCAACATCAATAGGCAATCGAGCGGCCAAATGTGCCTGCCCAATTGCCGCACAATTTTGCGCTTGTTCATGGCGTTTCGCATGCGTGATCGCGCCTTCATGACGGCGGTATTGGATAAGCGTCTGCGGCAGCCTGCGTGTGGGGCCATATGTGGCCAACCGTCCCCACAGATCGAAATCCTGCGCTGTGCGAAATTGTTCGTCATAACGGATGGGTGCTTTCCCATCCGGACAACGACGAAAGAAGAATGTCGGATGCGGTGCGGGCGGATTCCAGCCAAGCAGCCAGCGCACCTGCCAATCATCCAGAGGCTCTGTCACCGTGCGCATTGATCTGCCGTGCCCATCGATCATCTCAAATCCCGAAGTCACGCCCACTTCAGCCGGATGGCTCTCCATGAAATCGTGCTGAACCGCCAATCGCTGCGGCAGGCACACATCATCAGCATCAATGCGCGCAATATAATCCCCGCGCGCTTCATCCAGCCCGCGATTAAGAGACCGTGTGAGGCCAATATTAGTCTTGTTCGTCAGGATACGAATGCGCGGATCGGTACCTGCAGCGTCAACCAGAATTGCCGGTGAACCATCACTAGACGCGTCATCAACGATTAGAAATTCATAATCGGTAAAAGTCTGAGCAGCTATACTCGCCAACGTTGCGCGTAAGAATTGCTCGCCATTGTGGACACCCATCAAGACAGTGACGGCAGGCATTACCTTAGTACTCCGCTCAAAACTTCGAGCGCAGACAGCCTCAAGTCATCAAGTTCAGCTTTCACATCAACCCCTTGCAAAAACATGCTCAGCTTGAATGCCGCCTTCAAGCTTGCAGGAAATCCACGCTGCACAGGCTGCGGGATCACCATTGCATCGGAGGAATTAATCGTATTGATCATTGCCCGCATTAACCCGGTAGTTACTAAGATTTCTTACCTAACGGTTATAACTACTAGCGAGCGATCGAACACAAAATGTCGACAACAGTGCAATCCCCCGATTCCCTATACGGAACCGATTTCCATGCAAACAGAGACACGCGCACTCGCGCCGCCTCTCGGCAGATACTGAACACAGTGAAGGAGTGGATCGAACCGGAGAGCGCTTGCGACGTTGGTTGCGGGGTTGGTACCTGGCTGGCAGTTGCGCGCGAATTGGGCATTGACGACGTCCAAGGCTTCGAAGGGCCATGGGCAAAGACAGCCAATCTGGTTCTGGATGCTGGCGACGTAAGTTTTCAGAACCTTGAGACCAAAGTTGAGATGGATCGGACCTACGATCTCGTCATTTCGTTGGAAGTTGCCGAACACCTTGATGCTGCTCGCGCACCCGGCTTTGTCGCCGATTTGTGCGCTTTGGGTGACTGTGTGTTGTTTTCAGCCGCTATCCCGCTTCAGGGCGGGACTGGCCATATTAACGAGCAATGGCAAAGCTATTGGGCTACGCATTTCGCCGCACAGGGCTATACAGCTTTCGACCTTATCCGCCCGTTAATCTGGCAAGATCAGGATATTGCATTTTGGTATCGTCAGAACATGCTAATTTATGCACGTGCAGGATCAGAGGCTGCAGCAAAACTAGCCAAGGTCTCCCCGGCAGCATCGACCATGCTCGATTTGGTCCATCCTGATCAGTATCTGCATGCCGAAGCCGCGCAACCTGCTCGCGCAATCTCGCGCAAGGTCAAAAAGGTCTTGGGCCGCGTTTAAGTCAATGATTGAGCAGCACGTAGACCAACCTCGCGAGCTGTCACCGACCAGCCAAACACTGCCCACACAGTTTCAAATGCAATATGGGCAAGCACGGCAGCCATCAGGCCTAGCGGTCCGATGAATGCCAACAATACAGCGAAAAACGCCAAATTGCCGAGCGCAATCATAGTCGTAAATTGCTTCGCAATATCGAAGGCAATCATGATCGGCGGCAAGGCAGCTCCGGTCAAATAGAACGTCTTTGCAACGAGCAAGCCAATCACCAGCCAATAGGCGGCCTGAAATTCCGGTCCGAACGCGATAGTCAGCACAGCTGGCGTCGCGACAGCCATAATTGCAGTCACTGCCAGACTTGCACCGGCAACACCCAAACTTGTCCAAAGCGCAAATCGAAACGCGCGTCTATCCTCTCCCGCGGAGACATAGCGAGAAACGGGTACGCTGGCTGCCTGATGTAAGGGTTTGCCAAATTGACCGACAAGTGCCGCAAGGTTCTTGGCCGCTCGCAGCAGAGCCGCCGCCGCCTCGCCCAAAAACGCACCTACGATCAACACATCACCTTCTTGGCTTAAAATACGCAGACCATAAGTGAAGTTGGTCTGCCACATTTGCGGCCAGAAATTGGGGGCCGCAGCAATCGCCTCGCGCGCATCCGCGCTCCGCAAACCGTCTAGTCCGTCGCCGCGCAGTGATACTAAAGCCCACGCCAAAAATGCGATATTTGCCGTCGCCTCGCCAATGAACCAAATCAGGAGAAACGTCTCTGCCCCAGCGCCCCAAATCCACGCCGCAAGCGAGGCGATCAGAATGGTTATCGACGCTGTGACAGGACGCAATCCAATCGCGCCAAACCGATCAAAGCACCGCAGTCCTGCCTCCACTGCGCCAAATGCCCGCGTTGAAATCACTACGCAATAGGCCGCTCCCAGTCCCAACCAACCAGCATCGATCCCAAGCCAGGGCGCAATAATCGGCAACAGCAAAACCGCGATAATGGTCGCAGCAAAAGCTGTCCCAAAATCTACGAGTAATCCTGCTTTTATCAACCCGCGCACGCGGTTGTCATCTCCACGATTTTGCGCTTCGGCGAGGAGGTTCGTAAGCACATTGACCGACTGGAAATTCAAAAGTCCGTCAACAACACGGACATAGGCCTGGATCAGGATTAGAGTACCAAGTACCGCCAGATCCAGCGCCTGCGCGGCAATCGCAAAAATTGCCAATTGCAGCACGCCATTGGCAGCGTTTCCGCCAACCAGCTTACTCCATGCTTTAAGCAATTTTTGCATATATTGTGTCTGGCAATCCCTATTGAGCGCTCCAATTTGCGCCGTCGAAATCTCAAGCCTTGAACCTCTTATAGTAAAGCGCGGTTTAGCATATCTGCCAACCCGCCCGCTTGTCCTGGGGTAAAAGTCGGCCCTCCAAATAGATCGCCAAGTCCCGCCGCTTTAGGCTTGTTCTGAACGTTGTGAAACATGACCCTTGACCAGTTTAGGTAATGATATTCGTCACTTGGCTTAGGCATTCCCCCTCAGAATGGATGATCTTGTAAAGAAGTGTGCTGCGATACGGAATTAGGTGTAAACTTTGGGGAAAATTAAGGTTTCCGGTTTATTCACCAAACTTCGAGAGGCGCTGTTCGCGATGTTCTGCGAAGAGGTGCATGGATTTTTTAGAGCCTTGGGGGCCTGAGTAATGAGCGCATTCGGTAAAAAGGGCGGCGCTGGCGGGATGACGCCGGGCGCAAAACCTGCATTTGGCGTGGCCCGACCGATGAAGGGCGGGAGCCCGAAGATCGATGATACTGACGGCGGTGAGCAATTCCCACCGCTTCCAGGCGAAGATTCGAAATCCGAAAAACCCAAACCGGCCCCTGCCAGCAAACCAAGCGGCAATGCGACCGCTAACGCGATGGATCGACTTGCTGAACGCATGAACGCTACTAACGCGGCCGAATCAGAAGCCGGCGGTTTTGAAGCGAGCGTCCACAAGATTAAGGAACAGGTGCTTCCGCGCCTGCTCGAACGTGTTGATCCCGAAGCGGCAGCGACGCTTTCCAAGGAAGAACTTTCCGAAGAATTCCGCCCGATCATCATGGAAGTGTTGGCCGAACTGAAGGTCACATTGAACCGCCGTGAGCAATTTGCGCTCGAAAAGGTTCTGATTGATGAACTTTTGGGCTTTGGTCCGCTTGAAGAATTGCTTAATGATCCGGACATTTCCGACATCATGGTCAATGGCCCAGACCAGACCTATATTGAGAAAAAGGGTAAGTTAACCGTTGCACCCATCCGGTTCCGCGATGAACAGCACCTTTTCCAGATCGCTCAGCGTATTGTGAACCAGGTTGGCCGCCGCGTCGACCAAACCACGCCGTTGGCCGATGCTCGTTTGAAAGACGGCTCTCGTGTGAACGTCATCGTTCCACCTCTGTCTTTGCGCGGCACTGCGATCTCAATTCGTAAATTCTCCGAGAAACCGATCACCTTGGACATGCTCAAAGAATTCGGTTCGATGAGTGAGAAAATGTGTACCGCGCTGAAAATCGCGGGAGCTTGCCGAATGAACGTGGTTATTTCAGGCGGTACGGGTTCTGGTAAAACGACCATGCTCAACGCTCTGTCGAAGATGATCGATCCGGGTGAGCGCGTTTTGACGATTGAGGATGCCGCAGAGCTTCGTTTGCAACAGCCACATTGGCTGCCGCTAGAAACACGTCCGCCTAACCTTGAAGGGCAAGGCGCGATCACGATTGGCGACCTTGTGAAGAACGCCCTGCGTATGCGCCCTGATCGGATTATTCTGGGTGAGATTCGCGGGGCAGAATGTTTCGACCTTCTGGCCGCCATGAACACGGGCCACGATGGCTCAATGTGTACGCTTCACGCCAACAGCCCGCGCGAATGCCTTGGCCGTATGGAAAACATGATCTTGATGGGTGACATTAAGATCCCAAAACAGGCGATTTCGACCCAGATTGCAGAATCAGTTGACCTGATCGTTCAGGTAAAACGTCTGCGCGATGGTTCACGCCGCACTACCGACATCACCGAAGTGATCGGGATGGAAGGCGATGTGATCGTCACACAGAACTTGTTCAAATTCGAATATCTCGATGAGAGCGAAGACGGCAAGATTTTGGGCGAGTTCCGCGCATCAGGCCTACGCCCCTATACGCTTGAAAAAGCTCGTCAATACGGGTTCGATCAAGCGTATTTGGAAGCGTGTCTCTAAAGGTTTCCGAGCACAACCGGCAGGCTCGTTGCCAACAATCCGCCTCCGATAATCGCGCTTGCGATGAAGAGGTTTGTCCATGGCACCCAGCCGACTTTTTCCAATCGGTCGATAGATCGGCGTTTGTTCCGTGCGCGCTCCATCACGAGGCACACAGCTGCGAATATCCAACTCGCAAAGCCTGATAGCATCAGCATCACTGCGTCGCTGGCAAATTCGAGTTGTGCGAGCCATTCCATATCGCGGGTGATGTAGTGATGCGCGCGGCTTGCGCAAACCCACCAGCTGCCTAAAGCCAGATAAATGGATGGCTCAGTCGCCCGCCCTCGCCCGTTTCTTGCGCTGGGCCTGCGTCTAGCAACCGCCGCAACGCTTGCCACGATGGCTATGCTGTTAAAGCTTGCCTCGACGCGCGGCGTCCATTTGGCGGAACTGGTCTTCTGGCGCCAAACAATCACTTTGGTCATCCTCACCGGGCTGCTGGCCGCAACAGGTAAATTCGCGAGCATTAAGACAAAGCGGTTTGGAGCCCATACCCAGCGCGCAGTCTATGGCATTACGGGCATGTTCTTTGTCTATGGCGCAGTCATCCTGCTGCCATTGGCCGAAGCGACCGCGATCAGTTTCACCACACCGTTCTTCGCCGTGATGCTGTCGGTTATCTTGTTTGGCGACACCGTTGGGCGGTATCGCTGGGGCGCAGTCGCGCTTGGTTTTGGCGGAGTGCTGATTCTCACTCGGCCTGCATTCGGATTTGGAGCGGTGACGTCCATCGATCCGATCGGCGCAATCATTGGATTGGTAGCTGCACTTCTTGTTGCAGCGATCAGTTTCCAAATTCAGGATCTGAACAAGACTGAGGCACCCTGGAGCATCGTTTTCTGGTTTACCGCGCTCACGGCGCCGCCAATGCTGATCATCCTGCCCTTTGTGATCCAGCCTCATGATGCACAAACATGGGGTATTATTGTCGCGATGGCTTTGTTTGGCGCACTTGGTCAGATTTTGCTCACAAGCTCGCTCCGCTTTGGTTCTGCCGGAGTGATCCTGCTGATGGATTACACTGCGCTGTTATGGGCGACATGGTATGGCTATACGGTTTTTGACCGCTCGCCTCCAACCAATCTGTGGCTTGGAGCTCCGCTCATCATCGCTGCCGGGCTACTCATCGCATGGAGGGAGAGGCGCCTGGCCGTATCCCGCGAAAAAGTCGAGACAACCCCTAACTAGTTCCGCTATGACCTGCGTGACGAAAGGAAATGCTATGATCCGCAAAACCGTAATTGCCGCCGCCCTCGCCGCTCTGACTTTGACCAGCGCCGCCTGCAACACCGTCCAAGGGCTAGGCCGCGATATCGAATCTGTTGGCCGTGAAGGCGAAGAAGTGATCAGCCACGCTCCAGTTGAAACCCAACAGGACGTTCAGGCGGTCCGGTAAACCAGAATCAGGTTGTTGGCGGGCATTGCGTGCCGTGCGGTGCGCGTAAAGCCATTTGCGATCCCAAGCTGGTCCACGTCCTCAACATTACGGATGCCCCATTGCTCATTTCGAGAACGCAGGCTCTCGTCAAAAGCGAGGTTTGATCCCGCGGTCTCCACGCCTTGCTCAAAATATGGGCCGTAGAGAATAAGCGGCAAATTCTTGCCGCTCAAAATACAGGCACCGCCTTTGAACAATCCCTCGGTTGCCGACCACGGACTGATATGGATCATGTTGATGCACAAAATTGCATCAACATGATCCACTTCCCAATCTGCCGGTGCACTGGCATCAAGCAGCATCGATTTTCGCAAATTGGATCCGGCAAATTCAGCGCCGTAAGCTTGGATTGACGCAAGCGCCCTAGGATCTGGATCGGTTGGCTGCCATTCCAAATCACCAAACCGTTCTGCCAGAAAGACCGCGTGTTCGCCGGACCCGCTCGCAACTTCCAGAACCAGTCCGCTATCGGGCAATTGCTCGGCTAAGACCGCCGCGATCGCCTCTCTATTACGTAGCGCGGCGGGCGCGTGTTTTTTCATATCAGGATACTTGCCTGTCCTGCCCTTCCCAATAGGGATCGCGCAGCTGCCGGCGCAAGATTTTACCCGATGCGTTGCGAGGCATTTCGGGGATCACATCAATGCTTTTGGGAACCTTGAAGGCTGCAATCCTCTCACGCGTGTAAGCGATCAGCTCTCCCTCATCCAGTTCAGTCTCAGGCTTGCACACTACGCAGGCTTTGACTTCTTCGCCCCAACGATCAGACGGAATGCCGATCACTGCAACCTCTGCGATGCAAGGGTGGCCAAACATCGCATTCTCTACTTCTGCCGGATAAACATTCTCTCCGCCGGAAATGATCATGTCTTTGATGCGGTCTTGGATATAGATGTAGCCATCTTCATCCATGATCCCCGCATCACCTGTATGCAGCCAGCCATCGGAGTCGATTGTCTTGGCGGTTGCATCGGGAAGCTTCCAATATCCAGACGTATTGGACGGCGAACTGATGCAAATTTCACCGATTTCGCCGCGCGGGCACTCACCGTTATCGGCACCGCGCACTTCGATTTTGACGCCGGGCACCGCCTTGCCGGCAGAGCGCATGCGTTGATTGCCCTCAAGCACGTGATCATCCGGTGGCAACAGCGAAATTGTGCCAGTGGTTTCCGTCATCCCATAGACCTGAAGGAAGCTCGTTTCCGGCATCGTGCGAACAGCCTCTTTAAGCAGTTCGAGCGGCATTGGCGCTGCTCCGTACATAAGGAACCGGAGGCCGGAAAAATCAGTGTCGACTGCGCGGGGATGCTGCACAACCATCTGGATGGCAGCGGGCACCAGGAACAGCATCGTCGTTCCGTTTTCGATTGCGTCCAGCACACCGATTGGGGTGAATTCAGCCTGCACCAGAATTCGAACACCGTTGGCAAGCCCCATCGGCGCAGAGCCAGTGCCGCCAATATGAGCGCATGGCATGACAGCTAAGATGCAATCATCCTCTTTATAAATTTCCCACGGCTGCGCGTCTTCTGGATTGGACCGGCGAAGACTGAACAAGTTTCTGTTGGACAGTTCAACACCTTTTGGATTGCCGGTCGTGCCCGATGTGTAGAGCTGCAACACGGTATCATCCACATCAGCCGGAGTGTATTGAGCAGGATTTAGGTTACCTGCTTTTGCAAAGGCGGTTTCCGCCTCAACGACAATCAACCCGGTATCAATCTCCGCTGCAACTTCATCGGCCATTTCGACAAATTCCGCACTCGCAATGACAAGCTTTGCTGCTGTGTCGGTCAAAATATAACCAATTTCAGGAGCTGCGAGTCGCCAACCAACGGGCGCCATCACTGCTCCCATTCGTGCAGCTGCATAAAGGAGCAGAAAATACCGATCAGAATTCTTGCCAAGCCATGCGATCCTATCGCCCTTGCCAACTCCGGATTGTTGAAGAAACTCAATCAACTGGCGCGAAAGAAGCTCAGCTTCTTCATACGTAGTAGAGCGCGAACCCTCTTCCAGCGCCACAAAGGTGGGGCGCTCTCTCGCCCAGAATTTCAGGTGGTCATCAAATGTTATCAGATCATGATTTGAGGCTTGCGACATAATTCAGGCTCTCCTCCCAAGAAGTATTGCCGAGTGAACTAAGCATGCTGCGACTGGACAGTCTATGCATTTGATCTAGTGGAAACGCCCTTGCCTTCGAGCGACCGGTTCGCGCAACAACAACCAAAGGCCGAGGCCAACCGGTCCAACAAAGAAGGTGGCGAGCAGGATTGGAGCCTGGATAAAGCGCGAAATGTCTTTCATATCTCCATCACGGGCAATCCAAATGCCGACAAACAGATCAAAAGCAAGGTAATGAGTCCACCCCAGTGTCAGTCCGGCATCACTGCCAAACAGCGCCCGAACGCCTTCAATGCTTGAGAAACCACCACCCTGTTCGCTTCCGGGTAGATACCCGCTGAGGAGCCCAACGAGGATGCTTGCGTAAACAAGGCAAAGTAACCCTACCCCCAAATATAAGAGCGCCGCTAGCAGCGCAGGCCAGCGCGGAAGGAGAATTAGGCCAGCCCAGGCGACAAGCGCGAACATATTCACCGCGCTAAAGACAAATCCCCAATCCATACCGCCCGCTCCGTTCCGCTCTACGCCGCTAAAGTAGGTGTCTTTGCCCGCCATTCGCGTGCCGCGCGCTTCATGGCTTCGTTGTCATGGGTAAAGCGTCCCGCTGCTTTTCGCATCGCCAGACCCAGCACTGCTTCTGCGACCAAAGTGCCGCTGACGGATCGATACATTTCCCACTTGGGAGGGATCAGCGGATCGATCACAGGGCTGGCAAACCGTGCCATCGCCTCTATCGGGCGCAAGTCACCTTCGCGGCGCCCCCTAAGCAAGCCGGGCTGCACAATGTCCAGCCGTTTAAATCCGACCTTGGATATCTCTCGCTCAACCTCACCCTTGGTCCGCAAATAGAAACTCATTGAACTCGGATCGGCTCCTGCTGAGCTGACCAAGACCATATTGGTGATACCAGCCTGTTTTGCAGCTTCGGCAGTCGCAAGCACAAGATCATGATCAACCGCGCGAAAGACGGCTTCATCGCGTCCCGCTTTTTTCCAAGTCGTGCCAAGCGCGCAAATTAGCGCACGCGGTCGTACTGCCTCTAACACTTCACCCCATTTCGCCGGATCGGCGACGAACATCTCGACCCGCGCACCCTTTGGAAGCTCAACCTCGCGCCGGGCGATACCAACAATGCGCGCATTTTCGCCGACGCTGGTAATTTCGATCAGGCGGCGTCCGATCAATCCAGTCGCGCCGACCAGCCCAATCCGGATTGGACACTTTGTCTGTGCTATGGGATCAGACATTGATTAATCCCTTCGGCCTTTCGCCGTAGATTGCCTCACACGCTTGCATCGCAAAACGGTCACTCATCCCTGCGATGAAGTCTGCGATCATGCGGCTGCGATCAGGATCATTCGCAGGCAACCTGATCTGCCATTCTGACGGCATCAACTTTGTATCCTGCGAATAAGCAGCAAACAGCCGTGCAACCACATCGCGCGCACGTTCAGCCGCGCTGACTTGATCGGGATGATAATAGAGTTTTTTGTACATGAATGCCTTAAGCGCCCGTTCGTGATTCTGCATTTCCGACGAAAATCCCGCCAATTGCCGGCCCGCATCACGGATTTCGGCAACCGATCCGAAGCCTTCTACATTCGCGCGCGAATGTTCCAGCACATCGTTCACCATCAACCCAATTTGATCACGGATCAGCTCGCGCAGCTGGCGCTCTCTCGGCGCATTGGGAAAGCGTTTTTCGACCGCCCGCCATTGATGTGCGAGGAAATCCAGTTCTAGCAGGTCATCAAGGTTTAGGAAGCCTGCCCGCAATCCATCGTCGATATCGTGATTGTCATAGGCGATGTCGTCCGAAACCGCCGCGATCTGCGCCTCGAGTGAAGGCCAAGAGCCAAGCTTGAATGGAAATGCAGCATCCAATTCTGCAAGCGCCCAATTGGGTGCGATGATCGGACCATTATGTTTCGCAAGTCCCTCCAGCAGATCCCAGGTCAGGTTTAGCCCATCATGTTCAGGATAGGGGCTCTCCAACCGCATTATTGTGCGCAGCGCGTGAGCGTTATGGTCAAAACCGCCATGGCGCTCCATCGCTTCGGACAAGGCATCCTCTCCGGCATGCCCAAAAGGCGGATGTCCAAGGTCATGCGCGAGACACAGTGCTTCGGTAAGGTCTTCGTCCAAAGCCAGAGCGCGGGCGAGCACACGGCCAATCTGCGCAACTTCGATACTGTGGGTTAAGCGCGTGCGATAATGATCGCCATCGGGTGCGATAAAGACCTGGGTTTTCGATTTGAGCCGGCGAAAACTCATCGAATGGATGATCCGGTCTCGATCGCGCTGGAAATCGGTGCGTGGGCCTCTTGTTTCGCTTGTCCCGGTAGATTGTAATGACGTTCGAGTTGACGCAAATTCACGTCCACCATGGGCGAATGGATCGGCTGCATAGGATGCGGGTGTTTTCACACCGTTCGGCTTAATTCAGCACGCATATCTGCTCAACGGGAACAGACAAGCAACATAGCGGGAATGCGGGGACAGCACCTGTTCCGGCAAGGGGATTGTATAGCTACTAGAGAAATACTTGAAAAAAGGGGCCGCTCACCGGGTGCAATGGGGGGTGGTAAGCGGCCCCAAGAGCCTTTCAGCTCTTGGGTCTACGGTGCGACCCGAAGACCCGGAATCTGCTCGTTATTGTTCGAAAGCAAATTCACCACGGCTAAGTAGCTCTGTAATGTTTAAACTAACACCCCTTACCGAGAGGTAAATCCGTCCAACCGTTCCTTGCAGGAGACGAACAGCCGAACTATTCACGCTATTCTTGTTCAAGTATCCAAGCAGCTGCCGCTTCACAGTGAATTCGGGTTGAATCGAACACAGGAAGCACATTCGCATCTGCATCAACCACCAGGTTCAGCTCGGTGCATGCCAGCACAATCGAATCCGCCCCTTCTTGCGCCTTATTTGTGATGATCGTCTTCATTGCGCGCTCAGCATCGCGTGTGACCTTACCCACCATCAACTCATCATAAATAATCCCATCGAGCGTTTCGACATTGGTCATATTGGGTGGCAGCAAATCAATGCCGTGAGCGACCAACCGCTTGCGATAGAAGCTTTCCGTCATCACATTGCGCGTGCCGATAATCGCTGCCTTGTGATATCCTGACGTTTTGAGAGCCTGTCCGACATATTCTGCAATGTGCAGGATAGGAATATCGACTGCGTCAACCACGTCGTCATACAATTTGTGCATCGAATTTGCACCGATGATGAGCGCCTCTGCTCCCGCCCCTTCGAGGCGCTTCGCGCTTTCGGACAAGATGCTGCTTGCCCGCTTCCAATCCTTGTCGTCTCGAATCGCGTAAAGCTGGCAGAAATCAACGCTTTCGATCAATAGAGGAGCGCTGGCCATCGGCGCAGCGAGGCGTTGAACGATCCGGTTGATCCGGTCGTAATAGATGCCGGTTGAGACCCAGCTCATCCCGCCAATCATTCCCAATTTTCGCACTATTTCCCTCGAATCTGTTAGCCCGTGCACAACAAGTGTAGCGACGAAGCGAACCTCACGTCCATAGGCTCCAATTTGGCTCGCAGTCCTAGCGACTTAGATGGTTAGCATCGGTTTAATGGTCAGGATTACTCAAGTGCTTGGAGCCAATTGCGAAGGTCCGTGACGCTCATATCTGGAGCCTCTTCATGTGGCAGATGACCAATACCGACATACTCAACCAACGTGCTATTTGCGATATGCTCATCATACCAACGGCCTGCGCCAACAGGAACTAAGGCATCCTCATCACCCCAAATGATCAATGTAGGCACGGACATGCCGGCAGCTTGATCAGCGGAATATTCAACGCGGGGCGTATTGAAGCGCGCGATCGTCGCCCCGCGATTGCCAGGATAGCGCAGCAATTCCCAGTATCGATCAACAGCCTCTTCCGTCACAACACCCTGATTGCTGACACTTTGCGAGAGTGATTTTTCGACCAATGAGCGCGGAGTGATATGTTTCATCACATTGCTCACCACCGGCAGGCTGGCGATAGTGAAACCGATATTCCCGCCAGAACCCTCTGGTCGCCGCACAGGCGAACCGCTGGCATCGATCAGGACCAGTCCGCTAAGCCGTTCCGGATGCTCCAACGCGTAACCCATCGAAATCCAGCCACCCATGGAATTGCCGCCCAGAACGAAGCTCTCCAAACCCAAGGCATCCGCGACCTGATCTACATCTTCGACAAAGCTGGCGAGTTGGTAATCGCCGTCCAATGCGGGTCCTGTAAGGCCGTGCCCGATCTGGTCATAACGAATGATCCGGTATTGCGACTTCAATGCCCGCGCCCATGGCTCCCACGTATGCAAATCGGCGCTGGACCCGTGCAACAGAATGATCGCGGGCGCATCGCGCGGACCTTCATCGCGCAGGTGAATTGTTGTTCCATCCGCAATCTCGATGAACTGCGAGGGCGCATCGCCATATTTCACGCGCATTTCATCGCGGTCTGTATCGGGCGTTAGGAATATCAGGAAGGTGACAACCAACACAGCGACCAACACACCAAGGACGCGCAAAAACCACTTCATTGACCCATCTCCGTTATCCAGTCACGCATAACCGAAATAGCCCTGTGATCGATTGTTGAACGCCCAAGTTCTGGCATCGCCACACCGGGCTCGTTTGAATTCATCCGATGCACAAGAATTGAGGAATCGGGGTCGCCCGGTTCGACAGAAAACAGCAATCCTCCTGCGCCGCGTCCGGCTGCAACAGGTGGTTTACGCACGCCTAATGCAAAAGGATCACTTTGCTCCCAACGCAGATCGAGACCCGAATTTGAAGCACCGCCGCCGGGTTGATGACAATGTGCACAATTCACGTCGAGATAGGCGCGCGCGAGCGCATTGGTGTCCGCCGTCTCCTCGGTCCAAATCGGCATTATTCGCGCCATTTCTGGAACTGCCGCGATCCGTCCATCAGCCGCTAATTGCGCCAATAATGCAGGCGCTAGATTGCGTGCCTTTGGCCCAACAGGAACGACAGCATCATCGACAGAGTGACAGGTTTTGCACTGATTTTTGTTCGGGATGCGGTAGCTAATCGCATCCCCATCCGCCGTCGTAATCGGAACGCGCCCACCCGCAATCGCCAGCCGTGCTTCGGTCTGTTCGTCATTCCAACGATAGGGCAACGCTGTCCAGCCATCTGCACGATGAAGCAGCAATCGCGTTTCGATATAGCGCTGATCATCACCCTCTCCAAAAGCAAAGGTCTTGATGATCGCAGTGCCAACGGGGAACTGCAGCAATCCCTCCCCATCAGTTTCTATCAACGCCCCATCGGGCACATAGATAAAGCGCAACTTGTCCGCGCCATCAGACCAGAGCGGAGTGTTGAGTTCGTAGGGAATAAGACCCGCATTCGGCAAGCGGCCGGCGGCATCGGCAAAAAAGCCGAATTCGCTTAACATGCGGGGCATTCCATCCGTCAAAATAGCCGATTGATCCACCGATGGCAGCGAGTCCGGCACCGTGGAGCGCGCAGCAATCGCCCCGCCAAAGGCGAGCACCGATGCGGTCAGCAGGGCAAATGCACGTTTCACAGTATGCGCGCGTCCAATTCTGCGGGTGCGCCGATGCCCTCACGGTTGAATTCACCTTCAGGTTCAGGCGCGCTTAGCGGTGATGGTTGCGCACCACCCAACCCGGCGCCTGCCTCGGTAAGGTTGAGCGACCAACCTGTTGTGCCTTCTACAGCAGAGAGGCTGCCTAGACCGTCCCACAACACAGGCGGCAATGTCCCGCCAAATGCCGCGAGCAGCATTTCGGCTCCGTCGAGCTGCGGATCATCGCCTCCAACGCCGTAATTATTGCTTCCGACAACGACATTGCGTGGCAGCGGGTTGTACCGTTCGTCATCAAAGGATTGCGTGTAGGCGACTACCATAATCGGTGCGGTTGGGTTCTGCTGAAGGATATTGTCTTCGATAAGAACATAGTCATTGGCCATAACCATGATCCCAGTGCCACGCAGAACACCTGCGACGATATTCCCCGGAGGTGCAAAATTTGCGGTGTCATTAGCGACCACAAGGTTGTTCGCCACGATCACATTTCCGCCACCCATCACGGGCAATCCTGGCAAATCAAAAATCAAAATACCGCCTGTGTTTCGGGTGGCAATGTTATGTTCGACCAAAGCGTTGCGGCTATTCTCGATCTCGATCCCCGCGACATTCGCCTCGGCAATAGAATTGCGCACGGTGATCAGGTTTGACTGTCCGACATAGATGCCTGCATCCGAAGCACCAGTGACTTTCGCCCCGTCGACCAATACTCCGGTGCTTTCAACAGGGTAGATGCCATAGGCACCGTTCCCGGCATCCGGGCCGTTCGTCCACGTTACGCGCACGCGGTAATAGACAATGTTGTCCGCGCCTTTTGACTTGATGCCGTCGCCCTGCGGGTTCTCCAGCGCAAAATCGCGCAAGGTTACGTTGTCAGAGGTGACGAGCAATCCTTCGCCCGCGCCCTTTTGCGCCGTAAAATCGAGCACAGTTCCATCCATACCTGATCCGCGCAGTGTAACGCCATCGACATCCAGACTTAGACCATCCGTCAGCACGTAACGCCCAGCTTCGAGCACGATTTCATCACCCGGTTCGGCGAGGATCAGAGCCTCCTGCAGCCGTTCCTGCGAGCCTTCACCCGGCGCAATAGTGTGTGTTTCGGCAAGGACGGGTGCGCTGGCGGCGAGCAAAAGCGCGCCGACGGTCAATCTGATCATGTTCTTCTCCCTCTTGAATATGGCTTGTGGCGCATCGGGAGGGAGGATTGCAAGCGTGGTCAGAAAGCCCAGTTAGAAAATTGGACCGATAAGGTCGATGCTGCAACGTCCGGCAATCCGTACGACTTGCTCCACAGCTTCATTGTCATCAACCCGGCGCAATCGCGTCAACGCCGCCCCAGCGGAGCGTGGAACGCTTTCTTCACCCTCTTCGGGTGCCAGCCGTTCGAGTTTGAGCAATTGGCCAATACTGAGCCGGTCGACAAGCTTCTCAGCCATACATTCTGACAGATTGACTGGCACTCCGTTATCGAGCAGCGCCTGCTCGACGCGGGCTTCGGTGACCTGCTCAATCACGCCATCGTCGCGCAGCAGAAACCACACGCCAATGCCAATGGCGAAAACAGCGATCAGGATTATCAGAGAACGCATAGCTTTCCCTAGTTTAATCCAGCGCCTTGACGATGCCTTCAACCATCTTCTTCGCATCCGACAACAGCATCACTGTTTGCGGCATATAGAAGACATCATTGTCGACTCCGGCATAGCCAACGCCGCCCATCGATCGTTTGATAAAGAAGACCTGCTTTGCCTTATCCACGTCAAACACGGGCATGCCATAAATGGGCGATGACTTGTCGGTCTTTGCCGCCGGGTTCACCACGTCATTTGCACCGATGATGAAAGCAACATCGGCCTGCGCAAATTCTGAGTTGATATCTTCCAGCTCGAACACTTCATCATAGGGCACGTTAGCCTCTGCCAGCAGCACATTCATGTGCCCGGGCATCCGTCCTGCGACAGGGTGGATCGCATATTTAACCTCAACGCCCTTCTCTTTGAGCGTGTCTGCCATTTCGCGCAGGATATGCTGAGCCTGAGCCACCGCCATGCCGTATCCCGGAATGATGATAACCTTTTCGGCCTGCTCCAGCATAAACGCCGCGTCATCCGCACTGCCCTGCTTGTAGGGGCGCTGTTCACGCGCCTCACCATCACCGCCGCCTGAACTGTCCGCGCCAAAGCCGCCGGCGATCACGCTGATGAAGCTGCGGTTCATGGCTTTGCACATGATGTAACTGAGGATTGCGCCGGAGGAGCCGACCAGAGCGCCGGTGATGATCATCGCCGTGTTGCCCAGCGTAAAGCCCATCGCTGCCGCGGCCCAGCCAGAATAACTGTTCAGCATCGACACAACGACCGGCATATCGGCGCCGCCGATAGGAATGATCAGCAGGAAACCGATGACAAAGGCGAATACTGCCACTGCGATAATCAGGTAGCCTTCGCCCGCGCCGCCTTCTGGCGACACTGCATAGACACCGATCAAGCTGAGGATCGCAATCAGCGTCCCAAGATTGATGATATGGCGACCCGGCAACATGATCGGCGAACCGCCCATCCGGCCCGATAATTTCAGGAATGCGATGATTGAGCCGGAGAAAGTGATCGCGCCAATCGCAATGCCCAGCCCTAGTTCAATCCGGCTGACCATCAAAATCTGATCTGCGGAATCGGTGATCCCGAAGCTAGCCGGGTCAAGCCATGCAGCAAGGCCCACGACCACAGCCGCCAGACCGACCAGCGAGTGAAAGCCTGCGACCAGTTCTGGCATCGCCGTCATCGCGATTTTGCGAGCGACAGTGACACCGATGATCGCGCCTATGAAGATCGCGACCGCTATCTCAACAATGTTGACGATTTCATGCGTGACCAACGTGGTCGCAATCGCGATCACCATCCCGATCACACCATTGCGGTTCCCCGCACGACTTGTCGCTGGTGACGATAGACCGCGCAGCGCCAGAATGAAGAATATGCCCGATGCAAGATAGGCGAGCATCGCCCATGCGGGGGTGCCGGATACGCCATCAGCGGCGCCTGCTAGAATGGAGAAGGTCATCTCTTACTTCTCCTTTTTCTTATACATTGCGAGCATTCGCTCCGTCACTGCGAACCCGCCAAAGATATTTATGCTGGCGAGAACCACACCGAACAGGCCAAGCCATTTGGCCGTCGGGCTGCCCGCCTCAGCCGCCGCAATCAGTGCGCCTACGATAATCACAGAAGAAATCGCATTGGTCACAGCCATAAGCGGCGTGTGCAGCGCCGGGGTAACCGACCAAACCACATAATAGCCGACGAAACATGCCAGCACGAAGATGGATAGGATTGAAATAAAGTCCATTAATTTGCCTCCGCTGCGATTGCAGCCTCTAGAGCGCCGCTTGGCGCTCGATAGAATCTATACTTGGTTCCGTGTCGTTGATCTCTGATTCGAATTGGATTTGGCATGCGTTGCTGGGACGGCCAATGACGCCGCAAGTGTCACAAAGAGCGCGGCACTTCTCAACCTTGCAGCCTCTCATTCACAATTTCGCCGCCCTTTGTCAGGCGGACCGCATCGCCGATTTCCTCATCAAGCACTGGTGCGCCAGCTTCGGCGTCCCAGAACGCGCTGAGGAAATTGAAGTGGTTGCGCGCAAACAAAGCGGAGCTGTCCGCGGCCAGATGCGCGGGCGTGTTTGAGAACCCGATGATGCTTACGCCGTGCTTCACGACAGTCTTATCGGGCTTCGACCCTTCGACATTACCGCCCTGCGCCACCGCGAGATCGAAGATCACGCTGCCCGGCTTCATCGTCGCGATTTGTTCATCAGTGATCAGCACTGGAGCCGCACGTCCGGGGATCAGCGCGGTTGTGATGACGATGTCCTGTTTGGCGATATGTTCACTGACCAGTTTGGCCTGAGCCGCCTTGTACTCATCGCTCATCTCGGTCGCATAGCCGCCCGATCCTTCGCCTTCGATCCCTGCCACATCCTGCACAAAAATTGCTTTTGCGCCGAGGCTTTCGATCTGTTCTTTCGTAGCCGAACGGACATCTGTTGCAGACACTTGCGCGCCCAAACGCCGAGCGGTCGCAATCGCTTGAAGGCCAGCAACGCCCACACCCATGATAAAGCAGCGCGCGGCCTGAACCGTGCCAGCCGCCGTCATCATCATCGGAAATGCGCGGTCGTAAGTATCAGCCGCCGCCAGAACAGCTTTGTATCCGGCAAGGTTGGATTGCGAGGAGAGCACATCCATGGACTGCGCGCGCGTAATGCGCGGCATGAATTCCATCGACAGCGCCTCAAAGCCAAATTTGGCATAGGCGGCGACCAAGCCGCTGTTCTGGAACGGATCGAACAAAGCTGCGACCCATGCGCCCTTCTTTGCGCCTTTCAGAACCGTTGGTTTTGGTGCTTGGATACCCAGAACAATATCAGCATCTTTCATCACTGTAGCAAGCTCACCCAGGACCGCGCCTGCATCCGAAAAAGCAGAATCAGAAATCGAGGCGCGTTCGCCAGCCCCGCTTTCGACGGCAACCTCATTCCCAAGGCCAACAAATTTCTTCACCGTTTCCGGTGTGGCTGCGACGCGGGTTTCGCCAGCGGCGCGCTCTTTCAGAACAGCGATTTTCACAGAATTGGTCTGCCTTTATTCAGATATAAGCAGGATGATGATGAAGGTGATGATAGCAACTGCCGGTATCGCCCATTTGAGAGCAGCCATGAAACCATCATAGGTTGAACGCGCGTTGTCCATGTCATGTACTGTCATGATGTGACTTCCTTTGAAATTAAATTACAGCAATTCTTGTGTCAGGCCACCAAAATTCGCCTGATCATTGAATTGTGCTTTCGTATCGAAGCGATCCGCGTAGCTCAAGCCACCTTTATGGCTAAACCAAATCACTGATGCGCTCCGGTTGCAGCGATGATGACCTTTTTAGGGCTCTGCCATATTGTGCCGTTCCGACCAACAGCCTTAATCCCGTCTTTACCCAATCGCACTATTCAAGCGGCATGTTTCACCCTGGGACGAATTCCTGGGATTTGGAGAAATCATGGCAGGGTATATTTCTGAATTGGATGCGCTCCCTGATTCTGCGTGCGATGCGCAGACTGAAACGCGTGTTGTGATGCTAATTGATGATGAGCCGGCCCAAAGCCGCCTTATCACTGCTATTGCTGCGCGCGAGGGCTGGCGCACTGTCGTTGCAGGCGATGCTGAGACGGCAATTGCCGTGCTTGGCACGCGCGAAGGGATGCAGCTTTCTGCGATCCTGCTTGATCAATGGGTTCCCGGTGACGATGCCTGTTCACTGATCGCTGAGCTAAAAGAGCGCCGCCCTGCGCTTCCAATTCTGATGCTTACTACCAGCGCATCACCGCTGCTTGCTGTCGAAGCGATGCGGGCGGGTGCGAGTGATTATCTCGTAAAACCGGTTTCTCCCGATCGCCTGATGGAGGCATTACGCACCGTCACCACGCGCGAAACACCGCGTGATGAGTTGGCTCCGCTGACGGAGAAAATGTCAGCCACACTCGATTTCGACGCAATGATCGGCACCGCTCCGACATTCCGAACCGCTCTTGCACAAGCGGCCAAGGCCGCACGCGGACACGCCAATTCTCTGATCGAAGGTGAAAACGGCACTGGGAAAGAGATGCTTATGCGCGCGATGCACGCAGCATCGCCACGTTCCAAAGACCCATTGCGTATCATCAATGTCGCCAGCATTCCGCCCAATTCGATTGAATCTGTGCTGTTCGGACATGAACCCAACGCCTTCCCCGGAGCTTTCGACCGGCAAATCGGCGCGTTGCAGCATTGCGACGGTGGTACCTTAGTGCTGGACGAAGTCGATCGACTGAACGTCGCTGTGCAACAACGTCTATTTGAAGCCATAAACACCGGAATCGTCCGGCCAGTTGGGGCATCGCATGGCTTTCGGGTTGATGTTCGGCTTCTATCAGCCAGCAATATCAGCCTTGCACAGCTCGCGTCTGGTGGATTGTTCGACAAAACGCTTGCAGACAAACTGGGCGCAACGAAGATCATGTTGCCGCCTTTGCGCGACCGGAACGGGGATATCCCTGCTCTTACGCGTCATTTTCTGGGCCGGATCGGCGAACAGCCAGGCTTAACCCACCTCACTGCATCAGATTCCGCACTGACATTGCTTGGCGCCTATGATTGGCCGGGCAATGTACGCCAGTTGCAATCAGTGTTATTCCGTTCCGCTGTCTATTGTGAAGGCGATACGCTCACCGCAGAGAGCTTCCCGCAATTATCCGAAATGCTGGGCGAAATGGAAGCCAATGGCAGCACAGCCGCGCATGATGGTGTGGGCATTATGCTGTATACCGAAGACGGCAATTTGCGCCCGCTTGAAGAAATTGAAGCAGATGTGATCCGTTTGGCCATAGGTCATTACCGCGGCCGGATGACAGAAGTCGCAAGAAGGCTCGGCATCGGGCGATCCACGCTATACCGGAAGCTAAGCGATCTTGGGATCGACAACGCTGCTTGATTGCAAATGGGCATCGGCCTAGCGCAGTTTGCTATGACAATTATCAAAGATTTTGACGGGCGTACTGCGCTTGTTACTGGCGCGGCTTCGGGTATTGGTGCTGCATGTGCAAAGGCGCTCGCAGGGCGCGGAGCGGCCAAGCTGTTCCTTGTCGATGTCGATAAAAGCGGGCTTGAGGCGCTGATGCTTGATTGCGAAGTTGAGTATGTGATCGGCAGCGTTGCTGACGAATCATTGTGGTCAATTCTAGAGCCACGCTTAGCTGGGTTGGACCATGCCATCGTCAACGCTGGCATTGGTGCTGGAGGACCAATTTCGGAGCTATCCCTTAGCGAATGGCGACGCGTGATGAACGTCAATCTCGACGGAGCATTCCTCACATTGCGCACGGCGATGCGCGTGATGCAGGCCGGTCCCAAGGGCGGCAGCGCGGTCATCACCGCATCTACTACCGGAGTAAAACCTGTCCCTGGCGTCGGCCCTTATGGTGTCTCTAAAGCCGCGGTCGCCCATATGGCACGTATCGCCGCGATGGAGGGCGCAGCTCATAACATCCGCGTCAACGCAATTGCTCCGGGCGGAGTTGATACCGCCATTTGGGATAGCGGCGAGGACTTCAGGCGCTCGGTCGAAACGCGCGGGCGCGAAGCCACCATCCAAATCATGTCAAAGACGACGCCCTTGGGCAGGTTTGCAACCTCTGAGGAGATTGCGGACAGTATGCTCTTCATGCTCTCTGATGCCGGATCGAACATCACCGGTCATGTGCTGGTTTCAGATGGTGGGTTTGTACTTTGATGATCACCAATTGACCGTTCGCGTCACTCGTTCTTCGCCCTCGCTGCCGCGCATCGACATGGTGAAGCTGCGCGCATTCCAATCGATGTCGACCAATCCAAAGTTCTCTTCCGAGATGAAGTCTGTCAAACGCTTCGGGTCGGGTTCACGGGCGGTGTTCTGCTCTGTCGATGAGAATGAGTAATTGAGTGACGAGCTGGTCAGCTCCCACATCTGCTCACCGCCGCCAGCTTCCGGAGTGTCAGTGTATATCCCGCCTGCATGGCGATCACCCGATAGCATAACCATACCGCTATCTTCGCGTCCGGTCAGCATTGCGTAAAGCTTTGCGCGCTCCAGCGGCAGGCTTTCCCATGCCTCATAATCATGGGCATCGGTCAGCACTTGAATAGACGATACAATGATCCGTAGATCAGCCGGCTTGGCGAGCTCCTGTTCCAACCATTCCCATTGCGCATCACCCAGCATCGTCTTGCTCGGATCTTCGCTTGGCACATACGGTCCGAGCGGCGGGCGCTGCGGCGTGTATGGCATGCGTTCGAAATCAGAGCGGAAATAGCGTGTATCTAGAACGATGATCTGGGTGCGTTGCCCATCAGTGCCAAAGGTGCGGCTTTCGTAAATGCCTGGGCGCGAGCGAACCTCGCCTGTGGAATTCCAGAATGTCTCAAAAATGGTCTCCGACCATCCACGAAACGCGAAGTTCGCGCCGCCATCGTTAAAGCCGAAATCGTGATCATCCCATGTCACCATCATAGGGATATTGGCGCGGAAATCTGTTAGCTCCGGTGTCGAGGCCTGCACCTCATATGCAGCTCGCAAGGCTCCTAATGTGGCGTCGCCATTCCAGCCCTGATCCCCGTAATTGTTGTCACCAATGAACAGGAACAGCTGCGGGTTCTGCGCCGCGATCTGTGCCCACATATGCTGCGATCGTGATTGATGGTTGCAACTGCCAAAGGCGATGCGGGTTAGCGTTGTATCCCCGGCAAGCGAGGGATTTGGACCAGCTTCAGGTAGAACGACACTTTGGCGCAGTCTTGCGTAGTACGGCACCAACAGCTCATCCGCAGCCACCGACACCTCTTGCGGCGACTCGGTCTGCCGGGCGCCTGCTTCCGTAATCAGCGGCGCTGCGATCAGGCTAACAGTTGCAGTGGCAATACCGAGAAGCGAGACAAGACGCATGAGTGAACTCCAAAGTGGTTTCGCGCACTCTATGGCGCGTTAGCGTGACAGGTTGGTGAAGGTGTTACAGGACTTTAGATCGCAGGCAACTGGCCGAAGTCAGTAAGCGCTGCATCACGCAGCCCCCTCCACACATTGCGTGCTTGCACTGTTTCCGCGACATCATGAGCGCGGATTAGGTGTACCCCTGCATCCATACCCTTTGTCGCCAGCGCCACCGATCCACCAAGCCTCTGATGCGCAGGCTCCTCATTCGACAGCGCGCCGATCATGCGTTTGCGGCTGACACCTAGCAGCAACGGGCTGCCGAGCGCATGGAACAGGGGCAGCGCGTTCAGCAATGCCAGGTTGTCGGTGAGCGATTTGCCAAAGCCAATGCCCAGATCGAGCAGGATGCGCTCCTCCGCAATCCCGCCTGCGATGGCGCGCGCGCGCTGATCGCGCAGCATGTCGAACACCTCGCTCACCACGTCCGTATAGCCAACCCCGTCATGCAGATCATCGCTGGCGCCCGGTGCATGCATCAGCACAACTGGGCATCCGGACTTCGCCACAAGCTCCACACTGCGCGGGTCATAGCGCAGCGCGGACACGTCATTCGCCATATGAGCGCCCTTTGCCAATGCCGCCTCTAGAACGCCTGCGCGCCGCGTATCGACGCTAATCGCAGCTCCCATTGCCGCGCAGTACTCAACAGCGGGGATCACGCGTTCAATCTCGTCACCCTCCCAAGTGGCCGCGCCACCGGGGCGCGTACTCTCACCGCCAATGTCGATGATTGCTGCGCCTGCTTCCAGCATCGCTGCGGCATGAGCACGGCCCACGTCCGGTTTCTCCAGAAACTCACCACCATCGCTGAAGCTGTCCGGCGTCACATTGAGCACACCCATCACCTGCGGCTGGTCGAACCGTATGGTGCGCTCTTCCAACTGCAGCGGTGCATGGACAAGCTGGAGGTTAGCCCATTGCCGCTCCGCTTCCGATGCCAACGCGGCGTCCCATCGATTGGCCAACTCCCCAAGCGCGTCAGCCGCTTCGGTGGTACCGAACACCCGGCGATGCAACACTGCACCATCGCCTCTCACCACAAGTGCAAAACGGCTGGCATAGACCAAACTTCCCGCCAACCGGATCGCAGCGCCATCTTCTGCCTGCGGGCCAGAGGCCAGACCGATCGGGTGGAGGTAGACAGACGCGCTCATTTCGGAACTCCAAAGCTCAAGATGCCCGCAATCGCACCTTCAATGATACATTGAGACATGGACCGCATGTTACACGGTCCAAGGGGCAAACTTTCTGGCTGTTTTGTACAGGATTGGGTCATCACGCAAATCCTAGCGCGGCGATGCAGTGTAGGACAGTGCGCAAGCGTGAATGTTCACAAGCTGCTCGATTTCGACAGGATTGTTTTACCGAGTAGCTGCCTCCCGCATTTCCATCTTTACGTAAGCGAAGGTTGCTTTTGGCCTACTTTGGAACACATAACTACTTCCGCAACTGGGGGTGAAAGCGGACATCCATCAAATTTGAGCAGGGTTAGAGTGCGCTGACATCACCGCTACCAACTTCGAACAGGCGCTGGCGATTGTCCGTGCGCAGCTTCAGCGGATGGCCAAGCGCGGTACACAGCGCGCGCTTCCAAGGCTGAGACCAAGCCGATGAGCAGCCGCCAGATGGTGGAGGCGCTGAATGCGATTGATGGGCTGTCTAATGAGGACTTCACCAAGGCGTTTGTGTGTGCGCTGCTGACGGAGGAGTTTGGTGAGAAGGTTGCCAATTCGCCTGAGTTCCAGAGCGTGGTGCAACACCTCCGCTCGTCCGCAATCCGCAGACGCCTTCAGCCAACGCAAGCCACGACTTCTTCAACAGAATACGACCCAACTTCAGACGTTAGGTTGGCAAGTGAAGCTTCGAGTCAGATCAGTCCTCGCGCCAGATACTGATCAACTGGCGGTTGAGGCTCCCCGGTATCCAATGAGACCTCCGCAAATGCACGGCCGTGCGTGAGGAATATCTTGCCGTTCAGTTCATCAATCAAATGGGTTCGCTGGAGACGGTCCATTACCGGTCCCTTGACCTCGGAAAAGTGTAAACCAATCTCTACATCGCCTAACCGGTGATTGATCGCTTCAAGGCTTTCCAAGCCGGACGCGTCGATTTCATTTACTGCGCTGCATAACAATATGACGTGCCGGACCTCCGGACGGTCGGCGACCTCTTCGAGAACGTATTCTTCAAGCCATCGGGCGTTGAGAAAAGTAAGCGCTTCATCAATGCGGATTGAAAGCACGTGAGGCACGGTGAAGACCTTGTGGCGTTCGACATTTCTAAAGTGTTCGGTTTCAGGAACGCGGCCAACAATCGCAGCATGCGGGCGGCTTGCGCGCCACAAATAGAGTATCAAACCGACCGCGACACCAGCAATCACGCCCATCTCCACACCTGCTAGAAGAGTGATCGCGATTGTCACCACATGAGCTGCGAAGTCGGTTTTGGAGTAATGCCACAGCTGCCCAGGCGTTCGCATATCGACAAGGCTCAGGACGGCGACAATGATAGTCGCAGCAAGTGTTGCAACAGGTAGGCTGACAAGCAGCGGTGTGAGGAACACCGTAGCCAAAGCTATCCCAATTGCCGTGAATGCTCCGGCTGCAGGCGTTTGTGCACCGGCATCAAAATTGACGGCAGATCGCGCAAATCCTCCGGTGACAGGATAACCTCCCGACAATGCGCTGGCGATGTTCGCTCCCCCGAGCCCGATGAGTTCCTGATCAGGCGTAATACGCTGACGGCGCTTGGCAGCGAGAGTTTGGGCGACCGACACACTTTCTACAAAACCGATAATCGAAATCAGCAAGGCGGGAAGCCACAGCTTTTCAATCAAGGAAAGGTCGGTGCTAGGCAATGCGAATGGTGGAAGGCCTTGCGGAATAGCACCGACCAGGCTGACACCTTTGCTCCCCAAATCAAAAGCAACCGCTGCGATGATGGAGAGGGTAACGGCGACAATCGGGCTAGCTTTCGCTGCCAAAGCTGCCGATTTTTCGCCAAGACCGACTTTCTGCAATGCTGGTTTGCCGCCTCTGCGAACCCAGAACAGAAAAATGAGCGCAGGAACGCCGACCGCAAGCGTCCAGACATTCGTCGTGTCAATTGCGCGGGCAATCGACCCTAGCATCGCCGGCCAATTTTCGCCGCCAGCCTCAATACCCAGAATATGTTTCAGCTGGCTTGTCGCGATCAAAACGCCTGATGCGGTAATGAACCCGCTAATGACTGGGTGCGAAAGTAAATTTGCAAGAAATCCGGCACGCAGCGCGCCCAAAACTGTCAGCATGACGCCCGATAGCATAGCTAACGTAATCGCTGCTTCGAGATATTCCGCCGAACCTTGTTCAGCGATCGCTCCAGCAGCGGAAGCGGTCATCAGGGAAATCACCGCCACAGGGCCAACCGCAAGCGTCCGGCTTGTCCCGAAGATCGCATAGAGCACCAAAGGCAATATCGATGCATAAAGCCCTACGACCGGAGGTAATCCAGCAAGCAATGCATAGGCGAGGCTCTGCGGGATCAGCATGATGGTCACTATGACAGCGGCCACCATATCATCTGTCAGAACCGAGCGATTGTAGGTTCGCCCCCATTCGAAGATGGGAAAGTAGCGTGATAGCTGCAGACCGGTTTCAGCCTCTTGTCTCTTACGCCGGTTCATAAAGGCCCCTCACAAATTTGCCATGCGGTGCAAGACCATGCCCGCCAGCATGCTGCCAAGGAACAGTGCTGCTGATAAAGGTTCGACGATCAGCGCCCCAAACGCCGGTCCAGGACAAAGCCCTGCCAGCCCCCAGCCAATTCCGATAAGCACAGCGCCGCCAATTAACTTCCGATCGATCAATTGTGTGCCCGGCAGATTAAAATTGTTTGCAAATAGCGGCTTGATGAGGCGCTTTTGCAAAAGCCAAGCTGCGGCCATTACAAGGATTGCGCCGCCCATGACGAACGCAAGCGTCGGATCCCACTCCCCAGCAATATCGAGAAACCCTCTCACTCGCTTCGGATCCATCATCCCCGAAATCGCTAGCCCAGCACCAAATAGCGCACCGGACAGCAATGATATGATCGACTGACGCACTACCAACCCCACCCCAATGCGTTGGCGAGAGCAACTGTGGCCATGCCACTGGCGATGAAAGTAGCTGTCGCCAGTAATGAGCGAGGCGAAAGGCGTGACATGCCGCACACGCCATGCCCGCTGGTGCAGCCGCTTCCCATGCGGGTTCCGAAACCAACGACCACCCCCCCTGCCGCCAACAGCGCGGCTGAACTTGGGAAGGTCGATTGGATAGGGACGGCAAAGGTGTGGATCGAGAACGCACCAAGGAGCAATCCAATCAGGAACATCCAGGCGGCGGGAACAGGCAGACTGGATTTGCCCAATGCAAAGGCCCTGGCAGCAATACCGCTAATGCCCGCGATGCGACCAGACCCAAGCAGCATAAGCGCCGCTGCGAGCCCAATCAGGAGACCGCCAACAAAGCCTTCAAACGGCATTGCATCAGGAAACCCAGTAAGGATCATAGTATATCCAACGGAACTTTGAGGTAACGCACGCCATTGCGTTCAGGCGGAGGAAGTTCGCCAGCTCGGATGTTGACCTGAACCGAAGGGATCATGAGTTTTGGGGTGGAAAGCGATTTGTCACGTTCGTTTCGCATTGCCACAAACTCATCTTCACCAATTCCATCGTGCACATGGATGTTTTTCTTACGCTGCTCACCGACGCTTGTTTGCCAGCAATATTCGCTACGTTCGGGAGGAAGATAATCATGATTGAGGAATATCCGCGTTTCGTCCGGCAGTGCAAAAATTCGTTTGATTGAGCGAAAAAGAGTGCGTGCATCACCACCGGG
The DNA here is from genome assembly GCA_947488325.1 of uncultured Erythrobacter sp. Lineage (GTDB taxonomy): Bacteria > Pseudomonadota > Alphaproteobacteria > Sphingomonadales > Sphingomonadaceae > Erythrobacter. The sequence goes on from CANKYZ010000003.1 coordinate 142,281, forward strand.
AAAGTCACAGCGGGCCGTGCCATAATCGGGCATGAAAAGCGTGTCGCCCACAAAGGCCGTATCCCCAATCAAATGGGTCATGCACGCTGGAGTATGCCCGGGTGTGTGGATGGCTTGCGCCTTGATATTTCCGATTCGATAAATCTCACCGTCGCGGAAAAGGTGATCGAATTGACCGCCATCAAAACGGAACTTTGTGCCTGCATTGAATAGTTTGCCGAAAACGGTCTGCACCTCGGTGATTTGGTCACCAATGCCGAGCTTGCCGCCTAGTTTGGCCTTTAGAAATTGTGCCGCAGACAGATGATCTGCATGAATATGGGTGTCAATGATCCAGTCGACCGAGAGGCCTGCCTTTTCAATGTAGGCAACAATGGCACCCGCAGAATCGGTCGACGTCCGGCCCGATGCCGGATCATAGTTGAGCAATGGGTCAATAATTGCACATCGTCCTGTTTCAGGATCGGCAGCAATGTGGCTGACATTGTTGGTAGCATTGTCGAAGAACGACGTAACGAGCGGGGCTGTCATGCGATCTCCCTTTCGCTCGCAAGATCAACCTCAATGGCTCGATCAGCGTCATCTCCGCAAAACCGCTCTAAAGGAAGCCCATGATCGCAACTGCGTCCTCATCGGCGATCTGGTAGTAGATTGATTGCCCTTCGCGGCGAGCCTCGATTAACCCCTCTCGCCGTAACACTGAAAGTTGCTGAGACATTGCAGGAGCCTTTTTCTCAAGAGCCTTGGCAATTTCTCCAGCAGCCATCTCACCTTGCACCAAGTGGCATAGAACCATCAATCGATCTCGATGCGAGAGCAGTTTCAAGAGTGCGCTCACACGTGTCGCAGTTTGCTCCATAGCCTCTAATTGCATAATTCACGAAATATGCAATTAGAGGCTATGTGTCAAGAATTGAACCTTGCAAGCTGCAAGCTCTCGAAAGGCAACCGGCATTTGCTAGCTGGAGCAATTGACGTCCGCTAACGACCCCATTCTGTTGAAAATATCCGCTTGCCGAAGGGCTAAATTGCTGATTGCGCTCTGCACAACTTCGCTTCCAGTGATCTCGACAAGCAGGAGATGAGCTGATGATGGGTGAGCGGGCGGTGATGCAGTAGGCTTTGTTCTACAGCGCGATGGGTCGGCCCTCGATCAATCCAGAACTGATGATCAGGATGCTGCTGATCGGTTATTGCACAGGTATTCGAAGCGCAGTTTGGTGCATTGGAAAACAGTGTACTGGCGCTCGATAACCGGGTTTCCGGGCTCGAGTTCCAACTGCAGAGTGTTGACGAACGCCTCACCAGCGGAATTGCTGCATCAATGGCGCTGGGCGGACAGATGGTGGTGCCGGACAGTAACATCTCCTTCAGCCTCAACGCATCGACCTACCGGGGCGAGCAGGGCCTTGCCGGATCGGTTTCGGCCCGCGTAGCGGAGAAAGTGTACATCTCCGCAGGGGCGCTGGGGCGACCACACCCGATATCACAGGTAGCCGCGAGGGCGTCCGCTCCCGTCCGAGGCCAAGTCCATTGGCAACGGTTAAGTGTAGGTCGAAAGCGGACGGCAGCTTTTGCAGGTTAATCTCTTGTGGTGGGCACTCAGCTAACGTCTGAGCTGCAACCACACCCGCGCCCCCAAACATCGTTTCATATCAAGGGACTGCAAAGACTCGCAAGGCAACCTTTCGACCATCGGCGAGCGTGGGCCAATAAGCTTCCAGACGGTTCTATATGACCGAAACAAATTGGCACAATCTTCGCCAAAGAGAGTCGATTGACTTCTATTAGCGCTAATATATAAGTGCTTATATGAATTATGATACGAAAGCCGGACTTGGCACTCAATTGCGGCATCTGCTGGAACTGCTCGATGGCGATCTGGAGGCAGTCTACCGGGCTGAACACCCCTTTTATGTGCCACGCTACACCCCCGTCATGAGGGCATTGGCGCCAGGCGCGCCATTGTCGATAAAGGCTATCGCCGAGCAATCTGGGGTCTCGCATTCAGCCGCGAGCCAAACGGTCACACTTCTTAAGCGCAACAAGCTGGTAACGTTCAAGCCCGGCGCAGATCGACGTGTGCACCACGTCATTTTGACGCAGGCAGGCAAAGACCTTTTACCGTGGCTGCAAGCGCGTTGGACGGCGACCCAACAGGTTGCCAATGCACTGGATAGCGAACTGAGTGCGCCGCTTAGCCAGGTGTTGAGCGAGGCAATTGTCAGCCTCGAGCGCACCAGTTTTGCCGACCGCATATCAAACCATACCCAAGAGCTGGAAAGCGCTGAACAATGAACATGAAATGGGCGGTGACGGCCCTTACACTTCTCCTGCTACCCTTCTCGGTTAATGCGCAAGAGTTCCGGCTAGGCGGCGATGACAAGAGAGCAATTGTGGAAGCCGTGATCGAACATCTGGAAACAGACTATGTCGATGCTGCTGTTGGGGCAGGAGCAGCAGCAGCGTTGCGCCAGGATCTCGCCGCGGACCGATTTGCACCCGACGAAGCACCGGATGCTTTCGCCGAGACAATAAGCGCCAGGATTCAGAACCTAACAGGCGATGGTCATCTCAACGTGGAATACTCAGCTGAGGAACTGGCCATAACCGAAACAGCCTCCGACGAGTTTTCGCAAGAGCAAATGGAGCGCTGGTACGGAGCCCACCTCAATTTTGGTGTCCAAAGAGCGGAACGCCTCGAAGGCAATATCGGTTATGTCGATCTCCGCGTCTTCCCACCCATCGATATGGGCGGCGATACGATTGCTGCTGCCATGAGCATGATAGCCCACACTGATGCTCTGATCATTGATCTACGGAACAATGGCGGAGGCATCGGCGATACGGCTGACTTGGTAGCGAGCTACCTATTTGGCAGCGAACGCCAACCACTCACCGGCATATATGACAGGCCTTCGGACACGTTATCGCAACGCTTCACCCAGCCGCATGTCGCAGGCAATCGCTTCGGAGCGGATAAGCCGGTTTATGTGCTCATCTCCGGCAAAACATTCTCTGCAGCGGAGGCGCTTGCATACAATCTACAAGCGCTGGGAAGAGCAGTGATTGTCGGCGAGACATCTGCAGGAGGCGCACATCCCTTCGAATATGCCCCCATTCATCCACATTTCGTTTTGTGGTCAGTTACCGCCAAAAGCGTGAATCCGATCACTGGCGGCAATTGGCAATCTGTTGGTGTAAAACCAGATATCAAGGTCAGCGCCCAGTCCGCCTTGGAGTCCGCAATGGCCCATATCAGCGCCTCCTCCAATCAAGGAAGCTAGCGGGACAACGCCAATGATCTTGGGGAAAATGCTCGGATCAATTCGTCCACGAACAACATTGGGCGCAATTGTGTGCGCGACGCTTGGTGCGCTGCTTGCGAGCTGCATCGCGGATGCAAATGCAGATGAGCGCTTTCGCTATGTCTTGCATGGTGATCTGAACGCATCTGACATCGCTCATCTGGAACGCGCCCTTGAGGCCGCCCATCAACCGGTGATTTCTAAGTTGGGGCTGGAATTACTGCCAGTCATAACCGTTCAGATATGGGATGATGAAGAGGAATTTCAGGAGGCCATGGCAGCCACTTTGGGAATGCGTGCACAGGGGTCACGCGGCTACGTCACAGGCGATCGAGAGCTACGACTGCTGCACCATACTGCTCCGTCAGCTGCGCGTGAGGCAGTTCATGAATTTGTCCATGTGGCGACACTCAATCTTGAACCGGATTTCGGCAACAACCCTCGCTGGCTATGGGAAGCAGTGGCTCTGTATCTCGCAAACGAGTTTGTTGATCCAAGATCGACTGAAATTATGCAGGATCAAAAATGCCCGTCTCTGCAACAATTGGATGCCCCGTTCGACAATGGCGGGGCCATCTACGAGGCGGGCTATCTGCTTATCCAGTTCATTGAGACGAAGTGGGGCTTCGACAAAGTCACTGAGCTCATAAAGAGCAAAGGAGATATGAGTAGCACACTCGGTATTTCTGAGTCAGAGTTCGAAAGGCAATGGTGTGCGTTTGTGGTTGCAACATATCCACATGAGTGACCAATTGGTCTCGAGCTAAATGGATGAAGGCCAATCAGCTTGCATTGATCTGGATTCCGCAGAAGGCGAAATTCGCGTACTGACCGAGTGTCCACCAGTGAGTAACATCTTATTCTGGGTCGGACGCCGACAGTCGGCTTTGCTCATATCGCCCGCTCAGAGCGGGCAGCTCCCTCACCGCTTCAAGCCAATCACGAAGCCTCCTCCCTTACACTCAGCAAAAAGGGCCGAGCATTGCTGCCCAGCCCTTTATCTATCCGTTCACCATCTTTACTGGCCGAATTTTACTCTAACACCGGCGGTCAACAGCGACTGTCCGCCTTCGACCTCCAAAGTTCCCGGCAGCAAGGTTAAGGGAACCTCTGCATCATCGGTCGTGTCACGCCACGTATATTGGCCAAACAGTTCGACGCTGTCAGTCACCGCATAGCTTGCGCCAGCCATCAATTGATAGGCAAAGCCACCATCGTCATCATCGGCAATAGCGACGTCGGACGGAGCATATTCAACATCTGTCCATTGATAGCCAAGGCCAGCGCCGACATAGGGTTTGAAACCGCTGCCGGTCTGAAGGTCGTAAAAGACATTTCCGAACAGGCCGAAATTGCTGACATCTCCCTGCCCATCGGCCAGAACATCGCCGACCAGCGGGTTTGCGGCATCCGCCGCGCCGCGGGTAAGCACAGCGGAATCGACGCCGTCCAAAACTGCGCCGCCAATTGTCAGGTCGCTATGCTCATCGACATCATATTCGTTATATGTGCCCTCTAATTCGACCCGGAATCCATTGTCGAATGCATAACCAACCTGACCGCCTAGTGCGAAACCATTGTCGAATTCAGTGTCTAAGCCGATTTCAGAACCTAGCGGAATGGAGCCGAAATCTGGCGTGGCAGGCACTTCGGCTTCGATCTCGCCCGTATTACTGCTGTCATTGGGCAGTACGATACCACCGCTAACGCCGACATAGGGTCCATCGGCCAATGCGGCTGATGGAATAGCGGTAATCGCCAAAACGGCGGCACTTGTGGTGAAAATATAACGGGATTTCATCATGCGTTCCTCGTATCATTTAAGCCCCCGTGTGTGACGAACACAAGGCGATGTGCGAGAAGACACATGAATATAAGCTGCTGAAATCGCACGCAGCGGATGCGCGCAAGTTAGGCCGTGCCGTGTGATCGGCAATCAGTCAAAACTGTGCAAAAAATGCGACGATCAGTCTTCGTTAGCCAGCAGGTATGTCTGCCGCGCGGCATCAACCAGCTTAACTTCTTTGCCGTTCGGACCGTCATCTTCGTAGTGCCAGAACGTCCAACCATTGCAGCTTGGCGCACCTTGCAGTTCTTTGCCCAAGCCGTGGATCGAGCCGACTTGGCCTTTGCAATCTAACGATCCATCGGCGCGGACAGTCGCGGTCCAGCGGCGTTTCTTGTCGAAGACTTGCGTACCCGGCGCGATCATTCCGGTTTCCACCAATGTGCCAAAGGCAACCTTGGGCGCGGATTTGCGTGACTGCATGGTTGTGAGCGCGCTTTCATCCAGCGGCAGTTCTTTTGCGATGCGCTTCATGGCGACGCCGCGGTAGAAATCTTCGCGTTCGCAGCCAATCCATTGGCGGCCCAGCCGTTTGGCAACCGCACCCGTTGTGCCGGTGCCAAAGAATGGATCGAGCACCACGTCGCCTTTTTCCGTTGTCGCCAGCAATACGCGGTAAAGCAATGCTTCGGGTTTTTGCGTCGGATGGGCTTTCTTGCCGTCTTCTTTCAGACGCTCGCCGCCTGAACAGATCGGCATCACCCAATCACTGCGCATCTGCAATTCGTCATTCAGCGTCTTCATCGCGCGGTAATTGAATTGGTAACGCGCCTTTTCACCCATCGACGCCCAGATCATCGTCTCATGCGCATTGGTGAAACGGGTGCCTTTGAAATTCGGCATCGGATTGGTCTTGCGCCAAACCACGTCGTTGAGGATCCAAAAACCGATGTCTTGCAGGATCGATCCAACGCGGAAGATGTTGTGATAGCTGCCAATGACCCACAATGCGCCGTCGGGTTTGAGCACACGGCGCGCTTCAGTCAGCCACGCACGGGTGAAATCGTCATAAGCTTTGAAACTATCAAACTGATCCCAGTGATCGGTGACTGCGTCCACCTCGCTGCCATCAGGACGGTTCAGATCACCGCCAAGCTGAAGGTTATACGGAGGGTCTGCGAACACACAGTCGATCGAATTGTCGGGTAGAGACCGCATCGCCTCGATGCAATCGCCGGACAGGATTTGGCCGACGGGCAAGACCTCCACTGCTTTAGCAGGAGCTTTCGCCTTCGCTTTTGTATGCAGCTTTGTTGTTTCCATCACGCCCATAATTCCGCATCGAACCTATCTGATTGCCCAAGTTATCCACAGGCATGAGTCCTCGCGGACTCCGCGTCAAGCACTCAGAATCTCGCGGCTTATGGTTAACGAATGATTAGCAGGGGTCAGCAGTATGGAACGAAACAGGACCGCCACAAGATGTTGAGTCCAGTGCGTAGACACAGACTCCAGATAAGGTGGTGTTGCGCGGAGGACTCAGCGGGATGGCCGATTAATACCAGCCGACATTCATCCCGAAGACTTCCTTGTGCCGTTCCCAAGCCTCTTCACCGATGCACATCGAACCGAGATAATGCGACATCGTAATGATCTTACGCATCAAGTCATTGATCGCTTCACCGTGCGCTTCGACCTCGTTCAAACCGAAGCGTTGTTCTGAATGAACTTTTTCCATCATTCCGGCGATGGGCGCATAGGCTTCGTCCAACAGTCGTTCGATTTCATCAATCAGTCCGTCTGGATAGCCACCAGGATGCTCCGGGAGACCCAGCACTGCACTGCTGTGCGCATCTTCTGCAAGAAGCATCTGGTTCCATGCTCCAGGAGCCCAAAGCGCGCAGCGCATCGCAAGCAATTCGCCAAACCGACCGTCCCACAATTCCCAAGGCAGCATTGCATAAGGCGCAACTTTGGCCCCTGCTGGCAGCTGCGCGTTCACTTGTTCGATAAAGGCGCGCTGTTTGGCGAATTCCTCTTCAAACCGAGCATTTGCGCTTTCCTGAGTAGGCCGCTGATTGAATTCGCTATCAGGATGGGCGCCGTTTTCGCGCAAAATGTCGCCAGCCTCGCTTTCCCAAACTTCATCGGGGAATACGCGTTGCGGCGCTTCGCTCACAATCGCTTCGCGCTCTGCAAGAGCCCTTGCATTGAGTGTACGTCTTCTACCGAACGCTGGACGTTCAAATCCCATTATCATCATCCCGAATATTACTTTCGAGAAAGCCCAATAAAATCAATATTCTAAAATTACATTAAGTCTGACGGATCAGCGAGTCCAATCACGCAAACATCAGCACCACATTCACCGCAAACGCTGCGACCAACAATGCACCCAGCCCGCGCCCGATCCGTTTGCCGAACCATAGCAGCGCCAACAAGCCCGCTGCGCTTGCTGTCAGCAATGCCATTTGCAGCCCGGCCAGCTCCATCGGCAGTGCAAACGGTGCGATGCTCATGGCCGTGCCGCCGATCAGCAAGATGTTGTAGATGTTGGACCCGACGACATTGCCGAGCGCGAGGCCTGATTTGCCGCGCAAAGCCGCTGCGATCGACGCGGCAAGTTCGGGCAGTGATGTGCCCACCGCGACCACGGTGAGGCCGATCACTGTCTCTGGCACTTCGAATATGGTCGCCAGCGAAATCGCTCCAGTCACCAGAGCATCACCGCCTGCGATAAGTATCCCAAGACCAACAACAAACAGCGCGCCTGCGACTAATCCGTTTACTGACACGTCATCCAGATCATCTTCAACTGACGTCGCACCTGGATTGCGATAGCGCCACACAATATAGATCAGGATACCAGCGATCAGCGCCGCTCCGATCCAAACCGAGCCAAGTTGCGATAGCGCCAGCCCCCAGAGCAATAGTGTCGCGCCCAAAGCCACCAAAGCATCGCGCCGTCCTGAGCCGCTCAGCAAAATTGGCGCGACCAAGGCTGATACGCCAAGGATCAGAAGCGTGTTCGCTAGGTTTGATCCAACGATATTGCCCCATGCGATCTGAGGGGATCCGGCAAGGCTGGCCTGAACGCTCGCCACCATTTCGGGCATGGATGTGGCAAAACCGACGATCACCAATCCAGTGAAAAGCGTCGACACTCCCAGCTTTTGCGCAATGCCGACGGCACCACGAACCAGCAGCTCACCGCCAATGGCAAGGCCGACAAGGCCGCCCAGACTTAGAAGAATCGCTTCAATCATGGCCCGCGCTTACGCGACCTTGCCATTAGAGCAAAGCGGCCTGCGCCACTGGTGCAAAACTGCGGCGATGGAGTGCGGTGGGACCGTGCTCCCGCAATGCTGCCATATGCTCTGCCGTGCCGTATCCTTTGTTACGCTCCCACCCATAATGCGGATGCGCGGCGGCGGCCTCTATCATCATCCGGTCGCGCCATTCCTTGGCAATGATGGAGGCCGCGCTGATTGCCGGTTCGATCCCGTCGCCGCCCACTATTGCCCGTGCAGGCCAGCGCCACTCTTCGCAGCGCCGCTCTGGTGTTTGATTCCCGTCGATCAGAACTTCATGCGGGTCGCAGGCCAGCTGCATTGCTAAATCCCGAACGCATCGGGTCATCGCCACCATTGTCGCTTGGAAAATATTGACCCGGTCGATCTCTTTCGGTTCCACCACCGCCACCGCCCAAAGACAGGTCCCGCGTATACTTTTGTCGAGCACAGCGCGGCGCTTGGCCGAAAGCTTCTTGGAATCATTGAGGCCAGCGGGTACGCCTGCTCCCAGAATAACGGCAGCAGCCACCACCGGTCCTGCCAATGGCCCGCGCCCCGCTTCATCGACGCCGATGGTGAGGGGGCCAGTATCAAATTGTAAATCAGGAGTTGCCTGAACCATGAACACATTCTCCAGCCTAGTCGTTGCTGTTGCCCTGCCCGCCTTTGCCCTCGCAAGTTGTGCGAATGCGGAAACGGGGGAAACCTATTCATCCGAAGGCGAAGATCCAGATTTCACCGTCACCGAAATGGGTGAATTTGAAGAGCCTTGGGCGATTGAATTTGCGCCAGGCACTGGCATGCTGTTCATCACGGAAAAGCCGGGCACGATCAAAGTCATGGATACCACTACAGGCCGCATTGGCACTGTCTCTGGGGCGCCTGACGTTGCGTATGGCGGACAAGGCGGGCTTGGCGATATCGCATTCCTCGCCTCGGAAGCGGGCGGCGAGCTCAATGGCCGGACGATCTATCTAAGCTGGGCGCAGATGAGCGACGATGGCGAGAACCGAGGTGCAGTTGTCGGTCGCGGATCACTGGCCTGCACTGCGGTAGATGCGTGTGCGATTGAGGGCCTCGAAATTGTCTGGGAGCAGGCGCCGAAGGTTTCTGGACGCGGGCATTATTCACACCGCATCAGCTTTTCCCCTGATCAGCGGTATCTTTTTGTCGCCAGCGGCGACCGCCAATTGCAAACCCCTGCGCAAGATCTTTCCAACACTCTTGGCAGCGTGGTCCGGCTCAATTTGGATGGAACGCCTGCAAACGACAATCCCTTTGCCGATCAGGGCGGCGTTACCGCGGAGGTCTGGTCCTATGGCCACCGCAACATCCTGGGTATGGATTGGGATGCGCAAGGACGGCTGTGGGATGTCGAACATGGTCCTGCCGGTGGGGATGAACTGAACCTCGTCCAGAGGGAGGCCAATTATGGCTGGCCGACGCGCTCTTATGGCGAAAATTACAATGGCGACCCGATCCCCGATCACAGCGAAGATGACGGTTTTAGCAAACCTGCCATCACCTGGACCCCAGTAATCGCGCCGGGTGATATGATTTTCTATTCCGGCGACATGTTCGCCGATTGGCGAGGTGATGCCCTAATCGCGGGTCTTTCCACCCAAGCAATCGTTCGGGTTGAGATCAATGGCGACACTGCGACCGAAGCGGCCCGGTACGAGTTTGACGGCCGTGTTCGCTCAATTGAACAAGGTCCCGGTGGCGGTATCTGGATTGCGGAAGACGGCGAAGGCGGACGTGTTTTGAAGATCACAATGTGATCCTCTGAACACTGCCACTTGGCAGGTTGGGCATCGCGGCCTAAGCGGCGCACCAAATGACAAGTGATACTGCCACTCTCATCCCGCTTTCGGCGGTCGAACCAGATATGACTGAGGCTGTGCTTGACCGCGCCTTTGGCCCGGATCGCCATGCGCGCACTGCCTATCGTATGCGAATGGGTATGGAATGGCTCGACGCGCTCAGCTTTGCCATTCTGGACGCAGACGAACTGCTGGTTGGCACTATTCAGTGCTATCCGATCTCTCTTACCGATCGCGAAGGGCGCCCGGTTCCATTGGTCATGGTTGGCCCGGTCGCGGTTCTGCCAGAACGGCAGGGCGACGGATTTGGCCAGGGATTGATGGCGGCGATGCTGGATGCGAAGGCGCGGCTGGCACAAGATGGTTCACCGTCCTTTGCACAGGTCCTGATCGGTGATCCGGAATATTACGGGCGTTGGGGATTTACTGCAGCGTCAACCGGTGGCTGGCGTTGCCCGGGTCCGTATGAGCCGGAACGCTTGCTCGCACGCGGTGCAGCGCTGTCGACAATGCCGGCAGAAGGGATGCTTGGGCCGTGGGAAGGATAGTTTTCCGCCCGCCATCGGGAGTGCAAAACAAGAAACACTCCCCTTTCCCGAACCTTGCGCATCTGCCATCGCGTTGATCACACATGCCATATGAACCACCGCCCTACCTCGCAGAACTTACCCTTGCCCAAATCGCGGAGCAGGTGGCGCAACGCAAACTGCCGCCGGTCGAAGGCTGGGCACCAGCTCAGTCGGGTGAAAGCCATATGCGTATCGCCGGTGACGGCAGCTGGTATCACGAAGGTGGGTTGATCCGGCGTGAAGCAATGGTCCGGGCGTTTTCCGGCCTGCTCACTCGCGACGAGGCGCAGCAGCACTGGCTCGTCACCCCATTTGAAAAACTCACGATTGAGGTCGAAGACGCCGCCTTTATCGCGGTGGACTGCGTACAAAGGGAAGGTGAAATTGCCTTTCGCCTGAACACCGATGAGCTGGTAATCGCAGGGCCTGACAATGCTCTGCGCGTGGCGGGTGATCCCGGCACCCCGGCGATCTATCTGCATGTCCGGCGCGGTTGCGAAGCGCGACTTAACCGGTCGACCTATACCCAATTGATCGAGGTTGCCTTGGACGGTTTTGATGATGATTTGGTGGGCAAGTTGTCGGTGACCAGCCTGGGTGCGACCTTCTCCTTACAAGTTTGAACATGACGGCCCTGTTTGACCATCTCAGTACGCTGTTCGAAGAAGGGCATTCGCGCGAAATTCCCGACCTATTGAGCGATGCGAAGTTTGCCGATGTGGGCAACCAGACGCCTGCCGCAGTGTTGATCGCGGTGACGGACCGACCGGAGCCGGGCGTGTTGCTAACACAGCGCCCCCGCGGGATGCGCGACCATCCCGGACAGGTCGCCTTTCCTGGCGGCAAAGTTGACCCGGGGGAGGATGTCATCACTGCCGCCTTGCGCGAGGCGGAGGAGGAGTTGTCTGTCCCGCGTGATGCCCCGCGTGTAATCGGCACCAGCGACCTATACCGAACTGGCACGGGTTTTGACGTCACTCCCGTGCTTGCCGTGGTCCCGCCTAACCTTGACCTGACCCCCAACCCTTCCGAAGTGGAAGCCTGGTTTGAAGCACCGCTTTCTCTGCTGCTTAACTCTGATAGCTGGAACACCAGGGAAGTATATTGGCGCGGCGCAGAGCGGCGTTACCTCGAGATGAATTATGAGGGTTTTCACATTTGGGGCGTTACAGCGGCGATCATTGCAAACTTGTCTCGCCGGATTAGTTTGGACAAACTGGCGAACGAATAATCCGCCACTTCCGTTCCAGCTAACCTTGGCCAACAGCTGTAACTTCTTCTAGCGGAGAATCCGTGGACAATAATCTCATTAATTCTGACTGGCCCAAACGCGATGGTCTGCGTGCGCTTACCGCTGCGCTGGGCGCGGACAATATCCGCTGGGTCGGCGGCGCAGTTCGCGACACTCTGATTGGGATGGAAGTGCACGACGTCGATTGCGCGACACTCCATACGCCGGACACGGTAATCGACCTGTGCCGTAGCGCAGGCATTCGCACGGTGCCAACCGGCATCGACCATGGCACAGTCACCGCAGTTTTTGTCGATGGCCCGGTCGAAGTCACAACTCTACGCCGCGATGTGGCAACCGACGGTCGCCGCGCAACAATCGCCTTTGCCAACGAATGGCGCGATGATGCAGCCCGGCGCGACTTCACGATCAATGCGCTATACGCCCATCCTGAGACACTCGAAATTTCCGACTATTTCGGCGGCTTGGACGATCTGGCGGCACGTCGCGTGCGCTTTATCGGTGATGCGAGACAGCGCATTACAGAGGATCACTTGCGGATCCTTCGATATTACAGATTTCAGGCACGCTTTGGTGCAGGGCTGGATGCAGAGGCAGAGGAAGCTTGCGCTGAACTTTCCGCCACATTGAAAGGCCTCAGCCGCGAACGGATTGCGAGTGAAATGCTGGGCCTGCTGGCACTTCCCGACCCGCAACCGACCATTACCCGGATGCGCGAACGCGGTGTGCTTGGCGTCATTCTGCCAGAGACTTGCCCGGTGCATCTCAAGGCTCTGTCAGACCTGACTGTCCGCGAGCATGAACAGGGGTTTGCGCACGAGCCACTGCGCCGGCTTGCCGCATTGCTGCCGCCATCTTCAGACGTTGCCGAAAATGTTGCAGCGCGATTGCGCCTGTCAAAAGCGCAGCGGGCAAGGCTGCTATCAGCATCTGAACGACTGTCAGAAGATGCGGCGAACCTGCACGCTCTTGCCTATCAGATCGGTCTTGAATTTGCGGTCGATCGGCTGTTGCTGCTGGGCGAGAATGCGCGGGCCATCGCTGATTGGGAGACGCCAACCTTCCCGCTAAAGGGCGGCGCGATTGTTGCACACGGTGTGGCTGCTGGGCCTGACGTTGCGCGCATCCTACGCTCGGTTGAACGGCGCTGGATTGCAGAGGGCTTTCCGGATAAGGCGCGCGTTGAAAAAATCCTCGAAGAAGAGCTCCCAAGACCTTTACGTTAAGTTAGGCTTCACAAAATTCAGGTCAAAAGGCTTCCGCACTCAATCGAAATTTCCCTCTATTTTGTAACAATTCTCATCCAATTTGAGAACTACGTTGGTATCTCGTTCAACGGTCGAATTGCTCGCCTTTGAATGGCAGTTGCCCGACCGCTCGGTCTGACGTTTTCTGAAAATTATAACTGGAGACTATCGAAAAATGAACTTTGCTAAGCTTACCCTGCTGGCGGCCGCTGTGGCCGTCACCCCATTCGCTGCAAATGCCCAGGACGTGGGAACAACCGTTTTTGGCAATGATGACGCGTTAATCGGTACAGTCTCTGCCAATGACGGCGGCGTTGTTACGGTCGATACAGGCCGACACAGCGCGCCTCTTCCCGCCAACGTTCTGGCGGAGCGCGAAGGCAAATGGACAGTCAACGCGACACAGGCCCAAATCAACGGCATGATGGACGCACAGGTTGCAGCGGCAAACGCCGCGCTTGATGCTGCTTTGGTCCAAGGTGCCGCTGTTGTTAGCGCCGATGGTCAGCCTGCTGGTTCGGTCGCTGCGTTGGACGATGAAGGCTCGGTGATTGTTCAAAATGACGCCGGAATTGTTTCGCTGACGCGCGATGGTTTCACAGTCGATACAGCCGGTGCTCTTGTGGCTCTTTATTCTGCTGATCAGCTCTCTACGAACACAGTAGAAGTGCCCGCAGGCGCAGAAATCCTGACTCCTGCACAAGCAACCGCCAAACAAGCAGCGGGCGAGTAAATCCGGAAGATTGCTTGGGTCTTTGCGGACCAAAAACTGCGGTCACCAGTACTGGTGACCGCAGTTTTTTGTTTGGGGATCAACCGAAACGGTTGTCTTTGGGGAAACCTTGCGGCGGCATCCGTCCTGCGGCGCTGCGCGCGACTTTCCATTGCCAGATGTCATTTTCTGTTCGGGTCCGTTCGCCCGATCCGCCCATTTTCCAGCTAAGGCCATCGGCCAGCACAAACGTGGTCGCGTCTGACAGACCGCCATCACGGTACCGTTGCAGCATCACGCCCTGCCCGCGCGCCATCACCGGCATCTCTTCGATGTTGAAAACGATCAGCTTGCGATTTTCGCCCACCGCCGCGACATGATCGTGGCCTTCGGGCACTTCGCGGATCACTTGCAGCTTTGCATCGCCTTTCAGGTTCACCACTTGGCGACCCTTGCGGGTTTCAGCCAACAGCTCCTTCGTTTCGGCTAGAAAACCTTTACCGCTGCTGGAGGCCAGCAGCAGCCTGTCACCATCTTTAGGCACCAGCATCTTTGCGATCGACGCTTCGCTTTCAAGGTCGATCATCGTGCGAAGCGGTTCGCCAAAGCCGCGTGCACCCGGCAGTTTGTCGCAGCCCAATGTGAAGAACCGCCCATCACTGGCCGCGATCAGCAGCTTATCCGTGGTCTGCGCGTGGAGGATAAAGGCCAGTGCATCGCCCTCCTTATATTTGAACTCCTGCGTCAGATCGACATGACCCTTTGCCGCGCGGATCCAGCCCTTTTGGCTCAGGATCACCGTCACCGGCTCTTTTTCAATCATAGCATCCATTGAGAATTCAACCGCGGGTGCAGCTTCCTCAATCCTAGTGCGGCGCGCGCCAAGCTTAGTGTCCTCGGCGTAGTCCTTGCGCAGGCTGCGCAGGTCCTTCTTCAACCGGGTGCGCTGGCGTGCGGGACTTTCGAGCAGTTTCTGCAAGTCGTCCTGTTCGGCCAGCAATTCGTCTTTCTCACCACGCAGCTGCATCTCTTCCAGCTTGCGCAAAGACCGCAGCCGCATGTTCAAGATCGCCTCGGCCTGCCGGTCGCTTAACCCGAATTCCGTCATCATCACCGGCTTCGGTTCATCCTGCGTGCGGATGATTTCAATCACCCGATCGAGGTTGAGGAAGGCGATGATATAGCCCTCGACCAGTTCAAGTCGCTGTGCGATCTTGTTGAGCCTGTGCTGTGTGCAACGTTGCAGAATTTCGATCTGCGCGCGGGTCCAGTTTTCCAACAGCTCTTTCAGGCCCATGACCATTGGAGTGCGAGCAGAATTCAGCACATTCATATTGAGCCCAAACCGCGTTTCCATCTCGGTCAGCTTAAAGATGCTCTCTTTCAGCAGCTCTGGATCGACATTGCGGCTGCGCGGGACCAGCACGATACGAATGGTCTCATCGCTTTCATCGCGCACATCTTCGAGGATCGGCAACTTTTTGTCGGCAATCGCCTGCGCGATCTGCTCGATCAGCTTGCCCTTTTGCACCTGATACGGAATTTCGGTGATAACGAGCTGCCATTGCCCGCCGCCCAGCCGCTCAATTCCGGCCACTTGATCCTCTGCTTTGTCAGCCTCTGGCGCGCTAAAGACGCCGCGCAGGCGGAATGAACCGCGCCCGGTACGGTAAGCTTCGCAAATCGCCTCTGCGCTATCGACCACTTGGCCGCCTGTGGCGAAGTCCGGTCCCTTGACTATCTCCATCAAAGCTTCGTGTTCGACATGCGGGTTGTCGATCAGCTCCAGCGTCGCATCGATCACTTCGGCGACATTGTGCGACGGGATATTGGTCGCCATGCCCACGGCAATGCCGCTGGCACCATTCGCCAGCAGATTGGGGAACAGTCCGGGCATCAGCTCGGGCTCTTCCTCTTCGCCGTTATATGTCGGGATGAAATCGACCGTTCCCGCATCCAGACCTTCCATCAGCTGCATCGCGGTTTTGGTCAGGCGCGCTTCGGTATAGCGGTACGCTGCCGCGTTATCGCCATCGATATTGCCGAAATTCCCCTGCCCTTCGACTAAAGGATACCGCAACGAGAAATCCTGTGCGAGACGGACCATCGCATCATAGGCGGCGGTATCTCCATGCGGATGATATTTGCCGATCACCTCACCCACAACGCGGGCGGATTTCTTGAATGTGTTCGACGGGTCGAGCTTCAACTGCCGCATTGTCCACAACAGCCGCCGATGCACCGGTTTCAACCCATCGCGAAGGTCAGGCAGCGAGCGCGCAGTGATCGTGGACAGCGCATAGACAAGGTACCGTTCTGACAAAGCAGCATCGAACGGCGCATCGACAATCAGGTCGAATGGATCAGAATCATCGATAGAATCGTTTGGGGTGGCCGGGTCTGACATTCTCCTCGCTTAGCAACGCAGAGGCGACGCGGGGAGAGGCGTTTCCACAGGGAAAACCCGATCAAGCCTCAATTTTCCGAATCTACGTATCGTGCTTGCCAGAATATTAATGAGTGTTATTACGTAGTCGACATTTTGGTCGCACGCAGCTGCCGTTCACGGACAAATCCGGAACCGCACTAGGGGGAGAATGTTCGATTATCCGGACATTCGGGTATGAAAGCGTTCGACAATGAAATTCCAAATTTATCTTACCGCTTCGGTCGCCGCTCTTGCATTGAGCGGGACAGCAATGGCGCAATCGAATGATAGTACTGTTACGCAAAGCGGATCGGGCCAAGACGCCACCGTCACCCAACCTGGCTCTGGCAACACATCGATCATTGATCAATCGGCGTCCGACAACACGGTGAACGTCAATCAAATTGGCACCGATAGCATATCGGATGTGACACAAACTGGCGTTCAAGGGCTGGTTCTTGTTACTCAATCAGGCTCTGAGCATACTGCGAACATCACGCAAAGCTCTCCCGACCCAGGTGATCCAACTGTTCAGGCGGGCATCCAAGTGAACCAAGCCGGATCGCTCAACACAGTTAACATTGACCAAAGCGGGAGCTTTTCTGCCGTCGCGCTTCCCGGCGGACTGCTTCCGAATGTTTCGCCCGGCTTGATCGCGAGTCAGGTCGGCAATGGCAACACCCAAAACTTCATTCAGGGTGGCGTCGACAATTTCACCTCCAACACCCAAACTGGCGACGACAACATGTCGACTTTGACGCAGTCGGGAATCGCTGCGTTGGCCTCCATGGCCCAAATCGGCAACACCAACACAATCGTGGGCAGCCAATCCGCTGCAAACGCTAATATTACCAATACGATTGTTACGCAGAACGGCGCCAACAACATCGCAACATTCGTTCAAGATGGAACGACAAACACTGGATTCTTTGCAAACCCACTCACAATCAATCAGATCGGTGATTCCAACAGCGCATCTGCGGTCCAATCGGGCAACAACGATTCGGCTCTGATCCAACAAAATGGCAATCTGAACGATTCAACCATTTTGCAAAATGCAGGTGGTGACGGCAACTCAGCTACGGCGACACAAGATGGCTTGGACGGCGATTCCAGTATCACTCAATCGGGTACGACCAACATCGCAACCTTGCTGCAAGATGGATCGCTTAACGCATCAACCATCATTCAAGACGGAACATCAAATATGGGCACTGTAACGCAAGGCGGTATGGGTGATGTTTCAGTCCTGTCTCAAACCGGGATGGGCAACGTGGCGACCGTAACGCAGAATGTTACCCCCCCTTGAATGAAGGGCATTTGTCTTAACGCATAGATAGTCGGATTTGGGGCCGGGGTTAACGCTTCCAGCCTTAAGTCTTTGTATTGATGTTATTTTTTAGCGCTACTACATCCTCTCGCAACGCCTTTAGCTGATTGATGATTTCTTCGCGTTCGCCGTGCGCATCATCCTCGGTTGCCTCGGCCATGGCGTTCACGATCACACCGATAAACAGGTTGAGCACAATAAAGCTGGTCAGCAGAATAAAGGGCACGAAGAACGCCCAACCATAGGGATAGACCTCCATCACCGGGCGCACGATACCCATGGACCAGCTTTCCAATGTCATAATCTGGAAAAGCGAATAGAGCGACGCGCCTAGGTTGCCGAACCACTGCGGAAATGCGTCTCCAAACAGTTTCGTCGCCATGACTCCGCTGATATAGAACAGCAACAGCAACATCACGATTACGGTCGCAATGCTGGGAATGGCGCTAAACAGGCCGACAATGACCTTGCGCATGCTGGGCACAACCGACACCAGCCGCAGCGCGCGAAGGATACGCAGCGCACGCAGAACAGAGAATTGCGCACCTGCCGGGACCAAAGCGACGCTGACAATCGCCAGATCGAAAATGTTCCATCCGTTTTTGAAGAATGCGAGCCGGTAGGCAAACAACTTGATTCCCAGTTCAACAACGAAAATCGACAACGCAATCGTGTCGAGCCACATTACAGCACCGCCAATTATTCTCATCGCATCGGGGGAGGTTTCAATACCCAGCCCAATCGCATTGATCACAATCACTGTAATGATGAAACGTTCAAACCCGTTGGATTCGACGAGTGCCTTTGCGCGGTCGCGCAGGGTCTGAGTCATTTAGGAATTTCTCACTTACAATCGCCGTGCATCGATGCTTTCACCTGGTACGCTGACGGTCAGGCTATTGAGTTCTTCGGTTAAATCGATCTGGCATGAAAGGCGGCTTGTGCGGCGGGCACCGACAGCAAAATCGAGCATGTCCTCTTCCTCCTCGCTAGCCTCTGCCAATTTGCCAAACCATTCTGCTGCAACGATAACGTGACATGTAGAACACGCCATTTGGCCCTCGCAGGTTCCTTCGAGCGGCAGGCCAGCTGCCTGTCCGACGGACAGCAAATTGTCGCCGATTTCCGCGCTCGCGGTAACAGAATTGCCGCTGGGATCAATGAAAGTGACATTTAGGCCCAAGCTTCTTGCTCCTTCACAGCGGCGTTGATCACCCGTGCCGCTTCCTCGATTTCGTCCAATGTTGTGTAACGCCCCCAGCCCAAACGGATTGAGGATTTGGCCTGTTTGTCAGTAAGGCCGATGGCCTTCAACACGTGGCTGGGTCTCCCCGATCCGCTGGCGCATGCACTGCCGGCCGAAAACATGATTTGGCGGCATTCGCTCATCAATCGGCTCGCATCCAATCCTTCGCGGCGGATGTTAAAATTGCCATGCCAGCGATGCTCGCCACTGCCGTTCAACTCCCAATCACTGAACAGTTCACGGGCGCGGCTCCAAAGGAGTTTCGTGTGTTCAGCGTCCTCTTCCATACGGTCAGCGGCGACTTGGGCGGCGGCGCCAAAACCCGCGATTAATGCTGGGCTGAGCGTGCCAGAGCGCAGCTTTGCCTCTTGCCCGCCTCCGCTCTGTTGCTGGGTCAGCCTCACTCCGTCGCGCACCCATAGAGCGCCGATACCCTTTGGCCCGTAGAGCTTGTGAGCCGTCACCGCGATCAAATCAGCTTCGGTAACTTGTATCTTGCCATAGGTTTGCACGGCATCGACCAAATGGAGCGCGCCCACCTCCTTGGCCCGGCGGTCCCAATCCGCGCTGGGTTGGACCACACCGATTTCGTTGTTGGCCTGCATAACCGCGATCATGGAGGTATCAGCGGGCAATTTTTGCGCGGGATCACAAATTCCATCTTGATCCACGTTCAATTCGTGGTGCGGACGAGTGGCGCGCACCGTATCGCCAACGGCGGAATGCTCGATGGCAGAGAATGCAACTTTGCCCTCCCCGCTGCCCCGGATCGCTAGATTCAACGCCTCGGTCGCTCCGCCGGTAAAGATCACTTGGCCACCCGCTGGCAGCAGCACCGCAACACGCTCGCGCGCGACTTCGATAGACGCCGCCGCCTGCCGTCCCATCCGATGCGAGCTGTGCGGATTGGCGTAATTTGTGCCGTCCGGCCCATCCAAATGACGCAGCATCGCATCGCGCGCCTCTGGCGCCAACGGGGTGGAAGCTTGGTTATCGAGATAGATCACTTCAAAGAACTCCATGCATCTGCGAATTGTTCCAGTTCAGCCGGGGTGGAGTTCCAGCCTATGCTTACCCGAATTGTTCGCGCGGCAACATCATCCGGAACCCCAAATGCATCAAGCACCCGACTTTTCTTAAGTGTTCCCGAAGAACACGCACTGCCTGCCGACACCGCAAACCCATTGGCATCAAGTCGGATCAGCAGCGCTTGGGCGCTTATTGATGAGTGGGTGAGCGCGAATATGTAGTCAACCTGCTCACCGATCGACAGCCTGTCGCCTGCCAGTTTTTCTTTGAATTCGGCACGATCCCGCGCGGTTGTCTGCCATTCGCCAGCCTCCAGTGCCGCCACCATTCCCATCGCACCCGGCAGGTTTTCGGTCCCCTGTCGGTATCCGCGTTCATGTCCGCCAATTGGTGCCAACTGGCCAAAATCGCGAACCAATAACGCGCCAATCCCAATCGGCCCGCCAAATTTATGCGCGGAGATCACCAGCATATCAGCATCGGGCAGCGTCAGTTTGCCAGCGCTTTGTGAACAGTCTGATAGGATCAGCGTCCCTTTGGATTTCACCGTTTCCCCCATGCGGGCGACGGGATTGATCACGCCGGTTTCAGAATTGACATGCTGGACCGCCAGAATTGCGGAATCGTCTAGCATAACGTCATCAGAGAAAATTTGAGCATCCGGCGCAGCGCGAAAAACCGCGTCATGCTCCACCGCGCTTACAATCCGATGATCCGCTTTCGCTTGCCGAAGCCCAATCGCCAATGCCTCGCTCGCCCCTGATGTAAAGATCAGTTCGCCGTCCCAGTTCAGCGCTGCTTTGATTCGGTCGCGCGCATCCTCCAATGCGGATTTCGCTTTACGTCCCTCCCCATGCGGGCTGGAAGGGTTGGCCCACAGGGCAAAGCCCCGTTCCATGGCCGCGCGTGCCTCTGGGCGGAGCGGCGAAGTGGCCGCATGATCGAGATAAATCCGTCCCAACTTAGCGCGGCCTGACAAAAAATTGCGTAATCTGCATGCGTTCCTATATAGAGCGCGCTTTCGCAGGTGCCAGCAGGCATTTTGCGCTTCAACATTTCACAAGGTTTTGTCGATGCCATCAGTCATCTTCCCCGGTCCAGAAGGCCGTCTCGAAGGTCGTTTCTCCCCTCCACCGCGCCCCCGGGCACCGGTTGCGATGATCCTTCATCCGCATCCCGAAGGCGGAGGCACGATGAATGATCGGATCGTGCAGCGTATGTACAAGACCTTTGTCGATCGCGGCTTTGCGGTATTGCGATTTAACTTTCGCGGCGTGGGCCGCAGCCAAGGCAGCTTTGACAGCGGTATTGGGGAGCTTTCCGACGCGGCAAGCGCGCTCGATTGGGTGCAATCAATTCACCCAGAGGCACAAACCACATGGGTTGCCGGCTATTCATTCGGTGCGCTGATTGGCATGCAATTGCTGATGCGGCGTCCCGAAGTGCGCGGATTTATCTCCGTCGCGCCGCCTGCAAACATGTATGATTTCAGCTTTCTTGCCCCATGCCCGGCAAGCGGCATTTTCGTGCAGGGCGCTGCGGATACTGTGGTCCAACCAACAGCAGTGCAGAAGCTGGTGGACAAGCTCCGCACGCAAAAGCACATCACCATCCACCACGACGAAATCCCGCGCGCAAACCATTTCTTCGAAAACGAAACTGAAGAAATGATGGCGTCGATCGACAATTACCTGGATTTCCGTCTGTCACCGGATTGTCCGATCAAATAAGTACTTGATCGTTTTGTTTTGCGCAGCCCATCCGGGCTGCGCAAAACAAAAACGCAATAATATTTCACAAACTACATCAGTTGCATTGCGTGATCGGTTCCAAACCGCAACTCGATAGTTCTTGCTTGTTTAATGTTATGTTGTAACATTGCTTTACATCATCGATGAGAGGAGATGTAAACATGAGCTACGTTAACACCGCCAATCAGCCCAACCCCGCAGCGATCCTTGGTGCATTTGGTGTGCCGGGAGGAATTGCTGTCCTGCTTGTTACTGGCCTTGCGATCACGGCGAGCATACCCGAGGCCGATACACCTTTCGGCACTTTCGATGTCCGCGAAGTCACCGAAGTTGAACCCATTCCCGATACCGAAACGCCTCCAATAGTCGACACGTCTGCCGAGGCAGTTTCGCAGAATCCAGATCCCGCTCCGGTGCCGACGCGCCCAGACACCCCGTTCACCTTCAATGGCGTCGCTGGTGGAGAGATCGCCGAGCCTTTCGAACTTGATTCAGGACTTGGCGTTGACATCGAACCAATTGACTTCGGCCCTCCCTCGCTTCCCTTTGATCCCATTGCAGCCGCTCCGCTCGGCAATCCGGGCGGATGGATCAGAGACAGCGACTATCTTACGAGCTGGATTAATCGCGACTATTCTGGCGTCGCGGCGTTCTCTTTGGAAATTGATGCTCGCGGAAAGGTTAGTGATTGCTCGATCACCCGATCAACCGGCCATGCCGCACTTGATGAAGCAACCTGCCGTCTGCTCCAACGTCGCGCCCAATTTGAACCCGCAAAAGACGGTAATGGTAATGCGGTGGCGGGAATGTTTAGCAGCTCTGTGAACTGGAAAATTCCCGAATAATCTGTTCGGCACCCCCGTGAATATAGGGTGCTGATCCCCGGCGGCCGGAGCGTTACTGCGTTTCGGCCGCTTCCGTTGCCTCCGCTTGGTCAATCGGCGAAGTCCCATCGGCCAGCGGCACGGTCCAGAGCAGCACGTTGCCGATCGCAATCAGCGCCAGCAGCACCATCAGGGCTGGCTGCTTTGCCTCACCCGTTCGCCGCCATAGAAAAAACGCACCCGCCAGCAGCAAAATCGCCGCGAGCGCCACAATCCAAATCACCACATCTGTCATCGCTGGCTTTTGTACCATCCTGTATCGAAACTGCGCATATCTCTGGAACAATTACGCACTTACGTCTAACCTTGCCAGCAAGTTGAACAAGGGAGGATATCATGGGAATTTTTAGCTCAATCTCGAACGCGATCTTTGGTTCGGACGAGGAAGACACTGCGACACCAGTTGCGGCTGCGACACCGGCAGCAGCACCTCAGCGCGCCGCGATCAGCGGTGTCGATGTGGAACAACGCATCGGCAACATTCCAGGTTCGGACAAGCTCAACTGGCGCACGTCGATTGTTGATCTGATGAAACTGGTTCAGATTGATCCAAGCTATGCCAATCGCAAAGAACTGGCTATCGAACTCGGCAATAGCGATTATTCCGGAACAGCAGAAGACAACATCGCATTACACAAAGCCGTAATGAACAAAATCGCGGCAGCTGGCGGCATCGTCCCGGCTGATCTGAAGGACTGATTGACTCGCGCTTTTAGCGGGTTAACACCTGCTGATATGAGAGAGACACAAAAGAACTTCACACGCCGTCAGGCCCTTCGTTCAACCGCACGAGGGCTTGGCGGCGTTTCTGCTTTGGCGATGCTTCCTGGATGCATGACGGTTCATGGAGTCGATGATCAAAACGGGCAATTCAGCAGTTCGTCCGCCGGATTGCCAAGCGCCGATGCGAAGTTGGATGAAATCGCTTATGCAATGCTGCGCCACGAACCGGGCCGTGCCACCGGACTAGGCGTCGATACGGGCGAATATGCCCACTGGCGAGGCACATTTGGAGCGACAGGCAGCGAAGGACGTGAGTCCTATAAAGCGACCCTAAGCAACCTGCTCCAAGACGCACGCGACTATCCCAAGGACGGCCTAACCGCCGATCAGCTAATCGGCTTTGAAGTGGTAGAAAGTGCATTTTCCAAAGCCGTCGAGGGTATGGATTTGCCCTATGGCGATGTGGCTGTGGGTAGCTGGCGTAATGCCCCCTATCTCGTGATCCAGAACGTCGGCGGCTATATCGACTTCCCTCGCCATTTTGGTGCGACACAGCCGCTGCGCGATGCGCAGGATGTTGAATACTATCTTGGCCGTGTGAACGAGGTTAGCTCGGTACTCGACGGCGAGACCGACCGTATTGCAGAAGCGCGCGGTATGGGCGTGGTCCCGCCCGACTTCCTTTTGGATAAGACTATCGCCCAGATGGAAGCGAATATCGCCGATGCTGCGAACAATGGCGGCGCCTATGTCGCGCCGCTGCTAACTGGCGAATTGCAACCGGCCATCACGGCATCTCGTCAGGCAGTGGGGATGGTCAATACGCGCCTTATTCCAGCGCTTCAGCGTCAGCTTGACGAACTTAAGACTCAGCGCAGTCTTGCAAAATCCGATGCGGGCATTTGGGCTCAACCACGCGGCGAAGAATGGTACAGCTGGTCCACCAGCGCCTCAACCACAACGTCTCTCAGTCCTGACGAAATTCACGAACAGGGGTTAGATGAATTGGCCACATTGCATGGCCGGATGGACCCTATCCTGCGCAATATTGGTTACACTCAGGGTTCAGTCGGCGAACGGATGCAGGCACTGGGCGATGATCCACGTTACAAATTCGCAGAAGGGGATCCCGGCCGCGAAGAGATATTTGAATTCATCGATGAACGAATCGATTGGATCAAAGCTCAAATGCCGCGCGCATTCAATCAACTGGTCAATCCCAACATGGAAGTACGCCGTATCCCGATCAACGAGGAAGCAGGCGCGCCGGGTGCCTATGGCGGGGCAGGCAGCAAAGATGGATCCATACCGGGTCGGTTCTGGATCAATTTGCGTTCCACCGATCTGCACCGCAAATACGATCTTCCAGATCTTACTTTCCATGAGAGCATTCCGGGCCATGTGTGGGAGGGCGAATATTCAAACCGCCTACCTCTCATCCGCTCCATCCTCGCGTTCGGGGCGTTCAGCGAAGGCTGGGCGCTGTACGGCGAACAGCTTGCAGATGAGCTTGGCGCGTATGATGACTTCGCCGTCGGACGGCTTGGCTATTTGCAAAGCCTCGCCTTCCGTGCCTGCCGTCTGGTGGTCGATACCGGCCTGCATTCAAAACGTTGGACCCGCGCCCAAGCCAACGCGTTTTTTGTGGACCGTAACGGGTCAAAACCTGAAGAAGTTGCCGGCGAAGTTGATCGCTATTGCAGTTGGCCGGGACAGGCCTGTTCCTACAAGATTGGCCACAGCGAAATCGTGCGTCAGCGCGCGCGGGCTCAGAGTGAAATGGGCGACGCCTATGATTTCAAGGCATTCAACACCGCCGTCATCCTGGGCGGCAATGCCCCGCTGGATGTGGTTGGCAAGACGGTTGGACGGTATATCGACACGACGTAATGGCTTTGCTGAGCGGCGTTGCTATCTATTCCTCAACTGGAAATCAGGAGACGCAACGTGGAGCAGTTAGGCCTCGAACTTGAGACGATGAAGCGTGTGCCGCTGGCACAGGCTCATGTTGATGCGATCTGCGAAATTGGCGGAGAGCGCACGTATCAGGCTGGCGAGATCATCGCTGAAATCGGCGATGTGATGGATAAATTCGTCTATGTTCTCGAGGGCGAAATTGAAGTTGTGAACCCATATACGGGTGAGCGGATGATGGAATCTGGCCTCGGCCCAACGCAGTTTATGGGGGAGATCGGCTTCCTCAACCGTGCCACAAACTACCTTAGAATGCGCGCGGCGGTGGACACCCGCGTGATCGAAGCCCCTCGCGATGGGGTGCTCGATCTGATGAACCGCATCCCTGAGTTTTCCGATCACATAATCACAGTCTTTGCCGCGCGCAGGCTCAAGCAATTTGAAATGTCCACCGGATCGGTCAAGATCGTCGGCGCAGACCGCGATCCAGCAGTGCAAGCGGTCGAACGGTTCCTGTCGAGAAACCGCATCCCGTTCCAAAGCTTCGATATGGATGCGCGCGATGTCGAGACCAACAAAGTGTGCAACCTCTCTGGGCATCAACCATCCGTTATCCTTGGCACGAATACAAAGCTGGAGGACCCGACCCCGCGCAAAGTCGCGCAATATCTCAATCTCGATCTCAATATATGTTCGCGCCGTGACTTTGATCTGCTGATCGTTGGCGGCGGGCCAGCAGGCGTTGCTGCGGCGGTTTATGCTGGGTCAGAAGGACTTGACGCTCTGGTGGTCGAGGACATGGCGATCGGCGGGCAAGCGGGTACGTCCAGCCGGATCGAGAACTACATGGGCTTCCCCACCGGAATCAGCGGAACGGACCTGACGTATAGAGGGCAAATCCAGGCTCTAAAATTCGGTACACGCTTCGTCATGCCGCGCCGAGTCGAAGGGCTCACGCGGCGCGAGGATGGCACCTATTGCGCGGTATTGGACGGGCAGGATGAGATATGTGCGAAAGCTGTTTTGGTCAGTACAGGCGTCCAATATCGCCGCTTACCGTTGGAAAATCTGCGCGAATTGGAAGGCGCAGGCATCTTCTATTCAGCCACTGAGATGGAGGCGCGCTTCTGCTCTAACACCGAAGTGGTGGTGATCGGCGGCGGCAATTCGGCGGGCCAAGCCGCGATGTATCTTTCGCGCAGCGCCGCACATGTCCACTTGGTCGTGCGTTCGGACAGTTTGGAGGCTTCGATGTCGAGCTATTTGTCTCAGCGACTAGAGGCCGATCTGCGCATCACCATCCACTACAACACCAGCGTCACTGAATTGCATGGCGACGATTGGCTAGAGGCGGTCACCTTGAGCAGTCTCGATCGCGAAACCTGCATCGATTCGCAGGCGCTGTTCATAATGATTGGCGCCGCGCCCAATACCGATTGGCTTTCAGGATTGGTGGAGACCGATGAGAAAGGTTTTGTCCTCACCGGCGCAGCCGTTGGCCGGGAAACCCCATTTGAAACGAAGACGGACGGCATTTTTGCAGTTGGCGATGTCCGGTCTGGATCAGTAAAACGCGTCGCGAGCGCCGTCGGCGAAGGCTCCGTGGTGGTTAGCCGTATCTGGACTTATTTGGATAATCTTGACTAGCACTAGCCAATTCCAATCCGGTTTTTATACTGACGACTTATGGTGATTCGCAGACACCGAGAGGTCGATTACAGTTATGCTTGCACAATTACTTTCGCGGTTTGCAATGCTGATTTTTATCGGTTTCGCATCAACAAGCGCATCTGCTGAATGGTATGAAGCATCATCGGATAATTTCGTCATCTATGCAGATGATAGCGAAAGAGACATTCGGCGCTTCTCTGAAAACCTCGAACGCTATCACAGCGCAATGGAATACATCACGGGGCGACAGATTGAAAAGCCGAGCCCATCAAACAGAGTCGTGATTTTTGTCGTTGGATCGGGCCGCGAAGTGCGCCGTATAGCTGGCGGCAACAACCGCAACATTGCCGGGTTCTATGTTCCTCGCGCCGGCTCAAGCCGCGCCTTTGTCCAGACTATTCGCAACAAAAACGGTTACCCTGACTTTTCAACCATCGTTCTGCTGCACGAATACGCGCATCACTTCCTAATTTCGACATCACGTTTTGCAATGCCCCGCTGGATGAGCGAGGGGGCTGCTGAATTTTTCGCTTCTGCAGGATTCAATCGTGATGGGACGCTCTTAATAGGCCGTCCAGCCGTGCACCGTGGGGCTGAATTGGCCTTTGCCGAAGAGGTGAATATCCGTGAATTGCTGGACTATGATCGAATTTCGAGAAATCGCGGACGGCGCAACGATTCCTTTTACGGCCGCAGTTGGCTGCTCTATCACTACCTAACCTTTACACCAGAACGGCGCGGTCAACTGGATGCATATTGGAGGGAGGTGCTAAACGGAACTTCTCAGATTGAGGCTGCTGAAAATACTTTTGGCGATCTTGATGTGCTGGACCGGGAATTGAAAGCGTATCAGCGTCAGCGCAGAATGTTCACTTTTAGCCTTGCCCCCGATCAATTGCAGGCAAGCGCTGTCACGCTGCGGCAACTGCCCGAAGGTGAAGCGGAAATGATGGAAGTGCGGATGCGCTCACAGCGCGGCGTAAATTCAGAGCAAGCAGCGGAGCTGGTCATAGAAGCGCGAGAGATTGCCGCAGAATACCCCAATGACCCCGGCGTGCTCACCGCGCTTTCTGAAACAGAATATGATGCTGGCAATGATGATGCGGCCATCGCCGCAGCAGACGCCGCAATTGCCATCGATCCGACCTGGGCTAATGCCTATGTGCAAAAGGGATATGCTCTATTCCGCAAGGCCAAGGACGCAGCCGTACCCGATCAGGCATACGAAGCTGCAATGACGCCGTTCTCACAGCTCAACGCACGTGAAAACGATCATCCACTCCCGCTAATCTACTACTACCGCAGTTTCGTCGAGCGCGGAATCGAGCCGCCTGAAAATGCTAAAGCCGCACTTGAACGCGCTGCGCAATTGGCACCATTCGATCATCAATTGTGGCTGAATGTCGCGATAATGCATGCGGGCGAAGGCAAAATAGAGCTGGCACAGCAGAGTCTTCAGCCACTCGCTGCTAATCCACATGGAGGCCGAACTGCTTCTGCAGCGCAGAATCTGATCGATCTCCTTGAGAGAGCGCCCGAGGGAGTGCCATTGCGCATCAATCCGCGAACCGCAGGCTCTGACACAGGTGATCAAAGCACGGCTAATACAGCCGATAGCGATGGGGCCAGCGAGAATTCAAGCACTGACGATGAAAGCGAAACAGTGGTAGAGGGTTAGTTAGGCGCTCACCCATGCGATCAGCGGCTCATCATCCCGCCGACGATGGAACCAAGGATACCGCCCAGTGGGCTTCCGCCGCCTTGAGTAGAACCGCCCGTCGCCTCTTTCGCCATATAGCCTGCGACAGCCATCGCGAGGATCGGCAGCATCTTTTTGAGCATGCCTTCATCGATGCCGGTCAATGCTGCAACTTCACCAGCGACCGAACGACTTACATCCTTGCTTCCAAAGATACTGCCAAGGATGTCATTGCCCGGCGCTGTTGGCGTGGGACTCGTCCCCAGAACTGCATCAAGCAAACCGCCACCAATGCCACCACCCGAAGACGAACTTCCGCCCAGAATCGCGCCAGCAAGGCTACCCAGCCCTCCCATTGGATCGGGCGTGCTCGCCCCGCCCGTAGCGCTTCGACCCATGCCCGCGACAATCGCCGGGAGCAATGCACCAGCGGCTGTCTTGGCGGTGGCTTCATCAACGCCCAATTCGCGCGCCATGGATGAAATCGCTCCGGTCTGCTGGAGCATTGCTGCAAGGCTCATGACTTCTCTCCTAATGGCGCGCTGATCGGTTTAACGAGACTATTTGCGACCAAACAGGCCTGATGCCATTCCAGCAATGTCGTTCAGTGGGCTGCCATCGCCATCACGATCCAGCATGCTCATCACGCCGGACAATTTGGAATCGCCCTGCATGCCAGATGCGATGTCGCCCAACGCACCCTCGCCGCCAAGTTGCGACAGAATTCCACTAAGCGCGCCTGTATCCAGTCCGGTCTTCTCAGCAGCCAGCTCAACCGTATCGCCTTCTTGTGCATGCGATGCGCCAAGTGCTGCCACCGCCTTTTCCGCCATGGCCGGGTCAATTCCAACCTTTTCGGCAAGAGCTGCGACTGTGTCAGGCGAGCCGGCAACCTGCTGCATAATGCTGTCAAGAATACTCATAATCTGATCCCTCTAATGGTGTGTTTCCACTGTGTCAGGCCGCGACTGGGGCGGCATTGCGCACGCCTTCGTCTACATGCGCTTCGAACTCAGCGAAATTGTCGATGAACAACCCTACCAGTTTGCTCGCCGTCGCGTCGTAATCTTGTGTATCTGCCCATGTGCTGCGCGGATCAAGGATCGATTGATCAATCCCGGCATTAGCGAGCACTGGGACATGGACCGGAACTTCAAAGCCAAAATTGCTGTCTTCGCGGTATTCGACGTTATCAAGATCACCGTCGAGCGCAGCATTAAGCAGCGCGCGGGTTGCCTTGATCGGCATACGATTGCCGACGCCATATTTGCCGCCGGTCCAGCCAGTATTGAGCAACCAGCATTGCACTTCACCCTTTGCGATGCGCTCTTTCAACAGGTTGCCATAGACGCTGGGATGGCGCGGCATGAACGGTGCACCAAAACAGGTTGAGAAAGTCGCTTCTGGCTCAGTCACACCAATTTCGGTGCCCGCAACCTTTGCAGTATAACCCGAAAGGAAGTGATACATCGCCTGTTCGGCGGTCAGCTTCGCAATCGGCGGAAGCACGCCGAATGCGTCCGCTGTCAGCATCACGACATTTGACGGGACCGGGCCGAGATTTTCGGCGCTGGTGTTGGGGATGAAATCGATTGGATAAGCGCCGCGCGTATTTTCAGCGAACGAGTTGTCGTCAAAATCAAGTTCTCGCGTCTGTTCATCCATCACCACATTTTCAAGCACCGTGCCAAAGCGACGGGTGGTGGCGTAGATTTCCGGCTCAGCTTCTTCGGAAAGGCGGATCATCTTGGCATAACAGCCGCCTTCAAAATTGAAGACTGCCGTGTCGGACCAGCCATGCTCATCATCACCGATCAGGGTTCGCGAAGCATCAGCCGAAAGCGTGGTTTTACCCGTTCCTGACAGACCAAAGAACACCGCTGTCTTTCCATCTGCGCTAATGTTGGCCGAACAATGCATAGGCATCACGCCCTTTGTTGGAAGCAGATAATTGAGAATTCCAAAGACACTCTTCTTCATCTCACCGGCGTATTTTGTGCCGCCGATCAGGATCAACTTCTCGCTGAGATTGACCGCGATAACCGTTTCACTGTTGGTGCCATGGCGCGCTGGATCAGCCTTGAAACTCGGAAGATCGATGATTGTATATTCAGGGGTGATATCCGCCAATTCATCGGCTGTAGGACGCACCAGCAAAGTGCGGATAAACAGGTTGTGCCATGCCAGTTCATTGATAACGCGCACATTCACGCGGTGCTCTGGCTGCGAACCGCCGAACAGGTCCGCAACATAGAGCGTTTCCTTCTCACCCACAGCTTTCAGAAAATCTGCCTTTAGTGCGGCAAAGTGATCGGGCGTCATTGATGCATTGACCTTGCCCCACCAGACTGTGCCCTCAGTTGTGGCGTCGCGCACGATGAATTTGTCCTTCGCGCTGCGACCGGTTTTTGCGCCGGTCTGAACCACCAACGCGCCATCTTTTGACAGGGAGCCTTCCTTGGCGGCGATGGAGGCTTCGACGAGCGCCGAGGTGCCAAGATTTGAGTGAACTTCCGCTTTGGTGGCGATGCCTTGATCAGCCAACGATTGATTGAGGGGAAACAACGTGGGTTCTCCTGAAAAGAGCTTAAAACGAGGGAGTAATTGCAAATTTCAAAGGAGTGGGGCCCTAACAAGAGGCCACGCGAAAACGCCATTGTGCGATTCGAATACAAGTTCGGAGTCCCAATCCGCTGTGCGGCATAGATGCCAGTCTGGCCCCCGTCAAACTGCACCATTTGACGCTGCAACGCACCATTTAGGTCCGAATTTCGCGCCTGCACAACTGTTCTTCCGCACTTTTTCAGCCTTATGATCTTGCGAGGGTTTTCTGGTCATTCAGAAAGACGTGCACCTGATCGATTGTTTCGAGCGCGCGATGCCGCTAATCCATTGCGCAAGCCTGAGGAGGAGCACGGATCACTATGGAAACCGAAATCAGCGATATCGCCACTGATAATGCCGATGACGCCGCATCCCAACAGGAAGCGGTCGAAATCGCGTTGGTCGATGACGATCGTAATATCCTCACCACTGTTTCCATAGCGTTGCAGGCAGAAGGTTTCGTCACACGGCTTTATTCAGATGGCGAAACCGCATTGAAGGCGTTGATTGAAAATCCGCCTGATTTGGCTGTTTTCGATATCAAAATGCCGAAGATGGACGGGCTGGAATTGCTGCGCCGGGTACGCGCACATGCGCCGCTGCCAGTTATATTTCTGACCAGCAAGGATGATGAAGCCGACGAAGAAGCGGGCTTGGAACAGGGCGCGGATGATTACATTGCAAAGCCATTCAGTCTGCGCCTTCTTACCGCCCGCATCCGTGCAATTCTGCGCCGCGCAGAACCTGACCGCGCAATCGGCCATGAAATCACTGCGCCAGAGCCAGCCCATCCTAAAATCGATCGCGGACGTCTCTATATGGATCCTGCCCGCCATCTTGTTGCCTGGAATGACAGACCGGTCAGTTTAACCGTTACCGAATTTCTGATCCTTGAGGCACTCGCTACACGTCCGGGCGTGATCAAAAGCCGCAATCAGTTGATGGACGCCGCTTATCCCGACGATATTTTCGTCGATGACCGCACAGTTGACAGTCATATCAAGCGGATGCGGCGCAAGTTCCGTGTCGTTGACGATGAATTCAGCGCTATCGAAACGCTCTACGGTGCAGGCTACAGTTTCACCGATGGTTGACCCAATCGACGGACATATCGGTGACGATTCCCTAGTTCTCGGAAGAACAGAAGATCAGCGCGTAGGTGTAGGTAGGTTCTCACTTACCGCGCGCATTCTTGTCGTAAATATCCTGCCATTGGCGCTGCTTTCGGGCGGGCTTTTCTATCTTGATACATACCGCACACAGCTCATCGATGAACGTTTTAAGCTGGCGCGGATCGAAGCACAGATCACAGCAGAGGCTCTGGCCGGCGTAACCCGGGAACGGCAGGAGGCTCTGCTGGTTCAAATCGGGCGCGAGCAAGGCATGCGGATGCGCATGTTCGATTCCGAAGGCCTGTTATGGGCGGACAGTTTCGCGCTTGCAGAGCCAGCATTTGAGCTCAACGACATCGACGATGACGATTTAAGCCAACAATGGGCGCGTTGGTTGGACCACACGGTCGATGCAATTGTTAGTGCAGAGCTGGTTCCCCGCTACATAGAGCCTGATGCTCAGACCGCAGACGCCTTTCCCGAACTAGTCGCAGCACGCGAACAAGGAGTTAGCCAAGTGCGCCTGTATGATTGGCTCGACGGTACCCCAGTTATCACCGCCGCTGCGCCCGTCGGATTGAACGGGGCAACTTTGCTGACGGTGCGCAATGCTGTCGACATCACCGAACG
Organism: uncultured Erythrobacter sp.; assembly: GCA_947488325.1. Lineage (GTDB taxonomy): Bacteria > Pseudomonadota > Alphaproteobacteria > Sphingomonadales > Sphingomonadaceae > Erythrobacter. Next base: position 175,292 of record CANKYZ010000003.1, read on the forward strand.
GGTCAGGGCAGCTCGGTCAGCATTGGTTATCGCAGTATTGTTGGTGTTAGGAGCGTCGGCGCTGCTTTCGCTCTATCTCGCGCGCACCATTGTCAGCCCGCTGCAACTGCTGGCCCGCGCAGCACAAAGAGTGCGCCAGGGGCGTGAGCGCGATGTTGAGGTCCCTCGCTTGCCCGAACGCAGCGACGAGATCGGTCAGTTGGCCCGCTCAGTTTCCGACATGACATCGGCATTGCGTCAACGGATTGACGCGGTGGACAGCTTTGCCGCCGACGTTGCGCATGAAATCAAGAATCCTCTCGCCAGTTTGCGCAGCGCGGTCGAATCTCTGCCCAAGGTAAAAGACCCGGATTTGCGTCACGAACTTGAACAGATCATCACCCATGACGTGCGCCGGATTGACCGCCTTGTCAGCGAGATTTCGGATGCGAGCCGGATTGACGCCGAAATGTCACGTGCAAAACTCGAACACATCAACCTTTCGGATTTGATCTATGCAATCATTGGGAGCCGCGAAAATCGTTCGGAAAACCATGATCACCGAATTGAATTCAATGTGTATGGTTATCCCGCTCAGGTGCTCGGCGTAGGTGCGAGGCTAGAACGTGTTGTCGAAAATCTGTTCGACAATGCCGTGTCCTTTTCCCCGCCCGAAGCCGGCATTGAGGTCACAATCGACAATGACGGTGAATGCGTGACACTTTTAGTGTGCGATTCCGGCCCCGGAATCCCGGAAGATGCGCGCGAGAAAGTGTTCGACCGATTCCATTCGATCCGCCCTGACGCGGAAGATTTCGGGAATCATTCCGGTCTCGGCCTCGCCATTGCCCGCGCCATTGTTGAGGCACATGACGGCTCTCTAACCGCGGAGTCACGCTCTGATGGCAAGTCAGGGGCGTGTCTGCGCATGCGGCTGCCGACGATCTCTTAGAGGCTGTCGATGACGAGACTAAAGTTGATTATCCAGGCCAGCGCCGTTGCCATCGGCGGCCGCGTGATTGCGATCGAAGGCCCGCCCGGCAGTGGAAAATCGTCGCTGGCCCTGGCGTTGATCGAACGCGGAGCAAGTCTGATTGGAGATGACGGTGTTGCCCTAAAACGCGTTGGCGATCAGGTCATCGCCGGTCCGCCACCCAATATTGCGGGATTGATTGAGGTGCACGGTGTGGGACTCGCTGAGCTGCCAATCGCGCCGCCCACTCCGCTTGCTTTGGTGCTAACCCTTGGCGCAAAAGTTCAGCGCCTGCCAGATCGTGTGCTGAGCCGCGAAGTGATGGGCTTGGCGATACCATGCCTGCCATTTGACCCCGGCACTATCGCTCCTGCCGAACGGGCAAAATGGGCGCTTACCTTGCACGGCCTGGAAATCAGTTAGAGCAGCAATACAGAACTGTGCAAAAATCTAGCTTCCCTTCCGCCGCGCGAAGCGCGAAAAGCATAGTTACATGGAAACACCGCGCGTCAATCTACCCAACAACGCAAAACCAACAGACGCACGTCAGCGCCTGTTGCTGGTCACGGGCTTATCAGGTGCGGGCAAGTCTACTGCATTGGATGCACTCGAAGATTTGGGCTGGGAGACGATCGACAACTTCCCCGTTCGCCTGCTTGAAAGGCTCGTCGCGGAACCTGACACCGACGCCGATGGTTCGCGCGCGCCGCTGGCAATTGGATTTGATTCGCGCACACGCGGCTTTGTACCGAACGAAATTATCGCGCTCGTAAAAAGTCTCGCAAAGCGGAAAGACATTGCGCTCACCTTTATGTTTATAGACTGCGCTGGCGGTGAGCTGGAACGCCGCTATAACGAAACACGCCGCCGTCATCCAATGGCGCAAGGCCGCATAGTGCAGGATGGCATCGCTGCCGAACGTGAATTGCTTGAACCCCTGCGCCGCTGGGCAGAAATCGTGATCGACACGTCCTCTATGGCCGCAAATGAGCTGCAGGCGAAAGCCCGCGATCTATTTGGCAATAGTGAAAGCGCAGAGATGACACTAACCGTCTCAAGCTTCGGCTTTGCACGAGGAATGCCGCCGCTTGCCGATCTCGTCTTTGATATGCGCTTTCTCGATAATCCGCATTGGGTCGAGGGGCTGAGAGAATTGACCGGGCAGGATGCTGCAGTCGGAGAACATATCGAGCGTGACCCAGCTTTTCACACAGCATTCGCCCAAACCCGCGATCTGCTACTAACGCTGCTGCCGCGATATGCCGCACAAGGTAAAGCCTATGTCCATATCGCCTTTGGTTGTACCGGAGGGAGACACCGTTCGGTCTTTACCGCTGAACGCATGGCTCAAGGCTTGCGCGAATCTGGATTTTCGCCCACGGTCCGCCACCGCAATCTGGCCTCTCGCGCTGCTGACGAAATCGAAGGCAAAAGGCGTTAGAGACCGGGAGAAGTCGCATGGTGGTGTTTGTGTTAACGGCGCGTGTTTGTCAGATGGCAGCACCCTGTAAGGTTCTAACGGATTGAATTCGCATATGATCGGTTTGATCCTTGTTACCCATGGCGGCCTTGCCGACCAATTTCTCGAAGCGATGGAACATGTCGTTGGCCTGCAATCTGGCGTCGCGACCGTTTGCATCGGCCCGAATGATGATATGGAACAGCGTCGCGCGGAAATTGCTGCTGCAATCAAAACTGTGGATGCTGGCAGCGGTGTTATCATCCTGACCGATTTGTTTGGAGGCACGCCGTCGAACCTCGCGATTTCGCTTTTGGAGACCGGTAGCGTCGAAGTGATCGCCGGGATCAACCTGCCAATGCTGATCCGCCTTGCTGGCGCCCGCAAATGCATGGATGTCGTCGAAGCGGTCGAAGCTGCACAGACGGCGGGGCGCAATTATATCACCGTCGCGAGTGAGCTTTTGGGCGGCGACACTGCCCCCAAATCACCACGATCAGCGAGCAGCGGCAAGTAAGCCCCGCCTATGAACGAACTTCGTCAATCGGTAACAATCGTCAACCAGCGCGGCCTTCACGCACGGGCCAGTGCGAAATTTGTTGGCGCGGTCGCAGCCTTGCCCGAAGGCGCCGAAGTGCGCGTGACAAAGGACAGCAATTCCGCAGGCGGCGCTTCGATCCTTGGTCTGATGATGCTTGGCGCAGCCAAAGGCGACACGGTCGAGTTGATTGTCAGCGGCGAAAGCGCCGACACAGTTCTGGCTGAACTTGTGGCACTGGTCGAAGACGGTTTTGGCGAAGAGTGAGCGGGAGGAGTGCCTCTGATCCTCGCCCAGCCTGTGCAGACCCCATGACACGAAAACATATCAGCGGCTTCTCCAATCCGACTGTGAAATATCTGCGGAGCTTGCGCGACAAAAAGCACCGCAGGCGCACCGGGCAATTCCTGGTCGAAGGCCTGCGATTGTTGGAAGATGCGCGGGTCAGTGGCCGCCTACCCCGTGAATTGGTGATGGCAGAAGGGCGCGATCAGCACGATCTGCTCGATCAACTTGAACGCGAAGTTGAAGCAGCTGGCGGCGAAATCCTGACCACAACACCCGACATACTGACCAAAATCACCGGCAAATCCAATTCGCAAACCGTAATTGGCCTGTTCGACGAATTCGACACCAGCCTATCGCGGATAGACCGAAACGCCGCGCCAATTTGGCTAGTCGCTCAAGAACTACGCGACCCCGGCAATTTGGGGACCATGCTGCGTACTTGCGACGCCGTTGGCGCTGGCGGGTTGATCCTTATCGACGATTGCGCCGATCCCTTTAGCGCGGAAGCCGTGCGCGCAAGCATGGGCGCGGTGTTCACTCAATCGCTGGTGCAGGCGCGGTGGGAGGAGTTCCTCCCATGGCTAAGGGGCGGACCGGGCCAATTGGTCGCGGCGAGCCTGCGCGAGGCCGTGCCCTATCGCGGCGCTGCATATGCATCGCCGTGCTTCATACTGGTCGGCAATGAATCCCAGGGCCTCCCTGAAGCCTATGAGATGGAATGCGACCTGCGCGTAACAATGCCAATGCGAGGCCGCGCGGACTCGCTCAATGCGGCGATGGCTGGCGCGGTGCTGGCTTATGAGGTGCTTGCTACACTAGAGACCTGAAAGTTGCGGCCACGGACTGTGATTTATGAGCAAAAACTTAGGCCTGAGGTTTAGCCTCCTTGCGAGAGAGCCAAAGCACCACAAGCGCCAACAGAACCGGGAGCAGTGAGGAGACTCCGAAACCGACATTCCCGGTCGCAAAAATCATCGCCGTGGACACAAGGAAGCCAGCTACGACGATCAAGACTCCAGCTTGCCTGGTCTTTTGGGGAATTCCGAGGACGCCTCCAACGACTTGCAGAATTCCAAGCGGCATCATCCACGTGGCACTGACTCCGACGGCTTCAAAAAATTGAACCTCTTGCGGCGCTGCAAGAATTTTGGCCGCACCCGCCGCAATGCTTAAGAATGCAACGATCACCGCAATGATTAGGATCAGTACTTTCATTCTCAGGAGCTCCTGCCTGTCGGTGAGCATCAGCGAACCTAGGGTCGAAAGCAAGTGACTAGAGATTACAAACCTTTGGCGACTGATTGGACCCGTTGAGCTCTTCTGTGACAAAGGGCCACGAAGTTGGTTAGCTGAAATCGCTACAATTGCCGAGAATTGGGATCAATCTTCGTTGCTAAGACGAACCATGCGTTTGCCTCTGTTCTCTCCATTTAACAGGCCGACGAGCGCTTCCGGTGCATTTTCTAGTCCCTCAACTATGTCCTCAACGACACGGAGCTGTCCACTTGCGCTCCATTCCGCTAGGTCCGCTTCGGCTTGCGCGTCATACTCGGCAAAATCCATAACAAGAAAACCCTCCATCCGAAGCCGCTTCACAACCAGCAGCCCAGGCACATTACGAGGGCCAATTGGTTTCGCCCTTTCATATTGAGAGACCGCGCCACAGCAAACCACCCGCCCTTTCTCATTCATCTGGAACAGAACGGTTTCGAGAATGGGTCCACCCACATTGTCGAAATAGATGTCGATACCTTCAGGGCAGGCCGACTTCAGATCTTTAAAAAGACTACCTGCTTTGTAGTCCACAGCCGCATCGAAGCCCAGTTCATCCACCAGCCAAGCGCATTTTTCCCTACCGCCAGCGATTCCGACCACACGGCATCCCTTGATCTTCCCGATCTGTCCGACGAGCGTGCCAACAGAACCTGCCGCAGCAGAGACTACCAACGTATCTCCAGCTTGGGGGAGGCCAACGTTGAGTAGACCGAAATAGGCTGTCTTTCCTGCGATACCCAAGACAGATAGCCGCCGGCTCAGGGGCTGAACTGGCAGAACAATCTTCGCTCGATCTCCGCTTACAACAACATAGTCGGCCCATTCGCCTTCGATCTCGACGACACTGTCTATAGGGACGGAAGAATCACGAGAAGTTAGAACACGCCCAATCACAAATCCCGGCATGACATCGCCAGCAGTTACGGCGTCACGGTAGCTTGCGCCTTGCATCCATCCACGGTTCGCTGCGTCCAAAGATAGGTAAAGCGTCTCGACAAGTAGGCTACCATCGCCGGGTTCAGGCATTGGTGCCGTTCGCATATCAAAATGGGAAGGATCAAGTTTTCCATCTGGCACACTAGCAAGGACAATCTGTCTGTTTTGTATACGCACAACAGTCTCCCCAAATACATCATCAATATTCATATCTATGGAAGAGGGATTGTCGAGAAAGTTGATCATAGGAAGACGAAACAAATCCCATCAGTCAAGAACCAAGCGATCCCCAACCGCTGGTAGTTCCCCCTAATTAACAACACCGAGCGAGCGCCGTTTTCTTCTGGGTAGGAGGACTTATGTCTCGCTTTGATTTTATCGTTCTGGGTGCCGGACCTGCGGGTCGCCGCGCTGCTATTCAAGCTGCCAAGCTGGGGAAATCCGTGCTGGTCGTGGATGACCGCAAGAAAGTTGGCGGCGTGTCTGTCCATACAGGCACCATCCCGTCCAAGACTTTGCGTGAAACCGCGCTCAACCTTTCCGGTTGGCGAGAGCGAGCATTTTACGGGCAGGGATATCGGTCCAAGACAACGATCAAGTCGGGCGATCTCGAACAACGCATCGCCAAGACCTTCGATTACGAAGTCTCGGTTCTCGAACACCAATTTGCCCGTAACGGGGTGCGCACTCTCAATGGGCGCGGCCATTTCGTCGGACCCAATCAGATTGCAGTGGCCCGCGAAGTCGATGGCGCACAGGTTGATGAAGTGATCGAGGCAGACAAAGTCCTCATCTCGGTCGGTACACGGCCATTCCGCCCCGAACACATCCCCTTTAACTCCACCAACGTCCTCGACAGCGATAGCTTTATCTTAAGTCCGCAAATGCCGAAGAGTTTGACAGTGGTGGGCGCAGGAGTGGTCGGACTTGAATATGCGACGATTTTCAGCGCGCTCGACATACCAGTCACGCTAATAGAACCGCGTGATCGCTTGCTCGAATTCATGGATGCCGAGATCGTCGATCATCTGGTTCATTCGATGCGCGAACGCGGGATGACATTGCGGCTGGGTTGTTCACTCTCCCATGTCCATTTCAGCGAAAGCGGCAATCCGATCTGCCAATTGGCAGATGGGCGGCTCATCGGTTCTGAAATGGTGCTCTTCGCAGCGGGGCGCGAGGGATCAACATCGAGTCTGAACTTGGAGGCCTGCGGGCTTGAAGCTGATAAGCGTGGTCGTTTAGAGGTGAACCGGACCACTTTTCAAACCACCAATCCCGACATTTATGCCGCTGGTGATGTGATCGGCTTCCCAAGCTTGGCATCCACTTCGATGGAACAGGGCCGCGCGGTGGCTTGCCACGCGTTCGGCAAGGCAATCGGAGCGGACGACCAAAAACCGCCCTACGGCGTCTATTCCGTGCCAGAACTTTCATCCGTCGGCATGACCGAAGACGAAGCACGCGCGGCGGGCATATCCTATGAATGCGGGATCGCCCGTTTTCGGGAGACTTCGCGCGGGCACATTATGGGTCTTGAATCGGGTATTCTCAAACTGATCTGTGACCGCGAAACGCGGAAGATCATTGGCGTTCACGTCGTCGGAGAAGGCGCAAGCGAGTTAGTCCATGTCGGCCAAGCGGTGCTCAATCTGGGTGGGACGGTCGACTATTTTGTTGAGAACAGCTTCAACTATCCGACCATGGCAGAGGGCTACAAAGTTGCCGCGTTAGATCTGTGGAATCGCCTTCAGGTAAGTCCGGTCGAGGCAAAGGATAGCTACGAGGGAGATGAGGCTGAGGCAGCGGCCTAAAGAGCAGCGGCGCTACTCAACAGCGTCATCGCGCTTGCCTTCCAGCTTGTCCGCCTCATCAGCGTCTTTAGCATTGTAGCGCGGAGCACTTTCGACAAGCGGAACCTCTTCGATCTCTCGTTTGCCGATTTCGATGCCCTTTTCTGCAAGGCGCTTGCCGGATGAGAGCACATTGCGTTCAAAACTGCCGACAAATTTGTTGTAGTTCGAAACCGCCGTCTCCAACCCTCCGCCAACACGCTTCATATGTTCAGCGGCGACGCGCAGCCGATCGTATAATTCCGCGCCGATCCTGCCGATTTCCTGCGCTTCTTCGGCCATCTTGTCCTGCCGCCAGACCTGCGCGACGGTGCGCGCAATGGCGACTAGGTTGGTCGGTGTGGCAAGCAAAACCTTATTGCTGAAAGCGAAGTCCCACAGCTTTGGATCATGTTCGAGCGCAGCGGCCACGAAATGCTCACCGGGTACAAACATCACAACATAATCTGGCGCGTCCTTAAATTGGGTCTGATAGCTTTTGGAACCCAATGTCTGGACATGATTGCGCATAGATTTTGCGTGCATGTCCAAATGCCTAATCCTCTCCGCGTCATCATCCGCCTCAAACGCGGCTTGATAGGCATTGAGCGAAACCTTGGCGTCGATCACCAGCTGTTTCTGCCCCGGCACATTGACGATAGCATCAGGCCGCAACCGCCCTTCCTCACCTTCAACCGATTGTTCGAGGTGGAAATCTGTGTGCTCCGCAAGCCCGCATTGTTCGAGCACATTTTGCAAAGCCCGCTCACCCCAGCGCCCTCGCGCTTTGGGCGCGTTGGTCAGCGAATTGCCGAGCCGCTGTGCTTCACGGCGGACCTCTTCCTGCCCTTCACGCATGGATTGGATCAGGCCGTTTAACTGCCCGAATGCATCGACGCGCTGTTTCTCCAGCGTTTCAACCTGCTTCTCGTATTTCTCTAGCCGATCACCCACGGGTGAAAGCAGCGCCTTGATCTTCGCTTCGCCGGTTTCTTCGGATTGCTTAAAGCGTTCTTCAGCGCGGCGCAGAAACGCTTCCTGCGCCTTGCCCAGCACCTGAGCTCCCGTGTTTTCAAATTCTTTGAGTAACTTGTCACGCGATTCTTCGAGCAAGCGTCTCTGCTCAGCAAACCCAGCACGTTCGGCCCTAAAATTCGCATTTTCACCGCGTGCCTTGTCCAGTTCCACCGCCAGTCCATCGGCCCGCCCGGCGCGTTCCGACGCAGCCGAAAGCTCAATCTTGGCTTCACCCAGCTCAGCAATCGCCACCTTGAACTCATTCTCCCGTTCCGCAAGCCGTTCCCGCAACTCCAAGACTGGACGCGAAGCAAAGAACCACGTGGCCCCGCCGCCAAGAGCAAGGCCGAGCACAAGAGCGACAATCAAGAGAATCGGGTTATCCATGCCGCCTTATAGCACGGAACAAATAGAGAACTCCAGAGGCAGCTCGATTATCCCCAGCAGATCAGTTTGCAGTGCAAACCGCAAGCCCAACTAGGCACCCCCGCAGCGACGCGGTCTTTTGGTCGCATGAGTAAGGATATCGCACCCCGGATGGGGTGCGCAAACAAACTACGCCATCTGCCGCATCTTCTTCAGCTTCTTGAGCGCCATTTGCCGCTTTAGCCGCGAGAGGTGATCGATAAACAGGATGCCTTCGAGATGGTCCATTTCGTGCTGGAGGCACGTCGCCATCATCCCTTCGAGGGCCTCTTCGTGGTGGTTGCCATCCAAATCCTGATATTTCACGGTGCAGGTCGCGGGGCGATCCACGTCGGCGTAAATTTCAGGGACGGACAAGCAGCCTTCGTTGAGGGTCGAAAATTCCTCAGCCGGATCGACGATCACCGGGTTCACAAAGACGCGCGGTTCCTTCTTTGTCGCGGGGTGCGTGTGTGCGCCCTCGCCGTGGTCGTGTCCGCATGCGACCGGCTCTGCATCGGGGTCATCGGGTTGAAGGTCGATCACCAGCAGCCGCTTCGGCACGCCAACCTGTATCGCGGCCAGCCCGATGCCGGGCGCGTCATACATGGTTTCAAACATGTCCTCAGCAAGCTGCTTGAGCTCGTCATTGAACTCGCTTGCTTCGACGGGAACGGACACAGTTTTGAGCCGGGGGTCCGGCACTTCTAGGATTTCGAGGATAGCCATAGGAGGCGAGATAAGCGTGATTGCGGCGGCATTCAATCCTCCGATTTATACCGGCGAATTACAGGGATGATTTACTCCACCGGCCTGCGCGCCCGCAATGCCTGCGCCAAAGTGCCTTCGTCGAGATAATCCAGCTCCCCGCCAACCGGCAGGCCGTGAGCCAGCTGCGTGATGCGCAATTTGTGCTCATCCAGCCGTTCGGCGAGGTAATGCGCGGTGGTTTGCCCTTCGAGAGTGGCGTTCATGGCCAGCACGACTTCATCGACCGCGCCATCGGCCACACGCTCCATCAAGCTGGCTATATTGAGGTCTTCGGGACCGATGCCATCCAGCGCGGATAGCTTTCCGCCCAGCACGTGATAGCGCCCGCGAAACAGCCGCGCGCGATCCAAGGCCCAGACATCGGCGACATCCTCCACCACACACAACGCGCGCGAATCGCGTTTTGGATCAGTGCAAATGTCGCATGGATTGCTCGTGTCGACATTGCCGCAAGTGGTGCATTCGAGCAGTGTTTCTGACACCGCATCCAAGGCCTCTAACAGTGCGGGTAGCGCCTGTTCGCGGTTCTTTACCAGCCACAGCACAGCCCGCCGCGCGGAACGCGGCCCCAGACCCGGCAACCGGGCGAGCGCGGATGAGAGCGCTTCGATCTCTTGCGATGCCATGGGGGGAGAGATAGGGGCAGACGCTCCGATCACAAAGCTCGCAGGACCAGTTTATGCGCATCACATTTATGGGAACGCCCGATTTCGCGGTGCCTGCACTGGTCGCGCTGCATAAAGCAGGGCATGACATCGCCTGCGTTTATACCCAGCCGCCGCGTCCTGCGGGGCGGGGAAAGAAGCTGCGCCCCTCAGCGGTTCAGGCCAAGGCGGAGGAGTTGGGCATGCTGGTGCGCTCTCCCAAATCGCTGAAACCTGACGAGGCGAAAGCGGAGTTTGCCGCGCTTGGTGCTGATGTTGCTGTGGTGGCGGCCTATGGGCTGATCCTTCCGCAAGCCGTTCTGGATGCGCCCACGCATGGCTGTATCAACATTCACGCCTCCATCCTGCCGCGCTGGCGCGGGGCCGCGCCAATTCACCGCGCGGTTATGGCAGGCGATGCTGAAACGGGTGTGACGATCATGCAGATGGAATTGGGGCTCGATACAGGCCCAATTCTACATATTGTCTGCACACCGGTGGATCAAAAGACGACTGGTCAGCTGACCGAAGAATTGGCCGCGATGGGTGCTGCGGTGATCGTGGAAGTCTTGGCGGACCTTCCCGCCTTCCCAGCTCAGGTTCAGGACGATTCAGTAGCGATCTATGCGCCTAAGATTGACAAGACCGAAGCGCGGATAGACTGGACTGAAAGCGCTGAGGCGATCGAGAATAAGATACGTGGGCTCGCTCCCTTCCCCGGCGCGTGGTTTGAGCTGGAAGGAACCAATGGGCCAGAACGAGTAAAACTCCTGCTGGCTGAAGAGGCGGATGGTTCGGGAGCACCTGGCGAAGTGCTGGGCGCGGATCTCGCAATCGCTTGTGGAACTGGAGCAATCCTGCCACTCCGCCTACAGCGCGCTGGCAAACCCGCGATGGACCGGGATGATTTCCTGCGTGGACGCCCGATTGAAGCAGGGGTGCGTCTGACTTGACCCGTTTCGCATTCACAATCGAATTTGACGGCACGCCCTATCAGGGGCTCCAGCGCCAGAAACACGGGCCGAGCGTTCAGCAGAGCATTGAAGAGGCAATCTTCAAAGCCACTGGCGAAACCGTATTGCTGCTTAGCGCTGGGCGTACCGATGCCGGCGTCCATGCATTGGCGATGCGTGCTCATATTGATTTGGAAAAAAGCCTCACCCCGTTCCGCCTGATGGGAGCAATTAATGCGCATTTGCGCCCAAACCCGATTGTGGTCACCTCATGTAAAGAAGTGTCAGAGGACTGGCATGCGCGTTTTTCCTGCACCGGACGTTGCTATGTCTATCGCATCATAAATCGCCGTTCTCCGGTCGCATTGGCCAAGAACCGCGTTTGGCAAGTGGCCCGCGAATTGGACGTGGAGGCAATGCAGCGCGCGGCTCAATTGTTGGTCGGCCGGCACGACTTTACCACATTCCGTTCCGCCCATTGCCAGGCGAAAGATCCGGTCAAGACGCTGGACCGGCTGGATGTTGTGCGTACGCAATCCGTAATGGGTCCAGAAGTGCATATCCATGCGGCTGCGCGCAGTTTCTTGCATCATCAAGTTCGCAGCATGGTTGGCTGTTTAAAGTTAGTGGGCGTGGGCACTTGGACCGAAAAACAGATGGCAGAAGCTCTCGCTGCAAAAGATCGTAGCAAATTAGGACTTAACGCGCCGCCACAAGGTCTCTACTTCGTGTCCGCAACGTACCCCGAATTATAAAAGAGGATTCTCCATGACCACGACAGGCAAACAGCTTTTCACCACATTGAGCGCGGACGGCAAACTTACACTGGAGGTTAGCGAAGAGACCTTCCCAGCCCCCGCAGGCAATCAGGTTCTGGTCAAGATGGAGGCAGCTCCGATCAACCCATCAGATCTGGCGATCCTTGCCAGCGCAGCGGATTTTGAAACAGCTGAATATTCGAACGGCAAAGTCGTCGCTAATATGCCTGAACCGTTCCTTTCAGGCCAAAAGGGCCGACACGGACAGCGTCTGCCGGCGGGTAACGAAGGCGCTGGCGAAGTCATCGCCACCGGCGATAGCGACATGGCAAAGGCTCTATTAGGCCAGCGCGTCGCTTGCGTGCCGGGCAATGCATTCAGCCAATACGCCATTGCCGATGCAATGATGTGCCTGCCGTTAGGTGAACATTCATCTGAAGTTGGTGCCTCCAGCTTCGTAAACCCGATGACCGCCCTCGCCTTTGTCGAAACGGCAAAGATGGAAGGGCACGACGCGATCATCCATTTGGCTGCGGCATCAAATCTTGGTCAAATGCTCAACAAAATTTGCCTCGAAGATGGCATGAAATTGGTCAATATCGTGCGTAAGCAGGAACATGTTGACCTGCTGAGAGACCTTGGAGCGTCGCATGTCGTGAATTCATCAGACGATGATTACATGTCTCAATTGCGCGCAGCGATTTCCGAAACCGGGGCATTCCTTGGCTTTGATCCAATTGGCGGCGGTCAGAATTCCGACCATGTCTTGAAAGCGATGGAGCAGGTCGCGGTCACACAGATGGACGAGTTTTCGCGCTATGGGTCGAATCAGGACAAGAAGATGTATCAATATGGCCGCCTTGACCTCGGTCCAACAATTCTGACCCCGTCTTATGGTCTGCAATGGCAGGTTGCCGGTTGGCTGCTGACACCGTTCCTCGCCAAAGCTGGCATGGAAACCACCATCCGGTTGCGCACCCGAGTTCAGCAGAATCTCACCACGACTTTCGCGTCGAGCTATAAGGCGAAGGTCAATCTGGAAGAGATGCTGACAAAGGAAGCGATCACCGATTATCGTCAGATGAAAACCGGCGAGAAATATCTGGTCACGCCTTGGGCGTAACTCAGTTCTGAAAATTACGGATTATCGAAGGCGGTCTGAATAGCGTTCAGGTCGCCTTCTTTTTTTGCCAAAAGCAGTTGCAGCAATATCCGTGATTTTTGCGGGTTGAGCGCGCGCGCGGCGATGAAACCGTTGGAGTCGTCTTCTGGTTCGCGGTCGACCAACCCTTCGTCCACGCGGCTGGCGCGCACTACGATCAGGCCCGCTTTCGCAAGCTCGACCAGACGTTCGCGAATCGCTTTGGGCATATTGCCCTCACCCACTCCCGCAACAATGATGCCGAGCGGATCGTTGGGTAGAATTCGGTCCACCAAATCAGCACTCATTCCTGCACCGATATAGAGAATCGGCACTTCGGGAAGGTCGCCGGAATAGGCATAACGCGCGGGCTCATCCTGCCGCCACGGATTGCCGAACCATTCCAGCGCGCTGGGCGTGACAAGGCCGATGGAACCGCGCGGAAAGCCGCGAAACGCATCATCTGTGCCACGCGTGCGCACTTTTCTGGCATCGCGTGCCGCCAAAACCCGATCTCCCATCACCAAGACGACCCCGCGCCCAAGCGCTCCCGCATCGCTCGCAACGCGCACAGCATTCACGAAATTGCGCATCCCATCGCTGCCCACCGCATCAGCAGGTCGCATCGCTCCGACAATCACCACAGGCTTTCTCGCAGGCAGCACCAGATCAAGCAAAAAGGCTGTTTCTTCGGCAGTGTCGGTGCCGTGGGTGACAACAATGCCATCGATACCTTCATCCGCCATTGCGGCATTGATAGAGGTTTGGAGCGCAGTCCAAGTGTCGGGCCCAATGTCCTCAGAACCAATATTGGCGATTTGCGTGCCGATCAGTTTAACAGGAAGCCCGAACTCAGCGACTCGGCCCAACCAATCTTCAATGCTGATCTGACCGGGCAAATATTCATGCCGCGTTGCCGATCCCGCCATCCCGGCAATCGTTCCGCCGGTCGCAAGCACACAAATATGCGGTATTTTTGAAGAAATATCGGTCATGTAGCACGATTTGGAGCGAAACTTTGAAGACAGCAATTGATTTTGAACCTTTTGCCGCTAGATAGCCCTCACCAAGGCGGTTCGCACAATGTGTTTCGCCAAAGGCCGTGGGGCGATTAGCTCAGTTGGTAGAGCATCTCGTTTACACCGAGAGGGTCGGCAGTTCGAGCCTGTCATCGCCCACGGCACTTCCCATTTTCCCCGATCGTAGTTCCGGCGTAGCAATGGCTCGTCTGGTTACGAGGCGTTGTCCGTATCCAATTCGACCAATGCCTCACGCACCTGAACGATTGCCTCTTCGCTGTCCCATTCATAGGCGCCTGTAACCCGGAGAACTTCGCGGCCATCCGCATCGAACAAAATCGTCATTGGCAACACCCCGCCAGCGGCAAATGCCACCGACAGGGAGGTCTGCGGGTCGAGCCATTGTTCAAGGTGTTTGAAATTGCGAGAATCGAAAAACGGCGTGACAACCTCTGCTCCGCGAACGTCCTGGCTGATTGTCAGCACTCGCATCTCTCCCTCTAGCTCACCCGCCAACGTATCGAGCTGAGGCATCTCAACGACGCAGGGCACGCACCAAGTCGCCCACATATTGATCAGCACCGGCTCATCAAGCACTCCGAGATCCAGAACATTGCCCCGCGGGTCTTCGAATGTCAGTTTAGGCAATTCTGTCCCGGCAAATGCACGGACAATTTGGCCGTGCAATTGCGGCGGAGGGGGGGGAGCAGTTGTTTGCATATCCGAAGCAGCGGTTTCTTGCGCAGGACCCTCCCCCGCACTATCGCAGCCAGCAAGAGCCAGCGCCGCAAGGCCTGTGAGACATATTGGCGCAATACTAATCGAACGAATCATGACAGACTCCAGCGAAACATCCAAAGACGCAGCCTCAAGCTCCCAATCCAACGCGATGTGGGGTGGCCGCTTCGCCGAAGGGCCTAGCGCGATTATGCGCGAAATCAACGCCTCAATCCCCTTCGACAAGGCATTGTGGCGCGAGGATATTCGCGCATCCAAGGCTCATGTTGCAATGTTGGGCGCGCAGGGAATCGTTTCGACGGCCGACACAAAAACCATCACCGACGGACTGGATCAGATCGCGACGGAATATGAGCGGGACGGTGTGCCAGAGGATTGGGATTTAGAAGACATTCACATGACTGTTGAGGCACGGCTGACTGAATTGATCGGGCCGGTCGCCGGGCGCCTGCACACAGCGCGCAGTCGCAACGATCAGGTAGCAACCGATTTCCGCCTCTGGGTGCGCACTGCGAATGCGCGGGCAATATCTGGGCTAACGGCCTTGCGGAGCGCCTTGGTTGAGCGCGCGGGTGAGCACGCCGATACGATCATGCCCGGTTTCACCCATCTGCAAACCGCGCAGCCTGTAACTTTAGGCCACCATTTGATGGCCTATTACGAAATGCTTTGCCGCGACCATGCACGCTTTGCTGCGGCTCAGAATAGGTTGCGTGAATGCCCTCTCGGTTCGGCTGCATTGGCAGGCACCGGCTTTCCGATCGACCGGGATACGACCGCCGTATCGCTCGATTTCGACAAGCCAACCCGCAACTCGCTCGACGCCGTTTCCGACCGCGACTTCGCACTGGATTATCTGATGGCGGCGAGTCAATCCGCGATCCACCTCTCCCGGCTTGCAGAAGAGCTGATCTTGTGGGCCAGCCAACCTTTCGGATTTGTGTCCCTGCCAGATAGCCTTTCCACTGGCAGCTCGATCATGCCGCAAAAGCGCAATCCGGACGCCGCCGAACTGGTGCGTGGACATTCGGGGCGCATCATTGGAGCATGCAACGCGCTGATGATCACGATGAAAGGCCTGCCGCTCGCCTATTCAAAAGACATGCAGGACGACAAGCCGCCGGTTTTCGAAGCTGCTGGCCTGTTCGACCTGTCCTTGGCCGCAATGACGGGCATGATCGCTGAAAGCACCTTTAAGTTCGACCGGATGCGTGCCGCTGCACAAGCGGGCCATGCGACCGCCACTGATCTGGCTGATTGGTTGGTGCGAAAGGCGGACATCCCGTTCCGCGAGGCCCACCACATCACGGGTGAAGCGGTGAAACTGGCCGATACCAAGGGCAGGTCGCTTGAAGAACTGGCGCTGGACGATCTACAGGCCATTGATGCACGTATCGATGACCGGGTTTACCGCGCGCTCTCAATCGAAGCCTCTGTTGCATCGCGTGCATCCTATGGCGGGACCGCACCTGATCAGGTAAGGTTGCGCGTGGCTGAGGCGCGCGAGCACCTTGAACAACAGACAGTCGCTATGGAGACCTGATGCGCATTGCCCTGATCTTGTACGCCACATTCGCGCTCTGTGCTTGCGGTGCTCGAACCGGACTCGTTCCGGTAGCGGGGACCGACCTACCTCAGCCCGCGCACGGCGCTCAGCACCGTCCCGACGCAGAAGAATTGCTCGAACTTGAAGCGCTCGCCGCGCCCGAACGCAGCGTTGAATTGCGCCGCCGTTCCGAAGAGCGCGAAGACGATCCATTCGACCTCCCACCAGAATAACCCTCGGATAAAGACCCGCTCTCAATGGACCATTTTGCAATTCGAAACGGCGTAATGCACGCTGAAGACGTTCCCTTGCCGCAGATTGCAGACGAGGTCGGCACGCCGGTCTATGTCTATTCGCGCGCCACCCTGGAACGGCACGCACGCGTCTTCCGCGAAGCCTTGGACGCGGTTCCGGACAAGCTGATCGCCTTTGCTGTCAAAGCCAACCCCAACCTTGCTGTGCTCAAAGTGTTGCAGCGCCAAGGCTATGGAGCCGATGTCGTTTCTGTTGGAGAGATGCGGCGCGCGCTTGCGGCAGGCATCGCCCCTGAAAAAATCGTGTTTTCGGGCGTGGGTAAAACCGCAACTGAATTGGAAGCCGCACTGATTGCTGGCATCGGGCAGTTTAACATTGAAAGCGAGGAAGAAGGCCTCGAGCTTGCAGAACTGGCTGCTGGAATGGGTCGGACTGCGCAATGTGCGCTGCGTATCAATCCCGATGTCGATGCCGGGACGCACGACAAGATATCCACCGGGAAAGCGGACAATAAATTTGGCGTGCCAATCGATGAAGCCGGCCAGATTTTTAGTAAACTCGCCGGACAACCCAGCGTCAACTTGCGCGGTGTTGCCGTGCATATCGGCAGTCAATTGGGCGATCTTGCACCGCTCGAACGCGCGTTTGAGAAACTTGGCGGATTGGTCAAAGCCCTGCGCGGCGCTGGCCACATTATCACCCATGTCGATCTGGGAGGCGGGCTCGGCGTGCCTTATCGCAAGGGCGAAGAACTACCTCCGCCCGCAGAATATGGAGCAATGGTCGCGCGCATGACGAAAGATTGGGGTGTTGCCCTGATTTTTGAACCAGGCCGAGTAATCGCAGGCAATGCCGGAGTGCTGCTGACGCGCGTTGTGCGCGTGAAACGCGGGATCAATGATCCCTTTGTGATCGTCGATGCCGCGATGAATGACCTTGCGCGCCCGGCTCTATACGGAGCCTATCACGACTTTGCTGCGGTGGAACCTTCGGGTAACAGAATGACCGCAAACATTGTCGGCCCGATTTGCGAAACCGGCGATACATTTGCGATGGGGCGGCTCTGCGATCAGTTGGTAGCCGGTGATCTGGCAGTGTTCCGCACCGCCGGCGCTTATGGAGCGACAATGGCTTCATCTTACAATTCGCGCGGTTTTGTCGCCGAAGCGTTGGTCGATGGTGACAAGTTTGCAGTAGTCGCTGACCGCATTGATGCAGGCGCGATCATGGATGCAGAACGCGTGCCGGATTGGCTCGCGTAATGCCCATACACCAATGAGCGAACTCCAAAGCCTCCCACTATTTCATCAAATCACAGGGCAGAAGGTGCTCGTACTGGGCAATGGGGATGCGGCGGAAGCAAAGCGGCGATTGGTCGAACGCGCGGGCGGCATTGTCGTCGATGACGAATGCGACGCCGTTAATGACGGCGTGCGCATTGCCTTTGTCGCATTTGATGAGGAAGAGGCCTGCGAAACCGCGGCCGGCAACCTGCGGAAAGCTGGAATGCTGGTCAATGTCGTCGATCGGCCAGACCTTTGCGATTTCACCACGCCCAGTATCCTAAATCGCAATCCTGTTCTTATCGCCGTTGGCACTGGCGGCGCATCAGCCGGTCTAGCAAAACATACCCGGCTGAGGCTGGAGCAGATATTGCCGCAATCGCTTGGACAGCTTGCACAGGCATTGCTCGCGGCACGTCCTAGATTGCGCGAATCCTTTCCGGACGGAGCAGACCGGCGGCGCGCACTCGACGAAGCTCTGCGCGATGGCGGCGCGCTCGATGCGCTAGATGATGGATCGTACAGGCGAGTTGTAGATTGGCTCGAACATGATGGTATCTCTCATAAATCGCAGATCGTGGAATTCACACTCAGCAGCGCCGATCCTGAGGACCTCACGCTTAAACAAGCGCGCTTGCTTGGAGAAGCAGACATTGTATGTGCCCCAGCCGAGGTTCCGCCCGAAGTGCTTGGCAGGGCGCGAGCTGATGCTCGCCGCATCACTTGCGATTTTGATGCCTGCCGCCGCACACGAAGCGAACAAGCGCCAGATATGCAACCAAGGTGCCACAAGCTAGAACTTGCGGGTTCCGGCGAAGAATACGCCAGCGGCCTTACAGTGATTCTGCGCTGGCGCCCCTAGAAAATGCCCAGAACATTGGGCGATCAGGCGGCACGCGCCAACGGCATCTCCACTTCTGCAAAATACCGAGCCATCGCTTCCACAGATTGCTCACTCAGCGCAACGAAAGCTCGACGACGGTCGCTCGAATCTGCAATCCTTATAAAGACCCCGATTTCGACCAATTGTTTAATCCATCGCAGCGCAGTTGTCGCTGGAACAGCAGCCGCGATACATAGAGAAGTAACTGACACTTGGTTATCCTCGGCATGAGCCGCCGTCAGATCGAGCAGCATATCCCAGGCCGGGTCGGCGAAGAGTTCGGCATTGAAAAACTTCGCGCGCGCCTGACGCGCGGCGATGACTTGGCGCACATGATGCGGATCGGGCAAAGCTGACTGGTTGAGTGCGCTCAAGACCTGTGAGTTGATTAGTGGATTGCTTTGCGCTCCTCTGAACGTCTGCTTAAAGTCACTCAGCCGGTCCTTGCTTTTCTCACCGCCACCTCGCCAATCACTGGAAAGTCGGTCAAGCTCGTGCGCGATTGCATCAACTTGACGAGACAGGTGCAAAAGGCTGAGCCGATCATCATCTGTCATTTCCCGGACGCGTGTGTCTGATACGCCCGTCAGAACCCGGCCAACAGAAACCAGTCGCTCTGCACGGCTTGGCTCCACAAGGATCTGCACCTTGGACTGGCTCAACGCACCGAAAATATCGTCCAGAGCATCCATCGACGTCGAGACGATCAAATGCGCGCCTGCCCGCGCCACCCGCGAATCAAGCCGCACCAATGCTGCCAAGGTTGAACCATCGATCTTCGGACAATCCACCATCACTACATCGCCAAGCAATGTGATCGGCCCATCGAGGAGTTTCGCCACCGCACCGCCATCAACAGCTCGAAAACCCGCACCCATCAGATCTTCGCCAATCTGTTCACGTTGAGCCTGACGATCCGCAAAAACCGCCACCCGTGCAGGCAAGCCGGCCGGGTCTTGGACAGTATCATAAGCAAAGTCGGTGGTCTGATTTTCCCGTTTTGTCATCGAATCACCCCCTTCAAAAGTAGAACGAGAGTAGAACAAAACATGTCCAAGTCAAGATTTTCGGTCAAAATTGCGATTTTCCACTGCCTAAATTGAACTATTCCGCGCTTTCAGGCGACTACCCTTATGATGACAAAGCAGCGCCATCTTTCGTCCCAGCCAGAATCCGGGACATTGTTCGACGAAATGCTCGTCGTAATGGCGCAAAACGGTGATCGCAGCGCGCTGGAGAGACTGTATCAACGTTGGAACATACGGCTGCTCCGCGCAGCTCGTCGTTATTGCGGCGATGAAGACGCGGCGAGTGACCTTTCCCAGGATTGCTGGTTGGCCGTGCTGAAGAGGGTCGGGACATTGCGCGATCCCACTCGGTTTCGCAGCTATGCTTTTGCGATCCTGCACCGGCGCGGAGCGGACCATCTGCGTCATATCGTGCGAGAGCGCGGCAGGATCGAAGACGATGCGCAGATGCCCGATCCCAGCTGTGCTGCTGGACAATCAGACGGCGCGGCCATCGCGCAGGCATTCTCTGCTCTGCCACCCGATCAACGTCTCGCGGCGCATTTGCACTTCGTCGAAGGGCTAACTCTGCGCGAAATCGCAGAAGTTCAGTCCATCCCCGAAGGAACCGCCAAGAGCCGACTGTTTCATGCTCGCCGCAAATTGAAGGCGGCGCTCGACCCCAATCCAAAGGAGAACCTCAATGACCAATCATGACGAACGGATCACCAGCGCGCTGGACCATGATGACCACGCTTTCCTGGCCAGTCTTGATACAGATCGCGGCATGTTCCAGCAGATCGGCGACAGTTGGAAAGGGCCACTGGGCGGGTGGGCAAAGTTCAGCTTTGTAATTGCAATCCTGATCGGCATTTCGCTTGCCTATAGTTTCTTCCGGGCGATCACTGCACCGGGCGGCGATGCAATGATTGGGTGGGGGCTGACCTCTGTGGCCCTACTCATCATGCAAGGTTTCTTAAAAGAGTGGATGTTCGCGCGGATGAACATGCTCACCTTGCTTGGTGAAGTGAAGCGGTTGCAGGTTCAGGTTGCGCTGCTTAGTGAGAAACAGGGTTAAGGCCTGATCTCAATCGGGGTGCCGTCGGGCACTATCTGCCACAGCTCCTCAATCTCGGCATTGGTTAGTGCCACGCACCCATCAGTCCAGTCACCGCGCATTCTGCCGGCACGCCCTGTGGGCTGACCATGGATGAAGATGTCACCACCCGGTGATCGTCCATATTGCTGTGCAAAGGCACGATCTTGCCGGTTGGGATAGGATACACGTAACGACAGGTGAAAGCTGCTGCGAGGATTGCGGGTGTCGATTATGTAGAGGCCCTCTGGCGTGCGTTCATCACCTTCAAAACGTTTGTGCCCCGTCGGCGCATCGCCAAACTGCAAGCCGCGATAGGCACGAATTGGGCGGCCCTTCTGATAAGCGATCAGGAGTCGATCCGATTTGTCGATCAACAGATAATCGGCAACCAATGGCTGCCCAGTGACTGCGTCACGCGGCAGAGGCCGTTCGGAATAGCGCGGAGACCGCGTTGAGGTCGCCTCCGAGTTTTGGCCTGTATCACCGGTCGGCGAGCGCTGCGGCGCAGCACAAGAGGCCAGCATCAGGGTTGCAAACAAGGCAGCTACAATTCTCATCGCCGCCCCAATTACAGTGCCTCGTCTGGAGCTGCAATTCCGCTTTTCATTGCCGTCCCACCAAAGGACGCGCCATGAAGAAGCTCACAGGGTCATCAATCCTCAAACGGATCCTTCACCAGGATTGTGTCGTCACGTTCTGGGCTGGTAGAGACCAATGCCACGGGGCATTCGATCAATTCCAGAATCCGTTGGATGTATTTGATCGCATTGGCAGGCAGATCGGCATAGCTGCGCGCGCCTGCCGTGCTTTCGCTCCAACCTTCCATTTCCTCATAGATCGGTTCAACCGCAGCTTGATCCGCAGAATGGCTGGGTAGGTAGTCGTAGACATTGCCGTTGAGGCGGTATCCGGTGCAAATCTTCACCGTTTTCAACCCGTCCAGCACATCAATTTTCGTCAACGCAATACCGGTTACGCCAGAGACCGAGCAGGTTTGGCGCACCAGCACCGCGTCAAACCAACCGACCCGACGTTGACGCCCGGTGACAGTGCCGAATTCATGGCCGCGCTCACCAATTCCCTGCCCGACATCATCATCAAGCTCAGTCGGGAAAGGACCGGAGCCAACGCGCGTAGTATAGGCCTTTACGATGCCCAACACATAACCCGTTGCGTTGGGGCCAAGGCCTGATCCTGAAGACGCCGTGCCGCTAACCACATTGGAACTAGTGACAAAGGGATAGGTGCCGTGATCGACATCGAGCAGTACGCCCTGCGCGCCTTCGAACAGGATCTTGGCTCCCGCTTTGCGAACCTTCTTCAACCGCTTCCATACCGGCTGCGCGAAACGCAGCACGAATGGGGCAATCTCGCGAAGTTCCTTTAGCAGAGCTTCACGGTCGACCGGCGGCTGGTCAAAGCCGGCACGCAGCGCATCGTGATGGGCGCATAGCCGATCAAGCTGCGGGTCCAGGCTATCCAAATGCGCCAGATCGCAAACGCGGATCGCGCGGCGTCCGACCTTGTCTTCATAGGCAGGCCCGATGCCGCGCCCGGTTGTCCCAATCTTACCCTTACCCGCAGCTGTTTCGCGCAGGCCATCCAGGTCGCGGTGCAGCGGCAGGATTAGCGGGCAATTGTCTGCCACCGCAAGGTTGTCATCATTAATGGCAACGCCCTGCGCTTCGAGTTTCTCAACTTCATCACGCAGCGCCCATGGGTCCAATACAACGCCGTTGCCGATCATGCTCATCGTACCTGAGACGATGCCCGATGGCAGCAGGCTGAGTTTGAACACATTGCCATCGATCACCAATGTGTGACCAGCATTGTGACCGCCTTGGAAACGAACCACGACATCTGCGCGGCTGGCAAGCCAGTCAACGATTTTGCCCTTGCCCTCATCGCCCCATTGGGCACCGATTACCGTGACGTTTGCCATGCTTTAGTGTTCCATTCGATTACACAAACCGCGCGGGCCTAGGGGCTCACCACTTATAGAGCAAGTCGTCTGCATCAGACCGGCCATCCGGCAGGCGAGACATGGACCGGTTTAGTCAGGTTTAAAAACACCAGGTGATCGGCATACTTTTGTTTTAAAACGGCTTTCAGGTGAAAGTCTTCACGAAAAGGTGACTTTTGATTTTTACGCAATTTATCCAGAAAAGAAGCGGCTGGCTTCATTCTCCTACTCTGCCTATTGCAGACAGAGTAGGAAGAATCTTCACAGGTCGCCCCTCATGGGCGGTATGCCTTATTCGAACGCGACGCTCGTCACTTCGCACACATTAATCCGCGAAGGTTCAATCTCGCGCCCACTCTCAGTGATCGCGCGGAAATCAAACAGACAGGCATTGGATCCATCACCAGCATTGACGTTCCATTGCTGCCCCGCTGCCAGTACCGAGGATCTGCCCAGCTTGTCATCGCCCCAAGCCAGCGTTGCTGAATTTGACCAATAGATGGAAGTCAGAGACTCACCCGTCTGGTTTAGAATGGCAATATTGCGGTTATTGCCATCGGTGCTGGCATTGTCTGCTGGAACCGAGATTGATGTGCCAGTCGCACCGGTTGAACTCGCGGTGTCAGAACTCGAAGATCCTCCGCCAGAATATCCAACCGTAAAGACGTTATAGACACCACCAAGATTTTCGACTGACATCCTAAATGTCTCACACCCTCCGCCACTAGGCGAAATTGACGTGTAGGTTACATCAGTCAGATCATAATCCGAATGCACCACATCTCCGCTTGCCGAAAACACCTGATAATCGAGATCAGTGTCACCGTCCCCTTCGACCGAAAGGAAAGTGGTTTCGCAGACGGGCAAATCTATCAGCACAGTACCATTGGCCGGAGCTCGATATTCACCCGCTCCGCTACCTACAATTTGGCTCGTTTGAATGGCAGGACGTGTCGCCGGAATGTGTAAAGCGACAGGGGGAGCGGAAACAGAGGGCGGGATCCGCGCAGTATCCGGTCCATCATCAAATGTGACCGTCAGTACATTGTAGACATCGCCCAGATTACTAATCGCCATCTGAAAATCTGCGCAACCGCTGCCCGGATCGAGTATAAATTCGGTTCGATCGGTCAGATCATAGTCCGAATGGATTGAATTGCCTCCTTCATCGGTGATATCGAAATCAAGATCGGTATCGCCATCGCCACGCGCGAAGACATTGGTCAGGGAACAAACCCGTAGAGCAACCTTTGTCGATGAAGTCGCATTGACCCTGTACTTGCCTGTGCCAGACACGCCGCCCAGATCGTCTATGTCGGCCAGAGCAACGGAGAACACGTTGTAGACATTCCCCAGATTGCTGACCTCCATTTCAAACGTCTCGCACCCACCGCTTGGCTCGAGTGTTGCGAAGGTCACATCTGACAAATCAAAATCGGAATGAACCGTGCTGCCCGAACTGTTTCTGACTGTGAAATCTAAATCTGTGTCACCATCCCCGCGAACTTCCATGCGGCTCGTACTGCAAACCGGCAAATCCACCGTGATCGAGGAATGAGCTTCGGCACTATATGAACCCGCGCCGCTGTTGGCTGCCTGTGTCGATACACCGGTCCGGCCAGAGGCAAGACTCGTGCTTGGCATGGACCCCGCATCGAACGGGGCCGTCACCACACCTTCCGGTTCAACCATCACCAACAGCGCATTATACACGTCGCCAAGATTGCTGACCTCCATTTCAAATGTCTCGCAATCCGACAGCAATCCAGCCAGAATTGCCGTGGTTTGGTCAGTCGTAGCAGCATCTTCATGCACTACAGCGCCATCAGAATTGCGGATAATGAAATCAAGGTCAGTGTCGCCATCACCGCGAGCCAGCAATTGAGCCGACGTCCCGCAGGCCTTAAAATCAACGGTTTGCGTCTCATTTGCCCGAATGATGTATTTTTCCACTCGGGTCGAAGCCGCATCTATCGGTTCAAGCACAACCTGAAATGTGTTGGATTCTTCACCAAGGTTAGAAACCGCAAGACCAAAGGTGTCGCAACCGCTCCCGCTTTTTTCAAGCACAATGCTGAGGTAATCGTCGATCCCCTGATCGGCATGAACCTGATTTCCCGACGGGTCAGTGATGACAAAATCGAGATCAGTGCCCGCATCGCCTTGAACTGCCAGCTGGTTTTCTGCCGTGCAGACTTCAAGATTGATCTGCACCGAAGAATTGCCATCGACCGAATAGTCATCGACGCTGGCACGGGCACCAGTTGCTGTTATCGCGAAAAGACCCGCGCAGGCTAGAAGTGATGCTCGTGTGCGGTTCATATGTGCCCCTGACAATTGATCAAACCCAAGTGAAAAAAACAAGCTATATTCAATTTCATCTGAATAACAGCTTGACGATCAACCTGATGCAAAAACGCACACAGATTTGATCCGCGACTATCTGTGATACATATTGTGACTTGCCTATGGCTTGCGTGCAGCGATCGTTTCAGTTTCTGATTGGGCTAAACGAGAACGCATCTCAAATAAAGGTTACCCGATGCCACTATTTAGTTCGATACCGCTGTCTAACATATCCCAACGACTCGCCGCCAGAATTGTTGGCATGGCAATTGTCCTGATTGGGCTGTTTGCACTGATCGCGAAGCCGATCTTTGCGCAAAGCCGCGCTGGTGAATTGTCGGAAATCTGTTCAGCGGAATTTCAGCAGCGCCGGGAAGCTGCTAGCGGACAGCCTTTTCAAGCGGCTGCGCGGGTGAGCCGCACCGTGATTTACGGAGAACATCAGCGCCAGCAGGTAAATGTTTATGAATCCGACGACGTAGTCGATGAATTGCCGTTGGTTCTGTTTATTCATGGCGGAGCTTGGTCCGCCGGCAGTCATCAAGGTGTTGGCGGAAAGCCCGCCCATTTCAATGCGACTGGTTACTACTTTGCTTCAACGGGATACCGGTTGCTCCCCTATGCCCCGGTTGAACAACAAGCAGCCGACATTGGCGCGGCTATTCAGGCATTGCGCGGGCAAGCATCTGCCATTGGTTTTGATCCGGACCAGATCGTGTTGATCGGGCACAGCGCGGGTGCGCATCTCGCTGCATTAGTGGCGACCGATCCCAGTTATGCGGGTGACGCATTTGACGCGATCCAGGGCGTGATACTACTCGATTCTGCGGGTTATGACGTGGCCGCACGACTGGCGATGGCAGAACCCAGCGGCTGGCAGACATACAACAGTGTCTTTGGCAGAGATCCTGAACGGCAAGCTGCCCTGTCACCGATCACCCACATTGGCGGCCCCGACGCGCCGAATTGGTTGGCGCTGTATATGGAGGAGCGCGAAGCTTCGCGTGTTCAAGCTCTGGCGTTTACGGCTGCTCTTTCAGAAACCGGTGTGCAGGCAATTGCTCAACCGATCACGAACACCAATCATGGCCGGTTGAACCGGGAGTTGGGCACAGAAGCAGGAGCGCAGCAAACCCAAGCGATCGACGCGTTTCTTGCCAGAGTGTTCGACTAAAGCTCGCTAAGCGTGTTGCCATTGAGACGATGCGTGCAGCCGAGTATGACGGGGGCTTCGTCTGGGCTGATCTGGGCGAGAGTGCGTGCTCCTTCCGCCCTTAGCTGCGCCGCAGCCTGTTGATCATGACCGGTAGGCAAATAGACCAGCCGTGGTCCCTTTGCATTAGGAGCCGCTTCGGCCAATCGATCCACATAGAGCGTAAAGCCGGTGGCTGCTTCGTCGCTGCCCCCGATCCGGTAGGTTCCGCCCCGCCCGGCTGCTCCGCGCAGGCCCTCTGCATAGATCGTAAAGCCAAACCAGCTTTGATATTCAAACCCGTGTCGCTCTGTCGGATCAAGCGTGATCCGCGCTTTATCGCCAATGCTCGCCGCAATAGCCTCCAGCCCGTCAAGCCGGGTCGCGAGCGCGCCGCCCACATCCAATTCGCGCAGTTTACTCAGCGCTTCGGCAAATGATCCCGTCGCATAAAGCAGTGGCAGATAGGCTTCTCCGCCTACCGACTTAAGCCCACCTGCGTCCTTGGTATCGAGCTCGCCGCGTACCGCCTCAATCTGTTCAGCTTCGAGCGGCAACGCGCTCGCTGCTAGTGTGTCCACCAGGTCCGGCAATGTGAAATCGACCGAAATGCCGGTCAATCCAGCCGCGTGAAGCGCTTCAACCGAGAGGGTGACAATCTCGCTTGCTGCTGCGACAGTGTCTGCTCCGATTAACTCGCCGCCCAATTGCAGCCGTTCACGCGCAGGATCGAGCTGGCTGGCTTTCATAACGGCCGTCTCGCCGCAATAGGCAAGCCGCAATGGACGCGGCGCGTTTTGCAAGCTGGTCGCGGCGATCCGACCAATTTGCGGGGTGATGTCACTGCGCAACGACAGTGTGCGAAGGCTCGCCGGATCGACAAAACGGAACATCGTACGGGTCCGCAGCCCCACCATTCGACTGGCTAAGGAATCCTCAAATTCCAACAGAGGCGGGCGCACCCGGTCATAGCCATGGCCATTCAGCACATCGAGACAGGCACGCATAGCCGCAGTAATTCGCGCAGCAGAGGCAGGCAGGCGGTCTTCGAGACCTTCAGGCAAGAGATCGGTGGAATTGGTCATATCGGCACGTTCCCTACCCCAAATCATCATCCCTGCGAAAGGCGGGATGACGATTGGGAAAGATAGATCAAAAACTCAGCGCCTTTACCAGCTTTACGCCCTCGACTTGTTCGGCTTCGGCCAACACTGCTGCGCCTGGTGCATCATCCAGACTCAACAGCAACACAGCGTCCCCGCCAGCATCGCGGCGGCCAAGGTTGAACGTGCCGATATTGATGCTGTGACTGCCGAGCAGTGTACCAATGCGGCCAATAAAGCCCGGCTTATCATCGTTCACGACATACAGCATATGGCCGTCCAGATCGGCTTCGATCCCGATACCGAAAATTTCGACCAGACGCGGCGCGTCTTTCCCAAACAGAGTTCCAGCAACCGAGCGCGTGCCCTGATCGGTCTCTACCGAAACGCGGATCAAAGTGTTGTACGCACCATCGCGTGTTTGGCGGACTTCGCTGACTTCCAGCCCGCGCTCCTTCGCCAGATATGGCGCGTTTACCATATTCACCGTGTCGGAATAGCGGCGCATAAAGCCCGCCAGAACCGCACCGGTAATCGGTTTGCCGTTAAGCTCCGACGCTGCGCCTTCGCGCTCAATGCTGATTTTGGTCAGATTACCATGCGCCAATTGCCCGACAAGGCTGCCAAGCTTTTCGGCCAGTGCCATATAAGGTTTAAGTTTCGGCGCCTCTTCAGCTGATAGCGACGGCATGTTCAGCGCATTCGTCACCCCGCCATTGACCAGATAATCGGACATTTGTTCTGCCACTTGCAGCGCGACATTGACCTGAGCTTCGGTGGTGGAGGCTCCAAGATGCGGCGTACAGATAAAGTTTGGCGCGCCGAATAATGGGTTGGTTTTGGCAGGTTCCTCGACAAACACGTCTAAAGCCGCGCCCGCAACCTGACCGCTTTCAAGGCACTCTTTCAGCGCAACTTCATCGATCAATCCTCCGCGCGCGCAGTTTACAATACGGATACCAGGTTTCGCATTCTCCAATCGTTCACGGCTGAGAATATTGCGCGTCTGATCGGTCAATGGCGTGTGAAGCGAGACGAAATCGGCGCGGTTCAGCAGCGTGTCGAGATCAACTTTCTCAATCCCCAGTTCCACGGCGCGATCTTCGGTTAAGAAAGGATCGTAGGCGACCACTTTCATTTTGAGGCCCAGCGCACGACTGGCGAAGATAGACCCGATATTGCCCGCACCGATCAGACCCATCGTCTTCCCGGTCACTTCGACGCCCATAAAGTCTTTCTTGGGCCATTCGCCGCCTTGCGTACGCGCATTGGCCGCCGGAATCATCCGGGCAAGCGCCATAGTCATTGCAATTGCGTGTTCGGCGGTTGTGATCGAATTGCCGAACGGGGTGTTCATCACCACCACACCTTTGCCGCTGGCATAGGGGATATCGACATTGTCGACACCGATGCCAGCGCGGCCAATCACTTTCAGATTGGTCGCCGCATCAAGAATCGCCGGTGTGACAGTGGTTGAACTGCGGATCGCAAGACCATCATATTCGCCAATGCGTGCGGCTAGTTCTTCGGGGTTTTCGCCGGTAATCACATCAACATCACAGCCGCGCTCTTCAAAAATGCGCGCTGCGTTGGGGTCCATCTTATCAGAGATGAGTACTTTAGGTTTGGTCATAGGAATTTCCTTTGATCAGTCCTGCGCCAATTCAGGCCGTTAGAACTGCAAATAGGGGAAAGGTGGCGACCCACACGTTAGGGTCGCCAACCGATCAGCCGTTTTTGACGGTTTCGTAAGCCCACTCAATCCAGGGCAATAGGCGTTTGATGTCCTCTTGCTCCAGAGTGCCGCCGCACCAGATGCGCAAGCTTGGCGGGGCGTCGCGATAGCCATTGAAGTCATAACCGACGTCGAGCTCTTCGAGCATTTTGACGATTTTCTTCGGCACGGCAGCTTGATCTTCGGCTGACAGGCCTTCGTACCAATCACCTGTGAACATCATGCAAACCCCGGTATTGGTCTGCTGAGCAGGATCGCGTGCCATATTGCGCAGCCACGGTGTCGCTTCGATCCAATCCTTGACGATTCCCGAATTCGCATTGGCACGATCAAACATTGCCTGACGCCCGCCAATGGACTTCGCCCATTCCACCGCAGCAATATAATCTTCAGTGGCCAGCAACGATGGCGTGTTGATTGTCGCACCTTGAAAGATGCCTGAATTGATCTTGTCGCCTTTTTTCAGACGGAAGAGTTTGGGCAGCGGCCAAGATGGATCATAACTTTCGATACGTTCCACCGCTTTGGGTGAAAGGATCAACATGCCGTGCTGAGCTTCTGAACCCATCACTTTCTGCCAGCTAAACGTTGTCGCATCGAGCTTTGCCCAGTCCATTTCCATCGCGAAGATGGCGCTGGTTGCGTCGTTGATTGTGATACCCTCACGGCCCGGCTCCAGCCAGTCTGTGTTGGGTATCTTCGCGCCGCTGGTTGTGCCGTTCCAGGTGAAGACAACGTCGTTTTCTTGCGGAATGGAGGCCAGGTCGGGGATCTCTCCATAATCGGCGGTCAGCGTTTGCAGATTGGGCAGTTTCAGCTGCTTAACCGCGTCCTGAATCCAGACATTGCCAAAACTTTCCCACGCCGCAACCGTTGCCGGACGCTTGGGATCGAGCATGGTCCACATGGCCGCTTCGAGAGCGCCTGTGTCCGATGCTGGCATAATGCCAATCAGGTAATCGTCTGGCACGCCAAGCAGTTCGCGCGTCAAATCGATCGCGTATTTCAGGCGACCTTTTGCAAGCACAGAACGGTGTGAACGTCCAAGCGATTCAGTTTGTAATTTGTCTATAGACCATCCGGGAAACTTAACAGTTGGCCCGGATGAAAATTGAGGGCGCTCAGGTTTGAGCGTCGGCTCTGGCAAGAGCCCAGTGGTAGTATCGGTCATGTATTCTCTCCTTACAGAGAGCTCGCGCGGCGTTGGGACCGCGTGGCCCGTCGGCGGCATTAGTGGCCGCCCGCTGGGAGTCAATCTTTCATTGTGCAGTGCAGGACAAGTCGCGCAACAACCCGGCTGGATTGCGCAATAAAATGGCAAAGACTCCAAGCTGGCTCTCGCAAATCGCGCGCGGCTCGCTTATGAGCGCCCTCAATGAATAGGTCTGACCTCCGTATTGCCTTGTTTAGTGGCAATTATAACTACACTCGCGATGGAGCGAATCAGGCGCTTAACCGCCTGGTTGGCTCGCTGCTCGATCTGGGTGCTGCGGTCCGCGTTTATGCACCCATTGTCAGAGAGCCTGATTTTGAGCCGACTGGCGATCTGGTCGGACTGCCCAATTTCCCATTTCCCATGAAGGGGCGGGGTGATTATCGGATGCCAGCGGGGCTTAACCGAACAGTGCGCGCCGATCTGGAGAAATTTCAACCCAACATCATACATCTTTCGTCACCAGATCCATCGGGCCACGCGGCGCAGCGTTGGGCACAAAATTACGATATTCCGGTGCTGGCATCGGTCCACACTAAGTTTGAGTCTTACGCGCATTATTACAAACTCGGTTTTCTTGAACCGTTGATAGTGCGGACCCTGCGCCGGTTCTACAATCGCTGCGATGCGCTCGTCGCTCCTTCGCAGAGCATGATCGACGAATTGCTGGCCAAGAAGATGCATGACGATATCAGCCTGTGGTCGCGCGGGGTGGATCGGACTGTTTTTAACAGCGAGAGACGCGATCTCAGCTGGCGTCGCAGCCTTGGGCTCGCCGATGATGACGTGGCCATCGTCTTTCTGGGCCGTTTGGTGATGGAAAAAGGGCTCGACGTGTTTGCCGAGACCATTTTCCAGCTACGCAAACGTCAGGTTCCACATAAAGTGCTAGTGATCGGCGACGGACCAGCGAGCGATTGGTTTAAGGAGGCGTTGCCAGGCGGTATCTTTGCCGGTTTCAAGACCGGGCCAGATCTTGGTCAAGCCCTGGCCAGCGGCGATGTTTTCTACAACCCATCAGTTACAGAAACTTTCGGCAATGTCACATTGGAAGCGATGGCATGCGGATTGCCAGTGGTAGCTGCCAGCGCGACAGGAGCATCCAGCCTCGTCAATCACGGCGTCACCGGGCAGTTGGTGCCGTTAAGGAAAGGCAAGGCGCCGGACAGCACTGGTCTTGCCGAAGCAATAGCGCCCTATTGCACCGATCCTGCGCTGCGCATGGCCCATGGCCGCGCGGGCGAGGGCCGCAGCTTTGAATATAGCTGGGAAGCCATCAACAAAGTTGTCGCGGACACCTATGTCCGCCTGATCGAAGACCGCCGCGCATTGCAGGAACGCGAAACCGCCGAAGCAGCTAGCTAACCCTTTAGGTCAGTACACTTTATCTCAGAACCCCGGCGCGTTTCATTCGGCTGGCATAAATAAACAGCGCGATTGTGATCACCCAGATGACTGCTGCGAATAAATTTTGGCCGATGGTCTGCATCGATTCAGGTAAGTCGGCGATTAACTGCTGATAGACCGTGGTTCCAATTAGACCAATGATCGAAAAGCTGAACAACAGCACCGCGAATTTGCTGCGCAGCAAAAGTGCGATTGAACCAAAGAAACAACCCCAGACACCCAACGCCCATGTCGCGACGGCCCAAGCAGGAAAGCTGGAAAAGAATGTGAGTTCAGCCGAAGTGAAGCCCATCCCTTCGAGCTTCCCCAATTCGGTCATCGTGTAGCTGATCACCCCGCCCGAATTCCAAAGCAAGCTAACAACGCCAATGACCCAAAGATGCCACGGTGTACTTACCCGCTCTTCTGTAGTTGCATTCATGACTATCCCTCCCTGGATACGGCGCAACCCGCCCTTGGAAGGAATTTAGACGTTTAACGGCGGCGCGGCAAACCGGTTAACGATCCGCCGCACCGTGCACTCCAATTTCGCCAAATGTAAGCTGGCTCAGATCCGTTCAATCCGCTTGGCCACTTCGTCGATTATGTCGACAACCTCATCCATCACATCTTTGTCGAGCTTACCTGTCGTCGCGCGGTTTTTGAGCACGTTCGCCAAATTTCCCATCGCGCGAAACAAGTCAGGGGATTTTACCTTATCCGCCCGCTCACCCAGTTTGCCCAGCCGCCTCATCAGCGCCTCGACTTCATCCTTGCGCTCTTCTAGTTCGACATTGCCTTCGGCGGTCGCCTTAAATGGTTTCTTGGCGTCTTTCGACTTGGCCTCAGCGATTTTGCCTTCATCGGCAAGCATTTGTAACGTCGGATAGACAGCGCCGGGACTGGGCGCGTAGCTGCCACCGGTCATATCTTCGATCGCCTTGATCAGCTCGTATCCATGGCGTTCTTCCTCAGTAATCAGGCTCAGCAGAGCCAGGCGCAACTCGCCGCTACCGAACATCCGGCCCCGGCGTTTGCGGCGGCCACCTGGCCCGCGCATTCCGCCGCCATCATCGCCATCCCAATCACCCCAAGCAGTGTCCCAATTGCCGCCCGATGCGGCCATCATCGCGATGATTGGGCCCATTTTGTCCCAACCGCCGCGGCGCGAATATTTACGATATTTCTGCCAGGTCATGGCGTGTCTCCTGTGATCGTGAAATCGATCAGTCCCTTCGAGATACCAAAATCGTATCTTCGATAGCTCCAAGATATATCTTAATGATAATCCTGCAAGAGGCGAATGGTAATTTCCGATGAGTTGCGTATCTCTCCCGACAAATGGCAGACTTGTTCGGAACCGATACACCGCCCTCTCCTCCGCATGATACGGTGAGAGACGACGCGCCGCTGGCAGATCGACTGCGTCCACGCGCGCTCGATGAAGTTATCGGGCAGGAGCACCTGACCGGTCCGGAAGGCGCGATTGGGCGGATGGTCGCAGCAGGTAAGCTGGCGAGCATCATCCTATGGGGCCCACCCGGCACCGGAAAGACGAGCATTGCACGGCTGCTGGCTGATGCGGTTGGCATGCGGTTTGTGTCGATCAGTGCGGTGTTTTCTGGCGTGGCCGATTTGAAGAAAGCCTTTTCCGAAGCCGACAAAATGGCCGGAGCGGGTCAAAAGACGCTGCTATTCGTGGACGAGATTCATCGGTTCAACCGCGCGCAGCAGGACGGGTTTCTCCCCTTTGTCGAACGCGGCACGGTTACGCTAGTCGGCGCCACAACCGAAAACCCGAGCTTCGCTTTGAATGCTGCCTTACTCAGCCGCGCGCAGGTTCTAATCCTAGAACGGTTGGGGAGTGAGGCCTTGGAGGCATTGCTGGCCCGCGCCGAAGCGCTCGAAGGTGCCCTGCCCCTGACCCAAGACGCGCGCGCAGCTTTGATTGCTTCGGCTGATGGAGATGGCCGTTTTCTGCTGGGCCAGGCAGAAACTCTCTATAACGCCAAACTCTCCGCGCCGCTCGATCCCGCAGCGCTTGGCGCGTTCCTGCAACGCCGCGTGGCGGTGTATGACAAGGATCGCGATGGCCATTACAATCTTATAAGTGCCCTGCACAAATCGCTTAGGGGCAGCGATCCGCAGGCGGCGCTTTATTACATGGCGCGAATGCTGACAGCGGGTGAAGAGCCGCTTTATGTGTTGCGCCGCCTTGTGCGCTTTGCCTCTGAAGACATTGGTCTGGCCGATCCGCAGGCGCTCACCCAATGCCTCGCTGCGAAAGACGCCTATGAATTTCTGGGCAGTCCCGAGGGCGAATTGGCGATTGTTCAGGCCTGCCTGTATCTCGCCACCGCGCCCAAATCGAACGCCGCCTATACCGCGCAAAAATCAGCCTTTAGAGCCGCGCGTGAGACCGGCAGTCTCATGCCCCCCGCCAATATCCTCAACGCCCCTACCAAGCTGATGAAGGATATCGGATACGGCGAAGGCTATGCCTATGACCACAATTCGGACGATGGGTTTTCCGGCGACAATTATTGGCCAGAAGAATTAGAGCCGATGACGTTCTACAAACCGGTTGAACGCGGGTTTGAACGACAAGTGCGTGAACGGATCGCCTATTGGGACACGCTTCGAGCGGAGCGTTCGCGCTCAAGCAGCGAAACGTCAGTGCAGAAGAAAACGCCTTGAGAACATTCGAGCACTTCCTGGCGATCGATTGGTCCGGGGCACGCGGTGAGCGGCATACGGGCATTGCGCTTGCAATTGCGGAGGCAGCGGGCGGTCCGCCAGTTCTGGTTAAAGCGCCATCGCGCGGTTGGTCCCGAACCCAAGTGATGGGTCTGCTGCGCGACGATCTGCCTGCCAATACCTTGGTCGGCATCGATCTTGGCATCAGTTTGCCTTTCAACGATTGTGGCGCTTTCTTTCCCGGATGGGATGCCAGCCCAACCCACGCCAAAAAGCTATGGGCGATGATCGACGAAATTTGTGCAGATGATCCGCATTTGGGCGCGCAAAGCTTTGTCGCGCATGAGCAGGCTTCGCGCTATTTCCGCCATACAAAAGCTACAGAGGGCGAACACTTCCACCTTCCCGGCGCGCTCACCAAAGAAGGGCGCTTTCGTGAAGCTGAGATTGCGCAGCGCCGCCAAAAATGCCGTCCGGTGAGCAACTTCAATCTAGTCGGGGCGGCGCAGGTGGGTAAATCTTCGCTCACGGGCATGCGGATGCTGCATCAATTGCGCGGGCACCTGCCCGTATGGCCGATGGACCCGGTGCCCAAAAAGCGATCCTCAAAAGGCGGATCGCTGCTCGTGGAGATTTATACGGGGCTGGCATCAAAAGAAGCCGCCGCCTTGAGCGGCTCTCGCACGAAGCTGCTCACCTATGCGGACCTCAATGTCGCAATTGAGGCACTCGGCAGTCCGGAGCTGCGCGAATATGGGGAGATTGATGACCATTCCTCAGACGCACTGCTAACGGCGGCGTGGCTACGCAAAACCTCTAAAGAACCCAAACGCTGGGAACCACGTTTCCTAACAGCGGAAATTGCTTGGACCGAAGGATGGACCTTCGGCGCGCTTTGACGGCGGAGTGTTATGGATAAATGTTAGGATCGTTGCGGCGTTCGCGGCGATATCCGGTGCTGCGCAGGTCTTCGAGCATTGCCTCTCGTTTAGGATCAAGTTCGGATTGAACCTTATGCATAGGTTCCTTAGCCACCCTTTCAGGCGCGGGACCATTTATCATGTCGATAATCTTCATATTGTGTTGGTTGACCATTCCGGGGATCAAAAAGAGATCCGCGATCAGCCAAGGGATCAGCACTAACCAGCCGACAACGGACAACGCCAATAGCAACTGCGCAATTCCCGATTTCGTGCGTCCGGCATAGAAGCGATGGACCCCGAGTCCCCCGAGAATCAACCAGAGCAGATAGGCAATGCCAATTGACTTGCTGTTCTCTTCAAACGCAATTTGGCTGTGAATATTGTCGTTCATTGATGCCCCTTGTCTTAATCCTAAGATGTATCTTGGGTCGCTCATAAGCAAGGACTTTGCGGGGATGATCGACCAAACACCAAAAAAGTTCGGCGAAATGAGGTTATACAGGTCTGGACAATTGATGTGCTTTGCGGCTAGCGGGCTTTTCCGCTCAAAAAGCGGAAGATAATGGGCCGGCTTAGCTCAGTTGGTAGAGCAGTTGATTTGTAATCATCAGGCCGCGCGTTCGAATCGTGCAGCCGGCACCATTTTCGACAAGAGAAGATCATCCGGAGGATGGTTTTCCGTCGAAAATCCCAAGCGCAAGCGACGGGTAGTTCACCAACTGAATGAATTGGTTTTATTGCGCATCGCAGCCGCGACGCGATTTCCTCGCGCCTCAGGCGCTGCGAGCGGCCAGTCCGGCTTGCCGACCATGCTCCGCCACCATACCAAACCTACAGTTTTTGTGCTCACTTGAGTCGTTCGCACGACTTGGCTAGTCCAGTTTCAAAACACAACTGTTCAGGAGGCCACTTTGCTCAACACGCCACTCACGCTGCCATGCGGCGCAGTCATGCCTAACCGCATCGCCAAGGCGGCGATGACAGAGGGACTTGCGACGCCCGATGGCAGGCCCACGTCTGAGCTGGAGCGGCTATATGGCATTTGGTCCGATGGCGGTGCGGGAATGCTGCTGACGGGCAATGTTATCATCGACAAGGACCATCTTGAGCGCCCCGGCAATGTTGTAATTGACCGCAAACCCGATGCAGACATGGCCGCGCGACTGGCCAGCTGGGCAAAGGCAGGCACGCGTGGCGGTAACCATCTGTGGGCGCAGATCAGCCATGGCGGCCGGCAGACACAGAAACTGGTTAACCCGACCCCCAAATCCTCATCCGACGTCACATTGGCGCTTCCGGGCGGTCAATTCGCCAAGCCCTCCCCGCTCACCAAAGACGAAATCACTGATTTGGTTCAGCGCTGGGCGATTGCGGCCAAAGCGCTTCAGGAAGCAGGCTTCACCGGGGTGCAGATCCACGGGGCGCATGGCTATCTGATCTCGCAGTTTCTCTCGCCGCGCGTGAACCTGCGCAAAGATGAATATGGTGGCAGTTTGGAAAATCGCGCGCGGTTCTTGCGGGAAATTATGGCTGCAGTCCGCGCGGCGGTTGGCCCAAAATTCCCTATCTCGGTAAAACTGAACAGCGCGGACTTTCAGAAAGGCGGCTTTGATTTTAAAGATAGCCTAAAAGTGGTCAAATGGCTGGAGCAGGACAGCGCCGATCTGATCGAGATTTCGGGCGGCACCTATGAACAGCCCAAATTGATGGGCGTTGAAGGCATGGAAGCAGAAGAGACGCAGAACGTTGCCCCTTCCACCGCCGCACGCGAAGCCTATTTCGTCGATTTCGCGCAGGCGATGCAGGCTGAGGTGAACGTGCCGCTGATGGTAACAGGTGGTTTCCGCAGCCGCGCCGCGATGGAGCAGGCACTGGATCAAGGCGCAACCGATGTGATTGGCCTAGGCAGGCCGATGTGCGTTGTCACCGATGCTCCGAAACAGTTGATCGAAGGACGCGACAATCTGCCGCGCTATGAAGACAATCTCGACCTCATTCCCGGCTGGCTCGGTTTCCTAAAGCGCTTTCAGGCGATCAAGGCGATCAATGGCTTTGCGGGGATTTACTGGTTCTACGAACAGCTCTGGATGCTCGGCCACGAAGGCCGGACGGACGAAAATTACCCCATGTTCAGGGCGTTTCGTCAGGTGGAATCCCGCAACAAAGACATCATGAAGCGCCGCGTTTAACTGGCGGGGTTCGGGGCAGGTTCTGGCGCATCACCCTTCCCAATCACGAATTCTGCACTCTTGCCAAAAATCAGACGATTGACGATCAACGACGTCACAACCGACAGGATCAGCGTTACAGCCATTCCGTGAATGTAATGCGCAGGCTCCCAATACATGCTCCAAAACGCATAGAATGCGACGCCAGTGACAACGCCAACCATCGAAGCGGCCGCCTTTACGTTGCGAAACGCCAGTCCCACCACAAACGCAGACAGGATCGGCATAGAGAGTAAACCGTAAAGCTGCTGTACAGTGTTAATCAGGCTTTCCTGGCTGGCAAAGAACGGAACCAGCGCCAATGCAAGAAGGCTCATAACAATCGACACGATCGCGCCTAGTCGGCCTACGCTTTTGGTCTTGCCCACATAGGCTTCATGCATGTCACACACATAGAGTGCGGCCGAAGCGTTGAGGATAGAGTTGAACGTCGTCAGCACTGCTGCGAACAAGGCCGCAGCAAATGCGCCGGAAAGCCACAATGGCAGGACTTCGGCGACGATTTGGCCGTAAGCGCCATCTTGGGGAACATCGCCGAACATCTTGTAAGAAACGATCCCCGGCACCACGACGATCAACGGAACAATCAGCAACCGAATGCCCGCCGCAGCCATCACGCCTTTTTGCGCTTCTTTCACAGTGGGTGATGCCATGGCACGCTGTGTAATCGTTTGATTGGTCGACCAGTAGAATGTCTGAATGAAGATCATACCGGTCAGCAATGTATGCCACGGAATATCAGAATTATTATCACCAATTAGCGTCAAACGCTCTGCGGGAATACCGCTCAGATCGAAATCGATCGCTTTCAGGGCAAGGAACACCACCACTAAAGCGAGGCTAAGGATTAGGACGCCGGAATAAGTGTCTGACACCGCAACCGCACGCAAACCACCAAAAATTGCATAGGCTGCGCCAATCACCGCGAGGGCGATAGAAAACACCAAGAGGTTCGCAATTTTTACATTCAAGCCCATCGCTTCAAACGTCTGAGGCGATACATCGAACAGGATGAATTCTGCTCCTGCGCCATCATAGCCCAACATTGAAAGAAAGAACTTTGATCCGCCATACAGGATCGCTGGCAGGAAAATGAATAGGTTGCCGGCAAGAAACAGCAGGCTGATCAACGCACGAATGTGCTTATCGCCATACTTTTTCTGAAGCAGTTCAGTCGTCGTCGTGCAGTTATTCTTGTAATAAACCGGCAGGAAAACAAAAGCGAGGATGAACAGGCCGAACACGGCAGCAAACTCCCACCATGCGACAAGCAACATTTGATTGCCGTTCATGCTCACCAACTGATCGGTCGATAGATTTGTGAGCGTGATCGAACCTGCAACAAAATACCAGGCAAGTCCGCCATTGGCGAGGAAGTAGTCTTTCTCATCCCCCGAGCCACTTCCGCGTTTCCCGCGGCAATGCATATAGGTTGCAAAGGCAATCAAAGCGGTGATGGTCAGAAAGACCGCGACCTGAATTGTGCTCATATTTTAGTCCCTAACCCGGTGATTTTCTGGCGGCTGCGCATCTGTGCTGCTTTGGTTTTGATGGTGCCGTTTTCAGTAACGCACTGTTTCAAGTTCCGCGCCTCGCGGCAAGTGCCCATATAAGGAAATGGCGGACATCCCCCCTCAGAGATGCCCGCCTTCCCAATGGTGATTGGCCCGAATGCAGTTCACACGACAAACCGGCCCACACCTGGTTAGAATTTGGCGCGAACCCCGGCGGTGTAACGTGCGCCAGTCCGTTCGTAGGTCAAAACTCTGTTGCGGAAGCGCGAGAAGTCCCGCGTATCTTCGTTAAAGACATTAAGACCTTCGACAAACACTTGGAACTGATCGGTCAGCTCATAGCTTGCCGAAAAGTCGACCTGACCAAAGCTCTCACGCTGGCGTGGTTCGCTCTGATCAGCATTTTCCTGCACAAGGAAACCGTCACGATAATTATACGACACGCGGGCCGACAGTCTGTCACCTTCGTAGAACCCGGTAAGGTTGACTGTGTGCGGCGTGAACCCGTTAAAGCCTAGATCGCCGATTGGGGCATCGTCCTGGCTCGCATTCACATAGGTGTAGTTGACGATCGCGCCGAGGCCATTGTCAAACGTCTTCTGAAAGGCGACCTCTGCACCTGTGATGCTTCCTGAAAGGCCATTGCGCTGACGCGTATCGAGGAATTCCACGTTCAACGGCGTATCAACAGTTACGGTTGTCCCACCAATAACATTGCCAGCGGGAACGATTACCACTCCCGGAACTGGAAGAGTTGATTCCTCAAGGAAACCGCCCAGCTCTTTGTGGAAACCTGCAACGCTAAAATAGCTTAGCGCATCAAAATACCATTCGAACGAGACGTCAAAATTGTCGGCTTCGAACGCTTCGAGCAATGGGTTACCGCCGCCACTTAATGGTGCATCCGATCGTCCGCCAAAGGTATTGGCAACACCAAGAGCGGTCAGCGTCGGACGGGTCACCGTACGCGCATAACTCATCCGCAGCACCGTTTCCGGCGTAGGTTCAACTTTTAGGTTCACCGCTGGCAAGAAGTTCACGTAATCATTCGGAACAGAGATATTCGTGGCGGTACCAAAGACCGGTGCGAGCTGCGTATCGCCCACTGTCTCACGGAATTCGATGACCGGTTGATCAATGCCGCTGGACAGAACATCGGTGAAGGCAATGCGAAAGCCAATATTGGCTGACCAAGGCAGATCATCGCCAAAATCGCCGCCCCATTCAGTGTTGAAATAACCGGAATAGATCTGTTCTTCGACTTGGAAGCTTCCGCCCGGATTGAAGGTCGGCGTGTAGATACCCAGCACCGGATCAAGCCCGCCGCTGTTCAGATAATCGATCAGCTCATCGGTGTTGCCGCCTGTACGATCCGGGTTCTGAAGATTCGCGATATTGTTCAACTGCGCAAAGGCATCCGCAAAACTTGCCGTTAAGATGCTCGCCGGAACCGTACTGGCACCCTCAACACCGCTCAGGAAGTCGTTAAACGAGAATTCGCTGAGGATCGAAGTGTCGAACGGCACTGTGTAGCCACAATAGGCACAGAAGATTTCACCGGCCGAAAGCGTGCCAAATCCAGGACTGGCAAAGTTATCGAACAGGTTCTGCGTTTTCTCACGATCGGTGTAGATGCCACCGAATGAGATATTAGCCAGCGGTCCGGCATCTACTTCCCATTCTCCGTCAAAACGCAGCTCGAATACTTCATCTTCGACCGTGGTGCGATTGACGTTGACGAAGTGCAGTCGCTGAATTTCGTCGTCCACAAAGTCGGCAGCGTTGATGTTCGTAATCGTCGAAATACCACTTGTGCTGGTCGATTCGATAAGCGGCGACGTTGGCGCTAATGCGCCCAGAACCACAAACGGATTAGTGCCATCTCGGGTCGCGCGGGACCATGAAACATCAGCAACGAATGTCAGACTATCTGTGGCTTCAAATTCAAAGTTACCGCCAAATGCATAAGTTTCCGCTTCGCGGTTGTTCGAGGTCAATACGTTGTCGTTCTGGGACAGACCTACCGCTCCGGCGATATCGGGATTGCGTGCCTGAAAATCGAGGCTGGGCCGGCTAAAGGAGGTGACCGTCCCATTTGCATCAACCTGCGGGTCGATAAATGGCGGGCTGAAGAAACCCGAGAATTGCTGGTCGAATGACTCGATATCTAGCCGCGAATAGAGACCATCAAATGTTGCTTCGAAGCGGTCCGACGGTGCGAATTGCAGCGCACCGTTCAGTGTGATGCGTTCACGATCTTGTTCGTCACGGCTAAAAATCACCTGCTGCTGGACACGGGCCCCGTCAGGAAGGAAGCCAAATGCCGCATCCGTCAGGCCAGTCGACGATTCAGGTGCAAGAATAACGACATCGGGATCAGCCGGGTCATTAGCCGGGTTGTCGCGAAGCGCAAAACCATTGGTAAGATTGCGATCAAACTGCGAATTGCGACGTTGGAATGAACCGCCCAAAAGCACCCCAAATGTATCGTTTGACCAGGAAAAAACACCCGAGACATCGGCACCAAAATCCTCGCTTAAATTCTCGTAAATCGCGGCGGTCGACACTGAGATATTAAGACCGGGGCGGTCCAGCGGTTTGGCCGTCGAGATGTTTACAACAGCACCAATGCCGCCCGACTGAATGCTAGGCTGCGCTGATTTGAACACTTCTGCAGTCTGAATGATATCTGCCGACAAAACGTCGAATGAGAATTCACGACCCGGATTGTCGGTTGCAATGGTACGACCGTTCAATAGAACCGCGTTGAATTCAGGGCCAAGGCCGCGAACTGTAATGGATTGGCCTTCACCGCCTGAACGATCAATCGCAACACCAGTGATGCGCTGGAGAGCTTCCGCGACGTTTTGATCGGGGAATTTGCCCACATCCTCGGCAGAAACCGCGTCGACCACTGCGGAACTGTTCCGCTTTAAGTTGATTGAGTTTTCGAGACTGCTGCGAAAGCCAGTAACGACGATGGCATTGCCTTCGCTTTCGGGGGCCTCTGCGGTAGTAGTAGCTTCATCAGATTGATCCTGTGCGATTGCGGGGCTCGACACAGCTATCGCTGCAATCGCAGCAGATTGCGCCAAAACGGTCTTCTTGGTAAAAAACATTGCTCTCTCCCTTATCAATGCCCCTTATTTGATGCCGCTAATGCGAACGGGACATTTGAACGAGACCCCAAAAGGTCGCGAGGCAAATGGTGCCGTCTCGAGAGTTAAACGCCATAGACAGATTGGACTGGCATGAATATTTTGGGAGATTTAGCAGAGTTCTTAGTGCAGAAGGTTGCCGGTGTCATAAATTTGCAACGCCGT
The DNA here is from genome assembly GCA_947488325.1 of uncultured Erythrobacter sp. Lineage (GTDB taxonomy): Bacteria > Pseudomonadota > Alphaproteobacteria > Sphingomonadales > Sphingomonadaceae > Erythrobacter. The sequence goes on from CANKYZ010000003.1 coordinate 217,714, forward strand.
CTCTGACAGATAGTTGCTATAGCAACGACTAAATTCCCAAATAATCAAAACCGTTTCGGATCGCGGGCGATACGCGAACGGTATTCAGACGGAGACCAACCCACAGTTTTGCTGAATTGGCGGCTGAAATGGTATTCGTCGCAATATCCCAAGCGGTCGGAGATATCCCGCAGCAGCACTTTGGGGTCGGTCAGCATTTCGCATCCTTGTTCCATCAACAAGCTTGTTCGATACCGACCCGGTGATCGTCCTGACAGTTTGCGAAATTTCTTACGAAACGCTTCATAAGATTGACCCAATGCCTCCGCCGCCAATCTTACATCCATCGTCGCAGCAACCGCCTCTTTTGCGCGAGAAAGCCATGCAATGTCGTCTGCCATGTCATCCTCGCCAGCCTTCACGATATCGGCCAGCAATCCCTGCAAAGCGACCGTCTCGCTGATCAATTCGCTTTCCGACTTTGCAGTACCGCCGCCGATCAATCGTTGAATTCGATCCCTCCAAAAATCCATCGGCCTCAACGGTATGACGGGATCGTCGCGGTTCAGACAACCAGCGGATTGCCAAAGGTCGAAAACTGGCCCCTCAAATACCAGGTAAAATTCATCCCAGCTATCGCCACTCGCCGGGCCATACCAATGCTCCAACTCAGGAAAGATCAAAATCGCGTCACCCGCCCTAACTGGCAAATCAATCCCGCGCTCATCGCGATACGATCCTTCTCCGCGTGTGACATAGACCAAAGTGTAGTGAGGGAGCGTTCGCCTGGCGGTCAGAACCCCCACGCCATGCTTAAGGAAACACGCAATCTTTATCCCGCCAATGGGCGAAAGATGCATATTCTGCTTATAGACTTTCTCTTCCCACATACGCTTATCTTACCAACCAATCCCTCAACGGATACCAAAAACTTCATGACCTGCCAAAATCCCACTTCACATTGGCCTCGGAATCGCGTGATTGTCTGCTCTTTGTCGGATAGTGTCAGCAATAATCGTACCGACAGCACAGAATCGGTTAAAGGGATGGACGGTTTGGATGTCAGATAATGCCAACTTTGTCGCGTCAAACGCACAGGCTAAGGAGGCTCAGGCCGCCAATGATGCAGATGGTGCTCCGGAAATCCATACGCATCGTCCGGTCCCGGTAAAGGACCCGGTTGAACAAGGCTCTGGCGAGACGCAGTATTGTGAGCTCCGCGCGGGCGGGACCTTTCTCGCGATTGAAGCGACCAAGGGCATGCGTCCGATCATCCTCTATGCCGGCCCGGATCTGCCGGGCGTCACGGCATCGGAATTGGCCCTGCTCGCCACTCGTCAACACGCCCCTGGTTGCGCATCGGTGCCGCTTCGCGGTTCTTTGCTTAATGAAATTGGCACAGGGATTTCGGGTCCATCCGGTTTGATTGGGCACCGTGGAGGACATGATTGGGCGCTGGACCTAAGGATCAGCGCGGTGAAGGAAACAGCGCTCTCGACAATCGAAATCCATTGCGAAGACAGCAATATCGGCATTCAGGCGGTGCATCGCTTTATGCTCGACCCGGCGACCGGATTGCTGGCAAGCAACACTGCAATTGAGAACCTGACAGCGGAAGAATTTGAGGTCGATTGGTGCGCGGCAATGTGTCTGCCCTTCGACCCGCGGCTCAGTCGGTTTTTGAGCTTCACGGGTCGGTGGTCAGGTGAATTTCATATCGAAGAAGTGCCCGCATTTCAGGGAAGTATTGTGCGCGAAAACAAAGCGGGACGCACCAGTCATGATGTGTTTCCGGGCGGTCTTCTGGCCAGCCCCGAAGCCAATGAAACCAGCGGCCTGACTGCGGCATTCCATCTTGCGTGGAGCGGTAATCATCGCTTGCGTATCGACCGGCACAGCGATGGGCGCGGTTTTATCCAGATGGGTGAAATGAGCTTTCCCGGTGAAATCCGCCTTGGCCAAGGCGAGGTCTATCAAACGCCCAATTTCCTGATCGCCTGGTCAGAATCGGGTTTTAACGGCGCAGCGCATGCGTTTCACGATCACCTGCGTGAATCGGTAATGGAGCCGCGCAGCCTGACCACCACTCGCCGTGTCCATTACAACACATGGGAAGCGGTCTATTTCCTCCATGATCAAGACACTCTGATCGAACTCGCTGAAGCGGCGGCCAATGTGGGCGCCGAACGTTATGTTCTGGACGATGGCTGGTTTGGTGGGCGCAGACACGATTCTGCCGGGCTTGGTGATTGGTGGGTGTCAAAGGATGTGTACCCGGACGGATTGCATCGGCTTGTCGACAAGGTACACGAATTAGGTATGGATTTCGGGCTTTGGTTCGAGCCTGAAATGATCAATCCCGATAGCGATCTCTATCGCGCCCACCCCGATTGGGTACTCGGCGCAAGGGGCGTCGATGCAGTGCCATTTCGCGGGCAATTGACGCTCGATCTGACAAAAACCGCTGTGTTTGATTACCTGTTTGAGAAAATTGGCGACATCGTAAGCGAGTATAAAATCGCCTATATCAAATGGGATATGAACCGCGACACAAACCATCCATCGAGTAATGGCCGAGGCGCGATGCATCTTCAGACGCAGGCGGTTTATCGCTTGTTAGAACAATTGCGCACCGCCCATCCTGAGCTTGAAATTGAAAGCTGTTCTTCAGGCGGTGGCCGCGCGGACTTTGGCATATTGCGCTATACAGACCGGATCTGGACTTCTGACAACAACGATGCACGACAACGCCAAACGATCCAACGCGGCGCGACACAGTTCTTCCCGTTGCGCGTTTTGGGCAGCCATGTGGGGCCGAAGAAATGCCACATTACGGGGCGCAAATTCTCGATGGCGTTCCGCGTCGCGTCGGCGGTTTTCGGCCATATGGGAATGGAGCTTGATCTACGGCAAGAAAGCAAGGCCGACCTTGCAATTCTTAAGGCTGGCATCGCGCTGCATAAGGAGCACCGCGAGCTTATTCACAGTGGCCGGTTCTGGCGGCTTGAATCTGCGCCAGGCACAAATCTGGTGGGCAGCGTTTCCGATGATCAGTGCGAAGCTTTGTTTTCCTATGCGAAGCTGGAAACGGAGCTTGCCACACTGCCCCGACGCATCCATTTCGTGGGTCTGGATCCCAACATGCTCTACCGTGTGCGGATGATCTGGCCGCAGCATAATCCATCCATCAGCACGCCATCTATTATGGACGCTGCCAATTTGTTGGGTAAAGGGGCGATATTCTCTGGTGCGGCCTTGATGGGACATGGCATCCAACCGCCGCTGACGCATCCCGATACGTGTCTGTTCTATCACCTCCAATCCTGCGGATGATCGCTTGACCAATTCCACCACCCTACCTCGGTCGATCGGCGATGCGCCCATCCACCGGCGCGATTTTCGCAAAGCGGATGGACGTATGCTGCGCCTCTATGGCCGCGAAGAGCATGTTCTGAACCCGCTGCCCGAAACTGCGGACGACCTCGCGAACGACCTAGTACGGGGCGGTGAGCTGCGATACCATCCGCTTCGCGATGAATGGAACGTCTATGCCGCGCATCGGCAGAACCGAACATTTAAGCCATCGGCAGCGGACGATCCGCTTGCACCATCGACGCCGAGTGGCCCCGAAACAGAGATACCGTTCAGTGATTTTGAACTGGCAATATTTGAAAACAAATTTGCCGCATTCCATCCGTCTGCCGCCAATGCCGTCACGCTGCCCGGTATCGATACCGAACCCGCGCGCGGGGCCTGCGATGTCGTCGTCTATGATCCTGGGCGAACAGGCGATCTTTACAGCATTGGGTCAGACCGCCGCCAAGTTCTGATCGGAGCTCTGATCGACCGCTATGAAGCCCTGTTCGCCGCTGGATGCGATTATGTCCTGCCATTCGAAAATCGCGGCGATGAAGTTGGCGTCACTTTGCATCATCCGCACGGCCAGATTTACGGATTTGATCGCGCACCGCTGATCCAACAGCGCGCCGCAGATGCGTTTGCGAATGGATTCGACCTTGAATGCGAGATCGCCAGTTCCTTGCCCGATTACGGAATTGGAGAGGCAGGCGGCGTCGCAGCCTTTGTGCCCCGGTTTGCCCGCTTCCCCTATGAAGTCTGGATCGCCCCGCAGAAACGCCGTGAAGGACCATGGGATTGCAATCGCGAGGAGTTGGAGGGCCTCGCCTATTGGCTTGGCGAAGTCACACGCCGCTATGATGCACTATTCCAACAGCCAGCCGCAACGATGATGGCATTCCACGCTGCACCGCGCGGGGGATCAAGCGGCTATCATTTTTCTATACAGTTCTATCCCTTGCTGCGCGCGCCGGGACGGGTGAAATATCTCGCTTCTGTTGAACAGCACACTGGGGTTTTTACCGTCGATGTGATGCCTGAATCCGCCGTCAGAGCTCTACGTAAGGTTTGATATAGTGTTTGCTGGCAGTGCACCTGGACGCGTCAATCTGATTGGCGAGCATATCGACTATAATGGTGGCATGGTGCTACCGGCTGCTCTTTCTGTCGGACTAAAGGTGGAGCTTACGCCGCGAAGCGATGATAGTGTGATCATCCGGGCCGATCATTATGATGACATTGCCCAGCGCTCTTTGGATGAAGACGCGACGGAGCATTGGTCCGATCCAGCGCTTGGCGCATTGCGCCAAGCCCGCGCATTAGGGCTGATCACTGACGGTGCAAATCTTACCATCCGATCAACCATTCCGGAAGGGTCTGGCCTGTCTTCCTCTGCCGCATTGATCGTGGCAATATTAAAGGCCGCGCGCGCGGCAAGCGGGTCGATGATCAATGACACTCAGATCGCGGTTGAGGCGCGCAAGGTTGAAAATGACTTTATGGGCGTGCCCTGTGGAATCATGGATCAAATGGCGGTGGCATTGGCAAAACCCGGCACGGCCATGGCGCTCAATACGAAAACTCTGGCGCATGACATCGTCGAACTGCCGCAGTCGCACAGCGTCATAGTCGTGCATTCGGGCTTGACCCGCAGGTTAACCGATGGGCGCTATGCCGAACGCAAGATCGAATGCGATACTGCCAAAGCGCATTTTGGAACCAATGACCTATGCCTGATCGATCCTGCCGATATTGCTGGATCCTCGCTGAAAGAACCATACCGCAAACGCGCACTCCATTGCGCGAACGAACATCGCAGAGTCCTTACCGCTATTGAGGCGATCAAGTCTGGCGATATTGCAGCATTAGGAGAGGCCATACGCGCTAGCCACACCTCCATGCGCAATGATTTTGAAATGTCGCTGCCTGCGATTGATGCGCTGGTGCACGATGCGGTGGAGTTGGGAGCCGACGGTGCGCGCCTAACAGGCGGCGGCTTTGGCGGCTGTATCGTCGCAATTGTTGAAAAAGGACGGCAAACGGCCTGGCTGAAACAGTTGCTGACGCGGCATCCCGGTGCTCGCTTTATCGGCGCAATCTGAATTCTAAACAGCGCATAGGAAAGGGGGTCGATCACTCGCGTGATCAGCCCCCTTTATTTGGCGCTCAACGCCGGATCATATCGCGCTGGTTAGAAAGCGAGATGTGCCGTGATGCGGGCCGAATGGGCATCGTAACCGTTCGCAAAGTCACCTTGATATCCGATATCAATGGCAAAGTTTTCCGACACATCAACGGCCACACCAGTTGCAAGCTCAAAACTGTTTTGCTCACGCTCAGGTAGTTCGACAGAGAAATTGCCAAGCTCAGCCGAATTAAGATCAAATGTCAGTTCGCCGTCTTCGAAATCATAGACCACCGTGCCGCGGACAAAGCCCGAAACTCGCGGCGATAGGTCACCGGACAGTTCAACACCGCCACGCAGTTCAGCAAAATCAGCATCTTCACGTGCCACACCAAACCCAAAGCCGCCTGCTTCAACCGCATCGTCAAAGCTCACGCTCGCTCCTGAGAAACCAACCGATGGGGTAAGTGCCACATTCGAATCCGGCAAAAGATCGTATCCGGCAGTCGCGCTGTAGGCGAAGCCATCGAAATCAAATGACGAATTGATCGTACCAAGCAGACCGCTGCGTGATGTGTCAACTTCACCGGTAAGATATGCGATTTCGCCGTTTAGGAAACCGCGATCATCAGCAAAATTGGTGCCGACATAGACGCCCAACTTATAGCTTTCGACATCAGTTTGACCGCGCAGAGCGCCGCCGCTGAAATCGTCATTTTCAATATCGGCATAGCTGGCGAGCAGACCGATCCGGCCTCTTTCGCCGAACACGAAATCGCCGCCAACTGTGAAGATAATCTGGTCACTTTCATAGCCGCCAGCCGATTCTGCTTCGGCATCTTGTTCTGCACCGCGCAGAACGAACTGACCCCAAACCCCAGAACTATCGCCAGCAAGGTGACGATCAAGAGCTTCACTGGCTGCTTCCGAAGTCTTGAATATCTCTTGCCCTGCGCCTTCGCTCAACGAAGGAATGGCATCAAGAGCCAATGCTTCGAACGCGGCGGCATCAGGCAAACCGTTGACTAGATCAAAGCTTGCCTGAGTGAGCGCGCCAGCATTCAGAGCGCTTGTCACAGCCGCACCAAAATTGGTCACGTTGGGATCATTAGCGCTGGTCAGCTGGTTGACTGCATTCACTTGCACCGAAAGCGAACCGACGACTGGGACGTAATCGACCAGCAGATCATCATCAATGATGTTGATCGTACCGCCATTGTCGACAAAGCCGGTGCCATCTTGAAGCACCAGAACAGTCTGACCGATCAAGGCCACGTCAAGCGGAGTTTCGATAGTGACAGTGCCAGCTTCTGCGAGAGTGAGCTGACCCGTGTTCGTCAGAGTATCAACACCCAAACCAAGGATCACATTGCCATCAATGGTCACGTCACCTTGGAGCGTACGGTCGCCCGAAACGCGCAAATCACCTTGACTGCCCAATGTGGTGTTTTCGAACCCAATGATGTTGTCCGCATCCAGCGTTCCACCAAGGATCGCGGTATCGTTGCCCGCTCCGCCATCGACGGTGCCAGCAATCGACGATGCCAGCCCGGCGAGGATGAATGTGTCATCGCCGCCTTGAAGATTGACGTTGCCGATGATCGAACCGCCGGCATTCTGTTGGAACTGACCAGCGCCGTCACCCAGCAAGATCGCATCGCCCATAATGCCAGTGATAGTGCCAGAATTCACGACAGAAAGGTCACCGGTTCCTGAACCGAAGATACCAGCCAAATCACCGCTGATCGAACCACCAGCTTCATTGGTGATCGTTCCGCCACCGAAATCAACGCCCGAGCCGCCAGCACTGCTGATAGAGCCCGCATTGTTGAGCGTTGAGCCGTCTAGGGTAAACCGGACCGCATCAACCATGCCAGAGGCAATCGTTCCCGTGGAGGTGTTGGTGACAGCAGCAATTCCGCCAATATCAAGCGATCTGGCCAAAGCCGCGTCAATCGACCCGGAATTGGTGAATGTCGCATCACCAGTGATGGTAACTGCCTGCGCTCCATCGCCCAAAGTGGTGATCGAACCAGCATTTATCACAGTTCCCGCGCCAAGAACCACGACACCGCCGGCATTTTCGCCGTCAGTTGAGAGTACGCTATTCGCGGTCAAATTCACCGCGCTCGAATCGTCGACAACAATGCCGATCGCATCGACACCAGCTGTCGAAATCATACCATCATTATCGATCGTGCTGTTCGTACCAACAATAATTGCGGCGAGGTTATCGCCCAATGTTGTGACCGAACCGGTGTTGGTAAAGCTGCTATTGTCGAGCATCGAGACACCGTTCGCCATGTCGCCTTCAGTGGCGATTGAACCAGTGTTGACGATCGTTCCGCCGTCCAGAACATCGATCCCAATCCCGGTAACTCCTGAAGTCTGGATTAAACCATCGTTCTGGATAATGCTGTCATTTTCCAATGCGACGCCAAAGCCGCCATTGCCGGTCGTCACAACCTGACCTGCCGCAGCATTGGTAACAGAAATTCCGTCGCCGCGTCCAAAGACACCGTGCGAGTTGCTGCCATCAGATTGGATCAGACCGTTATTGGTCAGCACGCTGTTATCGCGCAGGTGAACCGCGTCCGATTCGTTGTCACCCGTGGTTGTGATTGAGCCATTATTGGTGATGTTACCATCGCCCAAAATACGAAGAGCATTTGCATCATCGCCAGTTGTTTCAATCACCCCATCATTGATAACGGTTGCACCGATTAGCATCGATACGCCTCGCGCTTCTAAACCAGTGGTCGAAACAACGCCGGTCGCGCTGTTGGTAAAGCTGCTGTCGTCGCGTGCTCCCACACCAACTGCGAAATCGCCGCCGGTGATGATGCTGCCATTGTTAATGACAGTGCCGCGTTCTTGCGTGTCGATGCCAATTCCGAAATCGCCGGCAGTCTGTACCAAACCATCATTCTGAACGATCGCATCATCGAGTACGAGAACGCCGAAACTGGCAATGCCGTTGGTAATGATCTCACCTGAGGCGTCATTATTGATGGTAGCGCTATCGCCCAGACCAAACACGCCGATTGATTCCGCACCATCGGTCTGGATCAGGCCAGTATTGGTGACAACGCTATTGTCCCGCACGGTAACCGCTTCGGAAAAGTCGCCGGTCGTGATGATCGTGCCGTTGTTTATGACCGTCGCATCATCGAATGTATGAACACCGCCGGCTGTTTCACCGCTGGTTTCAATCCTACCATCATTGGTAACCATACCACGCAGGATTATTGCAACGCCGCGTGCAGCATCGCCTGACGTCGAAACAACGCCGGTCGCGCTGTTGGTAAAGTTGCTATCGTCGCGCAACCCAACACCAACGCCGAGTTCACCTGCTGTGATGATGCTGCCATTGTTAATGACAGTGCCGCGTTCTTGCGTGTCGATGCCAATTCCGAAATCACCGGCAGTCTGTACCAAACCATCATTCTGAACGATCGCATCATCGAGTACGAGAACGCCGAAACTGGCAATGCCGTTGGTAATGATCTCACCTGAGGCGTCATTATTGATGGTAGCGCTATCGCCCAGACCAAACACGCCGATTGATTCCGCACCATCGGTCTGGATCAGGCCAGTATTGGTGACAACGCTATTGTCCCGCACGGTAACCGCTTCGGAAAAGTCGCCGGTCGTGATGATCGTGCCGTTGTTTATGACCGTCGCATCATCGAATGTATGAACACCGCCGGCTGCTTCACCGCTGGTTTCAATCCTACCATCATTGGTAACCATACCGCGCAGGATTATCCTTACACCTAGCGCAGCATCGCCCGATGTCGAAACAACGCCGGTCGCGCTGTTGGTAAAGCTGCTATCGTCGCGCAAACCCACAGCAACGGAACTAAGGCCGCTTGTGACGATGTTGCCTGAATTGATGACAGTACCAGTTTCCTGGGTATCAATGCCTACCGCAAAATCGCCAAAAGTCTGGATCAAACCGTCATTTTGAACGTTGGCGTCGTTAAGGACTGCAACACCAAAGCTTCCAGCACCACTAGTCACAATTGTGCCAGTATCCGCGTTGGTTATGCTGATATTGTCGCCCGCGCCAAAAACACCGAAAGATTCGGCTCCATCGGTTTGGACAAGGTTGGTATTGATGAAGGTGGCGCCAGCCCCCAATGAAATCGCGTCGGCGAAATTGTCTCCGGTGGTGTAGATTGTGCCATTGTTGGTAAGTGAGGCATTTTCACCAACTTCCGCACCGATCGAAAACTCTCCGCCAGTTTGGACGAAGCCGTTTATTGCAACGTCGGAACCTGCACCGATTAATAATCCGCCTTCAGAATCATTAATCGTCTGGATAGACCCATCGACAGAGCCGGTGACAGTACCGGTGATCACTATCGGCCCCTGCAAAACTGAACCGTTCTGCACATCAAGGCCAAAAGGATCATCGCTGATGTCAAGAAATCCATCCGGATCTGTTCCGGACGCACAGGTAACGACACCGCCAACTACTGCACATTCTTCGACGTTGGCCGGAGCAGTCGGAGCGGTTGGCGTAGGCGCAGCGATCAATGGTGCTGGGGCCGTTTGGGCAAAAGCAGTGCCGGTCAGTCCAATAGACAGAGCCAGAACAGAAGCGCCACCAATGGCGCGGATTTTGGTCGAAGCGGAGGTTTTCATTTAGTGCCTCTCAGATGGCAATAAGGGTGTGTCAGTTCGAAGAGGGTTTCCCATCACTTGCGTTTTGTGCGCTGCGGGACGGTGCGACCCTTCAGCTGAGAAGGCCTATTCTGAGAAACTTACTGGAGAATGAAAGCAGTAGTGCCCCTTAGGTGAGGCATATTAACCAGACTTATTAGCATAAAGTTAGGCGTAACTGACATTGGCGGCTCAGCCCAAAATAGCCGCGTAGGTCAGCCGCGTCCCCTATACGATCCAACACCTTGCTCAGGCACCCAAAGGTCTGCCGGTGGGGTACTAGATTGCCAGAAAACATCGATCGGAATACCGCCTCGTGGATACCAATATCCGCCAATTCTTAACCATTTCGGCTTCATTTCTTTAGCTAAACGTTGCCCAATTCCCACAGTCACGTCCTCATGGAAGCCGTTGTGGTTGCGGAAACTGCCTAGGAATAGCTTAAGACTTTTTGATTCGACGATCGTTTCATCCGGAGCATAGTCGATCACCAAATGCGCAAAATCGGGTTGATTGGTCACCGGGCAAAGTGATGTGAATTCAGGCGCGGCAAATCGCACGAGATAAAGCGAGCCGAGCCTAGGATTGGGTACATAATCGAGCTGCGCTTCATCAGGCGATGCAGGTAATGGCGTATCCTTGCCCAGAAATGCTGGTGCTGACTCACTCTGCGCGTCGGCACTTTCGCCGTTTTTAGGTGTGCTTTCCATGCCGCGCTGTTGCCGCGAAAGGTGCTGGGTTGCAAGCGAGTAACTGGACGTGCGAATTTTGCGATCTATGTGGAAAGGATAGATACCCCGATCTCAGCAATATCTTTTGGTCAACACAGACCTTCATATTGATGTTGCTCAGGCACAGACATTGTCACGACCGATAAAACGCATGATGCGCGCGCCAACCAACTTCTTTCCTATTCCAACCAACCGCTTGCCGTTGGTTCGTCCTCTCGCAGAGTCGGGTATGCTTGCACTCGCGATTGCAACCAGTGCAGTCGCCAGCTCCGCTCAAAATTCACCAAATAGCTTTTCACTTCCTGCCCCTTCGCCCACGCCAACACCCGCTCCGCAGGGGCCACTGGATGAGCGTGCAGGTGTGCCGATTGCTCCGCGTGTCATTCCAGAACGCCAGCCGACCATTGAACCAGCACCAACATCGACGCAACCGGCAGCTCCCACGCCGGCGCCGACCCAATCAGTGACACCAGTTCCAGCACCGCGTGAAAGCGAATCTGAGCGACGCCTACCCTCCCCCCGGACCAACACGACGCAAACTCCCGCTACTAACCGCACTACACCTAGCACCCAAGTTTCAAACGGTCCGGTTGCAAGACCTAACGTTGCAGGGCCTAGTGTTGCAGGGCCTAGTGTTGCAGAACCTGGTATTTCAGGGCCGGGCTTTGGCACGGAGCTCATCCCGGATGACGGCGAAGGCCCGATTGGCCCCGATGATTGGTACGCCGTCACCCCAGATGGTGAGACAGGATCTGCTGCGGAATCGAACATTTCGAGCAGCACGGCTGGCGGAGCGTCAAGCCCAGTGCGGGATATTGCCGCGACCGGTGCCGATGCAATCCGCAGCAATGTTTCAATTGGCCTCGCATTAATGGGCTTGCTGAGCATCGTATTGGGCTGGTTGTTCTGGCGCAGACGCAAACAGGACCAAATCGAAACCGTGGGAGATGGTCCTTCGCTCGCTTATGGCGTGCATAAAGCGATCGCACAGACATTGCCTTCTGACTCGAACGAACCGCAAGCTGCTCCTACACCGCAGCCTACACCGGCGCCAAAACCGGCAGCTGCGCCTAAACCAGACCCAGTAGAACCAAAGCCGCAAAAACCTACACCTAGCCCACCCCCGGTCATTGCGACACCACCCGGCGAACCGGCCCGCGTAGATCTTGGGCTTGAGATTGCAGGCGGATCGCGCAGCCTCATGATGTTTTCGATCGATTTCCGGCTCGATATCGCCAACCGCTCTGATTCAGCATTGCGCCATCTCAATGTCTCAGGTCAATTGGTATGCGCGCAACATGGCGATGCCAGTGCCGCACCAGTCGAAGGCCGCCAGTTGATTGAAGCAATTGAGCGTATCGGCCCGCAGCAAAGCCGCCGAGTTTCTGGCCAACTTCAGCTGCCCTTGAATGAGGTCAAGATGATCCGTCAGGGTTCAAAGCCGCTCTTCATCCCATTGCTTCACATCACAATCGAAGCCAGTGGCCAGTTAGCGTTGAAGCGCAGCTTTGTCATCGGCAATCCAAGTGCAAATAGCCAAAGCCGTGTCCATCCGCTCCCGCTTGATGGCCCACCGGGAGGCCTTCCCAGCCTTCGTGCACAGCTTATCAAACAGCCACAGAGCAGGAATACGAAGACTGCCAAATCTCCGACATCTGCTTGACTGCAAATGCTTGGCTATACGCGATCTGCGGGCTACCCCTCCTAAGAACGCATTCTAAGGAGAGTGGCAGTTGAACAGCCTCGTTTCAACAAACTGGCTTGCCGATCATTTGGGGGCCGATGGCATGGTCTTGCTCGATTCATCTCGGCATTTGCCCGCCGCTGGCCGCGATCCCTTGGCCGAATATGAAGCGCAGCATATTCCTGGGGCGTATTTTCTTGGCCTTTCAAGTCTGACCGATCCGGATTCCCCTGTACCAGCCGCTTTACCCAATGCATCGCAATTGGCGCAGCGGCTCGCAGAGCTAGGCATCAATCCCGGCGCGCGCATCGTGCTCTATGATGACAGCGCAGTGAAATCCGCAGCGCGGGCGTGGTTCACACTGATGGCGCATGGTCGGACCAATGTTGCGATCTTGGATGGCGGGTTTGCAAAATGGCGAGCAGAAAGCCGTGCATTGGAAAGCGGGCTTCCGGCCCTATCGCCAACAGTCCCAACCAAACTCCAATCTGCTATCCGCGTTGCAACCAAGGCGAATATGCTTGCCAATATGCACAGTACAGGCGACCAAGTGCTAGACGCGCGCGGCGCAGACCGGGTGTATGGCGTTGGTATTGACCCGGTGCATGGCGGACAGAATGGCCGCATTCCCGGTGCTCTGAACCTGCCTTTTGGATCGGTATTCGCGCAGGATGGCACATTCAAATCGCCCAAAGAATTGCGCGCCGCGTTTATGGCTGCCGGAATTGATATGGACAAGCCAATCGTCACAACTTGCGGCAGCGGCCTCACTGCTAGCGTGTTGCTGTTTGCGCTGCATCTGACAGGCAAACACGATGTGCAGCTATATGATGGCAGTTGGTTGGAATGGAGCGCAGACCCCGACACACCGAAAGCGCAGGGTCCAGCATGAGCAGTTCTCACAAGCAACCCCTGAAACCGGGCACAAAAGTCACCCATGCTGGCCGCCGCGAAGAATGGACCGGTGCAGTGGTGAACACGCCCGTTTGGCGCGCCTCGACGCATCTTTATGCCAGCGAAGCGGAACGCAAAGGTTCACTTAAGTCCAACAAGGACGGTGATTTCTTTTACGGCAGACGCGGAGCACCGACACAGTGGGCGCTAGCCGAAGCACTTACTGAAATTGAACCGGGCGCGCATGGTACGGTTCTGTATCCAAGCGGGGTGGCGGCGATCGCAGGTTGTTTGCTGGCAGTGCTCAAGCCAGGCGACCATCTGCTGATGAGCGACAATTCCTACGATCCGTCGCGCAGTATGGCGACAGGATTGCTTAAACGGATGAGCATTTCGCACAGCTTCTTTGACCCCCTTGATCTCCGTGGATTTGAATCGCTTGTGGCAGCGCACAGCCCGCGAGCCGTGTGGCTGGAAAGCCCTGGCAGCCTGACCATGGAAGTATGTGACATCCCTGCCCTCACCGCGATTGCGCGGGATGCTGGCACGGTCAGCCTGCTCGACAACACTTGGGCCAGTGCGCTCGGCTTTGCCGGGCTAAACCATGGCTGTGACATCGTTATGCAGAGCCTGTCCAAACATGTCGGCGGGCATTCGGACCTGATGATGGGTTCGGTCAGCGCGGGTGAACGATTGTACCGTGCATTGCGCCGCACATCACAGCAATTGGGACAAGTCGTCTCGCCCGATGATGCTGCTCTGGCCGCGCGCGGCCTGCGTACAATGGCGATGCGGCTTGAATATTCCACCGCCAGCGCGACACGCATCGCAGGTTGGCTGATGGAGCAACCGCAAATCGCCCAAGTGATGTGCCCCATGCTCGAAAGCGATCCCGGTCATGCGCTGTGGAAACGTGATTTTGACGGCGGCTGCGGTCTCTTCAGCTTCGTTCTCGCCAGCAATGATAATAACGCCAGTGGCCGCGTAGTCGATGCGCTGGACTTGTTTGGCATCGGCTATAGCTGGGGCGGATTTGAAAGCCTTGCCCTTCCCATATTTCCGCACGAATATCGCGACGTCATGTCATCACCCACCGTTCTTGGTGATGCTGGAAGGACTGAGGCTGGCGCGAAACCGGCCATTCGCCTATCGATTGGCCTTGAAAACACCGAAGATCTGATCGCCGACCTCGCGCAGGCGCTCGCATGCATGGATGATAAATGACAACCGCAGCTTCGCTTCCAACCGATGAAACGGAAACAACGGATCTCGATGCAGAAGCTTTGGGGGGTGACGAGACTGGCGACGAAACGATTGCGGAGCCGGTCGAACAGGTCTCTGAAGTGGTGCCCCCCCCGGTTGACGAGCCCGCTGAAGCAGTGATCGAAGCCGTCGAAGCTTCGGAAATCTTGGTCGAGGACGTAAGCGCCAAGAATGAAGCCGCCGGTGCATTCCTCCAATCGCTTCAAGACGCCGCAATACAAATTGGTAATCTGCGGATTTCGATGCTCGACATATTGCTGGTGGTCGGTGTCATTGCGCTGGTCATCACAGCCGCATGGGTACTCACCCGCTTGAGCCGCAATCTGATCAAGCGGATCACCGGTTTTGACAGCACGCAAAAATTGCTGGCCGAAAAGCTCAGCACAATCGTGATCTGGGCGCTCGCATTCCTGATCGGGATCGATATGCTCGGTATCGATCTCACCGCATTTGCCGTTTTTGGCGGTGCATTCGGTCTCGCCATCGGTTTTGGCATGCAAAAAACCTTCGGCAACTTGATCTCCGGTATTTTGCTGTTGCTCGACAAATCGATCAAGCCAGGCGACGTGATTTCGGTTTCCGATCAGGCTGGGAATGAAAGCGTCGGTCAAATCCGCAAGATTGGCATCCGCGCGATTTCGGTCATCACCCGCGATCAGACAGAACATTTGATTCCAAACGAAAATTTGATGATCAATCAGGTGGTGAACTGGTCATACAGTTCCAGAGACGTTCGGGTTAAAGCGCCGATTGGCGTCTCTTATGGCTGCGACCTTGAACTTGTATTTGACCTCCTTCGCCAGGCCGTAGACGACACACCGCGTGTGCTGAAACACCCAAAACCCGGCGTCAATCTAATGGGTTTCGGTGACAGCTCTGTAGATTTCGAAGTTCGATTTTGGATTAAAGACCCTGAAGAGGGGCTCGCAAATGTTCGTTCAGATGTGTTTATGCGCATTTGGAAGTTGTTCAAGGAAAACGATATCGAAATCCCGTTCCCGCAGCGCGATCTACACCTGCGGTCTTCAAAGCAAATGGACCAGCTGGTAAAGCTGATGTCCGAAGGCAAATTGCAGACGGATTAGACCCCGCCAACACGCACGAAGGCACTGGTAAAAGTGCTGGCAAAAACGCTGGCAAAAGCTTTCCTTAAGTCATCCCAATCCATTCTCGCTGGCGGATAGTCGGTCTCCGGGCCATTTCGGGTGCATGAAAACTGGCACAATCTTCCTCGTGGGCGCAGGGCCCGGCGATCCCGATCTCCTAACGTTGCGCGCAGCGCGGCTGATTGAACGCACCCAAACCATCGTTCATGATGGTTTGGTCAGCAACGAAATCCTCGCTATGGCATCCCCCGATGCAAGGTTGATATCCGTTGCGAAACAACGCGCGCAGCACACACTGCCGCAAGCAGAGATCAATCTGCTGCTGGTTCGCAAAGCCTTATCTGGCAATGACGTGGTGCGGTTGAAAGGCGGTGACCCGCTGATCTTTGGACGCGGCGGTGAAGAAGCAGAATTTGCCCACGCGCACGGTGTGCCGGTCGAAATCGTTCCAGGTATTTCCGCCGCCAACGGAGCTGCTGCTGCCGCGCAAATTGCTCTCACCCACCGAAATGCAGCCAGCATTGTCAGTTTTGTCGCTGGCCAATGCAAAGGGCTGTCCAATCAGGACTGGTCCGGTCTTGCAGGCAAGGGGCGCACCTTGGTCATCTATATGGGCGTCAAAACTGCACCGCAGATTGCCGAAAAACTGATGGCAGACGGCCTTGCGCCTAACGTGCCTTTGGCAGTGATCGAAAACGCAGCGCGCCCCGATATGCGTGTGGTGCGCGGATTGCTTGCAGGGCTGCCTGACCTTGTCGAGCGTGATGCGATCAAGAGCCCAGCATTGATCGTGATTGGCGATGTAACCGCGCGCGATACCGCAACAATCGCACAGACTGTGCTGGAGGCTTCGGCATGAAAATCCTCACTGGAAACGATTTAAGAACCGGCGCTGTCATCTGGTGGGATGGTGAAAACTGGTCGCTTTATGTCGATAACGCCACTGATGTTGGTGAAAACGGCGAAGAAATTCTGGCTCGTGAAGAAGCACTGCGCCGCGTCAACGTCCCTTACATCATCGAAGCAGAAGCCACTGAAGACGGCATAAGACCAGCCCATATCAAAGACCGAGTCCGCGCGCTCGGCCCGACAGTGCGGCCTGATTTAACGCTGCAACCCAAAAATCCTGAAGCTTTGGATTGGATTATCTGATGTACGCCTATGACCAATACGATCAGCAAATGGTCGATGCCCGCGTCGCAGAATTCCGCGATCAAGCTCGCCGCCGTCTCGAAGGGAAGCTGACAGAGGACCAGTTCAAACCACTACGCCTGATGAACGGGCTCTATCTCCAGCTGCACGCTTATATGCTGCGCGTGGCTATCCCCTATGGCACCTTGAACAGCCGCCAGATGACAGCGCTGGGTGATATCGCAGACAAATATGATCGCGGCTATGGTCACTTCACCACCCGCCAGAACCTGCAATACAATTGGATAAAGCTTGAGGATGCCGCCGACATCCTTGCCGACCTTGCCAAGGTCGAAATGCATGCGATCCAAACCAGCGGAAACTGCATTCGCAACATCTCATCAGATCACTTTGCCGGAGCGGCAAAGGATGAATTGATCGACCCGCGCCCCTATGCGGAACTGCTGCGTCAATGGTCGAGCTTCCACCCGGAATTCACCTATTTGCCGCGCAAATTCAAAATCGCGGTGATCGCGGCAGAAAAAGACCGCGCGGCGATGCGGCTTCACGATATTGGCATCCAGATTGTTGAGAAAGACGGCGAGATCGGCGCCCGTTTTTATGTCGGTGGCGGCATGGGACGCACCCCGATGATCGCACCGATGATCCGCGATTTCGTGCCGCTTGATCAGCTGATCACCTATTCTGAAGCCTGCTTGCGCGTCTACAATCGCTATGGCCGCCGCGACAATAAGTACAAAGCGCGGATCAAAATCCTCGTTCACGAATTGGGCGCGGAAGAATATACACGACAGGTCGAGGAAGAATTCGCGCATATGCTGGACCAGGGGGTCGAGCCGCCGCGTGAGGAGCTGGAGCGCATCAAGCCGTTCTTTGCCGATCCTGCATTTGAAGACGGTCCCAAAACGCTGGACCGAACAGACCCCGATTTCGCACTTTGGGTGAAACACAACACACACCAACATAAGCATGACAGCTATGTCAGCGCAGTGATTTCACTAAAACCTGTTGGCGGGATTCCCGGCGATGCGACCGGTGAACAAATCCGCATCATGGCGCAGCTGGCCAAGCAATACAGCGTTGACGAATTGCGCATCATGCACACACAAAACGTAGTGTTGCCGCATGTGAAGATCGCCGATTTGTATGCTATATGGACAGCGCTGGGTGCAGCCGATCTTGGCGCGCCAAATATGGACTCCATTGAAGACATGATCGCGTGCCCGGGCTTGGATTATTGCGCTCTCGCCAATGCCCGGTCGATCCCGCTTGCGCAGCGGATTTCAGAGCGTTTTGATGCTTCGGGCAAGACCGAAAAACTGGGCGAGTTAAAGCTCAAAATCTCTGGTTGTATCAATGCTTGCGGGCATCACCATGCAGGCCATATCGGCATCCTTGGCGTCGACAGAAAAGGCGTTGAAAATTACCAACTCTCCCTGGGCGGGAGTGAGGCTGAAGATGTCAGCCTCGCCAAGATTACGGGTCCCGGTTTCACCGAAGACGGAGTGATCGAAGCGGTTGAGAAAGTCACCGATCTCTATCTCAACCGGCGGGAGGGCGAAGAGCGTTTTCTCGATACGTATCGCCGGATCGGCATGACCCCATTTAAGGAGGCACTTTATGATTAAGCGAGGCCTCAGGACCGCCGCATTTGTGGATAAGAACGTCCGTTTCCACCAAAAAAACCTTGACGGCAAAGCCACAAAAGGAGGTCGGAATGACTGATTTCGGAACCAGCCCCGACGAAGTGCAATTCCGTTTCCGCGATGACGAACCGGCCGATCACGGCACCGTCACAGTTGATGCGTGCTGCGACCAGACCAACGCCACAGCTGTCCGGATTGAACCGGGCGATGATGCGCGCACTTTGCTGCCATTCCTTGACCGGCTCGCATTGGTCGAAGTTAACTTTCCAAGCTTTGGCGATGGGCGCGGCTATTCCTCCGCGCGCATCCTGCGAGAGGCTGGATTTACCGGAGAATTGCGCGCGGTTGGTGATCTGGGAATTGACCAACTCAGTCATATGCGCCGCTGCGGCTTTGACGCATTTGCACCGGACAAGCTTCTGGACGAAGAAGATGCTGCGCGTGCCTTTGCCACTTGGGACAATGTCTATCAAAGCACCACTGACGATCGGAAAACCATTCAGGAATTGCGCCATGGGTGAAGTCCGCAAGATCGATAGGCTCGATGCTGCCCCGCGCTTCACAGAACACGACGCCGTGCGCCTTAACCGTATGTTCCGCGGTTCCTCGACGCAAGAAATGTTGGACGGTGTGATTAAGGGCGACCTTGCGGGCGATATCGCCGTCGTTTCCAGCTTTGGTGCGGAAAGTTCGGTTTTGCTCCACTTGATTGCGCAGGTCGATCCGAATGTCCCAGTGTTGTTTCTCGACACTGGGAAACATTTTTCCGAAACGCTGCAATACCGCGACGAGTTGGTGAAATTGCTTGGCCTTACCAATCTACAAGTCTTGACCCCAGACGAGGATGATCTCGCCAAGAAGGACGAAACCGGCCTGCGCTGGTCTTACGATCCCGATGGTTGCTGCGAGATTCGCAAGGTCAAACCGCTCGCTAAAGCGCTGGATAAGATCGATGCGAGTTTTACGGGCCGCAAGGCATTCCAATCGTCGACCCGCGCCAATCTACCCCGTTTCGAAGTGGACAATTCAGACGCGCAGGGTCGGCTCAAAATCAACCCACTGATCGATTGGAGCGCTGATGACATCACCGCCTATATCGAAACGCACGATCTGCCGCGTCACCCTCTGGTTGCAAGGGGCTTCCCATCCATCGGATGTGAACCATGCACCCACAAGGTTGCGCCAGGTGAAGACCCACGCTCAGGCCGTTGGAAGGGCTGGGACAAAACCGAATGCGGTATCCACAAGCCCGGTGAGGAACCGTTCCTTTAGGGCTTATAGCCAGCCCTCTGCCCGATACCAATCAACCGTCGCTTTCAACCCCTCTTCACCGCCGATCTGCGGCTCCCAAACAGAGGTTGGAACAGCCCGATCAGAGCGCGCGACCCAGTTCGGGTGGCTCATATAGCCTACCCGGTCGGCGGTCAGTTTCGCCTTGTCTCCGCGCAGCAATTTGTCTGCGGTTGCTGCCAAGCTGAGGACGCCTTTTGGCAAGTTTGGTGCGAAAACCCAACGCTTCCCGACGGCGCGGCCAATGGCCTGCGCCAGTTCTTTATGCGACCATCCGCCTTCACGCCCATCATCGGGTTCATAAATCGTCTTCGGCGTCTTGCTGACCGCCAATGCCAGGAACAGCTGTGCCAAATCTTCGACATGTATGATCGACGTCGCGCCGCCTGGTGGTAGTGGAACCACACCAAACTTTGCCGATCGAAACAGTTCAAACATATCACGGTCGCGCGGGCCATAAACGGCGGGAGGACGCACGATGGCCCAATCGAGAGCACTTGCCTCTACTAAGGTTTCAGCCCTCGCTTTGGATGCTCCATAGACGGACAATTTCGGCTCACGGGCAGAGAGTGAAGAAACGAAGACAAACCGCTTAACCCGCGCAGCCTTCGCCGCAGCGATGACGTTTTGCGTGCCCGTGACATTGGCTTGTTCAAATTCTGCTGGGTCCGGCGTGTTCAACAAACCTGCTATGTGGATCACGGCGTCAACACCTATGACCAATTCTGTCAGTGCGTCCGTTTCCGATAACGTGCCCGGCACCCAGTCCACACCGTCCCGCTCTGGCTGAGGTTTGCGGGTCAAGGCGCGGCATCCATGGCCCTGCTCCAGCGCCAGATCGAGCATTGTGCTCCCGACAAAGCCTGTTCCGCCAGTGATTGCCAGCCGCATCATCCGCGCACCATATGATCGCGGTGGACCACGGCGGCGCGCGGGGCGTAACCCAACCTCGCTTCTTGCTCGGCCTGTTTCAACCCCACAATCGCCCGGCATTCTGCGCCGCTATATTCGACGAGTCCCTGTCCCAAACGCTCACCTTTTGGGCCATGCAAACTGACCAAAGCTCCACGCGCGAAATCTCCTTCAACCTCCGTCAGTCCAGCTGCGAGCAGGCTCGCTCCCTCTGATAAAGCGGTGACACACCCGGCATCAACCGTCAGCACGCCTTCGGGCGCAAGCCGCCCACCCAGCCACGCCTTGCGTGCACTATCGCTGCGCACAGGCAGGAACACCGTCCCGCGATTGGCTGCAACCGCCTTTGCGATGGGCCTGTCATACGCGCCATTGATGATAGCAAGCGCTATACCTGCACGCTCTGCAATCCTGGCCGCCTGAAGCTTTGCCAGCATACCGCCAGAACCCATTCCTGATGAAGAGCCCGCACCCGCCATAGCGATAACCTCGGGAGTGACTCCCTCAACCCGCTCGATCAACGCCGCATCTCTATGCGAAGGATCGCGGTTATATAGCCCATCGACATCGGATAGCAGCAGAACCGCATCCGCATTCGCCGCCTGCGCGACACGCGCGGCCAATCTGTCATTATCGCCAAACCGGATTTCTTCGGTGGCCACGCTGTCATTCTCATTTACCACAGGGATAGCGCCTGCCTCTAACAGACGTTCTAAGGTAGCAGCGGCATTAAGGTAGCGTTTGCGTTCCTCCAGATCATCCAGCGTAACCAGCATTTGCGCTGAAAGGTGATCATGACGCGCGAGCGCCGTGCCCCATATCTGCGCAAGCTCGACCTGCCCTACAGAAGCCGCAGCCTGAGCATCCGCTAGGCTTGCCCGTCCGCCGCGCGGCAGATTCAACCGCGCCGCGCCCAGCGCAATCGCACCCGACGAAACCACGATAATCTCGGCACCCGCTGTACGCAGGTCAGCGATTTCATCCGCCAGTGAATTGAGCCATACCAAAGCCGGGTTGCCGTCTTCGACCAGCAGCGCGCTGCCGATCTTTATGACAAGTCGGCGCGCAGATGCGACTTCGAGGATCGTGCCTATCGCCATCACTTCAGATAGGCGACCAGTCTGCGGCATCTTCGTCGTGTTCTTCGACTTCGGCAGCGTTGGTTTCGGTCGATGTGCGATCGGGTAGGTAGCCCAAAACGGCATCCATTAGTGCTTCGACACCGGCCCCGGTAAAGCCAGACACATTAAAAACCTTATCTGCGCCAGCCGCGATCAATTCGTCCGCGAAGGCTTGGCCCAATTCCTCATCAGCCAGATCGAGTTTATTGAGAACCACCAATCGCGGTTTGTCTTCCAAACCTGCGCCATAGGCGACAAGCTCTTCCTGAACGACACGCATCGCTTCGACCGGATCATCGCCTGCAATGTCGATCAGATGGATCAGCACGCGGCAGCGTTCAATATGACCAAGGAACCGGTCACCGATCCCCGCGCCTTCGGCAGCGCCTGCAATCAGGCCTGGAATGTCGGCGAGCACGAATTCGCGCGATTTGTGCCGCACGACCCCCAACTTGGGAACCAAAGTCGTAAACGCGTAGTCACCAACCTTGGCCTGCGCATTGGAAACGGCATTGATAAAGGTCGATTTGCCCGCATTGGGCAATCCGACGAGCCCAACATCGGCCAAAAGCTTCAACCGCAGCCAAACCCAAAGCTCTCCGCCCGGCTCACCCTGCTGATGTTGGCGCGGGGCGCGGTTGGTCGCGCTCTTATACGAAGCATTGCCGCGTCCACCCATCCCGCCTTCGAGAAAGACAATCCGCTGGCCGACCTCCGTAAAATCGGCGATCACTTCCTCTTTGTCCTCTGAAAGGACCTGAGTGCCCACAGGAACTTGAACGACAAGATCAGGCGCGCCCGCACCGGTTTTGTCCTTGCCTTGCCCGTGCTTGCCGCGTTTGGCTTTAAAATGCTGAGCATAACGGAAATCGATAAGGGTGTTGAGGCCCGCTACCGCTTCCAAAATGACGTCACCGCCTTTGCCGCCATTGCCGCCATCGGGACCGCCAAATTCGATATACTTCTCGCGCCGAAAACCGACCGCTCCAGGTCCGCCTTGGCCGGCTTTAAGATAGATTTTGGCTTGGTCGAGGAAATGCATTGGCTCCCCATATGCATTTCCTCGATGGATTGCGAGAGCTTAGAACCTCACTTCGATCCCGGCGATCACCGTTCGGCCTTGCGAAACGAAGCTGAACACTTGTTCGTAACGCTCATCAAACAGGTTTTCAGCCCGCGCGAACAGGCCAACCCCTTCGGTCAAACGCACCCGTGCATTGAGATTGACGAGAGTGTAATCGTCAAGCGTCACACGGACAGGAACAAAACTTGGATCGGTAAAGGCCAGATCCTGCGCCGCTCCATTGTGCCTCAGCACCAACGTTGCAGATGCGGCATCACCCGGTACGGTCCATGTCAGCGCAGCGCTTGCGATACTTTCCGGGCGTCGCACTTCTTCAACGCCGTTCTCTTCGGCGTCAAGATATGCATAGGCAGTGTTGAAGCTCCATTGCGGGCCAATTTGCCCGGATAGGGCGACTTCGACGCCCTTCTGCTTGCTTTCAGTCACCGCATTAGCCGGGGTTGCAATGAAGGCGGGCGCGGGGAATGTTGTAAAAATTTCGTCGTCTAACTCGGCATCGAAATAGGTGAGTGAAAGCTGCACTGCGCCGTCAAACAATCCCTGATCGATACCAATCTCCCAGCTTGTCGATTGCTCTGGCGTCAGATCTTCATTGCCGATGAAGCTGCCATCAACGAAGCCGAATAGCTCGAAGAATCCGGGGTTCTTGATCCCCGTTCCCGCACTTGCCCGCACACGGGTTGTGTCCGTAACAGCATAACCAGCGCCGATACTGAAGGTCGTTTCATCAGCAAATAGATCATTGATGTCATGTCGCACTGCCGCTGAAAAATCGAAGCGCTCTCCGCCATAACGATACTCACCAACAATTCCGACATTCTCAATCTGACGCCGCCCGTTAAAGGCGAAACCACCCGGTGTAGTATTCTGAAAACGCTCTCGCTCCCAGTCAGCTGCAAAGGTGATCGCATGGTCGCTGTCGCCGAAATTGTAGGCCGTGACATAGGAGGCTTTGAGGCGGTCACCTTCGCTTGAATTGCTCGGTCCAAAGGCGCCGAATGTGTCGCGCGTAATATCAGAAATCTGCGCTGACAGATCATGCGTCCAACTGCCATTGAGCGTCGTAAGCTGTGCGCCGACCAACGCATAAATTGCGTCGTTTTCATAGCTCGTATCAGGGCTGTCGATGATAAAGCCAAAGGTCGGATTAGTCGGGTTGAAGTCGGAATCGTTGAATTCCCCCTCGGTGCGGATGAAACGACCTGCGGCACGCAGTTCTAAGCTGTCGGTGACATTGACCGACGCATTGCCCGAAACAGTGTAGCTATCGCGCCCAATGTCGCGCACGCCATCCCTCGCATTGGGTTCGCCGTCTGTGCTGACCACTGTGGCGGACAGCGAAGCGTCCCATGTGTTGCCCGATGTGCCGATGCGCGCCGATCCGTTGATGGTGCTGTTAGAGCCACCCTCCAAACGCGCGGAATAACCGTCGAATGTGCCGCTGCGATAGGCGACTACGCCGCCGATTGCGTCTGAGCCATAGAGCGCGGATTGTGGACCGCGCAGCACTTCCACGCTGCTGCCGATTTCGGCTTGCAAGGTGCCAATATCGAACTCGCCAGCGAAGGGATCAGAAACTTCAATCCCGTCTACCAGAACCAGCACATGGTTTGCTTCTGACCCGCGCAAACGAATCTGGGTTTGTCCTGCGATCGAGCTGACAGCCACACCGGGAACATCGCGCAACACATCAGCAATATCGCGAACCTGACGCTGCTCGATTTGATCGCGGCTAATTCTGGTCGCAGACCCGGTGTAGTCGGACAGCAATAACGTATTATCGTCGCGGCTTGCGCTGACCAGGATAGCGTCGTGATAATCCCGGTCTTCATATATTATGTTTTGACCAATGCTATCTTCGCCCGCGTCATCCTGAGCCAACACAGGCACAGCCCAGCACAGGGCAGCCACAGCTGCACCGCACAACAAAGTCTTATTCATCTCTCGGTATTCCTTCCGAATGAGCAACATTATCGCCCGCGCGGGTTTGGCCCACACGAACAGCTAAGGTCGTCGCTCGAACGAAAGTCTTTCCGCGCCGGATCAATCCCTGAACCAAGCCACAAGCGACACGCTCCGGTCGGTCTCCTGGCTCACGGGTCAATGCGGCTGTGTCACCTTCCCAAGGCCCCAAATGAATGGGTTTACCCTCAGTGGTTGCGGCTCATGAAAGGCCGCGCGATACAGTCGCTCACCGCTTACAGTTGCAGGGACAGCCACGGATTTGCCTGAAAGGCGCACCGCATTCCCGTTACCGAAGTGTGAGGGCGGATTACGCGCACTCTTGCGGCGCTGCAAGACTTCTATTGCGGCGCTGCGCTTTGACCTTCACCCTGAACGGTAACGACCGGCTCAACAACAGGCTGAGAAATGAAGTCGCCTTGTGTGGGGATCACGGGCACGCCGACGCCAGTTGCCGGGTCGGCGACCAAACTTGTTGGCCCCGCAGGCGCAGCCAACGTAGATGCCGGATCGCTAAATCCAGCGGTCGGGATGCTTATACCATTAGCGCGCGCCTGCTGCACCGCGACCCAGCCGGGTTGTGACGGACCATACTGGACCCCGTAACGTGCATCCCATTCAGCCGATGCGCGCTGATATTCCTCATATTCTTCAAAGAAGGTTTCAAACGGTTCTTCGATTATATCGAAATTATCTTTGGCAAAGGCAATGGGATCAGCAGGAGGCGCAAAGCTTGCACGGTTCGAAATGTCGAGCGCCGCCCGGCAAAAACCCGAGCGCGCAGGAGGCAATGCAAAGAAATTATAGACCGATGTCATATGGCTTTCGCGTGTACGAATAGCTGTGCGTCTACTCTCCGCCTGGCTGCGATACACGCTATCGATCCGCTCATTCAATTGTCCAAGCGTTTGCTCATGCTGGCTGATATAGGAGCTGTATGCGGTAAGTATCGGCTGATACTGCGTCCCAAGGCAATTGAGCGCGGCAACGTTCCAGGCAGAACGGAAATGCCAAACTTTTTCATCCTCAGACCGGCCCCGATTGACCGTTTGACGTTTGCCAAAGAAATCCTTGCCAGGAATTTCCATCACATAAGAGGCACCTCCTGGCGGAAGCGGGCGATAAGGGACGGATTCGACCACCGGCGGCGGGGGAGGAGGCGGAGGCGGAGGCGGAACAATGGTAGTGCAGGCTCCCAACAGGACGGTTGCAGCTGCTATTGCTGTGATCTTGATGGGCGCGATTGTCCGACCCGCCATTCCATCGCAGTTACCCGGAACTGCAATTCTCGCAGCACTGTTCATAATCAATTTGCCTCTCATCCAAGTTGCCCCAGCATCCATTTAACCGTGCACCTTTGTGCAATGCCAGCCCCACCCTTGCTCAGGTCTGAAGCGATACACCTTCAATCGAAATTGACGTGAACCATGATCGTTAGTCGCAGCAGGCGACAAAGCAAATGCCCGAAGCCTTTGGTAAGACTCCGGGCATTGGTGTTTCAGCAGCTTGATTGGGGCACTGGCCCCAAATCAGCAATTCTAATTGCAGCTTACTCGCGGCTACCGAGGAAGCTCAGCAGGAACATGAACATGTTGACGAAGTCGAGATACAGACTCACTGCGCCCATAATCACGGCCTTGCCCATCATTTCGGTCCCGCGCAGATATTGATACTGGTTTTTCAAACGCTGCGTATCGTAAGCGGTGAGGCCTGCAAAGATCAGTACGCCAATACCACTAATAACAAACGCCATCGTGTCAGAACCGATGAAAATGTTGATGACCATTGCGATGATCAAACCGATTACGCCCATGAACAGGAAGCTGCCCCAACCAGAAATGTCTTTCTTAGTGGTGTAGCCCCACAGCGAAAGGCCTGCAAAAGCGCCCGCTGTCGCAAAGAATGTCACAGCGATCGAAGCGCTAGTGTAAACTAGGAAGATCGTCGACATCGAAATGCCCATGACGGTCGCGAAGGACCAGAACACGATCTGCAAGGTCGCCGCGCTCATCTTGTGTAGGCCAAAACTCATCGCGAGGATGAAGGCCAACGGAGCCAGCTTCACCGCCCAGAACAGCAAACCGCCATTGATGGCGAGCCATGCTGCAGGCGATTCCATTCCGCCCCAAGAAAACAGAATGGCAACGATGCCGGTAAGCAGCACGCCCGATCCCATGTAATTGTAGATCGAGAGCATATATGAACGCAGGCCCTCATCATAGGAAGCGCGCCCTTCGACCTCGCCGCCTGCGCGTGGAACTGAGCCAAAGCCCTGGCCCGTGCGCTGCGTGTCTTTCCAATCAGCCATTTTGGATCCCTTATCTTCAATCCAGACGCGACAATACGCGCCGTATAAACCACAATATCGGTGTTTTCGGGCGCTTTTTCAAGCGAAACCGGTGTGTAATCGACGAATTCCATTCAGTTTCGGTACAATTGTGATTAACAAAGTCTTCAGTTGTTACCAGACGACAATTCTACGCCGCGATTACTCGTCGCTTTAAGCGTCCGAGTTAGCAGCTCCACCAACGCTCTATCAGCATCCAGAACATTCAACCCTTCCCGCGTCATTCCGCCAGGGCTGGCCACCCGATTGGCAAGCTCTCCGGGAGAATTTTCCGCGCCGGCAGCCAGCGAAGATGCTCCGTCGACCATCGCGATAGCTAGGCTGCTCGCCTGCTCCGCTTCCAATCCCAGGTTTGTTGCCGCCTCTGCCAACGCATCGATGAACCGGTAGACAAAGCCCGGACCCGATCCGGCCAGCGCCGTGGCGAGGTTGTAATTGCTTTCATCCTCCAGCCACACCGCGCTGCCCAGCAAATCAAAATAGGCAGAGACCGCTTGCCGCTGTCCCTCGTCCAATCCTGTTTCAGCTAAGATAATCGGTGATCCATTAATGCGCGAAGCAAGGTTCGGCATTACCCGCACATGCGCCGCTGCATCTGGGAAGGCGGCCCGCAATTGCGCTAACGTCAATCCTGCAAGCAGCGAATAGACCGTCGCGTTCTCAGCCAGTGCCTGAAAATCTGGGGCCACATCAACCAATTGGTGCGGTTTAAACCCAAGCATGATCGCGTCATGCGTCCCCGCTTCCGCGGCTTCCGCAGCGCTGCGATATCGCGTCACTCCGTCAGGCACGGTTTTGGGTGAACGGTTGAGAACGGCAAACCGCGCCGGGTCCATCCCAGCAGTTAACCATCCAGCCAGCATCGCCCCCGACATATTGCCAAATCCGATAATCAGCAGTTGTTTGATCTCAGCCATAAGGGAACCCACCTTTCAGATGGACAAGGTTACGCTTCACCCGCCGCGTCAACCATTGCCGCATCCAATGCATCACGCGGGCTCTTATCGCCCCACAGCACGAATTGGAAAGCGGGATAAAAACGATCGCATTCATCGATGGCGCATTCGACCAATGCTTGCGCCTGTTGAATCGAAAGCATCCCGTCATCGCCTAACAACACACCGTGCCGATAGAGCAGCACATCGCCATTCGACCAAACATCGAAATGGCCAAGCCACATCTGTTCGTTGACCAAGCTTAAGAGCTCATAGGCGCGTTGCCGCTTTTCATCAGTGACACGGATGTCGGGCAGACAAAGGAATTGCAGAACATTATCCGCACTGCGCCAGACAGCACGCAACTGGTATTTCGCCCAGCTGCCCTGAACTTCGCCAACCATTTCATCTTCGGCGACGATTTCACAGGTCCAGCCGCGCGCTTCGAACAGGGCAGCGAGCATTTCAACCGGTGCTGCGTCGTCATCCGAACTGTATTCGGCCTCGCGCGGGGTCATGATTGAACTTTCAAAAGAGAGGGGGGTGTTTGCATCGGCAACACGAATGCCCGCTAACTCATGGGATTGGCAATGCGCGAACCTGTGCGCGCTGGGGAGAACCCATTTCGCCTGTTCAAAGCTTGTGCAAAGAAACTCGTGGATGATCCGAAATTTTATCTAAGCTCTTGAATTTCGGTGCCTTCAGGGCTTGAATAAGAGAATGTCTCAATCCCCTTTTCCGCCAGTCCATTTACGAGAGCACGCGCATCGGCACGGCTGTCGATTGGTCCGGCGAGCAAGCGGTTTGCTTGCCCCCAAGGCGTAATATGCGGCTCGAATTCTCCAAGCAAATCAGGCGCACGCCGGGCAAAACGTCGCCAATCAAACTTCAGCGCATTCACATCGCGCCCGGTTGCAAGCTGCACCCAGATTCGGCGCGGGTGAGTAGGTTGGGCCGGTTCTGAAGTGGATTCGGGAGAAGCATCGCGGCGAATCTCAATCGCAGACAGATCAACCGCTTGCGCCGTATCGGATGCAATCGGCATTTCCCCTGTGCCAAATTCGGCAAAGGCATCGTCGACATTTGCGAAATCAGGCTCCGACTCAGACGGCTGTGATTCAGCTACTTGGGTAGTCGCAATTTCGGGCAGGCTCACATCGGACTCAGGAACAGTTTCAGATCTTTTATTAGCTCGGGACAGATTAAAGCCCGGCTGGCGTGAAGCTTCTGATTCCGATACTGACTCAACTGACGCTGCCGCCACGGTCTGGCTAGCGGTAGATTGCGGCTGTTGAGGTACAGACGTTGCCGCTGTTTCTCGGATAGCTGGCTCTGGCGCGGTCTGGACCACTTCTTGCGATGCGGTTGCGAGCGCCGCCTCTGGCGATGTGCCCAGCGGATCACCTGTTGGCTCAAGCCGCGAGCCCACTGTCCCTTCTCTCGCGAAACGCGCAATGCGCGGATCTTCGCGCCCAATATCGGCTGCGCGCGGAAATATACCAAGATTGGCAGCGGCAGCCTGCTGCGCAGAGGTCAGGCGAGGCATATAAGCCAAATACGGATTAATCCGTGTCGCCAGATCGCGCGGCATGACAGTATTCACAATCCCCTCCGCGCGTTCCTGTTGGCCCAAAATTGCCAAACCAAATGCTTGAGCGCGAAAAGCGGCAAAGTCGCGCCCTTCGATCAGAGGGGCAAGTGTGGATTGAAAGCTGTCTTCATCGCCCGAAATAGCATGGCTCAGTGCTAGCCTTCGTCGTGTCTCATCATCCTGAGGGTTAAGCTCAATCGCTCTTGCATAGGCGGATCGAGCCGATTCCTGATCACCCACCAGATCGAAAGCAAGCGCCTGATCACTCAATACATCGCGAGCAGGTGCTCCCGCACTTCGCGCCGCATTGAGCAGCGGGATCGCCTCCACCGGACGCCCAGATCTGAGATAAACCCGCGCAAGGCCCAGTTTTACCCTTGGGTCATTTTCCGAAACTTCCGCAGCCCGTCCGTAGAAACCAAGGGCCGCATCATGATCATCGACTGCAAGAGAAGCATCACCTGCTTCGAGCAAGGAATTGAGCTGGCTCGGTCTACGCGCGAGCTCCATTAGCGCGCGGTTAAGGCGTTGCACCTCTGGCGAAGGGAGCGGTTGGACCACTTCGCGCGATGTAGAATCCTGCGCTACGACCGATTGGGGCACAGCAGACAGCAGCATTCCGGCCACAAGGGCCAAACATCGAAAACTGGTTTGCATAATTCTCACACGAAGGTCCGCTAACGTAAATTCTCGGTCGCGCTACCCTCCACACACTGAACGTGGGTCGAACAGCACGGCGAAGCCGATAAAACGAAAACGAACAGTCAAACGAACGGTGCGTTACTGGTTATTTTGACGTCCGAGGAAACGTGGGATGCTGAGAGCTGGCGCGTCGCCATCATCATCGTCTTCATCTTCTTCGTCATCCGAACTGGAAGAGCGCGAGAGGTTGGCCATGCGCTCAAAGAGCGTGCTTGGCCCACTGCTGCCACCGCTCTCGCCGCCGCCGGACGCATCTTCATCAGAGGCTGCGTCCTCGCCTGCATCTTCACTGCCTGAACCCAGTATCCCGCGTCGGCGTCCACCGCCAAGACGTGCTTCAACCGGTTGATTTTCAGCAGCCAGCCGGTCAGCATCGGCAAGCAAGTCATCCTGCGCCTCACCACCTTCCGCACCTTCACCAATCTCTTGATATTCAGCAACGTCGCCTGACGCACCTTCCAATGCGCTGCCCATTTCTCGAGCATCGCCGCCATCGGCATCATCTTCGTCAACTTCTGCTCCGCGCAGTCCAGCAAGCGGGTCAACGATGCCATCCACATCGTCGCCATCGTCTCCCATTTCGTCACCAGCTTGCATGCCAGAGAGATCGAAGGGTTCGTTCCCTTCATCGAAATCGCCTGCGACGGCGTCGTCTTCTGCCGATATGGCGTCAGAAACAGGATCGGGAATGACCGGTGAACTCGGCGCAGTCAGTTCTACGACCGGTTCAGGCTCGGGCTCAGGCTCTACCGCGCTTACTTCAGCGCTTTCCCCTTCTCCAGACAGCTCCAGAACGGGACGCTTGGGCGCCCGAGAATTCGATAGCGCAGAGGAGGTAGTATGAGGCGTATCGCCATTCGCGCTCTGTTCAATACCCGTTGCGACAACAGACACGCGGATTTTACCCGAAAGGTCAGGATTAAACGCGCTGCCCCAAATGATGTTCGCATCTTCATCAACCAGATCGCGAATGTGATTGGCCGCTTCATCGACCTCCATCAGCTTCATGTCTTCGCCGCCGATGATTGAGATGATAACGCCCTTGGCGCCCTGCATGCTCACACCGTCGAGGAGTGGGTTTGCGATGGCCTGTTCTGCGGCATCAAGCGCACGATTTTCGCCTTCACCTTCGCCTGTGCCCATCATCGCTTTACCCATCTCGCTCATGACAGAACGAACATCGGCGAAATCGAGATTGATGAGACCCGGCATCACCATCAAATCGGTGATTGAACGCACGCCCTGTTGCAGAACTTCGTCAGCCAGTTCGAACGCTTCCTTGAAGGTCGTTTCAGGCTTCGCAATCAAGAACAGGTTCTGATTGGGGATCACGATCAATGTATCAACGTGATCTTGCAATTCGTTGATACCTGCCTCGGCTGCGCGCATGCGGCGCGTTCCTTCGAACAGGAATGGCTTGGTCACAACGCCAACGGTCAGGACACCTTTGCGCCGCGCCGCTTCGGCGATGACGGGCGCAGCACCGGTACCGGTGCCCCCTCCCATGCCAGCGGCGATAAATACCATATTCACGCCTTCCAGTGCTTCTTCAATCTCAGCAACGGTTTCTTCGGCAGCAGCTTTGCCAACTTCCGGACGCGCGCCAGCACCAAGGCCGCCAGTAATATCAGGGCCGAGTTGAATGCGGGACTCTGCAGAACTGGTGCTAAGTGCCTGCGCATCGGTGTTCGCAACAATGAACTCGACGCCCTCAATCTCCGAGGCGATCATATTCCCAATTGCGTTGCCGCCCGCTCCACCGATCCCAACTACGGTGATCCGGGGACGCAGATCGTCAGTGCTTGCTGGTCCAATATTGATGCTCATCGCTTAATCCTCCAGACGCTGGAACCGGTTATTGCGCGGCTTTCCTACGTCAATTGATCTGTGACACATTCATCATGCGCCTGTTATCCCGCAGAATTCCTTATCCACAGGAGGCTGTTAACTCTCTTACACCATGCATTGTCTTCTGAGAATCCCGCTCAGTCGACAAATACCCATCTCAAAAATACTCACGCACAGCGCGCCACAGGCGTCCAAAGGCAAATGCAGACGCAATTGAACCGCCAAATTCGGAGTGTTTTGCATAACGGGATCCTACAGCGCGGATATCCACTGGGTCTTCCGCGGCATACAGGCACAGGCCCGCGAGTCCCGAAAAACCCGGTGTAGCATGCGCTTCTGGCAAACCAGTTAGGGTCGGCGCTCGCCCTATGCGCACCGGCATTGCCAAGGCGCTTTGCGCAAATTCGGCAAGGCCCGCCAGTTCGGCGCCGCCGCCGGTGAGCACCACCTGGCCTGCGCTTTTACCATAGAAACCCATCTCTTTCAGAGCCTTGCCTATCTCTCCAATGATCTGAGACTGGCTCTGCGTGATAACAGAGATCAATTCAGCGCGCGCGATCCGGTTCTTGTCATCTGCACCGCGCGCCTGTGGGCCGCTGGCTCCTTCGACACCTTCGTTGGGACCATGAACTGGGATCATCTCGCGGTGATCGCTGGGTGAAGCGATCGCGGAGCCGGATACACATTTCAAACGCTCGGCTTGGAACCTGCGAATGCCGAAGGCGCTGGCCACGGCATCGGTTATGTCGCCTGACCCCATAGGGATAGCACGCAGACCCAGCAGCATTCCAGCCGCAAATACAGAGACATTGGTGACATCGCTGCCAATTTCGACAAGCGCGACACCCAGCTCACGTTCTTCTTGCGATAGACAGGCGTAGCCGGATGCAAGCGGCGCGGCGACGACTGCCTCGACTTCGAGGTGAGCGTTCTGAACCGCTTCCATCAAATTGCGGATAGGCGCACCATCAGCCAGCATCACATGCACATCAACACCAAGCCGTTCCGCATGCAATCCGCGTGGATTGGCCACGCCGTGCGCACCATCTAACGTATAATGTGCTGGCTGTGCATGCAGCACCGTGCGGCCGTCTGGTTGGATCATGTCGCGCGCTTCGATCAGCAAGTGCTCGACATCTTCTTCTTCAATACGGCGTCCGCCGATCTCAATCTCGACATTGGAAACCCGGCTCTTCAGTCCCGCACCGGCACAAGCGATCCAAACACTTTGGACGCTGGTTCCGGCATTCTTCTCCGCACGTTCAACTGCGTCACGAATGGCGTAGGTCGCAGCCTTCATATCGGTAACATAGCCGCGTTTGATGCCCGCGCTTGCTCGGTGGCCAGATCCCAGAACAATCAAGTCGCCGGTTTCGGTTTCACCCATAATCATAGCCGAGATTCGGAACGAACCGACATTGACCGCACCAAAAATTTTGGCGAGGCGCGCCTTGGGCACCGTATGTTTTGCGGTTGGTTTTGATGCTACTTTGGTTGTGGCCATTATGGGTTCCCCGTCGCACCAATTTCAACCGCATCCGCACG
Source organism: uncultured Erythrobacter sp. (assembly GCA_947488325.1). Taxonomy (GTDB): domain Bacteria; phylum Pseudomonadota; class Alphaproteobacteria; order Sphingomonadales; family Sphingomonadaceae; genus Erythrobacter. Next base: position 251,656 of record CANKYZ010000003.1, read on the forward strand.
GCCCGGCACACGCATGTATATTCGCGGCGGTGAACGCATATCGAAGGTGGCGACCTGTCCACCCAACAGGCGGTTTTGCCCATCGATCCGTGCAAACTTCACCAAAGCGCTGGCGGATTCCTCCGCTCCTTCGGGAAGTGCAAGCACCTGTCCGCTGTTAAAGGAGAGGTTCCAACGGCGATTGCCGACCCATTCGGCACCTTCGACTTGGGGGCCAAGAGCGGGTGCTGCCGCAAGCAATCGATCTAGCGGCTCAACTTGTTTTGCAGCACCGGGGCCAGATATCCGCAGCATTTCGCTCGCGGATTCGCGCGCAACCGGCTCCAGCTCAACCCCTTCAGCGTCGATGAGCATTAGTTTATCTGGTTTTTCCAACACAGCATGCGGCGTGCGCTCGACAATATCGATGGCCAAAGTCGACGGTAGCTGAACAGAGACACGCGCGTCTTTCACCCATGGCAGATTGAGCAGCTCGCTACGAAGTTCTTCAATCTCAACCTGAGGCATGGGGCGGTCACGCTGCGCCAGCGCGCGGGCATAGACTTGCCGCTCATCCATACGATTGGTGCCAGTGACGCGCACATGTTGCACTTCGAATCCGGCGTCTGACGCCATGACGGCAACCTGCGCTTTTGCCAAAGCAGGCACTCCAGCAAGATTGGCAATCACAAATGCAAGACCAACAGCGCCGCCAATGATCAGCGTAAACCAAATCGTGCTCCACTGTTCCTCGCTAAATGGTAGGACACCCATCGCCTTATCGACAAAGCTGGTCGTCTTTGCCTTGGCCCGGCGCGCGCCTGCTGCTCGGCTTTGTGATTTAGCGGCGCGGCGAACGCCTTTGCCGCTGCTACGCTTGATCTTGGCCATGCCTGCCTCCTTCAATTCCGTGCACCCGGATTGCTTCCATCACGATTAGCTCAACCAGTTCAGCATAGCCGATATCCGCATGGCGAGCTTGCTCTGGGACAAGGCTGAGCGGTGTCATCCCTGGCTGAGTATTGGTTTCGAGAACGAACAGCCCGTCCTCACCCAACTCATCATCCCAGCGGTAATCGGTGCGACTCGTCCCGCTGCATCCCAGCACTTCATGCGCTTTAATCGCATATTGTTCGCACAAAGCCGCGACCTCCGGCGGAATTTGCGCTGGACAGACATGCTGCGTGCGACCTTCGGTGTATTTGTGCTCGTAATCGTAAAAGCCGGTTTCGATGATCAGTTCGGTCACGCCCAAAGCCTTTGGACCTGCTGCGCTATCAATCACCGCCGTGGTCAGCTCGCGCCCTTTGATAAAGGGTTCGGCGAGCAATTCGTCAAATTCCTGCCACGGCCCTGCCGCATCGCGAGCGATTGGATTGCCGACGTTGCTGTCTGCGGTGATGATCGCGACGCCCACAGACGAACCTTCATTGACCGGCTTCAACACATAAGGACGCGGAAGCGGGTCTTTTTCGAACAGTTCTTTGCAAGGTACAATCCGCCCACCTGGCATCGGAATGCCGTGCGGGATAAGCGCCTGTTTGGTCAGTTGTTTGTCAATCGCGATCACAGATGTGGCGAGCCCGGAATGCGTATAGGGTATGCCCATCAGGTCGAGCATGCCCTGCACGCTGCCATCTTCGCCCGGCACGCCATGCAGCGCGTTGAACACCACGTCCGGCTTCAGCTCGGCAAGCCGCTGAGCAACATCGCGGCCCATATCGATTTGTGTGACACGGTGGCCATTCATTTCAAGCGCATCAGCCACCCCGGCCCCGCTCATCAACGAAACGTCGCGCTCATTCGCCCAGCCGCCCTTTAGGACTGCGACGTGCAGGGGTGGTTTTGCTTGCGTCTCTACCACGTCACGGCCGCCCAACCCGCCTAATTTCCCATTCGAGCTGAACGCCCGAATTGGCGTAAACTTTCTCACGCACCAACTCTCCCAGCCCTTCGATTTCGGTGCTGGTCGCATTGCCGGTGTTGATCAGGAAATTGCAGTGTTTCTCGCTCACCTGAGCGGCGCCATTCATCAGTCCGCGGCAACCCGCATCGTCGATCAATTTCCAGCTGCTGTGGCCCGGCGGGTTCTTGAACGTCGATCCGCCGGTCATACTGCCGATAGGTTGCGCATCCTTACGCTGATTGGAGATTTGCGCCATTTCGGCCTTAATAGTCTCGGGGTCACCGGGCACGCCTTTAAACCGAACGGCCACCACAACCGCACCGTCAGGCAAAGCAGAGTAGCGATAACTGTATTGCAGATCTTTATTGGTGAGCGTCACGAATTGCCCATCGGGCAAAACCACATCGCAATCGGTCATGACGTCGCATGTTTCGCGACCATAGCATCCGCCATTCATGCGCGTAACACCGCCGACCGAACCGGGAATGCCGGTCAAAAAAGCCAGTCCATCAATGCCCGCTTTCGCTGCCCGCCGTGCCACCATATTGGCAGGTGCGGCTGATCCAGCACTTAGGGCGGTCGGACCGGTCACTTCGACATCGGCGAACGGTTTGCCCAATTTGATCACAACGCCGGGAACTCCGCCATCGCGAATGATCATGTTGGACCCTACACCCAGTGCCATGATCGGCAATTGACCGTTTAGGCTTTCACAAAATGTTTTGAGATCATCAAGATCAGCCGGTTCGAACAGCCAGTCTGCCTTGCCCCCGCTTTTGAACCAGACAAATTTCGACAATGGAGCATCGCGTGTCAGTTTACCCCGGATGCTATCAATCGGCACGGGAGCATTGACCGACCCTTCGACCGCGCAGGTCGGAGCCATGCCGCTATCTCTGTCGTTCCAATCGTCGGGTTGTAGCATTTCAATCATGACGCGCGTTCTGATTCAATCGCGCCAGCAAGGGTAGCCGCCCACTTGGTGATATCCCCGGCGCCGAGGCACACAATGATGTCTCCGGGCACAATTTCTGCTGCGAGAGTGCTGGCAAGGTCGCGTTGATTTGCAATTGTGTTTGCAGACCGATGGCCTCGCGCTTTTAGGCCAGCAACCAATGAGTCAGCACTAACCCCCTCAATCGGGTCTTCGCCCGCCTCGAAAACGGGCGTGACGAATACCATATCCGCATCGTTGAAACAGGTTTGAAAATCTTCCATCAAATCATTGAGGCGTGAATAGCGATGCGGCTGAGCGACCGCGATAACGCGGCCTTTCGGAACCGCTTCACGAGCCGCGCCTAAGACTGCGCGAATTTCCACTGGGTGGTGCGCATAATCATCGATCACGCTCACCGTACCGCCATCCAACGCGACCGATCCCGCTTTGGTGAAGCGGCGGCGCACACCGCTAAAACTGCTGAATCCTTCGCGAATAACGCTATCTTCGCAGCCCATCTCAACCGCAACCGCAATCGCAGCGAGCGCATTTTGGACATTGTGGCGGCCCGGCATGGGCAGGTGCACACCTTCGATCCGGCGATCCTCTTCCCCGCGTTGGCGGACGATCACGTCGAATGTGTTGCCGCCTTCATTCGGGAGGATATTAACCCCGCAAATGTCGGCTTGAAGTGAAAAACCATATGTGACGACTTTGCGGTCACGGACATCGCCGATCACGGCCTGCACTTCTGGATGATCAATGCACAGGATTGCCGCGCCGTAGAATGGGACGTTGTGAATAAATTCCACAAAGGCGCGTTTTACACCGTCAAAATCACCATAATGATCAAGGTGTTCAGGGTCGATATTGGTGACAACCGCGATGGTGCCATCCAGCCGAAGAAAGCTGCCATCGCTCTCATCTGCTTCAACCACCATCCAATCGCTATCGCCCAATCGCGCGTTGGAGCCGTATTGCTCGATAATCCCGCCGTTGATGACGGTGGGATCAACCTCCCCTTTATCCAGCAAACTGGCGATCATGCTGGTCGTGGTTGTCTTCCCATGCGTGCCCGCGACCGCAACGGTCGATTTGAGCCGCATAAGTTCTGCAAGCATTTCCGCACGGCGCACCACTGGGATGCGTGATTCAATCGCAGCTGCCACTTCGGGATTGGTCCGGCGCACTGCGGTCGATGTGACGACAACGGCAACGTCTTCGACGTTTTCTTTTGCATGACCGATCGTCACCGCGATACCGCGCGCGCGCAGTCGCTCAACAGTTGGCCCGTCTGATAAATCGCTGCCCTGCACAGTGTAGCCAAGGTTGCACATGACCTCTGCAATGCCGGACATGCCAATCCCGCCGATTCCGACGAAGTGAATGGTGCCTATGTCAGTGCCAACACCCTTCATTTTGCTGCTTTCTTGGTCACGCCGAAATATCCTCACCCGCATCACGAGTGGCCGTTTGAGCTTTGGTCGCAGCGGCAGTTGCCTTGGGCGCAGTTTCACCAACACGGATAACATCCATCAGATCGATCCCGCTCATGCTTTCAACCAGATCGGCCAAATCCTTCGCTGCTTTGGGCCGTCCGCAATTCCATGCGCCATGGGCGGCGTTGGAGAGGCTTGCCGGGTTCTTAGCCAGCGCCTGAATTTGCTTGGCCAGTTCTTTAGGCGTGAAACTATCCTGACGGATCATCCGCGCGCCCCCTGCTTTCACAATTTCGCTGGTGTTCGCCGCCTGATGGTCATCGGTTGCGATAGGAAGCGGGACCAAAATTGCAGGGCGGCCCACTGCGGTAAGTTCGGCAATAGTCGAGGCACCAGCACGCCCGATAAACAGATGTGTGTCCGCCAGCCGTTCATGCATGTCTTCGAAGTACGTGCCGAGTTCTGCGGGTATATCATGGTTTGCATAACGATCGCGCACTGCATCGACATCTTCAGCGCGACATTGCTGCGTGATCTGAAGCCGCTGGCACAGTGCCGGTGGCAACATCGCAAGACCATCTGGCACCACTTCGGAGAGCACCCGAGCCCCCTGACTGCCGCCAGTGACAAGCACGCGAAGCAAGCCTTCTTCGGTTAGTGCAGGGAAGTCCTCATTGCGCAAGGCCAGCACTTCCTCGCGTACCGGATTGCCAACCAAATGCGCTTTCTCGACATGTTTCTGCTTCAATCGAGCCACTTCGAGATATGACGTCGCAATCGCATCCACCCTGCCAGCCAGGAATCGATTCACTCGGCCCAGAACTGCGTTCTGTTCGTGTACCAAGCTTGGAATATCAGCTGATGTTGCGGCAAGCAGAGCTGGCAGTGCGGGATAGCCACCAAAACCAATCACGGCAGAGGGTTCAAAGCTTTCAAATAAGCGCAAGGCCATATTGCGCCCTTCGATCACGGCACGCACGCCGCTTAACCAACGAAGCGGATTCTTTCCGAACCGACCTGCAGGAAGGACGTGGGCGGTAAGGAAATCCGGCTTTCCCGGAATTTTGCCGCCCCGCTCATCGGTAATCAGGGCGACATGGTGCCCGCGCGCATAAAGCTCTTCTGCCAGCGCAAATGCCGGGATCAGGTGCCCTCCGGTGCCGCCTGCGGCGAGGACGACGTGGCGGCTTGCCCCAGATGGCACATGCTGCGTCGATTGGCTGTTCATGCGCGGTCCTCCTTACGTTCGAATAGGTTTTTCAGCCCCGGCTTTTCCCGTTCTAGGAACGGATTACGTCTGGTGATCGCCAACAGAAGGCCAATCGTGAAACACACTGCCAGTGTCGATGATCCGCCATAGCTGATAAGCGGCAACGTCATCCCCTTGGATGGGAATAGCTGCAGGTTTACCATCATATTGATGAACGCTTGCCCACCGATTTGGGTGGCCAGACCAGCGCCCGCGAGCAAAGCAAACAGATTTTCTTCATCAACCAGCCGCACCAATGCGCGCGCCACGATCGCAACAAACAAAAGCAGAATAAGTCCGCAAGCCAGCAGGCCAAACTCCTCACCAATCACCGAGAAGATGTAATCTGTATGAGCTTCGGGAAGGTTCATTTTACGCCGGCCTAGCCAAAGCCCGCTGCCTGTCCATCCTCCAGCCAGCAAGGTTCGCTGCGCCAAATCGACTTGGTCAAACGCGGTGCCACCGCCAAAGAAGCTGTCAATCCGATATCGGGCATTATCATATAGGAAGTATGCGGCTGTAATCGATGCAAGCCCGCCAACAATTAATGCGCCGATGCGCTGGATCGAAACACCCGATAGCAGCACCAATACGAACCACACCCCGCCAAACAAAATCGTCGCACCCAAGTTTGGTTGCAGCATCAACAACGCGCCAACCAACGCCATAGTCAACGTCGCATAGCTGAGCACCGGCAAGCCCGGATCGCGCAGCCGCCATGACAACATCCATGCTAGCAAGATTGCAAAGCCGGGCTTCAAGAATTCGCTCGGCTGCAATGACATACCAACGTCTAACCAGCGCCGCGCACCGTTTTTCTCTTCGCCAAAAATTGGCACCAGCAGCAGTAAGAACAACATCCCCACAGCCATCAGGATGCCGATGCGCCGTGCGTCTTCCCGACTAGCAAAAGACACCACAATCATCACGACGATACCCAGGCATTGAAAGATGATGTGCCTTTTGAAGAATGCAAATTCAGCGACGTCATACTGATTACCAGCGGCAGGAGAGGCTGCCGCGACAGCTACAGTTCCAAGCGCCATCAACAGAAAAATCAAACCAAGCAGCCATCTGTCGATCTCCCGCCACCAGATGCCGATATTTTCATCCCAGTTACGCCGTGTCGGAACAGGAGCATGGAATTTTGCATCGCTACGGACAGAGGCACCAGCAGGAGAGGAATAGCCGTTATTCATGCGGCTTCGTCACTCAATGAGGCAGCTGGTGCACAATCCACCGCACAATCCGCAATCACACCAACCAATTGCCGAAAATGTTCGCCACGTTTTTCATAGTCACGGAACTGATCAAAGCTAGCGCAAGCAGGTGAGAACAGCACGATATCGCCGGGCCGTGATGCCTCGCGCGCGCGTCGGACAGCCTCGCTAACAAGTTCGCAGCGCTCTACCACAGGAACATGCCCTTCGAGCAATTCAGCAAAACGCGGACCAGCTTCACCCACAGTATAAACTGCCGCAATATTAGCTAGATGATTGGCGCATTCGCCGATGCCATCTTCCTTTGCCAATCCGCCGACAATCCAGTGGATTCGCGGGCTACCTGCACGCAGATCCGAGGCTGGCGGAAACGCCGCCAATGCTGGCGCAGCTGAGGCAGTGTTGGTCGCCTTACTATCATTGACGAACAAGACGCCGTCTTCTTCGCAAACGCGCTCCATCCGGTGCGGCAGGTTGCGGAAACGCGGTAGAGCATACCGCCACTGTGCAGGCCTCACGCCAAGTTCTTCCGCGATAGCTACCGCGACAGCAACGTTTTCAAGATTATGCGGACCCTGAAGGCCGGGCCATTCGGATTGCATAGCGGCGAGCGCATCGAGATCAGCCGCGATAGCGCGCCCCTCTGCCCGCAGACTTTTTTCTGCGCGAAAGATGCTGCCCGCTGGATCCAACAGCGAACCGAATACAGCAAGACTGCTTGCAGATTGCAAAGTAAACAGCCGCGCTTTCGACGCCGCATAGGCATCAAAGCTATCGTAGCGATCAAGATGATCGGGCGTGATGTTCGTCAGCGCCGCAACGTCACAATCAAGATCAAATGTCAGATCAATCTGATAACTCGATAATTCCAGCACATAGACACCTTCGCCATTATCGTTCGGTTCAAGCGGTGTCTGACCCATAATCGGTTCACCGATATTACCGCCAAGCAGTGAGGGCATTCCCGCCAGATCCAGAATATGGTGGATCAACGCGACAGTGGTTGATTTGCCATTGGTGCCGGTAACTCCAACCACTTTGTGCGGCGGTAAATTGGGACAGGCGAGTGCGAACAGTTCAATATCGCCGATCACAGGGACGCCGTATTTCTCGGCATGTTCGGCTATCGGATGGGTATTGAGAGGCACGCCGGGCGAGACGATTAGCCCGTCAAAACCGGTTAAATTCAACGTCAGCGGGTCTATAACGTCGCAGCGTCCCACAAATGCTTCGCGCGCATTGGGTTGCCGGTCCCACACCGTGACCCGCGCCCCGCTTGCCAGCAAAGCCTCTGCCGCCGCCGCGCCAGAGCGCGCGAGTCCTAACACCGCGTAACGCTTATTGGCAAAGGCAGGGGAAGTGATCACAGCTCTTGCTTCACCTCAACTTCAACGTCGCAAGTCCGATCAGCGCAAGCACAATGGCGATGATCCAGAACCGGATCACAACCTTGCTCTCGCTCCAACCGAGTTGTTCGAAATGGTGATGGATGGGCGCCATGCGGAACACCCGTTTCCCGGTGCGTTTAAACCAAAAGACCTGAATTATGACGCTGGCGGTTTCGGCCACAAACAATCCGCCGACAATCAGCAAGACAACCTCATGGTGAGACGCCACCGCGATCGCTCCCAGCGCTCCGCCCAGCGCAAGCGAACCTGTATCGCCCATAAATACCGCAGCAGGCGGCGCGTTGAACCATAGGAAAGCCAGCCCCCCGCCCATTATCGCCGCGCAAAAAATCGCAAGCTCACCCGCTCCAGGGACATGCGGAATGCCAAGATATTCACTGAAATCCGCACGGCCAACGAGATAGGCGATAATTGCGAATGTGCCGGCGGCAATGATGACAGGCATTATCGCCAGTCCATCAAGCCCGTCGGTCAGGTTCACAGCATTGCCGAAACCAACGATCACAAAGGCTGCGAACACATAATAAAATGGCCCCAGCGGAATGCTGACATCGGAAAAGAATGGGATATAGAGGTTCGTGTTGATCTGGCTGACGATAAGATAGGACGCAATACCTGCGACGAAAAACTCCGCCAGCAGGCGCACTTTGGCAGAAACACCAGCATGGCTGTTCTTGGTCACTTTGTCATAATCGTCGAGGAAACCAATCAACCCAAAACCAATCGTCACAGCCAAACATGCCCAGACGAGCGGATTGCGCAGGTCCATCCATAGGAGCAATGACATAGCCAGTGCGACGATGATCATAAGCCCGCCCATTGTTGGCGTACCGACTTTCGCCTGATGCGATTGCGGGCCATCTTCGCGAATTGGCTGGCCTTTGCCCTGACGCACGCGCAGCATATTAATGAACTTTGGCCCAATGATCAGGCCGATCACCAGTGCCGTCATCAACGTCGCGCCCGTGCGAAACGTCTGATACCGCACCAGATTCAACAAGCCTTCAAAGCCGAGCCATTCAGCGATCAGGTAGAGCATTCAGTTCCCTTGGCGCCGGTCATTCCGTAACGCTCGTAAAGTGTGACACCAAACTGCCAAGGCCGTGGAAATTGGAGCCTTTGACGAGCACAACGTCGCCATTGGCTAATCCGAACTGTTCGAGTTCCGAGATCGCTTCGGCAGTGTCTTCGCAGTGCGCGAACACGGGAGGAAAGCCAAGCGTACCGCGGCCCAGTTTCCCCAATTCGGCTGCAAGGTGGCACATATCGTCGCCAACTAGGATCACTTGGTCGATTTTGGCATCAACAATCGGCTCTGCCAGTTGACGATGGAAGCTCTCGGCAAAGTCGCCCAGCTCACCCATACTGCCCAAGACAGCGACACGCCGATGTGCAGGTGTTTGCCCCACAACTTTCAGCGTCGCCCGCATTGATGCCGGGTTGGCATTGTAGCTTTCATCAAGAAGAAGCGCTTTTCCGCCAGCAGCCGCTACATCAAAGCGCGCGCCGCGCCCTTTCAATCCGCCCATTTCGGCGAGTGCAAGTCCTGCGCTGGCAAGATCACCACCAGCTGCCTGAACCGCCGCCATGACGCCAAGTGAATTGGATATCCAATGCTCACCCGGTTCGGCGACTGAATAACACAGGCGTGTATCGCCAAGATCGGCGGTTACGATAGACCCGCCATTCGGTGTCGTGATCGCGTCGAGCAAGCGAATATCGGCATTTTGGCTGCGCCCAAAGGTCACAACCTTTACATCGAATTCGCGGGCAATGGCGACGATTTGATCAGTGTACTCGCTGTCAGCCGGGATCACCGCTGTTCCGCCTTTGACAAGGCCTGTGAATATCTGCGCCTTCTCCTCAGCAATCGCCTCCATACTGCCCAAATTCTCGATATGAGCTGGTGCGATAGTGGTGATGAGCGCAACATGCGGGCGGACATGATCGGCGAGCGGAGCGATTTCCCCAGCATGGTTCATGCCCATTTCGAACACTCCATATTCGGCGCGCGCAGGCATCCGAGCGAGGCTCAATGGCACGCCAACATGGTTGTTGTAACTGCGAACAGAGCGATGCGCTGCACCCCGGCTGGAGCGATCTAACGATGCAAAGATCGCCTCTTTCACACCGGTTTTGCCAACCGAACCGGTAACAGCAATTCGCACCGCTGTGCTGCGCTCCCGCGCGGCGTGGGCCAATGCGTGGAGCGCTTCGGTTGTGTCTTTGACCAGCACATGCGGGAAATCGACCGGACGATCGGTGATCGCAGCGACGGCGCCCTTGGTAAAAGCAGCAGCGATAAATTTGTGACCATCCATAGCCTCGCCTTTCAGTGCGACGAAGACATCCCCGGGACGAACATCACGGCTGTCCATCTCCACGCCCGAAGCCTGGAAAGCATGACTAGCTTGGCCGTCAGTTGCTGCCGCGACGCTTGCTGAATCCCAAAGTGCGAGCGGCAAATCATCACGCATATCGACCGGCCAGGCGTGCAAAAGGGCTTGCGCGCGGCTCATGCGGCTGATCCGCCTGTGCGCTGAATTGTATCTTGAGATGCAGCCTGTGCTGTGCACTTCGCAGCGCAGTCGCGCGCCACTTGCACATCGTCGAACGGCAATACCCGCATAGTCTCTCCCGACCCTATGATCTGTCCTTGCTCATGGCCTTTTCCGGCGATGAGGATGATGTCGTTTGCGCGCGCTTGATCAATCGCAGCGGCAATGGCTTCGCGGCGTCCAGCAATGTCGCTCGCATGACTCGCACCGCCAGCCCCTTTTAAAACGGCGGCACGGATTGCGCCGGGTTCTTCGCCGCGCGGATTGTCGTCGGTGACGATGGCAATATCGGCGGCTCCGGCCACGACTTCGCCCATCGGCCCGCGCTTACCGGTATCGCGGTCACCGCCTGCGCCAAACACCACGACTAACCTGCCGCCGCGCTCAGCGTCGACATGCGGACGCAAGGCTGCAATTGCTGCCTCCAACGCATCAGGCGTATGTGCGTAATCAACATAAACGGGCGCACCCGATTGAGTAATAACCGCCCGTTCGAGCCGCCCCCGCACGGGTTGAAGCCGCGAAATCGCATCGAAAACTTGGTCCGTATCGGCGCCCGTTGAGAGCGCAAATGCAGCAGAAACCAGCGCATTCGCAGCCTGATAGGCTCCGATCAGCGGTAGCTTTATGCTACGCGTCTGACCACCATGTTCGACCGCCAACACTTGTCCAAGTTGAGTCGCCTCGCGGGCGGCAAGGCGGAAGAACTCGCCTCGCTCGCCCACCGTGAGCACGCTTAGGTCACGTTTTTGCGCGTGCTCAATGGCGCGGCGGGTCCACTCGCATTTTTTCCCGCCGTCCCAAATGATTGCTGTGCCGCCCGGTTCAACCACTTCATCGAACAGGCGCATTTTGGCCGCAAAGTACTCGTCCATCGACGCATGGTAATCGAGGTGATCTCGGCTGAAATTGGTGAAGGCTCCGGCCTGAACGTTCAACCCTTCATTGCGATATTGCGAAAGGCCATGGCTCGATGCTTCATAAGCGACATGGGTTACGCCTTCGCGCGCCAACCCGCTCATATTGGCCAGGAAGGTGACGATGTCAGGTGTAGTGAGGCCGGTTGAAACGCTCTCATCCGGCGTGGTCACGCCCAGTGTCCCGATGCTCGCTGCGCGCTCTCCGCACATACGCCAGATTTGGCGAGTCATCTCAACAGTAGAGGTCTTGCCATTGGTGCCTGTCACCGCAACGATATGCGCAGGCACGGGCTGAAAGAAACCGGCGGCCAATTGCGCAAAGGTGCGGCGCGGTTCTTCACTGGCGATGTGCAATGCTCCGTCGACCTTTGTCGCTGGCGAAGCGACGACAGCGACTGCGCCCGCTTCGATGGCAGCAGGGATGAAATCCTCGGCGTTGAATTGTGCGCCCTTAAACGCGCCAAATACGGTACCCGGTGCAATTTTTCTGTGATCAATGGCAAAGCCGGTTACAGTTATTTCAGGCCCACTTACCGCGTCCAAGCCAGAACGTTGGATCAGCGCCGCGAGTTTCATCGACGCCCCTCAACCAGATAGCGCAGGTCAGAGATATCAACATCGCGCGTTGCATCTGGGCGCACACCCAGCATTGGGCCGATACGCGGAACCAGTTCTTTCACAATCGGAGCAGCAGTAAATGCTGCGGTACGTTGCCCCTGACTAGCTGCGGTGCCGCGCGGTTCATCCAGCACCGTCACGACGACAAAGCGCGGACGGTCCATCGGAAAGGCAGCGGCGAACGAGGAAATCAATGCCGTCTCGCGGTATCCTCCGCCCGATGCTTTCTCCGCCGATCCAGTTTTACCGCCCACGCGGTATCCCGGAGCATTCGCGCTGCGTCCGGTTCCATACATGGAGATCATCCGCAGCAATTGACGCATACGCGAGGAGGTTGATGCCTTGAACACGCGCCGCCCACGCGGTGCCGCGCCGGGCTCTATGCGGCGCAATGTTGCCGGGCGCCAAATTCCGCCATTCACCATCGCTGAATAGGCATTTGCCAAATGCAGCGGAGTTACCGCGATGCCGTGACCGTAGCTCACCGTCATATTGGTCAATCGTGACCAACGTCCTGCGGGCTGGACCTTGGGCCATTGCGGAGTACCGCGTGCCTGCAATTCAATGCTGGGCGGAACATTCATTCCCAGATCCATCATGACTTGGCGCATCTGCACTGCACCCAATTCGTCTGCGACGCGGGCCGTTACCGTGTTGGAAGAATAGACCAGCGCCTCTGGCACGTTCAGAGTTGATCCCTTTGGATGCAGATCCCGAATTTGTCGGCCCGATATTTCGACAGTGCTGGCGTCCCATTGCTTACTAAAATCGCGAACAACACCGGCATCAATGGCCGCTGCGATACTCAGCGGTTTGAAGGTCGAGCCGAGTTCATAGGTCGCATTGGTCACGCGGTTATAGATGTTGGGCGAATGCTGCACGTCCGACAAGTTGGGATCAAACGCTGGCAGCGATGCCATCGCCATCACTTCGCCAGTATCGACATCAAGCACAATGCCTGCTGCCCCGATCGCGTCGGTTGCCAACATGCCGCGGCTCAGCTCATCCTCGAGTGCGCCTTGCACGCGCAGATCGATCGATAGCGCCACTGGCTCGGCGCGCAATTCTGGGTCAGAAAGCTGCGGGTTAAGCACCTGTTCCATGCCCAATTGCCCAACCAGATCTTGCTGATCATTCTCCATGACATAGCCGAGCACATGCGAACCCAGCGACCCTTGGGGATAATGCCGGTCATATTCGCGCGGAATTTCCAGCGCGACCTCGCCCAATTCAAACACACGATTGGCATCTTCAGGCAGAACCCTGCGCAGAATATACCCGCCGCGGTCAGAGGAGAGAACGCGCACGGCGCGCTCCAGATCCAAATCTGGAAAAATGGTTTTGAGCCGTTCAGCGACTTCGGTGGGCTCAGCCACTAACGGCGAACCATCATCCTCCATCGCCTTGGGATTGAACCACAAAGCATAAGCGGGGAAAGTGCGAGCCAGCGGCGTGCCATTGCGATCAGTGATCTCTCCACGCGGGGGCAACAAAGCTTCGGCAAGGCTGGTCTGGCTCGGCGCAGAACCGACAAATCCGAGGTATCCGACCCGCATCAAGGCAATCATCGCGATCAGCACAAATGCACCGATGATCACTAACAGTCGTAGCCGCGCAGTGACCAACAGGCTGTAACGCATATGCACGAACTTCACCCGGCCAGCGGGTATGGCGGGCGGTGCTCCGCGCTTTATTGCTGGACCAGATGGTGTCGAGCCAGCAGCAGGCCCATTGGTCGGTTCAAGACCGGTACCAAGGGTCAGGACCGTCATTCGCCGGTCTCGCCGGTTAAGATCGCAGCATCGTTAAGCACACCGCCCAATTCGGATGAAGTGTTTGTTTGCGCATTGGCGGCGCGGATTGGAGATGCCTCGATAAGGAACTCACCAAATGCTTCGGTAAAGACCGCACCAGCATCTTCGCTAGCGTTGACTGATGCGAGCGTGATCGGCTCTCCGGTAAGCGGAGACACCATCTCACGCGGTACAGCATCGGCACCGCTTAGATCGGCGCGAGCGACCCGAATTGGATCAGGCGCATCGGGGCCGCGCGGCATACCAAGACTGGCGAGCTGCCGATTGTTTTCCAAATATTGGTCAGCGCGCGGCGCCCGATATCCCAATTCAACCGCATTCCATTCGGCGAGCTGACGCTGGCTGGCGCGGGTTTGAAATTCGGTTTCGAGCAACAAAGTCTCACGCTCTAAAGCGATGACCTTGCGTTCGGCCAGCTGCACTTCGCTTTTGACAGCGTGCACGTTGAAGCTGAGCACCGCAAACAGAGCAACGCATGTCGCCAGCACAGCCACCCAACCAATTTGGCGAATACGAGAGCCGGTGGCGATCATGCGGCAACCCTTTCATGTGCTGGAGCTGATGTACGAATGGCGTGGCGTAGAATGGATGAGCGACTGCGCGGATTGACCTCGATTTCGGCATGGGCCGGACGGATTGCTTTGGAAACATTGGCAAAGGTCGGCGTCGGTCCGGGAATTTCGCCGGGCAAGTGACGCGACACCGCACGGCCAGCGCCAGATGCTTCACGTAAAAAGCGCTTCACAATACGGTCTTCGAGGCTATGAAAACTGACCACCGCCAAGACGCCGCCCGTGCGAAGCAACGCTTCAGCGGCAATCAAACCAGCGCGAAGCTCACCCAGCTCATCATTCACATGGATGCGGACCGCTTGGAACGAACGGGTCGCTGGGTCCTTCTTGTCATGCGGCTTATACCCCAATGCGCGGCGGACCACACGAGCAAGATCGCCAGTTGTTTCCAGCGGGCGGGCAGCGACAATTGCACGCGCAACGCGGCGCGACTGACGTTCTTCGCCATATTGATAGAGCACATCAGCAATCGCGGCTTCGTCAGCAGAATTGAGAAAATCCGCTGCGCTTTCACCTTCTTGGCTCATCCGCATGTCGAGCGGGCCGTTGGACGAAAACGCAAAACCGCGCTCACCCTGATCAAGCTGCATCGAAGACACACCAATATCCATCACAACCGCATCAACTTGCGAGACACCGATCCGCGCCATTTCTTCACGCATGTCGGAAAAACGTTCTGGGTGAAGCGACAGGCGGCCTTCGAATTCGGCGACCATCCCTGTCCCATCACGGATTGCATTGGGATCGCGGTCAAAACCGTAAAGGCGTGCGCCAGAAGCAAGCAATGCGCGCGAATAACCGCCCGCACCAAAGGTCGCGTCAATAATCGACATGCCCGCAACGGGTTGAATCGCAGCGACCACTTCGTCAAGCAGAACAGGAATGTGAGGTGCGCTAGCGGGTGCGATCATTTCTTCGCTCCCTTTGCTTTGGCCTTAGCTTCCGCTTCCGCCATCAATTTCTTGCAAGTCACCTGTGCGCCGCGGAAACTGTAGTCCATCTGCGCGAGCTGAACCGGATTCCAAACGAAGAAGAACTCACCAGCACCTTGAAAATACAAGGAATCGTCGATCATGCCGAGCTCTTTGAGATGATCGGGCAGGACAAAACGGCCACTGTCATCAAACGGCAGTTGTTCAAACTGGAACAATTGACCAGCACGCACGTCACGATCAAAATCGTTGAGCTTTAGGCGGATGGCGCGCTCTTCTTCGCGGTCTAATTGCTGGTGGAGCTTGTCGATCCGCGAAAGACCAAATCCAACCAGGCATTTGAAACGTTCATGCCCAACCAGACACAGGGTCTTACTCCCGCCCGAGGCTTCCTTCACCGCTTTGCGAAAGGCCGGGGGCAGGACAAAGCGGCCCTTATCGCCAACTGGCGAATAGGCTTGTCCATTATATGTCCCTAGCGTTGACACGCGCGTTCCCAATCCCCTCTGCCAGCATCCCAGCCAGCCGACCTAATCCCTACAAACACTGCCAAATCCCACGACCTCCCCGTCGCCGAACCCGTGCAAACGGGGGCGGCGCACCAACCGAAATGGCTGACGCGAGGCAAACAGGCATGTTTGATAGAACCCGGTAATATCCGGGAAGCGCGTTGGTGACTAGGGTTTTTCTAGGAAAATCACGGGATTAAACGGTAAACAATTGATTTACATTGATTTTGATATGGTAAATTTTTGTGTGTAGAACTGGTTGGAGCCCGAATGTCCTGCAATATGCCGTGCCAGAACGCTGTAAACTGGTCGATTTCTGGCAAATCCCCACACGAGTCTCTGTGGAACAACCCGCTCGCCGTCACTCACCCGCAATTTCCCCAAATGTATTCATGGGAAGGCCGACCGTAGGAATGCGATCACATCCTCCCCATCTGTTCCAGCAAATTGCACATCTTCGAACATAGCGGCATCGGCAAGCAATGTTACCTGCCCTTGGCCCACTTGGCATCGAGCCAATTCGCGTCCTTGGGACAATTCGCACTCTCCGGCGCCTTCATCGAGCAACTGAATATTCCCGCCCAGAAAGGTCGTGATCTCACCATGCGGCAATTGAACCGTCTGCGGGCTGTCAAACGCGCCTTCATCAACGGTAATTTTCATACCCCAGCGCTCTATCACTGGCGGGATTAGTGCGGTGTCCGTCGGGCGCCGGGGATCGCCGAGCGCCATATCGTATTCTCCGGTTAAAAGCGGATCGAGTGCTATCAAGAGATGCCCTCCGCGCTGTACCCAATCATCCAATGCAACATTGTCGGCTGGCGAAAGACCGCGAGGTTGGATCACAGCAATTCGGTTCAACCCGGAAAGCGGATCGGTTTCACGAACGTCTTCACTCAATCCCGGTATCGGTGAAAGTGTATCGAGCAAGACAAGCTTATGATCACGTTCAAATAAGGCCCGCTGCCAGGGGATTTTCGCCTCACCTCCGGCAATGGCAGCAAAGTCAGCGCCCAGCGGCCAATATAGCGGCAGGCTGGTCATCAGGCCCAGCTTCGGTAAATTACTGGTTGGAGTGGGTTTGACTTCGATTATCTCTGATTCAACTGGTGCGCTGTCACATCCGCCAAGCGCCGCAGTGAGATACAGAAGCACGGCCAATCCCATAGCGGAGCCAGTCCTAGGGTGCGACATCATCGCCGGTTGGTTCGGAATCTTCGACACGCACTGACGGAGCGTCTTGCAGATCATCGCTCGCTCCCGTCGCGGGATCAGGGCTCGGTTCCACCGGAATTTCCGGCACAATTCCTGCATCGGCCAACGGATCACGCTGCGGAGCCGCTGCTGTCGGTTCGGTTGTAGGCGCGGCTTCTGGCACGGAGCTTTCTTCAGTCAAATCCGCCTGATTGCCAAGAATACTGGCAAGGCCCACCAGCAATACCATGGAGCCAATTCCGAACAGGCCCACTTGCAGGCGCTGCGTTGCTTCGGTCTTTGTCCCGCCAAGCGGCGCGCCGTCAGGCGCAGCCTCGTCTTGGCCTGGATTGGTATATTTTCTTACACGTTTGGAAAATTTGCCGCCGGTCATACAATCAGCCTAGCGCCCTCAATCTAGCCTGTCGATTAATCGCTTGGGCTTTGGTCCAACCAATCAAACACAGGCAGCCCTTTCGCGGCCAGCCATTCGCCATTGTAGAGCGTGGAGAGATAGCGAAACCCGGTGTCGCAGAGAATGGTCGCAACTTGCGGGTTCTCGCGCCCTTCGACGACCAATTGTTTACCCAGCGCAATCGCACCGGCAACATTGATTCCTGAGGATAGGCCCAAGCAGAGCCCCTCTTCGCGCAGCAATTGTTTGACCCAGATCAGCCCTTCCTCATCAGAAATGCGGAATTGCGTGTCTATCGGAGCGCCTTCCAAATTGGCGGTTATTCGCCCTTGCCCGATACCCTCAGCAACAGAAGAGCCCTCGCCCTTCAGTTCGCCATTTGCGTAATAATTGTACAGCGCCGCACCATGCGGGTCCGTTAATGCAATGCGCACATTCGGATTTTTCTCTTTCAAACCCATGCCGACGCCAGCGATCGTTCCACCCGTCCCCGCCGCGCAAGTAAAGCCGTCAATCTTACCGCTGGTTTGCTCCCACAGCTCATTCGCCGTGGTTTCAATATGGGCACGGCGATTGGCGGTGTTGTCAAACTGACCCGCCCAGATCGCGCCCTCCATCTCTTCTGCCATCCGGCGGGAGACATGCTGGAAATGGCACGGATCGGCATATTTGGTCGGCGGGACCAGTTCCAACCGCGCGCCCAAAGCGCGCAGCGTGTCCATTTTTTCCTTGGACTGATTGTCCGGCATGACGATAATCGTCCTATAGCCAAGCGCATTAGCCACAAGCGCAATGCCAATGCCTGTATTGCCCGCGGTGCCTTCGATAACCGTGCCGCCTGCTTTCAGGTCGCCGCGCTCTTCGGCATCGCGGATCATATAAAGCGCCGCGCGATCCTTCACGCTGGAGCCCGGATTGGCAAATTCACACTTACCCCAAATATCGCAGCCCGCTGCCTCGCTCGCGCCGGTAAGACGCACAAGCGGGGTGTTGCCAATCAGGGCGAGCGTGTCGCCAATAGGTTGAGTGATGTTCATGAAATGCGATTTAGGCGCTTAAGGCTTGCCCATCAATGCAGAACGGCTTTTGCGCACCATAAGCTGGCTATCACAAATCGACTTCACCGCAGCCGCAAGCCCGACAGGGCGCCCGTAGCGATGCGGCCTTCAGATCGTAAAAGCGAGGGAATCGCTCCCCAAGATGGGAGTGCGTAAACCAAAATCCATCAATCTTCGGGAGCAATCGTTACCTTTAGCCCATCAAGCTCTGCAGTAAGCGGGATCTGGCACGAAAGGCGCGAACCTTCTTTACGGTGATCGGAGGATTCAAGCAGGTCATCCTCGTCTTCACTCATAGCGGGCAGAGAAGCATTTGTGCTATCATCAACGACGATATGGCATGTCGCGCATGAACAGCATCCGCCACACAGCGCCAGCAGTTCATCAAAGCCATTGTCACGGATGGCTTCCATTACTGTCAGACCATCTTCAACATCGATTTCGCTCGTCTCGCCTTCGCGATTGGTGACGACCAGCTTTGGCATGGGCTTTCCTGTCCTCTTTAAATGCAATTGAGCGCAAAGCGTGTTTGCCCTGAGCGCTTGGATAAAATCGAAAGCGAGCTAGGACGTTCCTGCAAACAAAACAAGACTTGGACTAGATAAGGGAATTGATAGTGGGATTGACCGCAGAGATCATTCGCCGGGAAATGGATGCGGTGGCCAGCAAAGATGCCCGGGTTGCAGATGAGCTTGTACGCATCGGCTATCCCGAGCCGCGCCTGCGTGATCGGGGCTATAAAACTCTACTGCGCACGATTGTCGGCCAACAGGTTTCCGTCGCTGCGGCGACATCCATGTGGAATAAACTGATGTTGGAGATAGGCGAGGATTTCACCCCTGGCTGCATCTTGAGCCGCGATTTCGATACGCTGCGGGCCTGCGGATTATCGCGGCAAAAACAGGGCTATGCGCGATCTTTGTGTGAATTGATCGATGCGGGCGAGCTCGATTTTGAGGCTTTGCCAGCCGATGACGAAGCCGCAATTGAGGAGCTTACGCGGATCAAGGGGATTGGGCGTTGGTCAGCGGAAATCTACCTGCTGTTTGCCGAAGGACGCACCGACATTTGGCCTGCTGGCGATCTGGCCGTGCAAGAAGGCGTCAAACGTTTGATCGGCATGGAGGAACGGCCCAGAGAGAAAGAAACCCGCGAAATCGGAGAGCGCTGGTCACCGCATCGCGGGGCGATGGCGATCTTTACCTGGCACTTTTACGCAAACCCGGCATTATAGAATAACCCTCTGGTTTAAGGTGCCTACAGCTGCAAACCGGTTCTAGTCTAACTTTAGACGAATTCCGATTTGACCGAGCACGCCTGAAAAATCGCGGGTTGGAATGTTTGATGCGTGTTCAATATAACCCAGCTCGGCAAAGCCTATGATGTTATCCGTAAGACTGCGCTCCAAACCGCCGCTGACGCGCCAGACATCGTCATCGCGTGCGGTTGGAAATGTCGCGCTGAACGGGTCTTTGTAATCTCTGTTGAGGTAAGATACCCGGCCAAAGCCGACGAAATCTCCGCCAAGCGGCGTTCGTCCGGTTACACGCGCTCCAATCCCCTGAAAACTGAAACGGTTGTCTTCCGCATCGACATCCAAGAAATTGGCGGCAACGCTGATTGACGAATTGCTGCCAGCGGGGCGGTATGTGTGCCGCAATTCCCCCAGCAACTCTGTCTGATCGAATCCGGTAAAGCGTTCCTCACTTTGGTCGCGATATCCATATCGGAAACGGCCAACCGACGTATGCCCTCTGCCGTGACGATAGATAAGCTGCGTGTCCGCGCGAATGCGGTCATACACCCGCCCTTCATCACCAATTACATGGTCAAACGTGCCGCCCAGACGCAGCCGGACGCGACCCGATTCATTAAGCGGAATATCATGACTCGCACCAATGCCAAACGCATAACGATTGAGCAGGCTGTCGGTGGGGAATACCTCTGCACCAATCTTGCCAAAAATCCGTGTGTCATCAATCCGGTAACGAGCAAGCAGTTCCCCGCCAATAACACCTTCGAGCCGCTCCTGGTCGATGTCGTTCTCGATAATATCGGGCGGTACGACAGAGCGTCCGCCATAGACTTCGAGTTCGAGCGCAAAAGGATCTTCCTGCGTTTGTGCGATCACGGGCGTTGCATATGCACCAACGATGAAAACGGCGGCGGTGCTGAGAGCAATCCGGGGGAGCATATTCATGAGGGGTTCTCCGAAGCTTTTGGGGCGGGATTGTGCACAACAGGCCGCGCAGACCGCCGGATGCGGATCGAAAGGACAGATTCAAGCGTGTACCAAGCCCGCATTGCACGAAATGCAAGATATTCAGGCATCGCGAGCAGCGCCCACCATTCCCGATTGATCAATATCGCAAAGACCGCGACCAAAGCTGGCGCTCCCACCAAAACGGCGATGATCGATTGCCACACCAGGATATTGTCTGTCCCGGTATCCGTAAGCAATTGGAACAATCCAAATATCAGGATGGGTACCATCATCGCCCGTCGCGCCGAATTCAGTAGCATATACGGCAAAACCAATTTTCCGCGCACACTCAGCGTACGCGAAGCCAAAGCATCCTTTGCACGGGCACTGACATGATAGACGGATCGAAACCAGCGCATCCTCTGTTCGCGCATATGTGCGACTGTCGCGGGCACCTCAGAAACATAACGCACACGTTGGTCAACGATGGCGCGGTACCCCAACTCCGCAATACGAAAGGACATATCTGTATCCTCTCCATTCATTCCAATGGAGAATGGTCCAGCTGCGCGCAGTGCATCCGCACGGTATAGGGCAAACATTCCCGGCACCCCTATCAGACCCCAAAAGGCGCTCAATGCAGGTGCATAATATCCGTGTTTCAGCAGCACTTCGACCAATCGCGCACGGTCAAACAACCCGCCGCCAGGTGGCATTGGTATTCCTCCTGCCACTCCGATTTCCGGATCATGAAAGTTCTGCACTGCGAGAGTGATATTGTCAGGATTTATTTGCGTATCGGCATCAATGCGCAGGATCAGATCATGCTTGGCTTCCTCAACCCCGCGGTTCAGCGCGTGCGCCTTGCCCGCGTTCGCAATATGGATGACGCGCCCTTCAATCGAATTTGCCTCTTCAATCGCCTTTCGTGCAATATCAGCGGTGTCATCAATTGAGTTGTTATCGAGTATGATCAGCTCCACCAATTCGCCATAAGCGAAAGCCGCTTCATCAATATGGTGGATCGTTTCCGCAATAATGTGCGCTTCGTTAAAGGCAGGAACTATCACGCTGATCGGGGTGGAATGGTCCTTCGCAGCCGAGATTGCCCGTTCGATGATCCCAATGATGTAAAGTTGTAGAAATAATAACGGCAAGAACAAAAAAATTCCCGGCCCGACCCCGCCCAGCAGTGTTAGATCGCGCATCTCCTGAAAAACCGGGCTATCCAACGATCCGACAAAGGCCGAGATAAAGCCGGCAATGGTCGCTGTCGCGAGGAAGCGTAGGAACATCCGTAAATTCTGCTGATTGCCGGTAACAACACGTTTTTCTTCAGGCATGGCTCCGCGTTCAAGCAGCATCAGTGAAAACAGGCCAAACCCCAACAGGCCCGCCACAATCTGCACGACGGACAGCGGATAGGGTTCTCCCAATAAAGACAGAAACGCGAAATTCAGCAAATCCAGCACCGCGCAAATCGCCAGAAATCGCAGGATCAGATCGATCGCAAAGCTGAATCGTGCAACCACAGGGCCCGAACCATATATCGAAAAAGAGATGTAGAATGAAATGATGTATGTGCGAATGGCGATCGAATGTTCGCCAGTATAGGGAGCGAAGACGTAATCGCGTTGTGGGAACAGCCAATCAACAAAACCCGTCTGAAACACCCAAAGCTGGACCACAGACAGGATACCGAATGTTAACAGCAATGCCGGCGCCCTGAGGGGGGATACGCTGACAGATAGCCCTTCTGGCTGGCTATCGACCGAACGAAAGTCGACACCTTTACGCACAGAGCTGTTTTTAGCCGGACTCATGCTAAGAGGCGTTCCATCATGGTCCCGTTCTATTGCGCGGCTATGGAAGCAGCATTCTGCTGTGGTAGATTAACGACGCTGACCAACAGGGCTAAGCCGGGAATATCGGCCAAAGCAGCCTGATCAAGGCGTTTTGCTACAATCCGGTCATTCTGACGTTCATCGAGATAAACAATCCAGACAGTCTGCCCTTGTGCAGTCCGCGTGTTCTGTGCCGCAGCACCATTGCTGATGACCTGCAGGCTAGCGTTGCGGGCATCAGCGCTGACTTCCCAGGTATCCGGACCGAGAGCTGAGAGAAGATATGCTGCCGCCATTGCATCAGGTGCAGAGAGCGCCTCTGCTGTCAAAGCAGCGCTGCCCGCTCGGGTCAGTTGCAAACGTAAGGCTTCAACATCGCCCACTGCACCGATTTCTCCTGCGCGCAGCACCGTTTCCGGCAACAACTCGGCCACTGATTGGGCGATATCACCGCAACGCTGATCATCCGCATCATAAGCGGATACCGAAATTTCCAACGCATTCGACGTCGATTGCATTTCAGCCGGGATCAAAATCGATTGATTGACCCGGTCAACATCGCTTCCAATTCGGCGTGAGAACAAGATGCGGTTATTCAGGGTGATCGCGACGTCGCGTTCCAGTTCAGCTGTGGTCGGACCAACCTGCATACGCAAGTCTAGTGCACCGGGCAGGCGTCCCTCAGGAAGCGTTCCTGCATCATACGCATACCGCCACGTCGTCCTGCGCGTGAATTTACGCAGGCCTTCGTTATTGGGATCACTTGTTAGCGCGATCGGGTAAGATGCTGGGACAGTGTATCTCGTGCGGCGATTGGCTTCGCCAGCAAGCGAAATCAGCGATTCAAACGCCACGCCGTCATCTGTGAATAGCGGGCGGTAACCCTTGGAATGCAGAATTGCTGCACTGCGCAGGACCGATGCGGCATCGTCAGTTGAAAGAGTGGAACTCCATTCAACAGGCACTCTGTCGCCCCAAAGAGCCAGGCGGTCCCTTACGGATTCCGGCGTACCCGAAAGGTTCAGCCGCAGACCGCTCGTCGCGCCAATATTGACCACAGCAGCGATTGCATCGTCGCTCGAACACTCTGCAATTGCGCCGCGTCCCTGAAGACTGACTCCAACAGACACAACACCCGACGCCAATTCGGCAGGGGTCAACTGAACTTGCAGCGAATCCGTCTGATCGCCCTCGTTTAGGAGGTAATCTACCCGTTTCACGCCATTGATTGAAACCCGCAGCACTCCCTCGACATCGTCAGCAACCAGGCTCGTAAAGGCAAGATTGAGATCACCAGAAGTCGGTCTTACATCCACTGGAAGGCGGAATTCCAATCCGGCATAAGAAGGCATTCCTGAAAGGATCAGCGGAACATCCTGAACGACAGGAGCAGCAAAAACACTGCCCCCCTCTACATCAAATTCGGCCAGAACAACCTGATCCTGATCGACAAAGCGCGCTGCGCTTGCACCTCCATCACGCTGCCATTGGCCGTCAAAAGCTCCGCTTTGGCCAAGGTAAATGAGTATCCCTACCAGCACCAACGCCAATGCTCCCAATCCTGCTAAACGCATGGGTCGCCCTCCTGTTTCAAATTAGATTTCGGTCAGTCTGTCGGTTAAGCCGCCAACGATTTTTCATCTATATCCTGTTGGCGATCACGGTTCCATGCCGACCGCGCCGGTATCATCGAAAGATCGACCCGATTCCGGTGTTTTTGTGATAGCACAATCGTTTCTTCAAGAAGAGAACTATCCAGCAATAGCGGATCAAGACCCAATGCCTGGAACGTCGCATTGCTGACCACCAATTCGTTTTCGGTGGCTTCTGCCCTAGGGTTTGCGACATGTTGGATGGGCGCGCCGGTTCGGCTTGCCACAAGCTTTGCCAGATCGATAACTGTCAAAGTTTCGGCGACTTGATTGAGAATTTTGACACGCTCGCCCTGCTTTGGCGGTGCCTTGATCGCGAGCTCAATACAGCGCACCGTGTCACGAATATTGATGAAGGCGCGCGTCTGTCCGCCGGTGCCGTGAACTGTCAGCGGATGGCCAACAGCGGATTCGACTAAGAAGCGATTCAACACCGTCCCGTATTCGCCGTCATAATCAAAACGATTGACAAGGCGCGGATCCATTTCGGTATGATCAGTTTGCGTCCCCCAAACGATCCCCTGATGAAGATCGGTGATTTTCAACTGATCGTTCTGGGCGTAAAACTGGAATAGTAACTGATCGAGCGACTTAGTCATATGGTAGACGCTGCCCGGTTTTGTCGGAAATAGAATTTCGCGCGATTGAGGCTGACCAGCATCGTCGCGGACATCCACTTCGAGATAGCCTTCTGGAATGGAAAATCCGGCCCCGCTATAACCGTAGACCCCCATCGTCCCGAGATGGACCAGATGTGTCTCGGGCGAATAATGCGTAAGAGCGACCAGCAGATTATGAGTTCCGCCGACATTATTATCGACGGTGTAGCATTTTTCGGCTGGCCCGCGCATCGAATACGGCGCAGCGCGTTGTTCAGCAAAATGCACAACCGCATCAGGCTTGGTATTTGCAAGCAAATCACACAGCTTTTCATTATCGCGCGCGATATTAAACTGGGCAAAACGAATTGTATGCCCGGTCACATCATGCCAAGCCTTGATCCGTTCTTGCATGGTGGCGATTGGGGTGAGACTCTGAACTCCCAGTCTTGCATCAATCTCTCTGCGCGAGAGATTGTCGACGATCGTGACATCATGCCCCGCAGAAGAAAGATGCAACGCAGTAGGCCAACCACAAAAACCATCACCACCAAGAACCAGAATTTTCATTATTAAACCTTAATCTAAACTACTTTATAATTGTAATATTCGTACCATAATACTCAGTCTTTCGTGGCTATACCTCTCTGAATTTGCGCTGAACTGAATGATTTTTGAGACTAAAAAGTGTTTAATTATCAGTTAACTAACATCTTTTTACATCTTGCGGATGTTCTTATGAGTGGGTGAATTGATGATCAGGAATGAGATGAATCGCAGATCTGTTATAAAAGTCGCCGCTGGCAGTGTGGCTGCTCTTGCCCTGCCCTCTTGCGCGCTTGCCAGTCACGAACGATCTTTGTCGGAACTTGCCAAATCGCGAGGGCTAAGTTTTGGCTGCGCAATTTCGCGGAGAGTATTGCAAGACGACCAGTATCGCCGATTGATTGAATCTCACTGCGATACCTTTGTCGGCGAGAACGCCTTTAAGTGGCAATATCTCGAACCAGAAGAACGCGCGCATCAGTTAGATGAAGCACAGTGGATCGCCAATTTCGCATCCGAACATGGCCGCCTTTTGCGAGGTCATTGCTTTTTGTGGAACCATCACCAACGTATGCCGCCGTGGTTGGTCAACCTGGCCGCTAGAATAATGCCAAGTCAATCGCCCGAATTGACGCGCCATATGTGGCGCCATGGCCAATTTCTGGCACGCTCTTTTCCCGACATACAATCGTGGGATGCCATGAATGAGGCTATCGACCCAACCACCGGTCTTCTTCGCGAAACGCACTTCAGTCGTGTTCTTGGAAACCGCTTCTTCGATTTGGCATTTCGCATATTGGCCAAAAAAATGCCCTCCGCACGACTGGTCTACAACGAAACTATGAGCTGGGAAGCGAAAGGGACGCACCGCGACGGGGTTTTAAGGCTACTGGAACGTGGCCTTTCACGCGGTCTGCCGATCCATACGCTCGGCATTCAAAGCCACATTGGAAAAACAGTTGCAAAGGAAAGGGATGAGCTGGCTTGGCGGCGCTTCCTCGAAGACGTCCAAGGCATGGGCGTGGATATTGCGCTGACAGAGTTCGATTGCAGCGATCGAAACATTGCAGCGCGGGATAAGCAGATCCGCGATAATGAAGTCGCAGCCCATAGCAAAGGATATCTCGACCTTACATTGAGCTTCACGAATGTCCGCGAATTGATCCTATGGTCGCTCGCGGACAAGCACAGCTATATGAACCGCAACAGCTATCCCAAGCGCCGCCGACGATCCGATGGATTGCCGCTAAGAGGGCATCCCTATGACGAAGGGCTGAAAAGCAAATCTATGATGACAGCGATACAGAGCGCCATTCAGCACGCACCCGCGAGATAATCTCACGCTGGTTCTTTGCGTGAGAGATCATGTGAATGCTGAGCCAGGCGATTCGGCTATACACCTTTCGAAAATGCCGCAGATGATTGTTTTTCGCCGCCGCCTCCCTAGCTGTCATTTTCATCCAACGGAGACATTATGACCGCTATCGATCAAAGCCCGCTTATCCCTCGCGACGCGCTGTTCGGCAATCCGGCCCGGTCGCAAGGCAAGATCAGCCCCGATGGACAATGGCTCAGCTGGCTTGCACCGCACGGTGGCGTGATGAATATCTGGATTGCACCGCGCGCCGATCTGGCCGCTGCCAAAGCCATCTCAGCGTCCAATGATCGACCAATCCCAGGTTACTCATGGTCTCCAGACGGAAACAGCATCCTGTATGTTCAGGATAAAGGCGGGGACGAGAACTTCCTCCTTTACCGGATTGACATTGCCAGCGGCGAAGAGATTTCGCTGACCCCGTTTGAGAATACCCGCGCGCAAATCATCGGCGTTTCGGAAACGATCAAGGACCACGTCCTGGTCGGCCTCAACAACCGCGATCCCCAATTCCACGATGTTCATATGCTCGATCTCAATACAGGAGAGCTGACATTGGTGCTTGAAAACAATGGCTATGCCGGGTTCGAAATCGATGATGCGCTGAATGTCCGCCTGGCCGTGCGCCAAAACGATGCGGGTGGAACCGACTATTTCCGGGTGGCCCGCAATGTGGTCGAAGATGAACCATTTGAAACGACCGAAATGGAAGATTCGCTCACCACGACACCGGCGGGTTACACCCATGACGGGGCGATCCTCTATTGGCTCGATAGCAGAGGTCGCAACACCGCCGCTTTGTATGCGCAAAACACGGTGACTGGCGTGCGGACATTGGTAGCAGAAGATGACAAAGCCGATATTGGCGGAACGTTCCGCGATCAGAAAACCGGTGAGGTGCTGGCCTATTCCGTCACCTACTTAAAGACCGAATGGCACGCATTTGACGCAAAGGTAAAGGCATCATTCGATTGGCTGAACGCCCAATTGGCAGGCCAATCGGGCGTCATGTCACGCACCGACGATGATCGGACTTGGATTGTCTGGAACGACCCGCTGAATGCCCCGCTGCAAACCTATATTTACGACCGCGACGCGACCACGCTCACGCCGTTCTACACCACCCGACCCGATTTAGAGGGCGCACCATTGCAACCCATGCATCCGATTGAGATCACGTCGCGCGATGGGCTCATACTGCCTTCCTACCTGACTTTGCCAATTGCCAGCGATCCCGATGCAACCGGGCGCCCAGGCAAAGCGATACCGATGGTGTTGCTGGTCCATGGCGGCCCATGGGCGCGCGACGATTATGGATTCAATTCCACCCACCAGATGCTCGCCAATCGCGGCTATGGCGTTCTATCGGTGAATTTCCGAGGCTCAACCGGGTTTGGCAAAGATTTCATCAATGCCGGCAACAAACAATGGGGTCTGGCCATGCATGACGATCTGATTGATGCGGTCGAATGGGCAATTGACGAGGGTATTGCAGCGCGTGATGCTGTTGCGATTATGGGCGGGTCATATGGAGGCTATGCGACGCTGGCGGGCCTTGCTTTCACGCCAGAAGTGTTTGCCTGCGGCGTTGATATTGTCGGTCCTTCCAATCTCGAAACGCTACTCAGCACAATCCCGCCTTACTGGGCTCCCATGGTCAAAATCTTCCACGAACGGATGGGCGATCCGGGGACTGACGAGGGCCTCAAGATGCTCAAGGCCGCCAGTCCGCTGAACAAATCAGACGCTATAACCAAACCACTTTTGATCGCGCAGGGTGCCAACGACCCCCGCGTAAAACAGGCCGAAAGCGACCAGATCGTCGGCGCAATGAAAGCTGCCAGCATTCCGGTGACCTATGTCCTTTATCCCGATGAAGGGCACGGCTTTGCAAAGCCTGACAATTCGATCTCATTCTTCGCCATCGCCGAAAATTTCCTGGCTGAAACGCTTGGTGCCAAAGGCGATGTCCGTGCAGAGCCGTTGGGCGATGTTCTTACCCCATCGACAGCGGAAATTGTCGAAGGCGCAGAGCATGTGAAGGGTCTGGCTGGGTAAGTTTTGCGTTGCTCATTGCATAGGGAATGACAAAACCTGCATCGCGTCCTAAACCAGTTGCAAAGAGCAATCTGAGAGGAAACGATCATGGCAGGACCGTCAAGCGAACAACGACGCAGCATTTTCATTACTGGCGGTGCGTCCGGTATTGGGCGCGCGGTTGCTCGCTATTTTGGCGAACGCGATTGGTTTGTCTGCATCGCTGATATTGATGCTACGGGCATGGAAGACACGCTGGGCCTGATCTCCGGCGGTTTCAAATATTCGCATTTGCTGGATGTGCGCGACCGTACCGCTTGGGATGTTGCGCTGGAATCCGCTGCGACCGCTGCGGGCGGGCGGATTGATGCGATGATCAACAACGCCGGCATCGGCACTGGCGGACCGCTTTCAGAACTGGAAACCGAAGAGATCGACCGCTGCCTCGACATCAATTTGCGCGGCGTGCTTTACGGGGCACAGGCGGTCTATCCCTACCTTCAAAAGACCGCGCCAAATTCCGCGCTCGTCAACATTGCCAGCGCAGCAGGCATCACCGGCGGTAGCGGGATGAGCGTCTATAGTGCGACCAAATTTGCTGTTCGCGGAATCACAGAAAGCCTCGATGCAGAATGGGCACCTGACGGGATCAAGGTTTCCTCAATCTGTCCGAGCTTTATCGAAACCCCTCTCTTGAATGGCACCGGCAATCGGAAATCCAACGAAATGGTCCGCGACCGTGTCGTCGCAGCTGGGCTGGAAATCACCCCAGTCGAAGAAGTCGCTGAGACTATTTGGAAAGCTATTCATGGCGATAGCCTGCATTATCTGGTGGGCAAAACCGCCCGCGATTTGAACTTCGCAAAACGCTGGATGCCAGGCCGCGTCCGCAAACAGCAACGCGCCAACGCAGGATTGTTGGGCAGGTAACCTGCAATCCGCACAATTTTGGGAGAATGTACCATGACTGCCGCAGAAACACGTAGAGCCATCTTCGTTACAGGTGGTGCATCAGGCATTGGCAGAGCAGTGACAATCTTCTTTGCTGAACGCGGTTGGTTCGTCGGAATTGCCGATATTGATCAGGCCGGTATGCAAGAAACCTTGAGCCAAACCAAACAGGGGATGGCATCCACTCATACACTGGATGTGCGCGATCGCGCGCAATGGAATGTGGCGCTCGCAGAATTCGCAAAAGCCAGCGGCGGCCGCATCGATGTGGTCTTCAACAATGCCGGAATAGCCGACGGAAGTCCGCTAGTTGATCAGGATGAAGGCGAGCTTACGCGGATGATCGACATCAACCTTAAAGGGGTCATTTTCGGCGCACAGGCATCACACAAATATCTTGCACAAACCGCCCCGGGTTCGGTTCTGCTTAACACTGCAAGCCTGGCTGGGATTATCGGCGCGCCAGGTCTCGCCGCATATTGCGCCACCAAATGGGGTGTGCGTGGATTGACCGAAAGTTTGGATGCTGAATGGGCGAAGGAAGGCATCAACGTCGCTTCGCTCTGCCCGGGTTTTATCGACACTCCGATTATTGGGCAGATAAACGCCGATTCCAATCAAACGGCAAAAGAGACCTTGATCGAATCAGGCGTCGAGGTTTCACCGGTGGACATTGTGCCAGAAGTTGTTTGGCGCGCTGTCCATGGAACTGACCTGCATTATACGGTTGGCAAAATGGCCAAGCGGCTACGCCGCATGCGGCGGTGGCTGCCCGGTTTGGTGCGTAAGGATATGCGTAATAATGGGGTCGGAGTTGAAAGCTAGACTAGCGCGTCAATCGCGCGCGCCATTTTGGCATCGCGCAGCGATAGGCCGCCGCTGGTGCCTGCATCATGCGTGTTCAAGGTGATTTCCACTTTCGCATAAACGTTGAACCATTCCGGGTGATGGTCATGCGCCTCTGCGATCAATGCAACGCGGTTCATAAAGCCCCACGCCTCAGAAAAGTCTCCAAACTGAAAAGTACGGGTGATAGCCTTGCCCTCTCGCGTTAGTTCCCATGCAGGATGATCAGACAACAGTCGCGCGCGATCCGCGTCGTCGAGTTCAGGTACGGTGGGCATTCAATAGGCTCCATTGATGCAGGTGTTGTGAGCAGCCCCGCTTTTGCCTAACGCTTCGCCCTATGCAAGCTTCTGCTTCTCCCAGACTTGGCGCAAATGGTCTCGCCTGCCGGCGCGGCGACCGATTGCTGTTTCGTGCGCTCAGTTTCGAATTGAGACGCGCAGAGGCACTGCACATAACCGGCGCGAACGGAACTGGTAAGACAACGCTTATCCGCTCGCTCGCCGGGCTGACCCATCCCTATGCCGGTGAAGTGATCCGCGAAAGCGCGCTGGGATTGCTCGACGAACGCCCCGCGCTCGACCCGGATCAGCCATTGGGAAAAGCGCTGGCATTCTGGCAGCGGATTGATGGGTGCCGCGATCCTTTGCCCGCGATCAAGATGCTGGGGTTGGAGCCGCTGCTGGAAGTGCCCGTCCGTTACCTTTCAACAGGTCAGCGAAAACGCGCCGGACTGGCTGCATTACTAAATCGCAACGTCCCGATCTGGTTGCTCGATGAACCCTTGAGCGGTCTGGACACGGCTGCAATCGAACAAGTCACCGGGCTGATCCAAACGCATGTGAAGGGCGGCGGCATTGCCTTAATTGCCTCGCATCAGGTGCTGGCTATTGAGGGGTTGAAGAGCCTTGAACTGGGCGATTACGCGACCCCAAATATGCAAAAGGACCAATTCGCATGATCGCCGCGTTGCTCCGTCGGGACTTGGCCAAGTTTTTTCCGTTTGCTGGCGGAGGCGCTGCACTGCCGGTCGTGTTTTTTGTGGCTGTCGCGATGCTGTACCCCTTTGCTGTCGGACCTGATGCGAACCTGTTATCTCGCACAGGCGGCGGGGTGGTTTGGATCGCCGCGCTGCTCGCCGCAATCCTGCCGTTGGAAAAACTGGTGGCCGAAGACATCGAGCTTGGCACGTTCGATCAATTGAAGCTGCGCGGGTTAACCGAAGAAGCGATGATGGCAGTGCGGTTGCTCGCCCATTGGCTAAGCTTTGGTCCGCCGCTGGTGCTAGCCGCCTTCCCAGCCGCCGCGCTGCTCAATCTTGATGGGCCAAGCCTGCATCTACTGCTGATCGGCCTGATCGCGGGAACGCCCGGCCTTGCTGCCATCGGCCTGATGATCGCAGCACTGACCGCCAGCCTTCGCGCGGGCGCGGCACTGTCAGGCCTGCTGCTGGTGCCACTAGCCCTGCCCATCCTGATTTTCGGAGCCGGCGCGCTGGCACGGCAAGATACAGCGAGCATAGGTTTCGTCGCCGCGATCAGCCTGCTGCTGGTGGCGATAGGGCCCTTTGCTGCGGGTGCTGCGATAAGGGCGGCGCGGGAGGTTTGAGCTTTGTCCGCTATCGGCCCAAATGCAGATATTCGAGCACTTGTACTTTCCTCGGGTCTCAGCCCACCTTCAGCACGAAGAACATCAGCGCCATTGCTGACATAATTACGATTCCGGCAATGCTGAGCGCCCTCATGCCGCGCGTGGGTCGAGCGCTTTCAGGCATTTCGCACCGGGTCATCACCAAATGATTCATCAATGCGAACGCCGCTCCCGCGATAAATGAGATCGATGTCACCAGATCAATGAACGCGCTGAAGCTGCGCATTGCCGCAAGCAAGAACAGAATAGCCAAGGCAGCGGAGATCAATAGGAACACGAAATACCCTCTGTTCGAAGCTCGCCCGCCAACATTTCCTAGATATTCCTGATGCATCGCGCCCAATGCCCTCGCACCGCCGTCAAATGCCGCAATCATCGTGGTCGCCATCACACATAGCGCGGAAACTGCCGCCAATGTTGCCGGTATCGATCCTAGAGTTTCGCGATAGAGGCCAATAATCTGCTGCGCCAAATCAGCCGCCCCATTCTCTGGAGCGATGCCGCCCGAATGCATCACGCCTGCGCCCATTATGCAAAAGCACAACGCCAGAATTGCAGTCAATCCATAGGAGGCCAGGAAGCCCGCTCGCATTGCGCCAATCGGTAGATGCTCCTCAGCGGCCTCATCCTCTTGCGATTTGAGCGTCCAAATTGAGAGGGTAACCGAGCCCCCCATCGCATTGGGCATGTAGCCGGCTAATGCGATCACGAACAGTAAGCCTAGCGGATCAATTGACCAATCGATATTGCCGATTGTGCCCCATTCAACGCGGGGTATGACAAGGACAGTGGCAGCGATAGTCGTTATTGTAAGGAAAGCGACGAGCAGCTTGTTCAAGCGGTCCATCCAACCATAGCCGCCAACCATCAGCAGTACGACCGTTGCCCCGATGGCGATCGACGTTAGCAAGCCGATCGAAAGGGCTATTCCGGTTAGTGCTGCAAAGATTGCTGCGGTCGTGGCGCTGACAGCCGCGAGGCCAATTGGAGCAATGAGCAGGCTTATGAGGACAAATATCCCGATCGCCCAGGAACTCAGCTCTCTGTAACCGCCGATCAGCGTTTTGCGCGTTGCATGGGCGTAGTCCAAGCCAAATCGGAAGGCCGGATATTTGATGACATTGATGAGCAGGATCACACCAAGCAACCCCAATCCAAACATCGCCCCGGCGCGTGTGGATTGAACCAGATGCGAAATGCCGATGGCGGAGCCTGAAAACAGGAGTCCAGGCCCGGCGGCTCGTTGCCAATCGGCCCATTTCATCTGCATCAAACCCTCTCCAATGGCGGCATTCCTAGCGCCGATCGGAAACTGTTGTGGAAGTGATGAAGCGGGGCTTCATTGCGACCAAATATGGAATGGCTTAGCAGGCCGGATTGAGCACTTTTCTGCTGGTGCTCACCCATCAAATAGTCTTCTTCTTCTATCGTGCTGGTGAACACTTCCAGATTGGCTTCCGGGGTAAAAGGTCTACCGATTTTGGATCGATCATAAATCGTTTCGGCAGTAATTTTCTGATCATCATCAAGCGCATCCATAGCCTCGATAACCGCTTGCTCATAATACATGCTGATCCGTGTAATCGACCGTTCTGGATTTTTGGAATCTGGATAGATTCTTATCAGCGAAATCTGGTCACGACCAATGACGAGCTGGATATTGGGGAACAGATAATAGAGGATTAGGGTTCCCTCAAAAAGTTCCCATTCCGATTCTGGCAAATCACGCAGCGCATCAATTGATTTTCTTGCAGTGACAAAGCGATGGTTCCGCCCAAATTCTTCATAGGCCAGATTGCTGCCGTAAAAGGTCTGACCCAAAGTATCCTTGTGCAATTTGGCAAAGTGATATGTCTCGCCAAATGTGTCATTCGCGAGTTTCCAATTGAGGCCCATGTCGATGGTCTTTTCGGCCACATAGCTGCGTCGAGCCATATTGTATGATGCCAATTCCTGGGCCAAGCCGCCGAGCAATTCGTCAAAGTCCAGCTCACCGTCCGGTTGCGGGTGGACCCAGAGCAAGCCATCTCTCTCAACCGCTGGCAGGGCGACCAGACCGTGGCAGGCCTTATCTATCGCACCGAAATGATCCATTTCCGGAACAGCTAGCAACTCACCTTTTGGCGAAAAGCTCCAGCTATGGAACGGACAAACAAATACCGGCGCTTTGCCTCTTGGTTCACTTGCAACGCGTGCCCCGCGATGGGAGCAAGCATTTAGAAAAGCGTGAAACTCACCCTGCTTGTCGCGCGTTGCCAAGATGGGAACACCAAAGTCATCCAAGGTAAAGAAGCTACCGGGTTCGGGCAGGTCTCCTGACAGTCCGACTAGCTGAGGATGCTCGCGGAAAAAGCTCGTCCATTCCCTCTCCGCCAGTTCTGGACAGGTGTAGGAAGCTGTCGGCATGCGGTATTGCACGCCAGCATCGACATTCTCACCTTCGTCCAACTGGCGTATCAGTTCCTTTGCGATGCTGACTTGCAGATCATGTTGCATTTTGCCCCCTAAGAGAATTGAAATTACCGCGACCTTCAGCCATCGAACCGGAAAAATTCAGCGAATTAGTCTCATCATTCAAATGTCTAGAGATACGACAGCCACCATTTGTTTGATCGTTTCTTGACACCGCCGAACCATCGACTTGGAAAGTAAAGCGCGGCGACGATCCCGATCCAAAATAGATAAACGCCCAGCAGACTGACCCCATGATCCGTTGGAAGGAACGCAAAAAACGTCATTGCTGATGCAGCGCCGTTGCCTTGCGTCATGGCGAGAAACACCGCTGCAAGGTGCGCCAGGTAAATATGGACGACGTAAAAGAAGAGCGGCACACGCCCAAAGGTCACGAACACGTCAAATACCTTGCCGCGCCAATTCTCCGATAGTGACAAGACGATGAAGGCTGGTCCCAGCGTCATCAGCAAGAATAGCAAGGAGGGGGGATATTTGGTGGTGTTCAAGAATGACAAAGCGGTATCTACCACGTTGTCCTGGATCGCCCATTGCGACGGATCGCCATAGAAATTGGTAGCGCGCAAAGCCAAAAATAACGCAGTCATACCAATGCCAAGTTTTAGCATCAGCGATTGCCGGCGCGTGTCTTCTTGTTGGTAAAATTCAGCGAAGACATACCCCAACGCCATGACGCCTACCCACGGGATTATTGGATACGCGACAAATGCTACCGTCGGACCAACGGGGATCGCGCCATTCATATGCAGAAAGAGCCACAATCCGTCACTGAATGACGTCGCGGTCGGAAAAGGCCCGCCTTGCGCCAATCCCGCCATCACCGCCGCATCGACCGGAGCTAGAAGATTGTGACCGGCAATCATAACCACGCCAACCACAGCAATGGTGCGCCGCGGCAGCCAAACAAGAGCAGCCATCGCAATCATGCTAATCCCGATAGCCCAGATCACTTGTAGGAAATGATATCCAACAAAAAGCTGCAGATTGAACATCCAACCAAGCTTTACGAACGTCAGCTCAAGGATAACCAGCCATATTCCCCGTTTCAGGAGGAACATCGATAGCTCTTTTCCTTGCTTGCCAGCATGACGCTGAAAGCCCGCACTCGTTCCGGCAAGGAAGATAAAAATCGGCGCACAAAAATGTGTGATCCAGCGTGTTAGAAACAGAGCCGCGTTGGTTTGATCAAGATCAAGCGGGTTGAAACCAAAATTCGACACATAGTCGCGGACATGGTCGAGTGCCATGATTACGACGACCAGCCCACGCAGAAAATCAACAGATTGGATGCGCGACTTCGCAAGCTTTGCGGAACTTGTCATCTAACGTTTCTCCGGCGAATTGGTAACCATGAGCGACCATTGATTTTCTGGGAATCTACTGCACCAGATGGCGCAGTAGATTGGTCTCAATTCAATGCGCTATTTGGTCCACTGTCCGGTTCCGGTCGTGGTCCCGCCGCTGCCATCAAGATTGAATCTGAAATGCTCGGTAATCAGCCCCTGATGACCCGCCGCTTCGCCGGTCTTACCCGCAACAAAGCCGGTGCAGGTCATTTCGCCGCTACCCTCGGTGCCCTTCATACAACCCATAATGATGCCCAACTCGCCGCCGTTGGAATTCACCGTACAGGTGACATGGCGATCATAGATTGAACCTGATGGTTGATTCATCCCGACACAAATGCCGGTGTTGGTGCTTTTGCTACCGTCCGCGTTTGTAACGGTCGATGCGGTGGTCCAATAGGCTCCGCCCCCAGCAGCATCTGGACCGACGCCGCCTACAAGCGTTGGCGGACCAAGTGTAGATTCAAAGGTCACGGTTTGCGCTTGCGCGCTTGTCGCCGCCAGGGTGAGAGCTGTTAAAGCGAAAATTCCAGTTAGAGCTATTTTCATACCATCCTCCATTGTTGTGCGCATTGTTTTGGAAGATGATCGCGAAGACGTCCTGTGGCCCAAATGAAGATAATATGATGGAAATATTAGGTGATTGAATCGCCAAGATAAAAAGTTGCTTTCAAAAGCAAATTCTTCTGTTCGTTTGACAAAGTGCTCCGGAATCAGGCTATTCCTGTTCGCGGGTTGAATATTGTGAGATTTCGCGCGTTCTCGCACGATTGGGGGCCGGGTTATGGAGCGCATTGCGCCAGATTTATCAGCGGGCTTTCAACTGGGTGATTTTCAAGTCATCCCGGATCGCAATATTGTCGAAAAGGTGGAACAATCGATCCACCTCGAACCCAAGATCATGAATGTCTGCCTGTCGCTGGCAAAACGGTGCGGTGACGTGGTCTCCCGCGACGAATTGATCGACGAAGTTTGGGGTAGCAATATTGGCTCGGACGAAAGTCTGACCCGCGCCATTCATGTTTTGAGAAAAACCTTTAGCCAAACGCCGTCTGGCGGTGTGGTGATTGAGACAATTCCAAAACGTGGCTACCGGCTCGTCGCGTCGATCGCAGATTTACCATCAGCGACGCAAAGACAGATACCCCAGTCATGTTCGGACACAAATGCGGAAATATTGCTTGCGGTTCTGCCGTTTGACAATCTCTCCAGCGATGAAGAAATGGAGTTTTTCTCCGACGGGGTATCAGAACAAATATTGCTCCGCATCGTGAGGGGTTCCGATGTCAAAGTGATTGGACGCACCGCCAGCTTTCAATATCGCGGCGCCGACAAGGCCAAGGCCTCTGGCGCACTAAACGCGACCCATATTCTGGACGGGTCAATTGGCCGCGCCGGTGGCAAGGTGCGCATCTCTGCTCACCTTCTGGAGGTGGCCACGGGGGCTGGCATATGGTCGAACCATTATGACCGGGATATCGAAGATATGTTCGCGGTTCAGGACGAGATTTCCGAAGCGATTGCCAATGCGATGGACCGGAAATTTTCCGCTCCGCCCATTCAACCGATAGCACCTGAATTATACGATCGATATCTGCGCGCCCGCGAAGATGGCATCGATCATCGGGTGGAAGATATGCAGCGCACATTGATGGGGCTGGAATCTGTTACGCATGATGCGCCTGATTTTGCCCCCGGTTGGGCCTTGCTTGCCGATGCTCTGATAGTGTTCTTGTACTCACGTCCACATGATGACCGTGATTTGGTACGCCAGCGTGCGCAGGACGCCATTGGGCGCTGCCTTGCTCTAGATCCGCAAACGCCCCAAACTATTGCCTTGGAATGGTATCTGCTTGCGCCCTTTGGCCGATTTCTAGAACAGCAGCGCCTGATAGATCGCTTGGCAAAATCAAGTGGCCACGACGGTGCAGCGCGGTTCCTCCTCTCGTTTCACTTACTCAATGTCGGCCGCACTGCCGAGGCGGTGCGCGTTGCAGAGGAAAGCAGCAGACTTCTTCCCGGCAATTTCGATAGTGAGTGGATTTATGGGGTTGCGACCTGGTATTCTGGCGATTTTGAACGCGGCCGGATGTTGATAGAAAAGGTGCATGAACGTGTGCCGGATAATCATCATGCCGCGCATTTTTTGATCCAAGCGTACTGCCATGAACAAGAT
Organism: uncultured Erythrobacter sp.; assembly: GCA_947488325.1. Lineage (GTDB taxonomy): Bacteria > Pseudomonadota > Alphaproteobacteria > Sphingomonadales > Sphingomonadaceae > Erythrobacter. The sequence goes on from CANKYZ010000003.1 coordinate 290,082, forward strand.
TGGGATGCTGCAAATCAACTGATCTCACCGGATCGACTGGCACAATATCCCTTGCGGGAATACGTGCAAACTCCCGCTCTTGTCGGGCGCATGCAATACCGAAATAGCGATGATATCTGGGCCGTTTTTAACAGTTTGGCGCAACCAGCCAAGGAAACCGGGCATGTTGATGCGGCGTGGTTCCAGTATTCTGCGCATCTGGGGCTGGGTGATCCGGTTTACGATCTTATTGACCAGGTCAAACTTGGCCCGTCCGGGGTTAGCGGGGACCATATTGGTTTTGGCGCCTATCGCACGGGCTCCATGTTTTCTGCCGCCACGCCGGAAATGCGTAATGATATCCGCTGCGTAAAACTCTGCGCCCGTTTGGGTTTAGTCGAATATTGGCTCGAGACCCAAAAGTGGCCCGATTGCGCCGACCAAGTCCCCTATGATTTTCGCGCCGAATGCGAGAAATATCGAGACTATCCCAAGGACGAATTCCTCGCATAATCGCTGCACCCAATGCGCTCTTCTAAGACCTCGGCAAGACCCTAGGCAGAGCTAGAGCTTCAAATGAGAATTTCTATTTCCCTTTTGGCATTGGAGTGGGCAATAGCTCTGCTTTCAAGTTTCGGCTCTTGCGCTCCTAAGTAGCACTAGAATGATGAGGCCTAGGTGTCCGCTTCCATCCCATAATTGGACGTTCCACCGCTACGATAAGTCGGTCGATACCGGACTGATTTTTGTATACCAACAAAGCCTGCACGATTTGCAGGCTCGCAAGGTCAATCTCGCTATCCTTAAGCGTAACAGCCAGTGTCTTTCGGTCTAGCACGGCCAAGAACGCCTCAACCGCTTCTCCAAGCACAGGCGTCAGCCCGCACCCAGTTTTCAACATGCAATTGTCACAATCTACGGGTTGCAATGTCAGCTCGGTCTGGCGGACCACTTGGCTTATTGTGATGTCCTCCGGCTTCTTCGCAAGCGTGAAGCCCCCTCCGCACCCGCGCGCCGTGTCGATCAGCCCGGTCGCGGCGAGTTGATTGATAACTTTCATCATATAGTTGCGCGAAATGCCGTGCTGCCCGGCGATATCAGCAATCGACAAGCGAACGTCTGGATTTATCAAGATATTTGTAGATCCATAATCCCACCGGCGTCTTTCATATTGAAACGTTTTTGCGGCGACATTTTCCTACACGGTTGAATTGTGCCTAATACCTCGACCTCGCTTTTGCCCTCCCAGCGATTCTTGAGGTTGATTGAATATGACTCAGCAAAATCCCCCAACTGCCCGCCCGACTGCCTCCAGCGCCAAGCGCAAACCAATCTTCGACACATTTCGCCGAATCTTGGGGCGCGGGTTTCGTCAAACCGAAGTCGATGCGCTCGATGGTGTGCTCGATATGGGAGGCGATACGGGTCTCGAAACGCGGGCTGATGGGCCTGCCAGTGTTTCCGCTCAGAACAGTGTAACATGCGGTCCAAGTGTTCCTTACATAAGACGAAGCGATCGACGCACAAGCGGCTCACCCAAACGGATTGGAGTCGCGGGAACAGCGCTTATCAAGCAGTTCGAAGGCTGCGCGAGACTGCGGCGTGATGGGTTGATCGACGCCTATCCCGATCCCGGCACAGGCGCTGATCCGTGGACCATTGGCTGGGGCGCAACTGGCGCGGATGACCAGACCAGCGATGCGCTTGATGCCCGGAAGAATGGGCGCATCGGCCCCGGCACTGTGTGGACGCAAGAGCAATGCGATGCGCGACTCGCCAATGACCTAGTGCGCTATGCCCGCGATGTCGCGCGCGCAATTGGCGATACACCGACCACGCAGTCGCAGTTCGATGCCATGGTTAGCTTCCACTACAACACAGGCGCAATCGCCCGCGCGACCCTGACTAAGCTGCACAATGCCCGCGACCACACCGCGGCTGCCGCTGAGTTCGCGCGCTGGAACAAGGCTGGCGGACGTGTGCTGAAGGGCTTGGTGCGCAGGCGGGCAGAGGAAGCGAAGCTCTATACGAGCTAGTAGTCGCGGCTGATCTCAGCCAGCACGCTGTCGCGTCCAACCGTAGAGACACTGCCTAGCAGGGCCAGCCAGCTCGTGATGCGGTACTCGACTTGTGTTGCGCTGTAGCCCTGCCCATCAGTGACCAGTTCGATATAGGCACGGCGGCCGATGTTCTTGCCCAATGCAACGCCGGTTCCGCGCCCCAGAGCGGGATCGGCGCTAACGATGCGCAGTTGGTCGAGCCCGATGGAGCGGCGTAGTCGGCCAATCGGATCAAGCCCTGCGCCGCCGCCCTGGAGTGCCGCCAGCGCTGCGCCGAGTTGGACCGCATCCGTTGCCGAAAGCGAGGTCACCGATCCGCCAAACAACAGTCGGGCAAGGATCTCCTCCTCCGGCAAAGCGGGAGTAGAGGAGAATGCGATCTGCGGCGTTTGCGCGTTGCCGGTAATGCCAATCGTGACGTTGGTGTCATTGGCGCTCGCTTCAGCTTCGATGTCGAGCCGAGGGTCCAGCGCCTCGTTCACGTCAAACGCGATGCGCCCTTCGGTCAGCGCGAATCGCGTCCCTGCAAAGGTGTAGACACCGCGCACCAATCGCGCCTCTCCGCCGATGCGCGGGTCATTGACCGTCCCGCGAAGCGAGATGTCGGCGCCCCATTCGCTGTCAAGGCCTAGTCCGTCTACAGCAATCTGGTTGCGAGCACGGGCATCGACAAGGTAGCGCCAATCGCTTGCAGCATTGCGGGTTTCGGTGGCAGTCTGATCCCGGCGGTTGATCTCCCGCGTTGGAATACTGGGGAGGCGCAAGTCCTCCGCCGCCGCGCCGAGCTTCCAACTGGCCCTGTTGACTTCGACCCGGCCAGCAATGGCACCGCCCACGCCATCAGACACGATGCGGAGCGGACCGGTGATTGTGGCATCAAGGCCATTGGCGTTGAGCAGACGAGCATTGTCGACTGCGGCGCGGACGTCGATACGCGGACCGCGGCTGCCGGAGATGGCAGATAGATCGACAAAGCCGCTGCCGGTCACGGTGCCGCCTCCATCCGTGTTCCCGGTGAATCGGTCGAGTTCAAGCCGTGACCCGGCAAATCGCCCGCGCGCAGTCACATTGTCGATATCGGTCCCGGAAACCGCGCTTTGCAACCGCAAATTATCACTGGAAAGGTCGCCCGTGATGCGCGGATCGGCGAGCGTTCCGGTCGCACGGGCGGTGATGCTAAGCGGGCCGGTAAGATCGAACGTTTCAATCGCAGCAAGCCGCCAAAGCGATTGGGCGGGTCCTTCATACCCAATATCAGCCGTCAACCGCCCGCGCTGAAGCCGGGTATCAAGGCGGCCAACTGAGGGCATCCTGGTTATGCGTGCGTTCAGCCTGCCGCGCTGCGTCTCACCTTCGCGCAGCCGCGCGCCAAAGCTCGCCTGGTTAGTGCCAAGATCGGCAACGGCAAAAACGTCAATCGGGCGAGACGACAAGATAAGACCGGAACGGGTGAAATCCTCAATCCGGATCCGAGCGCTGCCAGTTGGGGCAGCCGCACCGCGTTGGTTCCAACTCAGCACGCCGGATAAGCGCCCACCAAGCCCCAATTCCGATCCGGCAAGGTCAGCCAAGCGCAGCGGCATCCGCGCCAAACGCGCCTCGAACTCGGCGACATCTCCGCCAAGCCGGCCTTCAACAATGGTGAAGCCACGCGCATAGCCGATTTGCGTTGGTGCGAGGCGGTAGCCGCCACCTTCCAAAGCCGACAGAATCGCGCGGCGCGGCATGCTAATTGGCTGCCCGCCATACTCGCCCTGTGCGATCAAACCTATACGTTCGGGCGTGAAATCGCCATCAAACTTCAACGCGAACCGGTCTGCTCGACGCCCTGCAAAAGAGGCCTGAACATTGCCGCGCCCATCGATAATTTCGCCCTTGGCCGCAAAGCTAGCGATTGTGAGCGCGCCATATTCGAACCCAGTGCCGTTGATGTCGGCATTGATTCGGCTTCGATTAGAATCAAACGTCCCGCTCGCAGCGATATCAGCAAAGGCGAGGGCAATGGGTGCTGCGCCACCAAATCGAACCTGCCGGGCAGCAAGGTCAAGACCAAAGCCCTGCCCTCCGCCAGCGGCTGGCGCCAACGCGACTTTGCCGTTAAGCCCTCCACCGCGCAGCGCAAGATCACCCCCCACCCCCGAATCCAAGAGGATCAGCGCCCCACTCACATTCGTACGGTAAACGTCGAACGTATCGATATTGATGCGTGTCGCTCCATCGGCTGGAAACACCAAGCCCAAGGCGCCTCTAAACGGGCCGAGCAGCGATTCGCCCTCTACATCGATTCCAAAGCCAGCATCGCGAGGCGCTATCCCAAGCCGCACATTCGATAGCCCCGCTGCCGGGAACGGATCAGCAAGGACCAAGGCCACTCGTGAGCCCTCACCGGCAATCACTGCATCAAACGTAAAGCCGCCATATTCGGTATGATCCCCGGTTCCGGCTAAGCTGGTTCGATCACCGACAATGCGGCTGTCGAGCCTGGCGTCTAGCCGTTCGCTTTCAATCACAACATCGCGCAGCACGATGGGATTGGAGCCGCCCATTCCCAGGCTGCCATCAAAACGCACTTGTTCGCCCGCAATATTGGCGATACTCGCATTCGCCACATCGCTCAAAACACCGGACAAGTTGGCTCGCAAGCTCCATGGAACGGCGGGACCAAATTTGAGCAATATCTTCGAATTGACGCTGGCCTGCCCAAGACCGTCAAGGATTACGCCGCGCGCATCAATTGGACCTGCAACCGCATAGACACCATTTTGCGTGTCACCGCGCAGGGATAATTGGGCGGAAACATCTGGGAATTCTATCTGGGTGTTATCCGCTTTCAATTGCGCATCCGCATAGGTCAAAATGCCCGTCAGCGTACCACCCTCAAGGTGAGGATCGGCATAGCCATTACCCGTTACAATACGCTCTATCGTCACATTGAGCGGCACACGGATTGCGTCTCCATCGAAACGTGCGGTGCCAGAATGAGTGAGGTTTTGCACGGCAGCTATGCCAGCTGCCTCAAGTGCGCCTGCTGCCAGAGAATGCTCAATTGCAAGATCACGAAACGGCCCATCGAGAACAGCGGAGAAGCTGGCGTCCTCTAAACGAACACTGTCTCCTAAAAGATCGGGATCAACCAACAATCCGCGCATCTCAAACGCATTTGCACGATTTTCAGCAAGGTCGAGCGCGCCATTCGCCCGCAAATCTAGAGCGCTGCTGATAGCTGCGATCTCACCATGGACCACGCTGTCGTCCAATGTTCCAGAAACTGCCAGCGATACTCCATCACTCAGCGCACGGCCAACAATCGAGGCATTCGAAACACGGGGAGAAAATTGCCCTAATGCCCCATAGACTCCCGAAGCATTGGAAACACGAAAAGCCGCAACCCGCTCTGACGTGGACTCGTCTTTTTGCCGGGTAACAAGAGCATGGCCAATCCATTTCGCCCAAGTCCCTTCGCCCTCCAATTGCGCATCATAAGCAGAATCTAAACCAGCAAGAGCCGCTATTGGACCATCGGCGGCGGCGTGGTAATCCAGCGCAAGGTCGAACCGGTCGCCGTCAGGCTCTGCATCAAGCATCAGGTCAATCCGGTCTTCTGGACCAAACGCCCCCCCTGCATCAATCAACGCTCGACCTTTCCGAATATCAACCTTAGCATTGAAATCGACCCGTTGCGCAGTATCGCCGGCAACCCCTTCGGCCAAAGTCAGATTGTCGATTTTAAATTGGTCAATTCGGATGTCGAAATCCGGCAAGAACGGCGCATCCGAATCGCCAGGTAGCAGCTGCGGCAGCCGCTGGAGCGTGGCACGCCGTGCGGTCAATTCGCGGATGTCGATTCCGCTCCATAACCAAGACAATGGGCGCCAATTGAGTTGTACCTCGGGAATGGTGAGAAATGCACCCTCAGGATCCTTTACGATCACATCATGCAGGACCGCTTCACCGTATATATCGCCCTCAATCCGCCCAACTTCAAAACGCAGGCCCGATGCGGGCGAGACCTGGGCGATTTGATCGGTCACGAACCTTTTACCAATCGAGGAACTGAGGAATGTTGCGACAATAAGGATCGGTGCAATCAAGACCGCTATTGTCCAACCAATCCGCTTGCCCCACCGGCGCTTTCGGTCCTCTTGTGACTTGTCCTGAGGTTCCACCGGATCATCCGGCTGGCTGATCTCTAAAACGGCCATCAAAATGCCTGCCCAAGCGAGACATAGACCACGACCGGCGCATCAAAGTCGGTCGGGTTCAGAGGCACGCCAACATCCACGCGGATCGGGCCAAAGCTGGTTTTGTAGCGCACGCCGATCCCTGCGCCGAACTGCACCTGACCTAGATCAGGCGTCGAACCGGTCGCGACCGAGCCGGCATCGATGAATGGCACGACTTCAACCGCGCCATCCAAAATTCCAGTCTGAATGCGCGCTTCCAAAGCGAATTCCACCAGCGATCCGCCGCCCGTTGGCTCTTCGAATCCGTTGCGCGGGCCGATACCTTGAAAACCATAGCCGCGCACCGAACCTCCGCCGCCTGCATAGAGCCTGCGCGACGGCGCGATGTCTACGGCATCAGCACCCTGAATGGTCGCAGCGCGAGCCCTTCCAGCAATCACCGCTCCGCCAACATCGTGGTAATAGCTCGCATCGACCTGCGCACGCAGGTAAAAGCTCTCCTCCCCCAAAGATCGCGATAATTCTGGAGCAATCGCACCGGTCAATCGGTAACCCATCGTAGGGTCGAGGAGGTCATTGCTGGTATCGAGCGTAGCACTGCCAAACAGGCCGCCGATCAGGTAAGTCTGGCGTGGCCGCTCGATACCGTTCGTCACCCGATTGCGCTCATCGGTGAACAGCACTTCTGCACCGACCTGCCAGCTCAGCGGTTTTTGGAACAACAAATTAGAAATCCGTTCAAGCGAAGTGCGCAGAGCAATTGTGCGCGCGTCGACGGCTTCGGTTTCGATATCGCTCGCATAAGTGTCCACCGTCAAAACCTGATCGCGCGCGCGGAAATTGTTGCGACGATAAGTGGCACTGGCTAGCTGTTCGCGTGTGCCGATAATTCCGCGAAACCGCAGCGCGCCTTCTGGCGGAAAGAGATTGCGATGTTCCCACGCGGCCTCGACCTTGATGCCGTCCTCTGTTCCGTAACCGATTGCACCTGAGATGGTCCGCAAGGGCGCGCGCTCTAACTCCACATCAATCGCAACTTCGCCCGGCTGGTCGTTTGCGGGAGCTGTTATTTCGCGCGGAGTAATTAAGACCCGCGAGACGAGTCCTGTGGCAAGGATCGCGCGGCGTAGATCTGCCCGAAGGCTGGCCTGATATGTCTCGCCAGCTTCAAATCGCGCAATGCGCTGCAAATGCCTGCCTGAAAGGAATTCGGGGTCGCTGCTTACCACTTCACCAAAAACAAATTTACCGTTCGGTTCGACTGGCAAGGTCAGATCGCCTTCTTCGCGGGCATGATCGATCAGCAACGAAGGATCATCGAATTCAGCGAAGGGATAACCGTATTCGCCCAATCCCGAACGCAATGCTGCGGCGCTTGTTACGATACGATCAGCGTAGAGTGGATCGCCCGAGCGGATACCGAATACCATACGCAGGTCACCGCCATCAATTCCCGCGAGCCGATCGAGCCCGCCCAAATCAACCGCGCCAAACTGGTAGCGCGCACCGGGAATGATGTCGAAACGCACTTTTGGATCACTATCGGCTGCTTCCGACGCATCAACGGGTTCCTCATCGGCGATTCCGCGCCGACCTCCTGAAAGCTGGCGCACGACTTCAGCGTCATAATACCCATAGGTCCGCAGCATTTCGATTAGCAGAATTTCGTCCGAACGGGCGCGTGCAGCGAGTTGCGGGATCGTGTCATCGTCCGATTCTAAAGCCTCAACCGATGACAAGGCCCGGAACCGAGCGATGAAATCACTTTCTTCAGGAAAACGCCCCTCTTCTGCGGGAAAAGCGAGGATTAGAACATCGCTGACCGCGAATTCCGCAAGCTCCTCAATCTCAATGAGATCAGGCGCGTCAATCTCTGCAAAAGATGGGCGATCGGAATCTGATTCGAGTGGTTGAGGTACTGGAAATGCGAATTCATCAAGCGCGGCTTCAAGATCGATTAGAACATCAGGATTGGTTTCTGAGTCGGCAATCTCACTCGTTGCCAACGGGACTGGAGATGTGTCGATCTCAGCTGTAGGCGTTACACCACTGGCAGCCCATGTTTCTGCATCAAAAGCCGCAGTTTCGGGTATCAGATCATCGAGCGATTGAAGGGCCGATTCAGGCTCTGACGAACCATCAAAGGATGGCATCTCCGACTGCGCGTCAGCATCTTGCCCTTCTACAGGCACAGGCTCTTGACTGGCGGCCTCCGCGCCAGATGCAAACAGTCCAGCCACAAAGGCCAGATTAAGCCAGAATATTCGCAAAAAGGTTAGCTCGCTGGGAATTTAACGGGTTGCCCGTCCTTACCTCTTGCTCCGCCAATTGCACCAACAGATTTGTCGCGTGGTTCTGTAGCAGCGACGATCAGCTTGCTTTGCTCCTCATTGCCCATTCGTTCCCACCCTTCGCGGGTCAGCCGTTCAAGCGGGCGATAGCGCACTTTATACTGCATCCGAGGGCTGCCATCGACCCAGTAGCCAAGATAGACGTAGGGAAGCCCATTTCCCGCTGCTCGCAAAATATGGTCGAGGATAATGTAATTGCCCAGCCCCGCTCGATTAGCGTGCTCTGGATCATAGAAAGAGTAGATCATCGATAGGCCATCGCCTTGCTGATCCGTCAGGCAGGCACCAACAAGCCGGCCCGGTTCACCCGTCTCGGTTGGTTCACGATATTCAACCAAAGAACTAGTGACAGGTGTGTGTTCAACCATATCAGCATAGTCAAGTTCATCCATCGCTGTCATTCCGCCATCGGGATGACGCACGCCGAGATATTTCGTTAGAAGCTCAAACTGCTCATCGGTTGCCCACGGACGGCATTCTGTCGCGATCAGATCGCGGTTTCGCCTTATCTCGCGTTTCTGCGTATTCGAAGGTTTGAATTCCTTGGCCACCACGCGAACAGAGACGCAAGCCTGACAATCCAAACAGCTGGGGCGATAAGCCACGGTCTGACTGCGGCGAAAACCAATCCGTCCCAGCGCCTCGTTCAACTGATCTGCATGAGCACCCTTAAGCTCTGTGAAAACCTTTCGCTCGTTCCGACCAGGAAGGTACGGACACGGCGCTGGGCTGGTCACGAAAAAGCGAGGGAAGCGGATCGGGGCCGTCACGGGCTAGCTTTATCCTTAGGCGAGGCCGTCCATCAAAACGGAGAATCGGCGCTGTCTTTGTTAAGACATTGTTATGCCCATTCCGCCCCGTCGGTAAAAGTCCTTTAACCACAAAACAGGGTGAATATTCGATTACTTTGCACAAAAGGCGTGGCTGATTGCTCCGGAATAAAGGGAAGATTTGCGATTATGCGATGAGGCGTTGCGTTGTGGGACAGACTGTCTTTCAGGACCTAATGGCCTTCTAAAAATCACCCTTTCGAGCGAATCACTTGCGCGCGAAGCGAAGCGTCAATTCAGCTCAACCACCTGAACCTTATAGTGTGCCTCACGCAATGCGGCGACCAACCGTTCAACCTGATCAGCATCGCGTGCTTCGCACTCAATATCGGTGATAAGGCCTTTTGCTGGCAGCGTCGTGAAGATACGCTGATGGTATATCTCAATAATATTCACATTATGCGCATCGAATAGCCGCATTACTTTAAACAAAGCGCCCGGGCGATCCTGCAAGGTGACGCGCAATCGCGCTAGGCGGCCCTGACGCGCAAGATCGCGCAGCAGTACATTGGCGAGCAGCCGCGTGTCGATATTGCCGCCGCAGAGCACAAGCCCAATTGACTTACCCGCAAAACGCTCTGGATTGTCGAGTACCGCAGCAAGACCCGCTGCCCCTGCGCCTTCGACTACCGTCTTTTCAATCTGGAGCAGAAGAGCAACGGCCTTTTCCAGCATCGACTCATCTGCCAAAAGGATGTCGTCAACGCGCTCGGCGATCACCTGGCTGGTGAAGTCGCCTGGCTTCTTGACAGCGATACCTTCCGCCAAAGTGTCTCCGCCGCAATCACGCTTCTCACCTTTAATTTTGGCAAACATGCTTGGGAACAGACGCGCTTGAACACCAATGACTTCGATATCGGGATTAAGCGCACGCGTGACTGTCGACATGCCCGATATCAGCCCGCCGCCGCCGATTGGCGTGACGATGCAATCGAAATCGTTCTTCACCTCTAGCATTTCGAGAGCAACCGTCCCAGCCCCGGCCGCGACATGGGGATCATCAAAGGGGTGAACGAATGTCAGCCCGCGTTCAGCCTCCAGCTCAAGCGCACGGGTATAAGCTTCATCAAAGGTTTCACCTTCGAGCACGACATCGCCGCCAACGCTTTCAGTTTGCATGACTTTCACAGTTGGCGTTGTGCGCGGCATCACAATCGTAACTGGCACACCAAGGCGCGTGCCGTGGTAAGAAAGCCCCTGCGAATGGTTGCCCGCCGAAGCTGCAATAACGCCGCGCTCCTTCTGCTCTTCGGTCAATTGCAGCAATGCGTTCAGCGCACCGCGCTCTTTATACGCCGCGGTGAATTGCAGGTTCTCAAATTTCAACCAAATATCAGCGCCGGTGATCTCTGACAGCGTGATCGAATGCATCAGCGGTGTTTTCACCACCGACCCTTCGATACGGACGGCAGCTGCGCGGACGTCTTCAATGGTAAGATCTGCCGGGGTTGGCCCGACTTTGATGGTGTTGTTTGGCACGTTCATAATGTCTGCGGCACTAAGGCGTCCGTTGGCCAAGGGCAATTCGATTCCGTTGGCAATCGGGGCATTACCCATTAGGCACCGAGCGATATGAACGAACCAACAACAATTGCCTTTATTGGACTTGGCGTAATCGGCGGGCCAATGACCGGTCACCTTGCTCGTGCTGGTCACTTGATGACAGCCTACAACCGCTCGCCGCAGCGCGCGCAGAATTGGGGCGACATCTGGTCGAAAGAGGGGCTGGCTGTGACTTTTGCCGCCAACCCGCGCGTAGCTGCTGCGAATGCTGACATTGTGATGATCTGTGTCGGCAATGACGAAGATCTCGCTAGTGTCACCACCGGCAAAGACGGTGTCCTTGCCTCAATGCGCGAAGATACCTTGCTGATCGACCACACCACGACTTCAGCAAATATGGCGAGGCAATTGGGAGATGAATGCGCCGTCAAAGGTATCATGTTTGTGGATGCCCCGGTCAGCGGCGGACAGGCGGGCGCGGAAAACGGACAGCTGGCGATTATGTGCGGCGGATCTGATGCTGCGATGGAACGCGCAGAACCAGTGATGCAAGCCTATGCCAAATCCATTGTCCATGTCGGCCCAACGGGCGCAGGTCAGACCGCCAAGATGGCAAACCAGATGTGCATCGCGGGTGTTCTTGCTGGATTGTCCGAAGCTATTCGGTTGGCACAAGGAGCGGGGCTTGATCTCGACAAGGCATACGAAGCCATTTCGGGCGGCGCTGCTCAGAGTTGGCAAATGGACAATCGCTGGGCGACGATGACGGCAGATACATTCGATTTCGGCTTTGCTGTTGATTGGATGCGCAAGGACTTGGGCTATGCTCTGGACGAGGCGATGCGGCTTGGCCTGTCATCGCCTATCACGGCCCTTGTCGATCAATTCTATGCTGATGTTCAGGCCCAAGGCGGAAACAGGCTCGATACTAGCGCACTCATCACGCGCCTTCCTAAAGCTTCTGATTCAAAGTGAGAATTTGCATGATTCGATCCCTTCTTACCGCTGGCGCAGCGCTCCTTATGGTGTCAGCAACGGCTCCTGCTTCTGCTGACACACTGATCTACAATGTCGACGGCGTAACTATTGATGAAGAGGGCAAAGTCAAACGCTTCACTGCGCTGGTCTTTGACGATGATGGCCGGATCACGCATACGCTGGAACGCGGCGAAGAACGCCCTGATGACATCGAATTCGCTGTTGATGGAGAAGGCCAGGTTATGCTGCCCGGCATGATCGACGCACATGCTCATGTGATGAGCATTGGTATTGCAGCGCTCACTCTTGATCTATCTGAAACGGTCAGCCTAGAAGATGCACTCGCCAAAATCGCGGCGTTCGCCGAAGAGAATCCAGGTCGTCCGTGGATATTGGGCGGTGGCTGGAACCAGGAAAAGTGGAGCCTCGGCCGGTTCCCTACAGCTGCTGAGCTCGACGCTGTAGTTTCAGATCGCCCCACCTTGCTCGAACGCGCTGATGGCCATGCAATTTGGACGAACAGCGCGGCCATGGAACAGGCTGGCGTAAACGCTGATACACAAGCGCCGATTGGCGGCCGAATCATCCGCGATGCGGCCGGAAACCCCTCTGGCATTTTTATCGACAATGCCTCCGCACTCGTGGGGAACAGTGTTCCTGCGCCCCGTCCGGCGGACCGTGACCGGGCACTGGCGATCGCGCAGGACAGACTCCTCGCAAATGGCATCACCGCGGTGGCCGATATGGGAACCTCGATAGAGGACTGGCAGACCTTTCGCCGCTCCGCAGACCTTGGTCAGTTGCGACTTCGCATCATGTCGTATGCCAATTCACCAGAAACAATGGAGCTCATAGGTGGCACCGGCCCGACACCTTGGCTTTATGAAGACCGCTTGCGGTTGAACGGCGTCAAACTCTATCTCGACGGTGCGCTTGGATCGCGCGGGGCTCTTTTGAAAGAACCCTATGAAGATGAGCCTGACTCAATTGGCCTACCACTGCTTACCCCGGCGGAATTGCGCAATCGAATGAGCCGAGCATCATTGGGCAATTTTCAATCAGCCGTCCACGCGATCGGCGACGCTTCCAATGCAGAGTTACTGCAAGCAATTGAAGAGTTATCCGACACCTATAGCGGTGACCGCCGCTGGCGGATTGAGCACGCACAGATTGTTGATGTTGATGACCTTGCAAGATTTGGCGACCATGGAATCATCGCTTCGATGCAGCCGCTCCATCAAACATCAGACCGCACTATGGCAGAGGCACGGCTTGGTGAAAACCGGCTGGGCGGTGCCTATGCTTGGCGTAGTATATTGGAAGCAGGCGGCCGTCTTGCCTTTGGATCAGATGCACCTGTTGAACCTGCAAATGCCTTCGCTGGCATTGCTGTTGCAATCAGCCGCACTGACGCGGACGGCCAGCCATTCGGCGGTTGGCGAGCGCACGAAGCCGTAAGCCGTGAGCAGGCACTTGCTGCTTTCACGTCCGAAGCTGCCTATGCTGGATTTGCAGATGGCAGATTTGGACGCCTGATGCCGGGCGAGCGTGCAGATTTTCTAATCGTTGATCGCGACCCGACGCTCGCATCTCCTGCCGACATTCGAGCAACAGAAATCCGAGAAGTCTGGGTCGGTGGAACCCGCGTTCTTTCTCAATCGCGAAACTTTTGACGGTGAACCCGTCAATTCGAAACACGTATTTGGACTATCTAAACAAATAGGTAGGGTTGCCTATCGACCTTAGGTTTGACCGGAGATATTCATCATTTGGTCATGTGAAAAGATCATAGCGCTTTCATAGAGGATTGTGGCGTCGCCCATAGCCTCTTTGTAGATTGTCTCTCGTATGGGTCGCTTCGCCGAATATTGTGTTAGAAGGGCGAGAGTTTGGTCGATTAATTGACCATATGGTAAGTGATGCGATTGAGTGACATTGGATGTAAAATCTTGAATTCAAACTGTTCTACTACCCTTTGTAGAAGCAGTTTTTCGCAAATTGGGGTTGCTACGTTTTCCCAACCCGCTTAGTTAGAGGGCGGATTTAGTCGCAGAGATTCATAGGAGAATACTAATGAAGATTCGGAATTTGGTTCTGGCAACTGCAGCGCTTTCGCTTGCAGCATCGCCAGCTATCGCAGAAGCTGCTTTTGAGCGTTCGGTTGCACCTGTAGAAGGTGAAAGCGAAATCGGCGGGGCCGGTGGTTCTACCCTCCTTCTCGCTTTGCTCGGTGCAGCAGCTGTAATTGGCGGCATCATCGTGATCGCTGATGGCGATGATGATGATTCGATCAGCGCTGGTTGAATTTGAAAAAATTGAATTGAAAGAGGCCCCTTTACCGGGGCCTCTTTTTTGTGTTCAATGAATTTGATCCTGCATTTAGACTGGATCTATAGAGGTAACCACGCGCGCATCCGTGCAGTCAGCTCTCGCTAATCGGTCGGTAGAGTGTTGCTTTCGGATGTATCTGACCCTTCGCTCACGGCCTCATCAGCGGTCTGATCTTGCGCGTCTTCTGAGCGCTTCATCGTACGCTCTTGCAAACGCATCAGCAGCAACGAACCCTCGAAAAGCAGCAGCAGCGGCACGGCCAAAATCACCTGGCTGCCCGGATCAGGCGGGGTCACAATTGCACCGAGCGCCACAATTCCGACAATGACATAACGCCGCGCGCCCGCAAGCTGTGCGCGGCTCACGATCCCCGCACGGTGCAGCAACATGAGCAAAACGGGCAATAGGAATGTTATCCCAAAAGCTAGGATAAACTGCATAACAAGGCTGAGATACTCACCCGCCGACGGCAGCGCCTGCACTTCGAGCCCGCCCGCCTCGCCACCAAATCCAAGGAACCACTTAAACGCGGTCGGCATCACAACATAATAGGCCAAAGAAGCACCGCCGATAAACAGCACTGGCGTTGCGATCAGAAAGGGAAGAAATGCCTTTTTCTCTTTCGCATAGAGTCCCGGCGCGACAAAAGCCCATAGCTGGTTGGCGATTATTGGAAAGCTGACCATAAAGCCAGAAAACAACGCAACTCTAAGTTCGACAAAGAAAATTTCCGGGAGTTTTGTGAAGATCAACTGGCCCTCACCATCAGGGAATGCTCCCTTCAACGGCTGAACCAAAAAGCCCAGAATGGGATCAGCGAAATAGAAACACACAGCGAACCCGATCACCAGCGCAATCACCGAACGCACCAATCGCGCGCGCAACTCAATCAAGTGATCAAGCAGCGGGGCGCGGCTTTCATCGATATCTTTGATCTCCAGTGCCATCTTGATTGCCTATTCCCCCGTCTTCGCAGGGTCGCTAGCAATCGGTGCGGGAGCGGTATTTTCAGCATTTTTCTCAGCCGTTTTCGGCGGTGGACCGGTCATCACCGGTTCTCCAACCTCGGCTTCGCTGCTTGCAGCAGAGCGCTTCATGATCTCCTCATTCTGCGCTTTCCACTTTTTCTCCATGTCTTCCAATTCAGCTTCGCGCACCATCGTATCTATGCCGCTACGAAAGTGGGTGGAGACTTTGCGGACCTTGCCGATCCAGCGCCCTGCTGTGCGCATGGCCGTAGGCATATCCTTCGGCCCGATCACTAAGACCGCGACGATTATGATCACCAAGAGTTCAGCAGCGCCAATATCGAACATTACGTGCCTTCAAACGCGCGCCAATACGCGCGGCTGCGGGTCAATCAATTGGGCGAATCACTTGTTTCGCTCGTTTTAGTTTCGGTTGAGGTCGCATCTTCCGCCGGTGCCTCAATCTGCGCTTTGGAAGCGGGCGTCGCGCTCTCTTCCTCTGTCATACCTTTCTTGAAACTTGAGATGCCTTTACCGAAATCGCCCATCATTTCTGAAATCCGCCCCCTGCCAAACAGGACCAAGACGACCAGCGCCACGATGACGATTTGCCAAATACCGATACCGCCCATGCGAATTCTCTCTCAATTGCCCAATATGGGTGTTGCCCAGCTAATATAGGGATGAAGGTCGTTTGACGCCAGCTTCACCTTAAATTGAAACGGTTCAGCCTTCTGAATTCGCGATTAAACCGGATTCCGGGGGCTCATTTGCAAGCTCTTGCAATACCTCAGTGCCGCCATTTTCGCCGGTATCAGCGTTCGCGTCACCATTGGGTGTGCCCATTGCTTCTTCAAGCACGTCTTCGACAGGATCGAGTAAGCCAGAAGCGCGCAACTCGTCGATTCCAGGCAAATCGCGGCGCGAGGTCAAACCGAAATGGCCCAAGAACTCAGGCGTCGTCGCATAAATCACCGGACGGCCCGGCACTTCACGGCGCCCCGCAAGCTTTATCCAACCCGCCTCCATCAAAACGTCCAACGTGCCCGCGCTTGTCTGAACACCCCGGATCGACTCAATCTCAGCTCGGCTCACAGGCTCATGATAGGCAATGATGGCCAGCACTTCGGTGGCGGCCCTGCTAAGGCGCCGTACCTGTTCCTTTTCACGGCGTAGCAAGTGCGCTAGATCAGGTGCCGTTTCGAAATGCCAGCGCTTGCCGCGTTCAACCAGATGCACACCTCGGTCCGAATAATGGTCTTGAAGCGCTTTCAGGCCATCCCGCACCAGCGCCTTTTCCAACCCACCCAAATGTGCCGCCAGCGCATCAACCGTCAACGGTTCTTCTGAGGCGAACAAAGTCGCCTCAATGCTCCGCCCAATCTGATCAAGGAACTCTTCGGTATCTTGTTTCACGCCTGCTCGCTTTGCTTGACCTGTTTTGCTTGCTCACTTTGTTTCAGCCGCCGGATTTTTAGTGGCGCATAGGCGGTCTCCTGCGCGATTTCTGCCCTGCCGAGCCGTGCCAGTTCCAGCGCGGCGACAAAGCTAGATGCAAGCGCCGATTTGCGAAGTTCAGGGCCAGCATGAAGCGGCAGAAAATCCCGAATTTCCATCCATTCCAATGTCACACCCAGCATCGCCGAAACCCTGTCGAGCGCGCTATCAAGCGTCATGACCGGGCGATCAGAGACGTGATAAATGCGTGGTGCGGTACGCGCTTTGACCTGCCCGTACGCCTGAATGAGCGAATAAGCATCGCTCTTCCACAAGGTCTTGCGGTCGGTCCGAAGCCCTTCGGGGTTGCCGCGAAGGAATATGTCGCGCCCCGTCCGATCACGCGCCATCAAGCGGGCCGCCGCCTCCCGCATCGCTCCCAACCTTTGCAGTCGGAGTTGCAATCGCAGCGCCAATTCTTCGGGGCTTGGATCTTCTTGCTCGTTTTTTGGCAGCAACAGCGCCGATTTCAAAAAAGCCAGCCACGCTGCCATAACGAGGTAATCGGCGGCGAGTTCAAGCCGCAAATTCTGCGCTCGTTCAATATAATCAAGGTATTGATCTACCAGCGAGAGAATTGA
Source organism: uncultured Erythrobacter sp. (assembly GCA_947488325.1). Lineage (GTDB taxonomy): Bacteria > Pseudomonadota > Alphaproteobacteria > Sphingomonadales > Sphingomonadaceae > Erythrobacter. The sequence goes on from CANKYZ010000003.1 coordinate 307,344, forward strand.
GATTGCGCGCAAATCGACTTTCTGCCGACGCGATAGATCAAGCAGTAGGTCGAGCGGTCCTTCCCACCCATCCAGTTCCAGATACAGCGCCTCATCGCCTGATTTCGCACCTTGTTTCGCTGCTTCATCTGCGGGCCAATTATCGCGCATTTCCGCAGTCGGTTCCGCCACACCCAATGCGCCGCCGGTCAGCATGAAGCCATCTTGGGAGCCAGCGCTCATACTGATGCGGCCTCCTCTGACAGAGTCAGCAAGGCGTCACGCTTTGCCAGCAACTCGCGCTGTTCATCCGCGATACCATCAGCGATCCGAGTGCCTGCTAGCGCTCTGTCCAGCCGCTCGGCAATCTTATCAGACATGAGGGGAAGCACGTCACAAATGCCCTGCATATGATCCTTCTTCGCCCAGCAATTCAGGATAATATCACAGCCCGCAGCATGAGCCGCGGCAGAGCGTTCAGGGATCGTTCCTTCAAGAGCCTCCATATCGATATCATCTGTAAGAAGCAGACCGTCAAAACCGATTGCCCCGCGAATGACATCACGAATAATCTTTGGGGATAGCGTCGCAGGGTTATCCGGATCCCAAACGGGGAACTTAAGGTGCCCTGTCATCCCGATCAGTGCCGAATTCAGCGCGCGGAACGGCTGTAGATCATGCTCCAGTTCCTGCGCGCTGGCACGGACCGTTGGCATTTCCTTATGCGTGTCGACCATGGATCGCCCGTGGCCTGGCATGTGTTTGATACAGCCAGTGACGCCACCAGACGTCAATCCGTCCAAAATCGCTCGGCCTATTGCTGCCACTTGCATGGGGTCGTCGCCCAATGATCGGTCGCCAATCACATCATGCGCGCCCACCTGCCTCAAATCGAGCGGCGGGTGATAATCGACCGTGATCCCCATCGCCGACAATTCCAGCGCCATCGCCTTGGCACTCGCACGTGCCGCCTCAATCGCGCTGGCCGGCGCTAGGGCATAGAGGCGGTCAAATGCTTCACCCGCAGGATAGGCAGACCAATGCGGCGGGCGCAGGCGCGCAACCCTGCCACCTTCTTGGTCGATTGAAATTAGCAGTCGCTCACGGCCATGAATTTCGCGAAGATCGTCTGTCAGCGCGCGCAATTGCTGTGGGTCCACGCAGTTGCGCCCGAACAGGATATAGCCAGCAGGATCTGCCTCGCGGAAGAATGCGCGTTCATCAGCCGTCAGTTCTGGGCCGGAACATCCGAAAATTACCGGAATCATGGTGGAAGCCTTGCAGCGACTGGGCCTTCAGGCAAGCGCGCTAACCAATCACGCCGGATTTTTCCGGGGGAATCTGATTAGAAGCCGACGATTCACCCCCAAAAGCGGCGCTTTCTTATTTCACCTGACAATCAAGACCGTCCGATTTGAGGGCGGCGCAAAGCTGATTGGCGGCTGCTCGGTCGCTGGCTACGGCCTGAAGGCGATAGACAGTCCCGATATCGACGGTGCCTTGTTCGATTCGGTAACGCACTCCGGCAAGAGCATCTGTGCGCCGGCTCAAATCGTTCCAGCCTTGCTCAGCCCGAGCGCGAGATGTGTATGCAGCAAGCTGCACGCCAACGCCGCTTGCACTCGAAGACGCCGCACCCGAGCCATTGGCCGAACCAGAGATATCGCTGCCCTGTCCTGAATTCCCATCGGTATCCATCACGCCTTCGCGAGTTCCGCCTTCGCCGACTACGGGAGCGACATTGCCGGTGCCTTCGAATTCTTTACCGCCCGGATCCTCAGGACGTTCCCTGATAGGGCCTTCGGGTGCTTCGATTGTACTGCCATCGGGCGCCAGCGCGGCATCGCTTGCCCGATTGGTGAAAAACCAAATCGCGCCGATTACTCCGACCAAAAGGAGAAGCAGGATGAGCAAGAAACCGATGATCTGGGCGGTGTCTATACCGCCCGGTTCCTCGTCATCTTCATCCGCTTCGAGCCAAGGCAGGCTGTCATCTTCAGACAGGTCGAGTTGATCCTCGCTCTGCTCGATCTCTTCAAATTCAGCTTCGATCATCACTGATCCGGCTTCCTTTTCACTCCGTCAGCCCGATTCAGGCCATCCGGTCACATTCTATCGACAGCCTCAACGCCCAATACGCGAAGCCCATTACGCAATACCTGCCCGATTGCTTGCGCTAAGAAAAGACGCGCGGCGGATAATCCCTTATCCTGTTTCAAGATGAAGCGCTTTTCTAACTCAGTGTTACCAAGGCTGTAGAAGGCGTTTAGGTCAGTCGCGAGGTCATAGAGGTAGAATGCGATTCGATGCGGCTCGCGTGCTTTTGCTGCCGCTTCGACCTCACGCGGGAATTGTGCGGCGCGCCGAATCAGTTTGATTTCTTCTTCACCGAGCTGATCGATTACATCTGCCGAAGGCGTAACCCCTTCATCATCAGTGGCCTTGCGCAATGTCGATTGAATCCGCGCATGAGCATATTGGACATACCAAACCGGATTGTCCTTCGACGCTTCGACAACTTTCGCGAAATCAAATTCCATCTGCGCTTCAGGCTTGCGAGTCAGCATGGTGAAACGCACCACGTCTTTGCCAACTTCGTCAATCATGTCGGCGATCGTGATAAAATTGCCGGATCGCTTGGACATTTTTACGGGCTCCCCGCCGCGCATCAATTGTACCATTTGGACCAGCTTTACGTCGAATGGGGTGGCTTTGCCCTTCCCTTCTGACAAAGCAGCAACTGCGGCCTTAATCCGTTTGACAGTGCCAGCATGGTCCGCACCCCAAATGTCGATCAACTCATCGGCTGTTTCAGCCTTTTGCATGTGATAGGCAAGGTCAGCACCGAAATAGGTCCACGCACCGTTCGATTTTTTGATCGGGCGATCTTGATCGTCGCCAAACTTGGTCGACCGGAACAATGGCAGTTCAACAGGCTCCCAATCCTCTGGCGGAGCCTTGCCTTTGGGAGCTTCGAGCACACCGTCATAAACAAAGTCATGCTCGCGCAGCCATACCTCCGCGGCGTCCGGCTTTTTCGCAAGGTGCAGAGCAGCTTCGGACGAAAACACATCATGCCGAATGCCCAGCATTGCGAGATCGGATTTGATGACATCCATCATCCGCGCGACTGCTTCTGCGCGAAAAACAGGTAGCCACTCGACCTCATCGGAATCCTTAAAACGGTCGCCAAACTTATTGGCGAGCGCCTCTCCAACCGGGATCAGATATTCTCCGGGATAAAGCCCTTCTGGGATAGCGCCAATATCGTCGCCCAGCGCCTCACAGTAACGCAAATGCGCAGACCGGGCGAGGACATCGACCTGCCCGCCTGCATCGTTGATATAGTATTCGCGGGTCACGTCATGACCTGCGAATTCAAGCAAGCTAGACAGTGCATCGCCAACAACTGCACCGCGGCAATGGCCCATATGCATCGGCCCAGTCGGATTGGCTGAGACATATTCAACATTCACCGAAGTGCCTGCGCCCATAATTGAGCGGCCATATTCATCACCAAGCTTGGCGACCGCCCGTAATTCTGCCAACCACGCGGCTGGATCGAGCCGTAAGTTGATGAAACCCGGACCAGCAATCTCAGCACTCACTATGCCGGCCTCAGCCTGCAGCTTCGCAGCGATCTGTTCTGCCAGCGCACGCGGATTGGTCTTAGCTGCTTTGGCCAGAACCATAGCCGCATTGGTCGCCAGGTCACCATGCGATGGATCGCGTGGTGGTTCGAGCGTGACGTTCCTAAACGAAGCGTCCGAAGGCAGCACTCCCTCGCTTACAAGATCGGTCAACACGGTTTCGATTGCGTCCGCATAGGCGGCATAAAGAGTTTTCATATCAGACATCTCGAATGCGCAGTTAGCGCAAGTTGGAATCAGCACAAAGAGGAATGAAACGCGGCGATCAGTAAGTGGTATCGCTAACCCGACTGACCGACGCCAGTTGAGTGTTAAGGCGAACAAACAACCACAGACAACAACGCCGTCACCAGTTCACAAAGTCTTGCACTTCGCCCGGGAAGGGCGCACAAACACTAGCGTGTTACGTTGTATACTAGCTGTTCTTCGGTCAGTTGAAAGCCAACCAACATTTCAAAACGTGTCCGGGCAATGGCTGCGCGCACCTCGGGATTTGCGAGCGGATCAAGCGCCGCTTCAGGATCACCAGCACGTCGCCGCCGAGTAATTCGTTCGCGGATATCTTCTGGCAATGAAGCTGCCGCTCGATCCACGAATGAGCCTGCTTTGGCGCTTGCCTGCGCGCGTTCTTCTCCGTCAGCGAATGTAAGCGTTACTGCACCAATGCGCTTTGTAACCACCGCACTGCCACCTTGAAGCACGGTAACAAAATACGGCAACGTCACCGTGCGGGCACCGCGAACATCAGTACGGCGCGCGCGAATTTCAAATGTTGCTTCGGAATAGACCTTGTCAGAACCGTCATCACAGGTCGCGCGCAGGTTTGTCATAGACGCAGAAACGTCAAGATTCGCAGCGATCGGATCACCCGCGGTGCGGAAGGTCGTTACATCACCGGTATAATCCGGAATTCCTACAGCCGGACAGGAAGTCAGGACCGAAGTGATGCCTACGCCTTGGTCGACCACTAACTGACCGTCTTGCGCACAGGCTCCAAGGGCAGTGGCAAGTGCTAATGCAGGCAGGACACGGGAGCGAAACGTCATTTAAAAAGTACCCTCAAATAATAAGGCCTAGCGGTGATCATAATCACCAAGCGCGATGATGCCCTAGCGAGACGCGCAGCAAAGCGCTAGAGGAAGCCGCATGAACGCGCCCTTTCAAAAATCTAACGCCGCATCCAGCGATATACCAGCAGATGCAGAACCACTCGATATCTTAATTGCCGCACCACGTGGTTTTTGCGCAGGGGTCGATCGTGCAATAGAAATTGTCGAAAAGGCGATCGAAAAATACGGTGCGCCGGTCTATGTACGCCACGAAATCGTCCACAATAGATATGTAGTTGAGGAGCTAAAGGCCAAAGGTGCGATCTTCGTCAAAGAACTCGACGAAGTGCCTGGAGATGCGCCGGTAGTGTTCAGCGCGCATGGTGTGCCGAAATCGGTTCCAGTCGAAGCCGCGCGTCGCAACCTGCTTTATGTTGATGCAACCTGCCCACTGGTGTCCAAGGTTCATCGCCAAGCAGAACGGCAGATCGAAAAAGACCGTCATATCATTTTTATTGGTCATGAGGGACACCCTGAGGTGATCGGGACCATGGGTCAGGTTGATGAAGGCCAAATGACACTGGTTGAAACAATCGATGACGTGGCCAAGCTGCCCTTCGAAACCAACAAACCGCTCGCCTATCTTACGCAGACGACTTTGTCAGTTGATGACACGCATGAGGTGATCAACGCGCTTGAGCAGCGATATCCCAACATCAGCGGACCCAAGGCAGAGGACATTTGTTACGCCACCTCCAATCGGCAGACAGCGGTCAAGGAACTGGCGAACGATTGTGATTTAGTGCTGGTTGTAGGTGCGCCTAACAGTTCGAATTCGCTGCGACTGGTCGAAGTGGCAGAACGACTCGGAACCCCAGGAAAGCTAATCCAGCGCGCTGACGAAATTGACCCTGCTTGGCTGGAAGGAGTTCGGACCATTGGACTAACGGCAGGTGCATCTGCCCCTGAAATCCTTGTCCGTGAAGTGGTCGATAGACTGGCAAAGCTGCGTCCTATCCGCGAAGAAACCATCACTGCGGCTGAAGAGAAAATGATCTTCAAACTGCCGCGCCAACTGACCGAATAGGCGGCGCACCACGTTGGCGGTTTACACCCATCTTGGCGCAGAGGAACTTGGCGAACTGATTGCTCATTACGATGTCGGCGCGCTGGTTTCGGCTAAGGGCATTGCTGAGGGCGTTTCCAATTCGAACTGGTTGATTGAGACGACCGGCGGGCGGTATATTTTGACCATGTACGAACGGCGGATTGACCTTTCAGACCTGCCCTATTTCCTTGGCCTGCTCGATCATTTGTCGGCAAAAGGGTGCCCGGTACCGCGTACAATCCATGATTCAGATGGTGCCGCATTTCGAATGCTGGACCGCAAAGCAGTGGCATTGATTGAATTCTTGCCGGGCGTTTCTCCGACCAAGCCCGGCCCAAGCCAAGCCTTTGCTATTGGGCAAACGCTTGCACAGATGCATATCGCCAGTGCCGATTTCCAGCTACAACGCAGAAATACCATGGGCTTCGCCGATAATTTTGCCCAATTGAAAAAATGCGAAATGGATGGCCTTGCATCCATTCACTCAGATCTTCCATTAATGTTGGAGCATGCACGTGAAGCCGCTGGGCTGGATCTCGATCACCTGCCCCAGGCGCAAATTCACGCAGACCTGTTTCCTGACAATGTTCTGATGTTGGATAGCCGTGTCACCGGCCTCATCGACTTTTACTTCGCCTGCACCGGAGCGATTGCGCTAGATATCGCAGTAACTCACGCCGCCTGGAGTTTCGATGCGGTAACGAATTCCTATGATGCCGATTGCGGCAATGCAATCCTGAGGGGGTATGAGGATGTCAGACCTTTGACGAAGCCAGAACGGGCGCTGCTTCCGGACATCGCAAAAGGCGCTGCATTGCGATTTGTAGCCAGCCGCGCGGAGGACTGGTTAGACACGCCTGACGATGCACTGGTCACACGCAAGGATCCAATGCAATTCGTTTCGCGGTGGCACATTTACAATAAATACGGGGCTGACATGTTTGCCTGACTAAGAAAGTCAGGCAATGGTAAACACTATGAAGAAGGTTGAAATTTTCACTGATGGTGCCTGCAAGGGCAATCCGGGGCCCGGCGGTTGGGGTGCATTGCTGCGCATGGGCAACAATGAAAAAGAGCTGTCAGGCGGCGAGGCGGACACCACCAACAATCGCATGGAATTGACCGCAGCCATTGAAGGGCTGTCAGCTTTGATCGAGCCATGCGAGGTCGATCTGCATTCCGATAGCAAATATGTGCTCGACGGTATGACCAAATGGATCGAAGGCTGGAAGCGTCGCGGCTGGGTGAATGCCAGTAAAAAGCCAGTCCGCAATTCCGATCTGTGGCACAAGCTCATAGATGTATCGGCGCGGCACAAAGTATCATGGCATTGGGTGAAAGGTCATTCAGGACATCCCGAAAATGACCGTGTTGATCAGCTAGCTAGCGACGAGGCAGAACGGTTCGCGCAAGAAGTATAAGCCGAAAAGCTCCCACCCATACGAAAACGGGCGCGCCGCTTTCGCTGCACGCCCGTTCTATCAAATCTAGTCAAATTCGCCGATTAACTGTTGTCTTCAGTTGGTGCGCTTGGGCCATTTTTCTGAATCGAAGCAATCGCGTTCTTAGCGCTATCCTTGCTCGAATAGCCCTGTGTCGAGAACATTATCTCGGAATTGTAGCTGAAGCGTGCGCGGAATTCCCCGGCCTTATCTTTGTAGATTTCAAACTTGTGAGCCATGTCGGTCTCCCTTTTCAGTCGTGTTAAACTCGCCGCGTATCTTACAGATGGTGCAGCTCGTGACTAGCCCGTTGCGCGCGCGTCAGCTCTAGAAAACCTTGAAGGCGCGTAAATTGATGTATCAATATTGCTGGTCAACGCATCTGCACCAAGGCCAAGCATAATCTGCGCACCCAGCCTAGCGGCCGCTGGAGCGGTCTGAATGCCAAAACCGCCTTGGCCAGCGAACCAGAAAAAACTGGGGATTTCGGGGTCATTCCCATAAACCGGCAGGCGATCTGGAGCAAAGCTCCTAAGTCCAGCCCAGCGCCGTTCTACCGCGATTATTTCCCAGTCTGTCACTCTCTGGAACCGATCGATCGCAAGCGCGATATCGATCTCTTCGGGGGCGGCATCGCACGGTTCAGTTGGAATTTCGTCATGCGGGCTAAGCCACAATCGACCATTGTCGGACTTAAAGTAAAAACCGCCTGATATATCCAGCACTAATGGCATATCATCGGGCGCAGCAGGTTCCACCCGCAATTGCGCCACGGTGCGACGTTTGGGATCAATGCCGAGCGGGCGGGCACCGACGCGTCGCGCGATTGTATCAGCCCAGGCTCCAGCAGCATTGACGATATGAGCAGTGCGATAGATTTCACCATCTTCTGTCGAGATACGCCATCCACCTGGCTCTTGTTCAAAACCGTGAACCAATGCGCGGCAGACGAGATCGGCTCCGCTTTGTTTGAGTGATTTGAGATAATGTTGGTGGAGGCCTGCAACATCGATGTCCGCGCAAGCGGGCTCCCAGATCGCGTCGTTCCACTCCTCGCGAATGTACGGTATCTGTTCGCTTATCGCTTCTCTGCCCTGCCTCTCAATCGTTACCCCAGTTCCGGCAAAGCGATCGACAAATCCAGCCATCGCCAGCTTGTCTTCACTGCGCCCAACATACAAAGCACCGCGCGAGCGCAGAAATCCGTTCTTTCTAAGGTAACTCCCCGAAGCCAGCGTAAGTGGCACGACGCCTGGCCCGCCATAACATTCTTCCCAGAACGCAGCGGATCGCCCGGTCGAGTGATAGCCGGGAACTTCCTCTGCTTCGAGCACTAGCACTCGGACATAAGGCGCGAGTTCGGCAGCAAGGCTGGCACCTGCCATCCCAGCACCGATAATTGCAAAGTCGTAGATCTTACCCTTCATTGAATGGGATTGGCCTTCCGCGGCGCAACCTCTTCAAGAAACGCGCTGATTTCATTCATCACTCGGTCGCGCACTGCATCGACCTCGCGCAGAATTTCATGGTGCGCCTCATTGCCAAATTCTACCAGCTTGCCATTTGGCAGGCGGGCAGCTCCCCGGACATTCGTCGCATGGCTGACCAACTTGTCGGACGATGTTGATAGAATTAGGATCGGAGTCTTCACCGCCTCCATTGCCCCTGGCTCTTCAAGCACGCGCCATGATGCATAGGCGCGCTCAACCCAGCGCCAACTCGCAGGGCCCATGACAAGCTCTGGGCGATGCGTCCGCCACCACAGCTCATCGTCATATCGATCTTTATCATGTGTCAGAAGACCAGCGCGGTTCGCATCGCGTTGACCCGGTTTCTCGCTCCATTTCCATGCCTGACGTGTAGGATCGCCAACCTTAGTCATCAATTTCGCGACACCGTGCAGCAAACCCAATGGCAATGGCGGCGTATTGATGCCCAACATTGGTGCGCTCAAAAACACGGCATCGGGGACAATGAGCCGGTCCACCAGAGCCCGCATAATCAGGTGACCACCCATTGAATGGCCCGCAAGAATATGCGGCCCCGGCACCTCTTCCACCCATTGTTGCCATATATGCGTAAGGTCTTCGACCCATATGCCGAACTCTTCAATGTGACCGGTTACGGCATCCTTACCTAGCCGCCCTGAACCAGCCTGCCCGCGCCAATCAGACGCCGTGACGCGCCAACCATCGCGATGCCATTCTTCAAGACTTTCTAGGTATTTTTCATAGTTATCGCCCCGCCCCGGCAGGAAGAAGATTGAACCGCGCGGAGCATCCGATTGTACCGGCCAATCAATTCGGCGGAGCACGTGCCCATCGGCTGCCTGCCAGGTGCTCTCAACAGCATTCTTGGGAATAGAGCGCCGGTCAATCACACCGCCTGCGGTGTGAGTAGCTTCCGTGACGTTGCTAATGGGATGCCTCCGGGTTTGGTTACTATTTGGTAAGCAGTCGCCTTTAGCACCGCAGCTAACAAAGGAATGCACCGGAAATCCCCGATTGCAAACCTTTTGGGGGCCACATGCTTACGACTTATATTCACTACGGACTGCTGATTGTCTTGGCAATTGCGCTGATTTATGCCGCTGTGACAGACATCCAACGACGCCAGATCGACAATTGGTTAAATGCTGGGATCGTGCTGGCCGCGCCGATATTTTGGTGGGCGAGCGGTATGTCCCTGTGGCCCGACGTCGCCATCCAGTTTGGGATAGCGGTGTTGGCCTTCGCTTTCTTTGCCGGCTTGTTCGCTTTAAAATTAATGGGCGGCGGTGACGTAAAATTGCTGACCGCGCTCGCGCTTTGGATTGAACCGAATGCGTTTCTCCAATTGCTGCTGGTTATGGCGCTTGCTGGCGGGGTACTGACGATCGTCATGGGCGCCTACCATTTCTTGCAGCGCCAAAAAGAACGACTGGCCATACCTTATGGTGTGGCCATCGCATTTGGCGCTCTTTGGGTACTTTTCCCAAAACTCATTGCCGTTCCGACATTCGTTTGAGGTCCGCCGTGAACCCGATCTTAACCAATTCGGACCAAAGACTAGGAACTATACCTGCCCGGAAATTTTTGGGGCCGAACATTAGGGGGCTGATTAGCCATGGATAGGAAGAAACTGGTTCTGTTGCTTGGAGCGCTCGTTGTAGCGATTGGCAGCGCGTTCCTTGCCCGTAGCATGTTTGCAGGCGATGGAGCTCCAACTGCGGAAGCTGCCGCACCCGAGCCCGAAGGTCCCAAAGTGCTGGTCGCAAATCGCGCCCTTCCAGTGGGAACAATCATTACTGCCGATGCGATGGGTTATCAGAGATGGCCTGAAGAGCTGGTGCAGGACGCTTACTTCATTGATGGCGAATCTGACATGAGCCAATTGCTTGGTACAGTCGTTCGTTTCCCTGTCACCGCCGGTGAACCTGTCACACAGGGCTCGCTTGTTAGCCCAGGTGATCGCGGTTTCCTTGCTGCTGCATTAGGTGCCGGTATGCGCGCTGTTACAGTACCAGTGTCGGCAAAAACCGGTGTTGCCGGCTTTGTCTTCCCGGGTGACCGTGTTGACATGGTGCTGACGCAAACCGTTCAAGGTGAAGGACGGCCACTTCAGGCTGCCGAAACAGTTCTGCGCAATCTGCGCGTGCTCGCCACCGACCAAACCACCGAGCAAGTTTCTGACGAAGAGGGCAAGACAGTTGTCCGCGCCTTCCGTACCGTCACTCTCGAAGTGACACCGGAAATTGCAGAGAAAGTCGCCGTGGCGCAAACAATCGGACAGCTTACATTGGTATTGCGCTCGATCGCTGACAATCAGGCTGAACTTGAACGCGCAATTGCTGCTGGCGATGTCCAGATTCCTGCAGATGCTTCTCCAGAAGAAGAAGAGCGTATCCTTCGCACGGCCATGGGCCAGCCGGTGGATACTGGTTCTACCTTCTCAACGGGCGGTGACGTCTCACGGTTCCAGCGCCGGAATGTACCAGCGCAAGATGACGGCAATCGTCGTCCGCAGCGCACGGCGCCTGCTCCAGGAGTGCCCGCACAAATCAACGGCGCGCCTGCACGGGTTGGACCTACGGTTCGTGTGACTCGCGGTAAAGCCACGACCGAGGTGCCAGTTGGTGGCTCAGTCAGCACAGCAACCGCCAACGGCGCAGGACAAGTCAGCCAAGCTGCACCTGCTGCTGGCGTGACGGTTCGCTGAGGGGAATGAACATGTCGAGCAAACTCACCAGCTTGAATTTAACGGCCAACATGGCTGCGACACAAACCGGGAAATCCACAGGGGACCCCAAAATGACAGCTCCATTGAAAGCCCAAAAGAAGGGCAAGTCTTTCGCCAAAGCGTTGCTTGCCGGTCTTGTGGCATTGCCCATGGTGGCAGCACCGACTGGTTCGGCAACGGCCCAGCAGGTCGTCAGCCCAAGCCAAGAGATCGTTCTTTCGATCGGCCGAGGTGAACTTGTCACCATCCCCGGTTCAATGGCTGACGTCTTTGTCGCCAATGAAAACGTTGCTGACGTTCAGATCAAATCACAACGCCAGCTCTATGTCTTTGGCAAAGCCGGCGGTGAGACGACAATCTACGCCAGCAATTCACGCGGTGATGTGATTTTCTCCGCTAACATTCGGGTCGGCTCCAACATTGGCAGCATCGATCAGATGATGGCTCTGGCAATGCCAGGTGCACAGGTAAACGTTGCCACAATGGGCACCAACACCGTGCTTTTAACTGGCACGGTTGCCGCTCCCGAAGATGCTGCGGAGGCTGAACGCCTTGTGCAAGCCTTCCTTGGTGGAGAGGCAAACGTCATCAGCCGTCTTCGCACCGCGACACCATTGCAGGTCAACCTTCAGGTCAAATTTGCTGAAGTCAGCCGCAGCCTAGTCCGCGCCATCTCAGGCAACGTTACTACATTTGATGCTGGGACCAATGGGTTCCGCGGCGGCGTAGGTGTAGGACGCGCTCTTCCCACTGACGGTACAGTCAATTTCGGCGGCCCACTAAGTGTTGGTCCCGGAGCAGCAGCGGCGGAGCTTACAGTGCCATTGCGCGATTCCTTAGGTCAGATTGTGCTGGACGCTAATGGGGTTCCGCTCACTCAAACCATTCCTGGAACGGGTATTGGAACCAGCTCTGGAGCAGGCACAACAATTTCAGGCCTAACGCGGTTATTCGGGCTCGACGTGCTTGGTGCGCTTGATCTGTCAGAACAGCTTGGCCTGATCACCACACTTTCACAACCCAACTTGACTGCATTGTCAGGCGAAACAGCCACATTCCTGGCTGGCGGCGAATTCCCAATTCCGATTTCGCAGGGCCTCGGCAATGTCGCCATCGAATATCGCGATTTTGGTGTTAGCCTCGCTTACACGCCGACCGTGCTTGCCAATGGCCGCATCTCAATTCGGGTTCGTCCGGAAGTTTCAGAATTGTCGAGTCAAGGTGCTGTAACTCTGAACGGTTTCCAAGTTCCCGCTCTGACTATTCGCCGGACTGAAACGACCGTGGAACTTGGTTCTGGCGAGAGCTTTATGATCGCTGGCTTGATGAGCAACAACTCACAAAACTCGCTCGATAAAGCTCCGGGCCTGGGTGACGTTCCAATCCTTGGTAATCTGTTCCGTTCGCGGTCCTATCGCCGCGGTGAAACAGAACTGGTGATCGTTGTAACACCATATTTGGTTGAGCCAGTTAGCGCGAGTGAAATTAGCTTGCCGACAGATGGTTTCCATTCGGCTAATGAGTTCGAACAGCTGATCACTTATCAGAACAATTCTGGTGTGGACGGCGAAGCCCGGCCAGGACCGACAGCCGCCGATGACGAGGCCCCCAGCCCCGATGTCAGCAGCGCCGATCCTGCGGCAATCGTTCCTGGCCGGCCGCAGCAGCAGCAGCGCCGTGCCGATGAATCACGCAATCGCAATCGGGACCGTCAGGCAGATGCCGTCGCTCCCGGTTTCAGCCTCTAAACCCCATTAAGTTCTACGCGAAAGGTTCGAAAAATGAACATGGCACGTAAAAGCAAACTGATGGGCGCAGTCGCCCTCTCGCTCGGCCTGACAGTTGCAGGTTGTGGCGGTATGCCGACCAACACATCGCTCTACAGCACGAAACAACCTGTGGTCGAACGCACCAACTTCACGTTGGATGTCGATACAACCCGCTCGGGCCTTTCGATTTCTGAGCAACAGCGTCTCAACGGCTGGTTCGAAACGATGGATCTTCAATATGGTGACCGCGTCACGATCGAAGATCCAGCTAGCAACCCAGCTGTAGCCAACGCAGTGAACGATCTTGCAGGTCGTTACGGTCTGATCGTCAGCGCAGTTGCACCGACCACACCCGGCATGCTTCAACCGGGTCAAGCGCGCGTTGTTATCACGCGCTCCACGGCCTCGGTCCCAGGTTGCCCTGATTGGTCAGCTCAGTCTGACGCAAACTATATGAATGCAACCAGCCCCGGTTTCGGCTGCGCGAACAACAGCAATCTAGCTGCCATGGTCGCCAACCCCGAAGACTTGCTTGAAGGGCAATCCGGAAGTGGTGAAACCGTTGTCGCAACCGGCACACGGGCAATTCAAACATACCGCGAAACCGAGCCAACTGGCGCCGGTGGCCTGCAAAACGCAACAGGAGGAAACTGATCCATGAACGCTCCTTGGAAATCGGGTCTCCCCGGAAATCGCGACGCTTTTGCCGCTTATATCTGCGACGATGCTGCGCTCGACGTGATGCGCCCAGTCGTCATCGAAATGGGCTGGCAGCCTGAAAAGTGCAACAAGGGTGGTCTGCGCAATGCAGTCCAATCGCTGTCAGTCAGCGCCAGCCCGGCCATCCTTGTGGTTGATCTTTCGGAAAGCGGTGATCCGCTAAACGACATCAACGCGCTGGCAGAAGTCTGCGAGCCTGGAACGGTCGTGATTGCGATCGGTCAGGTGAATGACGTTCGTCTCTATCGCGATCTGCTCGCAAGCGGCATCCACGATTATCTGCTGAAGCCGCTGAACGCACAGGCTGTGCATGATGCTCTGAACGGTGCTTTAGCGGTTTTTACTGCGCCTAAAGCCGGCGATGGTGACACAGTAAAACGTCATATCTCAACGGCTGTTGTGGGTACACGTGGGGGCGTTGGTGCCTCGACGCTGGCAACTTCGCTTTCTTGGATATTCAGCGATCATCACCATGCGCCGACTGCACTGCTCGATCTCGATGTGCATTTCGGCACAGGCGCTCTCGCGCTTGACCTGGAACCGGGCCGCGGCCTTACCGATGCTATCGACAATCCAAGCCGGATCGACGGTTTGTTTATTGAGCGCGCAATGATCCGTGCCAATGACAACCTTTCAATCCTGTCTGCGGAGGCTCCCATCAGCCAACCATTGATGACCGATGGTTCGGCATTCGTTCAGCTGGAGGAAGAATTCCGCCAAGCATTCGAAATGACAGTGATTGATCTGCCGCGCAACATGTTGATCAACTTCCCGCATTTGCTGGCGGATGTGAACCTTGTTCTGCTGACTTGCGAGCTGACCCTTGCTTCGGCACGTGACACGATCCGCATCCTGTCTTGGCTCAAGACCAATGCCGCGCATGCTCATCCAATGATCGTGGCGAACAAGGTCCAACCGAACGCGACGGAAATCAGCAAGTCCGATTTCGAAGCTTCAATTGAGCGTAAAGTCGATTTCGTCATCCCTTACGACATCAAAGCTGCTTCAAACGCCGCCAAGCTTGGCCAGGTGTTCATCGAAGCTAACAAGTCGTCAAAGGCAACCGCCGGAATCAAGCAGATCGCCGAACGCGTCATGGGCGCTAGCGAAGATGATCTTGCGGCTGTGAGTGACGAAAAGAGATCGCTGCTTGGTGGGTTCGACCTCAAGGGTCTTTTGGCGAAGAAGAACAAAACCGAAGCTGAGCCGGCTGAATAAGCAGGGAATCGGCGGTGCAGATGCCTGCGGACTGCGTGTGGATCTGCACGATAACTTGAATGGAAGCGAAGGGTTAACGCCCCTCGCGTAAGACCGACGCTTAGAACAAGCGTTTTGAATTAAGAGCGCACCATCCTGGTGCAACTTTGGAACAGGCGGGACGAGGCAGACATGGATTTTTTTGATACCCTGCTTATCACGGTCGTGATCTTTTCCGTGCTGGTTGCTGGCTATCTTTTGATCGCCAGTTCAGGTTCGGGAAAGGCGCAGAAGCGTCGGCTCGAATCCCTGCGCTACCGACACTCCGAAAGCACTGACGCAAAGGTTGAATCGCAATTCAAAAAAGCGATTGCAGCTCGCAAGCCAAATGCGCACCGGATCGCAGGCTCAGGCTCGCGCACTGAAGCGCTGGTCATGCGCCTAGACCGAACGGGCAAAGGCTGGAGCGTTTCGCAATATATCTATGCGACATTAGGCATTATACTTGTGCTCGCTGTTCTGATGTATCTGCAAACCGGCGCTCTGCTGCTTTCGCTAGGAGTAGGCGCGGTTGTGGGCCTTGGCCTTCCGCATCTTGTCGTTGGCTTTTTCATCGGTAAGAGGACCAACAACTTCAACGCAAAATTCCCTGACGCTATTGAATTGCTAGTGCGTGGCCTGCGCTCAGGATTGCCGGTGACCGAAACACTCGGCGTGGTTGCACAAGAAGTTGATGGACCCGTGGGTATCGAGTTCAGAGGCATCACAGAGCGCATCAAAATTGGTAAGACCATGGAGGATTCACTCCAGGAAACCGCCGATCGGCTGGGCATCCCAGAATTCAACTTCTTCTGCATCACACTTGCGATTCAACGTGAGACAGGTGGTAACCTTGCAGAAACGCTGTCGAACCTTGCCGATGTGTTGCGCAAACGTTCGCAGATGAAACTCAAGATTAAAGCGATGAGCTCAGAATCGAAAGCTTCTGCCTACATCGTTGGGTCGCTGCCATTTATCGTCTTCATCATGATCTATTGGATCAACCCTGAATATGTTGGCGGGTTCTTCTATGAAGACCGTCTAATTGTCGCTGGGCTTGGTGGGCTTTGTTGGATGAGCATTGGCGTCTTCATCATGGCCAAAATGGTCAGCTTTGAGATCTGATTCGGGATACATTGAACTATGCTTAATCAGACACCTGGACCAACGCTTCTTGGCTTTGATGTCGTCCTTGTCGGGACAATTCTTGCAGGTCTTGCCGCATTCGCTGTCATCATGGCGATATATGCCGCGATCACGATCAAAGACCCAATGGCGAAACGCGTCAAAGCGCTCAATGAGCGGCGCGACGAGTTGAAAGCTGGTATCGTAACCGGCGGCACCAAAAAACGTGCCAGCTTGGTCCGTAAATCAGACACCACCGACAAGGTGAAAGACAGCCTCGGTAAATTGAATGTGCTGGAGCAAAGCCAGGTTCAGGCAGTTCAGCAAAAGCTTGCCCATGCTGGCTATCGTAACAAAGAGCTCGCAGTCATCATTATCGGTCTACGCGCGGTCCTCCCAATCGTATTTGGCCTGCTCGGTTTTCTAATAGTCTATGTCATCGACTACTTCCCAGACTGGGGTCCATTGACCAGGCTTGGCGTTGTAAGCGTCATACTGTTCCTTGCCTATAAAGGTCCTGAGCTTTTCCTTTCTAACAAAGCTGCAAAGCGCACACTCGAGATCCAAAAGGGCCTGCCAGACGCGCTCGATCTATTGGTTATCTGCGCAGAAGCCGGCCTCACAGTGGATGCTGCCTTCAACCGTGTCGCAAAGGAACTGGGCCGTGCCTATCCGGAACTGGGCGATGAATTCGCGCTGACCGCTATTGAGATGTCTTTCCTCGCCGAACGCAAAGTGGCGTTTGACAACTTGGCTTATCGTGTGAATCTTGAAGCGGTGAAGGGCGTGGTCACCACCATGATCCAGACAGAGAAGTACGGTACACCGCTGGCCTCTGCACTGCGTGTTCTATCAAGCGAATTCCGCAACGAACGGATGATGCGCGCCGAAGAAAAGGCTGCGCGCCTTCCTGCGATCATGACCATTCCGCTGATCCTGTTCATTCTGCCTGTGCTGTTTATCGTCATTCTTGGTCCAGCGGCTTGCTCGATCTCTGACGCGCTGATCAATCCTGAATAACCGGCGCGCTCAAAACAGCAGAGCACTCAAGAGTTAGCGGGGCCAGTCCAAATTGGCGCGGACTGGCCCCGCTTTCTTGATTAACCCGCTTGTTTTGCGATTGTTGCCGCTCGCATTCGCATCCGTTCTAAGAGCGCGCGCAAGGCAGCTTCTTCCTGCTGATCAAATCCTTCGAACAATTCCCGTTCGGTCGCTCTGGCCAGCGGCATAACCTCGCGGTGGATAGCCTCTCCCTCTCTCGTTAATTCGAGCAAGTGAGAGCGTCCGTCATTCACATTCTCTGCTCGCTGGATCAGTCCTCTCTCTTCCAACACTTTGCACGAACGGTTGACAGCGACTTTGTCCATCAATGTTGCTTCGGTCAGATCGCGCTGCGTCAGCCGCCCGCCATACTTGCCCGAACCATTCGCCGTCGCATCGCCCAGAACCGCCATCACTCGCCATTCAGCCACCCTCAGCCCAAAGCGTTTGCGATATCTTTCCGCGATCAGGCCGCTCACTGCATTGGATGCGATAGAGAGCTGATACGGTAAGAAACCGCTCAACTGATATTCGCCATCCGTGTTGCTTGCGGTATGTGCCGCTCTGGTCTTTTCATCCATACAACTGGTTTCTCATGAAACCAGCGCGCTGCGCAAGGTGCTTCAATCAACAGTCTTGCACCTACTCGAATTCTCGATCTGTCCACCATGGGTAGAAGTCCGGCATGTCCTCGCTCACTTTACCAGGATAGATCGGTTTGCGCTTTTCAAGGAAGCTCGCGATCCCTTCTTTCGCATCGGTCCCGCGTGACAGGCGATAGATGGCCCGGCTGTCGATCTTGTGCGCCTCCATGGGGTGATCTGTGTTCATCAGCCGCCACATCATCGCCCGCGTCATCGCCACCGATACCGCAGAGGTATTGTCTGCGATTTCACGCGCAAGGCTCTGCGCTTCGAAAAGCAAATCATCTGGCGCATGGATCGACCGCACTAACCCACCGGATTTGGCTTCATCGGCATCGAACACGCGTCCTGAAAAACACCATTCGAGCGCTTGGCTGATCCCAACGATCCGCGGCAGGAACCAGCTCGATGCCGCCTCGGGCACAATACCGCGCCGCGCAAAGACAAATCCATAGCGCGCATGGCTGACCGCCAATCGAATATCCATCGCCAGTTGCATCGTCGCGCCCACACCGACCGCAACACCATTGCAAGCGCTGATCAGCGGCTTGGTGCTTTCAAACAGCCTAAGAGTCAGCCGCCCGCCGCCATCGCGCACGCGCTCATCAGACAGATCATCCACCTGCGCTGCATCGGAGAATATTTGCCCGCCGCTCTCTGGTGTCAGGTCCGCGCCTGCACAAAACGCCCTCTCTCCTGATCCGGTAAAGATCACCGCACGCACCGCATCATCGGCGTCGATATCGTCCATCGCCGACATGATTTCTGCGCCCATTGTTCTTGTATAGGCATTCATTTTCTCAGGCCGGTTCAGCGTGATCGTGGCGATGCCACCGGCTTTAGCGACGAGTATCTGGGTGTAGTCGGTCATTGAAATCCTCTCACAATAGACATGGACCGCTTTGGCCATTTTTAAAAATGTCTGAATTCCCGTAAAATATTGAATGAAAAAGAGTATTTTTGAAAAACAGGAATGAAAGTGTGACCTTCCCTTTTTACAGTGTCCAAACCCGTTTCATTCACGCTTTGAAGGATTAGGAAAGCACTTGTCATCGCTCAATTGAATAGGCCAAATTCGCCTCGGTAGGAAAGGGGGGTGAAACCGGCATGACCCAAACCTCAATTCGGCAAGAATTGACCACCTAACTCTGCAATCCGCTGCCGCCTTGCCCCAGTTTTATGAGAATTCGCGCAGTACGACCCGGCTGGCATGGGCCTTGCTCCCTAAATCCCATGCGCATTCTGTTTTATCTGCCGGTTGTGACCCCTTGGTGGTTTTCAAACATCGTGATCCACGCCATTCGCGCAGTAGCCCGCGATCACGATGTCCACGTTATGGTACCCCCGCTTTGGAGTGGGACAGGGATCAGCATGGGAGAGGCGGATCACCTTCGTTCTCTTCCCAATGTGCATTGGCACATTTTGGACGGTCCCAATCACCCGCGCCTGCGCATAAATGCGAGCAATGAGGGCGATCTGATTGAATTTGTTCAGACGCTGGCCCCCGACCTCACTCTATGTCGCAGCGCCGACATGAAAACCCCTACCTTGTTCCCTGGCACCGTGCGCTTCATAATGGAAGGCGGCGCACCTCCTTTCGATCTCAGCAACTTGAGTGTGACGCTAAAAAAGGGTTTATTCGATCACGGTTTTATGCCGGAATTCGGCGGTCCGATTGCGGATCAGTTGGACGCAATTGCAAACAATCTTTGGTCAGATATGATCGCGCGGCAGAACGGACGTCTCGGCCAATCGTCACGCACGGAATTTCTGGCTAGCGCTCGGCTCGACATGTGCATGCCCATTATCGGTTTGCCACTTGAATATGAGCAGGCTGAAAACTTCTTTGGCCAGCATAATGCATTTCCAGACAACACGGCCATGGTTCGTGCGATCACAGAGGAGATTGGGGATGAGGCGACCCTACTCGTCACCCATCACCCGCTTACCGAGCAATACGGTGAAACCAGCGCGGTGAACGGCGCAATCCTAGAACAAAACGGCCGGGTAAAATTGCTCAAACGGACCGGATTCGCAGGTATGAATGGCGGTGATGTTACCTTTTCGATGATCCAGCATTGTGATGCGGTGATTGTCGGAAACTCAAAATGTTGGTCGATTGCTGCTGCGATGGGCACGCCAATGGTGCGCCTGTCCGATGCTCCTACCGCATCGTGGGCCAATGCCTATCGTACCCTTCCCCTGCTCCTGTCAGACTTATCCCACGGAAAGGCAATTGGTGCGGATAGCACCATGACAAAACGTTGGTTCGCGCATCACATCCTCAACAGTTCGATTGAACCCGCTGATTCCGGTTTTTGCGCGCAAGACCTAATAGACCGCGCTTCTAAGCCCGCAGATATTGCCTGGTGGGATGCCGCCCTTGTCCGGTACCGAGCGTTAAATCCCGAATTCCATCCCAAGCGAGAGTTGCTCCATGCCCATTGAATTTCCCGATGACTTAGCCGTGGTGGTCCCTGTTCGGCGCGGTAGCTCCCGAATTTCGGAGAAGTGCCTTCTACCCTTTGGCGATCAGCCGACTTTGATTGACTGGAAACTGTCTCAGCTCGTCAAAGTGATTGCGCCTAAGACAATTTATGTGTCCAGCGAGGATGAAGAGTTTTTGGTTATTGCCGATCGCTGGGGCGCATCGCGGCATAAACGTGCAAACGCTCTTTCTGTCGGACATGATGCACCATTTCGCGACGTGATTACTGGCATCGTGAGCGAAATCGAGCATGATCATATTGCATGGGTAACAGTGGTATGCCCTTTGATGACACCGCGCGAATATCGCGATGCCTTTGCCGCCTATCGTGCTCAAGTGATCAGCGGAGACAAGGATTCGCTGCTCGGAGTGAACCGGATACAGGACTATTTCTGGTCTGCCACTGGTGCTCTCAACTACAGCGCGGATCGCAATCACACCGTGTCGCAGGACCTGCCAGAATGGTTCAAGGTGACCAACAGCCTCTATATGGCCCCTCGCGATTCTATCCTGGAGCGAGAATATTTCTTGGGCGATAATCCGGCCTTGTTCGACCTTGCTCGGTTAGCGGGTATCGATATCGACTACATCGAAGACTACCGCATCGCCCGCGCTCTGTATGAAGTATACCGCGAGGATAATCTGGGCGATCTAGACCCGCCCTTAGACGCGGCAGCTTAGTCGCCAGCGCAGTTGACAACATCCGTGCATATCCTAGTGACTACAGACGTAGACACTACGAAGGTCAGGATCACCATGAAAATGCGCGCTTTGGGTTTTGCAGTTCTGTTCACCTCATGTGGCATAGGATTGACACCTTCCAATAACGCAAATGCGCGTATCTCACCTCAAGATCAAATTTCGACCCTTGCGAAGATTCCTGAGCTGATGCGATCATATGACGTAGCTGGCCTTGCCGTGACTGCAGTTGCAGGTGACGAAGTGGTCTTTTCAGGGGGTTTTGGTGTGACTGCCGATGGCGAGACGTATACATCATCTTCATCGTGCGGGCTTTTCTCTGCAACTAAAACCATCGCATCTTTGACCTATGCGGGGCTTGCTCGGGATGGCTCGATCGACCTGAATGCGCCTCTAGGTGAATATCTAAGCACCGCTCCTGAGGCATGGCAATCGATCCCATTTTACAGGTTGTTGAACCACACATCCGGAATAACAATGGTCGTCAATAAAGACGGCTTTGGTGCTCTGGTATCCAACCCTGCTTCCAGCAATCGCGATGTCTATCAGATGGTCAGTGAGGCGCCTCTGGATTATCAACCCGGCGAATATTCCCGATACCGGCAGTCTGGCTATGCAATTGCAGAAATGGTCATGGAAGAACGACTTGGAGAGAGTTTCGATGTGCTTGCCGCGCGCTATGTTACCGGCCCGGCTGGTATGGCCAACACCCAGCATGCATCCGCTAGGTTAGACAGCGAGCCAGCATTCCTGATGAGTGCAGGAGGGTTTCAAACCACTGCGGATGACATGGCTAAGATGTTTTTGAACATCAACAATTCCGTCATTTTGACGCCAGGTGATTGGAAAGCGATGCTGACAGATGAGCGGTATCGTTTCGATGACTATAGCCTTGGCGCACTGATCGAAGAACGTGATGGTGTTTTGACTGTCGGCCACAGCGGCGGCGGAGCACGCGCGAACATTCGCTACGCCCCGGATGCGAAGATCGGGGTAATGATCTGCACCGATGAGAGGCAAAATGGCGGCTTGGCCATTCAATTGGCGCGCATGTTGGTGCACGAAATTGCTTTCGGAGAGGAGCCTGCCTTACCGATGATGGTTGCCCTTAGCGGATACAGAGATATGTCTGCCGCAAGGGTGGTTGCTGCGTATCATTCAGCCGCCGCAGAAGGTGATCGCTACGATCTATCGGGCGCGGAACCGTTGCTTAACGCAATAGGCTATTTCTACGTGGCAGAAGAGAGGCTTGATGATGCAATTGAAGTCTTTACGCTGAACTCCGAAGCATTCCCGCAGTCACCCAACGTACATGATAGTCTTGGCGAAGCTTTATTGATGAACGGCGACCGGGAAGGCGCCTTGGAGCAATATCGGCAGGTCCTGACCCTGGCCCCTGACAATGAGAACGCTGCACAAATGGTGGCTAGGATCCTCGAAATGAACGACTAGCGCACGTTGCGCTTACAATCCCCCTAATTGATCAATCAGTGTCACTTTGGCTGCGCAGGGGCCATTCTCACCTTAATTGAGACGCGGTTGGGAATTGAAACGATGGGCATTCTGGATAGCTTTCGACTCGATGGTGAGATTGCTGTCGTTACCGGCGCAGGCAAAGGTATCGGGCGGGCAATTGCCATCGGCCTTGCCGAAGCAGGCGCGGACGTTGCAATCGCATCGCGCACGCAATCTGACCTCGATGCGGTGGCTGATGATGTCCACGCATTGGGTCGGCGTGCTTTTCCGCTGGCCACTGATGCGACCGATATGAAGGCGCTAGAACGGCTAGCAGAACGAACCGCCGAAGAGTTTGGCAAGTTGACGATCTGGGTGAACAATGCTGGCGGTATTCCCGACGGCACGCCGCGTTATTTAACTCGAACGTCCGAAGAGAACTTTGACGCGCAGATTGACCTCAATCTCAAAGCTGTGTGGATGGGTGCAATTGTTGCAGCCAAGGCGATGAGTGATGGCGGCGGCTCCATCATCAACATTTCGTCACGATCAGCCTTTGGTCCGCAGGTCAAAAACGGCCCTTACGGAGCAGCCAAAGCTGCCGTGAACAGCCTGACGACGACGATGGCATGGGAAGTTGCCCCCAATATCCGGGTCAATGCTGTTGCGCCAGGCCCTGTTCCAACCGAGAATTTTGACGAATGCATGGGCACCGACACAGATGAAAAACGCGAACAACTGCTCAATCAAATCGGAATCCCGATGAGACGATATGGCAGGCCAGAGGATATCGCGGCGGCGGTTGTCTATATGGCCTCCCCAGCCGCAGGCTGGGTGACGGGGCAATGCCTGTTTGTGACAGGCGGACGCTAACCCCGAAGCAAAAATCGCCACCCGCACCAAGTGTGCGAGCGACGATTCTGTAATAGGTTTAACGCCTTACTTTAGCGCGTCATAATCAGCGCGGCGCCATCCGGATGGCGCCATCAAGCCGCACGTCTTCGCCATTGAAATATCCGGTTTCGATCATGGTCATCGCCAGCTTTGCGTATTCTTCTGGGAAACCTAGACGCTTTGGGAATGGAACCGACGCAGCGAGCGCTTCCTTCACCTGCGGCGGAGCTGCATTCATCAATGGGGTTTCGAAGATACCCGGCAGGATCGTGTTCACGCGGATGCCTTCGCGCATCAAATCTCGGGCGATTGGCAATGTCATGCCCACAACGCCACCCTTTGACGCAGAATAGGCCGCCTGACCGATTTGCCCATCTTCGGCAGCAACGCTGGCGGTGTTGACCATCGCGCCGCGCGCACCGTCTTCATTAATCGGGTCGAGCGTCATCATGCCCGCAGCTGATTTCGCAATACAGCGGAATGTACCGATCAGATTGACCTGAATCACAAAGTCGAAGGCACTAATTGGGAAGTGCTTAATCTCACCCGATTGCTTGTCGCGGCTGGCGGTTTTGATCGCGTTGCCGATACCCGCGCAGTTTACAAGGATCCGCTCTTGCCCATGCGCTGCACGTGCCTTGGCGAAACCTGCATCGACGTCTTCGTCGCTGGTCACGTTGACCTTGCAGAACACGCCGCCGATCTCGGTGGCTATTGCTTCGCCTTTTTCTTCATTCATGTCGAAGATGGCGACTTTCGCACCCTTCGCAGCCAGTGCGCGCGCGGTTGCCGCGCCAAGGCCCGACGCGCCGCCAGTGACGACTGCAGGGGTGTTTGTTGAAACTTCCATTATCTATCCTCTCGAGGGGTTTTGAATATCTGTTTTAAACTCGTTCGATGATGGTGACATTGGCAACGCCGCCGCCTTCGCACATAGTTTGAAGTCCGTATTTCTTATCATGTCGGTGCAATGCGTGAACCAGAGTTGCCATCAATTTGGTGCCCGATGCGCCAAGCGGGTGGCCCAGCGCAATCGCGCCGCCATGAACATTGAGCTTTTCTGGATCTGCGCCGGTATGTTTAAGCCACGCCATCGGGACCGGAGCGAACGCTTCGTTGACCTCGTACAGATCAATGTCCGACATCTTCAATCCCGCGCGTTCCAAGGCTCGATCGGTCGCAAATAGCGGTTCTTCGAGCATGATAACCGGGTCGCCCGCAGTCACGGTAAGATTATGGATGCGGGCCATCGGGGTGAGGTTGTGGCATTTCAGCGCTTCCTCGCTAACCACTAACACTGCACTCGACCCGTCACAAATCTGGCTGGCAGATGCCGCGGTTACCTTTCCGTCAGGTGCCAGCAGTTTAACGCCTGCGATCCCTTCCAGCGTCGCATCAAACCGAATGCCTTCGTCAATCGTGTGCATTTCGGTGCCTTCGGGCGTCTCAATCTCAATCGGGACAACTTCATCGGCAAATGCGCCTGCTTCGGTTGCAGCAATTGCGCGCTTATGGCTTTCAAATGCGAAAGCATCGAGCTGTTCTTTGGAAAAGCCATGTTTTGCCGCGATCATTTCCGCGCCCATGAACTGGCTAAACTGGACACCAGGATATTTCGCCTGAACGCCCGGCGACATGTAATGCCCCAGCCCCTCTTTCATGTGCAAGGTCATGTTTGAGCCCATTGGCACGCGGGTCATGCTTTCAACGCCGCTGGCAATCACTACATCCTGCGTGCCGCTCATCACCGCCTGCGCTGCGAATTGGATTGCTTGCTGCGATGATCCGCACTGCCGATCGATCGAAACCGCCGGAGTGCTTTGGGGCAGTTTCGATGCAAGCACGCCCATGCGGCCGACCTGCCCCGCTTGTTCACCTGCCTGGCTGACACAACCTGTGATCACATCCTCAATCGCAATAGGATCAATCCCGCTGCGATCCAGAATGGCGTCCAGCGATTTGGCGAGCAGATCAACCGGGTGAACGCTGGCAAGGCGACCACCACGGCGACCACCGGCTGTACGAACGGCATCAACGATATAGGCAGTGGTCATAGATGATCCTCTCTTAAACCAATTTCAATTTGAGACGGGATTATTGAAGGAGGCGCATCAAATCAACTGGTCAAATCATCTGGTCAAACAGTGCGTTTGATCGCTAGTGATGCTGCCGATGAAGGCACAGCTATGAAAACACTATTCGAACTCAACCCTGCGATTGACCGAAATGCTCTCTCTGCCCGGTTCGCCGAGACAGGCCGGGTCCAGATAAAGGACGTACTGACGTCTGAGGCCGCCAAGGAGATATTGACGGTGCTGACCAAAGGTACGCCATGGGGCATGGCGACCGGCGCTGGCGATAAAAACCGCCAGAGCTTTCGGTTGGAAGAAGTGCGTTCGCCGCAAGGGCAGCAAGCCGTCAATGCAGCGGCAATGGCCGCGCAGGAAAATTCCGCGCGCGGCGAATATGGTTTCCGATTTGCCCATTACCCTATCCTCACCGCAATCCAGGAAGGATGGAATCCGGGCAGTGCACACGAAATCTTGCTCGAGCATTTGAATGCAAAGGATTTCATCAAGCTCGCCCGTGACATCACCGGGATTGATGGGTTGATAAAAGCGGACGGACAGGCAACCCTGTTTGCCCCCAATCACTATCTTGGCCGACATATCGACAGCCATGTCGCCGAAGGGTGGGAAGTTGCCTATGTGCTCAATTTCGCACCGCCGGATTGGCACCCTGATTGGGGTGGTTACCTGCTATTTCTCGACAACGATGGCGATGTGGTCGAAGGCTTCCGTCCGCGCTTTAACGCGCTGAATCTGTTTAAAGTCCCGCAGTCGCACATGGTCAGCTATGTCCCGCCCTTCGCGCCAATTGGGCGAATGGCGGTGACGGGTTGGCTTCGAACCCAATGATGGCGATGCATTCTGCGCAAGAGGCGTTGATGCGTATCCACGCGGCGATGCAATCAAACGATCTTGTTGGCGCGTGGCAAATCGCAGAAGAGGGCCGCCGCGCGCATCCCACTGATGCCGCCTTGGCTGACGCTGCGGGAGATATTGCTCTTAAATCCGGCGATGCAGTGGCAGCGGCGGCGCATTTCGAAACTGCGTGCATGCTTGCTCCTCAGGTGCTCGATTACGTTCTCAATCACTCGATAGCCTTGCAGCGGCTGGAGCGGCACATCGAAGTCATCGCCAATTTGTCAGCCCATGAGCCCACTGGCCGTAAAGTCCCGAAATATTGCAGTGTGCGGGCTTTATCGCATCGTTCGCTGGGTGAACCGCAAAAAGCGGCACATTGGTATGACGCGGTTCTTGCACTAGACCCACGGCATCCGCGCGCACTGCATGGCCGCGCGCGAGCCGCGATTGAACGGGGAGAGGCGGATGCGGTGCGGCGCTTTGACGCAGCGCTTAGTGTTAATCAGGGTGATGCCGACCTTTGGTTGGGAAAGGCGCAGGCACTTGATGTCGCAGGCGATATCAATGGGGCACGCAGGATTGCTGAACAGCTCTGTGCCCAGGCACCAGGCTTCACCGCGGCACTGTCATTCCTTTCCGGGCTTATGCTGGCGGCGGGCGAGGCCGATTTTGGCGCACCGTTCCGCGATGCCGCTGCGCGTGCGCCGCAAGATCCCAATATCCCCGCCACGCATGCTGAAACGCTTGCAGGTTTGGACCACGCTTTGTCTGCTGCCAATATCGCCGCCGAGGCACGCCTAAGATTCCCAAATATGTTGCATTTCGCATTACTCGAAGCAGTTCATGCTGGTTCTGCAGGAGAATTGGACCGCGCCGAAGCGATCTTTTCAGAGCTTCCCAAAGACACTCCAAACCGCACCGTTCACGAAGCTCGTCACCGTGTTCGAACGGGCGAATTCGCAAGCGCCAACGCGCTCTTGGATGAAGCAGTTTCTGTCTCTCGTTGGGATATAACGGCTTGGTCTTTGCGCGACATTGTCTGGCGCACTCTAGGGGATGCAAGGGCAGAGTGGCTTCATGAACAAGAGGGGTTGATTCAAATTCGTCCATTGGCTGGCCGCCAAGGATTGATTGAAGACGCGACTGCAGAACTGCGCGTGCTTCATGAAGGTTCCGCAATGCCACTTGGTCAAAGTCTGCGCGGTGGAACTCAAACGCGCGGAATTCTGTTCCACCGTACCGAACCTTTACTTGCCGAATTGCACGCAGCCATTCTTGCTACACTGGGGGAGTATCGGGCCGAACTGCCGGTCTTCGACCCGGCGCATCCGCTGCTGCGCCTGCGTGACACCCCTTGGAAGCTGGCGGGATCTTGGTCTGTGCGACTAACCGGTGGCGGCGATCACCACACGGCACATATTCATCCGCAGGGAGTCATTTCATCCGCGCTATATCTGGTTGTCCCCGACGAGGCAGAGGGTGAAGATCAGCAAGGCTGCCTTGAAGTTGGACGCCCGAAAGCCGACCTGGGATTGGATTTGCCACCGGTTAAAGCGATCCGCCCGATGCCCGGCCACCTCGCGCTATTCCCCAGCACGATCTATCATGGCACTACCCCCTTCACGTCGGCCGAACGTATGACGGTCGCATTTGATGTCGTTACCTAGGGAATATTCTGAACGTCATGGCTACTAATCAATCGCAAGAAGCTTGGAGTGATTTCTGGGCATTGAATTCCAAGGGAAATTCAGGTGGGATCGGCAACAGTGGCGGTGGGTGTCTGCCGCAGCGCTGGGCCGCGATCGAAAATGCCCAACAACAAGTCTGGTTCGGGTTCATTGACGGATTGCCCAGTGGCGCAAGACTGCTTGATCTGGCCACGGGTGACGGCCGAGTTCTGATGTGGATGTTGGTAAAGCGACCCGACCTCAAATTGACTGGCGTGGATTTGGCACCGAAATTGCCCTCACCACCCAGAGGCACAGAGGTGCACGCTGGGATCGCGATGGAAAACCTTCCATTTGATGACAACCACTTCGATGCTGTGACCAGTCAGTTTGGCTTTGAGTATGGCGATACACAGTTGGTTGCCGATGAGATTGCTCGAGTTCTTAAGCCGGGCGGAAAGGTTGGACTGATCGTCCATCGCGGCGACGGGCCAATTCTGGAACATAACCGCAAACGCCGAAATGAACTGCTGTGGGCGCTCAAGGAAAAAGCAGTCGCTCGCAAAGTGAAATCCGCGCTCAAAGCGGGGTCAAGAGGAATTGATCGAGCGGAAAAGCTGGCAGGCAAGGTGGCGCAACAGGGCGCTGACAAATTTGGTGAACAATCACCCGCATGGGAAATACCTGAAGCAATTCGACGTTCGTGCATGATGGGTCGCCGGGCAGGTCCGGAATCAATCACAGAAACGATTGGAATTATTGAGGGGCATGCAAAGAACGAGCTTGGCCGGATCAAGTCTTTGGCGGGTGCCTGTGCCACAGCGGATGCACGGAAAAAAATAACCAGTGCCTTTGCAGTACATGACCTTTCACTGCTTGGCACTGATGCTCTTTGCGAACCATCAGGACGGGAATTTGCCGACTTTATCACATTAGGCTGACAGCATTCTTTTACTGAGTTTTTTCAAGAACAGATAAAAAAGGGGCGTCAGGCACTTAGCCTGACGCCCCTTTTTTTGCTTTTGCCCCCGGCAAAAGCCGGAGGCAATCGTCCAATTAGAACGAGAAAGCTGCCGAGATAAAGAAGTCACGACCCAGCACGTCATATGTGCTTGGGAACGTGTTTGCTTGCTCTTGATTGTCACCAAGCAGAAGCCCGCTTGGGGTGTTCGTCACGAAGCCATCCGCATCGAACTCAGGAGCACCTGGCAGTCTGTCAAACAGGTTGCGGATACCAGCAGTGACTGTAAGATTTTCTGTTGCAGTAAAAGCAAACGTCAGATCGAACAGATCATAGGATGGAATACGCTCAGCACCGTTGAAGGCAGCGAAGTCCGTACCATCATCGGCATCGTCAACACCGCTCAGGTGACGCCAGCGAAGTGATGTAGTCACCGGACCATCGTTCAAGCTCAGGCGTGAAACCCAGCTGAATGATGGACGTGGATCACCCGTGTTGGGGCAAGCGCCGCCAAACAGGCCAGCACACTCTTCAACATTCGGCAGCGTCTGAACGGGCTGCTGGAAGAAGGTGTCAGTCCAAGTGCCTAGGAACGAGAAGTCTAGACCAGATTCGCCCGTGTCGGTGAACAACGAGAACGGAATCGAAGTACGGTAGTTGACTTCCATGTCGATGCCGGACGTACCGAGCTCGGCAACGTTGACACCAGCGACCAGTGGCGGATTGTCGACGGTGATAGCACCATCGCCATTACGAATGCCGATAAACGGTTGGCAAACCGTATCATTGGCGTCCTGAACTGTACCGTAGCACAGATTTAGGAGACCTTGCAGCGAGCCACCTGCAACCGAGATCGCGTCTTCGATTTCAATGTCGAAGTAGTCGGCCGTAATGGTCAGGCCTGGAATGAAGTCCGGACGGAAAACAACACCGACGGTGTAGCTCGTCGAAGTTTCTTCACCCAGGTTCGGGTTACCACCAAACAATGCTGGGATCTGTGCGTTCAGCTGAATTGCACCAGCGTTACCAACGTTGCCCGCAGGAACGCCGGTTGCGACACAGATATTGTCCGCACCAGGGTTGGCTGCGAGGAAGTCTGGATCACCACATGGGTCAGTTGCACCCGGGAAGCCAATTGCCTGACCACCGAACAGCTCGCCCACGTTAGGAGCGCGAACCGCACGTTGATACTGACCGCGCAGCTTGACCGAGTTGATAACGTCAAATTCAACGCCACCAGCATAGGTGAACACGCCGCCAACGGCATCAAGCGAGTAATCAGAATAACGAACAGCGCCCGTCAATTCTAAACGTTGCGTGCCATTGTCATACACTGGCACGTTAAGCTCTGCGAAGAGCTCTTTCACGTCATAGTTACCTTGGGTTGGGCTGCCTGCGTTAAACCCGATAACATCGCCTGAAGCGAGAGCAGTATCAGGAATAAACTGCGAGCCAACGCGGCGATATTCCGCACCGACAGCAAAGCCAATATCACCAGCACCCGAAGTGAGTTCACCAAGGAAGCCAGAGATCGAACCAGAAGCAATCTCAACCGTGGAAACATCGCCGTTCTGCGCCTGAATGGTGATCGCAGCGACCTGAGCTGGCGTCAGGTTGTTCTGACCAAAAATATTGATCGCAGTACCCGTACCATCGAGACCAGCTTGGAAAGCTGAGCGAGAGATGTTGCCCTGCTGCACGTTCGCATTGCGAGTGCGTGCATAGCTATAATAGGCATCATACGTGATGCTGTCGGTGATATCACCGGTTACACCGCCCAGAACCCGGAATGCAGAACGCTCATCAAGAGTGTTACGTCCGCCAGATTCTTCAACACGACGCTGGACGAAGGCGCTAACCACACCAAGCTGCGGAGCAGCAAGCGGCGAAAGGCCGTTTGCAACGCGCAATGCATTTGCTGCAGCTTCGTTAGCATCCAATGTGTTCAGTTCAGCGATAGTTGCCGCATCGAGGAACTGTGAAACAGTCGCGATATCGATGTTGAACGTGCCGGTCACCGGTGTTGGAGCAAGTTCCTGCGCCACGCGGTTATTCACAAATGCGACTTCCGTATAAGCACGGTGGCCATCGGTGAACTCATAATCGGCATAGCCGCCTAGCAGGTAACGCTCTTGCGGGACCTGAAGATAGTTAACCGGAGCGTAGTTGTAAGTCTGACCTGTACCGTCAGTGCCAACACCGCCTGGGAAAATTGCGTTATCGATCGTCAGACCAGCGGCCAGATTGGCCATCGTGGTCTCACCGGGATCGGTGACGTCGCCGTCGCCGTTAAGATCGGTACCCATGTCGACAGCTGTCATGCCAGGTGCGTTGATACGACCATCAGGAACAGTCGATGAACCGAACTGAAGACGATTGAGACCAAAGGTTTCTCCACCAATCGCGAAGAACGAGAAGTCACGGTCGCCTTGGAAGATGTCTTCACGCTGCGAATACTCAGCATAAACAGTCGCGCTACCGCGGCCATCATCAAAGGTTCCGCCGATTGCGCCGTAGAGCTGATAGCGAGCGCCATCACCTTCTTCGGTGAGCGCGTACTGACCACCAAACTCAAGGCCTTCAACCTTCTTGAGGTTAAAGTTCACAACGCCCGAAAGAGCATCCGAACCGTAGACAGCCGAAGCACCACCGGTCACAACGTCGACCGATTCAATAAGGAAGTTAGGGATCGTGTTAAGATCAACGACCTGGGTGGTGTCGAACGAAACCCAACGACGACCGTTCACTAGAACGAGCGTACGCGCTTCACCTAGACCACGAAGGTCGACAGTAGCGGTACCGTTGCCTGGGTTGTTTGAGTTACCCGTAACACCCGGAACAACTTGTGGCAGCGAGTTGACGACGTTTTCAATATTCACGTCACCAGTCAGCTGGAATTCTTCTGCAGTAACGACAGCCACAGGCGCGGCCGTATCTACGTTACGTTGCTGAATGCGTGAGCCTGTGACGACGATGCGGTTATCTTCCGTAGCACCTTCACCAGATTCATTGTCTTGAGCGTAGCCCGGCGTGGCAATCATGGCACCAGCCATGATGGTACCAGCTAGGAGCGAGCCCTTGCTAAAGCGGTTCATTTCAGTCCCCTTGGATATGCACGCCAAATCGGCGTACAATTCAATATTACGAGCCACAGCTCGCATATTGCGGACTTATGACATTACATTCTGGGTCTGCAATCGCGCTGACATTCTGATTTGCAGGTTCAATCACACCTGTGGCATTCACGCTACAGTCCATGCTGAGGGGGCTTTATTCTCAGAGCTATGCGCAATAGGGCTGCGTAAATGATGCGCACGGAGCATTCTTCCGAGCCATGCAAACACAATAATCGTGGAGAAATTTCGATGGCTGCTTCAACCTTGCATTCTTTCATGTCGTTTTCTCGATTCAATAGAAGCACGGCCCGCATTGTAGCCGGTGGATTGCTTGTCATTTGCGCTATGCCTCTCGAAGCGCAGGAGAACATTGCAAATGCAGATGGAAATTACGTCGAAGGATTGAAAGCATGTCAGGTTGTCATTGACGATACTGAAAGACTCGCCTGTTTCGATGCCGCGGTTGGAAATATCGTCACCGCTAGTGATGAAGGTGACGTACAGGTCTTGGACCGCGAAGATGTGCGCGAAACACGACGGAGCCTCTTCGGCTTTAACCTGCCTGACATTGGTATATTCGATGGGGATGGCAATGATGAGGATGAAGAGGAGCTGTTCACAACAACTGTTGAGAGGGTCCGTTACCTTACCTCTCGTAGGGCGCGCCTTACAACGGCGGAAGGAGCAGTCTGGGAAATGAACAATATCCCAAGTCGCCTTCGCCGGATTGAGCGAGGAGATGCGGTTGAGTTCAAGGGCGCGTCGCTGGGCTTTTTTTTCTTGCGCATTAACGGTCAAGTTGGGATCAAGGGCCGCCGAATTCAGTGATCAACAGATTGATCTTCAATCTCTGCCAATTATAAAAGGGCCCGATCTTGCGATCGGGCCCTTTCTAGTTCTCATTCACCTGCGCGGACAATATAGCCAAATTCTGCGATCTAGATCAGAGTCCGCCCGGACCACAATCATTGGCGAGATAATCGAACATCTTGGTGTAGAGTTGCTGCTGATGTCCATACATCAACGTGTTGCCGAAATGGTCAGCATCCTCGAGCGTGACGAATTCGCCTCTTTTTCCAGCTTCTTCAAACTTCTTTTTGTAGTCGGTGAAGTGGTAGTAAAGCACGCGACGATCCACATTGCCATGCACCATCAGCAATGGAATATTGACCTTCTCAACTTCTTCAATCGGGTTAATTCCGATTGAACCGCGGCGTTCGGCCCAATCAACAATTGCCTTCGCAGTACGGCTGCCCGATCGACCTGCACCCAGACGGAATGATTTGCCAGGATCTGCCACCGCTGCAACGGCAATGGCACATTGATACAACTGCTCTTCGCGGCTTAGCGACACCAGTGCGGCGTATCCACCATATGACCAGCCAAAAAATGCCACTCGTTCAGGATCTACACGGCCTTGTTCGATCAGATATTTGGCGCCGTCATCCTTGTCGTCCTGCATTGCAAGACCGTGCTCGCCATATCCAGCGTCAAAGTGCCTCTTGCCCCAGCCAACGGAAATACGGTTTTGTGGATACAGCACCATATAGCCAGCGCTCGCCAGCATCTGACTCATTTCTGAATAGCCCTGAACCGCATTGACGTGCGGGCCACCATTATGCTGCACCACCAGCGGGAATGGACCTTCCCCCTTTGGCACGGTGACATAACCTGGGATTATCAAGCCATCGCGCGCTTCGTATCGGATGTACTCTACGTCAGCGAGCGCTGCTTGGTCTAGTAGTGGATTACGGCTGCCCAACTTGGCCAACTGCCCGTCTTTCACGAGCCAGAATGAACCCGGGTCGTGCGGCCCCCGATTGGATACGACCATTGTACGACCATCGTAAGAGCGACTCGAAATGCTTACTTGATGCGCATATGGGATTTGCGCTTCGAGAGCTTCGTGTAGTGCCCTCTCCTCTTCATCGAACCAATGGCGTTCGTATTTTGCCCCAGGGTAGATCGCAAAGGCAAGTTTATCGTTTCCAGGGATCGAATGCGTCCCAATACCCAAGACGTCAGAATCTGGAGTAGCGAACAGTTCGCGACCAAATTCACCAGTCGCGAAATTGAATTCCCAAAGCGACGCCTTATCAGCACCATTGCGCGCCTCTATGATGTAACCGATGTCTGGGTTGTCGTGGTGAAATCCAGCGAGTCCCTGAAAACCGCCGAGGAACCGGTAAAGATTCTCGTGATCATCTGCATCAAAGACTTCGCCAAATTGGGTCCATGAACCATCACCCGGTCGACGGAAATACGTCTTCACCGTATTGTCGGTGTCTTGACCTTCTGCGTAACGCGGGTTGCCATCCTTATCGAATTGAATGCGGCCGTACTTGCTCGTTCCGCGCATTACGAGTCTCTTGGCGCCTGTCCGAAGGTTGAATTTGTAGTAAGAACGCGGGCGGAATGCTTCGAACGGATCGACTCCAAGATCGCCGTTCGCATCAGGCGCCGCGACAAGCACTGTTTCCGGTTCGTCAGGCAGCAGCTCTACGATCACAAAGTTATCATCGGACTGGCTAAATTTATTAGTTTCCAGATCGTAATAATATGACGCGTAATTCCGCGTATCGTCTTCTTGACGGCGGACGCTGCTGCGAACCTGTTCCCATGCTCGGCCGAAGATAACGTTATTACTAGCCCATTGCGCGCTAATAAGCTCCATCCGGTCACCAGCCAGTGTGCGGTATGGCGTTGTCAGATCTTCTGTCTTGTAAATCTGAAGGAGATAATCACCATCGCGGGTCGGGTTGATGTGGACCAACAAGTGCTCGCCATCAGGCGAAACTTGCACCGCGTTCACAACATCGCGCAACGCCCAAACGTCAATTGGCACTGAGGACGTCGCTTGAGTTTCAGAGGGTGCAGCGACGCTCAGGCCGAGCGCAGAGACACCCAACATGGCTGCCATAAGAGGCGTTTTCAAAAGTTTCATGGTCAACTCTTCCAGTTCGAATTTCGAATATATCCCGACGATCCCACCTCACCTCCAACTCGGTGAAATCGCATGGTGCATGTTAATACAAAAAAGCGGCCCCTCGACAAGTCCCGAGTGGCCGCTCTTTGTTAGCTCAAGGCAGCTTTCTCGCCTTAGAAACGATAGAGTACCTGCGCGAAGAATTCGCGGCCGTCAAAATTGTAACCGTTGCCGATCGGAACATTCGAGACGCTGAACACCTCGTCAGAATCGACTTGTGGCGGATCATTGTCGAACAGGTTGGTGATGCCCGCGATGATCCGGAAATCGCCATTATCCCAACGGATTGACGCGGTGTGCTCGAACCATTCATCGGCGAAACCAACATCGCGGCAGAAACGACCGTCTCCCGGAACATTTGGTGTACCGTCACCCAGGCAGGTGTCCGACAAGAAGCCAGTTCCAAGATTGCCAAATGCGTCGTCAAATTCGTCAACGCCAGCCGGATCTTGATCGACATCACCGATATAGCGTGTTTGCCAAGTAAACCGGAAATCCTTCCAGTCGATATTGAAGGTCGCACGGCCCGTCCAACTTGGGAAGCCGAACTCGCCAGCGAGATTGTTTTCCGACAGATTGCCTTGTGCATCGATGAACAGAATTGACCGTTCAATGAGGTGGTTCGCTCGCACCTCAAGAGCAAGGTCGAACACTTCACCACCAAGCGTGACATCCTTACCAAACGACGCATTCATATCGATCCCGCGCACAACTTCTTCGTTGAAATTGATGAAGCCTTGGAAGACGTCGGAAATAAGATCACGACCCATGGTAGAGACACCGATGCGATCACAGAACGGGCTGCGGACGCCGTCTTGACGCGTGAAGCAGTCATTCACGATGAACTGCACGCCTGGTTCAACAATCGCGTCTTCAATCTTGATGTCGTAATAGTTGAAGTTGAACGCAAAATCGAAACCCGAAGCAAAGCTTTCTTCAAACGCGAAACCTGTCGTAATCGACCGCGAGGTTTCAGGGTTAAGATCAAGCGTACCGCCAGATTCGATCTCAACGCTAGGCAATGCGAAGGTGTTCAAACCCTGATCATCAATCCCGACAGTCGTAGGATCACGACCTTCACGAAGGCAATTACTGAGAGTAGCCGGATCGCGAGTATCGAGATTTGGAGTGTAGACAGGGCTTGTTGCGCCAGGCGGCGTAATAAATGCAGCATTTGGCACAGCACAAGGGTCAAGGATCGTGTTGAACCCGGTCTGCGCAGCGAGGAAGTTCTCACGCAGGTTCGGCGCGCGGAATGACGTGCCGTAGGAGAACTTCAGTAAAAGCGGTGAAACCGGCCGCCAGCCACCCTTGATGGCAAACGTACCGTTGGTGCCATAGAATTCCTGGTCGGTCAGGCGACCCGAAACATTAACGGTCAACTCTTCGACCAATGGCTCACCAGCCATCAGCGGGATATCGAGTTCGCCGAAAATCTCACGAATCCATGCCGAGCCCTGCGCACCTTCGTCTGTTGAACGCGCAAACAGGAGACCGTTAGAAGTAACGAAGTTCGGCCGAGAATCGATTGAGTCATTGCGCCATTCAGCACCAACCACAACACCGACCGGCCCGGCGGGCAAATCAATGAGGTCGCCGGTGACAAATCCGCTTACAAAGACCTGCTCATAAACCGTACGGAATGTGTTTTCACCAAACAGATAGTCACGTTCAGCAGCGGTTTCAAAATCACCGATTGGGGCACCCAAGACGCTCGCAGCGAACAGGTTGACCGGTACACAGCCAGCAATCAGATCCGGAGCGGCAAGCCCTGGATTGGACAACGCCGCCCCATCACACGGAGTGATCACGCCGGCAGCGCCAGCACCAAACTGTACGTTCTGATCGTAATCATCTGCGATACCGTCGCCGTTATTGTCAACAACGCCATCACCATCAAAATCGAAAGTCGGATCGATGCCAAGCGCAAGTGCAAGGCGATCTTCACGGATACCAGTCGTGCGCGACCTACCGACAGAACGTGAATAAACGCCGGCAGTTTCAAAGCTCCACGAAGAACCAATAAATGGCAAATCGCCGCGCACACCAAGCACGCCGCGATAATTCTCTTGGGTCACTTCGAAGTTGTTGCGGTCACCAGTGATGCCAACGATTGGCAAAACCGGGAGGCTACCCGAGCCCGGATTGAAGTTCCCACCAATCAGCGCGTTATCAGCCACAAAACAGTCGGTTCCATTTGGACTATTCACATTACACGGGTTGAAGAAGTTATCCGCTGGAACGAATGGGAAAATTTGCGGAATATTGCTGTTTGGATTGGTGATTTCCGCACGAGAAAACTGAGCCTCGAAGAACGGCGTAATGTTAGCCTCACCCGGCAATGTGTATTCGCCGTAAGCGAACACATTGTACAATTCTTGTTCAGAAATGAAGACCTGATCGAGATTGGCACCATTCAGATTGACGTTCTGAAAATCAACATCGCGGACGCCGTCACCATCAGTATCTAGATCCACACCAAAAACATTGGTCGATTCACCAAAATTCAACCCCGGAATGTTGGCAATATTGCCATTTGCCGGGAAATAGACCGAACCGAGGAAAGTCTGAGGGATGAAAATGCGCCCAGAGATACCCGAAACGATCGAGTCGACTTGCGAGACTCCGACACCTGGAGTGCGGTTTTGAATCACAGCATTGTCACGCACATTGGTATTGAAGATATTGCCGTTCTGATCAATTTCGACGTGCACAGTGTCGTCAGCCAGGAAGTCACGGTCACGCAAGCTAAAGGCATCGCGGAATGCATATTCAGCACCGATACCAAACACGGCGCGGTCAGTGTTAAAGCCCCATGCGGCGCTGATCGTGTAATCATCACCCCCACCCGCTTCGTTTAGATTTCCGTTAGCCTGCACTTCAAGACCGTCAAAGTCCTTCCGAAGAACAACGTTAACGACACCGGCAACCGCGTCAGAGCCGTAAACCGATGAAGCACCGTCCAGCAGCAGGTCAAAGCGGTCAACCAAGCTCGAAGGGATCAGGTTGATCGACGGAGCCGTAGGGGCGCCACCCGCACCTCCAGGAGCAAGCCGACGGCCATTGACAAGAACGAGCGTACGATCAGCACCGAGACCACGCAGATTGATTGTTTGCGCGCCCGGACCGTTATCCAGCACGAAGCCTAAGAATGTCGCATCAATTTGAAGTCCGGCAGCCGCTTCTGAACGCTGCAAGATTTGCGCAGGATCGAATGCACCAACAGCTTGCTGATTTTCGGTGCTCAGCACCTGAAGGGGCGAAATCGATGTATATGTATCGCGGACAATACGCGATCCAGTAACGGTGATACCGCCCTCGCCTTGCGTCGGCTGGCCAGAGGCGTCGGTCTCTACTTCGACAGCCTCCTCTTCCTCTTCTTCCTGAACGTCTTCGTCAGTATCCTGAGCGTAGACCGGTCCAGCCATTACGAATGCAATGGCAGATGCTGAAAAGGCGAGCGCCTTAATCGAATTATTATGAAACTTCTTCATGATCACTCCAGTTGCGACAACCGAAGCCTTGGCCACGAACCAACTTATTCACCGTCTCACAAATACCCCTTGTAAGCGGGAATCCCCATTTGGTGGTAACGTAACAAAGCCCCTGTGGTGTCGGTTGTGTGCAATAGGGAGCAA
Organism: uncultured Erythrobacter sp.; assembly: GCA_947488325.1. Taxonomy (GTDB): domain Bacteria; phylum Pseudomonadota; class Alphaproteobacteria; order Sphingomonadales; family Sphingomonadaceae; genus Erythrobacter. Next base: position 346,156 of record CANKYZ010000003.1, read on the forward strand.
ATTATGTAAATGAGACGTTCAGGTTACGCCTACTTTTCATCCTAGTGTTGCGCTAATCCCACAGGGATATTTTGCAGACGTAAGATCACATGTCTCCGGCTTGCTAAAAAATATAAAGAGGGTGGGTCGCGCGTAACAAACCATCGTGCCCGCTAGGTCGAACAAAGAAGCGTCAGAAAATTACGCTCGATCAAGCACAAAGAACTCCTGCTAGAATGCCTGCAGCTAGAGAAGCGACTCGCGCAATTTTGGTTGGAGCATCGGCACCAGGATCAGGATCAGGCCACTTTGATCTGAAGCTCGCCTTCTCCTTCGTCTACCTTGATGGTCACGCCATCGCTTACGGTGCCTTCAATCAACATCTCTGCCAGAGGGTCTTGCAGATAACGTTGGACCGCGCGCTTCAATGGCCGTGCGCCATAGACTGGGTCATAACCGACGCGTCCAAGCCACCGCAAAGCCGCATCTGTGAGGCCCAGCGTGATCTTGCGATCATCGAGCAGTTTCTGCACCCGTTTCACCTGGATTGAGACGATTGGCGCCATGTGCTCCATTGCAAGACGGTGGAACAGGATGATCTCATCGAGGCGATTTAGGAATTCGGGACGGAAATGCCCTCGCACGACATCCATCACTTGATCCTCAACCTCTGCAACCTTTTGATCGTCACTCAGATTGGCCAAATGTTGACTGCCGAGATTTGAAGTAAGGATGATGAGCGTGTTGGAAAAATCGACCTTGCGGCCCTGCCCGTCTGTCAGATGGCCGTCATCCAGCACCTGCAACAGCACGTTGAAGACATCGGCGTGCGCCTTTTCAACCTCGTCAAACAACACCACTTGGTAAGGCCGCCTGCGGACGGCCTCGGTCAGGACACCGCCTTCGTCATAACCGACATAGCCGGGAGGCGCACCGATAAGCCGTGCGACAGCGTGCTTCTCCATGAACTCACTCATGTCGATGCGAACGAGCGCCTGATCATCATCAAACAGGAATTCAGCCAAGGCTTTGGTCAGCTCGGTCTTACCCACGCCTGTTGGGCCGAGGAACAGGAACGAGCCAAGCGGCCGGTTTGGATCCTGTAGGCCAGCGCGCGCGCGGCGAACGGCTTTGGACACAGCTTCAATTGCCTGCGCCTGCCCGATCACACGCTTACCGATGATATCTTCCATCTCCATCAGCTTTTCGCGGTCACCCTCCATCATTTTGTCGATAGGGATGCCGGTCCAGCGGCTGACGACACCAGCGATGTCTTCTTCCGTGACTTCTTCGCGCAGCAGGGCGTTTTCGGTCAAACCCTCCGCAGCCTCAAGCCGCTTCTCCAGATCAGGAATGAGACCATAAGAAAGCTCACCCGCTTTCGCCAGATCGCCTTCGCGCTGGGCCTGTTCCAGTTCCAGCCGTGCATGGTCGAGCTCTTCCTTGATCTTGCCCTCGGCGTCGATCTTGTCGCGCTCATTTTGCCAACGCGTTGTCAGCTCCGAAGATTCTTGCTCCAAATTCGCAAGTTCTTCGCGCAAAGCGATCAACCGGTCACGACTTGCAGCGTCGTCTTCTTTTGCGAGAGCGCTTTCTTCGATTTTGAGCTGAATAATCCGGCGGTCGAGCGCTTCGATCTCTTCGGGCTTGCTCTCCACCTCCATACGGATGCGGCTTGCGGCTTCATCCATCAGGTCGATGGCTTTGTCTGGCAGGAAGCGGTTCTGAATATATCGGTCGGATAGCTTTGCGGCAGCTACAATCGAACCGTCGGTGATCCGCACACCGTGGTGCAATTCATACTTGTCCTTGATCCCGCGCAGAATGCTGATCGTGTCCTCAACGCTGGGTTCATCGATATAGACCATTTGAAAACGCCGTTGGAGCGCGGGGTCTTTCTCGACATATTTCTGATATTCATCGAGCGTGGTTGCCCCGATACAATGCAATTCTCCGCGTGACAGCGCCGGTTTTAACAGGTTGGAAGCATCCATCGAGCCTTCACTTGCTCCTGCCCCGATCAATGTGTGCATTTCGTCAATGAACAAGATGATCTGACCATCAGCGTTCTTGACCTCATCAAGCACCGATTTCAGTCGCTCTTCGAACTCACCGCGATATTTCGCGCCGGCAATCAGCGAACCCATATCAAGGCTCATCAGAGTGCGGCCCTTTAGGCTGTCGGGCACATCACCATTGGCGATTCGCAATGCAAGACCTTCGGCAATCGCGGTCTTACCTGTTCCTGGTTCACCGATTAGCGCGGGGTTATTCTTGGTCCGGCGAGCAAGGATTTGGACCGTGCGGCGGATCTCCTCATCGCGGCCAATCACCGGATCGAGCTTACCGTCGCGCGCCGCCTGCGTCAGATCGCGGGCGAATTTCTCCATCGCGTCATAATTGGCTTCGGCATTAGCGCTATCCGCCTTCTTGCCACCCCGAAGATCTTCGATAGCGGCATTTAGGCTTTGCGGAGTGACGTCGGCGGCCTTCATCGCTTCGCCGGTCTTGCCCGGTGCGAGCGCCAGTGCGGTCAGCAAGCGCTCCACGGTTACATAGGCGTCACCGGCTTTGTCGGCGAGCTGCTCTGAACTATCGAGCACGCGCACGGCATCATTATCAAGGCCCGGCGTTTGCTGCGCGCCGCCGCCGGTAACCGCCGCAATCTTGCTGAGGCTCGCATCGACAGCGCTGACCGCCAATGGTGCTTCACCGCCCGCACGCTGAATCAGTCCTGCGGCCATACCTTCTTCGTCTTCGAGCAGTGCTTTGAGCAAATGCAACGGCGTGATCCGCTGATGGTTCATCCGTATCGCAACCGTTTGCGCGCTTTGCAGGAAGCCTTTGGCACGATCGGTGAACTTATCGAGATTCATCTGTCAACCCTCAAGTCAGCAATTGGCAGCGCGGGTCAACGCGCAGGCGTGTTACTCAAATAGGTGGGTCACAATGGAAGCTTTGCAAGCCCTGCTTGACCTCCTTCTCCGTCGCAGCGATTGTCAGCGTTAGAGAGCTTGGAGAGACTCGCAATGAAATTCCTAAAGGGTGCCACACTTACGCTCGTGGCTGTGCTGCTTACTGCGTTCACAGCCCTTGCCACTTGGGAGCCGTTCTTTGCCCACGCCGGTGCGGCCGCCGAACACCGCGAATATACAGCAGAAATCGCGCGCGACGAATTTGGCGTGCCGATGATCTATGGTGAGACGGACGCGGACGTCGCATTCGGCGTTGCGGTGGCGCATTCACAAGATGATTTCTTCACTCTGCAAGATGTCATCGCGATGTCTAAGGGGCGCTATGGTGCGATTGCCGGAGAAAACGGAGCGCAGCTGGACTTCATTTACCACCTGATCGATGCACGGGGCACGGCACAGCGTCAGTACCCGCAGCTATCCGTTGACACGCAGGCTTTGTTTGAAGCCTACGCGGCCGGTCTCAACCATTATGCCAAAGAACATCCCGAAGAAATCAAACTCGGCAATCTGTTCCCCGTAAACGGAGAAGACGTTGCCACCGGATTTGTTCTTCGCCAGCCGCTGTTTTTCGGGCTAGGCAATGTCATCGGCCAATTGGTGTCAGGCGATGAAATGCGCCGCGAATTTGGCCCAGACATTCCGGGCTTTCCTCGCGATAGCTCTCCGCAGCCTCAAATCGAAGAAACAGCCTGGCGGGAAATTCCAGCGGGACTGGTTTTGCCACTGGGGGAAGAGGCGGACCATCTTGGGTCAAACGCTTGGGCGGTAACGCCAGAGCGGACAGGCGGGCCGACAACATTGATTTCCAATTCGCACCAACCATTGCGCGGTGGTGTGGCGTGGTATGAGTTGGGCGTGCAAAGCGGGGAGGGTTGGCACCTAACTGGCGCCAACTTGCCTGGCACGCCCTTCCCCGTGATGGGACATAATGAGCAACTGGGCTGGACCTATACGGTTAACCGCCCTGACCTGATCGATATCTATCAACTTGAGGTAGAAAGCCGTGATGGCACGCTACACTACCGACTCGATGATGATTGGCTCGAACTTGAAGAGCGTAATTTCACGCTGGCTGCAAAATTCGGTCCACTGAATCTACCTGTGCCGCAAACCACATATCGCAGTGTGCACGGCCCGGTGATTAAAAATGAACGCGGCTATTTCGCTTTCCGCTATGGCGGGATGGATAGCGTACGTCAGATGGATGCCTTCTACCGTTTAGGTAAAGCAACCAGCATGGAAGAATGGATGGAAGTCTATGAACGCCTCGACATTCCAAACTTCAATGTTGTCTATGCCGATCAAGAGGGCAACATTGCCTATATTTACAATGCCGCTTTCCCGGATCGGCCGGAATTGGACGAAGTACAAGCCAACTGGCGCGGCATTTTGGACGGATCGCGTAGCGATTTGATCTGGGAAGGTGTGGTCGATTTCGATGAGGTCCCGAAAGTCATCAACCCACAATCGGGTTGGCTTTATAATGCCAACAACGAACCTTTCACCGCAGCAGGAGCTGGGAGTGATCTTGTTCCGACCGATTTCTCACCCGTTCTGGGCGTCGAGCGCAAACAGACCAACCGGTCGCGCCGCGCCTATATGATGCTGAGTGAAGCCGCGCAGTTAGACCGGGCCGCACTGGAGCGGATCAAATATGACACTGCTTATGTGCGCGAAGGATATTTAGACAGGCTTTGGACGGAGATCGAAGAGCTGGAAGCAGAAGGTGATCTCGCCGAAACACGAGACCTCTTACTCACTTGGGACTTTACTGCCGACAATGAAGGCGGCGCTGACAGCCTCGCTCTGCTGATCATCCGCAGCTTCATGGGATCAGAATACAACAACACGCCTTGGCCTAATGTAGAAGAAAGCCTGAGCAACGCGTCCGATCACTTGATCGAGCATTTCGGACGGATCGACCCGCCAATGTCAGACTTGCTTCGCCTCAGGTTAGGCGATGTCGATCTGCCACTAGATGGAGGATCAGATACGTTACGGGCCTCAACAACTTGGCGCGTGGACGACGATGGGCGTTTGAGTTTAGTTCACGGTGACAGCTTCATCCAATGGGTCGAATGGCCGGTTAACGGATCGCCTGTGAGATCACGTTCGATACAACCTTTTGGCGCTGCCAGCACACGGCCCGAGAGCCCGCACTACACCGATCAAATGGAGCTTTATGCCGCTCACCAGTTAAAACCAGTGCGGTTTTGGGAAGAAGACGTTCGCAGCAATGCAGCATCAACGCAGGTGGTCACCAATGCTCGTTGATTAAGAAGACTTGATCGGTGTGAAATGCATCGGTCGAGCTTCACGCTCTCTTTGTCGAAGGGTGTGATATGGTGGTTGATCGCGCGCGTTTGTATGCGCAGAGTCGCGCGATAGAATTTTGAGAGACAAACAGTTTTAGAGACGAACGGGGAGCCCTTCATGAAAATACGCCTTGCCACCACGAGCCGACTTGCGCTTGCTGCGGCGATCAGCGTCGCCATCGCAGCGCCGATCACGCCAGCCTTTGCCGATGGGCATACCGAAAGCGTTACCACAGCTGAGGGCACCAGCGATCTCGCTGAGCTCGTTGCTCAGGTTCAAATCCCTTATCAACGCTTCGAACTCGAAAACGGCCTGACCGTAATCATCCATGAAGACCGCAAAGCCCCCATCGTCGGCGTGGCGGTTTGGTACAATGTCGGTTCAAAGGATGAACCTGTCGGCCAGACCGGCTTTGCCCACCTGTTCGAACACCTGATGTTCAATGGCAGCGAAAACGCACCAGCAGACTATTTCCAGTATCTGCAAGAGATGGGCGCGACCGACTATAACGGTACAACCAATTTCGACCGCACCAATTACTTCCAAACGGTGCCCCGCCCGGCGCTCGAACGCGCATTGTGGCTCGAAAGCGACCGCATGGGTTATCTTCTAGGTGCGGTCACGCAGGAAAAGCTCGATAATCAGCGCGGCGTTGTCCAAAACGAAAAACGCCAAGGTGATAACCAGCCGGGTGGACTGGTGTTCTACGAAATTCTCGAGACGCTTTTCCCTGAAGGCCACCCCTACCAACATTCAGTTATCGGCTCGATGGCGGACCTTGATGCGGCGTCTATGGACACCGTGCGCACCTGGTTCCGTGACCGTTATGGCCCGAACAATGCGACTCTGGTTCTGGCAGGAGATATTTCCGCCGATGAAGCCCGCCCAATGGTGGAGCAATATTTTGGCCCGATCGCGCGCGGCCCTGTAAACACACAGGCTGCGGCCGAAATCCCAACACTGTCAGAGCCTGTTCGCACAGTGATGTACGATCAGATCGCCGCAACCACGGTTGATTTGTTCTGGCCAGTCCCCGGCATCACCAGCGAAGAGCTGACTGCACTCACCGTCGGTGCAGATGTTTTAGGCGGACTGCTTTCTAGCCGTCTCGACCAAATTCTGGTTCGCGAAGAACAACTGGCTGTTAGTGTTTCAGCTGGCAATTTCGATTTCCAACGTGTCGGCATCCTCAATGTCAGCGCCACTTTGCGCGACGGGGTTGAGCTTGAAACCTTGGAAACCCGTCTGAACGAAATCATCGCTGAATATATCGCAGAAGGACCAACGGCAGACGAAGTGCGTCGGTCCGCCACCAGCGACCTTGCGGGCACAATTCGCGGTCTTGAACAAGTTGGCGGTTTTGGCGGCAAAGCCGTTGCGTTGGCGCGCGGCGAAGTGCTGGCCGGTGATCCCAATTTTGCAGTGAACCAACTCGAAGTGCTCGCCTCAATCACACCAGAAACAGTCAAAACAGCGATGGAGCGTTGGATGACGCGCCCAGCCTTCACTTTGATAATGGAGCCAGGTGAGCGCGAAGAAACCTACGAAGAAGCTGCTAGCGTAGCTGGTGAGGAAGAAGGTGCTTCTGAGCGCGACCGTTCAGTGGAGGAAATCACTGTTTCTGTCGTGCGTCCCGCACCGGCAATTGACTCTGTAGCACAGCTCGACTTCCCTGAATTCCAGCGCACCACGCTCGCCAATGGGATGCAGCTGACTTTTGCGCATCGCGATGCAGTTCCGGCGACTTACGTAACTATGTCATTCGATGCAGGCAGCGCGGCTGATCCGGTCGATATGCGTGGTTTGGAAACGCTCGCACTGGGCCTTTACGACGAAGGCACAGCCAATCTCACCAGTCAGCAAATCGCCGAAACGCGTGAAAGGTTGGGTGTGAGCATTTCAGTTGGTGGAGGCGATGATCGGTCGACCTTCACATTATCGGCATTGTCGGCAAACCTGGCCCCGTCGCTTGATCTGTATCGCCAGATCATCCGCGAACCAGCCTTTAACGAGGCGGATCTTGAACGGGTCAAAGCGCAGACAATCACTGGCATTCGTCAACAGATGCGTTCCCCCCAGGGCATCGCACAGCGCACCATTGGCACCGAATTGTTCGGCAATACCGCGCCCTATGGCGGCGCCACAACCATTGAGAGCGTTACCGCAATCACGCGGGATGATTTGGTCGCATTTAAGGACACCTGGATCCGCCCAGACAATGGGCAGGTTTTTGTGATTTCCAGCCTCCCGATGGAGGAAGTTGTTGCGCAGCTTAATACTGCCTTTGGCGATTGGACCGCACCGGACATGCCTTTGGGTGAGAAAGATTTCTCAACCCTTGCCACCGAAACGACCGATGGCAATCGCATCGTTTTGATCAACCGTCCAAATTCACCACAAAGCTTCATTCTCGCAGCACAAGTCACGCCGCTTGATGCAGCCGATCCGGCCTATGTTGATTTCACCAATGCGAACAATTCGCTGGGTGGCAATTTCCTTGCACGGCTTAACTTCAATCTGCGTGAGACCAAGGGTTGGAGCTATGGAGTGCGCGGCGGAGCACAAGCGCGCGAAAATACCGTTGTTTATGCGATATCCGGCGGAGTTCAGGCAGACCGTACTGGAGATTCGGTTGCGGAAATGATCCGTGAGACCAGCGAATTCCTCACGACCAATGGAGTGACCGAGACTGAACTTGCGCGCAACAAAGCAAGCGAAATCGGTGAGCTACCAGGCCGTTTTGAAACATCGGGTTCGGTGCTCAGCGCAATGCAAGCCATTTCGCTCTACAACCGTCCGGACAATTACTACGAAGAATTGGTTGGCCGTTACACCGAACAAACCGCAGAAAGCCTTGACGCTGTGGCCCGCGCTGCACTGGATGTAGATGAGTTTGTCTGGATCGTAGTCGGCGATGCAGAACAAGTCATGCCGCAACTCGAATCACTCGGACTTCCTGTCGAAGTTCGCGAGATTGAAATCAGCGAGTAAATCGCAAAAAATCCAGCAACGCTCTGACGCTACGGCATTCTAAGAAATGAGGCGGAGGCGGCAAATTTGCAGCTTTCGCCCCTTTTTCGTGCCGTCGGATATTGGTTGAATGCCCCGATATGACGTGTAAGAAATACAACCAAGCCAGTGTACCTGAGTGGACAGTGGCCAATGCAATTTATCGGGAGACAATCACATGTCCGTAGCAGGTACTTTCAACACCACCGTAAAAAGCCCAATGGGCGACCAAGCTGGCACATTCACCGTTGTAGACAATGGTGACGGCACTTTCTCTGGCAATATGGCTGGCGGCATGGGTTCCATGGATGTCGAAGAAGGCAAGGTCGAAGGCAATACCCTCACCTGGAAAATGAACATGACTGTGCCAATGCCAATGACGCTCGATTGCGAGGCGACCGTCGACGGCGACACGCTGACCGGCAACGTCAATGCGGGCGCTTTTGGTGCAATGCCAGTTTCCGGCACGCGCGCTTAAGCCGGATCTAACACACAAACAAAAGACCCGCTGGAGTTAACGCTCCGGCGGGTCTTTTGTTATATTTGAGAGGGACTTAGCCTGCTCTCAACGACTCCACTCAGTTCAAAAACTGGTCCTTGTGCGCTGCTTCATCACCTGCGGCGAGAAGCTTTGCCTGATCGACCCAGCGGTCACGGTCAATACGTCCTTTGATTTTCAAATATTGATCAACCTCGGCAACGTCAGCGGTGTTCCATTGGGAAATTTGATCAAACCGCATGACGCCGAGCGAATGGCACAGATCGTTGAGCTTTGGCCCGATGCCTTTAATCACGGTCAGGTCATCAGGGTCACCAACAGCCGCCGCGATTTTGGGCTTTTCCAACATTTCGCCTACGGTATCCTTGGCGCTCGAAGCAGTCGCAATCGCCCCTGCACCGACAGCAGTGGTGCCTCCTGCAACAGCACCGGCTGCACCAGTGGCTGTATCCACGGCGCTTAAAGCTACATCGCCCACTGCACCTGCGGTACCTTTGGCAACATCGCCGACACTATCAGCGGTGCTCTTTGCCATGTTGCCCGCTTTGTCCGCGGTTTCCGCGACCATTGAGCCTAACCTCCCCCAAATCCACCAAGCCGTAAGAAGCCCGATCACCAGCGCGACAATGAAACGGATTGGATTATCTAATATAAAGTCGATCATATTCATTCTCCCTCTGCTGTGTTGCGGCCCCAAATGAGCCAGCCGATCCCGAGACCAATCAGGAAGATGATGATGATAGCGATCCAGCTTTCAAGAAGCAGCGACATTGTTATTCTCCCTCTTGTGCGGCGAAACCAGCGTCCAGTGTGAATTCAATCCGGCGATTGGCGGCATTGGCGCCGTCACCTTCGTCGAGTGGTTGGCTTGAACCATACCCTGTTGCGGTGATGCGGGCTGCATCGATTCCGCGTTCCGCAAGCGCGACAGCCACTACATCAGCGCGTGATTGACTGACCAATTGGTTCACCTCGTCCGAACCGGTTGCATCGGTGTGTCCACCAACGGCGACGCGCATTCCTGTGCAGGTCGACAGTTTTTCGCCCAACCCATCAATGATCGCCAAAGAGGACGGCGCCAAATAGGCGCTCCCGCTCCTAAACGTGAGCGATTTGCCTTCCATGAAAGCATCAATTTTGCCTTGGCAATCGGCGACCTGTGCATCGCTGGCACCCGTAACTGCGTCAGCATTGTCAGCCCCAGAGGCTCTATCCGCAGCGTCATCTGCCCAGCGGATTGCACCTACTTTGCTGTTGGCGCGCAAATGCGCTTCGATCGGAGCTCGTTCTTCTGGATCTGTGACACCACTCAAAACCACAACGCGCGATAAGGGATCGCGTTGCATAGAAAGCGTGACCCCACCAAACTCGCCTTCCGCCAAGCTAGCCTGCGCTTCGCTTTCAATCCCGTTGACATAGTCTGCACCAGTCATCGAGTGTGCTCCCCAAGCCAAGAGCGACGCCCCACCAGCACCGATCAGACCTTTTATCAGTCCATCCATAAGCAATCCCCTACTTTCAGTGGGAGGATTGCAGTCCGACCTGATTATGTAAAGCCCGAACTGTCCGTTCGGTAAGGGGGCAATCTACTCTCAAGAAGGCGTAATGGCGTTCGCACTCATCACTTCGAACTTCATCAACAGCGTGCGCTGATTCGCCGAAAAATTGTCGTCGCTGACTATGTAGAGAAAGGTGCGACCTTCTTCTTCACGCACGGCCAAGCCTTCGAAATTGTCGACATTTAGAGGTGGACGCAAGACCATCAACTCTGACGCACTTTCGACCTCTGGCGATTTTACATGCACCATCGCAGCATTGCCAGCGGTTGGTGAATAGCTGCGCCATAAGGCGTAAAGCGTCCCATCCGCGCTCATATCAGCATCGGTCGGAAGCGCGCCTGTTTCTCTCGTCGCAGCGGTGGCCTTAAGGGAAAATTCTCGCGCCTGCTCTTCTCCCGTCATCTGGAAGCAGGTGGCTGTTGCTTGCGCGTCGACCTGTCCAGCGCAGCCAAACACTGTATCCTTCACGCTGGCGAGTGTTTCTAGGCCGCTATTGTCGCCCAGTGGGCCGAGCAAAGCGACCGGATCAATCGCAGTGGGCAAGGGCGGTTTAGTAAGGTCAAAATAGCGCCACACGCGGTGATCTCGTTCAAATCCAACAAGCCACCCGCCTTGTGCACTACGCGTCAAACTCTCGGAATCGCCCCGCTCCTTGCTAGTTAGCAATTCGCCATCAAGACCAAGCAGATCGCCAACCTCTATCGATGCAATACCGGTGAGCCGTCGATCTTCCTCAACCGGCGTAATCCACACCCAGCGCGCATCGTCAGTGAGTGCGAGCAACCGCCCGCTGTCGTCATCCCAGCGCAAGGCGGAAAGGCCGCCAATGTTCTGACCCATTCGCGGAATGTCGATACCGCCGCCATACTTAACCGCGCCCAGCCGATCACGGTCTGGGTCTGAGGGATCGAGCGCCACAACGCGAACATCCTCCGGATCAGACGCGAAGTAACCGTGAATATAAGCATAGGCGAACGCCAGAAGGCCCAATATGACAGGCGCCGTCCACGTCGCAATGCGAACGCGCGCCTTGGTCATATCAGCCCAGTTTATCTTTGAGCAACTGGTTCACAACCGCCGGGTTCGCCTTGCCCTGCATTGCCTTCATCGTCTGGCCGACAAAGAAACCGAACAGCTTGTCTTTCCCGCCCTTATACTGCTCAACCTTGTCGTCATTATTGGCTAGGATTTCGCCGATAACCGCTTCGATTGCGCCTGTGTCAGAAACCTGTTTCAGGCCTTCAGTGTCGGCAATCTCATCCGGTTCACGCCCTGTCCTGAGGACCAATTCGAAGATTTCTTTGGCCTGACTACCGCTGATCTCACCCTTGTCCTGCATCGCAAGGATGGTCGCCTGCCGTTCAGCAGTTGCATGGGCTGGATCGGCTTCGTCGCCAAAGTTTTCCTTTGCCGATTTGATCACGCCGGGGGCAACCGAAAGAGCCCAATTGGCAGTTTGCGTAGCGACCTTCGTTTCCGATTTGCCAATTGCACTGGCCGTGGCGGATAGCAGCGCTTCAAACCGCGCGAATGTTTCAACTTCAGCGGTCAATTCGCGGGCATTATAGGGTGTGAGGCCTAATCCATCGGTGTAACGCCTGCGCTTTGCATCGGGCAATTCGGGCAGACTGGCACGGCATTCGGCTAGGAAGTCATCCTCCAACACCAGTGGTAGTAAATCGGGGTCCGGGAAATAGCGATAGTCATGCGCATCTTCTTTCGACCGCATCGTCCGCGTTGTGCCGGTTGCCACGTCGAATAGGCGCGTTTCCTGATCGATGCTGCCGCCGCTTTCCAGCACATCAACCTGACGGTTGGCCTCATATTCGATAACTTGCATGACGAAGCGCACAGAGTTCACATTCTTCGTCTCAGTTCGCGTGCCCAGCTCTTCACCGACTTTGCGGACGGAAACGTTTACGTCTGCGCGCATGGAGCCTTCTTCCATATTGCCATCACATGATCCAACATAGCGCAGGATTGCACGCAATTTGCGCACATAGGCCCCCGCTTCGGCAGGTGATTTCATATCTGGATCGCTGACGATTTCCATCAGAGCAACGCCGCTGCGGTTCAAATCGACATAGGACATGGTTGGGTGCTGATCATGCATCAACTTTCCGGCATCCTGTTCGACGTGAATCCGCTCAATCCCGATGATCTTGTCTTCAGGGATTCCGCTTTTGTCGTCAGCCTCTATCAGCAACGAACCTTTACCCACCAGCGGGTGATAGAGCTGGCTGATCTGATAGCCCTGCGGCAAATCGGCATAGAAGTAGTTCTTCCGGTCAAAACGCGACCAAGCATTGATTTCCGCTTCGATCGCCATGCCCGTGCGCACGGCCTGTCGGATGCATTCGCCGTTCGGCACCGGCAGCATGCCCGGCATCGCGGCATCGACGAGCGAGACTTGGCTATTTGGCTCTGCACCGAATGTGGTCGAGGCCCCGCTGAACAGTTTCGAATGGGTGGTGATCTGCGCGTGCACTTCAAGGCCGATTACGACCTCCCACTCACCAGTCTGTCCTTGAATGCGGTAATCACTCATCGTCTTTTGCCTTAGTTTCACTAGTTTCAATCCGCTGCGCTGGTCGCGCGGGGCCGGTATTTTCTGCCGTGTCGCCCAGACTTTTCTTTATCTGCTTGCCGCTATCATCAAACCGCGCCTCGCCATGCTCAATCGTCTTTGAAAGGAACATGACGACCCCAGCGATAAGCACAAAACAAACAAGGAAGATGGTTACGAAGATCATCTGTTTGGTTCATCCGGCTTCAGGACTTTGCCTGTCCTGCTGTTAAAGCGCGCTTCGCCGATGCTATATTTTTTTTCGAGATCGAGCTTCTTCCCAAGAACGCGCACTCCATACATGACCGCCAAAAAACCAAGTGCGAAACCAAGGCCGATGAAGCTACCTTCCCAACCATGTTCCCACGGACGGAATTTCAACAATAATGCGATCTGCATTATCCAAAAACCGATCCAGAACAAACGATATGCAATCACGATTGAGTATCCAACAACCCTGCCTCGACCGCTTTCAGCTCATTGCGCACCACATTGTCGAATTTCTTCGTGCCGGTGACAGTGATCTCTTCCAGAAACAATACGGACAGAGTTCGATATTCCGGATAGTTTGCCAATTCTCGCACGGTTGCAGCAAACAGTGGACCATTGCGCACGGTCCGGGTTTTCATATCCATCTGCGCGTGCATCGATTTGAGCAGCTCGGCATAGGCAAAATACCGCTTATTCGGCTCTTCGATCTGAGGTTTTTGCGCATTTCGCACAAAGCTGATTGCAACCATCCATGCCGGAACCACGAACCCAAGCGCGATGATCGCAAGAATACCCCATTCAAACGGGGTCACCACCACTTCTCCGGTCCATTCGGTTTCAGGGCGGAAAACCCGGCGCGTTCTTGAATGGCAAGGCCAGCATTCAGCACGGTCTGCTCATCAAACGCCTTGCCCACCAATTGCAGACCCAACGGCAGCCCATCAGGGTTGAGGCCCGCTGGCACGCTCATCGCAGGAAGACCCGCCAAAGAGGCTGGCACCGCGAACACATCGTTCAGATACATCGTCAGCGGATCATCTGCGAGGCTGCCCAATGGGAACGAAGCCGTTGGTGTGGTCGGCGCGAGAATTAGGTCGCAACCACTCCAAGCGTTATCGAAATCGCGCGAAACCAGCGCACGAACCTTTTGCGCCTGTGTGTAATAGGCATCGTAGAAACCTGCGGACAGCACATAGGTACCGATCAGTATGCGGCGCTTAACCTCATCGCCAAAGCCAGCGGCGCGGGTTTCGGCATACATGTCTTGCAGACCTGCCCCATCTGGCAGATCGCGCAATCCATATCGAACACCGTCATAGCGCGCGAGGTTCGAAGACGCCTCAGCAGGCGCGATGATGTAATAGGCAGGCAGCGCATATTTGGTGTGCGGCAATGAGATATCGACGATTTCTGCGCCTGCATCCTTCAGCCAGTTCTTGCCCTGTTCCCAGCTATCAAGGATCGCTTCGTCAGTGCCGTCCATGCGATATTCGCGCGGGATTCCGACTTTCTTACCTTTAAGGTCGCTCGATAATGCGGCTTCCCAATTGGGCACGTCCATTTTCAGGCTCGTCGCATCTTTTGCATCGAAGCCTGCCATCGCGCCCAGCATAATTGCGCAATCCTCAACAGAATGCGCCATTGGGCCAGCCTGATCGAGAGACGAGGCAAAGGCCACCACACCCCAACGTGAACAGCGGCCATAAGTCGGCTTAACCCCGCAAATGCCAGTGAAAGCGGCGGGCTGACGGATTGATCCGCCAGTGTCTGTGCCTGTCGCTGCCGGTGCAATCCGCGCAGCCACCGCGCTGGCGGAACCGCCTGATGATCCGCCGGGAGACATCGCAGCGTTGGTTCCCGCCTTCTGCCAAGGCGAAGCGACATTGCCGAAATAGCTGGTCTCGTTCGAGCTCCCCATCGCGAACTGATCTAGGTTCAATTTACCCAGCATCCCCGCGCCAGCATTCCACAAATTTTGCGAAACGGTAGATTCGTATTGCGGTGTGAAGCCTTCGAGAATGTGGCTTGCCGCGGTGGTCTGCACACCATGCGTGGCGAACAGGTCCTTCATACCAATCGGCACACCGCCCATAGCGCCCAGTTCTTTGCCGTCCGCGCGCGCTTGATCCGCAGCATCAGCGGCAGCCAGCGCGTGGTCTGGAGTGGTAACAATAAAGGCGTTGAGTTCTGCCGCAGCTGCAACCGCCGCGTTAAAACTTTCCGCCACTTCGCGCGCGGTGAAGTCTCCGCTTGCAACACCATCACGGATGGCTTTCGCACCAAGAGAGGTAAAGTCGGCCATATTATTCGATCACCTTGGGCACGCCAAAAAAGCCGTGCTCGGCTGCTGGGGCGTTGGCGAGCACTTCTTCACGCTTGCCGCCGCCAGTCACTGGGTCTGCATCCACTACGTCATCACGCAGGCGCAATGTGTTGGGGATCACAGCGGACATCGGCTCAACGCCCGTGACGTCAACTTCGCCCAGTTGCTCCACCCAATCGAGGATGTTGTTTAGCTCAGGCACAAGCGCCTCGAGCTGATCATCGCCCATCTTGATGCGCGCCAGTGACGCGATCTTGGCGACGGTCTGCTTATCAACCGACATTTGTAACTTCCTTATACGGCCCCCGCTGCAATGAGCAGGGGCCTAAAGCATTATTGACCCGCAGGACCTTGGGGAACACCTTCAGGCGGACCACCTGGAGGACCGCCAAGACCGCCCTGACTGCCCTGCATCGCCTGTTGCAGGATGCCCAGCTTTTGGTCGAACATGTCGCGAGTCATGAAATCTACCACTTCGATCTCAAAGATCAGATCTGCGTTGGGCGGAATTGGAGCACCTTGTGGCGGCTCTGCACCATATGCTTTTTCGGCTGGGATGAAGAGTTCGTATTTCCCACCCTTCTGCATTTTTTGCAGACCTTCGTAAAAACCATCAATTGTCGCATCCGGCTCAATCGGGAACGGGCTGCCTTCAGGGAACACCCCTGCGATCGGCAATGGAATATCCTGCGATTCGTCGAAAACTTCCCCGTCAGCCGCCAGCATGCCCTTATACTTCACAAAGACCATATCACCCTCTTGTGGAAAGGCGCCTGCACCTTCTTCAATTGTGTCAATCGTCAGCCCCTTTGGCACTGCGGCCCATGCGAGCGCGCCGCCCAGCAGGATGGCAACAATAACACCAAGCCAAATCTTAATCAGTGAGCCCTTCGCAATGGGCTGAATTGGAACGCGGGTGACTTCGGTCATGAAAAAATTCCCGTCTGGTTGAACGCACTTTGTTACCAAGCCTGGATTGTCCAAACTTGCCATTGTCACGTGGGATGTCCCGTCCCCCCTGAAACTTCATAGGGGGTATGACAAAAGGGCGCAGAAACTAATCTGCGCCCTGATGGCTTATCCGTTTTTTGGATTCAAGCGCTTCTGCACAGCATTAGCGGTTAAATCGACATATGCGGGCGATTATACGCCGTCGCGCTCCATCCGCTTGCGCTCAAGCTTACGAGCGCGGCGAACCGCAGCAGCCTTTTCACGGGCACGCTTTTCACTAGGCTTTTCGTAGTGACGACGCAGTTTCATCTCGCGATAAACGCCTTCACGCTGCAGCTTCTTTTTAAGTGCGCGGAGGGCCTGATCGACATTATTATCGCGAACCATGATTTGCATAAACGAACTCTACCTTATCTTTCAAAGCGCAAAAACCCGCTGCGGCGAATCGCAGGACTGCGCGTAAAATTGACGCTGGAACGGGCGCGATTCCTGCCTTTTAATGGTTCAGATCGCGCTCAATCTCGGGGCCACATAGCCACGTCGGTACAAAATGGCAAGATAGCAGCGCTAGGCATTCGCGATTGCCGCCGCTAAGAGCCTCCCACAATGACTATGAACGCTGTCTCCCCGATCACTGCATCTGTGTATGTCGCCCTTGGCGGCGCTATCGGTGCGCTTGGGCGCTATCAGATTGGCCGTGCGATCACCTATGTCGCTGGCACGGGTAACGGATTCCCTTGGGGAACCATGACTATCAATATCCTTGGCAGCCTAAGCATGGGAGTGCTGATGGGTTGGCTTGCACGTTCGAATACGTCAGCAATAGGCAGCGAGACGATCCGATTGTTCCTGGGCGTCGGATTGCTTGGCGGATTTACAACATTCAGTGCCTTTAGCGCTGAAATGATCACACTGGCCCAACGCGGCCAGCTGCTCCAATGCTTCGCCTATGGATCAGTTTCGCTTTTGGCTGGGATGGCGGCGTTCCTCATCGGCCTCGTCGTGACGCAGGGCGCCGTGGTACAGAGCACACCATGACAGAAACCAATACCAATAACGCGCCTTCCAAAGAAGTTCGTCAGTTCACCGTCTCAGACGATGATGATGGTGTTCGCCTGGATCGCTGGTTCAAACGCAATCTGCCGCAAATCGGCTTCGCAACGATTTCGCGTTGGGCCCGCACGGGCCAAATTCGGGTCGATGGCAGACGCGCTAAGCCAGAAGATCGCATCTCGGCCGGCCAAGTCCTGCGAGTTCCGCCGGGGGGTGAGGCAAAGCACAAATCACCCAAGAAGCCACGCGAATTGACGGACGAAGACATTGCCGAGGCGCGCGCGATGGTAATCCGCGAAACACCCAGCGCCATCGTACTCAACAAACCACCCGGCCTTGCCACACAAGGCGGCAGCAAGACGACAAAGCACGTGGACGGTCTGCTTGATGCCTTTGTTGAAGATGACGGCACAGCGAGCGGCGGAGTGCGTCCGCGCCTTGTTCATCGATTGGATAAAGATACATCCGGCGTCCTTTTGATCGCCCGCACTCCCGGCAGCGCAGCAAGTTTCTCACGCCGGTTCGCCGGACGCAGCGCACGCAAAGTCTATTGGGCGCTGGTCGTCGGCGTGCCGCAAGTTCGCGAAGGTACAATTGACGCTCCCCTAGCCAAGCAACCTGGATCTGGCGGTGAGAAAATGCATGTTGATGAGGAAGAGGGCGCTCTGGCCAAGACTCGTTATCGTGTGATCGAACGTGCAGGGATGAAGGCAGCGTGGGTCGAACTGGAGCCGCTTACCGGCCGGACCCACCAGCTGCGCGTCCATCTCGCCGCAATTGGACATCCCATCGTGGGTGACGGCAAATATGGCGGACAAGAGTCGTTTCTTACCGGAAGCATCAGCCGAAAAATGCACCTACATGCACGCCGCCTGATAATCGCGACGCCAGATAGCAAAGATTCCGGCGGAACCGGAGACGGTAAGTTGGATGTGACCGCTGAATTGCCAGAGCATTTCGCTGCGAGCATGCAAGCTCTAGGATTTGAAGAAAGCCAGAGCGACGCTTCACCCGTTCGCGACGAAGCACCCGAGCGGACACCAGCAGAAAAGAAACAGGCGGCCCGGCGCCATGCCAAACAATATCGTAAGGATCGCCGGGGCGAACGCCGCGGGCGCACAACCTCTGCAGAGACTACCAAGAAAAAGGAAAAGGCCGCAGATAAGGCCGCAGCAAAGGGTAAAGGAAAAGGAGCGCCAAGGAGGCGGCGCTAATGCATCCTACACCAGCCTTTCGCCACAACGATCCAAAGTTCTTACAAGCGATGGTCGATGAAATCGGCTTCGCCTCTATTTTCTTGCAGACGCCAGAAGGGCCAAGAGTCGCCCACGCGGCGGTCGCCTTAGACGATGAGGTCACGCTACGTTTTCATCTTGCGCGGACAAACGCCCTTACCCGGCATCTCGAAGGATCCAGCCCGCTCCTGATGATTAACGGACCCGATGCTTATATTTCGGCACGCTGGTACAACAACCATAATCAAGTTCCGACATGGAATTATATCGCTTTTGAATTCGAAGGGCACGTTAGACAATTGTCCCCAGAAGCACTCCCTAGGCTACTCGCTCGGTTAAGCTCGCACCATGAAGCTCGTGTTGAACACGGTGTCCCCTGGTCAATGGACAAGATGAATGAAAACTCTCTTGCGTCTTTGCTTCGCGGAATTGTTGGATTTGAAATGACAATTGAAACCGTCCGTGAAACGGTCAAACTCTCTCAAAACAAGCCAACTGACGAGCGCGCCCAAGTGATTGCTGGCCTAGAAAGTGAAGGTCACCACAGAATCGCAAGACTCATGAGGGAAATAGCGCCATGAAGCTCGCCGTGTTCGATTGCGACGGAACACTGATCGATGGCCAGGCCGATATTTGCGATACGATGGAACAGGCCTTTACGCTGGCCGAACTGACCCCGCCCGGTCGCCACGACATTCGCCGGATTGTTGGCCTAAGCTTGCCTGTCGCCATCCGCCAATTATCGACTAACCTCGACGAAGAACAAATTCGCCGTGTGGTTGAATTCTACAAAAGCAGTTATTTTGCACGGCGGCAGGAGGGGCTGCTGCACGAACCGCTTTATGACGGCATATCCGAACTTCTGCACAATCTGCATGATAGCGGCTGGAAACTGGCCGTGGCGACAGGGAAATCAGATCGCGGGCTGCAATCTGTCCTTGCCGCGCATGGCCTGACAGACTTGTTCGTTTCCCTCCAAACAGCTGACCGCCACCCATCGAAACCGCACCCTGCCATGTTAGAGGCAGCTTTGTTTGAAGCTGGCATTCAGGCACACGACGCGGTCATGATCGGCGATACCAGCTTTGATATGCAGATGGCCTGCACTGCACGCGTTCACGCAATGGGCGTTGCCTGGGGCTATCACGAAAGCGCTGAGTTAACCGAGGCAGGCGCGGACATGGTCGCTCTCGATGCAGCACATTTGGGCGAATCATTGGAACATTGGTCATGAGCGAACCACCTAACCAGCAAAACACTGTCGCAGCCCGGCGATTTACGATCATGAATTTGGTGCGCATCGTATCAGTATTTGGTGTGGCTGGCGGAATCGCCATTGCCCGCGAAGTGGTCGCAGCGCCCTATTGGATTGGCGTCGCTTTGGCGGTTGCCGGGGTCGCCGCATTCTTCTTTGGTCCGGCAATATTGGCCAAGCGCTGGAAAGCTGCTGATCGAGGCGAAAAATGAAACGATTTTACGACACGGTTGGGACGCGCGCTTTGGATAGCGGCGGATGGCAAGTCACATTGGACGGGCGCGGCTTGAAGACGGTTAAGGGCACCGCGCAAGTGGTCCCGGCACGGGGCCTTGCCGATACCCTTGCGGCTGAATGGGATGCGCAAGGCGAGAACCTTAACCCCAGCTCATTCCCCGCGCGCGACATGGTCGACTATGCGATCGATGTTGTCGGCTTAAATCCAGCCCTAGTGGCAGACAAAGTGCTGACATATGGAGATACCGACACGCTGCTTTACCGTGCCGATCCAGACGAGCCGCTGTTTGTTCGCCAACAGGAAGTGTGGGAACCCATTGTGGCCGATTTTGAACGCCGCGAAGGTGTGGAGCTCAAGCGTGTAAGCGGGATCGTCCATCACCCGCAAAGCGATGCGGCAATGGCGCAACTGCGTGAACGCCTGACTGCACATAATCCGTTTGCATTGGCAGGGATCGAACTGATGACCAGTCTGTCAGCATCGCTAGTGATTGGACTCTCAGCGAGCGAAGCAGAACAAGAACTGGACGCAATCGAGCTATGGCAAGCCGCTAGCCTAGAAGAAGAGTGGCAAGCCGACCAGTGGGGCCGCGATCAAGAGGCTGAGGAACGCAGCGCCAAACGGCAATCGGATTTTCTAGCGGCTCGATTAATAACCCGACTCGCCCTGAATTGAATGGGCATAACGCCCAATTCATCACTCTCCGCTTAGAACCCAATCGGAGACATCGCCAGCAACAGTGTTCGCCGCGCGGTTAAGCGCCGGTGCAACAGATGCCGCTTCCGGAATTGAGACAGGCTCACTTGCTTCAAACCGTCGCGATACAACTGCGCCGTCTGCGTCAGTGCGTATCGCGTCAAAACGCACCACGACCGAATTCGATCCCAGATCATAGCCCATTTCGATCAACGTGCCGCGGACGAACTGATCGGCGAGCGTCGGTGTGTCATCGCTGTCGAGTACCAAGGCCCCCCCACGCGTGCGCAGCGTCTCACCCAACAGGCGCCGGAACAAACGGGCCGGTTTTTCAACCCAAACTGCGTCTTGCAAATAGGCAATTTCGGTGGCCGTGACATTCACGGGCACTCTCAAAACATCAAGCTTTGCCGGCACTTCGGGAGTCAGGACAGCAATCGCTCCGTGCGCGCCTTCAGCCCCCGTTGCCGCTCCTGAACCAGCTGGTGCGGTGGCCGAGGAAGACAAAGTAAGTAAGCTTTCAGGCGGCTCCGAGCCCAAACTGATACAACCACTGAGTGTTAAGCTCGCGCCAACTAGGAGAGCGAGAACCCGCGTGTGCCGCACGCCAAATTTCAGGGCTTTCATCGGTATTTCTGCCTTCATCATGGTTCGTAGTCCGGCAACGTCTGCCCGCTTATCAGCGATCCTGCGCCTTGATTTTCCAAACGCTCTGTAATTGCACGAAGGCTGCGGCTGGTCGTGCGCAGATCTTGCAAAGTTGCCTCTGCGGTTGGCAGAGTCGATTGTTGCAACTGCTGTGTAATGGGACGCGCTTCGTCCAATGTCGTAGCCAATGCCGTCGCCGCTTCGTTAGCAGACCGTAAAGTGCCACGTAGCTCTGCTGCAATCAATGGCGCTTCTTCGCTGAGCAGTTCGTTGGTCGTCCCTGCCGTCTTTTCAAACGCGTCAAGCGTCTCGCCCGCTTCACGTAAAGCGATTTCAAGTTCTGTGAAGGTCGCGTCGATCCGAGGCGCGGCCCTAGCCAATTCCCCGGTCAACTGGTTCGAATTCTCCAGAATACCCGAAATTTGCTCCTGGTTTTCAGGGCCAAGCAAAACATTGAGATTCTCTGCCAATGTCGCCAACCGCTCAAGCAAAAGCGGGGCATTGTTAAGCAGCGCGTTGATGCCGCCGTCTTTAGGCGGGATCAAAGGTCGATCTTCCGGGCACGCAGTTGTTTCGCATGTGATCGGCGGTGCTCCCCCGCGCGCGCCGTCTAGCAAGATCGTTGAAACGCCAGTAAAGCTAGCCTGAATCGTCGCGGTCGTCCCAACCAGGATCGGCACCCCCTCTTTCACCCGGACACGAACTCGTACGAATTCCGGATTTTCTTCGGAAAGAGCGATATCAATGACTTGCCCGACTGGCACCCCGGCATAAGCAACCTGACTGCCATTGGCGAGGCCGGAAACCGATTGTGCATAGAAGATATCGTATTCGGTCCGGTCGCCTTGCCCAAGCCTGGCGATCCAGATTATTGATGCCGCCATCGCCGCCAGCAAAAGCAGGGTGATTACACCCACCCAAATGTGATTGGCTCTCGTCTCCATCGCCTGTCCCTATGAACGCCTAATGGCGTACCTGTCCATGATCATATAAGTCATTGCGAACTATCCTACCCCATTCATCAAGAGACTACGCTTTTGCGCGGATTGAGCTCCGCGCCCGCGCGGTCCGTTGAAATATTCTTCGATCCAAGGATGCCCAATTTCAATGAGCTCCGGGATCGTCCCTACTGCAATCACACGCTTTTCTGCCAGAACAGCAACCCGGTCACAAATTTCATACAACGTATCGAGATCATGCGTGATGAGGAAAACGGTAAGACCAAGGGTTTCTCTTAACTCACGTGTCTGCCGATCAAATTTAGCAGCACCGATTGGGTCCAGCCCGGCAGTCGGTTCATCCAAGAACAACAATTCTGGATCGATCGCGAGTGCCCTAGCCAACCCGGCGCGTTTCTTCATCCCCCCAGAAAGTTCCGAAGGATATTTCGCAATCGCTTCTTCCGGAAGGCCTGACAGCAGCACTTTGTAGCGCGCGATTTCACTCCGCAAATCGTCCCGCATTTCGGGATAGAATTTCTTCAAAGCCACTTCGACATTCTCACCGACGGTTAAGGTCGAGAATAGAGCTCCGCCCTGAAACAGCACACCCCAACGGCAGCGCACGCCGATATCTTCATCGGGGTCAGCATCAGTAACGGCCCGCCCCAAAACCTCTATTCGCCCAGCAGTCGGCTGCTGCAAACCAATAATGGAACGCATCAACACCGATTTACCAGTACCTGACCCTCCAACGATGCCGAGAATTTCACCGCGATTTACGGTCAGATCGAGCCCGTCATGGACCACGAAATCGCCAAATTTATTGACCAGATCTTTCACCACGATCGGCGGTTGAGGGCAAAAGCGTTCGTGCTCAACGGTTTCAAGCTGTGCTGCTTCAGCAGCTTCGAGTTCTTGTTGGTCTGACATAGCGCCTTAACCCCACCCGATTTCTGTGAAAAATACCGCGAAAAACGCATCCAGAACGATCACAGCAAAAATTGCAGAGACGACGGCCATGGTTGTCCGTTGGCCAACCTCCTCGGAGTTCCCTTTAACTTTCATCCCGTGATAGCAGCCAGCAAGCGCCACAATCAGACCAAACAGCGGGGCCTTTACCAACCCGACCCAAACATCGTGCAGAGGCACGACATCCTGAATTCGTTCAAGGAAGGTGAAAAATGGAATGCCGAGTGAAACCTGACCGATCACTGCACCGCCGATAATCCCGACAACTGATGCATAGAAGCCGAGCAGAACCATCATGAACGTTGATGCTATGATGCGCGGGATCACCAGCACCTCAATCGGAGAAATGCCGATTGTCCGCATCGCATCGACTTCTTCAGTCAGTTTCATCGTACCGATTTGCGCTGCAAAGGCGCTGCCCGAACGACCGGCGACCATGATCGCGGTCATTAAGACGCCAAGTTCGCGCAGAGTTATCCGTCCCACAAGGTTCACGGTGAGCGTTTCTGCACCAAATTGCGCCAATTGTACCGCGCCCTGCTGGGCAATGACGATACCAATCAGAAAACTCATCAATCCGATAATCGGTAATGCGGCAACGCCAACCAGTTCCATCTGATGCACAACCGCCCGCATTGGGAAACGCGCGGGATGCCGGATCAAACTTCCAAAACCGACTAATATTTGGCCCAAGAACCCGACAACTTCAATGATGCCATCTCGCGCATTGAATACTTGCTCCCCCAATCCAGCGGGAACACGTTTCCAAACAGGTTGGCGCGGCGGAACGATATCTGCATTGTTACCCGCGCTTTCCACCGCGTCCAGCAAACGTTGGGCATCCGTACTGGCACCCACAATCTCCGCAGAATGCTGCATCGCCAATCGGCACGCGATCCACGCACCTACTGTGTCGATTTCATCAACATTGCTTAGGTCAACAGTGCTAAGCTCATCGGAAATTGATCTGAGCTCTTGCTCAATCGAGTTGATTGTGGACACCAATAGAGGTCCAGAAAGCTCTAGCTTGGTGCCGCCTATACCATCAGCATCGAGAGAGAATTGAGCGACCCCGTTCATTAGACAACGATATGCATACAAACACGGCTCACCACAAGTATCGTGTTACAATTGTTGCACACCAACCAATGGCTTGGCATGGGTCGCTTTACTATCATGAGGCTACCTTCCGCGCCTTCAACGAGGTGGTTGCCAGTCCGCTTCGCAGGCACATGGCAATCCAATCAATGCCAACATTCAGAGCTGAACCAATCAATGTCAAATTCCCAATTGCCCACAATTTTTGACCCCGCCGATATTGAAGCGCGATGGTATTCGCATTGGGAGAAAACCGGCGGTTTTCGACCGGAACGCCCTGATGCGGAACCCTATACGATTGTGAATCCACCGCCGAATGTTACGGGCTCGCTTCATATCGGCCATGCACTCGACAACACGTTGCAGGACATTGTGATCCGCTATGAACGCCTGCGCGGCAAAGACGCATTGTGGGTTGTCGGCACCGATCACGCGGGCATCGCCACACAGATGGTGGTCGAACGCCAAATGGAAGATCGCCAGGACAAGCGCACCAATTATTCACGTGAAGAATTCGTCCAGAAAGTCTGGGATTGGAAGCACGAAAGCGGCGGGACGATCACCAACCAGCTGCGCCGGCTAGGCTGTTCGATGGACTGGTCGCGAGAGCAATTCACGATGGACCCGCATTTCGACAGAGCGGTGCTGAAGACTTTCGTTGACCTCTATAATGACGGCCTGATCTATCGCGACAAACGTCTGGTCAATTGGGATCCGAAGCTGAAAACAGCGATCAGCGATCTTGAAGTTGACACGCAGGATATGAAAGGCAGTTTCTGGCACTTCCGTTATCCGCTGGAAGACGGCGTTACTCTTAGCGATGGCCGCGATTACATTGAGGTTGCGACCACGCGGCCCGAAACCATGCTCGCCGATATGGCAGTCGCGGTTCATCCCACCGATGATCGCTATGCCAGCGTCGTGGGCAAACATGTGGTGCTGCCGATCACGGGCCGCCGCGTGCCTATCGTGGCAGATGAGCACGCCGATCCAGAGCTGGGATCAGGCGCAGTGAAGATCACGCCGGGCCATGACTTCAACGATTTCGAAGTTGGCAAGCGCGCCGGTATTGCTGCTGGCGATATGCTCAACATGCTCGATGGCAATGCCGATGTTTGCCAAGTTTCAGACGGATTGGTGCCTGACGAGTTTATCGGCCTCCACCGCTTCAAACGAGACGGTGTCGATGGCGCCCGCGAAGCTGTGGTCGCTCGGTTGAAAGTCGGTGGTTTCCTGATCCCGCACATCGCAAAGACTAAGAAGGGCGAGGAAGTCGAGCACGACGCCGAACCACGCACCATCGCAACGCCGTTTGGCGATCGCGGCGGCGTGGTGATTGAACCGTGGCTGACCGATCAATGGTATGTCGATGCAGAAAAGCTCGCGGCGAAACCGATTGAGCAGGTGAAGTCCGGCGAAATCGAAATTGTGCCCACAACGTGGGAGAAAACCTTCTTCAACTGGATGGAGAATATCCAGCCATGGTGCATTTCAAGACAATTGTGGTGGGGCCACCGCATCCCGGCTTGGTTTGACACGGATGGCAATGTCTTCGTCGCCTCGAACGAGAAAGAGGCACAAACGCAGGCGGGCGACGGCATCACGCTCACCCGCGACAGCGACGTCCTCGACACATGGTTCTCCTCAGCCTTGTGGCCCTTTGCCACGCTAGGTTGGCCGGAAGAAAACCAACCGCTGCTCGACAAGCACTTCCCCAACTCACTGCTGATTTCCGGCTTTGACATCCTGTTCTTCTGGGATGCGCGGATGATGATGATGGGGCAGTACAATATGGGCACCGCGCCCTGGCCCAAACTCTATTTGCACGGTCTCGTCCGCGCCGCCGACGGCTCCAAAATGTCTAAGTCGAAAGGCAATGTCGTCGATCCGCTTGGCCTGATTGATCAGTTTGGCGCGGACGCGCTGCGCTTCTTTATGGCGGCGATGGAAAGCCAGGGCCGCGACATCAAAATGGATGAAAAGCGGGTCGAAGGATACCGCAATTTCGCGACCAAGCTTTGGAATGCTACCCGGTTCTGCCAATCCAACGATATCGGAGCATCAAGCGTGTTGAAGGCTCCGCGCGCGCGCCTCGCGGCAAATCAATGGATCATCGGTGAGGTGCAATCGGTTTGCGAAGAGATTGAAGCAGCAATGGCCGATCTGCGCTTCGACGCGGCCTCCAATGCGATCTATCAATTCACTTGGAGCAAGTTTTGCGATTGGTATCTTGAGCTGATCAAGCCGGTTTTTAACGGTGAGGCGGACAACCCCGCTGCAATAGAAACCCGCGTGGTTGCCGGTTGGGCGCTCGATCAAATCTTTGTGATGCTGCACCCGTTCATGCCCTTTATCACCGAAGAATTGTGGCATGCTCAGGCGACGCATAGCGGGGACAAAAGGAAATACGATCTCATCACGGCAAGCTGGCCAAGCCCACGCGCAGAAATCTCCAAAGAGGCAACCGATGCAATTGACTGGGTAATCGACCTCACCACCAATGTTCGCAGTGCCAAGAATGAGCTGGGTATCCCACCCGGCGCCAAATTAGCGGCGTTCCTGCCTAGTGCCTCTGGCATTGCGGCAAGCACACTTGCACGATCTTCTGCTGCAATCGAACGCCTTGCCCGCCTGACACCGGTGACTATTGGCGAAGCCCCCGAAGGCCCTGCCATGCAAGTGACCGCAGGCAGTGACGTATTCATCGTCCCACTAGAAGGGATCATCGATATCGCGGAGGAAAAGGCGCGTCTCGAAAAGGCGCTGGTCGCATCACAAAAAGAGGCCAAATCGCTCGAAGGAAGGCTGTCCAACGCCAATTTCGTCGAACGCGCTAAGCCCGAAGCGGTCGAGAAAGCCAAAGCCGACTTCGCGCACCATTCAGCGGAGGTTGGACGGTTAGAAGAAGCGCTAGGGCGGCTCAGTTAAGTGTCATTGATCCTCGCCACAGACGATGCAGGCGGTCCTGAAATCTTCGCCTCTCTACAAGGTGAAGGGCCGAGCATCGGCATGCCGGTCGCCTTTATCCGGCTGTCGCGTTGCAACCTTGCCTGCATCTGGTGCGACACGCCCTATACGTGGCATTTCGACGATGATGAGCGCCCGCACCGCGATGGCGTGACCTATGATCGCAAGGCTAATCAAGTCACGTTAAGCACCGAGGGCGCCGCCGCTAAGATTACGGCGCTTGGTCAGAATCGCCTCGTCATTACGGGCGGGGAACCTTTGCTTCAGGCCAGCGCACTGACCGAAATGCTCGAACATTTACCGGACATCAGCGTAGAGATCGAAACCAACGGTACGGTAAAGCCGCCGGCGCGGCTCGACATTCGGGTCGATCAATACAATGTCAGCCCCAAATTGGCGCATTCGGGTAATTCCGCAAACCTTGCCCTCATTCCAGAGCGACTCGACGAATACGCAGCCGACCCGCGCGCCTATTTCAAATTTGTGATTGCCGATTCGCAAGACGTTGATGAAGTTCTGGAGTTAAAGCGACGATATCGTTTTCTGTCCGATAAAACCTTCCTGATGGCCGAAGGAACGGATGTTAAAGATTTGAAAGGTAAACAGAAATGGTTGAGCAAACTATGTCTGGATCACGGATTACGCTTTTCAGATAGGTTGCACATTCACCTTTACGGCGACACGCGCGCCACCTAGTATTCATGTAGGGGCAAGGTTCATGGATATTTTCATCAGTTATTCTCGGGCAGACCGAGAACGTGTCGATTACATCGCCAAGGCACTCCAGGCCGAAGGCTATGACGTCTGGTGGGATCGCGATATTCGAGCGGGCGAAGAATTCGACCATGTTATCGATAAAGCGATCAAAAGCTCGAGCGCGATTGTCGTGGTGTGGTCGAACCAGTCAATCAACAGCCGTTGGGTCAAAGAAGAGGCCGAAGACGGCGTCGAAGCCGACACTTTGGTGCCAGTTACGATTGATCCGGTCATTATCCCGCGCGGTTTCCGGCGGATTCAGGCTGCTGAATTGCAAGACGGCGGCGACAATCCCACACAAAGTGTGAACTGGCCGGAATTCCTCGACAGTATTAGGAAAATTGCGGGCGAATCCAAAGCTCTACCCGAAGGTACATCACCCAAGACCCCGGCTGAGCTGCTTCAGGACATAACGTCCTCAGCAGATGGGCAAGCTACGACCGCTGCTAGCACTACGAGCAACGGGTCAACTCTGCCTGTTTGGAAGCGCTATTGGCCGATGGCCGCTGGCGTTGTCGGTGTAATCGCGGCTGGATTGCTCGCTTTACAAATGTTCAGCGGCGGGCCCAGCGCTCCTCCACCGCCAGGTGATATGACCCCGGTTGTGCTTGGCATCTATCCGAATGAGAGTTTCGGCATCGATCAGGCTGACGGCTTACGAGCTGCATTCAGCGATACGCCATCTGTTATGGTCCGCGACCTCGCAGCATCGCTCGACGCGATGAAGGGGCGGAATGCACCTGAGCTGATCGAAGGGCTTAAGACAAACCTAGCGCAGCGAAATGTTATCGCCATTGTTGGCCCTTCCATCACCGAATTCACGCCCGAAGTGCTGCGCGTGGTAGAAGAAAGCGGGCGTCGTCCGGCGATTGTTCTGACAACCGCATCATCGCGGCGGAACATCGGTTGGGATGAAAGCACCCTTCCGATTTTTCGCGTTGGATCAGGAATGGATGAACGCGCGGATCAATTTTCGCGATTGGCGCAAAACACTGTCGCCAGCGGGGTCGAGTTGATCATGCTGTATGAATCGGTGCCCAATTCTGACGATTTGACCTATGGTGAACTGTTCTTCCAACGCATTACCGAACGCCTGCCCCAATGGCAGGAATGGTCCAATCAAAACCGTGTCCGCAGCATTTCTTATGTTCGCGGTGAAATCATGGAAAAGGCATCATTGCCGCGGATCCGGCCCATCTTTGACCAAAACAAGATGATCATAGTGGTCGGTCTAAGCAGTGATTACCGCGAACTGGTCGAAAACCTTTATCGTGCTGATGATGAACCACGGGCAGCGCTATTGGGCGGTTGGAATTCGAGCAAAGCAGTTCAGCAGATCAGCCGGGAAATGGACATTCAGCATACTCGTCTATTCGATATGACGGACGTTTATCGCAGCCCCGCTGACACGCGCGGCATGCCGGATTCGGTGCGTTTTCAAGAAACATTTGGCATTCTGACCCCTGCTCTAAGGCAAGAAGCGGTTGCATATGATTCCGGCCTCGTCATCAAACAGGCTGTTACCCAAATGGAAGGCGATGTGACTGCCGAAAAGTTGATCGAAATACTGCGCGGCCAGCGCTTTAACGGCGTGACTGGAGAGATCGCCTTTAGCGGCGATGGCCCAAATTGGGGCCAGAACAGCGGTCAGGCCGGTGGAATGCGTCCACTCTACAATCTGCACTACAACCCCGCCGCTACGAATTGGCTTGAGATTGAAAGTTTTGATGCTCTGTTGGCGCGGGAAGTTGCTAGCAATTGAGTTAGCGGGACCGGCTTAGGCAGTATTGGCCAAATCAGCCCTGTGAACGCCAGCGCAACACAACGCGTTCAACCAGCTCTTCTTCGCCGCCGCCGCTGTTCCACAGCTCAGCAAAGCTGGGGTCTTCCGATGCAGGACGTTTGTGCTCTTCGAGATTGTCAAAGCTCACACGGATTGGGATCGCGACGCCTTCTCCGCAAATGATAACCTCTCGGTTGCGTAAGGCGGGGATGGAATCGAGAAATCCGCGCGCGCCCTCGGGCATGGCAGCCTTCACGAATGCTTGATCACGGTCATTGTTGAGCCGCATAGAAAGGATGGTGCCGCATTGTGAAAGCACACCTTCGGCCAGATCCGAGGGACGCTGGGTAATCAGGCCCAAAGAAATTCCGTATTTCCGGCCCTCTTTGGCAATCCGGCTGAGAATTTTTGCCACAGAGGAACCGTCTGAGTTTTTCTCATTCGGAACGTAACGGTGCGCCTCTTCGCAAACGAGCAGGATAGGGCGGGTTTTTTCCTCCCGGCCCCAGATTGCAAAGTCGAACACCAAGCGGCTTAACACAGCAACAACCGTTGAAGTGATGTCAGATGGCACGCCCGACACGTCGATGATGGAAATTGGCTTTCCATTGCCCGGCATACGGAACACTTTAGAAATGAAGTCGGCCATCGTGTCGCCAACCAACATGCCAGAGAACATGAATTGATAGCGTGGATCGTTCTTGATCTCGTCCAGTTTCCCTTTGATCCGCATAAACGGGGCAGAGGAAGTCGCTTTGTCGAGCTTACCCATCTCGTCCTGCAACCTCGTAGAAAGATCAGACAATAGGTAAGGGATTGGCGAATCGACGGTGATTTTGCCCATCGTTTCCGCCAGCCGGTTTTTAGAGCGGGCGTGCAACAGACACTTGGCAAGAATATCCATATCGACCTGGCGTTCATTGCCATCGCTGGTCAGCAGCACTTCGCAATGCTCCTCAAAATTCATCAACCAATAAGGCATTTGCAGATTGGAAACATCCAAGATTTGTCCAGTCTGGCGGAATGCAGCGGAGTATTCGCCGTGAGGGTCGACCATTACGATGTGGCCTTCAGGTGCGGCCTCGCAAATACGATGCAGGATCAATGCGGCGCTGGTTGATTTACCGGTACCGGTCGATCCGAGCAAAGCAAAGTGTTTGCCTAACATCGCGTCGATATACAGGCCGGCACGAATATCTTTGGTCGGGAACACCGTCCCGATTGTTATGTTGGCACGGCCATCACTTGCATAGATTTGTTCAAGATCTTTGGTGGTCGCAGGATAGATTAGAGCCCCGGGAACCGGATAGCGCGTCACGCCGCGTCTAAATCCATGAATCCGACCGGTTAGTTTTTCTTCTGCGCCTTCGCCAAGAAAGTCGATATGCGCAATGATGCCAGCTTCGTTGCGGCGGTCTTTGCGTTGGTCGCGAACGTTGGCGAGCAACCAGGAATCTCCAATGCGGATTTTGATCTGACTGCCGACCTGCCCTGCCAATGCGATCGAGCGGTCTTCGTCTTCCATACATTCGTTTAGACGCTGTAGGTCGAGTGCAATTTGAGAGCCCGCACCCGAAATTTCCAAGACCACGCCGATTGGCTGAGTGGCATTGTTCGACTCCGCTGCACCTGTATTATGCGCAGTAGTATCAGCAGAATTGTCCGCCGATGCGAAATTGTGGTTACCCATATCGGTCATTCGGTGTTCCTAAGCCTCTTGGCGATAGCCAACTAATGCCCCGCCGGATTCTTGTGATCCGGTCGATTTCTCAATCGATGCTTTTGCAGGAACGAGGTTAAGATCGGGTCAACAATTTCAGTTCGGAAGGCCGGTCAGGACTTGGAGAATAACCTGCCGGTGAGCCAACCCATGCCAACAGATAGGAAGATTGCGCCCAGGCCATAAAAAAGTGACCAGCGCTGCGATGCATACACGACAGTGCCTTCAAGTCCGACTTTTACGACCTCAATATCCGCAGTCGCACTGGCCAAGACCCGGCCATCTGCGATGGCAAAAGTTTCGGCGGTGTACTGGCCAGTCGTCACATTGGAAGGCAGGATAATACGTGCCTGATAAAGCACGCCTTCGCTAATTCTAACTCCGTCAGAATCCTCCTTATAGAGGCCAAGCCGCTCACGCGTTTCAACCAATCCATTGGCGAACCGCGTCTGCTCTTCAGGTTCGATCTGACCGGTAGGGCTGAGCTGAATGAACTCTGTTCCGAGTTCGTAAATTGCCGCCGTACGCGGGTCTACAATATCCTCAATTGGACGCGATGCAGCAACCGCAAAAAACGACGGCGCGGATTGAAAATCGCTGGAACCAGAATTCATCCAAATGCCAACAATACGTTCTTTTTCACGCAATCTAATTCGTTCCGCAGGGCCTTTCAGAACAACAACGATATCATATTCTGTGCGGCCTGCTGGCCCGGCTGGGTTAATTACCGCTCCGTAAAGCAGCAGGTTTGCACCTGTGAAACCCTGACGAACCTCAATCCGTGACTGGCTGACTTCTGGCACCAATAAAGGTTCTCTCTGCCCCATGAGGAACGGGGCGAGCATTAGCAGAGCGATCAAGGTCCACGAACGCTTCACAACGGACTGACTGTATAAATCTCATCAGGCTGTACGCCGAGCCCATAGAGCATCCGCAGCGCAACCAGGAGTACGATCCCGGCAAGTACGAGCCGCAGCACCTCAGGCCGCGCCTTCATCGCAATTTGCGTACCAAATTGAGCGCCCAGAACAGAACCAAGCAACAATAGACCCGCAAGCACGATGTCGACTGACTTTGTCGTCAGTGCATGCGTCATGGTTGTCACCATCGTCACGAATAGGATTTGAAAAAGCGAAGTGCCCACCACTACATTGCCGCTCATCCCCAAAATGTAGAGCATAGCCGGTACAAGAATGAAGCCCCCGCCAACCCCCATCAGCATCGTCAGAATCCCAACAAGGACACCTAAGATTAGCGGTGCAATGGGTGAAATATAAAGACCCGAACGATAGAAACGCAATCGGTAAGGTAAGCCAGCGACCAGGGGGTGATGGCGTCGCTTGCGTGGGCTTGCATCACCCTTTTTACGGTTCGGCAACAGGGAATCGAATGCTTCGCGCATCATCAAAGATCCGATTGCACCGAGGAGAACTACGTAAAGAAAACTGATCACAACATCGATCTGTCCCCATGCTTGAAGCAATCGGAACAGGCCGGCGCCAATCAGCGCGCCAACCACTCCGCCGCCAACCATGACCATCCCCATCCGATAATCGACGCCATTGCGTTGACCATGTGCGATAACACCGGAAACGCTTGCGCCAGTTACCTGTGTCGCAGCAGATGCCGCAGCGACTGTTGGTGGGATCCCATAGAAGATCAAAAGCGGCGTCGTCAGGAAACCGCCGCCCACTCCGAAAAGGCCGGACAAGATGCCGGTAAGCCCGCCCAAAAGAACAATGAACAGACCGTTCACTGACAGATTCGCAATGGGCAGATAAACATCCATACCAGTCCGACTACCGCAGCAGCACAAAAGTGGGAAGGTGAAGTGTGGCCCCGATCCCCGAATGCGCGCTAAAACCGTGTCGAAAGTGTCGCAGCAAAACCCGAATTCGGGGCTGCATCACCTGCAACCCGTTCTCGCCAGTCTACCGATATGCGCGCTGGTATATCTCCGACTGTCATATCAACACGCAGGATAGGTCCGACATCAAGCCTGCTCGCATCTCTTTGTGCCCCGCCCCACGCACCGCCGCCAAGGCTGAAGCGCACTGGTTGATTTCTCGGACCTTCAAAGCTCACGACTTCGCGCGAAATTGCAGCTTGCCCGTCGACAAAGGCAGTATCTGCATTCCCGCCTACAAAACCCGCACCAGCATAAGCTTCGACTCGCAAATCAAGGGGCAAACTCACGGCTGGCAATTCTGTCACCCCATAAGCAGCAGGGCGAAGTTCCGTCCCAAACGTATTTTCTGTCACACGGAGTTCAGCAGCTAGCCGCACGGGAATTGCACCGAGAGGGCGTGCAGATACCCCGCTAGCAATTTCGGTTTCTCCATCAGGCACGAATGCACGGTAGGCGCGAACATAGGCACGTGGATCGTACTTCGATCCAGGCAAGGCACGAAATTGCAAGTTTGCACCAACCTGGCTCGCTCCATAAACTGGCACGCGCCCTTGCGAAATGGATGCTGATCCAGAGCCCGCACGGTAAAATGCAAAGGCGTCAAGTGACCAACGATCAGCTCCATTACCCAGAGCCATGATTGGCGGCGCCACCCGATTAACCGCGGTGGAATTTGCAATTTGATTGGCTACGGCGCCGTCCACTTGCCGCCCCATCCGTGATGCTTCAATTATTCCCCCAGCACTTTGCGACCAATCCACTTGAAATGCGGCAGCCATCAGAAAGCTATGTCCGGCGGCGATTACTGGGCTGGCTCCGAGCGTGTGAACATCAACCGATGAATCCGGACGACTTACTAGTGGCAACGCTGCGCGACCTCGCGAATTGCCCTCCAAAATGTGTTCAAGTGATGGCGGTACAAGACTCTCATCAAGCTCCAACTCGGAGCCTGAGCGCTCTTCATGACCGTCCGGGCCCTGAGCGAACAACAATTCGGCGACGGGCAGATCAAATCCTTCAATAGGAAAGGGACTTTCCCAAAGCATCGCTCTGCCCGAGACCCAAACGCCGGCCAACAAAGCCAACATGGCTAGCGGCCCGCCTCGCCTGCGTGATACAGAATGCTGTGTCACACGCCCGCAGCCTTCATTTGCTGGTCGCGAGTTCGAGTTTGCTCAACACGCGCAGGGTGACGGCTGTGCGGAGTTTTGTCCCATTCAACAGCACGACCAAGAAGAGTGCGCGAATAAGCTGATACCGCGCGGCGTCCGGCCATAATCGCCACCACGTTGGTCAATGGGATGCGCAACACTGCCAAAACGCCTTCAGCAAAGCCATAATTGCGAACCGTAAAGGCAAAGCGCCAAGCAACACGCCAAAGGAAAAACCCAAGATTAACGATCAATAATGCAACCAATTCAGGACTAAGCGGCGTCGGGTCCGCCACGGCGAAAGATACGGCAATTGAAATCAAAATGGTCAGGGCAAGCAGAATGTATCCCAGCAACAGCACTAAAGCAGTCAGCGGCCCCCGCCGGTCGCGCGCACGCATCCAGCCCTCTATCACTCCGCCCGACCAGCCAGTTCGATCCCACCCTTGCAATGCAATACCGTGAACCCAACGCGTTTTCTGGCGAACAATGTGGTCCAGACGCGACGGGAAATAAGCGCGTGTCGCAATCAGTAAATCGTCTTCACCGCGAGCGCGCACAAACCTGCCCGTTCCGCCCATTTCCGCGATGGCAAGGCCTAACTCATAATCTTCCGTCAGTGATTCCCGCTCAAATGGAGTGTTATCTGCCCGCCTTTTGCACAACTGATCCAGCGCATCTCGCGATATTGCGCATCCCACTCCCGCCGCCGGGAGAGCTGCACCAACGGCGCTACGCACGACCATCCCTTTGCCGTGCGCTTCGGCGAATTCCTCGCAATAGTGGCTGCCCAGCCAGTTTCGACCGCCTTGCGGCAGCGGTTCAACCGGAAGCTGAGCGAAATCAGCACCATCACCAATAGCAGCGTCTAACAGGCCCAGCCCTGCAGGATCGACCATATCTTCTGCATCATGGAATATGATTGACGCGAATTGGTGCCCAGTTCGTTGCTCATCCGCAACCAGCGCGTCGTAAAGACGGTTCAAACAATCGGCTTTTGTGCTTGGCCCCTGACGATCATGGATCACCAATCGTAGACGAGCATCACCACAAGCGCCGCGCATTGCTGCTTCGAAAGTTGCAGGATCATTGCGGTAGATGCCAATATACAGCCGAAGATCATCTTGGGGCCAGGCACCCAGGAGATGTCCAATCGTCTCAGTGATGACTTCGGCTTCTTGCCATGCAGGTACAAAAACTGCCGCTTTGCCATTGAGCGACCGCGACTGAATTTCACTGCGCCGAACACGCGGAGTGCGTGTGCGACCAGTCACCCTGAGCCACAGCCACGCTAAATCGACCGCCAGATCATCCAGCGCTCCGATCAAAAAGAAAATACCTGCGAATAGCAGCAGTTCGTGCTGAATCACAGCAAGCCACTGCCACACATCCCAGTCAATAATAGACAAGACGACCCATCTCCCTGCGGGGAAATCAGACTAACGCGCCCGGTTTAACCTTGCAACCGCTATGACTTTTCTGAAAAGGAGCGCGCACTATGTCCAACAATAAAAACCCGACCGCCACTCCGCTCCGCCGTCTTATAGCGCCAGTGCGTGCATTATTTGTTGGGGACGCGTCCGCAGGGATTTTGCTGATCCTAGTTGCTGCGGCAGCGATGCTGGCGGCAAATTCACCGTTTGCGGACGAATATAAAGACCTCTTCTACGGCAAACTGCCATGGACACCGATCCCGAAATTGTATGACCTACATCTATGGATCAATGACGGCCTGATGGCGATATTCTTCTTTGTTGTCGGACTGGAGGTTAAACGAGAACTGATATCCGGTTCACTCGCGGACCCCGCAGCTCGGCGATTGCCTATGGTGGCTGCTCTGGCCGGAATGCTAGCCCCAGCAGCTGTCTTCATGATGGTTTCAGGCGGAGGCGATTATACCAGCGGGTGGGCCATTCCTGCTGCAACCGATATCGCATTTGCAATGGGTGTATTGGGACTGCTTGGCAACCGAGTGCCAACATCATTGCGGCTGTTCCTTTTAACCGTTGCAATTGTTGATGATATTGGCGCTGTAATGGTCATTGCGGTGTTTTATACGCCTACGATCGAAATGATATGGCTGGTGGCAGCCGTTGTAGTGTTTGGCCTGATGGTCGGGCTAAATAGGATGCGGGTCAGTGTTCTCTGGCCATATATCCTTATGGCTGTGGTCCTATGGTATTGCGTGCTCAACACAGGCGTACACGCAACGATTGCAGGGGTTTTGGCCGCATTGACAATCCCGTTGCATCGACGCGATGGCAATTCCATGCTTGAAAAGCTTGAGCACAATTTGGCTCCTTGGAGCGCCTATCTGGTGGTGCCGGTGTTTGGTTTTGCTAATGCTGGAGTTGCTTTGACGGGTATGGGAGCAGATGCCTTGCTCGCTCCACTTCCTATCGCGATCGCAGCCGGCCTAGTCATCGGGAAGCAAGTCGGAATATTCACGACCGTGTTTATCGCTGACAAGTCCGGCTTCGCGCCGCGCCCAGAGAACGCAAATTGGCCAGAGATATGGGGTATTTCGATATTGTGCGGGATCGGCTTTACCATGAGCCTGTTTATCGGCGGACTCGCCTTTCCGAATCAGCCTGCATTTATTGAAGAGGCGAAGATTGGCATCCTTGCCGGATCGGCGGTTTCGGCAATAATCGGCTTTATTGTTCTGCGCTTAACAACGAAGCATCCTGATTCGGAGTGTATTGATCAAGGCCACTTGCCCAGCGAACCGTAAAATCGCAGGCCATCCGGCCTAACCCGACCAAGAGTTTCTAACCAGAATTGAACACGGGACGCCTTACCAGCTTCCCGTGTTCTCCATGCTTGCCCATGGCTCTTTTGGTTCCAGGCTGCCGTCCTGCAAAAGCTCAATCGAGATCCCGTCAGGCGTTTTAACAAAGGCCATATGCCCATCGCGCGGCGGGCGGTGTATGATGTGACCTGCATCTGCAATGCGCTGGCACGTCTCATAGATATTATCGACGCGGTAAGCGAGATGACCAAAATTGCGCCCGCCATCATAATGCTCGGCTTCGCTGTCATCTTCCGTAGGCCAATTATACGTTAATTCGACTTCGGCCACACCCTCCTGCCCCGGCGCGGCGAGGAAAATGAGCGTGAAACGTCCTGCCTCAACATCAAATCTGCGCACTTCTTTCAACCCGATCAACTTAAAAAAATCGACCGTCGCCTGCGGGTTGGTGATGCGAATCATGGAATGGAGAAATTTGGTCATCGAAGAATATCCTTTCGCAAAGCAGTTAGAGCCCAGTATCAATGGTCGCAAGTGACCAGTCGCAACGCTGACGCTTGACCAAGCACAGGGCCAAGCATCGACATCAACGCAAAACGAAAAGGGCGCGGAACTCAATTGATCCCACGCCCCGTTCCTCCCGCTTATCTGCGGGTTACTTCGAATATCTTCGCAAGCGATTTAGAAGCTTGCAGATACGGTCAGGACAAACGCATCGTCAGTGAAGGTTCCTGCCGGATCGATTAGCGCATCGCCCTCGACGCCAACATAAGCTGCGGTGAACGTCACCGGACCGGCAGCCAGATCAGCACCAATTGACCAATCAAATGCCTTGCTGTCGCCGGTGAAGGTCAGAAACCCGTCAGTGTAGCCAAGATGGCCATTGATAGTGATCGGTGTATCCGGAATGCCGATGCCTACATCGGTATAGAGATACAGGTTATCAGTGCTGCCGAGTGATTCCTGATCAGGCGCATAGGCGATGCCGCCGGTCAGGGATGCAGGGCCGATCGAAACACCCAGTGAACCGTAGAATTCGACATAGTCAGTTGGTCCTGCCGCAGTGGGTGCATCCGGATAGAGATAACCGATGGCACCGACATCGGCAGTCACACCGTCAGCAATGTCGCCGCTCCAACCGCCGTAAACGTCAAGCTCGGTCGATCCAAAACCTACCGTCTGTTCGTCTAGGTTGGACGCCCATGTTCCAACATAGAATCCGGACGAATGGCTGACATCAAAGCCACCTTGAACGGCGAAATCGCCGCCAGAAAGATCAACACCGCGGAAACGGTATTCTGTAGTGAATGCGACATTTGCGGAAAACGTGAATCCACTTTCGCCGGCAAGGTCACTTGCAAAAGTACCATCAATTGGCTGACCGGCACGTTCGACCTGACTGGTCAAAACGGTGCCGGAGCCATCGACAGGTCGGGGATCAAGCGCAATCGACGCTGCGATCAAGTCTGCGCTGATAGAATCATCAACGACAGGTGCATCAGAAGAAACTTCTGATGCGAATGCTGGTGCTGCAGACAGCAGAAGACCAACGGAGATAGTTGCGGCGGAGAGGCCGCGGATGGACGTGAGCATTACAACTTCCTTGTTTATGTTGTTGCTTCGTCCCACCTGCACATTCGACGGCTGCGTATTATTATGAGCAATCTCTGTCGAATATGAAACAATCGTGCACATTTATGCTGCACAGCACAAGAGAAATAACATGAGGCTTCGTATCTCTATCCAACAAGGTAGAGTGTTGTTGGATTTTTGCATCAGGTATGGTCTCCAACGAAGTGGCGCGACAAATCCGCTTTGAGGCAAAGGAGCCACGCTCAGTTGCTGTTCAGGCTCCGTCAGACTAAAGGCACGCCTCCGAACGGCAGCACTCAGGCTCACGGTATACTGCAGTGAGGTCAAACGGATTGGACGACTGACATTATCCAGACACAATAAAGAAAAATTATGTTCAACGCCCTCCGCAAAATGTTTCGCCCGCGACCCCAGCCTCAGCTTCCTGCTGTGCCGGATGGGACGCGCTATTATGTGATCGGCGATATTCATGGGCGTCTCGACCTTTACAGCGCGATGATCGGCGCGATCGAACAAGACGATACATCCCGACCACCGGCAGACACGCAAGTTATCCTACTCGGCGATCTCGTTGATCGCGGGCCGGATAGTGCAGGTGTTATTGCGCGTACTCGCACATGGCAGGAACAAAGGGCCGTCCGCGTCCTGGCTGGCAATCATGAGGAAATGTTCCTCAATTCACTCAAGAAGCCCGAAGTCTTGCGGCATTTCCTAAAACATGGTGGGCGCGAGACAGTGCTGTCTTATGGCCTGTCTCGCAAACAGTTCAACGCTATGAATCTGGATGAATTGTTCGCGTTGATGCCGCAACTCATCCCGCAATCGGACATCGATTATATGACCGATTTTGAAGAGATGATTGTCGCAGGCGATTATTTGTTTGTTCATGCCGGGGTCGACCCGGCAGTCCCGCTCGACCAGCAAAAGCGCAGTGATATGCTGTGGATTCGTGACCGCTTCCTCGACCATGAAGGTGCACTCGATAAAGTGGTTGTCCACGGCCACACGATCTTTGACCGGGTGATGGATTGCGGCAATCGAATTGGCATTGACACTGGCGCTTTTCGCTCAGGTGTGCTTACGGCCCTCGTGCTCGAAGACGACCAGAGACGTATCCTTCAGGCAAGCCAAATTGATGGCGGTCCGATAGAGGTCTTTCAGGGCGAGCGGGCATAAACAAATTTCGCGGTCATTTGGCGGCACAGATACAAATTCACGTACAGGTTCATAGGGGCAATACGCCATGAAAATTGCAATGGTGGGTTCTGGCTATGTCGGGCTGGTTTCAGGCGCATGTTTCGCCGATTTCGGCCATGACGTTGTGTGTATCGACAAGGATCAAAGCAAGATTGACCGGCTGCACGACGGCATAATGCCGATATACGAGCCCGGCCTTGATGCGTTGGTCGAAAGCAATTTTAAGGCTGGTCGCCTGTCGTTCACCACCAGCCTTTCCGAAGGCATCAAGGGCGCTAGCGCAATCTTTATCGCTGTTGGCACTCCCAGCCGACGCGGCGATGGCCATGCTGACCTATCTTTTGTCTATGCTGTGGCCGCCGAAGTGGGCGAACACCTTTCCAACAATGCCGTCATCGTCACCAAATCGACCGTGCCGGTGGGCACGGGGGACGAAGTTGAGCGGATCATAAAAGATAGTGGCACCACGCGCACGTTCTCGGTTGTCTCCAATCCTGAATTCCTGCGTGAAGGTGCCGCAATTCGTGACTTCAAACGTCCTGATCGGATTGTAATAGGTGCCGAGGATGATTTTGGCCGGGACATCATGCACGAAGTGTATCGCCCGCTATTCCTCAATGAATCGCCAATCCTATTCACCGAACGCCGCACCAGCGAGCTGATCAAATACGCTGCCAATGCGTTCCTCGCGACTAAGATCACCTTCATCAATGAAATGGCTGATCTGTGCGAAAAGGTCGGCGCTGACATTCAAGATGTCAGTCGAGGGATTGGCATGGACAACCGGATCGGTTCCAAGTTTCTTCATGCCGGGCCTGGTTATGGCGGATCATGCTTCCCCAAAGACACATTGGCATTGCTAAAAACGGCAGAAGATTATGACAGCCCAACACGCATTGTCGAAGCGGTCGTGAAGACCAATGACAGCCGCAAACGGGCAATGGGCCGCAAAGTTCTGGATGCACTTGGCGGAGCCGAAAAAGCGCGCGGCAAGAAAGCAGGTTTGCTGGGCCTCACCTTCAAGCCGAACACCGATGACATGCGCGATTCGCCTGCAATTGCAATTGCGCAGACATTGACCGACGCCGGTGTGATCGTTTCTGCTTACGATCCCGAAGGCATGGACATTGCCAAACCAATTATGCCCGATGTGGCCATGTGCGATGACCCTTATTCCGCGATCGAAGGGGTCGATGTCGTTGCAATCGTCACCGAATGGGATGCGTTCCGCGCGCTAGACATGAAGCGGCTGAAAGAGCTTGTCGCTGCCCCAGTGCTCGTAGACTTACGCAATATCTACAATCCAGAAGACATGCGCGCCGCCGGTTTTACCTATGCAAGCATTGGCAGAAACTAACCTTTTGCAAGCCGTTCCAAATGCAGACCCTGCTTAGAGTTACTTTAGCCAAGTCACACATTCCATTATACGTCTAAATTCGACGATCTGCGCAAGTGTATATCCCTAACGAAAAAAGTTGTGATGAAAGCTTGGGATTCGCCTCCTGATTATAGTAATCTCCGACTCGAATAGGGATATTCAAGGCAAGGGGGCTTTCATGACAAAACGTAGATTTCTTTCTGGTGTAGGCATTGTAGCGCTTTCCGGAGCGCTTGCAGCATCTCCAGCATATGCATCCGAAGATGAGGGAGCGGGCGATAGCAGTGCTGCAAATTCAATAGATGAGCGCGTTCAATTGCGCCTTGATCGCATTAACGAAGCTTCACGCGGGGGAAGTACCGCGGACGTTCAGGACGTATCTTCCTCTAATACATCTTCTCCCTATGTAGCAGCGACCAGCAATCCTGTGTCAGGCCCAGTCGACAAAACGGCTACTATGGTTGACAGTTTTGCTGGCATCCAATCTGATGCATACACCGCGACATTAAACCCTTCGATCAATCTCGCACTGCCGCGCTTTACCGGTGATATCAGCGCCATTGATACACGGCCTCACCCAGAGATCATTTCTCGCGATGATATCGGGCTTGAAGGCGGCGTTGATATCAACAACACTCAGCCATCAGTAGTACAAATTTTCAGCCAAAATAATGCGACGGGCGGCGTCTTCTTCAACTGCACCGGCAGTGTTATCAATCCGCGCACAATTCTAACGGCGGCGCATTGTGTTACTGCGTTCTCCTCTGAAGACTATGGTTTAGCAAGCACTGGGGCAGCACGCACTCAACTGATTTCGACCGGCGTAGACAGCTCCATTAGATTCTTTGAATATCTCGGAACTGGGGCAAATTACACAGATGGCGGCGTAGCGAGCAGTACCGACATAGTTATCCATGCTTCCTCAAACCTCGACAATGGCGCCTTGTCATTCCCATGGGCCGATGTGGCGTTGATCGCGGTTGATACGCCGATAACCGATGTACCTTCGCTGCCTATCTTGCTGACGCCGCTGACCGAGCTGACCCATGTAGTGCAAGTCGGTTACGGCAGTTTCGGCACAGCTGATTCCGCTTTGTTTAATGAGAATCTTCCAATCGGATTTCTGCGCCGTGTAGGTGAAAACATGCTCGGCGCGATTGCCTCGTCTGCAGACCTGATCGACACAATCGCTCCAGACTTCGCGCCCACCGCCATTTCGTTCGGCGAAACAACGCAATCACTTTACTTTACCGATTTTGACAACCCAGACCGCGTAGGTCCCGGCGAAGATCGCTGCACCTTCGCCTCCGATGGGGCGATCAGTTGTGAGAGCCTTGACGCCGTTCTATCGATTGATTGGTTTGACGGTGACGCATTGCCCAATGAAGTGGCAACGGCTGGCGGTGATAGCGGTTCGCCTCTGATCGCAGATCAACTTGGCGGTCCTCCTGTCATCACTGGTGTGCTGAGCGGTGGGTTCGACTTTTTTGGGATCGGCAACACATTTGGCGATATCAGTTTTTACAATCCGCTTTATCCATTCTTCCAATTCCTGAGCGAAAACACAGCCTACAAATATGTTTCGGCAGCGCGCGGCGATGGGGTGTGGTCGGACCCGACCCGCTGGACGCAGGATCTCGATCCGGGCTTTCTAATTGATGATGGAACTGGCACGCTGATCAATGGCCTGCCCGGCGGCACGGAACCCGGCGTCTATGAAACAGGGTCAAGCATTGGCTTGATTCTGGGCAATGATATTTCAGGCAATCCTGATATCAATTCGGTCGTCCTTCCACCCGAAGGAACACCGAATTTTGGCGGCAATACTCCTTCCAGTTCTGTGTTGGTTGGCCCCGGTTCAACCGGGTTTATCCCGCAAAACACCGATGGCACGCCTGGCACGGCATTTGAAAATCCTGCGCAATATTTCGAAGTTCACCTTAATCGCCGTGGGACAACCA
The DNA here is from genome assembly GCA_947488325.1 of uncultured Erythrobacter sp. Classification (GTDB taxonomy): domain Bacteria; phylum Pseudomonadota; class Alphaproteobacteria; order Sphingomonadales; family Sphingomonadaceae; genus Erythrobacter. The sequence goes on from CANKYZ010000003.1 coordinate 389,624, forward strand.
CGGTTGATTTGGATGTTGAAATCGACCGGCTTGTAATCGATCATCGCAGGGCTGGTTTTGTCCTTCCTGATGAATGGGAATTCACCAGCATTATCGGGGTTGAGCAATTTGATGGATTCGCTGAGATCAACGGCACACTGAACACCTCAGTGTATACGTTGGCCGGCGGTGAGCTTGTCGGCGACGGCGGTACGATTAACACCAACGTGCTCTTCAACCTTGAAGGAATGCTGAGTGCTGGCGGTGCGAACTCGTTCGGATCGTTGGCCATCAATGGTGATTATGTCCAAACCAGCGGAGGCGCGCTTTGGAGCGATTTCTCAGTAGGACGCCGTGGTGCAGTCACGGCTGACAGCTATGACATTTCCGGCGTGGCGGTTCTCGATGGAGAACTTATTCTGTCCAGCCGAGATCGCCGTGTCCGATTTGGGACCGAATACACCCTTCTGACAGCGGACGAAATCGACGGTGATTTTTCAAACGTTACGTTTTTGAGCCGTTCGGCACTTTTGAGTGCAGAACATAGGATCGAAGACAATGAGATTGTCGTTGAGATCACAGCACGCAGCATCCGGGATTTGCTGGGTAGAGGCAGTTCGCTGCGCTCACTTGGTACGGCGCTTGACACGCTACGCTCAGCGAATTTCGATCAATTCTCAGACATGTTCGCCGTCGTCGATAGCGCCACGTTCGATACGCTGGGATCAACATTGGCATCGCTGACCCCGGTCAGCGCATTCAGTCAGACCTTCACCGCAAACAGCTTCTCACAGCGTTTCACCGGTCAGATCGCGCAGCGTACACTTGCGCTTCGCGGCGGGTCGCGCGCTGCTGGCGCATTCTCGTCGGCGGGCAATGCCAGTTACGCATTGGTTGGGACAACACCCGGTGAGACGGGACCACTGGGCATCTTTGGGAGCGCTTCAGGCATCTATCTCAATGGTGGTCAGCAATCAGGCTTGCTTGGCAACGGTGCAGCTGGCTTTGACACATACGGCATTAATGGCGTGACCACTGGCGTGTTTGGCGCAAATGCGCTCGAACAAGCCTCGCTCACTCAAGCGGGCGAATTGACCATTGGTGCCGACTTGCGGGTCGCCGAGGGCTTTAGCTTTGGCATCGCAGTATCAAATATTCGCAACAGCCAGCAATCAACCAGCCTATTCCAACCACAGGAAGATCGCAGCGAATCGGTGGCAATCTACGCCGCTTGGTCGCAAGGTAGTCTGTTCGCGGATAGTTATGCTGGCACGTCCAGCCAAGAATTTGGCGTCGAGCGATCTTCGCAAGGTGACTTCAGTGCTTCCTATGACAATGCGATTGGTCAATCCGATGGCAAACAAGTCTTTGGCGGAATGCGGTTTGGATATGCCGTTGATCTGGCCGAAGGTATCGAAGTTGGTCCGGTTGTGAGCATGGACTATGTCCGCAATGCCATTACCGGATATGATGAAGTTGGCGCGAGCGCGTTCGGCCTTTCCGTCGCGGACCGCACCTTCACATCGATGGGCGCAAAGGCAGGCGCAATGGCATCGTTCGACATTCGAACCGGTGAGACGAGCTCGATTCGTGCCTTTGGTTCCGTCGCTTATGCACGCGAGTTGGCGGATACGGCGGATGTAGTGACTGCGCATTTCTTTGGTGCAGCTGATACTCCGTTCACGATTGCCAACCAGCTCGATCCGCAATGGATTGCGGTCAATGCAGGCGCTGAAATGGTCATTGGTCAGAACCTTAGCGCTTCTGTTTCGGTCACCTCTGACATGGGCCGCGGTGCTTTGTCGAATGATCAAGGGCGCCTCTCACTCAACTGGCGTTTCTAACCAAAAACCGCTTGATTTCAACTGAATACCGCCGGGCTTTGCGCAACAAGCAGGGTCCGGCGGATTGTCTTATGGACCTCATTGTGTGTAACGCTTCCCAACATTCAAACGAAGCCTGATTGAACAGGCACAAGGAGGGTCTCAATGAACGCCATATTGGACGGATTAACGACGCTGTTCATATTTGCAGTGGGTTTGATCCTGCTAGGAATTGTTGTCCTATTTTTTATAGATCGCTACCAAACCAGCGACACTGTTCGCCGGAACTACCCTGTCATCGGCAGGATGCGTTATGTCTTGTCAGATTTGGGGGAGTTCTTCCGGCAATATTTCTTTGCAATGGACCGCGAAGAAATGCCGTTCAACCGCGCACAGCGCGAGTGGGTAAGCGAAGCATCCCGCGGCGTTTCGACCAATGTTGCCTTTGGCTCGACGCGAAATTTGGAGCCCGTTGGCACGCCCATATTCGTCAATTGCCCATGGCCAACCTTGGAGCAGAATGCTGTCGAATCCCGGCCAATGCGAATTGGCGAAGGTTCTGCACGTCATCCGTATGATGCCCCGTCATTCTTCAACATCTCAGGTATGAGCTACGGCGCGCTTTCAACCCCGGCTGTGCGCGCGCTATCCAACGGAGCGGCAAAGGCAGGCTGCTGGATGAATACCGGCGAAGGTGGGCTGTCATCCTATCATCTCGAAGGGGGCTGCGACATTGTCTTCCAGATCGGCACCGCAAAATACGGCGTGCGCGATCCAGAAGGTAACCTGTCCGATGACAAACTGCGCGAAGTTGCTGCCCACGATCAGGTTCGTATGTTCGAACTGAAGCTCGCTCAGGGTGCAAAGCCCGGCAAAGGCGGAATTCTGCCAGCCTCTAAGGTCAATGAAGAGATCGCCCAGATTCGCGGTATCCCGGTCGGCGAAGCCTCAATTTCACCCAATCGTCATCCCGATATTGGGACGATCGACGAGCTGCTCGATATGATCGCACGCATTCGTGATGTCACTGGAAAACCAGTCGGATTTAAGACCGTGATTGGTGCCTATGGCTGGTTGCTCGAACTGTTCGAAGAAGTGAATCGTAGAGGTATCGAGAGCGCTCCGGATTTCATTACCGTTGATAGCGGCGATGGCGGAACCGGCGCGGCGCCACTGCCGCTTATCGACAATGTTGGGTTGACGCTTCGCGAGTCGTTGCCAATGCTTGTCGATCTGCGCGATCAGGCAGGTCTAAAAAACCGCATCCGGATCATCGCAAGCGGTAAGTTGGTTACGCCCAGCGATGTTGCAGGAGCAATCTGTGCCGGTGCAGACTTCACCATCTCAGCGCGGGGCTTCATGTTCGCTCTGGGCTGTATTCAAGCGATGAAATGCAACAGGAACACCTGCCCAACGGGTATCACCACACACGATCCTAAGCTTCAGCGCGGGCTCGACCCCACCAATAAGGCGGAACGGGTCGCAAATTTCGTTAGGCAGATCCGCAAGGAAGTTGGGGTGATCGCGCATAGTGTAGGCGTGAACCACCCCCGCCAGATGAAACGGTTTCATGTCCGTTTGGTCCGTTCCGATGGACGCTCAGTGCCGCTGGATGAGCTCTATCCGCCGATTGTTGAGGCTGCCTAAACGCCCAACCAATGTTTGCGGTTGTCTTTCATCACCAGGCCAGCGGTCATCGCTATTAGGACCAATATACCAGAAATGAGACAGGCCCACGCAATGCTCTGCGCCTCTTGCCCGCCGCGATAATAAATCGCCGTAAGCGCCCAGCAGAACACCAGCGCATACCAAAGGTTTCCGCGCGACCTGAATGTAGCAATTGCAGCAATAACGCCGCCAATCACGATCATAGCCGCCGCGGCAAGCGGATAGGCAAAGCCTCCTCCGATGCCGTAATAGGCCAGCGTCGCAGAGATGTTCACGATGCTCGCGGCAGTCAACCATGCAGATAGAGCGCTGAGCACCAACGCAGCGAACCAACGTTCACCGGTGGTCAGGGTGTCCTCCTGAACCAACGCACGCAAGCACATCAACAGCCCGCCTAGTGATATAAGGATGATGATTGCCGAAATCGCAGTGAGGTTCGCAAACTGCGTATAGGTCGCCCATACTCCCTGCGCCGCCAGTGCCACCGCCGCTGACCATGCAATCCTGTTGATCAGCGCATTGTCCCGCTGCCCCGGAAGCGCCTGCCAAATCGCAAAAGCAGCCGAACCAAGGAAGAGCGGTCCCCAAATGGCAAAGGCCCAACCCGATGGCGTGATCAGTGTTCGAATGCTGTCGGACCGATCGCCGATCGGTTCACCAAACCCAAGCTGAGGCAGAAACGTAGCACCAATTTGAATAAAGACGGCCAAGATCACAGCGAAGCGCTGGATGGCAGAGCGAGATATTGGGTCTGCTTGTGTCATAAAACACGAACGATACGCATCTCTCACAATTACTGAAACAACAAATAGCAAGGAAGCGACTTGTCAGGGGGCATCATAAGCCGGGTTCTGTCTCCGCAGCCGGTATCCTTTAGGACCAGCCCCAAAAGACCTAGACTGCGGTGGCAGCCATTCATCTAGTCTGTCCATTGCTGAACAGATCAAGCAGCCAACCCGGGTCTCTCGGAGCGAACCACTCCTGCCCTGACTCACAAAGAGCCGGGCGCGAGACCCCTATTTGGCCTTGCTCCGGGTGGGGTTTGCCATGCGGATATTGTTACCAACACCCCGGTGCGCTCTTACCGCACCCTTTCACCCTTGCCTGTGAAGTTTCCTTCCATCGGCGGAATACTCTCTGTGGCACTTTCCCTAAGAGCCCACCCGAAAGCGAACACCCGGCGGGCGTTACCCGCCACCCTTGTTTCGTGGAGCCCGGACTTTCCTCGCGAACCCAAAAGCTCACGCAGCTGCCTCAGCCCCCTGACGAGAGCCGCTATAAAGAAACAGCGCGTATAAACAATGGGCGCCGGTTATGCGGCTTGAGCTTCTTGCTGAGTTTGATCGAGCGGGGCATCTTTACCCAACCACAGCGAACTTGCATCGTTCAGAGCTGCGACGCGGATCTCTTCTGCGATCCCGTCATTAGGCAGCGCGCGCGCCACCACCATTCCACCAACGCATAGGGCCGCCAAAGACAACGCCTTTTGCCGCGAAGCAGCGCCCGTCTCGGCTAGGTTGGCATCAAACAACGACACCATGCCTTCGAGCAGCTCTCTATAGCTTTCTTGCACTTTGGGGCCGGCACGCGGGACATCAGTTGCGTAGGCAATCAGCGGGCATTGATCCTCGGTTTGGGTCAAATGATCGCGTGACAGATAGGACTCAACCATTCGTTGCGCCATTTCCACCTGTCCCGCAGTAGGGTCAACGCCCGCCTCATCACGCCAAATTGCACCGCGACCATTAAGGAAACTCGCTGTAGCGGCGGCAAACACCGCCTCCTTGCTACGAAAATGTGCGTAGAACCCGCCGCGTGTCAACCCAGCCTCCGCCATCAGCTGGTCGATCGTCACATGATCAAAGCCATGTCGATTGAACAATCGGCGAGCAGACTCAACGATCCGCGCGCGTACGTCCGATTTATGCTGTTTCGAATAGGGCAAGGTAGATCTCCAACTCGTGCTCTTCATCTGCAATACATACCATCTAAATATGTCCTTGAACATATTTAGATGACTGCCAGCGTTGCGCTAGTTTCAAACCAAAGGAGAAACCTATGCCCAAATTCGCTCTAATCTATCGCAATGCCTCGCCGCCGAGCACACCTGAGGAAGGAAAAAAGCATGTGCAAGCCTGGATGGCGTGGTCAGCTGGTCTCGGCTCGGCGATGGTCGAGCCCGGAATGCCGTTTTCACAAACTGTTGCGGTCTCAAATTCTGGCGTGACAAAAGACATCGGCGCAAACGCGCTTAACGGCATCAGCATTGTCGAAGCCGAGGACTGCCATGCCGCCCGTGCAATGGCGGAATCTTGTCCCCATCTAAAGCTTGGTGGGGATATCGTCATCGGTGAGGGTATGGACATGCCGATGTGATACAGTTGGCCGGGGCGCAGATCCCTCCACGCCCCGACCAATTCTAACCAGCGATCAATCCAGATCACGCTCTTTTTTGTTACTCTTCATCGGTTGAGAGCAAGAACTTCCAAATCAACGCCCCGATTGCCGCACCAATAAGCGGTGCGACCCAGAACAGCCACAGCTGCGGAACAGCTGCAGTATCAGCATAGAATGCCACACTTGTTGAACGCGCTGGATTTACCGAAGTGTTGGTCACCGGAATTGAGATCAGGTGGATTAGTGTGAGCGCAAGGCCAATCGCAATCGGTGCAAAGCCAGCAGGGGCCTTTGCCGAAGTTGCACCAAGGATCACAATCAGGAACCCAGCCGTCAGCACAATCTCAATCACCAAGGCAGAAGTCATTGAAAATCTGCCCGGTGATAATTCACCGTAGCCGTTGGAAGCAAAACCGCCTGCGTTGAAATCAGCAACACCGCTTGCAACAACAAACAGAACGCCAGCCGCCACGAACGATCCCAGCACTTGTGCAATCCAATATGGGATGAGATCACGCCAGCTAAAGCGCTTCGCCATTGCAAGGCCGAGCGAAACCGCCGGGTTAAAGTGCCCACCGGAAATACCTCCAACCGCATAGGCCATGGTCAAAACGGTCAGACCAAACGCCAAAGAGACCCCAACAAAGCCGATGCCCAATTCTGGAAAGCCTGCTGCCAGCACCGCTGATCCGCAGCCCCCAAATACAAGCCAGAATGTGCCGATAAATTCGGCTGCCAGTTTCTTCATCATTGCATGTCCCTCCCGTGGTGATTTACGTCTTTTTCCATGCAGAGCACATTTTTACCCGTTGCGGTGTATCCACTTGTAAAATGCATGATCCTTGAATGCTGACTATCTGGTGGCTCCCCTATCTCGCTCTAGTAGCAAGTGCCATAATATCGCGCCCAATTGCGCATCAGGCCTACCCTCGATCCTTTCCGGCCGCCAACGGCGTTCAAACGCCTCGATTGCCTTGCGCCCTTCGGTGATATCGTAACCGTATCGTTCGAGCGCGAGGACAAATGCGCCTTCGTTGTCGAAGGGATCAGTGCGCACCAACTTCTCCGGACAGGGCAAGCATAGACCGTATTCCGCCAGTCGATCCCACGGGAACAGCTCTCCGGGATCAATTTTGCGTAAAGGCGCGACATCAGAATGACCGACAACATTGGATCGTGGAATATCATATTGTCTCACAATCCGCGCAGCAAGCGGGACAAGAGCTTCAAACTGAACGTCCGTAAATTCGCGGTAACCGCCGCCATGTCCCGGATGGTCGAGCTCAATCCCAATGCTTGCCGAATTCACATCCTTGATTCCACGCCAATAGGACGCGCCAGCATGCCATGCGCGCTTTTCTTCAGAAACGAGCTGCGTGACGGCGCCTTCTTCGCTGATGAGATAATGCGCGGAAACCCCGGCATCCGGATCGATTAGTCGGGCCAAAGCCGTCTCGATCGGTTTCATTTCAGTGTAATGAATCACCAGCATAGTGATCGGTAGCAAGCGGTCACTGAAATTGGGCGAAGGGACCACAGCATGGACCAGTTCGCTTTCTTCCATATCACGCCAATCAGCGTTCACCCGATCATGCCCTCCGGCTCTGGCAGCACCGCGCCAAGCACTAAAGCTCCTTCACTAAGTTGATATTGGAGCCCGCCGCCCATTTCGTCGGCGAGCAAAGCGATCATATGCGCCGCCGCCGTACGGCTGGAGATTTCGGCCGAGTGCAGGTCACCTTGAAGCGCGCTTCCGATCGTTTCATCAAACGCGATCCGTGACCCGGTCGCACGTGCGACAATCTCTACATTTCCGCCCAGCCGCTCTGCACCAATGTCGAGCGTACCGCCTCTTACCAACGCATCCAGTGCAATTTGCGAGAGATTCAGCAATACTTTTGCAGCAGGTTTGGGCAAGCTCGAACTCGCAATGGCCCAATTCAGCTCAACCCGCTTGGCATCAGAGGCCAAGGCGGCGATTACCTCCTGCACCTCCTCAACCGGCACAGCATCGCCAAATCCACCTGCCGCACCAAAGGCAAGGCGAAAGAACTTAAGCTTATCTGTGCTAATTTTGGCACTCTGCTCCAACAATTCGACACAGCGCGCCCGCATTTCCGGGTCACGCTCGTCAGCGAGCAGTTCTAATCCGTTCGACAACGCTCCAACGGGGGAGAGCATATCATGGCAGAGCCGCGAACACATCAGCGCGGCAAGATCAGTTTGAGAAGTCATAACGGTGTTTCTAGCTCTCGATTGAACTCATGGAAAGCTCCACAAAGCCCCCTTCCCCTAAGAGAAAGAACCTCACACTCATTTCTGCGCCAGTTTCGCCCTGAACTGTTCCATAAATCGCCCAGATTGAACCCCAATTTGTGCTCACGGCAGATGCCAAAGCGGCATCGGTAGCCGATGGCCGGGCTGGGCCCACGGGGTGCGAGTGGAAATAACCGATCACTTGCGCTCCACCAGCGCGCGCGCAGCGATGCGCATCAATCAACGTTTGGGGATCAATCTCAAAATGCGTTTCAGGCGTGGGATGAACGTTTTGAGCTTCACGGAAATCGGTGATCCGCTCACCTTCACCAAGCAGTATTCCACAGGCCTCTCGCGGGAAAGCAGACCGCGCTGCCGTTTCCATTTGATCCAGCACCCGTCTTGTCACATGAATATCCATCGCGCATGGCTTTATCATGTCCGGACAGGAAATCATCACTGGCAACGTTTCTGCCTCTGCCCGCCTCGATAAGGCACTGGCCGATGCGACGCAGCTTTCGCGCGCACGTGTGCAAACCCTCATCGCCGAAGGACAAGTGGAAGTGGATGGACAATCTGCCGTATCACCTTCTGCAAAAGCCCGCGCTGGTGCCGTGTTCCGGATCAGCGTCCCCCCCACCGTCGAGGCCGAAGCGAAACCACAGAAGATCCCACTCAATGTCACCTATGAAGACGAACATCTGATCGTAGTTAACAAACCTGCAGGAATGGTCGTCCACCCGGCAGCAGGCAATTATGACGGTACGCTCGTTAACGCATTGCTCTATCATTGCGCCCAAAATGGAGGCGGCTCACTTTCTGGCATCGGCGGAGTCGCACGCCCCGGCATCGTCCACCGAATCGATAAAGACACATCAGGCCTGCTTGTTGTGGCAAAATCAGACGCCGCGCATGAAGGTCTCGCCGCACAATTTGCCCAGCACAGCGTCCACCGCCGCTATCTCGCCGTTTGCGGAGGCCATCCAAACCCGGCGAAGGGGACAATTAACGAGCGACTCGGCCGCAGCGACTCCAACCGCAAGAAAATGGCTGTACTCGACAAGAATTCCTCACGCGGCAAACATGCGACCACCCATTATGAGCAAATTACGCGACTCGATTCGAGTGCGCTTATTGAATGCCGCCTTGAAACGGGCAGAACCCATCAAGTGCGCGTTCACTGCGCATCAATCGGCAATGCATTATTAGGAGACCAACTCTACGGCAAAACGCCTAAATCGTTGAAGCCCCTGCTTTCGCGGCTGAGTTTTGCCCGTCAGGCGCTTCACGCGGCAGAATTGGGGTTTTTGCACCCGATTCTTGACACAAACCTTAGGTTTAGCGCGGATTTACCGGACGATATGCAGGAACTAATCGACGAACTCGCACATTTTAATCGATGAAAGGTGCAACAAATTGCGCTGAACTATCGTATAACAGACAAATGCAACATATATGCACTCACGTGGCCCAAGAGACCGGATGCCCATCAGGGGTCCGGCAAAAGCGGTCGACAAAAGAAAGGTATGGGAAACAGTGACCAAAGCAAAGTCCACCGTCCCGGCGTTAAGCGGAGAGCAGAGCCTCAACCGCTATTTGTCGGAGATCAAGAAGTACCCGGTGCTGACGGCAGAGCAAGAATATATGCTCGCCAAGGCATATGCTGAACACGAAGACCCGCAGGCTGCGTCGCAGCTTGTGTCTAGCCACCTGAGGCTCGTTGCGAAAATCGCGATGGGTTACCGCGGCTATGGCCTACCCGTGTCCGATCTCATTTCCGAAGGGAATGTCGGCCTGATGCAGGGGGTAAAGAAATTTGAACCCGATCGCGGCTTCCGCCTCGCCACTTATGCAATGTGGTGGATCAAGGCGTCGATCCAGGAATATATCCTGCGTTCGTGGAGCCTTGTAAAAATGGGCACGACCGCTGCGCAAAAGAAACTGTTCTTCAACCTTCGCCGGATGAAAAAACAGCTCGAAGCGTATGAAGATTCGGACCTGCACCCCGAAGACGTGACCAAGATCGCAACCGATCTGGGCGTGCCGGAACAGGAAGTGGTCAATATGAACCGCCGGATGATGATGGGCGGCGATGGCTCGCTCAACACACCAATGCGCGGCGGCGAAGAAGGTTCTGGCGAATGGCAGGATTGGCTTACCGATGATCGTCCGCTTCAGGATGAAACTGTCGCTGACGCCGAGGAAGCCGAAGTGCGCCACGGAATGCTGGTAGAAGCGATGGATTCGCTAAACGAACGCGAACAACACATTCTGACCGAACGTCGCCTGACGGAAAAACCGCAGACGCTCGAGGAACTGTCACAGGTCTACGAAGTGTCCCGCGAACGCATCCGCCAAATCGAAGTGCGCGCCTTTGAAAAGCTGCAAAAAGCGATGCAGAGGATTGCGGGTGAAAAACTGCTGCCGGGAATGGCGTAAGTTCTAGTCTGGCAATCGGCGGACAAGTTCGTCGAACACAGAAACGTCGAAGCGCCGGGGGCTTGCCTCCGGCGCTTTGTCTTTGATCTCGGCCAACAATGCCAACGGTTCGGGAAAGCCCCAGCGAACTTGGTCGGGCAGAGTCTCGGACAGGGCTGAGAACCAATCCATCAAATGCGGCTGAAGCGCGAGGTGCTGGTCAAAGTTACCGCGCCGCTGCGTTGCATCGCCCTCTTTCTGAGCACGCGCGGCTTCTGGCGCGATTTGTTTGACCAGATATAGGTCGGCAAAGCAGAGGCGGCGTTTTTCGATAGCCTCACGCACAAAAGGAACGGCGATGTCAAATTTGTCTGGCCAATGGAAACCCGCCCGCTCCACACACCAAGAATAGTGAATTTTCATCGGATCAGTGTCGCAGATCGCAAAACCGTGCTTGGCCTCAATTTCCATTGCCAGTTGGAAACAGAAGGCATTGTGATCTGACCAAAACCTCGCGTGGTCGATCAGCGGAGCATGCGAATCGAGCCTGCGCCCTTTAACCTCTACCTCAGACAGCCAGCGGCCATCGCCAAACCGTCGCGCAAAAGTGGTTTTCCCTGCCGCGCTGATGCCTTCTGCAACGATAATCATGTTCGGATCAATTCACCGCCGCAGCCTACAAAAATCGCCTTCCAGCGCGATGTCCAGAAACCTGCGATATTGCGTAGACTTCGCATCTCCATCGCTCACCAGCCCGAACTCCACTTCTGCAATCTGATCCATTGGCAGTAGCGCCACGGGGCACGATACCGGCACCAATTGCGACCCCTGTCCCACTTGCAACGTAGAGAGCAGCCCGAACATCCGCCGCTCGCGCGTTGCACGGCCCAGCATGATCATGCGGTATTGGCCCACCTCGCTCGTCATCAAGTAAGTGTGACCCGACAGGTTCGGCATTGAGACAAAACCCGCCTGCTGAAAAGTCGCGTCCACGCGGTCGCTTTCGGCGAAGACTAGATGCCCCTTGGTCGTGCTCCAGCGGATTTCGGTGCGGTATGCGTAGACAGCGTTCTCCTCACCGAAACTGGCGCGCAGGGTTAAGTACTCGCCTTCGATCCATTGAACCGCCTGGCGAGCATAGGATCCCATTTCTTGCGGAGCGAGTGCGGGGCCAGTGGCCTCAACTTCAACCTCGTTACGCAAAGACACGCCAAGCGCTTCTTCCAACCGAACAATCGTCGCCAAGGTAAACGGACGCCGCCCCGACATCGCCTTTTCCAACGTGGAAATGCTCAATCGCGCTGTTTCGGCCAATCCGGCTCGCGATATACGCCTTCGCGCAATCTCTTCACGAAGCCGAAATGCCACTTCTGCATTCTCAAAATCACTCATCAGTCCCTGATACCCCATTGCTCACCCCTCTGTCCTGCACGTTTCCGGACAAATTCGGACAAATCCTCAAAGCGCGTCCTGACTGTCCACGAAGATGGCGGAAATCGGACATTCTTGACCGTGGCGCGCCACCGCTTGAACTGGAAAGGGGAATAGAATGTAACGATGAACGGAGGCTTACATGCGACGAATTACAAGACTTCCCGATAGAGACGGAATGGTAGCCATGCTCATATTGGGTGTAGTTGCGCTGCTCGTGGTCGCCGCAACAGCACTTGCGACGCGCGCTACGGCGAACCCCTCAGACCGCGCTGTCGCTCCCATAGAACCGACATCTGCCAATTATGCGCCCGCCAGTTCTGAAGGAGGCCTGATTCTTCGGGGAGGCGATGTCGCCACCAGTGTGCCCGCAATGCGGCTTGGCACCGATATTGTCGCAGATGTCTCTGGCCAAACGGCGCGGGTGACGGTGACTCAGGCCTTCCGCAACACATCGGATGAATGGATGGAAGCAACCTACCTCTATCCTCTCCCCGATGATGGCGCGGTCGACACGCTCTCTATGGTGGTTGGAGACAGGATCTTCACCGGTAAGATAAAGCCAAAGGAAGAAGCGCGCGAGATTTACGACGAGGCGCTGGCAAACGGACAGAAAGCCGGTTTGGTCGAACAGGCACGGCCCAACATGTTCCGCAATTCCATCGCCAATGTCGGGCCAGGAGAAACCGTACTGGTCCAGATTGAGTTCCAAACCCCAATCCGTCAAGTTTCCGGCGACTATTCTCTGCGCCTACCGCTAGTCGTAGGCCCGCGCTATATCGCAGGAAACGCCAACAATGGTGGTTCTTTGAGCCGCGCTGCTATGCTGGCGGGGGCCACAGATATTCTCGCTCCAACTGCCGACCCAAACATGGTCGCGCGGGCAGGAGGCGGGCTTAACCCGGTTGCCATCACCGTCAATCTTGATCCAGGTTTCACCGCTGAGATGATCTCCAGCCCCTACCATGCGATCAATATCGTCGATGGCGGTGCGGTAACAAAGACAATCACGCTGGCAGATGGCGCTGTGCCGGCCAATCGCGACTTTGAGTTGCGATGGAGTGCTGCGGGAGGTTCGCCAAGCCTTGGCCTATTCCGCCAAAGTCATAGCGAGTTGGACTATGTGATGGCCACCATCACACCGCCTTCCACTCAGCAAACCGGTGCGGTGACTCCGCGCGAAATGATCTTTGTAGTCGACAATTCTGGATCGATGGCGGGGGATTCGATGCCTTCGGCACGACGGAGCTTGCTCTATGCGCTGGAGACATTGCGTCCGCAGGATCGTTTCAACATCATCCGCTTTGACGACACAATGACCGAATTGTTCCCAGATGCCGTGGCAGCGAATGCCACCAATATCGAACAAGCGAAGAGCTTCACGCATGGGCTGGAAGCTGACGGAGGCACCGAAATGCTGCCTGCATTATCCGCAGCTCTCGCGGGCGGTGTGTCCGCTCAGGGGGAGGAAATCGAAGGGCCAGTCCGACAGGTCATATTCCTCACGGACGGCTCGTTATCAAATGAGACGGAGATGATGACAGAGATCAACCAGAACCGGGGCCGAAGCCGCGTGTTCATGGTCGGCATTGGCTCTGCGCCCAACACATACCTGATGCGCCGCATGGCAGAGGCAGGTCGCGGCACGTTCACTCATGTCGGTATGGGCGAAGAGGCCGAAACGCAGATGCAGCGGCTGCTCGATCGACTGGCACGGCCCGTTGCGACGAACCTGTCCGCAACAGTTGATGGCGGTAATATCGACTTTGCTCCACGCGATCTGCCAGACCTTTATTCAGGAGAGCCTCTCGTCCTGTTGGGTCGCACTCGGCACTTGTCTGGTACGCTAACCGTCAGTGGATTGATCGAAGACGAACGTTGGACCCAAACGATCAACTTGAACGAAGCAACTGAAAGCGACGTGGTGGCCAAGCTTTGGGGCTATCGCCGAATAGCCGAATTTGAAGCAGAACGTTGGTCTGGCCAAATGTCTCATGATCTGGCTGATATGGCGATCGAGGAGCTGGGAATGGACTTCCATCTCGTCACCGGGCGGACCAGTCTAATTGCAGTCGACGAAACGCCCAGTCGCCCAGACGGCGCCTTGCTTACACGCGAAGAATTGCCACTGCTTCTACCGGCAGGTTGGGATTTTGATCACCTGTTCGCTGCTCAATTCGTAAGTGGCAATCGAGATGTTCCGATGCGCGAAGGCGATCGGCAACAGCGGCTGGAACTGCCAAACACATCGACTGGATATGTCCTCACCCTCAGTCTCGGCCTCCTGCTCCTCCTGTCAGGTGCAGCCGGATCAGTATGGTGGCGGCGTGAGCGAGAGCGGCTGGGTGACGGGTTCGCCTTGCACGGCCTCCAGCAGCAAGCTGCCTGATGCTCGCCGTTATCGCAAATCTGCGGAGAGAAGGGCGCGTGCCCGTGAAAGGAGGAATTCAGCGCGCCCTTCCTTTGTGGATATTCATCGCGGTTATGGTGGCCGGGGCAGCCTTCACCACGCAGGCGCTTTACATTCCAGTAAAGGCGCAGGTCGCCCAAATCTTACTGACCCGCGCGTTTGACGCCAGCATTGAGCAGGGAACCCCGGTTAAACCATGGAGCTGGGCCGACACTGCCCCGCTTGCGAGAATTAGCGTGCCGCACCTCGATGTGAAGGAGGTTGTCCTGTCGGGCGGATCGGGCGAAGCGATGGCTTTTGGACCAACCGCGATCCTCGATAATCCCGCCACCGGCATCACCGTGCTCGCCGCGCACCGAGATACGCATTTCGAATTCGTGCAAGGATTGGAACCCGGCGATGCAATCACAATGGAACGAATCGACGGGACCAGCGCGACCTTTCGCGTGCGCAATTTGCAAACCGTGCGGTGGGACGAGTTTGTCTATCCATACGATGGCGGCGAAGGGCTGCTTGCACTCACCACTTGCTATCCTTTTGGCACACACACGCCCGGCCCGTTGCGTCGGGTCGCATGGGCTGAACGGATTGGGCCCGAGGGCTGAATTCTTCAATCTATAACAAGTCGATTGCGAGACTGAGTGCGTCCCCTTAAATCTGCTGGCATGGCCCTTCGCATCGCTCGTATCATCGCCAAAGCAATCCTGTGGTTCATCGGGCTCAGCCTATTGCTGGTTATCGCATTCAAATGGGTTCCCGTCCCCGTCACCGCGACCATGTTGATGGACGAAAACGGGGTCACAAAGGATTGGGAAAGCCTCGACAATATCGACCCCAACCTTATCGCCGCCGTAATCGCAGCAGAGGATTCCAAGTTCTGCGAACATTGGGGCTTTGACACCGAGGCAATTGAGCAGGCCGCTCGCGAAAATGCAAAGGGTGGTCGCATTCGGGGCGGCTCCACCATCTCTCAACAAACCGCTAAAAACGTGTTTCTGTGGCAAGGCGGAGGCTATTTCCGCAAAGGCTTGGAGGCTTGGTTCACATTTTGGATCGAAGCGGTTTGGGGCAAAGAAAGGATTATGGAGGTTTATCTCAACGTCGCGGAAACCGGCATCGGCACCTATGGGGCAGAAGCGGGATCGCAGCGCTATTTCGACCACTCAGCCGCTCGGATGACCGCAGATGAGGCAAGCCGGATGGCTGTTGCCCTACCCAAACCCAAATCTCGGTCTGTGCGCAATCCCGGCGGCTGGCTCGCCAGACATGGAAACAGCGTTGAACGGCGCATTGGCATCGTGAAGCGTGACGGATTGGACGCCTGCGTCTACGAATAGAATTGATGGGGCACGGGCACACACATTCTCACAGTGAAAACGACAGCGACTGCCATGGGCTGCATGATCGTCATGGGCATCATCATGCGCCTGCGGATTTTGGCCGTGCCTTCGCAATTGGAATCGCACTCAATGCCGGTTTTGTCGTGGTCGAGGCGACCTTTGGCTTTCTCTATGGGTCGATGGCACTAGTTGCGGATGCGGGCCACAATTTGTCGGATGTGTTGGCATTGGTTCTCGCTTGGGGAGCTAGTATTGCGGCAAAGCGCGCACCGACTGAGCGGTTCACTTATGGCTTCAAAAGCTCCACGATTCTTGCCGCACTCGCCAATGCTCTTTTGCTTGCCGTCGCAATTGGCGCAATCCTATTTGAAACGGTCCACCGCCTTTTCGAACCGAGCGAACCACAGGGCATGGTTATAGTGATCGTCGCCAGCATTGGGATCGCGATCAACACAGCAACGGCCATGCTGTTTATGCGCGGTCAGGAGGATCTCAACATCCGCGGTGCATATCTCCACATGGCCGCCGATGCGTTGGTTTCGGCGGGCGTCGTGATGGCAGGCTTCGCCATTCTCCTTACCGGATTTTGGTGGATCGATCCGCTTGCCAGCTTTGCGATTGTTGCGATGATCGTATGGGCTACTTGGGGACTTGCAAGAGACAGTATCAAGATGGGCTTGCTTGCAGTTCCTGCAAGGATTGACGTCGGAGAAGTACGAGCGCATTTGGCGGGTCTGGAGGGTGTTGAAGCTGTGCACGATCTGCATATCTGGCCGATGTCGACGACAGAGACTGCGTTAACTGCGCATATAGTGATGCCCGGCGCACCGTGTACCGACGCATTCCTGCGCGACATTACAGATTCCCTTGAACAACGTTTTGGGATTGGCCATTCTACCATTCAGGTCGAACGTGACAGCAATTCATGCGGAACCGAATGCTGATGACCGACGATGGAAATGGCTCAGCAACAATCGCGCGTGAGCATTTACGGGCCGCGATGGTTCGCCTTGCCCAAGGAGATAGCGTTGCGCTTGAAGAAATTTACCAAGCAACCCGAGTGAAACTGTTCGGGATTTGCTTCCGTATCTTGGGAGACCGGAAGGAGGCAGAGGACGCATTGCAAGACGTTTATGTAAATCTTTGGCAACGCGCAGACCGCTATGACCCCCATCGGGCAAGTCCCATTTCGTGGCTTGCCACTTTCGCACGCAACCGCGCAGTAGATCGCCTGCGCACAGGCAAAGTCCGAGGCGGATCAGTGCCTGTAGAGGAGGCAAACCCGTTGCCTGATGAAGCTCCTCTCGCTGATATGCTTTTGATCGACGCCGAGCGCTCCGCACAGATTCACACCTGCCTGTCTTCCTTAGACAAGAACATCCAGAATCACATCCGCGGCGCCTTTTTCGATGGATACACCTATGCAGAATTGGCCGATCATGCCGATGTGCCGCCTGGCACCATGAAAAGCTGGATTCGCCGTGGGCTGCAAAAATTGCGCACCTGCCTTGAAGCGAACGAAACATCATGAGCGACGAGAACCAAATCACCCCAGAGAACGAGACGCGCGATAATTCGATGATCGCAGCCGAATATGCTCTTGGCCTGCTAGAAGGAGAGGAGTTAATGAGCGCGCGTGGCAAGGCCGCCAGCGATGAAACCTTCGCCGAAAGCAAAGCATGGTGGGACCACAAGTTCGCTCCACTGACCGATGAGATCGCTGGTATAGAACCTAGCCCACAGGTTTGGGCGCGTATCTCCATCGAAGTGAACGGTGGGGCCGCCACAACCGGTGCCGAAGTCATTGATCTGCAATCGCGCCTGCGGCATTGGCAATGGACCGCCGCGATCACATCCGCCGCCGCAGCAATATTAGTTGCGGTGATGGTCTTCGCTCCGGGCAGCGGCCTTCTCGCACCGCCAAACGCAGCCGATGCGCCTCAACTTGCCGCTTCAGACCCGCTTGTTGCTCAGGTACCAATTGGCGAAACCGGGTTGCGGCTCGATGTGACCTATGTGCCCGAAAGCGAACAAATGCTGATCGGTGCGATCGGTCTGATAGCGGACGGCGTGCACGATCATGAACTGTGGCTAGTGCCGGCCGATGGCAGCGCTCTGCAATCGCTCGGCGTGGTAACGCCTGGTGAAGTGCTCGCAATGGAACTGCCCGAGGACGTGACCCGCAATCTGGGCGACGGGGTTGAGCTGGTACTCACTCGCGAACCGATTGGCGGTAAGCCGAACGGGCAGGACGCAGGTCCTGTAGTCGCTCAAGGTACTTTCTCGCAGGTCTAACCCCGCGATATCACGCGCATTTTAATGCGTCTGATTACCTTACGAAACTAAATTCCCATCAAAATTGCTAGGCCCCGCATCTATCGCGAAACCGCTCCCGTAGTTCTTCATGCAAGACCGGGAGGGATTGCAGACAATGGAGAGATCAATGACTGTAAATCCGAAATCCCTTAAGACCGCACTCTTCGCTGCTGTTGTTGTGACAACCAGTTTAACAGCAATCGTAGCTGCACCAGTTGCCGCTCATCATCACACTTCTAGCGCAAGCCAACAGCAGGCTCCGAACATCGTCCAGACCGCGGTCAGAACCGGCGTACATCAAACGCTGGTTGCCGCAGTTCAGGCAGCTGGCCTAGTCGACACACTTTCAAGCCCCGGCCCGCTTACAGTCTTTGCACCCACCGACACAGCCTTTGCCAAACTGCCAGGTGGCACTTTGGAAACTCTAGTTAAACCGGAGAACAAGGGCGCATTGACCGGGATCCTGACATACCACGCAGTTGCTGGCCGCGTAACGTCGAGCGACCTTGTTAGCCTGATAAACCGGCATGGCGGGGAAGCAAAGATTGAGACTGTTTCCGGCGATGAGCTGACTGCACGTCTTTCCGGCGACACGATTGTGATTACCGATGGCGCGGGTCGCGCCACTGCGGTCACAACTGCAGATGTTGGGACATCCAATGGAGTTATTCACGTAACTGACGGAGTTTTCCTACCGGAATGACCGTGCTTACCACTAGGTTAGCGCTGACTCACTCTTCCCCTCCCAACCCAGGTCAGCGTTAAAACCAAGCCCCGTCCGGCTTCGAACAGAAGTCGGACAGGGTTTTGGTTAAGCAATCGCCGCATAACGAAATGGCGACACGCTTTGGGTCGCTAGAACACAGCTTAGCAGCAACCAAATTAGGCAAGCAGTGGGTAGCGTTTGAAGAGTCTAGCTTGCTCGGTATTGCCGAGCACAAAAGAGACTATCAGGCAGCCTCTTCCTTCGCATCACCGCCGTGAACTCGGACGGGGTCTTTCTTACCATCTACCACGTCCTTATCGATCACAATCTCCGTCACGCCTTCCATATCGGGAAGGTCGAACATCGTATCCAGAAGGATTGCCTCGACGATTGACCGAAGGCCGCGTGCGCCGGTTTTGCGCAAGATGGCACGTTCAGCAATGGCTTTAAGTGCTTCGTCTGTGAAGGTCAGATCGACATCTTCAAGTTCGAATAGCTTGCCATATTGCTTCACCAGAGCGTTCTTCGGCTCTTGCAGGATCGTCACCAGCGCATCGACATCAAGGTCATGCAAGGTCGCGATTACAGGCAGACGGCCAACGAATTCAGGGATAAGGCCAAACTTGAGAAGATCCTCGGGTTCGCTCATTTCCAGCAGCTCGCCAACTTTCCGCTTATCCGGATCAGAAACATGCGCGCCGAAACCGATTGAACGTTTTTGCAAACGGTCCGCGATAATCTTGTCCAGACCCGCAAACGCACCACCGCAGATGAACAGGATATTTGTAGTGTCGACTTGCAGAAATTCTTGCTGAGGATGCTTACGCCCACCCTGCGGTGGAACAGAGGCGGTGGTGCCCTCCATCAATTTTAGCAGTGCCTGCTGCACGCCTTCACCCGAAACGTCACGTGTGATCGAAGGGTTTTCCGCCTTGCGCGTAATTTTGTCGATTTCGTCGATATAGACGATGCCGTGCTGCGCTTTTTCGACATTATAGTCAGACGATTGGAGCAGTTTGAGAATGATGTTCTCGACATCCTCACCCACATAACCCGCTTCGGTCAACGTGGTTGCGTCGGCCATCGTGAACGGCACGTCGAATGTCCGTGCGAGTGTTTGTGCAAGCAGCGTTTTACCCGTCCCGGTAGGACCGACGAGCAGAATGTTCGATTTCGCTAGCTCAACTTCGCCGGATTTGCCGGAATGTTTGAGCCGCTTGTAATGGTTGTGAACCGCAACCGCGAGGTTCCGCTTCGCGGAATTCTGACCAATCACATAATCATTGAGCGTCGCAAATATCTCTGACGGCGTAGGGACTTCGCCTTCTTTCTTACCGGCAATCCCCGCCTTGGTTTCTTCGCGGATAATATCGTTGCACAGTTCGACGCATTCATCGCAGATGAACACGGTCGGCCCTGCGATGAGCTTGCGCACTTCGTGCTGCGACTTGCCGCAGAAGCTGCAATACAGGGTACTCTTGCTGTCAGATCCGCTCAATTTGGTCATTCCTATTGTCCTTAAATCCGGGCGGATGTGCAAAAACAACCACTTCCAGATTCGGCAACTCTATCTTGCGCAGCAGATGAATCAACTCACGGTTTAGGATTTTACGTCCGGTTACGTGGTTTTCGTGCACCATATATGCATAGATCACTGAAGGATTGGTAACCGCCGTCCCACTGCGGGGCGATTATCCTTCAATAGCTAAAGCCTTATTCCGGCGCGCCACCACTGCCCTTATCGTCATCCGATTCTTCGTTTTCTGGCCGTGTCTCAAACACTTTATCAACCAGACCGAATTCCTTGGCCTCATCGGCTTCTAGAAAAGTGTCACGATCCATTGCTGCCTCGATCACTTTGAGCGTCTTGCCAGTATATTTGACGTAAAGATTGTTCATTGACGCCTTGATACGCAGAATTTCGCGGGCCTGAATTTCAATATCCGAAGCCATGCCGCGTGCACCGCCCGATGGCTGGTGGATCATGATCCGCGCATTGGGCAGAGCAACACGCATACCCGGTTCACCCGCAGCTAGAAGGAAGCTGCCCATCGAAGCAGCCTGCCCCATGCAAACGGTCGAAACGCGGGGCTTGATGTATTGCATCGTGTCGTGGATCGCCATGCCAGCCGTTACCACGCCGCCGGGCGAGTTGATATACATGCTGATCGGCTTTGATGGGTTTTCACTCTCAAGGAACAGCAGCTGCGCTGTAATAAGCGAAGCCATGCCATCCTCGACCTGTCCAGTCACAAAAACGATGCGTTCGCGCAGAAGGCGGCTGAAAATGTCAAAGCTACGCTCCCCGCGACTAGTCTGCTCAACAACCATCGGAACGAGCGCGCCAGTAACCGGGTCGGTGGTGAATTGACCCTGTGCTCCATAAGTTTCGCCGTTATCGCCAAGCAGGTTGATCATGAAAAAGGTCCTTTTAAGTCCGGAAAGAGTATGTCGGACGCTGCCTCGCAGGTTTCAAGGGGGAACCGTTATACCTTTGGGGAAAGGTCGACTGAACCCATGGTTTTTGGTGCCGGTTTATGTTGCAAACCGAATGCTCCGATAAGGCTAGGCTGCTTGCGCACCTGCTCAACGTCGGTCTTTCCGTTAAACAAAAGCCGTAAGAGCCCAAAACGGCGTATCAGCAGTTCATGAATGACAATGACTGTGCCCGCTGAAAGCAGCGTCAGGATCACGAATTCCACCTCAATCGGCCAATCGGTTCCGACCAGCATCACCCCATAAATATAGATGAAGCAGTGGTGAAAGAGGTACATCGAAAGAGCGCAATCGGCGAGCCATGTGGTTCGCGGCCCGCCCTCGCTGAAGAAACGATGGAAGAATTGCAAAATGAACAACACCAAGGTCCATATCGCCAACTGATTGAGGAACAACATCGCCATACCGATGCCAAAGCTCTGCTCAGCACTGGCATAGGGCTGGAAGAAGATTGCAGCCGCTGCGGCAAATGGCATCCACCAACGCCATTCGGTCAAAGCCGAAAGCAAGCGCGGCGAAAGCGCAGCCATTACGCCAATCACAAAGAAGGGGAATTCGCCCATCAATTTGTACCAGCTCTGAAAACCAGGCGCCATGAGCTCATAGGAATTAGGAGCAAGGCTGGCCGAAGCATAATTTGCTGTATTAACCGCGGCGAGAAAAATGAGACCAAAAGCAAAGGGAACACCGCCCGCGATTATCCCGCCAAACCGGTCACAAAGTTTGATTGCGATAGTTCGAATTTTCGTCGTTTTCGGCACAGCAACTTGAACCGCTGCGGCCAGTATGAACATTGGGAGAAGACTGACAAGAAACCACAGATGCAGCTGCCATGTACCGTTGATCCAAACCTCAACGAAGGCTGAACTGCTCACCCAATGCAAAATCGGGCCTTCACCTCCAGCATCAGCCCAACGCAGATAATGCTCCAACATATTGAAAGTCAGTGCGATCGCGATGAGCGGAATCGCGGTGCGTAGAAAGCGATTCCAGAGGAAATCAGCAGGCGAACGCCGAGTCAGCAACAAGACTGCAAAAAATCCACCAACAAAGAAGAAAGTCGGCGTGATAAACAGATGAAGTCCGAAAATTAGCCAGTCGAAAAACTCTGCGCGAACGGTGTTAGCCGTTATCCATGGCCGAGCTGGCGCATAGACCGTTCCAGCATGCAACGCGACCGACAGGAACATCAACACCGAACGAGCACCATCAATGTCATGATAGTGCTTCCGCGGTGCCGGTTTCCCCGCAGACGTTATTGGCTCTGCTGCCGTTACTGTCATTTTGATTCGGATATGTCTCGAATTTATAGGATAGGCCGATCATCTATCGCCTATGCGTTAAATCCTAGTGCACAACGCCCGTCTGGCTCACGTCCGGTGCTGGGACGCGGTTTCGTGCAAAGGTTAAAACCGCCTGCCCTTGCCTTAACCTCGATATTTGCTTCAAAGTGTCGGGCATGAAAACAAATCTACTCATCGCGCCGCTCTTTTTGGGCACTTGCCTGGCCTCAGTCACTGTCGGCGCGGGGATTGCGGGCGCTCAAGAAACGGCGGAAGCCGATGTGCCGCACATGCACACATCGTTTGGCGAAACGATGGCGGTGACCGAATATCTCCTGCGAATCCAAGCGCTCGACGATAACGGTCCGATGATCAACGCAGTTATTGACTACAATGTTGAGGCTCCGGTTGAAGCACGGCGGATGGCCGCCACGGGTATTTTGCGTGGCCGAAGCGTTCTGGTGAAGGACAATATTGAGACGAGTGAGTTTCCAACCACCGCTGGCAGCCTCGCCCTGTTAGGTAATCGAACGGGGCGTGATGCGCCCTTAATTGCCAACATGCGTGAAGCAGGTGGGGTGGTACTGGGCAAAACCAATCTTTCCGAATGGGCGAACATCCGCAGCAACGATTCGACCAGCGGGTGGAGCGCTGTAGGGGGTCTGACCCGCAATCCCCACGCGATTGACCGCAACGCATGCGGCTCATCTTCTGGCAGCGCAGCAGCGATCGCAGCTGGCTTTGCATGGGGAGCAATCGGGACAGAAACCAACGGTTCGATTACTTGCCCCGCATCGGTAAATGGAATCGTTGGATTTAAACCAAGTGTCGGACTCGTCAGTCGAACGCATATAGTCCCAATCTCCTCCACCCAAGACACCGCAGGACCGATGACAAAGAGCGTCAATGATGCGGCTATGTTGCTATCCGCCATGGCGGGCGAAGATTCCGCCGACAGCGCGACAGTCGGAGTGCAGCGGGTCTCGAATTACTCGGCAGGGCTACACTCATCCACATTGGAAGGTGTGCGAATCGGCGTGATGCGCGATCAGATCGGCAACAGCGACGCTGTGGCGCAAGTGTTTGAAACGGCTCTTTCAGACTTGGAGCGTGCCGGTGCCGTATTGGTCGACATCAGCTTTGAACCCGACCCGCAAATGTATTCCGACAGCTTCACTGTACTGTTATTCGAATTGCGCGAAGAGATGGGCAAATATTTACGCTCTATCCCAGAATTAGAAGAAGGCGAGACCCCGCGCAGTCTCGCTGATCTGATCGCCTTTAACGAAGCAAATACCGAGACCGAAATGCGTTGGTTCGATCAGGGTATTTTTCAAGTCGCTGAGGCCACTACCGATCGTGAAGCCTATGAAACCGCGCGTGAAAATGCTGTGCGAATTGCTGGCGAAGAAACGCTCGACATTTTGCTGGCTGATAACAATGTGCAGTTCTTGGTCGCACCAACGCGCGGCCCGGCATGGATGAGCGACCTTGTTCTGGGTGACCAATTCAATAGCTCAATCGGTTTTGGTTCACCTGCCGCAATTGCAGGCTACCCGCACCTTACCGTACCGATGGGCAGTGTAGAAGATCTGCCAGTCGGCATCAGTTTTTTTGGCGCAAAATGGTCCGATCACGATGTGCTGAAAGCAGGCGCTGCATATGAAAGGGCGCGGACAGCCACGCTGCCCACGCCCTCATTTCGTCGGTGGAAGCCGGGCGGTTAACGTCCAGCTCTTTCCAAATCAGTTAGCCTTCTTCGCAGCGGGCTTTTTAGCTGGTGCTTTCTTAGCAGCAGGCTTTTTGGCTGCTGGTTTCTTAGTCGCAGCCTTCTTGGCAGCAGCAGGCTTAGCTGCGGACTTCTTGGTAGGAGCCTTCTTCGCCGGTGCCTTTTTCTTTGGAGCAGCTTTCTTCGCTTTAGCGACTTCGGCTTCTTCTTCCGCTTCGATCGCAGCCTGAAGCTCTTCGACAGTCACTTCGCGCGTCGTGACTTCAGCCTGATCGAATAGGAAGTCGACGACCTTGTCTTCGTAGAGCGGTGCGCGCAGCTGAGCGGCGGCCATTGGGTCTTGCTGGATATACTGCATGAACCGTTCGCGGTCTTCTTCGCGATATTGCTGTGACGCCTGTTGGACCAACATCGACATCTCTTGCTGAGTGACTTCGACGCTGTTCTTTTGACCGATTTCGGAAAGCAGTAATCCCAGACGCACGCGGCGTTCGGCGATGCCGAGATAATCGTCTTTTTCGTCTTCGATCTGCTTCAGTGCCGCTTCGGGATCTTCTTCCTTCGCGGCTTCCTGTTGCAACTGAGTCCAAATTTGTTCGAATTCAGCATCGACCATAGTCGCAGGCACTTCGAAATCGTGACCAGCGGCAAGCTGATCAAGCAGCGAACGCTTCATTTGCGTGCGCGTCAGGCCAGCAGTCTGCTGTTCCAGCTGACCCTTCATGATTTCCTGGAGCTTCTCGATACTGTCGAGACCCAAGTTTTTTGCAAACTCATCGTCGATGACGGTGTCAGTTTCGACCTTCACAGCTTTAACAGTGATGTCGAAAGTCGCATCCTTACCGGCAAGATGTTCCGCCTGATAATCGGCAGGGAATGTTACGGTGATTGTCTTCTCATCACCCGTCTTCGCGCCAATCAACTGTTCTTCAAAGCCGGGAATGAAAGTGCCCGACCCGATGACCAAGGCAGCGTCTTCGGCCTTGCCGCCTTCAAACTCTTCACCATCCAGCTTACCGATAAAGTCGATAATCAGCTGATTGCCCTCAGACGCTTTCTTGGTCTTAGCCGCGTCTTTGTAGCTCTTATTCTGCCCAGCGATACCTGTGATCGCTTCTTCGATCTGCTCGTCAGTTACCGGAACGACTAGTTTTTCAAGCTTCAGACCATCAGTGCTAGGCGTTTCAACAACCGGGAGCACTTCAAGCTCGACGCTAACCTCAGCATCTTTGCCTTCTTCATAGCTTTCATTCAGCGCGATGCTTGGCTGCATCGCAGGACGAAGTTCTTCCTCTTTCAGCAGGCCATCGACCGATTCGCGAATCGTGTCGTTCAGCGTTTGCGCGTGCAGCTGCTCGCCGTGCATCTTCCTTACGAGGTTGGCTGGGACCTTGCCCGGCCGAAAGCCCGGCATTTTTATCTGCGGTGCGACTTTCTTGATCTCGGCGTCGATTTTCAACGCGATCTCGCCTGCCGTGATAGTGATCAGATAGCCGCGCTTGAGGCCCTCATTTGTGGTCTGCTTGGTTTGCATGGGATTTGAACTGAAGCCTTCTTGAGCAAATGTATCGAATGTTCTGCGCATCACGCCGGGGCGAATTGGTGCGGGCGAAGGGACTCGAACCCCCACATCTTACGATACTGGTACCTAAAACCAGCGCGTCTACCAATTCCGCCACGCCCGCAATCTCTGAACGAAGCCGCGCGGGAAAGCCTTATCAGACCTCCCGCGCGTGTTCCGAAGCGCCTCTATAGGGCCTCTAGCAAAAGGGCAAGCGGGCATAGAGAATTCGATCCTGCTTGTTTCAACGTCGTCACATGATTAAGGGCGCGGCTATGAGCGAAGAACAAAAAAGCGACACACCGCCCGATCATCTCTCGGTCAATCCACGCAGCCCGCATTTCGACGCTGAAGTGCTTCAGCGCGGAATCGGAATCCGTTTTAAAGATCGCGTGCGCAATGATATCGAAGAATATTCTGTTTCCGAAGGATGGGTGCGCGTACAAGCTGGCAAAACGGTTGATCGTAAAGGGCAACCCCTGACGATTAAACTGAACGGGCAGGTTGAAGCATGGTTCGAAGATTTAGGCGACAATCCGCCAGTGCTGAAGAACACCGCGACACAAGACTAAGAGCGCGCTCTGCTTGCCTTACTGGCTCGCAAGGGCCACTTGGCAGGCAGATATGAAACCTCAAGTCATCAT
Source organism: uncultured Erythrobacter sp. (assembly GCA_947488325.1). Lineage (GTDB taxonomy): Bacteria > Pseudomonadota > Alphaproteobacteria > Sphingomonadales > Sphingomonadaceae > Erythrobacter. Next base: position 416,081 of record CANKYZ010000003.1, read on the forward strand.
CATCGGACGCCCAAATGTGGGCAAATCCACTTTGTTCAACCGTTTGGTAGGCAAGAAGCTTGCCCTGGTCGATGATCAGCCGGGTGTGACTCGTGATCGTCGTATGGGCGACGCGGAAATTGCCGGACTGCAATTCACAGTCGTGGATACCGCCGGGTGGGAAGATGAAAACGAGCTCACTCTTCCAGGACGGATGCGCAAACAGACCGAAGCTAGTCTAGAAGGCGCAGATGCGGCGATGTTCGTAATCGATGCACGAGCAGGCCTGACACCGCTCGACAATGAAATCGGGCGATATCTACGCGAACATAATGTCCCCATCGTGCTGGTCGCCAACAAAGCCGAGGGTTCTTTAGGCGAAAGCGGCGTTTTCGAGGCCTATTCTCTGGGATTTGGCGAGCCAATCGCGGTCTCCGCCGAACATGGTGAAGGAATTGCGGATCTGTTCGCGGGGCTTTGGCCGATCATTGGCGAGCAAGCCGATGCAGCTCAGGCTGCCGCAGAATTCGCAGATAGCGAAGAAGACGAAGATGAAGACGCGCCGCAAGGGCCGCTAAAGCTCGCGATTATCGGACGCCCTAACGCGGGAAAATCAACACTTATCAACCGGCTGCTCGGCCAAGATCGACTACTGACCGGGCCTGAGGCCGGAATCACACGTGATTCGATCGCTATTGATTGGGTTTGGACCAATCCCAAAGCCGGTCCGGACGAGGAGAGCGAACGAACCATTCGCCTGATTGACACGGCTGGCATGCGCAAGAAGCGCAACGTCGTTGAAAAGCTTGAAAAGCTCTCAGTCGCCGATGCTCGCCGCGCGATAGATTTTGCCGAAGTTGTGGTGCTGCTCCTTGATGCAACGCAGGGGTTGGAGCACCAAGATCTCAAAATCGCCGCGCATGCTCTCGAAGAAGGCCGCGCATTGATGGTTGCGATCAACAAATGGGACGTCGCGGGAGAAATCGGCACGGACACGCCAAGCGGACTTTTCAACGGTATCAAAGCCGCGCTGCATGACGGTTTAGCACAGGTACGCGGTGTACCATTGTTCGCGGTGTCGGCCAAGACGGGCAAAGGGCTGAATACGATGCTGGCCGCCGCCTTTGAGTTACGCGACAATTGGTCAAAGCGGGTTTCTACTGCTGCATTGAACCGCTGGTTCGACGATGCGCTCGACGCCAATCCTCCGCCAGCCCCCGGTGGCCGCCGGATTAAATTGCGCTACATCACGCAGGTCGGCACACGGCCCCCACGCTTTGTTATTTTCGGTTCACGATTGGATGATCTGCCAACCAGTTATGAGCGTTATCTGGTCAACGGCATACGCGCAAAGCTAGGCTTTGATGCCGTACCTGTGCGTGTTAGCCTCAAGTCACCCAAGAACCCCTACAATGCCAACAAAGGTGGTGGGGGCAATTACAGTGGCGGATCGAACAAGACATGATGCTGGAATTATTGACCGCTGGCGGCGATGTTTTTAGAGTTGATATTCTAGACCGTCTAGCTTCAACGACTCGGGTGCGGCAAGCGGTGGAGCTTAGCCTTGCGCCGGCATTTTTGTTGGTAGCCATCGGAAGCATCATGAATGTTATGATGGGACGATTGACTTGGCTTGCGGGCCGAATTGAGCGATTGGCAGAGCTCGTTGCTGCCGGGCGTCCTGAATCGTACAAGGAAGAGCTGGCTTGGCTGCGAATGCGGCGGCGGCTCGCCAGGTTTGCGATCAAATTTTCAACCGCGGCAGCTGTCGTCATTAGCGTAGAAATCGCAGTGTTATTCTTGTCTGCTTATGTTGAGACGCGAATTGGTACATTTATCGCGATTCTATGGGTGGTTACGATTGGTCTGCTCATTACCGGATTGGGCTATTTCCTGCGTGAGACGCTGGCAGCGGCTAATGGACCGCGCAAAGAAGACAACTGAGCGATCCATAAAATAGGGCGGAACATTACTGCCCCGCCCCATCAAACATCAAGATGAGCCAATCAGGCTTAGGCGTCGGCCACAGACTTACTTTGCAACTGAACGTAGTTTTCTAGACCCATCCGTTCGATCATATCGAATTGCGTTTCTAGGAAATCGACATGCTCTTCTTCATTGGCAAGGATGCCCGCGAACAGATCGCGGCTTACGTAGTCGCGCACGCTTTCAGCATACGCGACAGCATCGCGGAGCAACGGGATTGCGTCCTCTTCAAGAGCCATGTCGGCTTTGAGAATTTCGGCAACCGTTTCGCCCACGCGCAGATTGTGGATTGCCTGAAAGTTGGGAAGTCCATTGAGGAACAACACGCGCTCAGCCAGCTTGTCTGCGTGCTCCATTTCCTCAATCGACTCCTTGCGCTCATATGCCGCAAGTTTGGTCACACCCCAATCGTCGAGCACACGGTAATGTAACCAATACTGGTTGATCGCCGTCAGCTCATTGGTGAGAGCCTTGTTGAGAAATTCGATGACTTTTGGATCGCCCTTCATGGCCGAAATATCCTTGCATTGGTTAGGGGACGCCAGATCAATTTCTGGCGGGTACGAAGCAATAGATACAGGCTCCGCACCCCAAATGGCAAGGCTTGAACTAACTTTTTCTTTTAAAATCAGTGCCTTGCGATCCGTTCGCAATAACACATTTCAAACTTATACTGCGACTTTTTCGCAAGAGAAGAGTGCCCGTTCCTGATCAATAATTTCCCCAGCTTTCACAAGGCATTGACCGCATTTGGGGGGTTTTCCGAGTGATTTATACGTCGCCGTGGCGTCACCCTCTGACTTAAGCGCAGCTTTGCGCAAGTCAGTTTCACGAATTGCGTTGCATATGCAAATATACATGGGCGGTAATCACTCCTGCGAGTCGTTTGCAGAAACAACTTATGCGAATTAATCGCAATAGCAAGGGGAATTCTTAGCAATCTCGGATTCTATGCACGAGGATGGCTTCGGAAATTTGTCGAGTTGCAGTCCAGAGTTTCATCCGTCAGACGATATTTTCGCATTGCTCCATTCGTTCGGGGTTCTAAGCTGATGGGAAATGAAGACTAATGGGATGAAGTGCACGTGATGAGACATACCAACGGACTCGCTGGGGTTTGCAAGCTGGCGCTATTCGGTGCTGCCTACGCCCTGCTCAGCGCTTGCAGCCTAACGCCTGAGCAAGAAGCTGCCGCGATTGAGGAGGGAATCCTTTCAACGCCGGGCGCAGAGGAATTGTGGGCGACGATCAAAACTGAGTACCCAGAAGATCTCGCGATGCTTGTGCAACAACTACAAGAGGCAGATGTCGCTGAGATCGGGAACGAAGAACTGGGCGAACAAATTGGTGCCGCATGGCTTCGTGATTTCTTCAGCCGCATAGGTCCGGACTCAGTCAAAGCACCGGCTGCTGAATTGATCGTCTGGAGTGCAACAGAAGGCGAGCTATACACCACGCTTCAGCGCAGCGCCGTCAACGAATGCGCCGCAATGACAATGGGTGAATGGATATTTGTAGACGCTGCAAACACCGTCGCCACAGCAGCAATCGCTAGGCGCAATGCCGCTATGGTGCGCGCGTCGGCAGCAGGACGAGACAACCCCCAAATCTATACCGAACCAGGCGAAGCCGACTTTAACCGTTTGGGTGACTCCATTGCTTCAACTGGGCTTGATCCCGACCTTCAAGCGACATTGGGATCAGATGCCGCCATGGCTGCGCTGTCCCCAGCTGAACAATGCGAAATAGGTGTTGCCGTCTATTCGGGTCTCTCAGCACTTCCAGATGAGGAAGAGGTGGAATTGGCCGCCTATATGCTGTCCCCTGTTTGAAACAGGTGGACGCGACGGCGCGCTGCCTTGTCTTTAGTTCGCAAATGGTGTTTGCGAAAAACTAACGTCTGATCGGGAACATCTTCCGATAGGTCATGCACCTCCATAGCCATTCAAGTGGCCCATAACGGAACCGGTCCAGCCACGGCTTTGACCATGCGAGCATCAACACACAGGTAAGCGCGGTAACCAAGTAAAGTTGTGGTCGGTTAAGCTCACCAAACAGGCCCAAAGCCCAACCGTGAAACACGAACATCATCACGATAGATGTGCCGAGATAATTGGTGAAAGCCGCACGGCCCGCAGCGCGAACACGCTCGGCAAGCCAACCATTCCAGGCCGGCGAATACGTCACCAATAGAGCGGCAATTCCCAAAACCATAAACAACTGCGGAATTGCGCTCCATCCGACAAAGGCTGCCAGCATTCCGTAGTAGGTGAAGCCGGTGGATTTCAACCAGAGGCCGATCGCAAGACTTAGACTTCCGCCACCAAGCAGCCCGGCCCAACCCCATCGAAGCATCTTACCTCGCTCAATCGCTCCGCCAAAAAACCCTAAACGATAAAGCCCCATCCCGATCAACATCAAAGGCAATGTTTCAAAACTGAAGAGAAACACATTAGCAGGAATATCAATAGCATGTTCTGATAATCGATGCCCCACAAGGCCACCGAAATCACCACTTTGTTTCAATTCTGCTTCTACCATACTGTCCTGAAGCACCTCAGTTTTAGCCCCCAACATTTCAACGCGAGCCTCGGCAAATGGCGGTGTTTCTCCCAATTCTGTGTCCACCGCCATGAACGGGAATGACAATGCCACAGCGTAGAAGATTGCTCCTGCGAAAAAGCCCGCAAGGCCCAACCCGAACTGCGCCTTCGCCGACAATCGCATCATCGCAACGACGACGAAGCCAATCAGTGCATAATACAGCAGGATGTCGCCCATCCAGATCAAAAAGAAATGTATCAGGCCAAAGAAACCCAGCACCGCCAGCCGCCAAATTTGCAACCAACGTGTTGATCCTCTTGCCCATGCCCGTTCCATAAACAGGTAAAGCCCCGCGCCGAACAACAGTGTAAAAAGACCGCGCATTTTGGTGTCGATCAGTACATATTGCAGGACCACCATCCAGTCAGATGCAGCGCCATGATCGGCCAGGAATGCATCGGGATACATATAAGCGCTAAACGGTTGACCAAATGCGACGATATTCGCAGCCAAAATGCCCATGACAGCAATTCCGCGAATGAAATCGAGGCTGCTAATCCGGTCTATAACTTTGACTGGCGCAACTTCGCCGAATTCAGCGGTATCATTCATGGTCGTTCCCCTGATCCCTATGCCCCCATAGTAGCAGGCAGCAGGGTCAGGGGAAGTGCTATGTCACAGACCGTCGATGCTGGCCGATTAAGCGCAAGTTCCGGGCAGAGAACTCGAAGCTCAGTTACCAGCAACCACGCACGCTTGGCCTTGCCGTTTCAAAGCGTCACACGCACGTTGTGCATCTGTGCGGCTGCTGAAACCGACAGCTTGGAGCCGGGTGATATTGCCGCTTGGAACAAGCGCTTTTCGTGCTCCGTTCAGCGCCGGGTTTAATGAGAGTTGCGACCAAAGGCGGTCGGCATTTCCGCGCACGCCAAACGCGCCAAGTTGGACACGCCAGTTACCGCTCAGGCGTGCTGACGAAACTGACTGCGCCGAAACAGCTGGGGCTGGCTGGATCGCCTGAGCTGCACGAACTTGCGCAGGGCGAGTCGGCTGATTTACCGACGATTGCTGTGTACCCAGATCAATTGCTGCCAATTCTGCTGCTCGGTGCTGCGCGGCCTGCGCCTCCAAATGGCGGGCAAAAGATTGGGCTTGCTGGCGTTGAGCAAGCGGCACGTAACTATCCATCTGACCGAGTGCGGCGCTCGCCTGCGGAAGGCCAGCACCATTGGCCAATGTCATCAATGCATAGGCTCGGACCCAGTCCTTTTGCGCGTAATCTGCATTAAAATGCGCAAGGCCCAGAACATATTGCGCGCGTGGATCGCCGCGATCTGCAGCGGCACGAATTAGCGGCATCGCGCTTTCCTGCTCACCTTGTTGAAACAAAAGCAATCCATAATTGTCAGCAGCCTTGATATGCCCCTTATTCGCTGCCTCTGCGTACAATGCGCGGGCGCGGGCGACATCCGTATCGACTCCGCGGCCCAATCGATAGGCCTGAGCCAGATTGAACAACGCGTCGGCATCACCATTTTGTGCTGGGCCGCTCCATTCAGAAACTGCAGTGGTGTAATCGCCCATACTCCAGGCATCGACGCCCGCCTTCACATCAGCAGCGGCTGGCGCTGCAATCATAGCAAGCGCAGCGACGCTTGCACCAAATGTGAAACGAACAAGAGCTGATGAACGATTGATGCGAATTAGCATTTTAGCTGCACTCCTTCGGGCGTGAATAGTACAAGTTATAGTGAACGAATGGTTAGCATTTCGTTGCCATCACACCCACTGCACAATTGCCCGCGCGCAAAATCCCTTTGAACCATCAATTAGGATTTGTTTTTGCACAGTTCAAAGCTTTGCCGAGGATTAAGTAACAACCCACGTTAACTTAAAATTAGGGGTAGTCTGCGAATTCCTAACTCATCCAGTCGCATTTGGGCGGCGAAACAGGTCAATTTTCAGGGGGACCCTAGCGTTGCGTGTACTAGCTTTAGCATCGCAGAAAGGCGGATCAGGGAAAACTACCCTATCCGGCCATCTCGCCGTTCAGGCACAGCGCGCAGGCGCTGGCCCGGTCGTCTTGATCGACATCGACCCGCAAGGTTCGCTCGCCGATTGGTGGAATGAACGTGAAGCGGAATATCCCGCATTCGCTCAAACCACTGTATCGCGTCTGGCGAATGATCTTGCGGTTCTACGTCAACAAGGCTTCAAGCTCGCTGTCATTGATACACCGCCTGCCATTACAATGGCGATCCAATCGGTAATCGGTGTGGCAGAATTGATCGTCGTTCCGACCCGCCCCAGCCCGCATGATTTGCGTGCTGTTGGTGCCACAGTTGATCTGTGTGAGCGTGCTGGCAAACCACTGGTTTTTGTCGTCAACGCGGCAACACCCAAGGCCAAAATTACATCGGAAGCAGCCGTTGCGTTGTCGCAGCACGGCACGGTTGCACCAATCACTCTCCACCACCGCACCGATTTCGCTGCCTCGATGATTGATGGCCGCACTGTGATGGAAGTTGATCCGGAGGGTCGCAGCGCTGCTGAAATGACCGCGCTCTGGAAATATATCTCAGATCGGCTTGAAAAGAACTTTCGCCGCACTGTGTTTGCAGCGCCCGGTACCGGGCCAGGCACAGCGCATGCGCAATCCAACGGGGTCAGTCGCCCTGGTGGCGGTTTTGGCCGCCGAGTGGCTCAGTAAGGAGCGCGCGGTATGTCCGATGCCAGCTTTGCCTCGCTAGGACCGACTTTGCTCGCCCGTAAGGGCGGCGCGAAACCTGCAATGCGTCCACAACTTGGTCCACTGCCCGAAATGGTGGCGGACGAACAGCTCGAAGATCTCGGCTGGAATGACATGGGTCAAGATGAAGATGATCAAGAACAAGGGCAAACCGCCGAAATTGTCTCGATCAACCCTTCGGTAAAACGCGAAGTCGCCAGCCAAGACAATTCAGAAGATGCAGCGCCGACAAAACTGAATTCTGCCAAAAAGGGCACTGGAAAAGAGAGTAATCCGGCACGCCGCGCGGCTTTTACTCTGCGGCTCGACACAGATCGTCACCTCAAACTGCGCCTTGCCGCCACTATGCAAGGTATCAGTGCGCAAGTTCTGGTGACCCAAGCTCTCGATGCGACTTTGAGCAAAATCGATGATCTCGATGCGCTCGTGATCCGTATGAAACGTACCTGACATATCCGACAACCAACCGAAATTAAGATGCAGACTATCATGGTTAAATTAGAGGAAACGCACATGGCCAGCCGTAATAAGAGCTTTTCCAGCAACCTCTCGAAGGGTCCAAAAATGGGCCTGTTCATGAGCACCGCACTTGCCAGCATGGCTCTCGCCAGCTGCACCGCATCTGCGCCGCCAGCAGAAACATCGTTTGCTAAAGCGCAAACTGCGCTAGAAGAGGGCAAAGTTGATCGCGCGATTACCCACGCCGAAGCCGCTGTTTTGGCAGCACCTCGCAATCCTGGTTACCGCTCAATTTTGGGAGCTGCCTATCTTGAAGCAGGTCGATTTGCGTCTGCTTCTACAGCATTTGGCGAAGCCATTGAACTGGGCGACAGTGATGCTCGAACCGTGCTCAGCTACGCGCTGACAAAGGTAGCTTTGGGCGATAATTCATCCGCCCTGGCCAAACTTTCAGAATTTGAAAGCGACATCCCTTCAGCGGATCTCGGTCTTGCCTTGGCGCTTGCCGGTGAACCCGAGCGCGGCGTCCACTACCTGATCAATACCGTTCGCAATGGTGAAAACAGCGCCAAAGCTCGTCAAAACCTCGCCTATGCTTATGCGCTTGCGGGTAATTGGCCTGCTGCGCGCGTTATGGCCGCAGAAGATGTGCCCGCTAACCAGCTGGATGCAAGGCTCTCCGATTGGGCTGCAACTGCCCGCTCAGAGGATTACCAAATCCGCGTGGCCACCCTGCTCGGCGTTGAGCCGGTTAGCGATGGCGGTCAGCCACAACACCTCGCTCTTGCGAACTTCCCAAGCCAACCGATGATGGTTGCTGAGGCGGAAGAAATGCGCGCTGATGAAGTCAATGCCGACGTCGCCATCGCGACAGTTGAACCGCGCGAAAGCGAAACGTTGGCCTTTGGGATTGATGGTATCGACACAGTCGATCCGACCCCAACACAGCAAGATCCGATACGCGTTGCCGCTGTTCCGGCTCCGACCGCCAGCCCGCGAGCTGTCTCAAGCCCAATCATACAGCCTATTACAAGTTCTGCACCGGCTCCGGTTTCAAACCCTGTGGTTGCTCCAGCAGTATCAATGCCTGCGGTCGCCGCCGCTCCAACTCGCGGCCTGCCACGATTTGTCTCGAGCGCTGTCATTCAAGACGTGCCAGTGTCCGCACCTCGGGCACGGCCCGCTCCGACACGTGTGACAGCACCTGCTCCGCAACGCCGAACAGTCGTCGCAACCGGCGATTCTGCAACGCATCTGGTCCAGCTGGGCAGCTTTAGCACTCGCGTTATGGCCGAAAGCAAATGGAACGAGATGAAACGGCGTTTCCCACAGCTTGCTGCTCACGATGTCGTGATCACTCAAGCACAGGTCAATGGTCGCACATTCTTTCGGGTAGCCGCAGCTGGTTTCGGCCAGCGTTCAGCCCGCACCATGTGCAATTCGGTCAAGTCTTCCGGTGGTGGTTGTTTTGCCTATGCCGCATCCAGCCCGCCAGCAGGCGCGGTTGATCGCGGTGTCAGGATCGCAGCGCGCACCCGATAATTTCAGAGATTCCTGCTTAAGGAATTCAGCGAAACTGCTCCTGGTGGCTCAGGCTAGCGGGAGCTCTTTTGTATCTGCGCTATAGCGCAACTTCGACCCCGCCTTTGATCAGTGTTCTAACCCGACCCTGAGCACCGTGCCGGTCAAAAGGCGTGTTATCAGCTGTCCCCTCCATCTTGCGGCGATCAATGATCCAAGGGGCTTCGGGATCTACGATCACAAGATCGGCCTCAAGACCGGGCTCAATAACCCCGGCTGGCACACGCAACAGTTTGGCAGGGTTCGCGGATAATAAATCAAAGGCACGAGCCAAATCAATTACGTCTTCGCGCACAAGATTCATTACCATCGCCAGCAAGGTTTCCGCCCCGGCCATGCCTGGCTCAGCGTCGGCAAAGGGCAGTCTTTTTCCCTCGGGTCCGCACGGGTCGTGGCCACTGGATATGACATCCACAACACCATCACCAATAGCTTTTCGCGCTGCCTGCCGGTCGGCTTCAGAGCGCAAAGGCGGTGAAAGCCGGGCAAATGTGCGGAAATCGGCAGTCGCCAGGTCGGAGAGCATGAAATGTGCCGGGGTGATCCCGCAGGTGATTCCCACACCTCGGGCCTTGGCGCCGCGGATCAAGTCAAACCCGGCAGCAGTCGTGACCTGGCGGAAGTGAATTTTGGCGCCAGACATCTCGGCCAAGGCAATATCGCGGGCTAACGCGAGTGGCTCGGCATTGGCAGGCGCACTGGGCAGCCCAAGCCGGGTCGCAATCTCGCCGGAGGTGGCAGCAGCGCCTCCCACCAATGCGCCGTCTTCAGGATGAGCAACCACGATCAGATCAAGCATAGCAGCATATTGGAGCAGCCGCAGCATGACGCTGCTATCTGCGATCCAGCGCCTACCGGTTGCTACACCGCGCGCACCAGCATCGCGCATCATCGCGATTTCTGCGAGTTCAGTCCCATTAAGAGCACATGTCGCAGCAGCAAGGGGATGGACCCAAAGGTCTGGCTTACCGCTTTTGGCGACATAAGAAATGCGGCTAGGATAATCGAGCGGCGGCGATTGATCTGGCATCAGCGCAGCACGAGTGATCCCGCCAAAGTGGAATGCAGGCTTATCGATAGCAAAGACACCCAGATCGACGATGCCGGGCGCTATCAGCTTACCCTTGGCATGAATTATGGTGTCGCCATCTTGCGCATCAACATCAGCGCCAACCGCCTCAATGAGGCCGTCAACCACTCGTATAGCGCCAGCATCAACACTACCGCCGCGAACGATCTGACCGCCGATGATTGTAAGAGGTTTTGCCTGCTTCATGACCAGCCTTCCATGCCGCGTGCCGACCTTGTCAGCACATCCAGGCACGCCATGCGGATCGCCACACCCATCTCCACCTGCTGAGTGATGATCGATCTTTCCAGCATGTCTGCAACCTCGCTATCGATCTCGACACCGCGATTCATCGGACCGGGATGCATGACCAACGCGTCCGGCGCGGCCCGATCCAGCCGTGCTTTGGTGAGACCGTAAAGGTGGTGGTACTCACGTTCAGAGGGAATGAACTGCCCAGCCATCCGTTCAGATTGTAGCCGCAGCATCATCACAACATCAGTCCCGGCAAGGGCGGCGTCAAAATCGTGGAATGGTTCCGCCCCCATCGCCTCCACACCTGCGGGCATCAATGCTGGCGGCGAACATAGCCGAACAGTTGCGCCTAACGCTTGAAGACACAGCATGTTCGAGCGCGCCACCCGGCTGTGCAGAATATCTCCGCAAATCGTAACAGTGCGTCCAGTGAAGTCCTCGCTTGCCTCACCGCGTTTTACCAACGCATGCCGCAATGCGAGTGCGTCGAGCAAGCCCTGTGTGGGATGTTCGTGTTGGCCGTCGCCTGCATTCAAGACCGGGCAATCGACCTTATCTGCGATCAGTTGAGTCGCACCGCTCGACCCATGCCGGATCACAATCGCATCCGCGCACATAGCGTTGAGCGTGATCGCAGTGTCGATCAGGGTTTCACCCTTCTTAACCGAACTTTGCGCCGCATGCATGTTAACGACATCCGCCCCAAGCCGTTTGCCCGCGATCTCAAAGCTGAGCAGCGTGCGCGTCGAGTTTTCAAAGAAAGCGTTGATGATCGTGAGCCCACTCAGCAAGCTGGCATGTTTGGCGCTCTGGCGATTGAGTTCAACCCACTGCTCAGCCTGCGCGAGCAGGTAGAGAATCTCATGCCGTTCAAGTTGACCTATACCGGTGAGGTCGCGGTGCGGGAATGCAAGTCGTCCTGCGGGAAAACGGTTGTCTGTTTCGATCGCCGCTTGGGTCAGCTGCGCTTCTTTGCTGGTTGAATTGTCCATCAAAACCACGCCTCTAGTCGAGGGTTGTGCAACGCTCAACCCAAATGAACGTGCTTCCCCATGGAAGTTTGGTGTTATGATGTCTATCTTATTTGACTAGCAACCGCCACGAACAGGGAATCTGGATATCATGAGCTTTATTGGCAAAGCATGGAAAGTCATTGTCGGGATCAAGGACACTTTGGTCCTGATCTTTATGCTGCTGTTCTTTGTGGCTCTCTTCAGCATCCTTTCTGCGACGCCAAACCCCGGTCAGGTCCGCGAAGGCGCTCTGTATATCGATCTAACCGGCTATGTCGTCGAAGAACGCTCCACAGTCGATCCGTTTGCTACGCTGTTAAGCGGTGAAGCGCCGCCAATCGAACATCAGGCACGCGATCTGGTTCGCGCCCTCGACGCTGCGGCAGGTGATGACCGGATCAAGGCCGTCGTTCTTGATATGACCGCTTTTGTCGGCGGTGGGCAAGTTCATTTGCAAGCAATTGGCGAGGCAATGGACCGTGTCCGCCAGGCCGAAAAGCCAGTCCTGACCTACGCGATTGCCTATGCCGACGATCACATGCACCTTGCCGCACATGCGAGCGAAGTTTGGGCCGATCCGCTGGGCGGAGCACTGATCGCGGGCCCAGGTGGAAGCAACCTGTATTATGCCGAACTCCTCGATCAGTTGAACATCAATGTCCGCGTATTCCGAGTCGGAGAGTTCAAGTCTGCAGTCGAACCCTATCTCCTGAGCAGCGCATCAGATGCAGCGCGTGAAAACCGCGCGAGCCTGTATGGCGCGTTGTGGGAGGAATGGCAGGCTAATGTAAGTAAGGCACGCCCTAGGCTAGAGCTTGATCGGGTGACCATCGACCCTGTTGCATGGATCGAAGCGTCTTCGGGCGACCTTGCCAATGCTGCTCTGGAAGCGGGGCTGGTTGATCAACTTGGCGACAGGGTCGAATTTGGCACGCGTGTGGCTGAAATCGCTGGCGAAGACAGCTTGAGCGACACACCAGGCTCCTATGCCAAAAGCGATCTTTCCCCATTCTTGGCCGATGTTGGTTCAGGCAACGGAAGCAGTGATAATCAAATCGCAGTCATCACCGTTGCCGGTACAATCGTAGATGGTGACGCAGGACCGGGAACCGCGGGCGGCACCCGCATTTCAAACCTACTCGACCAGGCAATTGGTGATGACGAAATCAAGGGGTTGGTCGTACGGGTGGATTCCCCGGGCGGTTCAGTGCTTGCATCGGAAGAGATTCGTCGTGCGGTTGAGCGTTACCGCGCAAAGGGTATCCCGGTTGCTATCTCGTTCGCCAATGTCGCTGCCAGCGGCGGGTATTGGGTCGCCACAGCCGGTGACCGGATATTCGCTCAGCCAGAAACCGTTACCGGATCTATTGGCGTCTTTGCCGTACTGCCCACATTTGAAGATGCGTCCGCAGAAATCGGTGTGAACGCCGATGGCTATCGCACAACACCTTTATCAGGACAGCCCGACCTCATCGCCGGGCTAAGCCCCGAGGTTGATGCAATTCTGCAGGCTAGCGTGGAAGACACCTATTCCGACTTTCTCACGAAAGTTGGCGCGTCACGCGGAAAAACTCCTGAACAGATCAATGAAATCGGTCAGGGCCGTGTTTGGGACGGCGGCACGGCACGCCAGCTCGGTTTAGTTGACCAGTTCGGAGGGATCGAAGAGGCACTTAGCTGGGTTGCAAAGGAGGCCGGAATTGAAGGGGATGACTGGAGCTCTCGGTACCTTGGCGCGCAAGTCGCAAATTACGATTCAATCATCCGCCAGCTCGCAACCAGCGCAGTCGCCCCTGCCCCGCAATCGCGCGGCGGCGACCTGTTCGCAATGGCAGCACAGCAAAGAGAGGTGGTTTTGAGCCAGCTAACAAGTGACGCACGGCGCATGGTCGGAGCACAGGGAATTCAGGCCTATTGCCTAGAATGTCCAGCGCAACCGAGCCCGGTAAACGCGCGTGAGGCTAGCAGTCTGATTGAATTGCTCGGAGCGTGGTTCACACGCTAGAATTACGGGTAATTGCGCTTGATTCAATATCTTGAATGCACCTGAATGAAGCTCGCATCGGTAGCGTGTGCGCAATAGACGCTAACGCCAATCTGGTAGAGCACACCCTTCACACGGGTGGGGTCGCAAGTTCAATCCTTGCCGCGCCCACCATCCTTGAACATTTCAGATAATACTTGCCCTCAGAATTTGGTTCAACGGCTTACGTCGTCAACCAATTCACGAGCCAGAGATAGCTCGAACAAAGCTTGCTCTCTCGAAGGGTTGTCGTTCGCAGTTTCGATGGCAGGTCCGCAAGTTGCCGGTTGCGAACCTGAAGCTTTTCGAATTACGATTTCCAATTCAGCTCGCCTTAGCGGACCACGCGACCAGATCCATCACCGCCCATCAATTTTTCAACTTCAGGCACAGTGACGCGATTGAAGTCGCCTAAAATTGAGTGTTTCAGGCAGCTAGCTGCGACTGCAAATTCAAGACTTTTCTGGCGTTCTTCATAAGCGTTAAGGCCATAGATAAGCGCAGAAGCAAAGCTATCACCGCCGCCGACCCGATCAACAATGTCAGTCATTTCGAACCGGCGTGAAAGTTTGAAACCGCCATCACGGGTGCGCAGGCATGCCGACCAACCATTGCGATCCGCGCTAAAGCTCTCACGCAGAGTAATCGCGATTGTGCTCATCTGCGGATAGATATCGAGAACCTTAGCCGACAGTGCTTCGTATTTCGCTGTATCGAGTTCCGCCGACTCCACATCCACATCAACCGAGATGTCGAGCGACTTTTGGCAGTCTTCTTCATTGGCAATGCCAACGTCGACATATTTGACAAGGTCACGCATCACTTCTGGTGCAGTCTTGCCATATTTCCAAAGCTTGCCCCGATAGTTGAAGTCGCACGAGACAGTAACGCCAGCCGCCTGCGCAGCCTTTACACATTCAAGGCTCAGATCCGCCGCTGATTGGCTTAGCGCGGGTGTGATGCCGGTGATGTGCAGCCACTTTGCGCCGTTGAAAATCGCTGGCCAGTCGAAATCACCCGGACCTGCTTCACAGATTGAGGAACGATCACGGTCATAAACCACCTTTGATGGGCGCTGGTTCGCACCCGCTTCCAAGAAGTAGATGCCGATCCGGTCACCGCTACGGTGGACCATGGCGGTATCGACGCCAAAACTGCGCAATTCGCGGATAGCCGCCTCGCCAATATCGTTGTCCGGTAGAACGCTCACAAAACCGGCGTTCAACCCGTAATTGCTCAACGCAACCGCAACATTCGCTTCGCCGCCACCAAAGGTTGCTTCAAAATTCGGGGATTGAAAAAAACGTTCATTGCCTGGCGTTTTGAGCCGGAGCATGATTTCGCCAAAAGATAGAAATTCAGCCATTGGGAGGAACTTTCGTTCAGCGCACAGAGCGGGCTATCGCCACAGCCTCTTCCGCTAGGTTAGTGATTTTGGAATAGTCGCCTACTGCAACCGCGTCCTTTGGAGTAAGCCAGCTGCCACCGCATGCGAGAACGCTGGGTAGAACAAGAAATTCGGAAAGATTGCTCGTTGACACTCCGCCAGTGGGCATAAAGCGCATTTCGCGGAAAACAGAACTGAATGCCTTTAACATCGGCACTCCACCAGCAAGACTCGCTGGGAAGAACTTCACTTCGCGCAGGCCCAATGCATAGGCGCGCTGCACCTCTCCAGCAGTCATGGTGCCCGGGAAGAAGGGTATCCCTTCATCCAGGCAATAACGAGCAATGTCATCGACTAAGCCGGGCGACACGATAAACTCTGCTCCGCTTGCCACCACAGACTTCGCCTGATCGACGGTCAAGACGGTGCCAGCGCCGACGATCAATCCCTCAGTTTCAGCCAGAATCGCTTCCATGCCACGTTGGGCATCATCGCTACGCATAACGACTTCGATCACACTAAGCCCGCCGGCGCCCAGCGCCTCGGCTGTCTTCACAGCTCGCACCGCGTCGTTCTCGCCAATAAGCGGAACGACCGGTGCTGCTGCCAAACGCTCAGAAAGCGTGTTGCTCATTTCTGTCTCCGTGCCCAATGCGGCTTACGAGAAGGCGAGACCGCCATTGATATCGATATTCGTCCCGTGGATAAACGAAGCTTCTTCAGACGCAAGATAAGCAACAGCATCAGCGGTTTCCTCAGCATGCCCCTGACGACGCAAAGGCGTCGAATTAGACACATTTTCACGCACCGCATCAGGCGTGAATTTGTCATGAAAGCTGGTCGCGATCATGCCGGGGCAAAGTGCGTTAACGCGAATACCTTTAGGGCCAAGCTCTTTCGCAAGTCCGCGTGTCATAGTCATGACGGCGCCTTTCGATGTGGCATATGCAATCGCGCCGCCGCCGCCGCCATCGCGGCCCGCAAGGCTTGCAAGGTTCACAATCGCAGACCCTTCGCTCATGAACGGCACGGCGGCCTTACAAGAAAGGAATGTCGACGTGACATTGAGTTGCATGACGAAGTTGAAGAACTCCTCATCCATCTCTGCCAAAGTTTTACGTGCGACTAGACCGCCTGCATTGTTGACGAGAATGTCAATCTTGCCTCCAAATGCTTCACAAGAAGCAGCGATCAACGCGTCAACATCCGCAGGTTTAGTCACATCGGCTTTAACCTTGATGCCTTTACCGCCAGCAGCTTCGATAGCTGCAACTGTGGCATCTGCGTCTGCTTCATTGCTGTTGTAATTGACGACGACACTTGCACCTTCAGACGCAAGCTTGACGCAAACCGCCCGTCCAATATCGCGACTGCCGCCAGTTACAACTGCCACTTTACCAGCAAATTTCATTCAGTTTCCCCTTCAGGAATTTAGTCGGCTTCAGGCCGTTTTTGGTTTCAATGGTTTAATTTCACCGCACAGCAGCCAGACACTGGCAATTGCCGTTAGCGCCAACGCAGCACCAAGGACGAAAACGGAATAGTAATTGGCGCCGGCAGTCATAATCGGCACTAAGAATGTCAACGCCGCAGCACTCAGTTTTGCTGCCATGCCAGAGATGCCAGACAAGGTCCCGACTGTGCCCTTACCATAGAGGTCGCTTGGCAGTGTTTGAACATTGCCAATTGCAGTCTGAAAGCCAAACAGGATGATGAACATCAACGTCAGAGCTATCCACGGTGTAACCGCGACGGACAACGCCAAAAGCGCCGGCAACATTATTAGGCAACCCAGTGTGATCGTAAACTTCCGTGTCTTATTTACGCTCCAACCCACCTTGAGCCGATTCTGCGCAAGCAGGCCACCAAACCATGCACCAAGCATTGCACCCACATAGGGCAACCACCCAGACGCAACCAAGTCCTTAATATTGAAATTAAAAACCTCAAACAAGTAGGTCGGAATCCAGATGATAAACAGCCACCAAATCGGGTCAATTGCCGCGGAGGCTATAATTACACCCCAACTTTCCTTGCGCGCCAAAAGCTCGCCAGTGGGTGGATTGTAACCGTCATCGGCGTCAGTTGCACCTTCGACCTTTTGACCGCTGAGAATATACTCTCGCTCTTCGTCTGAAAGCCAGTCGTGACTTTCAGGTGGCCCTTTCACAATGAACCACCAAGGGACCAGCCAAACCAGACCAACAAGACCAACAAGAATAAAGATCAGCTTCCAATCGAAATAGAACGCCAGATAGCCGATCAGTGGGATCGAGATAATTCCGCCAATGGCTGCACCTGAATTGAATATCCCCTGCGCAAGCGCACGTTCCTTTGTCGGGAACCACTCCGCATTTGCTTTCGCCGCACCCGGCCAGTTACCTGCCTCCGCGACACCCAAAACAGCCCGGAAAAAACTGAAACTAAGGACACCTTGGGCAATTGCGTGCGCCGCAGTCGCTAACGACCAAACACCAATCGATAGTACGAAACCCAATCGAGTCCCGATCCAATCAAAAATCTTTCCGAAGATCGCTTGACCCGCGGCATAAGCAAAAATGAACACGGTGCTGATAATACCCAAGATGTACTTGTGCCCATCGGCATCCATGTCGGGAAACAAATCAGGGGCGATGTACTCTGGCCACAAGACGTTGATCGTCTGACGGTCGATGTAATTGATAATTGTCGCGATTGCGACAAGGCTAACCACCCACCATCTAAGTCCTTGCATCCTCACAATTAGTTCCCCTCACTCAAAAAGTCTTCGCGCACCGGGCTGAATGAATCCAGCAGTGCCCCCGTTTCGAGACATACCAATCCGTGCTCAAGATGCGGGGCAATGTATGTACTATCACCCGCTTCCAAAACGCGTTTTTCGCCATCGATAAAGACTTCGAATTTACCACTTTCAATATAGGTCGTTTGGCTGTGGGGATGCGTGTGCACATCGCCGACAGAACCCTTTTCGAGCCAAACCCGAACGAGCATTACTTCAGGTCCATAGCCTAGGATTTGACGAGAGATGCCTCCCCCCAAATCCTCTTTCAGCGTTTCCTTTGCAACCACAAAGGGCGGACTTGCCGCGCTCACCAGTGTCGCCATTTTCTAGTTTTCCTCTCCGGTGAGTGTGATCACCGCAGCAAATCCCGTCCAAGCGATTGACTCGCCATCAAGCGTGACGGTGTGCGCCTGCTCTGGTTCGGGATTGTGCGATACGGCGATCGAGTATCGCTGCCCTGATTCCAGGGTCAGGCGCAAAATATCCAATCCGTCGATACGGTCATGATCAAGGCTGGCAATTAGGCTGCGGCTATCGAGCGTTTGTTCGGCTGCACCATCATAGCTGCCATGCGCTTCGATCAGGCTGACAAAGCTAGCCTCACCTTCACGCTGCGCGCGCAGCATAAGAAGCGGTTCGCGGCGAAGATTGAATTCAGGATCATTCGCTCCGCTTTCGCCCAATACTGCTGTTAGAGGGCCGTTCCCGGCGAACCGGTAGGTGTAGAAACGTCCATCGAGTATCCATGTAAGCGCACCCGAACCGTCGGCGATTTCTGCCTGAGCATCCACCCAGATATGCTGATAGCCATTCTCCGTACCCAGCACAGGTCGTTCTGCAACCTTGCCTTGCATATCGAAATCATACTCCATGATATGGCCGGAAAAATGCAGCGGCAGATCGTATTGATGTGCTTCACCGCTGCTCGCATGAACGAGGTCAATGATCACGGGCGCTTCAAGCCCAGGAATATCTGGCATCAGCATCGTACGGCGCATATTTACACCGGGATAGGCGCTGTCGATCTGTGCACTGGTGACCTGAAGGCCGGGTGCATCTGAGAAATACAATTGCTCCGGCCAATTTGCATCAGCGACCCGAACATCGCCGTCAAAATGACTGCGCTCGTCCACGACCAGTGTGTTATGCGCCACAGACGTTTTCGCCCACGTCGTATTTTCAGGCAGGTATCTGCCACCGCGCTTTGCCACAATGTTCAGGAATCGGGCAGCGCCGTAATCACGGACAATCTCATTGCCATTGTCGTAGAGCTGAAAGGCAAGCTTGTCGAAATGACCGTGCCCCATGCCTTGCGAACTGTTTTTGGCGATCAGGACCGTCGCAGGTTCACCTTCAGCATTGGCCGTGCCCTGCCGCAATATAGCGACTGCGCCTTCATCGCCATTGGGACCATCTGTAAGCAGCAAGGACTGGAATGGAAATGGAGCAGCTTCGCCAGCAGCCAGGTCGCTAGCGACGCGCATCCCGTTCGCGGTCAGTACAGTTCGCCCTTGGAATTCCGCAACCGACAGCAGCGAAGGATCGCCTGTTTGCGCATAAGCAATCGCGATACCGTCATAGAGTTCCGCAGTGCGCAGGCTCTTATCCCGAATTGCATCGTTGAACGGGAAGAAATATCCACGATAGCTCAGTTGCACTGTAGTGCGCAGAGCCTTCAACAAGATACCATCACGATGTTCGAAAATCTTGCGCTCTGGCTCATTACGTTCAACTGCATCGGCAAAGACTAGGAAGGGCAGCAACGCAAAACGCTGATAATATGGACCCTCGGTATAATAACCATCAGGCGAAAAAAGTAGTTCGGTCTGACGGATAAAACCAGCTTCCCCGCTTTTGTTTGATCCCATCAACGCGCGTTCGACCATGTCCTGATCGCCGAGTAAATAACCAGTCATCCCAACACCAGCGGTAGCCCATGTTGCATGGTTATGGATGCGGTCAAACGTATTGGCCGATTCAACCGAAAGAAAATACACAGCCGGACGGAAGACGTTATCATCGATGTTCTGACGATCATCGACGCTCAACGTATCGCGAATATCGCCGTAGCCCTGCACCGCATGGACCAGCCACATGGCATCGTTCAAAACTTGCCAGAATATCCGCCCCGAGTATTGATCATGCCGTTCTGGGTGATCGCCTAAAGTTGGATAGAGCTCTGCATATTCAAGTAGCATATCACGGACATAATCGCGGTACCGCTCATCCCCAGTTATCCGGAATATCTGCCCGCCGAGATAGATCGCTCGGAAGTTACGCTTATGCTGTTCGTGCGTGTAGCCGCCGCCGGGATCTTTGGGCACCGGAACGACGATGCCATCTGCCATCATCGTGTCGAGAAAACCGGTCGCACGCGCGAGCTCGGCGGCATAAAGCGGCGGCAAATCTGCTGTGACCACTGCAACCTCTGAATGCCTCTCGACATGCGCCTCTGCGAGCGCTGGCTGCGAAATCGCGACAAAAGCACAAGCGGACAGAGAGAGAAGTGCACGCCTCATTGTTCGACCTCACCGGCAAAGACATTGCCCGATTGCGCAGCTCGATGTTCGCCATCGTAATTCAATTCCTCCAACATAAGGTCCGGTGTCCCGGCGAATTGATTGCCTGTCAGAGTGGTAGCTGGCGTCCCAACCGTGTGAACCACACGAAACGGCGCAGAGGCTGCGACTTGATTGCCCGCGATTTCGGCAATTTGAACACCGTGTAGGTTGAGCGAGGCTCCCGAACCATTGGTTGCAGCAAGGCCAATATCAGCCATAGCATTGGCAGAAAAATTGACGAACGGACCAAAGGTGCTCTCATCACGGCCCCCGCGATACACGTCAGCGACCGGGCCGCCGATGCTGGCAAAACTGCTGTTGGTAATGTCGAGATATTCAATGTTGTATTGGCCGAAATCTTCGGTCTCGGCGGCGGCAGAAACAACCGCGCCGGTCACGTTAATAAAGTTGCTATTAGTGATCGACACTCGATCAGCCAGCGCACTTTTGCCTAGGGTCAGCACGTTGAATGACTTGTTGACCTCCAAATTCTGGACTGTGACTCTGTCCATTTCAATCGTAAGGTTCGACTTGATTGGATAAGTCGTCGTGCGGATCACCGAATTGCCAACCGAATCGGGTGCGAGCGCACCGTCGATAGTCAGATTGGCAAGTTGCAGATTTCCACCTTGGCGAAGCTCGAACAGATAGGGTCGCGTGAAGAAGATGGCAGGGGGATCAGCCCCCTCGGCAGCCGCGCCGCGGATCGTAACCGCAACATTAAGCGGCAAGGTGCGATTGACCACATATTCACCGCTGGTGAGCTCCAAGACATCACCATTGGACGCGGCCAACACAGCCGCGACCAGCGTGTCATCACCAGGTAAAACCTGCGTTACCCCTCCCGATGCACCAAAAATGGCTTCATTGCCCGGCTTGGCATACCAATCCGGACCGACTTGATCGAGCGTCACCGGACGAAGATCGCGCGGCGCTCCGAGATGAGCGAATGCAGGATCGACCGGATAGAGAAGGCCGTTATCGGCGCGCTCCATTTCAATCGACTGCTGCCTGAAAGACGACAGTTCATCGGCCACTCCTCCTTGCGTCACTACATTCCCGGCAAAGGCAATCCCTGACACGTCATCATAAACTTCAAGAAAGGACTCAGCCTCAAGACCACCAAGCAAATTGTTCGCAAAGCTACTGTCAGACGGTGCGGCAGAGCGCTCTTCATCCGCGCCAACGTTAAATCCAACACGCCTGCTATCGATGATTGTGTTGCCATCAATGGTTGCACCGGCCACTTCGACATAACGATTGACTGGCGAGTTCGGCACGCCATTCATGATCGCAAGCGCACTCGAGAAAGCCTCCCCGCGCAAGCCCTCCATGTAGTTGCCGCGCACTGTCTGGCCGCGGTTAATCACACGAATGCCGCCTGTGTAATCCTTACCTCCGCCAAGAAACACGTTGCGCTCAACCACGGCGTCATCGCCATGACGCAACGTCAAGGTCCCGCGCGATCGCAAGAACACATTGCCGCGAAAAATATTACCGCCGGATTTTGAAGAGATGATTTCAACTTCGCCATCAGTCCGGTCAAAAATGTTATTCTCAACCAAAGTTTCAGATCGATACATCGAATATCTGCTCGTACCGATGCGCAGCGTTTCACCGCCATTCGACCCAAGCACAGGACGTGGTCCGAAATAGTTGTGATCAATTCGGTGGCCGTTGGTGCGACTTTCCTCGCTATCGAGCCTTACAGCCAGCGTCACGCCCTTGTTCGTCTTTCCAACCATGTGATTATGATCGAACCGGTTATTTTGACCATAAATGCCGACCCAATAATCCGATTCGTAGCGATCTGGCTTACTAAAATTGTCGATGACGATTTCGGTCACACGCGAATTGCTGGCGATGTCGTCTTTGGTTCTGCGGAAAGAAACAACTTCGCCACGCGGGCTATATCCATCGCGGAACACCAACCCCGTGACGACTATATATTGGCCTCCAACACGAAGGCTGGATTGACCTGTAAGGAAAACCGAACCGGCATCTTCAGAAGTCACTGTGATTGGAGCGTCAGACCGCCCTTCGCCGGTAATCACCAAATCAAAGTCGCGCCATTCGCCGTTGGCCAGGATGATAATATCACCCGCCTCAACGTTACTCAACGCAGCCGCATATTCAGCTTGATTACGAACGAAGTGGTGCTCCGCAAAAGCAGGCGTGGCTGTAAACCACGCGGCCAGCACCACAAGGCATAGCCTTGCAAGCATCCCATCAATCCCCTCATCCAGTTATTAGGAGAATGACTATATACCGCAGTCCACCATTGTCAATCAATCTGGCATATTATTGTGGGAGCTAATGTATTACCAATTTGGCTAGCCAATCTTGGCGGACGCAGCGAAACGTTCCCGGCTTTTTGAAGCACGCTCTTGGACTTCTTCCAGCGCCATCCGCTCGGTTGCATCGAGCATCGCTTCGATTAGGCGATGAAAGTGCTCACGCATCGCATTGCGGGCTCTAGAAGGATCGCGATCACGCAGCGCAAAGAAAATCGCTTCATGTTCGGCCGTCCGCGAATCTGCATCATGGACGCAGACTGCTTCGTAGGTTGTTTTGACGGCCGGAATCTCTTCACGCATACGCCAGAGCGACTTCACCGTATGCACCATCGCGCTATTGTTTGATGATTCCGCGATGGTTCGATGAAATTGTTCGTCAGCCTCGTTTGCAGCCGCTTCGTCGCCAGTGCGCATTTGCTCAACCAGCTGAGAGAGGCGTTCGATAGCTTCGTCGGAAATGTTATGGGCAGCTAAGGCCGCCGCTTCGGATTCAACCAATAGGCGGGCTTCCGTCACCTCAAACGCACTGGCTGCAGGTAAAGCAGACCGTTCCTCCAACTGCTTTTCACTGACATAAACGCCAGAACCAGTCTTGATATCAAGCCGGCCAACAGCCTGAAGGGCGATCTCAGCCTCTCGAATAGTTACACGGCTCACACCCAGCCGCTCGGCGAGCTCGCGCTCGCCGGGAAGCCGTGTTCCTGGTGGAAACGCGCCCTCATTTATCAGTCCCGAAATCTGTTCTGCAACAGATTGGAATAGTCGTTTACCGGTCATGCCGTATCCCTGCTGCTGGAATGCCAATTGTCTCCGTCATTCGGCCACCACTAGATGGACTAGGATGGCCAGTCAAAGGACGGGCTGCCGCAGCCCCTCAACGGCGGCAGCCCTAACTGATCAGAACTTCACGCGGACACCGGCGAAGTAGCGCGGGCCATAAACTTGGATCGCACCAAAATCATCATCCGCGCCGCGGAAATTGGTCCGTGGTTCATTGAAAAGGTTGATCCCTTCGATCGTGAAGCGGACGTTCCGGTTCAAGCTGTACGACACGCGTGCTTCGAATACGCCGACATCATCGACATAACGAATGCGACCTGGCGTCGAGACGAACTGCTGAAAGTACTCACTACGATATTTGTAGACACCTTGGAAATCGAAATCACCGATTTCGTAATACGCCTGTGCGGACAAGACATGCTCAGAAAAACCGAACAGATTCGATGGAGCGATCAGGCCATTGCTTGTGCTGGTTGTGCCATCGTCATTAAGTGATGTGATCGCACCAAGCGTATCGTCTTCAAATTCAAAATCTGAGTCAGCATAATTGTAACTCAACTTGAAGCCAAGGCCGTCCAGTGGTGCAGGCAGGTAGTGGAAACGGTGCGCTGCTGTAACTTCGATGCCGTAGATTGTACTGGTGTTATCATTGGTGTTGACCGAAGTGACCAACAGATCAGCAGTGGTCCCGCCAACATTGAATGTCTCAAATACGCCAACGGTTTCAAACCCTCCGTCGAAGCTTTTGTAATAAGCATTGAACGCAAGGATCGTGTCCTCGTTCGGGTACCATTCAAGTCCTGCGTCGATGTTCCAAGACAGCAGCGGATCTGTGCCGGGATTACCGGTTGCCGAGACACCGCTGACGCCGCCGAAGAGTGCATCCTCTGGTGTCGCAAAGTCATCGTTTGCATTGACATTAATCACCCGGCCATCACCAAGATCAGATGGGTCTGGACGCGACAGGGACCGGTAGACTGCAAACCTGCCAAGGAGGTCAGGCTGCAATTCCGCCACCACATTCAGACTAGGCAAGAATTCGGTGTAAGATGCCGAAGAATTTGTGATGCTAAGATCGTTGGGATCTTCTTGCAATACAAAGCCAGCCACGCCGTCATCATCAGCGTCATTCAGCACGAATGAAAGCGTGGTGCGGAAAGCTCGTGATTGCACATTCGTGTTGACCACACGAAGACCAAGATTACCGCGCACCGGCATATCGCCGAGCTCACTATCAAAATCTGCTTGAACATAACCAGCCCAAGTACGCTCAGTTACGTCTGTGTTCTGAATGGAATCGAAGTCCCCAGTTGGGAAAATTGGAATGCCGTCGTCATCGAATGCCAGTCCCGATGGGTCCTCACGCTCCAAGACCTGCGCGATGCACAATGCATCAAAAGTCGCGAATGTGTTGGTCGTCCCAATCACATTCCCATCTAAGTCAACATTGGTGACAAGTGCATTACCGCCAGAAACGGAAGATAAGAACCCGCTTTCAGGGAATGCAGTACGACATTCCTGATTCGCGATCGCCAACGCACCTGTGGTTGACGTGTCGTTGTAGGTGTTCTCAAACCGGCTTGTGCCGTTTGAAGCACCAGGCACGTCACGATAGATCAATTCTTGATAGCGTGTGCCGGCCTGGACTAGATTGAAGAAACCATCCGTCTCATAGGCAACGTCGCCGCGAACGGCCCAGATGCTGTTGAAGCGATCTTGCTCAAGATCAGCGCGAAGACGTGGATCGTTAGCGAAGAGATTGTGATCATTTACGTCGAAATTCTGCACAACGAAATTGAGTGCCTCAGATCCGTTCTGTTGGATCTGTACAACATTCTCAACCCGGTCATCCTGAGTGCCACCATCGTTTTCGATACTCGGCGTGAATGCCCCAGTATTGCCAAAGATGTCTTCATCATCTTCGGTCCGGAAACGGATTTGAACCGCCTCTTCGATACGCGATGTTTCTGAATAGGACGCATCGAGCGAAACTGTCAGTCGGTCCGCTGGCCGGAAATCGATCGACAAACCACCGCCAAAATATTCTTCATCGCGTTCTAGATATTCACTGACAGCTTCGATGCGTTGCTCGCTCGTAAACTGGCGAAGCGCGCCAGATTCGGTGAACAACAAGTCAAACCCTTCGATAGAGTTTGGCGCATCCTGTTCATCAATCCGGCGACCCTCAGCAAAGTTTAGGTCAGAACGCTGCTCGATGAACAAACGGTTTGAATATTGGAAATCAGCATTAATGTCGACGTCCGGGCTCGGCTGATACTGAATGGCTGCAAAAAACGCATCGCGTGTATCATCCGTGATGTTTGAGCGGAACGAATAGCTGTTGCGCGCAATCACGAATGGTAGAGTGACGCTGCCATCCCTCAACCCGTCGATCGTGCTACCACTGGTGTCGCAATTGCCATCATCATTCAAACCATCTGAGTTACCACCCACAGGTAAGGATGGATCAACGATGCAGGCGCGAATTGTGTTTGATACATTCGCTTCCTGCTCAGGATTGGTGGTTTCGTTGCGCTGAAAACCCAGCGAAATGCCCAGCTCGCCGTCACCAACGTTATATTGATCAACATAGCTTAATGTGCCGCGATAGCCGAACTGTTGGAAACGCTGCTCCGAATCAATGTCGAGATTGTCCGGGTTTACGTTCAGCTTGAAACCGCCCTGAATCCGCCGTCGCCCGTAATCGAGTGGGCGCACTGTCTCCAAAACAATTTGACCCGCAACACCACCTTCTATGTAGCTTGCAGCTTGTGTCTTATAAATACCAACCTTGCTAAACAGTTCAGACGGAAACTGACTAAAATTGACCGAGCGATCGCCGCTACCATTACTTGCGACACGGCCATTGATGACTGTGGAACCCAAAAACGGACCAAGGCCGCGAATTGAGATTTCCGTCGCACCGCCTTGCTCACGGTGCGAGCCCGCACCCGTCAGCGTTTCAAGCGCTTCACCAATAGAGAGTGCAGGCAAATCACCGATTTCGTTCGCCGACAGAGCGTCGAAAACTTCGGTCGAATTCCGCTTTTCCTCAATCGAACCCTGAATCGTAGCACGGATGCCCGAAACCACAATCTCGCCGCCGGCATCTACCGCCTCATCCTCAGCGACTTCGACTGGTTCTTCCTGAGCCAAAGCCGGTGCCGAAACCACCGCGGTTCCTGCAAGCAATGCAGCTGAAAGTGAAACGCGCGTACGGGCGCCATGACGGGCCACTCGAAGTACCATTTAGTCCCCTCCCTTGGGTATCTTTTATGGCTCATTGGTATCTGGCGTTGAAATTTTGTCAACCGGAAGCCTAGTCCCCTTTTCACTTTTGGTTAGTCCAAACACACGACCCTGTTGGAACACGATTACCGGCACGATCGAGTGTAAGTCCTTTAACTTATTGTTTGATTGTATTTTTATTCGATGTTCGCGATGCACACGTAGAAACACACTCACCAGCTCAATAGTGGTATCGCTGTCGAGAGTGATGCAGAATTGTAACAAATGTCACAAAATCGAGATGATGCTCCACGAGCCAGTGCACCGGACCGGGCTACTAAAGTCCCGGAATTCGGGTATTTTTGAATTTGGATTATTTATTGGTATGACAAACTTGACCTCATAGGCCTGATCCTTTGGTTGACTAACCAATGTACCGGCTTACCATTCGTCAAGGTCAATCAAATGATTGGTGATGGGAGAGAAAAATGGTTTATCTAAACGGGGGCTTCGGGCTGTCCGCTAATCGATCACGTATTGTCGCTGGATTGCTAACAAGTTCAGCAATTGCGATGATGCCAACTGCCGCTTTCGCGCAGAGCGATGACAGTTCGGCACAAGTTATCGATGAAAACGATGACAGTCCTGTGATTGTCGTATCTGGCATTCGCACCTCATTGCAGAGTGCTTTGAACGAGAAGCGTAACGCAGACAGCTTGATCGAAGTCATCCAGGCGGAAGCGATCGGTAAACTGCCAGACCAAAACCTCGCTGAGGTTCTGGAAAACATAACGGGCGTTCAGATCACGAGAACTGCCGGCGTCGGTACTGGCGTTCAGATCCGCGGTACGAGCGACAACCGTTCAGCAATCAATGGCGTCACCCTTTTGTCTTCCGGCACTGGTCGAGGCACTATTAGCTTTGAAGATATTAATGCCGCGATTATTTCTTCAGTGGAAGTTACTAAGTCCCCAGAAGCAGCCACAATCGAAGGCTCTGTGGGTGGTACGATCAATCTGCGCACTATTCGGCCGCTTGATCTAACCGAAACGCTGATCGCTGCACGTGTTCAAGGTGAATATAGCGAGCTTTCCGAAACAGTCTCGCCACGTATCTCTGCAAGCTTTGGCGATAAGTGGGAAGTAGGAGGCGGAGAAATTGGTGTCGTTTTGGCCGGTAGTTACACCGAACAAGAAGCGACCTCTTTTCGCCCACGCGTTGATCGCGACACAGTCCTCCTTCCAGGCCAAGTGGTTGCTTCAGACGGTTCTCCTGGACCAAGCACTCCTTTCCTAGGAATTCAGTTCCTCAATCAGGAACTCGAAAATTTCGAATTCGAAACGATTAACTTTGCCGGTACGCTGGAATGGGCACCAAGCGATAACTTAAGGTTGTTCTTCGATGTGCTCTACAATGATCAGGAGCGCCGTCAGGATAGCTCACGTGTTCAGGGGTCCGGTGTAAGCAGCCTACGCTTTAACAATGTTCCAGATTCGTTTGAAACCGTGAACTTCGGTTCGCTCGGCGGTCAAGATCTTGGCAGCATTCAAGCGGCTTTGACTGGTCGGATTGTACCCAATCTCGCAATTGATGATGATGACCCGAACTTGCGCTTCTCCAGTGACGTAGGTGCACGCCTTACCACCAACGAAGTCTACAGGTTAGGCGGCGAGTTTGAAACTGGACGCCTGACAATACGGGTCGAAGGATCAATCTCCACTGCAGACACAGAAAATCCTAATCTGAGCACAACACTGAACTTCATCAACCCGAATGCACTGACTCCACTGGACGGCACCAGCAACGACAACTCTGTTCCGTTCATCTACGATCTGAGAGATGGAGCGCTAACATTTGGTGTCGATTTCGATTCGCCGTTTGCACCTACGATTGCCGATCTTCTTAATCCGGCCAACACGGTATTGGACGCCGTCACAGTAGGCGACAATCGGACCGAGAACTCAGAGGACGCATTCCGCATCGACTTTTCATACGACACGTATGACATGTTCGGATTTATCACATCGTTGGATGCTGGTTATCGTTACAACGACACTTCCAGCAGCTTCGATCAAGTTCGTTCGACTTTTGGCACCGGTGCCATCGCAAACAGCCCGAGCGGCTCACTCTTCTCGGAGTTGCTGGTTCCGGGACCAGATAACTTTGATGATGCAGATGGCAGGACTCTAGCTTTCCGTAACTTTTTAGTTGTCGATCCAGATCAGGCCTTCTCTAACCGGGACACAGTGTTGGCCACGTTGCAGACTGCGCTATCGACCACCAATGGCTCGCTTGCAGATCCTGCATTCGTGCCACAGGGTTCGTTCAGAGTTGATGAAGAGACACACGCTTTATACGGGCAGGCGAATTTTGAATTTGGAATTGTGCGTGGTAATATCGGCTTGCGCTATGTTGACACGTCGTTTGACTCATTCGGAAATGCTGTGGCTGGCGGTGTTGTAACTCCGGTCTCTGAGAGCCGTAGTTACGACGAATTTTTGCCGCGCATCAATATTAGCGCTGAACTGACTGAAGATTTGCTGTTCCGTGCCAGCTATGGCCAGGACATCAATCGACCCAACTTCAACGATCTATCATTGTCGGTCAATTTCCCGACCGGTCCAAACAATGCGGTGAATATCGGAAATCCGGATTTGGCTCCTGAAACGGTGACATCCTACGATGCTTCGCTTGATTGGTACTTTGCGCCAAATTCAGTGATCAGTGTCGGATTTTTCCACAAAGTCCGCAACGATCTATTCGTGACACAGTTCGAAGATGCTGCTCTTGATGGAAACGGCTTCCGGGACATCACGGATCCTTGCGAAGGCGGTGGTGTTTTCAACCCGCTTCCAGATCGCAATGTCCTTTCTGATATCCCTGGAAATGGTCTCTGCGTTCCGATCAACACGACGCTCAACGATACCGGAAATACGACACAAACCGGTATCGAGATTGCGTTCCAATATGATCTGTCGCAATTTGAAGACACACTCGGTTTTGCCTCAGGTTTTGGCTTCCTAGCCAATTATACCTACCAAGACTTTGGCGGTGGTGTTTTTGAGAATAGCAGTAATTCCAGCTCTCGGGCTGGAGCGATCTTCACTGCAGCCAATGCGGGCACTACGTTGCCGGTAACCGCTGTGCAGGGATTGTTGGACTTCTCAGAAAACGCATACAACTTGACAGCGTATTACGAAAAGTACGGCATCTCAGCGCGGGTGCGTTACACTTGGCGTGACGCATTCCGTACATTGGATACGGCGGGCGGTGCTTCTCTTGGTAGTACCCTCGGTTTCCCAACTGTCACCGAATCTCGTGGACAGTTGAACGGAAGTATCAACTACGATCTTACGGACAACATCGCTATCGGCGTTGAAGGTGTGAATTTGACCAAGTCGGAAATCACACAGTCCTGCGTAAATTCAGGTGGGTTGCTGTGCTTCCAAGGTCTGCCGGATCGCAGGATCACGTTTGGTGCGTCGGTGAGGTTCTAAGAATCTAACCTACTCCACCTGAGTTGAATTGGAAAAGCGCTCCACGAAAGTGGGGCGCTTTTTCTTTGTGCGGTGATCAATTGCCGGTCGGATAGTTGGCGTCGGCGAGATCGCCCCCTGCCCACTCCAGACTTAAATCCGATCCTACCGCTCAGCAGGTTGCCGCAACCACCTACGATATAGAGTGGAATGGAGAGGAGCTGGAATAATGTGCCTTCCCAACGCCGTCTCTGATGAGTGGCAAATGGTCGCCTTGTCACGCGATTTGAAGCGTGGTTCGGTGCAGAAAGCGTCGCTTTTTAACACGCCGATCGCGCTGTTTCGCAGTTAGGCGGGGCTCGGCGCATTGGTTGATCGATGTCCACATCGAAACTACCCCTTGTCAGAAGGGCGAGTGCGTGAAGGCGCGCTGGAATGCCCTTATCACGGATGACAATTTAATCCTGACGGCGCATGTAGCAAAGTCCCCGGATGCGCAGACCAGACAGCGACAAATGAGCGCCTGCGTGCAGACGCTTTGCGCGTGTTTGAAAAGCACGGAGCGATCTTCGTGACCTTGTCCGACGATGCATCCGGCGAACCTGACCTGCCGCCGGACTTCGCAAATCCCGATCTTGATCACTTCTGGTGGCAACAAGGGGCGCGGAAAGGCCGCGCCTTTGGCGCGATCGAAAACGTGATAGACCCGTTCCACACCAATCACCTGCATAACGGCTTTATCCGTCGCCGTGATAGGCGCTTGCCGGTGAATCTGATCGTGACAAGTCACGGTGACGAGATCGACATGGCGATTGAACAAACCCAGCCGGATTTAGGCTTAATGTCGCGTTTTCTGGAACAAGACCGAGTGCGCAGCGTGTCGCGGGACTACGCGCCTGCGACGGTACAAGCACGGTGGGAGGGTGAAACAACCAGACTAACTCAAAGAACTATGCTTCGCCCCACATTCGCAATAGGTTGGCAATCGTTTTATCGATTGTAAGCAATTCGGCAGCCCCGGTTGGCAAGTTTTGGCGCAGTGACGCGCGCAAATTTTCAAGATCAAACAGCATTTCACGATGCGCGGGGTTGCGGATCTGACTTTCGATCCAGCCGACACAAACCACGCGCATACCGCTTGTGACCGGTCGAACTTCGTGAATGCTGGTCGATGGATAGAGCACCAATTCGCCCGCCTTGCCCTTAATGCTTTGGGTCATTCCAGCCGCATGGACCACCAATTCGCCCCCTGCGTACTCGTCAGGATCGGTCAAAAACATCGTGAAGGATATGTCAGTGCGTAGCCGCGCATTGCCCGCACCCATCATCGCATTATCGACATGTGCGCCGTAATGTCCCTCTACCCCAGTCCGCGCGATCATAGGGGCCGAAATCTGCCGAGGCCTAGCAGCGGCCTTTACCACGACATTTTCAGCAATATGCGGGGTCACTGCATCACGCATCGCCCTGCCCGCCGGATCATTCATCACCGCTTGCTCATTGCGCTTTAC
This sequence comes from uncultured Erythrobacter sp., assembly GCA_947488325.1. GTDB lineage: Bacteria > Pseudomonadota > Alphaproteobacteria > Sphingomonadales > Sphingomonadaceae > Erythrobacter. Next base: position 447,761 of record CANKYZ010000003.1, read on the forward strand.
CTCGCGCGCGGTGGTTCCTGCGCTCACGCGCCCATCTTGCCAACGCAACCCAGCGATTCCTTCGCGCAGCTTAGTGAGGATATCTGCGTCCTGTATGGCAACAATGCTCAGGATCATATCGGCCTCTTGATAGTGATTTGCATAAACGTTCGGCGAAGCTAAACTCTTAGCGAAGGCTTATATGCGGAGACAACGAAATGAAAGTCGAGCTTAAGACATGGGCAGGATTAGGTCTTGCAACGGCACTTACAGGTGCAGGTCTGGCCGGATGTTCCGGTGAAGGCGGTGAGGACGGCGAAGGCGCACCGACTTCGCAGGCGGGTGAGGGCGGTGAGGCTGGAGAAGGTGGTGAAAGCGGCGGCGTTGGAACACTTCTAACTCAGCAGCGCCTCGTCTTCATGGCTGGCCATGTGGAGGCAGGCCTTGCTTTATACCGCGCAGGTGAAAGCGAAATGGCCGCACCGCATCTGATGCATCCCGTGTCCGAAACTCATGCTGACGAACGCGCAGGGTTAGAAGCATTAGGCTTTGACCCGGCCCCGTTTGAAAATGTCTCGGTTGCTCTTGAAGCGGGCAAATCCGCTGCCGAGATCGAACCGCAACTGGCTGCCGCCGAAGCCAACTTGGCCGCAATGCGCGATGCCTCAGGCGCTGATGCGGCGGCGCAAATCCGTTTTCTGATGGAGACGGCAGTTGCGGAGTACACAATCGCCGTGCCCGAAAGCGCAGTCGTCGATGCTGCCGAATATCAGGACGCATGGGGCTTTGTGAAAGTCGCTCGCGACATTGCCGAAACTCTAGATGCGCCAAAGGCAGAGGCTGTGCGCGAAACACTCGATCAGATGTTAGGCCTATGGCCCCAAACTGCGCCGATTGCGTCAGATGCGCCCGCTCCCACAGGTCAAGTCTCTGCGCTTGCTTCGCGGGTGATGCTGGACCTGCCGCAATAATTCGAACACACGGAGCAATGATCGGCGGGACCCTGCAACAACGTCCCGCCGATCCACTCTTTAATTCCGAAGGCGAAGCGGGCATAGGCCCATCCCATGCATGATATCCGTTTGATAAGACACGACCCTGATGGGTTTGACGCTGGCCTAGCACGGCGCGGTGTTGCGCCTGTGGCAAAGCGCATTCTTGTGCTTGATGAACGGCGACGAGCGCTCTCGACCCAATTGCAGGAAGCGCAAAGCCGCCGCAACGAAGCTTCGAAGGCCATCGGCGCAGCAATGGGCAAAGGCGACAAGGATACAGCCGGAGCCCTCAAAACCGAAGTCGCTCAGCTCAAACAATCCATGCCCGAGCTGGAAGAGCGTGAGCGCAAAATCGCTGATGAACTGCAAGATGCCCTCGCGATGATCCCGAACATTCCATTTGATGATGTACCTATGGGTGCGGATGAAGCGGGCAATGTCGAAGTGTTCGTATGGGGCGACAAACCAAGCTTTGATTTTAGGCCTCAGGAACACGCTGACTTCGCCCCGGCTCTGGGAATGGACTTTGAAACAGGCGCGCTGCTGTCTGGCGCGCGTTTCACATTCCTGCGCGGTCACATGGCCCGGCTACACCGTGCGCTCGGTCAATTTATGATCGACCGGCAGACAGAGGAATACGGCTACACTGAATGCGCCCCACCCGTTTTGGTCCGGGATGAGGCAATGTATGGCACCGACAAGCTGCCGAAATTTGCCGAGGACAGCTTTCGGACCAACGATGGTCGCTGGCTGATCCCGACAGCCGAAGTAAGCCTGACCGCCAGCATTACGGGCAAGATCATCGACGAAAGTGCATTGCCAATACGCATGGCCGCGCTCACCCAATGTTTCAGATCTGAAGCAGGCTCAGCGGGGCGCGACACACGCGGCTTCATCCGTCAGCACCAGTTTGAGAAATGCGAACTTGTCAGCGTTGTAAAGCCCGAAGACAGTGCGGCTGAGCACGAGCGCATGACCGAGGCAGCGGAGGCTATCCTTCGTGCACTTGGCCTGCCTTACCGTAAAATACTTCTGTGCACCGGCGACATGGGCTTTGGCGCGCGCAAAACCTATGATCTCGAAGTTTGGCTGCCTGGACAAAATGCCTATCGCGAAATCAGCTCTTGTTCAAACACGGGCGACTTTCAGGCGCGGCGCATGAATTCCCGGTATCGTCCATCAGGTGAGAAAAAGAAGACCGAATTCCTTCACACGCTCAACGGCTCCGGTCTTGCCGTGGGTCGTACATTGGTCGCCGTGATTGAGAATTACCAACAGGCCGATGGCAGCGTTCTCGCACCAAAGGCTCTTGCTCCCTATATGGGCGGAATGACAAAGCTGGAGCCCACTGCCTGATGCGCATCCTCATCACGAATGATGATGGATACCATGCGCCGGGCCTTGCGGTGATGGAAGCGATTGCGCACGAATTTTCCGACGATGTTTGGGTTTGCGCTCCTTCAGAAGAGCAATCGGGTGCGGGTCATTCGCTAACGCTCAACCGGCCAGTGCGGCTACAGAAATTTGCCGATAAGCGTTTTGCGGTCACTGGCACGCCTACAGACAGTGTGATGATGGCTTTGCGCGAAGTTTTGGACGCTCCCCCAGATCTGATCCTTTCTGGCGTTAATCGCGGAGCCAATCTAGGCGATGACATCACCTATTCGGGCACAGTATCCGCTGCAATCGAGGGCGCACTTGCTGGCGTGCGTTCAATCGCTTTTTCGCAAGTCTACAGCCGTGACATCGCTGGGACAGGGGATGAATTTGCAGCTGCGCGTGAATGGGGACCAAAGACTATCCAGCCGTTGCTTGAAGCTCCATTCGAAGATCGCACGTTGATCAACGTCAATTTCCCTCCATTACTACCGGAAGCGGTACACGGGATCCGCGTGTCGCGTCAGGGATTCCACGATTATTCACGCGGCTCCATCGTCGAAGGTAAAGACCCGCGCGGGCATCGCTATTTCTGGTTCGGCTTGCATCCGATTGAACACACTCTAGATCACGGCACTGACCTTGAAGCCATTGACGATGGCTATGTTTCGGTCACACCGTTGCAGCTCGATCTTACGCATCACGCCGCTCTCGAAATTCTGGCGGCCCGTTTTGCGGATTGAAGCGGGGAACCATGGCAAGACACGAAACTGATCTGTTGGCTCCAACTGATCCTCGCACAAGGACGGTGAAGCGCAAGTTTAAGCCATTGCGCCGTGCAGTCAAACTGCCGGTTTGGGCCGACCTCGGTATTAGGCTGGGCGCTGCGCTGCTTCTGATCTCGATCGTGGTATTGATCCATTGGCTCGACCGCGAAGGACTGGTCGACAATGCCGACGGCCACGTCAGCTTTCTCGATATCGTCTATTTCACCATGATCTCTATCACCACGACTGGTTTTGGTGACATTGCTCCGGTGTCTGACAACGCTCGGCTGGTTGAGGCTATCATCGTGACGCCGATCCGGTTTGCGGTGTTTTTCATCTTTGTAGGAACCGCCTACAACTTCATCATCAAGCGCAGCTGGGAGAAGTGGCGTATGGCACGCATTCAAGACAAACTTTCAGGTCACGTCGTCGTGCTCGGCTACGGAATCTCAGGTTCGCAAAGCGTCGAGGAATTAATCGAACGCGGTACCGATGCCAGCCAGATTGTCGTGGTTGATCCCAGCGAAGATCGCTTGGCAGACGCCGAGAAACTCGGGGTCAACGTCATGGGCGCGGATGCCACGCGAGACGAAACGCTAAAGGCGGTGCACATTCAGCAAGCTCAAACCGTGCTGGTTTCGGCTGGACGCGACGACACCTCAATCCTGATCGTGCTAACCGTGCGTCACCTTGCCCCAAAAGTCCCAATCAGTGTCGTCGTGCGCGCTGATGACAATGAATTGCTTGCCCGGCAGGCTGGCGCAAACAACGTCATTAACCCAGTACGCTTTACTGGACTGTTGCTCGCCGGTAGCGCCAAAGGCGCGCACATCGCCGACTACCTTGCAGACCTTGCATCGGTTTCTGGCCGAGTTCAATTGGTTGAACGCGTGGTCGAAGATGAGGAATGCGGCTGTTCAATTGCAGACCTCACCAACGGCGGAAGAGGCCTGCGCATTTATCGCAATGGTCGTGCTTTCGGCTATTGGGAGGAGGAGTGTCAGAGCCTCCAACCTGGCGACATACTCGTTGAGATTATTCCAACAGAAAACGGAACGACCGGCGGTGATGGCCATTGATTACGCCAGTCGTGGCGCCTACCCCGCGACTAGGGCAGGTATGCGTGGACTAATCCCATGGCGATGTAGAACAGCAACCAATAACCAGCATCGATAAAGAACAACGCTTTGTTTTTCTGACTGAACAAATAATTGGTGCCAATGGCTGGAACGATAAAACCCAACGCCACCCCAAACGAAGTCATGACTTTTGCAAACACTGAAAGCTCAGCCCCATAGCCAGCAAAACTCTGAAACGTGTGCGCCAATGTCCAGCTCGCAAGCAGCGAAAATGCAAAGGCCCCGCCGTAGATCAAGCCCATATTGCCTTCTTTGATCTGCTCTTCACTCAGACCAACCGCGCCCATCCATTTTTTGCCCATCACTGGGCCATACCAGATGCCGCCCACTATAAATCCAGCGGTGGCCGCCAGAACCACTCCGATCCAATTCACATCAAATAGGTTCATCGATCCCTCCCATTTTCACAACGAACGCACCATCCTTCTAGCGCAATTCTGTATAGAGGTGTAGACCGCCGCCCAATCATGAACACCACAACAAATCTCCCAGATGCAAAACGCGTCGGCATGGTATCGCTTGGCTGCCCTAAAGCACTGGTCGATTCGGAACGCATTCTCACCCGGTTGCGCGCTGATGGCTATGCGATGAGCCCCGATTATGCCGGGGCCGATATTGTACTCGTGAACACGTGCGGCTTCCTCGATAGCGCGAAAGAGGAAAGCCTCGCCGCGATTGGCGAGGCGATCTCTGAAAATGGACGAGTGATCGTCACTGGATGTATGGGTGAAGAGGCTGACGCCATCCGTGCTGCGCATCCGCAAGTACTCGCGGTGACAGGCGCGCATCAATATGAGCAAGTTGTTGAGGCCATGCACGAGCACGCTCCGCCCAGCCAAGGGCCCTTCGTCGACCTGATCCCTCAACCTGATGTCAAGCTGACCCCGCGCCATTACAGCTATCTAAAAATCTCCGAAGGCTGCAATCACTCCTGCTCGTTCTGTATCATTCCCGACCTACGCGGTAAGCTTGCGAGCCGCCGGATCGATGCTGTGTTACGAGAGGCGGAAAAGCTGGTTGCGGCGGGGACTAAAGAGCTGTTGGTCATCAGCCAAGACACCTCCGCATATGGCGTGGACACACGGCATGAAGAGCGGATGTGGAAGGGCAATTCTGTCCGCGCGCACATGACTGATCTGGCGCGCGAATTGGGCGGCCTTCGCACTTCCGAAGGTGCGGCTCCTTGGTTGCGCCTGCACTATGTATACCCCTATCCGCATGTCGATCAGGTCATCCCACTTATGGCTGAAGGGCTACTGACGCCATATCTCGACATTCCATTCCAACATGCAGCACCCAGCGTTCTTAAACGCATGAAACGCCCGGCGAACGAAGCAAAAGTGCTCGCTAGGCTCAAAAAATGGCGCGACATCTGCCCTGATATTGCGATCCGCTCCAGTTTCGTGGTCGGCTTCCCCGGAGAGACCGAGGATGACTTCGCATATCTCATCGAATGGCTTGAAGAGGCACATCTGGACCGTGTTGGTGCATTCCGGTTTGAACCTGTCGAAGGCGCCGCCGCTAACGCATTGCCCGATCCAGTTCCCGAGGAGGTCAAAGAGGAACGTTATGCTCGCCTGATGGAAGTCACCGAACGTATCAGCGCGGCAAAGCTAGCCGCCAAAGTTGGCCGGACGCTTCCGGTGATCATTGACGAGGTCGGCGAACCTGATGAAGATGGCGATATCGGTGCGACTGGAAGATCACAGGCCGATGCGCCGGAGATCGACGGAGCAGTGTATTTGCGCGACGTACCTGCAACACTGGCGACTGGTGACATCGTCAACGTCACGATTGAAGATGCGGACGCTCATGACCTTTATGGTTTGATTTCCGGGTGATCGGATGAACACTTATCCAGCCCCTATGATTGAACCGTTGGTGCCAATGTGAAAGTCCAGATCGCTTCACGCTTCGCGTTCTCATTTGACCAACCAGCATCCGCGTTGCTGCAATTTGAAGCGGCAGAATTGCCCGAACAAACAGTTCATAGCGTGTCGAGTATTGTATCACCAACCTTGCATCTCTCGCGGGTCACGGCGCAGGACAATATTGGCTACCGCATATGGCTGCACGGCCATGGACGGATTGAAGTCGATTATTCTGCAACAATCACTCCCAATCGTGTTCTACACCCATTGCCCGATCTTGCCGCGCTACCGCTCTACAACCTGCCCGCTGACACGGTAAAGTATCTGCTGGATTCACGATATTGTCAGGCAGACGAGTTCCAGGGACTAGTCGCGTCAGAATTCGGCGAAAGCACTGGCGGTGCGCGCATTGATGCGATCCGCCAATGGATTGCGGACAATTTCGATTATGTGCCCGGCGCCTCTGATACCAGCACGGACGCGACTGAAAGCTTCATCAAACGTCAGGGTATCTGCCGCGACTATGCACATGTTCTTATAACACTCGCGCGGGCTTCCTCTATCCCGGCTCGGTATGTCGCCTGCTATGCGCCCGGAGTGGCACCCCAGGATTTTCACGCAGTTGCTGAGGTGTTTCTTGCCGACCCATCAGGCAAGGGCGGCCGGTGGCAGCTGGTTGACGCAACCGGAATGGCAGACCCTGCCAATACGGTGAAGATTGGGGTTGGGCGCGACGCAGCTGATGTAAGCTTCGTTACAAGCTTTGCTCCGATGCAATTTCATCTTAGCAAGGTCGATGTGACAATCGGCACATAAAGGTGGTCACGATGGCGAACTTTGGCTTGTGCAGACCTGTTTTTTGATACCAATTAATTAGATCGTTCGGACACGACTAAATCACCCTGTTGTGAGCGGTAACATTTCGAGTAATGAGAGGTGGAAGGGGACAAAAATGACCGAATTCGCCGCTGATCGATTGCTTCTTTTTGGGGCCACAGGCGACTTATCGCGCCGCAAACTACTTCCAAGCCTGTGTGCTTTGGACGCTGATGGCTTGTTACCCGAAAATCTCGCGATCATTGGTACCGCTCGCAGCGAAATCGATGATGCGGCATTCCGCGATATGGCGCGCCAGGCGTTAAAGGAATTCCTTCCCGCTGAACGCCGCGGCAGCATGGCCACATTTCTTAATCGCCTGACCTATCAACAACTCGACGCGAGCACGATCGATGGCTTTGACGCTCTGGCGAAAAAAGTGGCCGAAACTGGCAGCGGTGGCGATAACGGGGGCTTGGCAATATTCCTTTCAACTGCGCCTAGCCTATTTGGTCCTACCATTGCCGGTCTGGAACATGCAGGACTAACCGGTGATCGCGTGCGGATGTGCCTTGAAAAACCGCTCGGAACTGATCTCGCCACTTCAGCGCAAATCAATGATGCGGTTGCAGATGCATTCTCCGAAGACCGAATTTTCCGCATCGACCATTATCTCGGCAAAGAGACCGTTCAAAACCTGCTTGCGCTGCGTTTCGCAAATATCCTGTTTGAGCCGATCTGGAATTCAAACGTTATCGAACATGTGCAGATCACTGTTGCAGAAACCGTGGGTCTCGAAGGCCGCGTGACGTTTTACGACGACGCTGGCGCACTGCGCGACATGGTGCAGAACCATATGCTGCAATTGCTGGCGTTGGTTGCGATGGAGCCGCCGACCAGCTTTGACGCAACAGCAGTGCGGGATGAGAAGGTGAAGGTACTGCGTGCATTGCGCCCCGCCCTCGCCAGCGAAACCGTCACCGGACAATACCGCGCAGGAGCGGTCGATGGGCAATCTGTGCCTGGCTATGACGAAGAGCTAAGCAAGGAATCAAACACCGAAACTTTCACAGCCATAAAAGCACATGTCGACAATTGGCGCTGGAAGGGCGTTCCGTTCTATCTGCGCACCGGCAAGCGCCTGCCAGAACGGGTGACCGAAATCCTTGTTCAATTTCGCGCCGTGCCGCATTCAATTTTTGAAGGGACTGGCGCAGGCCTCCAACCCAACAGTTTGCTCATTGGCATCCAGCCTGAAGAAGACATCACCCTGTCCTTAATGGCCAAAGTGCCAGGCCTAGGTGAAGACGGAGTGCGCCTGCGCGAAGTGCCACTACAAATCACAATGCCCGATGCCTTTGTCGGACAGCACCGCCGGATCGCTTATGAACGCCTTTTGCTCGATCTTATAAAAGGCGATCAGACTTTGTTCGTGCGGCGTGACGAGGTTGAGGCGCAATGGGAATGGGTAGATGCCATCCGCACCGAATGGGAAGACAATGGAGTCACGCCTAAAACCTATAATGCAGGCAATTGGGGCCCAACCGCTGCTATTGCGCTGACCGAACGTGATGGAGTGAGCTGGCATGAGTAAGCTAAACGATACAATTCACCGCGTTACACAGCGCGTGATCGAAAACTCGCAGGATGGCCGTACGGCATATCTCGAATTGATGCGCCGTGAGGCAGATCGAAAACCAGAGCATAAAGATGTGGCCTGTTCCAACCTTGCCCACGCATTTGCCGGCGCATTAGATGATCAGGATGCCATGAAAGCGGGGCGCGGGCCGAATATCGGCATCGTCACCGCATACAACGACATGCTATCTGCGCACCAACCCTATGGCCGATATCCCGACCGGTTGAAGATTTTCGCCCGCGAAGCCGGCGCTACGGCGCAGGTCGCAGGCGGCACTCCAGCCATGTGTGACGGTGTAACACAGGGCGAGGATGGGATGGAACTGTCTCTCTTTAGCCGCGACAACATCGCCATGGCGACCGGCATCGCGCTTAGCCACCAAATGTATGACGGAGTCGCTTGCCTTGGCATCTGTGACAAGATTGTGCCGGGTTTGATGATTGGAGCTCTGCGATTTGGGCATTTGCCAGCGATCTTCGTTCCATCTGGCCCGATGCCAAGCGGCATTTCGAACAGACAAAAACAGGAAACGCGCCAAAAATACGCAGCCGGAGAAATCGGCCGCGACGTATTGTTGGAAAGCGAGCTCGGCTCTTACCATTCACCCGGGACCTGCACCTTTTTTGGCACTGCCAATTCCAATCAAATGATGATGGAGATGATGGGACTCCATGTCCCCGGCGCGGCATTTGTGCAGCCAGGCACGAAGTTGCGTCAAGCATTGGACCGTGCGGCGATGCACAGGCTGGCAGAGCTGTCTGGCACCACCGAGCGGACGCTAGCCCAAGTCGTCGATGAAAAGACAATCATCAATGCTGCAATCGGCCTGCTCGCAACTGGCGGATCGACAAACCACGCGATCCATATTCCCGCTATGGCACGCGCTGCGGGCATCCGCATCGACTGGAGCGACATGGCAGAGCTCTCAAGTGTCGTACCGCTCCTCGCGCGCGTCTATCCCAATGGCGCTGGCGATGTGAACCAATTCCACGCAGCGGGCGGCATGGCTTATGTCATCGGCGAGTTGCTCAACGCGGGATTGGCGCATGGAGATATTCTGACGGTCTGGGAGGATGGCCTTGATGCCTATACGGCGGAGCCAGTATGGGAGGACGAGGCACTGGGCTGGACCCCTGTCGAAACTTCTCGCGACAACACCATGCTCCGTCCCGCTTCCGCTGCGTTTCAGCCAGATGGCGGGATGCGATTGCTGACAGGAAATCTGGGCAGAGCCTGTTTCAAATCCTCTGCCGTCGCGAAGGAACGCTGGACCATCGAAGCGCCCTGCCGCGTATTCCACACACAGGCGGATGTGATCACCGCTTTTAAGGCGGGTGAGCTGGACCGCGATGTTGTGGTTGTTGTCCGCTTCCAAGGACCGCGCGCCAACGGCATGCCGGAACTGCATGCGCTCACCCCTTCGCTTGCCGTCTTACAAGATCGCGGACACCGGGTGGCATTGGTCACTGATGGGCGCATGTCGGGAGCTTCGGGCAAAGTCCCAGCTGCCATGCACATCACACCAGAGGCCAAGGCCAAAGACGGAATCGCCGGACCGCTCAGCCTGCTAGTCGATGGTGATATCGTGCGAGTCTGCGCCGCGACTGGAGAGCTTTCCACCAGCGCAGATCTATCTTCCCGCGCGCCCGCGCCGGAGCCAAAGAGCGAAGCAGGCGTCGGGCGCGAGCTGTTTCGGATGCTGCAGAGCCATGCCGATGGCGCGGAACAAGGTGCTTCTGCAATGCTGGCGAGCGCGGGGCTGTGACGAAAACTGAGATCGCTGTTGCCGACATTGGCGGCACCAATGCTCGCTTTGCACGTGCATCTATGCGTGACGACGGCGAAATTGAGCTTAGCGAACCCACGGTGCTAGGTACAAAAGACTTCGCAACCTTTGCTGATGCGTGGCGCGGATTTCTTGGCTCGCAAATCGGTTTTGAACCGCAAGGTGCATCGCTCGCACTCGCGGGTCCTGCAAGCCAGGGTAGCTTCAAACTTACCAACGCCAACTGGGAATTCAACGCAGTTACCTTGCTCGACAAAATGGACCTGACTCGGGTCAGCCTGCTTAACGATTTCGAAGCCGTTGCCCACGCCGTCGCGGGTTTAGCATCCGAACACCATCTGGATCATATTGCAGGCCCCAACGATCCTCTGCCGCGCGATGACACTATAACCGTGATTGGACCCGGAACTGGGCTCGGCATTGCGCATTTTCGGCGTTATAAAGGGCAACCGCTGATCCAGGCGACAGAGGGATCGCATATCGGTTTCGCGCCGGTCGATGAAGTCGATGATCTAGTCTTATCTACTCTGCGGAAACAGCATGATCGGGTCTCCCTAGAACGCGTCATTTCAGGCGAAGGCATCAGGCATATCCACTCAGCCATTACCGTAATCGAAGGTAAACCGAATACACGCCCTCGGTCGGCGCTCGAAATCTGGCAATCGGGCATGAGAGGCGAAGATCCGCTAACCGCACGCGCGATTGCACATTTCGTCAAGACGCTGGGGCGTGTTTCAGGCGACTACGCGCTCGCTCACGGGTCCAGCGGCGTTGTGATGGCAGGCGGCCTGGGCCTGCGCCTCCACAAGCACCTAAAAGCTCAAGAATTCCACACAGCTTTCGTCAATAAAGGCCGGTATCGCGCCATGATGGAAGCGATGCCGATCAAACTTATCATCCACCCGCAGCCAGGGATGCTGGGCGCGGCGACTGCGTTTTTTTCACAAAACCAATTGGGACACACCAATCAATGACGCTTCCACTCGCCACCGTCGCTCAACTCGGCGAACGCCTTAAGGAACTACATGCGCGCACACGCGAGACGCCGCTTTTCAACCCGGTTTTCCAACTTGGACTGGATCTGTCGCGGCGCATCGAAAGCGGGGACATGGATTTGAGCGCGCTGGAGCTGCTGGTCGAGGAACTTGAATGCAGCAGCCTGAAATCACGCGCAAAGCGGTTGGAGCGGCTGGTTGCGCCGGTTGAACCGGCCGCCAATCGCAACGATCTGGCAACTGTGCTGGAGCGTGATGCAGATTTCAGTGCTTTCCGCACGCGCTGGGAATCTCCGCGACTACACGCTGTCTTTACCGCGCACCCGACATTTCTGTTGACACCAGCTCAGACACAAGCGGTCGCGGCTTCTGCGAGCAAAGGCACAGAAATCACCAGCGACGTATGCGTTGGGCGCGAAGAAAGCCCCACCGTCACACTACAATATGAACATGGGCAAGCGATGGCTGCCATTGCAGATGCGCAGGATGCCCGCGCTGACATTGTTGGTGAGGCATTGAACCATGCGGCCAAGAAATGGCCCGACCAATGGCAGGATGTTACCCCGCTACCATTCCGGTTCGCAACCTGGGTCGGTTATGACATGGACGGACGCACCGACATCAAATGGTATACATCGATCCTGTTCCGTCTTCAGGAAAAATCGATGCGGCTATCGCGCTACGCGGCGGCACTGGAAGCGATTGATGCATCGCATCCGCTGCTTGGCACATTGCGCGCGGCCAGCGATCACACCGAAAAATGCGCGTCGGCCTTTGCTAGCGACCTGACCGACCCGACTGATCTTTCAGCAGCCGCCAATCGGCTTACCGCCGAAAACACCGATAAGCTCACTTCGCTGACCGCAATCATCGATCAACTCGAAGACGAAGCCAGCGCGAGCGGAGATGTTTCGCAGGCTGTCGCGCTCAAAACTTTGGCAGCAACGATGCGCGCCGATGGCCTGGGAATGGCGCATGTGCATTTCCGCGTAAATGCAAAACAACTGCACAACGCCATTCGGGTCCATCTGCATGAAGCGCCCGAACTTGATTTGGCCAGCAAAGGCGCGATGGCAACATTGCGCAAAATGCTATCCGACGTGACGCGAAAGCGCACCAATTTCGCCAGCCTCGCCATAGAAAGTTCAACCGCGACCCGGCTATTCCTCGCTATGGCGCAAATTCTTAGTCATATCGACGCAGACACGCCGATCCGCATGCTTATTGCTGAATGCGAACAGCCATCAACAATTCTCGCTGCGCTCTATTTCGCCAAGCTGTTCGGAATTGAAGACAAGGTTGACGTTTCGCCTTTGTTTGAGACCGAAAGCGCGCTGGAACATGGGGGCCGATTCCTAGAGGCATTGTGCGGGGAAGAGCAATTTCAGGCCTATGCGCAAAAGCGTGGTCGAGTTTGCATACAAACCGGATTTTCCGATGCCGGACGGTTTGTGGGACAAATCCCAGCAAGCCTTGCGATTGAACGTCTGCAAGGGCGACTGGCTCAGGCGATGGCACATAATGGTCTAACCGACGTGGCCGCTCTCATCTTCAACACTCATGGCGAAAGTATGGGACGCGGGGCGCACCCTTCCGGGTTTGCCGATCGTCTAACCTGGCCAATGAGCCCTTGGGCACGCAGCCAGTTTGCCGCCTCCGCCATCAAGTTGGAGCCGGAAGTCAGCTTCCAAGGCGGTGATGGATACATTTTCTTCAATGGGCCGGAATTGGCCCGTGCGACCCTCACACGGATCATAACAGAAAGCCCTGATGCGGCTGCTGAAAACACCGATCCGCTATACACTCGAACCGATATCAGTCTGGATTTTTATCGAGCCATTCGCACCCATCAACGCGCCCACTTGCGCAGCACGACATATTCGCGAGCGGTGACGGCATTTGGCTTGGGCTTGCTCAACTCTACCGGTAGCAGAGTATCGCGACGCCAATCAGACCTGTCCGCTGATCGCGATATGAATCTGCGCCAAATCCGTGCAATCCCGCATAATTCAATCCTGCAACAGCTCGGCTACCCAGTGAATGTCATCGCCGGGATCGGCAGTGCAGCAGACGGAAACTATGAAGAAGTCGCCGCGCTGCTCACCGAAAGCGAACGGGGCCAACAATTGCTCAGGCTTGCGCGGATATCCAACGCGTTGGGAAGTGTAAAGACGGTCGCCGCGCATGGTGAGCTGTTCAATTCAGCATATTGGGCAACCCGCCCCTATCGCGGGACAGAGCCACATTTGTCGGCCGCCTGCGAAGTGTTGGCCGAATATCTGACCACGGATGATCGTACAGGCGTATTCCGGCGTTTGGCGTCAAGGCTGCGCGTCGATGCGCTCAAATTCCACCGGTTGCTCAATCATTTGCCAACAGAGGAGCCCGATGCATCAACCGAAAACACGCGCCGCATGATCGGTGCAGCGCAAGCGCTGCGTCTAGCGCTGATGCAGCATATTTTCTTAAAGGCAGTGTCTGTGCCGGTTTTCAGCCGAGCCAATGATGTTAGCCGCGAAGACGTGCTGGAAATGGTGTTCAGCCTTCGGATCGAAGATGCGCTTGCCCAAATGCGCCGCGCTTTCCCGACCCATTTCCCCTCGCCCAGCGACTTTGCGATGAACGCACCTGCCGATTATCCTGACGCGTCGGTCGAAGGCTACGCGCAAATTACACGCGACTACATTGACCCGATTGAACACGCCTATGCACTGATGCTGCGTCTGTCAGTAGCGATTGCCAACCAGTTCGGTGCGCATGGATAATGGCGCATCAATAGCGCGTCCTCCAAACCAAGGACATTAACTATTGCCCCCCCACAGCGTCCCCCGAAGGGACGCGCGCCTGTTAGTCACTGGCAGTTGAGCCAGAAATCGGCATAATACCTGTGAATATGCAGAGCGATTCACGTTTGGGATTTTCGTAAGATGGCTATCAATAACCTTCGACTTGCCGCAATTGCCGGGTTTGCATTGCTTTCCGGTGGCGCCACGTTGGTCGTGGCGCAGACATCCGCTGAGGACGCTGCCGACGCGGCGGAAGAAGTTGCAACGGACGCCGCAGACGCGATCCGAGCGATTGATCCAACCACAGGCGGTGATTCGCTGGTGTTCGACCCAAGCCTTCCACAACCCTATGATCTTGCGAATGAATCAATTGACGATCTGCCGCAGTTACCGCCAGCACCGGGCTTCGACAGTGTTGCGGAGCAAGTTCCAGTCGTGGACGAAGCACCGCGCGGACCAGCAACACGTTTAATTTCCAACCCATTAGTCCAAGAAGTTCCAGAGCCTACCCCTACCGCTCCGGCACTCACCTCTGTCAGCGACGATCCATTTGTTATCAAAAGCATTCTGCCGATCGAAGGTACGATCCGCTATGGTGAGTGGTATTGGGATGAATCGCGTGCGCCAGCGGATGGCCAATTGGTCGTTACGGTTGACCTTGAAGCTCGCGTAATCAGTGTGTTTCGTGATGGTCACGAAATCGGCACAGCAGTCGCGTTGCTCGGCACGCAGTCACATCCGACCCCGCTCGGCACATTTCCGATCCTGACAAAAGAGCGTGATAACGTTTCTGAAAAATACAACAATGCGCCAATGCCTTGGACGCTGCGGCTGACTTGGGATGGCATCGCAATTCACGGTTCGCCAGTGCAAAATGGCTATGCTTCTCACGGCTGCATTGGAGTGCCAGATCCTTTTGCGGAGAAACTATTCGCAATTGCTAGCCGCGGTGACCGTGTTGTCATTACACGCGGCCAGTTGATCGGCATAGGTGATAAAATCACTTCCTGATGCGCTCCCTAATTAGGGCTAATCAAGACAAGCATTTTGTTGACGGGGAGGCTCTAGGCAGAACCGCCATGCGCGCATCTCATCGCGAGAATTCGCCGTTGAACCGGTGCTGGCGGTTGCCAGCACACCTCCCAGTGAAGCGTTCTCGCCGCGCCATAGCCGGTCAGCTGCTCGCCCTGCCGCGCTGCGGCTGATTTGCCCGCCGAGCAGGGCGATAATCCGGCATATGGTCTCAATCTGAATGATACGGGGCGCCTTGGGGGCATAGAGATAGATTGGCTGGTCCGCCTCGCCTCTTTCGACCTCTACCATTTCATCCCATTCGGTTTGAGCATACCATTCCAGCGCACGCCAACCCTCGGCCAAATGTTCAGCGCTGACCGCCAGCGCCTCTGCATCCAACCAATCATGCTCGGCAAGGTGTTGCCTTACGCGAACGCGGTCAAAAGTTGGATCAACATTCGATGGATCCTGGACGGGAATGACCCCAGCCCTGTCAACGCAGGCCATCAGCGCAGTCTTGCGTGCCCATAAGAGCGGACGGATTAGAGGAATTTTGGAGCCTGGTAAAAAGGTCGATCTGCGTACCCCAGCCAACCCGGCTAGTCCGCTGCCTCGGGAGAGCCGCATAAGCAAAGTTTCGGCCTGATCATCGGCATGGTGCGCAGTGGCGACTGCCCCGATTTGCTCTGATTTGGCCCATTCAGCCAATGCCGTATACCGGGCATCTCGTGCTTTCGCCTGGAGGTTGCCCGACTCTACTCGGACATTCATGGACTTGAAAGGCACATCCACTGCGGTGCAAATCGCTTCGACCAGCGCAACTTCGCTCACCGCTTCAGCGCGCAATCCATGATCGATACTTAACACCGCAATGTTGTTTGGCATCGCAGCGTGAGCCAACAGCAGTAGTGCCAGGCTGTCCGGCCCGCCTGATACCGCAATCCCCAACCGGCCGCTGCTTTTGCCTTGGCTGGTATCTGGCGTCCACAATTGGTCCACGGCCTCTCGAAATCGTGCAACCATGGCTCGATCGAGATTCTCTAGGTTGGCAATATCGATCGGCGTATCAATCGGAGAGCCCTTCCTTTGACCCAATTACTAAGCCGCGCTGGCAGACTACTCGCAAGTGACCCGGCGAAGATTGCTTTCATACCGATCTGCAAGACGTCCAGAGGCAACCGCGGGATAAGTGTCACCAAATTCGGCCAGCGCGATGCAAGCACGGCGAGTATCCTCCATCGCTATCATAGATTCAGCGAGGAATAGGAGACTATCAGGTGCGCGGCGCGCTGTACGATCAGCTTGATAATTGCGCAAGAACCAGCGCGCGGCTTCCTCAGGCATTCCATCATCCAGAAATGCCCGGCCTAATAAATTTCGGCCATAGGTTAGGCGGAAATGGTTAGGATAGCTTTCAACATAGGACGCTAGCTGTTGGCGCGCTTCCGGAAAAAACCCTGCATTCCAAAGGCGGAAGCCATAAGAATATTCATCATCGCCAGCATCTTCCGTTTGTGGCTTCGTAATTGCTTGGACTGCGGCAATCCTTTCAGGTGTCGGACCTGTTGCCGTTTGGGTCGAAGTAGAATCACTTTCTTGTGCGTCAGTCGTTGCAGAAAATTCGGAATCGCTGACTGTCGTTTCGCGATCGCCAGTTCCTGCGTCGACTATCGCACCGCTGGAGTCGCCCGTTTCAAGAGCGGCAACTCGCAGGTCGAGGTCACTTAACGAATTGGTGTTTTCCTCTGTCAGAGCAGTCAGCCGCTGTAACTGTGTTTCAAGCGCGTCCAGCCGCGCAAGGATATCGGTTACCGCCGTGGTCGAAGGCGCAGAGGTCGATGTCACACCATTTGCAGTACTACCGGTGGAAATCTGCGGTTCGAAGAAGCGCCCTTCGCCTCCGGGGAAAACAGCCCGTTGCAAAGCGCGGATTTCTGCTTCTGCGCGGCGCAGTCGTGCTTCAGAATCGTCCTGTGCGATAGCTGGAATAGGGGTGGTCGCGACAATGGCAGCACAAACAAATGCACCGATGATCGGCGTCGATTTGCGCAGGATTGCGATGGGTTTCGAAGGGGTCATGGCTGATCTGGCTCCCTAATTCTGGCTAAGGTGGTTTACACGCAGGATTGACGCATTGGGTTTAATGTTGCGCGTATGAATATGTCCAGAATCTGTGCCGAATGCCCGAGCTCAAGTCGAGCCCGCAAGGAGACTTATCGGGGGAATGCGACCGTAAATTGAGATGTACCCAACTCAGGCGCAGTTTCAGATGACTCAGTTATTGGCTGATGGAGTGATCGCTGGGATTTCGACACGAGCCAGCAAGGCTGTCGCTGAAACCGGCGTATCTCCCATCGTGATCGGTACTTCTGCAAGTTTGGGCACTGATTGGCCGCCAATCGTAATGGAGAACGCATCTGGTCGCCCGGTGTTGATGCGCGGATCGGCCGCGCCAGTGGGCACTTCAAATCGATCACCGCTGGCCATCGCAGCTTCGAAGAGCACCTCACCGCCATCTTCGTAAAACCGGACCCATGCCAGGTCTTCAAGAGCAGTAAAGACCACTTGTCCACTGGTAATAGCAGCCGCGTTTCCGGACCCATCAGTCAGAGTACTTTCGGCTGGTGTTGCAGCCTCAGTTCCGGCGGCATTGCCTGAATCCTCGCCGCCCGCAATCAATGATGCTGGCCCCGTACCCGCGCCGAAATATGTGCTGGCAAACGCTATAACGCCCACAGCCAGCGCGAGCGCCGCAAAACCACCAAACCACGCAAGTCCTGCGGAAGGAAGTTTCGCCGGGTCGCCAGGTTCCATCCCACCAGCCATGGCCGAATAGCCTGCGTGACGATCAGCCAGTTCTTCGCGCACCGCCCCAGCGATACTCTCCTGATCAAGCCCAACTGACCGAGCATATGTTTTTGCAAAGCCGATCGCGTAAGTGCGCGAGGGCAGCGCTTCGAATTCGCCGCGTTCAATAGCTTCGAGATGGCGCACAGGAATTCGGGTTTCTGCCGCAATATGTGACAGCTCTAATCGCTTAACCTCGCGTGCGCCGCGCAAGCGATCACCAGCGCTTGCCGTTTCTGATACCATCAGATCGGACATTTCTTCGCCGGAGGCTTCCAATTCGCTGTCTATGACCCAATCCACTTCAATGTGGTTTTTTGAATTATCACTAACCCTTTGAAGCTTCCTCGCTTACCAGCTGTCAAGGATTCGCTTTGTAAAATCGTGTATTCGCCGTTGAACCGCCCCAGATCAAGGTCAGCCAGAGTACACAATTTGCAACATGCGTCAGTCCGTTTCGATATCGCGCTCAACGGCCCAACTGGTCAGTGCGGTTCTTATATCTATCTGAGGGTCGGTCAGCCACTGCATCATCGCAGTGCTCAGTTCGTCTAGGTCTATTTTTCGTACCAGCTCTTTGATCGGACCGACTGCTGCGGGGGTGATCGAGAGTCGCCGGAAACCAATCGCAAGCAAAGCAAGCGCCTCCAAACGGCGGCCACCCATCTCCCCGCACACGCCAAGATCGACATTGCTTCCGCTGGTTGAGTTTACGACACGCCGGAGGAAACGCAAAATTGCAGTGCTCAACCAATCATACCGCTCAGCCAGTTCCGGATTTCCGCGGTCAGCGGCGAACAGGAACTGCGTCAAATCATTTGTGCCAACCGATAGGAATGACAGTTTCGGCAGCAGCAGATCAAGCACTTCCGCAAGCGCAGGCACTTCAAGCATAGCGCCGTAATGGATTTGTTCGGGAACCATCTTCTTTTTGGACCGCAAGAATGCGAGTTGGTCCTCAAACACGGCTTTTGCCGCGTCGAATTCCCATGGCTCTGAAACCATTGGGAACATCACATACAGCGATCTTCCTGCCGCGGCTTCGATAAGAGCACGTGCTTGAACCTTCATCAAACCTTCGCGGTGCAAAGCCAATCGCAGAGCGCGCCAGCCCATTGCCGGATTTTCGTCATTCGCCGCAATATCTGAAGAGAGGTATGGCACGGCTTTGTCTCCTCCAATGTCGACCGTGCGGAAAATGACGGGCTTGTCACCTGCGGCGTCGAGCACATCGCGGTACAGTCGCAACTGACGTTCGCGCTGTGGCAGGGTGGCGGAAACTAGAAACTGGAATTCAGTGCGAAATAACCCAACGCCGTCAGCTCCGCTCAGTGCGAGCGAGCTGATATCGTCACGCAGCCCGGCATTCATCATGACCTGAATTCGGGTGCCGCAACGGGTGAAGGGTTCGACATCGCGAAGTTCAGCATAAGCAGCCTGTTTTTCGCGCGATTTGGCAAAACGCTGAGCAAATGCGTCCGCCACCTGGCTTGATGGACGGACAGTGGCATTGGCAGCTGTTGCATCCAATACCACTTCATCGCCATCACGGATGATCCCGCGCAGGCTTTTTGCCCGGCCCAAAACCGGCACTCCCATAGCGCGTGCGACAATCACAACATGCGCGGTGAGAGAACCCTCTTCTAGAATGACGCCCTTCAATCGCCGCTTGTCATATTCGAGCAATTCTGCCGGTCCAAGATTGCGCGCAATCAGGATCGTGTCTTTACGCAGACCCTGCTGCGCCGCCGTTCCAAGCTGGCCAGCGACAATCCGAATTAGGCGATTTGCGAGATCCTCAAGATCATGCATCCGATCGGCGAGCAGCGGATCGTCGATCTCACGCATCCGCATTCGAGTGTGCTGCTGTACACGCTCAATCGCTGCCTCGGCGGTCAGCCCAGTGTCAATCGCTTCGTTGATACGGCGTGACCAGCCTTCGTCATAAGCGAACATTTTATAGGTTTGGAGCACCTCTTCGTGCTCTCCGCCAATACCGAATTCCGCTTGACCCGCCATTGTGTCAATCTGCTCGCGCATCTTGTCAAATGCCCGGTAAACGCGTTCGCGTTCGGCCTCTATATCGTCAGCCATCACTTGTGTGATTTGCACTCTGGGTTGGTGAAACGCAGCGATGCCGGCGCCCAGACCTTTAACCAAGGTCAGCCCAGAGATCGTTTGAGGACCAGAATGTTTCGGAGAAAGGCCCAGAGCCTCTTCTTCATCGACCAATTCGGCATTAGCGATCAATTCGGACAAGACCATGGCCGTGGTCTGAAGCGCCTCTATCTCAACCTCTTCATAGCGGCGTGGGTCGACATGTTGGACACACAATACGCCCACCGCACGTTCGCGGTAAACAATCGGCACTCCGGCAAAGGAGTGGAATTGCTCTTCACCCGTTTCGGGGCGGTATTGAAAGTCTGGATGCGCCTTAGCCTCAGCTAAATTGAGCATCTCTATTTCGTCGGCGATAACTCCGGTCAGCCCTTCGCCAATGTCCATTCGGGTAACATGCACAGCACTCTGATTTAGACCGCGTGTGGCATATAGCTCTAGCATCCCTTCGCGGAGCAGATAAATCGAACAGACTTCGGAGGTCAGGCATTCGCCGATAATATCGACCACTTGATCCAATTTGCCCTGTGCGTGCATGCGCGAAGCCATCACCTCATGCAGGCTTGTGAGGATCTGGCGGGCGGAGTTGGAAGCTGCAGCGGTCATGGCTGATCTTGGCCTAGGGTCCAGAGCCCGAATCTGCAATGGTTGAGGCTGAACGGGCGCAACACGCTCAGCCCCTTATCCAGATTGATCGAATGCGGGAATATCAGCGTTAAATGCGCGCGATCTCTTCTTTCAACCTGAGTTTTTGTTTCTTAATTTGCTGGACGAGTGCCGCATTGGGGACAGGGCGGGCCTGTTCATCGCGCAGCTGTGCTTCAAGCCCAGCGTGTTTGGATTGGAGAGCATTCACGTGAGATGATGCTGCGCCTGAGGCTGGTGAAGATGCCATATGCGTTCTCCTATATAGACGGGAGCCCACAAGATGTGCGGGACAAACCCCGGGGGGAGCGACTCGGCACAAAGCGACCGAGCTGCAGAAGGTAATCTGACCATACTCAAACTGAATTGCAAAGGGGGATCGAACGGGAATCGATGTGTTTGTGTATTTCTGGGGTCAAACGATGCGCATAAAGATGCAGTGCTTAGACGCACACCGTAAGGTAGTACGACACAGATATACGCAAATCGGGCAAAAGGGCGTGGCAGGATAATGCAATTTGCCGCATGGCTACCGGAAGCCGTGTGTTTTTGAGGCGAGTCTGTCGATAATGAATGAGCAAGAGCTCCAAAAACATCTAGAACTGCTGCGTTCTGAGCACAGCGATTTCGATGCTGCGATTGCCGCGTTGATCGATGCTGGGTCCTCCGATCAGCTCCAGATCGCTCGGTTGAAAAAACGAAAGTTGCGGTTGAAAGACCAAATTTTCGTCATCGAAAATACACTATTGCCCGATATCATCGCATGAACGCAGCGCATCGGCGTGGCACCTTGCCGCACGGTTGCACCGCAATATCTCATTAAGAATTGCCCGGTACTGTTCCGATACGGGACGCCAAAAGAATCTTGTCAGGATAGTAACCATAGGTCGCTGGTAACGCGGCCCAATGGAGCATACCGCGTCCAATCTATGGCCCGTACCACAAATCTATCTCGCCCGATCATAGAGGCGCTGTATACCGAGGCGCTTATCCTCGCAGACGATGTGCGCGCCGTATTTGCATTGGGCATAAGAGAGCCGGAAATTGGCGAAAATTCGAATGTCAGGTTGGCGCTTTCGACCGAAGGGCTGAAGACTACGACGCGCATGATGCATATCCTCGCTTGGCTTCTCAATCAGCGTGCATACTTTTCAGGTGAGCTAAGCGAGGGGCAGGTCCGCCGCAACGGAACTCTGCCGCCTGACCGAGAAGCTGACCCAAGAGCGCTAAATGCGTTAGAACCCGAAACATGCGCTCTGATCGAAGAGACAGAGCGCTTGCACCAACGGATTGCAAGGCTAGATGAGGCGTGGCGTAGTGGATTCGAAATGGCATCGCCTGCGCGCGCGATACACAGCCGACTTGAGCGGCGACTTGGAGACCTTCGGTAAATCTCGAACGCTACGCCGCATTCAGCGCCTTGCGCCAACGCTCCAGCCGTTCTTGGCGTACGTCATCTTTCATATCCGGCTCAAACCTCTTCAATGTGCCGCGCATAACCTCGACTGCGCTCGCAAGATCAGGATAGAGACCGGCGCCCGTCGCCGCCAGCATCGCCGCACCCAGCGCCGTTGTTTCGACAAAGCTGGGGCGCTCTACGGCCACTCCCAGCATATCGGCCAAATCCTGTGCCATCCAGTCATTCGCCGCCATTCCACCGTCAATCCTTAGGGTCCCCCATGAAGTGCCATCAGCGGCAAAAGCCTGGGCCAGATCGTAAGTCTGATGCGCCATCGCTTCCAATGCCGCACGTGCCAATTCCGCCTTCCCACTCGCAAAGCTTAAGCCTGTGATGACGCCGCGCGCGTCGGCCCGCCAAAGCGGTGCGCCCAATCCTGACAAGGCTGGCACAATCGTCACGCCGCCGCTGGTCTCGATAGATCGGGCAAGCGCTTCGGTTTCACGCGCATCGTGAACCACGCCCAATGAATCGCGCAGCCATTGAATCAGGCTTCCAGCAACAAAGACCGATCCTTCGATCGCATAGATCCGCTTTCCGTCAATTTGGCAAAGTACGGTGCCGAGCAGGCGGTTGCTCGATTGCGGAATGCTATCACCCTGATTTGTGAGCACAAATGCGCCGGTGCCATACGTCGCCTTGGTCTCGCCCGGAGCCAAACACGCTTGCCCAATCGTTGCCGCCTGTTGATCGCCAGCAAGGCCCGTGATCGGGATTTCGCACCCAAGAATCTGCACATCCGTCACGGCAAGTAGGCCGGACATATCGGTGACTTGTGGAAGCGCGGCATGGGGAACGCCGAACAATTCGCATAGCCCTTCGTCGAAGCCTTCTCCCGCAAGCTCCATGAGCAACGTACGGCTGGCATTGCTGGCATCAGTGATGTGCCGTGCTCCGCCGGTCAGTCTAAAGACCAACCAGCTTTCGATAGTGCCAAATGCCAATGTGCCCGCGTCACTAGCAGCCCTTACCGCTGGCGCATTGTCCAGCATCCAGCGCATCTTGGTGCCTGAGAAATACGGATCAAGCAGCAGGCCTGTTCGGCGTTGCACTTCGCCTTCATGTCCGGCGGCACGCAGCTTCATACAAAATGGCTCGGTCCGTCGATCTTGCCAGACAATCGCCCGGCTTAGCGGCTCACCCGTCACGCGGTCCCACGCCACCACGGTCTCGCGTTGATTCGTGATGCCGATCCCGGCAATCATTGATGCCCCACCCGCCTTTTGGATTACGTCCATCGCGCATTGCAGCGTCTTGTCCCAAACCTCCTGTGGATCATGCTCGACCCACCCGCTTTGCGGATAATGCTGCGTCAACTCCAATTGCGCGCTGGCGGCAAGTACTCCGTCGCTCGCAAACAGCATGGCGCGGGTGGATGTTGTGCCTTCATCAAGGACAAGAATGTAGTCGGACATTGATTCAACTCCGTGATTTTTGACTGTCCTAATCGGTCGTGCCGCGACCGCAAGGCTGACTAGCTGTCCAAAGCAATGCGACCTTTGGGTCGCATGAATGGGAAGGCCCAGCTGAGCGGATGCGAGCGCCGGCGCTTGAGGCGAAACGAAAAAACCCGCATACAAAGCCATGGCAGGCATTCCCCCCAAACCGTGGCCCACTGGCCTTTCCGATCAGGTTGAACCGCTGGTGGTACGCATACTCGCGCCCAATCCATCACCCTATACCTATACCGGAACACAAACTTATGTCGTCGGGCAGGAGGACGGGCCGGATTGCGCAGTGATCGATCCCGGGCCGAATGAGTCTGCACATCTTGACGCGATTCAGGCAGCCATCGGCAACCGCGCTGTACTGGCCATCATGTGCACACACACGCACCGCGATCACTCCCCCGCCGCAGCTCCGCTTAGTGAACGCACTGGTGCGCCAATCGTTGGTTGCGCTCCGCTGGTCTTGAAAACCAACCTTCCCCGTGCAGATGAAGCCTTCGACACCACCTATGAGCCGACCCGCGTGCTCGAAGATGGCGAAGCTATGCGCGGCACTGGCTGGACGCTAACTGCCATTGCAACGCCAGGGCACACTTCGAACCATTTGTGTTTTGCGCTAGAGGAAAGCAGTTCGCTGTTCACGGGCGATCATGTCATGGGTTGGTCCACCAGCGTCGTCATCCCGCCAGATGGGAATATGGGTGATTACATGGCGAGCCTGGAAAAGCTGATGGCCCGCGAAGACAAAGTCTATCATGCAGCCCATGGAGCAGCGATTACGAAACCGCACCAATTGGTACGCGGAATGATCGGCCACCGCCGGCAACGCGAAAACCAGATTATGCGACTAATGACAGAACGCGCAAGACGCGCTTCAGAATTCGTCCCTGATATGTACAAAGGGTTGGATGAGCGCCTGATTGGTGCTGCCGAGATGAGCGTTACCGCCCACCTAATCGACCTTGAGAAACGCGGGCTGGCCACACGGGACAATGATCTATGGAGTGCCGCCTAAGTCAGAGCGACAAGTTCACACGCCTCACCACAGGATGACATAGAGTCCGACCAAGATGGCGATAGTGATCGCTGCCAACGTGTTGAACAAAGTGTTCGTCATGAAGGCGATATCGCCCAACTTCACTATACGTTCCTCATCCGGCGCCTCTGTGACACGAGAAACCACAGCCGCTGCGGCCAAAGAAACCACAAACACAATCCAAATACGGATTATGAACTCAAGGTCTGGAGCACCAAACTTCAGTGCGAAATTGAGCGCGACGGAACCCAGCAAAGCCGTGAACGCACCGACTGCATTACTGCGCTTATCAAAGAAACCGAGTAGGAAGACCACGACCACACCAGGAGCAATAAAGCCTGTATATTCCTGAACCGTTTGGAACGCACTTTTGAAACTGCCTTGAAACGGTTCAGCCAAAAACAGGGCAATAATCATCGCCCCAAAGGCCGAGCCCCGGCCAACAGTCACGTAATGGTTCTCTGACCGATCAGGGCGGGCGCTGCGATACAGATCCATCGTAAAGATCGTGGAGATCGAATTCATCATCGACGCGAGCGACGAAACCACAGCTGCGATCAAAGCTGCAAAAACCAGCCCGCGCAATCCAGCAGGCGCAAAGCCCATCAATGCGCCATAAGTCTCATCAGGACGGTCAATAAGCGCAGCATTGTCGAGCATGCCTTGCTGCGCGAGAATTACCGCCGCGATACCCGGGATCACGACAATAAATGGGATCAGGAGCTTTAGGAAAGAAGCGAAAGCCAATCCCTTTTGCGCCTCCGTCAGGCTCTCCGCCCCTAGCGCACGCTGAATAATATATTGGTTGAAACCCCAATAGCTGAAATGCAGCACCCAAAGGCCGCCGAGCAATGTCCAGATACCGGGCAATTGGTCATAGCCATTATCACCCTCGTCCAGGATCATTTCAAAGTGGCCGGGCATTTCGCCCATCAGATAGCCAAGCCCAGCCACCGCTCCATCAGCGGGTAGCGCGTCGAGCGCAAACCATGTGATCGCAAGACCGCCCAGAACGAGGATCACGACCTGAATAATGTCGGTCAGCGCCACGGCCTTTAGCCCGCCATAAAGCGAATAGAGCGAGGCAAACCCGGCCAATGCCATCATCGAATAGACAACTTCCCAGCCTGTTAGCGAGCTGATCGTAAGTCCACCAAGCCACAGGACGCCGGTCAAGTTCACGGCCGTATAGAGAGCAACCCAATAGACGCTCATCAAGTTTTTGACACCGTGACCATACCTCTGATCAAGGAACTGGGGCATCGTGTAGATTTTGCGTTTCAGAAAGATTGGAAGGAAGTATTTCGCGACAATCAACAGGACGATAGCCGCCTGCCATTCATAGGCTGCAATCGCGATGCCAATCGCAAATCCTTGGCCTGACTGGCCGACAATCTGTTCCGCCGAGATATTCGATGCGATCAGAGAGGCCCCAATTGCCCACCAAGGCAATGCACGCCCAGCGAGGAAGTAGTCCTCGGTATCCTTTTGATGTCCTTTGGGTTCGCGGCTAACCGCCAAAGCTATGCCGAGCAATGCTAGCGCATAGCCAGCAACGATAACGATATCGATCGTCTCAAGTGTCACTCTATCGTCCCCTAAAACCCTTGGTGATTACGTTACCTACCATGCCAGTAGAATTGGCTATTGGAATACTGAGCAATCGATTTGAACTGCGCCGCTTGTTTCAAAACCAATTGAGTGAATTGAAATCTGCGTCGCGCTGCTGCTGCGCAATGCAAAAGGCGTTTTTATCCGTGTTTTGTCCAACCCGGCCTGTTCAAAACAAGCCAGCGGCACACGTGTTGTAATCCATCCACTGTCAGCGGCCTGTTGCGCAAACCGAGAGATGTTCAGCGTGCCAGCACAACCCTCCCCGCATCCTGCGATCAGATCAAGAGAACCAGAAGGTGCGTTTCCGACACTCCATTCGATCACCAAATCTAGCGGTCCTGATAGGCTAGAGCTGCTAATGTCGAGTGTCCGATTGGCACGCAGGCTGTACCGCCCTTGGCCATTGCCATCCCAAGTGATTTGCCGCGCATCTTCTTGCGCCAAATAATCAACGCCTTTGGCGCTGATGCTGCCTGAAAGGCTTTGCCCAGAAAGGGTCGTCATTGGAATGTTCGCGTTTGAGCTGTCGCCTAAGAACACGCCGAAACCAGAAACTGCATCGCCTCGGGCAAATACAGTGCCGTCAAATGTGCTGGTTAAATCGATTCCCGGATCCTCGGAAAGCTCATCGACTGGCGCATCTACGCCATATTCGAGACCATAGCCCAATGCGAACAGCACGTCTTGCGCTTCCGTCCCATTGATCGGCCTCCCATCGCCTTTGGCTGGCCATGTGAAAGAAAGCTTGCCGGTAAAGTGATGGCGGGCATTCCCTTGCGCATCACCGACCAAGACGTCAGCCACTCCGCCCCCTTCAGTGCCTGGTAGCCATGCTGCGACAAATGCATCTGAGGCATTGATATGGGGGTTTATCCATAAGGGTCGACCGGACAGGAACACAGCAACAACTGGGATACCACGTGCTTTATACGATTGAAGCAATGCCAGATCAGCGCCGTCCGTTGTTTCATAGACAAGGTCAGAACGGTCACCGCGATATTCGGCATAAGGTTCCTCACCAAAGACCACCACTGCGACATCGGCCTGAACCGATGGACCGGCACCGGTCACCAATGTGGCGCTGCCGCCAATCGCTTCGACCGCTTCGTTTAATCCCGCAAAAATACTTTGGGCGGCAAGAAATTCGTCATTTGCGTTGCCAGTCCCCTGCCAATTGAGAGTCCACCCGCCGGTTTGCTGCTGAATGCTATCTGCACCGCTTCCCGCGACGACGATATTCTGCCCTGGCTGCAGGGGCAAAACGGAGCCATTGTTCTTTAACAGGACCAAAGATTTGCGAACCGCCTCGCGTGCAATCGCACGATGTTTATCGGAGCCAAGAACTTCCGGCGCGCTGGTAGCGCGTTCAGAAGGTTTTACCGCATCAAGCAGGCCCGCGCGGATCTTCACTTTCAAGATGCGCAGCACGGCTTCATCCAGCCGTTTCAAATCAAGCTCACCGGACTGAGCGCTGGCTAACAGTGCATCATAAAGGCCGCGCCAGCTGTCTGGTGCCATATACATGTCGAGCCCGGCATCTAATGCAGCGACGCAATCGGTTGCTGTGCAGCCTGGTATTTCGGCATGACCATTCCAGTCACCAATTACAAACCCGTCAAATCCCATTTCATCGCGCAAATGATCATCAAGCAGTTCGCGATAGCCGTGCATTTTACGGCCATTAATGCTCGAAAAACTTGCCATGACAACTTGCACATCAGCATCAATTGCAGGTCCATAGCCTGCCCCGTGTAAGGCCAGCAATTCGGTCAATTCGCCCTGTGCGTCGCCTTTATCAATGCCCAGTTGTGTGCCGCCATCTCCAATGAAGTGTTTGGCCGTTGCGATAACGCTGTTACCCAAAAGAAAGCCGTCTTCTTTTGGATCTCCCTGCAACCCGATGACCATCGCAGCGGAATAGCTTGCGACAATTTCAGGGTTTTCAGAATAACTTTCGTAAGTGCGGCCCCAGCGGTCATCACGGGCAACAGCCAAAGTAGGGGCAAAAGTCCAATCGAGACCTGTAGCGCGAATTTCACGAGCGGTGACCTGAGCGATCCGACCGATCATTTCCGCATCATTGGCAGCGCCGAGTCCGATATTGTGCGGGAAGATCGTCGCGGATTGCAGGTTGTTGTGTCCGTGGACCGCATCAGTGCCCCACAAAAGCGGGATACCGACACCACCATCCGACGTATCATTCGATGCATTCCAATATTCATCAGCCAACGCGATCCACTCTTCTGGCAAAGCCGTCTTTCCGCCACCAGGCGCAGAATTTCCGCCATTGAGAACTGAACCGAGATTATACTTCGTCACATCTTCAGGGGTAACCGAGGCGATATCGGCCTGGATGATCTGGCCCACCTTTTCCTCTAATGTCATCCGCTCCAGCAATTGCAACGCCCGTGTCTCAGCGGGATCCAGCATTAAGGAACATGATGCCAAAGGCAGAATTGTGATCAATGCCAAGATCGTCCGGATCATTGTTCGTCTCCAGCTTCGGTTGTTTTTGCCGGGCCTGCCGTCGCACCCGCAGCAGCGATGGGTTGGTAGACGCGGACATAGTCCACCTCCATTCGAACGGGGAATGCATCCGCATCAATGCCTCTTTGGCCTACCCAACTTCCGCCGACCGCAATATTGAGCAGCAAATGTTGTGGTTGATCAAACGGCCAGCGCGACCGGCGACTGCTCTCTTTACGGAACAGGAACTTGGGCTGATCATCGACGCCAAAAAGCATAAAGTCAGCGGTCCATAGCAGCTGGTATTTGTGCATGGCATCACACGCATCGGGTAATTCATGCTCGGCCGTTTGCTGCGTGCCGCGCGAAAAGTTGAATGCCGTTGTATGGATGCTGTGATGGATAACACCCGGCTCAAATCCGACATGCTCCATAATGTCGATCTCGCCGCCATGCGGCCATTCTATGTCGGGATCGGATGGCAGCATCCATATCGCTGGCCATGTTCCGACTCCGCAGGGAAGCTTCGCCCGGATTTCAAAGAAGCCATAGGTCCAATCGCCCAATCCTTGAGTGATTAACCGCGCTGATGTGTATTCTTGCTCGCCCCAATCGGCATATTCCGCCGCAGCCAATTCCTCTTCGTGAGCTTCGATCACGAGGTGACCACCGGCGATCCGGGCGTTCTGTTCGCGATTGGCAGAATAATACTGCTTCTCGTTGTTGAACCATCCCTGTTCGTTGCGGAACGTATCATATTTCCATTTTGCGGGATTCGGCAGACCCGGCTGATCGAACTCATCAGACCAAACCAGTTCATACCCCGCAGGAACATTCGTTTGCACGGTTTGACTTAGCGCAACTGGCACGCCAGCGACATCTTGGTCGACATCATCTTGCACCGATCCGTTGGCAACCGGCCCAACCGGGGCAAGGCCAGCGATTATGCTCAGCAACAGCTTATACGCCACGTCTATTCGATCCCTCTATCCAGACAGTCGAGATATCGGTGCAGCGATCCCTCAATCGCGCACCGATATCCCTTTTCGTCAGCCCTTTGCCCTTAAAATTTGGCGCGGATACGAGCACCATAAGTGCGCGGGCGAGTGAAGAAGCGCGTGTTATCAAACTGGGTGATCTGAATGGCAGCTTCATGGACCGCATTGGTCACATTGTTGGCATAGAATTCCACGCGATATTTGCCTTCGTCATCGACGGTCCAACCCGCGCCAAGATCCATGGTGAAGTAACCATCGATCCGGTCCAACAACCGGCCATTTGTTACTTCCACAGGGTTCAACCCATTTTCGTCAAATTCATTACTGTTGAAGATAGTGTGGAATTGCGACGAACGATAACCCATCGAAATGACGTAATCCAATTGCCCAGATGGCAGTTCAAACACTTGGGAGATCTTGCCGTTTAACTGCCACCGCGGGGTGCGCGGAGGACGGAAGCCGTCAATCTCGCGAAGCCCTGAATTTACTGCGTCAACATCAGGTTGGAAACGGAAGTCAGGGATTGCGACCGAATCGATAATGTTCGCTTCGAGCCACAGTGCCGAGAAGTCGATCTTCAAATTATACGGAAGATCAAACCCGCCATCCACTTGCGCGCCGTAGATTTCTGAATCGGCCGCGTTGAATGTGAATGACACAACCAGATCGGTGTTGGTGCCATCAGGTGGTGCGATAATATCCCCGCCGAAACTGTTGGTGAAATCCACCGCAGTTTGAACGCTCAACAGGCCTGTAAACACCTGATCACTATAATCATTGTAGAAAAGCGAAGCGTTGAGACGCATGCCAACATCGCCGATATCGAACTCGTTTTTACTGCCAATTTCATACAGAACCACATTTTCTGTATCGAAAGTCGGCGCGGGGCCTAGGTCACCAATGTTGTCGTTAAAGCCGACAGACTTATGGCCATTCGCGACAAGTGCGTAGAGCAGATGATCATCCGTGATGTCGTATTCGGCGCGCAGACGCCAATCGACGAAACTGTCGTCAAAGCTGCCTTGTTGCTGGAATATCTGCCCTTGGAATGGAACCGAGAAGGTGAATTGCGTGGTATCCGCAAAGCCATCACAGGTGAGCCCATCGCCCGAATTCGTATCCAGACATGGAACACCTTCTGGAACATCAAAGAAGTGTCCCTGAACCGGGCCTGCATCCAAAATCGCGCCAAGATTGTCGCGGGTGCCGAATTGGGCGATACCATTGCGGTGAAAAGCGAAAGTTTCCGCTTCAGAAATGGCGCCATCGCCATCTGTATCGGGATTGAAAATCGTTCGGCCACGAGCAGCAAATTCAAATCCTTCGGTCCCGGCACGCACACCCAGACAGCAATTGAAATTGTCGTCACCCAAAGCAATGCCGTAGCGCGCCGCAATTCCGGAACGCTCTTTGCTATCATCAGTGTAGCGAATGCCGCCAGTGACCCGGAATTTTTCAGTGACCGAATAGGTGGCGTCAGCATAGGCGCCATACGAATTCGTATCGACGTTGGTGTTAAATTCGATCCCTTGGAAGAACGGGCTGCGGTCGCCAGTCGATGCTAGGAATGCGAATTGATCTTCGCGAATGTACTGCGCTCCCACACTCCAGATCAGTGGGCCATCGTTGTTAAAAACGCGCAACTCATGAAAGTGCGAACGCGAATCTGTAATCGATCTAAATCGGGAGAAATTGTCGAGCGATTCCTCAAGTGCAATCGCAGGGTCCAGACCGGGCGCTGTTCCATCGAGCGGAATACCTGAAAGTCGGTCAATCACACCAGGAAAGCTTGGCGTAAGCGGGGTGGTGGCCTCGTAATCATAGTCAATATCACGGTAACTACCGGTATATTCGAGGCTAAATCCGTCACCTTCATATTGGATGTGGGCGCGAATACCCCAATGCTGGGTGTCCAAAACAGGCGTTATGCCGCGTGCGATCACGTCCCGCGGATCGTCGATTCCGATCTCATCCAAAGAAACTTCACGGCCTTCGATTTCAGAGAGGTCTTCGGCAACACCCAAAGGCAATGCAAAATTCGACCCAGTGTAACCTGTGCCACCTTCATCAATATATTCGCCTGCGAGCAGAACAGAAAGACGGTCCGTTGGCTCCCAATAAACCTGTGCCCGAAGCGCGTAGTTTTCTTCTGCCTCAGCAACATCAATCCCAGTCACTGGCCCGACATTGTTATAATAGGAATCGTGCTCAAGATAGAGACCCGAGAAGCGCACTGCGACAGTATCGCCAAGCGGGATGTTAAGCGTTCCGCGCAATGAGAAATGATCGAAATTTCCGTATTCCGCTTCAACCGACCCATCAAATTGGCCGAGGCCAGGACGGATGGTGATTGCGTTAATCGAACCGGCAGTGGCGTTGCGACCGCGTAGCGTGCCTTGTGGCCCAACATTCACTTCAACGCGTTGAATATCATGAAAGGCAGAACCAATACCGCGCGGCCGCGGAATGTTCACCCCATCGAAGTGGAATGCCGCCGCTGGATCACCCAGTTCGGTGTTGTTGCTGCTACCAATCCCGCGAATGAAGACTTCGATATTGCCCTGATTGTTTGCAATCGAGAGGCCCGGAATGCTCTCTTGCAGATCGGTGACATTCTGGACGCCAATTTGGCGCAGGTCTTCGCCTGAAACCACAAAGGCCGTACCTGCGAAATCTTGGAGTGTTTGCTCGCGGCGATCCGCAGTAACGATGATCGAGTTGTCGGGAGCAGAATCTTCGGCCTCGGTGGCTGTGCCAGCTTCGGCCCCAACCTCCCCTTGTGCTGCTTGCTCTTGAGCGAAAGCTGGCTGCGCAAGTGCCGCGCCAGCGACACCCGCCAATAGAATTGTACGATGTAGAATCATGTTGCCTCTCCCCTCGCATTCGCTTTTCACGAACTGCGTATGAGAAGTTCATAGAATGAAAATGTGACCGATCACAAATCACTGGTGTTGTGTGGCAGTTTTGCTAGATTGAGCGAAGGCTTAAGGGACTAAAACAGTCCGATAATGGTGTGGGGGGGGGAAAAATTGGCGAGCGAATCGCGTGCAAAATCGCCAACAATACGGGACGTCGCAGCTGTCGCTGGCGTCTCACATCAGACCGTTTCGCGCGTCATCAATAAATCGCCAAACGTGAAGCCCGCGCTAAGAGCGAAGGTTCAGGCTGCGATCGATCAACTTGGCTATGTCCCCAACATCGCCGCACGCAGGATGGGGGGCAACCGCTCATACCTCATACTCGCTATCAATGACCGGGCACGCACGCTGGATAACTGGGGCGTCGGCCGAGGCAATGACTGGGTCGACCAAATGCTGTTTGGCGGTATGATGGAATGCGAGAAGAACGGATTCCGTCTGATCTTTGATCTGGTCGACACTGAGAATCCCGCTGCCGGAAAGCAATTGGCAGGCGCCCTTTCGTCACTCCGCCCGGACGGCGTCATCTTAACTCCGCCGCACAGCGAAAATCAGGATTTGGCCGACTTGCTTGTCGCCAATGGTACACCTTTCGCGCGGATCGGTTCCTCTAACAAGAAAGACGGCATCAATATCTTGATGGATGACATGGCGGCAGCTCAAACAGCCACCCAATGCCTGCTCGATCTGAAGCACCGCAAAATTGCATTCATCTCAGGCAGTTCGGACTATCTCGCTTCCACCTCTCGGCTAGAGGGATACCGCAATGCGATGGCAAAAGCTCGGGCACCAATCCAATCCGACTGGGAGCAGCCTGGTGATTTTAGCTTTGAATCGGGCGCGCGCGCGGCTGAGACGCTCTTTTCGTCCTCTGACAGACCCACAGCCATTATCGCCAGCAATGATGAAATGGCCTTTGCTGTCCTGCATCAAGCGGACAAATTCGGCATTAGCGTTCCTGATGATTTGTCGGTGATTAGCTTCGATGACACGCCAGGCGTACGTTTCAGCGTTCCACCACTAACTGCGATACGCCAACCTATTGCAGCTATGGCACGGCGCGCGGCGAGTGAATTAATCGATCAGAAAATCGACGTTAACGAAGGCGCTGAAATCACCCTTCCCTTTGAGTTCATCATTCGTAGGACGACTGGACCAGCTCCGGAATGAAAGCGAGCCTCGCCCCTGCAAACTTGGGTCGCTTTGTCACTGCTTATGCCGCTGCCTACGCAGGGGCAACCATCGCATTTATTCCACTATTGGTTCTGATTCTGCCGCTTAAGGCTCAAGAGATTGCTCAGGATGAGAAACTTGCATTGCTGAGTTTCGTTCTGTTGGCTGGTGCTGTCACTGCGAGCCTTGCCAATATCGCAGCCGGATGGATCAGTGACAAACTGTTTGCGCAGCGCAATAGCCGCATTCCGCAAATCACCGCTGGCCTCTGCGCAATACTCGTTTCGTATGCAGCAATAGCCTATGCAAGTTCGTGGGCGACCCTCATTTGCGCCGTTGTATTATTCCAACTTAGCATGAATGTCCTGTTCTCGCCGCTCGGAGCTCTAATTGCTGACAAGGTCCCTTTCGAGGCGAAAGGACGCACAGCTGCTCTTGTGAATATGGCGCTGCCAATTGGCACATTTACAGTCGCCATTCTGACTCAGCCATATTTCGATTCAAATGAACAGCGCCTTGTTGCAATCACCATTGCGGTGATCATTCTGATTGCGCCTGTTCTCATTCTGGCAAAATCGCAGCCAAATCTTGCGCAAGAATTACTCGATGATACGACCACCTCGAACAGTGAGGACCTACCAAGCCACGACCTAATATGGGCTTGGATAGCCCGGCTGTGCATCCAAGTATCCGGAGCTGTGATGTTCAGTTATCTGATCTATTACCTGCAAGATGTTGTGCATTATTCCGGCCAATTTCCCGACAGCTCCGCCGAACAAGGCTTGGGTTTTATGGCCTTTGCTGCCGCACCAACTGCAATTTTTACAACGTTGCTTATCGGTCATTTCTCAGATCAATTACGAGCCCGCAAAGCCTTTCTGACGGGGGCATCAATCACCGTCGGAATCGCATTGGCGAGCATGGTCCTTTGGCCAGTTTGGAACGTGGTGCTAGCCGCCTATATTGTATTCACAGCTGGGCTTACCGTGTTCCTTACGATCGACATCGCAATCGTCACGCAATTGCTAGCCAGATCCAACAACCGAGCAAGGACACTGGGGATCATGAATCTCACAAACACACTGCCTAGTATTATCGCACCGACCTTAGCCTTGGTGCTCAGCACAAGCACGCTCGCACAATCTGCGCTCATTCCTTTGTTTCAGGTTTCCGTAATCTTGGTTGTCATTGCGGGATTTGCAGCCAGCCGCATCCGTTCAATTGCCTGATCTCTTAAACTCACCCTTCGCAAACGCCTCTGCCAGCGCGAACTTCTGAATTTTGCCCGATCCGGTAAGCGGAAGTTCCTTCAGCCACACCCAATGTGCCGGCGTCTTTTGCGGCGACAGGCGCCGACGGACAAACGCCTTCAACTCGTCACCGTCCACCGTTGGAGCACCGTCCGCAGCGCGCATAAAGCAGGCGACGATCTCACCCCATTTTTCATCGGGCACGCCAGCGACCGCCACCTCCGCGATGGCGGGATGTTCTAGCATGGCGGCCTCAATCTCAGCGGGGAACAGGTTCTCCCCGCCGCGGATGATCATCTCTTTCACCCGCCCTGTGATCTTGACATACCCGCGTGAGCACATCGAACCGAGGTCGCCCGTATGCAGCCAGCCATCCTTATCAATCGTCTCAGCAGTGGCCGCCGGATTGTTGTTATAACCGACCATCATATTGTATCCGCGCATGCAGATCTCACCCTGCTCATCAATCGCGCAGACGCTATTGTCGCCGGGTGATCGGATTGAGATTTCCATATGCGAACACGGCTGGCCGATGGTCTCTGTCAGATCAGCGCCAGTATCGGTGGGCCAAGCAGCAGTGATTGCGGGTGATGTCTCTGTCTGGCCGTACACGATCAGTATCGGCACACCGAAGACCTCCTGCGCTGCCCGGTTAAGTTCCGGCGGAACCATCGCTCCGCCGCTAACAACTGTTTTCACGCTGGAAACATCGGTGCCGGTTGCCTTGGCCGCTTCGATCACGGCAAAGATCATGGTTGGAACACCGCCCAGAATTTCCGGTCGCTCTCGCTCTATCGCCTTGGCAACAGCAACAGGATCAAACACCGATACCAGCAGCAGGGCCGCCCCGTGTGTCAGCACCCCCAATACGCAGACCGCGCTGCCCGATGTGTGGAACAATGGGAAGGGGCACAGCACTGCCTCCCCCGCTGATAAGTCCCACCGCGCAAACACATCATAATTGCTCTGAACGATGCCGTGTTGATGTAGCAGCACACCTTTGGGAAAGCCGGTGGTCCCAGAGGTGTACTGAATCATGCAGATGTCACGCGGCTTGGTCGCGCGCAGCTCGCCGTCCCCCTCGCCAGAAAACAGCTCTGCATGGTCTTCGATATTGATGAGGAAATCAGATGCGTGGGTGCCCACGGCTGCTTCATCCACCACAGGCCTCAACGGACTGCCGCGCACATTGGGTTGATAGTAGACAGCGCCCGCGCCCGATTGTTCGAGCACATAACGCACCTCTCGCGCCAAGAATGCAGGATTTACTGTCACCAACACTAGGCCCGCCATCGCCGCCCCCAATTGGACCAGCACCCATTCCGGGCAATTACCACCCATGATAGCAATCCGCGTACCCGCCGGATGACGCGCAGCCAGCGCCCGCCCGCAGCGCTCGGCATCAACAAGCAGCTCTGCATAGGTCCATTCGCGCCCAATCTCGCCATCGGCCAGCAATTCACGCAAAGCCTTTGCTTCCGGACGTACTGCCACCTGTTCTCGCAGCATCTGTTCGATAGTGCGCTCGCGATATTCGGTGTCGGTTTGCGCCGGACAATATGCCTCTGTCAGACTGAGTCGGTACATTGGTCTTTCCCCCCTATGGACAAGCTAACACAATCCGCGCGTAAAGCGCTCGCAAATCGCTGTATCCCGCTCTATATCCGGCGAAAGTAATTAGCGCAGGATACGGCAATGAGCATCGAAACCAAAAACCCATCGGGCACAGACTTGCTCGCCGAGATCAACCGGCTGCGTAAAGAGCGCAATGCGGTGATCCTCGCGCATTATTACCAGACGCCGGATATTCAGGATATTGCCGATTTTGTTGGCGACAGTTTGGAGCTGTCGCGCAAGGCAGCAGAAACGGATGCTGACGTCATCCTGTTTTGCGGGGTGAAGTTCATGGCGGATACCGCCAAAATCCTCTCACCAGACAAGACTGTGATCCTGCCCGATATGGATGCCGGGTGCAGTCTTGAAGACAGCTGCCCGCCGGAGAAGTTCAAAGCCTTCCGTGAGGCGCACCCCGATTACATCGCGCTGACCTATATCAATTGCTCGACTGAGGTGAAGGCGCTGTCCGACATCATCGTCACCTCCTCCAGCGCAGAGACGATCCTTGAGCAAATCCCGCGGGATCAGAAGATCATCTTTGGCCCCGACCGCCATCTAGGCGGGTGGTTGTCGCGCAAATTTGACCGCGAAATGCTGCTTTGGCCAGGTGTCTGCATTGTGCACGAAGCGTTTAGCGAGACCGAGCTGCTGAAGTTAAAAGAACAACACCCCGACGCTCCGATTGCCGCGCACCCGGAATGCCCGCCGACGATTATCGATCACGCGGATTATGTTGGTTCGACCAGCGGCATTCTTAAATTCGCGCAGGCGTTCGAAGGCGACATTCTGATCGTCGCGACAGAACCGCACATCATGCACCAGATGGAAAAGGCGCTGCCGGAAAAAACCTTCATCGGCGCTCCGGGCGCGGACGGAAATTGCTCATGCAATATCTGCCCCTACATGGCGCTCAACACGATGGAGAAAATGTACACCGCCCTGCGCGATCTGGAACCGAAGATTGAGATCGAAGAAGGCATGCGATTGAAGGCAAAAGAGAGCCTCGACCGGATGCTGGGCATGGCCAGCGGGACCGTTGGGCTGGGGGATTTGGGCAAGGTGCCGTTTAGGGCGGATTGATGTCGCTCAAGGCGTCGGTGCTCAATCGCTTAAAAGGGTGGCGATTTTCGGGAACGCTCGACCATGGCGAGGCTTCTCCAAAGTGGCCCTGCAACTATTGGAAAGTCTGCAAGGACAAATCCGGGATCGTTGTCTTGAGAGACCCGATGTGCGGATACCCTCGCGAATTCGGGGTGTATTCGGGAATGCAGAATGGCAAGGATTACACATTCGCGTTCGAAGAAGTGTCTAATGGAGTCTTCGTCGTCTTTGAGCGAGCCTGAAACCGCTGCGTCGCACGCACCGCCACCAGCGCGCTCCCGAGCAGCACCATCCCAACCACATCGAACCCCGTAAGCACTTCGCCAAAAGCCGCATAGCCAATCACCGCCGCAATCGCGGGCTGCGTTAGCAGCGCTAGGCCGATAATCAGCGGCGGGAAATGGCCCAGTGAATAGACCAGCAGCCCCTGCCCGATCAGTTGGCTGGTGATGAACAACGCGACCACCGGCGTCCAATCACTTGGCCAAATCGGTTCCCCCAAGAACAGCGCAAGCGCCAGCAATGCTGGGCACGCAAACACGCTCACCCACACCAGCAGGCTCCACCCCCCAAATCGCGACCTTTCTCCCTGCAACGTCAGCAAATAAACCGCGTAAAGCAGCCCCGCCGTGATGCAGAACAAATCGCCAGCAAACGTCTCGGTCGAAATCTCTAAACTGCGCCCCAGCAATATCGCCGCCCCTGACACGGCGAACACAATCGCCAACCATTCCAGCCCGCGGGGCAACATCCGCGCAATGACAAAGCCCCAAAACAGCAGGATAATCGACCCGGCATTGCCGAACAAAGTCGCATTGCCCAGCCGTGTCATGCCGATCCCGATATGCCAGCTCGCCAAATCGCCCGCAAAGGCCAGCGCACCAATCGCGACCAACACCAATGTCCGTTTTGGCATGCCGCCCAATCGCTGGCCTGCGATGCGTGCGAACACCACCAGAAACGGCAGTGCCAAAAACAACCGCCAAAACGCCGCGCTCACCGGCCCAGTATCAGTCAACCGGACAAGCCACGGCCCCAATGCCAAGGCGAAATTCCCACCCAGCAATGCCAGCGCTAAAACGAAGGCATAGCGCCGCCCAAGTTTTGCTTTTGATGACCCCTCAAATTCCATACTTGCGCCCTAGCCCCTTCGTCTCCAAGTGAATAGCCAATTGAAACTGAAAAGAGGATTTCCGCCCATGCATGACGTTCTGTTCCAACCGCTAAAGATGGGCGCGCTAGAGGCGAAGAACCGCATCTTTATGGCTCCGCTGACGCGCGGGCGCGCGGCCGATCCGATGTTCACGCCAAACGAATTGATGGGCACCTATTACCAGCAACGCGCGGGCGCAGGGATGATCCTGACCGAAGCAACCGGCATCAGCGTCGAAGGGCTTGGCTGGCCATCCGCGCCGGGTATCTGGAGCGATGAACAAACCGAAGCGTGGAAGCCGATTGTCAAAGGCGTGCATGATGCAGGCGGCCTGATCGTGATGCAATTGTGGCATATGGGCCGGATCGTTCACCCTTACTTCCTCGGCGGCAAACCCCCTGTCTCCGCCAGCGCCACGAAAGCGCCGGGCGAAGCGCACACGCCCGAGGGCAAGAGCGAATATGCCACCGCACGCGAGATGACCAAAGAAGACATCGACCGCACCATCGCCGATTATCGCCGCGCCGCAGAAAACGCGAAAAAAGCCGGTTTTGACGGCGTGCAATTGCACGGAGCAAACGGCTATCTGGTCGACCAATTCCTGCGCGACAAGACCAACCTTCGCACCGATGAATATGGCGGATCACCTGAAAACCGCACTCGTTTCATGCGCGAAGTTTTGGAGGCGATCATCGATGTGTGGGGCGCGGACCGGGTTGGCATTCGCCTATCGCCCAATGGGGATTCCCAAGGGACCGATGACAGCAATCCAGAAGCGACATTTGGCGCGGCGACCAAGGTGATCGAAGAACTTGGCCTCGCCTTCCTGGAACTGCGCGAACCTGGCCCCGATGGCACTTTCGGCCAGACCGACGTGCCCAAGCAAAGCCCGATGATCCGCAACATCTATTCAGGCCCGCTGATCCTCAATTCAGACTACACAGCGCGGGAAGCGGACGATGATGTGTCGAACGGCAAGTGCGACGCGGTCAGCTTTGGCCGACCCTACATCTCCAACCCCGATCTGGAAAAACGCGTCGCCGTTGGTGCCGATTTCAACCCGAACAAGGATGTACCGAAAAGCTGGTATTTCCCAATTCCGCAAGGCTACACCGATTATCCAACGCTCGAAGAAGAAAAAGCTGCCAGCGCAGCCTAAGGTTACTCTTCAGGCACCGTCGGTTGCTCCGGCGGTGCCGGGGGTGGCGGGGGTGGCGGACCATCCTCGCCAGTTGTGGATTCAACAGTGGTTTCGACCGTCGTCTCGTCGCCATCTCTGCTGCGCGTCTGCGTGATAGTGGTTACAGTGGGCTCTGCCGGTGGCGAAGTCGAAGTCAATTCCTCCAGCGGCAGCATGTCATCGGTAATCGTGCCACCTAACACCTCACCAGCGACTTTGCCGCCAGTCGCAGCGCTTTCAGGCTCAGGCGCAGACTCTTCTTCACAACCGGCGAGGAATATAAGCGGTATGAGCATCGCGGAATTCAGTCTGGTCTTCATGTTTTGCAAGCCTTTTGCCGAGCTGTCTCTAAAGTGCCGAAAAATTGCTCAGCGCGCGCAAACAGCTTTTCATCCCATTGTTCAGTGCTAACATTCTTACCAAGCCGCGCGAGGCTGGTGACGCCGAATTCTTCAATACCGCATGGTACAATTCCGCCAAAATGCGATAGGTCCGGGTCCAGATTGACGGAAAACCCGTGCATCGTCACCCAACGCCGTACCCTTACGCCGATGGCTCCAATCTTTGCCTCGCGTCCGTCAATATCACGTGTCCAGATGCCAACCCGGCCCTCTGCCCGCCATGCTTCAACGTCAAAATCGGCAAGTGTGTCGATCACCCATCCCTCAATCGCATGGACGAAACAACGCACATCCTTGCCGCGTTTGTCCAAGTCCAACACCAGATAACCCACGCGTTGACCCGGCCCGTGATAAGTGTAACGTCCGCCGCGTCCCGCCTCGATCACTTCAAATCGCGGATCGACCAACTCGCTGACATCCGCGCTTGTACCTGCAGTATAAACCGGCGGATGTTCTAACAACCATGCAAGCTCTCGCTCCTTGCCAGCGGCGACCAGCCGGTTGCGTTCGTCCATCGCAGTCAGCGCGTCGCGGTAGGGCACAGCTTCGCTTTCATGCCACCAATCGACACTCTCCCCACTCGTCAACGGGGGCAATTCAGGAGCAGTGCTTGCCATCATCCTTGGGTGGAGGCATTGATACGACAGATCAAGGGTGAATGCGTGAATACAACGCGACTAGGGGTGACATGAAATTCAATATGAACACGGTTTGGTCGGACGCAATCGAATTGGTGCGTGAGAACTTTCAGCTTTTGGCCGTGATCGCCGCGATCTTCCTATTGTTGCCTTCCTTGGCTGCATATTTGCTAGTCCCTGATTTTCAGAACTTCATCGACCCGACAGTGGATCAGGAGGTCTTAGCGCAGCAAATGTTAGACATGATTGGACCGTTGATCGGCCTTGTCGCGATTGCGATGATTTTTCAATTCACGGGTTACGGCGCGATGATCGCCCTGATCGGCGACAACCGGCCAACTGTCGGGCAAGCTTTGACGATGGGCATCAAAATTGTGCCCAGCACATTCGCTATTATGATCCTGTTTGTTATCGCCTATATGATCGGTGCCTTTATTATCACGCTGCCAGTTGCATTGGTTGCCGGAATCTTGGGTGCGCCAGCACTCACAGTCATCGCAATTTTCGTCATCTTGATTTTCGTCGTGTGGCTGATGACTCGGATGTCGTTGAGCCTGCCGGTTTTGATCCTTGAAGATACGCTCAACCCCATCACAGCAGTCTTGCGCAGCTTCAAACTGACCGGCCCAAACCAATGGGCGATCCTGCTATTTTGGTTCGTCTTGGGAGTGGTCTACATGGTAATTGCTCTGCTTTTGACCGGGGTCTTCAGTGTGATTGCAGCGCTTATGGGCAGCGGTGTTATCGCTATGGCGATACTAGGACTCGCCAATGGAGCGATCGGC
The DNA here is from genome assembly GCA_947488325.1 of uncultured Erythrobacter sp. Lineage (GTDB taxonomy): Bacteria > Pseudomonadota > Alphaproteobacteria > Sphingomonadales > Sphingomonadaceae > Erythrobacter. The sequence goes on from CANKYZ010000003.1 coordinate 489,772, forward strand.
ATGGTCGTCGGTATGGTCATATGCGCAATTTCGGTCTCGATGTATTCGCAGCTTGCAGGGCCAAGCACTTCGGTGATCGAAGACACATTCGAATAGGTTGATCACCAACCCACGCAACGGCGTGATTGAAAGCGAGGCGCGACTGCCCTAGCTGCATTCCCCATGGCCGACGCCGATCCTCAGACGAGTTCATCTCAAGTGACATTACCTGCGAAATCTAACTCGATTTCCAGCGGGCGCATGGCGCTGCTGTTTGTCGTGATGTTGGTAACAGCGGCAGGTAACACTGCGATGCAATCGGTGATGCCATCAATTGGTACTGCATTGCAGGTCAATGATGTGTGGATCAGCCTCGCCTATAGTTGGTCGGCGTTATTGTGGGTTGTGTGCGCTCCGATTTGGGCCCGGCGGTCCGACCGGCGCGGGCGCAAAGCGATGATGGCGCTGGGGTTGGTTGGCTTTGTTACATCCATGGCATTGTGCGGCCTGGCACTATGGGCCGGATTATCTGGCTGGATGACAGCCTTTTGGGCATTGATCGCCTTTGCCGCCGCGCGCAGCCTTTACGGAGGATTTGGCAGCGCTGCGCCGCCCGCAGTTCAGGCCTATGTTGCATCGCGCACACCGCGTGTTGAACGCACAAAGGCCCTGTCGCTTATCGCTTCCAGCTTTGGGCTTGGCACAGTAATTGGCCCCGCGCTCGCACCCTTGATGGTACTGCCCTTTATCGGCTTAGGGCTGACCGGCCCTTTCATTTGCTTTGCTGCAATCGGGCTGGCCGCACTCATCCTGCTGCGTTGGAGGCTACCCAATGATGAACCGCAATTTGCGGCGCGCGGACGAACAACCGCTTATTCCAGCGGCCCCGGCGCGCCTACGATCCAGGAACATGGTGACGGTAATGACGAAGAAACGGACCAAGGAGAGCCCGCGCGCCTGAAATGGTTCGAGCCACGCCTGCGGCCATGGGTGATTGCGGGGCTGGTCGGCGGGCATGCTCAAGCAATGGTGCTCGGCATTTCTGGCTTTCTAGTACTCGACCGTCTGGGCCTGCGCGACACTCCAGCTGAAGGCGCAGGACCGGTAGGCCTTGTTCTTATGGCTGGTGCGATTGCCACATTGTTTGCACAATGGGGCCTGATTCCGCGCTTCAATCTCGGACCCCGTGCTGCGACATTGTCAGGCATTCTTGTGGCGGCTATTGGCACAACGCTGCTTGGAGCAGCGGGTGACCTGCATATGATCGCACTCGGTTACGCGATCGCTTCGCTGGGCTTTGGTCTGTTCAGACCCGGCACCACAGCGGGCACTTCGCTTGCGGTCACCCGCGCAGAGCAGGGTCAGGCGTCAGGCGTTGTCGCGAGCGTCGCAGGGGCAAGCTTCATCTATGCCCCCGCCCTTGGCGTGTTTCTATACAATTTGAGCGACTGGCTTGGCTTTGGCCTGATCATCGCGCTGTGTTCGGCGGTATTCGTGCTCGGTTGGCGCGGGCTAACCAGCGACGCATTGTTAACTGGCCAGTCCCGATAACGGCACCCGCAAAGAGCCCAGTTACAGCAGTTTGAGCACCTCATCCTGCGGGCGGCAAATCGCAACACCCTTTTCAGTCTCAACCAGCGGGCGGTTGATCAAAATTGGGTCCGCAACCATTGCCGCAACGACTGTGTCCCCATCCGCATCTGGCAGACCACGCTCTTCGGCATTGGTGCCTCGCAGTCGCAATCCTTCGGCAGGTGTGATCCCAGCATCACCGTAAAGCTGCAAAAGCTTTTCTGCCGTTGGCGGATTTTTCAAATATTCGACAACCGTCAATTCTACCTCTGAACGATCTTGCAGGATCGCCAATGTCTTGCGCGATGTGCCGCATTTTGGATTGTGCCAGATCGTCGCTCTCATTCTTGCCATCCCTCTTTCGCTAGCCGCTCTTCACAGCATGCTTGCCGTCTTAAATTCTCGCGCACTGCTAACCGAACTGAGGCATTTTGACCACAGCCCTCCTTTTTGCGAATTATTCTCAAATAAGAGATTGTACTTGCGACTAGGTTGCAATAGCGATTGGAAATCAACGGAAGGAACCTAATGATTCACACCCTCTCTCGCGCTGGTCTGCTGCTCTCTTGTGCAGTCATTGCATTCCCCGCAGCAGCCGAAACCAATGCACCGCAGCGCGGTCAGATCTTATCTGATTCCGGACCGTTTATGGAAACGCAGGGAGAGGACATTCTGGTTACTGGAGAGGTGCTTCAGTCAAGTCAGATCAATTCAGTAAAGACCCCGACACCAATCATCGACATTCCGCAAAGTCTTACCATCACCACCGATGAAGATATCCTCGAACGGGGTTATACCAGCATTGGGCAAATCGTGGATTACACGCCGGGTGTGAACACCTCACAAGGCGAAGGCCACCGCGACGCCATCGTATTCCGCGGCGTCCGGTCAACCGCAGATTTCTTTATCGATGGCGCACGCGATGACGTGCAATATTATCGCGGCCTCTACAATCTAGCGCAGGTCGAAATCCTGCGCGGCCCAAATGCGCTGCTATTCGGTCGCGGCGGCACCGGCGGCATTCTTAACCGTGTTACCAAAAAAGGCACATTGGATGAGACGTTTGGTGGGGGCCAAATCGCAGTCGACACATTCGGCGAAGCCAGCATCCAAGGTGACTTCAATTTTTCCGCCAGCGACACTGTCGCACTGCGGCTTAACGCTTCGTATGAAAGCCTGAACAACCACCGCGATTTCTATGATGGTGACCGGATAGGATTTAACCCTACTGCGCGATTTGCGTTGGGTGAAAACACAATTCTAGACCTGTCCTATGAATATGCCGACCATGAGCGTTTCGTTGATCGCGGTATCGTCACCGGCACAAACGGCCGTCCGGTAGAAACTTTGGATGAGGTCATATTTGGTGATGAACAAGAGAACTTTACCAGTCTAGAGGCGCATCTGCTGCGCGCCAATCTCCAACACAATTTCTCGGAACATTTCAAAGGTGTCTTCAGCGCATTTTACGGCGACTATGACAAAACCTATTCAAACTTCTTCGCGACCGCATATGATCCGGCGACAAACATCGTCGAACTCGATGGTTATATCGACACGACACAGCGTGAGAATTTGATCCTGTCAGCCAACTTTGTTGGCGATTTTGAAACGGGCAACGTCAATCACACGGTCCTGTTCGGCGGCGAATATATCAGCACCAACTCCGACCAAGACCGGTTCAATTCACTCTTCGACACATCTCAAAATGACCGTGAGACGTTTCTCGCAACGCGGCCTATTGCACTCAATGGCAATGTCGGCGTGAATGCGGCTGGCCTAGCTACCACCACTTCATTCAGCGACCTGAACGATTTCACTCAGGTAGAGATCGACGTTTTCTCGATCTACATTCAGGATGAAATCGCTCTGACTGATTGGCTCAATGTTGTGATCGGCGGGCGTTTTGACAGTTTCGACATCGAAGTACTAAATGTTCCAGCAGCCGATCTACGCTCGCGCAAGGACGAGGAGTTCTCCCCTCGCGGTGGCCTAATTTTCAAGCCGATTGAAAATATCTCATTCTATATCAGCTATTCCGAAAGCTTCTTGCCGCGTTCAGGCGAACAGTTCGCCAATATCAACGGCGACAATGATGCGCTTGAACCTGATGAGTTCACCAATCTCGAAGCCGGTGTGAAGTGGGACTTCGCCGAAACGCTCAGCCTGACAGCCGCGATCTTTGAGATTGAGCAAAGCTCTCCGCAGGTTGACGATAACGATGCTGGAGCATTTGTGATTGTGGATTCGGACATCCAAGGTTTCGAACTTCAACTGCAAGGCGAAGTTATGCCCGGTTGGACCCTTTCAGCGGGCTACAGCTATCTCGATGGCGAGCAAGTTGACCAGAGTGGCGACACGGGCCTGCGCCCACGCGAATTGCCGGAAAACATGTTCTCAATCTGGAACCAGATTGAAGTCACCGACCGCTTTGGCGTTGGTGTTGGCCTGACTTATCAGGATGAGAGCTTCATCAACAATGGGAACACTGCAGCATTACCGTCCTACACCCGGATTGACGCATCGGCATATTATGAACTGACAGAGAATTTCCGCCTGCAGGTAAATGTCGAAAATCTCACCGACACAAACTATTTCCCCAACAGCCATTCAACGCATCAGGTAACCGTTGGCGCGCCGATTAATGCGCGGTTCTCGGTTACTGGCCGGTTCTGATCACAACTAGCTGTCGGGCTCTGAAGAACCATTTTCAGGGCCCGCCTGTACCCTCAATGCCGGCACACGCTCTGCTGCATCGGCGGCATCAATGCCCGGCGCAGGCGCTGCGCTGATGCTTTCGCGCCGCTGCACCACTCGTCCGGCCAGTTGCACGGCTTTTACCAGCCGAGGATAGACCCCGCAGCGACAAAGGTTTGGAACCGCCGCTTCGATCTCTTCTCTGGTAGGTGCCGGATTGCGTTGCAGCAATGCCGCGCCGGAAATCACGATACCCGGTGTGCAATAGCCGCATTGAATCGCCTGTTCGGCAACCATCGCTTGCTGCATCGGGTGCGACCGGTCGCGAGATAGCCCTTCAATCGTAGTGATCAGACGGCCTTCGGCCTCTGCCAATGTGATCCGGCACGACCGCAAAGCTGTACCATCGACCAACACCATGCACGCGCCCACGCAATCCCCCCCACCGCAGCTTTTCGTGCCCGTAAGATTGGCTGCCTCACGCAGTGCGTAGAGCAACGGCATTTGCGGATCGAGATCGAACTCGACCGGGCGGTCATTAATGGTCATGCGCGGCATATGCGCACCTCAATCATAAAGGGGCCGGTGTCTTAGATGCGTGTCTTAGTTGCGCCAGCTATCGTCGATCTTGTCGACTTTGCGCTTCCATGCTTCGAAATCGAAAACGCCCGCGCCGCCTTGCGATTGCATAACGTGCAGGTCGCGCTGGTGCACATCGACCACTTCCTGAGAAACGATGTTGGGATCACCCATGCCAAGTGTCGCGACCTGAATTTCGCAGGCACGCTGCAACGCCCACATCTTCACGAACATGCCTTGAATGCCTTTATCCATCACGACCGGGCCGTGATTGCGCAGCATCAAGATTGTGTGATTGCCCAAATTTTGGACCAGCCGTTCACCTTCCTCAGATCGAACGGTGACCCCTTCAAAATCGTGATAGCCGATTTGGTCCTGGAAATTGCAGGCGTAGAAATTGGTCGGCAACAAGCCGCCTTTGTGGCTGCACACGGCCATGGTGGCAGTGGTGTGAACATGGCAGATCGCATCTGCGCGACAGCCCAGATGTTTGTGGAAATAGGCGTGCTGGGTGAAGCCCGCTTTGTTCACCATATATGGTGACCCGCCGACATTGTTGCCTTCGACATCGATCTTCACAAGGTTAGACGCGGTCACTTCATCATAAAGCAGCCCGAACGGGTTGATCAGGAACGTGTCTTCCTCCCCCGGCACTTTTAAAGAGATGTGGTTATAAATCGATTCCGACCAGCCCATGTGATCAAATATCCTGTAACAGGCTGCAAGATCGAGGCGTGCTTGCCATTCTTCTTTGCTGACTTGCCCTTCGAGGCTGGTGTTGGGTTTAAGCTGCGTAGCCATGAGGGAATCCCTTTCATCCAATCTATTTGCGCCATCTATCGCATGGCTCGCCACATTCGCACAAGTATTTCGCCGCATCCCTTTTCGCTTTGCCATGACGCAAGCGCCCCGCTAGGCGCGCGTTTGAATGAGTAATGACAATACCAACGAGGCTAAGCCTGCAAGCGCCAAACTGACAAAAGGCAACGTTACAGGCCATCTTGTCGGTCAGACGCTGCCTGCAATCATCGGGGTCGCTGCGATCATGTCGATCGGGCTCGTTGATGCCTATTTCATCGGCCAATTGGGCAGTGACGCGCTGGCGGCAATCTCTTTCATATTTCCGATCTCGGTTGCGCTCACATCTTTGGGCGTCGGCGTCATGGTCGGGATCAATTCAGTGGTCGCTCGTGCACTTGGCGAAGGCGATCACGCACGCGCGGCTAGACGGGCAAATTTTGGCATTGTTTTTGCGACATTCACGGGAGCGGTGATGGGATTGGCGCTGTTCGCGCTGGTTGATCCGCTGTTCGTTTTAATGAACGCGCCGGACCATTTGCTGCCGTTGATCCGCACCTATATGCAGCCATTTGCACTCGGGTTTCCGCTGATCTTGGGGATAATGGGGTTTAATGGCGTTCTGCGCGGTCAAGGCGAAGCGCGCAAGACCAGCTATATATCGATCAGCTATGCAGCCGCGAATTGGATACTTGATCCGATCCTGATAACCGGTGCATTTGGGTTTGAAGGCTTCGGCATTGTCGGGGCGGCCTATGCGACCATTATTGGTTGGGGCATTGGTGCCTGTGTGGCCGTGGTTCTGGTGCGCAGTTCGGACATTCCGCTGGAACTGAGTTTGCTTCGAAACAGTAATTTGGTCGATCCTGCGGTTTCAATTTTGCGCGTCGCTGGTCCTGCAGCATGTTCAAACGCGATCAATCCGATTGGCCTGTCAATTCTAACCGCTTTGGTCGCATTGGAAAGTGAAGCTGCGGTTGCGGGCTTTGGTGCGGCAGGGCGATTACAAAGCTTTGCGATTGTACCACTGCTTGCCCTGTCGGGATCAATCGGTGCGATTGTCGGTCAGAACTGGGGTGCCCGCGAATATGGGCGTTCGCGGCAAGCGGCGCTCTATGCGTTCGGTTTCTGTATCCTTTGGGGCCTCGCCATTGCCGTTGCCATGGTTTCTGGCGGTGAGTTCTTAGCCTATCTCTTCACTGAAGACGCAGATGTGGCAGATGAATTCGCGCTCTATTTGAAAATCGCGGCTTGGGGATATGCAGGCTTTGGCCTGCTGATTGTTGCTAACGGAATACTCAACGCCGTCGACAAGGCTTCTTTTGCTCTCGCCCAATCGGTGATCCGCGTAGCTTTTGTTATGCTGCCTGTCGCATGGCTGCTGGTCGGAAGCTGGGGAAGCGAGGCGATTTACACGGCGGAGCTTGCTGCCAACCTGTTCGGCGCAGCGACCGGGCTGGCGTTGATTTATTGGGTTCTAATCCTCCGCGCACCTGACGCGGCCCGCTAACGGCAAGAACCACCGCATCACAGTAGGTCTTCGTTAACCATCCCAGTTCATAAGCTTCTAATGACTGAAAAAGGGGCAAGTTTGTCATGGATGACCTGCTGACGGATTTCATCGCAGAAACGCGGGAAATGCTAGAGGCCAGTGAAGGCGAAATTGTCGCGTGGGAAGCCGACCCGGCTGACCGTGCGCGCCTCGACACGATCTTTCGCTTTGTCCATACGGTTAAGGGCAATTGCGGTTTCTTCGACTTTCCCCGGCTTGCCGGTTTAAGCCACGCTGCCGAAGATGCACTTGCCGATTGCCGCGCCGGACGCCGTGAACCCGACAGCACCTTGGTTTCCGCCGTGCTCGCTATCATTGATCGGATTGCGCTGATGGTCGATGCCATTGAAACAGGCGAAGAATATACCGAGGGCGGCGATGACGCGCTTATCGCAGCGCTAGAGCCGGGTGCAGCACCCGCTGATAACGCGCTGGGTCACGGACCAGCGAGCGCAATGTTTGAGAAATTCGAAGACACACAAGGCACCGATGATGCAGAAGCTGATTCCCCAACTGCAAAGAAACCGGACAATGCGATAGCGGCACAACGCTCTATCCGCCTGCCTGTTGACTTGCTTGACCGGGTCATGAGCGGCGTTTCCGATATGGTTTTAGCGCGAAATGATCTTGCCCATCGTTTGCGCCAGGCAGGCACTCAGCCGACCATTGACGGTCCGTTTGAACGGCTAACAACGATCCTCGCCGATGTCCGCGATGCAATCACCCGGATGCGGATGCAGCGAATTGAAACATTGTTCAGCGCGTTGCCTCGACTGGTCCGTGATCTGTCTGCTGATTTGGGCAAACAGGTAATGATCGATCTGGAGGGCGGTGATGTTGAACTAGACCGAGAGATGATCGAGACCATCCGCGATCCGATCACCCACATTATCCGCAATGCGATCGATCATGGCATGGAAACGCCATCGGATCGACTGGCCGATGGCAAGCGTGAGATCGGATTGATGTCGATTGCCGCACGCCAATCTGGCAACACAATCTCGATCGTGGTCAGCGACGATGGACGCGGCATCGACACTGATCGGGTCGCCGATAAGGCTGTTTCAACAGGCCTCATTCAGCCATCCCAGCGCGACCAGATGAGCCGTGAAGATATTCTACAACTCATCTTTGAACCAGGCTTTTCTACCGCTGATGAAGTGAGCAGCGTTTCTGGCAGGGGCGTTGGCCTCGATGTGGTTCGCCAAAACCTTGAAAGGGTTGGCGGAACCATCAAAGTGACAAGCAAGTTAGGCGTCGGCACACTGTTCACGCTGCAGATCCCGCTTACACTCAGCATCATTGCCGGACTGACAGTCGAAGTCAGCAAACAGCGTTTTACGATCCCGCAAAGCTACGTTGAAGAAATTGTCTTTTCGTCGTCCAAATCGCTCGATTTTACCCGCGTTGGCGAAACCGCGCTTGTCACCTTTCGTGGTACGCGCGTCCCATGCTTGCTGCTCGGCGAAGTCTTGGGTTTGCCAGCAGAAGACATTTCAGAGGATGAATATAGGATCGTCCTGCTCCGCTTGGCGAGCGGCGATCTGTTCGCGCTCGCGGTGGACGGTCTGCATGCGCATGGCGACGTGGTGGTCAAACCGCTTGCCCCTGCGATTATGAAGAGCGGGCTGTATGCTGGTTCGACTTTGCTCGACGACGGTCAGCCGGTTCTTTTGCTCGATGTGACAGAGGTCGCGGAACGTTATGGTCTGGTATCAGATGCGCGCAACCGTATGCTCAAAACTTATGAAGGCGACGTGGCAGACGTGGCTGAGAAAAATGACCTCGCGATGTTGTTCACCGATTTTGCCGGGCGTCGCTCTGCGATCAGATTGGAGCTGGTACAACGCATTGAAACCACACCAGTTTCAGCCATCGACCTATCCGCACCCACACCGCGCGTTGTAATTGACGGCGCTATCTTGCCGCTAGTTGGGTTACCCGGCGGGCCAATTCCAACAGAAAAAGTTCGTTTGCTGCGTCTAACGGACGGGTCATGTGAACTGCTTCATGCTGTGCGAGACTTAGATGACGCTGTCGAACTCGTGGACAAACTCAAACCTGCCTCGGACGACCCACTTGTCGAAGCAGTGACATTGGTTGACGGTCAGCCGGTCGCTCTCATTGACGGACATGAATTGTTCGCGCGCTATGGTGAGGTCCCTGAAGCAGCTTCAAAGCCTGTTTGCCGCCTGCCCGACAATGATTGGGCGCGCACTATATTGGGACCTCTAGTCGCGTCAGCGGGATATACAATCGCCAAGGGTGCCGACACGGTGGAGGATGTCGCGATCTGGTTTGATGAAGAGTATGAAGCTGCCGTTGCAAGCGACATGCAGTTCGACATTCCCGTGATCCGCCTCCGTAATGTGCCACATGCACTGGATAGTTCAGACACCGTCTACCGCTATGACCGCGAAGGTCTGGTTGATGCACTGCGCCAAGCGCGCTCCGCCGGAGGGAAAAATTAATGCAAGATCTCTTGGTAATGAGCCAGATCGCCGGACGACGTTGCGCACTTCACGCGCATGATGTGAACTCGGTAATCGAAATCGGCACGATAACGCCGGTGCCACGCGCCCCTGACTTTATTTCAGGGATTACCGCGATGCGCAGCCAAGCACTAACAGTGATTGACTGTCGCTGTGCGCTCGGTTTCGACCCCGACCGCTGGTCGCTAGATCACCGAGCGATTGTGGTGAACGTTCAAGGTCACTCCTACGCACTTAGGGTTGATTCCATCGAAGATATAACAACTGGGTCCAGTGAGCCGGATCAAATCCTGGGCGGCTTTGGCCCCGAATGGTCTCGCATCGCCACTGGCATGATCGAAACAAGGGACGGGCCAGCTCTTCTGCTTAATCTTGCAATGTTGATCGAAGGTTCCGAAACGTTCGATGCCGCAGCTTAATCCAATACTTACTTTCTGTACCTAAATTTACATTCTTGCCGATCAAGAGGCCCGCCCGGTCTGTGGGCAAGATCGAAGGACCCGCCATGAAGACATGTCTTATCGTCGATGATTCCAGAGTGATCCGAAAGGTATCGAGACATATTCTCGAAACGCTTGGATTTTCGGTAAGTGAGGCCGAGAATGGTCAAAAGGGTCTCGACGCCTGTGATGAATCGATGCCAGACGTCGTCCTGCTCGATTGGAATATGCCGGTGATGACTGGCATTGAATTTATCATCAAGCTCCGCGAACGCCCTGGGGGCGATACCCCCAAAGTCGTATTTTGCACGACAGAAAACGATGTCGCGCATATCCGCGAAGCAATTAGCGCCGGTGCGGACGAATATGTGATGAAGCCATTCGACCACGAGACGCTTCAGATCAAGTTACAGTTGGTCGGCTTCGCGTGAACGCTCCGCTCGCCTCCTCCTCCCACTTGCCCAGCAAGGACACACTCCACAAGGATAATTCTTCAGTGCGACCTGCAGATGCGATCCGAGTGATGGTGATCGACGATTCGCTAACTGTGCGAACGATCTTTAAGCGCATGGTCGAAAGCGACAATGCTATGGTGGTTGCTGATACCGCCAGCAGCGCCGAACGCGGCATTGCACAACTGAAAAACGCTGATGTCGATGTGATCCTGCTCGATCTGGAAATGCCAGGCATGGGTGGGCTCGAAGCACTCCCATCAATCCTTAAAACTGCTCCGCTTGCACAGGTGATGGTCGTTTCTTCACTAACCGAAGATGGCGCAGAAGCCACCATGCAGGCACTTTCCACAGGTGCGGCTGATACAATGCTTAAGCCGCGACCAGGCGGTTTCAACGAAGAGTATCGCGGACTGTTACTGTCCAAGATCCGCGCACTTGGCACGACAAGTGAGGCTAACGTAACTGACCAAACGGGCCAAACTGGTACGCCCGTTCCAGAGTTGGTAGTGACGGAACGCCGACATCGCCGAACAAAGCGCCCGGACGTGCTCGCCATTGGCGCATCGACTGGAGGAATTCACGCGCTGAATGTGATGCTCCGCATGTTGACGCCCGATTTTGACCTGCCGATCCTGATCACACAGCATCTTCCCAGCTCCTTCATTCCGGTTTTTGCCCGACAGATTGAAGTCGCAAGCGGGCGGCCCACTCATATTGCCGACGACGGCACCGAAATTCGTAAGGGTGAAATCGCAATCGCGACCGGGCATGGTCATATGATCGCGAAACGAGTTGGCGATCGCCTGGTCACGCGCACCCAAGTTGAATCGGTAAACAGTGGTTGCATGCCCTCGGTTGATCCGATGCTCGCCAGTCTTGCGCAGGCTTGCGAAGGTCGCGCACTCGCTGTGATCTTGTCTGGCATGGGTCGCGATGGCCTTGAAGGCGCAGAGCTGCTCACCGCAGCAGGCGGCACAGTTTGGGCACAGGACGCGGATTCGAGTGCGGTTTGGGGCATGCCAGGTGCGGTCTCCAAAGCTGGTCTGACGAGCCTTGTTGCGCCGCCAGAAGCGTTAGGCGAAGCGATCATGGCTCAGTTTGCGAATGTTGAAACTGCTAACGAAGACACGCCGACCTGATCGCGATGGAAGTCAGCCAGGCCTCTTATCAAATCATCGCAGATCTGCTGGCCGCGCGTACCGGACAGCACCTGACTGAAAGCCGTCGATGGCGTGTGGGGACCGCACTCGCTGGAGTATTCCGCGAACACGGAATCACCAATGTCGATCAGCTTGTCTGCCTGCTCGACGTGCCGCATCGACGCGCCAAAGATAACGATCTCGCCACTGAAGTGGTCGAAGCTCTGCTCAACAACGAAACCTATTTCTTTCGCGACAAACCGACATTTGATCAGATCCCCGAAGATATTCTGCCAGAGATCGCGGTGCGGCGCGCGCATACAAAGCGTATTTCAATTTGGTGCGCGGGATGTTCCACCGGACAAGAAGTTCACTCCCTTGCCATGCTCTTCGAAGATCAAAAGCAGCGTTGGCGGGGCTGGACGATCGACATTCTTGGCACAGATGTCTCTCACCGTGCGATCCGGACAGCGCGAACCGGGCTCTATAGTCAATTTGAAGTTCAGCGTGGCTTGGGCGTGGCGCAAATGCTGCGACATTTCGACGAAACCCCTGATGGCTGGCAGATACGTGACCATGTTCGCACAATCACCCGCTTTCAACAGCACAATGTTTTGCATGAACCGCCAGCGCGGCAACGATTCGACCTCGTACTCTGCCGAAACGTGTTGCTCTATTTTGAGCGCGACACACGCGAGTTGGCATTTCACCGCTTATCCAGTGCGATGTCTCGCGATGGCTTCTTGATGCTGGGGGCGGGTGAGACCGTAGTCGGACAGACCCATGCTTTCTTACCGTCACCTAGCCGCGCCAGCCTGTATGAACTGCAAGAAAACGCGGCTCACAGCAGGATCTCAGTCGTTGGGTAAACATTAAAGAACCCACAGGGTATTTCACCTAATCCCCCTCCGCAAATTTACCATTCATTAGCCATTGCTCTTTAGGAAACAGTGCGTCGTGAATGCGCCGCTGGGCGCCAATAAAGGAACCATGGTGCCTCCAAAAAGCAAGCCATTGCGCCTGACCCCGATCGGGCTTGTATTGGTTCCACTCGCCACGGTCTCACTTGCCTTTGCGCTCATCACGTTGGTAGTGATTGCCAGCGACGTCCTGTCCTTTGCATCTCCTGCCGCATTGCTGATTGCAGGAGCAGTAACCTACGCAGCGACGATCTTCCTGCTTAGCCGCAATGGCATCGCCAATGTACGAGAGCTTGAAACGCTGGGCTGCACCGATACGCTCAGCCGGCTTCCCAACCGACGAGCACTTCACACTGATATTGAGCTGTATTCACAATCCGACCAAGAGGTCGCCATCGCGTTGATTGACCTCGATAGTTTCAAGCAAGTGAATGATCATTACGGACACGCAGTCGGCGATGAGTTAATTCAGCAAAGCGCGCGCATGTTGCGGGAAGTCTGCGGTGACGAAGCCAATTGTTATCGTTTAGGCGGAGATGAATTCGCCGCCGTCATGCACGGGCGCGTGGCAGGCACGATCCTCGAAGGGATGTGCAGGACCTTGCTCCAACAACTTCAAGCTCCAATTGCGGTTGGAAATCGCCAAATCAACGTGGGTGCCAGTATTGGTCTGGCCCGCAGCACATTCGACAGGCGGCTTCCTTCTTCGGAGATGCTTCGCCGGTCAGACGTTGCAATGGAAATGTCAAAGCGCAGTGGAAAAATGCGTTGCACATGGTTCAACGAAACATTTGACCAACGCCGCGAAGCTGTGCGTGAATTGGAAGACGAACTTAGAGTTGGCTTGGCAAAAGGTGAATTTGAACTTGCCTACCAACCACTAGTCGATGCCGAGCGGGGGAAAATTGTCGCAGTCGAAGCACTGCTGCGTTGGAACCGCACAGACGGCAAAAACATCGGTCCCAATGTCTTCATTCCCGTGGCCGAGGATTCGGGCATTATCAACCCAATCGGTCTCTGGGTTTTACGTGAAGCGGTCTGCCATGCGCTGCGCTGGGATAACATCACTTTGTCGGTGAACATCTCTGCTGCGCAGCTGCGCAATCCCGAATTTCCGATAAAGCTTGGCGAAATCCTCGAAGAAACTGGCTTTCCGCCGCATTTGCTCGAACTGGAAGTGACCGAAACTTGCCTCGTTCTGGATCCAGTCGTCGCAGAACGCAGCCTGGATGTAATTCGCAAATTCGGTGTGCGCATCGCACTCGATGATTTCGGTACCGGATATGCGTCGATTGGGTTCCTCCGCCAATTCCGATTTGAGAAACTTAAACTTGATCGCAGTCTTGTTGTCAAAGCCGGCGAAGATGATGGCAGCCGCGCAATGATGCTTTCCAGCATCGCTGTCGCGCGCGCACTAAAAATGGATGTCACTGCCGAAGGTGTTGAGACAATGGAGCAAGCTGACATGGTTCGGCTTGCCGGCTGTGACCAAATACAGGGGTGGCTCTACTATAAGGCGATGCCTTCCCGTGAAATCGACACATTGATTGCAACGCAAAAAACAGAGGCGGACGAATTCGCCTCCCATCAAACTGGAAGGCACGCGTCATGAACGCTCCGCAAAACTTCACCCTGGAAAATGAGACCGAAAGTCCCACTAAAGCGAATCCAGCATCATTTGAGCCCAGCGCCAATGCATTTGTCTATCCAGAAGTTGGTGGATTGCTAACGCGTGGGTTTCGCCGGTTGAGCACTGCGTCGAAAGTCGCAATTACAGTCGGAGCACCGCTTATCTTGGTAATTGTTGCCGCAGCTTTCTCGTTCTGGCTGCTTGGTGACATTTCCTCACATCTTGCTTCGGGCCAAGCGAATGCATTGGCGATTGCATCTGCAGAAACGGATCTATTGCGCTATGTCATGATGGGGTCGGTTGCTTTTGGCATCGCTTTGACCTTCGGCCTAATGACGGTCATTCGAGCAGATATCGTACTCTCGTCTCAACAGCTAATCGATTGTCTAAAGAAAATTGCTGCAGGCGACCATGATATCGTGGTTCCGCATCGAGACAGATCTGATGAATATGCTGAATTGAGTGAGCAAATCGAGAATATTCGTCGTTCCAGCGTTATGTTCGCGCGAACGCATGAGGAACGTGCGACGCGCGCAAATCAGGAATTGGAAGAACAAGCGCGCTTGCAGCTTCAGCAGGAAAGCGCACGGATCGAACGTGAGCAGACACTGAAGAATATCGCCGATCAATTTGAACGTACTGTTGGCGACGTGGTTGCGGGTGTGGCCAGTGCATCCAGTCAGCTACAATCCACATCAACCATGATGGCCGCATCTGCTGAGCAATCCAGCACCCGCACCACCGAAGTCGCAGTTTCGATGGAAGAAGCCAATTCGGGCGCAACGGCGGCGGCGGCGGCATCAGACGAATTTGCCATGTCGATCGGCGAAATCAGCAGGCAAGCCGCATCATCTGCGGAGCTGGCCCGCAAAGCCACAAACTCGGCCAATGAAGCAGATGCGACCATCGCTGCTCTGGCTGATTCAGCACAGCAAGTTGGCCATATTGTTGAACTCATTCAGACAATCGCCAAGCGAACAAATTTGCTAGCGCTTAACGCGTCTATCGAAGCTGCTCGCGGCGGTGAAGCAGGCCGCGGCTTTGCTGTAGTCGCTAGCGAAGTTAAAGAACTGGCCATGCAAACTAGTCGTGCAACTGAACAAATCGCGCAACAGATTTTAGCAATGCAGGATACGACTGGCGCGAGCGTCAAAGCACTCCGCTCAATCGCAAGCGAAGTCCAGCAGCTCGAAACAACAGCCGTTTCGATCGCTAGCGCGGTCGATCAGCAATCAGTCGCCGGGCAGGATCTGGCCCGCAGTATTGACCTCGCTGCGCGCGGAACAGAGCATGTTTCCAGTCACATCAAGGAAGTGCGCGAACTCTCCATCTCAACAGGTTCGGCCGCAAATCAGGTGCTGACAAGCGCCAATGAATTGGAAAATCAAGCCTCAACTCTGAGCGATCAAGTCGATACATTCCTCAAGCGAGTTCGAGCGGAGTAGTTCGCGTCAACGAGAGAACTAAGGGATTTCGATATGCGGCGCTGCTGTTTCATCGGCCCTTTGGAAAAGCTCGAAATCTAGGAATTCGTCCGCACAACAGCCGCGTTGGCAATCCCCATAGTCGAGCCAAACTTGCCAGCGCGCCTGCTATCGGCTTTGACATCCCAAGCGTTTTTGACCGAACAATATTGGGACCAACCGATGTCAAAGGACGCCGTTGAAATCTATCGCAAGAAAATCAATCTGATTCTGGACTTTTGCCGCATCTGCCTGAGTTTCCGCGCCACTTCCCATATTCGATCAAGCAACGCATATACCGGCGGTGGAACTCCACCGGCTCGTCAAAACCAACGTCGCGTCCTTGCCAATCATGACAGGTCCTTTTGGGTTCATCTTCAGCTCCCTCCGACTGAAATCGGAGTTTGTGGGCGATGATATCTGCCGCTCTGATCCGCGCAAAATATTCCCTGCCAACGAATCTATTATCACGATTGAATGTTCTTCCAATTGATAAGCGATGGACTTGGTTATCTAGTATTTCTAGGTGGTTCAAAGCCAACGATAGATAGTCCCAGTCCCTATGCTGCCCTTAGATTGATGTCATTCGACCTTCTATCTCACAGATCGTGTCGTCTAGTTTCCGGCATTTATTATTAGATTCCCCATCACTATTGAAGGTCATGTGAAGAGGCGGTCCAGTTTCTTACAGATCAAATGACTCGCACCTGCTTTCAAGCACTCCATCAATCTGATCATCAATTACCACATACCGCAGGCCACCCTCGATCGACATCGGATTCGAAGGCGGAGAGGTAAAGAATGGGCGTAATCCCTACCACGCCGACCCAGGATTGCCGTCGGTTAGGTGAATAGCGTGTGAGAGATGCCATTCCCCGCAAATCTGCTTCCTATATGCTTACAGCAAGAACGCAAAAAGGCCCCGCTGTCATCAGCGGGGCCTTTTTGTTGAATAAATTCAATGACTCGGTGGTTGCGGGAGTTGGATTTGAACCAACGACCTTCAGGTTATGAGCCTGACGAGCTACCGGACTGCTCCATCCCGCGCTACCGAGCTTTGGCGTCCCGAACTCCCCCGAAGACCAGTGGAATTTAAAGACGCCAAAAGGGCTGCCCGTGAAGGTCAGCCCTTTGACTAATGAATGGGTTTATTCCCGTACAATCGCTGGCCACAATGCCTGGCGGCGACCTACTCTTCCATGCCTTAAGACATAGTACCATCGGCGCTATCTGGTTTCACGGCCGAGTTCGAGATGGGATCGGGTGGGTCACAGATGCTATGACCACCAAGCAATGAGGCCAGCGATAGTGCGGGTTAAATCGATGCTCATATGCAGCAATCGACTGCGTATGAAATACTTGTGTTCTTGGGCGTATCTGGCCGGAGAAATTCTTCTACCAACGATACAGCAAAGCTGTCGTTGACAGTGCAAACTCTCAAGCGCGATCAGAACTATTAGGACTGGTTAGCTCCACGCATTACTGCGCTTCCACACCCAGCCTATCAACGTCATGGTCTATGACGGTTCGAAGATACCTTATCTTTAGGGAGGCTTCCCGCTTAGATGCTTTCAGCGGTTATCCCTTCCATACATAGCTACCCAGCGGCACGCCTGGCGGCATGACTGGTACACCAGAGGTATGTTCACCCCGGTCCTCTCGTACTAGGGGCAACTCCTATCAAGTATCGACGCCCACGGCAGATAGGGACCAAACTGTCTCGCGACGTTCTGAACCCAGCTCACGTACCACTTTAATTGGCGAACAGCCAAACCCTTGGGACCTGCTCCAGCCCCAGGATGTGATGAGCCGACATCGAGGTGCCAAACGATTCCGTCGATATGAGCTCTTGGGAATCATCAGCCTGTTATCCCCGGCGTACCTTTTATCCGTTGAGCGATGGCCCTTCCACGAGGGACCACCGGATCACTATGACCGACTTTCGTCTCTGCTCGACCTGTCGGTCTCGCAGTCAGGCAGGCTTATGCCATTGCACTCTCGCAGCCGGTTTCCAACCGGCCTGAGCCTACCATCGCGCGCCTCCGTTACTCTTTAGGAGGCGACCGCCCCAGTCAAACTACCCACCACAGAGGGTCCTACTACCGGATAACGGTAGTTAGTTAGACATCAGAAAACAGCAGGGTGGTATTTCACCTATGGCTCCACTTGGACTGGCGCCCAAGTTTCAAAGCCTCCCACCTATGCTACACAACTCTTTCCTAATGCCACTCTGAAGTTGCAGTAAAGGTGCACGGGGTCTTTCCGTCTAACCGCGGGTACTCCGCATCTTCACGGAGAATTCAATTTCGCTGAGCATATCCTGGAGACAGTGGGGAAGTCGTTACGCCATTCGTGCAGGTCGGAACTTACCCGACAAGGAATTTCGCTACCTTAGGACCGTTATAGTTACGGCCGCCGTTTACTTGGGCTTCAATTCGGAGCTTGCACTCCTCCTCTTAACCTTCAAGCACCGGGCAGGCGTCAGACCCTATACGTCGTCTTGAAGCCGACTTAGCAGAGTCCTGTGTTTTTGATAAACAGTCGCTACCCCCTGGCCTGTGCCCCCTCCACACTGGTTGCCCAGTGAGAGGGCCTCCTTCTTCCGAAGGTACGGAGGCAATTTGCCGAGTTCCTTCAGGATACTTCTCTCAAGCGCCTTGGTATACTCTACCTGACCACCTGTGTCGGTTTCGGGTACGGTCTATATGAAGAGGCTATTTCCTGGAACAGCTTGGCTGCATGACCAATCCAATAAGGCCACACAACTTCCACCATCCGTCACACATCTTCAGGCCCACGAATATTAACGTGGTTCCCATCGACTACCCCCTTCGGGCTCGTCTTAGGGGCCGGCTTACCCTGCTCCGATTAGCGTTGAGCAGGAACCCTTGGTCTTTCGGCGAGAGGGTATCTCACCCTCTTTATCGCTACTCATGTCAGCATTCGCACTTCCGATATCTCCACCGTCGGTTACCCTTCGGCTTCATCAACTTACGGAACGCTCCGCTACCGCTCATAGTAAACTATGAACCCTAAGCTTCGGTGCATTACTTTAGCCCCGTTACATCTTCGCCGCAGGAACCCTTATTTAGACCAGTGAGCTGTTACGCTTTCTTTAAAGGATGGCTGCTTCTAAGCCAACCTCCTGGTTGTTTTGGGATTCCCACATGCTTTCCCACTTAGTAATGACTTGGGGACCTTAGCTGTAGGTTAGGGCTGTTTCCCTTTTGACGACGGACCTTAGCACCCGCCGTCTGTCTGCCAGACAAGACTCGATGGTATTCGGAGTTTGGTTAGGTTTGGTACCGCTCGCGCAGCCCTAGCCCATCCAGTGCTCTACCCCCATCGGCATACATCTGACGCTCTACCTCAATAGATTTCGCGGAGAACCAGCTATTTCCCGGCTTGATTGGCCTTTCACCCCTAAACACAACTCATCCGATAATTTTTCAACATTAAACGGTTCGGTCCTCCAGTGCATGTTACTGCACCTTCAACCTGGTCATGCCTAGATCGCCGGGGTTCGGGTCTAATCCAACATACTCATTCGCCCTATTCAGACTCGCTTTCGCTTCGCCTACACCTAACGGCTTAAGCTTGCATGCTAGATTAAGTCACTGACCCATTATGCAAGAGGTACGCTGTCACCCCCTAAAGGGGCTCCAACTGCTTGTAAGCATCCGGTTTCAGGTACTGTTTCACTCCCCTAATCGGGGTGCTTTTCACCTTTCCCTCACGGTACTGTGTTCGCTATCGGTCATGTACGAGTATTTAGGCTTGGAGGGTGGTCCCCCCACGTTCAGACAGGATTTCACGTGTCCCGCCCTACTCAAGTCCTTTTCAATCATTTTTGCATACGGGACTGTCACCCACTACGGTCTCACTTTCCAGAGAGTTCTGCTAATTTATGAAAAGGCACTGGCCTGGTCCGCGTTCGCTCGCCACTACTAACGGAATCTCGGTTGATGTCTTTTCCTCCGGGTACTGAGATGTTTCAGTTCCCCGGGTTTGCTTCACCAAAGCTATATATTCACTAAGGTGATACCTTATCCACCTCGCTCCGATCACCTCGAAAGGTAATCAGAAAGAAATGGTGAAGGTGGGTTTCCCCATTCGGAAATCGCCGGATCAAAGATTGCTCACATCTCCCCGACGCTTATCGCAGCGTGCCACGTCCTTCTTCGCCTGTACATGCCAAGGCATCCACCAAATGCTCTTACCTCACGCTTGAGAATCTACACCATCAACGACAGCCTTGCATAAGGACTGGACGTCTTAACGATGGATATAGAAGAATTATCTCAGCCAGATAATCAATTTGATTGATTTTGTGATGATATCGATCGCAATAGAACTCCAACCCGAAGGTCGTTACCCTTTACGACGATACCGCCACGGCATCGATTTAAAAACCCATTCACAATGTCAAATGTTCGGCGACCAATGTCGCCTGACCAGCCGAAGCCGGATCTCTTTTCTTTTCATCTATCAGATTAAAATGCCTGGTGGAGCCTATCGGGATCGAACCGATGACCCCCTGCTTGCAAAGCAGGTGCTCTCCCAGCTGAGCTAAGGCCCCTTAGGTTAGGTAACTTACCAATAAAAGGTGGTGGGCCTGAGAAGATTTGAACTTCTGACCTCACCCTTATCAGGGGTGCGCTCTAACCAACTGAGCTACAGGCCCACATCTACCGTTCCGGCTGCCCCTAATGAAAGAGGCTGCCGCGACGGGCGTGAGCCGGCTCAGGCAAACAACGAATAACCAGCCATACGGCCAGCGAAACGCTGTATCTGATTGATGAAAGGACATGAGGACGACGGCAATGTTCTTTGGAAGTTACGAAGCACTTTCAGAGACAAGCTCTGACGCTTTCGTAAATATCCTTAGAAAGGAGGTGATCCAGCCGCAGGTTCCCCTACGGCTACCTTGTTACGACTTCACCCCAGTCGCTGATCCCACCGTGGCTAGCTGCCTCCTGTAAACAGGTTAGCGCACTATCTTCGGGTGAAACCAACTCCCATGGTGTGACGGGCGGTGTGTACAAGGCCTGGGAACGTATTCACCGCGGCATGCTGATCCGCGATTACTAGCGATTCCGCCTTCATGTTCTCGAGTTGCAGAGAACAATCCGAACTGAGACATCTTTTGGAGATTAGCTAACCCTCGCGGGATCGCTGCTCACTGTAGATGCC
Organism: uncultured Erythrobacter sp.; assembly: GCA_947488325.1. Taxonomy (GTDB): domain Bacteria; phylum Pseudomonadota; class Alphaproteobacteria; order Sphingomonadales; family Sphingomonadaceae; genus Erythrobacter. The sequence goes on from CANKYZ010000003.1 coordinate 510,681, forward strand.
ATTGTAGCACGTGTGTAGCCCAGCCTGTAAGGGCCATGAGGACTTGACGTCATCCCCACCTTCCTCCGGCTTATCACCGGCAGTTTCCTTAAAGTGCCCAACTAAATGATGGCAACTAAGGATGAGGGTTGCGCTCGTTGCGGGACTTAACCCAACATCTCACGACACGAGCTGACGACAGCCATGCAGCACCTGTCACTAGGTCCCCGAAGGGAAGGAATCTGTCTCCAGAGACCGTCCTAGGATGTCAAAGGCTGGTAAGGTTCTGCGCGTTGCTTCGAATTAAACCACATGCTCCACCGCTTGTGCAGGCCCCCGTCAATTCCTTTGAGTTTTAATCTTGCGACCGTACTCCCCAGGCGGATAACTTAATGCGTTAGCTGCGCCACTCAAGCTCTATGAGCCCGAACAGCTAGTTATCATCGTTTACGGCGTGGACTACCAGGGTATCTAATCCTGTTTGCTCCCCACGCTTTCGAACCTCAGCGTCAATACCTGTCCAGTCAGTCGCCTTCGCCACTGGTGTTCTTCCGAATATCTACGAATTTCACCTCTACACTCGGAATTCCACTAACCTCTCCAGGATTCTAGCTACCTAGTTTCAAGGGCAGTTCCGGAGTTGAGCTCCGGGATTTCACCCCTGACTTGGATAGCCGCCTACGTTCGCTTTACGCCCAGTAATTCCGAACAACGCTAGCTCCCTCCGTATTACCGCGGCTGCTGGCACGGAGTTAGCCGGAGCTTATTCTCTAGGTACTGTCATTATCATCCCTAGTAAAAGAGCTTTACAACCCTAAGGCCTTCATCACTCACGCGGCATTGCTGGATCAGGCTTTCGCCCATTGTCCAATATTCCCCACTGCTGCCTCCCGTAGGAGTCTGGGCCGTGTCTCAGTCCCAGTGTGGCTGATCATCCTCTCAGACCAGCTATAGATCGTCGACTTGGTAGGCCATTACCCCACCAACTATCTAATCTAACGCGGGCCCATCTAAAGGCGATAAATCTTTGGTCCGAAGACATTATCCGGTATTAGCTCAAATTTCTCTGAGTTATTCCGAACCTAAAGGCAGGTTCCCACGCGTTACGCACCCGTGCGCCACTAACCCCGAAGGGTTCGTTCGACTTGCATGTGTTAGGCATGCCGCCAGCGTTCGTTCTGAGCCAGGATCAAACTCTCAAGTTTGTGTCACATACTAAACAAGCACGAAGTAAACTTCGCAAACCTGCTTGGCATGAGCTTCAAGGAGCCGATACCTGCACTGTCAAACGTAATGGATACGAATGAACATGCATCATCACATACCACCTGTGGAGGTGATAAGGATGTGGCGTCGGCTTAAATTAACCGGTATCTGGAGCCTTGAGGTCCCCAGACCGGGCGCCGTCGCCCACATGTCCCTTCATCAAAAACTAACAATGTCAAAGAGCCACCAGACAGTAAAAGCGGACAGCAATGGCATCCCCGATTTACACCGGGGGACCGGCTATCCGTAATATGTTGGCGACCGAGCGTTGCGGGGGCGGTTGAAACCGTCTCTGCTGCGTCGGTGGAGCTCATCTAGGCGGGGTCTGAGATTCGGTCAACGGCTTTTTGCAATATTATTTCAAAAAAGCGTATTTTTCCCAGAACTCCGCCGTTTTTTAGATGCCCTTCAGGCGGTGAATGGGGTCTGTGTGGCCGCTTCCGCCGTCTCCTTGACCAATTCTAGCCGCGAGACTCATACCAACACCCACCAATTTGATCGATTGATTGGGCCATTTCTTCACTTTTCGCCCTTAATCGCACGCTGATGGACACCACGCCTTCTTCTAACGAATCAAATATGGGCTCGATTGCACATCCTGTGCATGATGATTCGGGATTCGCATCCCGCGTTCGGTCCGCTGTGGCGTGGCGTTGGGGTGCGCAGGTCGGGGCACAGATCATCACATGGACATCGACGTTCTTGGTCGTCCGTTTGTTAGACCCGACCGATTACGGCCTTTTCGCGATGAGTCAGGTTGTGGTGACTGCGCTCGCCTTCCTTAACGGGGGGAGCTTTGCGACCTCATTGGTTCAAACCGACCACATTGATGAGCGGCGTGTTGGTCAGGTCTTTGGTCTATTGCTGACTTTCGCTGTGATTCTGGCTTCGATCCAGTTCCTGTTCGCTCCTTATGCGGCGATCTATTTTGACGAACCTGTGGTCGCCGACATGCTCCGCTTACAGGCGATCATTTTCCTCACCGTGCCGTTCACCGCTCTGCCGCAGGAATGGCTGGGGCGGCAATTGCAATTCCGCAAACAGGGTCAGGTGAATATGGGCAGCGCGGTTGTTGGCGCAGTCACGGCTCTAATTCTGGCCTGGATGGACTGGGGCGTGTGGGCGCTGGTCTATGCCGGTATTGCGATATTTGTTTCACGCGCCATCGGCCTGATGTTCGCCGCGCGCCTATGGGTGAAGCCTATCTTCAATCCGCGCGGCGCGTGGGATCTCTTCACATTCGGCGGCACACTTACCCTTTGTCAGTTGTTCTGGATCATCCAAAGCCAGAGCGACATTGTAATCGCCGGACCGACAATGACGACGTATGATCTGGGCCTTTACAGTCAGGCGTTGTTCCTCGCCCTGATCGTAACCGGACGTTTCATCCCGCCAATCAACGAAGTCGCACTGGCCGCTTATTCAGAGTTGCACCGCGCAAAGAAACCTCTGGGCCCATACTTCCTCAAGACTGTCCGACTTGTGATGATGGTAAGCGCGCCTGCTTATATCGGGCTTGCGCTCACCAGCGAAAACGCAATCCTTGTATTGATGGGCGATAAGTGGACTGGCTTGATTCCTATTATTGCTGGACTCGCCATCGCCATGCCCGCCTTTGCCCTGCACCTTATCTGTTCTCCCGTCACCAATGCGATGGGCCGACCGCGTGTCTATCTGTTCACCGCGGTTTCTGGCGCGGTGATCTTTCCAGCAGCATTCCTGTGGGGTGTACATTCCGGACCGATAGGATTGGTTCATGCATGGTGGATTGCCGCGCCAGTGCTTTGCGCACTCACGCTAACCGTTACCCTTCCTCGCATCGCAGTTAGTCCAACCGCTTTAGGAAGAGCCATTGCACCCATTGCACTGGCCTGCGCAGCAATGGCCATTGTGGTGATCGCGGTGCAGCAATTTGTCCCTATCGAAAGCCCGTTACTGGCCCTTGCCTGTCACGCGATCCTAGGGGCTAGCGTCTATGCGGCGACATTCTGGTTCGGCTTTCGCAACATTGTGTCAGAGACATGGGCTCTGCTGAAGAACACAAAAGTCGAACCCATCACAGCTTGAATTGGCATGTTTCCGACCAACGACATTTTGGACCGTGTCACTTCTCTGGTATAACCACATCAAGAACGCAGCATTGAATTCTGCGAATTCGGGATTGGAAGAGACATGATTTACCTGTGGGCCATGCCAACACTAGCCGTGAGCCTGATCGGTTCCAGCACTGCTCCGACAGCAATTGCAGCGGCTGTTGAACCCCCGGTCACTCAGCCAACACCCGCAGTGGAACCAATCGCACCAGCGCTATCAGATCCCGCGACCGAAATTCTAGATCTGGATGAGGAGCGCAACAATCGCCTGACCTTACCCGTGATGATCGACGGCGCCGGTCCTTTTGATTTCATGATTGATACGGGAAGCCAGGCGACCGCCGTGACGCATCAGATCAATGAAGGTCTACAATTGACGCCGTTCGGCACCGCCACATTGGTTGGCATGGCCAGCCGGCGCCCCGTCAATGTGGTCGAAGTCGACACGATGACATTTGGAAGCCACACAATCCGCGACATCTTGTCGCCAGTGCTTGATGCCCAACATGTCGGAGCGGACGGCATCCTGGGGCTCGACAGTCTGCAGGATTTCCGAGTCCTCATCGATTTCCGCAACGATACAATTGCAGTGCAGGATGTATCGGCCTTGCGCGGCGGGCGACGCGGTTTCGAAATCATCGTGCGCGCTCGCCAAGAGCTGGGCCAGTTGCTTATCACCAATGCCGTGGTCGAAGGCGTGCCAGCGACTGTCATCATCGACACAGGCGCGCAGGCGAGCATTGGCAATCTGGCGCTGCGCGAACGCCTCACAACTCAGCGTTCTCAAGAAGTGACCACGACCGACGTCAACGGTGTCGATTTGGTAGGACAGTTATCCTATGTCCGCTCACTTAATCTGGGCGGACTATCGATGCAAAATGTGTCACTGACCTTTGCCGATGCGCCGGCTTTTGAAGCGCTGGGCTTGAAAGACCAGCCTGTCATATCACTTGGCATGCAACATTTGCGAATGTTCGACCGGGTTGCGATTGATTTTTCAAGCCAACGCATCCTGTTTGATGTGCCTCGCGATGTCGCGCGGCAGCTACGCAGACAGCGCCAGCGCAACTTCAATGCTTTGGCTCGATAGTCGCCCAAACCCGGCAACAATGTCAGCTGGCTTTGCCACCAAACCTTGTCGGCTAGCCTTGCCCTAAGCCTCTCGCACGCCCACATGCATGGCCGCAATGCCACCAGATACAGCCAACTCCGATCGCCCCACCGCTCCGGCTGAAGGCTGGAAAACACTCCAGCGTTTTCTGCCATATCTATGGCCTAAAGGTAATCCAGATCTGCGGGTGCGGATCGCGCTTGCTTTAATACTGGTTCTCGCGGCCAAGAGTGTGACACTGGCCCTGCCCTTTGCCTATAAGGGTGCGGTTAATGCGATGGAGGACACCGGAGCCGCCGCACAAATCGCGGAAGGTGCGCAGGTCGCAATGGCATTGGTTGCAGCCTATGTGCTGGGCCGTTTTACATCTTTGATGTTCGACAATTTGCGCAATGTCGCGTTTGAACGCGTGGGACAGATGGCGACCCTTAGCCTGGCGCAGGACGTCTTCCACCGGCTCCACCGCTTGTCCTTACGCTTTCACCTGAATCGCCGCACCGGCGAAGTAACCAAGATCATTGAACGCGGAACCAAGAGCATCGATTCCATGCTCTATTTCCTGCTGTTCAACATCGCACCCACGGCCATCGAACTGATCGCAGTCGGCGTGATCTTCTATCTTAATTTCGGGTGGGAATTGGTTGCGGCAACGGCGCTTACTGTTGTCCTGTATATTTCCATTACCCGCTGGATCACCGAATGGCGCACCAAACTGCGCCGCGAAATGAATGATCTTGATGGGCAAGCATTGCACCGCGCGGTGGATTCGCTCCTGAATTTTGAGACGGTCAAATATTTCGGCGCCGAATCCCGCGAGGAAGAACGCTATGCGGGCGCTGCTCGAGCCTATGCTCAGGCGGCAGTGAAATCGGAAAACTCACTGGCTCTGCTTAACGTCATCCAATCCGGCATCACCAATGCATTGATGGCTGGCGCGATGGCCTATTCAGTATGGGGATGGAGCAAAGGCGAGCTGACGGTCGGCGACCTTGTCTTCGTGAACACATATCTGATGCAGCTCTTCCGCCCGCTCGACCTGCTGGGTTGGGTCTATCGCACCATTCGTCAGGGGCTGGTCGATATGGCGGAGATGTTCCGCCTGATGGATACAGAAGTCGAAGTAAAAGATCCGCCCGGCGCGCCAGCACTGGTGGTGAGCGAACCGTCGCTTGCCTTCGACAATGTCACATTCGGATATGAAGACGAACGCACGATCCTGAAAGGACTTAGTTTTGAAGTGCCTGCTGGATCGACGCTCGCGATCGTTGGTCCATCCGGCGCGGGTAAAAGCACCATCGGGCGGCTACTCTTCCGTTTCTACGATCCCCAAGGCGGGCGTATCCTGATTGACGGGCAAGACATCGCGCAAGTGCAACAAGAGAGCGTGCGCGCAGCAATTGGTATCGTTCCACAGGACAGCGTGCTGTTCAACGACACGCTCGCCTACAACATCGCTTATGGTGCAGAAGGTGCCGATGAAGCAATCGTCGAACAGGCGGCGCGCGATGCATCACTGACCCCCCTCATCAACAGCCTGCCCGACGGATTTGAAACAACTGTCGGGGAACGCGGGTTGAAATTGTCAGGCGGAGAAAAACAGCGCGTGGCCATCGCCCGAACGCTGGTGAAGAACCCGCCGATCCTGTTGCTAGATGAAGCAACCAGCGCGCTCGACACAAAGACAGAGCAAGAAATTCTAGGCTCGCTCAAACGGTTGGCTCAGGGCCGCACTACGATTGCGATTGCGCATCGGCTTTCAACCATTGCCGATGCCGATCGCATTTTGGTGCTCGATGGCGGAAAGCTGGCCGAAAGCGGCACCCATGCTGGCCTGCTTGCGAGGCGCGGGCTCTATGCGGATATGTGGTCACAGCAGGCGAATGAAGGCGAGAAAGAGAGCACGAACGAAGCGGCAGAATAAGCGCTGTCCCGCCCTAATCACGCCTTTTATTCTTCGGTTGCCTCAAGATCCAAACGCAAGCTTGGCGACGATAGATCCAGCTCAGCCGCAGGGATAACCTCAATATTGTCTCGCACTGCGGCAAGATCGTCTAGGAATTGTGAGGCATCGCCAACAATCACCAAAGTCGTCTTATCTGGATCTACATATTGTTGAGCCGCTGCGCTGGCTGCACCGGCATCGACTGCCATAAGTCGTTCGGTAAACCGCGAAGCTTCATCGGCTGACAGCCCCTGTTGAAGCAAGGTCGCAATAATTCGATTGAACCCGCCGCTCGTTTCCATGGCGCGTGCATTGCTGCCGCTTAGGAAAAGCCGCCGACGTTGCAGAATATCTTCGGTTAATTCTTCACTGCCAAGCCGATCAAACTCTGTCAGGAAAATCTGAGCCACCTCGTCTGCGGTGTCATTCTTTGTCTGCGAACTGGCGGTTAGTATCGAATCGTCAGTGCGGTCGGCAAAGCCTGAAGCGGCACCGTAAGATAGTGCACGTTTGGTTCGAATTTCCTCAAACAGCCGCCCGCTTGATCCCCCGCCCAGCACGCTATTGGCCAATTCAAGCGGGAAGTAATCTGGGTCTGTGCGTGATGGTGCACGCACGGCAGCAACCACAACTGCCTGCCCAGCTTCGGGCATATCGACCACAATGGTGCGCACCGGTTGCGGATCACCAGCCGATTCCTCCGGTATCGGGCCCGCGGTCATATTCGTGCTCCAATCACCAAACATGGCTTCTGCCGTGGCGATTGCCTGTTCTGGAGAAATACCGCCCGTCACCACGATTTTCATGCGACTTGGATGGAAGTAACGCTGGCGGTGTTCAAGCAGATGGTTGCGCGTGATCATGGTCAGGCTTTCTGCTGTCCCATCGGGCTGCGAACCGTAAGGCGCATCGCCATACATCGCGGCCCGCGCAACATAGCGCGAAAGCCCGCCGGGCTCTTGCATCTGAACTCGCAGACCATCGAGTGCACGGGCGCGCTCGCGTTCGAATTCTTCGTCAGGATAGATTGCGCCTATGACAATTCTTGCAGCCAATGCGCCTGCTTGATCAAGATTGGCGACCGGCGCGGTTAGACTGAATGTGGTACCATCGCTGCCCGCAACGCCGCCAAATCTTGCGCCTAGGCTTTCAAAACTGGCTGCGATTTCGCTCGCATCCATACCGTTGATCCCCTTATCAGCCAGCCCTGCCGCCATCTGGGCAATGCCAGCAAGCGAGCGTGGATCGGTTTTACTTCCGCCGGGTACAAGCATGGAAACCGTTGCAATCGGCACGTCACCGGTTTGCACCGTGACAACTTCAATTCCGTTGGAAAGGGTGGCTTCGACAATTTCCGGAACCGCAACTTCAGGGCTTTCCCCCGGTCCCGGAGGCACCATGCGCTCTCCTTCCGGCCGCACCTGTCGGATTTCACCGACTGCGGCAGGAAGTATCCGAAATTCCGGCATCGGCACAGGATTGGCATAGCTCGCCAGATCATCCTCGCCCGCTGAGTAGGTGACGGTCACGCGCTTGTTCGGATCGAGATATTCAGCTGCCACGCGCAGCACATCCTCAGCAGTCACTTCACCAATTTCGACCAGCCGCCGATCAGCAAAATCAGGATCGCCGCTGGATACCAGAGCCTCTCCCAATTCAAATGCGCGCCCGCGCGCTGTCTCACGGCGGCTCAGCGTTCCCGCGATAATCTCATTCTTCGCCTCGGCCAGTTCTGCCGGATTCACCAATTCGGTGCGGATACGTTCCAGCTCAGCGTCGAGCGTCGCGCTTGCAACATCCATCTGCTCTGCGCCGCGAACAATCGCATAGGCTCCAATATGCCCGGCCTCCCTGAACAGCGAGACACCAGCAAAAGCCTGAACCGCCTGACCAGACCGCACGAGCGAATTGTTAAGGCGGCTGTTGTCACCCTGATCAAGAATGGTTCCAAGAACTTGCAGCGCAGCGGCATCCGCATGCGTTGTTGGCGGGGCTTTCCACACGCCGCCAATAACCGGCAGCGGCACATTCGGCGCGGTCGCATTGACGGTGCGCGGGCCGGTTGCTTCGTGTTCGCGAATGGTGATCGCTGTGTCCACTGGGTTTGCACGCGGCGGGATGTCGGCAAAATATTGATCGACCAGGCCGCGCAGAGCATCCATCTGAAAATTGCCTGCAACGATTAGGGTTGCAGTATCCGGCCCATAATACGCTTCATAAAAGGCGCGCGCATCGTCAAGCGTCGCGCTGTCGAGGTCTTCGATAGAGCCGATCCCGGGGCGGCGATGCGGCATCACATCATAGCCGCTTTCGGCCAAGACAAAGCGTTGCAATCGCCCATATGGCGGCGCGAGCACACGCTGGCGCAGTTCTTCCTTTACGACATTGCGCTCGGTTTCGAACACTTCATCATCGACCACTACATTCGCCATGCGTTCGCGGTGGGTCCAGAGCATAGTTTCGAGATAGGCTGCCGGAACTTGTTCAAAATAATTGGTGCGATCGATCCAGTTCGATGCATTGCGCGTGCCGCCAATATCCGCCGTCAATCCATAGATCATATTATAGGGCATATTCTCAGTCTTGCGGCTGAGGATATGTTCAAACAAATGCGCAAATCCGCTGCGCCCGTCAGGGTCGAGCTTTGATCCAATCTCGTACCACAAAGATGTTGTCACTGTACTGGTGGTTGCATCCGGGATCGCGATCACGCGCAGACCATTATCCAGCCTCCACATTGTATATTCGATTTCTGGCGCGGTTAGCGCGGGCGCAGTAGCCTCGCCGTCGGGATGATCACTAGCAAGAAGTGGGGCAGAGATAGCAAGGCTGGTCGCCGCGACACTCGCGAGCAGAATTGTGCGGATCATATGTGAGGGCCCCGATTTTAGCGTGCAAAAAGTTGCGAGTGGCATTTAAAGCCTGCGCGCGTGTGCGATTCAACTGCGAATGCGCGGTTGTCCCGGCAAACCAGCAAGAATTATCGACGTGCGTCGAGGCTCAACCTTTTCAACAGCGCCAACGCTTCATCGCGCCGGTCCCACGGAACGAACAGATGATCATGGTGCAGGCCAGCGACAACGTTGCAGGCAATACCGGACGTTGCGAGCGAACCTGCCACTGCTGCGGTCAGGCCCACAGCTTCGAGATCGGAGTGCACCATTAAGGTGATCTGCGCGAATTGAGATGAGTTTTCGGGCGCAGCCTGAGCGGGGATGATGCAGCTGACGCCTTCCGCCTCGCGGATCACTGCAAAGGCAGTATCCGGGGTAAAAGTAACATCCGAAATCCCATGAAAACACCACTTCCGCTCGCTCAGAACTGGGTCCATGCCCATCAGCAGGGCTTTAAGGTCGCGGATGCTTCCTGGTTTCAATTGGCCAGTTCCATCTAAAGGATGAATTTCGAAAGATCGGTGTCACTCGCAAGATCGCCCAAACGCTGCAGCACATAGGCTGCATCAACAGTGATCGTCTCTCCGGCATGTTCTTCGGCTTCAAAACTGATTTCTTCGAGCAGCTTTTCCATCACCGTCTGCAAACGCCGCGCGCCGATATTCTCGATACTTTCATTGACGCGTGCTGCGATGGTCGCGATTTCCTCCACTGCATCATCAGTGATCTCAAGCGTGACATCCTCAGTCGCAATCAGCGCGCGATATTGTTCGACCAAATTTGCGCGCGTTTCTGACAGGATTCGAACAAAGTCCTTTTGCGTCAAAGCGCGCAGCTCAACCCGGATTGGCAAACGCCCCTGCAATTCGGGCAACATGTCAGAAGGTTTGGCAAGGTGGAACGCCCCGCTTGCGATAAACAGCACATGGTCAGTTTTCATCGGCCCATATTTGGTCGCAACCGTTGTGCCTTCGATCAGCGGAAGCAGATCACGCTGCACACCTTCGCGGCTAACGCTGCCGCCGCGCACATCCGAAACGGCAATCTTATCGATCTCATCCAAGAACACGATACCATTGGTTTCGGCATTGGTCAGCGCGACGCGGGCGACATCTTCATCGTCGAGCCGCTTATCCGCTTCTTCATCGACCAGCTTATCCCAAGCCTCTGGCACACGCAGTTTTTGCTTTTTACTCTTTGCCTTGCCGAATGCCTTACCCATCATGTCTGACAGGTCGATCATCTGCATATTGCCGCCCATATTGCCCATGTCGAAAGGCGTGACTGGCGCGTTGGAAACTTCGATTTCGACTTCAACCTCGTTCATCGCATTCTGTGTGATGCGTTCGCGGAAACTGGCGCGCGTGGCCTCAGATGCACTTTCTCCGCACAGGGCGTTGAGCAGACGGTCCATGGCCACTTCGGATGCGGTTTCGCGCACGGATTCACGGCGACGCTCTTTTTCCAAACGGATTGCTTCTTCAACCAAATCACGAGCAATTTGTTCGACGTCGCGCCCGACATAACCGACCTCTGTGAACTTGGTCGCTTCGATCTTTACAAAGGGCGCTTCGGCCAGTTTCGCCAATCGTCGGCTAATTTCCGTCTTACCGCAGCCGGTCGGGCCGATCATGAGGATGTTTTTTGGCGTGACTTCATCGCGCAGATCATTGCCCAGTCGTTGACGCCGCCAACGATTGCGCAGTGCCACTGCGACCGCGCGCTTGGCGTCTTTCTGGCCAACAATATGATCGTCCAGAGCTGCGACGATTGCTTTAGGAGTAAGGTTATCTGTCATGGGAACTTTCGAGAGAATGTTCAGAAGGTCGAGCTCAACGGCTTTCGCTTGAACCGTTTCGTCTAAACGGTTTCAACGGTCAGATTGCCATTGGTAAAGACGCAGATATCCGCAGCAACGGCCATGGCCTTACGCGCGATCTGTTCTGCATCATCTTCATAATCGGAAAGCGCCCTAGCGGCGGCGAGCGCATAATTGCCGCCTGAACCAATCGCGGCAATGCCGCCTTCTGGTTCCAGCACATCACCATTGCCAGTTAGAACCAGCAAGGTTTCGCTATCCGCAACGATCATCAATGCTTCGAGATTGCGCAGATATTTGTCGGTCCGCCAATCCTTGGCCAGTTCCACCGATGCGCGCAGCAACTGGCCGGAATATTGTTCCAGCTTTCGCTCCAACCGCTCAAACAAAGTGAAGGCATCCGCTGTCGCACCAGCAAATCCGGCGACGACTTTGTCGCCCTCCCCGATGCGGCGAACTTTGCGGGCGTTCGGTTTCATCACCGTATTGCCCATGGAAACCTGACCATCGCCAGCAATAACGACATTTTCGCCGCGCTTTACGCCAATGATAGTGGTGCCGTGCCACTGAGTTAGTCCGTGGCTCGAATGTGAATCTGTCATGGTGATCGATATGGGCGTTTCACCGAATGTATCAAGATTGCCCCTAAAGGTTCAGACACAGGTTCAGGCGAAGGCTTACCTTATGGACCGCCCGGCCCGCCACCGCCGGGAGCACCTGTCCCGACCTGACCAATATTACCGAACAGATCTTCGAGGAAGGAGCGTTCGCGTCCCAATGTCGGCGTTTTATCACCATCGGGCTGCAGATATACAACATCATCAATTCCGCTGTAATCAACAGACGTGACGTCGCCAGCTTCGTCAAAGCGCACCGCAAGCACCGAGTGGTTGCGGATGCGAGGGCGCACAAATGGGCGGCGGCCTGTCGTGCTGGAAATGTAGTACCAGACCGGCTCACCATATTGGCTGGCAAAGGTTGGGCGCCCCAAAGTCCCTTCGACAGAGCGCAAATTGTCGATCCCTGGTTGCACCGAACGGGTTAGCACCGGATCGTTGATAAATCCGCGTGATTCGCGAATTGAGGAACACGCGCCCAACGCCAGAACCGCGCATCCAAGCACGACGGTTTTCGCATATTTGCTCCGAAAGAAGCGGCAATCAGTCAAACCAATAACACCCATTTTGCCGATCAATTCCCGTCATAAACTGTCTCTTGCCGCGCTTGCAACGCAGCCTATATCCGTTGCGCCTTACGGCGTGTCGCAAAGGCTTGCAACGGCTCTGCTGCATAGTGCTGGGGTGAACCGCTTGAATTTTGGCTGAATGCGATTGCTCGCTGAGCGAGACATTGGTTCCATAACCGATTAGAAAGAGCGCCATGTCGTTTCTATCTCGATTGCTGGGCACAGCCCCCGATCCGCGCGATGCGGTGCGCCCCTTATGGCACCGCGTGGTCGAACTTGCGCGCGAGCCGTCCTATTATGCAGATTGCCACGTGGCAGACAGCGTTGGCGGGCGGTTCGATCTGATCACAGCGGTGTTGTGCACCGTGATGGTTCGGGTCGAAGCGAGCGAGCTGCGCGCGCAAAGCGCTTTGCTGGCGGAATTGTTTGTCGAGGATATGGACGGGCAATTGCGCGAATTTGGCGTCAATGATGTGGTTGTTGGCAAGCGGATGGGGAAATTGATGAGCGTGCTCGGCGGCAGACTGGGTGCCTATCGCAGCGCATTAGCCAGCAAAGACCGCGAAAAATTGATTGGCGCGGTGTCGCGCAATGTCACGTTTTCGGAAAGTTCCGATGAAGCAGCGGGCGCGCGATTGGTGGCTGATAAATTGCTCGCTTTGTCTGACAGGCTGAACACATTTGATGACGAGGAAGTCCTGAAAGCGAACGGCATATGATTGATACGCCCGAATTATCCCGGCCTATCAAAGTGAAAGGCCTGCCCGGTGATATCGTAGTGGTTGAGCCCAATGCAGACGAGCGTGCCGCTTTGGCCAAACGATTCAGCCTGCCCGGCATCGACAGTTTACACGCAGAGATATCGCTCAATCAGCGTGGCTCCACCATCCGTGCCACCGGCACTTTAAAAGCCGCTATCCATCAGACATGCGCCATTTCAGGCGAGGATTTTCCAACCGAGATCAACGAAAAACTTGATTTTCGCTTTGTCGAAGAAGGCAGCCTGTCCGCAGCTGAAGGCGGCGACCGCGAGATCGAGGTCGAGCTAGACGCCGAAGATTGCGACGAGATCGACTATTCCGGCGATTCCTTCGATCTGGGCGAAGCCGTGGCGCAAACACTGGGTCTAGCTATTGATCCCTTCGCCGAGGGGCCCACCGCCGACGAAGCCCGCCGCAAAGCCGGAATTGTCAGCGAAGGCGAGCAAGACGGGCCGATGGCCGAAATGCTGGCGGCACTTAAGAAGGGTTAGGTTGAAATAGGTTAACTGTTGGGGTGGTTTGCAGACAATCCAGCTTGTCCTAGATTAATCTGTCATGCTCCGACGCACGAGTGACATCATCACTCGCCACCTTGAAAAACTTGGTCATCATAGCCATTTCGGCTGTATCGAGAGTCCGTTATGATGCGTCTCTTCGACTGAGAGACAATTGCGCTCCCGCATTAGGGAGACGACCAATTGGACTTGAACAGACTTCTCTATGATCATCAGATAGCTTTGATGCAGATTATGCTGGTTTGCCCGGCAATCGCGCAAGACTGCCTAGTCGACCATTACGAAGAGTTGCTCCAACAGTCGCGGCAAAAGCAGGGTGTAGAGCAGCATCCGCTCGCCAGCATTCAAAAAATGCTCCGCAATCTCCCGTTCCACCCAGAACGAGGAATTTGATATGACTGCCAGTATTGAACAGCGGACCACACCGGGCCGTGGGAATGGTATTTTTGCCCTGAGGTCATTCAGGCGCGGTGAGATCGTTTTGATAGGAGAATTGGATGAGACGCCGATCAAAAATCACTCACATGCATCGCAACTCGGCAAAACGAAGTTTGGATTTCACAAGGGGTTGAGTTCGAAATTCAATCACTCCTGTGATCCCAATTGCGGGATCGTAGTGAATGACACAGGCGGTCATAATGTCGTCGCGATCTGCGAAATCTTAGCCGATGAAGAAACTACCTATGATTATGCGATGCGCAATTACGCTATCGAACATTTCCCCGATGCCTGTGTGTGTGGCGCGGCGAATTGCCGCGCATCGATTACCGGTTGGAGAGACCTGCCGGAGCCGCGAAAGGAAGATTACGCTGGTTTTATTGCGCCTTACTTGATCGAGATGGACCTTGAAAATGCTGCAGCAGAAGTCGCCACAGCCGCAGTTAGTACCTAACCGTATTTTAGCGGATTTTCGAGCAGCGACAAAGGCTGCTCGAAAACTCGTTAAGAGGCCTGTTTATTGGGTAAGCAGAAGTGATCTACTGCGATCACGCATCCCCAGACTGTTTGCAATGGGATAGTTAGCCAACATCAGTCCGCCAACCAACCTGCGTTCCCCCGTCGCCCATCAAAACGGAATATCATCATCCAGATCGTCGTTGCCGCCGCCAAATCCACCGGAGCTTCCGCCTTGACTACCGCCTCCGGAATCGCCGCCGCCTTGGTTCCAGCCGCCACCGCCGCCGCCAGAGCCACCGCCCTGATTGCCGCCGCCACCAGAACCGCCATAACCGCCGCCTCCACCGCCAGAGCGACCACCGCCTGATGCGCCGTCGAGCATGGTCAGCGTGCCATCAAAGCCGCGCAGCACCACTTCGGTAGAATAGCGGTCCTGACCGCTTTGATCCTGCCATTTGCGGGTTTGCAATTTGCCCTCGACATAGACCTTGCTGCCCTTTTTCAGGTAATTTTCGCACACATTCACCAGACCTTCGGAGAAAATCGCAACGGTGTGCCATTCGGTGCGTTCTTGGCGTTCGCCGCTGGTGCGATCTTTCCACGTCTCGCTTGTCGCAATGCGCAGATTGCAAACCTTGCCGCCATTTTGAAACGACCGGATTTCGGGATCAGCCCCGAGATTACCGATGATCATCACCTTATTGAGCGAACCCGCCATGAAATTATCCCTCTGATCAAACATGCGCTGCAAATTGCGCGCGATTCTCTCAGAGGTTTTAGGACAGGTGAGCGGGAGAGGCGACTCAGCCCCTAAAGACTATCCACCGTCCACTATCCACTCTTGCAGTGAATCCTTACCTGCTGGGGTAACGCAGCCGGCCCAAAAAGCGGGTCAGGCTGGGCATTTCAACTTCGCGGCTGGTGAGCTGATACTTGAACTTTTCAAACCGCATCACACCGTCGATCCGGCGGCCCAGAAATTCGTGGGTTTTTGCTTTGCCTTCGCTGTCATCATTGACGAAGAAAGCCAGCGTAGCCGAATAAATCCCGGCCAGGATCGCCCGCTTTGTATAATGGTTGTAATCTGTCGCTGTATCACCGGCCAGCCGCCACATAATATCCGCAGAACGCCAACCGAGCTGTATCGAGCGCGCTGCATTCTGCGGCATCGCCATAATCGCCATCGCGCGGCGCACCGCTTCGTCGATATGATCCACCGCTTGCAAACGGAATGCGACCAGCACGCGGATACGTTCGCGGATTTTGAGATCGGCCAACCGTTCCTGCGGCCATTCCGCTTCCATCGCGACATCGACCGATGTAATCCATGCCTCAATCATATCCATTGCGCGGCCCGAACCGCCCCCGATGCCGGGTTTGTTGGGGAATGCCAGTTTCGCAATATCCACATCTGCTCCCGCCATTTCGGCAGCGGCGATCAATGCAGTTTCGTTCCAACCATCGAAAATGGCCGATGCGGCAATATCCGGGGCCAACGCAATGCGCAGCTCGTCCAGCGTCATGTCAGCGAAATCGGGTGTCTGCGGTGTCATGTTCAGAACGAAGGTCCGTACTGTTGAGCGTTGCCCTGACCTTCACGTTCCGCATCAGCCAATTCGAATTCGCGCACCAGCAAAGTGTTGCCTGTCATCAATTGCAGGTAATCGCGCGCAGATCGGCCTGAATTGTCATTGCGATCCGGATCGGCGCCTTCTGCCAGCAAACGGCGAACCATTGGCACATTGCGCTGATGCACAGCAGCGATCAACGGCGTTTCACCTTGGCTGTCGGCGACATTGACTTGCGCGCCCTTTTTCAAAAGCTCCTCTACCCCTTCGAGAAAGCCCAAAGTGGTTGCCATTTGCAAAGGAGTTACGCCAGCATTGTTGCGAATGTTGGGATTGGCACCGCGTTGCAGCAGGAACTTGACCCACAGCACATCACGCCGCGCTGTCACCACATGCAGGCCGGTATCACCCGTGGTTATATCGCGAGTATTGACGACTTGCGATCCAGGTACACTCAGCATTTCAGTGGCCGCGTCGCCGTCTCGATCTTTGACCGCTTCGAGGAACTCGTATCCTTCGGAATAAAGTTGAGCCGCGGCAGGGTGAAGCGCGCAAAATGCAAACAGCATTGCGGCCAGCGCACTGGTAACCTTTGTGTTGGACCCTAATTTGCGCAAAACAATCGATCTCACACTTTGAACCTTTCGTCATTCCTGTCACACAAGCGTATGACACCCCATTTAGGGCCTTCTTGCTCCGAGGCAATTAGCAGACCATGAACCAAGTCGCCAATCATTCTCCCAAACCCCTGCGTTTACTCGCTTTAGCAGCGGCACCGTTGGCGTTGATCCTGTCGGCATGCAGCACGCAAGCGCCGGCTAAACCGGAGGAACCGCCATTGGCCGGCGCGACAATTGGCGGAGAGTTTGAACTATCAAACAGTGCAGGCGAAACCGTGCACTGGGCCGATTTTGAAGGTAAATATCGAATCGTCTATTTCGGCTATGCATATTGCCCCGATGTCTGCCCCACAGACATGCAGCGTATGGTACAAGGGCTGAATCAATTCACCGATGATGAGCCTGAAAAGGCCGCGCAGATCCAACCTATCTTCATCACGATTGATCCCGAACGCGATACTGGAGAAGTTTTGGATGAGTTTACCAGCGCCTTCTCCGACGATGTAATCGGTCTAAGAGGGACCGCCGAACAGACAAAAGCCGCTGCCGATACATTCGCCGTCTATTACTCACGCGGAGAAGATTCACCGGGCGGAGGATATCTTATGGGCCATTCCAACATAGTTTATCTGTTTGCCCCCAATGGCGACCCTATCGCAACATTGCCCACCGATTTGGGTGCGGATGCAGTCGCCGCCGAAATCGCCAAATGGGTGAATTGAGAGATCAGTTCTGGGAGCTGCCACTAGAGCAGCTTACCCGCGCAGAGTGGGAGGGGCTTTGCGATGGCTGCGGGCGCTGCTGTCTTCATAAAATTGAAGATTCCGACACAGGCGCAATCGCCGACACCAATGTCGCTTGCAAATTGCTCGAGTGCGGCACCGCGCAGTGTTCCGATTATCGCAACCGCAAAGCCTTTGTGCCTGATTGCCTGCGGCTAACGCTTTCGATTGTGGAAGACGTTCCGTGGCTGCCCACAACCTGCGCCTATCGCCGCCGCGCAGAGGGGCGCAGCCTGCCTAGCTGGCATTATCTGATCAGCGGTGACCGCGATGATGTGAAGCGCGCGGGTGTATCCGTCGCCGGCCGAGTGATTAGCGAGACCGATGCCGGACCGCTGGAACATCACATTGTGGAATGGGGACCGCCGAAAAACGCCACGCAAATGGGTTTTGCCATCGAAGATGCGCGCCCTGACGAAAGTATGGACGAGTGATCGATTGGCTGAAACGCCCCCGTGCTACGCCTGAAATCAACCTAGGCGGCATTGCTGTACCAATTGTGCTGCGCCGCCATCGCACAGCCAAACGGTTAACTTTGCGACTTGCACCAGATGGCAGCGAAGTTCGCATCACCTTACCCAATTGGGCGCATCAAGATGAAGCCATCGCTTTTGCCCATGCACGGCATGAGTGGCTGGCAGAGCAACACGCCAAGGTTCCGCAGCGCTCTGCCGCAGGTCCAGGAAGCGATATATGCTATCGCGGAGAGCCGCACCGGATCGAATGGGATGAAAAAAACCCTCGCCGCCCGACAATAGCAGAAGGCGTGATCCGACTGGGCGGACCCAGCACTGGTCTGGAAGAGCGGCTGAGGCGCTGGCTTGAACGAGAGTCGCTGGCGCTGTTTGAGCGTGACATGGCCGACTATGTCGATGCTGCCGCGTTGGACCCTGTGCCTGTGGCGCTGTCGCGTGCACAAAAGCGCTGGGGAAGTTGTTCGGAGAGAGCACGTATTCGGCTGAATTGGAGGTTAATCCAAGCGCCCGATTTCGTCCGTCGATCGGTGGTTGCGCATGAGGTCGCGCACTTGGTTCATTTTGATCACAGCCCCGCATTCTACGCCTTGCTCAAAGACATTTACGAAAGCGACCTCGCGCTCGCCGATCGCTGGCTGAAAGAACAGGGACGCACATTATACGCTAGCTTTGGTTAAGGCACCCGCTTGGGTATCCACGTCCAATACGTAGGCTTTCGTTAACCCTATCCGGTTAAATTGCAGTTATGTTTCGGGCGATCACCCTCGGCGTCGCGGCTATCAGCCTCAGCCTTCCAGCGTTAATCGGCGCGGGTACGGAACTGCGCGCACAAGGAAATTGTCCTAATTGTGACCTGCCACCAGGTTGCCGTGGAAACGGCAATGGAAATGGAAACGACAATGGCAATCAGAACCGCAATTGCCAACGGCTGGACATCACCATTGAAAGCGATATTGACTTTGGCCGTGTCGTCTTGCTTGGCAATGGTGAGGCGCGGATTATGCTCGATTTGGAAACCGGGCAAAAACGCTTAATTGGCGATGTTGATGATCTGGGGGGCGTGCCGATTACGGGTCGCGCGATCATCACTGGTGCACCATTTGAACCAGTCGTCATCGATTTGCCAAACGAGGTTGCCATGCGCGACCCCGCAGGCGGCAATGCGCGCATCCGTGATTTTGTCACCGATCTCCCGGGCTTCCCTGTTTTGGGTGCGAATGGGCAAATTGAATTTCGGTTCTCGGGTACATTGGTGATCGATGCCGAAACCCATGCCAGCGGAAAGCTACGCGGACGGGTGCCAATCAGCGTCGAATATCCATAAGGCCAAATCAGGTTTCAAACCTACCACTGGCGTATAGCGCCAGCAGGCCTTATATTCCCCTCATGCTTGAGAAATCGCGCTTTAACCCCGCTCCGGGCATTATGGACTTTTGGAATGAGTTCAAAAAGCCCAACCCTTATCGTGTGCCCATCCTGATCGCATCGGCTGTTCCGTTCACATTGATCTTTTACGCATTGGGAGCACAGACTTATTACGGGGAAACTGAAAAGCCTGAGATTACCTATATCACCACGGTGGACCCGGAACGGAGCGACGAAGAGGTCATTGCGTCCAATATCGAAAACCAGGAAGTGAAGGATCTGCGAGAGGCGCGAGAAGCTGAAATCGAACAACGAAAGCGCGATCTCTATAAGGCTCTGGGTGCGGCAACGGGTCTGGATGTTGAGGAAATGGAACGACGCGCCGAAGAAGAGCGCGCCGCTGAAGAAGCGGCTGAACAAGCCCGGCGCGCAGATTTGTTTGGTGAGGCTGACAATGAAACCGCACCTTCAGCTTCTGACGAAAGTCCAAGCTCATAACGTCTGCCCTGCCTAGTGATCTTGAATGGATGGCTGCGACCGCTCGGCTTGCGGCGCGAGCCCGTCCACTATCCCGGCCGAATCCTGGCATCGCTGCCCTTTTGGTGAAGGATGGCCGCGTCCTCTCACGCGGTTGGACGCAGACAGGCGGACGGCCTCACGCAGAAGCGCAAGCGCTGGAGGGGATCGAGCCGGAGGAAGCCAAGGGTGCTACGCTCTACGTCACTTTGGAGCCATGCGCCCATCAGTCAGCCCGCGGTCCTGCCTGCACGGATTTGGTGATCGCCGCACGTCCAGCGCGCATTGTGATTGGTCAGTTTGATCCAGACCCGCGCACCGCCGGATTTGGTGTAAAACGAATTCGAAAAGCTGGAATCACAACCGACGTTCTCGACGACGAAGCTTCGCGCGCAAGCATTGCTGGATATCTCGCCCGCGCCGAACATGGCCGTCCCTATGTCACATTGAAACTTGCCATGAGCTTGGATGGGTGCATCGCACTAGCCGATGGATCGAGCCAGTGGATCACCGGAGAAAGCGCGCGCGCGCATGTTCATGCTCAGCGCGCCCGCAATGATGCAATTCTGGTGGGCGGCGGAACATGGCGCGCCGACCGGCCGCGCCTTGACGTGCGATTGCCGGGGCTTGAAGATCGCAGCCCCGCGCGTGTTCTGTTGAGCCGCGGTGTGGCGCCTGACGGTGTGCGTGTCATCAACCGACCCGAACAGATCAGCAATCTCGACGGGGTACAATACCTCTATGTCGAAGGCGGCGCAGTGGCCGGGGCGAGCTTCCTCGCGCTCGACCAGGTGGATGAAATTCACCTCTACCGGGCACCGGTCGTAATTGGCAATGGAAAGCGTGGACTTAGCGAGATTGGCCTGACCGAACTTAGCGCTGCGCATGGAAGATGGCAGTTAACGCAGCGACGCCAGCTTGGCAGTGATGAATTCACGGCTTATCTGCGGCAAAGATAACTGGCGCGATAAGAGGAGCATACATGTTCACTGGAATAGTCACCGCCATCGGCACCATTACAAATTTCGATCAACGTGGCGATCTGCGCCTGCGCATTGCGGCTCCCCTCGACCCCGCGCGGATCAGCATCGGCGCTTCGATTGCGTGTTCAGGCGTATGCCTGACCGTGATTGATCGCGGCGGGAGTGCAGGAGACGCGTGGTTCGATGTTGACGTGTCAGCAGAATCAGTTGGCCGCACCCGTCCCGACATGTGGACCCTAGGCGAGCGATTGAATATCGAGCCGAGCTTGCGCGTCGGTGACGAACTGGGCGGCCATATCGTCACCGGTCATATCGATGCGATTGGCGAAGTCGTTCTCGCCGAGGAATCGGGTGACAGCTGGCGCGTGGCCATCCGCGCGCGCGCGGAAATGGCGCCCTTCATCGCGGAGAAGGGTTCAATCACAGTCGATGGCGCCTCACTAACAGTCAACGATGTGCGCGACCGCCCTGATGGAACATGCGACTTCATGCTCAACATCATTCCACATACAGGCGAAGTGACGACATTGGGCGGCCTGATCGTCGGCAGCCACGTCAATCTGGAGATTGATGTGCTCGCCCGGTATTTGAAACGGATGCAGGGACTGGCAGCGGCTAGTTAGGACGCACAAGAACCTGTCCCGCAAAGCAAAAAAAGGGGCGAGCCAGCGGCCCGCCCCTTTCGTGTCTTTGAATAGAACCGTTTACAGTCCCTCGACGCTTTTGCTGACCAGGATGTTCACTGCGACCCGGCGGTTCTGTGATTTGCCAAACTCAGTGGAATTGTCTGCCGCCGGGTCGGACGAAGCCAAGCCGGTTGGGGTCAACATGCGATACGGCGCCCAACCGCATTGCTGCTGCAGGTGATTGACCACGCTGGCAGCGCGCCGTTCGCTCAAACGTTGATTCACTTCCTGACTGCCTGTCGAGTCGGTGTAGCCGACCACTAACAACAGCGCGTTACTTGTCTGCTCAGCCTGCGTCGCAGTGTTGCAAAGTTCGTTGCGCGCACTGGGAGACAGATTGGACCGGCCCGTGTCGAAATAGACACTGGTTGTGCTGCGGACATTGTATTGGTCAATATTGCCAAATCGGCCGCGCAATGCCTCTGTCGCAGCAGTATTCTCTTCAATCGCTTCGCCTTGCTGGGCAAATTGTTGAGCAGTGCCGCTTTGGATCATCATAGCGGTTTCAAGGTCACTTCCCGAAAAACGCACCCTGCTGGCGATCAGGCCATCTGCCCAAGTGCGCGTTTTGATCTCTACAGGCAGACCGGTCAGCAATGCCTCTGCACCCAAGGTGTCACGACCTAGGCCAAGAAAGCCGCCGCGAGCACGGATGTCAGTCGCATCGATAATGTTAACGGTCGTAGTGCCGCCGTCTGCGGTCGTTATCTGCACACGGTTGCCATCGCGAGCTGAGATAAGACCTTCGATATCAGGCCCTTCGACCATTTCTTCAAAACTCGGGATGTCCGGCGCATAAACGGTGGTGAGAACTTCTTCTGAAGCCGGGATCTGCTGCGCCGAAACGCTGGCAGCCGGTGCCATCATCATCGCGGACAGGATCAGTGCCTTTGAGGCGTTGGTCATAAGATTCATAGTGGTACTCCTTCGACAGTTATCTGTCATATCTGCGATCCAGCAGCCGTTACCCTGGCTGCCCCCATTTTCGTCACTGAAATTCTGTAATCGCTGATACGACTTGCATAACCCCCATTGAACTAGGTTAATCACTTGCACGGCGCGATTGCAACTAATTGCAAGCGCCGGATGTTCGCCGCATCCTTGCGCGCAAATGAACAAGCAAGAGCGACGGGTCGATTGTGCGGCTGGCAAGAGCCGATCTTGCGATGAGCTGAACATTCACTGCAAACGAAACAGGGCGCGAAAGCCAATAGCTTTCGCGCCCTGTCAATTGATTTAAGCGATCGCTAATTAAGGCGTAACGTTCTGATTGACCGTCGCGGCATTGCCTGTGCCGGTCTGTCCAACCGTCGATACATTGCCCATACCGCCCTGATTGACCGTGGCCATATTGGTCATACCATCCTGCGTGATGAAGCTTTCATTGAACGTGCCACCCTGATTCAACACCGCAAGGTTGCTATCGCCCGACTGTGTCAATTCAGAAATGCCGTCATCGCCGTTTTGATTGATGTCACCATTATTGGTAAGACCGCCGACATTCTGCGTCACCGTCGACATGTTACGATCACCGATTTGATCGACGAACGCGAGGTCATCGGTGCCGGACTGTGTCACGCCAGATGTGTTGTCATCACCGGTTTGGTTGGTGTTAGCCAGTGTTGTGAAAAAACCCGTCACAGTGCCATTTTGCAGGATTGTTGATGAATTGTTGTTACCCAACTGGTTTGGCGTCGCAAAAGCGATCGCCACTGGCACTGCAGTCAATGATTGCGTGACATTCACCGTATTTGAATTGCCGTTCTGCGTGAAGAGTGTGTCAGAATCATCGCCATCTTGTGTCACCACAGCATTGTTCAATTCGCCCAATTGGGTGAACCGGCCAATATTGCTGACACCCGACTGATTAAGGGTCGCGCTATTGGTCGTGCCGTCTTGCGTAATGTTGGCAACTTGGCCCGAAGACAGAGGCGAACCTGCGATAACATTGGTGAACGAACCGAAGCCACCCGATTGAGTGACAGTGGCAGTGTTGCCGTCACCACTCTGATTAATCTGAGCCGCAGCATTGAGGTCAGTCCCAACTGGTACGCCGGCGCTGGATTGGGTGATCTCTGCATTCTGGTTCGTGCCAGACTGATTTACAATGCTAAGAACTACATCACCGGTCTGTGTCACAGTCGCAGTGCTGTCATCGCTGATTTGGTTCACATCAATCACGCCTTGCGTGCCGCTCTGCATGGTCGTCGACGAGTTACCGTCACCATTCTGGAATACGTCGGAGGCGTTTTCGGAGCCTGACTGCGTGATGTTCGAAGAGTTGCCCACACCTCCTGTAACGAGGACGGCACCATTCAACGAACCACTTTGTCCAACAAAGGATGAATTGTCGTCGCCCACTTGTTCGACATCGGCTTCGTTCTGATCACCCGATTGGTTCACCGTACTGCTGTTTGCTACCAAGCTGCCGTCAAGGTCGATGCCCGTTTGGATTACCGTGGCGGTGTTGTTGGTGTCCAACTGAGTGATAGTCGAGCTGTCAAAATCACCATCTTGAGTGATCGTCGCTGTATTGTTGTCTGCAACCGCAGTCTCAAGACCTTGCGTCGTGACGCTGGAATTGCCGTTGCCTGTCTGCGTCAGCGTGTGTGTGCTGTCTTCGCTGTCTTGTTCGACAGTGGCGAAGTTGTCATCGCCGCCCTGTGTGATGGTGCTGGTGTTGTTGTCATCACCCGGCCCGGAGAAATCGACCCCTTGGCCCAGAACACGCGCGGTGTTGCGATTACCAGACTGAGTGATCGTGCTGGTCTGATCGTCTGAGACATCGCCCTGAATGACGCTGGCAATATTGTCATCGCCAGACTGAATGATCGTGCTGAAGCTGTCTTCCGACTGCTGATCTGTGTCGGCGGAGTTGCCGTTGCCCGATTGCGTGTGTGTGATGGTCGAATCGTCGTCATCTTGGAACGTGACCGACGAATTGCCATCGCCGCTTTGCGTGATGAGCACGATGCCGCGGTCGGTGTTGTTGTCCTGATCAACGAAGCTGGTGTTGCCCGTGCCGCTTTGAATGACATCGACATCACCTTCTTCACCATCTTGAATAATGGTCGAAGAATTGTCCGCAGCGGCTTGCGAGACATTGGCATCATTTGTGTTTTGCGACTGAGTGATGTCGGAGAAATTGTCGTCACCCGACTGACTAACGGTCGCGATCTGATCATCGCCCGATTGTTCAATAAGCGAAGTGACATCTGTGCCCGCGACCTGCGTTACGGTTGCTGTTGCCGTATCGGCGGTTTGAATAACGAGACTGACCGCGTCGGTCGTTGGCGCCTCTTGCCGGATGGTTGCAATGCCCGCCGTGCCGGACTGGTCAATAAATGACCCGGTGCCCGAACCCGCTCCTGAGCCCACTCCATCTTGGATCACGTCGGCGATATTGCTGGTCCCGCCACCAGCATTAACCTGCGCAATTTCGGAATTCACACCGACGCTAGGTCCGTCTTGTTGTACCGTAGCGATATTATCACCGATTTGATCGATGACCGAAGCACCATCAGTGCCGTTCTGAGTGACGGTCGCTTCATTTGCGATCCCATCAACGCCGGTCGCTGTGCCGTCTTGCGTGATGTCAGAGACGTTGGACGTACCCGGCTGAGCAACAGTCGCTTGGTTGCCGCTGCCCGTTTGAGTCACAGTGCTGCCATTCGACTGCGCAAATGCTTGCGCAGAGACACTAAGCGCCAAGATAGAGGCGCTGGCAAAGATAATATTCTTCATGAAATTCCCCTAGGTCGGTGGCATACCACCATCAAAATTCACTCTGCGACCCTAGGTAGGAAGGTACGTTGCCTTCCGTTGTGCGACTCAGTTAACAGTTTAACCAGATTAGGTAAATACACCTAAATCACACGAACTTCCTTTCGGTCGGGTTCCCGACCATTTTCCTACAGGGGCCATTATGTGCCTTATTGCTGGAATGGCTCAGGCAGATCGTTTCAAGAATTCTCACCCCAAAAAACCTGCTCGTTCTCTTCCGCCCGCCTTTACACCAGTAAAGTTGCGTGGGCGGCAGGACGGATGGAACCCGCAAGTGCAATGCGTTTTTCTGGCGCAATTGTTCCTGACTGGTTCTGTCGCGATGGCGGCAAAACGTGTGGGGCGATCGCGCGCATCCGCTTATAAATTGCGCCGGCGGCATGGTGCGGAAAGCTTTGCGGCTGCGTGGGACCACGTGATCACCGGACCGGCGACCCCCGGCGAGGCACCGATTGGCGGTCAGAAAGTGCGTGATTGGCGAAAGTTGACACTAAAAGACTTGTTCTGGCGTCACAAAACCGGATTGTGGCGTCCGGTGATCTATCGTGGGAAAGTGCGCGGGATCGCTCATAAACCTGACAATTCTGCGCTTTTACGGCTCCTCAGGCGGCTGGACACCAAAGCGCCTGCACATAGCGAAGGCCGGTTATGAGGGGGTCAGTTAATAATTTTATAGGGCCCACTTGCGCGGTCCAAGTCTGGCCTGTCAGCCTACGGCCTTCAACCGCGACCCAAGGGCCCGGCATCGAATTCAGATCGTCCGATCACGTAATGGACATGCCGCACCTCTTCGCCTGCCATACCGCGCATATCGGTGCGGTCAGTCAGGCGGCCACCGATCTTCTCCATCGCCTTACGCGAACGCCAGTTCTGAGCCCCCACTGCAAACCGGCATTCAGCGATGCTGGACAGAGCGTGACTGGTCATCGCGCGCTTCATCGCAAGGTTGGTGGGACCGCCCCAATAGGAACGCGCGAGGAAGGTCCAACCGATCTCAATCGAACCGCCGGCCTCTGCCTCAAGCCCTTGGTATCGGGAGGAACCGATGATGGTGTTTGAAGCGGTATCAACCACGGCGAGCGCGCCGCCTTGCGCCAATGCATCATCGAAGAAGGCGCGGAACACCGGATCCTTCCAGCGATCATGGGCGGGATGTTGCTTCCAGATGAACGGATCGGATGCGACGGCGAATAGAGCATCCCAATCACCGACAACGAGGGGCCGTAGCAACAGGCCGGGTGCCTCCAAAGTGGGTTGGCGGTCTAGCAACTTCAGTTCCCGCACCCGCTATCCGGTGACATCAGCGACGGCATCGATGAACTTGTCGATATTGTCCATAGTAAGGCCCGCAACGTTAATCCGCCCCGATCCGGCCATGTATACGCCGTGTTCATCACGCATCCGTACGACCTGCTCCTTGGACAAGGGCAGGACCGAAAACAGCCCGTTCTGGTATCCGAGCGGGGTTAGATCGACGCTACCCGCCGTGCCGGCCTCTGCCAGCCGGGCGCGCACCTGCCGCATTCGTTCACGCATCTGGTCAAGCTCATCGATCCACTGCGCAGTAAGATCGCTGTCACGCAGGATTAGCCGCACCGCAGCTGCGCCATGATCAGGCGGCATGGACCAGCTCGCGCGAGCAAGTGCATTGGCATTGCTGAACGCCTTGTCCAACGTCTCCGCCCCCGCCGCCTCGGCATCCGCAAGGATGTAGAACGCACCAACACGGTCACGGTACATGCCGAAGTTCTTGTCACAGCTATAGGCGATAAACGCCTCAGGCACCTTAGCCAGCACACTCCGCAAACCCGCAGCATCCTCTTCAAGTCCCTGACCCAGGCCTTGATAAGCGCTGTCAATGATCGGGAACACGTCGGCCTCAGCAATTGCGTCGCCAATCGCGTCCCAGTCTTCGGCGGAATAGTCGATACCTGTTGGATTGTGACAGCACGCATGGAGTAACACGCCCTCATTCGGACCAGCACCGCGGATCGCGGCCACTACCGCTTCCACATTGGCAGTTCCATCAGGATTGGCGTGGTCGAAAGCAGCCCATGGCATACCGATATCGCCCAGGATCTGAGCATGGTTGGGCCAGCTTGGTATACCCATATGCAGCCGGGTCATCCCAGCTTTGTGAGCCATCGCCACTGCGAGCCGGACTGCTCCGGTCCCTCCCGGTGTCTGCATCCCGGCAATACGTCCGCCCATCGTCGCGTTCGACCCGAAGATGTAAGGCATCAACGCATTGACGAAGCCCATATCGCCTTCTGGTCCAAGATAGGATTTGCTGTCCTGCCGATCGACCAGCAACTGTTCAGCAGCCTTAATCGCTGCAAAGACAGGTGTGTCGCCCTGCCCCGTGCGATAAACGCCAACGCCAAGATCGACCTTGTCGGGCCGCTCGTCGGCAGCGTGGAGCTTGATCAGCGCGAGCAGCGCATCGGGCGATTGGGATTCGAGTCGGTTGAGCATGACAAACGCTCTGCCGCGCATGGCCGCGCGCCGCAACCGCATTTCAACTTGCTATGCCCATCGCCAAGCTTTTCGCCGGTCAATGGGCGGATGTGTGCGTCCTCAAAAGGGCAACCAGCGGTGCTTTTTCGAAAATCTCATATATCCAGCATTAATGCCCAAACGCAGGCCGGCTCCAACCCGAATTGGAATCAACACAACATCACCGCGGCGCATATAGCTGGCGTGCATACCTCCAACGAAATAAGCCTGCCCCTCGCCCGCAGGATAGCGGCGGAAAATGTCTTCGCTGTCAAACAGGTTGTAGACGAGCACAAAGGTGTTGCCTGCATTAGCGCCAGCATCAATTCCAAGCGAAGGCCCAGTCCAATAAACTTTGCGTTCGCCTTCGATCTTATGATGCAAAGTGCCAGAGCCATAGCGGGCGCCAAAGATGAAGGCACCGCCCGCTTCGCGTCCAACGATATAGCCATTAGGTTCGCCTTGCTCCCGAAGCAGGTCTTCGATCAATCCGGCAAGGCCTTGCGCGCCTTTGCCAAACACACCTTCGGCAGCGCCGATTAAATCGTCTTCACCATAGGTACCTGTATCCGCCTCAACAGAAGCAACTTGCTCACCTGGTGCCGGATTCGACCATTCCGGCACTGGATCGCCAGGCTGCACCGGATCCTGCGCTCCAGTATATTCGGAGAATTCATCATCAAATCCGGGTTGACCGGGTACAGAAGTCGGAACGTCTTGTGCATCGACCGGCATCTGAGGCGCAGCCGAAGCCGCATCGCGCAAAGTCGGATCGACCAAATCAGCATCGATAGCGTCATTTGCCTGTTGCGGCACTTGGCTCTGCACCGTGTTCTGAGCGGCCTCATACGCTTCATCAGGATCGAAACTTTCGACATCTTGAGCACCAGCAGGAACGATCGCGAGCATGGCGACCGCAATCAGTGCAACCCCATTACGCGACCAGCCTGTCAGCTTTTCGGTCAATGGCCGGGTCAGCCGCTTCATACCGCCTGCGTTGATCCCTGTTTTTGTCACTGGTCCGGTTTTGCGCATGTCAAACACCTTTCGCATCATCTCAGCCGCACTCTTGCAAAGTTGAACAAAGTCCTTCCCGCGGCCTTCGACAATGGTTCGGCGGCGAACCGAATCGAAAACACGGTGAGACGAATCGATATCGACTCACTCCTTAAGCTGCGCTGGACGGGCTTGAGGGAAAATGCATATGTGATGATAAAGCGCAATTTGTGGACCATTCGCCTCTTGCCGGTCCGCAGAAGCCCGACTATAGCGCGCGGCTCGCAGCTGAAATACGCAGCGATGCGGAGACGTGGGTGAGTGGCTGAAACCAGTTCCCTGCTAAGGAACCATACCTACTACGGGTATCGAGGGTTCGAATCCCTCCGTCTCCGCCACCTTACCTTTCCCAGACAATCTCTTATAGTCCGCAAACCCGCAGAAATGCGGCGTTTTTTCGCTTTTCGTCGTCCGCATAGTTCCCTATATGTTCCTATGCGTCCGACGTCGAGTGTGGGTCTGGATGTGGGTCTGAGAGGAGCAAGTAATGGGCAAATTGACGGCGATGGGAGTAAAGAATCTCACGGAACCAGGTCGCTATTCAGATGGAGAGGGTTTGATCCTCAAACTCGCCGCAAAGGGTAAAGGCAGCTGGATTGTCCGGGTTCAGACCAACGGGAAGCGCCGAGACATCGGTTTGGGTCCACTTTCCGAGCTGCCGCTGGCCGATGCTCGCGAGGCAGCGCGGGCCCTCCGCAAGGAGGTGAAAGCGGGCGTCGACGTTCTGGCAGAGCGAAAAAAGGAAGCGTTGGTCATCCCCACCTTCAGCGACGCTGCCAAGCTCGTGCATGAAGAGCACAAGGCCGCATGGAAAAACGGCAAGCACCAAGCCCAATGGATCAAGACGCTCGAAACCTACGCCTTTCCCACTTTGGGCGACAAACTCGTTTCGGACATTGAGGGCCCTGCAATCCGCGACGCGCTCTCTCCGATCTGGCTGACGACGCCGGAGACCGCGCGGCGCGTACGACAACGAATCGGATCAGTGCTTGATTGGGCCTGCGCAAAGGGCTTTCGCGAGACCGAGGCACCAATGCGCTCGGTACTCCGTGGCTTGCCGCGTCAGCCCAAGAAGCAAGGCCACTTGGCAGCAATGCCTCATGAGGACCTCCCGGCTTTCTTCAAATGGCCGCGTGGGCGATCCTCGGTCGGCCGTCTTGCCTTGGAGTTTGTGATCTTGAACGCCTCTCGGTCTGGCGAAGTTCGCGGTGCCTGCTGGAACGAGATCGACCTCAAGAAGAAACTCTGGACGATTCCCGCCGAACGCATGAAAGCAGGGACTGCTCACGTTGTCCCGCTGTCGGAGGCTGCGATGGACGTTCTTAAGCGAGCGAAAGCATTTCGCTCCCCTGTCAGCAATCTAATCTTTCCTGGCCAGAACCCGCGTCGGCAATTGTCCGACATGACCTTGCTGAAAATCCTGCGCGACAAGGGCGACGATTATACCGTCCACGGCTTTCGCTCATCGTTTCGCGATTGGGTTGCGGAGAGAACGAACTATCCGGGCGAGGTCGCAGAGGCCGCATTGGCTCATACTATCACGAATAAAGTCGAAGCGGCTTATCGACGCACGGACTATCTCGAGAAGCGCAAGCCCATGATGGCGGACTGGGCGAAGTTCGTGGCTCGCTGAACGTGCGAATACTGATGGCAGCTTTGCGCCCTATAATCAGACGTAGATCGATCCCACTGCAATGCCTGAAACCGGACTGGCAGCTATCATAGCTTTTCAGATAAAAGCGGACTGTCCGCTTTCCACCCCAGAATCGGACGTAGCGATCCGCGATCTTAGCTCTCGGTAGCAGACATTCGTCAAGGCTGTTCCGGTCAAGGAGAATGACACTGACTTACTCACTTTTCGATCCCGCCGCTCAAAACCGAGTGCCCTGGAACTTTGGTGCAAAGATCGGCCTTAAGCGCCCTTTCACTCAAAAGCAGATATCGGCAATTAGGTTTGAGCTTGATCGTGATCAACGCGTTCGAGATCTTGCGATCGATAGCCAGTTACGAGGCTGTGATCTCGTTGAGCTCAAGAACGACGACCCAGCCAGCGGAGCAGAGATCAGAACGCGCGTAACTATCACTTAGCGGAAGACTAGTGGTCATGTTGAGTTTGAGATCGCAGCTGATGCGCGAGCGAGCATATTCGTCTGTGTTGAGCTTCGAGGTGGCTCGGTCGACAATTTTGTGTTTCCGCGCCGTGTTGATCCTGCGAGACATCTAAGCACCCGCCAATACGCACGGTTAGTCGATGAGTGGGTCGAGGCGATAGGACTGCGGCCCGAGGGTTATGGCACTCACTCGCTGCGTCGAACCAAAGCCTCAATCATCTACAAGGCCACTGACAACATAAGGACAATTCAAATTCTGCTCAGTCATTCGAAGATCGAGAACACGGTTTGATACCTCGGCGTCGACATTGATGACGCTCTTACGCTTGCCGAGAAGACTGAGGTCTGACTGCTATCGGGAGTGTTTTGAGAGATTTAGTTTTTGGACATGAAGTCGAGGAAAGCAGACAACAAACATGACATCGAAAGATGGTAGGCAACTTTCCGACCCTCGGAAAAAATCGCTGAAATGTGCGAACACCGCAGCCGGATACTTGCTCCATATCGCTATTGTATTTCGATCTGCCCGCATCTTGCGAATTCAAGGTTTTGGGTTGGCTGCTTCGGCAATATTATGAGCTTGCCGGGAGGTGTCGATTGTGGTGGCCAATACCAGCAAAGCGGTTGCCGCAAATGCGGCGATTGCGAAAAGAAAGACACCGTTGTGGTCCACACCCGCTGGAAATTGCCCCGCTATCGACGGTAAGATCGCAGATCCCAGCAACTGGGCCGCGCCAAGAAACAACACGACATAGCGAGTAGGATCAATCTCGATCAACAGACCAGTGAAAAATGGCAATCCAAACAGCCAGAAAAATCCAAATGCTGCGCTAGCCATCAATATGATAGCGGTTGAATGCCCAAACAGGACCAGTGTCCCGACAAGCCCAATCTGCATCAACGCCACAACAATCAGTATGGGTTTGTTCGGTAGTTTTTCCGAGAGTCTGGCCGCTGCCAATGCTCCGAATACTTGAAAAGCCAAAGATAGCGCCACCGCATATCCTTCGGCAGAGGGATCAAATCCGCGCTGACTGAGCCAGTAGCCGAGATAGCTCCACGCCGATACAATGGCGCCAAGATAAGTCGCCGCTGCCAGCAATCCGAGAGAGCTGGATACGGAAAACCCGCCCTTTGTGGCTGATGGTTGCGCTGGGCGAAGCGGTTCTTTCAGCAATGTGGCAATCAGGGCCGCCAGCAAAGAGCCAATGGCAAGCGCTGCCAGAACTGCATCTGCACGCGATCCCTGCAAGCTGAAGCTTGGAATTGTTAAGGCGATGACGAGTTGCAGAACTGTCTGTCCCGCCAGGAAATAGGCGGCGATGCGTTCGGGGTGCTGACTGCGCGCGATGGTAATCAGTGGCAACGCCAATAATGTACCAGCTGCCAATCCACAAACGGCGCGCCAGACGATCAAATGGCCTAAACCCGAAGTGCCAATGGTCATGAAATTCGCAATTGCCAGCACAAGTGCAGCGATAATGGCGACCCGGCGCGGCATGTTGCTGCGCAAGATCCGGATGCCCAACAATGTCCCGGCCGCGATGGCAAGCAATTCAACAGTGACCAGATTTCCTATGCCGCTTTCCGGCAATCGGCCTTCCATCACAAACGGTCCGAGTAGCACCGGCTGCAAACCCAAAATAAGCAGTGCGATCGAACCAATAGTCAAAGTCGCAGCAATGACTGTGCCGTTAGCTGGGTTATGGGCGCGCGTGCCGATTGCCCTGTCGGTTGTTGGATCGATCATGAGGACGCATTTTCTCTTCGGGGCAGATATTCGGGCAAATAGGTCCGCGTATAGGCGATACGGGCACGACGCGCCTGTTCCTCCATCGCATCATTGATATAGCCATGACGGTGTACCGACATCGCCCAGATCGCATCATTGATCACGATGACTTCGGCAGAACGCTCCAACAGCCCCGGGATTTTTGGAATTTCGAACAAACGCGCTGTCTCATCGATACCCTTTTGCGCCATGATCTCGATGCTCTCCAGATCGCGGCTGTGAATATCGGATGACAGGCCTGAGCCAAGCAGTACTTTACGTGCCGGAGTGTTGGTATTGAAATATTCCCGAACAAGCCCGAACCTGTAGGTCTGAAGATCCTGCCAGGTTTCAACAGTGATGGTCGGCGGTTCATCGGCTCGCCGTTCAATTACCGCCAGATAACGTTCTGCCAACGCTGCAAAGATCAAGGGAGGCGCAGGAAAGAAATGATAAATGGACTGTGCAGAGACATCCATCTCAGCGGCAATCATATGCACGCTGATCATCGACGGTTCCATCTTTTCCAATAGCAATTCGGTTTGATCCAAAATCGCTTGAAACCGTTCACGGCTGCGCTGTTGGACAGGCCTACGGATGTCCAGGATCTTCTGACTGGTGGCTGCTTTCATATCGTTCCGATCAACATCAACAGTGCTTCAATTGCTACGGATCAGCGTTATAATCAACAAATATAAGTTTAACACTCGTCGCTTCCGTTCAGGAATTCAACAATTGCTCGTTATTCGTTGACTTCTCAATCATCCGCGATCTAAAAACCCTACAATTATCTGGTTTGGGAGAATCGTCATATCAACGTCATCGAAACAGTCAGACCTGTTGCAGCGCGCATCCGGCGTGATACCCAATGGCGTATACGGCCATCAATCGGCACGCGTTCTTCCTGCTAGCTGTCCACAATTTTTCAGCAAAGCCGAGGGCGCTTATCTGTGGGATGTCGACGGTCGCAAATATCTCGACTTCATGTGCGGCTATGGCCCCAATCTTCTGGGCTATTGCGATCCCCGGGTGGACGATGCTGCTGCCGCGCAAATGAAAATTGGCGATACCATGACTGGCCCATCGCCGATCATGGTTGATCTGGCGGAAACTCTGGTGGCGATGGTCGGGCATGCCGATTGGGCGATGCTCTGCAAGAACGGCACAGACGCAACGACCATGGCGATGTCCACTGCTCGCGCGCAAACTGGCAACCGCCGTATATTGATCGCCGCCGGAGCGTATCACGGCTCCGCACCTTGGTGTACGCCGGTTCCAAACGGAACGGTGCCAGAGGATCGCGCGCATCACCGGCAATATGTCTATAACGATGTCGCCAGTCTTGAAGCAGCGGTTGCCGAGGCCGGTGATGATCTTGCGGCAATCTTTGCCTCCCCTTTCAAGCACGACGCCTTTGCCGATCAGGAATTGCCTGACCCCGCCTATGCCAGGCGTTGCCGGGAGCTATGCGATGAAACGGGCGCAATGCTGATCGTTGATGACGTTCGGGCGGGGTTCCGCCTTGCCAGAGATTGCAGCTGGTCGTTGATCGGGGTTGAGCCCGATCTCAGCTGCTGGGGTAAGTCGTTTGCCAACGGTCACCCCATTTCGGCGCTGCTGGGGAACGATCGATGCAAAGCGGGAGCCGAGGCAATTTACGCCACGGGATCATTCTGGCTCTCCGCTGCCCCTATGGCCGCAGCCTTGGCGACCCTGAAGATCATTCAGGAGACCGATTATCTGGAACATTGTGTCACCTTGGGGGACCGTTTGAGGACCGGATTCGCAGAAGCAGCCAAGGCCAATGGGTTCAGCATGCGCCAAAGCGGTCCCGTGCAGATGCCGCAGATATTATTCGAAGACGATCCGGACTTTCGTATCGGATACGCATGGGCTGATGAGATGCTGAAACGGGGTGTCTACATTCATCCCTGGCACAACATGTTTCTTTGCGCTGCCATGATCGAAGCCGATATCGATTTCGCAATCAGTTCGGCCAATGCAGCGCTGGCCAATGTAAAATCGAATATCGATGAGCTGCAACCACACCCGTTTGTTGTCCAACTGATGGGCGCTAGCGGATAGCTATCTGTTTCTGGAGGGGATGGAGCATCATGGTGAGCCGCACGATCCCGTTGGCGACAACCGCAGGACTGTATCACTCCCAAAATCAGCTCAACTTCAATGATCCCAACACCTGCGGGATCCAGATGATGGTGCACCTTTAAGCCATGTCCAAGACCGAACTTGTCGCTGTTGGCCTGACAACACTGGATATACTGGCGTCGCCGGTCGATGGCTTGCCGCCGCCGGATGGGTTCGCACTGGTCGAAGACATTCATCTGACTGCTGCCGGCACTGCCGCTGGCTGTGCGCTCGTGGCCGCTCATCTGGGAGGAGGATCGACCACGATTGTCTCCGCCGTTGGCGCAGATGCACAAGGTCATTTGGTCCGGTCAATGCTGGCCGAAAAAGGTGTTGACGTTTCCATGCTTGCCGTGGCGGAGGATCACGGCACGTCAACAACCTTGCTGCCCGTACAATCCGACGGCAACCGGCCCAATCTGCATATGCTGGGGGCCAGTTTCTTTGCGACAATACCTCCCAAGGCCTATCAAAGCCTGGATAATGCCGCCGTAGTCCATTGGGGGGCAGTGGGATTGCCTGGCATGAGCCCGGCAGGGCCTGAGTTTCTGGCAGCGGCAAGGCAGGCTGGAGCATTTGTCACCTGCGACCTGATCGCTCCGCAGGACGGGACCGCTGCCGAGTTGGAGCTTTTGCTCCCGCATGTTGACCTGTTCATGCCAAGCATATCGGAAGTCGAATTTCTGACCGGAACAAGCGATCCCGCCACCGCAGCAGAGAAGTTCATGGCACAGGGCGCAAAGGGGTGCCTGTTCAAGATTGGCGGTGACGGCGCCTATTATGCGACCCGAACCGAGCAATTTCATATTCCAGCGTTCACGATTGATCCTGTCGATACAACCAGCTGCGGAGATGCCTTTTGCGCAGGGTTCATGAGCGCACGTATCAAAGGGTTTGCAGCAGAAGACTGCGTCCGTTTTGCTGCGGCGGTTGCAGCGCATGTCGCGATGGGATTAGGCACGCTTGGCAAGCTCGGCAGTTTCGAAGATTGCCTAGCATTCATGAAAAATGCACCGACAAACTCCTGGAGGTCACAATAGCCAGCTCCATTCCATATACCGACGAACGAAATGACATCGTCGAGACGATGGCGCTGTTAGATTCCAAGGGATTGAATCGCGGCACATCCGGCAATGTCTCAACTCGCGCAGGCGATGGCATGCTTGTCTCGCCATCCGGAGTTACCCCTGATCGCCTGACCGTGGATTCCGTGGCCTATGTGAATGCAGATGGTGAAGTAGACTCGGATGGCTTTCGCCCGTCAAGCGAATGGAAAATGCATTTCGGCCTCTATCGACGATGCCCGGATGTTCATGCCATCGTCCATTGCCATTCCCGTTTTGCAACGACATTGGCCAGCGCCGGACATGAGATTCCGTCCATGCACTATATGGTTGCGGTCGGTGGCGGAACCTCCGTTCCGCTCGCACCTTATGCGACTTTTGGTTCCGACGAACTTGCGGCGGTTGTGGCAGAGAAAATGGCCGGGCGACGTGCCTGTCTAATGGCCAATCATGGGCTGATTACGGCTGGATCAAACCTGCGAACCGCACTCGCCATCGCCGAAGAAATCGAAGAACAGGCCGCCGTTTATTGGGGAACGCTGGCAATTGGCGGGCCTAAGCTGTTGACGGATACACAGATGGCAGAGGTGTTGCAGCAGTTTGCGGGCTACGGTCAGCCTAAGTAGCGACAAAAGCTCCCTCGGCTCCCGCGGTGGAATGCATCCTAAACCAGGTGCCTATTAGGTTGACACAGAAGGGTATTGTTCGCTTTCGGACAGTAAGAATCGTGTTCATAACCACCAATCTCTGGGGCGTAAGCGGTCAGTCTGTTCCTGGGGGCTACAAATACCAAAGCAGTCATTCCGTTTTCGGCCCAATTTCGCCTACAGGATGGCCAACTTTCAGATGAGCTCTCCGACCGCTGACTCAGGCACGCACTATCCAAACATAGCGACCGTTGAGGGCGCAACGAAATGAGTGCGTCAGCTCAGTGATAGTAGGTTGGCTTCGTGATTGGAGGCCAGTCGATTGCATTAAACCTAGCAAGAGCTTCTTTCCCAAATTTTCCAGCGCCGTCTTCCGCGCCAAAAATATTCAGCCCAAAGTCTGCTTGCGATGTACGATTTCGAGGAAGTAGTGGTGGTGGTGGATTGCTAGTCGCGGAAACAATCTCGATGACCGAGTTACCGCCATGATATCCATGTTGTTCGTATTCGAGTAGCTTGAGACGCGAGAAGAAGCCCTTCTCCGCCAGCTCCGCACGCGCCGCGAGCTGTTGCTCGATATAAGGCAAAGCCTCTTCCAACTT
>CANKYZ010000004.1 GCA_947488325.1 uncultured Erythrobacter sp.
TTTGTGATTATTGCGAGCCAAATCGAAAACACTTAAAATACGATCGCGGCAATGAACGGCGCATATCGCTAATTATCCTCTTTGGTGTGGCCCATCTCAAACCCCCCCCCCCCCCCCCCCCCCCGGGACTCACCACACTATCAGCGGCCTGGTTGCCAATATCCCAACCTCCTCTCCCCCAGGAAGGCACCAGGTCGCTGATTTCTTTAACTTAGGAGGAATGACAATGCTGACAGTGAACAGATCAGATGCGTCCAATATCCGCGAAGCTCTGCCTATGGACCCGCATGTAGCGGCCGAAGCCTTCTTCAATGATGGACATCCCGTTAAAGCGAAAAATACGTTTTCTATTCCGTCCGCAGACCACCCCAAGCAAGCGCACTATGGCAGCCAGGTTGTGGTTCGACTGTTCCAAGATGCTCGTCGACCATGCGCTGATTTCTTCGTTGATGGTTTCGACAAAATCATCATTCCTTGCGCCAATCTTACTCTACAATATCGGGTCAAAGGGACGGAGTTTGAACAGAGGCTTGCGGCCGGCCAAGCGATCTTCATGCCCAATAATGACTTGCCAGTAGATCTGTACGAATTATCCGGCAGTGAGTTTCTCATGATTGATCTCAATGAAGATCTTCGCAACGTAATCTACGATTACATTAGTCTCACATCGTCTAGTGTTTTTGACAGAATAACGTTGCTGGAAGGGACGCAGAATTTACTCGCTTTTGCGCACACTGCGCGCCGTTTTTTGATGTCGCCATTGAAAGAAAGCGAGACAGCGATTGAGGCTCTAGGCGTAATCACAATTTCTGAGGCTTTGATCAGCCTTCAGTCCAAAATCAATCATAAGACAATGCTGTCTTGGGATACTATTTCCCGACTTGACGGCTTCATTCGCAGAAACATCGAGCAAAGTTTGCAGCTCTGCGAATTGGCCAAATTCTGTCAACTGACCACCCATCAATTTAACCGCTCATTCAAGGCAATGACAGGGCGAACTGCCCACCAATATGTTCTTGATCGTAGACTTTCGGCCGCATGCAAAATGCTGGCGGAAACGGGTCTCTCAATAGCTCAGATCGCCTATGATGTGGGCTTCTCGTCGCAAGCACACATGACCGATACGTTCAGCAAAATGCTGAGCATCACGCCAGCCAAGTTTCGCAAACAGGCGCTGGGAGAATAGAATATGCAAGGTGCAGCAAACAACTATTCGGACAACAGCCGTCAGGCTGTCATTGACCTGCTGCAAAACCATCTTTTCATCACCCTAGATCCGGCCTCACCATTCATTCGTTGCCCAAAGGAAGTCCATCATGAAAAGAACCTTCATTGTACCCGCTAAACGGACCCCGTTTGTCAAAGCTGGCGGTGCCTTTGCGCAATATTCCTCATTGGAACTTTCGGTCCCAGTCGTGCAGGCAATGGCTGAGCAGGCACAGCCAGATCTGGTAATGTGGGGGCAGGTTATTCCCAGCCCGACCATATCCAATCTGGGCAGAGAGCTGCTATTGGAAGCGGGTCTAAACCCCGAAACCCCAGGAACAACATCGGTTCTCGCTTGCTCCACCAGCATGCTCGCTACCATTCAGGCATCGCAAATGCTCGGCGCGGGCGGCCTTGATCTGATTATGGTCGGCGGGGCGGAGAGTATGAGCAATGTGCCCATCGCGCTGACAACCAAAACTGCACAGGCCATTGCACAGCAATTCGCAACCGATCCGGCAGCCGCAGCTCAGGCATTTTCCAACCTGACGCTGGCTGATTTCGATTTACCGAAGCGCGGATGGGCCAACCGTATTTCCGGACGGTCAATGGGTGAACACACCGAAGATACGGCCCAAAAATTCGCGATTGCGCGTGCCGATCAGGACCGGATCGCTTTCAACAGCCACAGCAATGCGGTGAAGGCTCAGGTGTCGGGTTTCTTTGACGATTTACTTGTCCCTTTCGCTGGCATTGATGCGGATACCATCCCGCGTGCGGATTCGACCGAAGAGAAGCTCGCCAGTCTCAAGCCGGTCTTTGACCGTTCTGACGCCGGGACTCTGACAGCAGGAAACAGTTCGCCACTAACCGATGGTGCAGCCGGTCTCTGGATCAGTAACGAAGCGGGTCTGAAACGATTAGGCGTCGACCCTCTGGTGGAGATTGTCGATTGGCAATTGGCCGCAATGGATTACCATGAAGAAGGGATATTGATGGCGCCTGCACGCGCTATTCCCCGGCTCTTGTTCCGGCACAAACTGGCTTTTGAAGACATCGCCTTGTGGGAAATTCACGAAGCCTTTGCCGCACAGGTTTTGGCCAATGTGAAAGCGATTAGCGACGCTGAATATCGCCGCGAAAATGCCCGCATTGATTTTAACTTCGGGTCATTCCCATTGGACCGGCTCAACCCGAATGGCGGCTCGCTTGCCATTGGCCATCCTTTTGGTGCGACCGGCGCACGCATCCTAGGCCAGGCCGCGAAGGAACTGGCAGGCATGCCAAGCGGCAGCAAGGCCGTTGTCTCAATCTGCGCCGATGGCGGCCAAGGCAGCGTGATGCTGCTGCAAAGAACGTGAACACATTCGAAGCAAGGTTACCAAAAACCCCCAAGTGAACTTCACAATTGAGAGGAATTAATTAT
This sequence comes from uncultured Erythrobacter sp., assembly GCA_947488325.1. Classification (GTDB taxonomy): domain Bacteria; phylum Pseudomonadota; class Alphaproteobacteria; order Sphingomonadales; family Sphingomonadaceae; genus Erythrobacter. Next base: position 2,633 of record CANKYZ010000004.1, read on the forward strand.
GTCTACAGTCAGTTATGTAATCGGCGGCTCTACCGGCATGGGATTTGCGACAGCCAAGAAGCTTGTCGAACAAGGGCGCACGGTGAAGATTTTTTCACGCAATCAAGCATCGCTTGACACAGCCAAGGTCGAACTTGACCAGCTCAATAAAGGTTCGGTCGAAACGCACGCCATTAACCTGTATGATTTTGACGCCGTCAAAGCCCTGATCTCAGAGATTGAGCAGGAGAGTCGGCATATCGATCAGCTAATGAATGCTGCCGGTGTTTTCGCACCAAAGCCTTATCTGGAAAATGAGGAAGGTGATTACGACAAGTATGCCGATATGAACCGTGCTTTCTTCTTCCTGACGCAGGCAGTGGCAAAGAACATGTCGTCCCATGGCGGCGGCGCAATCCTGATCGTCGGCTCCATGTGGGCGAAGCAAGCAATCAAGGCGACGCCATCTGCCGCCTATTCGATGGCCAAAGCCGGCTTGCATTCGATGACTCAGCACCTTGCAATGGAACTTGGCGATTCTGGCATTCGGGTGAATGCCATCGCTCCTGCGGTTGTTGTTACCCCTATCTACGGCGCCTTCATTGAAGCTGACGCAATCGAAGAGACACTGACAAGCAGCTTTGACGCCTTCCACCCAATCGGACGCGTTGGCCGCTCTGAAGATGTCGCCAACCATGCTGAATTTCTGCTGTCAGACAAGGCAGGATGGACCACTGGCGCCATTCATGATGTCGATGGTGGAGTCATGGCTGGCCGCAACTAAAGCCAGCCGCGTTGGCCACGATGTTTGCCCGGGATATGATTACCAAACTTCCACAGGAGATGGTCATATCCCGGCAAGCATCGAAGATCCCATCAAACTTGAGTTAGGATGTTCCCATGCGTGCATTGCTATTGCCAAATACGAAACGATGGAAGAGCTTGATGACGAAGTCTCAAAGCGGTTGCCACCAGAGTTATCGCAAACTCTTGTCTGATTTCGAAGCATGGATTCCTGCGATTGTCGCTGAAAGCCAACGCAAAAGCGAAGATGCCGACGATCTCATTTGCGGCGTACTTTTAGCCGTTCACAAAAAGCTATGCTCATGCGACCCAGATCAACCGATTTTGCCATGGTTGGTGGCTGTCTCCGACTACCATGTGTCAAATCATCGTAGGGAACTGCAACGGCATTGACAGGGTCTTGCACTCCTCAACAGACCTTGGGCACATTAGCGTTCTTGAGACAACCTCGCTCCGAGAGAAGCAAGCGCCTCTGCTCGAATTCTAGATTGCAATAAATCGAAATTGCATAAACCGCAGCGCTATCGCCGATGGAACTAGCGGCCGTCTAATGGGATTGGTTGTGCGATAGTCGAGCAGTTTGGGCCGTTTGCCGCATTTTTTCAGAAATCTAAGTTGTCGCTTCGCACCGGATGACGGGGCAGCAGGGTGTTGCATTTCATCTCCATCGATGTGAGATCACTATGACAATGATATTCTGAGACCTGAGCTCTACGGCCAAAGTCGGCACGCACTCTTGTCACAGATTTGACATTCTGCACCACGAGAGGAAACTGGGCGCTTACCAAGGCCGAAAGGCGAATGGTTGTTGGCTTTCACTGCAGCCAGTTGCTAGCCCATCGTCGGCTTTCCATCGCACTCACACTTTGCGCCTGATCTCTTCGCGCGTAGTCTGTTCGTGCAATAATTGATTGGATCAACAGAATGGCATCTCAAAAATTTGACCTAGGCACAGCCTACTCGGCCACTTCGGAGTTTGATGAATTGTCACTACCTGCAGCCTTGCAGGCTACTCATATGACGAAGTCAGGCACACACGCAGTGCTCGTGATATATTCTGGTCACATAAGATATGTCGATGAACGAGATGATAGCCATCGGTTAATGCAAGCGGGGGATCATCAGCTCATACTGCCTGATGTTCCGCATCATGTGGAATTAACGGGTGCCGTGGCGTTGAAGATTCACTTTTTTCACCAGATGCCAACTTCCGCTTGAAGGGTTCAATTGAACGAGTTTTCTGCTTTCTTGCGCGCGCCCAGGCCGCTGCTTGACTAAGAGGCATTCACTGGATTGAAACAGCTCTCGCTTGACCCGGCGTTACGCACGCTCAATCGATGCTTAAAGGTGCAGGCGGGTTAGATGGTGAAGAAGATCGGCTCGGTAAGTATCACAATGCTGAACCTGCATAGGTCGCTTCACTGGTGATGAGACGGCGCGCGTCTCATCTCAGCTTATGCGTGGGTTCTGATCTGGTGTCTTTTAAATCATCCGCGTATTGAGCTTGATTATGGCATACTCGCGGTTCGGGTTCGTGCTCGTCAGTAGTTGACAATGTCGGACTGGTGGAACTCGATTTGGGCGCTTGGGCTCGCCCTAAGCTACAGCTGGCGAGTAAGGCGAGATCGAGAAGATTCCCAATCCCGCCTACTCTGAATGTATTGTCTTTCTTGACCTTAGCGGATCGCCTTCAAAGCGCTGCTAAGCGCGGCCACCGAGGCGGTGAAAAGCACGATATCCTTCAGGAGGAATTGACCGGGCAATACGGAAATTCCAAGTCCACCAACCGAAGCTTCGAAGACACCTGGTGTTGAAAAGAAGAAGGTGAAGGTTAGCAGGAAAGTGATTGCGGCTCCGGCAGCTCCCACTGCACCCAGCTTCGGACTGATCAAACGCAGGGCAAGCAGCGCGCCGATCGCAATCTCTACTGTGCCGATGAGATAGGAGATTCCCTGCGTCCCGAAAATATCGAGCAGAAAGAAAATGAGCGGGCTATTGGCAATCAACCCCTCGATAGCGGCAGCCTCGTAGGCGGTAAACTTCATCGCGCCGAACCAGATGAAAACTAACGACAGTGCAGCAAACAGGCCGTGGCTTGCAATTCCATCGATGATGTTAGTGAAACCATTCGTAGGCTCGCGCGACAGGAGCAGTGAGGCGCTGGGTCTGCGGGCATCGAATCCTTGTGCGTTGGCAGTGTTTATCATCATCTATTCTCCTTCTGGATGCATTCCCGATCTGTATTCGGCCAGTTCAGAGAGCGAAAAATTGAGCACTAATCTATCGAAATTCTGCAAATTTTAGGTTCGACACCGCATTCTCTGTGCAAAATGCGGAAAGGTCTGCCTGATCGCATCGGTACCATCCGCGTTTGTTACAATCATCTGATTTTCCCGGTCTGATTCGCATGCGAGGAGATAGACAACCTGATTTGATGAAAGAATTCATCCAAGCGTCAGAGCGACCGGGTGGTTTCGTTAAGTCGGAAACACCAACCGCTGGTCGGTGATCTGCGCAAGGGTGAACTGATCCAGATGCGCAAGGAAAGCCTGAAGCGCACCAGATAGCGCTGGTTTCAACCCGCACATTCCATCGATTGTGCATTGAACCCTGCCACCCATACAGGCGACAAAACCCTCCGTATTTTCGAGTTTGCGAACCACATCGCCGACATTGATTTCGGACGGTGGTCGAGCCAGCTGCAGGCCGCCATTTCTCCCGCGCACGGTTTCTACAAACCCACTTGCGGCCAATTCCTGCGCGATCTTGGCCAGGTGATTGCGCGAAATATCGTACTGATCTGCGACCCAGTCGATCGAAACCAGGTCCTCGCGAGTGGCAAGAGCCATCAGCATGCGCAGGGCAAAATCGGTGCGGAGACTAAGCTGCATAAAACAGGTATATTATATATTGCATTTTGAGGCAATCGAACATAACAAGTATCTCATATACCTCTTATGAGTCGGAGTATCTGATGCAATCCACAGAGCAACGCCCTCGGGAACAGGTTCTCGCTGCACGTGCGGCTAAGCGTGAGCATGCAGCAGCGCTCGGCGTGAATGACCTTTTCGTATCCACCATGGTCGAGCGGTTTTACGCCGCGATCCGTGAGGACGAGATGTTAGCACCAATTTTCGCAGAGCGAGTCTCGGTGTGGCCGGAACATCTCGACCGAATGAAATCGTTTTGGCGCTCTGTCCTGTTCAACAGCGGCGAGTTTTCAGGGAACCCAATGATCAAGCACATGGCAATCCCCGGACTTGGTGCCGACCATTTCATCCGCTGGCTCGAGCTGTTCTACGCAACGCTTCATGAACTGGATGCAAAGTCAGAAGGTACGGCGCTTGTCGCTTCGAGGGCGAGGTCAATCGCCGACAGCCTACTAACTGGCATCACAGTTCGGCGCGACGGATTGACTGGTGCCAATGCTGGAAAGGACCTTCCCCATGTTTGAACAGCGAGCCTTCATCGCTTTCGATGATGTTGAACGGGAAATTGAACTCTATGCGTTGGGAAACGTCCTTCAGCCGACGTTTAACCCAGCTTCATCTGCAAGTATTGGCATTGAACTGTCGGGACCTGTCGCGATCGCACTCTTTGGCTCTGCAATTGTTGCTCTCATTGCATTCGCCGGGTAGCGCTGCGTCTAAGCTCAATGCTCCCGTCTTGTGTGGATAGCTTGTCCCTTGCAAAGCGGCGCTGAATTCATTGTAAGCCACTCGGAGATAAAAATGTCTTGGTTACCCACACTGGCAACAGAAACCCCCGAACAGGGGTTCGAACTTGCAATCAAGCTCTCAAGAATGGCGGTAAAGGCGACACAACCCGATGACGCAATACGTTCCGAGCTGAGAGCAGAATACGAACGGGATGCCGACAGTCTGACACGAGCTTCACAAGTGGTGGCAACGAACTTTCAGACCATTGCTGCGGCAAACAATTACTGGAGTTAACTCCAGCAGCAGGGAGCCAATGTATGCCAATCTGCATGCGCCAGTGCGGTTGTTGAGCGATGGAACGTAGCTGCGCAAGGTCGACCTTCGGATCAGTTCAGGACAGCAGCCGAACGCAGCCGCTTGGATGCAAGGTCGATGAACGCACGCACCTTCGCCGCCGCCCGGCGACCTTCGACATGCACCAAGTGAATGGGCAAGGGTTCCGGCTCAAAGTCTTCAAGAACGGTTTGCATCGCTCCGCATTCGAGGTCGGGTCCGATTTGATACGATAGTACGCGAGTGAGGCCCCAACCTTTGCGAGCGATTTCAATGCCTGACGCGACGCTGCTCACGATCAGACGCGAGTCGACCCGAACCGCTTGGTCCATTGCGTGACCGAACTTCCATTCAAGAGACGGGCTGACCGGACTTATGGCGACAGTCCGGTGGACCTTTAGATCGCCGGGGGATCGAGGAATGCTATTTTCAGCGAAATAGTCGGGTGAACCGCACACCACTCGGCGCACGCGCCCCACTTTTACTGCAGACAAATCGGACGGAGGCAAATGCCCTATCCGCACAGCAATGTCGAACCCTTCTTCCACCAGATTCACGATACGGTCGACCATCACCACTTCGACCGAAACATCGGGATAAAGGTCGAGGTACTCGGTCAAGACAGGCATTACGTAAATACGACCGAATTCATGCGAACATGTTAGCCGCAGCTGACCAACCGGATTGGTGGCGGCGCCCGCAGCGGCATCATTCGCCGCCTGCAAATGTTCCAGCACCTGCCGGGTATCGTCTAGATACGCCTGGCCTACATCGGTCAAACGGACACGCCGCGTGGTGCGCGTAAAAAGTCGTGCACCGAGACGCTCTTCGAGCGAGTTGATCCCGCGCGTAACAGAAGGCGGGCTGAGACCTGTTTTGCGAGCACCACCAGCAAAGCTCTGCGCTTCAGCCACCGCCAAAAAGACTTCGAGAGCTTGAATTCTATCCATAATCCACTTCAATTATCATTGTTTTATGGAATAATCTATTTTGAAAATACGCCATTCTTCTGCATTGCGATCCAAACTATCTCGGTTGGCAACAGCAGATCGCTTGCTCAATCGATTGGAGAAAACACATGTCCCGCATTCCGACACCAGCCACCATTGCCGATGCTCCGCAAGGTGCACGGCCTCTCCTTGAAGCGGTTGAAGGATCGCTCGGATCAGTCCCGAACCTGTTCCGGATGGTTGCCAATAGTCCGGCTACGCTTGAAGGTATGCTCGCCATGAACGGTGCACTCGACAAGGGATCGCTAAACGCTGCGACCCGCGAACGTATCGCTCTTGCCATCGCGAACTACAATGGCTGCAATTACTGCAACAGCGCCCATACCTATCTCGCGAAGAACGTTGCCAAACTGGATGAGGCCGAGATCGCAGCCAACCGCACCGGCCGTTCTACGGATGCGAAGGCCGATTCTGCGGTTCAGTTCGCCCTGAAAATTGCCGCTGAACGGGGCCGGATCACCGATGGCGACATCGCAGCGGTCCGGCTTGCAGGTTTCACAGATGCCGAAATAGTCGAGATCGTCAGCCATGTGGGATACAATATTCTGACCAATTATCTAAACGAGGCATTCGATACGGAGATCGATTTCCCCGTCGTTGAAGCGGCGCGCGCTGCCTGACCCTCTTGGGAGGTCTGCGATATTTCCTTCCTTCCACCCCAACGCAGACCTTCCTCATTTCTCGATCAATGCTGGAGTGAAATTATGGAACAGAAACAAGCTCCCCGTCCGCCGTTACCGCCGTTCACACGCGAAATGGCAGTTAAGAAAGTCCGACTTGCGGAAGACGGTTGGAACTCACGCAATCCTGCCAAGGTCACTCTTGCCTACACGCCCGACAGCAAATGGCGCAATCGCGCCGAATTCCCGCAAGGCCGCAAGGAAATCGAGGAATTCCTGACTCGCAAATGGGCGAAGGAACTGGACTATCGCCTGATCAAGGAGCTCTGGGCGTTTGAGGGCAACCGCATCGCAGTTCGCTATGCCTATGAATATCACGACGACAGCGGCAATTGGTTCCGCGCTTACGGTAATGAGAATTGGGAGTTCGATGTCGGCGGTTACATGGCCGCACGTCACGCCAGCATCAACGAACATCCAATTGCTGAAGAAGAGCGCAAATTTCACTGGCCTCTTGGCCGTCGCCCTGACGATCATCCGGGCCTGTCCGATCTTGGCCTTTGATCCTCAATTCTGTCCGTTCCCAACCGCCAAACAACGGAATAGCCCATGAACGCTCTTTTCCCCACCGACGCAGAATCCGTCAAGCTCTATCGCAACCCGAAGTCGGGCCATTGCCACCGGGTGGAACTGATGCTGGCCTTGCTGGATGTTCCGTATGAAACGGTTGATCTGGACATGGCCAATGGTGCCCATAAGGCGCATGATTATCTCGAGATCAGCCCGTTTGGCCAAGTGCCGGCGATTGATGACAATGGCGTCACCCTTTCCGATTCAAATGCCATCATCACCTATCTGGCCGACCGTTATGGCGACACTGCCGACTGGACAGGGCGGGACTCCATCGAGAAGGCGCAAATCCAGCGCTGGCTCTCGGTGGCAGCGGGCGAAATCGCAGCGGGGCCATGTGCAGCCCGCCTCGTTACCGTCTTCGGCGCGGCTTTCGATCACGATGCCTGCATCGCGAAATCCCACGCTCTTTTCAAAGTCATGGAGAAGCATCTTGATGGCAAGAGCTTCCTCGTCGCCGAGCGCCTGACATTGGCGGATATCGCCGGGTACAGCTATATCGCCCATGCGCCAGAGGGCGGTGTGAGTCTGGAACCCTACACCAATATCCGGGCCTGGCTTGGCAATATCGAGGCGCAATCACGGTTTGTCCCGATGGTGCGTTCGCCCATTCCCGTCGCCGCGTGATCTGCTGAATGGGAGCCATACCATGACCCAAGAGCAAGATGTCTTTCACGCCGGAGAGATCGCTGCCCAGAGACGTGCTGGTGCAGGTGATATGGCCTCCAAGGTGGCGGGTTTCATCCGTGACTATATGCCAGAGCAGCACCGTGACTTTCACACATCGTTGCCCTTTCTTGTAATTTCGGCAGCGGATGAGCAGGCTCGCCCCTGGGTTACAATTCTCGAAGGGCGCGAAGGCTTCGTCACTTCACCTGATGCACGCACGCTGGCTCTGGCCACACAGATGGCACCGGTGGACCCATTGGCCTCTGCGATAAATGCCGGGACTGATATTGGCATGTTGGGAATTGAGCTCGCCACCCGGCGGCGCAACCGTCTGAGCGGCTTTATCCATCCCGATGGTGATGGGCTGGCCATCGATATCCGCCAGACCTTTGGCAATTGCCCGCAATATATTCGCGAGCGCGAATGGCACCGGGTTGCCGATCAGACACCCGGTGAACCGATCATCGGGGATCGATTGTCAGGCGATCAGATCGCGCAGATCCAGGTGGCTGATACCATGTTCATCGGGACCGGTCAGCAGACCAACGCCGGAGAGCCTTCAAGCGGTTATGATGCGTCCCATCGCGGCGGTGAGGCGGGCTTTGTCGAGATTGTAGATGATCGGCATTTGCGCATCCCGGACTATGCCGGGAATAACTTCTTCAACACGATCGGCAATCTGCTCAAGAATCCGCGCTTGGGTTTACTGTTTATCGATTTCGAGACCGGGGGCATGCTGCATATTACCGGCACGGCGACGGTTGAATGGAGCCCGAAGAACGCGCGCGATCCAGCAGCCAGGCGGATGATCGATGTAACAATCGATGCGGTTATCGAACGGCCTGCTGCGCTTTCGCTTCGCTGGCAGTCCGATGCAGCGCATACCCGCCCGCTTGTGGTCGCTGAAAAACTCGTCGAGTCCGCCGACATCACTTCCCTTCATCTCTTGCCGGCGGATCGCTTGCCACGGGACACTTTCGAGGCGGGTCAGCATTTGCCGGTCGAGTTGAAGATCCCCGGTTCGGCCAACAAGGTGCGTCGCAGTTACTCGCTTTCCGGTTCGCCGAGCGATGATTTTTATCGGCTCAGCATCAAGCGGGAGGCATTGGGACTGACCTCGCGCTATGTTCACGACACGCTCAAGGTCGGGGACATTATCGAGGCGGGCCGCCCATCGGGCGATTTCGTGATCCCCTGCGCCGCCTGCCCGCTTGTTCTGGTCAGCGCCGGAGTCGGCCTGACCCCCATGCTTTCCATGCTGCATGCGGTTGCGGCGGAACAATCCGATCGATCGGTCTGGTTCGTGCATGGCGCGCGCAACAGCCACTATCATGCCTTTCGCGATGAGGTGGATCAGCTGGTCGAAACGAACCGGAATTTCCAAGAGATGGTCTTTTACAGCCAACCTTTGGACGGTGATCGCCGCGGCGTGGATTACGATGTCGCCGGACGGATTACGCCCGGGCCCTTGCTCAAGCTAGAGGTTGGCCCGGACGCGCACTACATGCTGTGCGGCCCGGCAGCATTCTTAACTACGATCCGATCGGGGCTTGAAGGTCTTGGAATACCTGGTGACCAAATCCACTTCGAGAGTTTTGGTCCAAGCAGCCAGTGAATGCCCACCTCGTTCGCCAAGAATACACTTAGTGGTAGCCCATACCATTGATATACTCTCTCATCAGTCGATCTTCATTGCGAGCAACCGACAGAAGTTTGACCAGAACACACTTGGCCGCGACCAGCCCGATCGGTCTGCCTTCACTGTCGAGCACGGGCATTGCGTCAAGGTTGTTTACGCTCATTGTTTTCCAGACACTCTCAAGACTATCCGTCTCAATACAAGCATGGAAATTCGCACCCATCTGTGATGAACACCGGGTATCGGAGGCGTCCTCTTGTTCAAACAGGCCATCGAGGATGTCGCTCTGGGTCAAGACCCCGACTGCTGTCATATCCTCGGAGCAGATAACGATCATTTGGGCACCTGGCGCACGCAGCAATTCGTGCGCGCGTGCGATTGGGTCAAAGTCGCTTAAGGTTTTCAGTTCTTGCTTGGCATAAGGCAAAAGTTCTTCGACATACGGCATTGTACTTCCATCCGTTTAGTCTTGTGTCGTCGGGCTCGCGAACCGTACTTATCCACTCGATCCAATGAAAGTCGGATCAAAAAGGCGTTGAACAACGCCTTAAAGATATATATGATTTGCATCTTTAAGGCGTTTGAATGACCTATGTAGTCACAGAAAATTGCATCAGATGCAAGTACACCGATTGCGTGGAGGTTTGCCCGGTTGACTGCTTTTATGACGGCGCCAACATGCTCGTGATCAATCCCGATGAATGTATCGATTGCGGCGTGTGCGTTCCTGAATGCCCGGCGGAGGCGATTTTTGCCGATACGGACTTGGAAGCAGGGTCGAGCTGGCTGAAGCTGAATAAGGACTATTCCTCCGTCTGGCCCAACATTACGCAGGCACAGGCGGTGCCTGAGGATGCCGATAATCTGAATGGCGAAGAGGGAAAGTTCGGCAAGTATTTTAGTGCTGAACCCGGAACCGGCGATTGAGGCGCGATAGCTTGGGATACCGCGGATGAAAATAGAGTTGAAGCAGATATATCTTCCTTGCTGCGAAGAGGACGGCGAGAGGTATCTGGTGGACCGGCTCTGGCCGCGCGGAATGTCGAAGGCGAAAGCGCATCTAGCTGGTTGGCCCAAATTCCTGACTCCCAGCACGCAGCTTCGTGTGTGGTATCATGAAGACCGATCTAGATGGCCTTTGTTTCGCTTACGCTATCTCGTGGAACTTGAAGAAATCACTGACCTTGCTGATGAGTTTCTGAGATCGGTCGAAGCTGAGACGATCTCTCTAGTCTATGCATCGTCCAGCAAGAAAAACCTCCACGCCGCGATATTGAAGCAGTTTCTCAAAGCGCGCCTTGATGAATGATCACAACTAACACCCCAGCTGTCAGGAGTTAACCGATGACCGAGATCCGCTTTACACCAGAGCCGTATAAATCAACCAAGGTGTTCGATGAGGCAACCCTACCGCAAGGGTTCAGATCAGCCCACAAGACCAAGCCTGGATCATGGGCTGTGCTGCAAATCTTGTCCGGATCGATAACCTACATCGTAGAAGAAACCGGAGTAGAGTTCTTGCTTTCGCAAGGCGATGCCAAATTGATTGCACCCGAAGAACTGCACCACGTCAGACCCGATGGGTCGATCGCCATGCAGCTGCATTTCTTCAAGCAAGAACCTGTTGTAAGCGGCGCTCGTTTTATCAAGGATTGAGCGCATAACTGAAAATGCTGGTTTCGTAGAATCATACTCAATCAGGCCAAGCCATAGCACCAATTTGGAGCTGTGATTTGGGTATTTTGAGCGGTGAGCCAAGCAGGTCAATCGGCCGGGCCGATCAGAAGCATCGAGATGATCCGCTATCCCTGCTCTGTATAACATGTATATTAAATATTACTTTACCGATCGGTGAGGTAAGATCGAACTTGGGATAGGACAGGATATGAACGACCAAAGCAAATGCCCGGTAATACATGGCGGAAATACCTCTGGCGGAACGCCAAACACCGCCTGGTGGCCCAACGCGCTCAATCTCGATGTCCTGCATCAGCATGATCGCAAAACCAATCCGATGGACAGTAATTTCAATTACCGCGATGCTGTCGCAAAGCTGGATGTGGAAGCGCTCAAAGAAGATCTGACAGCTTTGATGACTGACAGTCAGGACTGGTGGCCTGCCGATTGGGGCAGCTATGTTGGTCTGATGGTTCGTATGGCTTGGCATGCCGCCGGCACGTATCGTGCAGATGATGGCCGTGGTGGCGGCAATACCGGCAACCAACGGTTTGCCCCGCTGAATTCGTGGCCTGACAATGTTAATCTGGATAAATCGCGCCGTTTGCTATGGCCGATCAAGAAGAAATACGGAAACGCGCTTAGCTGGGCCGATCTGATCCTGTTCGCAGGCACAATGGCGTATGAAACTGCTGGCCTGAAATCCTTTGGTTTTGGCTTTGGCCGCGAAGATATCTGGCATCCCGAACAAGACACCTATTGGGGTTCGGAGACCGAGTGGCTTGGTGCAGATAGATATGCAGATGACGAGCGAGGATCGCTGGAAAATCCGCTGGCCGCAGTTGAAATGGGCCTCATCTATGTCAATCCAGAAGGCGTTGGCGGCAAGCCTGATCCGCTGCGCACCGCAATTGACATTCGCGAGACGTTTGCCCGGATGGCGATGGATGATGAAGAAACAGTGGCCCTAACGGCAGGCGGTCACACACTGGGCAAATGTCACGGCAATGGGGATGCATCCGTTTTGCATGCCGATCCTGAAGGCGCGGCCTTAACCGAGCAAGGCCTTGGCTGGAAAAACCCGGCTGAACAAAACACCGGCCGACACACCGTATCCAGCGGCATCGAAGGTGCGTGGACTTCTGAGCCAACAAAATGGGATGACGGATATTTCCGGATGCTGCTGGAGCATGAGTGGGAACTCAAAAAGAGCCCGGCTGGTGCTTGGCAATGGGAGCCGGTTGAGATCGCCGAGGCAGATATGCCCGTCGATGTGGAAGACCCCTCCATTCGTTTGAACCCGATCATGACCGATGCCGATATGGCGATCCGCGAAGATCCTGCTTACCGCGCGATCTGCGACCGCTTTCACAAAGACCCGGCCTATTTTTCGGAGACGTTCGCGCGAGCCTGGTTTAAACTGACTCACCGCGATATGGGCCCCAAAGCGCGTTACATCGGCCCAGACGTTCCCGCTGAAAATCTGATCTGGCAAGATCCGGTTGGCCCCGGCAAGACCGACTACGACGTTGAAGCAGCCAAATCGAAAATCGCAGCCAGCGACCTATCGGACAGCGAATTGGTGGCGACGGCATGGGATAGCGCGCGCACGTTCCGCTGCTCTGACTATCGTGGCGGAGCAAACGGGGCGCGCATCAGGCTCGCACCGCAGAAAGACTGGCGAGGAAATGAACCGGCGCGCCTCGCCAAAGTTCTGGCGGTCTATGAAGCGATTGCCAGCGATACAGGCGCAAGCATTGCCGATCTCATCGTGCTTGGCGGCAGCGTAGCGATCGAACGGGCTGCTCGACAAGCGGGCTTCGACATCGTTGTCCCATTCACGCCGGGGCGCGGGGATGCTACTGAAGAACAGACCGATGCCGATTCCTTTGCCTATCTGGAACCAACCCACGATGGGTTCAGGAATCTCCTGACATCCGATCATTCCGCCTCCCCGGAAGAACTGCTGGTTGATCGCGCGCAATTGCTTGGCCTGACCGCAAGCGAGATGGCCGTGCTGGTTGGCGGCATGCGTGTTCTTGGCACCAATTTCGAAGGCACCAAGCACGGTGTATTCACCGATCGCGAAGGGCTTTTGACCAATGATTTCTTCGTGAATCTGACAGACATGTCATATTCTTGGGAACCGATCGGAGACAATCTCTTTGCGCTCCGCAACCGCAAAACCGGCGATACCCAATGGACCGCGACGAGCACGGATCTGGTCTTTGGATCAAATTCAATCCTGCGCGCCTATGCGGAGGTTTTTGCGCAAGACGACAATAAAGAAAAATTCGTCAGGGACTTCATCGCAGCCTGGGTCAAAGTCATGGATGCAGACAGGTTTGATCTGCTGTCCTGAACGCATAAAAAGCCCCATCTCGCCAAACACGGGATGGGGCTTTTCTATTATCAAATTTCAATACCGGCGAGTGGTCAATCGACCAGTGGCCCAATACGGTGCCGAAGCATTATTCGGTGAAGTCGGAGTCCAGTCCATAGTAAAAGACCTCTTTCACGATTTTGCCATCTTCCCAGGTGCGAACCGACACCTGAGTGAACGTGCGATCACCAAAATCCTTATGGGTAAAATCCATAAACCAATTGGAAAAACTTGTGTTGCCGCCAACGCCATTTGCCAGCACCTTTGCCTCACGGAATTCGGTGAGCGATGAGAAGAAGTCATTCTCTCGTTGACGATTGGCCTCCAACCCAACGGTCGGTGCCTTGTCATTCTCTTGCATCGAAACATCGTCTGCATAGAATTTGTCTAGTGCGGCCAAGGCATTTCCGGCGATGATCATCGCGTTCAACTCATTATCAAGAGTCAGTAAATCCAGTTGGTTTGACATAGTTTTCTCTCTTAGAATTAGAGGTTCAGGAATAGCCCTCAACATAGGGGGCAGATGGGACGGTGATGGATTCGACCTAGCATCTAGAATTGAGGCGTATATTATTTAATATACTTAGAATATATGTTTATGCGGCAAACTGGCATATAGTTGAGCGGGCAAGCTCTAGGTCAGACGGGAGTTCCCGCACAATCACAAGGATCGCCGAACATTCTTGATGCAGTCAAAATTGATGACCTGTTCACGGCGCTCAGCCAGCATTTCCCAGAGGACTCGGACGGGAAAGTAAAGCCGAAGAGCCGATTTGAGACATTCCGCTCCTGCGTTTCATGCATGCTATCAGCACAGAGCACTGACAAAAATACTCTGAAAGCGCGGGATCAGCTATTTGCGATCGCAAAAACACCAGAGGATGTTCTGGCCTTATCCGATGAGGAGATTGTTGCGGCGATCAGGCCGTGTGGGCTGTATAACGTTAAGGCCCGCAACCTTAGAAACCTCTGTGCGGCGCTAATTGAGCGCCATAACGGCATCGTGCCGAATGACCGTAAACGGCTGATGGCCCTGCCGGGTATTGGCAGGAAATGCGCAGATATTATGATGCGCTTTACGTTCGGGGAGGATGTGATCGCGGTCGATACTCACGTTCACCGTGTGGCGAATAGAACGGGTCTGGCAACTGGCAAGACCGAAGAACAAACCGCCAAATCATTGGAGGGCCGCGCGCCTGAGTGGGCGCTGCGACACGGCCATTCCTGGCTTTTCAAGCTGGGTCAAAAAACGTGCAAAGCTCAGATCGCATTATGTGAGATTTGCCCGCTCGAATTTCTATGCGAGAAAAACGGATTGTGAAGGGCCGCATCGAACCGCCACATGCTGCTAAAAGAGAGAAATAGGGCTAGAAAAGCAGTCAGTGCCATATCTTGTCAGGATTGGCTTTCCGACATTGATCCGTTATCCATGATGGGGGCGACAATTTTCAGTCTGGAATTTTCTGGCGCGCCCTGATGACCTTACAGGCAAGATGGTGAGCTTGAGATGCGCCTAACAACTTTCACAGATTACGCTCTGCGTGTGCTCATTTTTGCTGCCGCCCATGATGATCGGCAGGTCACCATTACCGAAATCGCTCAGACATACGGAATTTCGCACGGGCACGTGATGAAGGTCGTTCAATTGCTCGCGAATGCCGGTTACCTCAAAGCTACGCGAGGCAGGTCAGGCGGCTTGAAGCTTGGCGCGCTGCCCGAGGACATTAACCTCGGCGACGTTGTGAGGATAACGGAACCAGATTTCAGGCTCACTGAATGCTTCGGTCCCCCGAATGGCTGCCTCATTTCACGATATTGCAAGGTGCCTGGCCCCTTGAACGAGGCATTGGGTGCGTTCCTCTCGACACTTGATGGATATTCGCTCGCTGATCTTATGATTGATGATACGAAATTTCGCGGACCAGCCAAGCCAGATCAGATTTTGCGCGGCCCGATTTTGGATCCTGCGTAAGCGTGTCCACGCGGCCTAAGATTTTCTGCTTTGATTTAACATCTATTTGGAATATCTCTTAACGCAGTAAAGGCTGGGGTCATTTTCGTGCGGCATTTTTCAGATCGGGATTATTCAAGAGCCTTCTTTGCCAGTGCGGTGCTGGTGGTCGCTGGCGCGGCACTTGGTTTGGCCGGGCACAACGATGTGCTAGGCATTCACGGACTCATCATGGCGCTGTTTGGCCTTTATTTCCTGTTTCGGGTTGGCGGTGCGTGGTTTTCCGACGCGTCGCAGCCCATCGATCCAACGCGTTACTATGACGAGCCGATCAAAGCCGGAATCGTAATTTCGATGCTTTGGCTGGTGGTCGCCACATTTGTTGGCGATTGGGTTGCGTGGCTGCTCGTTTTCCCGGAGGCGACCTTTGATGCTGGCTGGGCCAGCTTTGGCCGCCTTCGTCCGGTTCACACGTCAGGTGTGATCTTTGGCTTTGGCGGAAATGCGCTGATCGCAACCTCGTTCCACGTGCTCCAGCGCACATCGCGAGCGCGCCTGGCGGATAATGTCAGTCCTTGGGTGGTGATCCTGGGTTACAATCTGTTCTGCATCATCGCCGCATCGGGGTACCTGATGGGTGTCACAGCGTCGAAAGAATATGCTGAACCCGAATGGTATGCCGACATCCTGCTTACCATCGTATGGGTGGTATATTTCATCCTCTATTTGCGCACGCTTCAGCGCCGCCGCGAACCGCACATTTATGTCGCCAACTGGTATTTCATGGCGTTCATTCTGGTGGTGGCGATATTGCATATCGTCAACAATCTGGCGGTGCCGGTCTCGTTTGGCCATGCCAAGAGCTATTCGCTGTTCTCAGGCGTGCAGGATGCGATGACGCAATGGTGGTACGGCCATAATGCGGTGGCCTTCTTCCTGACCGCCGGATTTCTGGGAATGCTGTATTACTACCTGCCGGTTCGTGCCCAGCGCCCGATCTTTTCCTACCGGATGTCGATCATCAGCTTCTGGGGCATTACCTTTCTGTATATGTGGGCGGGCTCTCACCACCTGCATTACACAGCCTTGCCGCTGTGGGTGCAGAACCTTGGCATGTCCTTCTCGCTTATCCTGCTGGTCCCGTCCTGGGCTTCAGCTGGAAATGCCTTGCTGACATTGAACGGCGCATGGCACAGGGTTCGCGATGATGCGACGCTGCGGTTTATGATGGTGGCGGCTGTGTTCTACGGTCTTTCCACATTCGAAGGATCGTTCCTTGCGATCCGCCCTGTCAACGCGCTCTCGCATTACACCGACTGGACGGTTGGCCATGTCCATTCCGGTGCGCTGGGTTGGGTCGCGATGATCACCTTTGGTTCGTTCTACACACTTGTTCCAAAGCTGTGGAACCGCCCGGCCATGTATTCAGCCCGGTTGGTGGAGGTGCACTTCTGGCTCGCCCTGGCAGGGACCATTATCTACGTCTTCGCGATGTGGAATTCCGGCATAATTCAAGGTCTGATGTGGCGCGCCTACAATCAGGATGGTGTGCTCGAATATTCCTTCATCGAGAGTGTCGTTGCGATGAAGCCCTATTATCTGGCGCGTGCAGTGGGTGGTTTCCTGTTTTTCGCAGGCGGGGTTGTTGGCTTGTACAATATCTGGATGACCATCAAGCAAGCACGCTCTGATACTGCCCTTCAAGACGACGATGATCGACCTCTGGTGCAAGGGGCGCCCAGTCAAGTAACCCATCCTGCGGAGTAAGGTGATGCTGAACAAACACGCAAAACTTGAACGCAGCGCCATTGGATTTGTGCTGGCTATCATGGTGGTCGCCTCGATCGGCGGGCTGGTTGAAATTGCGCCCTTGTTCACGATTGATGAAACGGTCGAGGACGCGCCCGATATGCGCACTTACACTCCGCTCGAGCTTGCGGGACGCAACATCTATATCCGCGAGGGTTGCTATGCCTGCCATTCACAGATGGTTCGCACGTTGCAAGACGATGTCGAACGGTTTGGCCATTACTCTTTGGCGGTAGAATCCCAGTATGATCACCCGATGCTGTGGGGCTCAAAACGGACCGGCCCCGATCTGGCGCGCGTGGGTGAGAAATATTCCGACGCCTGGCATGTCGCGCATCTGGAAGACCCGCGTGCGCTCGTTCCAGAATCTGTCATGCCCGCTTATGCCTGGCTGTCCCGCAATTGGCTGGAGCACGAGGATATGGGGCTGCATCTGGCGGCGTTGCGCAAAGTGGGCGTGCCTTACAGTGATGCAATGATCGAAAATGCGATGGCCGATGCGAAAGCGCAGGCCAACCCTGACAGCGATGGCACAGATGGCCTTAGGGAACGCTATGGCGATGCAACCAATATCCGGGTATTTGATGGCAACTCTGATCGCCTGACCGAGATGGACGCATTGGTTGCGTATCTCCAGATCCTTGGCCAGCTGACCGATATCGAAGCTGTCAAACAGAGCGCGCTTGATCAAACCGAGCCCGGCCCGACCGATCAGGGAGAGATGTGATGTTGCAGATCGATCATGAGACGCTGGTCGTCTTTTCGAAATCCTATGGTCTGTTCTACCTCATGGCAGTTTTTGCCGCCGCGACGGCCTATGCTTGCTGGCCGGGCAACAAGGAGAAATTTGACCGCGCCAAGCACGATATTCTGGACGAAGACGATCAATGAGTGTCCCGACACGCGATCCTCATAGTGGCCACGAGACTACTGGCCACGAATGGAACGGTATAACCGAGCTCAATACACCGGTGCCAAAGGTGGCTTGGGGTGCGTATTTTGTATTCACCATCGCGGCGGTGATCCTGTGGGTTCTCTACCCCACCTGGCCGCTGGGTGAGACCTACACCGAAGGCGTTCTGGGGGCAGACCAGCGGGACAGTGTTGAGCAGCAATTGACGCTTGTGCAGGATATCCGCGAAGGGCAAGAGGCGGTTATCGCTGCGGGCTCTTTCGCGGCGCTTCAGTCAGACACTTCTGCTATGGATTATGTGCACACAGCGGGCGCGCGGCTTTATGCTGATAATTGCGCGATGTGCCACGGTTCTGGCGGTGAAGGCGCAAAGGGTTTCCCAAGCCTTGTTGATGATCAATGGCTGTGGGGCGGAACGCCCGATGACATCATGGAAACCTTGCGCGTCGGGATTAACACCGAGCACCCCGAGACCCGCGTCTCCGAGATGCTGGCCTTTGGCCGTCTGGGCATACTCTCCTATGAAGAGCGCCGCGATTTAGCCAATTATGTGCATTCACTATCTTCGGGCGAAAGCAGTGTTACGGCGGCAAAGGCAGGTGTCATGTTTGAAACCCAGTGTTCGGCCTGTCACGGTCAGGACGGTAAGGGTGTTCAAGCGGTTGGGGCTCCCAACCTAACCGACCCATTCTGGATTTACGGCGGAAGCGTAGGCGATATCCAACTGACTTTGCGGGACGGCCGGCAAGGCGTGATGCCGAATTGGAACGAGCGGCTAAGCGAAACGGAGCGCAAGCTTTTGACGTTATATATTCTTGACCTTGGGGCTGACTGAAAATGGCACGGCCATCTCCTCCTACAACAAGGCGGCGCTGGATAGATCGGCCGATTTTCTGGGTTTGTGTCGGGTGCGGCATCATGTTCGTTCTATTTGCTGCGAACGCGCATTTGATCTTTGTTGCGGTGCAATCGCAACCAGAATGCGTGGATCACAAGAGATGGAGCGATGATACACCCGGCGAGTTTCGCGCGGCAAAATCGTCGTGTTCAACGGATTAGAGCCGAAGGGGACAGAGGATGACAGACACAGCTGAACAAGCAACTGGCCGGCCCACAAAGCTCGCACGCGATTATGCGCTACACTACCCGGTATCACGTCCTCTCGCCTGGCTGAAAGGCGGGTTGCGCGACACGTTCACCCATCCTGCAACGAGCCTGTCGTATGGTCTCGCGGTGTTCCTGGTTTCCTGGGGCATTATTGTCGGTGTCCTCGTCTTGGATCTTGCCCATTTTCTGCTGCCATGCCTTGCTGGCTTTGTGGTGGTGGGGCCAGCACTTGCCGCCGGTCTCTATCAAAAGAGCGAAGTTCTCACCAAAGGTGGAACCCCTGGCTGGAGAGAGGTCTTTTTGACCAAACCGGGGGCATCCGGGCAGATATTCTTCATTGGTGTCCTACTTTTGCTGCTCATGGTCTTATGGCTGCGCACAGCGTTCTTGCTCTATGCGTTGTTCTTTGGCCTTTTGCCGTTTGGTGGCTGGGCCGCGACGTTTGAGCTGGTTTTGACAACGCCGCTG
This sequence comes from uncultured Erythrobacter sp., assembly GCA_947488325.1. Classification (GTDB taxonomy): domain Bacteria; phylum Pseudomonadota; class Alphaproteobacteria; order Sphingomonadales; family Sphingomonadaceae; genus Erythrobacter. The sequence continues at coordinate 22,284 of CANKYZ010000004.1, forward strand.
GGCTGGATGCTGATCGGCGTTGGCAGTGCCGTAGGCAGCCTGTTCGCAGCCTTTGGCTTTGCAATCAGTGTGTTTTCAATCCCGATGCTGCTCAACAACAAGATCGATGTGTTCTCGGCGATGGGCCATTCGATGAGCATTGCCTGGAACAACAAATCGCTGATGATCGCGTGGGGGGCTATTGTGGTTGTGCTGTCCGCTATCGGGTTTGCGACCGGCCTTGTCGGATTGATTGTGGTCTTTCCGATACTCGGCCATGCGACCTGGTATGCCTATAAAGACTGCTCAAAGGTGATTGACCCAACGGATTGAACAAAAATTAGAAATGTTCGATCTGCCATGCGTCAGCAGACAGTTCTGTTATGAATATAGATATATCCCAACTGCATCACGCCGTTCGAAGCGAAGCTGACGGCGGCCTGTCCGTGCAATTCTCCGTACCCAACATGCACTGCGGCGGATGTATGAGAAAAGTCGAGCGGGCATTGAGCGCGCTTCCTAATGTCAGCACGGCTCGCGCCAATCTCTCAAGCAGGCGGGTGACGGTGGAATGGCGCGGTGAAAGCGATCCACCCGATATCTGGCAGGCACTCCAGAATATCGGTTTCGATTCACATGTGCATGTTTCAAGCGAGACTTCCGATAGTGACCGGCAAGAGCTAACCAAGCTGCTGCGCGATCTGGCGATATCCGGGTTCGCGGCGGGCAATATCATGATGCTCTCAATGAGCGTGTGGTATGGCGCGACATCGGATTACAGCGCTCTTTTCCATTGGCTTTCGGCTTTGCTCGCACTGGCAGCCTTGGCCTTTGCGGGGCGGACATTCTTTCATTCCGCAGCGCGTGCACTGGCGGCAGGCACCACCAATATGGATGTACCCATCTCGGTTGGATTGGTGCTGACTTATGCAATCAGCTTGTATGATACGATTGCAGGCGCACAGAATGTCTATTTCGACGCTGCAGCAATGCTCCTGTTCTTTCTACTCATTGGGCGGACGCTCGATCACATCACGCGTAGCAAAGCCAGCGAGACCATACAGGGGCTGGAATCGCTCCATCCGAGCGGTGTGACAGTGTTTGAAGATAACGGCACGAGCCGCTTTGTCCCGCTCGCCGATGTTGTGCCGGGCATGACAGTGCAGGTCGTGGCCGGTGAACGTGTGGTGGTGGATGGCGAAGTCCTGAAAGGGACAAGTGAAGTCGATGCCTCGCTCGTTTCGGGGGAAAGCGAACCGGTCAGGATCGTTCCGCAATCGCGCCTGATTGCGGGCATGCGCAACCTTGGTAATCCAGTTACAATGATCGCTTCGGCGAGAGCTGAGGACAGTTTCATCGCGCAAATGTCGCGAATGATGGCGATCGCAGAGAGCAATCAGAGCCGCTTCCGCTCGCTTTCAGACCGGATCGCCCAGTATTATGCGCCGGTTGTCCATCTTGCCGCGCTGTCCGCGCTCATCCTCTGGTTGAGCCTGGGAAGCGAGCTGCATCGGTCAGTGCAGGTGGCGGTGAGCGTGCTCATCATTACCTGCCCGTGTGCGCTCGCCTTGGCGGTGCCGATGGTAAACACAATCGCCTCATCCCGATTGTTCGAAAGCGGCGTGTTTGTACGCTCAGTCACGGCGCTTGAACGGATGAGCGAGGTGGACACAATTGTCTTCGACAAAACCGGGACGCTGACGACAGCAAAACCTGTCGCTTCCATCGTAGGAATGGCCGATCAGGCGGAACTAAGCATTGCTCGCCAATTGGCCGCTCTTTCGCAACACCCGAACTCAGTCGCCATTGTGGATGGCGTTGCGGCGCCAATTGTCCCTTCATCAATTGTGTTCGGCAATGTGCAGGAAATGCCGGGCGAGGGGATTGAGGGGGTTCATAGCGGCAGCATCTATCGCCTGGGCCGGCCCGATTGGGCTCTTCATGGTTCAGATGCAGCCGGGCGAGTGGATGCGCGGGTCAATGTCGTTTTGTCTGTCGACGGCAGGCTTGCCGTGGCTTTTGAGGTTTCCGGCGTGCTCTTGCCTGATGCCCGTTCCGCGATCGCAGCATTGAAAGAGCGGGGTTATGCGCTTGCGGTCTTGTCGGGCGATACCGCAGCCAGGGTCGAACATATCACCCGACAATTGGAGATTGCTGAATACAAGGCATCCCAGACGCCGGAGGGGAAACTCCGCTTTGTTTATGATCGTCAGGACAATGGGCAGAAAATTCTGATGATCGGAGATGGGCTTAACGATGTGCCATCACTGGCCGGTTCCCATGTGGCGATGACCCCGACAAATGCGGCCGATATCGGCCGGTCCCGTGCTGACTTCGTGTTTCTTGATGGCAGGCTGAGCAGTATCGGCGAAGCCCTGATCGTGAGCCGCTTTGCGCAAACCCTGACAAAGCAGAACATCGCGATTGCGCTGATTTATAACCTGATCGCCGTGCCTCTGGCTTTCATGGGGTTCGTGACCCCTTTGCTGGCCGCGATTGCGATGTCGACATCTTCTATTCTCGTGGTGCTGAATTCCCTACGACTGCGTTGGGCTGGCCCACGTAGTCAGTGCATCTTGAAAACCGATTTTTCCAGCGTGTCCGGCGCCTCCTGATGGATGTTGCAATCCCCCTTCTCCTGCTGTCACTGGCGATGGGCGGTGTGGGACTGGGTGTGTTTCTATGGTCGATCAGAAACCGCCAGTATGAAGACCTTAGAGGAGATGCAGAGCGTATTTTGCAGGATGAACCAGATCAGGACCATTGAGGAAATCCGCGATCAAATGGATATTACCGCACTAGCGTTGTGACTAAAGAACTCGAAAAACTGATGGCGATGGCATCACCATTCTGACACATTTCCCTCGTTGGAATAGCAAATGCGAGTCTTCTGCTCGGCCTGACCGTGGTACTTGAGTGGCTACTTCATAATGCGAATGCCAAGGTTGAGGTTGGCCGTCAGAACTACCTTGCCCTTCAGTACAAAACACTAGTCTTTGTGGTTTGCGGCTTCGATCTCGACTTACTCGCCTCTAATTTGCTCTTCCGTCAAAAACAGACTTAGCCAAAAGACCATCAGCCGAATAATAATTGCAATGAAACCCGCTTGGGATGCGATAGGGTACGATGACCCGTGTGATTGGTCCAGCAGCGACGTCCTTGGCCAGAAAGATCGCTAATTCCGTGTGATTTGAATTGGCTGGATGAACCAATGTCATCGCGTAACCATCGGCCTCTTCATTGCTCCCTAGGCGCGGAGCAAAAACGAGTTCGCCGCAAGCTGCACCGTCACCGAAATGGTAGAGATCTTCTTTGCCGCTCTTCGTATCAAAGTGGAGAACCGCATCCATCCCATCGACCCGGCCGTCAAGCGAGTTGACGTTGCAATTGGCATAACCGTGGCGCGTCTTTTGCGTCATCAGGCGATCATCAGGCCTCGGAAATTGGATATCTCTGTCGTTTAGAGTTTCCTCTTTTACCTCGTTGCTCTTGCCAGTCAGATCAATGGTCCAGCGCCGCAATTCCAGAGTGGTGTCGCCGTGCGTGTTCATTGAACCATCGTCATTTGGGAACAAGGCTGTGCCGTTGGCAGCAGCAACATCTGCAATAAGCTTGTCGTCTTCTTCCCAAGCGTTCAATTCATGAAACATGTGCCGACCAGGCATTTCAAGCCAGCGAATGTCAATGGCGCTTCCATGGCGTGGAAAGAGCGCAAAGCGGCTGTTGCGACCTTTGACCCAGGCATTGAACGGCCCACCTTTCATCGCGCGCTCTAGGCTAACATCAAGCGGGTTGAACGGTACCAAAACCCAGTTTTCAGTGACGAGAGCGGTGTGGACCATGCTCATGTAAGGAGCTTCGAAATTGAATTGATTGGTGATATTGCCGGCCTTGTCGATCACCTCGTATCGTATTTCTGGCTTGCCCGCGGGGCCGTTGATCATCCAACCATAGCTGATCATCTCGCCGGTTTTTAGATCGATTGTGGGGTGAGCGGAGAAGGGGCCGGTGATCGTTCCGCCATAATCGAGATATTCACGCGTAACGAGGCTGCGCGGATCCATTTCGATCGCTGGGCAACCTTCCATCAGCGCCATCAATTTGCCGTTGTGAAGGATAATATTGGTGTTGCCGGTGTTGTAGCGCACCCCCTGAACACTCGGGTCAGACGTGGATGGATCTCCGAAGACGCCAAACAAACGTTTGCCAGCCGCCAACTCCGCCTCAAACTTTTCAGTACGCACCCATTTGTTGCGCATTGAGACGCGGCCATCTTCGAAATAGAAACCATAGACCATCCCGTCACCATCAAACCAATGATATCCCTCTGGCGGGTCATATAGAGGCTCAGCCCCTGTGCGATAGAAGACGCCGTTCAGATCGACAGGAAGCTCACCTTCGACGATCAAGTCTGGAGCTACGGCTTCAAACCGCATCGGTTGGTGGTGGCCTGTCAGATAAGGGTGATCTGTGAATTGCTGCGCCATATTGCCTCGATGTCGTTTGCTAGAACTAGATAGAGACCATCATCACGACGCCAGTTTGACGTATTTAGGTCATCTAAATCTCAAGTTACTCATTGAGTTCCTGAGCAATGCCATTCTTATCGGAATCGGGCTGCTCATCGCCTATCAAAAACACGGGGACGGGCATTTAGAATCAGGCATCTGCGAATTTTCGATCTGCTTTTCCTTGAAGACTTCAATTTCGAACGCCTATTTAATGTGCGGAGCGAGCGAGTGTTGGTTGAGCCAGTCGAGCATTTCCCCACTTTGAATAGTCTCAAATAAGATTATGCGATGCAATAATGCTAATACCAGCCAATTTGGTGATCTACCTCTTAGTTGTTGGCTTGCAGCGGGCTGCAATCGTTTGGCGCTGACGCTCGCTTGAATTCCCTAGTGTTCCAGCACTGCTAGAGCCCACTTCAGCATAAACTCGATACACTCGGTTCAACGCGACTAGGCGATCGTTAGGTCCAGAATTGCCGAATGACGGCGGTGTGGATGTGCTGATAAAGAACTCATCGGTCAAGATTGCCCCAATCGACAGCAATATTATCTGACCAATCGGGGCGCGTGAGTGGCTGCGCGACCGCTGTTTCAACGGACACTTGCTGACCTATTTTGAGTTTTCGCGAGGCTTGCAATGCATACCACAAGCATCGAACCGACCAGTGCGGTGATGGTTTGGAGGCGCTGTTTTCCCTGATAAGAACGCAATCTCATTTCCCTCCCCCACGTCAGGTCATGCGCTACTGTCAGAAGTGTTATGACTGATTGAAACTGGTTTTAAACGAATCAGAAGTTCTATAAAATGGCAGAATTGGAGCCCGCCAATTGCTGCTGTGAGAGGATGGAAAACGTGAACGCACCTTCTAGAGAAACGCCCTTTTGGATGACCGGCAATTTTGCACCGGTCGATGAAGTGGTTGATGCAGTTGATCTCAAGGTAACAGGGGAAATACCTAGCGATCTGAGCGGGCGCTATTTTCGTAATGGGCCCAATCCACATTCTCATCCAAGCGCCGATTGGTTTCTAGGCGAAGGCATGATCCACGGTGTCGAAATCAGTGAGCGCAAGGCCAATTGGTATCGCAATCGCTATGTTGAAACGCCGCTGCTCGATGTGGAGGTCATCACGAATGAAAACCGGATGGTGCCCGGTAACTCTCTGGCCAACACGCATATTGTCGGCCACGCAGGAAAGATTCTCGCGCTGCAAGAAACTCAGGTCCCAATTGAGATGACCAGCAGTCTCGAAACCGTTGGACCCTACAATTTCGGCGGTAAATTGGAGCGCAATATGACTGCGCATCCCAAAATTTGCTCGGTTACAGGCGAGATGCTTTTCTTTGGATATGGAATCATGCCGCCATTCCTGACTTATCACCGTGTTTCACCAACTGGAGAATTGGTGCAAACTGAAATCATCGATGTGAAGGCCGCAACCATGGTCCATGATTTCGCAATCACAGAAAATTATGTGCTTTTTTTGGATCTGCCCATGCTCTGGGATTTAGCTAAGCTGTCAAAGCCTGGAATTCCGATCACTTTCGATGGAAGCTATGGCGCACGAATTGGAGTAATGCCTCGCAAAGGCAAGAGCGATGACGTACGTTGGTTCGAGATTGAACTTTGTTATATCTATCATACGATGAGTGCTTTCGAGCGGGGCTCAAAGATCATTTTCCATGCACCCCGGATGGTTGGCTATACTTCAGTAGGGATGAAGAACCCGCCGAGCCCCAAACTTCATCGCTGGACGATTGATCTAAAGGACGGAACGGTCGCAGAAGAGCAGGTTGATGATCTCGGCGTGGACTTTCCGATCACTTCGCCGCGCCTTGTCGGCCAACAGCACAAGCATGGATATGGCGCTGAATTTGACGCCAGCGGCGCTCCCTACATCTTGGCATATCACAAATACGATATGGAAACGGGTCAGCGAACTTGCCACAGGTTGAGCGACGGCCGCACCGGAAGTGAAGCCAATTTTGTCCCTGCGGCGAACGCCAAAGACGAAGATGATGGTTATCTTATGAGCTTCATCTTTGACCCGTCTGAGGGAAAGAGTGAGTTGGTCATCATGAATGCCAAGGAAATGACCGACGAACCGCTCGCACGTATCCATTTACCTGCTCGTGTTCCCACCGGCTTCCACGGCAGCTGGATCGCCGACTAGGCGACGTTCAATCTTGAGTTGAGGCGGAATGTCCGGGTATTTTTGTGCCGGACTTTGCCATTCAGATCTGGTTGCATTCTATCGCTTAGAGAAACCGAATGGCCTTGGAGCCAAACGGTTTGTCGAAATTTAACGATTTTCAGTTGCAGTTTGCGCACTGATCGCTAGAGACCGTGATACGTTGTTACATTGTAACGTTATCTCATATAAATCGCTTATAGAACTTGAGGGTATCCATGCGTCTAACTCCATCGCGTCTCGCTGTAACTACGGCGCTTTCCTTTGCCGTCATCGCGTCGCCAGCTTGGGCATCGACAACCTCTGTCACAGACGATGCCGCATCAGATGATCAACAATCTGATCGCGGTGCGTCTGACGAGCGGGCTCGCTCCGAAGACCCGCATAGCCGCGGTGACATCTTGGTTAGCGCCGACGCTCTAAAAGAATTGGATTTTATCGCTGGGCAAGACGTTATTGAATTGGACGAAATCCAGCAAAATCTGAGCGGACAGCTTGGCGAATTGCTGACTAAGGTTCCCGGCGTTTCTGCGACAAGCTTCTCTCCCGGTGCGTCACGCCCGATCCTGCGCGGCTTGGATGGTGAGCGGGTTCGTATTCTGATCGACGGACTTGGAACAGCTGACGTTGGCAACACTTCCGCCGACCACGCGACGACGATCGACCCGCTTACTATAGAGCGCATTGAGGTTCTGCGCGGCCCTGCTGCTTTGCTGTTCGGTAGCCAAGCCATTGGCGGCGTTGTCAATGTGATCGATCGCCGGATACCGATTGCGGTTCCCGAAAATGGTATTCATGTTGATGGACTCACTGCTTTCGATACGGCCAGCAATTTGCGGAGTGGTGGAGCGTCAATTGACGCGGCGTTGAGCGACATCTTTGTGGTCCACCTGGATGGATCTTACCGCGAGACTGACGATCTGGAAATTCCTGGTTTTCAGCTTGCTCCCGAATTCCGTTCCGAACTTCTTGCCACTGCCGCAGAGGAAGAAGCCGAAGGTGAGTTGGAAGAGGCTGAGGAATTTCGCGAAGCCGCTAATCAAAGTGGATCCTTGCCCAACAGCGCAACAGAGACATGGACCGTCAATGGCGGTCTCGGCGTGATCTTGGGCGATTCCAGTTTTGGTGCATCGGTGGGTTATTACGAAACGGATTATGGTCTTGTCGGTCGCCCGGGTGCGGAACACCACGGAGAAGAAGGTGAAGGCGGCGAAGAAGAGGGCGAGGAAGAAGAGATTGTCACAATTGGCCTTGAGCAACTGCGCGTTGATTTTCGCGGTGATATCGGTCTTGGCGGCGGGTTCTTTTCTCGCTTAAAGCTGCGTGCTGGATATTCCGATTACACGCATACCGAATTCGAAGGCACCGAAGTCGGAACAGTCTTCGACACCGAAACTTTTGAAGCGCGCGCAGAGTTGGTTCAAAATGGCGGTGGCGTAATCGGCGTACAATTCACTTCGCGCGATTTCGCTGCTGTTGGCGAAGAAGCATTCGTGGCTCCCAATGAAACCACGCAATTGGCCATCTTTACAGCGCAGGAACTTGAGCTTGGCGGTGTCGAGATCGAAGCAGCGGGCCGCTATGAATTTGTCGATGTGGAGTCAGAGCTGCTAGGACTGGATCGCGACTTCAACCTGTTCTCAGGTGCGTTGTCGGCGATCTTGGTAAGTGACGGTGGCTCCCGCTTTGGTGCCACAGTCTCTCGCTCTGAACGTGCTCCTGCTGGCGAGGAATTGTTCGCCAATGGCCCGCATATTGCCACACAGATATTTGAAATTGGCGACCCCGATTTGAATACGGAAAGCGCGTGGGGGCTCGAGACATTCCTTCGTGTGGATTCCGGCGATATCGCTTTCAACGTATCGGTTTATTACCAAGCGTTCGACGATTTCATTTTCCTGTCGCCAACTGGCGGCGAAGAAGATGAACTGCCTGTCTTTGAATTCCTGCAGGATGACGCCAACTTCTTCGGCTTTGAAGCTGGATTGGAATTGCCGCTCATTGAGAATGACAGTTTCACCTTGGGCACCGATCTGCGTGCATCCTATGTTTCTGCTGAAGGCGATGACAATTCGGACCTGCCGCGTATCCCGCCGTTGAGCTTGCTAGCTGCATTGGATGCTGGTTACGACGCGTTTGAACTGCGAGGTGAAGTCCAATGGTTCGGCGAACAAAATGATGTGGCCGAATTTGAAACGCCGACTGAAGATTTCACTTTTGTGAACTTATTCCTTTCTTGGCGTCCTCTGCAGAACAATCAGAACGTTGTCTTGCAATTGGCCGGTGAGAACCTGTTTGACACAACCGGCCGTCGCCATACGAGCTTCACGAAGGATTTTGTGCCGCTTTCTGGGCGCAATATCCGGGCAAGTGCGCGGTTTAGTTTCTGACCTATACTTCTGACAAAATAAAGGGGCGTCGCTGGTTTTGACCGGCGGCGCCCTTTCCGTTTTAGAATCCCAGAACGCCTAATTTTCTACGGCGAAGCTGATCTCAGCATGTTCTTGCAGCCTATCTACCAAGGCTTCGCCTAAGAATGATCCCGGCGTTCCGATGCCGCCTTTAGCTTCTGACGAAAGCAGCGCCATGCCAGTTTCAGAGATCATCCGACTGGTTGAACCATAGCCGGGGTCATACTTGCCTTTGACGCCCAGATGCAGCGTTTCTCCATCCGGGCCATCAGCCACAAACAGTATGTCATAAAAACCGTTCTCACGCTCTTCCTTGCTTGGGCCTTCGCCCGGCTTGGGAGGTTTCGCACCAAAAGGGTTCTTCATCATTTCGGTGGCGGCTTCGGCCATTTTCTTGCCCGCTTCGCCGGGGCTGGTGAGCATCATTTCATCATACTGAAAGTCTTCACCATATGGGTGACCCAGTAGAAAATTGGTCCGATGCACGTTCTTTGTGTTGATCGGGGCCATGACAAATGGGGCGGCCCATTTGTTGAGATCTTTTTCAAAGCCAGGGATCATGCCGCTGGGTTGGCTTGGTCCTTCAAAGCCCGGTGTCAGTGCAAAACTGTCGCGCAGCACATTGATGATGCGCGGATTCTTTGCCGCCGCCTTCATTGTCGCGCCCAGACTGGCTGCTGTACCGCCTGAAAACGTACCTGCCATTGCGCGGACGCGGCCGCGGATTTTCTTCGATGGCGCACCAAAACGTTCTTGCGCGGCCTTTTGCGTCATCAGCACGCCTAGATCGAAAGGTATCGAATCGAAACCGCTTGAGAAACAGATGCGTGCGCCGCTCGCTTTGGCTGCTTCATGGTGCTCTTCGATCTTCTCTGCCATCCATGCTGGCTCACCGCATAGATCGGCATAATCGGTGCCAGTTTTCACGCAAGCTGCGACCAATTTATCGCCATAAAGTTGATACGGGCCGACTGTCGTGAGAACGACTTTGGTTCGTGCGCACATCGCTTCCAGATCGGCAGGGTCGTCGGCATTGGCGACGATCAAAGGTCTGTCGGCAGATGCGCCGATTTCGTCGCGTACGGTCTCCAGCTTCTCCTGAGAGCGGCCAGCCATGGCCCATTTGGGTGCGTTGTCCGACGCTCCATAATGGTTGTTTAGATATTCAGCGACAAGGCGGCCAGTATAGCCTGTGGTACCATAGACGATGATGTCGAATTCGGGGTTAGCCATTGAAAATTCTCCTTTGACCACCAGACATGCGGCGCGGCGCGATTAGAGTCAAAGTCGTTCATGCGGCGCTTGCCAATAAAGTGAGTGCCTAGCCTACTTGAACTGGTCCGCTAGGTCGGTATCGGGGAAGCACACCTGTCTGGCTGGAAATGGCAAGCAGCTTGCCATCTTCGCTGAAATGGCGCGCACTGCCATGCGCGATGCCGCGATCAAAAGCGGCCATTTCTGTTACCGATAGGACCCAACCTGGCTCTGCCGATTGGATGAAACGGAAAGTTGCATCAAGGCTGGAACCGCCCCAGCTTCGCGGATGCGCACCTAGGAAGAAATCGGAAACCACCGCCAACCACCTAGAATCATTGGCAAAGCCAGAAGTGTTGCGAGTCCAGACAGCTTCATAGCCCCGATCATGGTCTTGATGAGCAACGCGCATTTCGATTTGATCGTAGAGACTGCCGAAACCGCCAAACCTTTCATGCAGCTTAGGCGCGCAATCTTCGGGTCTTGGCAGGTTCGGCATCTCAATGAAGGTTTCCTGCTCATTCGGTTCGCGCGAACCCAGTGCAGCGCTAACCCGATGCGTTGGACGGGAATTGACATGTGCATCGGCAAGCCACTGGCCAACAGATTGACCACCGCCGCATTGCTCACAGCGAATTGAGAGCTGTTCGGCATGCTGGGTTGGGCTGAGGAATTGAATCGAAGCCCAAAGCACTGGTTGCTCGCTTGCAAGCTCCAACGCGTCAATGACCGCAGCCAGTGCAACTCCGCCCATGATGTGGGGCGCACCCTCTGGCCCGACTGTTGCTGGCGGCATGACAGGGAGGATGAACTCGCCTTCAAGGTTTCCCGGAACGACACGCCAAAAGGGAAAATGTGCTTGAGTCATCACAGCTTGGGCAGCGTAACGCCGCGCTGGCCCATATATTTGCCTGCGCGGTCTGCATAAGTCGTCTCGCAGCGCTCATTGCCCTTTAGGAACAGGAACTGACACGCGCCCTCATTGGCATAGATTTTTGCCGGCAGCGGCGTAGTGTTCGAAAACTCCAAAGTGACGTGCCCCTCCCAACCCGGCTCCAGAGGTGTGACATTCACAATGATCCCGCAGCGCGCATAGGTGCTCTTGCCAAGGCAGATAACCAGCACGTCATCAGGGATGCGGAAATACTCGACTGTGCGGGCCAGCGCGAAAGAATTGGGCGGGATGATGCAAATGTCGGTTTCACGATCGACGAAGTTCTTCGGATCGAATTTCTTGGGGTCGACGACCGAACTGTCGACATTTGTGAATATCTTGAATTCCGGAGCAACGCGCGCGTCATAGCCATAGGAGCTGAGCCCAAAGGAAATGCAACCGTCGCGCCGCTGGGCCTCAACGAAGGGCTCAATCATACCCTCGGTTTGCGCCTGCTCACGTATCCATTTGTCTGAAAGAATCGCCATGCTTCAGTGATTCCCGATTGTGGTGAGGGGGGCAAGCGAGGGCGGTTATTTATCCGTGGGAGTCTTTTGTTTCCTGCACGCCATCTAGGGCGCTATGTCCTCGCTCACACGATTTAGAGGCTGCGTCGCTGCGGAACCTGACGGGTTCGATCTATCCCAAGATACTGGCTCGGTTGCGAAATTCAATCAATCAGCTCCGCCCCCAATTGCGGGTTCAGCGTCGTAATATGATTCAACCACTTTTTCGGGCGGCGTAGCATGTCATCAGGATATTCGATCTTTAAGCCCAGAACTCGTGCCAATTCTCCGACGAAATGGATGCAGTTGCGTGTTTCTAGGTTGTAATACTTACCCGGGGCATTTTGCCAGGCGCGGACTTCTGTGATGATGCGGCGATACTGGGCATCGGTTATCGTCATTGTGAAGTGCCGATTGGTACGGCGGACATTACGTGCGCTTTCGCTCAAGACCATATGTTCGACTGGGCCGTTCAAAACAGCTGCCGTCGCGTGCCGCGCGGAAAAACCATAATTCTCATCCACCACTTGTCCGGTGCTCTCCAGCGTTCCTTCAAGTACAATGAAGGCGTGCGGATAGCGCCCGAACAGGACGGAACCGTTGAAGCTTTGGAAGTGGATTTGCACTTGGGCAAAGGCGGCTCCGCTCCACATCAGCGCCAGAAGCGCGACCAAATGGGTGGTGATACGGGTACGGTGTCTTGTCATGTTGCCCAGATTATCGTGCAATTCTTCCAGCTTTCAAGATGAGGTTTAAATGCTTGCGAGCAGGCTGGCATTGCCGCCCGCTGCGGTTGTGTCGATACAGGTCACGCGTTCTGTTGCAAATCGAGCAAGATAATGCGGCCCGCCTGCTTTTGGTCCTGTGCCTGATAGACCTTCCCCGCCAAAGGGCTGGCTTTCGACAATCGCGCCGATCTGATTGCGGTTGACGTAGAAATTGCCAACCTGCGCACGGACTTGAATAAAGCGGCGGGTCGCGGCGATCCGGCTATGCAGACCCAATGTCAGGCCATATCCGGTGGCGTTGATGTCCTCTACTACCTTGCCCAAGTCCTCTGCCTTAAATCGAGCGACATGCAGCACAGGGCCAAAATTTTCGCGTTTTAGATCAAGGATCGAGGCGATTTCGATAATCGTCGGGGCGACGTAACATCCCTTTTGTGTGAAGTCTGCCAAATCGCGCCGCCAAACTTTGTGCCCGCTGGCTTCCCGCCGAGCGATATGGCGTTCCAGAGCGGCCTGCGCATCAGGATCGATGACCGGGCCAACATCGGTTTCCAACATAGCAGGATCGCCAATATGCAGTGCTTCGAAACCGCCGCGGATCATCTCTAGCATTTCATCCGCTATGTCATCTTGCAGATATAGCACGCGCAAGGCTGAGCAGCGCTGGCCTGCGCTTTGGAATGCGCTGGCTAGAACATCGCGCACAACCTGTTCGGGTAAAGCCGAACTGTCGACGATCATCGCATTTTGACCGCCGGTTTCTGCGATCAGGGTCGCGATTGGACCATCACGCCCGGCAAGCGATTGATTGATAAGCCGCGCCGTCTCTGTCGATCCGGTGAAGGCTACCCCAGCAAGGCGGGGATCGCTTGTGATTATCTGACCGACATCGGCAGCGCCGGGGATCAGCTGGAAAACCTCAGGCGGAACGCCCGCCTCATGGCATAGCTTTACTGCCAGTGCGGCGATGAGCGGCGTCTGTTCGGCAGGCTTTGCGATTACCGAATTACCAGCTGCCAGCGCAGCGGATGCCATGCCGATAAAAATTGCGAGCGGGAAATTCCAAGGAGAGATCGTGGCGAATACGCCTCGCCCATGCATCCGCAGAGTGTTTTCCTCGCCAGTTGGACCAGGCAGGAATGTCGGGCCGTCAAACTGGCGGCGGGCTTCTGCGGCGTAGTAACGTAAGAAATCAACCGCTTCGCGCAATTCGGCGACACCATCGAGCAGAGTCTTGCCCGCTTCGCGTTGGCACAAGGATAGGAATTCGTCTGTATGCGCTTCGAACAAGTTAGCAGCTTCTTCGAGCAATAATGCACGTTTGGTTCCGCCCAATGCATCCCAGCCCGGCTGGATGGCGGCGGCGCGGGCAAAGGCTGCGTCGACCTCTTCCGCAGTGGCGTCGCGGCGTGTCCCTACTGCGGCTGAAAGATCGTGCGGCATGGTGATAGGGGCAATTTCACCGGGCTCTTCGCTTGGGAAGCTCGGTTCAGCGCGCCATTGTAGAACGTTTAATCTATCCAGCCGTTCTTGTAACGGGTCAAGCACTGTCGGATCAGCAAGATCGACGCCGGCGCTGTTCACGCGGCCTCCTAAAATATCCTTGGGAAGAGCAATTCCAGGATTGCGTAATGGCGTAAGCGCGGCGAGTTCGGCCACGGGATCAATGGCCAAATCGGCGGCGGGAATATCGGCATCACCCATGCGGTTGACGAAGCTGGTGTTCGCCCCGTTTTCGAGCAGCCGGCGTACAAGATAAGCGAGCAATTCCTTATGCCCGCCAACGGGTGCATAAATGCGTACAGGGGTAGGATTGTCACCTTCGATTTTGCGCAATGCGTCGAACATCTCTTCACCCATTCCGTGCAGGCGTTGGAATTCGAAACGTCGTCCCTGAGAAAGTTCCTTCACCACGGCCACGGTATAGGCGTTATGGGTTGCAAAGGCTGGTCTGATCACATCATCATGTTCAAACAATCGCGCAGCGCAGGCGAGGTAGGAGACGTCAGTTGCGCGCTTGCGCGTAAAGACCGGGTAATCGTCAAACCCGCCTACTTGGCTAAGCTTGATCTCTGTGTCCCAATAAGCGCCCTTTACCAGCCTCACGAACAGTTTGCGACCATGTCGGCGCGCCAGCTTGGCGACCCAGTCGCATAGAGGGGCGCCGCGCTTTTGGTACGCTTGGACGGCAAGACCAAACCCTTCCCAGCGGCTGCCATCGTTTCGGTTGAACAACTCATCATCAGCCGCCAGTGTTTCGATGATGTCGAGCGACAATTCCAGCCGCTCTGCTTCCTCTGCATCGATGGTGAAGTGGATATCAGCATCGCGCGCTTTCATGGCGAGGGCTTTGATGATTGGCACGATATCGGCCCGCGCCTGCGCGGCATGGGTGTAAGTGTAATTGGGATGCAGGGCAGAGAGTTTGACCGAAATACCAGGTGATGGCCCAACTCCACCAGACGCCTCGCTCGCCAAGCGATCAATCGCGCCCTCATAAGAAACACGGTAACGCTCTGCATCGACAAAGGTCATTGCCGCTTCGCCCAGCATATCAAAGCTGTGCGTCAATCCTTTGGCGCGTTCAGGCTTGGCGCGTTTTAACGCCTCGTCAATATTGCGGCCAAACACGAATTGTCCGCCGAGTATACGCATTGCCTGCAGAGTCGCTTTGCGGATCACAGGCTCACCAACGCGGTTGATGGTGCGTTTCAGCGTTCCACCCATGCCGGTCTGATGCGCCTCTGGTTGGTCCAAAACCTCACCGGTTAGCATCAAGGAAAAAGTTGCGGCGTTGACGAAGGTTGATGAGCTTTCGCCCAGATGTTCAGCCCAGTCGATTGCGCCAATCTTGTCGCGGATCAGCGCGTCGGTCGTGTCATCGTCGGGCACTCTCAGTAAAGCTTCGGCAAGGCACATCAGCGCAATGCCTTCTTCGGTGTCGAGCCCGTATTGCTGCAAAAACGCGTCGATCCCGGATGCTTTTTGCGCGCGCGCGCCCTCGATCAAATCAATCGCAAGAGCTGTCGCTTTCTTGCTAACCTTGCGCGCGCTAGCCGCTTGTTCCAACCGCTGTTGGGTGCACATTTCTTCATCGACGCGATAGGCGCGGCGCAGTTCGGCGCGGTCGAGGAAGTGAGCGGTGCCAAGCGGCAAATCGAAGGTGGTCACGGGTATGGATAGTCCTTTCGCTGGAGTCGCACTTATCTGCTGCCATTTGGACCTACAAAGCGTCTTGATCAAGCGAAGTGACATCGCGCTTGCTTGATCACGAAGGAACCTGTGTTATCCAGCGTGTTTGCAGTAATTCGAGGAGACACAAACGCATGGCACTGTTCTGCTTTTACTGCCGCGATGGCGAGCATAGCGACAAGCTTCGCGCAATCCATCTGGAAGCACAGCGTGAATTTATGGCGCAGCATACCGACAATTACGCTGTCGCCGGACCATTGATGAACGATAAAGGTGATTTTGTCGGATCGATGCTGATCATCGAAGCTGAAGATGAGGCGACAGCGCGGGCAACTGTGAACGATGATCCGTATGTCACTGGAGGCGTGTGGCAATCTATCCGGGTGGATCGGTTTGAACCCGTCAGGGGCCGCTGGAAAGACGACTAAATTAGAACGCGGCCTGCAACGGCGTCCAGCTTTGCGACCAATTGCGGGTCACGTTCTTCCGGTGCTGTGATGACGGCATTATCCAGTGCAGTATCAATCGGTGAAGCTTTGCGCGTCTTTGGCAGTTTCTCGATAAACTTCAGTACCGCTTCGCGCGCCAGCTGGCCGTTTTCCTGCATTTGCGCGATGACTTGGGCGACATCGACTTCATCGCCTTCACGCCAGCAATCATAATCCGTGACCATCCCAATCAAAGCATATGGCAGCTCTGCCTCGCGGGCGAGCTTGGCTTCAGGCATTGCGGTCATCCCGATCACATCAGCGCCCCAAGCTTGGTACATGCGGCTTTCTGCGCGGGTGGAAAATTGCGGTCCTTCCATGGCGAGATATGTCGCACCGGTAGCAGTTTTCGCCTTACAAGCGGTGACGGCTTTAGCTGCCATTTCGGAAAGCCGTGGGCAAACCGGATCGGCCATGGAAACATGGGTCACACACCCGCTGCCGTAAAATGAAGAGGCCCGATGCACTGTGCGGTCGATAAATTGTTCAACCACGACAAAGCGCCCAGGCTCCAATTCTTCGCGTAATGACCCAATCGCTGAAATGGCAAGGATATCGGTACAGCCCGCGCGCTTTAGTGCATCGATGTTGGCACGCGAATTCAGATCATTCGGGCTGATCGCGTGACCGCGTCCATGGCGCGGTAGAAAGCGGACCTTCACATCGCCAATGCGCCCGCAGAGGATCTCATCTGATGGTTCGCCCCAAGGGGAATCGATCATGAGCCACTGCTCATCCTCGATTCCTTCGATATTGTAGAGACCTGAGCCTCCGATAATCCCGATGCACCAGTCTTTGGCCATGCTCGCGAGTGTTTCCTTGAAAGTCCTGTACAGCTTGGAGCCTTATGTCAGGTCGAAGCGCTCGGGCAAGGCCTTGCGAACCATGGCATCGGCCTTGGTATAAGGACCGGCGATAGAAGGGCGCGCAATCATGCGATCATAATGTGCGGCGAGCGCGGGGTAATCACCCAGTGATATCTCCGCGACCAGAGCGATTTGCATGAGGACACAAGTGATGGAAATATCGGCTATCGACACAGAGTCTCCGGTGCAGAATGTCCGTCCTTCGAGCTCTTTATCGAGATATGCGAAGATTGACTGCATGTCTTCGGCCCATGTCGCGCGCGATTTGTCGAGATCGGGTTCCTTACCTTGAATCACCGAGAAGAATATCGGACGGAAAATTCCAAGGCCACCAGTCGCTGCAAGGGTTGTGTCGGCATATTCTTCCAAAGCCAGAGCGCGGCCATGGGCAAATGCGTCTGTGCAATAAAGCGCCGGTAACGGGTGCTTACGTTCGATATATGAGCTGATAGCGGACGAATCGGCAATCGTGCCGTGTGTTCCTTCTTCCGCGATAGAGCGATCACGCATCACCGGAATGCGCTTCATCGGAGAGATGTCGCTAAACCATTGTGGCGGGTTGAAGACGTCTACGCCTTCAATTTCGAATGGTATGTTTTTTTCGATGCAAACTGCGGCTACCTTGCGCACGAAGGGCGAAACGGGGCTGCCATAGAAGACGATATCGGGTTTGGTGTCGGACATAACTGGGACTTCCTCTTTGCCGCTGTGATACTGCTGCAGTTGCGCAATGCAACGGACTTGGTGCAACTGATAGGCGCAGAACACCACCACAGGGGTTAATGTAGCACATGCAAACACAATTGATTTTTGCGCACGAAGGTCCACCTTCTAAAGCGACGCATTAAATCCCAATTGGGACAAGAGAGGAATATCATGGTCACCCAGTATAAAAACCTGATCAACGGCGAGATGATCGACACAGGCGAATGGCTTGATGTGGTCAATCCCGCTAATGAAGAAGTTATCGGTCAAGTTCCTGCTTCTGGCCAGGCACAGCTCGATAACGCCGTTGCCGCTGCGCGTGCTGCTTTTAAAACTTGGAAGAATACCTCAATCGAAGAACGCCGAGCTGCAATTATGGCAATCTCTGGCGCGATTAAGGAAAACGCTGACGAGCTTTACCGCCTGCTGACCAGCGAACAGGGTAAGCCGCATGATCAGGCAAAGGGTGAAATTTTTGGCGCTGCTGGAATGAGCGCGGCGCAATCCACACTCGAGCTTGAAGATGAAATCAATGAAGACACCGAACAGCGTCTGAGCCGAACTCGCCGTGTGCCAGTTGGCGTTGTGGGCGGCATCGTGCCGTGGAACTTCCCTGTGATGATGGCGATCCAGAAAATCGTACCAGCGATGCTGTCGGGTTGCACGATCATCCTTAAACCATCGCCCTTTACCCCGCTCACGACACTTAGGATCGCAGAATTGATTGCCGATAAGGTGCCAGCTGGCGTCGTCAACATCATCACTGGCGAAGATGCTCTTGGCCCGATGATCACGTCGCATCCTGATATTGACAAGATCACCTTCACTGGATCGACTGCGACGGGTAAGAAAATCATGGAAGGCGCCAGCGCTGACCTGAAACGGATCACGCTAGAATTGGGCGGTAATGATGCCTCTATCGTGATGCCTGACGCTGATCCAAAGAAAGTTGCCGAACAGCTTTTCTGGTCAAGTTTTTCCAATGCGGGTCAAATCTGCGTCGCGGCAAAGCGGATCTACATCCACGAAGACATCTATGATGAATTGTCACAGGCCATCGCGGATTATTCGAAAAATGTCACTGTTGGTGATGGAGCGCAGCAAGGCACAGGCGTTGGTCCGATCCAGAACAAAAAACAGTATGACCGCGTGCTTGAACTGATCCAGGATGCCAAGGACAATGGCTACAAATTTCTGACTGGCGGCGATGTTGACCCGTCTGGTACTGGGTACTTTGTGCCACTGACTATCCTCGACAACCCTCCAGAAGACGCGCGGATTGTTGCTGAGGAGCAGTTTGGCCCCGTTATGCCGTTGATGAAATTTTCGACAGAGGAAGAAGTCATCAGCCGTGCGAACAATTCCGAATATGGACTGGCCGGTGCTGTGTGGACAGGTGATACTGAAAAGGGTGTGGAGATCGCAGAGAAGCTGGAAACGGGGACTGTATGGGTCAACGAATTCCTGCACCTGTCGCCATTCGCGCCGTTCGGCGGGCATAAGCAATCAGGCTTTGGCGCCGAATATGGCAAGGAAGGGTTGAAAGAATTCACCTATCCGCAGGTAATCACTGTCAAGCGGGACAATGTCGTCGCGTAAACTGGTGGCGGGATTGTTGAGCCGACAAAAAAGGACCGCTCGGAGCAATCCGGGCGGCCTTTTTTGCGGCTGGCGAATTACTCACCTTTAGCTTTGCCGAGCATCTCCAGACCAAGTGCCCAGCGGCGCTGAAACCCGCGCCAATGGTCAGGTTCATCCTCGCCCGCCATTTTGCCATTCAACTGTTCTCCAAATGCCACATTCCAGCTTCCCGCATTGGAATTTTGCACGGGCACATCGAGGTATTCGGTCATTTCTTCATCACCTTTGAGGTTCAGGTCGAGGAAGGCTGCGACAAAATGTTGGTTGATCGCATTGATCCGGCCCTGCCGCCAAACCGGCTCATTGACGAATTCAATTGCGCGAAACGGTGCATCGTCAGGCAGGTCAAACGCATTACCAACAATGTTGTGGCGTGCATCGCGATAGACCAGCATCCGGCGGTCTGTTCCGGTGAGAGAATCGAAAATCCAGCTCACGCCTTCAGTATAGTTCGACACATCGTCTTCGCTGCCCGAAACGATCATTACCGGGGTTGTGATCCGGGTTAGGCTTTCTGCTGACCAGACACGGTTGTCAGGCTGGCCGCCCCACGGGGCAAAGGCAATCATGGCGTCTATCGGCGCAGCGTCAGACGCGGCATCTTTCACCGGAGCGAGTGCGTCGGTGGGCACGGTGTCGAAGGTGTCACTTTCGTAATCATAGTCGCCGCCCACGGTCGCCAATGCGCCGTAGCCGCCCATCGAATATCCGATCAGCCCGACTTGCTCTGGATCGATCAGCCCAAAGACACCGCCATCATCAATCGCATTGTGCTCTAGTATTTGGGAGAGCACTTGGCGTTGATCTAGGGAACGACTGGCGAGCACTTGTGCAAAGGAATGGATGAAGTCTGTTGCCCCTTCCAACTTCCTATCGGCGTGGTCGATTGATGCCACGACATAGCCACGCGATGCGATATGTTCGGCCAGATTGCTAAACTGGGTACTCCATCCGTTAAAGCCGTGGGACATGATGACGAGCGGGAATTGCCCCTCACTCACCGCTGCCGCATCCGCATATGAGCTGCCGATATATTCGAAGGTCACCGGCTCCATGTCCGGCGGCTCCATCGTGTGAGTATAGGTGATTGGGCTGGTCCCAGCGGCTGCCTCAGCCGGGTAATAAAGCCGCACCTGCAATTCGCGCGTTTCGCTTTGCGTACCGCCGGTAACCATGTCCAGCTTCCCGAATGTCAGCCGGTCTGGAAGCGCAAAGGTCACCTCTCGCGTTCCGACTGTGTGCTCTCCCGGACGGCCTAGTTCGGGCGCTTCGCCGGGCGCGCCTTCATGCACGGGCGGGGTGGCGACATAGGCGGCGGTTCCCGCTCCAACTCCCACCAAAGCGAGTACGGAAAGGGCGACGTAGCGTTTCTTCATTTCAATTCCTGCCATCCAACTGGTATCTGCGAGAGCTTGCCTCGCGGCGCCATTCCGGGGCACTCATGCCATTGAAGAGAACTGAGAGGCAAGCGATGATGGCAAGTGCCGATGAGTTGATGGAGGGTTTGGCGCGGGCCTGCGCGCGGGCTGGCATGGGCGCGCCTGCTGGATTGGAGCGACTGACCGGCGGTGCGACGATGGAAAGTTGGCGCTTTTCAAGCGTTGGCAGTTCCTATGTCCTGCGCCGCGCCCCGAGCCTCGAATTTATGGAGGGACGTCCATACGGCCACGATGTCGAAGCGTCAGTGATCCGCGCCGCCTTTGCCAAAGGCGTGACCGCGCCGGAAGTGGTGGCCGAGTTGGCGCCTGAGGACGGCATTGGATCAGGCTTTGTGATGCGGGCGTTGCCGGGGACGCCAAATCCCAAAGAAATTTTGGCGATGGAGGACGCGGGCGCATTGCTGAAAGAGGTTGCGAGTGATTTGGCACGCATTCATTCGATTCAGCGCGATGATGTGCCGCAAGCCGTTCCAGTCATGGATTACCGCGAAGCCATCGCGGATCTGCGCGTGCAATTCGAAGAAGCGGGCGGCGATCGCCCAATTATTGCGCTCGGCCTGAAGTGGATGGAGGACAATTGTCTTGACCCTTGTGAACCGGTGTTGGTGCATGGCGACTACCGACTAGGAAATCTGCTCGCGCAGGATTCGCACCTAACAGGCGTGCTCGATTGGGAGTTGGCGCATTTCGGTGACCGCCATGAGGACTTGGCGTTTGGCTGCATGGCTGTGTGGCGTTTCGCCCGATACGACCGGCCTGCGTTGGGGCTGGGGTCGCTGGAGGACTACTTTTCGACCTATGAGGCGGAAAGCGGTGCTCCGGTTGACCGCGCCCGCTTCCGCTATTGGCTGATCCATCGCACGGTATGGTGGGCGCTTGGATGCCTGAAGATGGCGGCGCAATGGCGCTCAGGTGCGGACAGGATGCTCGAGCGAGTGGTGATTTCGCGGCGGACAAGCGAGCAGGAATTGGACCTGCTGATGCTGCTGGAGGAGGATGCGCCTGAGGAGGAGCACACGCGGGAAGTCCAATTCGCGGATGCACCTGTGCCAATGGGAGAAGCAACCGATGGCGAGCTGGCTGTGGCGATTTATGAGTGGCTGGGAACAATTAAGGATCGTTTCGAAGGGCATGACAGATTTCAATATGCAGTGGCCCGCAACGCACTTGGCATGATCTCACGATACAATCCGGCGGCGATTTCGGCTTTCGAGAACGCACCCTTGGCTCGGCGTATCTTGACTGGTGCGGCGCGTCTTTCGGACGAGGGCCTGCTTGCGGAAATGAGAGCTGCAATTCTTGCTACACTTACCCAAGACGTTCCGAAATACCCTGCGCTCGCCGTCGCCCGCAAAAAGTGGACAGGAAAAGACTAATGGACTTCGCAATTCCCGCAGACCTGCAAGCATATCTTGCAGAACTCGATGCCTTCATTGAAGCCGAGATCAAGCCGCTGGAGCAGCAGGACGACAATATCCGCTTCTTCGATCATCGCCGGGAATATGCGCGCACTGACTTCGATGCGGGCGGACTGCCGCGTCCAGAATGGGAGGAACTGCTAAAGGAGGCCACTCGCCGTGCGGACAAAGCAGGCCACTGGCGTTACTCTGCACCCAAGAAGTATGGCGGCAAAGATGGATCAAACATCGGTATGGCAGTCATCCGCGAGCATTTCGCGCGCAAGGGGCTGGGCCTGCATAACGATCTCCAGAACGAACACTCCATCGTTGGCAATTTCCCCTTCGTCGCGATGTTCGATCAATGGGGCACAGAGGAACAGAAGCAAGAGTTCATCTTCGGTGGTTTTGAGCGCAAGCGCCGTGTCGCCTTTGGCTTAACCGAACCCGATCACGGGTCTGACGCCACGCATATGGAAACGCGGGCGGTTCGCGAAACCCGCGATGGCATTGATGGCTGGCGGATTGACGGCGAGAAGATGTGGATCACCGGCATGCATACCGCCACCCACTGCGCGATGTTTGCGCGAACAAATGGAGACGCAGGATCGGCCAGCGGGATCACCTGTTTCCTAGTCCCAAACCCTACACCCGGCCTCAAAATTGAGGAGTGGATGTGGACGTTCAACATGCCAACCGATCACCCGCGCCTTTCGGTAAGCAATGTTTGGGTACCCGATAGCGCGATCCTTGGCGTTGAGGGGCGCGGGCTGTCGCTAGCGCAAAGCTTCGTCCACCAGAACCGCATTCGGCAAGCGGCATCCAGCTGCGGGGCGGCGCAATTTTGCGTTGATGAGAGCGTCAAATATGCCCGCCAGCGCAAACCCTTCGGCACAGAACTTGCGCGCAATCAGGCGATTCAATTCCCCTTGGTGGAGCTTGAGACCCAATGCCAAATGCTGCGCCTGCTGATCTTCAAAACCGCATGGCAGATGGACAATATGCCGCATGAGGAGATTGAACGGACGATCTCTGACAAAGTGTCGATGTGCAATTACTGGGCGAACCGGCTGGTCTGCGAAGCCGCCGATCGCGCGATGCAAGTCCATGGCGGGATCGGTTATTCACGACATAAACCGTTCGAACACATCTACCGCCACCACCGCCGCTATCGCATCACCGAAGGCAGCGAAGAGATTCAAATGCGCAAGGTGGGTGCATATCTGTTTGGCTATTTGGGACCGAAGCGGGGGCAATTCGATTAACGACTTCTGGACGAGGCTAGCAATATCCTTTCGTGCCGCTAGTCTCTCGTTCCAAACGAGGGAGAGATTCACAATGCGCCGCACCGCCACCCATTTCACCGCTACCCTGCTCGCTGGATCAATGCTTGCCATGCCGATTGCTGCATTAGCGCAGGATGATGAAGAGCGCTGGGATGTTGAGGCTCCGCGCGGGGCAACAATCGAACAAGTTCCGATCCAGACCGACGAAGGTACCTGGATGGATGTCGATGTCTCGCCGGATGGCCGGATGATCGCCTTCACAATGCTGGGCGACATTTACACCATGCCGATCACAGGTGGCACCCCGAGGCGGATTGCTGACGGGCTTGCGTGGGAAGTGCAGCCGCGTTTCTCTCCTGATGGATCGCGCATCGCCTTTACGTCTGACCGGGGCGGGGGTGACAATATCTGGGTGATGAATGTCGATGGTTCTGACATGCGGCAGGTTACAGATGAAAGCTTCCGCCTGCTAAATCAGCCGAGCTGGTCGCCGGACGGGCGTTTCATCATCGCAAAGAAGCACTTCACTACTCAGCGTTCCGCAGGGACCGGCGAGATTTGGATGTATCACGTTTCGGGTGGAGGCGGGGTCGCCGTTGTTGAGCGTGCGAGTGAAGCGCAACAAAAGGAACTGGGTGAGCCTGTTTATGCGCCCGATGGATCGGCGATTTATTACACGCGCAACACCACGCCGGGGAACACTTTCATCTATGCGCAGGATTCACAGTCTGGCATTTTCGCAATCGAACGGCATGATCTGGAAACCGGCGAAGTCACCACCGCTGTGGACGGTTTTGGCGGCGCGGTGCGCCCTGCGCCTTCGCCAGACGGCACCGAAATCGCCTTTGTTCGCCGCGACAAGGATCAGAGCGAGCTATGGGTGAAAGATATCGCCAGTGGGCGTGAGCGGATGATTTACGACGCTCTTGATCTCGATCTGCAAGAGACATGGGCGGTCTACGGCGTCTATCCCAATATGGATTGGCTGCCGGACAGCAACGCTATTGTTTTCTGGGCAGGCGGCAAACTGCGCCGAATTGACCGTGATGGGTCGAACATGGTCGTGATCCCGTTCTCTATCGACGACACGCGGGGGGTGGCCGATGCGCCGCATCCCGAGATTGAAGTGTCGCCCGATAACTTCACCACTTCGATGCCGCGTTTCGCGCAGCTTTCTCCTGATGGAAGCCAAGTGGTTTTTGAAAGCCTTGGGCGGCTCTACACCAAATCAGCCGGTGGCCGCGATGGACCGCGCCCTCTTACAGGAGCAACTTCAGGCGCAATCGAGAGCTTCCCAGCATTCAGCCGTGATGGCAGCCAAATCGCGTATATGGAGTGGACTGACGAAGAACTAGGCCGGATCATTGTGACTGACAGCAATGGTGGCAATCCGCGCGTTGTGACCGATCAGCCAGGGCATTATGCAGGCCTCACGTTCTCCCCCGATGGCAGTCATATCGCCTATGAAAAGCGCAGCGGCGGCTATCTGACGTCAGGTGATTTTTCGGAGAACACCGGCATCTATATGGTCGCGACCGCAGGCGGTGAACCCATGCGCGTCAGCCGTTCAGGGTCAAACCCGCAATTTGGTGCGGATGCTAACCGTATCTTTATGACGGCGCGCGAGGGTGACGGCCTTGCGCTAGTATCCGCCGATCTGAATGGAGAGCGCCAACGCACCCATGTGAAGGGTGATTTGGCCAATGATTTCCGTGTAGCGCCAGATGGGCAGACGGTGGCTTTTCGCCAGAATTACGAAGTGTTCGCCATGCCACTGCTTCCTGGCGGCCAAGCGGTTTCTGTAAGCGAAAGCGGCGGCGCTTTACCGGTGACGCGGGTGAGCGAAGGCGGAGCGGACTACCTCGGTTGGGCAGACAATGGCGCGACCTTGTTCTGGTCCATGGGCCCGCAATTGCAGCTTGCGAATGTTGCAGACTTCTTCGCCAGTGCTCCCGCTGGCGACGATGATGGAGACGGCTTCGTACCGCCGGAATCGGGTATCTCGCTCTCTATGACAGTACCATCGGGCAGACCCACCGGCACCACTGTCATAACCGGCGCACGTATCCTGACTATGGCTGCCGGGCTGGATGATCAGGACGCAGGCGCGATCGACAACGGCGTGATCGTGATTACCGGTGACCGGATCACCGCCATAGGTGCGGCGAGCGAAGTCGATATTCCTTCAGGTGCAACATTGGTCGATGCCAGCGGTCGCACGATCATGCCGGGTCTAGTCGATGCACATGCTCACGGACCACACGGTACGGGCGATCTGATCCCGCAGCAAAATTGGCGGTTGGTTCAGGATTTGGCGCTGGGCGTGACCACCATTCACGATCCTTCTAACCGGGCGAGCCACATCTTTGCATCGGCAGAGCGTCAGCGCGCCGGATTACTGCTAGCACCGCGTATTTTCTCTACCGGAGAGATCATTTATGGCGCGAAGGCACCTAGTGTTTACGCTCGGATCGACAGTTATGAAGACGCACTGGCGCATGTTCAGCGGATCAAGGCGCAGGGCGGTGTCTCGGTCAAGAACTACAACCAGCCGCGCCGTGAACAGCGCCAGATGGTGGCTCGTGCAGCAGCGGCAGAAGACATGTTGGTAGTGGCCGAGGGCGGTTCGCTATTCGGTATGGATATGAACCTGATCGCCGACGGCAACTCGACCATTGAGCACAATGTGCCGGGCGACGTGTTCTATGAAGACATGCTGCAATTCTTCAGCCAATCAAATTCGAACTACACGCCGACTTTGACCGTCACCTATGGCGGGCTAGCCGGGGACCCGTACTGGCGTCAGGAAATGGACGTGTTCGACCATCCGTTGATGATACACACACCTCCGCGCCAATTGTTGGCAGAGACAGGCAGACGCACGACGGCGCCCGATTGGGCATTTGTCGATGACAATGCGGCACGGGAGGCACGCAAATTGGCGCAGCGCGGTGTACGTGTGTCAATCGGTGCGCATGGTCAGCAGGCTGGCATTGGTGCGCATTGGGAATTGTGGAGTTTTGCGCGCGGCGGGATGAGCCCGGTTGAAGCTTTGAAGGCTGGCACCATCTCCTCTGCGCAGTCGCTGGGCATGGATAACGACATCGGCAGCCTTGAGGTTGGAAAGCTTGCCGATCTTGTGATCCTTAGCGCTGATCCCAGCACGGACATCCAGAACTCAGACGATATCGTGCAGGTTATGCTTGGCGGGCGATTGTATGATGCAGCGACCATGAATGAGGTTTCGACCGGGACTAGTCAGCGACGGGCATATTGGTGGGAAGAGTGATCTAATCCACTGGGTCTAAACGTCCGGGCGTTTCATCAGCTTGCGCAGGTCTTTTAAGGCTTTCGCGCGCAGCTGGTGGACGCGCGGGACGCTGACTTCGAGCACGGCTGCAATCTCGGTTAAATTTAGCTCTTCGACGTAGAACAATTGCAACACCAGTTTCAGCCGGTCTGGCAGCTCCATCATTGCTGTGACGAGCCGCTCGCGTTCTTCTTGCCCCAACAGTATTTCGAATGGGTCGGGATCGTGGCTGGCAAATGCGGTGTTGCTGTCGTCATACTCGTCGTTGATCGATGTGACGGTGACGGCAGAGGCTTCGATTTCGAGTAATTCGACATCGCTCACGCCCAGCGTGGCCGCGATTTGTTTTCGAGTCGGTTCGATCCCCGTCTGTCCCCTCAGAATATCGATTGTCTTGTTGTAGCGGGCGCGCTTTTTCCGGGCTGTGCGCGTGTCATTCATTTGACGGCGCAGCATATCGATCATCGCTCCGCGTGCTCGGATTTTGGCATAGGCGGCAAAGCCATCTTCGGTAGGTCCCGCATGGCGCTGGGCACATTCGGTGAGCGCGACAATGCCTGCTTGGACAAGATCTTCGACTTCTAACCCTTCTAGCCCCGCGCCATAGACATGCCATGCGGCGCGGTGGACCATGGGGAGGAACCGGCGGACACGATCCTCCACTTCAGCGCGTGAAGAGTTGGAATAGGACGTAGCACCTGCAAAGCTGGCGTGATCGTGCTTCATGCCGCGTTTACCTCTTGCATTGGAGCTCCTTTCGCCATTGGTGGCGGGAGCTGTTGGGATTCTTCAGCGCCAATCACGCCGATCACTTCGACCGACTGCGTGGCGGGCAATTCGTTGATAGAAAGCACCAGGCACCGATTCGCGCGCTGACGCAGCAGTCCTGCAAGCGCGCGGCGGGCCGGGGGCTGAACAATCAAGGCAACGGGGCCTTTGGTCTGTTCGATATGATTGCTGACGCGGGCGGCAATCATGCTTCCGCAATCAGGTTCAATCAGAGGTTGACCGCTTGTTGGGTCGATTATTCCGCCGAGAATGGCTCCTTCGAGTGTGGCATCCAGTGTTACCACCGGCAGTCGTTCGCCGGGCTCGCAAATGCGCGCAATCAGACGAGCCCCCAGATCAGCACGAACCATATCGATCAGCGTGTCGAAATCTTGCGTCGTTTGCAGCGCCAATGCGAGGCTGGTCAGCAGCGGTTGAGGGTGGCTAATTGCGATCCCGTCGGCAATCAGAGCGCGGAAAATGCGCGTCAGTGCGGCCAACGAAAGCGGGTCAGGATGGATCGCCTCGATCAAGGCTGGTGCGCGGTCTTTCAAATCATCGATCAGCGCTCGCACTTCTTCAGGGCCAAGCAATTGATGGCTTTGCGCCAGCAATTCTTGATTCGCATGGGTGGCGATTACGGTGCTGGGATCGACGGTTAAAAAGCCTTCTGAAACGGCATGATCGCGCGCGCCGGGATCAATCCACAATGCGGGACAATCAAAACTGGGGTCGCGGGTTGCCTCGCCGGTTACACCGTGGCCTGAGCGCACTTCGCCTGTGTCTATGGCGAGCAGTTTGCCTAGCTTGGCAGTGCCCTGTACGACCACCAGTCCGCCCATCGTCAAGCGGTACTCATTGGCTCCTGCATCCAGTGAATCGCGAATGCGGAACTGCGGCAGTACAAAGCCGAGATCACGTGAAAGCTGTTTTCGAATACCCGTGATTCGGGTCAGAAGTGGTGCGCCCTTTGCCTCATCCACCAGGTGTACCAGGCCATAGCCAAGTTCAATCGTCACCAAAGTTTGGTCTGACACGTCAGCAATATCGATGCGATCGGGCGGAATTTCTTCGGGGATCTCTTCCACTACCACCGGATGAGCGGCGCGGTTGCGCAGGGCCCACCAGATTGCGCCTGCTATTGCGGCAGCGGGCATGAAGATCATTTGCGGCATCGCAGGCACGACGCCAATCGCAGCTAAGATCAAGGCAACCGGCAGCCACCCACGCGGATCGGAGAACTGTCCGCCGATCTGACCAGACAGGTCGCGTGTGTCAGAAACACGGGTCACGATGGCTGCAGCGGCAATCGAAAGAAGCAAAGCAGGAACCTGCGCAACCAGAGCATCGCCGACCGCCAATGTGACATACAGTTCACCTGCCTCGGCAGCGGATAGTCCATGGCTGATCATCCCCAGCGCAAATCCGGCGATGATATTGACGCCCAATATCAAAAGTGCGGCAATTGCATCGCCCTTCACGAATTTCGACGCACCATCCATTGATCCGTAGAAATCTGCCTCCACCGTGACTTCGCGGCGGCGTTCGCGCGCATCATCTGCGGAGATCAGCCCGGCAGCGATATCGGCATCAATCGCCATCTGTTTACCCGGCAAAGCGTCGAGAACGAACCTTGCCGAAACCTCTGACACGCGGCCTGCACCTTTGGTGATGACGATCATATTGATGATCAGCAGAATGCTGAAAACAAATAATCCAACCGCGAAATTACCGCCGACCAGAAACTGGCTGAAACTGGCGATGATATCGCCGGCCGCATTGCCGCCTTCGTGTCCTTTGACGAGCACGATCCGGGTTGATGCAACATTTAACGCAAGCCGTAGCAAGGTTGCGAACAGCAACACGCTTGGGAACGACGAGAAGTCGAGCGGTTTGCGCGCATTTAGCGCGACCATCAACACAGCAAACGCAATCGCCATGTTCAGGACAAAGAATATGTCGAGCAGCAACGGCGGTATCGGCAGCACGAACAGCACGAAGAGTGCAAAGATGCCAAATGGCAGTACCATGGCTGCAGGCGCGGCGCGCAGGCGTTCTATCATCGAGATCTCGGAATGTTGGGTGGTAGAGGCACTCATAGACCAAGCGCCCGTAATTGATCGTAGGCCCGCCGGATTTGGCTGGTTGCCCGATCATTGCCCCCGGATTCCGCAATGGCAGAAGCGTCACGAAGCAGGCCGGACATCGACCCACGCGACGCGGTTGGTGCTAGAGTTAGCGAGGATGTTGACGTGGATATTGATGGACGACGAGTTTCTTGGGGCGCATTGTTTTGCGTCGTCATTCCCTGTGCAACGGGTCCAGTGATTCTTGTGATCAACGGCGACAGCGATGCCGCGACATAGGTCTCAGATGACGATGTCGACGCATCAATGCGTGCGCGTTCAAGCTTACCCGACAGATACTCCATCACGCCACTAAGGCTGCGCGGATTGCCGCCCGATTCATAGAACACCGGACGGTTGGCCGCAGCAGGCCTGCGGAACAGGTTGGCAGCGGATTGATTGGGGTTCGCGGTCATCTCAGACAGGAATCGTCCTGCGCCCCCTGCACCCAGAAAATGGGCGAGATACAATTCGCTGTGATCAGGTTGACGACCCAAAATTTGGGTCAGGTGCGCGCGATTATCCTCTGCCAGACCTGCGGCCATAAAGGAGGCGATCTGCGGATCGTTGCGCATCGCAAGGATGGATTCGCGAGCGGCAGAGTCAATGACAAAGGCAGCGCCGTCGGGGGTGGTGCTGATCTGTGATGCGACATCGCCAAGGCCGAATCGCTCACCATGGCGCTGCATTGTGCCCAGCCAAGTACTGTCGATGAATTGGTAGAGCCCTGTCGCGCTAGAAGTGCGTGCGCGAGCATCGGGGTCCATTGCCGATTCCACTTGCGCTTGTGCAATTAGGAATTCGAAGTCTATGCTGGTTTGACGCGCAGCACTGGCGATAGCCTGTTCGACTGTTGATGGACCCTGGGCCTGAACTTTTACTGGAATCTGTGCAGTAACGACCTGCCTGGTTGCCGCTTGAGGGCCAGCAGTGCGCGCCACTTCATGTGCTTGGGCTGCGCGGCCAAAGGCTGCGCGAATTCCGGCTGTTGGAAACGGTTGGTCGTTCACTGCGCGTGTCTGCCTTCCTGCTGCGTTGCTGCGATATCGCGCCCGCATTCAGGCGAGCGTGCGCAGTCAGGGAGGTAAGCAATTGGCGTGCCAGAATGGCCGCTTTACGTATTGATACGCGTTGCTGGTCGGCGTTTATGGAAACACCGTATTGGGTGAAGAATATGTGTGCTGTGAGGAACCTAGCGCCTCCAAGCGTGCGGACACGTTGGCGGCCAACAGGTTGCGCACCCGACGGTTTATATCATTCAATGCCTGTGCAGTCTTCGCAAGCTCACGCGATTGCAGATCAAGTGCATCGGCCCCAAACGGCCTCAGCGTATTGCACAATGCTTGTTTGCGATCCGACGCTTCAAACAGCTCATCAGCATTAAGGGTGGCAAGCGCTTGCCGCTCACGTTCAAGCACTGCAATCATTTGCCGTAGATTGCCGGTCAGGTCGCTGCCTGTTTTTGAGTCCGAGTCTGGCCCATCGGCGGTACCGGCATCATGTGTCAAAACGCTCATCATTTAATCTCAAAGCTGACTTGAGCTGCGATCATCGCATCGGCAATTTCTGCCGGTACGAGTGGGTAGCTATCATCGCGCAAAGCTTGGCGGATTCGTTCCACGCGATCATTGTCGACTGGCGGAGCTGAGGTGTTCAAAGAAGCGCCGATCTCCAAGGAAATACCGGCCGAGCCTTTAGGTTTGGCTGACCCGCTTTGGTTAGCGTTTGTATCGGTCAGTTTTTGCGCCGCGGCGCGGTCCGTATCGGACAGCGCTCTAGGGCTAATGACCGCCTGTAACTTGTTCAATTCGAAAGAGGGCATCCTGCGTCTCCCGTTAAATCCATGTTTAGCTGAACGGCTCTATCGCGCGGGGTTTAAGGGTCATCCCACAAGTTTTTTCAATTGGCCGGAATAATTGCGAGGCCAGGGCGTTCAATACGAGCGCGGATCGGCGATGCTTCGCGTGCAGTGCGAATTGCGATCCAGTCTCCAGCTGCCCCATTTTCCATCGCCTCACCCGATTGCTGGACGGTAAAACCGCGACCGCGTACAATCACAGTAATCGGGTCGCCTCGATTGACAGTTGGTGCGCTCTGCTCGGCCTGTTGGGGTGCGCGAGTGGCGATGAAGATCCGCCAACTTTGCGGACCAGCGCAAGACACGCGCAGGGTGGAGCGGTTTTGACCATGCCATGCCACATCCAGAGGAGAGGCACATGTGGCCAGACGCAGTCTACGGTCTGCCGGCACGCGGGCGCCACCAGTTTCACCAATCGGAACGCCAGTAAATTTAGCAACTGCGTGGTCGATATGAGCCGGATCGGTGAAAGCTTGAGTGGAAGTCGACTGCGCAGCTGCTGCGGCTGCGAAAAGCGGCATACAGGCAATTACCGCCGCTGTGACGAGAAGGCGCCATTCCAGGCGTTGGCAGGTCTCATGGGGCGTCATAACAATTCTCCATCTAACAAGTAACGCCATCCAAGTAGCAAGCGCTGTGCCAAACATTGCCACCGTTCGGTTAGCCAAGCCTACAAAGAAAAATTCTGCCCAAAATCTGATTGACCTAGGTATTTCGCGCAGGGTGCTCTCAGGCCCAGCTTAAGCCTGACTCCGTACGCAGCGGACAAGTGTCGCCAGTGTGAACGGAAGAATAGATGCAAACATCCACCAATGTAAAAGCTGTAGAAACCACCGAGCCTTCTCGTGCGGAAACTGCGCGTCGAGAGTTGTTGGAGCGGATCAGGGATTTCATGCTCAGGCACGATCTCATTGTAACTGGCAACAACCTTGCTGCTATCGGTACTGCGCTTTCCGGTTCAAATGCTGCCTTGGCCCAAGCGTTTGTCGCGCGGGAGATATCAGGTGACCCAATCGATCAGCGCTGGCTCGATACCGTTTCCAGGCTCGACCCTGAGACCGGCGACCGGATGAGCGAACTTGAGCGGTTGATGGACAAGATGGAATACTCCTTGATGCGTTTCGCGCAGACCGCGAAATCGGCTCATGATGAAACCACAGAGCACCGCGGAGCGATCGATGCTCAAATACAAGCGATGGCTTCGGACAAAAAAGAGGTTTCACCTCGCGGCGAGGTTGATCGTGTTATCGATCTATCGCGGGCAATGCTTGAACGGATCGGGCAAGTTGAGCACGCGATGGAGCGCAGTCAGGCCGAAACCGACCAATTGCGTGCAAGTCTTGCCAAAGCGCGGATTGAGGCTGACGTTGACCATCTGACCCGTCTTCCCAATCGCCGTGCTTTTGAACGCCGCTTATCATCTGCCTCGCAGCAAGCGCAACTCAGCGGCAAACCGCTCTGCGTGGCGTTTTGTGATGTCGATCATTTCAAAGCCGTCAATGATACTCATGGTCATGATGCAGGAGATCGAGTTTTGGTTGCGATCGCTAGCACTCTCAATGCCAATGCGAACGACAATTGTTTTGTCGCACGTCACGGCGGGGAAGAATTCGTGGTCCTATTCTATGGCTTGGACAAAGATGCAGCCGTTGAAAAACTAGACGGTATTCGCCGCGCCCAGTCGATGAAGCAACTGGTGAACCGCGAATCCGGTAAGTCCTTTGGCAGAATCACATTTTCTGGTGGTGTGGCAGAGGTCAATGGGGTCGATGATGCGCGTGAAGCTCTCGCCCGGGCGGATCAAGCATTGTATGATGCCAAGAGCACAGGTCGCAATAAGATTGTTGCGGTCTGAATGCGGTTCGATCTAGGTTTTTGGTCTTTGGAACTATGGTTTTGATGGTGCCTCAATCACCCCATTCAAAGACTCCCCGATCCAATTATCATACGCAAGACTGGCATATATATCGCTCACATCATCGCGAGTAATCACTACTCTTACCGCAAATCCCTTGTCAGAGGCGCTGTCGGAAAGTGTCTGGGCCTGAGCCCATATTACGGGACGGTCATTGTCCGTGTGTTGGGCGAAGATCGTCAACGTCGCACGCGGATCAACAGGCTGTTCACTTAACCATTCTTCCAGAGAAGGGCCAAGCGAAGAACTTCGGTAAAGCGCTTGAGATTGTGCGATTTGCGGACTTGGTGTTGAAAGGTCTCTCGTCTGATCTGAAACTGAGTCAGACTGGTCTTGGGAAGTTTCACTTGCAAGAGCCGTGAGCGTCACAAGGAAAAGGATCAGCGCCAGATCAGCCAGGATCAACTGCCAGGCCTGTGCACGGCGCGTGATCATGCCGCGTCCTGCAATTTAACCAGGCTCCGAGGGCGGTCGCCAGTCAATTCCATTTCGAGCCATTCGGTCAATTCTGCACGCTCTTTTTCTTCACGGATGCCGCGCCGGTCGATTGCACCAGCAATCGGTACGCAGAACAATTGTGCAGTGAGCACGCCATAAAGCGAAGAGAGAACTGCGGTGCCCACCGCACCCATCATTGCCTCAGTCGTACTGGCATCGGACGAAGGTGTGATCTGAGTGATTGCAAACAAGGTCCCGACCAGGCCAAACATCGGCGCCTGTTCACCGGCATAGTCGAACACACGCATTGCTCGTGCCCGGTAAATCTCTCGGTTTGATCGTTCGGCTCGCGCGGTTGTGTGCAAGGCTTCAATGGACCCATTGACCAAATAGGTTCTGACCAATAACGCGGTGGACCGATCAGGCGGCAATGGAGCTTCGGCACATAGGTGTCCGCGGCGTTTTATTTCTGGCGCACACCGAGCCAGCGCGGCGCGATTTGCGTTCTTGTCGAAGTGTGATGAGCCTAACCGGCTTAGAGTTTTAAGTCCGACGGCCATGTCGCGCCAGCCGCATCGCGCAATCGTAGCGAGCAGCGTTCCGCCCAGCACAATTACCAGCGCGCCAAGGTCCATAAATGCGACCATATCACCCAGCATGACCCTCTAAATCTCCGCTTTCATAACTCACGGCCGTGATCACGGCGTTTAGTTCATCAAGCTCTAGAACGGTCTGCGCGCAGTCGGATTAAGCGATGTGGCCGCCATTTTGGCAACAAAGTCCAAACTTTCGAGGCAACGTGTTGCCGGGCTGCAGCAATAGCTTGCCGGTTCCGCCATACAGCAACGGTGAAATCAGCCTCACATCGGCGGAAATGCGTGGTTTGGCGCGGACACTAATCGGTTTGGCACGCTTGCTGCAGTATCTCCTGCAACCGACCCTCTATATCCCAACGGAGCAAACCGGCCCATGAACGAGCAGATTTTTGGCATACACGGCGCGGCGCTTGAAGTGCGTTCCCAGCGTATGGGGGTGCTCGCTTCCAATATCGCCAATGCGGCGACACCGGGTTTCAAAGCGCGCGATGTCGATTTTAACGCCGCGCTAGATGCTCGCCTGGCGCGATCAAGCGGTGCTCCAGCTACCGGTAGCGATCCGGAATTGGTCTATCGACGCGCCACCATGCCGAGCCTTGATGGCAACACAGTTGAGCTTGGCCGCGAACAGGTCGCCTTTGCTGAAAATGCGCTCGCTTATTCTGCCACGCTCAGTTTTGTGCAGGGCAAAGTGAACGCCATCACTCGCGCGCTGAAGGGAGAATAGGAATGCCCGACGGTTCTCGCATGACACTGTTTTCCATGAGTGAACGCGCAATGTCAGCGCAGTTGGTCCGGATGAATGCCGCGACGTCGAACCTTGCAAATGCCGGGTCTGTCGCATCAAGTGAGGCGGAAGCCTATCGTCCGATCCGCGCGGTATTTTCAGTCGAACTTGATCGCGCTACTGGCCTTTCTGGCATGCGCAGCGACGGCCTTGTTCGATCCGAAACTGCCCCGACCAAACGATATGATCCCAATCACCCACTGGCCGATGAGACCGGTCACATTTGGGAAGCACCCGTCGATGAAAGCGCTGAGATGATCGAAATCACCGAAAGCGCGCGCCAGTACCAGAACATGGTTCAGGCGCTCCAGACTGCCAAGCAACTGATGCTCGAAACTTTGAGGAGCAATTGATCATGACTATCGCTGCGACCACCAATACCACCGGCCCGACTGCCGAAATTCGGGATACGATTGAGCAACTGAATGCGCCATCGATGATTACCCGCGAAAGCGCGGCTGCATCGCTCAATTCCGCTGATTTTTTGCGGTTGATGACCGCGCAACTTGCCAATCAAGACCCACTTGAACCGCAAAGTAATGAGCAGATGTTGGCTCAGTTGGCGCAGTTTTCATCGCTGGAAAATGAAACGGCGTCCCGGACTGCGCTTAATGACATCGCAGACAAACTGGATGCTCTGATCGTGGCGCAAGAGGCTGCCGCCGCTGCTGCTTCTGCCCTTGGCGCATCGCAAGCTGGTGCGGGCAAACCCGAAATCACTGCAATCACCTGATCCTTTTTTCCGAACCGTTTTAGAACCCAAGGAGCCCGACCCCATGTCTTTCTTCACTTCACTTAGTGGCATGCGTAACGCAGAAACCGACCTTCGCGTTATCTCCAACAATATCGCCAATGCCGAAACCGCAGGCTTTAAGAAGTCGAACGCCCAATTCTCCGACCTTGTCGCAACCGGTGGTAGCACCGATCCGCGCAGAACGCCGGGTATTGGCGCGGCAGTTTCCGATATTTCGCAGGATTTTGGTTTGGGACAATTGGAGCAGACCGGGCGCGTGCTCGACATTGCGATCAATGGCGACGGCTTCATCACCACTGCAAACGGAATCTCAGGGGAGATCAGCTTTACCCGCAATGGCAATCTCCAACTTGTTGCAAGTGGTGAGCTACAAGATGCGAATGGTGATCTGGTTCAGGCGTTCGCTGTTGATGCGAGCGGCACACCGACCTCGACCACGCCGGGCAATGTCGTTGTCCCAACGGTTAACGCGGCTGGGTCCGCTCTTTCGAGTATTTCGATTGATGCACGCGGCGTTGTTGGAGCGACATATTCTGATGGGACCACCGAACCGGTCGCAAAAATTGCGCTAGCATCTTTTGCTTCAACCGGCGGGCTTCGTCCAATCGGCCAAAGCAAATGGGAGGCCACAGCCGATTCTGGCGCGCCCGAATTTGGCGAACCGGGGATTGGCAATTTCGGTCAAGTATTCAGCGGCGCACTTGAGCGATCCAATGTCGATCTAGCCGAAGAAATGGTCTCGCTTCTGACGGCACAGCGCAACTTCCAAGCCAATGCCCGTGCAATCGATACAGCGACTGCAATCTCACAGACCGTGCTGAATCTTCAACGGTAATTCTGGCCGCTAGGAGCTAAACATGGACCGTCTGATCTACACCGCGCTAACGGGGATGAACTCTGCAATGGATCGCCAACGCGCGGTGGCAAACAACCTTGCCAATTCTTCAACACCGGGTTTCAGACGCGAGGTTTTCGCAGTCACACCGGCGACTTTGAAAGATGGTTCAATCGAAGCGCGCGCTTTGGCGCGAGGATCGGTGCGCGGTGCCGATATGTCTCAAGCGGAAACCAACCCTACAGGACGGCCATTAGATATTGCGGTGCGGGGCGAAAGCCTGATCGCATTTCAGGCACCGGGTGGAGGCGAAATTTATTCGCGCCGCGGCGATCTGAAAGTTGCTCCCACGGGTATGCTGGAAAATGGGGAAGGTCTGCCGGTTTTAGGAGAAAGCGGTGCTCCAATCACAGTGCCTGCTGGTTTCCGCATCTCTATCGCAGAGGATGGCACATTGCTGGCCGCCGATCCAGCCGCACCGGGTGAAGCCGCTCAGGCTCTCGATAAAATCAAGCTTGTTTCGCCTGAAGGTAGTGCATTGGTCAAAGGAATCGACAGCTTTCTGGTTGTGTCCGGAGGTGGGGTTTTACCAGCCGATCCAACTGCGCGTGTGACATCCGGAGCGCTTGAAAAATCCAACGTTCAAACCGCAGCCACTTTGGTTGAAATGATCGATGCGCAGCGGGCCTTCGAACAGCGCGCCAGGATCATCCAGACGGCAGGTCAACTAGATGAAGCAGGTAGCCGCCTGCTGAGCATGAACTGATGCTCCATCTGGGCCGCGCAGTTGATCAGTGCAGAGAATAAAGGAACCAAACAATGCCAACTTCCGCTCTTCATGTCGCCCGAACGGGGCTTGAGGCTCAGGATGCGCGAATGCGTGTCATTGCAAACAATCTTGCCAATATCGGGACCACTGGGTTTAAGCGCGATCGTGCTGATTTTGCGACCTTGGCTTATCAGGAACAGCGTGTTGCGGGCCAGCAGTCGACCAGTCAAACGTCCTATGCAGTCGGTCTTAATCTGGGCACTGGGGTACGGGTTCAAGGCACCACTAGGATTAACAGTCAGGGCACACTCAACCAGACAGGAAACACTCTGGATCTTGCGCTTGATGGAGCGGGGTTCTTCCAGGTTGAATTGCCGGGCGGCGGTCAAACTGGATATACCCGCGCTGGCAATTTCACGCTCTCGCCGCAAGGTAATCTAGTCACCTCAGAGGGCTATGCGGTCACACCGCCAGTGCAGATCCCGGCTG
Organism: uncultured Erythrobacter sp.; assembly: GCA_947488325.1. Taxonomy (GTDB): domain Bacteria; phylum Pseudomonadota; class Alphaproteobacteria; order Sphingomonadales; family Sphingomonadaceae; genus Erythrobacter. Next base: position 60,457 of record CANKYZ010000004.1, read on the forward strand.
GCGCGCAAAGCGTCGCTGTTGCGCCAGATGGCACGATTAGCGCGGTCCAGCCCGGCCAGGCGGCTCCAGTTCAAGTCGGGCAATTGCAGATTGCCAGCTTTATCAATCCAGCTGGCCTGCGCGCGATTGGCGATAATTTCCTGGTCGAAACCGCTGCCAGCGGCGCTGCAGAAGTCGGCCAAGCGGGCCAGCTTGGACGCGGAAATGTCCGTCAAGGCATGCTCGAAGGGTCGAACGTCAACGTGGTCGAAGAGCTGGTCGAAATGATCGAAGCTCAGCGTGCCTATGAAATTAATTCCAAGATGGTGAGCGCGGTCGATGAAATGCTGCGCAACGCCAATCAAACTTTGTGATGGGGCATCAGATGCGCACAAGAATACTATGCATTGCGATCATATTGGTCGCACTTTCCGGCTGTATGTCTGGCGGTGCACAGCGCGAGCTCGGCTTTACCGCTCCGCCTCCGCCTTCGATGCCGACCACGGTTGCGGGCGCACAGCAGGGAACCCAAGGCGCGATCTATCAAGCCAGCCAAGGCTATTCGCCTCTCATTATTGGAAATCGGGCGCGCCAGCTCGGCGATATGGTCACAATTTTGCTGGTCGAAAGCACCAGTACATCGAAAAGCACCAGGGGCGATACGGCGCGCGATGGCAGTTTTGGAATCATCCCGCCGACCACAGGCCCACTCGGATTTCTGAACCCCAATGCCCTTAATGCAAGCGGGACCGCGTCGTTCAGTGGAAGTGGAAGCGCTGCGCAGCAAAGCCAGCTGACGGGCACAGTCGCGGTGACCATTGCCGCAATTTATCCAAACGGGACCGCCGAAGTGGTCGGAGAGAAACGAATGGCATTGAGCCAAGGAGATGAATGGGTGCAATTCGCTGGCCGTATTCGATTGGTTGACATTGATGTCGACAACACCCTCCCTTCGTCTCGCGTAGCCAATGCTCGGGTCATTTATACCGGGCAGGGCGCTGTGCAGCAGGCAAGTCGTCCTGGCTGGTTGTCGAGCTTCTTTAACGCGATTTCGCCATTCTAATGCGCCCGCTTCCTATCCTAGCGGCCCTTATGGCCCTCTTCGCTGTGCTGGCTCCGGTTAGCGCGTCCGCAGAACGTATCCGCGACATTGGTCAGTTTGAAGGACTGCGTGCTAATCAGCTGACCGGATATGGCGTAGTCGTTGGCCTGCAAGGGACCGGCGATGACAATCTTGAATATGTAACCGAAGCAATGCGCGGCGTTTCAGGCAGGCTGGGTTTGCAATTGCCTCCCGGCGTCAATCCTAATCTCCGCAATGCGGCAGCGGTGATCATAACCGCAGAACTTCCCGCCTTTGCAAAGCCCGGTCAGCGTATCGACATTACTGTATCGACCATGGGTCAAGCGAGATCTTTACGTGGTGGAGCCCTAATTCTTGCGCCTTTATATGGGGCAGACGGGCAGATCTACGCAATGGCACAGGGCAATGTCGCAGTCGGCGGATTGGGAGTTAGCGGGCGCGATGGTTCTCAGCTGACTGTTAACATCACAACCGTCGGCCGGATCGCTGATGGCGCTTCGGTTGAACGCGCAGTGGCAACTGGCTTCGATCAAGAAGCTAGCCTGCGATTCAATCTGCACCAAGCCGACTTCCTCACCGCCAGCCGTGTTCGTGATGCGGTCAATGCGCGTTTCCCCGGTATGGCGCGGATCGCCGATGGAGTTAGTATTGAGCTGACCTTACCATTTGGCAATGACGTGCGCGCTGGGACTTTGGCAGAGATTGAGATGCTGCCCGTCACGCCTGCTCCTGTCGCGGCGCGGGTTATCGTCAACTCCCGCACAGGCACTGTTGTTATCAATCAAGCAGTCCGTCTGGCGCCTGCTGCGATCAGCCATGGAAAGCTAGTAATCCGCATCGACGAATCGCCACGCGTGGTTCAACCGGAACCTTTCGGCAATGGCGTTACCGCGATTGAGGAAGACACCGAGATCACCGTTACACAAAACGACAGCCGGGTGGTGTTGCTACCGGATGCCGCCAATCTAAGCGAAATTGTCGATGCGTTGAACTTGCTAGGTGTGGGGGCATCCGATCTTGTTGTGATCCTAGAGAGCCTCAAACAAGCGGGTGCGCTGCAAGCCGAAATGGTGGTGTTGTGATGGCATCTATCGCCCCCCTCTCTGACCCCATCACCGCGCTCAGCCCGGAAAGACTTGAGCTGCGCGAGGCGGCTGAAGGGTTTGAAGCCATCATGATCCGCCGAATGCTGGAAACTGCCCGTGCCTCAAGTTTTGGAGAGGAGGCTCCGCTTACTGGTGGAGGTCTGAGACAGTTTGAAAAGATGCGCGACGAACACTTCGCTGAAGTCGCATCGGCATCCGGCGCATTCGGGTTTGCACGGAGTATCGAGCAACAACTTGCTCAATATGTTGATGGCAACACAGGTGAATAATGACCACAAGTCTCATCTCTATCGGCCGAAGCGGGGCAGCCGCAGCACGCGCTAGTCTTGAACTGACAGCGCAGAATATCGCGAATGCTTCGAACCCTGACTACGTGCGCCGCACGATTAATCAGAGCGAGCTTGTCGGCAGCGCCACGATTGATTTTCAGACTAGCAGCGCATTGAGCGGTACGTTCGTTGGAGATGTTCAGCGCATCAATAGCGAATTAATCCAGCGTCAGGCGCGCGACAGCGGTTCTCAATTAGCTGCTGCCGAAACGGAGCTTGCGGGCCTGCGTGATGCTGAAACTGCGCTTGAAAACTCACGCCTGTTTGAAGGGTTGGTGGATTTTGAAGCCGCGCTGATTTTGCTTGAAAGCGACCCAACCGATCCTGCCTTGCGCACCGGAGCGTTGGAGACTGCGCGGCAACTGACAGACACATTTCACTTCGCAGATATCGCGCTAGGCAACGCCCGCAGTTTGGTTGAAGACGGAGTTACAATCGGGGTGGAAAGCGCCAATGGTGCTGCGGCCGAGCTGGCGCGGATCAATCTTGCACTCGTCAATTCACGCGAAGGGACAGCGGGTCGAGCCTCGTTGCTTGATGCGCGCGATGCGTCTTTGCGCGATCTTGCCGATCAATTCGGGATCACCACCGAATTCGATGAATTTGGGGCTGCCGAAGTTCGGCTGGTTACCTCGCCACCTGATCCTTCTGGACAAGGTGCTTTGCTCGTTTCCGGTACGACCGCAAATGAAATCAGCGCGGCGGTTCAATCCGATGGGATCACCAGTTTTAGCGTCGCGGGCACGGCCTTTATTCCCGTCAGCGGTGCGATGGCAGGTCGTGCATCGGCATTGGTTGATATCACCACGCGTCAATCCGAGCTCGACGCTGCAGCACTAGCTACCATCACCCGCGCCAATGCAGCACAGGCTTCTGGATCCGCGCTTGATGGATCAGCAGGACAACCGCTATTTTCGGGTACCAATGCCACCGACATAGCTCTGGCGCTGGCTGATGGATCAGGACTGGCATTGGCACCCGCTGGCGCACCCGCAGGCAGCCGCGACACCGCCAATCTTGGGAATCTAATCGCAGCCTTTGGCGCCGATGACGGACCAATCGCAAATACCGACCGGTCATTGCTTTCGCTGTCCAGCCGCATTGCGGGGCTGGACACAACGCGTGAAGGACTGGCGATCATCAATGCCGCTGCAGAGGCTGAATTGCTTAGTGAAACAGGTGTCGACCTAGACGCAGAAGCGGCCAATCTCATACGTCTGCAACAGGCATTCCAAGCGAATAGCCGAGTGATTCAAGTCGCCAGCGATCTGTTTGATACGATCCTGGGTCTGGGCTGATTGGTGGAGATGCAGAGATGAGTCAGGTCAGCAATTCAACTGGCGCATTTTTTGAACGTTCGCTCGGCCAAATGGGTGACTTGCGCAGTTCAATAGAGCGTCTCCAATCCGAAATCGCAACTGGCGAACGTATTCAGCGCGGGTCGGATGACCCGGTTGGTGCCGCGCGATTGCGTGCGCTCACGCGGTTGGAACGGCGCGGTGAAACCGAAGAGGAAAACGCGGCGCGGTTGGGGCAAGATCTATCCGAAGCATCCAATCAGATTGAAGGCATCGTCTCAATCCTTCAGCGCGCGCGTGAATTGTCCGTTGCCGCTGCCAACGATCCAGTTGGCGAGAATGGCCGTGCTGCGATCGCGGAAGAACTTGAGCAGATGGCCGAAGAAATGTTCGCGCGATCCAATACCCTTTCGATCACCGGCGCGCCTTTGTTCGCGGGAACGGCTGGTGATCCCGCCTTTGTCCGTGATGCTAGCGGCGTTGTGACCTACAATGGCAACAACCAGAACGGTACTGTGCCGGTCGCACCAGGGACAGAAATTGAGCGCGGAGTGACGGGCGAACAGCTGTTTGAATTTGACGATAATGGCACACCCAGCAGCAATTTTGCGGTGCTAACCGGTCTGGCTGCTGCTTTGCGGGGCAGCGCTGTTGACCCGGCTCAGGCTTCGCAAGACGCTTTGTCGGGCATCGATTCCGCACTCGACAATGCCAATCGTAGCCAGACCGTGATCGGCACTCGGCTCGCATGGGTGGAATCGATCCAGCAGAACCAGCAGGACCGCGCCATCGATGTTGCGGAGCAGCGCTCTGAGATTGGAGACACCGATATCGCCGACACAATAGTACGTCTGCAACAAACATTGACTGCACTTGAGGCGAGCCAAGCCAGTTTCACCCGCGTCAGCTCGCTGACTTTGTTCAACGCGCTTTGAGTCACGCGCTTAGGAAGGATTGAACCAGTGTTTGCCGGGATCGGAATCGTAGTTTTGCTCGTCATGGTTTTTGGCGGTTACATGCTTGCAGGCGGAGCGATGGGGCCAATCCTGGCCGCATTGCCGCTCGAAATGATGATGATTGGCGGGGCTGCGATTGGGGCAACGCTAATCGGCAATTCTATGCACGAACTTAAATTACTGGGCGGCGGCTTGGCGAAAGTCTTCAAAGGGCCAAAGTATTCTGACGAAGATCATATCGACGTGATCGCATTGACCAGCAAATTGATGAAAGTGCTGAGGTCTGATGGTGCAGTGGCACTGGAAAGTCATGTGACTGAACCAGAGAATTCCGCTATTTTCAGCGAATATCCGCGACTTCAGCAAGATGAGGTGATCGTAAATCTGATTTGCGACCCCCTGACTTTGTTGGTTGTATCATCGGGCACGCTGGATACGTATGCGGTTGAGGATGTGATCGACAATGCGATCAAAACGCAGCTGCATGAAATGGATGAGCCGAGCCACGCGATTCAATCGCTCGCCGATGCGTTTCCGGCGCTGGGGATTGTTGCGGCTGTGCTGGGTATTATTAAGACGATGGGAGCGATCGATCAGCCTCCAGCGATCTTGGGTAAAATGATTGGCGGTGCCTTGGTTGGCACGTTTTTGGGTGTGCTATTGGCCTATGGTTTTGCTGGACCGATGGCAGGTCGGTTGAAACAGGTAAGCTCCCACGACCAGCAGATTTTCTATTCCATTAAGCAAGTGATTGTCGCCAGCCTTCACGGACATCCACAGCCACTGGTTCTCGAAGCCGCACGCTCAGGCTTGCCGCCTGCACACCGGCCTAAACTGACCGATCTGCTAGATACGATGCGTGGCCGCTGAGATGGCTGACGATGCAGCGGCTGTGGTTCCTGACCCAGGATTAGCGCCAGTAATCATCAAGAAGATCACCATCGCAGGCGGTGATGGTCATCATGGTGGTGCGTGGAAAGTTGCCTATGCCGATTTTGTGACGGCGATGATGGCGTTTTTCCTATTGCTATGGCTGCTTGGCGCCACTGAGGAGAACCAGCGCAAAGGCATCGCCGATTATTTTACGCCCACTCTGGTGAAAACCCGTGCACAAAGCGCCGGGTCGGACGGCATGCTGGGAGGCAGTTCGTTGACCGATGTCGACAATTACCCCCATGCGGCTGGCCAGACCGGGACACGGTCGATTACCATTCCGCGTGGTGCCGAGGGAGGCCCAGTCGAAGGCGGGGGTGACGGCGCATCTCAGGAAGAAAAAGTCAAAGAGCTGCGTGAGGAAATCAATGAGCGACTTGCTGCAAGGCGCGAACTTTCGCGACTTGCTCAGCAGGTTCAGGTCATGCGCGCACCAGATGGTATCCGGATCGACTTAGTCGACGATGCTGATTTTTCGATGTTCGCGCTGGGCACAACAGTGATGACCGATGAAGCGCGCAGTCTACTCAACATAATTGGCGAGACACTTGAAAATGAAGGTAGCCCGCTCATCCTGCGGGGGCACACAGATTCATTGCCTTGGCGTGATGGGATTACGGCCAACAATTGGTCACTATCCGCCGGTCGAGCTGAAGCGACCCGGCAACAGTTGATACGGAGCGGCATTGGGAACGAACGGTTTGCCCGGATCGAGGGGGTTGCTGAAACGGAACCTCTCATTCTCGACAACCCCGCCGACCCGCGCAACCGCCGTATTTCACTGCTTTTGCTCGAAGCGCCAAGAAGTAGAGCCGGCCGCCGACCGCGGCCAGCACCGCAAATTGAATTACGTGACCAAGAGACTCCCGATGCGGATGAGGAACCCAGAGCAAATATCGCGAGGGCGGCACCTCAATCGGAGCGCTCTCAAGCCGGACTAAGTGGAAGCGCGGAGGCACTCGCACCGTCCCGGTAAACCATATCGGTTTAGCTTTGCTTCCGGCTAACAACGGGGACATGCGTGATGACCGAGAATATCTTGCCACACCAACTGCGAACAGCTTTGGAGCACGGGACGGATGCATTGCGCATTCTCTCGCTCGATTGTTTTGACACACTGCTTTGGCGCGATTGCCAAACACCGACTGATGTCTTTGCTGGCCTTTCGGCCGTTACAACCGGACAGCGGATCGTTGCCGAGAATCAAGCACGCAAGGCGCAGAGGACATTGCGCCAGAGTACAGAGGTTGGGTTAGGCGCTATATATGCGCAGGCCATGCCGAACTCCACGGCCACGCATAGAGAGGCGGCGATTGCAGCTGAGCTTTCTGCCGAAGCAAGTGTTTGCTTTGCCTTTGAACCGACCGTTGAGTTGATGCGCGCCGCCAAACTGCGCGGGCATCAGGTCATCATTGTTTCTGACACTTATCTAGATGCGAACCAATTGCTTGATCTGATTACGCAGGCTGCAGGTGATGAGATTGCAGGGTTGATCGACCGGGTGTTCGCGTCATCGCAGGCGGGAATCTCCAAGTCGCAAGGCATGCTGGCTAAGGTGCTAAAGGCAATGAAGTGCAAGCCACAAGAGCTCTTACATATTGGTGACAGCCGAAAGGCGGACTTTGATGGTGCGCGGGCGCTAGGCATTCCGGCGCTGCATCTGACACAGTTCGATGAAACCGCCAGACAACGTTTCCGGTTTGAACGGTCTTGCCAACAAATCATCGGTGAGGCCAAGAATGACGTGCGCGGGCTAATGCCGCATCGAGCAACTTTGTCTCAGATCGAACCTCAATTAACGGATCCGGCTCAGACGCTGGGGTTGAGCGTACTTGGCCCCGTTTTCTCAGCGTATGACCAATGGCTACGGCGCGAGGCAGACGCGCTTGCGAGCGCAGGAGGCGGTACAGTGCATTGGTTGTTTATGCTGCGTGATGGCCATTTGCCCCATCTGGTTCACCAGGCAGTAGGCGAGGCGGAGAGCACCGCGCGGGTCGAGATCAGCCGCTTTACCGCCATCGCCGCTGCGCTGGCGACAGGAGATGCCTATCGGAAACAACTCGCGCTGGAATTTGGCCTCAACCCCAGCACGCTTGCTCGGCAAATGTTGTTTGATGAAGATGAGGTCGCGCGCGTGGTTGGCGATCCGAAAAGCGATTCCGAAAATGTGGAATCCAGCCTTCGTCTGCGCGATGAACTGCGTAAAGGGCAGCGCGAAAAGCTAACCCGCCGCCGTGCGCGTGCGCGTGCCAACAGATTGGTGGAACATGTTCGCCGTGCAGTCGATCCGCAGCCGGGTGATACGCTGATGTTAGTGGATTTGGGCTACAATGGGTCTGCGCAGGACAATGTCGACCTCCTGCTGTCAGAGGCATTCAGTGTGCGTGTCGCAGGCCGTTATTTATTGCTGCGCGAAATGACGGCAACTGGCCTCGATAAGAAGGGGTTGATCGATGACCGCCATTTTGATGCTCAGTTGTTAGAGGCGATGTGCGGCAATGTTGCTGTGATTGAACAACTCGCGACCTGCGAGCTGGGATCGGTGGTTGATTTTACCGATGCAGGGGAGCCAATCCGAACACAAAGCGCGGTTAAAGGCACTCAAAGCAAAGTGCGCGACCGCGTTCAATCCGGGGTGGTCCGTTTTGCCACAGAGGCAAATAGTCCGCCGATTGTTAGGCGCGCTGATTCTCATACAGTGCGCGGATGGCGAGAGACAGCGGCAAGTACGCTGACCCGTTTTATGTTCCTGCCGCAACCTTGTGAGCTCGCCGTGCTCAAGAGTTTTGAACACGACGTCAATATGGGCAGTGAACGGATGGTTGGGCTGTTCGATGAGGCCGATGCGCATGAAGGCATGCGCCGCCGCGGCCTGTTCTACATGAAGGGTGCATCACGAATGTTTTTGCCAGCAGAATTGGCGCAAGAGGATATGAACACACGGCTTTCATTGCTGGCGCAAAAACGCTTCGGCTTGGGGCTTACCTATAGCGATAACACGGCTCAAGGGATTGCCATCCCAGCGCTCTATGTTGGCGAAAAAGACAGTGCTCGCACCGTTGTCCATGCTCAGCCAACGCATGAAGGATACTATACAGCGAGGCTGCCGTTGGCCGCAAATACGAAGTGTATCGCACTGCAAGTCGGGTCAGTCTTTGAGTGGTTCGAATTGGCAAGCATCACCCGATCTGCGGTTAGTGATCTAAAGGGCGAGGTGCTGAATGACGGTGTGGCTCACCGGGTCGCAGCACAATTCGACGCGATCACTGAACGTGCGATAGGCATTTTTGAATGCACCGATCCGACGGCCTTTGTGCTGTTCAATCCGCCGGCCCAAACTGATGGCGAAGAGCCACAAATGATTGAATTTGTTATGCGCCCTTTACGGCGAAGGGTGGTGCCAATCGCGGACGCGCTTGCGCTTGATCTCAAACAGAATTCCCAACCACAGGATGCCGCAGCATGAGCGATCTCTTGATCCACTCCATGTCAGAGTTTTCTAACCTGATTCTTCCTTGTCTTGATCAGGTGAAGGCGCGCGATATTGTCGAGATTGGAAGTGAATTTGGCGGCATGTCGAAAGTGCTAGCAGACCTCGCTGCCAAACAAGGCGGGATGCTGACTTGCATCGATCCTGAACCGGCAAAGGGCTTCGCCGAATGGGCAGCGGGCGAAGATCATGTTCGCCATATTCCACATCCCAGCCTTGAAGCGATCAAAGTATGTTCTGCCGTCGATGCGTGGTTCGTCGATGGGGATCACAATTATTATACAGTCTATCATGAACTCACCGCGATTGATGCGATTCAACGCGGCGCGGGCCAGCCATTGTTGGCTTTTTTGCACGATGTTTCATGGCCATGTGCACGCCGGGATTTCTATTATGCGCCCGATCGTGTTCCACCGAGCTGGCGGCATCCGCATAGTTTTGACCATGGCGTTCGCTTGGGTGAGGACGGCGTCCATGCCGGGCGTGGTCTGCGCGGAATGGGTGCATTTGCGGTAGCATTGGAGGCGGGAGGTCCCTGCAACGGTGTGTTGACGGCAGTTGAAGACTTTCTGAAAGAAGCGGATTCTGAGGAACGACCGCTCTTTTATGTCCATGTCCCTGCTGTGCTGGGCCTCGGCGTAATATTTGATGCCGAAGCTTCGTGGTCCGCCGCACTCGCGGACTTCTTGCTACCCTATCACGCGAACCCGCTGATCGCACGGTTGGAGGAAAACCGGTTGCGCAACTACCTTGAAGTGATTGATTTTCAGGACCGCAGCGTACCAGTCTAAGTTTGACTTTTGGCCGACAACAACCAGTCCAACGACCTTCGCAGCCAAAAAAGAAAAAACCCGGAGCTGCGGCTCCGGGTTTTCCTTGCTGCCTCATAGGGGAGCGTGTTGCAGATCAACCGATTACCGCAGCAGCGAGAGGACGTTCTGCTGAGATTGATTGGCCTGGGCGAGCATCGCGGTCGATGCCTGGCCGAGGATCTGAGCCTTGGCGAGTGCAGTGGTCTCTGACGAATAGTCAGTGTCTTCGATCCGCGATCGCGCATCAGATAGGTTTGTCGATGTCGTTGTCAGATTATTGATCGCCGATTCGAGGCGGTTTTGGCCGGCACCCAATGACGAACGAGCTGTGTTCACATCGCTAAGCGCGGCATCAACATTGGTGATAGCAGTGGCAGCGTTCGTGGCTGATGACACATCAAGAGCAGCAGCATCAATGTTGGTGCCGTCAATCGCGGTGCTGGTGAGCGCAACGCTGCGGCCTGCGTCGATCTGGATAGAAACAGAAACATCACTGCCGCTGGTTGTGCTGAACAAAGAAACGCCGTTAAATTCGGTGTTGCTCAATATATCGCTAATCTGGCCAGCAAGTTCGGTAACTTCCGTGTCGAGGAAACCGCGATCTTCTGCATCCAGAGTGCCGTTTTGTGATTGCACGGCCAATTCTCGAACGCGCTGGAGCATGTTCGCTACTTCGTCGAGCCCGCCTTCAGCGGTTTGAGCCAGCGCGATACCGTCATTAGCGTTACGGATGCCTTGGTTTAGTGCGCGAATATCGCTGGTGAAACCAGTGGCGATTGAAAGGCCAGCTGCATCGTCAGACGCGCTATTGATGCGGCTGCCTGTAGATAGACGCTCCATGGCATCGCCGAGCATTTCGTTGGCCTTCGAGCTCGCATTCTGAGCGCGAAGGGCTGAGGTGTTGGTGTTGATTACGGACATTAGTCAATCTCCTGAGTTCTATTGCAAGTGGTCTACACAGGGCGACGAGAGCCGCAGCTGCTGCACATAAGAGCGACCATTGTCTGGGATGTTTAAGTGCTTTCTTGTTTTGGGAGTTTGGCAGGCGGCGTTTTTGGGTTTCTGAGCATAGAGCGCCGGCTCTTTCTATAAGGGTGCGCATTTTTGCCGAACGGATTTGCGTCCATTTTTTCGGCTATCGAATTAAAATTGCAGATGCGTCGGTTCAGCAATTGTGCCGGGGATCGGCCAAAAAGCGCCAGTTTTCGAACTCGAAGGATTGTTATCGCGGAAAGCACGTACGGAAGACTACGAGTGCTTAAATTTGCTCTATCTTGGCCGCCGGGGCGGCAAATCCTTTCCACCAGGCAAAAACAGGTGGAACAATGCGGGCGCTTAATTCAAATTTCCAAAAAGCAGACCTCGATAAAGAGATACGAGGTGATGGGATTCATGCGGCATTGGTCGAACCTACATTGCCATTGCTCGCACAGAGCTGGCAGCGGGATCGCCTTATTCTGGGCGACCACGGCAAGTTTCCGCCCATTACAGGGGCCCAGAGCGGAAAACGCAGCTCTAACCTGCTCGCAATTGATCTGGTCCAATCTGACAAGCCCGCTCTCACTCGAATTGGAGAGGCCCGGATTACGCTAGCCTATCCTCCCCGTTCCATTGACCCGGCGCAAGCCGCGTTGATCGCTAGCGCCGCCGATGGCGGTTGGCCGATTGCCGGTGACAATGAAAGTCTAGCGTTGCTCACTCTAGCGGAACGGATTGCGGCCAGTGAAATTCCGGTCCTACTCGAAGGGCCAACCGGTACGGGTAAAGAGGTCTTCGCCCGCTTTGTTCACCGCATGAGCGTCCGTTCCAAAGGTCCATTTATTGCGGTCAATTGTGCTGCCATGCCCGAAGCCATGTTGGAAGGGCTGTTATTCGGTCACCGTAAGGGCGCGTTTACTGGTGCAGGTGAAACGCGTGAGGGGTTATTTAATGCTGCGGATGGCGGAACCTTACTGCTCGACGAGATAGGTGAACTACCGATTGCGCTACAAGCCAAATTGCTGCGGGCACTGCAAGAAGGCGAAATCCTGCCGCTCGGTGCGACCAAACCGATCAATGTCGATGTGCGTATTATCGCAGCGACAAACCGCACGCTGTCAGACGAGGTCCGAGCGGGTCGATTTCGTGAAGACCTACTCTACCGTCTCAATGTATTTCCCATGACATTACCTGCGCTGCGAGACCGGAAAGGCGATATTGCGCCGCTCGCCTTTGGGATGTTGCTCCGCCACGCTTGCCGGCCCTCAATGCCGTGTTGGATTTCAGTGCAAGCGCTCGCCTTGTTGGAGTCGCATCCATGGCCGGGTAACGTCCGCGAATTGGAAAATGTGATCCGTCGTGCGATCCTGCTGGCTGGCAAAGATCCGCACATTGGTTCTGAACATATCGTTTTTGACCAACCTGCGCGGATGGTTGGGAATGAGCCGTGCGGGACAGCGACGAGGCAGCATCCATCGGGAAGATTGTCTGAGGAATGCAATGCTGATCAAAGCTCGCTTTCCGATGTGGCATTTAAATCAGAGGCTCAGGCGATCTTGAGGACTCTCGATCTACATGGCGGGCACCGTGCTAAGACCGCGCTGAGCCTGGGTATATCTGAACGGACGCTGCGCTATCGGTTGGCATCCATGCGGGAATCAGGCCTTATCTCACCTGCATCGGCAGGTGCGGCGTGAACGGCGTTGGCCCTATGGGTTCCATGCAGCAAGTGATGGCGCTGCGTCAGGAGGTGATGTCGCGAAGTCAGGCATTGCAGGATGTCCGCGCAGCCAGCGGTAATTCCGAGCCCAACTCAACCAATCTGGCACCGGGCGGCGGGTTTGCAGATGCATTGACCGGTGCGCTTCAACAAGTCAGCGCGGTGCAAAAACATTCTGGTGAAATGCAGGCCGCCTATGAGCGCGGCGAAGTTACCGACATCGCGAAAGTGATGCTTGCCCGGCAGGAAGCAGGGGTTGCGTTTGAGGCAACCTTGCAGGTCCGCAACAAATTGTTGTCCGCCTATCAAGACATAATGCGGATGGGGAGCTAATAAGTGGCTGATGCAAATGTTCCCGTGGCCGCTGGTGGAGCCGTCCCGGTCGGCGCGGGTGCCGCGTCGTCTTCAGGCGATTGGCGTTCACAGATTTCGCAATTCACCAGTCAGCCCGCGTTCCGCCGAGCATTGCCCGGAATTGTGGCTGTGGGCGTCATCGCGATCATCGCAGCGCTCTATCTCACGATCGCTCAGGGACCGCAGCGAATACTGTATTCCAGTCTGACTGACGCTGAGCGCGGTAATGTGGTCGAAACGCTTGAGCAGGGCGGGATTAGTTACGCGATTGACAATTCAACCGGCGCACTGACCGTGGCGGAAAGCGATGTCTATCGCGCCCGCATGTTGGTGGCGAGCGATGCTGGTTTAGCTGCCCCGCAAGGCGCAAGTGAGATGCTCGATTCAATCCCCTTGGGATCCAGCCGAACGCTTGAAGGCGAGAGGTTAAGGTTGGCGCGAGAGCGCGAATTGATGCTGACGATTCGAGAGATTGACGGGATTGAATCGGTCCGTGTCCACCTCGCAACGCCTGAACGTTCGGCGTTTGTGCGCCAGAACAGCCCACCCAGCGCCAGTGTTATGGTCCGGTTGGTTGGCGGCCGCTCGCTTAACCAGTCGCAGGTTGAGGCAATCGTAAATCTCGTATCTGGATCGGTGCCTGGCATGACATCGGATACGGTGCGCGTGGTTGATCAGAATGGCCGATTGCTCTCATCCGAACGCGAAGGCACGCTGGATGGATTGGTGTTGCAGCAGGAATTTGAAGGCAAGCTGCGCGAACAAGTGACAGCACTGCTGACACCGCTCTTGGGTGAAGGCAATTTTTCGAGCCAGGTGCAGGTTGAACTCGACCAATCAGAAAATACTTCTGCACGCGAAAGCTATGACCAAGACGGGTCGGTTCGCAGCGAAAGCGAACGCACGTCGACACGAATGGCTGGATCTGGACCCGGCGGTATACCCGGCGTGACAGCCAATACGCCGGCACCCGACGCTCAACTTGTCGATGGCGCTCCTGATCCTGCCACGGCAGATGCCGCTGCTCAAGGAACTGAGCCTGCCCCAAGTGACAGCGAAAGCGCTGTTCAGCGAAACTATGAATTGGGCCGCGAAGTTGCTGTCACCAGCACGCGTCCCGGCTCGCTGGTAAAGCTCTCAGTTGCGGTTGCCGTAAGCGATGCGGCGCTGGAGGCTGCGGCACCGCTTACGATAGGAGAAGTGCAATCACTCGTCAGTGCCGCAGTCGGTGCAAACGATGCGCGCGGCGATCAAGTTGAGGTTGTTTTGGGTGCGTTTGAAAGCACTGAAATGGAACCCATGGCTTTCTATGAACAGCCGTGGTTCTCCAATGTTTTGCGCTATGTCACTGCTCTAATTGCGACCCTTCTGGTACTAATACTGGCGGTTCGTCCCTTGATAAAGCGGATGCGTGATCCGGGTGCCAAGATCGAAACGACCGAAGAAGGCAATCCGGAAGTTCCTTCTCTTCAGGGAAATGGCCAGCTGGCGCAGGCGACGGCTTCCGATCAGGCTCCGATGGTTGATCTACCGCAACGCGTCGAACTCGCGCGGCAACTTGCAGCAGATCAACCCGATAGGGCGGTCGAAGCTCTCCAGCGAATGCTCGAAAATCCAACGGATCAAGCTGAAGGAAGCACAGCATCATGACAAATTCAGATGTAATTGAAACCGGCGAGGAAACCGGCACGGCTTCCGAAGCTGAAGAACGAAAACCACGGTTTAATAGGATTGACCGAGCAGCGGTGTTCTTGATGTTGTTGAGCGATGACGAGGCCGCTGGCTTGTTATCCCGGCTTGGTCCGGACGAGCTTGAACAAATCGGCACTGCGATGTGCGAATTGGGCGAGATCGATAAAAATTCGATGGCGGAGGCGTTGGAAGATTTTGTCGGCGAGAGCACCCGTGAAGTGCTGGCTAAGCAGGACCGCGCGGCGCAAGTGCGAATGTTACTCGAACGGTCAATTGGTCCGACCAAGACGGAAAGCATGATGCTGCGGATTGAGCCAAATCCAGGACCTCGTATCATCGAAATGGCTCGCTGGTTAGCTCCATCGGTGCTACTGAAATTGGTTGAAGACGAACATCCGCAAGTGATCGCAGCATTGCTGTTGATGCTTGAACCTGAGCCCGCTGCAGAGGTGCTGTCTGCTCTGCCAAGCCATATCCAACCGATCGTGGTAGAGCGCGTCGCGCGAATTGGCCCGATCTCTCAACAGGCCGTCGGGATGATCGACAGTTTGTTATCGCAGCGCATTGGCGCAAGCTTTGGTGCGAATGCACTGGCGCTTGGCGGCCCTCGCGAGGCGGCGAACCTTATCAATCTTGCTGCAGGGGAGCTGCGGGGTACTGTCCTTCCCGCAATTGCACAACGTGACGGGCCGCTCGCAGAGAAAATCGAAGAAGAGCTCTTCACTTTCGAGATGCTTTTCGATCTCGAGTCTCAGGCGATGGAGCGATTGCTTCGCGATGTGGACAGCGAGGCGCTTATCGATGCGCTCAAAGGCCTCAAAGAAGACGAGCGCACACCGTTCTTCAAATCCATGTCGAGCCGCGCGGCCGATGGTATTCGAGACGAGATTGAAATGCGGGGCAGGCTTTCACGCGGCGAAGTCGACGCTGCAAAGCGCAAGATCGTCGAAATTGCGCGTTCGCTTGCCGATCAAGGCGAGATCGTAATGGGGGGTGACGATGGCGAATTCGTCTGATTGGGTCGCAGCATTGCAAGATTCCGACCGGCCCGGCGAAAGTAGCGGCCCAAATTGGATAGATGCGTTGCTCGAACCACGCGAGTTTGTGGCTGGACACCCCATCGCCCGAAAGCTGATCAACTCAGATGAAGTTGTTCCAACTGGTGAGCAGGATTTGCAAACTGAACCACCTGCCCCTCTCGACCCTGAGGCGGAGGCGTTCGCTCGCGGCGAAGCAGCCGGGATCGCCGCGACTCAGGCAGAATTTAGTGCTTTGCAAGAGCGCCAGCGCGGCCTGAGGTTGACATTTCGTAATCTAGACCAAGCGGCGATGGATACCCTCGCCAGTGAACTGGTCGAAACGGTAATTGGCCTTTGCGAGCGAGCATTTGTCGAGTTCAAACCCGATCCAGAAAATTTGCAGAAACGCTGTCAAGAAGCGGCCCATCGTCTGGGTGCGGCTGCCAATGAATGCTCACTATTCCTAAACCCAGAAGACATCGCACTGATCGATCCTGAAACGTTGGAACATTGGCGTGTCATTCCGGATGAAAATGTTAAACGTGGAGGGTTGCATTTTGAAAGCCCCAATGGATCCATTAGCGATGGTCCACCGGAATGGCGCCGTGCAATCGCCGCTGCGTTGCGGGGCTGATTCAAGACATGCTGGCTGAAATGCAAATTGAACTGTCGCGATTTCGATCAGTCGATGTCGCCTCGGGCCCGGTCTTGTCCGGTCGGGTTGTGGCTTGCGATGGCGGCTTGACCGAGGTCGCTGGATTGGCGCTTCCGATTGGGTCACTCGGCGCGATCGAGAATGAAGTGGGTGATGAGGCACTGGCCGAAGTCATCGGTTTTCGCGGCGGACATTCGCTGATGATGCTGCTGGGTGATACGCAGCTGCTGCATCCCAGCGCGAAGGTCCGCGCGATTGGGTCACCGGGAACGGTGCGCGTTGGCAATGCATTGCTGGGTCGTGCAGTGGATGGTTTGGGCAATCCCATTGATGGCGGCCCTCCGCTTGATCTGCCAGAGAAATGGCCACTTTCCGGCAAACGCGAAGGCGCGCTTGAGCGTGCGCCTGTCCGCGAAAGCTTCGATTGCGGGGTTCGCGCGATCAACGCATTGACGATGATGGGCGTCGGTCAAAGAATGGGCGTAATTGCCGGCTCTGGGGTCGGCAAATCGGTGCTGATCGACACGGTTGCAGGCCATGCTGTGGCGGATATTACTGTTGTCGCATTGATCGGTGAGCGCGCGCGCGAAGTATCGGATTTTGTCGCGAGGCACATGACCGGAGTGCGGCGCGGCCGCATGGTCGTCGTTGCCGTCCCAGCGGATCATGCACCAAATCTTCGCCTCCGCGCTGCGCAATATGCGACCGCGATTGCCGAGCATTTTCGCGGGCAGGGAAAACGGGTGCTACTGGTGCTCGATAGCCTGACCCGTGTTGCCCATGCGGCGCGGGAATTGGCATTGGTTCTGGGTGAACCTGGCGCAGCGCGCGGCTATCCCCCTTCGGCATTGGCCGCAGTTACGAAACTGGTCGAACGAGCAGGCAATTCCTCGCAATCTAGCGGTGCAATAACTGGCCTGTACACCGTGCTCGCAGATGGCGATGACACTTCCGATCCCGTGGTCGACACAGCGCGCGCGATCCTTGACGGGCATGTCGTTCTGTCGCGTGACTTGGCGCAGCGCGGGCATTATCCTGCGATCGATATCCCGGCATCGCTCAGTAGGGTAATGGACGATCTCGTTGAACCCCAAATTGGCGCAGCAGCCAGAGACCTAAGAGCTTTGATCGCCGCACGTGAGGATAATCGCGACCTGGTTATGATGGGTGCCTATCGAGCAGGATCTGACACGGTTCTGGACCGCGCGATTAAGCACACATTGTTGATCGATGATTTCTTGAAACAGGCTCGCGGAAAGACCTTCGGTCTTTCTGAAAGTTTGACCGGGCTGATGGCGCTGAATGCCGTCACAAACGAAAATCCAATACCTAATGAATGAACCAAAAACCAAACGACGTCTAACGCTGGTCGGTCGTCAGCTTATGCTTGCAAAAATTGCGCGGCGCGAAGCAATGGCGGCGCTTGCACATGCCGTTGATGAAGAATTACGCAGCAGTGTTCTGGCCGAGCGCAGTCGTAAATTTGTCTGCGACTATGGCCTCCGCGTGGATAGTTCCAGCGGCCATTCATTGCGCGATCGAGCTGGTTTTGTTCGAAGGTTGCAAGAGATCGCCGATCAAGCCGATGAGGCATACAAAGACGCGAATGACCAAGCGCTATGGCAGGCCCAGACGCTTGCCATTACGGAAACTCGAGCAAAGCGTTTCGAAGAGCGGATGCAAGCCGCTCGACGCGAACTGGAAGCCATTCGGGTCAAGCGCGAGCAGGTCATCACAACTGGAATGGCACACAAGTTGCAGAACAAATCCAAAGAAGCCGGCGACAGCTGATCGGCGACAATTGCGAGGACCTGTTCTTTGATTCAAGCTCCCTTAGAAATATCGGTAATTACCACCGGGCCAACCTCCGCTATAGCTCCCAATCTGTTGGCAGGCACGTCATCATTTCCGACACTGTTGCAGGCCTCGCAGACGGGGATTGGTGGTCTAGTAGAGGCGGAGGTGCAGGAAAGCGAAAGCTTTATTGACGCGGAACCTAAAGGGTTTGAGCAAGATATTAATCTCACGTCTCTAGCTGGCCTTATAACCCAGTTACCAGCGCAAATGTCCGTCGACTTGCCAAGCGGCAGATCAATGCCACCAATCGGCAATTTACCGCCGCCAGCGGGGTCAGAACCTCCAAAGGTTGCACCCAATATACCGTTATCGACGCCTGCCGAAGCGATAGCAGGTAAACGTGCTCCACCGCGCCCTTCGGTCAATCAAAATCCGCATTCACCGCTCGCAAATGGATCGAGACTGGTGCCCGGCCAAGGGGATGAGGTCATCGAGACTGACGTCATCCATTTGCCCAAAAATGCCCGATCATCGGATCAGCTTAAAGCACCAGATGGCCCTGGGGTTTCGCCACAGGAAAACGCAACTCTCTTGACCACGTCGGGCGCTCGATCGGTGCAGCATACTCTCGCAAATTCTGCAATTGTCCAACCGTCATCTGCATCGAATGCGGGCAGCGGCCCGTCTGAAATCGCTACAGGAGCGATTGCCAGCCGCGAGAATCAGTCACGC
This sequence comes from uncultured Erythrobacter sp., assembly GCA_947488325.1. Classification (GTDB taxonomy): domain Bacteria; phylum Pseudomonadota; class Alphaproteobacteria; order Sphingomonadales; family Sphingomonadaceae; genus Erythrobacter. The sequence goes on from CANKYZ010000004.1 coordinate 79,391, forward strand.
CAGTCAGCGGCACCAATATCTGTGCGAGCAAGCGCCATGGAGCATGACCTGGTTCAGAATCTGGAAAGGCGACCCGTTATTGCAGCTGCGGTTTTGCAGAGTTTATCACGCAGCGGCCACGGAGCAAAAATCGAGAGCACTTTTCGGGCCGTATTGGGAGTTGATCCTGAGCTTCGGCCTTCTGAGCGTCGGTTAACAACACAGGTCCAAGGTCGTGCTATCCTTCCTGCAAGCCTTGCTAATGCGAATACAGCAGAAGCAGCGAATCTTCCTTTGGCGGCCAACCCGTTAGGCGCGCAGTCAAACGTTCAACTGAATGCACAACCGGTGGCCGGTCTTTCTGCAACTACGGGATTATCTGCTATTCCGACTGGAATTGAACCACGCAGTGAGGCCAGGGCCGGACAGCCCATCGAAACGGTGATTGGGCAACTTGCAGAGGTTCGCGAATTCGTGCGTGCTTCAAGGCCTGAATTGACGTTGCGACACCATGAATTTGGTGCGATCAATGTGCGGATCGAAGCGACCGGCGCAGATTTGCGCGCGACCCTTGCCAGCCGCGACCCGGGCTTTGTGCCTGCTGTTAACGCGGCACTTGCGGAGCGTGCAATCGCAGCCAGTGCGGAAAGCACATCTGGCCAATCAAGCCGCAGCAATGAACAAAACGGCAATCAAAGCTCTGCATCGCAAACGGCTTCTCAGGGAGGTTTCTCTGGTTCTGGGGCGTCATCCGATGGCCGCTACGGGTCTTCCACAGGGTCAGGGCAAGGATCGTCGCAACCATACTGGGAGCAAAGCGGTGGCGACGAAGAAGACAGCGTTGTGAAAGATCGATCCGTTTCGGCTGATGTCGGTTCTGACGATGCTCATGGCACCGGACTTTTCGCTTGAGGATGAAACCTGCGAATAGGAGCTGACGAAGCATGGCTAAGGCTGAAAAAACGGCCCCATCAGAAAAGCCAAAAAGGGGCATGATGAAGATGGTGCTTGGCGCTATCTTACTGCTGGCAGTGGGCGCTGGTGGTGCCTATGGCGCATTCGCTGCAGGCTTCATTGGGGAGACAGGCGAAGCTGAACCGGACCTTCCTGAATTGGTGCGTAAGGGTGATGCGGACCCGTATGAATTGCCGTCCTCAAGTAAGGACGATGCACCGGTTGTTCACGGCGATGGCGGAAGCGAATATCGCACCGCCTATTACAGTTTCGAAGAATCGTTCACGTCGAACTTGGCGGATTCGCCCGCGCTGATTCAGGTCGAATTGGCAGTTTCGACCCAGCGCGATGGGCGGGTGCTTGGCTGGGTTATGAATCACGAACTTGCCATTCGATCCGCTGTTCTGGCGCAGCTTGCCGCAACGCCAGAGGCCGAAATCTACGATGTCGAAGGCAAGGAAGCGCTTACGAAGCGACTGACCGATGCAATCAATGAAGTCTTGGAAGAAAATGAAGGCTTTGGCGGTATTGATGCTGTGCATTTCAAAGGACTCTTGGTCCAGTGAATATGGCCGGAACTTTTGCTGAGTCATTCGCTGTTGCGCGACCCTTGGCGCAGCATTGTGCTGAGTTAACATGGCGGGGTCCGCGCCCCGAAGAACGCGTCGAGCATGTGTCAGCCTGGTGCCGTGAACTCGGCCTGGAATTGGCGCAAGAGCTCGGACAGTTGTTTTCAGGCGGTAAGCTGAAAGTGACAGTGGCAATACCAGAAATTCTTCAAGGCAAGGATGTATTCGAACATATTGGAGCCACCGCATTGAATAGCCTGCTGCGCTGCGGTGAGGGCGGTCAAACTATGCTTCTGTCGCTCGACTATGCGACTGCGATTGCCCTTACCGATAGTTCTTTCGGCGGGCAGGGCAGCCTTCCAGAAGATGTGCCCTCGCAATTGCCGCGTTCTGCCGGAATGCTGGTTGAGCAATGTGCATCTGTCATCGCGCAGGTGATTGCTATGACGAATGGCTCAGCCGAACGTTCAGGCGGTGATGTCCTGGTCCGCAGCGAAAGCGTAACCCGGCTAAAACCGTTTAGCATTGCCGCTGATGTCGCTTTTTTTCGTGTCACAATGACGATGGGAGCGACAGCGGAATGGAGCGCGGTACTGGCTGTCGAGAATGACAAGCTCGACGCGGTGCTTCCGGGAACAGCTTCTAGCAGGCAGACAAATCGTAATTCGAGCAAGCCGAGCGATGCGGCCAGCGGTCCGTTTGCGGCCATGCCGCTGCCATTGGAGGCGGTGCTTGGCGAATTCAATATGGCGTTGGAAAAGCTCGAAAAACTTGCACCCGGCGACGAAATTCCACTTTCGATCGCGCGCGAGTTGCCATTGCGGGTAGGCGAAAAAACCCTCGCGCATGGCACGTTGGGCACGATTGAAGACCGCATGGCGCTCCGTATTACGCGCCTACCGGGGCAGACAACCGCCGCGACTTTCAAACAAAATGATGGGATCACGGCATGAATGCCTTCAATCCAGCAATTCACCGCTTTGGCGATGTCACCGTTCGACTATCAGTAGAACTGGGGCGCACCGATATGCCGCTGAAAGACGTTTTGGCGTTAGGCGAGGGCAGCATTGTTCCGCTTGACCGGCTGACCGATGAATTGCTCGAGGTGACCGCTAATGGCCGCGTCGTCGCTCATGGCGAAGTGGTCGCTCAAGACGGGCGCTTTGCGCTGCGGATTGTAAGCATGGCCGGCGACGATAGCGGCGATCAGCCATCGATTAATGCTAAGCCAGACAGCGGCGATGTTACCGCCACGGACGCGCCATCATGATGGTCGATTATTTCCTTAGGCTGGCACTACTTTTGCCGTTGTTGGCGCTACTCATTTGGGGAAGCCTGCGTTTAACGCGTTTTCTTCAAACGCGGATCGTCGGCGCGCAGAAAGACGGACAGAAAATCGAATTGCTCGAAACCAGCTTGCTGGCACCTGGCCTTAAACTGGCCGTTGTACGGTTCCATGATCAAGAGATCCTGCTCGGTTGCTCGCGTAATGGTCTTGTGCGGCTCGGCGAAGTGGAAGGCCGCGCCGAAACTGTCATCCAAACCAACGGACCAGAGCAGATATAATGACACGGATTTCCATGATCCGGGCTGCATTGTGCCTGCCTATGTTAACCATGTTTGTTTTGGCCCTTTTTGCGTTCGCTGAACCAGTGCTGGCCGCTGCGCCCGAACCCATCGGCGTTGGCGGCGCGCTAGAACGTGCGCTTGGCAGCGATGGTTCTGGCGGCGAAGATGCGCCGTTGAGCTTCTCAATCCAGCTATTGCTGGTGATGAGCATGCTGACAATTCTGCCAGCCATTGTGCTCATGATGACCAGCTTTCTGCGGATTCTGATTGTGCTTTCGATCTTGCGACAGGCTCTGGGTTTGCAAGGTTCACCCCCGACACAGGTGCTGGTGGGGCTTTCGCTGTTTCTTTCGCTATTTGTCATGGCACCCACTATTGAAACTGTGAATGCGCTTGCGATAGAACCCTACTCCGCAGGAACACTCAGCGCCGATGCGGCGATCGCCAGCGCTGGTGAGGCGTTTCATTCCTTCATGCTCAGTCAAACGCGGGAGGCGAACCTGATTATGTTTGCGGATCTCGCCGGGGTTGGGCAATTTGAAGATCCGTCGGAAATTCCATTCTCCATTCTACTTCCCTCATTCGTGACCAGCGAGCTGGAAACCGCGTTTCAGATCGGTTTCATGCTGTTCCTCCCATTTCTTGTGATCGACCTAGTGGTAGCCAGTGTTTTGATGAGCCTTGGGATGATGATGCTCTCACCCACCATCATATCATTGCCGTTCAAACTGTTGTTGTTTGTGCTCGTAGATGGCTGGGCGTTGCTGATGGGCAGTCTCGCGATGAGCTTCGCCTGAGCGGCCAGTGCAACAAGATGCTCAACTCCTCGCTCTGGCTGACCAGACTCTATGGGTGACAGCCCTGATCGTTGGCCCGGTGCTGTTCTGCGCACTGGCGGTAGGTCTGCTCGTCGGGATCATTCAAGCTGCGACTTCGGTGAATGAGCAGACGCTGACCTTTGTACCTAAACTGGCAATCACCGCGCTAGTCTTTGTGGTTTTGGGCGGCACAATGATGGCATTACTGGGTGATTTCCTTCGAGAGATCTTTGCGCAAATCGCGCAGGTTTCGGCTTAATCCAATGAACATTCTCGATTTCGGTTTTGGCGGGCTGGAGGAGCAATTGTGGCAAATTCTCTTCTTATCAATCCGCTGCGGTGCTGCGTTTCTGGCCGCCCCGATGGTTGGTGGTATGACTGTCCCTCCGCAATTGCGTGCCCTTCTGGCACTGATCTTTGCTGTCTTTGTTGCGACGTGGTTTCCGCTCCCTGTTCTGCCTGAAATGATGAGCTTCGCCGCTGTCCTTGCCGTTGTGCAGGAAGTGATAATCGGGGCTGCGCTGGGCTTTGTCCTTCAAGTCGCCTTTGCAGTCCCGCTGATCGCCGCAGAACAAATCGCAGGGACGATGGGTCTGGCGATTGCAACCTCTATTGACCCGTCTAGCGGCGCACAATCAGGTGCGCTTGGCACCTTTTTTGGGTTGATCCTAACGCTGCTATTTTACGCGATTGGCGCTCACTTATTGTGGTTTGAACTGCTCATGGAAAGTTATCGAATTTTGCCTGCAGGTTCCTTTGCCGTGGGGGAAATTCAGGTGTGGGATATTATGACATTTGCCGGATACGGTTTTGCGACGGCGGCTGCGATTGCGTTGCCTGTCGTGCTGATTTTGTTGATGGTGCAAGTCGTAACCGGCACTATCTCACGCTCGGCACCTGCGCTTAACCTATTCGCCCTGGGTTTGCCGGCTGGAGTGCTGGCTGGGATCACTGCACTTATTATCGTGATGCCGATAATAGTTGAGCAATTCATCTCTCTTCTGAGCGTGGCGTTGGAACGATCGGCGGCTTTGTTTGAACCAATGGCAGGTGCTGCGTGAGCGAGGAATCTACCGGCGAAAAGAGGTTTGATCCAACTCCGAAACGCAAGAGTGATGCAGCGAAAAAGGGTGATGTCCTTCGGTCCAAAGAAGTTGCAACTGCCGCAGCAATGGCTGCTGGAACATTTACGCTGGCAATGGTCGGTCCGTGGTTATTCAGCAGTCTTAAGAGCGTCGCAATCGCCAGCTTTCGTTTCGATCTTTTGACCCTCAACGAATTTGCGCCGGGGACTAGGTTTGCCGAGGCAGCATCAGCAATATTGCCGCCGATCTTCGCGATTGGCTTGGCGGTGATTACCATCACGGTTGGGTCGCAAATGTTGTTGGGGGAGGGACGCTTTGTGCCCGAAAACCTCAAACCTAAAGGTTCGCGCATCAATCCCATGTCGGGAATGAAGCGCATCTTCGGAACTCAAGGCCTCATCGAATTGGGCAAGTCAATCCTTAAACTCGGCCTGCTCGGCTCGATTGCTTGGTATTGGATTACGAACAATATTGACGGCCTGCTTGGCATCGGTCGCGGAACATTAGAGGCGCAACTGGCCTTTGCTTGGGATGGTGCGGCAGCGCTGGTGGGCCTGCTGGTGGTGGGTCTGCTCATCATTGCTGTCATCGATTATCCGCTCCAACGTTTTCAGCAGAACAAGCGGCTGAAAATGAGCATGCAAGACATGAAGGACGAAAACAAACAGTCGGAAGGCTCACCCGAAATGAAGATGGCCCGGCGTCAACGGCAACGCGATCTGGCGCGAGGCAGTGTTGGCAAGGCGATGAAGGAAGCGCAATTTGTAGTTGTGAACCCGATGCATTTCGCGATCGCGTTGACTTATGATCCCAACCTCGCGCCTGCTCCCGTCGTTCTGGCAAAAGGACGCGGAGAAACTGCGATGGCTATGCGTGAATTGGCCAATGAAGCGGATCTGCCGGTTCTTCATTATCCGCAGCTTGCCCGTGCGATCTATTTCACCACGCGCACAAACCAGGTCGTCCGCGAAGAGCTCTATGTCGCGATTGCATCTTTGGTCGCATTTGTGCTTTCGATAAAACGCGGGGAAAAGCCAAAGGTGCCGCACGTCGAAGTTCCAGAGGCGCTGCGCTTTGATGCTGACGGTAAACTCAAAAATCCGGCTTAAACCCCGGCGCGCATCGCCGTTCTATGGGGCATGGACAATCCCGGTTCCTCAATTATCTCTGCATTTGGTGCGGGCAGCGGCGTGGACTTTGTGCAGCTTGCTGATAATTTGTCTGAAGCGACATTCTCGTTTCAACGCGGCAACCTGCAATCGCGCAACGAGACGCTCGAAGCGCGGATTTCCGCCGCTTCGCTTTTGCGTAGTTCATTGACCAATTTATCGAGCGCATTGGGTGACCGAATTCGCACCGGTGATCTGGCTCCGCGTCCGTCGATCAGTAATCCGTTTGTGGCTGATGTCTCGACTACACCCGGACTGACACCGACGGGCACATACTCACTCGAAGTCAGCCAGCTTGCCGACAGCCAAACCTTGGTTTCGCAGAACTTTGGCGAGAGTAGCGATTTGGTCGGTGAAGGCACAATGCGCATCCGTTTCGGTTCGGTCGATGGCGCGACTTTTACCGAAGGCACCGCGCAGGACGCGCTTGAGATTGAGGTGGCTAGTACTGACACGCTCGCAACCATTGCTGGAAAGATCAGTTCTGGGAGTGGCGGCAAGCTCGAAGCGTATGTCGCAAACGGGACGAATGGCGCTCAGCTTGTCATCAAAGGACAAGAGGGCGCAGCCAACGGATTTATCGTCGAAGGGGAGAGCAGCGCGGCATCGCCTACGGCGACCTCTGGCGACCTGTCGTACCTTTCGTGGCAGCCCGCGACTGATGTAGGTGAGTTACGCCAAACTTCACGTGATGCTCTTTTTACGCTCGACACGGTGCAGTTGAGCAGCGCGAGCAATACGGTGACAGCCCTGCCAGAAGGTATTGTGCTGCACCTGACTGGTACCAATGCCGGCGACCCGACCATCGTTTCTTTCGATAATGACAGCACTGCGATCGCCAGCGTTATGAACGATTTCGTCGCTGCTTTGAACGACCTTGCTGGCCTGCTCAATGCAGAGGGTGCGGCATTTGGCGGGACGTTGGGCAATGATCCTGGTACGCGCGAATTGAAACGCGATTTGGCACGACTGACCAGTGAAATTGTGATGCCAGGTGCCGAAGAGGGCGAGCCGTCAACTTTGAGCGATCTTGGTATGTCGCTCAACCGAGATGGCACATTTGAACTCGACACAGATAGGCTCAACGCGACGCTAGCCGCAAACCCGGATGCGACAGCCGCGATGTTCACGACCGGGGCGTTTGGTGTGTTCGCCACTATGGACAATCTGGCGCGCGACAATTCCCAACGCACCGATCCGGGATCGCTAGGCGGCTCGCTGGTCCGTTACGAAGCGCAGATTGAAAGCAACGAGGACCGTCTTACAAAAATTGCGGATCAACAGGAAAGTCTCCGCTCCCGTCTGACTCGTGATTTGATCTCGGCTGAGCGGCGCGTTGCATCATCGCAGTCAACTTTGAGCTTCCTCCAGCAACAGATCGACGCTTGGAACGGATCGAATTGATCGAGGAGGAACGTTTATGCAAATGCTTAATGATGGACCTGCTGCGGCATATCGCAGAGTGGATCTGGATGCCCGGATAGAGGCCTCGTCTAGAGAGCACCTGACGTTGATCTGCCTGGAAGAAGCGGTGGCAGCATTGGCGCAGGCGCTGCTTGCTCTTGAGCGTGAGCCAGATCGCGTTCCGAGTGAACCATTGGCCCGCGCGCAAGGAATTGCGGTCTGGCTGGCGCGTAGCGTCGCACCGGAAAACCCGCTTTATGAGCCTATGAAGCAGTTTTATGGTGGGATTGCCAGAACACTAACGCGCAATATGCGCCGCGCATATTTTGGTGAACTGAGTCAGGTGCGCGAACATTTCACCGACTTGCTAGACGCTGTCAAGGCGGCTTAACCTGCCATTGCTCTGGTGATAATTTGGGCAGCGTCCTCTGGATCTTCGAACGGGTGGAAATGTGTGCGATCTGGACGGTAAAGGTCTTTTCCTTTTGGCAACAACGCTGACAGTTTTGGCCAAGTGGGCGAGCCTTTGAAATCTTTGAGATCGGTCTGTTTGGCTCGCACAACCAAAGTTGGAATTTGGACTGTTTTAGCCGCATCTAGAATGCCCGAATTGCTCCGACTGGACCCATAGACGCTTGCCTCCATTTCAGGCGAACAAGCCAGAACAAACCCGCCACCTTTTTGCTCTATGAGGCCATGACGGCAGTAATCCTCGAACACCCTCGGAGTGAACAGGCAATACGGATCGCGTGGAGCAAAGCGCTCCATCATCGCTTGCGGCGAAGCGAAGTCTCGTTTGCGCCGGATGGCCGGGTGAGGGGCGTCGGATGTGAAAAGAGCTGCGTCCGCAGCATAGAATTCTGGCGCAAGGATCACAGGATCAAACAGGATGAGGCGGCTGAAGGCATCAGGTTTTTCAGACGCGCATTGCACCAATGTGTGCGCGCCCATCGAATGGCCGATGCCCACAGCGCGACGAATGCGCAATTGATCCAAAAATGCACTCACATCGTCAGATAGCGTGCGCCAATCATCGATTGGTTCGCCATCGCTATGGCCATGCCCTCTTAGATCAAGCGAGAGCACACGCCGGTCAGAAAAGTGCTCCGCAATTGCATCGAAAGTCCGCCCATGAAATCCGGTTGCATGAGCGAACAGCAGTGGCGACTCCTGATTTCCTGGCTTTGCCCGCCATTCGTAATAAGTGAGGTTTATCCCGTTCACCCGCACGCTACGTTTTACGGGTTGGCCTGATACTGGCATGAATTTTCGTCCTCAACTGACGGGCGACGGGTTGGTGTCGCCAGTTTAGTTTGTGTTTTCGGAGCTGCTGTCTTCGGACCTTGTGTCTTTAGCAGGTGCATCAGGCAAGATTGATTTTAATAGGAAATATCCAGCCAACGCGGCCACGAGCGACCCCGAAAGCACGCCGACTTTCACCGCGTCGATTTGTGCCGGATCAGCAAAAGCGAGATTACCGATGAAAAGACTCATCGTGAATCCAATTGCCGCGAGCACCGATATTCCGTGAATTTTGCGCCAGCCAACGCCATCGGGGAGCTTTGCCATCCCTGACTTTACAGCGAGCCACGCAAATCCGACGATCCCAATTTGTTTTCCAATGAGCAATCCCAAAGCGATCCCCAGAGGTAAGGGTTGAAGGAGGTCAGCGGGGGACAGATCGATCAAGGTAACCCCAGCATTGGCAAAACCGAAAATCGGAATAATGAGGAATGCGACCCATTTATGCAGGCCATGTTCCATATGCTCGAGCAGACGTGATCCGTCACGGGCGACCATTGGGATCATCATGGCCGCTGTGACTCCAGCCAATGTTGCGTGGACTCCGGATTTCAGGACAAAGACCCACATCACCAAAGTCAGCAGCACATAGGGAATGGTTGACGCGATCCGCATCCGGCCCAGCGCAAATAGCAGCGCGAGCGATATGCCGCCGCCGATTAGCATATCGATCTTGATCTCACCGGTATAGAATAATGCTATCACCGTAATTGCGCCAATGTCATCAATGACTGCAATGGCTAGCAATAGCGCCTTCATCGCCACCGGAACACGCGGACCGAGTAATGACAGGATACCCAAAGCAAAGGCGATGTCGGTCGCAGCTGGAATCGCCCAGCCGCCTATGCTTTCCGGCGAATTGAAGTTGAAGCCAACATAGATCATCGCCGGGATCGCCATCCCGCCAATCGCTGCGGCAACGGGAAGCGATGCCTTGTCCCAGCTCGACAATTGGCCCGATATGATCTCGCGCTTAACTTCAAGGCCGATCAGGAAAAAGAAGATCGCCATCAACCCGTCATTGATCCACAGTAACAACGCCTTGTTAATCTCGAACGATCCAAAAGAGACATTAAGCTTGGTTTCCAACGTGCCAAAATATGCAGGAGCAAGGGGGGTGTTGGCGATGATGAGTGCCAGCGCCGCTGAAGCGATCAATACGATCCCGCCTGCGCTTTCCAGTTTGAGGAAGTCGCGCAACGTTTCGCTAACCCGATTAATCATGTGATTTGTCACCTGAGATATTTTGATGATGCTTGATTGCCATGCGTCTAGGCGATCTTGCCCTCGCCGCCAATTTCTGAATTTGCATGACCCTTGGTCACTGTGCAGAAGTAAGCGTTACATTGACAATTCGCCTGCCTTAGTTGAACGCGCGCTGTTATCAATTCTGGACGGATTACTCGTCCTATAATCTTCGTCACATCCACCTTCCGGAGTCCTTCTTGAGCGACGTCCAGCATGCAGAGACGCCCGATATTTTGGAGCGGCAGGCCGAATTTCGGCAACTCATGGGGTTATTCACAACTGGCGTCTGCGTGGTGTCGGTTGCGGCTGGAGACGATTCGATAGCAGCGATGACCGTCAATTCCTTTGTATCCGTATCGCTTGATCCGATGTTGGTATGTTGGAATTTGCAAAACGCATCGAGTCAATTTGACATTTATGCAGGCGCAGAACGGTTCGCTGTGAGTATTCTAGCAAGAAATCAGGCGGAGCTAGCACAGCGCTATGCGTCTCGCGGGGACCATGGAATGCGCAATGATGATTTCGCGCGGAGCGCCGGAGGTTTGCCCGTAATTGCGGGCTCATTGGGCTTTCTCGAGTGTCGGCGATGGTCGGACTATGTTGCTGGTGATCACACGTTAATTTTTGGCGAAGTCACTGGGTTGAGCAATCAAGCAGACCCTGGCGAAGCGGGTTCACCACTTGGCTTTTTCAATGGTGAGTTTTGCGGTATTGGTGCTTGATGGACTTAGAACAAAAACAATATGTGCAAGAAGACACTCGCGAGAAATTGCTGTTAGCGGCGCATAGCCAGTTTGCTGGCCGCGGGTTTTATGGTGCGAGCATCGCCCAGATTGCAGGCGAAGTGGGGCTGACAAAGCAAGCTTTGTTGTATCACTTCAAACGCAAGGAAGACCTGTACAGTGCGGTCCTCAAACGGATCGCAGTTCGACTGCTGTCAGTTCTTCGATCAGCCGTCGATGCGAATAACTCGCCTGAACACCAGCTCGAAACTATGGTCGAAGGCATGTATTTTGCTGCTTGCGATAATCCGCTTGATACAAAGGTATTGATGCGGGAATTGCTCGAAGATCAACGCCGAGATGCGCCTGAGAATGAATGGTTTATCAAGACATTCCTTGATGAGATGGTGAGTGTTCTCGATTCTGTCTCTGAACTGGAAGGCATGTCGTTCTCTGAGAAATTTTCGCGTGCCTATATGATTGTTTCTGCGATCCAGTTCTTCGCAGCGTCGACTTCACCTTTAATCCGGTTTTATGGTGAAGAGGAGTATGCGAGGATCGCTCACGCTTATCCACTTGCACTGCGTGAACAGGTCCATAAGCTGCTGGCTGGCGGCAAGGAAGGTTTAGGTTAGTACGTTAGTACAAGATCATCTGTGTGCAGCGGAATAGAGCCAGTTTGCGTCCTGTTTCCTGATGGGTGACGGTTGAGGTCCAGACTTGTGTCGTCTGGCCCAAATGATCAGCTTCAGACCGGCCAACCAGGGTTCCTTCACTGGCTGATCCCAGAAAGTTCGATTTAAGCTCGATCGTTGTGTAGCCCTTGGCACCGTCCGGCAGGGCCTGCCCGGCTGCAAAGCCGCACACACTATCAGCCAGTGCAATCATGCTGGCTGCGTGCAACGCGTTTGCGCCGGATCGAAGATGGTGCTGCTGGATTGACATCTTTGCTTCCAACCAACCCTTTCCTTCATCGACGAGCGTGATGCCCATATGCGGGACCAGACCGCCTGCAACCGGGTGGAAGCGTGGGTCTGTCATGACCTCAAACCTCCACTGGTTTGAAAGCAGTCGCTGGATTACCAGTGTTGGGTGTGCCGTCAGCATCCATGACCAACAGTTTGACCTCGCCATCTCTCGCGCACGGGCGATGCTCAACTCCGCGTGGAACTACGATCATTTCACCCGTTGCTAGCTGTACGGAGCGGTCCCGAAACTCCATATCAAGTGTACCTTCGACCACGAGAAATAATTCATCGGTGTCTTCGTGATGATGCCAATGAAACTCCCCCAAAACCTTTGCTAAGCGGACTTCGTTTCCATTGTAGCGCGCTGCAATGCGCGGTGACCAATGATCGGAAAACAGTGCGAATTTCTCCGCAATATTGACTTTGCTGGGAGCTGCGTCAGCCATCAAAAGACAACTACACTGCGGATGCTTTCGCCGGAATGCATCAGGTCAAAACCCTTGTTAATGTCTTCCAGTGCAAGGGCATGTGTAATCATCGGATCAATCGCGATTTTGCCGTTCATGTACCAATCAACTATCTTGGGTACATCGGTGCGCCCCCTTGCCCCGCCAAATGCGGTGCCGCGCCAATTGCGGCCTGTGACCAACTGAAATGGGCGAGTCGTGATCTCCGTGCCCGCTTCGGCCACGCCAATGATGATGGAGGTTCCCCAACCCTTATGACAGGATTCAAGAGCTTGACGCATCACATCCGTATTGCCGGTGCAGTCGAAAGTATAGTCCGCTCCGCCATCGAGCATATCGACCAGATGGGAAACGACATCGCCGGTTTCCTTGGGGTTTACAAAGTCCGTCATGCCGAATTTCTCGCCCCATTCGCGCTTCGATGGGTTGATATCAACACCTACAATTCGGTCTGCTCCAGCCATTTTGGCGCCTTGGATTACGTTTAATCCAATGCCGCCCAACCCGAATATAACGACATTGTCGCCCGGCTGAACCTTGGCAGTGTTCACTGCGGCACCGACTCCGGTCGTAACTCCGCATCCGATATAGCAAGCGGATTGGAATGGAGCGTCATTGCGGATTTTTGCGACAGCAATTTCTGGAAGCACGATGAAGTTTGAGAAGGTTGAGCACCCCATATAATGGTATATTACCTGACCTTTATAGCTCATCCGTGAGGTGCCATCGGGCATGAGACCTTGACCCTGCGTGGCGCGGATCGCGCTGCAGAGATTGGTCTTGCCCGAAAGGCACATTTTGCACTGCCGACATTCTGGTGTGTAGAGCGGTATCACGTGGTCATCTGGCGCGACGCTGGTGACGCCTGCGCCAATTTCCCTAACAATCCCAGCGCCTTCATGGCCCAGCACGCTGGGGAATTTCCCCTCACTGTCTAGCCCGTCCAAGGTATAGGCGTCGGTGTGGCAAATCCCGGTAGCCATGATCTCGATCAGCACTTCGCCTGGCTTTGGTCCTTCAAGATCAAGCTCGACGATCTCAAGTGGCACTTTCGCCTCGAAAGCGACGGCGGCTCTGGTTTTCATAGTGCGACTCCATTGTAAAAAAATCGATCCGATTGCAATGCGATAGGGCGCGCGCATTCTTGGGTCCAAAACTATCCTTTGCGACGAAAGAAATAGAATTAGATTACAATGGCCAACACGGACGTTGCAGTCAAAATTGTGAATGCGAAATCGCTGTTCATGTCGGTACAACCTCCAACGTTCACTCCCAATAATCCGGTAATCGGGCTACGCACGATCTGCGTCGCGCCGAAGGTAGGCCTAATCGCCGCATTCATTGCGGCAAGAAGCGATTGAGAAAATGGCCTAACTAAAGGTGAGAGCCTTACGGGTATTTTGGAGTTTAGTTCCAATGCCCCCACTACCGCCAAATTTGCATTTTTTCGGTTAAAATCTGCGCTCTCTTAGAGGCGATTATTAGCCGGCAGGGTCCCACCCCGTGCCAGTATGGATTACTTGGTGCACCTAAAAGGAGAGATTTCGAACGCGCTATTTGAGGAATTGTCTGATTGGAATGAGCAGCTGAGGACTCCGCCCAGTCCCAGTCCCAGTCCCAGTCCCAGTCCCAATCCCAGTTTTAGGGGGGCGAAGCCATAACGGGTCCCATCAAGGAGAAGTTTCAAAAGGCTGGGAACACACTTGACGATGTGCCCAGCCCAGTAACCGAGTACGCAAGATCACTCTCTGTTCGCTTCGGCGATGAAGAGCGCAGCGAGCTTGACCTGCCAACCGCTCGCGTATTTCTGGCGGACCGGGGCTATGACAGCGACCATATTCGCAACACGCTCACAGAGCGTGGCGGAACACCTGTCATCCCGGCCAAGACCAATCGCAAAAACCCATCCCGCACGACACGCGGAAACTCTCTATTTTCCACCTTACAAACAGCGTAACTGTGTGGTTCAACTATTCGAACTAGGCCCTGTCCTGCAGTAAAATCTCACCCGTTCAGCTGAGGCAACTCACCTGTCCCAAAGGCGTCCTGCGGTAGTGAATTTCGAACCGGTGGGATCGCCAACACTTGCAATAAGCGCGCTGGCCAGAAGTGGGCCAACGCCCGGAACCTCCATCAACCGTTTGCCAAGTTCGGTGCTGCGCGCGCTGGCGATTGAGGATCATGCGCACCCGATGCAGCATCATCGCGCTTTGTTGCTGGGGCGACTTGATATCGACAAAGCGCATTGTCGAGCGCATGGCTGCCTCGCAGATTGCTTCGGCATCGGCCGCATCGTTCTTTCCGCGTTTGACATTTGGTTTTACACATTGAGTTGGCATCGGCATTACATCACGGCCCAGCGCGGCCAGCTCACACGCTCAGTAATGCAATGATGAACACGCTTACATGCCCACGAGGTAAACAGGCAGCTTGGCAAAGAACGGCAAAAGCTGCGAGCGGGTCAGACGTTTGACCACAGCCGTTTACCCATCGTCATCAATCCAGTGAACCTGAATACCGATTTCGCCAGATCCAAGTCGATCGCCGTAACAATCTCCATCTTGGGTCTCCTTCGTATACACTGCGCGGAACATACCGCACTTCGAGCGGAAAGCCGTCCACGGCATCAGTTGCGGACCATCGCCTACGTCCTGGAGATGCTGCCACGGTCCGACAAAATCAAATTGAGAGTTCAATCTTCTAGTTTCCAAGAACGGGTAATTCAAAGGCAATTCGTACAAACAAAAATTCATCTGTGCATGATGGTCCTAATCTGACTTTAAAGGAAACTTCTGCTGCGTTTGGCTAGGTAAGATTAGGGTGGAAGTGCTGGAGCTATCTGAGAGGTGACCTTTAGTTTGACATTTTTTGCGATAAGTTGCCGCAATTGCAAGCCAAATCACATTGACTAACTTAGGGGATATCAGCATTATAAGAACACTGCTATTTTTTTGAGTTGATACACTTTTAGTGAATGTGGAACGGCAGTTATCCCTTAGTCTTAACGACGGGGCAATTAGAAAAACAATCCTGCGGGTCGGAGATACAGCATGCGGTAAGGCACGCTGCATTTCTGGCTGCATGGCGTTATTTTGGAGATGCGTAAGGTAAGGCACGCATTTGCTGCATTTGTTGCTGGCCTAGGAGGGGGAAAGCGAGATGATAAAGCAAATCACGAGTCGAACATTTTTGAAGCAGGGGTACTCGATTAGTCGGGACGCTCGACAGCACACAGTATTTGCGCAGCCATATGGTGGAGCGCGAGATATTGATGAAATCCTCTCCGCGCATGAACGGCTGGATAAACGCACGCATATCATGCTGGACCGGACCGGTACCGTTCTTGCCGTCGGGGAAAAGGCCAGATCCAGAATTTCTGAATTTTGCTGCTTTTCGATCAGAGACGACCGCCTGACCGCGATTAAGGCCGATGCGAAGGCTCCATTGCAACGCTTGCTCGAACTGGCTGAGGGCGAAGTCGACAGTGCCATCGTGCCGTGTAGAAAGGTGGGCGGGCATATCTTGTTGTTGGCAACATGTCTGTGTCAGGAAACGATCTTGATCAACATTCACGTGGCGGCCCCAGGTCACCAAGCTGCAAAATTGGTCGATCTTACCGAAGCTTTTGGACTGACGCCAAGCGAGGCGCATATCGTCGAATTGTTGCTTGGTGGACACGGCCCTTCGATGATCGGTGAGGAACTCAATATTTCGGTGCACACCGTTCGGGCGCATTTGCGGCATTGTTACGACAAGCTAGGTGTCAGCTCCCGCGAGGAACTTTGGCAAGCTCTGTCACCGTACCACCTCTATTAGCAGTAACAGGCTCGGCAAAAGCTCGTGTAATACCAATGCATATAGTCAAAACTGACTACTGAACTTGTGTGATGTGGCCGAAAACGAATCGGCTTATACCCCAATCAGAAATTAACGAACGGGTCGCCTGGAGCAACCGCTCCCTCGTCTTGGTCTGACGGCAAATATGTCGCGTATTCTTGGACGAGCTGAAAAAGTTTGGGGGTAGGCGATATGTATATTTCAAGAAAACTTCTAAGGCTTTCGACATGTGCGGCGTTCGTCTCAGCCGGAGCCGGTTTCTTCGCAGTCGGTGCCGCGCCAGCTTTGGCGCAGGAAGGCGAATATCCCTCCAATCAAGAGCAACATCCCGGACAGATCGTATATTCCCGCGATGTGCCGCATGGCATCGCAATCCGGCGAATTGCGCAGGGTGAAGCACAAACTGTTGCACCGGACCAATCGCGTCTCATCATCAACACTATTCTAATCGGCCTTGAGCCGATGTCCGATGCTGACCAAGCTGGCGTCACAGCTCCGCTTGCGCGCCCCCTAGATGTGACGAATCAGGTGATCAGCATCGGACTGTCGCAAGTTTCAGGACCCAAGAGTTCGGCCGACTTCACGCGGTCAGAGAGCGGAGCGAGCTTAACCGGAGGCATTGTCGGCCGCAGCCTGAATGTTCTGCCGTCCGCCTTAAGCGTGATCTCTCGTACCGCAGGGAGTGGCCAATGAAACTGACGTTACCCTTTCTAAGCGGGACCACATTGTTGTTGTCCGCGGCACCCCAATCGCTTTCGGCTCAAGAAGCTCTGCCCGTTCAGGACAATGTTGATGTTGCCGCCGAAGAGATCAACGGGAATAGTGGTCGCGTCGCAGTAAACATTGTGTCTGGTGACGGCAATCAACAATTGGGCAGTGCGACACTTGCTATTGGTGACATCGCGATCACCGGCCAAAGCGTTGGTCAGTTGATGGTTACGGCCAACACAGGCGACCGATCAACGGCGATCATGATCGGTGCGAACGCGCTTTCAAACAATTCCGGCATGGTGAGCCTGAACATCACCGCCGGCGCTCACAACCAGTCCGCCAATCTGGCGACACTGGCCTTAGGAAATAGCGGAGTGATCTCAGATCAGATGCTCGCTCAGTCGAGCGCTCCCACAGATCCGACGGGGCCATCGGTTCAAGCTCTCCAAACCAGCAATGACACCATCGACATCGATGACGCGGCATTCGCTCGGAATAGCGGGCTTGTTCAGATGAATGTCGTCGGTGGCGAGAGGAATTCCTCTGCCAACACCTTCGCGCTGAACATTTCGGCCGGGGGCGAACCTTGAACCGAAGCAATGGAGTAAGGACTATGAAGAAGGTAATGTTAGCTACGGCGGCGGTTTCGGCTTTGGCCGTAACCATCCCCGCCATGGCACAAGAGGTCGTTGAAGTTGGAGGCCAAGATGGCGAATCCAGCCTTGAAGTCGATCTTCGCTATGCGAACAATATCGACACCAGTGTGACGACAGATGTCACCTACCAGAAGGACGTTGCCCTGCGCGGTACTGTCCGGTTGAATGGGCAGATTGACGTAGATAGCTCAGCTGTTGCGGTAACTGATGCAAAACAGTTCCTAACCGGCGTGGTTGTAAACTACCGCGAAGAGAACGAGCTCAATGGCGAGAACGGCTTTGTTGACGCAGTCTTTGGACCGGGCATCAGCGAAGCGGGGAACGACCCGAACGATGCGCTAATCGATGGTGTCATTGAGCCGCAGATTCGCGTTGGTTACTTTGCGCCGATCATCAACACGGTTGATGCATTCAATGTCGAAGCATCGGGCAATGTCGGGGTTAACCTCGCAGCCGGTTACTTTAACCAGCAGATGAATAGCGCGTCGATTTCCGTTTCGGCAAACAGTGATCCGGAAGCGTCAGGAGGTTGGGCAGAGGCTTCAACCACCGGCCTGCAATCCCTGATCGGAGTAGCGCAAATAGCGACCCCAGGAGAAATCCTCGACGAGGATGATCCAGAGTTGGGCGGTGCCCGGAACAACTTCCGTGATCGCAACACCATTCTTGGTGCAACCATCACGGGCTCCGGCAATATCGGTGTAAATGCGGCCACTGGCAGCCTCAATCAACAGGCAAACCTGATGACGCTTGCCACCGCGAATGATGCTGATCTGGCAGAAGCCAATACCGGCCTGATCCAGACCGCGCTGCTCAGCACAGTTGAACAGCAGGATAGCATCAATTCGATCTCCGGTCTGGATATCAGCGGTTCGTCCGGCAACATCGGTGTGAACTTCGCAGCTGGAGTTGGGAACCAGCAGACGAACTCGCTTACCATAGCAGCTTCGCAAGGTGCCGGTGATGCCGGCGGCGGCGGCGGCGGCGGCGACGGTAGCTAATGCCCGCGCGGGCTGGGGAGAGGAGAACTTACCTTCTCCTTTCCCCAACCTTCCCCAGCCGCTTGCACGGCTGGGGAAGGTACCTTCGCACAATTCGAAGGCAGCCCTCTGCCCGAAGCATGGAGCAGTCCATACAATGTTTCAGAATTCTCTCTTCCGGTCAAAAATACGCGCATTTGCGCTGTCTTGCGTGTGCGCGGCGATGGTTTCAGCTTGCAGCACCGCTCCGGCTGGCAGAACACCCATCTGGCTTGGCCAACTTTCCCCTGGTGCGCCAGTCATTGCATCGCAGCCACGCAGCTGGACAGCCCAAAAATTTGACAATCTGGTACGGCAAGAAGCAGATTTCAGCTGCGGTGCGGCGGTGCTCGCGACGATCTTTAACTATGCCTACGGGTACTCCACGACGGAGCGCCAAGTTCTGGTCAATATGCTCAAGATCGCGGACCCGGACATCGTTCGCCAGAGGGGTTTCTCACTGCTCGACATGAAGACCTATTCGATGTCGCTTGGCATGATGGCGGAAGGGTACAGGGTCGATTATGATCAGCTTGCACGCCTTGAATTCCCTGCAATCGTTCTGATCGATGTGCGCGGATACAAACATTTTGTCATCGCTCGCAAGGTGTTCGGGGGCAGGATCGCAATCGGCGATCCTGCCCTAGGCAACCGCACAATGACCCGTGATAAATTCGAAAGCGCATGGAACGGAATCGCTTTCGTGGTCATGGGCGAAGGCTACGACCCAGACACAGTTTTGGTCGATCCCCCGTCCCCCCTTTCGGCTCGACGCTTGCTGATGACGACGGCCAGCCTGCCCGCCACCGAGGCCGCAGAATACGGCTTTGCCCCCGGATATAGGTTTTGAATTCTTAGGAGGATAAGATGCACACGCCACCAGCATTCCGAAAAGCACTGAAATCTAGTGTTACAGCAGCAGGGCTTTCGATCGTCACGCTCTATGCTGCGAGCGGAACACCGGCTTTTGCCAACGATCCATTCGTAGCGCTCGAAGCTCTTGGTCCTCCAATAGATGACAAAGAGCTGGGCGACGTTCGCGGCAAGTTTATCCAACGCGGCGAAGTTTCGTTCTTTGGTATTTCGATGATAACCAGCTGGCAAGATGCAAGCGGTGTCACAACAACCGCACGCCTCATGTTCAACGTCAGCTTTCTGGATAATGGAAACGGCGAGGATCCTGCTCCACAACTGCTCGTCGGTTGGTCCCGTGAGGGCGATCCCGCGATGGATGTGACAGACAGCCATGCGGGCTACACGCCGGTAATAACAGCGCAGCAAGTTCTTCCGGTTGGAGAGCTTGGCAACACACAGGGAGCAGCGCAGGCGAACATTATCGCTGGCGCCGATAACTCCACCATCAATGGTTTGCAGATCGCGTTGGTCCCGACATCCGAACTCACCGAGTTTAAGTCTGACGGATTGACTTCGATCACAGAAACCACTGGACGCGGATTTGCCGATGGCGATGCTCTGGAATTTCGCATTGGCGCCAATGAACTAGCTCTCGCGCTGACCGGCAACAATGGCAGTGACAGCACTTTGCAAAGCGTGGGCGGTGACCTTGGCAGAGTACTTCAGCAAACAACAATTAACAGCGACGGAAACCTGATCAGCAACTCCGCCGCTATCATCATCGGGACGGATATTGGTTCGACCGACTTTAGCGCCGTACGCGCGACGGAGGCACTTTCGGTCATGCGCGGACACGGATTCTGAAAGAGATTAAAGGTGGTAAGACCATGAAAATTCTATCTTCTCTCGTAATTGCTGCCGTCCTCTTCGTCAGCCCGACTGTCGGACATGCGGAAAACTCCAGCGGACAGTTTGCAGTGGAGGGGCCAGGACGTCTGACCTGTGAGGCATTTACAGATGCCCGAACGGACAAAGGTTCAGCAGAATTCCAGCGATTAATCGGATTCATCGAAGGCTATTTGAGCGCGGCCAACCGTTATGAACCGAACACATTCGACCTTTCTCCTTGGCACAATGCCGCTGCGTTTGATTTGATCCTCAACAAACACTGCACCGAAAATCCCGAAGATGTGATTGTCAGCGTGGCGCAAAAGATGGTCTCCGCTCTGCGGCCAGTGCGTGTCGCCAGCTATTCTCCGATGGTGGAGGTGGGCTCAGGAGAAAATCGCGCGATCTTGTACAGGACCATTCTTCGCCGGACCCAAGCTTCCTTGCGGTCGCGTGGCTTGTTCGCGGGTGAGGAAGACGGAAACTACTCACCGCAGATGCGTGATGCTCTGTTGGCATTCCAAAGACAAGCTGATCTCTTTGAAACCGGTGTGCCTGATCCGGCCACGCTTTGGACGCTACTCAATCCGTAATCGCGGGTGGGTTGAACTGGAGATCGTCAGGTAAGGGGACGAAAGTCATGAGCCTTCTTAAGACAGCAAGCACCGCGTTGATTGCCGGTTCTACTATGGCGCTGGCAATGCCGTATCACGCATCAGCTCAAAGCTTTGAGACTGAAATAGAAACTTTGCGCGCGCAGATCGCTGAGTTGGAAGAGCGCGAGGCGAGAGCAAATGCCCGTTTACGTGCACTTGAAGATCAACTCTTGCGCATCCAAGCAGAGCCGATTTCCCCCGACGAAGCGCTCACAATACGAGGCCGTGCGGTGCCCGCACAGACCCGTCCGAGGACGCTAGACCTATCGCTTGACGCCTTTCGCGGTTCTTACCCGGTCATGGACCGAGAGGACTCGGTAAGATTTGTACAGATACAACAGGCTGAGGATGCTGCGGGAAGAAGCGATCAGGACGATGAGAGTGTGCAAAGAGCCCCAGACACCTCCGCAGCGGTTGAAGATATCGTGCAAGAGCAACAGGGTTTGCAACGGAGCCGTTGGGGAGCTGATTTATCGGTTGGTTACTCGCGCTTCAGCGATGCACGGATCAATCTAGACGGCTTCCTGGCGCTTGATGCAATCTTTCTGGGAACGATCAGCATAGATGAGGTTGATGCAGACATCTTCACCAGTGAGGCGACGCTGCGATATGGTGTCAGCGATGATCTGTTCTTGGATGCCAGCGTTCCCTTTCTATACCGCACATCCACCTTCCGCAGCGGAGGTGCAGGAGGCGCAGCGAACGAACTGGTAGAAACCAGTGTCCATGACGGCGGCCTTGGTGACATCAGCCTGGGTGCGAGTTATCAATTGCTAACGGAGACGATCAGGCGTCCGAATCTGGTATTGAGCGGTCGAGCGAAACTCCCCACCGGCCAAGAGCCTTTTGGTATTGATTTTGTCGAAGTTGTTGGCAGCGAAGGAAATCTGCAGGTTCCCAATGAACTGGCGACTGGCAGCGGGGTATATGGAGCATCAATTGGGCTCTCGGCGCTCAAATCGCTAGATCCATTGGTGGTATTTGGCAGTCTCAACTATTTTCGTAACTTCGAACGTAATTTTGGCGATATCGACGAGAATCCCGGACCTCAACCTGGCCGAGTGGATGTGGGTGATGCAGTCCAATTCGGCGCCGGCCTAGCCTTTGCGCTCAATGATCGATCAAGCATTTCGATGTCCTACTCCCAGCGGGTTGTCGAGCGCTCCCGTGTGCGGCTTGATGGTCAAGAGTGGCAGCGGATCGTTGGTAGCCAAGCCAATGTCGCATTGGTTAATCTGGGGGCGACATTCTCATTAGGGGATCAGTTATCGCTTGTTTCAACGGTTGGTATTGGCTTGACCGATGACAGCCCCGACATGGTTGTTGGAATTCGACTGCCATACCGGTTTTAGAGTGATGGGACTTCACCCAATCTTCAAGGTTCGAGATAGATATGCTTGGATGGCTCCATCAGCTTTCGTTTGGTGAATGCTAGAGGGACGGCTTTCATCTCTTCGCTATCGATCCGGCTCCAGACAACGTGGCAGTGCCTGCGGTCGCCTTTTTCGTGAAAGACTATGGCGCGCGGTTGGCCCTCAAGGCCCAGCCTTTCTTCAGCGCCCTTTATCGCTTCTAAGAAGGTTTCCGTTTCCACTTTCTGCGAAGCTGGCGGGTTTATGCTAAGTGAGAAGAGATATTTCTGGCATCGCGTCCCGCGTGCCGTCGCCTCTGCCTCTTTGAAGGCCGAAGACAGATCATCGCCTGCGAACCCAGAGACTTCTTGCCCAGTGACGTGTTCATTATCAGGACTCATCAGATGATGAGCCAGATTGTGTCCATTGGCGCGCGAGTTTCCAACGAAGATCATGGCCGCACATCCTACAAGCCGAGCGCTTCAATCAGAGATGAACGAATAAAGGCAATGTCATCGGCAGCATCTCCAATTGCAGCCTCGGTGTCGTGAGGAAGCCCCAATGTCCCACTATTAACCGCACGGGCCAGTTGATTGAGGTTGTTTGAAAGCTGTGAATGTCCAAGAGCGCCCAGAACACGCCCCAATGCCTCGAAGTCTTTGATAGGACGCTTGCCTTTCGCGCGATGTGCAGGCGCTTCATCACCAATGCAGCGCGAACGTACATAGGCGCTAAGCGTGAGATCACCCGCTTTGCGTTCAAGTTCAGCGCGTTCGTATTCGATAAAGCGAACAGAGACTGGCCTGCCGTAGTAAGGCGCTTTCTGCTTGCCTTCAGCAGCTTCATTAAAGGGAGTGCCCGCCGAGCCTGTCATGGCTTGGGCCCAGGGTTTCCCTTCGGTTCAGAGGATTTGAGATGGTCATTCCACTCAGCCAGAGTGTCAAATAGCGCGTTCGAAGTTTCTCCTTCTAGGTGTACCATTATTCCATATTTCAACGCGCTTAAGCTCGAATTGACCCGCGCTCTCTCGCTGCTACGGTCGCAGGTGTGAGTGATATAGGGCTGATCTTTACCGGCGTAAGCTGTGTGTTTTTCATGGCGTTGGTTGGCTGGGTCAGCTGGCTGAAAACGCGCGGAACTGCGGATACAAAGGAAGGTTATTTCCTTGCTGGCCGGGGGCTTGGGGCGACGTTTATTGCAGGGTCGCTTTTGCTCACCAATCTATCCGCCGAACAGCTGATAGGGCTCAACGGTTCGGCCTATGGTTATAATATGTCGAGCATGGGCTGGGAGGTAACTGCGGCGGTTGCGACTATCGCAATGGCGCTGATTTTCTTGCCCAAATATCTAGCGGGCGCCTTCACAACATTGCCGCAATTTCTGAACGATCGGTTTGATCCGGCTGTGCGGCGTATGTCGGTTATGCTGTTCATGCTGGGCTATGGCCTCGTGACGATCCCTAGCGTGCTTTATTTTGGATCGCTTGCAGTCATTGCTTTCTTTGATGTGCCAGGTTTGACAGGTTTGGGTGATTTTGAAGCATTGGTGATGATGGTGGTCCTGATCGGCACCACAGGTGCGATTTACGCTGTGTTTGGCGGTTTGCGAGCGGTTGCAATCTCAGATACTCTCAACGGTGTTGGTTTGCTGATCATTGGAATCTTAGTCCCGGTCTTCGGTCTAATAGCACTGGGCGATGGTGATTTCAGCGCGGGTTTTGCGACATTGGGCAGCGAGCATCCGGAAAAGCTCAACGCGATTGGCGCATCGGATGACCCGACGCCATTCGGGACAATCTTCACCGGGATGATTTTTGCCAACCTGTTTTACTGGTGCACCAATCAATATGTGATCCAGCGGACACTGGGAGCAAAGAGCCTCGCTGAGGGACAAAAGGGCGTTCTTTTTTCCGGATTCTTCAAAATTCTCGTGCCCTTTATGATGATGATCCCCGGCGTGATTGCGTTTCATCTTTATGGGCCGGAATTGGGGAACATTGATGAAGCCTATCCACGCCTGATCCGTGATGTACTGCCAGCCTATCTGTCGGGATTCTTCCTTGCAGTGCTGCTTGGTGCTGTGTTTAGTTCGTTCAATTCACTGCTGAACAGCGCCGCGACTTTGTTCAGCCTCGACGTCTATGCTCCTGCAAGAGAAAGCACGCGCGGAGACAAAGCTAGCGATGCGGAGCTGGTCCGGGTGGCAAAGATTGCCAGCCTTGTGATTGCACTGTTTTCATTCGCGATTGCACCGCTTCTCGCCTTTGCGCCTGATGGGGTGTTTCAGGTGATCCGTATCTTCACCGGCTTTTACAATATCCCAACGATCGTGATCGTGATGGTCGGCCTGTTTACCGTGCGCGTGCCAGCATTGGGCGCGAAGATTGTGGTGGTATTCCATGTGATCACTTACGGCCTGCTTCGCTCCGTTTTCGACGATGTCGTCACGCTGCATTTCATCCATATCTATGCCATCCTGTTTGTAATCGAGGTGATGATCATGCTGATCTGCGGCTGGCTGCGACCTCGAGAGCAGGCATGGAGGTTCACCCGCGATGAAAAGGTCGACTTGACGCCGTGGCCGTTTGCGAAGCCATTGGCGGTCACTTTGTTTTCATGCGTGGTGGCAACCTACCTGTTGTTCTCACCCATTGGTGTGGCTTCGGCGGACGGACCGGGCGCGCTATTCGCCACGCTGATTGGCGCGCTGTTCATCGGCAATCTGGCGTTATGGGCTGTTAATTTACGACGGAGCGAGGCTGGAGCAAGCTTGGCGACATGAGCGGCTCGTTTGGTGGATTGTCAGAGAACGAGGGAGGCGTACAATTCTAATCGGGGGCAGTTCTCTATTTAGGAGATCGCCAATGGCAACTGCCGAGAAACGTCCATACGCTAAACCGACGCTGATCATTCATGGTTCAGTTCGAAATCTCACAGGCGGGAGCGGTAGAGTGGGGCGTGATGGCGCCATCGGATTCCGAAACACGCCGGGAGGCCGTTGAGAAAGATTGCCGACTTACGCTACCAAACTCGCCAGAACCCGGCGTTTGCCCTCAAACGGACGCCGTCCATGCATCACTGCAAAATTGTCGATCAGTGCGACGTCGCCCGCTTGCCAGTTCAGATCGTAGGTTAGCTCATCCGCTATCGCGATGGCGGCCGCCATATTCCCGCTGGTGATCGCTGAGCCATCGCCAAAGGTGATCGCTCTGTTGGGATCGTTGCGGCTGTCGGCCCATCCGCGAAATGCCGCGATCAATTGGTTGAAGAAACTGCGGCGGCCATCGGGAAGGGCGCGCACTGCATCAAGCGTCGGGGTGGTTGCCCGGAGAGAGTCGTCCTCGCGCCATTCCCAGCTATAGCCAAGCTCAGCCAACCGCGCTTCTGCACCTTCGCGATTATCGACGCTCAAAGTGCTGCGCCAGCTACGTCCTTGGCCGGACCCCGCATCATCGCTGCCCGGCATGACATTGGCGTAGCGTACACCTTCAGCTTCGACCCGAGCGACAAAATCGGGAGCATCCGCCGCGAGCCGATCCAGCACCCAATCCGAACGACATAGAGGCGTCGCACCGCCTGTGTCGGCTGCGATCTCACAATAGAAGAACAATTTTGCGGGATATAGCGGCGTCTGCGCCATTTCGTGATGAAGGAATATCTCAGTCGTCGGTGGCGCTTCGTTGGCCGTAAAGACCCGCGGTGTCACATTGGTGCGCACCGCGTTTGACAGCGAATCCTCATAGGTAAAGCCGGGATCGCCGTAAGCTTCGATCGCTGCGTCAAAGGCCACTGGATCAGGCACATCAAACCCGCGAAACAACAGCGCGCCCGCGTCTGCCAAACCGGCATCGACCGCCCCTTTATTCGCACCAAGGAACGCGGCTAGACGGCCATTGCCCGTTATGATTCGGGGAAATTCGCTGCTGTTTGTGTTGTTGATTTCAGTCATAGATCGGGTGAAATGTGTTGAAGGCAGCTTCGGCAAAAACACCGGGATCGTTGAAACGACGGTCTTGATTGAGCGCGCTGATGGCCGCCATTTCAACATTGCTCAGCGCAAAATCACCGGTTTCGAGGTTTTCGCGCATCCGTTCAGGCTTAATTGTCTTTGGGATGATCGCGGTGCCGCGTTGGATGCCCCAGCGCAGCAAGACCTGTGCGGGCGTCTTACTATGCGCTTGTGCTGCTACCATTACGGGCGCTGCGCCCAGCAGGCTTTCACCCGCTTCCGCCATGTTCAATTCGAAATAGCTTTGCGCGCCCAGCGGCGAAAATGCCGTCACGTCGATCCCATAATCGTATGCTAGTCGGATCAGCTTTTCCTGCGTCAGATAGGGGTGGGATTCGATCTGGAGCATTGACGGCTTTATCCGCGCATAGGTCATCAGATCATGGATTAGTGCCGAATTGTAGTTGCACACGCCAATGCGTTTCACGAGACCCTTATCGACCAAAGCCTCCATCGCTTTCCACGTTTCATGTAAGGGCACAGCCGCGCGTTGCATAACGGGTTCAGCGGCGTCAGGATTGCGGAGCCATTCGGGCGGGTAACGCTCTGCGATCGGTACGTATTCCAGCGCGATTGGGAAGTGCATCAGATAGAGGTCGAGGCAATCGAGTTGAAGGTCGGTCAGCGATTTGCGGCACGCTTCCTCGACATGTTCGGGCGCGTGGAAGGTGTTCCACAGTTTGGACGTGATCCAAAGATCGTCGCGCGTCACCAAACCTTCTGCCAAGGCTTGAGCCAAACCTTCGCCAGTTTCCGCTTCATTGGCGTAATCGGCGGCGCTGTCAAAATGGCGATAGCCCGCGTTAACAGCTTCAACGACGCTCGCGGCGGTATCGTCGCGCGGTATCTTCCAAAGGCCGAAGCCAGTGCGGGGTATGCCAGTTCGAGGGTCGGTTGTTTGCATGTGTCTATGTCTCGTCACTAAATCGCATATCGACCGGCTGGCCGGTGGCGATACTTTGCTGTGCGGCGATGCCCATTACTACGGAGCGGTAGCCGTCGCGGGCTGTGATGAGGGGCGGGGTGCCATTCACCAAAGCGGCATGGAAATCGCGCTGTTGGAAATAGGTCGCTCCGTGGTGGCTGCCAGCCTCCAGCGCGTCTGTTGGAGTTTCGACCGTTTCGACCGATGGGCCAGCGTGCCCGACAATACGCCTGCCTGCATCATCGACCGTTCCTCCGCGCGGCGACCATGTCACCTCGCTAGCAGGGAGCTTTACTTCCAACTTGCCAATCGGACCGACCGCGCTGATCTCTTCCTGCTGTTCAGACCCTTCGGCAAACATGCAGAGATCAAGCATTGCACGCGCACCGCCCGCGAAATCGATGATCACAAAAGCGTTGTCGAGAATGTCGGGCTTCTCACCGTCATAGCGTTCGTCCAGGTGGTTTACATCCGCCGCGCCGCTGGCAAAAATCCGGATAGGTTCATCCCGCAAAATGTGGCGCATGAGGTCGAAGAAATGGCAGCACTTCTCAACCAAAGTGCCGCCCGTATTGCGATTGAAGCGGTTCCAATCGTCGACTTTGACGAGGAAGGGGAAGCGGTGTTCACGGATCGCGAGCATTTTGAGATCGCCCGCCTCGCCCGCATGAATGCGCTCGATAAAGCGCGTAACTGGCGGCATATATCTATACTCCAGCCCGACCCAGAACAGCTGCGGATAGTCGCGCGCTGCCCGCGCCAAATCTTCAGCATCCGCGACATCGGTGCATATCGGCTTTTCGAGCAGAATGGCCGCACCCGTATCCATCACTGGCCTGACAATTTTGGCATGGGTGAAATTGGGAGAAGCGATGATGACGGCATCAGGCTTTGCCTTGGTGAGCATCGCGGCATTGTCGTCGAATAGGTACACATTCTGCCCAAGCGCTTCTGCTTGTTGCTGAGCAGCCGTAAGCGAACCGGCGTCAGGATCGGCAATCGCAATCAGCTCTGCACCTGGCACCAGAGCAAGATTGCGCATATGTTCGCGGCCCATCATGCCGCAGCCAATGATCGCATAGGTTCGGGTGCTGGTCATAAGCGGCGTTCATGTGCTTGGGTGCCGAAATTGGCAAGTGCGATCATGACTTTGCCCAGATCGCAACGCCGGCGGGGTCCAGTGCGATCTCTCCTAAAATGGGTGTTCCAAAGCCCAATGGTCCAGTGTCGATTGTGCTGTTCGAATAATTGAACGCAAAGATGTGCGAAGCACTGCGCCGGATACGCAAGCCCTCTGGTAATGGTTGAAGCGCCAACCCCGCCTCATCGGCAATACGTCCGATCAGCAGATCAAGCAGTGACTGGTCAGGCCATGCGGCAACGTAACGTACATTCGCATTCGCAAAGACGATACCGCGACCATCTTTCAGCGCCAATTCAGGTTCAATCTCACTCGCCACATCTTCGCGCCAGCGTGAAATCGACCAGCTGTCGCCTGCTTCACAGACGTCATCGCGCAGCGATTCAACGCGCGTCACTGTCAGTGGGATAAGATCGCGCAACTCACCGGGAGCCAGCCCAGCTGGAATGCAGAAACTTGTACTCTTGCTGCCTGACCGCGGACCGATCAGGACGGAGCAGTCAAGGGCGCTAAGCTTTTGCGTGAAGGCTGTTGGTGTGATCGGCAGGCTGGGGACAAAGACGGCGTCATATTGGCTCAGATCGGCTTCGGGACTGACAATATCGACATCCAGCCCCTGACGCCGCAGTGCCGAATACCATTCATAGGTAAGTTCCAGATATCGGAAACTATGGCCTTGCGGTTGGATACCGCAGACCCATGCCGCCTCGTATGAGAAGACCAGTGCGACCGGTGCTTTGGCGATTTTCTGCGGGCCAATTTGAGCGATGGCTTGCGTTGCGGCTCGCGCTTCATAGGCTGCCTCAGCATCAACACTGTCGGGTCGCAGCAAACCAGCATGCATTTGCTCCTGTGCAAAAGGAGCCTGCCGCCAGCGGAAATATGCGGTGAATTCAGCCCCATGTGCACAGGCTTCCAACGTCCAAAGCGTAACCATACCCGGCAATGGTGCTGGGTTGAAACGCGCCCAGTTCACTGGCCCCGGTTGCTGCTCCATCACGCCCCAGCGACCGTTTGAACAGCCGCGATACAGATCATGGTGGAATGCGGCGATATCGGGATGACCTTGGCGAAGATAGTCGCGCTTTTCTTCGTCTGAGAACCAGAATTGTTCCAAAAAGCCGAGCGGGTAACTGTCCCATGTCGCCACATCGAGATCACGCCCAACATCATGATGGTCGAATTCTGTAAAGAAGCCCATGAAGTTGTGCGTGATGTCTCTACCCGGCGAATTTTTGCGTAAGATATCTACTTGCACACGGTTGAAACTGACGACTTCATCCGATGCGAAACGCCGATAATCGAGCCAATGTGCAGGGTTCGCTTCGGTGACTGTGAGGTTGGGTGGGTCAATTTCTCCAAAGGAGCGATATTCCATGCTCCAAAAGACATTGCCCCATGCGGTGTTTAACGCGTCAACATCACCGTATCGTGCCGCCAGCCATTCGCGGAACCGCGCTGCAGCGGCGTCTGAAAAACTAAGCACCGTGTCGTGGCAGCCATATTCATTGTCGGTCTGCCAAGCAGTGATCGCAGGATGCTGACCATAGCGTTTTGCCAATTGCGCGGTGATCCGACTGGCTTCCTTGCGATATCCGGCATGCGAAAAGCAATAATGTCGCCGCGATCCAAAGCCTCGCGGACGGCCGCTTTCATCGGTCGCAACCATATCC
This sequence comes from uncultured Erythrobacter sp., assembly GCA_947488325.1. Lineage (GTDB taxonomy): Bacteria > Pseudomonadota > Alphaproteobacteria > Sphingomonadales > Sphingomonadaceae > Erythrobacter. The sequence continues at coordinate 109,366 of CANKYZ010000004.1, forward strand.
GGCATCTGGTCCACCAGCCATTTGGGTGGAGTGGCCGTTGGTGTGCAGAGGATCACTTTGAGTCCCGCAGCGTGCAAGGTCTCTATCGCACAGTCGAGCCAATCCCAGTCGAATTGCCCCGGTGCCGCTTCAATCCGGCTCCACGCAAACTCCCCAATCCGAACCAATGACAGGCCCATTTCGGCCATCCGGCGCGCATCGTCGGCCCACATCTCCGCAGGCCAATGTTCAGGAAAATAACAACAGCCGAGTTCCACGCGCGATGCCCTTTTGAAAGAAAGTTTCGTGTCCTAACCCCCCATTCGCGACAGGGCTAGCCTGAGGGCCATTTACACATATAAAAATATCTTTATATGTCATCTCATGTCGATCGACGCTATATTTAAGGCATTAGCCGACCCCACGCGATTGCGCATAGCGCGATTGCTGTCGGCGATGGAGTTGGCTGTGGGTGAACTTGCCCAAGTGCTTGGCCAAAGCCAACCGCGCGTTTCGCGGCATGTCGGTATTTTGTGCGACGCGGGGCTTGCTGAAAGGCACCGTGAGGGAAGCTGGGTTTTCCTGCGTGCGGCCAGTGGCGGCGAAAATGCAACTCCGATCCTTGCTGCGCTTGACCGGTTGCTCGCGATTGCTGAGCGTGAGAATCCCGAATTCGCAGCCATTTGCGCTGATGATCGGCGCAAACTTGCTGCGATCCGCGATGCACGCGAAACCAATGCAGAAGATTATTTTGCTCGTCATGCCGGGGAATGGGACGACCTGCGCGCCCTCCATACACCTGATGATCAGGTCGAAGAGCACCTTGCAAAGGCATTGGGCGACGCTCCTATGGGTGCTGTGCTGGATATCGGTACGGGCACTGGACGGATGGCCGAATTGTTCGCCAGCGAAGCCGAGCATATCGTTGCTTTTGATAAGAACCTAGAGATGCTGCGGGTGGCGCGGGCGAAATTGCAGCATCTGCCCACCGCGCAGATTGAGCTGGTCCAAGGGGATTTTGCCGATTTGCCGTTTGCTGCGGGCAGCTTTGATACCGTCCTGCTCCATCAAGTGCTTCACTTTGCGCAGGATCCCATTCTGCCATTGGCCGAAGCTGCGCGGGTCACTCGTTCTGGTGGCCGGATCGCGATTGTTGATTTTGCGCCGCATGACCGTGAAGAATTGCGTGATCGTTTCCAGCACGCCAGGCTTGGATTTTCAGACAGGCAAATGCGTGAACTTGTTAAATCAGCAGGTTTCGTCCCGACAGACCCTATCACGCTCGAGGGCGCTGAGCTGGTCGTAAAGATCTGGATCGGCAGGCGCGCCGGGCCAGCACGAGATGCCGCAACTCCCCGCAAGACCGCAAAAGAAGCGATATCATGACCCCTACACTCGACCAGCTCCATGAACATCGCACCGCGATCGACACGCCGCTTTTTTCTGGCTTGCCCGGTGATGTAGCGGTGAGTTTTGAATTCTTCCCACCCAAAAGCGAGAAGATGGAAGCGCAATTGTGGGATGCCGTCCAGCAGTTAAAGCCGCTCGATCCTAGCTTCGTTTCGGTTACCTATGGCGCGGGCGGGTCTACTCGTGAACGCACTCACGCAACCGTCTCGCGGATCATCGCGGAGGCGCAAATGCCAGCGGCCGCGCACCTTACTTGTGTAGGTGCATCTAAGGCGGAAATACGTGAGGTTGCCGAGCATTATTGGGAAGCAGGTGTACGCCATATCGTTGCTTTGCGCGGCGATGCGGGCGAGCCGGGCGCTCCGTTCACGCCGCATCCAGATGGGTATGCCAGCGCGGCTGATCTGGTGAGAGGTTTGAAGGATATTGCCGATTTCGAAATCTCGGTTGCCGCCTATCCCGAAACGCATCCTGACTCCGATTGCGCGCAATCCGACATCGACAATCTAAAACGCAAACTGGATGCCGGGGCGACCCGCGCGATCAGCCAGTTTTTCTTCTCAGCCGACACGTTTTTCCGCTTTCGCGATCAGCTGATGGCAAATGGGATTGAGCAGCCGGTCCTGCCGGGCATCCTGCCGGTCACCAATGTTGCGCAAGCGCGCAAATTTGCTGGCCTTTGCGGGGCGCAAATTCCCGAATGGATGATCGGATTGTTCGACGGACTCGATGAAAAACCAGCCGCGCGTCAGCTTGTCGCGGCGACGGTGGCTGCTGAATTGTGCCGCAGGCTCTATGCTGGCGGAGTGCGCGATTTGCATTTCTACACGTTGAACCGGCCCGAGCTCGCCTATGCAATCTGCCACATGCTTGGTAAACGTCCCAAGGCAGCTCATTTAGGCGGTGCAGGATGAGCCCGCGCGAAGCCTTGCAGGCAGCTGCCAAAGAGCGTGTCTTGATCTTTGATGGCGCATTCGGGACGCAAATCCAGAATCGCAAACTGACCGAAGAAGATTATGCTGGCGATTTGGGTCTGAAGGCGGATCAAAAGGGCAATAACGATATCCTTGCCCTGACTCGTCCTGATATCATCGCGGATATTACGCGAAGCTATCTAGACGCCGGGTCGGATGTCATTTCGACCAACACATTCTCTGCCAATCGTATCAGTCAAGCTGATTATGCGGCAGAGGATCAGGTCGCCGCGATCAATATTGCGAGCGGCAAGATCGCCCGTAAACTGGCCGAAGAATACACTGCCAGGGACGGAAAGTTGCGATTTATTGCAGGCGCCATCGGACCGACGAATAAAACCCTATCGCTCAGCCCTGATGTCGAAGATCCCGGCTACCGCGAAATCAGTTTTGATGAACTGGTCGCGGTCTATAAAGAACAAGCTGCTGCCTTGGTTGAAGGCGGGGTGGATTTCATATTGATTGAAACCGTGTTCGACACGCTCAACGCCAAAGCCGGCACGATGGCAGTCAATCAGCTTGAAAAAGAGATCGGCCGCGAAGTTCCTGTGATGATGTCGATGACGCTCACCGATTTGTCGGGCCGTAATTTGTCCGGTCACACGGTCGAGGCTTTCTGGTACGCAGTACGGCATGCAAAACCAGTGACGATTGGCCTCAATTGCAGCTTTGGCGCGGACCAATTGCGTCCGCATGTGCAGGTGCTGTCCGGGATCGCTGACACCCTTTTGATGGTTTATCCTAATGCGGGCCTGCCCAATGAATTGGGCGAATATGATGAAATGCCCAAAACAACTGCCGGACTGGTCCAGCAATGGGCGGATAACGGCCAGGTCAACATTCTGGGCGGATGCTGCGGTTCTAGCCCTGAACATATCAAAGCGATTGCAGATGCTGTCGTCGATTGCGCACCGCGTGTTATTCCCAAACCAGAAACCGCGATGCGGCTTTCTGGCCTTGAAGCTTTTGTGGTGGCTGCTTGATTATGACCGAACAAACTTCGTCTAAGCGAACGGGCGCACAATTCATTAACATCGGTGAGCGCACCAATGTCACCGGTTCCGCCCGGTTCAAAAAGCTCATCATGGCGGACGATTATACCACTGCGGTCGAAGTCGCTCGTCAGCAGGTCGAAAACGGCGCGCAAGTGATCGACGTCAATATGGACGAAGGCTTGCTCGACGCCGAAGCGGCGATGACGACTTTCCTCAAATTGATTGCTGCCGAACCCGACATTGCGCGGGTGCCGGTGATGATCGACAGTTCCAAATGGGACGTGATCGAAGCAGGCCTAAAATGCGTTTCGGGTAAGCCTATCGTCAACTCGATCAGCATGAAGGAAGGTGAGGAGCCTTTCCTGGAGCATGCCCGCAAATGCATGGCCTATGGCGCAGCCGTGGTTGTCATGGCGTTTGACGAGGTTGGTCAGGCGGACACGAAACAGCGCAAGATCGAGATTTGCAAACGCGCCTATGATCTACTGGTCGCAGAAGGATTTCCGCCCGAAGATATCATCTTCGACCCCAACGTCTTCGCCGTGGCGACAGGAATCGAAGAGCACGATCGTTATGGGCTCGACTTCCTAGAAGCGGTGGAGGAAATCAAAGCGCAGTGCCCGCATGTCAAGACAAGCGGCGGGCTGTCCAACCTCTCTTTCAGTTTTCGCGGCAATGAAACCGTTCGCCGCGCGATGCATTCGGTGTTCCTGTATCATGCGATCCCTGCGGGTCTCGACATGGCGATCGTCAATGCCGGGCAGCTCGACGTTTACGATACGATTGAACCAAAGCTGCGCGAAGCATGCGAAGATGTGATTCTGATGCGCCGTGAAGGCGCGACCGAGCGGCTGATTGATTTGGCTGAAAGCTATAAGGGTAGGTCGGTCGCTGACGAAAAAGCCGCCGAAGAATGGCGCGGCTGGGAAGTTACGCGGCGGCTTGAGCATGCGCTTGTCAAAGGGATCGATGCGCATGTTGTCGCCGATACCGAAGAAGCGCGTGCGGCTCTCGAGGTGTCAGGAGGGCGCCCCATTGAGGTGATCGAAGGGCCGCTGATGGACGGTATGAATGTCGTTGGCGACTTGTTTGGATCGGGCAAAATGTTCCTGCCACAAGTGGTGAAATCCGCGCGCGTTATGAAGAAAGCCGTCGCGCATCTGATCCCCTTTATCGAGGCAGAAAAGGACTTGCTGCCCGAATCTCAACGCAAGGCTAAGGGTAAGATCATTATGGCCACAGTGAAGGGCGACGTTCACGACATTGGCAAAAATATCGTTGGCGTGGTCTTGCAATGCAATGGCTATGACGTGGTCGATATGGGCGTAATGGTGCCGTGGCAGGACATCCTGAAATCGGCCAATGATAACAAAGCAGATATGATTGGCCTATCCGGCCTGATTACGCCTTCGCTGGATGAAATGGTGACCGTGGCTGAAGAAATGCAGCTGTCCGGCATGACAATGCCGCTGCTGATCGGCGGGGCAACCACTAGTAAGGTCCACACTGCACTACGGATCGATCCAAAATACAAAGGTCCTGTGATTCATGTGCTTGATGCGAGCCGTGCGGTCGGCGTCGCTTCAAAATTACTTTCCGACACCCAGCGCGATGGCTTTGTTGGTGAAGTGGCAGACGAATACACGCATGTTCGAGATGCTCGAGCAGGCAAAACCGAAAAACAGCTGATGACGATTGAGGAGGCGCGTGCGAATTATTACGACGCTTATCTTTCCGACAAACCTGCTCCGCCGCTTGAACCGGGAGTTCATGTTTTCGACGATTGGTCGCTCGAAGAACTGCGCGAATATATCGATTGGACACCGTTTTTCAGAGCATGGGAATTGCATGGCAATTACCCTTCAATCCTAGATGACGAGGTGGTCGGAGAAAGCGCGCGCAGTCTAAAGGCAGATGCTGATGCGATGCTGAACCAGATCATCAGCGAGAAATGGCTGACAGCGCGCGGCGTATGCGGGCTGTGGCCTTGCGCGCGCGACGGCGATGATGTGACAATCCACCGGGTTAATCGCGAAGAGCACGTCCGGCTTCCATTCTTGCGCCAGCAGATCAAGAAGTCGCGTGACCGGGCCAATATGTGCCTTGCCGACTTCATTGACCCCGATGGCGATTGGATTGGTGGATTTGCGGTTGGTATTCACGGGATCGATTCTCACTCAGAACGCTTTCAGGCGGACAAGGACGATTATTCCGACATCCTGCTTAAAGCCTTGGCCGACCGGTTTGCCGAAGCATTTGCAGAGCGGTTGCACAAACATGTAAGAACCGATCTATGGGGATATGCGCCTGGCGAACAGCTTACAAACAAAGCGTTGATCAAAGAGCAATACCGCGGAATTCGGCCCGCGCCCGGATATCCAGCGTGTCCAGATCACTCGTTAAAGCCGACTTTGTTTGAATTGCTGGATGCAGAAGTGAATACTGGCCTAAGTCTGACCGAGAGCTTTGCTATGTGGCCCACGGCTGCGGTGAGCGGCTTCTATTTTGGACACCCGGAATCGCAATATTTCGGTGTGGCAAAAATTGGTCGTGATCAACTGGAAGATTATGCGGCTCGCCGCGGGGTCGATTTGGCCGTCGCGGAACGTTGGTTGCGGCCAAACCTCTAGCGGGGGGCCTTACGCTAGGGTGCGTTAAGCTGTCGTTTTGCGCCTCTATTCTGCAGGCAGGACTACGTAGATTGACATTAACCAAATTTGTTAAGGAAGAAATCGTTCGCAATTGGATGGATCCGACAAATTGGCGTGATTTCAGCTGGGAAAGTCCGGGATTTGCTGGTCAATCGATCAATTGGTGGTATGAAGTCTTTCGAATCGACCGATTTGATTTGTTAACATCATTCGGGAATTCGTTAAGAATGGGTAGGGCTGCCCAATTGGGCAGGAGGGGAATTCAATGACACGCTTTATTGCGGTTGCTTTGGCGCTGGGGTTGGGTGCAACGGCCAGTCCGGCCCTTGCGCAAGATCTGGTTCATCAGCCAATCAGCCCAACATTTGGCGGCAATCCGTTCAATTCCAATCACATTCTTGGCACTGCTAGTGCGCAGAACGATACCACGGACCCCAATTCTTCTGCGAATAGCAATCAGTCGAGTATTTTTGCTCGTCAACTTGAATCGCGCCTGCTTTCAGCACTGTCATCGCAAGTCGTCGATGCGATATTTGGTGAAAACCCGCAGGAACAGGGCGTGATCAGCTTTGGTGGCCAGACCATCGAATTTTTCCGCTCGCTTGATGAGGTCACTCTGACCATCAGAAATGATGATACGGGCGAAGAAACTCGTATTGTCATCCCTCTCTTTATCGATGTGAATTGATGCAGATTTTCGTAAGAATCGGATTTGTTGCTGCGCTCGCCCTGGGGTTGGGTGGGTGTATGAGTCTGGGCCAGGATGGGCGTGCCACGCTGCCTGAAGAGACCAGCCTTGCATATTTCCCAGAGCAAACTCAGACACAGAGCCTGTTGCACCAATTGCCGGGTCCGCAGCGACAGGTGGCGATCGCGGTTTATGGCTTTAGTGACCAAACCGGACAGTTTCGTCCAACCAATACGGGTCAGACACTTTCGCGCGCTGTGACGCAGGGGGCGGGGTCAATCCTGGCCAAGGCGCTGCAAGATGCGGGTAACCGTCAATGGTTCACCGTGGTTGAACGCGAGCGGCTTGATAACCTATTGAAGGAACGTCAGATCATCGGTGAGATGCGCCGGCGTTATCTTGGTGAAGAAGAGATCGATCCGAACGCGCTTCCTGCGTTGTTATTTGCTGGCGTGTTGCTTGAAGGCGGCATTGTTGGATATGACACCAATACAGTGACCGGCGGTGCAGGTGCGGCATTTTTGGGAATTGGCGCGCGCACAGAATATCGTCAGGACACTGTTACAGTTTATTTGCGGGCTGTTTCAGTTCGGACAGGTGAGGTTCTAACGAACGTTCAGGCGTCGAAGACTATTGCTAGCCAATCGATTGGTGCCAGCGCATATCGATTTGTTGCATTTCGCGAACTGCTTGAGGCTGAATGGGGCATCACCTCCAATGAGCCTGATCAAGTTGCTCTGCAGCAGGCAATTGAGAAGGCGGTTTATGGACTGGTCCTAGAAGGGGTCGATCTTGGCCTTTGGCGGTTTGCTGATATGGAATCGACAGAAGCTCTCATGTCCACCTATCGGGCGGAGCGAGATGGCATTTACGATGCCCGTGACGTTCAAGAAGCAGTGCGCCGTGCGGGTTCATTGACCGCCCTTACGGTGGTAGAGCGTGAAGATGGCGAAGACGAGGGTTCCTGAACGGATCAATTTGAGTGTTTAAGTAGAGGGTGTGCACCGAAAAATAAGACGGGCACACATCGCGGGTCGCAAAAAATAGCACGCAAAGGAGGTGCAACTCCAATGCGTGCAGGGGAATTGACGGCGATAACCTCATAGCCCGACGTCTAGACGCGTCGTGGCAGTCTGTGGTCATCGCCTGCTTAACTAGGTGAGGCAATTATGAAGAACTACGTATATCTGGCCGCTTCGACATTAGCGCTTGCAGCGGCAGCTCCTGCGCTCGCTCAAAGCAATGAAAGTACCGTCACCCAGTCAGGCACAGACGGAGCGGTAACTGTTACACAAGTCGCCGAGGGCAACGTTTCGGATGTTGATCAGTCGGGCACAAATGGCGTTGTGGCCGTCACTCAGAATGGCCCAGTCGGCTTTAATGACTCGATTGTTGTTCAAAGCGCGAACGACAGTACGGTTTCTGTAACGCAAGACGGATTTGACTTGCTGTCACCAGATCTCCCAACCAACACCAGCGACATTAATCAAGCGGGCGACACTCAGAGCGTTATTTCGAACCAAGTCGGTGACGCCAATGATTCTGCGGTAACGCAGAGCGGTCTCGATCAGACTGTGACTTTGGTCCAGAACGGCCTTGGTAATTCATCGACAGTCAGCCAATCGGACGAAGACAACGACGCTAATGTATTCCAGAATGGCGATAACAACTCGTCGATCATCGCGCAATCTGACGAAGATGGAACGATTGATCTCGACCAGATTGGTGAGGGTCATGCCAGCACGATCACGCAGGCTGATGACAACAACACCAATGCCGTTGTGCTTCAGACCAATGCCGACAACACATCGACAGTAACGCAGCGCGCGTCGAACAGCGACGCTTTCATCACCCAGTCGGGTGTTGGGAATACGTCAAACCTTCTCCAAGGTAACGTCTCTGACAATCAAGAAGCCACGATCACGCAAAGCGGTGACGGTAACATGTCTGATGTCCAGCAGGGTTTTAATGGCGTAGGTCCATTGGACGACGACAATGAAGTGTTTGTCGACCAGCAGGGCAATCTCAACATTGCTGCTGCTGTCCAAATCAATGAACGCAACCTCGTCAATATCTTGCAGACCGGCAACGAAAACGAAGCACGGGTTGAAGCCCAAGGCGTCGGGCTCAGTGGGACAGGCAATGAGGACAACACCGCGAACATCACTCAGGGCGGCGATAACAACTTCGCTTCTGTGAATCAGCCCGGTGAGAACAACGTTTACACGGTTGTGCAGTCAGGCAGTGGAAACACCTCGACCGGTGACCAGAGCGCGCGAAGCCTTGGCGGAATGGCGTTCATCACTCAAATTGGCGATGGCAACATGTCTGATGTCATTCAAGTCGGCGCTGGCGATGGCGAGTTGAGCAACACCGCCACTGTTACTCAAACGGGCGACGATGGCATTTCAGCTGTGTCGCAAACAGGTGATCAGAACTCCGCGACGCTTAGCCAACTGCTTGGCAGTTCGGGTGCCGATTCATCCATCACTCAGGACGGCACATTGAACGCTGCCTCTGTCACGCAAGGCGGAATTGGCGATGGATCGACTGTTTCGCAAATCGGCACGAGCAATTCCATCACGGTGACCCAGAATACACCGTGATGACCAGTTAATGCAGGCCGCGTGTCTGCAACAACGAAAATGGAGCGAAGCACGCTCTCGCAAAATTGAAATTGAACTAAACTAAAGAGGAACAAGACCATGAAAAAGATGATCCTTACAGGAGCTTCACTGCTGGCTCTCACAATGGCTGGCCCAGCTTTTGCGCAAAGCACATCGACCGTCACGCAAGACGGCAATGGCAATGATGCCGGCGTCGTTCAGGAAAACTCGAACGTTTCTGATATTAATCAGGTTGGTGACAACAATGTTGCAGATGTTGAGCAAACAAGCACTGGCACAACCGGCAATGAAGTCGATATTGATCAGACCGCGACGGGTTCGAACACTGCCAACGCTCTTCAGACTGCGGGCGCGACCGGCTCATTCATCGACATCTTGCAGGACGGCACTTCTGACGGCAACACCGCCAATGCTTCCCAAGCTTCAGCCATTGGCAGTTCATCCGAGATCACCCAAACTGACACGACCGGCAGTTTCGCCGAAACCGCACAGGGCGGCGGCGGCGGCATCAACAATGGCGCCGTGATCATTCAAGGCGATACATCCGCTGTTGGCGGGACATTGTCTGGGGCTTTCAATGCAAACTCGATCATCCGACAGGAAGGTGATGACAATTTCGCTCTCTCCGTGCAAGGCGGTGGGGATCAAACGTCATTAATCGATCAGTTCGGCCCTAGCAGCGGCAATTTTGCGCAAGTGGCTCAAGGCGCGTTTAGCGACGGCAGCAGCAATGCGTTTGTCCAACAGCTTGGCGATAACGGCGTTGTTGACGTGTCGCAGAATAGCAGTCTGAATGACGCTTTCGTCCTTCAGCTGAGCGGCGATGGCAACCAAGCGGTTGTCGATCAGGGCTTATTTGCTGGCGGTGACACCAATGCCGCATCCATCCTGCAGGACGGTGATGGCAACTTCAGTGAGATTGAGCAGAACGCTTTGACAGCTGGCGGCACCAACCTCGCCAATAATGAGCAGACCGGAAACGGCAACATCAGCTTCATCACGCAGGAAGACAGCGGCAACATGGCTGACGTCGTTCAGAATGGCGACGGTCACACATCGACTGTGAATCAGAGCGGAACCGGCAACGTCGCAAACGTTGCTCAGGGCACACCGCCTGCACCATAAAGCGAATATGAATAGTGCCGGGCGGGCGGGGGGTCCGTCCGGCATTTCCCAATTAGGGCCAATCCCCCGTAAGAAATGAATGGCCTAAGGGCAAAAGACTAGAAGGGTAGAGAATATGAAAAAGACCATTTTTGCAGGCGCATCAATATTGGCGATGGCAGCAGCAGCGCCGGTTTTCGGTCAAGCAACCGTTCCCGCTGATTGTGTAAGCACGACTGGCAATTGCAGTGTTCTGGACCAAAACGGTGATACGCTCTCAGTCGATGTCAATCAGACTGGTACGGGCAATGTTTCCGATGTCGATCAAGATGGCTCTACCCTTACGGCGATTGTTGACCAAGGCGTTGATGACAATATTTCGAATATCGCCCAGGATGCCTCTGGAGCAGGAGCACAGGGCTTTACCGCTACTGTGACGCAAACTGGCGGTGGCGACTCGATCGTAAATCAGACCGGAGCCGGTGCGAACAACACGGGTCTTGTGGCAGTTGTAAACCAGGCCGGCGACAGCGCATCGGACATTGCGCAGGTTTTGAACAATGATGATGCAGACAATGCAACGGCAACCGTTAATCAGACGGGCGACGGTCACTCATCACTCATCACGCAAATGGATGTCGGAGTGGGCTCCAATGACGGTGATCTAACCGCAACTGTCACGCAAAGCGGTGCAGACAACAATTCAGACGTGAGTCAGTCGAACCGCCAACAAAACGCAATTGTCCTTCAAACAGGCACCGGCAGCACTTCGACCGTCATGCAGGAAGGCCGTCAGCAGACAGCCAATGTCATGCAAACGGGCGATGACGGCATCTCGGAGGTCTTCCAAGAAGGCCGCAGCAACCTTGCGACGCTCAATCAGTCAGGCACAGAAAATGACTCGTTCATAAGTCAGGATGATTCGGGCGGCACTGGTCAGACCGCGACCGTCACCCAAACCGGCTCGTCCAACGGCTCCTCCATTTTCCAAGATGGCCGCAATGCTGGTGCCAATGACGGCAACAATTTCGCCACTGTAACGCAAGACGGTACAAACGGCCTTGCATCGGTTGAGCAGATTGATCAGGCGCGCGGCGATACTGCTACGATTTCGCAAAGCGGGCTGACCAATCTCGCCGAAGCAGCCATTGTCCAAACTGGCGATGCCGTAGACGGCGCGCCTGACACTGCGAATGTCGCAACTATCACACAAAGCGGCGGCAGCGGCAGTTTCTCCGCTATCATTCAGGGCGACACCACCACTTTTGGCGGTGACATTGTGGGTGCATCGAATGCCAGCGCAACATCAGAGCAAGATGGTGACGATCTTGAATCATTGATCCTTCAAGGCGGCGACGCGCAAATCGCCTTTGTCAGCCAAATTAGCAGCGGTAATCAAAGCACCATTGCTCAGGGCGACTTTGGCGGTGACGGCGGCGATGCCAATGTGATGCAGACGGGCACGAACGGCATCTCAGTGGTGTTCCAGAACAGCGATGGCAGTGATGCCGATGTTGTTCAGGGCGGTGGAGATGGCAATAGCAGCTCCATCGACCAAGGCTTTGTCGGCGGTGCCGGTGTTGGCGCCGATGGCAACATTGCAGATGTAAGCCAGAACGGCTCCAACAATGAGAGCGGCATCTTCCAGAATGCTGTTGATATCGGCGGTGATAACATCGCCAACGTTCTTCAAGATGGGACAGGCAATATCAGTCTGATCGATCAAGAAGGTTCGATAAATCAAGCCAATGTCTCTCAATTCGATGGCAGCACATCGAACGTGTTCCAAGACGGTTCTGGGAACAACACCTCCGTAACGCAGGGCACGCCGCCAGCGCCTTAATTGGCAACCGACGAACACTGCCAGGGCGGAGCGTGCCAGATGGCTCGCTTCGCCCACCATTTTGGAGTATAGAGCGAGTATGCAAGTGATGACCCTTCGCCTGATCAAGTTCGTGCGCACATTGGCGGCTTCCGCTTTGGCAGTGGCTACGTTCGCCGCGCCACTTTCAGCTCAGGGAACCTTCGCTCCAATTGATACGCCAGCGACCGGATCAGAAAACGCCTTTGTCGAGCAGATTGGGACTGGTAACCAGGTTGATTTGGTTCAAACGACCGATGGACAGACCGCCGAAGTACGGCAGGATGGCTCAGACAATTCTGCTGATCTCAATCAGGCTGAAGGCGGCGTACATATCGCGCTTGTCGATCAATCTGGCACTGACAATACTGCGGGCATCGCTCAACGAGGTGAAGGTCAAACGATCGCGATCCTCACCCAGGATGGCATCAGCAATTCAGCGCTACTCTTTCAACGTGATAACGGAGCGATAGGTTCGGCTGCGGAAGTCGTGCAGACAGGGACAGGAAATACGCTGACGCTGGTTCAGGATGGATCAGACAACCAGGCGCGTCTTATCCAAAATGGTGACGCCAATGAGATGACAGCAACTCAGCTCGATTCTGGTAACCGGCTTGAATGGGTTCAGGATGGCACTGGCCTTGCCGATCTTCGGATTACTCAAACCGGCGGTGCGGCGATGCAGATCACGCAAACCAACCCAGGCACCATTCCCAATACAGGCGGTTCCAACTGACTGCCGCGCTGCGCCTGATCGCTGGCCGGACAGCTGTGGCGAACTTGATGATCGCAGTGCCAGCTGGCGCGCTGGCTCAGGAAAACCAGTATGATGTGCCCCGCGATGAATCGGTATTTGTCGTTCAGGCCCCCCCGATTGAGGCTGACGCGCGGATAACTGCGCCAGAGGCACCCGTTACTCCGCCGCGCGCAGATGCATCCTCCAAAGTGTATTTCCCAGACACAATCACCCCGGAAAGCGTTGCGATCGCGCGCGCGCGCAGCGCGCAGCAGGAACAGCTCCCACGCGAACAGCAAGCTACCGATAGCGTCACGCAAGTTTCTCACGACGGCCAAGGCCGGCAAGATTTGGATCAGGTTTCTGTAGGCAGTTCAAGCAGCGCGCTTGCGCAGCTATCTGACGTCGAGCGCCAAGTTTTGATCGAGGCCGTTGAAGGCACCGATATTTGCGATCGAAGCACTGACATTCCCGCTCTCCAAGAATTGTGTGCGACTCGCTTGGAAACTCGTTCAGCAGAATTTGCGCAGAATTCCGACCGTGGGTTGGCAGAAGACAGTCTGTTGGGTGGCGGTCTAGACAGTTCCCGGCTTGCGACGCTTGAGGCGGCAATTTCTCGGTTGGCAGGCAATGCAGCCAATTCCAACGATTTTTCAAACCAAGCGATCGCATCAGTTGCGCTTGGCAATACGACGCTAAGTGACGCGCAGGCAACCTCAGCCGAAAGCGATAATGCCAGTGAATTGTCGCAAGAGACACAAGCGGTTGTTGCCGCGATAATTCAGCAACTTGGTGGAAACTAGGAACAAATGACTATGCGCAATCTCCTGAAGCGACTCGCATTCATCACACCCGCTTTTGCCATCGCAATGGGCGGAGCGTCTGGGGCAGCTGGAGCGAGTGGCGGCGAAGAATCTGGGCGTGCATTGTCGCTCAACGTCTCGGAAAATGGCGACAAGGTTGAGATTGAGCTGATCGCAAACTCACGAATTGCTCAGCAAGTCGAATATTCGGTTGAACTTGTCGGTAACTCGAATGCCCACCATCACGGGAACACCAGCATCCCAGCGGGCAATCGGCAGGTCCTCTCCCGGCTCATCACTAATGTTAGCGACACATGGTGTGCAACGGTTGAAGTTACTGAAGGAAGCGGTGCGCACTACACTCTAACAGCGGGCGATTGCTCGTAAAAATTATCCCGAATCAGAGCCGTTTGCGGGTCTGTTTTCCACGTTGCGCACAATTATTTTCCTGATCACCGCACACGCGATTGACGCGCCATTTCGCATCCGCAACACAGAATACGCCTGCTAGGAGTGATTCTGGCGTCTTTCGCGGGAGAGATTGGCCTGGCCTTAAAAGCCAGGTTCGGCGCCGAAGGAGCAACCGCCCCGGAAACTCTCAGGCAAATGGACCGCAAATAGGCATAGGTACTCTGGAAAGCGTGATCGCGTGTTTGTGCGATTGCCACCGAAGGGGAAAGCTGCACGTCGCAATTGACGCTTGGCTAAGCTCTCAGGTTTACCCGACAGAGGGGGCAGGAACGACGCTTCATTTCGGAGCGTTGCAATGCCTGTTCGGGGATCAAGAATTTGAGCGAAGAACCACTTGTTGAAGAGATAGCGCTGGATCCGCTGCCGCTTGATGCATGGCACCGGGAAAACGGCGCACGCATGGTGCCCTTTGCCGGGTATGAAATGCCGATCCAATATGCCGGCGAACACGGCGGGATTGTCGCTGAACACAATTGGACACGAGAAAGTGCCAGTCTGTTCGATGTTTCCCATATGGGACAACTCGGTGTGAGCGGTGATCAGGCGGGAGAAGCGCTTGAGGCCCTGCTGCCCGGCGGCATCACTTCGTTGAAAGAGGGGCGAATGCGTTATTCGTTGTTGCTCAATGAAGAGGGCGGCATTCTGGATGATTTGATGGTGACCAATACCGGTCAGCAATATGGTCTGGTTGTAAATGGCGCATGCAAGTGGGACGATATTGCTCATCTGCGCGAACACCTTCCTGATGCAGTGACGCTCACCCATTACGCCGACAATGCGCTGTTGGCTTTACAGGGGCCGAAAGCGGCAGACGTATTGGGCGCGCTGGTGCCAGTTGCGAGTGAGCTGACTTTCATGAAGGCCTGCTTTGCCGATTGGGAAGGCGTCCCGCTCTGGATTTCGCGCGCTGGCTATACTGGTGAAGACGGTTTTGAGATCGCAGTGCCCGGAAAGCATGCTGAAAAGCTTGCTAATGCGTTGACCGAGGATGACCGAGTGAACCCGGCTGGATTGGGCGCTCGTGACAGTTTGCGTCTCGAAGCTGGTCTGCCGCTATACGGGCACGATATGACCGATGGGACCGATCCGGTTAGCGCCGATCTCACTTTTGCTCTGACTAAGAAACGCCGCGAATCCGGCGGTTGGATGGGCCATGAACCTGTCGCCGCGATCCTCGCCAATGGCCCTAAGCAACGCCGCGTTGGCTTGTTGCTGGATGGGCGGATGCCCGCGCGCGAAGGCGCCGGTGTCTATGCCGGCGACACCAAAGTCGGCACTGTGACCAGCGGCGGTTTTTCGCCCACACTCGGCCAACCGATCGCCATGGCCTATGTCGATATCACACACACAGCAGATGGGACCGCGCTTGAATGTGAGGTTCGAAATAAGCGTCTGTCTGCCACCGTTTCACCCATGCCTTTTGTCCCGCATCGCTACTTTCGAGGGAGCTAAACTTATGCCGCGTTACTTTACTGATGAACATGAATGGATCGACGTCGAAGGCGAGACCGCCACAGTCGGGATCACCGATTACGCGCAGGAGCAGCTGGGCGATATCGTCTTTGTTGAACTGCCTGATGTCGGCGCGATACTCGACAAAGGCGGCGATGCAGCTGTTGTCGAAAGCGTCAAAGCAGCAAGTGATGTCTATTCCCCAATCACTGGCGAAGTGACCGAAGCGAACAGTGCACTCGAAGACGAACCCGCTTTGGTCAACTCCTCAGCCGATGAAGAAGGCTGGTTCTTCCGCATGACCCTTTCAGACCGCGACGAGCTCGAAGGGCTGATGGACGACAAAGCCTACAAAGCGTTCGTCGATAATCTTTGATCTTGGCTGAGCCTCCGTTTTGGCGGGGAGCAAGAAAGACCTGAACTATGCGTTACCTTCCCCTCACCGATACTGATCGTACCGATATGCTGGAGCGTATCGGGGCGGCGTCCGTCGATGATCTGTTCGTCGATGTTCCTGCCCTTGCGCAACTCGATGGGCCGATCCGCGATCTTCCGATGCGCGCCAGCGAAATGGCGGTTGAGCGGCATATGCAAGCGCGCGCCACGAAAAATCTTGCCGCAGGCGATGCACCATTCTTCATCGGAGCAGGGGCGTATCGCCACCATATCCCGGCCAGCGTAGATACGGTAATCCAGCGCGGCGAATTCCTGACTGCCTACACGCCGTATCAGCCTGAGATCGCCCAGGGCACGTTGCAAATGCTGTTTGAGTTTCAGACTCAGGTCGCGAACCTCTATGGTTGCGCTGTGGCCAATGCCTCGCTCTACGACGGATCGACTGCGTGTTGGGAAGCGGTGGCGATGGCGGGCCGGTTAACGAAGCGGAAACGTGCGGTGCTTTCTGGCGCGCTGCACCCACATTACAGCCAAGTCGTGAAGACCATGGCGCAGTTTACCGGCGACACGATTGCCGATGCGCAGCCTTCGATCCAGACAGAGCCAGACCTAGAAGGTCTGACCGCCCGTATTGATGATGATACGGCCTGCGTGGTTGTGCAATATCCCGACATATTGGGGCGGATTACTGACCTGTCGGCCATTGCCGATGCTGCCCATGCAAAGGGCGCTTTACTGGTTGTGGTCAACACAGAGCCGGTGGCTTTGGGCGCGATCAAATCGCCGGGTCAAATGGGTGCGGATATTGTCGTTGGGGAAGGGCAATCCATCGGCGTAGGTTTGCAGTTTGGCGGGCCATATCTGGGTCTATTCGCCGTGCGCAATCCCAAACATGTACGCCAGATGCCAGGCCGACTTTGCGGAGAAACGACGGATGCGGAAGGGAAGCGCGGTTTCGTGCTGACTTTATCCACGCGCGAACAGCATATCCGCCGAGAAAAAGCGACGTCGAACATCTGCACCAATTCCGGGCTCTGTGCGCTCGCATTCAGTGTGCATATGACGCTGCTAGGTGAGAAAGGCCTGCGCGAATTAGCAGCGGAAAACCATCGGCTTGCCTGCATTGCGGCGGATCGGCTGGCAAACGTACCTGGCGTGTCACTGCTCAACCGCGCCTTTTTCAATGAATTCACTCTGATGCTGGACGGAAAGCCTGCGCGCGACATCGTGCGGGAACTGGCGGATCGCGGCGTGCTAGGCGGGGTGTCGCTTGGCAGGCTTTATCCCGGGATCGAGGCGCTGGAACAGGCGTTGCTGGTCGCGGTGACAGAGACGACCACTGCGGAAGATATTGAGACATTGGCAATCGAGCTGGAAGCTTTGGTAAAGGAGGCTGCACAATGAGCGCTCCGAACAAGTCAGGTTGGAAGCCGCAAATGGAACCGGCGCAAGAGGGCATGCATAATGGCCCAACGACGACCACTGGGAACCGCGCATTGATGCTCGAAGAACCGCTCCTGTTTGAGATCGGTCATGCCGAAACAACCGGCGTCGATCTGCCCGAAGTTGATCCGGCAGCGCCCAATCGCCTCGCCGGATTGGAACGAACAGAACCTGCCGGCTTGGTCGGGCTGACTGAACCTGAGGCTATTCGCCATTACACCCGCCTCAGCCGTCAGAATTATGGGATCGACCTCGGTTTCTTCCCGCTTGGCAGTTGTACGATGAAGCACAATCCGCGCCTGAATGAAAAGGTCGCGCGGATGCCCGGCTTTGCCGATATTCACCCGCTCGCCCCGCAAAGCACGGTGCAGGGCGCGCTTGAGGTTATTCATGAGTTAGGCAATTGGCTGTGCAAGCTGACGGGCATGCCATCTGTCGCAATGAGCCCCAAAGCGGGCGCGCATGGGGAGCTTTGCGGCATCCTCGCGATCCGCGCGGCACACACGGCAAGAGGGAACCCGCGCGAAGTGGTGCTCGTCCCAGAAAGTGCGCACGGCACCAATCCGGCCACTGCCGCATTTGCTGGCTATAAGGTTGAGGATATCCCCGCGACGCCAGAGGGACGCGTCGATGTCGAAGCATTAAAGGCGCGGATGGGCCCGGATGTAGCCGGAGTGATGATCACCAATCCCAACACTTGTGGTCTGTTTGAAAGGGATTTCCGCACGATTGCCGATGCTGTCCATGAAGCGGGTGGCTACGTCTATTGTGACGGCGCGAATTTCAACGCCATCGTAGGCCGGGTGCGTCCCGGCGACCTTGGTGTCGATGCGATGCATATCAATTTGCACAAGACCTTCTCCACTCCGCATGGCGGGGGCGGACCGGGTTCTGGCCCTGTGGTATTCTCAGACGCGCTTGCGCCCTTTGCTCCGCTTCCCTTTGTGCGCAGACACGAAGATGGCAGTTTCGATCTGGTCGAAGAGGAGCAGCGTGAAACGAGCCGAGGTCAAGCCTTTGGCCGGATGACGGCGTTCCACGGTCAAATGGGTATGTTCACCCGCGCGCTGACTTACATGCTCAGCCATGGTGCGGACGGATTGAAGCAAGTCTCCGAAGACGCAGTGCTGAACGCCAATTACATATTGCGCAGCTTGGAAGACATTCTTCACGCGCCTTTCGCAGATAGCGGCCCATGCATGCATGAGGCGTTGTTTGGCGATAAGGATTTTGGCGGAGGTCTATCTACGATTGATCTGGCCAAGGGTCTGATCGATGAAGGCTATCACCCTATGACGGTGTATTTCCCGCTGGTGGTGCATGGGGCCATGCTGGTCGAGCCGACAGAGACCGAAAGCAAGGCGAGCATTGACCAGTTCATAACCGCATTCCGTTCTGTTGCCGAACGTGCTCTGGCTGGTGATGAGAGCCTGAAACAGGCGCCCTATTATGCACCGCGCCGCAGGCTGGATGAAACAGCCGCCGCGCGCAAACCTAAGCTTAAATGGGAACCTGCCGCAGAATGATCAGGTGACGGATGGCGGGGCGGAGGGTGTTTCCAGCCCGTCTTCCTCATTGTCGGTATTCGCAGCGTCCGATTTAACAGTGATGCGAATCTCGTTCAGATTAAGGATCGTCACGTAGAACCCGATGACGGCAAGCGAACTTGATCCCAGAACAGCAAACGCCGCACCCTTTGCGCCGTTCCATTCAATTGCCACCTCAAGCATGACCAGCGCCAGTAATGTCGGCACAGCGCGAACCAGAAAGGCCGTGCCCGCGCGGCCTGCGGAAACGAGTAGCGATTCCAAACTGGCTCCGACCAGTTCAACCGCGCCTGCTATCGCAAGGATAACCATTGCCCAATAAAACGCGCTGAAATCATCCTGCGCAATCGCAGCGAGTGCCCAACGTCCGCCAAACAGCGCTACTAACACCGCAAGGACTCCTGCAAGCACAGCGATATTTGCCATGCGCCGCGCCATGATCAGCGCAGTTTCCTGTGCGTGGACTAATTCAGGATAGATCGCCTTTGATATGGTCTGCGCCAGTGAAACCAGCGCCTGGCCTAACTGTGCGGCCACTCTGAAACCACCGGCAAGTGCGGCGCCGCCGAAGGTTCCGACCAACAAGATAATCACTTGCTTGCCAGCAATCGTGAGGCTGCCCGACATATTGGTCGACCAAACAAATCGCCAGGCGTCGGCATGTTTCGCGGGGATCCTGCGCAAACTAAAGGCTGAGAAATCGACCCGTTCAATTCTAAGCGCGGCCGCCCATAGCGCCAATGCGACGGCAACTTCGGAAGCAGCCCAAGCGATGATAAAACCCATAACATTTGGCATGAACGCGACCGCTAGCATCGCACCGACCGCGCGAATAGCGGGCTGAACAGCTTCGGCGGCGGTGGCGGTGGCATATTTGAAGCGCAGCCTTAAAAGGCCGGTTGGCGTTGTACGGATAGAAAGAAGCGAGACCACACAATAACCGAATGTCAGCCACAACAGTTCCGTTGGCAGTGGCAGCCAGCGTTGCGCCGTAGCCACCACTCCTGCAGCGACTATCGTTCCCAGCACAACCGATAGACTATCAAGCGCCATGGCGAATCCGGTTGCCTCGCTCAAATTCTCCGAACCGTTGCAATCGTTTTCGCTGTTTGCACCCCATCGGATGATGAATTGCCAGGTTTGAAAGTTGGCTAGGCCCGTGATCGCTTGACCTAGTGCTACGATCAGCGCGAAATGGCCAAAGCTTTCAAGCCCAAGAGTGTTGGTGGCGAGGTAAAGATAGACCAGGCTCAGCACCGCGTTGAATCCGCGTCCACCAAGCAGCCATGCAATATTGGAGAACAAGCGTTTCATGTGCGTTGAGCGATGCAGTTATCCGGCAATTGCTTGACTCTCTTGCCGTTTCAAAATGCGTTCGGTCACGTCAAAAGTCCGTTCATTATCAACATCGATGGCGTATTGCCCATCCGACAATTCGATTGCCATCAATTTGATGCCAAAGCGTTTTGATATCTCTGCGAACAGGTTTTCTTTCGACCAGTTACCAAACCGGAAACGGATCAGGTTTATTAGCCCGAATGCTTTGATAACCCGGCTTGGGAATTTTGCGAACTGTCCGCCCTGGCGCATGATTTCTGCCGCGCCGAGCGCCTGTTCGCTGCCGAGCCAGTACATATTGCAGTTTGAAAAATCGCCGTCCTTGAATTGGTAGAATTTCTTTTGCCCTACAGGATCTGCAGCGATCACATCTTCCTTCCGCGCGAGCCCTGCGGCGGCACCTGCTTCATTCGCCAGGCATTTGCGGATGAATTCCGAATAACCTTCCGGTGTAACAAGGCAATTGTCGGCTGTGGTGATGAGGATCGGCCAGTCCGCTCCCTCAGCTCCTGAAAATACGCTGTCGACCAGATTGAATTTGCCCTCTGCGAAGGTCAGACGACCTTCTGCGATCAGCGCAGCGATGGTTGGCAGGGAGGCGATTTCATCGGGCTCATGTGCAACGATCTTAATCGCACTCACCTCTTTGCAGGCTGCAACATGTTTCACGGCGCGTTCGATCATCGGAATGCCGTGGACGGGCACCACGCATTTTTGCGCAACTCCTGCGCGAGCGGCGAGCGGGTCCAACACACCTGAGCGTTTCCCTGCCATAATCAGCGCGGTTACTTTTGTACTATGTGCCATGCAACGCGGCTCTAGCGGCAATCGGCTTTCGCGCAAAGCAATGAAGGGTGCATCTTGTATAACAATTTGCGGCAAGCCACAGAGGGCGCATGCGCATCATCTTTTCACGCAAAGGTTTTGACAGCAGCGCGGGCGGTGGGCCTTCGCCAATTGTCGATGGCCGTCCAATCAGTCTGCCGATCCCAGACAGTAAGGGTGCATCACGCACGACCTTTGGCGACAGGGGATTGGGCGGATATGCGGCCAAAGCGAGCCGGGGCCGACTCGGCGACGATAATCTATGCCACGACGATCCGATGTTTCTGGAAGCGGGCGTCCATGCCAAGACCTGCGTCTTTGGCCAATGCGGCGCTGCGCAAACCCATTTGGAGCGGCAGGGCGTGGGCGTAGGCGATGTCTTCGTGTTCTTTGGTCTATTTGCAGAGGAAGCCACGGGTGAGCCGCATCACCGCATCTTTGGCTATTTGCGGGTCGAGGAAATGATGCATCTAAGCGAAGGTGTGCCGCAAGAATTGATCGATCTGGACCACCCCCACGCTATCGCCATGCACGCATCGAATGATGTGATCTGGCGCGGGGAGGGGCAAGTGGCTGCACGCGCCAGCAACGCACTGCGCCTTACGATTCCGGGCGGTCCGCCCAGCCTGTGGCGCAGGCCGGCATGGCTTAAACATGGCGGCCTATCCTATCACGATCGGGCGGAACGGTGGCTGCCCGGCGGCAAGCTGCAAAGCGTCGCGCGCGGGCAGGAATTTGTTGCCGATATTGGCCGCCGACAGGCCCCGCGCGACTGGCTGGCGGAGGTAATCGCTGAGATCAAAGCGTCTTGATAATGCCTGAGAAATCGAGCCCGCCATTCTCTTTAGCAAACTCCTCGTAGATTTCTTGAGCGTGCCTGCCCAGCGGAGTGTTCGCGCCCGCCGTGCCTGCGGCCTCCATTGCGAGCCGTAAATCTTTAAGCATCAGAGCTGAGGCAAACCCGCCCTGATAACCACTATCCGAAGGGCTCTGCGGGCCGACACCGGGCACCGGGCAATAGCTCGTCATCGACCAGCATTGGCCAGACGATACGCTGGAAATGTCGTAAAATGTTTGCGCGTCCAGACCGAGTTTGTCCGCCATGGAAAACGCCTCTGCCGTCCCGATCATTTGCACGGCGAGCAGCATGTTGTTGCAGATTTTCGCTGCCTGTCCGTTGCCCGCATCCCCTGCGTGGATCACGGCTTTGCCCATGGCGTTTAGGATCACTTCTGCGCGCCCGAAAGCTTCCGGAGTGCCGCCAACCATAAATGTCAGCGTCCCGCCATTGGCCGCAGCAATACCGCCGGAAACAGGCGCATCGACCATGTCATACCCTGCTGCTTGAGCCGAAGCGATCACTTCGCGCGCAGTGGCAACGTCGATAGTCGAACAATCGATCAAAACTGCGCCAGCAGGTGCGGTGCCGATGACGTCGCTTTCATAAACCGATTTCACGATCGCGCCATTGGGCAGCATCGAAACAACCGCTTCTGCGTCAGCGCATGCCTCGCCAGCAGAGGTGAAAGTCGTGCAGCCCACGTCCTTCGCAGCCGCCAAAGCGGCTTCGCTAAGGTCGAAAGCGCGCACATCATGGCCAGCTTTCACAAGGTTAGCAGCCATCCCGCCGCCCATATTGCCCAGACCGATAAAGGCGATTTTCATGTCATTCTCCGAGCATCGATAAAATTGCGAACCCACCAACGATCATCAGTGGTCCAAAGATCAGCATTAGAACCGGTTGGACATAGGCCATAATCTGATCCCAACGATTGAACGGCAGAGGTTTGTCTTCGTTGGTTTCCTTCAAGGTAGCGGCTTCGATTAAGCTAATGCGTTCTTCGCGCCGCTGCCGCCAACCTTCCAATCCCAAGAAGAGAAAAAGCAGGCCGAATATCAGCAGTCCCGTGCCTTTTAGAACTATCTCCCAGTCCACTTACCCTCACGCTTCTCAATAAACGCGGCCATACCCTCAGCCTTGTCCTCGCTTGCGGTGAGGATTTGGAATATCCGGCGTTCCACGATCAGGCCCTGATCCAGCGTCATTTCAAACGCAGAATTGACCATTTCTTTGTTCGCGATTGCCGCCATGGGGGGCATGCTTGCGACGATGCTGGCAGTCTTGAGCACTTCAGCGATAAGGTCCGCTTGCGGCACGACCCGCACAATCAGATTTGCTCTTTCGGCTTCCTCAGCACCCATCATCCGGCCCGTCAGACACATTTCCATCGATTTGCTCTTACCAATCGCGCGGGTGAGCCGCTGCGATCCACCCATGCCGGGGGCCACGCCGAGTTTTATTTCCGGTTGGCCGAATCTGGCATTGTCGGACGCGATGATAAAATCCGCCATCATCGCCAGCTCACACCCGCCGCCGAGCGCAAAACCGTTTACAGCTGCGATCCAAGGCTTGCGGGTCTTCTTTACAATCTCACTCGTCCATGGCGAGAAGAAGTCGTCGAGGTAGAAATCCGCGGCGGCCTTGTCCGACATTTCTTTGATGTCTGCGCCAGCAGCAAAGGCCTTCTCGCCAGAGCCTGTCAGAACCGCGCACAGCTGACTGTCATCCGCTTGGTACGCGGCGAAGGCTTGGATGAGCTCTTCAAGCACGACCGAGTTCAAAGCGTTCAGCGCCTTGGGACGGTTGATCGTCATCAAGGTGACGCCCTTGGCTTCCTGTGCGTTGGTTTCGACGGTGATGGCTTCGTAACTCATAAGGGCTTCCATTCCTCGTTTTCGGGTAGGGGGGCAAAGATGCTATCGATCAGATCATCGCCTACCTCTTGCGGAGTGGCTGGATCCCATTTGGGATCGTTCGTCTTGTCAGTGATCACTGCGCGTACGCCTTCGGCAAAGTCCGGACGGGTGAGCACGCGCGAAGCGATCCGGTATTCCATCGCCATATTGTCGGCAAAAGTGGGTAGGTCTGCGCTGGTCGCCAGTTGGCGCAGCGCCACTTTGCACGTCTGCGGGCTTTTGGTGCCCAGCCTGTCGCGTTCCTTTACTGCCCATTCGTCACCTTCTTCGATGGCAGCTTCAAGGCTGGAAAGGATGTCTTCATAGCGATCCGAGGCGAAGTGCTTTGCGATTTTGAGAGCATTGCCCTCGATCCGGGCTGGCGGTGCGGTCCCGACGGGTTCGGACAATATGCCCGCGATCCGCCCGGGATGCTCAATGATGCGAGCCTTAATATCATCCAGCATTTCGCTGGGCACGTAATGGGTCGCAAGACCGGTCCACAGTGCCTCTGCCCCATCGAGCCGTGCGCCAGTCAGCGCGAGGAATTGGCCAAGACGTCCGCCAATTCGAGAAAGATACCAACCTCCACCAACATCGGGGAACAGACCAATCCCGGTTTCAGGCATGGCGAAACGCGTGTTCTCCGTTGCTACGCGGAACTTTGCCGGCTGTGAAATGCCCACACCGCCGCCCATTGTAACGCCGTCCATAAAGGCGACGATTGGCTTGGCATAGGTGAACATCTGGTGGTTCAGCTGGTATTCGTCGTGAAAGAAGTTGCGGCCAGATATCCCGTCATCATTCAGCGCGGAATCGCGTAAAAACGCAATGTCGCCGCCCGCGCAAAAACCACGCGTCCCTTCGATATGATCAAGAATGATCGCCTCGACTGCGTCATCTTTCACCCACTCGGTCAAAGCCGCGCTTATGGCGTGGCACATGTCGCGCGTAAGCGCATGCAGCGCTTTGGGCCGGTTCAAGGAAATATGGCCGATGCTGCCATTGGTTCTGATTAGGACGTCTTGCGTCATTGTCTGTTCTTTCACTGCCTCAGCAGATCACGGCCCACGACCATTCGCATGATCTGATTGGTGCCTTCGAGGATGGAATGAACCCGCAAATCGCGCCAGAAACGCTCAATCGGGTAATCTTGCAAATAGCCATAGCCGCCATGCAATTGCAGCGCACGGTCGACGATTGATGATCCATTATCGGTCGCAAGCCGTTTTGCCATGGCGGAAAAGCGTGTTTTGTCAGGCGCGTTTTCAGTCACTTTGACTGCGGCCATGTAAAGCAGCGCGCGCGCGGCCTCCAGATCGGTCGCCATGTCCGCGAGTGTGAACTGGGTGTTCTGAAATTCGGAAATAGCTTTGCCGAATTGGCTGCGTTCCTTGGTGTAACGGACCGCTTCGTCGAGGCATCTTTGCGCCCCGCCAAGCGAACAGGCTCCAATGTTCACGCGGCCTCCGTCCAGCCCCATCATTGCAATGCGAAAACCCTCGCCCTCGCCGCCAACGACATTTTCGACAGGCACGCGGACATCTTCAAAGATGATTTGCGCAGTGGGCTGCGAATGCCAACCCAGCTTTTTCTCATTCGCACCGAAGCTGACGCCGGGCATATCCTTTTCGACCACCATACAAGTGATGCCTTTTGGGCCATCCTCGCCGGTGCGGACCATAGTGACATAGATTTCGTTTGATCCTGCCCCAGAGATGAACTGTTTGCTGCCATTCAGGACGTAGTGGTCATTATCCCTCTTTGCCATGGTCTTTAGCGCGGCGGCATCCGACCCGCTGGAAGGTTCGGTCAGGCAATAGCTCGCAATGTTCTCCATCGTCACGAGGCTGGGCAGGTACTTGTCCTTCACCAGCTGCGAGCCGAACCGGTCGATCATCCACGCAGCCATGTTGTGGATAGAGATAAAAGCGCTGGTCGAAGGGCAGCCATAGGCCATCGCCTCCATAATCAGCGCAGCCTCCAGTCGGCCAAGCCCAATGCCGCCCGATTTTTCCGACACATAGATCGCACCAAAACCCAGTTCGGCCGTCTGTTTGATCGTATTGATTGGGAAGATATGTTTCTCATCCCACTCGGCAGCGTGCGGGGTGATATTGTCTGCGGTGAACCGCTGCGCCATTTCCTGAATCGCGAGCTGGTCTTCGGTAAGAGAGAATTGTCCTTGCATAAGGTGCCATCTAGACCGTGCATCGCCCTTAGAAAAGAGCATGGGACCTGCTTTGTTTGCTAGGTGATATTAAAATGCTGGACGCGATTATGCTGAAAGTATGTAACCAAAGCACGTTCAATAACGTAGTATTATACATGGCCAGCCAATCATTAGCTCAATCAACCAAGCCTTCGGATCGTCTCATACTCGTCTACAATGCCGATAGTGGCGTCATAAATGCACTGATGCATGCGGTGCACAAACAGTTTTTCCCCGCAACATATCCGTGCTCGCTCTGTGCGATCACCTATGGCGCAGTTTCCATGCACGGTGATTGGCGCATGTTCCTCGACAGTTTGTCGCTGGAAATTGTGATTCACCACAAGGATGATTTTGAAGACGCCTATCCGGGCCACCGATTCGCGTTGCCTGCGGTGCTGATTACAGATACGAATTCGGCGCCGACACTCTTGGTCCCGGCAGAGGAATTGGATGCGATCAAGGATACGAACGAACTGATGGAGCGGGTTAAAAAGCGATTGATTGAAGAGCAAATGCGCAGACCGAATATGCGGATTTTCGCCTAAAATCCCTCAGCCGATTAGAGCCTCAGCCTCGATTTCGACTTTCCATTCCGGACGGCAAAGCCACGCAACACCGACCATGGTCGCGGCAGGTTTAGCCCCACCAAAATAGCGCGAATGAACCGCGCCCACCGCGTCTTGATCGGTGGGATTGGTGAGCAGCATGCGTGTGCGAACCACATCCTTGGCCGACCCACCAAGCTCCTCAATTGCAGTCACAATCAGCGCGCAGCACCGCTCTGCCTGCTCCGCTGCACCGCCGGGGGTGGTCGAACCATCGGGCTCCACCGGACCCGTGCCTGCCACGATGATCCGGTTGCCCTGTCTTATAGCGCGAGAAAACCCGAACTGGGCTTCATAGGGCGAGCCTGACGTTGTGCGGTCGCGAGCAGTCATTCTGGACAGCGCTTTCGAGGATATTCGTCTTCAATCTTCGGCGTATCACCATCAGAGATTGCGAGCCGTTCATTGTCGCCAGAACCTATGATCGAAAGCCGCGTTCGTTGATCCCAAGTGTCACCTTCACCTTCCATCGCAAGGTTCAGAACGGCATCCTGACCTTCAACAGTAACTGCGGTGACAGCACCGATTGATTCGTAAAACAGGATTTCGCTATTGCTGATCTCCATACGCATATCGGATTCCGGCGCGCATGTGCCGCCGACATAGTCCCAAGTCCCGTGAAAGCGGGCAGGGATCAGATTTGCAATGGGATCGGGGGTTTGGGTGCCTTCTGTTGGATCGATCAACTCGATTACTTGATCAGAAGGGAGCGGCTCAGCCTCTCCCGTACAGCCGCTTAGGACCAGTAATAACGCGATTGAGAAGCCGTGGTTGCGCATCGTCAATTCTCCTCTGCGTGCTGGCCAAGTGCCCGTTCATCGAATAGCTGCCGCGCTAGATTAGTATCATTACGTTCATACCAACGTGGGGTAGGTAGGCCACGTTCCCACGCGATCATTTCCACGATCGTGCCTTGCGAATATGGCACGTCAGGCATTGCTCCGCCCATCGGGTCGGAATAGGCTTCATCGCTGGTGATGATCGTCCACCCGTCGGCCCGTAATGCGGTAATGAGGTCAACCAATGTCAACGCGACCAGATCGGTTTCGTGCAGCAACAAAACGTGCGCTGGGGAGCGTTCCAATGCCTCTCGCGCCAGGCGATCATACGTCGCAGCGGCTTCAACATGGCTTTCGATGAAGAGCTGTTTCAGGGCAGCTAAATCGACCACTTCTTCACCGCGCATGGCGCTGGTCAAAGCTGCATCGTAAAACCAATCCGATGCATCAACGGTGACATAGCCATTGCGCAAACCACGTTCTGCCAAAGCCGCGCGGATCGCATCGCGTTTACCTTTGTCACTCCCGCCTTCGTCAAGATACGGGAAGCGGAACCACGGACGATATCCTGCGCGCGGCTGCAACCACTGCGTCGCGGCATCAATATCAGCGATGTAATCCGCAGCGTCTGTGTCGCGTAATTGTGGGTGGGAGAAAGTGTGGTTGGCGATAACGTGCCCGGCAGCGACATAGGCTGAAAGGCGAATTTCGCCTTGTGGTCGCGTAGACAGGCTACCCGGATTGACGAAGAAAGCCGCTTGTTCAACGCCTGCCTGATCCAGCGCCGCGATCAGGCGAAGCGCACGCTCATCCTGAGAATATAGCGCCCCGGCCCTGCGAGGAGCATCGTCAAATGTGATCGCAATTCGTTTGCCCCCTTCGCGAGCGGTGGCTGGCCATGCCATCGCCATCGCCATAAAGAGCATTAGAAAACGAAATGCAGGTCTGTGGATCATCCCATTGTCGGAATGATAAAGGCGTTTGACCCATCACCGCCACCATCGGGCCAGCGCTGCGTGATCTTCTTTTTCTTGGTCCAGAATGAGAGACCTTCAGTCCCATATTGGTCGATATCGCCAAATCCGGAACGCTTCCAACCGCCGAATGAGTGATAGCTGACCGGCACAGGAATTGGGACATTAATGCCAACCATGCCAACATTCACGCGACTCGCAAATTCGCGCGCGGCGTGGCCATTGCGAGTGAAGATCGCGACACCATTGCCATATTGATGTTCGCTTGGCAGGCGCACCGCATCTTCGAAATCATTGGCGCGCACGATCTGGAGCACGGGTCCGAAGATTTCTTCCTGATAACTCTTCATATCTGGTGTGACCCGGTCGATCAGAGTTGGGCCGACAAAGAAGCCTTTCTCATGCCCTTGAAGGCTAAAGCCTCGGCCATCGATCACGATTTCGCTACCCTCTTCGTCGGCGGTGGTGATCCATTGTTCGATTCGTGCCTTATGCTCTGGCGTAACGACCGGGCCGTAATGTGCATCGGGATCATTGGACACTCCAATGCGCAGTGCGTTGATCGCAGGGATCAGCTTCTCTCTTAGACGGTCGGCAGTGTCTTCACCCACAGGCACCACAACGGGCAGCGCCATACATCGTTCGCCAGCTGAGCCGAAAGCGGCTCCGGTTAGGTCGTTCACCACCTGATCAAGATCGGCATCTGGCATCACGATGCCGTGGTTCTTTGCTCCGCCAAAGGCCTGGACGCGCTTTCCGTTCTCGGCACCGCGATGATAGATGTAGTTCGCAATATCGGAGCTGCCGACAAAGCTGATTGCCGGAATGTCCGGGTGGTCGAGGATCGCATCGACCATTTCCTTGTCACCGTGCACGACTTGGAGAAGCCCCTCTGGCGCGCCCGCTTCGACGAATAATTCGGCAAGGCGGATGGGCACGCTGGGATCGCGTTCTGATGGCTTCAGGATAAAGGCGTTGCCGGCAGCAATCGCCATTCCGAACATCCACATCGGGATCATCGCAGGAAAATTGAACGGAGTGATGCCCGCACCAATGCCAAGCGGCTGGCGCATCGAATAGACATCAATGCCAGGGCCTGCGCCCTGCGTGTATTCGCCTTTCAGGACTTGCGGAATGCCGCACGCATACTCAATCACTTCCAAACCGCGCTGCACATCACCTTTGGCATCATCGACGACTTTGCCGTGCTCGCTCGCTAGCAATTCGGCGAGGCTCTGCATGTTGGCCTCTATCAGTTCTTTGAATTTGAACATCACGCGGGCGCGTTTTTGGGGGTTGGTCGCGGCCCATGCTGTTTGAACCTGCTTGGCTGTTGCAACTGCCTTATCCAACAACGCTGCATCGCCCAAAGCGACTTCTGCTTGGATTTCCCCGGTCGAAGGGTTCCAAATCTGGTGTTTGCGGGTCGGAGCGGGGCTTTGGCCCGGCATGAAATGGTCGATTTGGCGCATGGGGAAGTGTCTCCTGTTCTTGCCAACCCAAATGACGTCGCGGCGCGCCTGTGGCAAGGGGGTGGGGCCTGCTTAAAATGGTGGTGCGCCGCAGCAATAGGTCAGCACGCGGCGTTTCAACATCCAGATTAGAAAACGACAAAATTGACGCAATGATCGGCTACCCGTTCTTTAAGGATAAGCTATCGGTGTTCGACTATCCAGCCAACGTAATTTACTTAAAGAAATAAAAATTTCAGCTCTGATCACAAACAGTTGGGTGCAGGAAAGCAACTCGAGACGTACAAGGGCCGAACAGAAGGCTGTGTATCTCTTGAAACATTCAATTTTCTAGAGACTGAGCTAACGCCCGCTTTTCGCACACGCTTGTTCAGGGTGTCAACTTGTAATTGGGGATGAGTTTTGAAATAAGTTACTAAAAACAAATGGTATTTATAAGCCCTCGGAGCACTTCACACGTTGCACTCGACCTGCCAACGAATGTCTCGATCAATCGCGCAAACTCTCCATATCGATGACAAAGCGATATTTGATGTCGCTTGCTTCCATCCGGTTATAGGCGGTTTCGATGTCCTGCATCGCGATCGTCTCGATCTCTGGTAGAATTGAATGCTCGGCGCAGAAATCGAGCATTTCTTGTGTTTCGGCCAATCCGCCAATGCCGCTGCCGGTTAAGATCTTTCGGCCCAGCAGCACGCCGGTATGCAGTTCCGGCATCTTGTCGATCATACCGACCAGCACCTGAACTCCATCGATCCGCAGCAATTGAAGGTAAGGGGCCACGTCGTGGCGCACGGGAATTGTGTTGAGCACCATGTCGAAATAACCTGCTTTGGCCTTCATCGCGCCGGTATCTGCGGTGTTGAGAAATGCGTGCGCACCCAGGGCAGTGGCATCGCCTCGCTTGCTCTCGCTGCGGCTTAGCACGGTCACTTCTGCTCCCATTGCCGCCGCCAGTTTGACGCCCATATGGCCCAATCCGCCAAGGCCAGCGACTGCGACTTTGCTGCCTTTGCCAATTTTCCAAGTACGCAGCGGAGAATAGGATGTGATCCCCGCACATAGCAGCGGTGCGGCCTCTGCCATAGGCATCGCATCTGGAACGGTGAGCACGAATTCTTCGCGGCAGACGATCCGTTCTGAATAACCGCCAAAGGTGGGCGAACTATCGCGGCGATCTTTGCCATTATAGGTACCGACCATTCCTTGTTTGCAATATTGCTCAAGGTTAGCCTCGCAGTGACTGCATTCCAGGCAGCTATCAACCATACAGCCAATCGCGACCCGATCTCCTATCTTGTGACGGGTGACGCCATCGCCGATGGCACTGACGGTTCCGACGATTTCATGGCCCGGCACAATGGGGTATTTGGTAAAACCCCAATCGTTTCGCGCCGAATGGAGATCTGAGTGACAGATGCCGCAATGGCTGATTTCGATCAGCACATCATCATCACGCAGTCCGCGGCGGGTGATTTCCATCGGACCGACCCCGCTATCGGGAGACGTCGCGCCATAGGCTTTGGTTGGATATTCGTTTGTAGCGGTCATTTTGGTGGCATCCGTATTGCGCCATCCAATCGGAATTGGTGGCCGTTGATGTAAGTGTTGCGTGCGATCTCGCACACCAGTGATCCAAATTCATCGGCATGGCCCAACCGTTTCGGGAAGGGGACCGACGCGTTGAGCTGGTCCCAAACGGCGCGGTTGCGTTCCTTCATGCCCTTGAACAGAGGCGTATCGAAAATACCCGGCATGATTGAGTTCACCCGAATGCCCAAATTCATCAGATCGCGCGCCATTGGCAGGACCAAACCGTTCACACCCGCCTTGCAGCTGCCATAGGTGACTTGGCCAATCTGGCCGTCTTCGGCAGCGACAGATGCGGTGAGGGTAATCGAGCCGCGCTCGCCGTCTTCATTGACGGGTTCAGCATTTGCCATACCCAGGGCAGACAGGCTGGCCACGCGGTAACTCGCGACCAAAATGCCTTGCGCGCCAAAGGCGTAATCTTCGGTTGATAGTCGCTTATATCCGCCGGTTTCTTTGTCGTAACCCAGCGTTTTGCCACGTTTTGTTGCCATCGCGCAGTGGACGGTGACGCGTTCCTGACCATTGGTGGCCCGCGCATCGGCAAAGCCTTGCGTAACCGAGTCCTCGTCAAGAATGTCGACATGATGATAGGTCCCCCCAATCGCGGCGGCGTGTTCCTCGCCAGCTTCGTCATTGATGTCGAAGATCGCGACTTTAAGACCCAAGGCCGCCAGTGCTTTGGCACTAGCGCGGCCCAGTCCCGATGCTCCGCCTGTTACGACTGCGGCCATTCCCCGTTCGAGTTTCATAGTCTTTCCCCAAATGAATATTTGCGACCTGATTAAGCCGGATTGTCGCCGCATGCCACCTGTCGAATTGTGGGGGCACCCGCAGGACTGACTGGCGCGGCGGCGCGGTGGTGCTAAAGCGGATATCATGGATTCCTTCCTCCTATGCCTCGTTTTGACATTCGCCATCGCGCTTGGTGGGCGAGAGCAATTGATCATCGCGCAATTTGCCGAAAGGCTTGAACGTTCGCTCCCTTTGCTGGTCACAGGGGCACTATGCGCTGTCATCAGCGCGGGCGTTATGGCCTATGCAGGGGCGAGCATGGCTGCGATCCTGCCGCAACGCGCGGCGAATATGTTGGTTGCGGCGGCATTGTTCATGGCGGGAGTTGAATTGGCTTGGCCGGTGAAGGTCAAGACGATGAAAGAGCCCACGCGCTCCTATATTGCGATCGGGGTCGTGGTCCTCGCCCGGCAGATTGGTGATGCAGCGCGCTTTGTCGTCTTCGCCTTTGCCGCAGAGGCAATCTATTCGACCACCGCGCTGATTGGCGGAGCCGTCGGAGGTGTGGCGGCGGCGGGGCTGGGCTGGTCGGCTGGCCTGACGCAACTCCAGAAATTCCCCTTGCGATATTATCGACTGGCGTTGTCAGTGTGTTTGATCCTTGCCGCTTTGGTGATCGGTTTGAATGCTCGCTATACGTTCTTGTGATCGTGTTGAGCGACGAATAGCGCCGCATCCACAGGCACAACCCTTGTCGCGCTGGTGGTGCCCACCTCATTTGCTATGGATTGTGCATGAAAAATGTGACGATGATCGAAGGAGCAGATGCTGCCATAATTGCCGCATGGCTAGGCGAATATCTGTCCACCGCGCAAAGAGGGCAAGAGGGCAAATATGCGATCACTATGCCGGGCGGGTCCACACCGTTTCCGATTATCAAAGAGCTGCTGGTGATAGATGGAGTCGCTTGGGACCGGATCGAGGTCTGGCCCAATGATGATCGGATCGTTCCCGAAGATCACGATGCG
Organism: uncultured Erythrobacter sp.; assembly: GCA_947488325.1. Classification (GTDB taxonomy): domain Bacteria; phylum Pseudomonadota; class Alphaproteobacteria; order Sphingomonadales; family Sphingomonadaceae; genus Erythrobacter. The sequence goes on from CANKYZ010000004.1 coordinate 142,800, forward strand.
TCGAACACCGGGAAAATGCGCACGTTGATAGAGCCAGCTTTGGCGACAATCACCGCGCTGGTGGAAGACAGCACGCCTCCGCATTTTGCACTCACTTGGCTTGGGATGGGACCGGATGGGCACACCGCTTCTTTGTTCCCAAACACTGATCCGCAGATTGATGATCAAAAGTTGGTTCGGCGGCTGACTCCGGACCCGTTGCCCTCGCATGCACCTTTTGACCGTATCACGCTGACACTGCCTGCTTTGCTGAACGCTGATTCAATCATTTTCACCTTGGGCGGTTCGACAGAAAAGCGCGCTGTCTTTGAACAAGCTATGTCCGGGGAGCATGATTTGCCTGTGGCGCGCTTGCTAAAGACGGCATATATGCGCGGAATTCCGGTCACATGCTTCACCTAATAGAAAAACTCCTTCCCGCGCAAATCCACCGTGCGTTGTTGCCGGCGGCGCATGTCGTCCGGCACAATTGGCGCAAATTTCGCGGCACTCCGATTGCCGGGGTTAGTGTGGTGCTGACCAACCTTAACGGTGATGTGTTGCTGCTGCGCCATTCCTATGGACCAGAAGTTTGGGCATTGCCCGGCGGCGGGATCAAACCGGGCGAGGATGTGGAGGAATGCGCTCGGCGCGAAGTCCAAGAGGAATTGGGCATCACGATTGGAACGGTTGAGGTGGTTGGCACCATAGAGGAAACCTTGTCGGGATCGCCGCACACGGCTCACCTCTTCACCGCGATAATTGATGCTCGGCCCGCGCCTGACGGGCGCGAAATCGTGGAGGCGCGTTTCTTCCCATCGCATTCCTTGCCTGAACCGCTGGGTTCGGTGACACGGCGCAGGATTGAAGCGTGGAAAGCGCGCAGGCCCGATCGGTCAAAGTAAGGAAAGTTGGGCGTTGTCTTTCGCCGGTGCTTCGGTCTTTCCGTGATCGAGGTTGGACAGGGTCAATCCCATCAACCGGATTGGCATTGGCAGCGGCAATGCTTCTTCCAACAATTCGCGGCTCAATCTTGCGAATTCATTCTTGTCTTCGACCCATTCGGCCAGTGATTTGGATCGGGTCATGTTCTGAAAATCAGTGAACTTCATTTTTAGCGTCACCGTGCGCCCGCGCGCCTTTGCGCTGCCGATCCGATCCCACACGATGTCGATGATGTTCTCCAGAGTGTCGCGCAGTGCCGATCCGCTGGAAATGTCTTCACTGAATGTCCTTTCCCCGCCCACAGATTTGCGCACTCGGTGGGCACGTACCGGGCGCAGATCGATGCCTCGTGCAGCGCGAAACAAGTAATCGGCAAGCGAGCCAAAATTGCTCTGTAAAAATTCAATATCTTTGGTGACCAAGTCTGCACCGGTTTCGATCCCTAGGCGTTTCATCTTTTCTTCCGACTTTGGTCCGACCCCGTGGAAACGGCGGATCGGCAGGCCGGCGACAAAGTCTGCACCCTGGCCTGGTCGGATGACACACAGGCCATCGGGTTTGTTCTGGTCGCTCGCCAGTTTGGCTAGAAATTTGTTGTAAGACACTCCGGCGCTCGCGGTTAGGCTGGTCTTGGCCTTGATCTCTTGCCGGATTAGCTCAGCAATTCGGGTGGCCGATCCGATCCCTAATCTGTCCTCCGTCACATCCAGATAGGCTTCATCTAGGCTGAGCGGTTCGACATGCGGCGTGTGATGTTCGAACACGGCGCGGATCTGGCGGCTGGCTTCTTTATAGGCATCAAATCGGTGTTTTACGAAGATCAGGTCAGGACAGCGCCGCTTTGCCGTGACTGACGGCATTGCGCTTTTAACGCCAAATTTTCGCGCCTCATAACTCGCTGCGGCAACCACGCCACGACCGCCTGCTCCGCCAACCGCCACAGGTTTGCCGCGCAATTCGGGATTGTCGCGTTGCTCCACGCTGGCGAAGAAAGCGTCCATATCGACATGGATGATCTTGCGCAGACCTCCATTTCCAGAAGGTCCGACCTCGTCCTCGTTTTCATCAGGATGCGGCAGAACGGACATAGAGGACAAAATAGAAGTTTTGCGTGCGCGAGGGAAGTACATCACGGCAAGACTGAAGCAATTGGACACACTCATCATTTTGTGCAGATGCGAAAAGAGGGCTGGTCATCGCGCGAATTGGGAGGCTAAGGGCCGGTAATGGCTGCCGAAGCTCCTTCCTCTGCTCCATCCAATCAACCTAAATCGCCCTTAAGCGATAGAGAGTTAATCTGGATGATGGCTATGCTGATGGCACTTCAGGCTTTTGGCATCGACGCGATATTGCCTGCATTGGATGAAATGTCCGTGGCATTGGCGGTAGAGGGCAATGATCGCCAATTTGTGATCGGTATCTATCTGCTTACCGCAGGAGCTGGTGCGTTGGTTCCAGGCGCATTGGCTGACCGGTTTGGGCGTAGGCCTATCCTGCTGGGTTCAATCTCGGTCTATATCGCACTCTCGCTCGCCAGCGCGATTGTTTCGACATATGATCAATTGCTTGCGGTGCGCGCAGCGCAAGGTTTCTTTGGCGCGGGAATTGTTGCGCTGCCGCCGGCGATTATCCGCGACCGGGTGGGCGGCGACAAAATGGCAAAGATGATGAGCCTGATTTTCGTCATTTTTCTAATGGTCCCCGCAATCGCGCCCAGTATTGGTGAGCTGATCTTGCTGGTCGCAGACTGGCGCGCAATCTTTGCAGCCATGGCGCTTCAGGGGATTTTTGTTGGCACTTGGGTGTATTTCCGCCTGCCGGAAAGCCTTACTGAGAAAAATCGCCAAAAAATACTGCCAGGTGTGATCGTCAGAAATATGGGCCGCGCGCTCGGTTTGCGTAGCGTTGTGGGCTACATCATTGGTAGCTCGCTGGTTTTTGGAGCATTGTTCGGTTTCATCAATTCCTCACAGCAACTGATCACAGAGACATTTGGCGCAGGCGATTTGTTCCCGGTCGTATTCGGTATCTGCGCCGGCTCGATGGCATTGGCCAGTTGGTCCAATTCGCGGATCGTTGAACGCTTTGGCGCGCGCCGAGTGAGCCACGCTGCCTTGTCCGCCTTTATCCTAGTGGCTGCCGTGCAGGTCTATTTCGCGTTTCAACCCGAAGAACGCCTGTGGCAATTTGTGCCGTTAATGGCGATTAACATGATGCTGCTCGGCTTTATCGGGAGCAATTTTGGGGCAATTGCGATGAACCCATTTTTCTCCATCGCGGGCGCCGCCAGCTCCATGCATGGCTTTGTCCGGATGACGAGCGCGGCAGTGATTGGTGGGCTGATCGGTTATGCGTTTGACGGCACAGCGCAGCCATTGGCGATTGCTTTGCTCACCAGCGGGATCGTGTGCCTTGTGCTCGTATTTTTCAGCGAAAAAGGCAAACTGTTCGGACCGCCCGATGCGCAATCAGGGCCGACGAAGATGCGCAACATTTAACCTTAATCCGGGGGCCTAATCGCCGGCACCCAACCTCCGCCAAGCCAGCTCAGCAAATTCGCACAAAAGTGGGCGCGTATCGCGGGGGTCGATAATATCCTCGACGTTAAAGCGTTCTGCGCTGCGGAATGGCGAGGTGACTTTCGCCAGCCGTTCCTTGATCGCGTCCAATTCTGCCGCTGGATCCTCGGCAGCTTCCAGTTCAGCCTTATAGGCAACTTCCAGCCCGCCAGCGATGGGCAGACTGCCCCAATCCCCGCTCGGCCAGCAGAACCGGTATTGATACCTTTCCGCATTGCTCATTGCGCTGCCCGCAATCCCATATGCGCGGCGTAGCACGATGCTGGCAAGCGGAACGGTGGCGCGGTAAATCGCGTTCATTGCCTGCACGCCGTAACGGATCGTGCCCGCCATTTCTGCCTCACGCCCAATCATAAAGCCAGGATTGTCTACAAGATGTACAATCGGCAGGCGGAATTGATCGGCGAGTTTCACGAAACGCTCAACCTTCTCACTGGTCTTCGCCTCCCACGATCCACCCAAATAGGAGGGATCGCTCGCCACCACAGCAACCGGGTACCCGTCAAGCCGAACCAGAGCCGTAATCGCAGCGCGGCCCCAGTTCTTGCCGATTTCAAACACAGTACCCTTGTCCATGATCAAATCCATCGCGCGGCGCATTGAGTAGACCTGTTTGGGGTCATGTGGGACGAGGCTGAGCAAAGCCTCTTCGCGGCGATCCACCGGGTCGGTTGGGTCTGCACGGCGGGCATGTTGGCCGACATGTTCGGGCATGAAAGATAGGAAATGCTGCGCGCGGGCGAATGCCTCGGCCTCGCTCGCAACCTCATCATCGACCACGCCATTGCGGGTGTGGATGTCTACGCCGCCAAGCGCTTCCTTGGCTTCATTGTGGTCTTTGGGGCCTTCGTAAGAGCCGCCCATTGCATCGACCACAGCAGGCCCAGCGGCGAACAATTGCGATAACCCGCGCACCATGATCGAATAATGGCTGGCGACCGTGCGCGCCGCACCAAGCCCAGCAGTCGGGCCGAGCGCCAACGCCACCACCGGCACCGTGTCGAGGTTTTGCACCACATCACCCCATCCAGGTACTGCTGGAATATAGGTCGCACCGATCTGTTCTAACGTCTTGACCGATCCGCCGCCGCCAGTGCCGTCAATCATGCGGATGATGGGCAGCTTCAGTTCGTGCGCCATCATTTCGGCCTGCACCATTTTGCGCGCAATGCCCGCGTCTGCCGCACCGCCGCGAATGGTGAAATCGTCTGCTGTGGCAACGACGGGACGGCCATTGACCGTTGCTTTGCCGAACAGAAATGGGGCAGGGGTGACGCCGGTTAGGTCGCCGTTCTCGTTATAATGGCCCTTTCCAGCAATCTTGCCGATTTCGCGGAATGATCCGTCATCGGTGAAGGCTGCCAACCGTGCGCGCGCATCCATCTTGCCACGACCGTGCTGGCGCGCGACTTTACCCTCGCCGCCCATCTGTTCGGCAAGGGCCTCGCGAGCGCGTAATTCTTCGAGTTCTTTTTCCCAGGTCATATTTTTTGATCTCCGCACGCCATCCGGCGCGCGAATTCCTCGCTCACACGCCCTTCGGGCGCGTCGATGCGGGCGGGCAGTCGCCCATGCAGTTGCTGCGCAACCGCTTGGCGCCTAACGGCTGCCGTCATTCATCTGGCTCCACCACGCAAAGCACCGCTTCGACCTGCACCTGCCCGCCTTCAGACGCGACGAGTTCGGTCACAGTCCCATCAAACGGCGCGGTGAGTGCGTGTTCCATCTTCATCGCTTCGAGCACCATAAGGCGCTGGCCAGCGGTCACAGTGTCGCCCTCGGCCACATCGACCGCGATGACCTTGCCCGGCATCGGCGCGAGGATCGCTCCGTCTGCGGCGGAGGTGGTGCCTGTGCCCCGGATGTCCTTCTGAAACTCGAAGAAGAGCCCATCACAGAAAACAGCGACTTTCTCTCCGGTGTTGTAATGCAGCACCGCGTTGTCGCGCTTAAAGTTGGCGCGCTCGATGAGTCTGATTTCTGCCCCGTGCACAAGCACGACGGTTTCGCGATCAGGTGCGTTTAAGCGCAGACCTGCGCCCATTAGGTCGCGGTCTGTTTCGTCCTCGTTTGGATCGAGATAGAGCCGTGCTGCCATTTCCCAGTGCCGGTCCTCAGGCTCGTCGATAGGTAGCAGCTCTTCTTCATTGTCCGCAATGAACGAGGTCGTCATTTTGGCGTCCAAAAAATCCGTGTGAATTAGTGCGTTCATCAGGAATGGCGCATTAGATCGCACCGGCCATATTTCGCTTAAGGCGGCAACAGACGAAAGCGCCTCAGCAGCGTCTTCACGATTGTCGCAATGCACAATCAACTTTGCAATCATTGGATCGTAAAAGGGCGATACCGTGTCACCTTGTTCAACGCCTGCTTCGATCCGAACCTTAGCCTCTCGCCACAGATCGAGGTGGTCTTGGTTGAGGTCGAGCCACTCCAACCGCCCTGTACTCGGCAGAAACCCCTTCGCCGGGTCCTCTGCATAAAGCCGCGCTTCAATCGCGTGACCGTTGATGCTCAGCTCTTCCTGCTTCAGCGGAATCGCCTCACCGCTCGCAACCCGCAGTTGCCACTCCACCAAATCCACTCCGGTGATTTCCTCGGTCACCGGGTGCTCAACCTGCAAACGCGTGTTCATTTCCATAAAGAAAATACGGTCCGCCCGCAGCCCCTCTGAAGCGTCGGCGATAAATTCGATCGTGCCAGCGCCTTCGTAATCGACCGCCTTGGCTGCGCGCACGGCAGCGGCGCAAATCTCTTCGCGTGTGGCCTCATCCATGCCGGGGGCGGGGGCTTCTTCGATCACCTTTTGGTGGCGACGCTGGAGGGAGCAGTCGCGTTCGAACAGGTGGACGAAATTGCCGTGGCTGTCGCCGAACACCTGCACTTCGATATGGCGGGGTGATGTGATCCACTTTTCCAGCAGCACTTCATCATTGGAGAAACTCGCCTTCGCCTCGCGCCGGCAGCTTTCCAGATCGGCGGCGAAGTTCTCAGGAGCGTCAACTTTACGCATCCCCTTGCCGCCGCCGCCCGCGACCGCTTTGATCAGCACGGGATAGCCGATAGCGTCCGCTTCTTTCGAGAGCCGTTCCACCGATTGGTCCGCGCCCAAATAGCCCGGCGTCACTGGCACCCCGGCGGCGATCATACGTTCCTTGGCGGCATCTTTCAGGCCCATTGCACGGATGCTTTCCGGCTTTGGCCCGACCCAGATTAGGCCTGCGTCGATCACGGCTTGCGCAAAGTCGGCATTCTCGGACAAGAAGCCATATCCGGGATGAATCGCTTCTGCGCCCGTTTCTTTGGCTGCCGCGATGATCTTCTTGCCCACCAGATAGCTTTCGGCGGCAGGCGAAGGGCCAATATGCACGGCCTCATCAGCGGAGCGGACATGCAGCGCCTTGGCATCGGCGTCAGAGTAAACTGCGACGGTCACGACACCCATTTGGCGTGCGGTGCGCATGATACGGCAGGCAATTTCGCCGCGATTGGCGATAAGCAGTTTGGTGATCATTGTGTCGGTGCTGCCAAGCAGTCCTCTTCGATATGCGAATAGGTGATGGATGCGATTTTCCATTCGCCATCAACCCGAACCAGTGAAAAAATGTTCGTGCCACAATGAGTCTGCATACCGTCCATCAGAAATTCGAACCGCGCGACCACGGTTGCCACCGGCCCTTCTTGCATCGTGATCATATTCCAAATGGGCTCTTCAATCGCTCCGGGCGCGGAAGAAATGCCCGATATCAAATCCTGTAAGAGGATGACGCGCATCCGATCCTCACCTTCGCGCTCTTCGACTACCGATACAATGGCACCATCGACCACCAAGGCAGACATTGTATCCGCATCTTTTACGTTAAACCCGTCCATAAAAGCGGTGACCGCTGCTGATGCAGCGTCTTCGTCTCCACCATTTTCACGATTGTCGGCCAAAGCCAGATTCGGTGACAGCGCAAGAAGCGCAACGGCAAAGATTGGAAAGGCTTTCATGCCAAATTGGCTAGGCGTTGTCGCGGCGTGCTTCAAGCCTAACGTCAGGCAATATCAGGCAGCGTCAGGTCTGAAATCCTTGATGCCCCATGTGATTGGGCCGTCAGGGTGTTTTTCCCTGTTGATCACAGCCGACAAAAATGCGCGAACACCATACAGCGCCTTTTCCCAGCGCGGTACATAGGTGCGGCTGTTCCAAGCCTCGGTCCTGCGTGCGCGAACTTTGCGCCCGATGGCTCCGTAAATGCGCGCCGCGCACAGCACGGCCCAGCGGCTACGGAAGGGCAGGCGTGCGGCGCCAACGCGGGCGGCGGCTTCGTGTTTTTCGACCAATTCCACCAACCGTGCAGTCATTTCGGCCAACTCCTCGCGGTGATGGGGTTTGGTGTGTTGGCCCGGCTCAATATCTTGTTCCACCAGCCACATTGTGGGGAGGTAACAGCGACCGACGGCGTCATCTTCGACAATGTCGCGGGCAATATTGGATAGCTGGAACGCGAGACCCAGATCACAGGCACGGTCCAGCGTGTCGGTGTCTTCCGGATCCACGCCCATGATGACTGCCATCATCACGCCGACAGCGCCCGCGACATGATAGCAATAGCGCATCATGTCTTGTTCAGTGCGGGGTCGCCAATCTTCGGCATCCAGAGCAAATCCTGCAATCACGTCTTCGGCCATGGCCTGTGTCAGCCCGCATTCCTGCGCGACGACGCCCAAGGAATCGAAGGCAGGATCGCCGGTGGGTTTGCCTTCAAAGGCGAGTCCGGTCAGGCGCCGGATCAACGCAAGCCGTGCGTTGAGATCGGATTGATCGCCCAATACCCCGCCCAACACTTGATTATCAGCAATGTCATCACAGCGGCGGCACCACGCATAGAGCAGCCATGCCCTCTCCCGTGTGTCGTTTTCAAAAAGTTGCGATGCGGCCGAAAAGCTCTGCGAACCATATTTGATAGCCCGGTGGGCATTGTTGACCAGCGCGTCCCGTATTTCAGGGTCATGTGCAGCATTGAGCGCCATGACGAGGTTCCTAAAGCTCCTCTGCCTTCATACGAAAGATCGGCGTATGCGGCTGGTACGCAGTCATTTTGTCAAGCAGATCGGGCAGCGTGTTTGCTGCAATCAGGATGTTCTGATGCGCGGGCCGGACAAAGCCGACCTCTGCCATTTTGGCGTTGAAGGCGATCAGATCGTCATAGAAACCAAAGGCATTGAGTAGGCCGACCGGGTCCGAATGATAGCCCAATTGTGCCCAGCTCATCGCTTCCCACAATTCGTCCATCGTGCCGACGCCGCCGGGGATGGTGACAAAGCCGTTGGAGAGGTCGGTGAAGCGCTGCTTGCGCTCATGCATGCCGGAGACGGTGATGAGTTCGTCGCAATTGTGGTTGGCGACTTCGGAGTTCACCAGCGCCTCTGGGATCACCCCGATCACTTCGCCGCCCGCATCCTTTGCGCCGTTCGCCACCGCGCCCATCAGGCCCAGCCGCCCGCCGCCATAGACAACGCCAATCCCGCGCTGCGCAAGGCCAGCTCCGACTTCGCGCGCGAGCTCCAAATAGCGAGGATCTTCGGGCGTGGCCGATCCGCAATAGACAGCGAGGCGATTCATCTTAGTCATCCCATTGCCTTAGCTGCCAAATCCTCCAGCACAATACTCGCGGTCGCTTTCGCGCTGCCGACCACGCCAGGGATGCCCGCGCCGGGATGGGTGCCTGCGCCGACGAGATAGAAATTTTTGATTTCATCGTCGCGGTTATGGCCGCGCAAATAGGCGCTTTGCCACAGCAACGGTTCCAGGCTGAAGGCGCTGCCCATATAGGCGGACAAGTCGTGCTGGAAATCCTTGGGCGCATAGCTGAATTTCGACACGATCCGGTCGTGGATATCGGGGATCAGACGGCGGCCAATTTCGTCCAGGATCATCTCTTCAAGCTTTGGCCCAACCTCGTCCCAATCGATCGGCATCTTGCCCATATGAGCGACGGGAACGAGAGCGTAGAAAGTGCTTTTACCCGGAGGCGCCATGCTGGGATCAGTCACGGTTGGATGGTGCAGATAGATTGCGAAATCTTCTGGCAGCACGCCATTGGTGAAAATGTCGTCGAGCAGTTCTTTATACCGATTGGCAAACAGGATCATGTGATGGGGGATGCCCGGCCATGTGCCCTCCAGACCAAAATGCACCACGAACAAGGATGGCGAGAAACTCTTGCGCTTCAGCGATTTTGCCATTTTGGGGCCGCGCTGCGTATTGGACAATAAATCTCTGTAAGAATGCATGATATCACCATTGGAGGCGACCGCATCAAAGCGCTGTTTCCAGCCAGATTTGGTTTCAACTTCATCTGCGCGGGAGCCCAGAGTGTGGATTTGCACGACAGGGTCGCCGACCCGCATCGTGCCGCCAAGCCGCTCAAAATGGCGCACCATACCTGCGATCAGCCGGTTGGTCCCGCCGCGTGCCCACCACACGCCGCCGTCTTTCTCCAGCTTGTGGATCAGCGCATAGATTGAGCTGGTCTTCATCGGATTGCCGCCAACCAGCAGCGAATGAAAGCTGAACGCCTCGCGCAGTTTGGGGTGCTCGATATATTTGGACACCATCGAATAGACGCTGCGCCACGCCTGTTCCTTCATCAGTGCAGGGGCCGCCTTCAACATCGATTTGAAATCGAGGAACGGGACCGTACCGAGCTTCACATAGCCCTCTTTATAAACCCGCTCTGAATATTCGAGGAATTGCTGATAGCCGACCACGTCATCGGGGTTGAGTTTGGCAATTTCCGCGGCCAGATCGGCTTCGTCATTCGAATAATTGAAATTGGTGCCGTCGGGCCAGTTTAGCCGGTAAAACGGCATCACCTTCATCAGTTCAACATCTGTCGCGATGTCATGCCCGGTTAGCCGCCAAAGTTCTTCGAGACAGGGCGGATCGGTGATGACAGTGGGGCCGGCATCAAAGGTAAAACCGTCCTTTTCCCAGAAATAGGCACGGCCTCCGGGCTTGTCGCGTGCTTCGATCACTGTAACTGCGATACCGTGCGATTGCAGCCGGATTGCGAGCGCCATGCCGCCAAAGCCAGCCCCGATCACACAAACGGATTTGCCGGCGTATTTTTCGGCCATGGCCGGGTTGATACCCTTATCCGCCCGGATTGCCGGATTCAGATCCAATGTGCTTTCGGCAATCATGCCTTATTCTCCGAATGTGTGTCAGGCCAAGGTTGCTGCGCAGTTTGCGAGTCTGACTTTGCCGTCCCTGCTTTAAGGTGAGGGCCGCGTTTGAACAGTGCTTTAATCGCAGCAAAAACAGGTACGGGCGGGCGGCCAGAGAGGACGCGCAATTTGTCGAGCGGACGCGCCCGGGCAGCATAGAACCGCTCAATCAGCCCTTGGCTTAGCCCATAGAATCGTTGGAAGATGTTTACGCGCTTTTCTGGCTTTGCGGCAAAGAACAACATCCGCGCTAACATCCGGTAATAGGCAGTCTTCCCCCAATGCCGCCGCGCTCGGGCATCAAACAAGGCCGCGAGCTGCGGTCCGGTTAGGTCAGCCTCTTCGGCAACCACCAGAGCATTTTTGACCGCAACGCACATCGTGTAGCTGGTGAGCGGATGGGTGAAGCCGCCACGCGTGCCAACCACCGTTACGCCGGGGATGCTGACTTCATTGCGAAAAGCGGCAAAGTCACCGCCGGTCAGTACAGGGAGCACACCTGCCTCATGCCCGATAATCGCGCCATCTTGCCAACCTTTGCCACGCGCATAGCTGTCGATCCGGGAGGAAAGCGCGCTGCGATCAAGCTTGGGATCATCAGCGTAATAGGTATCTTCGACAAATACGTTATGCGCGCCCAGCGGTAGGACATAGACAAAGCGGTAAGCCCCGCCATTGCCATGCGGAGCGAGTTGATCGACGCTGGCATCCATGATCGTAGGACGCTCCAGGCCATGCGCCGTATCAAGCCGCATTTGCCGCCCCAAAAACACCTGCCAACCGCCGCTGAGATGTTCGCTGGGTTCAAAGCTGCGGCAGTCGATTACTGCGCGTGCGTCCAGTCGTCCGCCGCCATCAAGATCAACTCCGCGCGCGTCTAAACTCAACGCTTTGCGGCCAAGCATCAACGCACTGTCGGGAAGCGCGCGCACCAATCCTTCGTGGAAATCAGTAGATGCCATAGAACGATAGGAGGTCTGTAATGTGCGGCGATATTTGGGGAATTGGACATCGTAGCCGTTATCCCACTCGGTCTGGCGAAACCCGCCAAGCAATGCACGCCCGTCATCGGACAGGTCGCTGTCAAACCAGCTCCAACGGTGGTTGCCGCCGATCACTTTGCCTGCCTCGATTAGCGCGATACGGAATTCTGGGCGGGCGCGGTGCAGCGCGAGTGCGATCAGCCCACCAGCCAGACCGCCGCCCACAATAGCCACATCGAGTTGTGAATCGCTCATCCCTATTTGCCGTAGGGCAGGCCGAGGCGAGGGGCAATCTGGGAAACAGTGTGCTAGGAAGATAGCCCCTCTTCTAATGTCGTAGATCTATCTGTGATCTTAAAAGGCCCATTCACCATGCCCCTCCTCCGCCAGTATACTTTGGTTTTTCTATTCTTGGCCATTTGCATCGCTACGCCCGTTCGCGCGTCCGAATCAGAGGAACGCTTGACCGACGCATTCGATCTTCGATCCGTTGAAGAAGGGCAGAATCCCAAAACTCGAGGGGCATGGTCCCAAGAAGAACGGCCTCAAGAAGAATGGCAAGGCCCTCCTCCAGGCGTGCGAATAGGGCAGGCAGGACCACCGAATGGTGCACCCTCTAGACCGGTTTTCGATGATACTTGGGCGACCATAGGAATCGGAGCAGGCCTTGTGCCAAGCTATTCTGGCTCTGATGACTACAGGGCCTTTCCTTTACCTTTGATCGTTGGACGGGTTGGAGGCGTTGGGATCAGCCCAAATGGCCCCGGTTTTAACCTCAATCTGCTGTCAAAGCCGCCCATTCGCGGTCCGGCCAAGACCAGTGTTGCGTTTGGCCCATCTTTCCGGTTTCGCAATGATCGAGTGAATCAAATTGAGGATGAAGTGGTTGAGCTTGCCGGAGAACTCGACACAGCAATCGAAGTAGGCGTGAATGGCGGGGTGAGCTTCCCAGATGTCTTTGCGCCGCGCGACCGGTTGAGCGTTTCAACTCAAGTCCGTTGGGATATTCTGGATGCGCATGATGGGATGCTGATTGAACCAGGGGTGAGCTATTTTCGACCCATCGGCTCTGGCGCTTCGGTGCAGGTCTCAGCGAGTGCGAGCTTTGTCGACGATAGTTTTGCAGATTATTATTATTCGGTCAGCCCAGACCAGAGCGCTGCAAGCGGCCTGCCCCAATTCACCGCTGATGGCGGGTTGAACTCTTTGGGCCTGACTTCGATCTTTACGCTCGATCTCGATAATGACGCGCTAAATGGCGGCTTCAGCGTTTATGGTATCGCAGGATATTCGCGGTTGATCGGTGATGCAGCTGACACGCCTTATACATCGATCCGGGGCAACGCCGATCAGTTCATTGGCGGTGTTGGGATCGGCTATACGTTTTAGACTCTCGGGCACTCTCTGGAGAACGGAAGCAAAAAACCCGCGCTTTGACATTATACCAAAGCGCGGGCCTTCAGCCCCTCGTCACCGAGGTAACTTTTCTATTCTTCGCCTTCCTCAGCAGCCTCTGCTCCAGCGGCTCCTTCGGCCAATTGCGGGCGCGGGCCGGGCATTTCGGCGGTGCGATCACCGGTCTTCAAATAGGTGTCGAACCATTCCATCATGCGAAGATTGTAATCGTAACGCGATGCCGCTTGGCGGTTGCCGTGGCCTTCTCCCGGATAGAATACTAGCCGAACCGGCGTGTCCGGCTGGCGCACGCGCAGGAAGCGATAAAGTTCCATACTCTGACTGGGATCGACGCGTGTGTCCTCTTCGCCGTGCATGATCAGGATCGGTGTGGTTGCCCGGTCGGTGTAGTAGATTGGCGAGACTTCGAGCATTTTCTGCCAGTCGTCCCATGGCCAAGCGCGGCTATGCACATTGTACATCTCATAAGGAATGTCGGTCGTGCCGAACTTGCTCGTCTGATCCGAAATGCCCACAAACATCACTGACGCTGCATATTCTTCCGAATGGTAAGTCGCGCCCCATGCGCTGGCATAGCCTCCATAAGAACCACCGGTGATGCCGGTACGGTCGCTATCTGTGATACCGTCTGCCGCCAGAGCATTCTTCGCATCCACAATGTCGCGGAATTCAGGATCGGTATAATTGCCTTGATGCTGTTTAGAAAATGCAGTGCCGTATGCGGTCGATCCGCGATAGTTCGGCAGGAACACGGCATAGCCTTCGCCGGCAGCCACATGACCTGGTTTTGAATAAGCGGTTTGCCAGCCATTGCTATCATGTGCTTCTGGCCCGCCATGGACGTTCATAATCGTTGGCGCGCCGCCTTCTGGAACACCGCCAACTGGCAGGATCAACACGCCTTCGACCTGTTGGCCATCGCTGGCCGCGTAAGTGTAGGCGCGTTGCTCACCAAATGTGATCTCACTCAGCCATTCATTGTGGTTGGTCCAGCGTTCGAACGCTCCATTTTCCCACACGAATAATTCAGTCGGATGCTGAGGAGCGTTAGCCGTGACTGCAATGCGGTTACCGGCGGCCTCGACACGGGTGAGGATCAGCTCTCCCGGATCCTGTTCCTCAGCGATGCTGCCATCGGCATTGTAGATGCGCAGTATGGATTGCACGCCGACATGAACCACCGTCGCAAGGCGGCCATCGGCCAGCCATTCTGTGTCCACAGTTGCCTCTGCCGCGCCTGCATTCAGCGCGCGATAGGTGCCGGTTCCGGTATCGACGAGATGCAGGGTGGTCGCCGCCGGATCATTCATATCGACGCCTGCAATCAACGAAAGCTGCGAACCGTCAGGTGAAATTTCGACATCGCCAATCTTACCCGACGTTTCGACCACTGCCGTGACATCGCCCGTAGTGAGATCAATAATGTTCACCCGTGTCGAAGTCAGGCTGTCATCGACCAATGGTGTTGGTGCGGTTTCAACAATTCCCATCCGGCCACCTGAGGAAATGTCAAAGCCGCTTACAAAACCGGGTAAAGCAATTTCGCGCGGGTCTTCGTCAACTTCAACGCCCAGGCTCGCTGCGAACATGCGCGCAGGGCGAAATTCTTCTTCATAAACATAGGCGTCGAATCCGCCTTTAAGCTGGGCTTCGCGTTGTTCGTCTTCGCCCGGTCCGGTCAGCATGTAAATCGTGCTGCCATCGGGGCTGAAATGATAGGAGCGCACGCCAGTGCCGTCGACTGCGGCCAGTTTTACATAGGTACCGCCATCGACAGGCACGCCCCACACAGCGCGATCTTCGTCATCGTTCGACCACAGGAAAGTGACCATGCGGCCATCAGGTGAGAATGCGACGCCACCGGGGCTGATGTCATCAGGCAGGTATTGCCGTGCATAATCAGGTGCGGTTGCAACGGAAAGCTCACTGGTAAAGCCGCCATTGTCTTCGCCTTCGGTCACATCGGGCAGACTGCCGGTCGTGTAGGCGATGCGGCTGCCATCAGGCGAAATTGCGACTGCGCCAACGCTTTCGATCTTGGCGACGTCTTCCGGCGTCATCGGGCGGGCATGGGCGGTTGCTGCGATCGAAACGGAGGCAAGCAGGGTGGCGGTGGTAATAGTAAGACGGTTCATGTCGTCGAAGAATCCTCTCTCAAACGGGATAATGCGTGCTTCCATAACGGGCAGTGGAGGAATCGCAAAGTCCAGCGCAAGATTTGCCAACTCAAGTTTTCTGAATGGGGCTTGCAAGCGATAGCTGCGCGCGCCATCACTTTGAACGAGAGAGAACCGGGGAGAGACATTGATGAAAGTCCTGAAGAAATTTGCCGCAGCAATCACTGGGTTTGGCGTATTGATCGCATCGCCAGCCGCAGCCGACACAATACTCATCAATGCAGGCAGCGTCATAATGGACGCTGAAAGCGAACCGACTGGCCCGATGATTATTGTGGTGGTCGACGGTGCCATCACTGGCATTCACGCTATTGATGATGCAGCGCTCGATGCGTTTGAGGCAGAAGCGACGCAATCAATTGACCTCTCTGACAAAACAGTTCTGCCCGGCCTAATTGACCTGCACACTCACCTTTCGGGTGATCCATCGGGTGAATTCTGGCGCGCTGCAACCACACCGCCTGAATATAGCGCTTTGGTCGCAGCAAAGAACGCTCGGATCACCGCGCTAGCTGGCTTTACGACGGTCCGGGATTTGGGTTCACGCACTGATCAGGTGACGCAAATGCTACGCCGCGCCACAGCCGAAGGTCTGGTTCCGGGACCGCGTGTGGTCACGTCTGCGCGCACAATTTCGATCATTGGCGGGCACGGGGATACCAATGGCTTTACCGAACATGTGAATGATGTACTCGATAGCGGCTTCACCTGCACTGGCCCGGTTGAATGCGCTGAGAAAGTGCGGCTGGCATCGCAATACGGCGCTGACCTGATCAAGATCACCGCAACCGGCGGCGTTTTGTCGCAGCAGGGCAGGGGCCTAGAGGCGCATTTCTCCGATACCGAAATGAGTGCCATCGTGGATACGGCGGAATCTCTGGGACTTCGCGTTGCTGCACACGCACACGGCGCGCGCGGGATCGAAGCGGCGGCGCGTGCCGGCGTCCACACGATTGAACATGGCACCTATATTGATGAGGCCGCCGCCCGCGCAATGAACGAAGCTGGCACCACGCTCATCCCAACATTGATGGCGTTTGAGGGCATTCGGCAAAACCTTGGCACAGGCTTTTACACTCCGGTGGTCGAAGCAAAAATCAGGACGGTTAGCGAATTTGCAGGCACAATTGTTGAGCGTGCCCGCGCCAATGACGTGCGGATTGCGTTTGGCACCGATGCGGGCGTGTTTCCGCACGGGCTGAACGCTGGTGAGTTCCGTTTGCTGGTCGCTGGCGGGCTGAGCAACCGTGAAGCGCTGGCCAGCGCAACCACGGTCGCGGCAGAGCTTATTGGATTGGAAGACACTATTGGCCGTATCGCTCCGGGTTTCTCCGCTGATATTATCGCCGTCGATGGCAACCCATTGGCCGATGTCACTGTGCTGGAAAATGTCGATTGGACCATGGTGCGAGGCCGGGTGATCGAGTGATGTCGAGGGCTTTCATTGGCGCGCTTTCAGTAGGTGCTCTGCTGAGTGGCAGTGCTGCGGCAAGCAAGCCTTCCGCTTGTGAGATGGAACTGATCGTCCTCGGCGCAGGTCAAGATGCTGGCGCACCGCAGATCGGCAATGTCGATGATGATGGCCCGCGTTTGCTGCCAAGCTCTCTGGGCCTGATCGACCGCAAGAATGGTGAGCGTTATCTATTCGACGCGACACCTGCGATCACAGAGCAATTGGCGATGCTCGACGCGATTGAGTCACCGGTTGAGGAAGGGACCGGAATTGAGGGGCTGGGCCTTGATGGTGTATTCCTGACTCATGCGCATATGGGGCATTATCTCGGCCTTGCGTATCTGGGTTTTGAGGCAGCCAACACCGTGAATGTACCCGTTTTCGCAATGCCCCGCATGGCGGATTTTTTGCGGACCAATGGCCCTTGGAACCAGCTTGCCAGCTATAACAATATTACGATTACCCAGATGTCTGATGGTGCGCTTGTTCCGGTCAACGAGTCCTTCGCAATATCACCCATAACAGTTCCGCATCGTGATGAGCTGTCTGAAACGGTTGGGATTGCCTATGTAAGTATTGATGCGGCCGCGCTCTACATGCCCGATCTCGATAGTTGGGATGAATGGGAAGCGTCTAGCGACGCCACGCTTGAAGCGTTGATCGAGAATGTCGATTACGCGTTTATCGACGCGACATTTTGGGACGATAATGAGCTGGAGGGACGTGATATGAGCGCCATCCCCCACCCGCGCGTGAAGGAGACAATGGACCGGTTACAGCATCTGCCCGAAAGCGAGCGCGCCAAGGTCCACTTCATCCATTACAACCACACAAACCCGATCCGCGATCCGGCCAGTGCTGAAAGCCGCGAGGTGATTGAACGCGGCTTTAATATCGCGCGGCGCGGTGACCGGCTCTGTTTAGATGGCGACGGTTTAGGTTGGACTGAAAGCGGTCAGGGCGACCCGTAGGCCGCCTCGCCTATATCAGATCCAAAAACGCGACCCCGGCGCGTCCACCGATCCTCACTGCGCTTCCTGTACTGCCAATGGCCACCTGATTGACTTCGGTCGTGGTTGCGCCTGCGCAGATGACGACGCTTTCATTTCTGGCAGATGCAATGTTACCGATCGCTATTGCGCCGCAGCGCCGTTTGCGAACCTTGCACCGATTGGGGTATAGGTATGGATACCGATGCTAGATCATTGATCTTGGCTTGTGTATTGCGAATCCAGAATTTGAGAGAGTTTGCTTGAAAACTGTCGCAAAATAGCCTTTTTTGACTTTAGGTAAGACAGGTTGTCTTCATGAAATACTTGTTCACGATACCAATTGTTGCAGCCATTTCTGTCGCTCTATCGGGTTGCGGGGAAGTTCCGGCGCAGGCTGTGTCAGAACAATCTGGTCAATTGGAGGCCCCTAATAAGGCAACGTCGATCTTGAACGCCGGTGTCATGACCGAGATGAGCCGTAAGCAAGGGGCATCGGTCAAGTTTCTGTTCGATCCGCTTTACGACGATCATTTCGGCTCGCTTCAGCAACTGACGCCTGAGTTGATTGCGGCCATTGTTAGTGGCGCGGCGCCCTATGATGGGGTGGACGCGGTTTTCGTAAGCCATGCGCATGGCGACCATTTCTCCGCGCGTGAATTGACCCGGTTGCTCACTGCACAGCCGCAGGTGCAGTTGATTGCGCCTGAACAAGCGATTGAACAGATGCGCGAGGATGCGAGCTGGCAGCTTGCCTTTGAAAGCCGGATCACGGCGATCACGCTGGAAAATGGCGAAGCGGCACAGAGTTTTGAAGTGGCGGGCGCGCTGGTTGAAGCATTTCGGTCCCCACATAGCGGCTGGCCCGAACGCCACGCGAACACTCACAATATCACATACCGTGCGTCGGTTCGCTCTACAGAAAGCGGAGCGGTTAGCCGCGTCATGCATTTGGGTGATGCCGCCGTAGCTGCGGAGCATTATACCGCGCTTGCAGAGTTCCTCGCAGTAAAGCGCAGCGGGCTCGCGATGGTGCCGTTCTGGTTTTACCAAGAGGACAATCTTAACGCGATTATTGATGAAACGTTGAACGCAGAAACAGCTGTGGCTGTTCATGTACCGGAAAACGTGCCAGCATATATCGCAGACGGCAAACAAGCCTATTTCAGCAGCGTCGGAGAGGTGTTGGAAATTCCGGCAACTCCCGAATGATATTGGTTTAAACACCGCTTCGCGTTGATCCGCCTCAGATCAAAGCGCAGACCTGATCGAACCGGCTTACTTAGCCAGCTCAGGTGAGGTATCACGGAGACTGGCGAGCCAACGAGCTCGCCGGATGAGGGGAACTATGGCGGGCGAGGCAACGACACTGACTCAGACGCGCAGGTCGCTGCTGGTGATCAACGGGGTGGGTTTGTTGATTTCAGCGGTCTTGTCCGGCTGGTTGTATTTCTTCTTTTTGCTCGGCGCTTATGATCTGTGGCCGTTCTTCACCGATATTCCTGCCGAAATACCCGGTGACAGGCGGGCGTGGAACATGGCTCATCTGGAAGGGATCACTAACGGCGCGATCCTGATTGCCATTGGCGCAGCGGGCGGTTTCATCCGATTGGGTGAGCGTATGCAAAATGTACTGTTCTGGTCTTGCCTGGCCTTTGGCTGGTTGTTCACTTTACCAGCTATCGCCAATGCAATGGCGGGCACGCGCGGGTTGGAATTTGGCGGCGGTCCGTTTCCCGGTGATGTGACATTGAACAATATCATCTTTGTGTTCGGCTGGCCTGCAATGATCGGCGTACATATTGGATTTGCTTTGTTGTTTTGGGGCGCGTGGAAACAATACAAACATATCAAGGGTGAAGACCAATGACTGCTCATGTTAAATATGGCCATCCTGAAATTGTGGTACGGCGTATCCCGTTCAAATTTGACGAAGGTATCAACCCGATCTGGAACGCTGATCGCCCCGAATGGAGCCATATGGTCAATGGCGCATCGCTCACCATGCCTTACCTCGAACCGTTCCTGATTAAGACCGTGCGAGAGGCGCTGGGCAAGGTCGATGACGCGCAGCTGAAATCCGATGTCGAAGGGTTCATCGGACAGGAAGGTGCGCATTACCGCAATCACCGCAGGTATAACGACATTCTGAAATGTTTCTGCCCCGAACTGGCAGAGGTAGAGCGCATGCTCACCGCCGATTATACGCGGTTTCAAAAACGCAGTTTGAAATGGCGACTGGCCTACGCAGCGGGTTTTGAGACCATGACAATCGGGATGACCGAATGGCTAATCCACCAGCGCGGCGATCTGTTCGCCGGGGCCGATGCCAATGTCACCTCATTGGTGCTGTGGCATATGGTCGAAGAGACGGAGCACAAGAACGTCGCCTATGATCTCTACCAGCATTTGTTTGGCGATTATTTGGGGCGCAGCTGGGGGTTGATCGTAGGTGCGAGCCATGTCGCGTGGATGAGCCGCAAGGGATACAAACGCCTGCTGAAGCGCGAAGGGCGCTGGGGAGACCTGCGCAGCCGCTTGGCCCTGTATGGGATGGTTGGCCGGTTTTTTCTCTATGCATCGCCCGCCATGCTGCGCGCTTTGATACCAGGTTATCACCCTGCCAAGGTTGAAGATCCAAACTGGGTCGCGCGCTGGGCCGATGCCTATCGGAGTCTGCCCGATGGCGCGATCCCGCTGCTTGATACCAGCGATCCCAAAATCCCGGCGCGGTTTGCGCCTTAACGATCCTTAACCGGCAGTTCTGCTAAAGGGATAGGGACGGCGCGTTCGATCAAAGTGCGGGCTCGGTCCCAACCACCATGCAGCCATGTCTGGTATGCCTCATCATCATTGGGCAGGATCAGGGGCATGGACCGGCATCCAGCATCTTTCGCCACGCCGCGCGCGTCGCGTGTCAAGATCGCAAAGCCGGGGATTTCCTCATCTTTCCAGACGCCTGCGATGGCAAAGATACGTTGGTCCTTTGGCGCAAACCAGTGTTTCAATCGCCGCCCTTCATAATCAAGTGCGCTGCCCCACAACATCACAGAAGTCGCTGGGATGAGACAGCGAAATTCGCTGTTGTGCAGATTGCCAATCCAAAATGAGCTGTCTGTACTGCGGATATGGGCGACGCGGCGGGTCGGATCATCGGCATTTGGCGGTGGCTGCACACCCCAAAGACGCGGCGTAATACGCGGTTGCAAACGGCCACCGGGAGGGCGGGGACCTGAAACGAATTCCCGGCCCGCTGTGACAACAGGCGCAAACTTCACCGGAGCGATATAGCCGCGTTCCCAAGGATCATCTCCCACTTGCGCGCCGAACCGGGCGGCCACATCGACAGCGCTGCAATCCAGGCGATAAAGGTGCGTCAGTTGATGGATTCCGGTGGTTGTTTGCTGGTCTGGTTACTGTGCTGATTGCAGGTAAACTTCAACTGGGCGTAACCTTTCGCTAGTGTGAACCGAACCGAACCAAGAGAATTGACAAAACAAAGAGGGCCTATCCAAATGGAATTCACATTGAAACGCACCGTGCAAGTCACCGCATTCCTGCTGATAGCGGCCGCCGTAACGCAGGCCGTCTTCACTGCATTGTATATCGCCGAAGCTGATGTTCCGCGCCAGTTGATGTGGGGTACCGAAGGGCTGATCTTTGTAATGCTGGCGGCGTTTGCGGGCTCCGCTTTGGTGGAAGCAAAGCGTTACAGTCTGGGTTTTTCTGCAATCATGGCGGCGGCCATTTTGAACCTTGTGCAGGTCGGGGTGGGACTGACAATGTTTGGCCCGTTCAGGGAAGCTGCAGGCGCCATTGAAGAACTTGCCCCCGCAGCGGGCGCGGTCGTCGCTTTCTCCTTCATGGTTTACAATGCGGCAAAAATCCTGCTGGGTCTGGCCGCTTTGGTATTCGGCATGGCCAAGATGAAGGATGGATCAAAGGCTCTGGGCGGACTGACTGCTCTTGTTGGCGTGATTGCGATGGTTGCCAATACGGTCTCAATGGCGGCTGGTCGCGGTGTCTTTGGTGAATTGCCACTTGCAGGCGGATCAGGTGCGGTCGCAACACTTCTGCTGGCGCTGTGCCTTTCTGCGGCGACCAAACAAGACTGACCCTTAAGCGTATTCGCGCGCCTGTTTCAGCTGTCATTCGGCTGGACGCAGGCGCGCGAACGGCCTACACACTCTGCCATCCCCGGGGAGCGCGCGTGCGCTGAGAGGGAGGCCTCGCGACCTCCGACCCGTAGAACCTGAACCGACTAACATCGGCGGAGGGAGTGGGCGGCTTTTCACGCGAAGTCCGCACTCCGCCTATTGGAGAGACTTCGCATGGCCGACATTAACTCACCCGTAGAAATTGGCGTCACAACCGGCCCCATCCGTGGCAGTCGCAAAGTCCATGTGGGCGCGCGCACTGGTAGCGGCATTCAGATCGCAATGCGCGAAATCGACCTGGAAGGCGGCGAAGAGCCGGTGCGGGTCTATGATACGTCTGGCCCATACACCGACACCAATGTTGCTATCGACATCAATACAGGCCTCGCTGCAAAGCGCGCCGAATGGATCATAATGCGCGGCGATGTCGAAGCGTATGACGCGCGTGAGATAAAGCCCGAAGATAACGGCCAGCTTGGCCCTGATCGCAGCGGCGGCGTCCCGCAATTCCCCAACGCCATCAAACGCCCCTTGCGCGCCAAAGCAGGCCAGAACGTCTCGCAAATGCACTATGCCCGCAAAGGCATCATCACGCCTGAGATGGAATATGTCGCAGAGCGCGAAAATCTGGGCCGCGAAATCGCCGCTGATTATGTTCAAGACGGCGAAAGCTGGGGCGCAGAAATTCCCGACGTCATCACCCCGGAATTTGTCCGCGATGAAGTTGCGCGTGGCCGTGCGATCATCCCCAACAATATCAACCACCCTGAAACCGAGCCAATGGCGATTGGCCGCAACTTTCTGGTCAAGATTAATGCCAATATCGGCAACAGCGCCGTCGCATCCGATGTCGCCAATGAAGTCGATAAGATGGTCTGGGCCACCCGCTGGGGTGCGGATACGATCATGGATCTATCGACTGGCCGCAACATTCACGACACACGCGAATGGATCATCCGCAACTCCGCCGTCCCCGTGGGCACAGTGCCAATTTATCAGGCGTTGGAGAAAGTAGGCGGCGTCGCCGAAGACCTCACCTGGGATATCTTCCGCGACACTTTGATCGAACAGGCCGAACAGGGCGTAGATTACTTCACCATCCATGCCGGTGTCCGCCTCGCCTATGTTCCGATGGCGGCAAAACGCGTCACCGGGATCGTGTCACGCGGCGGATCGATCATGGCGAAATGGTGCCTCGCGCATCATAAAGAGAGCTTTCTCTACGAGCACTTCGACGACATCACAGAGATCATGAAGGCCTATGACATCGCCTATTCACTTGGCGACGGCCTGCGTCCGGGATCAATCGCGGATGCCAATGACGAGGCACAATTCTCAGAGCTCTACACTCTAGGCGAACTGACCCACCGCGCGTGGGAACAGGACGTGCAGGTCATGATCGAAGGGCCGGGCCACGTGCCCATGCACAAGATCAAAGAGAATATGGAAAAGCAGCTGCAGGTCTGCGGCGAAGCACCGTTCTACACGCTTGGGCCGCTCGTCACCGATATTGCGCCGGGTTACGACCACATCACCAGCGGCATCGGAGCCGCGCAGATCGGTTGGTACGGCACCGCGATGCTCTGCTATGTTACGCCAAAAGAACACCTTGGCCTGCCCGACCGCGACGATGTGAAGGTCGGCGTGATCACTTACAAACTGGCCGCCCACGCAGCCGATTTGGCAAAGGGCCATCCATCCGCACAGGTCCGCGATGACGCTTTGTCAAAGGCCCGCTTTGAATTCCGCTGGCGCGATCAATTCAACCTATCACTCGATCCTGAAACGGCTGAGGAATATCACGATCAGACCCTGCCAGCAGAGGGCGCGAAGACTGCGCATTTCTGCTCTATGTGCGGACCAAAATTCTGTTCCATGCAGATCAGCCAAGAAGTCCGCGACTTCGCCGCCAAACAAAATGAAAGCCCTGAAACATTCCTGGCCGCAGAAAAACTGGGCGCAGACACAGCCGAGGCCAGCAAACAGGCCGCGCTGAAGGGTATGGAGCAGATGAGCGAGAAGTATAAGGATATGGGCCAGAAACTCTATCTGCCGGAGGGGGAAGCATGAGCAATTTGACCAAACTCACTGCACTGATGACAGCGGGTGTTGCCACGCTTTGCCTGACCAGCACGGCTTCGGCGCAAGAGCCCAAACAGGTTCTGATGCCCGAAAACCCTCAGGCCAATGCACTGTTTGAACAGTTCGGTTTTTCAGAGGCGGTTATTGATCGCGGCACCATCTATATTTCTGGCGTGATCGCAGGGCCTCCTGCCGAAGGGCAAAGCCCCGAAGATGCGATTGACGCAGCATTCCAAAGAATTGGCCGCACGCTGGAACGCGCAGGCTCTAGCTGGGATGATGTGGTTGATGTCACCAGTTTCCACACAGACCTAGCCGCATCGGGAGAGGCCTTTGTGACGGTGAAACACCGCTATCTCAAAGCACCCTTTGCGGCATGGACAGCGATTGGTATCGACGCGCTCTATATTCCCGGCGCTTTGGTTGAAGTCAAAGTGGTCGCGCGGGTAACGCAAGCAGAATAGGCGAGGCGCGCGCGGGTGAGAGCTCTGGTAATCATCGACGTCCAACAGGGCATGTTTGGCGGGCCTGCGGGTGAGCCCCATGATGGTGAGGGCGTGGTCGCGCGGTTGGCATCAGTCTTAGCCCGTGCTCGCGAAGCGAATGTTCCGGTGTTCTTCGTCCAACATGACGGCGGAACGGGCAGCCCACTTGCAAAGCGCAGCGCAGGCTTCGACTTCCACACCGCCCTAGCTCCGTTGCCCGGCGAAGACGTAACCGTAAAAGAACATTGTAGCGTGTTTCAGGCAACCGACCTGCACGAAAAACTGATCGCGGCAGGCATCGACCATATCGTCGTCGGCGGAATGCAATCAGAATTCTGCGTCGACACCGCTGTTCATGGCGCGTTTGAGCGAGGGATTGGGGTTACGCTTGTGTCTGATGGGCATACAACGTTTGATACGCCTGTGCTGGGGGCGGAGCAGATTGTAGCGCATCACAACTGGACCTTGTCGAGCGGTGGTTTTGCGGAGTTGGTTGAGGCTGCCGAGGTTTCGATTGGCGCCGGTGAGGCTTGAGCGAGAGCTAAGGCCGCAGCAATGGTATCGTAGATAGGTGGCTGTCCGGGTAAAGGTGAGGAGCCTTATTGGAGGGTTTAAGAGCTATACGTCTTTGCTGCTTGCAAGGCCCATTCTAATAGCTGCATTAGCGATTTTTGTATGAACCTCACTCTTGGCTGTCATATCTAGGTTGGAAACCAAGTTCGAAAGATCATAGTGCACGTACTTGTGCTTAGAATTGTAGTAAGATGGTGAAGTCCATCCTAGTAAAATTTGGGGTCTATATACCTAGCTGGCCAGACCGATCACTGCCAGTCAGGCCCGTCATAGCCAGATGGTGGCTCTGCGGCTGAATGGGCAAATCCACTCGTTTACATCGAGGGCGGCGATCAAGATCGTGCTTGCCCTTGCCGCAGGTGAACTGACCGAGGCCGCGCCGGCAGAATGGTTCCGCGAGCACTTAGCGTAGAACTTTCCTATATCGTCAAAATCTGCCGTTGACTGCTCTAGTCGTCTTCCGCTTCGAGTCGGATGTATTGCAGTAGATTTGTGTTTTCTTTGATCGCTTGGTCTATGGTTAGGTCGCTGGATTTATTGAGCCGAGATGCAAGAAACAGAATGCGAATTTTCTGACGATAGACCTTGTCAGTTCTCTCTCTAGTCTTTCGTAGATTCTCTCGTGTCTCGAGCCATATCTTTAACAGCACTCCTGTCACCAAAGCGGGCAGTGCGGCGGCCGCTCCAGCCACCCAGTCGGCACCTTTATCAAAAGAGAAGACAACCATAAATGCCAATACGATAGTCAAGAGGCCTGATATGGCCAGAAGTAACCACGAAAAATGATGTTTCTTCATATCTAGCATGTATTCATTCTTCAAATATTTTTCATATTCAAAAATACTAGCTGAAACATTTTCATCAAAAACAACCTGAATACCATTTCGAAAATGGTCATCAGAATTACCTTCTAAATCTCCAAGTGAGTCGACTGCCTTGGAAACAAGCTTGTCTACCTTGCGCCAAATCCATCTGGGCCAGGTAAAAACCAGAACAAATAGGAATGTTGATATGAGTGCAAAGAATGCAAGTTCCGCTGCTCGATCTTCCGTTATTCCTGTCATGCTGAAACGCACTATTGCTGCAGAAATCAGAGATAAAAAGAGAGCTATGATTATTGTAATAAGTAGAAAGTGATTTTCAAAAAAACTTGTTTTTACCGAGTTGATGATATCGTCATCATTATAATCTTCTGAAGGTTGTAGTTTTTTTGAGGTTTCATTGTTCATTCGATTCCTCCCCTTCCTCTGATTCAGTTTCGTCCTGCAAGACCCATTTTTTTCCTACGCAATAGAGGTCGGAGAGAAATTTCCCAAATGTCCAAGCATACTTTTTCTTAGTTTCACTAATCTTGTTTCGCACGCTTTCTGAGCGATCAGAGTAGTGGATTGAGCAGGAGTTCGACGCGCTCTTCTCAGTGCTTTGAATGGTCGTATCGGGTTGAATTGCATGTGCAGGTTGAGAACCTAGCAATGTTATGAGTGAAACCGACAAAAGAAATTTTTGGACTCTATTCAAAGTCATTCTGCCCCTCCTTAAGCGAATCTCGCTCAACCCACCGTCTATAGTAACGCCGCCAGGCTTTTTTTGAAGAGGCGTGTGAGTGAATTGCCGAACGTATGGCAGGTTTAGAAGCGAAGACAGATCTAGATCACCTGATTGTGATCTTGCCCCATGGTTTCCTACACGGCCAAATTCTGCCTTAACTAAACAGATGTCGCATACCCCGCTCACTCCGCTAGCCCTTGCAAGTCGCCCAAACACCGGCGGAATTTTACGTCAATATGAGGCCCAATATAGGGCCCAATATAAGGGAGAGCGCTTTTTCCTCTCTGGACAGTGTAACATGCGGTCCAAGTCTCGACTAAGAAGCTGGAAACGCTTAGGAATGCGTGTTGGACTTCCAAAGGCGATGAACAACGCGAAAATGGTTGGTTGGGCGTCCGAGTCAGCGGGGCCTACGCAAGCCTATCGGTTCTTCATGTTCTCCAGCCCCTTGATCCCGCCGGGCTTCGTGCTGGGTTGGCTGGCGTTCTGCTTTGGTCCCTTATCCGCTTTCGGTTTGCGGACTTCGCGGCTCTTCTTCTTTTGGCCTTTGGCCATGTCATTTCCAATAGAGGCGGAATGCCCAAAGCAAAGCCTACGCCTATCGCAGAGACAAAGCTCGCTAATTCGAAAGAGGAGGCTGACGGGACAATGTGCTCATAACCTTGTCAAGCTCTTGCAAGAACCGCGAACGGTCAGCTTTGCTAAAGGGCGGAGGACCTCCGCCGACACCGTCCATGCCTGCCCGCAGGTCTTCCATGATGGCGCGGGTAGCGACTGCACTGCCGATGCTGGCGACGGTGAAGGGTTTGCCATTATGGGCCATGACAGAAGCGCCCGCCTTCAGACAGCGATCGGCCAACAGGATGTCTGCGGTGATGACAATGCAGCGCGGGTCGGCGTGCTCAGCGATCCAATCATCAGCGGCATCGAAACCGTCATCCACCACAATCCGTCGGATTCGCGGACTATCAGGGATGCGAAAGGGGGAATTGCTGACAACCCGGACTTCGGCCTTAAAACG
Organism: uncultured Erythrobacter sp.; assembly: GCA_947488325.1. Lineage (GTDB taxonomy): Bacteria > Pseudomonadota > Alphaproteobacteria > Sphingomonadales > Sphingomonadaceae > Erythrobacter. The sequence continues at coordinate 170,402 of CANKYZ010000004.1, forward strand.
AGATGCGACGCGGTACACCTCCTGCTTCACAGGGCAAGCATCGGCATCGATCAGCACGGTGATGGCGTTGGAGGCTGCGTCGGTCATGGCGCGGCAAGACGTGGTGGTTGCTGCGTCAAGCGAACGAGGCTCCAGTCATAGCCAAGCTCGCGAACTCGCGCCTCCAACATCGCGGCGAGCTCTGGATCGGGCTGCGGTTCGCGCGTCAGCATCCAAAGGTAGCGGCCGCTTGGTTCACCCACGATTGACCAAGGATATGTTCCGCTCGCATCAGCCTCGCCCCGATCCAGAACCCAATAGTCGCCATAGAAAGGGCCGAAGAAACTGACTCTCAGCTTGGCACCTTCGCTGCCTTCGGTGATTTTGGCTCGACCGGTCGATTGCTCAAACTCACCGTCTAACCCGCCTTTGAAACACGAATTGACCACTCGGATGCGGATGTCGCGTGTAGATACGCGCTTCTCTGGCTCGATCAGAGAATACTCAGCAACGACACCTTCGCAGCCTGTTTGAAAGGGGGCTTCGTACCGGCCATATTCGTACCATGTGCCAAGATAAGCGTTGAGGATGATTGGTTTGTCGGGCTCTGGCACCGCCACATTGCCAACGGAACCGGGTGAGCCAACACAAGCGGACAGCGCCGCAAGAGCGGCGGTTAAAAACAGCATGCGAAATGGCGCGCGAGAGGATTGAAATCGGGTCATGTGACGTGGTTTAGCCGTGATGACGCATTAAAGGACAGCTATAATCGATCTGTGAAAAAGCAATGCACTGGGTCGTTTGCATGATTGCGCTGAACAATAATTAGCCATCCACGCAATTGTGTGCTACATCGTTTATGCTGACGTCGGAATTTGCGACGGACTTCGAGATTTGACGACCGCCGCTTGCCTCAGGCTTTCCGCTTTTGGCCCCGGCGTAAACCAGACGACGACTTCCTTTTCCCTGAACGATCTTAAGCACGACCCACACGGCGATCCGCCGTGGGGGAATATACGTTCTTGAAAGGAACACATCATGGCCAAGACTGGCACCGTCAAATTTTTCAACTCCGACAAGGGCTATGGCTTCATTCAGCCTGACGATGGTTCGAACGACAGCTTCGTTCACATCAGTGCCGTGCAAGCCGCTGGTATGCACAGCCTCGATAAAGAACAGCGTCTTAACTACGACGTCGAAATTGGCCGGAATGGCAAGGAAAGCGCGACCAATTTGTCGGCTGCTGACTAAAATTTACGCATTAGGGGGCGCGCTGTTTGATGGTGCGCCCCCACTGCACTTCGCCTTCTCCGTTCATTCCAGCAGGAGCCATATATGGCCCAGACCTATGATTTTTATCGCGAGCGCGCCGATGCAGCTGCGATCGCCGCCGAAAAGGCGACGCTGGATAATGTCCGCGACCGTGAACTGCGTTCTGAAAAGACATGGCGTGCACTGGCTGATCAGGCCCGTAAAGTCGCCGAAGATCGCGCTCAGGCTGAGGCTGAACGCGAAGCCCGCCGCGCTGCAGAGGCGATGGACCAACAATTAAGCGAACAATAGAAGCAGGTGTATCAGTTTCGGCCTTGTCCGAACCAAGATACCCTGAATTTCTTCCCTCACAAAATTGTCATTGACGTTGCGGATGAAGATTTTCTCCACTTGATGCCCCATGCCTCATTCGGTTCCAGCACCTGCCGTGATGCTCACTCTCGCGTCTGTCGTACCTAATCCGTACGCTCAAAAGGCGGGTGCCGCGTTGTAATGCAGGATTTCTCGGATGATTTGAAGCGCGTTTACCGTCTGGTAACCAACGAAAATCATTGCGTAACTCATCTCCAATACCCAGATTGATAGAAGAGAGACGCAATCGCGAGGAGACGCGCATCATGCAGTTCCAATTCAATTCCGACAGTTCCGTTATGGGCACAGAAAACGTTGCAGAGCGGATTGAGGAGATGGTTCGTGAAAAGCTTGCGCGGTTTGAAGATCGCCTGACAAGGATCGAAGTGCATGTCTCAGATGTCAACGCGGCAAAACATGGTGAGGATGACAAACATTGCATGATCGAAGCGCGTCCACGCGGCGGCAAGCCAATCGGAGTTACTGGAAAAGCTGATAAGGTTGACGACGCAGCCCGCCGAGCAGCGAACATTCTGGCACAACGATTGGAGCGGTTGTTTGGCAAAGGTGAAAAGCACAAGCACGAACCGCGCCCTGACAAGGTGCTTTGATCTAGAGCCACGTCCATCGCTCGTTAAGGAACGAGGGGGAAGAATTGGGTCATGCAACAAAAGACCATTCTAGTTCGCCCGATCTTTCTCAAACCGCTCACTGCACTGGCTGTGCTGGCTTTCACCCCTGTGATAGCCTCTTGCTCGGTCGCTGAAGCGCAGACCAACGACGCATCAGAAGGCGCTGAGCAGGCAGCGCGCGAGCAAGGTGGGCGCCAGTGCTTCTTTGCCAGGCAGGTAACAGGCTTTCGCAACATCGACGAAGAAGGTGGTGGGGAAAGTGACACGCGCATTCTGGTCGATGTCCGCGCGGCTGATACGTTTGAATTCGAACTCCAGCGCCGCTGCCCTGAACTGCGATTTGCCCGCAGCATAGCCTTTGACCAAACCGGGGTGGGGCGCATTTGTAACGGACTGGATGTGGACTTGATCGTACCAGACGTGAACCTTGGACCCCAGCGTTGTCGGGTGAGAATGGTGCGCAAGCTTGAACCGGGTGAACCGGGAACACGGGCGGGTGCCAAAGATTAGATCCTATTCCGGCACGCCCAGGAATTGCGCAATTCTACTCCAATCACTTGACACAGCTTCACGCCCACGGTCGATGTTTTCTTTAATCAGGGAGGGGTCAAACTCGAGCCTGTCATACAGTTCGCAGGGCGGCTGAATTACCATTGCGGGCGCCATATCAAACCGTTTAATTTCTGCGGTAACCGGGCGCATTATTCGTTCAATCGCATCGGAGTCTAATCCTTGCTGTTCCAATTGGCGACGCTGATCGGATTCCGCTTCCAAAAGCCGGTTCATCAGTTCAACGTTTTTAACATCGTTATTGCCAACTTCACGCGTCAGAAGTTCCACCGATTGGAGGCCAATCTTTATCAGATTGTCGTACTTCACCGGCGGCGGGTGCAAGGGTGCTTCTGCTCGTACAACCAAAACCGCACGCGGGCGTTCTTTCAGCGCGGCGTCAAACGGCGTCACATCGCGAACGCCGCCATCGACCCATTTTTCTTCTCTGCCTTGATCATCAACGGAATCATGCGGAGGAAAGAATGGTGGCTGGGCAGAGCTGGCATAGACCCAGTCTGCAATATCTCCGGCTTTCTCCGTCACGATGCGCAGTTCACCAGTGGCTATATTCACGACCGCAATCCGCAATGCTTTGGATGTTGAGCGGATTTTGCGGTCATCGAACATCTCGGAAAGCAGATATCTTAGCGGAGTGGGATCGTAGAGCGAGTCCAGCCCCGCAACGATGGGCACAACTAGGCCGCCTTGGTCACGATAAATTGAGCAATTGTCGGTAATGTCGGTCCAAAACTCAACCAATCGACCAACATCATTTTGGACCACGGCAGCTGCCTGGATTGCCCCGGTCGAGGTGCCTGCTGCCGTTTCAAAATCCACTCCGCGAACGCGGATGAGCTCGTCCAGCACACCCACCTGAAATGCGCCTCTTGCGCCCCCTCCGCTCAACGCCAATGCCAATCCGTCGGCCATACTCCCCCCCCTCTGATCATCGCATCCCTAATTGGGGCCTACAGCGATATTCACTTGATCTGCAATGATAAGACTATGTTCCGGCCTCAGATGTGGTGATTACGGATAGGCCGCGTCATATTGCATCCAGCGTATCCAATCGCGCGTAGCCAACGTAAATGTGATAGAGAATTGCTCAAACACTGCGGACCTGAGACCGATCAGACCGCTCAAATTGAACAAAAAACCAAAGGATAGTTTCCATGAATATGCCGAAACTTACGCTCGTATCCATCATTGTTCTCGCGTTGTACGCTTGCGCACCTGATGGCGGGGGTGATGATTCCATGATGGCCGATGGAGGTCCACTGGCTGAAGTAACCGGCGCTTCGGGTACCATTATTGATGTGGCGCAGGGTGATCAAAGCTTCACAACTCTTACCGCCGCAGTAACCGCTGCTGATCTGACGGATACCCTTTCAGGTGAAGGGCCCTTCACAGTCTTTGCGCCGACCAACGATGCGTTTGCTAAAATTGACGAGGCCACTCTGACTGAATTGACCACCAACGACACTGAAACGCTTATTGCAATCCTGACCAATCACGTGGTCGAGGGTGCAGTTGATGCCGGTACATTGGTTGCTGCGATCGAAGAGGCCAGCGATGAAGGCTACACAGTCACCACGGTCGGCGGAGGAAGCCTGACTGCATCGCTTGTCGAGGGCGCGGTTGTCCTGACAGATGCCCATGGCGGAACATCGACTGTCATCGCGACGGATGTTGAAGCATCGAACGGTCTGATCCACGCAATCGATACCGTGCTGATGCCGTAACTTCGGCTTTGATGAACAGCGACATGTGAGGGCAGACCTAGATCGGGGCCGCCTTTTGCGTTTGTGGCCTGCATTATCTAATACTGCTCCACACGCCACTTTCTTGCCACTTGCCCTCGATGATCGGGAGTAGTCATGCGACATGAGTTGCAAACGCTTATCGCAGTCTCGTCTGCACTGTTTCTATCCGGCTGCACGCAAGAAGCAGGAGAGATCAGCCGTGACGCGCAGGCTTTTGATGGTATCGCTGACACAGAAAATGTAACGCTTTTGGGCAACGAACCATTCTGGAACCTTGATATTGACCCTGACGGGAAGGGCTTTACTGCTCGCTATTCCACTCCTGAAAATATTGAAGGTTCGCAATTCGCAATGTTGCGATTTGCGGGGAATAATGGCGTGGGCTTCAATGGCGAGCTGAACAGTGAGACTGTGCAGGTTACAGTGACGCCAGAAGAATGCAGCGATGGTATGAGTGACCGTTCTTATCCATACACAGCGACTGTCGCGATAGGCGAAAGAACACTCTACGGTTGCGGTTACACAAGTGATGAACCTTTTAGCGGGGAGGAAAATCCATGAGTGATAATCTGAATGCAGGCCGAGTCGGCGCAGCCCTTGGCAGCGGCGGCGTTGGTAAAGGCTGGCGGACGTTCTTTTGGATGGCATGCATCTTCAATTTTGCGGTTGGGTCGGTCGGCATGCTCTCGCCAGAATCCAGCCTTGATGGGCGGATTGTCGGCTTGCTCGTATTTTCCTTGGGTATCATCTATTTGCTGGTTGCGCGCGATCCGCTGCGATTTGCCCCAGTCTTGTGGGCGGGTGTGGTTGGCAAGATAGGCGTTGTTGCACTGCTTGGACCCAATGCGATTGCGCCCAGCGGCGATGCACTGATTGTTGGAATCCTTGCTCTCGATGCGTTGTTCGCTATCGGCTTCCTAGCGTTCCTTTTGAAGAATGGCGATGAGTCGTGATGCGAGCAGCAGTCTTTGGAAGGAGTTACCAATGAGCACGACTGGCGGCTGCCTATGCGGGCAGATTAGATATACATTGAATGCAGAGCCTCCGGTCTGTGTCACTTGTCATTGCAAGAATTGCCAACGTCAGGCGGGAACCGCCTTGTCGATCATCATCGGAGTGCCCGAAGATGCGGTTGAGATCATCGGTGAGGTAAAAACCTATAACGACACGGGCGATAGTGGCGCGATCGTTCGGCGCCAATTTTGCGGGAATTGCGGGTCGCCCGTCTTCACACGATTGGAACAACCGGGCCTGATGTTCATCAAAGCAGGCTCGCTGGATGATACATCGAACCTGCAACCGTCTTTCCATTGCTACACAAAGAGTAAGCAGGATTGGATGCCGCTAGGTGACATACCCGGTTATGAGACTGTTCCGCCGGGCATGTAGGCTCAGTTATAGGCGCTCACCAGATTAATACAGGCCCGGTATTTCGTATTGAGCAGCGTTAGGGCGTTCGGGTTGCAGAACCTCTCGACCACCTACTCCTTGGGCCGTCTGGCCTGAACGGCCGCTAATAGGTGTGCAGCTGCCTCCCGATAGGAAATCAAGCGCGGTTGTTATCGATGCCTCATTCGCATCGCCTAGTTGGGTGAAGATGTCATCATTTGCGACGCATGTGTTGGGTACAACGCCAGCAAGTCCATCGAAATAGTCACCTTCATCATTGGCGTTGAGCGTTTGGAATGTCACGGCCCTGACGCGCAGATCGCAATCGTCAAAATCGAACCCAAACTGGCCAACAGGCTTACCCGAAGTGTTCCCACCTATTAGCGCTACACTATCCGTATTCAGGTAAGGCAGCATCGAATTGATAACCAATTCGCTTGCTGACGCGGTGCTGCGAGTGCCGATAAAGGCAATCTTTGTCGCTTGCAGCGCATTGACCTCGTTCTCGAAGAATTCAGTTGAATTTTCCGAAGATTTGGAAGCGCGCAATACCGTTTGGCTCCAAAGCTGGCCGACTCTGCCTTCACCCAGCAAATCTCCGAACACTTCGGACACACTAACTAAGCCGCCGCCATTGTAGCGGAAGTCGATTATCAGCTCGGTCACGCCATTGGAGTTAAAAAGTTGGAAGGCATCGCGCAGTTCGTCTGCTGCTTCGCCAACGATAAATGTTCGCAAATTGAGATAACCGACACTTTTGCCGCCATCATTGATGATAAGCGCTCCGTAACGGTCTGAAATGGGATCAAGCGAGAAATCAGCTTTGGTAATGTTCGCTTCAATCACGGTGCCATCGACCTGAGCAAAACGGATGACGCGGGCGACGCCCGGATCGGACGGGCCAAGCGCGTCGACTACCGCTTGCCCGCCGCCTGATGCGAGTAATGACGAGACCGTTTGCAAACTGGCGCTGGTGGCTCCGATTGCGAGTAATTCCGTGCCGCGATCCATACCTGCCTGAAAGCCAGGCCCGTTCTCAAATGTTTCCAATAAGAAAACGCGGTTGTTCACGTTGTCGAAGGAAAGGCGGATGCCGAAACCCGCAGTCGATCCAGAATTGATCAGAGCGTTCTCTTCAGCAATGGAGGTGGCGAAAGTGAAGCCTTTGTCGCGCGATTGTGCGCGAGCCGGACCAACGCGCGCATCCAGGAAGCTTTGAACGGTGGTGAAATTTGCCGAATTAACCGAATTGTCGAGCAGGTTCGGGAATAAGTACCATTCGTTGAGCACATCATCGGCAAAGGCGATTTGGTTGGAGATGGCGCATGTCGCAGTCGGAGCGGCAGCCGCACTTCCGCCTTCCGAAGCGGTGCTGTTGTTGCTTGATCCACCACCTCCACAGGCGGCAAGGGCAATAGCAAGCGTTGCAGACACAGTCGTGCGACCGACGATTGGCATATTAATTTTCATGAGAAGGAAGCGACTCCGGAAAAAATCTTGTAACATTTCACCTTCAAGGCATGGGTAGAACATGCCTCGCAGGCTACAAAAAGCAACCTTATGTGGGTTGTCCACTGCCTAAAACCTGAATGGAAGGCTGTAATTCCACGTGTTTTTCGAGGTTTTCCTCAGAAACCGGGGCAAATCGCACTACTCTCCCTCGTTTTGCCCGGACGATCCTACTAGCTACTTAGACATGGAAAGACAGAATCATGACTGATCTGCCCGATTGGCTTGCATCAAAACTGCCCGCTGCGGCTCGTCATCCGGGTTTGGCGATTGCCAGTCTAGGTGACGCCAAGACGTTTGCGAAAGGCGGGTTTGTTTTGACCAGCCCAGCCTTCGACGCGGGTGAAGAACTCGATCCTTGCTTCACGGCAAAGGAAGAAGACGCGGTTGCACCGCCGCTTGAATGGACTGCGCCGCCTCCGGGTTCGCAAGAACTGATAGTGATCGTTGAGGACGCGACTGAAGGCAGCGCCACGCCGCCTGCTCAATGGCTGGTCTGGGGTCTTGCCGGACAACGCGGAAAACTGCTTGAGGGCGAAATTCCACCACGCGCGGGTAAGAACGCGCATGGCAATTCAGAATGGTTGCTGCCCGATCCACCAGAAGGCGAAACGCGCCATTATGTATTTCAGATATTCGCAACTGACCTGCCTCTGACTTTGATGCCAGGGGCAAGTCGCGAAGAACTGATCGCATCGATTAAGGGGTTCGTTACAGGTTGTAACGTGCTTTACGCCCCATTCACTGGCACACCTGCCGATGAAGATGCGTTCGAAGACGAAGATTTTGACTAACCCGCCATTATAGGGAGAAGAACCATGGCTGGAAAAACAAATGCACTGCAGAAACCTGTGCAACTTTCGGGTGAACTTGAAGCGGTAATCGGCAAAGGTCCGATGACTCGTGCTCAGGTGACTTCAAAGATTTGGGAGTACATCAAGGGTAACAGCCTGCAGGATTCCAAGGACAAGCGTCAGATCAATCCTGATGGCAAGCTTAGCGCTGTTATCGGCAAAGATCAGATTTCGATGTTCAAGATGACGGCTGCTGTTTCTAAGCACCTCACCTAAGAGCGTTTCTGCCTGAACGGGTGGAGCATTAAATCAACAAGCCGGTGGTGCAATACGATTGTTATCGCACCACCGGCTTTGTTGTTTTATCCAGCACGCTTTCTTAGTTCGGGGAAGCCGCAGCCTTGCGCCTGAATAGCTGCACTTCACCCGCCCAAAGAGCCCACCAGATCAGCAATGGCTGCGCGATCATGCGGGGCACATGATAGCCAGCGCCAGCGCCGCCATCGGCGCTCGCCATATCCATGATCATGTGGTTGATGTTGGCTGGCCAGACACACAGCGCATACAAAGCAAGCCCAATCCCGCCTGCCTTGCGTAAGCCTTTGTGAAAGGGCTGAACTAGCGCGATGGCCCCCAAAACTTCTGCAACTCCAGTCCAAAGAACGATAGCCTCTGGGAATGGGATCATATCGGGCATGATTGCCAAGAATGGTTCAGGCGTCGCAAGATGTGCGTAACCGGCATAGCCATAGAATACGGCCAGTAAGATGCGGAGCCCTGCGCGGATCATGCGTTTTGCTCCATGCTTGGTACGAAGTCAGAATCTTTCGGTTCTAATTGTTCGATCCACGCGTCCGCGCTATTCAGCTTAATCACACTCAATCCCCTTGTTTGAGCGCTCACTATCGGGAGTTTTCGTCCGCATGCAACACAACTCAGTCTCTCTCGCCGCAATTGCTGCTTGCCTTGCCATCACAACAGCGACTCCACTCATCGCGCAAGACATTGAACAAGGCAGCTCAGAGGAAGTCGCTGCGGTCGTTAAAGTGGATCCCGCGTTGCAGGCGGCGGAGGCTGCACTGGAGATTGCGCCCGTGTTTGACGGGCATAATGATGTGCCGTTCCAGCTGCGCGCTCGCTTTGATAATCAGATCAATCAATTCGATTTCAATGACACGAGCAATACCGGCGACACACATTCGGAGGGTCGCGTGATGCACACCGACATTCCGCGTTTGGTCGAAGGGCGCGTGGGTGCCCAATATTGGTCGGTCTATGTGCCAGCGAGCCTTTCCGAACCCGAAGCAGTGCAAATGACGATTGAACAAATCGACGTCATGAAGCGTCTGATCGACCGCTATCCGCAAGCGCTCCATTATTCCGAAACAGCGCGCGATGTCGAAGACGCGATTGAAAGTGGCCGCGTCGCATCAATGTTGGGGATGGAAGGCGGACATTCGATCGGGTCGAGCCTTGCAGTGCTGCGTCAGATGTATGCACTGGGCGCGCGCTACATGACGATCACACACAGCCGCAATACCCCATGGGCCGATAGCGCAACCGATACGCCCGAACATGGTGGGTTAACCGATTTTGGCAAAGACGTGATCCGCGAGATGAACCGGATCGGGATGCTAGTCGATTTAAGTCATGTTAGCGAAGAAACGATGATGGACGCACTTGATGTGGCCCGTGCGCCAGTGATTTTTAGCCACTCAGGCGTACGCGCGATTAATGGCCATGCCCGAAACGTGCCGGATCGCATACTGATGCGCCTGCCAGAAAATGGTGGGATCGTGATGGTGGTGGCGCTGCCAGGCTTCCTCAATGATGAACGGCGCGAGTGGTTTGCCGAGCGAGAGGCATTCGAGGCGCGGCAGCAATCGCTCTATCAGGGACAGCCTGCGGTGGTTGACGCGGCGATGGCGGAGTGGGACGACGAAAACCCAGAGCCCGCGACCATGATCAGCCATATGGCCGATCATATTGATCATATTCGTTCGCTCGTTGGTGTCGAGTATATTGGCATCGGCGCGGATTTCGATGGCATGCCATCGGGACCAGTCGGGTTTGAAGATGTCAGCGGTTATCCGCAACTCTTTGCTGAATTGTCCCGGCGTGGTTACTCTCAGGTCGAAATGGAGCTCATCGCTAGTCGAAACGCCATTCGCGTTTTGCGCGACGCAGAGCGTTATGCTGCGCAGAATTCCGGGCAACCCCCGATTGAAACGCTGCTACCCGAAGAAGATCAGCCGTAAAGCGCGGGAATAATCCAGACGAGACCAATTTTAGTCGCGGAGCAGTTCGTTAATGCCCGTCTTCGCGCGTGTTTGCGCGTCCACTGTCTTAACGATCACAGCGCAATAGAGCGACGGTCCTGGTGTGCCATCGGGCAGCGGTTTGCCGGGAAGGTTTCCAGGGACAACCACGGCATAGGGCGGAACTTCTCCCATATGGATCTGACCAGTTGCCCGGTCGATGATCTTGGTCGACGCACCCAGATAGACGCCCATGGACAGTACGGCACCTTCTCCTACACGTACGCCTTCGGCAACTTCGCTGCGCGCACCAATAAAAGCGCCATCGCCGATGATAACTGGTTCAGCCTGAAGCGGTTCGAGCACACCGCCAATGCCAGCGCCGCCCGAAATATGCACATTTGCACCGATCTGCGCGCAGGAACCAACTGTCGCCCATGTGTCGACCATCGTGCCTTCGCCAACATAAGCGCCAATATTGACGAAGCTTGGCATCAAGACTGCGCCTTTGCCGATAAAACTACCGCGCCGTACGACCGCACCCGGAACCACTCGAAAGCCCGCCTCGCGGAAGCGGTTGCTGCCCCATCCGGCGAATTTGATTGGAACCTTGTCATAGGCATTGTCTCCGCCGGCGGCGTCATCCATCACGCGGTTATCATTTAGGCGGAAGGATAGCAGCACCGCCTTTTTAAGCCATTGATTGACCGTCCATCCGCCGTTCCCATCAGGTTCGGCCACACGGGCCTCACCGTTGTCGAGCATAGCCAATGCTTCGCTCACTTCATGACGCACATTGCTGCCGGGTGTGATCTCGGCGCGGTTTTCCCAGGCCGCTTCGACCTTTGCGATAAGGGTGTCTGTCATAAATACTCCGCGAAAGGATCGGGAATGGAACGCGTCTGCGTTCAGGCCCCTTGTGAATTTCCAGTGTGAACTTCCAAGTTGAATTCCCAATGCTGCTAGCGAGCGAAGCCCAGGGCGGCAAGGCCAACCCTTACTCAAATCCGAAAAAGCGAGCAGCTAAGTTTTGGTGGCATAGCTCTTGTAAAAGCTCTGAAAATCGTCCTATGCATGCAGTGTCTAGGAGGGCATCTTTTTGAGGACACAGATTATGCCCAGCCCCTTAGGAGCTGACCCCACCGGGATCAGTCTGCCTGAACTATCAACAGACAAAGTCCCTCCTGATCGTGATCCATCTGCACCTGTCGTATGGAAGGTTGTCGCCGCAGCTGTAGCTTGTGCGGCACTTAGTGCATGTGGCGGTGGAGCAGGGGGTGCTCCAGTGACCAGCGTAGCCCCACCGCCTCCCCCTCCGCCTCCCCCTCCACCGCCTCCCCCTCCGCCGCCACCTACAAACTTCGATACGGCGGAATTTCGGCGTTCTGATGGCGCAGAATTCCATTCCGCTGATACGGCTTGGCGTGAAGGGATAACTGGGAGTGATGAAATCATCGCCGTGATCGATAGCGGGATCGATAGCGACAGTCCGGAATTTGCAGGGCGTATCCATCCGAACTCAGCAGATGTCGGAGGCAATCGCGGGATCGACCCTGAAGATGACCACGGCACCAATGTCGCTCTGGTTGCAGCGGCTGCGTTTGATGGAAATGGCGTGGTCGGCATCGCCTTCGATGCACAAGTCCTTGCAATCCGCGCGGATATTCCGGGTTCGTGCGGGGATGATACGCCGCAGGATTCGAGCCTTGGTTGCCTGTTCTCAAATAATGCTATTGCGCAAGGTGTGGATTTGGCCGTCGCTAATGGAGCGACGGTAATAAATCTGAGTCTGGGCGGCGGTGGTGCCTCACCTGGTTTGCGAAGTGCAGTCACGCGGGCTGCCAATGCAGGCGTCGTGGTGATTGTGGCAGCCGGCAATGGCGGCGACGGAGAAGATCCAGAAATAGATCCAAATCAGCCAGACCCTTTCGCAGCCAGTTTGTTAGAAGCGGGTCGCGGTAATGTGATTATTGTTGGCTCGATCGATCAAGATGGCGAGTTTTCTGACTTCAGCAATCGCGCGGGCGATTTTGCCGGATCGTTCATTTCAGCGCGCGGTGAGCGGATATGTTGCGTTTACGAAGACGGCGAGGTTTTCGTTGAGACAGTCGACGGCACGCAATTTGTCTCCCTTTTTTCCGGGACGAGTTTTGCTGCTCCGCAAGTGGCCGGCGCAGTCGCGCTTTTGGCTCAAGCATTCCCAAATCTGACTGGCGAAGAGATCGTCGAGATATTACTCGAAACGGCAACCGATGCAGGCGTTGGCGGGGCTGATGATGTCTTTGGAACGGGCATCCTCAATATTGCTGCTTCGTTTCAACCTCTGGGACAGACAAGCATTGCGGGCACTTCCAACACACTCGCATTTTCTGATGATTTCGTGGTCGGTTCAACCGTTACGGGAGATGCGTTGAGCGGTGCGTCACTGAGTACAATCGTCACAGATCGCTTCGACCGTCCGTTTAACCTTGAGTTAGGCCAGCGGACCCGAAACGCAGCGCCAGTGGGGCGGTTGCGTGGCGCTGTCAGCAGAAACGGCTATTCGCGATCTGGCAGCAATGTCGCACTCTCTGCAGCGGTCACGGTTGGTGAGAACCAGCTCGCTGCTGGGCTTGGATGGTCTGAAGAATTACGACTGACGTCGGAAGACGCGTTTGGCGCCCAGGTCTTGGCCGCAAGGGTTGCAGCGCAAATTTCGCCTGAAACTCAAGTTGGTTTTGGGATTTCACAAAGTGCAACTGGGTTGGTCGCGCAGTTACAAGGTAGCGATAGGCCTGCATTCCTTATCTCTGCTGAGGCTGGCAGGGACTCGGGCTTTGTCCAAAGCAGTGATGTCGCCTTTGCTGCTCGACATGAACTCGGCCCGTGGGGAGTAACCCTGTCAGGCGATATTGGTGCAGCGTGGCTTGGTACTAATCGCCAAGCCAATGATGTGCTGTTTGGTGTGCGCGAGAACCACCCAACGGCTACTTATAGCCTTGCCGTGGATCGCAAATGGCGCGGATTTGATGCCAACATAGCTTTGTCTTGGCTTGATGAAGACGGCACTTTGCTCGGTGCGCACTTCAATCCGGCTTTGGGAGTGAATGGTTCCAACACAGTATTCTTAGATGGCCGAGTTTCTCGCTGGATTGCGAGGGATTGGCGCGTTGGTGCTGCCTACAGGGTTGGATTCACAAGGCCGAGGGGTGGAGAATTTGTCGCTTCTGATTCACAGATTAACACACAGAATTGGTCGTTTGATGTATTGCGCCGTGGGCTCTTTCAAGCCGCTGACAGTTTTGGTCTTAGAGTCAGCCAACCATTGCGAGTGAATGGCGGGTCAATCAATTTTGACTTGCCAGTCGCGTTTAACTTTTCAACCGAAACTGCAATCTTTGGGCGTCAGAGCCTGTCGCTTTCGCCTGAGGGCCGCGAGTTGATGGGGGAACTGAACTGGACTGGGCACACTCCGATCGGGGTGCTTTCAGCCAGTGCATATTACCGCAAAGAACCAGGGCATTTCCAAAGCGCGCCGGACGATGTTGGTGCGCTTATCTCGCTTAGTTCCTCGTTCTGAACCTGCTCTGTTAAGCTGGCATACCTGCCGATATGCCAAACTGATAAGCACGTTCGACAAGCGGATGGACCCTGTCGCTCATTGCCTTTGCATGAGAAGAGGATGCGGTGCCGTCGATCACGCGTTTCTTAATGCCCTGCATAATCCCGGCGAGGCGAAAGAGGTTGTAGGCAAAATACCAGTCCATCGGCGGCACTGGGTATCCAGTGCGCGCAACATAGCGTTCGACCGCTTCTTCGACCGTGGGAATGCCCAAAGCCTTTAGATCAAGGCCAAGCAAGCCTGCCCGCCCATCATCGGATGGCTGGAACCAGTTAAGCATTAGATAGCTGAAATCGGCAATCGGATCGCCCAGCGTCGATAATTCCCAATCGAGTACTGCGATGATGCGGGACTCTGTTTTGTGAAAGATGACATTGTCGAGCCGGTAATCGCCATGCACAACGCTGCTTTCGTGCTGCGGTGGGATTGTCTGGGGCAGCCATTCGATTAGCCGCTCCATTTGCGGCATGTGCTCTGTCTCAGACAGCTTATATTGCTTTGACCAACGCGCGATTTGACGCGCGCAGTAATCGGTTGGTTTGCCGTAATCACCTAGACCGATCTCGTCGGGTTTGTTGAGGTGCATGTCGGCAATTGTGTCGATCAGCGCGTTATAAAGTTCGCGTCGTTCCTGCGGCTCACTGTTTGGCAGCGCACCGTTCCACAGTGAACGGCCATCGGCCATGCTCATGACAAAGAACTTTGAGCCGAGAACGTCTGGATCTTCGCATAGGCCATAGGTTTTAGGCACGGGAAAGCCGGTTGGATGTAGGCCCGTCATCGCCTTGTATTCGCGATCTACGGCATGCGCCGAAGGCAGCAATTTGCCAAATGGCTGCCTGCGGAGCACGTAATTCATACTTGGCGTTTCGATCTTGTAGGTTGGGTTGGATTGCCCACCCTTAAACTTGGCATAACTGATCGGGCCTTCGAAGCCCTCCACATTGGCTTCAAACCACGCGGTCAGTGTTTCAAGGTTGAGTTTATCGGCCTCAGGCACTTCGACAGTGCCAACCATTTCTTTGTCGAAATCAATATCCATCAGTCGAACATCACCACGCTGCGCGCATGGCTTCCTTTACGCATTTTTTCAAACCCAGCATTCACATCCTTAAGCTCGATCCGCTCTGCAATGATTGTGTCGAGATCGAGCAGACCGCGCATATAGAAATCAACCAGTCGAGGCAGGTCGATGGGGAAATGGTTCATCCCCATGATCGCTCCCATCAATTTTTTGCCGCCCAGTAAATCCATTGCGCCAAGTCCGACTTTGCAATCGAGCGGCATCATCCCGAGTATGACAGCCGTTCCGCCCCGGCGCAGGCTTGCCACCGCGAGATCTGCAGAAGCCTGACGGCCCACCGCTTCGATGCCCCAATCAACACCGCCGCCAGAGATATCCATGATTTGTTTCACTACATCATCGGCCAGCGCATCAACCGTGTGGGTTGCTCCCAGTGTCTCAGCTAGTGCGCGTTTCTCTGGAAGAGGGTCAGCGGCAATCACCTTGCCGGCGCCTGCAATCTTTGCCGCGTTGATGGTCGCAAGTCCAACCCCGCCGCAACCGACGACCAACACGGTTTCGCCCGGCGTCACATTGCAGGCGTTGAAGATCGTGCCAGCACCAGTGGTCACCGCGCAGCCAATCACCGCTGCCCGGTCGAGCGGCATGGCTTTATCGATGGTGACACAGGCATTTTCGTGGATCAACATTTGCTCAGACAGGGCTGAGAGATTGAGCATCTGATTAACAGGATCACCGTCTGCGAGAGTCATGCGCGGAGCATCTCCCTTGCCGCGTCGGGTCGCCGCACCAAGACACAGCGCCATACGGCCAGTCACGCAAAATTCGCACTGTCCGCAAAATGCGCTGAGGCAGGACACGACATGGTCACCTGGCTTTACAGTTGTGACTTCGGAACCAACCGCACGAACCACACCAGCAGCCTCATGACCCGGAACAGCCGGGAGAGGGTGAGGGTAGAGACCGTCAATAAAGTGCAGATCCGAATGGCACAGGCCGCAGGCCTTAGTGTCGATCAAAACCTCATGCGGCATGGGATCGGCGACTTCAATGTCGCCGATCACCAGACCCTCACCCGGTTGTTTCAGAATTGCTGCTTTTGCCATTATCGGCCTCTCCCTGATATGCTGGGCTTAACGTGTCGCGCCCATATCGCCTGAGCTGAACCCGCCGCCATCATTCGCCGTCGAACCACCGCGAAGGGCGTTGGCTGTTGGACCAGCTTCCGGAATGTGCTTGCCAAATTCCATGCGAGCGATTGAGCGCGCGTGAACTTCGTCCGGACCGTCGGCTAAACGCAGCGTGCGCTGATGTGCGTAGGCCGAGGCAAGACCGTAATCGTCCGATACGCCGCCGCCGCCATGGGCCTGAATCGCATCATCGATGATCTTCAGGGCCATATTTGGCGCCTGAACCTTGATCATAGCGATTTCCTGCTTGGCCGATTTGTTGCCAACCTTGTCCATCATGTCTGCTGCTTTCAGGCAGAGCAGGCGGGTCATGTCGATATCAATACGGGCACGCGCGACGCGTTCTTCCCAGACTGAGTGCTTGTAGATCGGCTTGCCGAAGGCTTCACGCTCCTGAAGCCGTTTACACATTTTCGCCAGCGCTTCTTCTGCAGTACCGATCGTGCGCATACAGTGATGAATGCGGCCAGGGCCGAGGCGACCTTGAGCGATTTCGAAACCGCGACCTTCGCCCAGTAGCATGTTTGTAACAGGGACACGAACGTCCTTCATTTCCACTTCCATATGACCATGCGGCGCATCGTCATACCCGAACACGGGAAGGTGGCGCAGGATGTTCACGCCCGGCGCATCATTCGGCATTAAAAGCATGCTCTGCTGTGCGTGACGCCCGGCAGAAAAATCGGTCTTGCCCATAACGATTGAGATCTTGCAACGCGGATCACCTAGCCCCGAAGACCACCATTTGCGGCCATTGATGACATATTCATCGCCGTCACGTTCGATGCGTGTCTCAATATTGGTCGCGTCAGACGAAGCGGTAAAAGGCTCGGTCATCAGGAAGGCAGAACGGATTTCACCATTCATGATCGGGTTGAGCCATTGCTCTTTTTGCTCACGCGTGCCGTAGCGGTGAAACACTTCCATATTGCCAGTGTCGGGAGCGGAGCAATTGAAGACTTCACTTGCCCATCCAATGCGGCCCATTTCCTCAGCGCACAATGCATATTCGAGGTTGGTGAGGCCGGGGCCTTCAAATTCAAACGTGTCATCAACATGATGATGGCTGTCATTGCGCGGCGGCATGAACAGGTTCCAGATGCCAGCATCCTTTGCCAGCTTCTTTTTATCTTCAATGATCTGGATGACCTTCCAGCGCTCGCCCTCTGCCTCTTGCGCGTGGAAAACATTCATATTGGGGCGAACATGCGCTTCGATGAAGTCGCGAACGCGATCGCGCCAATAGGCCTGGCGTTCTGTAGGTTGAAAATCCATGGGGGTGTTCCTCTCTCAAGTCTTGAATTGCAATCGAATCTGATAGGCGCGACCGTGGCAGAGCGTTTCAGCCACGCCAAGCCCTCATTTGTATGTGGCTTCCGCTTTACTCAACGCTGCGACGCGTGCTTCGTGATCATCTCTCGTGATCGGGAAACGCCCCAGCCAATACGCTGCGATCAACGTTAGGATTGTGGTTGCGCTTCCAAAATAGATGATGAGGTCGGATATCACGCTCGGGTCAACATCAGCGGGGTCGGTCGATGGCGAAAGCTGCGCGAGCGACAGGAACCAACCTGACAGGAAAATGCCAAGGCCGGTCGCGCACTTCTGCACCAACCAATTGCCGGAATAGAAAGCACCCTCGGACCGTTTGCCAGTGCGCTCCTGATAGGCCTCAACAATTTCAGCAATCATGGAAGATGCAGAAATTACCACGGTTATAGCCAACGCATTGCCGGGGACCAGCAGGCCATAAAGAAGTGCAGCTGACACAGTACTCCCGGGTGCAGGCCAGACATCAGCCAACAATGCGACATAGGGCGTAAACATAAGCACAAGCGCGCCGATCGCGCCAATTGACGCGCTCTTAGGTTTGCCAAAGCGTTTATGCATCGGCCCGACAATGAAGAACATCACAATCACCGAAAAGAACAGGGCGACTGGATACAAATCCAGTGCAGTCGCGCCATTTGGTGACGATGTCAGCGGGGTTGCGTCCAATCGCCAGACGAATACGTTGAGATAGTTCGACAGTGAAAAGTTCATGCCTTGGCTGATGTAAGCGGCAAGGCCTCCGGCTGCGAAGATAAGAAACGCCTTTTCTCTAAATGCCTCGATTATCTCTGAAAAGCATGACTTCAAGCTAAAGGGGGTGGGCTTGGTCGCGGGTAATTTGGCTACCAACGAATGTTGACCTACAGCCGATCCGATGACGGATATAACCATCAAAATTCCCCCAAACAGACCAAAGCTGTAATATCCCTCGCGCCGAAGCAGGCCATTCTCGCCGGACAGGAAAACACTGTAAGCAAGCGCCAGCATGAGCAAGCCACCAAGCCAACCTGACAGATAACGATATCGAAACAGCGTAGTCCGCTCGACATAGTCGGACGTGATTTCTGGTAGCAATGAAACCGAAGGCACTTCGCAGGCCGATAACAACACGCGTACAACTATCGCGATGCCAACCAAACCTAAGAAACTAGGCGCTTCCGCGCCTGGAGGGGACCAGAGCAATACCCACGCAAACGCTAGTGGGATTGGGGCGGCGTAAAGCCAAGGCAGCCGTCTGCCCCACTTCGTATATGTCCGGTCAGACAGGTTGCCGAGGATCGGATCGACCACGGCATCGACCAGTAGTGCAACCAGCAAGGCGGAGCTGACAAGCCATGCTTCCATCCCTAAAACCTGATTGTAGAACAATAAGAGGAAGAACGAAAAGCCAGTGTCTTTCACACCAAAGGCAACCGCGCCAAAGCCATGGATTAACTTTAACCGAAGCGGGAGCTTGCCTTGCACTAGGCTCATAAATTGCGACCCGAAATTGTGCTCGTCGCTGCGAATCCGGTCATTGCGGTCCTCTCAAACTCTTTCCGCGAACCTACGCTTACCGCTCTGCACGTCAACGGAATCTCGTTGACGCTACGGCATGGCTAGCTGGTCGAACTGTGCTTGCGAGAGGCTTACGAATCACGATAACGTAAGCGTCAAGTGGATGCCTGATTTTAAGAGGAGTCGGCTAAATGACCGATCTGGAAACTTTCCGAAATGAAACCCGCGCATGGCTCGAGGCGAACTGCCCGGCTGAGATGCGTGAGCCGGTGCGCGATGATGAAGACGTCTATTGGGGCGGCCGCAACGCAACCTTTAAGAGCGACGCCCAAAAGGCATGGTTCGAGGTTTGCCGGGACAAGGGCTACACAGTCCCCGCATGGCCCAAAGCCTATGGCGGGGCGGGTCTAAGCGCACCAGAAGCCAAAGTGCTTCGTCAGGAAATGAGCCGGATTGGCGCGCGTCCGCCGCTTAGCTCATTCGGTATCTGGATGCTTGGCCCAGCATTGCTGCAATTCGGCACTGAGGGACAGAAACAGCGATTCCTCAGCGAAATCGCACGCGGTGAAATCCGTTGGTGTCAGGGTTATTCCGAACCTGGTAGCGGCAGTGACCTCGTCTCAATGCAGACCTTTGGTGAAGACAAGGAGGATCACTGGGTCGTCAACGGTCAGAAAATCTGGACCTCTTATGCTGACGAAGCCGATTGGATTTTTTGCCTGGTCCGCACAGACAAAGACAACAAATATCAGGGCATCACCTTCATGTTATTCGACATGGCTGGCGGAGGTGTCACGACCAGGCCAATCTTGCTTATCAGCGGCAACAGCCCATTCTGCGAAACTTTCTTTGACGATGTGAAAGTACCCAAAAGCTATGGCGAAGATTGCCCCGGCTTTGTTGGTCAGATCAATCGTGGCTGGGACGTTGCGAAATATCTGCTCGGCCATGAGCGTGAAATGATCTCTGGCATTGGCGGCGGTGAACGCACAGCTGCTATCGGTTCTGCCATGAAGCGCCAATCCGCCAAGACAGGCGACGAACTCGATCCGGTCCTGCGCGCAGAGCTTGCCATGTTTGATGTGGACTCGCTCGCCTTCACCGCCATGGGTGAAAAATTCATGGACGAGATGAAGTCCGGCAAGGGCCATCCGGCTCAACCCAACATGATGAAATATGTCGGGACGGAATTGAACAAACGTCGCCATGAATTGATGATGTCGGCCGGCGGTTCGCGCAGTCTTGAATGGGAAAGCGAAGAAACGGGCGGCGGCAAGCCATCGCGTGGGTGGCTGCGAACTAAGGCAAACTCGATCGAAGGCGGCACTTCGGAAGTCATGCTCAATGTGATTTCCAAACGTATTCTCGATTTGCCGGGTTCCTAACCTGACACACTGAAATTTATGGGCGGCGCGGCTTTCTAGTCAGTGGCCCGAACGACAAAACTCGAAAGAGAGGACGGCACTCTATGCCCCTTTATCACGACGAAGATCAGGCGATGCTTGCGGACACAGCCCGCGGTTTCATGGCCGATGAAGGCAATACTACGAAACAACTGCGCCACTGGCGCGACCGCGATTGTCCCGATGGATTCGGTCATGCTTTGTGGAAACAGATGGCTGGAATGGGCTTTACCGGCATGCTTGTCGGCGAAGAAGATGGCGGTTTGGGTATGGGCCATGTCGAGGCAGGCATCGTGCTCGAAGAGATTGGCCGCAACCTAACGCCTTCTCCGTTCCTGACCTCATCAGTGCTAGCCGCAACGGCTCTCAAACATGGGTCGAATGATCTCAAGGGACGCTATCTCCCTGGCCTCGTTTCAGGCGACAGCGTCTTTGCCGTGGCCATTGATGAAACGGCCAAGCACCGGCCAAGTCGCATCACGACCAAAGCTGAGAAATCGGGCAACGGATTCAAACTGACAGGCGCCAAAAGCTTCGTCATTCAAGGCGCAAGCGCTGACATGTTGATCGTCGCTGCAAGGACGAGCGGATCGGATGATGACAAGGACGGGATCACACTGTTCGCCGTGCCTAAAGATGTTGCGAATATGAGCCACGATGCCGTGCGCCTTGTTGACAGTTCAATGGCATCGCAAACTAAATTCGACGGAGTTGATCTCGATGGGGACGCGGTGATTGGCGAAGTCGATGGCGGACGTGAAGTTCTGAACGCTATGCTCACCGCAGGCCGAATTGGGGCCGCAGCTGAGGGCGTTGGCGTTGCTGCTGGGGCAATGGACATGACTGTCGATTACCTAAAGCAGCGCAAACAATTCGGACAACTCATCGGTGAATTTCAGGCACTACAACACCGCGCAAGCCACCTTTATTCTGAGGTTGAGATTGCGCGCGCCGTTGTCATCAAGGCGCAGCAATTGCTCGATGCTGGAGCAGACAGCGCCGAATTGATGAGCTCTGTTGCCAAGGCAAAGGTTGCCAAAGCTGCTGGCCTTTCGGTCAAAGAAGGCGTGCAAATGCATGGCGGTATTGGCATGACCGACGAATACGACATTGGCTTGTATATGAAGCGGGATCGTGCGCTGCAGGAATTTCTTGGCGATGCCTATTTCCACGCCAATCGCGTCGCCGAATTGAGCGGCTATTAAAGGTAGAATGACAATGGATATTGGTTCACTTTTTGGCCTTAATGGCCGCATTGCGTTGATCACTGGTGGTTCGCGCGGGATCGGCAAAATGTTTGTCGAAGGCCTGCTCGCCGCTGGGTGCGCACGGGTTTATATATCGGCCCGTAAGGTCGATCAGATGCAGGAAACCATCGCAGAGTTTGGCGAAGATAAGGTAATCGGTATTCCCGCAGACCTCAGCCAGATGGACGGTATGATTGCACTTGCTGATGAAATGGCGAAGCGTGAAGAAAAGCTCGACATCCTCATCAACAATGCTGGAGCCGCTTGGGGCCAACCTTACCTCGAATTCAACGAGGCAGGCTGGCACAGGACGATGGACCTGAACGTAAAGACGCCATTCTTCCTGACGCAAAAGCTGCATGACCTGCTCGTCGCAGGTGGCAAGGGCGATCACCCAGCTAAAGTGATCCATGTGTCGTCCATTGACGGTCAGCGGATCAATCCCTGGGAAACATATGCCTATCAAGCGTCGAAAGCGGCTGTGATCCAGCTTACTCGCAGAATGGCGGCGCGGCTGATCCAAGACAATATCATTGTCTCTTCCATCGCGCCGGGTGCCTTTGCCAGTGAGATGAATAAAGCCGCAAAATCTGCGCCAGACGCATCGGCTGCAATGATTCCGGCAAAACGAATCGGCACCGCCGAAGACATGGCGGCTGCCGCGATTTATCTGTGCAGCCGCGCGGGTGATTATGTCGTGGGCGACACATTGACCGTTGATGGAGGCGTTGTGAATGCCTCGCTACCAAACATTTTCAACGATCCGGCTGGTTGAACCTATTCTGTCGTTCCGTTCCGCTGCTTTGGTGGAGCGGAACGAAGATATGCGGCGGCGATGTAACAACTGGCGGCTTGCTTGCGAAATCAAGTTCGTAACCCCCTTCAAGGAGTCTTCGAATGCCTCGCTTAACACCCCGCCGTTTGCCCGTGGTTGCTCTGGCCGTGTGGTTGGTGTTGGCTCTCCCAACAACAACCGCCGCGCAGGACGAAGAACTCGCCGCACGGCCTGAATTGTCCGATGACTTCTCCGATTTGGCAGAGCCCGAAGAAGAAACCGCCGAAGTTGCGCCCGAAATGCAGGAATCGCTCGATCGCATGAGCGAGGTAATTTTGGCGCTTGATGGTGACGCGGAGCGGACGGGAAACAACTGGCAGCTTACCATTGAAGAGCGAGTGATGCTGGTTGTTACAGATGTCAGCGCTGGTCGGATGCGGATTATTACTCCGATCGCGGCAGCCGAAGGCTTGCCCGCAGAAGCGCTTGAACGGTTGATGCAGGCCAATTTCGACACTACACTCGATGCACGCTACGCTGTTGGGCAGGGGCTGGTGTGGGGCACATTTATTCACCCGCTCGATAGCCTGACCACTCGCGATTTCGCATCAGGTCTCCTGCAAACACACACTTTGGCGGTGACGTTTGGGACGACGTTCTCAAGCGGAGCGCTGAATTATGGTGGCGGCGATAGCGGCGCGATTATCGAAAATCAGTTAGAAGCGTTGCTCGAGGAATTGGAAAAGCGGAAGACGACGTAATCGACGTAATTCTAGCGATCTTCAAAATTGCTGCGAAACCGGTTTCGATGATTTTGGTGAGCAGCAAACAGTCCGAGGGTTTAAGAAGATAACTCTTCTTTGAAAAACGTAATCACTCGTTCGCGGCAGGCTTCGTCATCAAGATCGCTGATCTCCCCGTGGCTCAATCCATCAATCAGCCAAAGCCATTGCCTATCTTGGAATGCCTGCGCCAATTGTTCGCTTTCTTCTGGCGGTGTGTAAGTATCATCGTTCCCGCCAATCACCAGGGCGGATCCCGTATAATCACGAGCGGATTGAACCGGATGAAACGGATTGATGCTGCGAGGGTCAGTATTATATCGGACGCACGATTACTGCGTTAGCATTGGCGCTATGAAGAAAGCGACCACTTCACCGTTGTGTGTAGCGATACGATCGCGAACGGCGCTGTCGAAATCCGGATAGACTGCCTTAAGGATAACGGCGTCGACATCAGTGGCTGTAGCTGTATTGAGTAACGCAGCTGCACCGCCAAGAGAGACGCCAATCACACCAATTTTCGCATCTGGTTAGTTGGAATTGATCCAGCCCAGCGCAGCGGCGACATCGTTGGCTTCGAGGAGGCCGAAGCTCTTAGATTCTTCTTGGCTTTCTCCGTGACCTCGAAAATCGATGGCCATTGCCGAAAACCCAGCTTGATTCAGCCATTCGATATGGGTGGAAAACTGGCTTCTTGATGCTCCGTTACCATGAAGCAAAAGGATGATTGGTGCATTTTCATTCTTGGTTTCAAAGAAACTGGCCGCAACCGTTACATTGTCCTTGGTGGCTAGTGAGAAAATTTGTTCATTGTCAGAGATTGGATCGACAGATGACAAGGTTGGCCGTGTCGCACAGCGACTAAAAATTGCAACGATTGCCAAGACCACAATCAGCAGGCTGATAAGCCCGATAATTAAGAGCCGCTTCATGAGTTAACCCATCAACTCCCGCACGAATGGGATGAGTCCGGTTTGCCTTGTCCGACGCATGCGCTCTGCATCAAGAACTTCGCGGACGCGGTCGAAACATTCATCGACGTTGTCATTGATCACGACATAGTCGTATTCTGCCCAGTGGCTGATTTCTGCGCGGGCGCGGTCCATCCGGCTGTCAATCACTTCGTCGCTGTCCTGCGCGCGCGCTTCCAATCGACGGCGCAGTTCATTCAGACTTGGCGGCAGGATAAAGACGCTGACGACGTCTTGCTGATCCTTTTGGTATAGCTGCTGTGTGCCTTGCCAATCGATGTCGAACAGAAAATCCTGCCCCTCTTTCAGCCCATTGCGGATCTCGCCCTTGGGAGTGCCGTAACGGTAGTCGAACACGGGCGCCCATTCGTAGAAATCGTCTTCTTCAACCATCTGATCGAACTGCGCATCGGAAATGAAACGATAATGCACGCCGTCGATCTCTCCCGGGCGGGGAGGGCGCGTCGTGGCAGAGATCGAGAGCTTTATCTCGCCGTCCTGCTTAAGCAGCATGTGCGACAAAGTTGTCTTGCCCGCGCCAGAAGGTGAGGACAGGATGAAAAGCAATCCGCGCCGGTGAAGTTTGTCTGCCTGATCCGCGGTGTCGATGTTGGTTGGTTGGCCCATAGGACCCGTTGCCGCGAAATGGGGTCTGAAATCAAGTGGGCAAGAGGGGTTTCGCCCTATTGCTGTCTATTCCTGGCAGGTGCCAGCATTTTGACTGTTCAGCCTGCGTTGTCGCGATTTACCGCGGTCATATAGAGCCTTTGCAAGCAAACCGCCAGTTACAACGAACAGGCCGGGCAGGGAACGGGTCGCAAGTTTGCTTGCGCCATATAGACCCAAAGTCGTGATCACGGTGCGCCCGTCAACCACATGCTGGTCCTCATCTTCGTCCCGAGTGCTCGTTTTGGCGACGCGTTTTTCAACACTTTTGCGAAACAAGGTGGAGGCACCCCGAACAACAATGTCAGCAATTAGCAGGTTTGTGACGGGGTCAATGCTCGGATTTATGCTGGAGTGCGGGCCAGCGTGTAATGCCTCTTGGGGCAGTTCGCCGCTATCTTCGCTATCAGGGCTGTGGTCAGGCATATCAGCTTGTTGCCAGCCTATTTCTTGCGGCCGAAATCGACCGTGACAACATTGGAGCCATCATCGACTGCAGGCTTGGCGTCATCACCTATGGTTTCGTTTACGGTGCTGTCAGTGTCGCCTAGGCCGGTTGCGTCATTTTCAGCATTCTCATGCTCTTCTGGAGCCATTTCGCTGGCAGCGGCTTGGAATTGAAGCCCAAAATCGACCGCCGGATCAACAAAGGCTGTGATGGCGGCATAGGGGATTTCCAGTTTCCCCGGGATTTGGTTGAACGACAGTCCTACGGTAAATCCATCGTCGCGCACGTCCAGGTCCCAGAACTTATTCTGCAAGACGATTGTCATCTCATCGGGGAAACGTTCCTTGAGATGAGCGGGTATCGAAACGCCCTGCGCGTGCGTTTTGAAGGTGATGTAGAAATGGTGTGCTCCGGGCAGCTCGCTCCCACCACGCTCAATCTCGCCGAGCACACGGCCGACTACGGCGCGCAGCGCCTCTTGGACAATCTCGTCATACGGGATTAGGCTATCAGGAGTATCTTCGGTCATCACATCGGAATTCGTGGCGGCGTGTGGTTCGATGGTCAAGCGTTTCGTGCGCGATTCTTGGCGTTTATCCAAATCATCGACTTGCACAGCAAGGGCCCGCGCGTATAGGCCGAGCACATGAGCAATAGTCAGAGAACCGGAACAGTAGAGCGGAAAACCGCCGAAACGAGCATCGCAATTGCGGTCAACCTTGATGGCACTGGCACCTATGAGGTGTCGACAGGCATCGGATTCCTCGATCACATGGTCGAACAGTTTTCCAAACATTCGCTGATTGATGTGACGATGCAGGTCACGGGCGACCTGCATGTCGATCAGCACCACACGACGGAAGATTCCGCGATTGCGCTTGGTCAGGCTTTGACCGAAGCGCTGGGCGATAAGGCCGGGATTGGGCGGTATGGTTCTGCCTATTCGCCGATGGATGAAACACTCAGCCGCGTTGCGCTCGACATTTCAGGACGGCCATTTTTGGTATGGAACGCCGCTTTCACTCAAGAAAAGTTGGGCGAATGGGATACCGAGCTGATCGAGCATTGGTTCCAGTCGGTTGCGCAGACAGCGGGTCTGACACTGCATATTGAGCTGCTTTACGGCACCAACAACCACCACATTTGTGAGAGCATTTACAAAGGCTTTGCCCGCGCGATGCGAGTGGCAGTGGAGCGCGACCTGCGCAAAGGTGGCGCGATCCCGAGCACCAAGGGGCAGTTAGGTGGGTGAGGTGATCGCGCTCGTAGATTACGGCGCGGGCAATCTTCATTCGGTTCACAACGCGCTGAGAGCGGTAGGGGCGAATGTTTCCGTCACCGCTGATCCCAATGTTGTACGCGCTGCGGACCGGATTGTTCTCCCCGGTGTTGGATCGTTCAAAGCCTGCGCAAAAGGGCTTCGCGCAATTCCACATATGGTTGAGGCGATGACGGAACGTGTCCATATCGGCGGTGCGCCGTTTTTGGGTATCTGTGTCGGAATGCAATTACTTTCAGATCGCGGCTTAGAGCACGGAGCAACGCCGGGTCTGGGGTGGATTGCCGGAGAAGTGCGATTGATTGAGCCCAGCGATCCGGCGATAAAGATCCCGCATATGGGATGGAATGATGTGGCATTACTGCACCATGCGAAGGCTCACGCTGTGATCGACGAAGGAGAGGCCTATTTCCTGCACTCCTATCATTTTGCTGCCGAAAACCCCTCCGATATCGCCGCAATGACCGACCACGGCGAAGGCTTGGTTGCCGCTGTCGCGCGCGATAATGTGCTAGGCGTGCAATATCATCCTGAGAAAAGTCAAGCCTATGGGCTGGGGCTACTCGAACGTTTTCTGGAGTGGAAGCCGTGATCGTATTTCCCGCAATCGATCTTAAAGGCGGCGAAGTCGTGCGCCTTGCCGAAGGTGACATGGACCGCGCCACCGTCTATGGCGATGATCCTGCCGCTCAAGCTATGATCTTTGCTGAGGCAGGGGCGGAACATCTCCATGTCGTTGATCTAGACGGTAGCTTCGCTGGTCGCACCGAAAACCGGGAGGCGGTCGAAGCGATTGTCGAACAGTTCCCGGGTTACGTTCAATTGGGTGGCGGTATCCGCGATGCGGAGGCGGTTGAGAATTGGTTTAACTTAGGCGTGGCCCGCGTGGTTATGGGCTCTGCTGCGCTGAAAGATCCCGAATTCGTGAAAGAAATGGCGCGCGAATGGGAAGGTGGAATTGTCGTCGCAGTCGATGCGAAAGATGGCATGGTCGCAACCGAGGGCTGGGCCGAGGTTTCCAATGTGCCTGTCCACGACCTCGCCCGTCGGTTTGAAGATGCGGGGGTCGCTAGCCTGCTTTTCACCGATATTGGCCGCGATGGATTGCTTAAAGGCGTGAATATTGATGCGACCATTGAACTGGCTCTGAGGGTCGATATCCCCGTGATTGCTAGTGGCGGGGTGAAAGGGTTGGACGATATCCATGTCCTTTCAATCAATGCACATGAAGGTATCGAAGGTGTCATCACAGGCCGCGCATTGTATGAAGGGCGGCTGGACTTGGCCGCCGCGATTGCGATGGGTGCCAGGGCGTGACAGTCCGGATTCGCGTCATCCCTTGCCTCGACGTTGCCGATGGACGCGTTGTTAAGGGCGTCAACTTTGTCGATTTGAAAGATGCGGGCGATCCGGTTGAACAGGCGCGCGCTTATGATGTCGCCGGTGCTGACGAGCTCTGTTTTCTAGATATTTCTGCCACTCATGAAGGGCGCGGGACCTTGCTCGATATCGTCAGACGCACCGCAGAAGTGTGCTTTATGCCGCTGACCGTGGGCGGTGGAGTGCGAAGTGTAGAAGATGCGCGGGCGCTGCTTCTTGCAGGCGCAGATAAGGTTGCGATCAATTCTGCTGCTGTCGCTCGGCCTGAACTGGTTGCGGAGATCGCAGCTATATTTGGCAGCCAATGCGTTGTCGTCAGCGTCGATGCCCGCCTTGTTGCTGACGGCAAATGGGAAATCTTCACCCATGGCGGACGCAAACCGGCAGGGATTGACGCGGTCGAATATGCCAAAAAAGTCGCGAAATTGGGAGCGGGCGAATTGCTCGTGACCAGTATGGACGGCGACGGAACGCAGGCAGGATATGATTTGGAACTCACCCGGACAATCGCGGACAAGGTGAATATCCCAGTGGTCGCCAGCGGCGGCGTCGGCAATCTCGAACATCTGGTTGAGGGCGTGCGCGAAGGCCATGCGAGCGCGGTACTGGCTGCATCCATTTTCCACTTTGGCAAACATTCGATCAGTGAAGCACATGAAGCATTACGAGCGGCGGGCTTGCCTGCGCGCGGCGTCTAGGGAACAATCGCGATATGAGCACTTTGGAACGCCTCGAACAGACCATCGCCGCGCGAGCAGAAGCTTCGCCAGAAGAAAGTTATGTCGCGAAACTCAACGTCAAGGGCCTGCCTGTAATCGCGAAGAAAGTGGGTGAAGAGGCTGTCGAAGCAGTGATCGCGGCGGTTACTGGCAGTGGTGAAGAATTAGTGAGCGAGAGCGCCGATCTCCTCTTCCACTTACTCGTTCTGTTGCAAGCTAAGGGCGTGTCTTTGGGCGATGTGATGGCCGAACTTGAACGCCGTGAGGGGCTTTCGGGGCTGGATGAAAAAGCTGCGAGGAACGAATAGATGCCAATCGACCCGACGTTGCCCTATGATGACAACAATCTTTTTGCGAAGATACTGTGCGGGGAAATCCCTTCGCAAAAGGTCTATGAAAATGACTGGGCATTCGCGTTTGAAGACATAAATCCGCAAGCTGAAACTCACACGCTGGTGATTCCAAGAGGGCGTTACGTTAGCTGGGACGATTTCTCTGCCAAGGCGAGCGCAGAGGAAATCGTTGGCTTTGTGCGTGCCGTGGGCGAGGTCGCCCGAGCAAAGGGATTGGTGGGGCCGGGATACCGCTTGATGGCAAATATTGGCGCGCATGGCGGGCAGGAAGTGCCGCATCTGCATGTCCATCTTTTCGGCGGGCAGCCGCTTGGGCCGATGATTTGCAAACAAAGATAGACTCTGGCCGCATACCAGAGTCGTTTTACCGCTGTTCATCTCGGCATGTACAAAACGCCGCTTCCCAGCGAATCATCGCTGCGCTAAGTGACGCAGAACATGGTTAAACCCACTCCACCCGGCGGCGTCTTTGACGGTCCGCGCCACCTATATGCGGTGCGCGTATATTATGAGGACACCGATCTGTCTGGGATTACCTATCACGCCAATTATTTGCGCTGGTTTGAGCGTGCGCGTTCCGACCTGTTGCGGCTACTGAAGATCGATCAGCGGGCCGCGATCGAAGCGGGAGAAAATGGGGATGGCGGTGCTTATGCCGTGTTGGAGATGAATCTCAAATATCTGCGCCCGGCAAAACTGGGCGATGATGTGGTGATCGAGACCACCTGCACCGAATTGGGTGCTGCGAGTTGCAGGATGCACCAAATTGCTAGCCGCGGAGATGAGGTGCTGTGCGAAGCCAGCTTACGAGTTGGTTTCATATCGCTGGAAGGTCGCCCGCGCCGCCAACCGGCGGAATGGCGCGTAGCGTTTGATGAATTTATGACCAGAGAGGAAGTGTAAGAGTGCCCTTTGAGTTGATAAGCGCTGCGGTTACGCAGGCTACAGCCGTGACCAATGCGCCAACCCAGCTTGATCCGTTGGAGCTATTCTTGGCCGCCGATATCGTTGTGCAGGCGGTAATCGTTGGTTTGATCATTGCAAGTATCTGGACGTGGACGATCATTGTGTCATTTGTATTGCGTGTCCGCGGGCTCGCTAGCAAGTCCCGGTACTACGAAAGCGATTTTTGGGAAACGAAGGACCGCGAAGCCGCGCTTAGCAAGAAAATGCGCAGCCAGATTCCCTCTGCGCGCGTGGCAGGGGCTGGGCTGGACGAGTGGCGCCGCTCCACCAAGAATTCGCCCGTTGATCGCGATGCGGCCCGTAACCGAATCAGCGCGGCGATGGAGGGTCAGGTTGCGCATGAGGCGGATGATCTTGCCGGGCGGTTGAACTTTCTTGCGACCACAGGTTCGGTTGCACCATTCGTAGGGTTGTTCGGCACCGTGTGGGGCATCATGAATAGCTTTTTTCAAATCGGCGCGCAGCAAAGCGCCTCTCTCGCTGTGGTTGCTCCCGGTATTGCAGAGGCCCTGTTTGCTACTGCGATCGGTCTTTTTGCAGCTATCCCGGCTGTGATCGCTTACAACCGTTTCAGCAATTCTGTGAACCTATACGAGGCCAAGCTGCAGCGTTTTGCTGACAAGGTTCATGCCGGGTTGAGCCGAGAGTTGGACAGGGTCTAATAGGTATGGGAATGTCCACTTCATCCGGTGGCAGGCACGGACGGCGT
Source organism: uncultured Erythrobacter sp. (assembly GCA_947488325.1). Classification (GTDB taxonomy): domain Bacteria; phylum Pseudomonadota; class Alphaproteobacteria; order Sphingomonadales; family Sphingomonadaceae; genus Erythrobacter. Next base: position 201,243 of record CANKYZ010000004.1, read on the forward strand.
GGCCGTCGAGCCGCGATGGCGGAGATCAACGTCACGCCGTTGGTTGATGTCATGTTGGTGTTGCTCATCATCTTCATGGTGACCGTCACTTTACCCGCAGTTGGCGTTCCAATTGAGCTACCGGACAGCCGTGCAAATGCAGTCGAAGAAACACCGTCTCAGGTGACGATCAGCGTTGACGCACAAGGGCGCATTTATATCGAGAACGAAGCGATTGCAGCAGGTGGGTTACCGGCTGCACTAAGCGAACTTAACCGCGATGGAGCTGGCGATCTCCCCACCATTGTGCTGCGCGGCGACCAGAGCCTCGATTACGGTAGGGTGATGGCGGTTATGGGAGAGTTGGGCCGAGCAGGTTTCACCTCAATATCGTTAGTCACCGACAGTTCAGTTACTGCCCCATAGCAAGAGATCGTAATGGGAGAGATAGCACTACGTCCGGGATTTAACACGGAAGACAAGGTCGGCCTTGGTGTCGCCATTGTCTTGCACGTGTTGCTGGTCGCCCTGCTTGCGATGCAGTTCATGTTCTCGCCGCCGCGTTCCATCACGCCGCAGCGGATGACGGTCAGCCTCGCCGCCGAAGTCAGCCTTGAATCGGCATCGCCTGATCCAGTGGCAGAAAGCCGCGCTGCGATTGCACCGACCTTGTCCGATGAAGTTGCGCCGGAGGTCGATCCTGTACCCGTGGAGCAACCTGACGCGGCAGTACCTCCACCGCCACCGCCGCGTCAGGCACGCAGCCCAGCTCGCACTGAACCGCGAACACCAGCACCCCCAACCGAGCGCAGTCGTCCCGACCGCGAGAGAGCCCAACCTGCTGGTGCGGCACGGAATTCGGGTGGTAGCCGTATTGGAGACAATTTCCTTGAAGGGCAGGGTAGCTCAACCCGGACGGATGAAGCTGGCTCACCTACCGCAACGTTCGGTCGCCGTGAACGTGCAGCGCTTTCTTCTGCAATCACACGGCAGCTTCGTCCGCACTGGAATGCCCCCACCGGCGTGGATGCTGAAAAACTGGTGTCGACCGTTTCGTGGCGGCTAAATCAGGATGGGAGTTTGCGTGGACGTCCGACTTGCCGCAATCAGTCTAGCAGCATCACAGCATCCAACCGTCCGCAGGCTGGGTTGCATTGTGAACGTGCAATTCGTGCGGTCCAGCTTGCTGCACCTTTTAACTTACCCGAGCAGTTCTATAGTCGGTGGGACGATCTCGAATGGCAGTTCGACAGAAGGCTTTAATATGAAGGTTACCATTCTTCTTCCTCTAATTGCAGCGTTCCTAGCTGTGCCTGGGTTCGCGCAGGATCTTGGTGAGCCATTGGCAGAGGGCGGCGACGTCGAGGATATCGTGATTGATGGCGAAGACACCGGTGACTTTGACGGTCCGCTGCGCGGTACAGTTACCGACGAAAGCGACTGGGAAGACCTAGGTATCGCTATCCCAGCATTCGCCACGGACCGCGAACGTCCGACACCGGCCAATGCAGATGGAACCGGCGCTTTGGGCCGTGAAATCGCACGGGTGATTACCTCCAACTTGCGCAATAACGGTCTGTTCAAACCGACCGGTCCTGACAGTCTGCCGAACCCCAGTTTCGCGCAGATCACAGCGCCTGCTTACAGCAGTTGGAACGGGCGCGGTGCAGAAATGTTGGTGCACGGATATGTTCGCGCGCGCGGCGATGATCGATTGGTTGTCGGTTGCTATCTTTATGATGTCGCGCTGCAAGATGAACTGATCCGTGAAGGTTGGGTTGTTCGCCCGGCGGACTGGCGGCGCGCGGCACATAAATGCTCTGATCTAATCTATGCCCGGCTTACCGGCGAAGATCCGTTTTTCGATAGCCGGATCGCCTACATTGCAGAGACCGGACCAAAGGATAACCGCGTAAAGCGGTTGGCTGTGATGGACAGTGACGGGGCAAACCACCGCTTCCTGACACTGGGCAGCGCGACAGCTCTCACCCCGCGTTATTCACCTGACTATTCGAAGATTTTGTACCTTTCCTATGTTGACGGAAATCCGCGTATCTATGTCTATGATATTGGTAGCGGGCAGCAAACTCTGATTACAGAAAACCGCAATCCAACAATTGCGCCGCGCTGGGCACCTGACGGACAGCATATCCTTTTCTCAATGGCTGTTGCGGGCAACACCGACATCTACCGCGTGCCCGTATCAGGCGGAAACTCCACACGGCTGACAGACACGCCTGGGATCGACATTGGCGGGTCCTATTCCCCTGATGGCCGCCAGATTGTGTTTGAAAGCGACCGTTCGGGTACTCAGCAATGCTATGTCATGAATGCCGATGGCACCAATCAGCGCCGTATCACCTTTTTCGGCGGGCGCTGCGCAACGCCGGAATGGAGCCCACGAGGGGACCAAATTGCCTTCACGCGTATAGCGGGTGACTTTAATGTTGCGGTTATGACGCCAGCAGGGCGTAACCTTCGGGTGCTTACGAGCGGATGGCAAGATGAGGCACCGACATGGGCACCCAATGGGCGCATCATCCAGTTCTTCCGAACGACCCGCGATGCGGGTCGTTCGTCGCTATGGCAAGTCGACCTAACCGGTCGCAATGAGAGGAGACTTCCGACGCCGGTGGATGCGTCGGACCCTGCATGGGGTCCCATTCGACCCTGATTTTGTGTTAGTGTTCAACCCGCCGGCACGTATTTGCCCGGCCAATACGGAGATCTATACTGATGACTTTCTCCATTTCGAAGACAGCTGCGGCCGTCATTCTCACTTCGGCTCTTACGCTTGGTGCGTGTTCTAAGAAGGCTCCGGAGGAATTGCCGCCTGCGCCGCTAACATCCACTCCTGCGCCTACACCGGCACCGACACCTGCTGCGCCTACTGGCCCCGTCGTGGGCTCACAGGCTCACTTTGAAGGTGCTGTTGGCAGTTCAACGGTCGTCTATTTTGACACCGACCGGTTCAATATCGATAGCAGCGATGCAACCGCATTGCAGGCACAAGCGCAGTATTTTGCGCGCTTCCCGCAGCTAACCTTCACGATCGAAGGGCATACGGATGAACGTGGAACGCGCGAATACAACTTGGCATTGGGTGAACGACGCGCCAATTCGGCGAAGAATTACCTTGTCAGCCTGGGTGTAGCGCCGAATCGCATTCGCACGGTGAGCTTTGGTAAGGAGCGCCCTGTTGCGCTTGCTTCCAATGCTGGCGCATGGGCGCAGAACCGCCGCGCTGCCAGCATCATCATCAATTGATCTAGTGATCTCTCTTGCTCGCTCTCCGTGGAGAGAGCGGGCGAGGGCGTTTATCCGTCGAGCCTTTGCGAAGCTTCGAACTGCACCAATGCTGGATCGATGTGAGTTGCCTGAGTCAGGTCACCTGCGCGCGCCACCAAGCACAGGCTAATCAGCGCAAGCATAGAGGTTAGGCCGGAGATGGTTAGTTGCTGACTCATTTTGGTTCCTTAAATTCAGGAATAACTTGGCGCATATATATGAACATACTATTGCGTTGCAACATTTCATATTGAAACTGATTCCTACAGCTTCCCATTAATGTCCATTCGGCTTAGATTGAACGCGTGACTGACCCGACCAACAACATGATATCGCGTGAAAGCGCAGCCAGCAAATGAGCAAAGCACGTCGATCTAATGATTGGGGCTTCCCACGCTGGCGATCCTATGATTCTTCGCGAGAGGCGGTGGCCCAGCGGGAATGCGACCGACATGGCTGCGGGGAAGCAGGACTTTGCCCTGCTCCCAAATCGCCGAATAACCCCGATCGATGGTATTTCTGCCAGGCTCATGCAGCCGAATACAACAAAGGCTGGGACTATTTCGAAGGGCTCGACAAAGAGGAAAAGGCGCAGCGCACAAAAGCTGAGCGCGCCGAAACGTCCGGATATACAGAATCTTCGCACTATGGCTGGACTGGGTCAGGTGATGGAACGCGCAGCGGCGATGAACTGCTTGCCCTTGAGATCCTTGGCCTGGAAACAGACGCCGATTTTACCGCGATCAAGAAAGCCTATCGGATCAAAGCAAAGAGCGTTCACCCTGATGTGAAGCCTAATGATGCAGCGGCCGCGCATGAATTCCAGAAGCTACAAGTCGCTTATGAAGTGTTGCGTGCAGCCGAAGATCGTCGCGCGTGGCGAGGATAATTACTCAAGCCAATCCCAACACAGGAGCAGCTCATGCGAATCCTCGCTTTTGCAGCCAGCAATTCCTCGACGTCGATTAATCGCCAGCTTGCCGAATACGCGGCCACCCTTGTTGACGGTGCAGAGATCGAAACGCTGGACATCTATGATTATGAAACGCCGCTCTATCGTTCTGACCGTGAAGCTGTCGATGGCATCCCTCAACCGATCCATGGCTTTCTTGCGAAAATTGGGTCGACGGACGCGCTGATCATCTCCTTTGCTGAACATAACGGCGGATACAGTGCTGCGTTCAAGAACCTGTTCGACTGGTGCAGCCGCGTTGATCGGTCGGTGTGGCAGGACAAGCCGATGGTGCTTCTTTCGACGTCACCGGGCGCCCGCGGAGGAACCGGAGTCCTCGAATTCGCAGCAGCAACTGCGCCCCGTTTCGGCGGCGATGTGGTCGGACATTTGGCCGTACCAAGCTTCTTCGATAACTTTGATGCCAGCACCGGCAAACTTATCGATGAAAAGCTCGAGGCTGAGCTGCGTGAATTGGTCGCGAAACTGTCAACTTAAATCTCTGGTCCAGCAAACCCTTTGCCCGAAGATGTAGAGTTGATCTCTGGGTTGGGGTTATCATTCCACCATGCAGCATCTGTCCATGGGCGGATGTCGACTTCGTGAGTCCAGCAATTGCGCGGCTGTTGCGACAGATGCCAATAGGTTTCGGCAATTTGAGCGGGGTCAGTCACGCCCTCATGGCCCTTTGCCGCCTTATACGCTTCGTATTTGTCGCCGAGCAGTTTGCCCAATGTGTCAGGCGCATCGACTGAGCCATCGACAACAATATGCGCGACATGAATTCCCTGCGGGCCGAACTCTGCATTGAGCGTCTGACACAGCATCCTCCGGCCGCCCATCGCCGCTGCGTGGCTGTGCTGCCCTGCATTGCCGCGCACCGCCGACGTTGCAGAGGTCACAAGAAGAGTCCCGTGCCGACCTGTTTTGGCGCGTTCTACCATGGCCGGAAACATTGCATGGGCTAGGCGGAAGACGCCGAAACAGCCGAGCCTCCAGCCAAGCTCAAATGTTTTGTGCGGAGTGTCATGCAGTTTGCGATTACCGATCTGCGCACCCAGATTGTAGAGCGCACATTCAATCGGCCCAATATCGCGTTCGACCCGCTCGACTAACTCCTCAATCGCTCCATCTTCGCTTGCATTGATCAATGTGCCCGAAGCCGTTCCGCCTGCTCCCTCGATCTGACCGATCAGCCCCGCTAATCCTTCCTCGTCAGAACGCCGTGCCAGCACCGCATGATAACCACCCGCAGCAAAGCGAGCAGCTGTGCTACCACCAATGCCTGCGCCCGCTCCAATAACGAGGAAAGCGGGTTTTCTTGTGTCAGTCATAACTAGGCTCTCCCATAGATTTGGGAGAGCCTAGTCCGATGATCACACCTGTTCCAGTGCCTGCTCAAAATCGGCGATGAGGTCATCTGGGTCTTCGATGCCGACGCTGATCCGCACAAGGCTGTCCGAAATGCCGAGCGCTGCGCGGCGTTCTGGCGAAACGGAGAGATGCGTCATGGATGCCGGATGGCTTGCGAGCGTCTCTGTTCCACCAAGGCTGACGGCCAGCTTAGCGATCTGGAGGTTGTCCAAGAATGCAAAGCACTCCGTTTCGCCGCCTTTCAAGAACACGCTAAAAGTGCTGCCTGCGCCCAGACAATGGCGATCAAAGATGTCTTGCTGATGCGGATCGTCAATGAAACCCAGATAACCGAGACCGGTAACCTTGGGGTGTTCGCGCAGGAATGCGCAAACCTTGGCTGCGTTTTCGCCAGCGCGTTGCATGCGCAGTTCCACCGTCTCAAGGCTGCGCAACAACATCCATGCGGTGTTGGGGTCAACGATGCCGCCCATCGTGTTGCGCAGTGCGCGCACCGGGTCCATCCATTTCTTGGCGCCGGCAATTGAGCCTGCGACAAGATCCGAATGGCCACCGACATATTTGGTCAGCGAATAGGCGACAATGTCAGCACCGTGATCCAACGGACGTTGCCACAACGGACCAAGGAAAGTGTTGTCGATGGCGATCGGACAATCCCATTTGAGGTTGGCATCGCGTGCTTCTTTGACGGCCTCGATATCGACCAGAGCATTGGTCGGGTTGGCTGGGCTTTCAAGGTAGATCATCGCCACCTTACCGCCGTTCTCGCCCGCTTGTTCCTTGGCGCGCTTTAGCACGTCGTCCAATTCTTCGCGGCCCGCGCCCGCTGGAAAATCGATATAGGTGACGCCGAACTTCGCCAGTACCTTGGCAACGAAGCCTTCCGAGGCGGCGTAGAGCGGACCGGAATGTACGATCACGTCACCTTGGCTAACATAGGCCATCATCAGCACGCAAATGGCGGTCATTCCGCTGCTGAATGTCAGGGCATCTTCTGCACCGTCCCATACCGACAAACGGTCTTCGAGGATTTCCTGATTAGGCCCGTTAAAGCGCGAATAGACGAGGCCCTCTGCGCCGCCCGGGCGTTTTCCTGTAATCCCTTCGAAGTGGCGCTTGCCATCTGCGGCGCTGGGAAAGGCGAAAGTGGAGGTGAGGAAGATCGGCGCTTTCAGCGACCCTTCGGACAGGACCGGGTCATAGCCGTGGCCCATCATCAGTGTCGATGGCTTCAATGGGCGGCCATTGATCTCGGTACGCTCTGGCTTTGGCTTGCGGCGCGGTGTGGGGGCGTCAGGGGCGGAATTTTGATCAACGGGACCGTCCGTCATGTGCGGGGTATCCTTCCTCAGAAACGCTCCCAGGAAGGCAGGAGCCAATTGAGGAGCCGGACGGGCACCCGCTTCTAACCTCCACAGAAGCGCCTCTCCCCTCGGCCTTATGGGACGGTTGACTAACGCGAGATGGTTGCAAGTGCAACCGGTTTGGAGCGCTTTGATTGTGGAGACTTGGACCGCAAATGGGGGCGCTTTGAAAAAAGTGCATCACGCTGTAAATATTTGATAATACAATCAGATCGTCAAAACACGCGCTGTGAAGTGTCAACTTCCGACCTTGGCACGAAAGGCCGCGTGTAGAGATCTTATTGGGTGAGGGCATGGCGCAACCTTACTATAGGCCGCATCTTGTAGGACAGCGCGTTTGTCTGAAGGCAGGGGCAACCAATGTTGATCAGAGCAAATTTTCAAGCTCCCGGTGACTTGAGTATACAGCTTCCGCGCCGCTTTGAATCAACCGATCTTTCAGTCCATCATCAGCATGCCCCCCGCCCACAAACCCAATCGGCACCATACCTGCTTTTCGGGCCGCAACCACACCGTGCACGCTGTCTTCGATCACGGCGCAATCCCGTGGTTGTATGCCAAGGTTTTTGGCGGCATGTAGAAACAGGTCGGGAGCTGGCTTACCGCACGTCACATGGTCTGCAGAGTAGATATGTGGGGCAAACAGATCGGTCAGACCTGTGATTTCCAGCTTTCGCGTCAGCCGGTCGATCGGCGCGGACGATCCGACCGCGGCTTTGCCCTGAAATGCACGCACTAAAGCGACTATGCCGTCCATGGCTTGCAACTCACTCTCCATCCTGGGCCAAGCGCGCTTATGCAATTCTTCGCCAAAGTCCGCTGGAAATGGCTTTCCCATTTGCTCAGCGTAATCGGCTTGGAGTTCAGCGTAGTAATCTGCGTTAGAAAGGCCGACGAACCGAGAAAGATAGACCTCAATGTCGTAATGCAGGCCCAACTCTTCCAGAAATTCTCGTTCTACCGCGATATGGATGATCTCGGAATCGACGAGCACGCCGTCATTATCGAAGATTATGGCGTCAAACTCAGCCAGATTCATGCTATACCCGCCATCAGCCAAACCATCCCGACGATCAGGAAAATCCCCAACAGGTCGAGCACGATCCCGGCGCGCACCAATCGCTCAATTCGCAATCGCCCGGTTGCCCATGCAATCGCGTTTGGCCCGGTTCCGGCAGGAAGGATAAAGCCCCAACTTGCCGCAAGCGCAGCGGGCATAGCGATCAGGATCGCATCTTCGCCAAGGCCCAGCGCCGCCGCGAGGCTGGCGACCACAGGGATGATTGCGGAGGCCGTCGCGACATTGCTGGCAAACTCCGTGATCAGCACGACCATCGCCACAATCGCAAGCGCCATCAGAACCAGCGGTACTGCATCGAGCGGCAGCAATGCCTGTCCTAGCCAATCAGCCAACCCGCTCGCCTGCATCCCAGCCGCCAGTGCCAAACCGCCGCCAAACATCAGTATAACGCCCCAAGGTGCGCGGTCCGCTTCGCTCCATTTGAGCATCTGGCGCCCGGTGCCATCGGGCATCAGGAACAAGGCAAGCGCAGCGATCACGGCAATCGTCCCATCGGTCCAACTGTTTTCGGGCAGATAAGGAGAGACCCAGCGGCGCGACATCCATAGCGCAAAGGTAATCGCGATGATCGGGACGAGGCGCTTCTCCGCGCTTGACCAAGAGGACGCGTCATCAATCGATTGGCGCGCTGCGGTGACATCGAATGGGTGCTCAGCGACCCGCTGCACACGCGAGATAATGAATGCGGCAAGCGGCACGCCGACAAAGACGATTGGTAATCCGTAGAGTATCCAAAGTGCAAAGCTGATCTCCAACCCGTTCATGTCGCTTAGCAATTGAACTGCAATCCCATTGGTTGGGGAGCCGACGATTGTTCCTAGACCGCCAATTGTGGCTGCGAAAGCGATGCCCATGGGGAGGGCGCCTGATAATCCTTCGGTGTTGATTTTGCCGGACCCAGTCGCGCCAGCACCGCCGGCCAGCACAGCTAAAGCCATTGGCATCATGATGAGCGTGGTCGAGGTGTTGGAAATCAGCATCGAGAGAACCGCCGCCGAAATCATAAAGGCAAGCAGCAGCCGCACCTGCCCTCCGTCTGATCCGATCACTTTCAGGATCGCAAGGCTCAGCCGCCGGTGCAATCCGGTCCGCTCAATTGCCAATGCAATGAAGGCCCCGCCCAACAGCAGGAATAGGATGGGCGCGTAATAGGCGCTAGCTGTATTCTTCGCATTCATCACACCGCTCAGCGGAAGGATTATGAAAGGCAGCAATGCGGTAACGGATAGCGGAACGGCTTCGGTCATCCACCAGGCGGCCATCCAAATGACAAGGCCTGCGACCAGCCATGCTTCCGCGTTCATCCCGCCGGGAGCAGGACAGAACGCGGTGATCGCAAAGACAACCGGGCCAAGAAGTAGGCCAATCTGGCGGGGCGTCATGGCTCTTAGCATCCTTCCAAACTTACGAAGGATGAGCGTATCAGTCCCGGCAACGCACCGGCAAGCTGAAGCGGTTGATCATCACCAGAGTTGCTGTGGTCATGCCCCAGCTAATCGTCGCAGTCCCAGCAGATGGCCTATCTTACTTCTGGAGGAGCCTGGCCGGCGACATAGGAACCATCGCCAAAGATCACCATTCCGCTTCGAATTCCGCGACTGCGTGCGCGACGCAGCTTCACAGCGCGCTCACTCATGAGGCGCTGAACCGCAGGATTAGGGCTAAATCGGGAGGGAGTGCACTGGCCCACGGTGATTGTCAGATCGGCTGAACCAACGGGCCCACCCACACCTCCGCACAAATAGGATAATGAAGGGTCCCGTTCTCCTCGTGAAAGATCCGCAAGGTCAGGTTCAAGTGTCTTGTAAGCGACGACTGAATTTTCACTAATAAGTTCGCGAACATCATCGCGCGCATATTGCGAAAGATGCGCGCGCAGCGTGTCGCTATCCGAGAAGTAGAACCTCTCCGCTTCTTCATAGATTGGACTGACGCGCAGGGCATCGCCCCAGCTTTCCACGCCGCGCAGCGAGTTCACAAATTCCTCTGCTGATAGAGCCAGTAGCGCATCAACATTGCTGCCAGTGTAAGCAAGACGTTGGATAGATGGTCCGCCAATCACACCGCGCCAAAAGCCATACATGACCTTTGGATCGCTCCAATTGGGATAGACGATCCGTTCACGGATATCGCGCGGAGACAGTGCCACACCTCCAACTGTGATCAGTTTCGCATCGTCCAATGTCGCTCCATTTGAGCCAAAACTACGTGCACCGGGTTCCGCCAGTGGATACTCGCCCGCCAAGGCCTCGATTACGGCGACATTGTGAAGGTTGATCCAAAAAGCGAGCTGTTCATTACGCGGGATTGCAGTCAGCTCCAGCTCAGTTCCCACCCGTTCAAGATCGGCACGATATTCTGTAATCGCGGCGCGAATGTCAGGGGCTAAGTATGAGAAGGCTACGCGATTGCCTTCAAGTCTGTAGCGTGATTCATGCCCATAAATGCGCCGTGTGCCTGTCCTTGGATTGACGCGCGGGGCAGCTTGCCTGATCGACGGCCCCATCGGGACGACTAACCAACTCAGCGCTTCATCCCAATGTGCGTAATCAATCCGATGCGCACGGTGTTCGGCGTCTGGGGCGAATTGAGCAAGGCCGCTGGTCAGGCTTTCCGCGCTAGCCGTTGACCGCGTCTGCGATTGAGTAGGAACTGCCACCGCCGCACTTTCAGCAGCTATCGGGGCGGCGAGGCTCGAGGCTGCTAGTAGAGTTGCGGTAAGGCAAAGGTTGGAACGAAGTTTCATGACTTGTCTCCTTGACGACAAGTCTCTCAGAAATTGAAATAAATCTCAACTGCGATAAAATTCGATGCTGTAGACGCTATTCAATAGCAGTTCTATTTCCTGTTCCTGAATTGATAAAATACATCAAAAAAGCCGCCCATCCCGGTAGGAATAGACGGCTTTCTTTCGTGCTGCGAGCCGCAGTCTTATTCGACTTCGTCGGTTCCCACATCACCGGGAAGGGTGATGTTGGAGAAAGTAACTGTGCCTGTTCGGCCTTCGCGAATGATCCGTTGGAATTTCTGATCGCGCTGGGCAAGAAGCTGCACCATGCTTTGCGGGATACGGAAGCTAAACGAAATGTCATCCGTAGTGATGTTCTGATAACTTGGTTCGCGCACACCGCCAGCAAGGTCAGCGATGTCATATTCCCTTACCGTTGGGTCAACACTTGTCGTTTCGGCGAGGATTTCGTTCGTATCTTCATTCGCATATTGGGCAATGTGGGCGCGCAGATCGGTTTCAAAGTCTGAGAAGAAGAATGGTGCAGCTTCTTCGAAGAGCTCGGAAACTTCTAATGTGCTGCCGTTCCTTTGCGTGCCGCGCAGTGAGTTCACAAAGTCACGTGCGCCGCGTTCCAACAAGCGGGATACATTGTCTGCGTTAAATGCTTCGCGCTGGATTGATGGCCCGCCAATTTCACCGCGCCAGAAACCGTAAATGACCTTGGGGTCGCTCCAATTGGCAAATACGATCCGCTCGCGAATGTCACGCGGCGACAGGGCAATGCCTTCGACTGTGATGAAACGCGCTTCGTCAATCGGCACGTTATCGATCTCAATCTCACGCGGTTGGCGCACTGGCCATGCATTGGCGATTTGTTCGATCATTGCGACATTGTGCAGGTTGATCCAATAGGCCAACTGCTCATTACGAGAGAGGGCCTGAATATCGACGATATCGGCGGTGCGTTCCAAATCTTGACGATATTCGGTGAAGCTTTCGATGACATCGCTATCAAGAAAGCTGAACATGATCCGGGTGCCTTCAAGGCGGTAACGCGAGACATGGCCATATTGACGGCGTGTGCCGAAGCTTGGCCGGGGCGAACCCGCGGTTTCGCGCAAGGATGGACCCATCGAAATCACGAGATTGCTCATCGCTTCATCCCAGATCGAATAATCGATCCTGTCATTATTGGGGCTGTTTGACGGTGTGAATGTCGCAAATGCGGGATCGCTGCTGCTTGGGCTGCTGTCAGGTGTGCTTTGTGCCAGCACGGGAGTCGCACCAAGCGCGAGGACAGAAACAGCGCCAAGCATGAACGGGTTAATGGCCTGAGTTCGGGTCATATCTTTGCGGTCCTTCGAAAAAAGGAGGCTCTTCCGGGGAGCCTTTGGTGAATTGCTCTGAGATAGTCCCAAGGTGAGGACGATAAAAGGGCATTGGTACGAGACGCAAGATTTGTCCATGCGGGGCTTAGCTCCATCAGTGACGGAGCCGGGACTGGTCCAACGCCTCGTAACTTATTGTATAGCACAACGGATTGAGCGTTTGTTCCCGTCAATCGGTTGCAGTGTGTTATTCATCGAATACACCTGCTCTTCGTCGTGGACGGGCTTGGCACATGTTTAAACGCAATTGGTGGCGGGTTTATTGAACCTCACCGTTTTCCGCTGTGGTGCCTTCTACTTGGTCTGTGTCAGAGCTCAATTGAACACGAACGGTGCCTAGCCGGTCTCGGCCAAGCTCTCGAAGTTCAGTGCTGCGTGCTTGAAGCACGCGGGCGATGCTGGGCGACATGCGGAGCCCGGCGCGGCCATTGATGGTTACGGGTGTCGTGCTAGGCTCGCGCATCCCCCCGGCCAGATCGGCAATGTCTGGCACGGCAGTGGCCGCAGATACCCCATCGGTCCTTTCAAGGGTCTCTGAAACGTCCTCCTCCGCGTATTGCGTGAGATGCGCGCGCAGATCATCACCAATGTCTGAAAAATAGTAGAGTGCAGCCTCCTTATAAATCTCTGAGGTCAGCAAGAGGTCACCGCGTCGCTTTGTCCCCCGCAGAGAATTCACAAACTCACTCGCAGACAGATCGAGCAGCTCAGATACATTGTCAGCATTAAAGGCCTCTCGCTGGAGCGATGGTCCGCCGATAGTGCTGCGCCAAAAGCCGTAAATCACATTTGGATTGTTCCAATTGTAAAAGACGATCCGGGTCCTGATATCGGACAGGCTCAGTTTCACTCCGCCCACCGTCAGTAACCGCGCGGTGTCTAGCTGCTCTCCGCCGATCTCAATCGTCGCAGGTTCTCGCACGGGCCAATGCAAGGCTATCTGCTCGGCGATCGCGGCATTATGCAGGTTGATCCAAAGGGCGAGCTGCTCATTTCGGGGCAAAGCGGTGATTTCGATTTGATCAACGGTTTGCTCAAGATCGCGGCGATAGGCCGTGAAACTCTCAATGACGTCGACTTCTAGGAAAGAGAATCCGAGCCGCGTCCCTTCGAGCCGGTAGGACGAGGTGTGTCCCTAAAGGATCTGACTGCCGGTCGTTCGCTGCGGCCTGCTGAGCCGTGATCGGGTGGATGGCCTCATGGACAGTACGAGATGGCGCATCCGTGTGTTCCACCAAGTGTAATCCACCTTCGCGCTGAGAGTCGCATCGCGCGGGACAAAGCGTTCAAACTGCTCTTGGCTGCCCGTCTCAATGTTGTCCGCCTCACTGCTGCTTACCTCAGTGCTGCGGTTCTCATCAATCTCATCGGAAGCACCGACATGGTGAGCACTTACTGGGCTGGCCTGCAAAAACAAAAGGGCGAGAGCAACCCATGCTCTCGCCCCTACTGTTCGTGTGATGATCTTCATGCGCACCCTTATTTCGGTGAAAGCACCATCAGCATCTGCCGCCCTTCGAGGCGCGGATAGGCTTCGATCTTGGCGATTTCTGCGACATCTTCTTGAACCCGCTTAAGCAGGTCCATGCCAAGATGTTGGTGCGCCATTTCCCGGCCACGAAACCGCAAAGTGACCTTCACTTTGTCGCCTTGATTGATGAACTTGTTCACGTTCCGCATCTTCACGTCATAATCATGCGTGTCGATATTTGGACGCATTTTGACCTCTTTGATATCCTGCGTTTTCTGCGTCTTGCGCGCGGCGTTAGCCTTTTTCTGCGCTTCGAAGCGATATTTGCCGACATCGAGGTATTTGCACACCGGTGGGTCCGCATTGGGGGACACTTCAACGAGGTTCAGGCCTTTTTCATTGGCCTGCTCCATCGCTTCACGGGTGAACATGACTCCAAGGTTCTCGCCTTCGTCATCAATAACGCGAACTTTGGGAACCTGGATAAAAGTATCGAAGCGAGGGCCGCTTTTAGTTGGCGGGGCCATCGAACGCCGAGGTGGACGGGCTATTTGTGTTCTCCTGTTGCTGCATGAGTCTTTGTGGGGGTCATGTAGGGATTTTAGCGGTGAATGACCAGATGAGTCTTAAGCCGCATCGCGATAAAGCGGAAAGGTGACCAATTTGCCTTTCGCAGGCAGTACCGCGTCAATCGTATTGGCGGGTTTAAGCGCGCTCAAAATCTCCGGTGCGCCGGCATCCATACCGCCCGTATATGCACCAAAAGCGGGCAGGATCATCCGGTCGCCTTTTCCGACAGACCTGCTCACTACGGCGCAAGGCCGGGTGATGTGGCGATCCCGCACCCACAGCCGCATTTTAGGGTGATAGTGGCCCGACATCTCCGCGCGGGTTTCGCCCGCCTTCGCTTCATGTCGCAGGACGATGCCGCCCAGCTCCATCTCTTCGACGATTTCAGCCCCAAAGGCGCCCTGGAAACTTTTAGGCATATGTTCATCGTGATTGCCGGTGATCCACACCCAATCGAGCGTGCGGGTGAGTGTATCCAACATGCCTGCAGCGTAAGGGTCGAGCCGGTGTGTGCCCGCATCATCGTGAAAATTGTCGCCCAATGTGATTATCCGGCGCGCGCCTGTCAGCTTTACGGCATCTGCAATACGCTCCAAAGTTTCGCGGCTGTCATAAGGTGGCAGCATTTGCCCATGCTGTGCGTACCAACTGCCTTTTTCTAAATGCATGTCCGCCACCAGCAAGGCGCGCTCTTTGGGCCAATAGAGCGCGTTGCTTTTGGTAAGGAGCAATTCTTCCCCGGCAAAATCCAAAGGTGCGAACGAAACGTGAACCATTTGCAGGCTGTGGCGTGGTATTAAGCGTTTTGCAAGTTTAGAGAGATTTAGTCTCTGCAACATTGATCCGCGTCAATTCCCGTTGACACATAGGCTGTATTTGCCACGGTCTCCGCAGCTCTAATAGGAATTGATCGAATGAACGAATGGGCAGACCAAACCGCACAAGCTCGTGCTTGGTTTGAGAATTTGCGTGATCAGATTTGCGCGGCTTTTGAGAGTATTGAGCGCGAGGCCGGTTCGGACGCGGCGTTTCAATACACGCCGTGGGAACGCGTTGAGGAAGGTAATGATGATCCCGGCGGCGGTACTCAAGGCCTGATGAAGGGCAAGGTTTTTGAGAAAGTTGGCGTGAACGTTTCGACCGTGCGTGGCAATTTTCCGAAAGAATTCGCGGCAACCGTCAATGGCGCTGATCCTGATAATCCTGGCTTTACGGCGACTGGAATTAGTCTGGTTGCTCATATGACCAACCCGCATGTGCCCGCTGTGCACATGAACACCCGGTTCCTGACCACGGGTAAGGCATGGTTTGGCGGCGGTGCGGACCTCAACCCGCCTGTTCCATTCGAAGAAGACACTGAAGAATTCCACGCGCAATTTCGCGCAGCCTGTGCGGCCCACAATCCGACCTATTATGAAAAATACAAGAAATGGGCGGATGACTATTTCTACATCCCCCATCGCAAGGTTCATCGCGGAGTGGGCGGCATATTCTACGATCACCTCGAATGCGGTGACCCACAAGCATTCGAGCGAAACCTCGCATTCACACAGGATGTTGGAAAAGCGTTTCTGGAGATATTCCCTAAGCTTGTACGCAAGCGGATGGACAGCGAATTCTCGGCAGAAGATGAGGCTCAGATGCTCGAATATCGCGGGCGCTACGCAGAGTTCAACCTGGTCCATGATCGCGGCACGATTTTTGGTTTAAAGACCGGCGGCAATATCGATGCGATCCTGATGAGCCTGCCTCCGCGAGCGACATGGAGTTAACGCGAAGAGGCAATAGTGAATTTGCAAATGCGATAATGCTTGCAGCCGCGTGCGGCGCAACGCACATTGCTATTGATGCTGCGCCAATATGAACTTGTAGAACGGGTCAAAACCTACGATCCCGACGCTGATGAGGCGCTGCTTAATCGCGCCTATGTCTATACGGTGCAGAAACACGGCACGCAAAAGCGCGCCAGCGGCGATCCCTATTTCAGTCACCCGATCGAAGTCGCCGGACTGATGACTGATCTTCAGCTTGATCAAGAGACCATCATCACCGCGCTTTTGCACGACACGGTCGAAGACACGCTGGTTACGATTGAGGATATTGAGCAGCATTTCGGCCCCGAGGTCGCGCGGCTGGTCGATGGCGTGACAAAGCTGTCCAAAATTGAGGCTATGCCTGAGAATGAGCGTGCGGCAGAAAACCTGCGCAAATTCCTGCTCGCCATGTCCGAAGATATCCGCGTATTGCTGGTCAAATTGGCCGACCGGCTGCACAATATGCGCACGCTGCACTTCATCAAAAACCCGGAAAAACGTCAGCGCATCGCTCGTGAAACGATGGATATTTATGCTCCGTTGGCAGAGCGTGTGGGCATGTATGAATATATGCGCGAAATGCAGGCGTTGTCATTCCGTGAGCTTGAAGGCGAAGCTTATACAACTATCACAAAGCGCCTGGAGCAATTGCGCAGCACCGATGGTGGGCAAGTTGATGCGATTGCGTTGAAGATCAAACAGGCGCTGGCTGAAGCAGGGCTGACCGTAGAAGTGACGGGCCGCGAAAAGCACCCGTTTTCAATCTGGCAGAAAATGTCTGAACGCCATGTCAGTTTTGAACAGGTCACCGACATCATGGCATTCCGCGTAATCGCCGAGTCAGAGGCCGACTGTTATCAGGCACTGGGTATCCTGCACACAACGTGGCAATTTCTGCCGGGTAAATTTAAAGATTATCTCTCTACACCCAAAACCAATGGCTACCGGTCGCTGCACACGTCTTTGATGTATGAAAATTCAATGCGGGTCGAAGTGCAAATCCGGACGCGTGAAATGCATGGTCGCAACGAATTCGGGCTGGCCGCACATTGGGCATATAAACAATCGGACAAACCCGATGGGCAGATCGCATGGCTGCGCGATTTGATTGAAATCGTCGATGCCAGCCACGATGCCGAAGAGTTGCTCGAACACACAAGGCTGGCGGTTTACCAAGACCGCATCTTTGCCTTCACTCCCAAAGGCGCGTTGTTCCAGCTGCCAAAGGGATCAACAGCTGTCGATTTTGCCTTTGCAGTCCACACCGATCTTGGGCTTGCCTGCGTGGGTGCCAAGATTAATGGTCGCCACATGCCGTTGCGTACCCAATTGGTGAATGGTGATGTGTTGGAGATCATTAAAGGCTCCGGTGCTGAACCGCAAATGTCGTGGCTGGGCTTTGTCGTAACGGGCAAAGCGCGCGCCGCGATCCGCCGCGCTGTGCGCTTAAAGGAGCGTGAAGAGATCGCCGAAATTGGCTCAAAACTCTTCGATGAGATTGCGACAAGAGTGCCCGCCCGGATCGGTAAAAAGGCAATCCGTGCCGCGGTTGAACGACTGGGATTGGAGGAACCCGATGATCTGATGTTCGCAATTGGATCGGCAAAATTCACTGATCGTGAAGTGATGGAAGCACTCGTTCCCGGTTGCACCGCTGAATTCAAAGAGGACGAGGAATGGTCGCGGCATGAGCGGCAGATTTCGATCCGCGGATTGACGCCGGGTGTCGCGTTCGAGTTGGCCGAATGCTGTCACCCAGTTCCCGGCGACAGGATTGTCGGGCTGCGGCGTATGGGAAAGCGTGTCGCCGTCCATGCGATTGATTGCCTAAAACTTGCCAATGGCGTCGACCACGATTGGCTTGATCTTAACTGGGGGCATCGGTCACACGGGGCGGTTGGACGGCTCTCTGTCACGATCTATGATCGGCCCGGCACTTTGGCGGAAATGGCGGGTATCTTTGCGCAGAACAAAACCAATGTGACTAGCCTTGTCCAGTCAGAGCTAGACCACCCATTCGTGACCTATGAAGTTGACGCGGAAGTTCAGGATCTAGCGCACCTCACCCGCATCTTAAGCGCTTTGCGTGCCAGTGATGCAGTGGCGCAAGCGGACCGTATATAATGGCGATAATCGGTCTGGATCACGTGCAAATCGCCATTCCAGAGGGCGGTGAGGGTGATGCACGCGCATTCTATGTCGGCATATTAGGTATGCGCGAGGTCGCCAAACCTGCGAACCTTTCACCAAATGGCTGCTGGTTTAAAAGTGGCAAGATGAACCTGCATGTCGGAGTTGATCCAGAGTTCCGGCCGGCTCGTAAGGCTCATCCGGCGCTTCTCGTTGACGATATCGTGGCAATCAAACGCGAAATTGAAGCAAAAGATATATTCGTTCGCGGTGACAAGCGGATAGTGGGTTATAGCCGGTTCTTCACCGAAGACCCCTTTGGCAATCGCATTGAAATCATGCAGCGCGATGACAGCTGATTGCCTAGCCATCTGATATTACATCTATATCAAGGTTTACTCAGACTTAAATTCTTCGGCGTTACTCCGTGTCATCAGAAGCTCTGACGCCATGTCAGACTAGCGACAAAGAGATTGCAACGTCAGTGAGCTCATTCGATCATAGGTTTGCCAACGAATACAATGGCGGCATTGAAGCTGACGTTCCGCGACGCATTGAGCCGGCGATACGTGATCGTTGGTTTGGCCACCTCTCAGTATCTGGCAAACTCAACCTTACAGTTTTTAGCAACATTATTGTCCTTGCTGTAATCGCTGTCGTGGTTCTGAGCGGGGCTTGGGTCTTATCGCAGCAAGGCCAGGCCCAGGCAGCTTTGGTTTCGGTTGAAGTGCGCAGCAACAACGCTGCCATTGCGCTTGTCGACGTGGTTGACGGCCTTGACAGTGCAAAGCAGGCGGCAACTGAGAGCGCGCGCGCAGAAAGTCTAATAAAGGCAAGCACGGCGCTGGATTTGGCTGATCAAATGCTAAACGATTCTCTGAATTCCCCTAGCGATCGAATACCGACTGATATTAGTCGGGTGATTGAGGGATTTCGCAGTTCGATTGATCATTTGCGCAGTGATCTGGACGAGCTTGATACAGAGCCCAGCGCCGCTGCTGCCCT
Source organism: uncultured Erythrobacter sp. (assembly GCA_947488325.1). GTDB lineage: Bacteria > Pseudomonadota > Alphaproteobacteria > Sphingomonadales > Sphingomonadaceae > Erythrobacter. The sequence continues at coordinate 220,390 of CANKYZ010000004.1, forward strand.
GCACGAAGAAGCGAAGGCACTATACCGTGGCGTGAGCAGCTTTGCGGTTGATTTCCATGATAAGTCCACCAGCGGATATGAACGACTTATCGGGAATATTGCGAACTTCCTGATCGCATTTGTAGTGCTGACGATCATCGCAATTACGCTTTCCTTGATCGGGGCGCGGCGGATTGTTCGTGATGTAGCCGGAATGATCGGTGCAATTCATGGCTCATTGCAAAAAATTGCAGCTGGCGATGTGGCAAGCCATATTCCCGGTGCTGAACGCAAGGATGAGATCGGCGCAGTGGCTCGTGCGCTCATAGGGTTCCGCGCCAATTCACTTGAACTGCGCGACCTCAACAAATCACGCGTGCAGGATGCGGAGCGGCAGCTTGCGCAGCAGCAATCACTTACCGAACAGATGCGCAATCTCCGGCTTGAAAAGAGCCAGTTGCTTGAAGGTCTGGCTGATGGCTTTGAGGTTTCCGTTGGGGAGTTGATCACCTCAGTCTCGGCAGCGTCAGAGCAGTTAAAGGCAACCTCGCGTCAGATGGTCAGCCTCGCAGATGGATCGGACGGCCAAGCCCAAGATGCTACCGCTGCGATGGATCAGGCGACTACCAATGTGACAGCTGCTGCCGCTGCAACCGATGAACTTGCGCTTTCGATAAATGAGATCAGTCGTCAGGTGTCTGCTTCGGCAGAGCTTGCGCGCAGTGCTAGCAAGCTGGTCACGACGGCGAACCGAAAAATGACCGACTTGTCGCGGGCAGCAGTTGAAATTGGTGAGATCGCTGGCTTGATTCAAACGATCGCAATGCGCACCGACCTGTTGGCATTGAACGCCTCAATCGAAGCGGCACGCGGTGGCGAGGCAGGACGTGGCTTTGCTGCGGTCGCAAGTGAAGTGAAAGAACTCGCCATGCAAACCAGCAACGCGACCCGGAGTGTGACAGATAAGATTACCGCAATGCAGGTTTCTACGAGGTCGAGTGCCGGTGACCTTAATGGAATTGTCGATCGCATCGAGGAACTGGAACAAACTGCGGTTAAGATCGCTGGTGCGGTTGATCAACAATCGGCTTCCGGCGAAGAGCTGGCGCGCAATATCGACACAGTCGCGGTTGGTTCTGCACAAGTGGGAGATCGGCTGGTAATGTTGCGCGAGGCTAGCAGGCAGACCGGGACTGCAGCCGATGATGTCGTATCAAGTTCGATTGCGCTGGGCACGCATGCAGAAGATCTTCGCAAAAAGGCTGGACGATTTATCGCCGATGTCCGCCGCTCAGCACGCGATCTCCACGCAGAAGAACCCGGCTTGGCGTCACTCCCGCTCCATTAGAGCGATGTTACTTGAACGGTGATGATATCTCCCTGCGAAAGGTTTTCCATTCGCATCACCTTCTTGCTGACCAGTAAAATCCACTCGGATTGCTTGTTTTGTGGGAAGACTGACGTTTTCCAAGTAGTCTCACCAATGCGCGCTGTTACCTTGATCGACCCAAACCCGCGTGATCGCCCGAATTCGAGCCGGTGCAGCCGCGCATGCATCGTCAATTCTTCGGCTGCGTCTCCGATGAAGCAGACCAGATGATAGGTGCCGCGATCACCCTGCCACCGGGTGAGCGGCAGGGTAGCGATGACTTGATCGTTCAATCTGCATTCTCAATTGTGCGGATGGGCACTGGAATATTGCAAATATCTGCGCCGCCAGCGGGTACGATAAAGAACGGATCGCGGCGATTTGCGCGGGCCTCGGCATAGCGCGCGAAGGTCTCGCCTTCGGTGGTAAGATATTCGAAGCGCGGGCGCTCGGCTTCCGGCAAATCGCTAGCCACGCGGATGGATTGGATAGGGGTGCGCTTATCAGCTTCTTCCTCTGTATAGAATCCCAGCACGCCAGAGCCGCGCGGCAATGAGGAGAGGTGCTCCATCCCGCTGATGATGCGGCCTACCACGGCGATATTGCGATCAAGGTGTCGCGGAGCATGGCCGATAACAGTGTAGAGTTCAGCGCCTGAGCCAGTGTTTGGAGAGTAGTCCCGACCAACGCCGACCATGCCGTAGCAATGGACGGGCCACCATGGAGAATCTCCACTTTCTCCTTCAGATGCGACAGGCCACCCGAACAACAATTCGGTCCATTCTGCGTAAGAATCGCGTTGATGCCATCCGGCGAAAGTGCCTTCTGTCTGAGTGCTTCTGACGTCCGGTGCATTGTTATGAAAATTAGGGTCGGTAATCTGGGACCAGTCTGCTCGATTTTCGTCAGTTATGTCTTCGCCACTTACTGTAAGTGTTACATCGACGGTGGTTGCGACATAATCGCTCTCCCCCATCACATTCAACCCCTCAGGCAGAGCCTTGGTCTCGACCTCACCGCTTTCAGGATTGTCGTGCCCCGGATCGCCCCATTGCACGACGTAATTGTCCTGCACGCGGTTCACGGTGATCCCATCATACCACTGCGCACGGGCGAGGGTGCGGATATTCTCCACCCATCCTTGGCTAAACGGTGCAGGCATCAGTTGCAGGATGACTTCGCGTGGGTTCCCTGCCGCATCGGGTGCGAGTGTCATTACCAGCAAATCCTCGTGCGCGATTGTCACCCATTCCTCTGGCGAAGCGGCGTTCACAAGTTCATTGGGGCTGGGAGCAGGTGCAGCTTCTTCTTGGGCCGAAACGGGAAGGGCGAGCGCGCCGATCAAGGCGGCGGTGATTGCGATGTTTTTCATATTCCTCTGTCTGCCATCACCAAGGCGCTTGCGAAAGAGGCAAGGTGCGTCTATCCGCGCCCACCTGTCTAACAGGCATGCGGAGCGGTGGCCGAGTGGTCGAAGGCGCACGCCTGGAAAGTGTGTAAAGGGGCAACTCTTTCGTGGGTTCGAATCCCACCCGCTCCGCCATTTCATACTTTCCCAAGCCTAGACCCTCCAATGCCTTGAATATGCTGGAGGTTTGCGGGGTTCGAAACCCGCTTTCGCGGTGGTACGAAAGAGGTGATGAAAAGGCCAATCTAAGTACTGCTTTCGTGCCTAGGAGATTGTCACCTTCCCATAGTTTATAAGGGTTTGAGAGGAAATTGATCGCGAGTTCGAACATCTCGTTGAAGCTACGCTTTGGTTCGCCTGCCGTGGCGGCTTTTTCAGCCAACACAAGCTTTGTCCCCGTCAGCACCTATGGCACAGATTAGGTGTTGAGGGTTAAGGAGCGTTTGTTTTTCGTCGCAGTGACGAAGGAACGAAGATGAGAAACAAACAGTCAAATTCTAAAGCGAGTGCTGAGCGGGTAGTAAAAGACATCCGCCGCAAGATGAGACGGCACTTCTCTGCGGAAGAAAAGATCAGGATCGTGTTAGAGAGTTTGCGTGGCGACGACAATATTGCTGAGCTGTGCCGCAAAGAGGGCATTGCTCAGAGCCTGTATTACACATGGTCGAATATCCAGACTGGAAGGTTGGACACTAAGCCTCCATCGACATGTAGTCCGTCCAACAACTTAACCGGCTCGAACAAGAACGGCCCAAATTCGGCCGCTTCCATCCTTAAAAAGGAGATTAAGACTGACTCCACTCACCGCGATTCAGCAAACGCGGGTAAGATGGTATTAGATATTTGAGTCATGATTTGATCATCCCTGTCATGGCCAGTGATCACAATGGTTAGGTCAAGCTCATCCACCAGAATGATGCGTTGACCGCCGCCGCCCCAAGCGAAGGCGACATCAAAGCTTTTACCGTCAATTTCTACAGGCGTATGGTAGAAGAAATATCCGTAGCGATAGGTATCGGGCATCCATTCTTGTATGGGTTCGACAAGGCCACTGGTTGCCCTGGCGAGATAGTCTGCAGGAACAAATTGTTCACTGTTCCATTTGCCTTGGTTGAGGATCACACTGCCCAATTTAAGCATGTCACGTGATGTCAAACTTACCATCCAACCCGCTTGTGGAAGGCCGCTAACATGTGTGTCCCAGCTGTAATTGGTGATGCCCAATTTATCCAAAACTTCATTCTTGATGAAATCCTCAGCGGTGCCGGGCACGACGGCGTCAATGACGGCCATTACCATTATCGGATTGAAGTTGCCGTACAAATAGGTCTGAGATTCCTCGGTTATAGGTCCCGAGTGCTCAAGTAGGGTCTGAACCAAGCCTTGGCCTTGAAGCGGCGCGGGGTTTTCCTCAACTTCTTCCCAGTTTTCAGGATCAATGCTTAGCCCGCCATGCATGGTGAGCGCCTTGTGGAGCGTGATTCTTTCCGCGCCCTCTGCAAGCGTTGAACGATCCAATTCGTCGAGGAAGCTGATGATCGGCTTGTCCAAATCAGCCATCGTCAGATAACCGAGTTGGATCGCCCGCCCCAGTATCAAGCTGGTGTATGCCTTTGTCGCTGAAGCTTGCGGATGCGCCAGATTGATCCGACCACGCCGATAATAACTTTCAAACAAAAGTACGTCTTTGTGGGCAATGAGCAGGCTGTCATAACTACCGTGCTGACCATCGGCGATCTCTCGCGCCAGCGCAACGATCGCATCCCGACTCCCGGCGTCTATGCCCAATTCACCCACTGAAACACCATCGTTTCTGTCCGCTGGCGCGGTATCGATAAAAGCGTTCTCAAGAAGGGGAATGTCCCTAAGTGACAGCTCGGCCTGAGCTGCCGTAGCCTCAGGGGCGAGGTTGTCGTTTTCGTCGGCGTTTGCGGTTGCGGCGCCGCTCAACAAAACGACGGCGAGTAGTGTGCTAAATTTCGCGCTTATGGTCATTCCATTCTCCTGGATTATTTTGCTGTGTTTTCTTTCAGTAAGCGCAGAAAATCACTCGTGATTGAGCCGCGACAACCATCTGACGCTGCGGATCGCGGTTTCAGGAAAGGCCGCGCTATGGTCTGAATCTTCGATTATCTCGAGGCCTGTAAGCGCCACGCCTGATCCGCTTCTCCGCCTCAGCACCGACATCAGACCTTCAACGCGTTCCCTCGCGTCCTCTTCCGCTTCGCCAAGGGACACAAAAACATTAGCGCCTACATTCTGTTGCTCAGGCGCTGTTTGGACTTCGAGTTCGTCGATATATTGCGCGCTACGGGGGTTAAAAGCGGGGCTGCCAAGGATATAGTTTTTGAAGCTGTCGGACTCCGATAGCAGGATGTAAGCGCCAAATGCCCCGCCCAGAGAATACCCGAAATATGTGCGTTCGTTGGGGTCCGCACGATAGTTTTCTTCGATATACGGAATGACCTCGTCGCGAATGAAAGAGAGGTGATTGCTGGCTTGCCCGGGTTGAAATCTGGTTTGAATTTCTGGATTTGGTGACGCGACCGTTGTGAAGTCTCGAAAGCGACTGATGTTAGCTCGCTCGTCTTCGTGATTTAACTGATATGATATGCCGACCAATATAGTCTCCGGCATCAAAAATTCGGTGGCGCCAGACAGCATATCCATGTGCAAAGCCGCATCGGTTGTGTAGATTACCGGGTACTTGGCTTCGGTATTTTCGGCATAGTCTTCGGGCAGTTTGATATAGAGTTCATATTGTCGCTCGGTACCGCTTTCCAAAATCGGCAGGACCTCTGTCCGCGGCATCTCATAGGGTTTAAGCTCGTTCGCGTGTGCGCCGGCGAAAGGCAGGGAAAGTAAGCAAATCAAAACAGCGGTTTTGGCCAGTATGCTGCCCACAATTTTCCTATAAATTCCGAGTTGTTTGATTGCGATGTTTTGGAAGTTCATTTCGAGAAGGCTATGCGGTCAGCGCTGCGGGGCCAACAACAACATTGTATCCGGATTTGTTGAAATTCGATTTTGAGACGTTTTGATACAATAAATTCTTCGAATGACCGTTTGTTCGAGTAATACCGTCATTAAATCCCAAATCTGGCATCCATGACAAAAACACAGAGCCAACATATTCTGATCATTGATGACGAGGACGACATCCGGCGTCCGCTCGCAAAATACCTTGCCGAAAGCGGTTATCGGGTCAGCCACGCTGAGAGCGGGCGCGAAATGGACAAGATATTGTCTAAAGCAAGCATTGATCTGATTGTGCTCGACGTAATGATGCCTGGCGAAGACGGCTTTTCCATCTGCAAGCGATTGCAGGCGACCACTCGCATACCGATCATCTTACTGACGGCGTTAAAGGACGATACTGATCGAATTGTCGGGTTGGAACTTGGCGCCGATGACTATGTTTCAAAGCCCTTTAATCCCAGAGAACTTAAGGCTCGTATTAAGACAGTGCTTCGGCGAACTCTGATGCTCCCGCCGCGTGCTGAGCGCCTTAAAGGTACGGTCAAATTTGATCGCTGGCGTTTCGATCTTTCGCAAAAACAGATCGTCGGTCCACATGATCTGATTGTGCCGCTAAGTTCAGGAGAACATGCTTTGCTGCTGGCTTTAATTGAACATGCAGGATCCACCCTTTCCAGAGACGAACTTTCGGATCTGACGCGCGGGGTCAGTGCCCCGGTGTTTGATCGCCGGATTGACAACCAGATCAGTCGACTGCGTCGCAAACTGGAGCAAGACACGCGAAATCCGACGATCATCCAAACCAAATGGGGTGGTGGCTATTCGTTTGCAGCGGAGCTTCTTTGGGCGTGAGCGAGAAGCGATCCCGATTTTCGTTGAGCTCGGCCGAGAACCAGATTTTTATGGTTCTTGTCTTGGTGTTCATCGTCCTGTTGATTGGATCAACCGTCTACCAAGTTGCTCAAAATCGCACCGCTGAGGAGTGGGCGAGAAGCGAATACACAGCCAAGACGGTCTCGTTCAGACTCTTCAATCTGGACCGAATGAGACCCGACGAAATGCAAGGGTTTGTGGAAACAATGTCAACCTGTGATGATGGGTTCACTGTGACGGACGAGCGCTACGCACCTCCATCGGAAACAGAGGTTACTGAGGAGATTAAGCGTTTCATTATAACCTTCTTAGAAACGAGCTCGGGCTTCATGTCTTTGGGTAAATCAACGGACGACATATCGGTTGCGAATGCCACCTTTACCGAACGTGATTTTGCTTTCGCCAAATGTGACTCGGAAAAAATCAACTTTCCGGCCGAAGGCATTGTGATCAGTGCCCGTCTCAAAACGGGAGAGTGGTTGAACGTGGGTGTCTCTGAACAAAAATTTGAGTTTGGCGGTGAGTCGATATTTTCTGCAATGCGAATTGACCTGTTTTTTCTTTTGGTCGGCGTAATTGCGCTTTTTTTCGTTCGCCGCCTTACACGTCCCCTCTCTAACCTGACAAAAGGAGTCTCGCGATTTGGTACCAATCTGGAAGTGGAGGAGATTGAAGAAAGCGGGCCTGCCGATATCAAGCAAGCCATCAGAAGGTTCAACGCAATGCAACGCGAGGTGCGAGACGAGGTAAAACGGCGCACTCAAATGCTGGCTTCGGTTGGACATGATATCCGTACCCCCCTCACAGCTCTTCGTGTAAAAGCAGAGCTTATTGAAAATGGTGAGGTACGCGAAGAGATCATCACAAGCATCGCGAAGATGGAACGCATCACCGCCTCTGCGCTTGACTATGTGCGCGGAGAATCAAGATCTGAGCCAAAGCAATTTGTCGAATTGCGGGCGCTTCTTGAAAGCGAGTGTAGTGAATTTGAAGAACTCGGAAAAAAAGTCCAGTTCAAGGGTGAGGAGAACCTACATTACCACTGCCGTCCTATCGCTCTTGCCAGGGCGATCCGTAACCTGATTGATAACGCCGTAAAATATGGCGGCAGCGCAGATGTGGAAATGGTCAAAGACGATGAATACATTCAAATCCAAGTTCTGGATGAGGGGCCTGGTATTTCAGATGATCAGATAGCTAATGTCTTTGATCCTTTCACCCGTCTTTCAGAAGCCCGAGAAAGTGAGCAAGGAGGGCTCGGCCTTGGTCTCGCTATAACTAAGGCTATTATCGATGGTCATGATGGCGTTTTGAAGCTTGAGCCGAATGAACCAAAGGGTTTGAAAGCCGTTATTCGATTACCTTTTGGTTAGCACCCGGCAGCACAATATCTGCCGAATATTTCGACTTATATTGAAGGCGTAAAGGCCCGTCCGGTGCTGCAGAAAGCGTATCATGTTCAATAATACTAAACGGCATTTTTACTCATTGAAGCCACTTTCGGTTGGAAGTGGAACGTCGGCTATTCTCGCTCGCTGCTACAAAGCAGACAGTCAACAAACGGTCCATTTCAAGCCATCATTCTGTGACTGAAACTGGAGGTGGAAGCGGACGGCACAATCTCAGTATGGCCGTTTTGCCTGTGCCTAAAGGTTCAGTTCATCGCAGCCGCCCAATCGCCTGGTTTCACAAGTGCCTCAGCTGTCCCAACGTCGATGTGCGCAGAGACGCCGTGACCCTATTGTCGACTTCGAGCTTTCGGAAGGCGCGTTCCAGATAAGTGATGACGCTGCTTTCCGTGATCTGCAGAATTTCAGCGATAACGCCATTACTCTTCCCTTCCGCAAGCTATATCGCTGAAGAGCTAGCGGATTATCTTGGCAAGAACGGTATGGATCACGTGCGAGGTGCTCCGTTCCATCCGCAAACCCAGGGCAAGATCGAACGCTGGCACCAAACACTCAAGAACCGCGTGCTGCTGGAGAACTACTTCCTACCCGGCGATCTGGAACGCCAGATCGAGGCGTTCGTCGAGCACTACAACCATCAGCGCTACCACGAGAGCCTCGACAACATCACACCGGCCGATGCCTACTTCGGCAGGGCAACAGCCATCATCAAGCAACGAGAAAGGATCAAACGACAAACACTCGAAAAAAGGCGCTTGCTTCACCGAAAGCTAGTCGCCTAAACCACATCAAACAGATGAGACCAAACACTCGTTACGCTAAAGCCTCAGCGTGTCTCAATTTATCTGACGACGGACACCCAGAGGTCTACGACAAATGTTAGCACAATTGCTTCTCGGATCGCTACTGATCTGCATGACGTTGGTTGTGGAGGTCGCATTTATCGGCATGGCGTCCGCCGTGTTGTCGCGCAGTGCTCGACGTCTCACGGATGGAAATCACACAATTCGCTTCGTGGTAAGCCTCTTAGCTGTCGTGTTGTGGATGCTCGCTGCGATCAGTATCGGCGTCTGGATTTGGGCGGCAGCATTCATGGTTCTGGACCAGTTTCAGATTTTGGAAGAGGCGTTGTATTTTTCCGCTGTGTCGATGACGACGCTTGGATACGGTGACTTGGTGCTCGAAGAGGAATGGCGGCTGCTGTCCGGTCTAATCGCAGCCAATGGTCTGATATTGTTTAGCCTTGCGACCGCGTTCTTCATTGAATTTATGACGCAACTTCGCCGTTCACATAAAGGCGAGGCCTAAATGGTCTTTAGGTTCAATCGTTTGCTAAAGCACTGCTATAAATAGGGGTGAGCGCATGGGGCTAGCGCGAAAATTGCCGCTAGGGATCATTGCGCTTGTCGCGGTGATTTCAGCCGTGCTCGTTTACTTCATCTGGCTCCACGTCCGTATCTTAGATTTCCCTGTCCCCGAAAGAATTGACACTCCGCCCGAGTACGAAACCGAGCAATCCGTGGTGGTAACGAGCCTTGCTATTCCGATAGATCAAGTTCGGCGCGGTCTAGAACGTGATCTGCCTCGCACTCTGGTTCAAATCGACCAAAGAGTGGAGGAATGCGTGCCCCGCGAAACAGTGCGGCTGTTCAAACAGAACCTGTTCCGCACTCCCCGGATTGGCTGCAACCTTCTTGGTGAAATCCGGCGCGGCACGATATCGATGAATGGCAGCGGACGGGCTCTGACCGCAAGTTTTCCTATCAATGCAGAGATTGTCCCCCGTCAGCACCTATGGCACAGATTAGGTGTTGACGGGGGACAGAGCGGTCAGGGGAGCCGATAACCGACGCGGCAAAGGAAACGCGACTCTGTTCACCAGTTTGGCTAACATCGAAGTCTAGTCATAGCAGCGCGAAGATCTTCGAAAGAACCGGATTTCTTAGTGGTTTAGGCTCAGAGTCCGCTTTTTTGCGAACAATTTGTTCCCCCCTGCGTCTTGATCTGGGTCGTATCCAGCCGCTCTGCTTTCGGCTGGCTACCTGACTAACCGCCCAGACCGCTACTGGGGGTGAAGGCGGACAGCAGCGCCATTCTACTGGAAGTTGCTGTCCCGGTTAACGCCAAGTCCGGGGATGAGTAAGAGTCTGGCGCAAGATAGGCGGTTCAATCAAGATATCCGAAAAGTAAATACTATTTTAATTGCGGCAGATGAATAAAATATAACACGGCAAGAGAGGTAACGTTATCCGATATCGAGTACTTTGAAAGGCAATATTAAGATTTTCCATTAGTCATAATGATGTTCGGTTGATACTACTGAATGGGCAGAGCACAAAGAGGCGTTTGAGGCGATCTCTATTGCTGCAATCAAGTGGAGGGACACAGTGTTATGGCTAAGAAATCCAAGATTGTATCGAGCAAGAATGAAAAAGAGTTGAAGGCAGCTTTGCGGCGCTTTGTGCGCGCGAACGCTGAAAGATATCTTTCCGATCCCAATATCACGTCGATTGGAATAGGCCGCAAAAATGGCGAGCCGGACGGAGAGATCAGCATCATCTTTACCGTGGGTCAGAAAGCAGAGGCCGCCGTTCTCGAGTCGCTTGAAACAAAGGTGTTGCCAGAAACGATCGAGGTCGAGGGTTTCACGGTACTCACCGACGTCGAAGAGCGGCGCTATGAGGCATCATACTCACTGGTTAGCGCACAGGGTGCAGACTTCCAAAAGACCCGAGTCGATCCGATCATTCCGGGTGTGAGCATTGCACATTTCAGCGAGACGGCTGGTACGCTTGGCGCGATCGTGTTTGACGAAGACAGCGGAGCACCTTGCGTCCTTTCAAACTGGCATGTCTTGCACGGAAATGAGGGGGAAATCGGCGATCCGATCGTCCAGCCGGGGCCCTTCGATGACAATGATGTTGCCGGTAACCTCGCAGGTGAATTGTTGCGCAGCCATCTTGGTGCGGCTGGAGATTGCGCCCTGGCACTTATTCGTGATCGTTCATTCGATCGAGCAATATACGATATTGGTGTCGTTCCGCAGCGCTTGGCAGAGGTGGAACTAGATGACGAGGTTATCAAGTCGGGACGGACGACATCAACCACATACGGTATTGTTCGTCGAACCGATGTGATGGTCCAGATCAATTACGGATTTCCCGCCGGAGATGTGGCGATTGGCGGCTTTGAGATAGGCGTCGACCCCGCCAATCCGGCCCCCAATGGCGAGATCAGTATGGGTGGCGATTCCGGGTCGCTCTGGATGATACGCGACGGAAATAGTGTGACTAACATTGTTGCCGGACTGCATTTTGCCGGCGAAGCATCAGGCAACAACGATGAGCATGCTCTCGCTTGTTATCCGTTATCCGTCCAGAAGAAGTTGCGCTTTACGCTCGAACCACCTGCATCCCCAGAACAGTTAGAAGATTTGGGAGTGCCTCGTGCTGGCTTCGACAGCAATTTTCTTGGTGTTCTCGCGCCGATGCCGGAGATGACTCTTTCAATCAAACGCGACGCCGTGAATTTCGGGCGCGCGCAGACCATCCCCTACACGCATTTCTCAGTCTGCCTCAGCGCCAAGCGAAAACTGGCTCGCTTCGTGGCGTGGAATGTCGATGGTGCGCAAAAGGTGGTTTTGGGTAGCCATTCGTTCAGGACTGACAGTCGAATTGACACTACCCTCCAAACTGACAACTCGCTATATTCGAACAACAAATTGGACAGGGGCCACATCGCGCGGCGCGCTGACCTCGCCTGGGGACCGATTGAGGAGGCCAAGCAATCCAATAGGGATTCGTATTTCTACACCAATATTGCGCCACAACATGAGCGCTTCAACCAGTCAAAGCGGGCTGGAATATGGGGCCGCCTAGAAAACCTGATACTCGAACAAGCCGCCACACAGGACATTAGAATCTCGGTAATTGGAGGGCCAATTTTTCGCGATGACGATCCCATCTATCGCGGGGTGGCCATCCCACGCCAATACTGGAAGCTCGTGGCCTATCTACACTCCAATGGCGAGCTTACAGCATCTTGCTTCATCCTTTCCCAAAACGATCTTCTTGCAGACATTGAAACACTCGACTTCGACCCGTTCCGCATCTTCCAGGTTTCCACTGAGGAGCTAAGCAACAGAACAGGGCTCGGCTTTGGTGCATATAATGATGCCGACGCGCTAAGTGCTCCAGAGCGCGTGACTAAACCTGGTAGTGAACGGGTCGCTGAATCGCGCGCCGCAGGGCTGGCGTTTGAGATCTTTGAAGAAGACGACCTAGTATTCTAAGTCGGAGGCGTCGAAACTGTCTAGAAGAATGGCGTGGGCGGAGCGTTCCTACTCTATGAGTAAGTTCTTTTACCATATTTTACTTAAACCTCATCGCCTCTTCTGCTATCGGCCCAGTTACTGCAATAGACACGAACGTTCTAATACTGCTGTCTTACGTGCATCTGGCGCGAAATTTGCGTGCGCGATTGTCCGTCGTACCGAATGCTGCAAGCGCCATATGGCCTCGATGATTGATATCCACCATAGTCACTTCTCTGACACCGGGACAAGGGCTAGAGAAACGCATGAATTTGATCCTCACGGCGGCCATTGCCATTACACTCGCTACGTGTGTGGTGATCCTGCTGCGCTTTGGTCAAACGCAGTTGAAGGGCGAAGATCCACAAGTGCTCACAACGTTTATGGCGATCCTTTTCACGTCAGGGCTGGACGTAGGGTTGATCATGTTCCCGCTAACCGAGTTCGCGGTTTACGAAGCCGAAGCGGAATATGGTTTCACAAACGCGCTGGCGATTGAGTTTGGCTTTTGGGGCTTCTTGATCTGGGCCTTCTATTTTCTGACCACGTTCTATTTCTGCGCTGTCGAACCCAAGCTTAAGCTCTTCGAGCTGTGGCCGATCCGGTGGATCAACAATCTGACAATCATCGCAACCTGCGCGTTCACAGGCTTCTTGTTCTTGAGCTACCTGCCGACCTACATCGACGGTATTTCCGAGCTCGCCCGGTACGGATTGGTAGCCTTGGTCGTTCTGATTGCGGTGTGTTCCAGTACCGATATCCGGTACGTCAAATGGTTGAGCGTTGGCTCAACGGTTCTGTTTTTCGCGCTTATCGCCTTGGTTTGGTCGATCAGCGGACTGAGCATCACTGAGTGGCTCGCGACATCGACCAATCTGGGTGGGTACTTTGCAAACCTGCCCCGATTCATCGCGCCCCTAACAGATTATCACGCCTTTTATCTCTTTTGGTGGTTCGCCTGGAGCATCATGATCGGGCAGTTTGTCGCTCGTTTTGTCGGAGGCTGGAAAGTCTGGCACTTGCTCATCGCTTTGTTGGTCATCCCATCGCTTCCAATCGCGCTTTGGTTTTGCGTCTTGTTCTTCGTCCATAGTGAAGGGCTGGTTCTATCGAGCCAGATACGCCTTGCTATGGTAATCGTCGGGGTGATTTTCGTGATCAACTCACTGGATTCGCTGATCCGCCTTTACTCCGAGAATCTGGACCTTACTGTCCCAAAACTCGGAACGAGCCGCTACGTCGCGACGCATTGGCTGCTGCTGTTTGGGTTGATCCTGCTGTACCAACTCACACCGCTAAAGATTGAGTGGATCGGCCTCGTCGTCATTGGCCTATATGGCTGCATTTACACGCTTGTTTTCCGCCGCCGTGCGGACTTGCTTTCATCAGATTCGAATAGGATTGCTGCTTAGTGGACCAGAAGTTTGACTTCATCATAGTGGGCGCGGGATCAGCTGGTTGCGTGCTGGCGAACCGCCTGTCGGCAAGCGGCAAACACAATGTGGCTTTGTTAGAAGCCGGCGGAAGCGATCGAAATATCTTGATCCAGATGCCGACTGCCTTGTCGTATCCGATGGCTTCCAAGCTGTACAATTGGGGCTACGATTCCGAACCGGAACCAGCGGTCAACAATCGACGCATCACCTGCCCTCGCGGTAAAGGTCTCGGTGGGACATCGTCTATCAATGGCATGGTCTATGTTCGCGGCCACGCCTGCGACATTGATGAGTGGGAAGAAGAGGGCGCTGAAAAATGGAGTTACGCAGATTGTTTGCCTTACTATAAACGGGCCGAAACGTGGCAAGGCGGCGAAGATGATTACCGCGGTGGCTCAGGTCCTCTGGGCGTTGGTGGCGGTAACAACATGGCCGGCAACCCCCTGTATCAGGCGTTCATCAACGCAGGGGTCGAAGCCGGGTACCCACGTACGGACGATTACAACGGGCACCGCCAAGAGGGTTTTGGCCCGATGCATATGACGGTCAGAGGGGGCGTTCGTGAATCGACTTCCCGTGCCTATCTTCGGCCCGCGATGAAGCGATCCAATCTGACCGTTCTGAAAGGTGTTCTTGTCGACAAGGTTCTGTTTGACGGCAATCGCGTGGTCGGGGTGTCGGGAACACGCGGGGGCAAGACTTTTCAGTTACACGCGAACGGCGAAATCATATTGTCGGCAGGATCGATCGCCTCTCCGATGATCCTGCAGCGATCAGGGGTGGGGCCGGCAGCTTTACTCGAGAGCGTTAGCATCGAAACCAAGCATGACCTGCCCGGGGTAGGTCAAAACTTGCAAGATCATCTCGAGGTGTACTTTCAGTATCGGTGCAAGCAGCCTGTAAGTCTCAACAACAAGCTTGGTCCGATCAGCAAGCTGATGATCGGCCTAGAGTGGATCATGTTCAAAACCGGTCTTGGCGCGACCAATCACTTTGAATCCTGTGCCTTCATTCGGTCCAAAGCGGGACGTAAATCACCTGATATCCAGTACCACTTTCTACCCGCCGCCATGCGCTACGACGGTACGCCTTCGATCAATGGTCACGGGTTTCAGGTGCATGTGGGACCGAACAAGCCATCCAGCCGCGGGCACGTTGCCATCACATCGGTCGATCCAGCCACGCCGCCCAGCATCGTTTTCAACTATTTGTCTGACAAGAAAGACGTTGAAGACTGGCGTCGATGTATCCGACTCACTCGGGAAATACTCGGGCAAGAGGCGATGGATGAATTCAGGGGAGACGAGATCCAGCCCGGCGCGGATATTACCTCTGACGAAGAGATCGATGGCTGGGTGCGGGACAATGTCGAGAGTGCCTATCACCCCTGCGGAACCTGCCGGATGGGTTCACGGGATGACATCAAAACCGTGACGGACAGCGCATGCCGTGTCGTCGGTGTTGAAGGACTGCGGGTCGTTGACGCGTCAGTCTTCCCAACAATTCCATATGGCAACATCAACGCGCCAACGATTATGGTGGCTGAAAAAGCGGCCGACATAATCTTGGGTAAATCACCGTTGCCGCGCTTGGAAGTGCCCGTCTGGATTGAAGACAACTGGGCGGAGTTCCAAAGGTCGAGGGAGCCATTGAGGCAGGTTTAGAGGCGTATTCAGCCCTTAAGATGTTGGCGACACAACGCCGGCGTGGTGCGCACTTACACCACACGATTTTCGATCCGAGATCGTGGCAGAACGTCTGAGTTTTGCTCCGAGCAAGACGTAACAGGACATTCCGCAAACGGCCCAGTTTCAGCCAAGCCTAGATGACGGCAATTGGGGGTGAAAGCGGATGTTGCGCATTCATCGTAACTGTTGGTCGATTTGCAAATTAACTCACGGTTCGCGGGAGTTCTTGCCGATGCTTTCAGGGAAGTTAAAAACCACTCTTGCTGGGACAATCTGAGAGCGAACCAGCGACAAGTTGTTAATAGGGTTCTCACGTTTGATGAGGCACGTCTGAGATCACATATACTTATTCTAGAATACCAAATACCCGCTCTTCAAGGCTTGGTTTTTCGTATGGGTTCGAAAATCAGGCCCGCAAACCAACCTAATCCGCTTCCAACGATTAAGGAGAAGGTTAAAACTGGGAGGATTTTGGATCCCTCATAAGGAAAGCAGCCTTGCTCAAAGATACAATGATCCAAGACTAGCTTGATCATTGGATAGGCTAAAACAATCGTAGAAAATATCGCGACCGCGACCGAGAATTTGATGGAGGTATCTGACATAGATTACACCATAGTGGTTTGCGGCGTCTAACTAGGACTGGTTTGAAGGCAGCCGTTCTCAAGAGCAAAGACTGCAGCTTCGTCAGCCGATACGCCACTGAAATTTTCGTCCTGCGAACGGCTAATTCCGACCGAATTATTATGGGTGTCCATCGAGTTTGACGCGGCGTTGGCTCCATTGGAGACTTCGTTCGCATTGAGAATTTTAAGTGCCCGAGCAGGTCCAATCAATCGAGCTAGAACGAAAGATCCATAAAAGTGCCGGTATGCATCTGAACTGTCGTCACCTCCGCTCGCCCCCAATCGACTTATAGCGGCGACATGTGCCCTCTACCTAACTTCTGCAGCCACGCCGAACCCATTGGGGTCGGAAAGAGCAGCGATCACAACTCCAGTCGAACCAACCTGCCTGTTGCGCGGAGGCACGGGACAAGGCACATCTTGTTCACCATCACCTCCTCCATTAGTTGAATCGTTCTGTGCTTGAACGGGTCCGTATCTAGCTCTTGCGATCTGCATTGGATTGCCATTGTTGCAATAATTTTCCGTAGCTGTGACGATCAAAACCCCTCGGTTGCAACGGGGAGCTCCGACGGAATATCTACATGTTGAGCCGTCACAGTCTAACCCCCGATTGCGAATCGGTGAAAGTTGTGGTTGCGTTCGAGAAATCGGGTGAGAATTCAAAGTTCAAGCCAGCCCAACCTACAGAAATGTTTTCAACGCTCAAGTTAGGGTACTGTCAGAGCAAATGCATCTGATTGACGGCTGAGGCGGTGCGGGTAGGGCAGGGCGCATACCCAGACCTCGCAAACCCGCTGGTCCGTTTCGGTATTGCAACTCATCGCCTGAGATAATCCGGTCCGTTGTGCCGATCAGGCACGGGTTACAGTTATTCTGACAGCAATCGTTTTAACCCTCCACCAGTCTGAGTTGAACTGCAGCCAGTCAGATCGCAACACCTGTACCGCCAACGGAAAAAGCCAGCCGATGCACGCAGCACCGACTGGCTCCCCCCCTTGGCTGAGGCAGCAGCCAAACCTTCAATCGTTAGAATTCAAAACGAATGCGAACACCGCCAGAGTGCGATTGGTAGTCTGATGCAAACCGCCCACGGTATTCAGCACCAATTGAAAGACCGCCTTCTTTTATGAAATCAAGCCCGGCTCTGACGTCGAAACGTGATTCGGACGCTTCATCGGTCACCAATTGGAACGTGTCAGCTCCTCCATTGAATGACGCGTTGACAGCGAGCGGATCGGTGCTGAGGTCATAGGCGTAATCGACGCTAGCATATGGAATGATGCCAATGTCAGCCTTGCTGGCCACCTTTAAGCCGATGCGTGCTTCGAAGAATTCGGCATCATCGCTATCCAGTGTCAGGCCAAGCCCGCCTGTCTCAGTAAAGGTATCGCGTGACAGTTCTGCATAACGCAGTCCACCATTCGGAGTAATTACGACACCGCTGGTTTCGATGTCATATCCGGCATTGACGCTGCCATAAATGCCATCGACATCGCTATCTCCAGAAATGGGCGAACCCAATGCCGTACGGCTGTTGTCAACAGAGCTAATTGAGTAGCCAAGCTCTGCATTTACGAACGCTTGGCCCAAATCAAATCCGACATAACCGCCCAGTTGGAAAGCATCGATCTCGCTTTGTGCGCCCGCTGCGCCATCTGCATCCACATCAATGTCGGCATAACTGAAGAGCGCACCGATTGTGGTGTTCTCGCCAATCTTGGCATCGACGCCGAGAGTGAAGCCGAAAGTATCGGCATCATAACCCGGTTGGCTGAGCCCAGCCGCGTCTTGGTCTCCATTCCGGTAGAACGCTTGGCCCCAAAGCCCAACAGCCTCGCCC
This sequence comes from uncultured Erythrobacter sp., assembly GCA_947488325.1. Lineage (GTDB taxonomy): Bacteria > Pseudomonadota > Alphaproteobacteria > Sphingomonadales > Sphingomonadaceae > Erythrobacter. Next base: position 238,312 of record CANKYZ010000004.1, read on the forward strand.
GCCAGACGGTCTTGCAAGAGCGAACTTGCATAACGCTGTGTCTCGTAAATCTCACGTGTCACACCGTCATTGATGGCAGGGAGCAGTGTCAAAGCAGTTGCTTCAAACTCGGCAGCCGAAGCTGATCCGTTCAGTGCTGCGAACACTTCAGTTGGCAGGCGGTTGTTTGTCGCAGCCGTCGTGATGGCTCCGCCAAAGCTGTTGATGTTGGCATCGGTTGATACTGCATCAAGGTCAGTCGCGGCAAGCGAGACCGATACGGATCCGAGATTGACTGCGAAATCGATCAGAAAATCGTCATCAATCACGTTCACAGTTGTTCCGTTATTCACGAAAGTTCCTGTTTCGGTGATCACGTCGATGGTCGAGCCGATATCAGCCTGGCCAATTTGTGTTGTGACGATGTTTACAACGCTTGAGGCGCCCAACACTGTGTTGCCATCAACGGCAAGAACGTCTGCACCGAGATCGAATGCAAGCGTACCATTTGCGGTCAGACTGCCTTCGATCGAACGCTGCCCCTGCACAGTCAGCACGCTGCCTGCATCAGAAACAACATCAACGTTGCTAAGTACGTCTCCGGATAGGGCAAAATCACCCGCACCAAATGTCAGCGTGTCAGCAAAGCTCGAACCAACGAAGTTGCCGTTAAGCGCTCCGCCATTTTGGACGAAGTTAAGTGCACCCAGCGCTGCCGCAGCGTCTACCGCGTTTACCGCACCTGTGATCGTACCGCTGTTGGTAACGGTTCCGGTGAAGTCGACATTCTCGATCAAAAGACCGGCACCGGTTTCCGAAGAAATCGTGCCAGTGTTTGCGATGTTACCAGCGACTGAAACGCCGTTGACACTTGAGAATAGACGAACACCTGAGCTGTCACCGCTAGGCAATGCGTCACCGCGGCCATCAATCGACCCGTCATTGGTCAGGCTGAAATTGCGGCTATCGCCATCGGCTGCGCCCAATTGCAACGAAACACCTGAACCAGCAACGACGGCATCGATAATGCCGGTGTTGTTGACGGTGAAGTTGTTTGCTGTTGCGTCAGCATAGACGGTACCATTGCGTTGTTGACCGGTGCCCAGGATCGAGCCTGTGTTGTTCACAACCAGACCGGTTC
>CANKYZ010000005.1 GCA_947488325.1 uncultured Erythrobacter sp.
GTGTTGTTCACAACCAGACCGGTTCCATCGATGTTCAGCGCGCGGCTGCCCGATGAGATGGTTCCAGCATTGTTGACGACGCCGCCAGTGTGGTCGGCATCATTACCGAAATAGAGGCCATTTTGCGCGCCAGAGATGACACCGCCAGCTTCGTTGGTAAGCGTTCCTTGAAAACCGATGCGATTGGCAAAACGGATGCCAGCAACGGTTCCCTGAGTTGATTCAGAATCGATCAAACCAGAGTTGGTTATGTCGCCTTCATAGACATACTGCGGGACAAGACCAGGTCCGAAGAAACGGATGCCATCGCCTGCTGTGCCGCCGGTTGGTGCGGCTTGGCCACGTCCTTGGATCGTGCCAGCATTAGTAATCGAACCGCCGCGTGGCGCTCCGCCGCCGCCAACTTCAATCGCGATACCTGCGCCTTCAATGCCAGCATCGATGCCGCCAGTGGCGGAATTGTTGATGGTGATGTTGTTCGATGTGCGGTTGCCATAGACGGCGCCGTTGCGCTGGCTACCAGTCCCAAGAATGACACCATCATTGTTCAGTGTCGCATCGGTTCCGTCGAAATTGACAACTCGAGAATCTGCTTCCAGCCGGCCGGTCGCTGTATTGTTGATCGTCGCGCCAGTCGTGCCTTGATTGACTTGAACGGTTTGTGTCACGTTGGTGGTTGCCAAGGTTCCAGCGTTGTCCAACGTTACGTCATTGTTTGCGACAACAACGACTGGAGCGCCGTCAACGGTGCTGGTCACGCCCGCAGCAGCAGAGATTGTCTCACCATCTGCGGCGGATGTTACAGTGGCATTGTCGCCATCATTGATAATTTGCTGAGCCTGAGCGTTACCTGCGATAAGGATCGCAAGCGAAGAAGAGGTTAGTAGAAGACGGCCAGTGGTCAGGACTGTCTTTCTCTTGGGGGAATTTTTCATTTTCTGCCTTTCGCTTCCAAAATCGGATGAAGGCACATTGGGGGAATGATGCCTTCGAGGCAGTCATCTATGAGCAAGAATGGTGCCTGCATAATACAAGTTTGTGATGGCACTGATAAGCAATGCTTATGACTCAAGTAATTGATTTAATTAATTTATATGTGAGTTAAACACGTTTCACCGACTTGAGAATTCAAGCCGGTTAACGTCATTTTCTATCGCGCTGTAACGGTCTATTCGTGCGTCAGCTCAAGGAGGTTACACCGTCAGGTGGCGATGCACGGATGTGATCGCAAAGAGCCATCAAGAAATGTTCGCGCGGACATCCCTTTCGCGACAAGAAGCCGATGTCGCGGCCATAATTTTGGTCTTGAATCTCAATGAAACGAATGTCCGGGTTGGCGTTTTCCAAGCTGGATCGAGCGAGCGCTGGCATAAGCGAGCAACCTACAGACTCCGCAAGATAGTGGGAGAGGGTGAGTAAGTTTGAGGCGAGCGTTCGATGCGGAATATCAATTCCGATGTTCTTATCCTGGCAAAGAGCTACCGTATCCGCGCGCAAGCAATGCTCTTCGGTCGGTAACAGCAATTGCTTAATTGGGATATCGTCAGCTGGGATACTCTTGTTGTTGGCAAGGGCATGGGTTGCAGAGACGACCAAGAGTAAAGGTTCCTGAAACACCGGGGTGAATTTATATCCCGGAATTTCAATAGGTCCGCTTAAAAGTGCGACATCTATGGTTCTTTGTTCAAGTTCAACCAACAATTTATCGGTTGGCTGCTCGCGGTAAATCTTAGTCAAATCTTCTGACAGAGTTTTGATCGCATTCGACATATAGGGGACGATGAATGGTGCGATCGTAGGGATCATTCCGATGCGTAATGGCGCAGCTAACAGGTCACGATATTCCGCCGCCGTATCAGTAATGCGTTGAGCCGAATACAGCACATCTTTGGCGGTTGCGACTATACGAACGCCGGCATCTGTGGTCAGGACACCGCTATTTGTTCTGGCGAACAGTTCAACGCCAAGTCGCTTTTCAAGTTTTTTGACCTGGGCCGAAAGGGCTGGTTGGCTAACATGGCATGCTTCCGCCGCCCTGCAGAAACTGCGGTAACGATCAATTGCTGTAACATATTCCAGATCACGTAGATTCATGGTGTCTCCGCTGTTGTAAGGGAGTTCGTCCCAAGCGGAATTCGGTTACAATCGAACTGAAACTTTGTGTGATGTAAGAAGACTTAGTCCTGCGAAGGTTTTCAATACGATCACCCGGTTGTTAACTGACAGCATACACCGTTTGAGGTGTAGCCCGCTATGCAGACCTCCGGTCGACGTTCAGTGAATTATCGATCAACATTGGATTTGGTTTGGGAGGCGTTTCTTCGAGACGCCGCGTTTCGGCATTTTCTACACGGTCTCGTCCACTCGACTTTGCGCGATAGAGCGCCTGATCGGCCCTTGCGAAAAGCTGCATATATGTTTCGCCGTCGCGTGCTGTCGCTACGCCAAAACTCGCTGTCAGGCGGATATCGTCGTTTAGACCACAATGCTCGAGACGCGCGAAGGCTTGCCTGATCCGCTCGGCCAGCCGTTCAGCCGGTTCGTTTTCGCAATTCCATACCGCGATGCAGAATTCCTCCCCGCCGATCCGGCCAGCGACGTCGCACCCTCGTATCATGCGCTCGATGAGTTCACCAAAGCCCGCGAGTACTTTGTCGCCTGCCTGGTGCCCCCAAATGTCGTTCACTTGCTTGAAGAGATCGATATCGGCGATAACCAGAGTGAGAGGGCGTGCTTCGGTCTGCGCACGCGGGAGAAGGCTTCGCATTGCTTGCTCAAACGCACCCCGGTTGCGCAGTCCAGTTAGAGGATCACGTTCACTGCTTTCACGTAAAGTTCTGATCCATTCGGCAATTGACGCGCCGATCAGAACCATCGCGTTGGTCACGCCTTTCACCCCGAGCACCAATCCAATCAACGAGTAGTAGATCGAGTCTCGATAAACCGCCGCCGGGATTGTTTGCTCAAACAAAAGGGTCAAGGTTGGTCTGACGAAGAAATCTGCGGCTTGGAACACCATGACCGCGATAATCGCGATATCGATTATGTCGCGGCGGCGAGCGGTGAGGAGCGTTGTCACGCCCATCGCGAACATCACGCCATAACCCATATTGACGATAATCAATCGCGGAGCGACATCGTCGGTAAGGCTTACCGCAATCGCCAGCACCAACGCGGTGACCACGTAAACGAACACAAAGCTCCACAAATGAAGCCGTTGTCCGGCGCGTTCACAGACCGATGCCAACATCACAGTTGAGGCAAGGCTGTAGAAAATCTGTGTTGTGTGAAAAAGGTAGAACGCGTCCGCCGGCAGGAAATGGGTGATCAGAAACCCAATCGCGGAAAGGACATAGGCAATGCCAAAGCCGAGAACGTGACGCTTTAACCGCCCCATCCGCCAAAGCACCGCAAATGTCGCTGCGAAAAACAGCGCCATGAGCGGAGTAACCAATCCAAGAATTTGTGTTTGCATTTACCCTCTGCGTTCCAGTCCATGTGAGTTAAGCCAACAAGGTTAAGAGCGCCTTTAGGGATCGCACTTTGTTGGTGGATTTTTTGCTTGTCTCACGCGGCCGATTTCCTTTGTGAAATTACCTTGCTTGGAGTTTCCCTCTCGGCACAACTTTTCACGCTGCTTTTTTATTTGATCTAGATTCGGCCTGTTGCTCAAGCCTTTCCAATTCTTCCAGAATCAAAGGTGTCACGTCGCGGTTTGCATTGCGGCCAATAAACAGATCCATGTGCCCATAATTGGGAATGATCCGCTGATTGTATAAAGACGCGCCATTGTGCTCCGACAGCCATACGCGCGTGCGCTGTCCGCTTTCAGGGTAGAATATCTGGTTGGTAGCTCCGGACAAGAAGCTGATGGGCAGCGCCAAGCGGCGAGCTGCGTCATCATTGGTATAGACCGACTTTCCGTCCGCATCGACCGCCAAGCCGGTACGCATGATAGTCTGTAGTTGTTTAAAGGGTGAGAGCGAAACACGGCTGAACATGCTGCCGAGCGCTAGGTGAGTGTCGTGACCCAATTGGCGGTGATCCCAACTGGGGCCGAAGACGCCGAATACACGCCGACATGTCAGGTTCTTGCATCCTTGGCCATCGGGAACGGGTATTTGATACGCTATGGCATCGATCTCATTGTCGGCTTCAGTGCCTTGACTCATGAAATCGAAATGTCCGTCGAGCAGCGATATGTCTCCAAGCATACCCGCTACTCCAAGGTCCGCTTTCATGAAGTTGAGCCAATCAGTGACTGGATGAAGTGTAAGCTGCGAACTGATCAGAGATCGGACATGCGTTGTCCAACCCACGCCTATTCCCATCAGCAGGCTCATTGAGCCAACACAATGCGCGATTGCCTGTACGCTCTCGGCCCCAGTCACTGCGCGGATTTTCGCAACTGCTGCAGGCCAATCGTGGCGAGCGATATCGTCGATGTTGAATTCGGGTGGATGTACAGTGTCGTTGCCCGAATCCGCACTTGCGCGGTAGTCGAACAACCAAACGTCATAGCCTTGCGCAACAAGGCTCTCCGTCAGATTCTCATCGACCGTCGGGGTTGCAAAACTTGATGCGCGCACAGAAAAACCCGGAGCCAAAATAAGCGGACCGCGCGCTCCGCCGCAATAGCGGGTGAGGCCAATTTTTATACCATCGCCGGTCTTAACGATATGACGCTCTGCTGGTGGAAGGCGCATTGCGCGCGGCGAAAGCAACTCGGCATCCTTGCCCGCAAAATCATTGAGCGTCGCCAGCATTCCGCCATAGGCGCGGAACACAGTCATCCCGAAAAAGCCAGCATATTTGGCTATGAAATAGGTCTCAATGGCTTTCCGGGCTTTGGGGATAAGATTGATGACATGGCCGACCAATGTGTTCGAATCATGGATGGTGATGGTAGTCAATTGACGCATGAATTCGTCAATTCCGAGCTTCAAAATGCCGCGTCCGATCAACGCGTCATCGGCGTCTTCTCCCCCCTTATCGCCGTGGCGCAAGGTTACGAACAATGTTGTCAGATCAGTCCATGGGTCAGACTTGCCGCGCTGCTCCAATGTTTTAAAACCATGAAAGTGGATTGGGCCATCGGGCCCCTCCAACACCATATCATACAGCATTGCCCAACTTTCTGCCTTGTCCGGATTGGCAACGAGCAGGCGGAAAGTGCCTTCACGCACGGGCATTGGATCCGTGGAAATCGCACTTACCAGCACTTCGCCCGTTATCCGTGAGCGGTGCTGGGGATCGTCGATCATGCGGTGGAGGTTATCGGTCGCTACCGTAAGCCGGAAACTGCATGCGCTGTCTTCCGCCAGTCCCCAGGCAGCGCCATTGACGTAGTCGTCGCGAATGCGCTCTACATGGCCGCAGGGGCGATGATGACACCCGGTGGAGCTTATGTGGCCTTCCATGGTTTCAGTGAAATCCAATCCCGGGCTCATAGCTTCAGGATGCTCTTTGACTAGTTTGCGGATTGCGGCCTTGCCCTCTTCGATAGCGCCGCTTTCGAAAAGTTTGGCAGTGTTGGCCACGGCTTCAGCAATCGGGCCGATGGCATGGCCACCCACCCATTTTGCAATATTCAGCTTTAGATGATTGCTGTGTGGAATTTCTTGCGGCTCAGCAGGCACTTCTTCTTTCGCCGAAATTTCTTTGGGAAGCGGGGCTTCCTCGCCGAGTGTAAAGTCAATGGTCCAGCCTTCGCGCTGCGCGAGCTTCTCGACAGCACGCTCCGCCACAGCCGTGATCGTCAACAGCGGATTGACACCCACCGCGCCTGGAAGCGCGGCGCCATCACACACATAAAGACCTGGATGCACTTCACTTCCATTGGTGCCAGCGAAGACGCGGCAGCTGTCATCGACGACACCCGAAGAGGCGTCGTCTCCCATGCCGCATCCACCAACCGGATGGACCGTTATCAGCTTGCGGCCCATCGGTTCGGACCAAAGCGGGTCGGAGAAATATTGCGCCTCTATCGCTTCGGCTGCCTCGCGCATTTTGTCGTCATCGCGGCGGAAGGTTCGTTGCTCACCCGCCTTGGACCAATGGATTGAAATCCTGTCATTTTCCAATGCGAGGCGACCACTGGAATCATCGACGCTCATAACCAGATAGGTCAGAGTACGCGCCATAGGGCCTTTATATGCCCATTCAGCGATGCTGCCGGGATCGGTTTGTACCGCTTCGCCCATTGCCTTCGCGTCGAGTAGGCGCGGCTTAACCTGATCAAAACCAAAGCGCGTAAAACCGTCTGCCAAGGCCTCTCCAAAGAAGAATACGGGACCCAAAGCACCGGCAAGAATGCCGGGAGCGACACCTTCCTCAATCACCAGACCCTTTGCCGGATCATCGGTGTCACGCATATCGATCACGCCTGTGATGCAAGGGCCGGGATAGGCTTCCTGCCCGACATCCGAAGCGCCGATACCCATTGCGTATATCGGGCCAGCAGTAACGGTCTCGCCGTCCTTTTCAGAATTGAGATAACTGTCATAGGCAAAGCCGAGCGCATCGCCATTGCCAGAGAACTTTGTTCCTAATTGATCCGAAAGAGAAAGCCCCTTTGCCCGCGATCGCAACAAAATTTCGGTCGAACCCAACGCACCTGCGCCAAGAACAACATGGTCAGCGGTGATCGTAACCGGCGTGTCAGGCGCATCCTTGCTATTGTGCTGAACATGAACCCGCCAGATACCGTTTTGGGCATCCCCATCACGCTCAATCCAAAGGACCTTGGCCCGTGTGAAGATCTCTGCACCGTGATTGGCAGCATCAGGCAAGTAGTTCATTAGCGTGGTGTTCTTTGCACCTACATTGCAGCCAGAAACACAATCACCACAATTTGTGCAGGCAGGTTGCGGCACGCCAAATTTGTTGATTTTGTCTTCAAATGTGACGTTGATCGGTGTCCTGTAAAAGCGCTTGTCCATTGTACTGGCAGAGTGTTCCAGCGCCTTTAGCTTCCCGAGTGTTGGGTGAGTGTCAGGATAGACATTGGGCGAGAGCATTTCCCGCGCACGCGTATAATATGACTCAATTTCCTCAGGATTATCCCGGAAGGTCGAGGGCCAATGCTCAAGCGAGAGCAGTCGTTTATCCAGCTCCAATGCCACATTGGCATTGATCAGCGAAGTCCCGCCAAGGCCGCATCCGACGAGCGCGTATTGATCATCGTTCACGTGCACTTCAAACATTGCGTCTGGAGACCCGATGCGTCCGCCCTTAACGTTGAACTGCATGGCTCCCTGCGCGTCAGCAATCTTGTTGGGATATTCGCCCGGAAGCATTTCCTTGCCGCGTTCTAGAATACAGACATCTTGCCCTGCGCGCGCCAATCGCGAGGCAGCGACGCCTGCGCCATAACCTGATCCAACAACAAGAACGGTATAATGCGGTTTCGCAGAATCGAGGTTGCGTGCGATACGTTTCTGGTTGGTCATTCTGCTGCCTCCCGCAGTTCTGAATTTGATCGATCAAGCAATTTGCGGACCCGTTTTTCGGCCTCTTCGACAATGCGAGCATGGACGATGGATGAGAAGTCGGCCCAGTGAGCAGAAGCGCGGTCGACCGCGGCAGCGGTATCATCGGCAAAATGGTTCAAACGGCCGCTGCCTTCGACGCGCACTGGGGCCATTTCACCGTTGGTTGGATCATTGAACAGCCGCAGTGAAGCAACTTCTAACTCGTCAGAAACAAGCATCGCAGCGCATCCTTGCACCGGCATCAATGTCGGTTCATCGAGCACCCAACCGCCTGTGTTGAAGATGCCGACGGGGACGTCGAAACCATCAATGAGGAGCTCGTCCTGAAACGGTTTGTGTGTGTGCCCAAAGATGAAGGATAGTTCGCGCGGCATGTTTGGCAGCTCCTGCTGCATTTGGTGCGCCATCGGCTTGCTTAGATACCAGCCGATATCTTCGATTTCGTCTTTGCCCAGCACATGACCATATCCGTCGCGTTGCCGTTCAGCCGCACGGCCGGCCGACATATCAATGGCTGCGCTGATCAAGTTGTCGAGTGTTATTCCGTATTTGAGTGGCATTTTTGGATTCACGCCGAGCTTGGCACGTAGCCCGCCGGTAATTCGTCTCGTAATGCTCTCAGCAAAGTCATGGCTGGCACCAGCGCTCAACATCACTCCATAAAGTGAACCAACTCCGTTGCCGACATCACCTGCGCTGCCAAGGTCAGACCACAGAAAATCGATCCACGGTCCGTTTTCCTGCTCAAGTTGATGCATAGTGTCCGGAAGCGGCTCACCATCGCCTAGGAATGCACGGGCGTTTGAAAGCGCACGGTACATCCCGTCGAGATAGTGGCCGTGATGCATAACCACAGCGCGATTGTTTGCACTGTCTGAAATCCCCCAATTCGGGTAGGCGATTTTGACCGATGCATCACGCAAATGTGGGCGTTGGAGGAACAGTGATTCCATCAACCGGCAATGATGCAACGGTCTGCCGAAGATGCGTGTGACCGATTCCAGATCGTCAGGAATCTCTCCGCTCTCTAACGCCGAAAGAAACCCATTGTCCTGTGCAATACGCCACAAATGGTGGTCATGATTGCCTGCAACATAGATGATTTCGCGGTCAAACAGGTCAGGGCCATCCGCCGGATAGAAAGCATCCAGTAGTTGCAGAAAACCCTTTGAAACATCTCCGAAGGGCGAAAGGCCAAGGTCTAATGCATCGCCAAGCAGAACGAGCTTCGGCCTTTTCTGATCATCCAGAGTTTCGTGAAGGCCGTTAGCAAAGGCTGCCAGAACTTCCGAAGGACCATCAGCAATTTCGCCGTTATCATGGACATGGGTGAGCAGACTATCGGGCGCGCCAAGGTGAAGATCGGACAGGACGACGTGACGGATGCTCATGGGCAGTTCTCCAGGCAGGCATAAAATGTATCGCGGACCAATTTCTCGCGTGGGTCGTCCCACTTTCCCGTGCCGAGTTTGTTGGTGATCCAGGCGTAAGCGACCCCGTCATCAGGGTCACAAAAGGCAAGCGAGCCGCCGACCGCAAAGCTGCCGAAAGCGCTGTGAGTGCGGGCATATTCCCATTCGCTGAATGGCTTTTCAAAGCCGTGGGAGTAGTACATGTCCGCTGTCAGGACCTGATCCTTTAACCCCTTGCACGGATAAGGGTGGCCTTTGGAAAGGGCTGCCATCACTTCGGGAGTGACGCCCAGCTTTTCGCCGCCTTCAGCAAAAGCGTGATACAGCGCTGCCAATCCCCGCGCCGACGCCATACCGCCAGCAGCACCCTGGCCAACGCGCCAAAATGCTTCGCAATCAATGGCCTCTGGACCCGTGAGAACCAGCGGATTGTTGAGCGTTCGAAAGGCAAGTGTTTCCGGCAGGCACATTTCGAATGTGAGCGGCCAAGGCATGGTGGAATGATGGATGAAGAGATCCTGCATACCGAACCCTTCAATCCGCGCGATGCGATTGCGGTTGAAAGTGTCGGGCAATCCAAGGAAAACGTCTTGGCCAAGCGGGCCCGCAATTTCTTCAGCAAAAAATTGCGGTAAGCGCCGTCCATTGGGATCGCGTCGGTGGATCAGTTCGCTGGCGATCCAACCCAGAGTGTAAGCGTGGTTTCCGGAATAATCGCCCGGCGTCCAATTCGGTTTCTGGTCAGCGATTGCCGCGCAGATGGTCGCTTCGTCGCCGATATTGTCTATGCTGAGTTTGAAGTTGATCGCCGCAAGACCGGCTTGCTCGGAAAGCGTTTCGCCTACCGTGACGGTTTCCTTGCCATGCAAAGCAAATTCGGGCCAGATGTCGGCAACCGGTTCATCGTACGAGAACAGCCCGCGCGATACGGCCACAGCCGCAGCCATTCCCGTAAGACCTTTGGTCAGCGAATAGACCAGCGTTATGTCATCTGCGTCCCATGGACGTTCAAGCGAAGGATCTTTCCATCCGCCATGTAAATCGACCAGCGTTTCGCCATGCCGTATGATGGTGCAGGCCGCGCCGAGCGCCTGACCTGACAGGATTGAAGCCTGAAACGCGTGAGCCACAGGCTCAAAGCCTTCAGCAACATAACCGCTGTTCCCAGCGTTGTAATCGGCGTTTTGTGGTCCCGTGTGCGGAGAAGAACGTCCCCATAATTGCATTGCGATGCCCTCATACGCGCTTTGGCATGAGGCCTCGCGCTTCGTTGGCGGGCGCTAAGGGAAAATGGTTAACTGCGAGTTAGTCATAACAACACGCCCCCTGTAAAACGGGCAGAGCCGATATACCTGTTAGGCAGTAGAGTTGAAGGGAGCCAGGGGCACGTTGCCTTCAACCGCACTGATAGAATTGCAAATACTCATGCCGGATCAGCTGCCGCGATAACGTGCCGAAACGCACCGTGATCACGCCAGATTGAGTGACCAATCATAGCCATAGTCATCAATGGTTTCAGCGCCTTCAAGCAGGGCAATAGTTGGGCCTTCTGCATATTGGCGAGCGTGCTCAAGCACGTCGAGTTCTGAACCCCAATCGCCTTGGTACCAATCAAAAATGCTTGAAGCGATAATCTGTCCTGGTTCTCCGCCAAAGCCTCGCGGATGATTGACATAGGCTCTTGTCGCAGCTTCTAACATCGCTTCGAGTTTTGCCCCAGTATAGGCCTTGTTTGCTAGGTTGGGACAACCGATGGATGCACAATTGACGGCATAGTGGATGCGGACGTCTTGCCATTCTGGCCGCAGGATATCGTGCTCAATATTGTCCAAACTAAGTGTGCGCCCGGCAACCGTCACGGCATCATCTTTCCACGGTCCGCTGCCGAGCAATCCGATATCACGGATTGAATCGAGCGGCAGGTTTTTCAGGATCACGTCGACAGTCGCTGCATTATAGAGGTTGACCCAAAATGCGAACTGCTCGTCCGTCCCAACGTCTTCGATCGACACTTGCTGCATTGCCTGAAGATATGCAGTCAGAACGTCGTTCGCTTCGTTCTTGAAGCGATCATATTCGACCAGATTGACCCCGTCATCGCCTTCAACGACATATTCTTGCAGCAGAGCATTCCAAGCCGAATGATCAATTACGGCGCCGGAACCTTCGCTTGCAGAAAAGCTATCTTCACCCAATCCGCCTGGTCCTGATGGCCCGCAGGATGTAATAATTGCGGTCGCGGGGATTGCCGCCAAGATTGTACGGCGAGACATTCGGGCACTCTCAAGAATGGTGGGTTGAAACATGACGAAGTTCTCCTTGGAGTGGCGTATTGGAAGATTATTCGCGCGGTTGCTCGATTTGTTACATTGTTTAGAGATCATTATTAGCAGCAAGGCGGTGTGCGGTGTCCCCCTTTCGGGTACGCGTTCTCGTGCCTTCTGCGCGATCAAAATCGCCAAAAGCTTCACGAGCAATTACGAACAGAATTTTCCAGCCCGCTGCGAACACTCCGCGCAAAGTGCCAGAAATCTTCGATACGCCAACGCGTTTCCGATAGCTAACCGGCCGCTCTGCAGTGCGCAGCCCAAGCTTGGCCGCTCGAACCTGCATCTCAATCGTCCAACCAAAATCGCGATCGGACATGGAAAGTTGTTCGAGCGCATCACGCCGGATTGCGCGAAATGGACCCAAATCGGTGTAGCGCTTTCCCCAAATCAACCTCACAAGGAACGGTGCCAGCCAATTGCCAAAACGTTGCGGTGCACTCATCGCGCCTCGTTCCACGTTGCCTAAGCTGCGCGACCCTATCACGAGATCGGCCTCTCCGGCTATAATTGGCGCAAGCAATGCCGCGGCATCACTTGGAATGTCTGAACGGTCCGCATCCATAAACAGGATGATGTTGCTGCGCGGATCAACCGCTAGAAGCGCAGCAAGGCAAGCGGCACCATAACCGCGTTCAGGCTGACGAACGACTTTTGCGCCGGCTTCCGATGCTTCATCCGCAGTACCATCAGTTGAACCATTGTCGGCGACGATAACTTCGACAAGCCCCCGCGGCGCGGCGTGCAATACATCTCGCACTGTGGGACCAACCGCTCCTTCTTCATTGAGTGCGGGAATAACAACAGACACGGCAGGATCAATCGTAGGAGCGTTGTGAATCACTTTGGCGCGAGAAGCCCGGCGGTTTCGAACCAGATCGAAAAGTACTGCACCACCAATCAAAAACCACTCAGCGCGAATGGCAATCGGGTGCACCTCGAATTCTTCAAGCTCGTAAATCTCGAGATTTAGGCCAGTGAGATATGAAAGCGGAAGCGCAGCGCTGGCAACATATGGCCATATGTCACGCCGATCGAGCGCAAAAGGTAACAGCCAGACGAGATACCAGGCATTCACAGCCGGTGCGAAAAGCAAAATCGCACCAAAGATGGCGGCCAAAGGAACCCGGTCGAAATGCCTTGCCGAACTATGCAGCCAAAGCACGACCATGCCGGCAATAGCCAACGCAACAAGGCGGCCCCAAGTCGGACCGAACAATACAAGCAGCGGTTCGAATGCCAGCGGATTAAAGTACCATTGCGTGGCAAATGTCTCAGTTGAATCCAAACCGACGCCTAAACCTTGGATGGCGAAGTACCCATAGAATAGAATGAGTGTGAGAAGTGCCGAAAACAATGCGCTTGGCGCCAGTCTTAGTAGTAATGGCCAAGCAGCCAGAGCGACGACCTTCACACCCACTGCCATGCCAATGAAAATGCCTGCAATGACCGGATGCCGCCTGCCTGCGAGAATTCCCGAGAACAGCACCAACGCCAAAATTATGTCAGGGTGCAGGTGTAATGTGCTCTCTGCTATAACTACTGGGTTCCAAGCGAACAGTGCGGCATGGCCGGGTGGATGTCTGTGTAACAACAGGGCACTTAGGAGCAGTACGGCACCAGCAAATAGAATTTTGAGCCCGAATTCATCGCTGCCCGAAAACAAGAATGTGATGGCAAAAAGGACCTGCAAAACAGGTCCATAAATTGTTGGAAAATATGGATAGTTTATCCACTCAAGGATGTTCTGCATTGTCTGCGGAACTGCGGGATCGTCCACGTAGTCTTCAGGGGGAACACCATAAGGTGTCCCATCTTCTAGAACCCGCCATCCATCCCAAATGAAGCGGTAATAGTCGTCTTCATAAACGGCGTTTCCCCAAAGAGCGATGCCGTGGCCAATCACAGCGACCAGCATTACGGAACGTCCGCTAATCTCTATTCCGCGCCAGAGCAGAATAGAGACAAGCGCGCTCCCCAATGCGAGCACCGCAACATATTGAGTCACTTCAGGGGCGATTTGGCCACTCAGAATGACCAAAGCGGATATCGTCGCCAGAAAAATCGTCGCGGCGGCGGAAGCGCGCCAATCAGGTAATGACACGCTAAATCTAGCCACCTTCGAAGAATTGCAGCTCTATCGCTTATACTCCGTAACGGTCACGCAGGTAAGCCAATACAGCTGTACGGTCTTGATCTCTAATTTCAAATCGACCGTTACGGACAGCTTGGGCAACTTCGGCTGCCGTCTGGCTGTTGAGCCGATCACGATATTCGCATTCTTTGCATGTGATACGCCGGCGAACTTGCGAACGGCCACGACGGATTAGGCGATCTGCATCCGATATGCGTGATGCACTTGCACCGCTTCCACCAAAGCCGCCGCCACCGCCGCGTGAACCAGAGCCTGATGCCGCTGCTGGTACCGATACAACTGTTAGTGCAAGAAGCGCAGCCGAGATAATCCCAATTTTCATCTCATTTTACCTCATTTTTGTGAATTCAATTTGCTCTATTTGCACTCGAATTCGACCCATTCCTGCGAAAGGTTACAGCGCATCGAAAAATCGAACATTCTCGACAAGAAATGTGCGTATCATTCGTTCCCGCTATCCGTCGCGGGTGAATGGGCGAACCAGATAATCGCGCCAACCCGAGATTGGGCGATAACCATCAATACCCGTTGGATGAAAATCCTCATCGTTCGGCATGTGTTGCGTTCCAAAAATTCGATCATAGAATGAAAAGAACGAGCAGTAGTTTCTCCCCCAATGTTCGATCGCTCGCGAATGGTGATAATGGTGATAAATGTTGTCAGCGAGGATATGGCGCATGATGGGTGGGAACGACATATTCGGGTTATCTGTGTGCATGTAATAATTTGAAATCAGATAGAACGTCGTCAGGAGCGCGATCGTTTGCTGCGGGCTTTCGATCAGAAAAACGAGCGGTATCGTGATGACCGCCAAATACAAAGTGTCCTGCGCCCAATGAGAATAACTGCGCGCCGCATTCATATTTTCGATCTGATGATGGATTGCATGCAGGCGCCAAAGCAGAGGCACATCATGCAAAGCGCGGTGAAGCCAATATTCAAAGAAGCCAACAACAACCATGTAGATGATTGGAAAAGCAATCAGCATCACCCCTAAATCATCTGACTTAAATAGGGGCTCTATCTCAAACCGGTAAAGCCAAGCGAACGCCAATGTCTGCAACAATGTCGCAATGACTAATGCCGTGGTTCCGTATAGTAGCCCTTCGGCATAGCGGTCTCGAAAATTGGCAAACCTCATTTGTCGCCACTCAAAAAAGGCGAACAATGTGACAAGGGCAAGCAAGGAGAACAACCCGTTGGTCAACGCGGCGACTAAACCTGCCAGCTCAAATGATACGCCTAAATCAAAGACGGCCCAGCCAATTTCTGTTTGAACTTTGCCGATTAGGCGCAGAATGCCCTCCGCAGCAATCAACAACACGCCGAATGTAAGGGCGAAACGCACGAACGAGCGCGGCCGAGTATTCTCAGCGGGCTCGGTTTCTGAGCTAAGAAGATTTTTCGCTGTCATCTTTTTCTGATTTCCCGTCGCCTATCAGATACATATTATCGGATACGTGCAATTCGTGTGCCTTGTTACAGTCAGAAATGGGACCGATTCGCGAAATCGGCTAATTTGGCAGATTTTCCCACTCGATCCAGAATTCAAGGGTTACACTTCGCGGTCACGATCTATCTGGTAATTAGCGGTCTGCTAAATCTAAGTAAGGGACCAATTTGCTTTGGCACTGTGTCAGATTGTTTCGGGCGGCGATCCGGCTTTTGAGGCATACTGCATACGCACTGGGATAGCTGCCACCGCCTGATACTGCGCTGTCAAATCCACCAATTGGATAAATGTGTGAACAGGCCTGAATGGCAGCACCTGCAATGAACGTAACATGACATGGCTTATCAAATGACAATTGCCCGGCAGATCGAAACTGGCACTGTCTGGATCGACCAAAACTTGATTCCATGCCCAAACGCACCTTCTGGCGGTTACAAACACAGGCGTCTTGGCGTTGAAAATGGGTTGGAGGTATTGCTTGAATATGTGCAGCCGCAAACCGCCTATCTCGCCCGCACCAGAACCCAACTCGATGGCAAATCCTATGTTTGATGGAATTCTTCGCGGCGGCACAATTTATGACGGCAAAGGCGGTGAACCTCTTGCCGGAGATGTTGCATTTAAGGACGGTGTGATTGCCGAAATTGGTGTCACAGTTTCTGGTCGATCCGCTCACGAAGTTGATGCGACGGGGCATATCGTTACGCCCGGCTGGATCGATGTTCACACCCATTATGATGGACAGGTGAGCTGGGATGCCGAACTTGCGCTATCATCGCATAACGGCACCACGACCGTCGTTATGGGCAATTGCGGGGTTCGCTCTGCGCCAGTCAAGAATGGGGAGGAACAGGCTTTGATCGAATTGATGGAGGGCGTGGAGGATATTTCAGGAGCCGCCCTTTACGAAGGGATCTAATGGGGCAAGCGGAAGAGCTTTCCCGAATATATGGGATTACATCGCTAGCCGCGAATATGCGATCGATGTCGTCGCCCAAATCGCATACGGGGCTGTGCGATATTACGCTATGGGAGAACGTGGCCGCACCAATGAAGATGCTACCGCGGAAGAGAATGCCAGGATCGCTGACCTTGTTGAAGAAGCGGTTGAAGCTAGCGCTGTCGGGTTTTCACCCTCCCGCACAATTGGCCACTGCGCATTGTGGGGTGAACTCGTGCTTGGCACATTTGCTGCTCATGAAGAACTTCTCGAAATCGCTCTTCGTTTTGGAAAATTGGGCAAGGGTGTGATTGAAGCCATACCAGCGGGCGCTGTGGGCGAACTTGCTGCTCTTGGCGGAGAGAGAAACACGCCAGAGGCTGAGTTTGAACTGATGCGCAAATGTCGGTCGAAAGTGGTCGCCCTCTAAATTTCACCTTGGTCGAGACGCGCGACAATTATCCGGAATTGTGGCGTGATATCTTGAAAAAGACGACCAAGGAAAATTCTGAGGGCGCGCAGTTGTTTCCGTAGGTTCCATCGCGAATTATCGGATATTTGCACGGGCTTAGTGCGTATCATGCCTTTATGCGCAATCCAATTTGTATCAAAAAACTGGCCCCAATGCCGTTGGCAGAGTGCGCGGAGGCGATGCGTGATCTGGAAATGAAGCGTATCTTGTTAGCAGAAAAACCGGTTCCACACGAAGCGCCGGGTTCCAGGAAAACTTGGCAGGTTTGTTCCGAAAGAACCTTGAGATACTCTATCCGATGGCAAATCCTATTAATCTCGAAGCCGAGACTGAGGCATCGATTGGCTCCCTTGTGAAACGTGCAGCGTAAGAACCGCTCGACTATCTTTATGATTTTACGGTGAAGGGCGATGGTAGCCACTTCGTATCATTCAGCCGATCGAATTTGCCAGAAAGTCTAGTCGTCGTCGGTGAGTTATTGCAGCATCCCGAAACTGCTACCGGGCTCAGCGATGCGGGCGCGCATGTCACGTTGATTTGCGATGCCACCATGCCGACCACACAGCTCAGCTATTGGACCCGCGACCGTAAAGCTGGCAACAAACTCCCAATTGAATTCCTCGTGCACAAGCAGACAGAGCGGAATGCCGATATGTATGGTTTCACAGATAGGAGCGTTCTTGAAATTGGGAAGCATGCGGATATCAATGTGACTGACTATGCCAATCTCAATGCCGCTCCGCCGATCGCCCACCATGATCTTCCTGCGGGGGGCACGCGAACTATGCAGCCCGTAACGGGTTACAAGGCGACATATTGCAACGGCGTACTGATCCGCGAAAATGATAAAGACACCGGTGCCCGGCCTGGCAGACTTGTGCGAAGCTAGGGCGAATTGGGACGTTCCGGCAGCCTAGATTTTGATATTCACACTCTTTGTTTGGCAGTAATGGTGCAGAGCCTCGATGCCTTTTTCTCTGCCATAACCGCTCTGTTTGAACCCGCCAAAAGGCAGGAAGATAGATGGCGAGTAGTGATTAACCGAGATATATCCGGCTTCCAACGCATCGGCCACCCGGTGGGCACGACCCAGATCATTGGTCCATAGCCCAGCGGCCAGTCCATAGTCCGTGCCATTGGCAATGGTGATCGCTTCAGCCTCATCATCAAATGCTATGATGGAAAGGACTGGGCCGAAGACCTCTTCTTGTGCGATCCGCATTTCGGGAGTTACGCCGGAATAGATCGTTACCGGTGTATATCGCCCGCCTGTATCCCCAGTATCACTCTGTTTCTGCCCGCCCAACTCCAGCTTAGCACCATCTTCCAAAGCGATGTCGAAATATTTGTGTATCCGTTCAAGTTGTTCGGGCGTTGTGATGGCTCCAACATTGGCCTCGGGTCCCGCTCCAACTTTCAATTCACGCGCGGCGGCAACCATCCGTTCGACCACTTCGTCGTGAATGCTCCGCTGAACCAACAGACGTGTCCCTGCGGTGCAAACTTGCCCGGCATTGGCTGTAAAGGCAGCCAACGATGCCGGAACCATCTGATCTAGGTTAGCATCATTGAAAATGATGTTGGCCGATTTTCCGCCCAATTCCAATGTTATAGGTATAATTCGATCCGCCGCTATTCGCCCGATCTCGCGGCCTGCTCGCACGCTGCCTGTGAAGCAGATTTTGCGCACATCGGGGTGTGACACCAGTGCGTTGCCGCACTCCGTTCCGGTGCCCAGGACAATATTGAGAACTCCAGCTGGCACGCCGCTTTCGATCGCAATCCTGGCCATCTCTACCGCGGTGCCCGACGTAAACTCGGATGGCTTGCAAGTGACAACATTTCCCATGGCCAAGGCCGGGGCAATGGCCCGGGCACATTGGTTCAATGGGAGATTCCAAGGTGTGATCACGGCAACCACACCAAACGGCACTCGTTTGCTAAATGAATGAAATTCTGGCCCTGTTTCAACGACATCACCTGCTGGGACTGTCGCCAGACCGCCGTAATATTCGAAATATTGCGCAGCCGATTCCAACTCGGCTGGAATTTGACTGGGAACTTTGCCGGTTTGCTCTATTTCGAGTTTAGTCAAATGTTCAATCGAGCCGCGCAAATTACGGCCGAGATCGCACAGAATACGTCCTCTCGAAAGCGGATTGAGCGCGCGCCACGCCGTCACCGCGCGAAGGTTCGATTCTATAGCTTTGTTGACAGTCTTTGCCTGGCCCAACGCAATCCGCGCAACAGGCTCACCCGTATGTGGAGCTTTCGTTTCAAGCGATCCTTCAATGGGGTTGGAAAATTCGCTTCCGTCTATGAAATGGTTGAAATTTTGCATTCTTATAACATTCCCGCGCTGGCCGTTCGCGATGATTGGGTGCGAACAAGATTGCGGGCTATCACTATCGACGTTTGCCGCCCATCCCTGACATTTGCTAGTTATCCAATAGGATAAATGCGATGACGGAAGGACGCATATTTTAGCCACGATTGATGCCGCCATCGCCCATGGGGGACGGCCCAAATTCTCAATTGAGGAGATCGAGATTTCAGATGCAAACCGGCTGAAGTCCTCATTATATTGCCAGGTCGGGCATCGAGGCGGTCCTGCTCCATGATTAAGCCCGGAGCTTAAATCCCATTTCCAGCGTGCATTTGCTACAATGATGCAAGAACAATCAGAAGCGGAGAATTTGGTTTGCCGATCGAAGAAGCCGGAGCAATGCTAACCGGAGTCAGAATTGTTGATCTGACGAGCGTCGTCTTTGGTCCCTATGCAACCCAAATCCTCGCCGATTATGGAGCGGAGGTCATCAAGGTCGAACCGAAAGGCGGAGACGCATTGCGGCATTCTGCCAAGCCTGCGCGGACTCGTGGTATGAGCCCATCCCATATGACGCTGAATCGCGGGAAGAAATCGGTCATCCTTGATCTCAAAGACGCAAGCGACGCTGACGTCATGCGAAAGCTGATCGCAGAAGCCGACATCTTTGTTCACAATATTCGCGGGCAAGCAATTGCCCGGTTGGGCTTTGACTATGAAGCGGTGAAGGCGATCAATTCTTCGATCATATATGTTCATTGCGTCGGTTTTGCATCGGGTGGACCCTATTCGAACCTTCAAGCTTATGATGATGTCATCCAGACTGCGACAGGCGCAACCAGTCTTGCTTCTCGCGTGGATGGAGATCCTAGGCCCCGCTATTTGCCTACTTTGATCGCGGACAAGGTCGCTGGACTCAATGCTGCCTATGCAACCATGGCAGCTGTCATTCACAAACTGAGGACCGGTCGAGGCCAATTTGTCGAAGTTCCTATGTTTGAAGCTTTCGCGCACTTTATTTTGAAGGAACACTTGGCCGGCAAGACTTTTGATCCTCCCGTCGGCCCAAAGACCTATGCTCGCCAAGTCGACCCCGAGCGCCAACCGTTTCCCACTTCGGATGGCTACATTGCGATCGTGCCCTACACTGACGACAATTGGATCGCTCTATTCGATGCCTTAGGAGCCATGGATGTGCTTGAAGATGAGCGTTGCAACACGCCGGGCAAGAGATATTTGAACATTCAGATGTTGTATCGCGTCGTGACCGACAGAACGCCGGCAAAATCCACCTCAGAATGGATGAAGCTACTAAAGAAGGCAGGCATTCCGTGCATGCCAGCGCGTGATATTGATGACATTATGAATGACCCGCATCTTGCCGAAACGGGATTTTTTCAGAAACGGGAGCACCCGACCGAGGGACCGATGTTCGAAATGAGTGACGCCAGCCGGTTTTCCGATTGGAGGCGGCCAGCACAAGACGGCGCTCCTACAATCGGTCAGCATACCGAAGAAGTGAAACGGCGACTTGCGGACAACTGAAAATCGGCACACTGATCGGTTTCGCTCACGCCTTTGAATCGAAATGGTCCCGCCAGTGGCGAAAGCCCTATGCGGAACGAGGGAAAGGCGATTTTATGATATCCTCTGCAACGACGGGTACTGAATGATGGACTTTTTCGGACTAAGTGAAGGCACGATTAGGCTCACCGTTTTTGCATCGGTATTTATTGTGATGGTTGCTGCGGAGGCAGCATTTCCTCGCAAGAAAAGAACTCAGGCACGCGGGCGTCGCTGGTTTACTAACTTGGCGCTCGTCGTTCTGGATACAGCCGCACTTCGGATAGTGTTTCCGATCTTGGCCATAGGAATGGCCGCATATGCAAACGAACAAGGCTGGGGCCTGCTCGCCATTATCAATCTCCCCGTCTGGTTGGAGATAACAATTGCGATCCTGCTTTTGGATTTTGCCATATATGGTCAACATGTCGCCTCCCACAAAATCCCGATCTTTTGGAGAATTCACAAGGTCCACCACGCGGACCGGGATATTGATGTAACGACCGGAGCCCGGTTTCACCCAATCGAGATCGTTCTCTCGATGGCTTATAAACTTCTATGCGTTGTCGTGATCGGACCGGCGGCCACCGCAGTGTTTATGTTTGAAGTGATTCTCAACGCATCGGCGATGTTCAACCATTCGAATGTAAAACTCCCACTTGCGCTTGATCGCTGGGTTCGGGTGATCATTGTGACGCCCGACATGCACCGTGTGCACCACTCAGTAATCAGGCATGAAACCGACAGCAATTATGGGTTCTTCCTCTCAGCCTGGGACCGTTTCTTCAAAACCTATACCTCTCAGCCAGAACGAGGACATGATGAAGTAACTATTGGCTTGAGCGAGCATCAGACCGAACAACCTTCGTCGCTTCTCTGGTCGCTATTCTTGCCATTCAGGCGGAGTTAGAAAGAAACACCGTCTGGCCCATATCCAATGGAAACACCAATGCCAGTACCAATGGCGATCAAATGGAGAGAGGATAGCCATTTCTGGCGTAGGCGCGCGTTTTGGTCGGATACAGTGTGGTCTCGCAAGGTGCGAGTGATCCTCAGCAAATAGACAAACAAATAAGACCTATCGCCAGCCGCACCGCATTGCCTTGCAATTTTGGTCAATCCCTTGTTCAAGCCGCAGCCAATATGGACGTAATTTGTCGTGAGCGTTCGCTCCTGCGTATGCGCCCGAAAACAAATCGAGAGAGAATGCCATGCCGACCCTGAGATTAGTCCAAGTCTTTTCGACCGTTTCTGCCGTCGCGTTGATCGCTGGTTGTGCAACCTATTCGCAAGGAGCAGATATGGAGCCGATTGCTGAAACTGCGACGGCAGATTCTGGTGTCATAATTCCCGAAGGAACCGGATATTTTGCGACTGACAGCACACTGCCGTTCTTGGCACCCGATTTCACGAAAATCACCGAAGACGATTATGTTCCAGCTTTTGAGCAAGGAATGGCAATCCAGACAGCTGAAGTGCAGGCAATCATCAATAATCCTGCCGCGCCCAATTTTGACAATACGATTGTTGAACTGGAAAAATCTGGCCGGATGTTGGGCCGTGTAGCGCGTGTTTTCTTCGCGCTGACAGGTTCGAATACCACGGATCGACTTGATGAAATCAACACCGAAATGAGTCCAAGACTTTCGGCACATTCAGATTCAATAACTCTCAATCCAGCGCTGTTTGCACGGGTCAATACAGTTTATGATAATCGCGCCGCGATGACGATGACCCGTGAAGACGCCAAGCTTTTGGACGAGACTTACAACCAAATGGTTCATGCCGGTGCACTTTTGACCGATGCCCAACGGGACCGGGTGAAAGAAATCAACACAGAACTTTCGACATTGACTACTGAATTTAGTCAGGCCGTGCGGTCGGCGACCAACGATCAACCACTTATCGTTGACACCGCAGAAGAATTGGCAGGCCTTTCTGAAGCCGACATCGCCGCTGCTGCGGAGTTTGCGACCGAAAAGGGGCATCCCGGCAAATATGCAATTGCCCTGCAGAACACGACCCAGCAGCCCTTGCTGCCAACGCTTGAAAACCGCGCAACGCGTGAAACATTGTTCAAGCTTAGTCATAGCCGTTCAGATGGCACCAATTCGGAACATGACACCCGTTTGCTGCTTGCCAATATTGCCGGGCTTCGCGCAGAAAAAGCAACTCTGTTCGGTGAGGAAGATTGGGCCAGCTACACCATGTATGATCGCATGGCCAAGACCCCAAAAACCGCACTCGATTTCATGGAACAGATGGTTCCGGCGCTTGCCATAACACAGCGGCGCGAGGCGGCATTACTGAACGAAACCATCGCTAGCGAAGGCGGAAATTTCGAAGTCCAACCATGGGACTGGTATCGTTATGCCAACAAGGTGAAGACGGAACGTTTCGATCTCGATGAAGATGCAGTGATGGAATATTTCCAACTTGACAAAGTCTTGGAAGACGGCGTCTTTTATATGGCGAACGAACTGTACGGCCTCTCATTTGAGCGCCGGACCGACATCCCCACCTATCACTTCGATGTATGGGTCTACACCGTGTTCGAAGCCGACGGTTCCGAGCTTGGTCTGTTCTATTTCGATCCGTTTCAACGTCCGTCAAAACGCGGCGGCGCGTGGATGTCGAACTTCGTCGATCAGAGCTATCTGTGGGGAACACAGCCCGTAATCTACAATGTGCTCAACATCCCGAAGGCATCGGCAGGCGAGGTCCAGCTGGTTAGTTTCGACAACGTCAACACGATATTCCATGAATTTGGCCACGCGCTGCACGGTTTCTTCGCGGATCAGAAGTATGAGAGCCTTTCCGGCACCGCGACAGCGCGCGATTTTGTCGAATATCCAAGCCAAGTTCACGAAATGTGGGCTTCATATCCCGAAGTGCTCCAAAACTATGCCAAACATTATGAAACGGGCGAAACGATCCCTCTAGATCTGATTGAGCGGATCGAAGCGGCATCCAAGTTCAATCAAGGTTATGATTTTGGCGAAGTCGTCGAAGCAGCCTTGCTTGATATGCGGTGGAGCGCTCTGTCGCCAGCGGAGGCAGCAGCCATCGATACACCCGAGAAAGTCGATGCGTTTGAGCGGTCTGCGCTGGAAGATCTGGGGCTAGAAGTCGACCTTGTGCCGCCGCGTTATCGTTCAACTTATTTCAACCACATATTTAGCTCACCAGCTGGATATTCGGCTGGTTATTACAGTTATTTGTGGACCGAGATGCTGGACCGTGACAGTCGCAAATGGTTCATCGACAATGGTGCACTCACGCGGGAGAATGGCGAGCATTACCGCAAGACCGTGCTGAGCCGTGGAGGGACGATGGACTATTTTGAAATGTTCGAAAACTTCGCTGGCCGCCAGCCGGATGTCGGGCCGATGCTTGAAGCACGCGGGCTGACAAGCACAGCAGAATAAAGGCTAGAAATGCTCCAGTTGGCCTTCGCGAAGGCTGGTTGAAGCTGCCGCCTCTAGCTACGCTTCCGTCTGCGGTTGTCGGTTACCTATGCATCTCGTAGTGTTGCCGTTGATACCAGTTTGGCATTCGGGAGAGACGTGATGCGCTTGGCTTTTGCAATGGTGATGATGGCTGGCTTTGCTAGCAGCGCGGTCAGCGCGCAGGCGGCTTACGAAGCGACCATCACTCGCACCGATTTCAACATTCCTCACATCACTGCCGATAGCTGGCAAGGCATCGGGTACGGTGTGGCCTATGCCTATGCGCAGGACAATTTCTGCATGTTGGCCGAAGAATTCACGACCGTAGCGGGGGAGCGATCGTTGCATTTTGGCCCGGAAAACAGTGCAATTCTTGGTTTTCAAAGTGTCGGTAACTTAAGTTCTGACATCTTCCATCGCGCCCAAATTGACTTACCAGGACTTCGCGCATCTTCGGCCGCGCCAGAAGCCGATGTGACGTTGCTGATCGAAGGATATGTTGCCGGATATAATCGTTTTCTGCGCGATACCGGCGTTGACGGTCTTCCCGAAGAATGTCGTGGTGGCACTTGGGTGCGGCCCATCACCGTCGACGACATGCTTAGGCTCAACGAAAAGATGATGTTGCTTGCCAGTTCGTTGGCGCTCGCACCAGGCATTGCCAATGCTGCCCCCCCTGGCGGAGGCGATCAGGCCACTGCCTCTGAGCTCGTGCTGCCTCCCCGCCACGAGCTGGGCTTTGGAAGCAATGGATGGGCGTTTGGCGGTGAGGCGACGGCGGATGGCCGTGGATTGTTGATAGGCAACCCGCATTTCCCATGGAGAGGACCGGCGCGCTTTTGGCAGATGCACATTACTTTGCCGGGCGAAGTTGATGTGATGGGCGTCGGATTGGCCGGAAACCCGATGCCCACCCTTGGTTTTAACCGCGACATTGCGTGGACTCACACCGTTACCGCTGCGCGCCATTTTACTCTCTATGCGCTGACTTTGGCAGAAGGCGACCCGACCAGCTATATGGTCGATGGCGAGCCAGAAAAGATGATCGCGCGTGAGATTAGCGTGCCGATGCCCGATGGCGCAGCGCCGGTGGTACGCACGCTTTATTCTACGCGCTGGGGCCCCGTCGTCATTATCCCGCGCAGCGGTGTGATGTGGAGCAGCGGTCTTGCAGTCGCTTTGCGTGATGCCAATGCGGGCAACCAGCGCGGGATTGAAACTTGGCAGCGCATTGGACAAGCAGGCTCAGTTGGTGAAGTGCGCGATATAGTTAGCGATACGCTTGGCATTCCGTGGGTGAACACGATTGTCGCGGATCGCAACGGCGATGCGCTGCACGCCGATGTTACGGCGGTTCCAAATGTGTCCGCCGCTAAAATCGCGGAATGTTCGACACCCGCATCGCCTCTGTTCGCCTCGCTTGCGACCCTGCTTGATGGATCGCGGTCTGACTGTGCTTGGGATGTTTCCCCCGATGCGGCGGTTGCGGGTCTATTGCCAGCTGGCGATCAGGCGGTGCGCATTCGCAGGGATTATGTGACCAACAGCAATGACAGCTATTGGTTCAGCAATCCGCGCGATCCTTATGCTCAGCTTTCACCGATCCTAGGCGAGCACGAACAGGAATTGACCCTGCGCACACGTTCCAATTTTATGGAGACAGAGGCGGCGCTGGCCGACGCGCCTTTCGATCATCGCCGGGCCTTGGAATTGGTGTTTGCGAATAAAAGCTTGGCAGCCGAAATGGTGGTAGAACCGGTTACTGCCCTGTGCGCTGATAGGGATGATCTCGCGCTAGCCTGTGATGCTCTGTCCAGCTGGGACCAACGTTACAATGCGGACAGTCGCGGTGCCTATTTGTTTCAAGTCTATTGGAATAAAATCCGCAGCAATTCTGGTTTGTGGCAAGTGACCTTTGACGCCGCCGATCCGATCAATACGCCGCGCGATCTTGCGGTAACGGGCGCTGCGGGTGAAGCGCTCCTTGCCGCGCTTGGTGAAGCGGCAGCAGAATTGGATGAAGCGGGGATTGTCCTCGATGCTCCTTGGGGTGACGTGCTGACTGTGCGGCTAGAAGACGAACGGATCGCAATTCACGGAGGTCCCGGCATAGCCGGTGTGCTCAATATGCAAAACGGCCGTGTGGTTGAAGGGGGATTGGTCCCGCAACATGGGTCTAGCTACATCCAAATCGTCGGTTTTGATGAGGATGGACCTGTCGCAGATGCGATACTCAGTTATTCGCAGTCAACCAACCCGGAATCGCCGCATTTCGCAGACCAAACGCGTGTCTATGCGGAAAAGCGCCTGCATCGACTGCCATTCTCTCCAGCAGAGATTGAGGCTGCGCGCCAAGGGGAGGTGCTGATCATATCGGAATAAGACACTAGGCTAAAGGCGCAAAGCCTGAGTCAACAGGGGGAAGCCATGAGCAAGTACATAATGTCGGTCTTTTTTGGACTTTCGCTGATGATCGTTGGCGCTGCCAGTGCCAATACGAATGCCAATTCAGGTGACCGTCAGATCACCTATTCCGATGTGACCGTCTATGAGGCGGAGACGATCATCACGATGGAGCCGGGCCTCCCCGAGGCGAAATATGTTGCGACTTCCGAAGGGATAATACTTGGCGTTGCACAAAGCTTGGCAGAGCTGAGAGCATGGACCGAAGGGCGCAATGTTACAATTGATCGGCGCTTTGCTTCAAACGTCCTGATGCCCGGATTTGTTGAGCCGCATATTCACCCGATGCAGACGGTGATGATGCTGGCGATCCCATTTATCAGCCCAGAAGCATGGCAGTTGCCGGGCAAAAGCTATCCTTCGATCATTGGCGAAAGCGAATATGAAGTGCGTCTGCGCGAAGTCTTGGCGGCAAGCGACGAAGAACTGTTCATCACATGGGGCCACCACCGGTTGTTCCATGGCGATATGGACCGAATAAAGCTGGACGCAATTGCGCCTGACCGAGCGGTTGTGATCTGGCAGCGCAGTTTTCACGAAATTATTGCGAATACGGCTGCGCTTGAGCTGTTGGGAATTGGGACGGCTGAAGCATTTGTGGCTGAATTCGATAAGCCGGAAATTAACCCAACCCATGCCGATTTCGCATCCGGCATCATCCATGAAACGGCTCTGTTCAACGGGATCGAGAAACTGCGGCCCTATCTCTTTCAGCCTGCCAAAGTGCAGCAAGGCCTGATCGAAATGCGTCAGATGATGCTAGAAACCGGGGTGACAACCAGCGCCGATCTCGCATTTGGCGGCTTTGGCGGGATTGCGGTCGAAGCGCCGCTGTTTAAGAGCCTTTACGATCAGACCAGTACTCCGTCGCGTATTCTTGCGATCCCAGTGGCGGACCTTGTAACCGGCGATCCGAATGCATGGTTGGCTGAGGTACAGGCCGATTATGAGAGTGATAAATTCTTCTTTTCCCAGCGGGTAAAGCTGTTCGCCGACGGCGCTTTCTTTGCGCAATATATGCAGATGAATCCGCCCGGATATAGCGATGGCCACGAAGGCAAATGGATCACAGAACCAGATGTGTTGGACGGGCAGGCAATGCGGTTTTGGGATGCGGGATGGAGCCTACACACCCATGTGAACGGCGATAAGGGGGTTGATGTGGTCCTTGGCATATTGGAACGCCTTCCCGCGCGCGGTGGACAAGACAGAGTACTTGAGCATCTTGGCTATTCAACCGAAGCGCAAAACCGCAGCATTGGTGAGATGGGCCTTATGGTGTCAGCGCAGCCGAATTACATCCGAATTCTGGGTGATGCTTATGCGGAAAGCGGGCTTGGCCCCGACCGCGCAGCGCAAATGAATCGGTTGGGCTCGCTAGAACGTAAAGACGTCCCATTGGGGTTGCACAGCGATTTCAATATGGCTCCAATTGACCCGCTCTATCTCGCCTGGGTGGCCAGCAATAGGGTGACGCTATCTGGCAATGTGAAAGCGCCAGCGGAGCGATTGAGCTTGGACAAGGCACTGCGAGCGATCACGATTGAAGCCGCTCAAGTGATTGGCCTCTCCGATCAGGTTGGTAGCATTGCGTCGGGTAAGAGGGCCGACTTTGCCGTGCTCGACCGCGATCCCCGGATTGGCGGAGCGGAAAACCTACAACAGGTTGAAGTTTTGGGCGTGGTGTTTGAAGGCCGGTGGTTTCCAGCAGAATAAGAAATTCACTAACCAGAGTTAAGCTTCCCGTTGGCTATCGCGCCAATCGCGTTTGATCTTCTTCGCAAGGCTCCATTTGTGCACTTCGGTGGGGCCATCATAGATGCGGAAAGCCCGAATTTCGCGGAACAACTGCTCAACGATTGTGTCGCCCGTCACTCCGGTTCCGCCCATGGTTTGCACGCAGCGATCCGCGATCTGAAAGAGCGTTTCTGAAACGAAGGTTTTGGCCATAGAGCTTTCGACCGTACCCAACTCACCTGTATCCAAGATCGTTGCGCACCAATCGATCATCAACCCGCAAGCTTTGAGGTCGATCCTATTCTGAGCGAGCATGAAGCCGACACCTTCGTGGTCGATCAATTGCTTGCCAAAGGCCGTGCGTTTGCAAGCGTAATCTATTGCAATTTCTTGGGCACGGTCAGCGAGACCGAGCCACCGCATGCAATGGGTCAGCCGCGCGGGGGCGAGTCGGATTTGGGCATATTTGAACCCTTCACCCGCGTCGCCGAGCATTTGATCTGCTGGGACTCGCAAATTGTCGATTGTAATGACCGCATGGCCGCCGGGCATGGAGCTGTCGATTGTCTCTAACAGACGTTCTAGGACAATGGCCGGGTCGGGCAGGTCGACCAAGAACATGCAGGCTCCGCCTTCGCTATCGGGTTCAACCGACTTCGCCATGATGATCCCAACCTGCGCGCCTTCGGCTCCTGTAATAAAGGCCTTGCGCCCGTTGATGACCCAATGATTGCCATCGCGTTTGCAGGTGGTCTGCATAAGGGAAGGATCAGACCCTGCGCCGCCGTCATCGGCGGGTTCAGTCATGAAGAATGCAGAGCGTCCTTTGCCTGCGATGAGCGGGGTGAGAAAGCGTTCCTTGATCGCCGCATTACCAACCTTGCCCAATAGGTACATATTGCCCTCATCCGGGGCCATGACATGACAAGCAATTGGGCCAAGCGGGGACAGTCCGCTCTTGCGCAGAATTAGCGCTGTTTCAAGGTGAGAAGAATGCGATCCGTCGCTGCGAATATGCGGCGTCAAAAGACCGCTATTACGCGCAAGTTCCCTTAGCTCACTCGCCAATTCGTCAGATGGGCCATGACTGGTGCAGCGTGGATCATGTTCAAACGGAGCAATTGTTTCGCGTACGAAAATTTCGACGCGCGCAGCTAGGTCGATTGCGTCAGAGGATAAACCAGCGGGTGAAACATCGGGCATTTAGGGAACTCGCTTTTATGAATGCTGTGCGGCGTGGTCGATGCGTAAGGCAATGCGCGGCGCCGGGCTACTTCCACAATTCATAGCGACTTTTGGCGCTTCGCAATGCTTGACGCAGCCCTCATATGCGAGGAACCCTTGCCGTATTGGTCGCGAGCCTGGATGACAGGCACATCCCAAATGGAGCAGAATATGCCGGTTATCACGATCCAAATGCGCGAAGGTCGATCAAGCGAAGCAAAGAAGAAACTCTTACGAAAAGTGACCGATGCGGTTGCAGAATCAATCGAAGTCGATCCAGCACGCGTTCGTGTGTTGATTAGTGAAGTGCCCGACCTCAACTTTGCAGTGGGCGGTATATCATACGCGGAGCAAGAAAGTGGATCTTGAACTGAAAGGGAAACGGGCCGTAGTTCTTGGAGCAAGCCGCGGTCTAGGCGCTGCGATTGCCCAAGAGCTTACCGATGAAGGCGTTAGCGTCCTTGGCGTATCGCGCAGCCCCAACGAAGCATCAGAATGGCCGATGCTGGCTATTGACCTCGCGGCGCCGGACGCCGCTGAGACCATTGCAAGTCATGCTCAGCGCGAGCTAGGCGGCGTGGATATTTTGGTCAACAATTGTGGCGGTCCTACACCGTCCACTGCACACGAAACCGATGCGGTGCAATTGCTAGGAGCATTTCAGCCAATGTTGCTAACCATCACGGAGATCACACGCCTGGTATTGCCCGATATGCGAGCATCGGGCTTTGGGCGCATCATGACCATAACATCAGCTGGTGTGCGGGAACCGATCCCTGGCCTGGCTCTGTCCAACACAATGCGCGCTGCGGTTCACGGTTGGATGAAGACTTTGGCGAGAGAAGTTGCGATGGATGGGGTGACAGTCAACATGCTGATGCCCGGACAGGTTGAGACGGAACGGCTGCACTCGCTCCATCAGAATATCGCTGATCAAGCGGGGGTCGATCTACAGGTGATTGCGGCCAAAGCTGCCGAGAGCATTCCGGCGGGGCGTTTTGGCGAGCCACGCGAATTTGCCGCAGTCGCGGCTTTCTTAGCCAGTTCAAGAGCGTCCTATGTGACAGGCTTGGAAATCCCAATAGATGGCGGGTTTCTAAGGTCTTAGAATCCAGCTTTGGCGAAGAATGGACGCGGCAACTGCGACAGAAACCGCGCCCAGTTGGACCGCATTATCGCACAATATCCATTTCAGCGATCAAGGCGTCTGCCCCATCGACCTTTTCCATCACCCAAAGCATATAACGCGTGTCGATATGGATAGTGCGAGTTGTACGCGGGTCGAAATCCCAGTCTGAATTGACGCTTTCAAACGTGCCATCAAACAGCAACCCGACCAGCTCGGCACGCGAATTCAGCGTAGCAGAACCGCTATTGCCGCCGGTGCTATCGAGGTCAGTCAGGAAGTTGACCGGCACAGAGCCGATTCTGTCGAGCGCATAGGAGCCGTAATCGCGCGCTTCGATCCGATCAAGCAAGGCTTGGGGGGAATTGAATGGGTCTTCGCCAGTGTCCTTATCGGTGATCCCTTCGAGAGTGGTGAAGGGTAGGTAGGTCATACCATCGCGCGGCGAACCGCCCAAAACGCTACCGAAAGTGACACGCAATGTGCTGTTCGCATCGGGATATGTCAGGCGACCGACCTCGTGCTGCCACCCAGTGATTGCCTCCATATAGGCCGGCCGAAGTGCCAGCGCGCGGCCAGAGCGCTCTTCGCTCTGTTCCTCCAAGGAAAGACCATAATCATACATCGCCACAGCGAGCTGCATGAATGGGTCTTCGCTTGCTTCAAGCTCAACCGGTGAAACCTCCATCAGCGCGAGCCGGGTTTCAACATCGCCCAAGGCGGTATCGGCATAGAAGCGGTCTAGCAGTGCAGGCAGATCAGCAGCTGTTGTCTCAGCTGTCAGGCCAAGCGCTGCGTCAAATGCCGCGACACGCTCTTCGTCAGGCTGCGCAATATATCCGGTTAGAAACAGGGTCCACACCGCCTTGTCGACCGCCGGGTCATATCGCCGGTCAAGCGCCTGCATACCTTGACGAAAGAAGGTCATGTCGCGCTCTTGATAACCTGTTTCACGCTCTGCATTGGGCAGTTCGTTCTCTTTCGACAGGCGATAAAGACGACGTGCGGCTGAAAACAGGCTTGGGCGGGAAACATTACTGTACCAAAAATTGGTACGCGCTGCTTGAGCGCTTTCTTCTGAGAGCTCGGCGAGCGCAGCGATCGCTTCGCCATAGCCCGCGCGCGATGCATCAGCGGCAATCCATTCCGCCAGCTTTGCTTCGCGTTCGCGGCGCCGTTCAACCAATCCAACACGCTGTGCGCCTTCGATCTGGCCGCGCAAGTTCTTTTCGAAATTGTTGAGCCCTGCAAGGAGCGATTCGTATTTTACACGCGCATCTGATCCTTCCGGTGCAGCCGCCTCAACCGTGTTGATCCAATCGCTCAACAGGTCTTCAAAGGTTGGGTACGTCCAGTTGAAGGTGTTCTCAACCTCGGCCATCAACGTGTAACGGCTGGTGGTCCCGGGATAGCCCGCTGCCATGACGAAATCTCCGTCCTCTAAACCGGCAGCGCTCACTTTTAGATGATGTTCCGGCTGATAAGCGACATTGTCTTCGCTGTAGTCGGCGGCTGATCCATCAGGTGCGACATAGGCGCGATAGAACGCGAAATCGCCGGTGTGGCGTGGCCACTGCCAGTTATCGATGTCGCCGCCATATTTGCCAATTGAATCGGCTGGAGCATAAACCAGTCGGACATCACGGACCTCCAGACTCTTGACCAGTTTGTATTGCGCACCGCCATAAAAGCTGGCGACCCGGCACCGAAATCCTGCGTCCAATTCGCATTCAGCTGTTAAGTTCTTGGAACGCTGATCAATCATTGCGTAGCGATCAATCGGAGCAAGTTCTTCTGTGCCCGCACGAATTCGGTCAGTCACGTCGGTGACTTCAGTGGTCACATAAATGCGCGAACCAGGCGCTGCGGGGAGTTCACCTGATTGACCTTCCGCAAGAAAACCATTTGCCAGATAGTTGTTTTCTGCGGTTGAGTTGTACTGAACGGATCCGCGCGCGCAGTGGTGGTTTGTGACAACCAATCCCTCAGATGAAACGAAGCTCGCAGAACATCCGCCTAACGAAACGACTGCGCCCATTGGAAAACCTGTGAGGTCCGCGAGCGCTTCGGGGGCGATCTCAAGTCCGGCTTCTTCAAGCTCTTCGCTGATTTCCTGCAATTGATCGGGCGTAAACATGCCCTCTTTTGCTGCGGTAGGGGCCGCTAGCGTCGATGTTCCAAGCAGGAGGCTAAGCGAAAGGAGGTGGAGTTTTCTCATGGATGGACCCTGATTTGAGCGCCGCAAACTTACGAAAATGCAGCGGATTGATTGCGATTAGAATTCCCGTTGCCGAGTACGTAGAGTGTCCGCCTTGCCACTGCAATTGGGGCTAAGGGATGTTCTCGATTAGCGCTTTTATTCTGCGCGTTTACTCAGCACGTTTACTCAGCCCAGGGCCCTGTAATCGCCAATGTGCGAGTGGGCGCATAGGCATTGACGAAGAACCATTTTCGATCTGGAGAGAAGCATCCGCCCGCAAGTTCGGTCTGCATCCGCAACCGGGCAAATGCGTAGGGCTGACCGCTGGGAGTGATGCCGCGAATATAGTTGTCGACCACTTCCGTATACTGGTCTTCACAAATGAGCAGATGGCCGTTTGGAGCCGCGCACAGATTGTCACCATAATTGAATTGATCAGGGCTTTCGCTTTCAAAGAACAGTTCGACTTGGTCAGGCCCTGCGCCTCGGCCTGGCACAAAGCGGAATATCTGTCCCAGCTTCATCGCACCACCGCTGGTTGAGCAAAAGAACAGATCGTCAGAGCCCATATGGATGCCTTCGCCGCGCGCGATCAGAGTGGCGCCTTGCGCGGCGGCGCGGGTGCGCAGGTCATCTTCCGGAGCTTCAACATTGTCGAGGTCGATCCATCTGACAGAAAAGGCTTGGCCGACGGCCATATCAGCGCCTTCCCAATTACGGGTATCGGGGAGTGTGTCGATCACCATAGCTTGAAGGCGACCACCTTCGCTCAATTGCCCTGGAACGTCCGGAATGAACCTATAGAGAACGCCATCATTGCGATCCTCGGTTTGGTAGACATATCCGGTTTCTGGATCGACACAGACGGCTTCGTGGTTGAAGCGGCCCATTGCACGCAGGGGCGTCGGGTCAACCAACCCGATCGCGTTACCAGGCACTTCGAATGCCCAGCCATGATTGACCGCCAATCCGTCTCCATAGAGTTGGCCGGGGCCGGTCGGAGCCTCTTCGCAAGAAATCCAACTGCCCCACGGCGTCACACCGCCCGAGCAATTGCGGATGGTCCCGCCCAAAGTGCGCATCTGACGTTTCACTTCCAACGTGTTCGCATCCAGCACGATATTGGTGGTACCGCCAGGAACGATTTGTCCATTGTGGGTGCCAAAACCCTTTGCAATAGGCCCGCCGGCGTCATCGCTCGGCACCAATTCGTGGTTGCGAACCAATGCGATTTCCCCATTGCCAATGTCGAGGCAACCCATCCCATCGGCTTTATCAGGGACATTGCCGCCATCGCTCATCATATCGCCAAGACTTGAAAGGACGCGGTATGAAAAACCTTCCGGCAAATCGAGCATTCCTGCTGGATCTGGGAGAAGTGGTCCATAGTCGGAAAAGCTGGAATTACCGCCCGAAAGAGCAGCGCCACGCGTCATGCATCCGCTGGCCATCAATGCTGCGAAAGCAGTGCCCGTCGCGGATAGAAACTGACGGCGATTTGAGTTTGGCGAATACATAATTGTTCAATCCTATTCAGCTGCACCTGCACCTATTGCCGCTTTGCTACATAAGCGTGACGCAGCGCGCCAGCCTTAGCTGAAATGCAACTGTGTGCATTGATTTGACGGCTTCGATCTATGAATGTCGCTCACCACCCGACGACAACCAATATTTGAGCTTGCGCAAGGGCTAATGCCTGTCATTCTATTCTTGGGCGATTATCAGGGAATTTTTAAAATCATGCAAAGGGGCTTTGATGGAAGGTTGGCTGCAAAGGCCGCCACTATACCCATTCTGATGCTCTTTTTTGTGCTGCAAGGCTGCGCGTTGCCAAAGGCTGATGCGCCTTCTTTAGAACAGGCGATTCCTTTACCAGAACGGTGGTCAATTGCAGACGTTGACGGCGCTCAGATTGAGCTTGGTTCTTACTGGATGCTGCTAGATGATCCTTTGATCGAAGAATTTGTAACACGTGCGCGGTCAGACAACTTCGATCTTGCTCAGGCATTTGCGCGGCTGCGCGCAGCCCAAGCTGGCGCGCGCGAAGCAAGGAGCGTGCGCCTTCCTTCGGCTTCGATTGGCGGCGGGGTGAGAGAAGAATTTGGTGACTTCTCAAACGACGAAGTCCAATTTTTATTGAACGGAGATGTTTCTTGGGAAACAGATTTGTTTGGGCGGATAAGCGGATCGATCGCAGCGTCGCGTGCCGATTTGCGAGCGGCGGGGTATAGTGCTGCGGATCTTGAACGTGTGATTGTGGCGTCGGTGGCCACCCAGACTATAAACGCCCGGTCACTTGCAGCTCAGCTGGAAATTGCGAAAGCGTCACTTGCATATCAGGATGATAATTTGCTGATCGCGCAGTGGCGCAGTCAAGCGGGGCTGGTTTCCAGCCTTGATGTCGAACAGGCTCGCACCCAAAGAGCACAAACGGCGGCGTCGATCCCCCTGTTCCAAAGCGACCTTGCTGCGACTGCCAATGCGATTTCCACTTTGGTTGGTGAACCGCCCGGTGCAGTGTACCGGAAGCTGACATCTGATCCTCGGGCCATTCCGTCTCCCCCAGTAAGCATCATCCGAAACGTGCCTGCTGACACATTGCGGATGCGACCTGATGTCAGCGCTGCCGAAGCTCAGTTGGCGGCCGATCTGGAACGGGTCGGAGTTGCCCGCACACAGCTATATCCGGTTGCGCGGCTAACGGGCACGATCGGAAGCAACGCATTTGATGTCCAAGATTTATTCGACATTGTCACAGGCAATTTCTTTGCCGGGGTGACGCAACTCCTATTCGATGGTGGCCGGACCAGAGCTCAGATCGACGCATCTCAGGCGATTGCGGATGGTTCACTTGCCGCTTGGCAGCAGTCCATTTTGGAGGCGTTGGAGGATGTGGAAAGCGCAAATGTTGACCTACGTACCAGCAATGACCGGGCTACCGCGCTCTTAGAGGCAAGCGACGGCGCGCGGAACGCCGCTATCCTTGCACGCAGCCAATATCAGGCAGGACTGATAGATTTTCAGGTTTTGCTTACAGCAGAAAGCCAATTGCTCAGCGCCCGAACAGCGGAGGTTTCTGCCAAAGGCGCGCGTGCTGCCGCATTCGTAAGACTAGCACGAGCGTTGGGTGGGGGATGGCAAGCATCACAGAACGCCGGGATCGAAACAGGGAATGACGGGCAATGAACGATACATCAGACAGTTCAGTTGAGTCTGAAGGGGTCGAAGAATTCCTCGGAGAAAAGCCGCGTCCTCGTTGGCGCCGCTGGATGAAGTTTTGGCTCCCTGCGTTAATTCTTGTGCTGCTTGTTCTTGCCATATCGACGTGTTCTGGCGACGATCAGGAAGTGACTTACATCACCGAAGATACGACCGAAGGTTCACTTGATCTGACGGTTACAGCGACCGGCAATTTGCGACCAACAAACCAGGTGACGGTGGGCGCGGAGGTGAACGGACCGGTCGAACAGGTTCTTGTCGACGTGAATGACCAGGTGACGCGCGGGCAAGTGATTGCCGTCATCAACACCGAAATTATCGATCAGCAAATCGCCCAAGCCAGAGCCAATCTCAATGCGGCGCGGGCAGGTTTGTTACAGGCGCAGGCGACGCTTGATGTTGATACCGCGCAGCTTAACCGACTGATCGAAGTAAGAGAGCTGTCCGGCGGCCGCGTTCCCTCGCAGATTGAACTTGAACAAGCCGAGGCCGCAGTGGCCCGAGATCGCGCTGCGGTTGCTTCTGCCAGAGCCAATATTCAAGCAGCGCAGGCGACTTTGGGCGGGAACTTAACAACTCGCAGCCGCGCAGTGATCCGTGCGCCCGTTACAGGCGTGGTGCTTGCCCGGCAAATTGAACCGGGCCAGACAGTGGTTGCCAGCTTTAACACCGTCACGTTGTTTGTGATTGCAGAAGATCTGGCGGCAATGCAGTTGCGTGTTTCCATCGACGAAGCGGATGTGGGCCAGGTCGAGTCCGGACAGGAAGCAACATTCACAGTCGACGCCTATCCGGGACGTCGATTTCCGGCTGAGGTCCAGAGGGTTGATCTTGCATCAGGCAATACCGTGGATAGCCAAAACGGCGCTGCGGCTGCTGCGGCTGGCGGCAGTGTGGTAAGCTATGAGGCCCGGTTGATCGTGCAAAATTCGGAAGGGCTTTTGCGGCCCGGAATGACAGCAACTGCGACTATTGCCACGGAATCTACTGGCCAAATACTGCTTGTTCCCAATGCAGCTTTGCGGTTTCGTCCGGACAACGAAGAGGAGAGCGAGGGGGGTATGCTCTCGGTCAGTGTGGGATTGGAAGACCAAGAACAGGAAGCCCGCATTGGCGCAGGGTCCCGTCAGCAAGTTCAGGTTTTGCAAGAGGATGGAACCTTACGGGCCATCAATGTTGTGACTGGTCAGAGTAATGGGCGGCTTACGGCGGTTCAATCCGAAGATTTGGAAGCAGGCATGAAAGTCGTAACCGGCGTGCAGGCGCAGGCGCAATGACGGCTAATCGATGACCAAGCAGCCTCTGATCGAATTGGAAGGTATTACCAAAGTCTTCGGCACCGGCCCGGCAGCGTTTAAGGCGTTGAAGGGCGTGGATCTGACGATTGATCGCGGTCAGTTTGTAGCGATTATGGGCCCGTCCGGTTCAGGTAAATCGACCACAATGAACATCCTTGGCTGCCTGGATGTGCCAACCGATGGAATTTTCCGATTTCGCGGTGTTGAGGTGCAGCGTTTGAACCGTGACCAGCGCAGTCTATTGCGACGGCGTTATCTCGGATTTGTATTTCAAGGCTTTAATCTGCTGTCGCGCACAACCGCGCTGGAAAATGTCGAATTACCGCTGCTTTATCGTGGCGAAAAGAAGTCGGTTCGCCGCGATGCAGCGATGCATGCATTGGATCAAGTCGGACTGGCGCCCTGGGCATCTCATACGCCCACCGAACTTTCTGGTGGGCAGCAGCAACGCGTCGCGATTGCGCGCGCACTTGTGTCAGACCCGAATGTGCTGCTCGCCGATGAACCGACCGGCAATCTCGATAGTGAGCGCTCGGTCGAAATCATGGAATTGTTGGGCAGGCTCAACGCAGACGGTATCACCGTGATAATGGTAACGCATGAGCAAGAAATGGCTGCTTTCGCCAAAACGGTGATCCATTTCCGCGACGGTCTGGTTGCTAGTGTTGAACGCGGTGCGCGCAATCTAGAGCCAGTACCTGACAGCACTATTGAGGGCGCAGCTTGATGTTTGGCGCAACGCTGCTCCTTTCTTTGCGAGAAATCAGAAGGCACCTTCTGCGTTCCATCCTCACGACGTTGGGCATTATTATTGGCGTTGCCGCGGTGGTCACAATGGTGACGTTGGGCAATGGGGTGACAGCGTCGGTCCAGGAAGAAATTTCGTCTTTGGGCGCAAGCAATTTCATCGTTTTTCCTGTTCGAACCGATCGCGGCACTGTTCGCCAATTCGATCAAGGTGATGTCGACGCGGTGGCGCAGCAGATTGCTGGAGTTGAAGTCGCAGCAGGCAATGTCAGGTCCAACGCAACCGCATTCTACAACGGTCAGGATTGGGATACGCAAGTAACCGGAGCAGACAGCGCATTCTTGCAAGCGCAATCCATTGACGTCGTCGAAGGACGGGCATTCACTTCGGAAGAGGAGACATCTGGCAAAAATGTCTGCTTGCTTGGCCCAAAAGTTCGTGAGGCAATTTTTCTGCCTGATGCCAGCCCGGTTGGCGAAACCATGCGGTTGGGCAGTGTCTCTTGTAATGTGATCGGCGTGCTCGAAGAGCGCGGCCAGGGCGGCGGCGGCGCGGATGATGATGACACCGTAATGATGCCAATGAAGACCGTTCAAAGGCGGTTCCGTGGCAGCGACAAAATTGACTATTTCGTCCTTAAATATGACAGCGCCTATTCCGCATCAGTAATCCAGGACGCGCTTGTCGATCTGCTGCGCGAACGACGTTTGCTTCAGGCTGCAGAGGCAAATGACTTCAATGTAATCGACACAGCTCAAGTCAATGATGCGCTGGGCGCAGTCACTGGCGCATTAACGGCGATGGTGGCAGTGATCGCATCGATTAGCCTGCTGGTCGGGGGAATTGGTATCATGAATATCATGCTGGTTTCTGTGACCGAAAGAACGCGCGAAATCGGGATCAGATTGGCGATTGGTGCGCTTGCACGAGAGGTCCGTTTGCAGTTTTTAACCGAAGCTGTCGTGCTGTGCGCCCTTGGCGGATTGGCGGGGCTCTTGCTGGCCTTTTTCGCCTCGGTATCACTGGCGGGTGTGATTGACGTGCCGTTTGTCTTTGATCCGATGATTAATATTTTGAGTTTTGTATTCGCGTCCGCAATGGGCATAGTTTTCGGCTATTATCCAGCGCGCCGTGCTTCGCAGCTCGACCCGATCGACGCATTACGTCACGAATAGAGCGCACAAATAATGGCGCAGAGGAATGCGGCGCTGGTCAGTCTTCAACCTGTATTGTTGCAACCACGCGGTCATTCTCATTCTGGTTTGAACGATCAAATCCGACTTCGGCATCGATGAGTTGTTCGGATTGGTCGCCGCGCGCGAAATTGCGGATCAACCGCACCATCGCCCGACCCGGGCCATTGGGGTTGATACGATCTCCGCTAAAGCCCTGAACCCTGACCTGATAATCACCCTGATAGGCGTTTTTCAGGACATATTCTTCAGGCCCATAGCCATCGGTCATATCGTTCGACAGTTTCCCGCCCAATGCGGTCCGCTGATTGCCATAGTGAGCTTGCTCGCCAGACGGCTCTGCTACCCACAGATCCAGATCGGCATCTGCACTCGTCCATTCGACCACTACACGCAGATCGGTATCAAAGATTGCGACCAGCCTTTCGTCTAACGTCCATGTGCCGCCTGCTTGGTCGATAAGGGGAATCAACGAGTTGATTTCCATCAGGGCTACGGTTTCCAGTCCCGCATAGCGTGTATCAGTTGGTTCAAACACAACCTCGCTCAACAATTCAAAGGCGCGTTCCAGATCATTCCGGCGCGCGGCACCCGCTGATGAGCGAGCGCGAGCCGCCAATGCGAGAGCCAAAATACGCTTTGGCTGCGTGCGATAATCGATCCTCGCCGCCAGCGTTTCCAGCAGTTCAATAGCGGTGTCATAGTCGCCGTCGCGTTCTAACCTGAAGGCGACGATCAGTAAGGTTTCATCATCGCTGGTGGGCAGATCCAATGCAGACAGCAGCAATTGCCGGCCCAAAGCGGCATCGCCATTTAACCTGAACCATTCAGCCACATCGAAGTAGAAGCCGGGGACTGTGCCGTAGAGAACCTCTTGTTCGGCCAACACCCGCAAACGCGCATCGGACTGAGCTTGCTCAAGTGCCTCCAAGTAAGAGCGCTCGCTAAGCACATTAGCGAGCGAGACTTGCACCGTCGCTCGTGGTTCGTTCGGTGTGCCTGAGAAGCCTTCGGCATCGACAAAAGCGACGGGAACAGCAGAAGCGGGACTCAGAGAGCCGACTTCGCGCCGAGTTGCGGTTACGGTGATAGTATCGTCAGCTTCTAACGAGTAACTGCCATCGGCGGCGTCTGCCGTGGATTCGCCTGTCGTCGCCAGTCGCTCTTGCGACTGAGGCCTTTCTAAAACTGTAGGTGGAGGCGGTGTACTTTGCGCATCACCAGCGGCCTGCGCAGCCTCTTGACCATTGCGCGGCTCGTTGCTCTGTCCGTTTTGCTGCATTACGCGTTCTTGGTCGTATTGAGCGGACCACCAGCGCCTTGTTTCATCCCATTCCGACAAGACGTATTGCAGACGTCGTTCGCGTTCAGTTTCGCGATTCTCATCGTGAGCGTTCTTTGCGATCCGATATTTTTCGAGCCATTGCTGGCCGAAACCATGAGGAGGTTCGATTTTAGCGGCAACATATTGATCGGGCCGTTCTAAAACGAGAAAGGCCATAGTCGGGCTTGCGACCTGAAAACTGCGTGCAAGCGCCTGCATCGCATCGCTGTCAGCTGGGTTGTCCGATAGCCGCGCGACTTCTTGCGCCGCCCAAAGCGCGCCTGCAGCATCATTGCGGCCTGCGCGTGCGGTGTCGATCAAATAGGTCCTGCGCCGTTCCTCGCGGCTTGTGCCCGAAAGTTGGACTGTGAACTCGTCCCAGTCGCTCAATTCGCCAACCACGCTCCATTGCCCGTTTCCTGCAGGCAGCGTCCGGAAATTCAGGCGATTGCCGCCTGCGTCGCGGATAGAAACCAATCCGACAGGCAAGCGCTTCATCTGCTCTAAGATTTCAGTCGTGTTTTGCGCATCAAGAAACAGCGCCATTCCGCCATTATCGTCTGCCAAACGGCCAACTTTTTGCGCATCGATATTTGGACCACTGGCGATTATGATCAATGGGCAGTCAGCTTCAAATTGTGCAGATTGATCAAGTGATCTTCCGCCATCGCTGAACATCAGGCATAGATCGGCGTCACTATCGGTAACTTCATCAATACCGGCAAAACTGGTTGCGCCGCGATAGCTTGTGGAGCTGAGCATGGCATCTACTGTCGCTGGGGCGTCCCCATCAAAGCGCGTTAGCAGAGGCTGCGCGCTGGCAAACCTCACGACTTCTATCTTGTCGGGAGCCAAGTCGCGGAGGAAGCGGGCTAGCAAATTCCGTTCTTCATCTAGCAATGCATCCGCGCGAGACCGCGAAACATCCCAATAGACGCGAATGTGCGGCGCCGGCTCTTCGGTCAAATTGATCCCAGCCAATTGATCGGTGATCGTGAAAAACCTGCGTCCATTCGAATGGAGCGAGGCCATTGCATCGCTGATCGGGCTAACCCCTGATAGATGCAAGGCGCCTGATAATCTTGTTTCGCTTAATGTATAGCCTGCTGCCTCCCAACCGCTCTCGCTTTGGACGAATTCCACCGGCGAACCATTGGTAAGCGCCAGTACGGGCGCATTCGAAACTCCAGAGACAGAAGCGTTGAGCCGAAAGACGCCGACAGGACCGACCGATTCAAGTGGAAGCGACAATCCATCCGCAATATCAACCGGGGTCACGAATGTGAGGGAGATGCGCCTGCTGCCTTCGGGCGAGACTGGATAGATTCGTGTCGAAAATTCGTTTCGTGTCGATATCTCTGCAAGGCCGGGGTCAATATTGCCACGCACTTCATCTTCATAAATTTGTTGCGCTTTGGGTTGGTCGATCAGGCTGCCGGGAATCATAACTCCGTCAATATCAAGCTGGTATCCCGTCAGTACCGCATCGCGTGGCAATTGCATGGTAAAGCGCGCTTCGACTTCATTGTCAGAAGGGTTGGTGAGCAGCGCGTCTATTTGTATTTCGGCCATATTGCCGTGCTGGTCGATAGAGACTGTCAGTTCCGAAAGGACAATGTCAGGCTGCTCCGCCCCATCGTTAATGCCATTGATGAGCGCGCTTAAGGATGGGTTGGCAGGGGTTGCCATCGCGTATGTGGGTAACAAAGTTGCTGCCAACACCATGAACCAACGAATGATATTTTGCACTAAATCTTCCCCCCAGATGGACCGAGCAATTCCTGTCGTAATCCGTCAACTCTGAACCAGAGATGGGTGAACAAACTGTCCCAATGCCTTAATTGCTCGGTTACAGGGACGTTTCTTGCGCCGCGATGGCCTTGACAGCGTAATTGACCTTTCGGCGCGGGCAAGGTCGTGCCAGAGAGGCTCTGAAGATAAGAAAGTTTGGAGAACAGTCCGATGAATCTTGAGTTCACGCCCGAAGAATTGGCGTTTCGTGAGGAAGTGCGAGCATTTATTGGTGCGAGCTATCCCAAACACCTCGGCGATTTCGGCATGCGTGAGGATATGTCGCCCGAAGACATGATCGCGTGGCATAAAGTGCTGGGCGAAAAGGGTTGGTCTGTCCCAGCTTGGCCTGAACAATATGGCGGTACCGGCTGGACGCCAACGCAGCGCTATATCTGGTCGGAAGAAAACGCACGGATCAATGCGTTTATGCCGCTGCCCTTTGGCGTTTCGATGGTCGGGCCGGTGATCTACACATTCGGCAATGAAGAGCAGAAAGCCCAACATCTCCCCGGTATTCGAAGCGGTGATGTTTGGTGGTGTCAGGGTTATAGCGAGCCGGGCGCTGGATCTGACTTGGCTTCTGTCAAAACGACAGCCGTGCGCGATGGTGACCATTATGTCATCAATGGCCAAAAGACCTGGACCACGCTGGCGCAGTTTGCGGATTGGGGGTTCTTCCTTTGCCGCACCGATCCTGATGCGCCCAAACCGCAGCAAGGGATCAGCTTCATCCTGATCGACATGAAATCACCCGGTGTCGAGGTGCGCCCGATCAAATTGATTGATGGCGGTTATGAGGTCAACGAAACTTGGCTCACCGATGTTCGGGTACCGGTTGAAAACTTGGTGGGCGAAGAAAACAAGGGCTGGACCTATGCCAAATTCCTGCTTGCGCATGAACGCAGTGGGATTGCAGGGGTTGCTCGGTCAAAACGCGGTGTTGAAAAACTGCGTGAGATTGCCGGATCAGAACTAATCGATGGCGTGCCATTGATGAGTGATTTCGATTTTGCACGTAAAGTTAGCCAGCTCGAAATCGATCTCGCTGCACTTGAAATCACAGAGCTGCGAACTCTGGCTGGTGAGCAAGCGGGCAAGGGGCCGGGGCCTGAAAGCTCAATCCTGAAAATCAAGGGAACCGAAATTCAACAGCGTCTGACTGAACTGACACTAGAGGCAGTCGGCAGCTATGGCACGCCGCTTTACGGCAGTATAGCGGACGCTGGATCGAACGAATATCCTGTTGGTCCAGAATATGCTCAACATGCGGCTTCGACCTATTTCAACATGCGCAAAACGTCGATCTATGGCGGATCGAATGAAATTCAGCGCAACATTATCACGAAGATGATCCTCGGCCTTTAAGGCGGGGGTCGATTCCGGAGACGATTAGTGGATTTCAACTTCACCGAAGAACAAGAAATGGTGCGCGATGGCCTTTCACGGCTCGTGCGAGAGAATTATGATTGGGAGACGCGGCGCGGCGCTGTGGAAAGCGGAACAGGCTGGCGGCCAGAAATTTGGGCGCAGCTGGCAGAGCTTGGTATTCTGGGAATGCCTTTCAGCGAAGAAGATGGTGGTTTTGGCGGCGGCGCAGTCGATGCGATGGTCGTGATGGAAGAATTTGGCAAAGGATTGGTGGTCGAACCATTCGTACCCACAGTCGTTTGTGCCGGCGGTTTCCTGAAACATGCTGGCACCGATGCGCAGAAAGACGAGCACATTGGCGGTATTGTGGATGGCAGCCGCGTCTTCGCCTTTGCTTACGCAGAACCGCGCGGGCGGTACGATTATGCCGACCTAGAAACCACCGCGAAGAAAGATGGCAGCGGCTACATCCTCAACGG
The DNA here is from genome assembly GCA_947488325.1 of uncultured Erythrobacter sp. Classification (GTDB taxonomy): domain Bacteria; phylum Pseudomonadota; class Alphaproteobacteria; order Sphingomonadales; family Sphingomonadaceae; genus Erythrobacter. The sequence continues at coordinate 43,764 of CANKYZ010000005.1, forward strand.
ACATAAGGCGGTTGTGGTTGGCGCTCCTTGGGCGACGCACCTGATTGTGACCGCGCGCAGTTCGGGCGACCGGCGTGACCGCAAAGGCGTGTCTGTGTTCGTTGTCGACAAAGCCGCCGCAGGAATTGTCACCCGCGACTATCCAACTGTCGATGGCCGGCACGCATCGGAGGTGTACCTCGAGAATGTCTCGGTCCCGGCTGAGGCATTGATTAGCGAAGAAGGCGCAGCCCTTCCCTTGATTGAACGCGTGACTGACGAAGCAATCGCCGCGCAGTGTGCAGAGGCATGCGGCGTAATGAAGGTCGCTCATACAATGACGGTCGAATATTCACGTCAGCGTAAGCAATTTGGCGTTCCGATTGGTTCGTTCCAAGTGCTCCAGCACCGTATGGTCGACATGTATACTGAGTATGAGCAGGCCGTTTCACTTACTTATCTTGCGACGCTGAAACTCGATGCTCCTGAAAGGGAGCGTAAGCTTGCGGTGTCGGCTGCCAAGGTTCGGCTAGGCCAAGCGGCGCACCATATTGGACGGGATGCGATCCAGATCCATGGCGGCATGGGCATGACCGACGAAATGGCAATCGGTAGCTACTTTAAACGGTTGACGATCTTCGATTCCGAATTCGGCAATGTCGATCACCATATGAAACGGCATATTACGCTGTCTTAAGCAGATTAATGGGGCGCGGTAATTGCTTGTTGTGCAACTTGCCGCGCCTTTTCTAATCTGACTGATCACTCTGCTCCAGTCAGCCGATTACGCCAATAGCAGGTGAAGAACAGTCCATCAGGATCGCGCGCTTCACGCAGAGCCATAAAGTCGTCAAAACGTGGCAAGCTTGCTTTGTAATAGGCGGCCCAATTGACAAAATCATAACTCGGCACGAATTTGCCCCAATGCAGCCGGAATGGCACGTCGTTGTCGCGTAACACCTCCCAATATTGATCGAGGAAAGCCTCATCGCAATTAGGAACGCCCATATTATCGCGGAACCAATAGACATCAATCCGCACTGCACCGTCCTTATATTCGTCTGAACCATCGGTGTATCCCGGATCCAGCCATCCTGAACTTGGCGGACCGGCATAAATTTCTGTCGAGAAATACCCGGTGGCTGCGTAGCCGTCTTTTTCGAACATATCCTGGTAGAGGTTCATCACTTTTTGGGTGTGTTGAATGGGGACCCAAATTTCAGTGAATTCGGTTGCAATCAAACTGTCACTAACCGTGTTGTCCATGCACAATGATCGCCAATAGTAATCGTTAAACTCTGTTGCCTCTTGGCGGTTTTTAGCGGTTGGGTTGAAAAACGGTAGAAGCGTGGGGAAGGCGGCCCTTGCGAGGCCGCTAAAGAACGCGAGAACCAACCCAAACAGCCCGGCTAGGATGCCGACACCGATCCCCGAAAGGTAAGTGCAGAACCGTGAAACTCCGCCGGAACTGCTCTGCGAAAGCACAAAGGCGAGATTGTCCAGATAAGCCCCGATTTTCTGCCAAAACAGCCGAATGATCCGAAAAGGATTGGTGTTTCCGAATAACACAAACACCAATGAGCCAGCGAACATTTCAGTTTGTCCGCCGAAATCGGGCGTAAATTGCTGATAGGGAACAAGGCCTTCGTTAGAGAAAGGTACCCTTGCGGCTTTCCAGGTCTGGATCCGCTCGACCTTGTTTTGCGGCCACCACACGACCCGCGTATAAGGGCTGTCTTTGAGGTATCGTTCGAGGCTGGGTTGAGGTGGTTGCCCATTGCTGCCCGGCGAACCTTCGCCGAGAAAGTCCATTGGCGCGGTTGGGCCACTTAACGGCGTGGTGATTTCGGTTCCTTTGATATTGTACATAGGCACCAACTGCATGCGGATTTTGGTAACGATTCCCATCAACCCCATAGACGTACCTATCGCATCGAAATGGGGATGGTTCTTGTCGATCCATTCCGCCTTTCCGGTGCCATCGACAATCCGGTACGCAATTGCATTATCCCATGCATACCGCGTTGATCCACCTGCAGAACCAGTTGCTGTAAAGCCTGCCAGCGTTTGGTGGGTAATCCCCCCCAGCGTATTCACTGCCCAACCTTTGTCGAATATCTGCTGCAACAGGCTGTTTTCTTTGGTCGATACGCCAAATGGATCTTGCGGGTCCCAGCCAAGGTTGATGCCAGGCTCCGCTTCGATCAAGCCGGCGGTTTCATCGATCCATTCAATCTTGCGCATTTTGTCAAAGGCGAGATTGACCTCACCCGGTGGCGGTGATTGCTGGAGCGACCTGTTAGGCAAGCTGCCGTCCACCGGGTCAGTATAGATACTCCAAGCTACCGAATGCGAAGCGCCACGTGCCCGCACCTGCAAGGAATTTGAACGCGCAAAGGTGATTAACTCAATCACATCGGCCTCGCTTGTCGGATGATAGAAACCATCATCTCCGATCTGAACCGGTCCTGTTGTCATGTTCTGAATTGCCCCCTTTGAAAGTGCATATCATGACAACATCAAGCGATCGGCGAAAGCATGGATGCCTTGTCCTATCCTTTTTCAGCCCGCATTCTGGTTTTTTGCAGTTATTTTGCTGTGTTTCAGCGTATTCAAGGTTGCATCCCCGGCTCAAGCTTGTGACAAAGGCGGTCAGGGGTTGCAAAAATGCTAGAGTCGGAAGCGAAAAGCTCTGACTTGGCGGGACTGTACAAGCTTTGCGCTGATACGGTCGCTAATTGATGGGCAGATCGCTGCTTGCGATCTTGGTTTGCGCAAAACAGGCAAGACTTGCGCTGAGCTGAGAAAAAAGCAAAGTTTAGCCATCTCGTGGGGGGGATGAGATGACAATATCATGGCCGAGTTGGGAGTCTTTCGCTTCCATGCGTAGTAAAGGCGCTGGATTGCTCCGGTTTCTCGCTGTGCTTGGAATTATCGCGATTTATCCCGCGGCGATTGCATCTGGAAATGGAACATTTGAAGGCGTCGCAAGCTGCGCGGGTTCGACCTGTCATGGTCGCGCCGAAGGCAATGGCGCAGTTGTTCGTCAGGATGAGATCGCAACCTGGCAAGAACCGTCATCCGCCAGCGGTGCGCATAGCCGCGCTTACGCAGTTCTCGCCGGGCGACGCGGACAGCAAATTGCGAACAGCCTTGGTCTTGGTCCAGCAACACAGGCACCGGAATGCCTCGGGTGCCATTCGACTTTTGTGCCTTCATCGGATCGCGGTGCGCGTTTTCAGACGACAGATGGTGTCGGTTGTGAAAGTTGTCATGGCGCCGCAGAGGGGTGGCTTGCCAGCCACTATGCTCGTCCAGCAACCCACGCGTCTAATGTCGCCGACGGATTGACCCCGCTTGAAAATCCTCAAGTGCGCGCGAATATCTGTCTCGATTGCCACTATGGGTCGACTAGGACTGGCCAATTCGTCACACATTCAATGATGGCAGCAGGGCATCCGCGCGTGTCATTTGAACTCGACCTGTTCAGCGCATTGCAGCAGCATCATGACGTTGATGACGATTATGCCTCTCGCAAACGCAAACCGAACGGGGTGCGCTTCTGGGCTGTTGGTCAGGCCGAAGCAGTGCGGCGCGCAACAAGTCTGTTTGCGCAGCCTAAATTTGGGATGGAGGGGGCGTTCCCGCAGCTCTATTTCTACGATTGCCACAGCTGCCACCGCGAAATCCAAGACTCTGACCAGCGGCGTCTGACATTCCAAACCAATCCGGACCGCCCGATCCCGTTCGGCAATCCGCCATTCAATGATGAAAATATTATCATGCTGTCAGCAGTTGCAGGCGCTTTGGTACCCGGTCAGGCAGAAAGCTTCCGCGATGCAAGCCGTTCATTCCATCGTGCAATGGGTGAAGGCAATCCAACAGTCGCACGTGAAGCGGCAGGTGCACTTTCACAGCGGGCGCGGGCGCTTTCCAATGCGCTTAGCCAGCGTGCATATATCGATGCAGATGCGTTCCGCGTGATTGAGATCATCGGTGGCAATGCCGCACGTCCGCGTTTCACTGATTATTCCGGTTCGGTCCAGGCGGTGATGGCGATCGACACTTTGCTCAATGGATTGGTTAGCAATGGCCGGGTGACTGCTGGAGCAGCGGCGGGCATTCGCGCCAATATCAACCGTGCTTATGCCGCTGTTGAAGAGCCAAACAGCTATAGCCCAACCGATTTCCGCACAGCGCTGAATTCGGCGACAACTGCCATTCGAAGGTTGCAATAAATATGGGTGGGGGTTGGAAATTCCTTTTTGGCGCACCGTTGCTGGTGCTTTCTGCTTGTGGTGGCGGAGATTCAGCACCGGCTGGTGGCGGAACAGGCAGTGGGCCTCCTGACCCGCCTTCACCGACCTCTCCGCCATCGGGACAGTTGTTTTCATTCCCAGCCACTGAGAGTTTATCGGCTGCTGACGTGCAGACCGTGATCGCACAAGCTGCTGCTCAGGCAAACGCTCAAGGCGACGGAGCTGTCATCTCAGTGGTCGACCGGGTTGGCAATGTATTGGCAGTTTTCCAAACGCCGAATGCGCCTATGACAGCCGCCATTCCGGGTGCGCCGAACGGTGATAATGCTGACATTCAAGGGGCCGATGTCCCTGCCACAACAGCCGCCATCGCAAAAGCAGTGACAGGCGCCTATCTATCGAGCGGGGGCAATGCCTTTTCAACGCGCGTTGCTTCGCAAATTGTTCAAGAACACTTTCCGCCCTCACCGACGACAATTGGACTGGAAAGTGGCCCGTTGTTTGGTGTGCAATTCAGCCAATTGCCGTGTTCGGATCTGTCTGCACGGTTTGTTGATGGGATGATCGGACCGCAGCGTTCGCCGCTTGGGCTCTCTGCCGATGCTGGCGGCTTCCCGCTCTACAAGAACGGCGTCATGGTAGGCGGTATTGGCGTGATGGCTGATGGGATTTACGGGCTAGATGACAATGTGCTCGACGTGGATGTCGATGCGGACGAGTCAATTGCACTTGCTGGCACGGTTGGATTTGAAGCGCCGGTTAGCATTCGGGCTAATCGAATTTTGGTGGATGGCTCTTCGCTGCGTTACACCGATGCGACCTATGAGGGGTTGAGCGATGTATCCGGCGCGAGCTTTACGGGAACCGCCGGCGCTTTGGTGGCGGTGAACGGGTACACCAATGCCGTTATTCGTGCCGGGACAGCGTACGGCACGGAAGTGTCGGGCATGCGCCCGTCAACGGCTGCTGAGTTTTCAAACCCTGACGCTTACGTTCTGACAGACGGCGCCGGGAACAATCGTTTTCCCTTGCGCGGAGGGACGGATGGGGCCGATATCGGATCGCCCATCACGCAGGACGAAGCAGCTGCGATCCTCGAGGAGGCCTTTGCTGTGATGAGCCGGGCTCGTGCCCAAATCAGGCGTCCGTTGGATAGTCGGGCACAAGTCTCAATCAGCCTTGTCGATACGCGCGGGCGCATCCTTGGCATTGTGCGTTCACCCGATGCGCCGATTTTTGGGACCGATGTGAGCTTGCAAAAGGCGCGCACTGCGAATTTCTTTTCCGGTGCGTTCGCGGCGAATGAAATGCTGGCCGCGCAAGGTGAAGTGCCTGTATATGTGCAGCGCGTTCGTACATTCCTGAATGACCCCAATGCGCTAACCGGCGCTTTTGCTTTTGCAGATCGCTCTGGCGGCAATCTGTCGCGTCCATTCTTCCCTGATGGCGAAGTGGGCACGCCGCCGGGACCGCTTTCGCGGCCAATCGAGCAGTTCAACCCGTTTTCGACCGGGTTACAATCCGCGCTTGTGCTTACAAACATTGTTGAACATCTCACCTTTGTGGGCGGGACCTCGATGAACGACGCAGATGATACAAATCGCGGTTGTTCGACACTCCCAAACATTGCGGGGCAGGGCACACGGCTCGACAATGGTATTCAAATTTTCCCAGGCTCCGTGCCGGTCTATCGCGGCAATGAACTGGTTGGCGGGATCGGCGTGTCTGGCGACGGTATCGATCAAGATGACATGATCAGTTTTCTGGGTCTGCACAATGCCGGGTTGCGGACTGGGACGCTTGGAAATGCACCAATGGATATACGCGCAGATCGCATTGTTGTGACGTCAAATGGTCGCCAAACTCGGTTGCGGTATATCAACTGCCCGTTTGCGCCGTTCCTCGATGATCCAGCGCAGAATGTGTGTGAGGGGCTGTAATAATGGCGCTTTCGCTCATCCCATTTGTGGTTCTGGCGCAGCCTGTTGCAGTTGAGGCGACCGCGCCTGCATCGGCACCACCACCAGCCGAACAGGCTCAGGATGTGGGTACACAGGCGGAAGAAACATCGGAAGGTCTAAATCAGACTGCCAATCCTGATCCGGAACCGTTGGATCGGGACATAATTGAAGGGCGTGAGCGCCCGGGATTTAGCTCGGCACTGCCAGAATCGATAGAGCAGGAGAATGAAGGCGCAATCCGTGCTCCGCCGCCACAAGCATTCTCTCCTGATCAGGTTCCGATTCCTGATCGCTGGCGTTTGATTGAGGCGTTGGGGGTCGTCGAGGAAGACCTGCTCGACCCATATAATCAGAACACTTATAAGGGTGACCGTCCGATAAACCCGGACAAGGTTCCGTGGTTGCCAATCACAGGCGATGATTGGTTCTTCGTCGCCAATCTGATTAGCGATACAGTCTATGAGCCGCGGACATTTCCAATCCCTGTTGGCATTCAAACCACTGAAGACCCGGACCGGCTCGACGTGTTCGGCGATGATTTTTCGACCGTCTTATCGCAGACCTTCATTGCCGGTTTTGCGCTGCTCAAAGGCAGCACCGCGTATAAGCCGCCTAGCGTCGAATACCGCCTGACCCTCGCGTATAACGTCAATTATGTCGATGTGCCCGAACGCCGCGTGCTGTTTGTTGAGCCATCGAAGGGCAGCGATCGTCTCGATCACTTCCTTGGCGTGCAAGAAGCTTTTGTAGATTACCATTTCAGCCAGTTTGACAATGACCGCTACGATTTCATTTCGATTCGCGCCGGCATTCAACCGTTTCAGGCCGATTTTCGCGGGTTTCTGTTTAATGACCAACAAATGGGTGTGCGGCTGTTTGGCAACCGCGATAATAACCGCGTGCAGTTCAACCTTGCGGCGTTTTGGCGGCTTGAAAAAGATACCAATAGCGGTTTGAATTCGGTGGTGCAGAGCCCGCGCGACGATTTGGTATTTATTGCCAATGTCTACCGCCAGGACTTCCTGATTCCGGCTCTCACCAGTCAATTGACACTTGCCTATAACCGCAACCGCGAAGCCGACGAAATTGAGATCGACGATAACGGTTTCCCCGTCCGTCCAGCATTGCTCGGCGATATTCGTGGACGCGAATATGACGTGTTTTACCTTGGCTATAACGCTGATGGCAGGATTGGCCGGATCAACATCACTGCCAGCGCCTATTGGGCATTGGGTGAAGACCGCAACAACTTCTTCACCGGCATTCCGGCTGATATCGATGCGCAATTCGCCGCAGCAGAATTGAGCTATGATCGCGATTGGATACGTTTCCGTCTTTCGGGCTTGTATCAAAGCGGCGATGGCGATCCGTTCGATAACAAAGAAACCGGCTTTGACGCGATCTTTGAAAACCCGGTTTTTGCAGGCGCAGACACGTCCTATTGGATCCGCCAGACTATCCCGTTTGCAGGCGGTGGGCGCGCAATCGCGGTGAATGGCCGCAATGGTATTTTGAACAATCTGCGTTCGTCGAAAGAGCAAGGGCAGTCAAACTTCAACAATCCGGGCCTATGGCTGGTCGGCATTGGCGCTGACTTTGATCTCACGCCGGAAATTCGTTTCACCGCCAATGCCAATCATCTTTGGTTTGAGAACACGGCGACGCTCGAAAATTTAAGGATTGAAGGGTCGATCCCCAGCGAGATCGGTTACGACCTTTCAGCCTCAGCAATCTGGCGGCCCAAAGCCAACCAAAATATAGTATTCCGCCTGTCGGGCGCCACCCTAATTGCGGGTGACGGGTTTCAAGACTTGTTCGACAACCTCGGCAACCAGGATGCATTCTACTCCATCCTCGCAAACGTGACGTTGACCTACTGATGCTTGCATTTAGCCGTTTCTCACCTCGTTATGTCCTCCTTGGGATGGCAGTGCTCCTGTTGGGGCTGTCTGTGCTTTTGCCTGAAACTCAGGCGGCAGATAAGGAAACGCCGACATATCGGGATTACAGTTTGGTCACCGCTGCGCCAGCGCCAGCGCGCCAATCTCAGGCAGAAATGGATGCCAAATCAGAGGGGTGCTATACGTGCCATCTGCAAACTGATGCACCAACGATGCACACGACGCCTGCTGTGCGGCTGGGCTGTACCGATTGCCACGGCGGTAATGCGAGTGTGCGCGGAAATTCTGATCTGCCGCAAGATCATCCGGAATATGTTGCGGCGCGCGATTCTGCTCACGTTCTGCCGAAATATCCCGACAGCTGGCATTTCCCATCGTCGGCTAACCCGCAACGTTCCTACGCTTTGCTCAATCAGGAATCGCCCGAATTTGTGAAGTTCGTGAACCCGTCGGACTACCGCGTAGCGCGCGAAGCTTGCGGATCTTGCCACATCCAGTCGATTGAGGCTGCGGAACGCTCAATCATGGCGACAGGCGCGATGCTGTGGGGCGGGGCGACCTATAATAACGGCATTCTTCCCTTCAAAAACTACATTCTGGGTGAGGCTTACACCCGCAGCGGTGATCCAGCGACGATCAGCGGCATTGCCAATGTCCTTTCCTCCCCGGGCGAAGGTGAAGATGGCGCATTGACAGACCAACAGCGTGCGCGCGGTGTGCTGTCGGAACTTTATCCTCTGCCAACATGGCACGTGATCCCGCCTGCCGATGTATTCCGGGTGTTTGAACGCGGCGGTCGTACGATCCTGTCGCAATTCCCAGAGATTGGCATTCCCAATCCGACCGGCCTGATCCAGCGGCTCGAAGAACCCGGACGCCCTGATCTAAAACAATCAAATCGTGGTCCGGGAACAGGCCTGCGCGTGGCAATACCGGCGCTTAACATTCACAAAACGCGCCTCAACGATCCGTTCACATGGTTCATGGGCACCAACGATCAACCGGGCGATTATCGCCATTCGGGCTGTGCGAGCTGCCATGTGGTCTATGCCAATGACCGCGAACCGCGCCATTCGCTGGTCTATGCGCAATATGGCCGCGACGGTCAGACCATCACAGTCGACCCGACGATCAACACGCAGATGCAAGAAGAGCATGGCTATGACAGTCATGGCGGCGATGGTCAGGGGGCAGGCGGTCACGGCGGTTTACGCCAGCCGGGAGAGAGCTACGATGATCATAGTGGTGATGGGCATGGTGAAGCGCCAGTGCGTGAGTCCGGTCACCCGCTTCAACACGTCTTTACCCGCTCGATCCCAACATCACAGTGCATGTCATGCCACATGCACCAGCCAAATATCTTTCTTAATTCGTTCCTTGGTTACACGATGTGGGATTATGAAAGCGACGCACCATCAATGTGGCCGGGGCCAGAGAACACGACCCCGCGCCCAGAGGGTATGAGCGACGCGGAATACGAAGAATTCTACCAGACTCAGCGTTTCCCCACCGCCGAAGAGGTGCGCGCAATCCTTGACCGCAATCCAGAGGCCGCTGCTGCAAAAGGGCTGTGGGGCGATCTCGACTTCCTGCGCAATGTCTATGAACTGAACCCGACGCTCGAGCACACACAATTCGCCGATTATCACGGCCACGGTTGGAATTTCCGCGCGATCTTCAAACGTGACCGCGACGGAAACATGCTTGATGCCGACGGTGAGATATTGCGTCCATCAGAAGAAGGCGACACGCCTGAAGAGGCTGCCCGTCACGATGATCGCTGGCGCCAGCGCTGGCGGCGTGATGGAGAGGGGCAGTTCGTTGAACCTGGCACAAATCCAGGCGAATCCGTCCATATGATGAGCATCCATGCCGAGGTCGGCATGCAATGCGTGGATTGCCACTTTGAACAAGACGCACATGGTAATGGTCTGATTTACGGCGAAGTCGCCAATGCGATTGAGATCGGATGTATTGACTGTCACGGCACCGCCGATGAGTATCCGACATTGCGAACCAGCGGCCCTGCAGCTCCGCCAGAAGGACACAATCTTGCACTGCTCCGCAACCCAGACGGTCAGCGCCGGTTTGAGTGGATTGAAAACGAAGAGGGCCGCCGTGTCCTGATTCAGCGCTCGCTCGTCGATCCAGAACTTCAATGGGAAATGAGCCTTGTGCGCGACTCGGTTGATCCGGCGACACCGGTCTTTAATGCGCGGGCCGCTCGATCAAAATTGATGAGTCGTTATGGTGCGGAAACGGGCCGGTTTGAATTCGGAAGCGGCGTCGAAGAAGAAGATCGTGCACACCAGAATGAAGAGATGGCGTGTTTCACCTGCCATCTTTCATGGACGACGTCATGTGGCGGTTGTCACCTGCCTATCGAAGCGAATTGGAAGACCAAATCGCACCGCTATGAAGGCGGATCGACACGCAATTTTGCAAGCTACAATCCGCAGGTTGCACGCGATCAGATGTTCCAGCTTGGCGTACACCAGACGACCAAGGGCAATCAAACCGCTCCAGTTCGTTCGTCTTCGGCGTTGGTTTTATCATCGACCAATATCAACCGCGAACGCATCTATGTGCAGCAGCCGCCAATTTCAGCGATCGGCTTCTCATCGCAAGCCTTTGCGCCGCACTTCCCGCATACTGTGCGTCTGAATGAAACAAAGACCTGTACTGATTGTCACCTTGCTGAAGAGGAAGACAACAATGCGATTATGTCACAGCTCCTGCTGCTTGGCACGAACTATGTGAACTTCGTCGGGATGCATGCGTGGACCGGATTAGAAGGCGGTCTGACCGCCGTGCGGGTCACTGAATATGATGAGCCGCAAGCGGTCATCGGTTCCTACCTTCACCGCTATTCAACGCCAGATTACTGGCAGATGCATGTAGAGGATAATGACCGAGAACTGAAAAACTGGGTGCGCGGTGAGGCGTTTGACGAAGACCTGTCCGGCGAAACCAAGCCGTTCGAAGAATTCGTCAACGTGCATGAGGGAACGGCGGGCCGGGTCGGCTGTCTGCAATTGCGCGGAGAATATCTCTTCGTTGCAGAAGGCAGAGGCGGTTTTCGCGCCTATGATGTTGCCTCGATTGCTAACAAGGGTGTGTCTGAGCGGATCATCACCGCGCCATTCTCTCCGCTTGGCCATGACACGCATGTCGATACTGAAGACGCGACCTGTATGGCGCTGCCTACGAACCAGCCTATCGCGCCAGAGCGCAACACTCCGCAAATGCGCGAAGTGAACCAAGAACAACCATTCTTGCCGATCTACAATTATGCTGCGGTCACTGACTCGATCGAAGGCCTGATCATGGTGGATGTGAACACGCTGGCCGACGGCGAGTTCCGCGATAACTTCTTTGAGCGTCTGGAATATTCAGATGGCACAGATGCGTGGAACCCAGATGGTGTGCTGAATGGCGCGAGCCATATTCACCTTGCCGGTGAGGTTGCCTATATCACCGCAGATCGTGGATTGGTCGTAGTGGATCTTTCCAACCCGCAGTCGCCGCAGCTTTCCGCAGTGCGTGAGTTGACCGATGCGCGGGCAAGTGCGATCCAGTTCCGCTATCTATGGGTGAGTGATGCCGAGGGTGTGAGGTTGTTCGATGTCACCGACCTACGCAATCCAATTGCTGTGCCAGAGGCGACGTTCCCGCTTGCCGATGCACGCCGCATTTATGTCGCGCGTACGTATGCCTATGTCGCGGCGAAGGGTGATGGGCTTGTCATCCTCGATGTTGAGAACCCACGTGCTCCTACGCTGCATCAAAAGGTGACTTTGGACGGGACGCTCAACGACGCGGAGGATGTGATCGTTGCATCCACCAATGCTTCACTGTTCGCCTATGTGGCCGATGGCCGCAATGGAATGAAGGTGCTACAGCTCACCAGTCCCGATAGCCAGCGCAATTTCTACGGCTTTAGCCCTGCTCCTGTGCCAGAGCTTATCGCCTATGCTGAGACATCTTCACCTGCGATTGCATTGTCCAAAGGGATCGACCGTGACCGTGCGGTGGATGAGACCGGCGGACAGATGGCGGTATTTGGCCGCCTTGGTTCGCGACCCTTCACCCGCGAAGAGATGGAACGACTGTTCATGACCCGGTCGGGTATACCGTGGCGCGTTACCGATGAAGTCGACATGGATCGCTGGGTTGGCCGTGGCGTTGGTCCGTTGCGCCGCAATGCCAATATAGACGCAGGGCCAGACGGCGTGGCGCTGGGCGGGGACTGACCGAATGCGTGTCCGTGCAAGTAACGCACATTCTGCGAGCACGGAAGGAAACTCTTTGAACTTTAAAGGGAAAGAGCTCTTGCTCAGTCCATCCAGCACGCTCGTTACGTGCGCTCGGCGAATAAACCCTTCATCATTGGCTTAAGATGATCTTCAAACCGGGCGAGTGTTTGCCAATGGCCGACAGGCTGGAAGTGCGAGACCAATGTTCCGTCCCGCCAAAGGTGCAGGCTGTAAAATGGAGGTTCTGCGGCGACGATCGGCCGCCTGTCCGCATCATCGATATCAAGTGGACGCAGATCTAGCGCAACCGCAGGTGCGACCGCTGGCGTCACGCTTAACGGAATGCCTTCAACCATGGAGTGCAATGGTCGGTGCAAATGTCCGGCCTGGATCGAGACGATCTGTTTGTGCCCTGCCACTGTGTCATGAAACCGCTTGAACCATGGTTCATTCGGTTTGGGATCCATCCAATCAATTCCAGCAACAACCGGCGGGTGGTGCAGGAACAGGATTGTCGGCGTGTCAGGATGCTCGTCCAGCTCACGCGCCAACCATGCTGCACGTATTTCGCAAAAGGCGCCGCCATGCCGGCCCGGCTCGAATGAATCGAGGCACAGAACGCGCAGACCCCGGCACTCGATTGCGAACTGCGCAAAGCCATCGGCAGTCGGACAATCGGGAAATGCCCTGAGCATTTCTTCACGGCTGTCGTGATTTCCAGGAATGACGTGGACTGGGAATGGGCAATCTTGGACCAGATTCCGGATACGGCCGTAGCATTCCGCTTGACCGCCATCGGTCAGATCACCTGATAATATCAGCATGTCGGGGCGAACCGGTTGGTTCAGCAAATGTCCTAAGACATTGCGAAACCGCACGAAATTGAATTCGTTCTCACCCGCTTCTGGCTCAAAGCCAACATGCGTGTCGGTAATCTGTGCAATCAGCACACCGCTTTTGTCGCTCTTCATACCTAACGTCTTAGACTGCCCAGGATCGCAGCGACAGAGTCATTACCGCCATTTCCGGGGAGATTTGGGTGATCGTCAGGACGCCACGGCATAGTTGGCGTGTGATAGCCATGGCACATCGCACAACTTGAAGGCGTGATTTCCTCTGTCTTCGTGGCGGTTTCGCCCTGATGACAGTCGCGGCAGCTATCAAGATCCGGGATCAGCAGGTCGGTCGCCTCACCTGATGTGTCTGCCGTGTGGCAATCGGTGCATTCTGCCACATCGTCGCCATGCGCTTCGTGCGTAAAGTGCCCACGCATCAGGAAACGGTCCGGCAGATTGACCGGAGTAAGGTTGCGGCGACCATTGGTGCTGGTGGGAATATGACATTCACCGCAGACGCCGGTTGGTTCAAGCGCACGGTTGATCGCGATATAGGCGCTCATCGGACGGCCAAAGTTCGAATAATACCGTCCTCCTCGAGCAAATTGACCTGGCCGACCTCTGCCAGAGACAACAGCAGATCGAGGGCCGCGATCCATTGAGGCAAGGTCTGCCATCAGATCGTCAACATCGCCGTGGCGTAGCGACCGGAAATTCGGCCCATTTCGGTCGAATACGAGGCTGTGGCAGCTTTCGCAGGCTGACTCCATTTCAACAGGGGCAAAGCCGTAACCGTCTTCCTCTTCCTCATGACAATTGCTGCATTCTAGAGGTGCACCATATTTGCCCAGGCTGATTGCCATGCGAGCGACGCCACTATTCGCGTCCATGTGAATGTCATGCGGGAAGATCAGGCCGCTTTGTTCGACAGGGCTATCATCGAAAGAGACTCGGGTTAGCTCTGTGTCGAAATGCGCGGCGTAGAATTGCGGACGAAATTCAGGATGTTTCTTACCGAAATCGGCGGCATTGCCGAATGATACGTTGGTCAATCGCGTGTCGAGTCCGTTGTGACAGTCTGAACAGAATTGTTCGCTTGCCGCTTTGAGCTCTACCGCACCTTCATGCTCAGAATGGCAAGACACGCAGCCAAGTGGACCCTCTTTTCCCAGTGTTTCAGCGATTTGCCACTGGATTGCGTCGCCCGTGCCGAACGGCGCCATACCTTCAGCAAGGCGGGGCATTTCCGCATGATCGCCCAGCTCCTCGTGGCAAGTCAGGCAAGTTTCGTCTTGGACAGATACGAAGGGCGTTGCGTGGCAGGCTTCGCAATTATCCTCCAGATCGTGGTGGGCCATGCTCAAATCGCCGGTGCTCCAGGTCGAGTCGAACCGGACCTGACCAGCGGCAAGATTTTCTGGATCATTCTCAACAGGAGTGCGGGTCAAATGAGTAATGATCGGGACTGATAGCAACAGGATGATGATCGCGGCGGCAAGGCCCCAAGCCATCAGCCGCTTGCTAGGCAGAGTGCTGGCCAAAGCAAAACCCTGTATGGCATCGCCGGCGCCTTCGTCCTTTTCCACCTGCTTGATGACGATCTGAACCGGCCCGTCACCATCGCGCGAAATCGCAAGTCGGGATGAACCAAGCGACAATTCCGTACCGACATTCGGATCGATTTCAGCACGCATTTCGGTTCGACCATTGATGCCAAAACCAAGGCCGCCAACCGATTCAATTGCCAATTTACCGGTGCCAGCATCACTAATTCGAACGTGACGCTGCTCTACTGCAAGATCGGGCAGCGCAATGTCATTCTCGGACGCCCGGCCTATACTGATCTCACTTTGATCAACAGTTCGGTCGCGGATAATTTCCCGCCCTGCGGCGGTGAAATCGATGGTGCGGATCAGGAATGCCATGACGCCGGCCTCACCAATAGAAGAACACGCTCACGACATGCGCGAGCAGCGCGGCGAGCAAAGCTATGGTCGCCGGGATGTGAACGAAAAGCCAAATTTCGAGCATGGCCCGAATGCGTAAATGGCGGCGAATTTGGCCGAGCTGATCAGAGCGTTTGGTCAGTAGTGCGCGCACGCGCTCTTCTGGATCATCTGTTTGGCCACTTGTTTCCGGAAGGCTCTTTAGCGCGCGATTGGTGGCGCAACGTGGATAGGCTCCGGCTAGGCGGGCAAACAGACCGCCATAAAAGACGTCTTGGCCTAGAGCGGAGATCACCAGATCGGACTGCTGACGATCAAGCGGCTGTGCTGCGCTTTCCAACTGACGGTCTAGCGCAGTTAACGCTTCCAACATTTGTGCGCGGGTCAACTCGTTGCGGTTCGATGATAGGGTGCTGGGCAGCGCCGCGTAGACAATAACGCCATAAATGCCGCTGATGATAACGGTGAGCATCAAGAAATAGGCGAGCGTGTGGACGTTCCAACCGACCTGAAAACCGGTGTGGAGCGTCCCAACAACAATCAATGCGAGGCCGAGATAGACATGCGCGCTTGTCCACGCTTTGAGGCTCCATTGCCCAGCCGTCATTTTGCGTTTTCTAATCCCCAATAAGGAAAGCCAGACAATCAGCATCAGTCCAATCGTACCGAGCGTATAACCATACCAGCTGCCGCCATTTGGGCGTGGTTCCTGATCAATCAGCGCATAGCCAGCAATGCTGGCCATGCAGAGCAACACGGCGATCCAAAGCCAGCGGAACTTCTTATGCTTTAGAAAACTGACGTGATCGGCATTACGCCGTCGCTCATCCTGATTGAACCGGTTATTAGGAGCCGTCGCCATTATTCGGCCTCCTCCGTCAGTTTGGTGAAGGTCAGGAATTTATCTGGAGATACGCGGATTGCCGCGCCCGTTGGGCAAGCCCGGACACAGGCAGGGCCGCCGTCAATGCCAGAACACATGTCGCATTTAATTGCCTGTTTGGGTTGTTCGGGATCGCCGTGCTCTTTGCGCCAAGCATAGGACGCCTCACCCGGTCCCGGACCACTGCCAAAGAACAGCCATTTAAGAAGTGACGGTTTTTTCGGAGGCTTCGGGTCCATCCGGATCACACCGTAAGGGCAATTGCGCTGACAATTGCCGCAACCGATACAGGTATCGTCGATCACGACTTCGCCATCCGGACCACGTTTGATTGCATTGGGCGGACAATCCGCCATGCAATGCGGATGTTCGCAGTGGCGGCATGATGTCGGAACGTGAAGGTGTGCGTAAGTCCGGCCCGCTTCCCGGTCGAGCCGTGACAAGCCTTCATGCGCATCGGCGCAGGCTTTTTCACAATTATCGCAGCCGACGCACAGTTTTTCATCGATCAGCAGGACGTCAGTCGCTTCGCCCAATCCTTCATCGACCAGGAATTGCGCAGTCTCTGAATAGAGATCGACAACGCCGGAAAATTGATCCTTACGGCTTTCAATAAAAGCGTTGGTTTTGCGCCGACCGTCCATCTCTTTGAGAGCTTTTTCACGCAGTGCTGGATTGTTGTCGAGCAGAGCGGCGAATTTTTCACCGGGCAAGCGGATTGCTTCAGATTTAATCGCGGCTTTCACGGTTGCTGTGCGCGACGACCCATCAATTGCCGCCATTTCCCCGACATAACTGCCCGCGGGAAGGTAAGAGAGGAAGACCTGTCGATCGCCGATGGTTTTTTCGACAACCATCGATCCACGGCGGATGATATAGACGTCCTGATCGTCATCGCCTTCGGTGATTAGGGCCTTACCAGCCCTGACATCAATCACCTCAGACGCTTCGACCAATGGTGCGATGTCTTTTGGCGTGAGGCCCGATCCAAACATTTGCAAAAGTTGACGCTCAACCGCGATGCGGTTCACGGCTTCAGCCGCTTCGGGTGAGGTTGCGATCAATTTCAGCGCGGCATTTCGGGCAAGCTCTATGGCAACCACTGTCTCTGCCGCCCGAATGGTCGAGCCACGGCGACGGCCGGAAATAAGACCAACTTCGCCAAAGATTGAACCTTGCTCAATCGGCACTGTGAATGAAGGGTCATTGGGATTGATTTCAACCGCAACGGAGCCCTCTGCTATAGCGAACAAGGATGACCCCGGATCGCTGCGCCGAAATATTGCATCGCCCGGATCGTAGGCATGGACCGTGGAATCGAGCATCAATTCGCGCAATTGCAGTGTTGAAAGACCTTTCAACACCGAAACATTGCCGCCAAACACATCAAGCCAATGTTCGACCGAATGATCGCCGGGCAGGCTTGCGAATTTCTCCAACAGGATCGGTTCATCCGCTGGCTTCAGATCAGAATTCCCGTTTAGGAATTCGATCACATCATAGCCTTGATTCATGCAATGCTTGATCAGCGGATATCCAGCCAGCGCGCCAATGACATGGATGCCAGGTGCCGTCGTTTCAAATGCTGGTGTCAGCTTTGGAAACGCGCTGCGTTCTTCGCTGGAAAATTCGATTCCCATCGATTCGACAAATCCGCGTGGTGGTTGTGAGCCCGTGCGTGCGATAATGCGGTTGCAGGAAATAGTGTCTTCGCCGTCGCGTGTTTCGAGGACAAGTTCACCATCTTTTACGCCAGCTGGGCTGGTTTCCCTGCGAACGCTAATCCGGCCATCTTTCTCTGCTTCTTCGAGCAGCGAAACATTGGCAGCCTTTGCCCGCGCAAAACTGTCGCGGCGATTGAGGATGGTGACGACATTGCGCTGCGCATCATCGGCGGCGAGGCCAAGTGCGTTCTCAATACCGGCATCGCCCGATCCGATGACCGTGATATGTTCATCATAATACTCACCCGGATCATCCAGTTGGTATTGGATCATGGGATGATCTGAACCCGGGCACCGCAGCATATTCGGGTTGCCCTGCGTTCCAATCGCCAAGACAATGGTTTCGGCGCGGATCGTTTTACCGTTTTTCAGGGAGATGGTGAAATCGCCCTTTTGGCCTTCGACCTTGTTTACCTCAGCATCGAATTCAACATTGATTTTCTGCTCAGCAGATTGTTCGTCCCAAACACCCAAGATCGTTTCACGCTTGCCTGCATCGAAATCAAGATCACTGCGCAACACCAGATTCGAAGGCGTCGCCATGACATGCTTGCCTTTTTGGTACTTGTAGATCGTGTCAGACAGATGATCTGTCTTTTCGATCAATACATGAGACATACCAATAGCGGCCGCATGACCAGCAGCGCTTAATCCGGCAGGACCGGAGCCAACGATGGCGACTTTATACAAGTCCGACAATCTACCCCCCCCTTTGGATAGATTTCACACAATTCCCACCATAAGGAAAGTGTGCCCCAATGCCAGAGACAATTGCCGTTTTCTGCTCCACTTGCTAGTGAAATCATCATGGCATCAGAAACTAATGAAACACCTCGAGGTACATCAGGCGGTAATTCTGGGGGCAAAGCGGGCTGGATATTACTTGGTGCTGCGGCTGTTCTTGCCGCTGGTTCAATAGGCTACAATGTTTATGACGGCGGTGGTGCGCCGGTCGGAACAGAGGCGGCTACCGACGAGATGCTATCTTTAGACGAGCTTCGCGCGGCTGCGGAAGCGTCTAGCGATGACGCCAGTCCGTGGAGCGAGTTGGCATTCGCGTTGTTTGAACGCGGTGCATATAGTGATGCGGCAGACGCTTATGAGCGCGCGGTCGCTTTAGATGACAGCGAAGCCATGCTTTGGTCCGCCCTTGGAGAAGCGCGTGCCTATGCGAGTGAGAGCGGGGCATTGCCTGCTGATCCTCTACCTGCCGCTGCATTGGAAGCGTTCGAAAGGGCACTAGAACTTGATCCAGGCGATCCGCGCGCACGTTATTTCATGGCTGTGAAACAGGACCTGGACGGAAATGCCGAAGGCGCGATCACATCTTGGCTCGCTCTGCTTTCAGAAACGCCGCCGGGTGCGCCGTGGGAAGGTGACCTTGTACGAACCATCCAACAAGTCGGCGCCATCAACGATATCGATATTGAAGGGCGTCTGGCGACAGTGATGGAAGCGCGCGCACCATCTGCGTTGGTGCCCGGATCGGGAGACGCTGCGGGCGAGGCTGCGTCAGAAAACCTGCGCGGGCCGACTGCGCAGCAGCTAGCAGAGGCCAGCCGCATTCCTCCCGGAGAACAACGCAACATGGCCGAAGGAATGGTCGCGCAGCTTGAGGTCCGGTTGGAAAACGAGCCTGCAAACCTTGATGGCTGGGTTATGCTGATGCGCAGCCGCATGACTTTAGGTGAACCGGATAAAGCTTCTGCGGCTTTGGCTTCGGCCATCGCGGCCAATCCGGGCGAAGAAGAAGAGTTGCGGGCACAGGCTACTCAGCTCGGCATTCGATAAAACTCACTACGCAAAAAGCCCTATGTAAAAAGGCAACAAAAAAGGGCGCCCGCCAGGACGCCCTTTTTTGTTCGTTAATGCGGCGGTTCAGACCGCCAAATTCAAACGACGCCGAACGCCAGCATAGCGTCTGCGACCTTTTTGAAGCCCGCAATATTTGCACCCTTCACATAGTCGACATAGCCGCCTTCTTGCTCGCCATATTCGGTGCACTTGCCATGGATGCCTTCCATCAGATCGGTCAACATTTCGCCGAGTCGCTCTGAATTCCAGCTGATACGCTCTGAGTTCTGGCTCATTTCGAGGCCAGAAACCGCTACGCCGCCAGCATTCGCCGCTTTTCCCGGGCCATACATAATCTTAGCATCGTGGAATATCTTCACACCTTGCAACGTTGTAGGCATATTTGCGCCTTCGGAAACGCCTTTGACGCCGTTTGCGACGAGTTCCCTAGCTTCGTCTTCATTAAGCTCATTCTGTGTTGCGCAGGGAAGCGCCAAATCGCATGGGACATCCCAAGGACGCTTGCCTTCGTGGAACGAGGCATTGGTGAAATGATCGGAATACTCGCTGATCCGGCCGCGCTTTACGGTCTTGAGGTGCTTGATCCAGTCAATCTTTTCCTGATCGATGCCGTCAGGATCGTGGATGAAACCGCCTGAATCTGACATCGTCAGAACCTTGCCGCCAAGCTGCGTAATCTTCTCAGCAGCGTGGGTCGCGACATTGCCCGAACCGGAAATCACAGCAGTGTGACCTTCCACGTCCATGCCTCGATGCCTCAACATATTGCGCAGGAAGTAAACCGCGCCGTAGCCGGTTGCCTCAGGCCGCATTTGCGAACCGCCATATTCCTGACCTTTTCCGGTCAGAACGCCTTCCCAGCGATTGGTCAGTCTTTTGTACTGGCCAAACATATAACCAATTTCACGGCCGCCAACGCCGATGTCGCCCGCAGGGACGTCGGTGTTAGGTCCGATATGGCGATAGAGTTCAGACATAAAGCTTTGGCAGAAACGCATCACTTCGGCGTCGGATTTGCCGCGCGGGTTAAAGTTAGCGCCGCCTTTACCGCCACCCATTGGCAGGCCGGTTAGCGAGTTTTTGAAAGTCTGTTCAAACGCAAGGAACTTTAGAACGCTTTCGGTTACGCTCGGGTGGAAACGAATGCCACCTTTATAAGGGCCGATTGCGTTGTTGTTTTGAACACGCCAGCCGCGCTGAACACGAATGTTATGGTTGTCGTCTTCCCAGCAAACGCGGAAAGAGATGACGCGGTCCGGTTCTGCCATCCGACGCAGGATTTGCGCTTCGTGATAGTGAACCTTGTCTTGCATGAATTCAAAAATGTCCTGCGCCACTTCGTGCACAGCTTGAATGAACTCAGTTTGCCCAGGATTGCGTTTTGTAACGCCTGCCATGAACGTTTCGAGATCGACGTGATCAGATACGGCCATTGATATTTTCCCCCATAGAATTGCATTCCTTTTATCCTCTCAAAGCGCCCCTTGCGCAAGGGCGCTTTCCCAATGGAGCGACAATTGACGTTCTTGTACAATTTCCGATTATGCCAACCGCGCCCCGTTTGGTACCGTGTTTTCAGGTGCGGTTAGGACGATTGCCCCATCTGCATCCGGAAAGCCAAGCACGAGCACTTCGGACATAAACGGACCTATTTGCCGTGGAAGGAAATTCACCACCGCCATCACGGTACGCCCTATCAGTTCCTCTGGCGAATAGTGATCGGTGATCTGCGCAGAGCTTTTCTTCACGCCTACCTCCTCTCCAAAATTGACCCGCAGTTTGATCGCTGGTTTGCGAGCCTCTGGAAATGGCTCTGCAGAAATGACCGTGCCGGCGCGGATATCGACCGCCATGAATTCGTCGAAAGAGATTGTGTCCATGCTGGGGAAACTAAACCGGTAATGCTGATTGTGCCAATCCCTCTTCTCGCTGGACCAAGCCTATGCACTTTGCCAACGGGTAAACAGTGACAAAAAAAGAGACTTAAGGGGCAAGTGGATGCGCAGCAAGACAGTTTTGGCCATCAGCTCTGTGACTATGGCGGTGACTGGGTGCGCTTTTCTGGACCAGCCAGAAAATTTGGAGCAGATCGCCGCCAGCAATCAAGATCGAGGCGCCTTACTGGCAGCGCGCGGCGAAGATGCGTTCCAGCGTTGCACCGGCTGCCATGTCGTAGAGGCCGGAGCACGGTCCACTGCTGGCCCCAATCTGCATGGTATTGTGGGACGGGTCGCAGGAAACCTCGATGGCTATCGTTATACCGATGCATTGGCGGCGTCCGATATTGTCTGGGACAAAGAGAGCCTTGACCAATATCTCGCTGATCCTAGCGGCTATGTCCCCGGCACCGAAATGACCCGTGGCACAGTGCGCGATGACGAAACCAGAACTGCGATCATTGCTTATCTTGCCAGCATTGGAACTAGCGAAGGCGAATAAGGATAACGCGGGCAAAGCCTCGACCTATGACGTTAAACAATAGACAGGCGGTCGTTCCCACTCTTACAGCGTCGCCAAAGGGAGAAGAGAATTGAGCCAGTTCGTCCAGCGTCCAGATATCACGCGGGAAACTCACTGCACCACCGATCAGTATCTTGAGCGCTATGAGCGCTCAATCGCGGATCCAGATGCGTTTTGGCTTGAACAATCGCAGCGACTGGATTGGTTTACAACACCGAGTAAAGGTGGTGAATGGTCGTATGATCCGGTTGGTATTTCTTGGTTCGCTGATGGGGCGTTGAACCTGTGCCACAATGCAATCGACCGCCACCTTGAAACGCGCGGCGATGCGCTTGCGATCATCTTTGAACCGGATGATCCTGCGGGTGAGGCGCGCAATCTGACCTACCGCGATTTGCACCGCGAAACCGTGCAAATGGCCAACGCCTTGAAAGCTTTGGGCACGGGTAAAGGTGATCGCGTTACGATCTATATGCCCAATATCGTTGAAGGCGTCACTGCGATGTTGGCCTGTGCGCGAATTGGTGCGATCCATTCGGTCGTGTTTGGCGGATTCTCACCCGACGCATTGGCAGGGCGTATTACCGATTGCGAAAGCCGGTTTGTAATCACTGCGGATGAAGGATTGCGTGGCACCAAAAGTGTCCCTCTCAAAGCCAATGTCGATGCTGCTTTGGAGCGGGACGGGGTAGAGGTCGACGGTGTGCTGGTGGTCGAGCACACCGGGCTCCACGTGCCGATGGTAAACGGCAGAGATCACTGGTTTCATGATGTGAAATCAGATGAAGATTGCCCTTGTGAAGTGATGGCAGCCGAAGATCCGCTGTTCATCCTCTACACATCTGGTTCAACTGGAAAACCCAAGGGCGTGTTGCATACAACCGGCGGATACGGCGTGTGGACCGCGACCACATTCGAATATATGTTCGATTACCGACGGGACGAAGTTTTCTGGTGCACCGCCGATATTGGCTGGGTCACCGGTCACAGCTACATCGTCTATGGCCCGCTGATGAACGGCGCGACCAGCGTCGTTTTTGAAGGCGTGCCGAACTATCCCGATCACGGCCGATTCTGGGATGTTGTGGCAAAGCACAAGGTCAATATCCTCTATACCGCACCCACAGCGATCCGCGCCTTGATGCGCGAAGGCGATGATTTTGTGACGAGCCGTGACCGTTCTTCGCTGCGGTTGCTGGGGTCAGTGGGGGAACCGATCAACCCCGAAGCATGGCGCTGGTATTTCGATGTGGTGGGCGAGGGTCGCTGTCCGATCATCGATACGTGGTGGCAAACTGAAACGGGCGGCGTGATGATCACAACGTTACCCTGCGCGCACGAAATGAAGCCCGGCAGCGCGGGGCTCCCCATGTTCGGAATCCTTCCGCAATTGGTCGATAATGAAGGCGGCGTTTTGGACGGCGCAGCAGAGGGTAATCTGTGCATCACGCATAGCTGGCCGGGCCAAGCGCGCAGCGTGTATGGCGATCACGAACGCTTCATCCAAACCTACTTCAGCACTTATGCGGGCAAATATTTCACCGGCGATGGCTGCAAGCGTGATGTGGATGGTTATTACTGGATCACGGGCCGCGTTGATGACGTCATCAACGTTTCTGGCCACCGTATGGGCACTGCTGAGATTGAAAGCGCGCTGGTCCTGCATGATCTGGTCGCAGAAGCGGCGGTAGTTGGATTCCCGCACGATATTAAAGGGCAGGGCATCTATTGCTATGTCACTTTAAACGCTGGGATCGATGGGTCGGACGAACTCTATCAGGAATTGCGCGCGCATGTTCGCAAAGAGATCGGCCCAATTGCCACGCCTGATCAAATTCAGTTCACCGATGGCTTACCGAAAACGCGGTCAGGTAAAATCATGCGCCGCATCCTGCGCAAAGTGGCAGATAACGATTACGGCTCACTGGGTGATACATCGACACTGGCTGATCCATCGCTGGTGGAGCGCTTGATTGAGGGACGCGGGCAGATTTGATGCTTAGGCCATTCTCGCCTCTTTGCTGGTAACTGTCGATCAAGAAATCTACGCTCGCTTTATTCCGGTGACCGACCGCTAATTCCGACCGCCAATGCAAGTCGGTAACCAAACTGACGCGTGCGCCGAACACGGCGTAACAAAGGGACTTTCATGAAGAAAATTGTCATCATCGCTGGTTTGGTTGCTCTGATCGCTGCCTATTTTATTTTTGATCTCGGAGAGGTTCTCACGCTCGAAGGGATAAAGGCGCAGGTTGACAATGCTCAGGCAATTTATGCCGAAAACCCACTACTCGTCCTTGCGCTGTTCTTTCTGATCTATGTCGCGGCCACTTCTGCTTCATTGCCGGGGGCTTCGCTCCTAACATTGGCGGCTGGCGCATTATTCGGTTTGCAGACGGGCACAATTCTGGTGTCTTTCGCATCGACGATTGGCGCAACTCTGGCTTTTCTCGCGTCACGGTACGTCCTGCGTGATTCTATCGAAAAGCGATTTGGCGAGCGATTAAAGGCCATCAATGCAGGTCTTGAGAGGGACGGCGCTTTCTACCTGTTTTCGTTGCGCATGATCCCGGTGGTGCCATTCTTTGTCATCAATCTGGTTATGGGTCTGACACGGATCAAAACCTGGACTTACGTTTGGGTTAGCCAGATCGGAATGCTGCTTGGCACGATTGCATATGTGAATGCAGGCACACAATTGGCGCAACTTGAAAGTGTTTCCGGTCTCCTTTCGCCGGTGCTTTTGGGTTCCTTCGCCTTGCTCGGCATTGTTCCGTGGATCGCAAAGGCGATTGTTGGCTGGATCCAGCGGCGCAAGGTTTATGCGGGCTTCAAACGCCCCAAATCCTTTGATCGCAATCTGATCGTTATTGGCGCCGGTGCGGCTGGTCTTGTCTCTTCGCTGATCGCCGCCACGGTAAAGGCGAAGGTGACCTTAGTAGAAGCCAACGCAATGGGCGGAGACTGCCTCAACACCGGCTGCGTCCCGTCAAAGGCCCTGATCAAAAGCGCAAAAGTTGCCGCGATCATGCGCAATGCGGATCATTATGGGATCACGCCGGTCGAACCGGAAATTCCGTTCAAACAGACACTGGCGCGGGTGATGGATGTGATCAAGGCAATTGAACCGCATGATAGTGTCGAGCGTTACGAAGGGCTCGGCGTTGATGTGGTCAAGGGCTATGCTAAGATCATCGATCCTTGGACGGTGGAAATTGCCCTGAATGACGGCGGCACGCAAAGACTGACCGCACGCAGCATCGTGATCGCTAGCGGGGCGGAGCCAATTGTGCCGCCTGTCGAAGGCATTGACGATTCAAGCTACCTGACCAGTGACACGATGTGGGATGCATTCGCAAAATTGGACAAAGCGCCGGCGCGCGTTGCTGTGCTGGGCGGCGGCCCTATCGGGTGTGAGCTTTCGCAGTCGCTTGCCCGGCTTGGTTCGAACGTCACTCAGATTGAAATGATGGATCATCTGCTTGGCCGCGAAGACGAAGACGTGTCCGATATTGCGCGAAATGTTTTGCAGGAATCGGGCGTCACTGTCCTGACCGGTCACCGCGCAGTGCGGGTCGCGGACGGCACTCTGTTCGCTGAAAAAGATGGCAGCGAGGTTAGCATTCCGTTTGACGTGCTGATTATCGCAGTTGGGCGCAAAGCGCGGCTTTCCGGGTTTGGCTTGGAAGATCTGGGCGTTGATACCGAACAGACTGTCACCACTGATGAATTTTTGGCGACCAAGTTTCCGAATATCTTTGCCGCGGGCGATGTTGCGGGGCCGTATCAATTCACCCACACGGCCAGCCATCAGGCTTGGTTTGCTAGCGTCAACGCGCTGTTCGGCCAGTTTAAGAAGTTTAAGGCGGATTATCGGGTCATTCCCGCCGTCACATTTCTGGACCCCGAAGTCGCCCGCGTGGGCATCAACGAAACGGAAGCGCGCGAGCAAGGTATTGAGGTTGAGGTGACACGCTATGAACTCGACGATCTCGACCGGGCGATTGCCGAGAGCGAGACGGAAGGCTTTGTCAAAGTGCTGACACCGCCGGGCAAGGACACAATTCTTGGCGTGACGATTGTGGGCAACCATGCAGGCGAATTGCTGGCCGAATATGTGCTGGCGATGAAGTATAAAATTGGTCTGAACAAAATTCTCGGCACCATCCATTCATACCCAACTATGGCGGAGGCGAATAAGTTTGCCGCCGGGAATTGGAAGCGTGCAAATAAGCCCGAATGGCTGCTAGACTATGTCGAGAAATATCACACTTGGCGTCGCGGCTGAACTGCCGGACTGAACCAAAACAGGGGGGCGCTAATTGGAACTGTTTGACCAACTGCGCGGCGTTGTCGGGATTGCCGTGCTCATCGGCATCGCGTGGGGCATAAGCGAGGATCGGGCCGGTCGGCCCACTATGCGCTGGATTTTGGGCGCATTGGTGCTGCAGGGTGCTTTGGCGCTGTTGATCGTTCGGGTGCCATTTGTGTGGGACATTATGGCTCTGGCCAACCGGGGCGTGAGCGCGATTGAACGCGCGACGCTAGATGGATCATCCTACATATTTGGCTATCTGGGCGGCGGGCCTCTGCCGTTTGAATTAAAGGACGGCGTACAGCCTCCTCTAATCATCGCATTCCAGATTTTGCCATTGGTGATCGTGTTTTCCGCTCTTGCGGCGTTGCTATGGCATTGGGGTGTGCTGCGCTGGCTGGTGAAAGGCCTGTCTTTCTTGCTCCAGCGGACACTTGGCGTAAGCGGCGTTGTCGGGCTATCTGGCGGCGCGAACATGTTTCTTGGCGTTGTTGAGAGTCCATTGGTGGCCCGCGCCTATTTTGCACGGATGAGCCGGGCTGAGTTGTTTCAGATCATGGTGCTTGCCATGGCGACGATTAGCGGCGCGATCCTCATCCTATATGCGACAACTTTGCGTGACACTGTTCCTGATGCAGTGGGTCATATGATTTCTGCATCGCTGGTTTCACTTCCCGCAGCCCTATTGATCGCAAAGCTGATGGTGCCGAGCGCAAAGGATGAGACTGGGACCGAGACGGTTAATGATGAGCCGGGCCTCAAATATGACAGCAGCATTGATGCCATCATCAAAGGCACAATGGACGGGGTGCAACTGTTCCTAGCGGTGATCGCTGTCATAATTGTGATTTTCGCGTTTGTCTCTCTCACCGATCAAATGCTGTCACTATTGCCGTTGGTGGAAGGTGAACCGCTTACACTGCAGCGCCTGTTTGGCTGGTTGTTCGCACCGTTTATGTGGCTGATCGGAGTGCCCTGGACCGAGGCGCAAGCCGCCGGCGGACTGATGGGCACCAAAGTGATCTTCAACGAATATGTCGCCTATTTGGAGCTTGCTGCATTGCCGGGTGACACATTCGGCGATCGCAGCTTACTGATCGTCACCTATGCCATGTGCGGCGTTGCCAATTTGGCGAGTGTCGGATTGCTGGTTTCGACCATAGGTACATTGTGCCCGGAACGCAGAGCGGAGGTCGCGGGACTTGGTATGAAGAGCTGGATAGCGGGTAATATCGCCACTTCGATGACAGGGGCATGGATTGGCCTTGTTACTTTTGGCAGCTAGACGGTTTGGGCCATGCTCGATGCAAAACTCCGCCCTCTGATTGATCCGCCGCTGAATGCGGTTGGTCGCGCCTTGGTCGGAGTGGGTGTGACCGCCAATATGCTGACCTTTGCCGGACTCGCACTGGGGTTGGGCGGGGCCGTCGCAATTGGACTGGGTGAAGTGTGGCTGGGCCTGGCGCTCATCATCGCCAACCGCGTACTGGACGGGTTAGATGGAGCCGTTGCGCGCGCCACGGCACCGACCGATCTGGGCGGCTATTTCGATATCGTTGCCGACTTTGCGTTTTATGTTTCAGTGCCGCTTGGTTTTGGCGTCATGGCGGCGGAAAATCCGCTCCCCGCATTGGTGCTGGTCGCAAGCTTTGTCCTGACGGGAGTGAGCTTCCTCGCCTTTGCCGTCATCGCCGCACATCGCGGGGAGGAAACGCAGGCGCATGGGCGAAAGAGCTTTTTCTATTCCACTGGATTGGCCGAGGGGACAGAGACTATCGCGGTGTTTATCGCAATGTGCCTGTTCCCGGCATGGTTCGGTGTGCTGGCCTACGCCTATGCCGCGCTATGTGTGCTGACAGTGTTTCAACGCAGCGCGATGGCCGTGGCCCACTTTCGGTAAATTCGATCAACGCTGACCGATTTGTTCGGCCACCAATTCGCGCAGTTCAGCAATGCGCGCCGCATTGGCGCCAAGGTCACTGCGGCCAACGCGGCTGACGGAACGAAAATCGATTTCCTGTTCACCAATCCGCGCAACAACATCATCTTGAAACCCGTACCAGAAAGTTACTGCGATACCTTCAACGCGGCCCGTTTCAATATCGGACCGAATATCCTCAAGGCCCATTTTGCCCATCGCGGCAGCGACTGCCGCCACAGCATCGACCTTGCTCGCGCCGCCCAGTGGGAGCGGAGAAAGTTCAGCGTATGTGTCGTTGATGATCTGAGCGTGACTCTTGATAGCCAGCTCTGGTGAACTTCCCGCATACATCTCTAACTCGCCGAGCGGAGTCTGGTAATCATGGATCGGATTGGCTTCGCTTTCAGCGCGTGCAGCCATGGTTTCAGCTGAAAATGCGGGCGGGGTCGCAGTGTCAGTTGCGACGTCATGGATCGGGTTGGCTTCGGCCACTCCCCCAGTAGATGCTAGGCTGGCAAACATCCCCAGCGGCAACAGCAAGCCAAGAGCACCAATCGCGATTACCAGTTTTCTCCGCGGCTTCTTAACAACGCCGATGATGAGCGAAATTAGCGCGATGAGCGCTGTGCCGCCGATCAAAAGCGGCCCGCCGCCAATGGTTAGCGTACCAAGGCCAATCATCCAGCTCCAAAGCCCGATTTTTGTGCCTAGCGCGGCGATCATGAAATAGATCGGCAGGAATACCACCAGAGCGACGACGAGCTTTGAATGCCAAGGAATGTTGTTCATCGCGTTACCTTTAACGAGGCGGCGATATTAGGCAAACCGTTCGCGTAAATCTTTGATCTGCATAAACACCGAGATTGGCCTTATTTGCAGCTGAAGGTTGAGCTAGAGACTGTAAACGAATCGAAATGAGACGGACTGCAACCGAGGTAAAAAGAGACGATGCGCAAAATCATGATGAGCAGTCTAGCGATGGCTAGCCTAATTACGGTTTCGGCTTGCGGCGAAAGTCCCATTGACGAGAACACTGCTGAAGAAACCACAGGAGCTGAAACAGCCGCCACCGAAGGCGCAGCTGGGACGGACGCAATGGGAGGAGAGCCGGTCGAGGCTGAAGTTGAATTGACTTTTGCAGAAATCACCAGAGATGCTGTTGCGGGTGAAACTGTGTTCGGACAATGCAGAGCATGTCACAAGGTCGAAGAAGACGCGAATGGCCTTGGACCATCGCTATACGGCGTGATTGGCCGTGAAGCAGGTTCGATTGATGGGTTCAATTATTCCGATGCAAACTCTGGCTCTGGCATCACTTGGACGCCTGAAATTATGTTTGATTATCTGGAATCGCCACGCGAATATATGCCCGGCACTCGAATGGCATTTCCGGGCATTAAGGATGCTCAAGACCGTGCTGATCTGGTCGGCTATCTTGAAACGCTTGGCGAATAGCGCGCGCATTCTGGGGTCAGGCTATTTCTTGCCCGTCCGCGTCAGTAGCAGAACCGGCAGCAGGCCCGCAGCAAGCAAGATGAGCGCCGGGATGGAAGCTTCGACCAACCTTTCATCGCTAGCGAGGCGATAGGTGCGAGTCGCCAAAGTTTCCAGATTGAACGGGCGCAGTATCAACGTTGCAGGCAATTCGCGCAGCGTATCAATAAAGACCAAGGCAGCAGCTGCGGCGAGGCTGGGGCTGAGCAATGGTGCATAGATCCGTGTCAACACACGTGCGGGCTTTGCCCCCAAAGAACGCGCAGCAGCGTCAAGCGATGGTGGTATCTTGCTCATCCCGCCATCGACCGTGTTGAACGCGACGGTTAGGAACCGAACTGACAATGCATAGATCAGGATGATGCTGGTGCCGGTCAGGACCAGCCCGCCTGCATATCCCATTTCGTCGCGGGCAAAACGGCTGATACCCACATCCAGCGCACCAAGCGGGGTGAGCAGTCCGACCGCCAGCAATGCTCCCGGTAAAGCATAACCAAGCGTCGAAATGCGGATTGCCCCGGCGGCAATACGGCTGTTTGAACGCGTCTTTGCAAATGTCAGTAACAGCGCCGTGACAAGGCATGTACCCGCAGTCGCCAAACCCAACCAAAGGCTGCCACTCGCGTAACTCCACAGTTCGCCCATTGCTGAAACTGCTGCATCGCTGCTTGCCATCCAGCCAAGATGCGTGGCGGGAATTACAAAGCCGAGCAGCAATGGGATAGCGCAGACGAATGCAGCCAGACCTTTGCCGGTTGTGGACAGTTCAATCAGTGTCTCGTCACTGCGGCTGGAAAGGCCATCCTTACTGTCACTGCGTCCGGCGCGAGTTTTCGCCTCCAGCGCGATGAGCGCAATGACAAAGACCAGCATCATCGCTGCAAGTTTGAGCGCCGCCTGCTTGTCGCCCATGGCAAGCCAGCTGCGGAAGATGCCGGTGCTGAAAGTGGGAATGGCAAAATATTCGGCGACTCCGAAATCGGCGAGCACTTCCATCAACACAAGCGCCAAACCGCCAGCGATAGCAGGCCGTGCGGCGGGCAAGGCGACTTGCCAAAATGCGCGTGAAGGAGACGCACCCAAACTGCGAGCGGCGCGGAATTGACCAAGGCTTTGCGCCGCGAAGGCCGAGCGGGCGAGAAGGTAGACATAGGGATAGAGAACGATGCCCAGCACAAAGGCACCGCCGGGAAGCGATCGGATCTGTGGGAACCAATATTCGTCGGCATTCCACCCGGTGATCGCGCGCAAACTGTCCTGCACCGGCCCGGTAAAATCGAGCAGGTCGGCATAGATATAGGCAGCGATATAGCCGGGGACAGCCAGCGGCAGGATCAGAGCCCATGCGAACAGACCGCGTCCGGGAAAGCGCGCCGCAGTTACCAGCCAAGCGCATCCGGTTCCGACAACTCCAGCAAGCCCTCCGGCCAGCACCATCAACAGCAAAGTGTTGCCTGTATATCGGCCAAGCACGGTGCGGGCGAGATGGACGATGGCCTCAAACCCGTCAGCCGGCGCAGAAAACAGAATTGCCGCGATCGGTAGGGCCGCAAGAGCGGCGATAAAGAGCGCGCCGATGGTCCAGCCATCAATCCGAAAGCCTGTGCCGCTAACGGGCCCACTTGCAGGGATACCTGCGGATTGCGTAAGGCGACTCACTGCGTTTTCTGGCATTGCAGCCATTCCTTACCGCACAGGACAATCATTTGAGTCTCGAATTTCGTCATATTGCCCATGCTTACGGAGATGTAGCGGCGCTGCGCGATGTGTCTTTTACCGTGCCGACCGGTGAAATCACCTGTTTGCTTGGATCGTCTGGCTGCGGGAAGTCAACCTTGCTGAACCTAGCCGCTGGTCTTTTGTCCGTGCAGCAGGGAAGCATTCATGTCGCTGAAGAGGCGATGGCGGAGCCGGGTAAGAACCCCCCGCCAGAGGCGCGACCCGTTGGGCTGGTGTTTCAAGACGGTGCGCTGTTTCCGCATATGACGATTGCGAAGAATGTCGCTTTTGGAATGGCGGATGAAGGACAGGATGCGGTTGAGGCTTGGCTTGATCAAGTTGGTTTGGCTGGGTTGGGCGGGCGTTATCCGCATGAACTTTCCGGCGGTCAGCAACAACGTGCTGCGCTTGCCCGGGCGATGGCGCCGGGACCTCAAGTTTTGTTGATGGATGAACCCTTTGCCAGCGTCGATATTGTGCTGCGCCGCCGCTTGCGCCGTGATTGCCGGATGCTGCTTCGCGCCAGCGGGACGACCACAGTGCTGGTGACTCACGATCCAGAAGAGGCCCTAGATATTGGCGATCGGATCGCTGTGATGGAGGCAGGAAAGATCGTCCAATTTGGGACGCCAGAAGATCTACATCAGCGCCCCGCAACCGCATCAGTGGGCGCGATATTTGGGGGCGCACAAGTGGTTCAGGCCGCGCATTTGGGTGACGAATTGCAGACGCCGTTTGGGGTTTGGAATGTAGCATGTGTGGCAGGGCCTCTGCCAGAAACTGTGGATATTGATCTGCTGATTTATGCTGAACAGATCGACTGCGTTCCCGATCCGCTGGGCCTGAGTGTGCGCGATGTGCAGCCAATGGGTACTGCGAACCGCGTGCTGCTTTCAGCTGAGAGTGGCGCGGAAATCACGGCGATCACATCGGCAATAATCGACCCGGCGGCGCGCTATCGCGCTGTGCCGCAAGAGGCGGGCACTCGCGCCTTTGTTCGCACTTAGCGCTTGTCATTCGTGAAATACTATTGCAACGCATTCGCAATATTAGAAGGGACTTGCAATGAAGCGTTTGATTCTGAGCTGCGCAATGGCGATCGCCGTTACTGGGGCTGTTGCTAGCTGCGCCGAAACCGAGGAGACGACATCCATCGCTGACGCGGGTGAGGTGAATGTCTATTCCTCGCGTCACTATGACACCGACCTTGCCCTTTACAGTGACTTTACTGAGCAAACTGGGATCACCGTCAACCGGATTGAAGCCGATGCCGATGCCTTGATCGAGCGTATCTCAAGCGAAGGCGAATTCTCGCCCGCGGACCTCTTGGTTACAGTGGATGCGGGACGCCTTTGGCGCGCGAAGGAAGCGGGCATTCTCTCATCTGTGGAATCAAACACGCTCAACGAGCGCCTCCCTGATCACCTGCGCCATCCAGACGGGTTGTGGTTTGGTCTCTCAACTCGCGCCCGGGTGATAATCTATAACCGCGAAGCCGGTGCTCCAGAAGGCTTAGCCAGTTACGTCGATCTCGCCGACCCTGCCTATCGCGGCGACATTTGCATTCGATCGTCGTCCAACATTTACAACATCTCTCTGCTTTCCAGCATGATCGCGAATGTGGGCGCAGAAGTGGCTGAGAATTGGGCGACCGGAGTCGTCGCAAACTTTGCGCGCGATCCACAGGGCAATGACACTGCGCAGATCGAGTCTGTTGCCGCTGGCGAATGCCGTATCGCGGTCGTGAACAGCTATTACCTTGCGCGTTTCGCAGGTGGTGATGACGAACAGAAAGCGATCTTTGACAAACTCGACGTGATCTTCCCGGATCAGGACGGTGCGGGCACTCATATCAATATCAGCGGGGCTGGGGTCGTAACCAATGCACCCAACCGGGAAAATGCGATCCGTTTCCTTGAATACCTTACCTCTGAAAGTGCTCAGCGTTATTTTGCAGATGGGAACAATGAATATCCCGCAGTCAGCGGCCTGGATGCAAATTCAGCGGTGGAGCAGTTGGGTGATTTCAAATCCGACACGCTCAACGTAGCTGACATTGGCCGCAATCAGCGCGAAGCCGTCGAGATATTCGACCGTGCTGGCTGGAACTGATTGGCCCT
Source organism: uncultured Erythrobacter sp. (assembly GCA_947488325.1). Classification (GTDB taxonomy): domain Bacteria; phylum Pseudomonadota; class Alphaproteobacteria; order Sphingomonadales; family Sphingomonadaceae; genus Erythrobacter. Next base: position 77,353 of record CANKYZ010000005.1, read on the forward strand.
AAACAGGGCGGCGCCATCGCAAGAACGCGCCGCCCGGCAATGTACAAGACCAAGTCTCGCTTTCAGCCATTATCACTAAACTACCTTGAAGGGCCGGTTCGAAATGTCCATTTGCGCCCTCAATCCCGGCGCCTATTGGTGCGCAGCTGACAATTCTTGAGAGTTCGTTTTGACCGATACCACCACCAATTCTGGCACGGCCACCGTTTCTGGTTCACCGATTCCTCCGCGCGAAGCGTTTAAGGAAGGCGGAGCCTTTTCTGTCGAGACGATCACCAGTGTCCAGCAGTGGAACGATGACCTCTTCAGCCTGAAGATGACACGCCCGGCGAGCTTTCGTTTCCGTTCCGGCGAATTCGTGATGATTGGCCTGCCCAAAGAAGACGGCAAGCCATTGCTGCGCGCCTATTCACTGGCGAGCCCCAGCTATGATGAGGAACTCGAATTTCTGTCCATCATTGTGCAGGACGGCCCGCTCACTTCGCGCCTCCAACATATCAAACCGGGCGATCCAATCTATCTAGGTAAGAAGCCGACCGGCACGCTGGTCACCGATGCCCTGCTCCCTGGAAAGCGGCTGTTTATGCTGTCGACGGGCACCGGCCTTGCGCCGTTCATGAGCCTGGTGCGCGATCCCGAAGTGTATGGCATGTTCGATGAAGTGATTGTCGTTCATTCTGTCCGCCGTGTTTCCGATCTTGCTTACCGCGACTTGCTGGAAAGCAAACTGGAAGGCGATCCGCTGCTCGAGGATGAAGACCGCGCGCGCATGATCTATGTGCCGACGGTAACGCGCGAAGACTTCCATACGCAGGACCGCATTCAGACCTTGATCGATGATGGCCGCCTATTCGAACAGAGCAAGGGGCCGCAACGTTTCGATCCTGAAAATGACCGTGTAATGTTGTGCGGCAGTATGGCGATGATTAAAGATCACGCCGCCGACCTCGAAAATCGCGGTTTCGAGGAAGGGGCAAATAACAAGCCCGGTCAATTCGTGATTGAGCGCGCATTTGTTGGCTAAAACCACCGACTGAAGTTTCGCGCTTTACAAGATGCTCCGTCTCAGGTCAGTTGCTGCTCGCAACTTGTAATGCCTCTGATGGAGAGAAACCGGCAATGCTCGATACCGCTTACCGCACCGCATATAATGACGATCATGAGGCGTTCCGTGACACCGTTCGCAAGGTTCTTGCCGAACATATGGTGCCCTTCCTCGACCAGCATGAGGAAGTGGGGCTGGTTCCGCGTGAAGCATGGAAAGCACTTGGTGAAGCCGGAATGCTATGCCCTACAATCAGCGAAGAGAATGGCGGCCTAGGGCTCGATTTCGGGTTCAATTGCGTGCTCGCCGAAGAGCTGGCCTATATTGGAACTTCTGCCGGATTTACGCTGCAAAATGACATCACCGTCAACTACTTTGAACGGCTAGGCAGTGATGAGCAGAAGCTGAAATATCTGCCCGGCATGATTTCGGGCGATGTCATCACGGCCATCGCGATGACAGAGCCGGGTGCTGGTAGCGATCTTCAGGGCGTGCGCACCACTGCTGTGCCTGATGGCAATAATCTCGTCATCAATGGCTCCAAAACTTATATCACCAACGGCCAGAATGCTGATGTCGTGATCGTCGTGGCAAAAACCGATCCGGCGCAGGGAGCCAAGGGCACTTCGCTGATTTTGGTCGATGCCGGCACACCGGGTTTTGAAAAAGGGCGCAATCTCGATAAGATCGGCCAGCATTCCGCCGATACGTCTGAACTGTTTTTCAGTGATGTCCGCGTGCCGAAAACCAACATTCTGGGGTCTGAGGGCCGCGGGTTCATCCATCTGATGGAGGAGCTTCCGCAAGAACGGCTGAGCATTGCGGTCAGCGCGCAGGGCGGCGCGCAGCGTGCATTTGACGAAGCGGTGAAGTTTACCAAGGATCGCAAAGCTTTTGGACGCACAGTGTTTGAATTCCAGAATACCAAGTTCACGCTCGCCGACCTAAAGGCCAAACTGCAAGTTGGCTGGGCGCATCTCGATTGGGCCATCGCGCGGCATTTGCGCGGGGAGCTGACCACGGATGAGGCTTCGGCGGCAAAACTGTGGCATACTGAAATGCAGTGGGAATGCGTTGATACCGCGCTGCAACTGCATGGAGGCGCAGGGTATATGAACGAATATCCTATCGCGCGGCTGTGGCGCGATGCGCGTGTGCAGCGAATCTATGGCGGTACGAGCGAGATCATGAAAGAAGTAGTGTCGCGCTCAATTTAAGGGAAAGCCTATGACAGACCCTCTCGATTTTTCCGGCAAACAGGTGCTCGTTATTGGCGGGTCGGGCGGGATTGGAAACGGCATTGCACAGGGCTTTCGCGCGCGGGGGGGCGATGTGATTGTTACCGGAACGCGCCCCGATGCAGGCGATTATCTTGAAGCAGAAGACAGCGACTTTAACGGGCTCGCCTTTCACCAACTCAATGTGAGCGACCGCGATGCTGTGAGCGCGCTTGCTGCTGAAATTGGCCCGATCGATGTGCTGGTTCAGAGCCAAGGCGTCGTGCGTTACCGTCGGCAGGAATTCACACGCGAGGGGTGGGATGCCGTCGTCGATGTGAACCTCAATTCTGTAATGGATGCCGCGCGCGCATTTCATGCAGGCCTGACAGAGAAGGGCGGGGCAATGATCGTCGTGTCCTCAGTCGCGGCCTTCAAATCGACCATCGGCACGCCCGCCTATGCGGCCTCCAAAGCGGGCGCGACGAGCCTTGTGAAAACATTAGGCGAAGCGTGGGCGCGCGACGGCGTGCGCGTGAACGGCATCGCGCCGGGTCTGGTCCCGACAAAGCTCACCAGTGTTACGACTGAGCATCCCGAGCGGCTGGAGGCGTCTTTGCGCTCTATCCCGTTGCGCCGCATGGGAACGCCAGAGGATATGGCAGGCGCTGCTTTGTTCCTCGCTTCGTCGCTCTCCGCTTATGTTACAGGTCAGACGCTGGTAGTCGATGGTGGTCTTACGCTTTCTTGACGCAGGGTCCGGAGCCAAGTGCCGGGAAATGAGGGAGCGTTTCCTACATAACCCGTTGTCCTTCTTGTCCTTATGATCAAAATTGCGTGTTAAAGTCTGGCCAGCGGGCAAAATGGAAAGTCACACATTGCACCACGTGAAACCGAAGATTTCTGCTTATTCTCAGATATTTGGTAATGCGGGACATGTTTTTAATATTGGGCAAAGCGGTCCATGTCAGCTGCATGGCAGCGGCAGTTTGGGGAGAAACGAGCCATGAAATTCACCCGCCTCGGCAATTCTGGTCTTTCCGTTTCGCGCTTTTGCCTAGGTTGTATGAGTTACGGCGACACGTCCAAGGGCTGGCATGGCGATTGGTTACTGGGCGAGGAGGAAAGTCGCCCATTGTTTCGTCAAGCGATCGAATCCGGGATCAATTTCTTCGACACTGCCAATGGCTATTCAGGCGGGACATCGGAAGAAATCACCGGAAAGCTGCTGCGCGAAATGGCGTGGCGTGATGAGATTGCGGTGGCGACCAAAGCCTTCATTCCGTGGCGCGATGCTCCGAACACTGGCGGTTTATCGCGTAAAAGCTTGATGCAGGCGGTCGATGATAGCCTGATGCGATTGGGCATGGACTATATTGACCTTTTTCAGATCCATCGCTGGGATGATCACACTCCGATTGAAGAAACGATGGAGGCGCTTCACGACATCGTGAAGTCGGGCAAAGCGCGCTATATCGGCGCGTCTTCCATGTATGCGTGGCAATTCGCAAAGGCTCAGGAAACGGCACGCGCGAATGGTTGGACACGTTTCATTTCGATGCAGAACCAGCTGAACCTGCTTTACCGCGAGGAAGAACGTGAGATGCTGCCTTTGTGTGAAGCGGAAGGCGTGGGGGTGATCCCATGGAGCCCTCTGGCGCGTGGCCGCTTGGCGAGGCCGCTGGGCGAAGAGACTGTGCGTAGCCAAACCGACGGCGTCGGCAAGATGCTCTATAAGGATGCGGACGAGGCCGATGCTGCGATCATCACAACATTGGCTGATCTGGCCGAGCAACGCGGGCTGCCGATGTCGACCCTTGCTCTGGCATGGCATTTTACGAAACCATCAATGGCAGCACCCATTATTGGAGCAACCCAGGCGCATCATATCAAAGCAGCAATTGCGGCGCTTGAGGTTGATCTGACTGCCGATGAGGTTGCCGCGTTGGAAGGCGCGTATCGCCCCAAATGGCCTACCGGAATAGGCATATCGACGCCGGAAATGGACAAGGTTTCGTTGCGCAAGGGTGATGATTGGTCGAGCCGCTAAATTCGCAGGCAAGAATCTCAAGCTGTTACCAGCCTGTCATTTGGGTTAGACAGGGAGAGAAACTGTGGAAGGGGGTAGTATGATTCTCGCACGTGCGAGCCATTACTGCATCGCCATTTCGTTGGCCGTGGTCGCAACAGATGCGCATGCTGACGTGATGGAAATTGATAAAGACGGCGCCCGCTGGGTGGCCGGCGGTAATGCTGCGCCAGAGCCTGGCGCGGAGATTGTTGATCTCAATGCGTTGATCGTGCCTGATCAGATTGTTGGCAACACCGCTGCCCATGCCGCTGGTATTCCGCCGCAATATGCTGCGAAGATCCACGAATTGGCCGAGCGATTCGATTTAAGTCCAAGCTTGCTCGAAGCGCTCGTTTGGCAAGAGAGTCGCTGGCGCGAAAATGCGGTTTCTCACGCGGGTGCTCGGGGGCTGGCGCAATTGATGCCGGGAACAGCGCGCTATCTGGGTGTTGATCCCGATGACCCGATGCAAAACCTTGAGGGAGGTGCGCGGTATTTGCGCGAACAGCTCGACCTGTTCGATGGCGACCTCGAAAAGGCTCTTGCCGCTTACAATGCTGGGCCAGGGCGCGTGATCCGCGCGAACGGCATCCCCAACATCCGTGAGACCCAGCACTATGTTGCTGCAATCATGGGGCGGTTAGCCAACCATTCACGTCCGGGCGCTCAGTAAATGCGGGTTTGGATCAATCATCTTGTACGAAGGACAATGGACCATAAAATGACATCGTTTTTCCGTTCCCCGGTGCGTCTTGCTGCAATTTTGGCTGTATGGCTGATGCCAAGCGCGGCGATGGCACAGAACAATCCACAAGGATCTGATCCTATTACCAATGCTCTGCTTTGGATGCAGGGCATACTGCTTGGCCCGATCGCTACCAGTCTGGCCGTGATGGCTATTGCCGGGGTTGGCTTCATGATGCTGACCGGCCGGATGAACTGGCGGTACGGTGGAACCGTGATCGTCGGTGTCTTCATCATCTTTGGCGCCCCCCGATTGGTCGCCTCGATCAGCGGTTTTGGATAATGTGATGAGCAGTTTTGTACGCCATCCTGTGTATCGGACGCTCACCCGCCCTCAAATGTTTGCAGGCGTTACGATGAATTTCTTCATCATCAATCTGATGGTGACGACAATCGCTTTTCTGATTCTGGAAAGCCTCTGGATGATTTTGGTTCCGGTCGTGATGCACGTGATCGGATATTTTGCTTCGCTGCGTGAACCGCGTGTCTTTGATCTTTGGATCACCAAGGTTTCGAAATGCCCGCGCGTCCCAAATTACAGGCGCTGGAATTGCAATAGTTACGCACCTTGAAACAATTGAATAGGCCTGAATAAGGAGGGCCGAATATGGTAAAGTGGATCGGACCTGCATCGTGGAGCGCGAAGGAAGCGCGCGTTGGCGATCGCCTGCCATATGAGCGGTTGATCGATGAAGGCACCATATTGCTGCGCGACGGATCGGTGATGAGCGCAATTCAGGTGCCGGGTCTGCTGTTTGAAACAGAGGATTCCGAAGCGCTAAACGCCCATGCAGCAACCCGCGAGGTGGTACTGCGTTCAACGCTTGATGCGCGATTTGTGATGTATCACCACGTCATCCGCCGTCGGGTTGAGGTGGAACTGGAGGCTGAATTCCCCGATCCGCTTTCGCGCCATATCGATGTGCGTTGGAAAGAGCGTCTCGCGGGCGGATCGCTGTTTATCAACGATCAGTTTGTGACCCTGATCCGTCGCCCTGCGCGCGGCAAGACTGGTCTGCCCGAACGTATGGCCAAATTCTTCTCCCGGCAGGGCCAGGATGAGCTGGAAGCCGATCCCAAAGACATCCGCAATCTTAAGGCTGCGATTACAGGGCTTGTTGCCTCGCTTTCATCCTATGGCGCGGCGGTTCTGGGTGACTATGAAGCGCCGGGTGGCGGTACTAATTCCGAAATGCTGGAGCTGCTATCGGTGCTCTATAATGGCGAAATGCGGCCAGTGCGCCGCCCTGCCGAAGATACCGATATCGGCCATATGCTGCCCTATCGCCGGGCGAGCTTTGGGCTCGATGCGATGGAGTTAAAGGGATCGGGCAATCCCGAGTTCTCTGCGATATTGGGCTTGAAAGATTATCCCGAAGCAACTTCTCCGGGTCTACTCGATGGGTTGCTGCGGCTTCCCTATGAAATGGTTTTGACAGAGAGTTATGCTCCTAATGAGCGTACGACAGCGCGTGAACGCATAGATCTTGCGCTGCGCCGTTCACGTTCTGTTGACGAAGAGGCAGCAGCAGAACGGGCGGATATGATGCAGGCCCGCGATGCGTTGGGCAATGGTGGGGTTGGCTTTGGCGATCATCACTTAACAGTGTTGGTGCGCGATCGATCACTTGATCGGCTCGATGATGCGACCGCGGCTTGTTCGGCCGCACTTGCCGATACTGGTGCGATTGCCGTGCGCGAGGACACGAACCTCGAACCATCATTCTGGGGTCAATTCCCTGGAAATGAGGAATATGTCGTTCGCCGTGCGCTGATATCGTCAGCGAATATGGCGAGCTTTGGCAGCTTCCACGGCTTTGCCTTAGGGCAGGCGAGCGGCAACCATTGGGGCGATGCAGTCACGCTGCTGGAAACGACCAGCGCGACGCCATTCTTCTTTAACTTCCACCACGGCGATCTTGGTAACTTCTCCGTCATTGGCCCATCCGGGTCGGGCAAGACCGTGGTGATGAATTTCCTCGCGGCGCAGGCACAGAAGTTTAAACCGCGCACGATTCTGTTCGATAAGGATCGCGGGGCGGAGCTGTTTATTCGCGGGATTGGCGGGCGTTACGACCGGATCAACCCGGGTGAACCGGCTGGATTTAACCCATTGTCGCTACCGGACACGCCGAGTAACCGTGCGTTTTTGCGCGATTGGCTAGGCGTGTTACTAAAGGTTGATCGGCCCGAAGAATTCTCCCTGATCAGCGCGGCGGTTGATGCCACTTATTCCAATGATGCGGGCCTGCGCCGCCTGCGCCATTTCAAAGAATTGCTCGCAGGTGCACGCCGTCCAGAACCGGGCGATTTGGCCGACCGGCTGAGCGCATGGATTGGATCGCCAAGCGGTGAGGGCGGTGAATATGCTTGGCTGTTCGACAATGAGAGCGATGCGCTCGATCTCGATCAGCGCGTACTCGGGTTCGACATGACGCAGCTGCTCGATAATCCGCGCCTACGTACGCCGACCATGATGTATCTATTCCATCGGATCGAAGAACGGCTTGATGGAGAGCCGGCGATGATTCTGATTGATGAGGGGTGGAAGGCGCTGGATGACGATGTCTTCGCCGCGCGCATCCGCGATTGGCTAAAGACCCTTCGTAAACGCAATGCACTGGTCGGTTTTGCAACGCAATCTGCGCGCGATGCTCTGGAAAGCCGCATTTCGACGGCGCTCGTTGAACAGACCGCGACCATGATCTTCATGCCCAATAGCCGCGCGCGTCCAGAGGATTATTGCGACGGTTTCGGCCTGACCGAACACGAGCTTGCCTTGATCCGCAGCTTGCCAGCACATTCGCGCTGTTTCTTGGTGCGGCAGCCCGATGCAAGCGTCGTCGTACGGCTTGATCTGTCAGGCGCGCCTGAAGTGCTCACGGTGCTTTCGGGTCGCGAAGCCGCAGTACGCAGGCTCGATTTGCTGCGCGAGGCGGTTGGCGATGATCCGAGCGCTTGGTATCCGGCGCTCACCAACCGGGCGTGGCCGGAGAACATTGGTCCCGACGGAGCAAGCGACACTGATGAAGACGGCGTTCCCGTTTGGCTGGCTGCTGAATGACGACCACTTGCGATCTTGCTTCCCAAGACATGGGCACGGGCGTTGTTGCGGCGCTGACAGCGGTAGATTGCATCGCCAGTCAGGTTAGCGAACAGGCGTTTGAGCGCCTGTTTGGCGCAGACGGGCAGCTTGGCACCGCGCTGATTGTGCTCTTGACCATGTATATCGTATTTTTGGGAATCAGCCTGATCTTAGGGCGATCAAACCTTTCAATCCGTTCGATGATACCGCGAATGATGACGGTCGGTTTGGTTCTAACTTTTGCGACCAGTTTCGTCGCGTATCAGGGCTTTTTTCACAGCATCTTTGTGCAGAGCCCTGATTGGCTTGCCGGATTGTTCACCGAAAGCGATGCTTCCGCAACGATGACCTTCGCGACGAAGCTCGATATTGTGTTCGTCGCAGTACAACAGGTGAGCACAGGTCAGGAAAACATCAGCCTGTTTTCTCCAGAAGGTATGATGTGGGCCGGAGCGATGATGTTGTTGCTTGGCACCGTTGGCCTGCTGGTTACGGCGCGGATTGGATTAGCTTTGTTGCTGGCGGTGGGGCCGATCTTTGTGGTGCTGGCGCTATTTAATGGCACGCGCGGGTTGTTTGTAGGCTGGTTGAAAGGGTTGGTGATGCTCGCCGTTGCACCTTTATTTGCAGTTGCTGGCGGATCTATCATGCTGGAGATGGCTGTCCCGATCCTTGCCGCTCTTGTCGCGGTTCCCGGTGTGATCGATCAACAGGCAGCGATGGCGTTCTTTGTGGTTGGTTTTGTGCATGTTTTGCTGATGTTGATGGTGCTTTGGGTGTCTGCAAAAATGGTTGGCGGTTGGCAGGTCTTCGGCCTCGCTTCGCCTAATGTCAGCAACGACCGTGCCATGGATGCGACCCGAATGGCGCCCGTCAATGGACCGAATGCAGTGAGGGAACGCGTCTCACAGATTGCCCCCCTCGCCACCAATGCAGTGGACCAACGGCGTATAGGTGTATCCGTTCCAGTAGCTGCGGCGGCCAATGATGCGGGGCAGCCGGGCAATACGACTACGCGCGAGACTAAAGTCTTTGCGACCTCCTCAAGCGCTGGCCAGTCGCAATCGGTAAGTGCCGCGCCCTCTCGCACACGCGGGATCGGCAACCGTTTTCGATCCGCCGGTTCCAGCGGTTTGAAAGGCAATACCACCACCAAATCGGAGACACGATAATGTTGAGCGCCGATCAGCTTCGACTCCCGTTTTTGGGATTTACACTGGCTATGTTTAGCCTTGTGTTTGCCGCGCCAGTCAGCGCGCAGGCTGAGACTGCTCCTGACCAACAAGAACGCGCAAATGACCCTCGCCTTGTCACACTTATCTTTGATGAAAGCCGGGTCTTCACAATCAATGGCAAGGTTCGGGTGCAGACCACAATCAAATTCGCGCCCGATGAAGTAATCCAGAATGTGGCCGTGGGGGATAGCGCAGCGTGGCAAATCCAGCCCAACCAAGCGCAGTCGATTCTGTTTGTGAAGCCGCTTGATCCAAATGCGCGGACCAATATGACGGTGGTGACCAGCCGCCGGACCTATCTGTTCGACCTTGTCGCATCTCCACGCCATTCGCCGCTCTATGTGCTGCAATTCCGCTATCCTACACTTGAGGCGGCAGAAGCGGCGGCGGTGCTGGCAGCAGCTGATGCTGCAGCTGTGGAACAGGCGAATGAAGTAGAAATCGCGGCGGCAAATGATCCCTATGCGGTTAGCGATCCAGCATCGCTGAATTTCGAATGGGCGGGCGATGGCAATTCTGATTTGTTGCCAGATCGTGCCTATGACAACGGTGAAGCGGTGTTTTTGAACTGGTCCGCTGGCGCGACGATCCCGGCAATCCTTGTGACAAATGATCAAGGTGATGAGGGGCCGGTGAACTTCACCACTCGCGGTGAAACAATCGTCCTCGACGGAGTTCCACCGCAGATAATTCTGCGCTCTGGCAGCGATACTGCTACGCTGACGAATAATGGCCCGGTTGGACCGCGCAGCGCGAGCAACGATAATCAAGGGCCGCGCGGATGATGATGACGGTCATTGAATATTTCAAACGGGAGATGAACTAATGCGCCTTGCCTTACGTCTTCCGCCCAAAAAGGGCGATTCCGGCAATGCCAATGATGGCGACCCGCGCGATGGCGAGTCGGCAGAGATCATTGATCTGGCAAGCCGCAGCGCTTTCCCCGCTGTCACTGACCGTAAAGCCAAGACCGAAGGACTTGGCCTTGCCGCAGGCGTCGCCATTGTTGGTTTACTTGGAGCGGTGACGTTTTGGGCAATGAATGCCGCGCAAATTCCTGAGCCTGAAACAACGGCTGTGCAGGGTGCTCCAGCAACGCAGGCCGCTGTTGTCGCACCAGCGGTGGTCCCGGCGCCTCGACCGAATGTTCCACCCCCTACAACGCGGCCCGACCCCGCGCCCGCTCCTATTCTCGCTAACTCACCGGCTGCGGCGGTCAATCCTTATGCTAACCCCTCATTGATTTACGACGCCAGCCGGACTGCGCAAAATGCTGGGGGGGCAGAGGCTGCGCCGGGCGCTGGCGCAATGGCGGGGCCTGTGGTGGGCGATTCTGGCGCGGGCGGCGCTGCTGCCTCTTTTGCCAGCCGCATTGGCGGCGTTGGCGGTGCACCTGCACAGGCGCGCGCGATGGCCAATCCGGCAACGACAGTCACTGAAGGAACGATGATCCCAGCCATCCTCGAAACCGCCATCAATACAGATGTGCCGGGCTATGTTCGCGCTGTGGTGAGCCAGGATGTGCGCAGCTTTGACGGATCGCAGGTACTTGTCCCGCGTTCTTCGCGTTTGATTGGTCAATACCAGTCGGGTGTGCAGCAGGGTCAGAAACGCGCCTATGTCATCTGGACGCGTTTGATCCGTCCCGATGGGGCGTCGGTCAATATCGCTTCACCTGCGGTCGCCTTTGATGGGACGACTGGACTGTCAGGCGATGTGAACAACCACTTCTTCCGACGCTTTGGTTCATCGATGCTGCTTTCGGTGATTGGCGGCCTGGGAACAATCGCATCGGGCGGAACGTCGGTTGTGCTGGGTGGAGCAGGGCAGAGTGCAGCCAGCATAGCCGCCCAGCAAGATGGCCAGATCGGCCCAACTATCCGTGTTCGCATGGGTGAGCCGATCCGCGTTTTCACCGCTCGCGATCTCGATTTCAGCGCGGTTGCTGAGTAAATCCTGGTGTGCGCCCGCCCATCATGACTGCCGACATTCATCCTCTTCCCGGGCCGGCAGTCGACACCCCTGATTCGGAGAACTTATCGAAGCTCTCTGAAGAAAATTTCGCAGCAATCGGAGAGGAACGAAGCGTCTATCTTGACGCCTATCTTGCTCCGTTCAAACGTTGGTTGGATCGGGACACTGTGACTGAAATCATGGTCAACAGGCCTGGTGAGGTCTGGGTTGAAGACGCGACTGATCCCGGCATTAAGAAGGTGATCACGTCAGAAATTGACGACCGTTTGGTCCAGCGGCTGGCAGAGCAGGTTGCACGGATTAGCCATCAAGGGATCAACCGGGAGCATCCCTTGCTTGGGGCGACGCTCCCAGACGGCGCGCGCATCCAATTTTGCGGACCGCCTGCAAGCCGGAAACACTGGGTAATGGCAATCCGCCGACATCGGCGACTTGATTTACCATTGGATGCTTACGACACCGGCCCGATAGTAGCAGAGGCGAAGATTGAACTGCCTGACCCGCAAAACCAACCGATTGCATACCTACGAGAGGCGATCAGACACCGTCGCACCATTTTGATTTCAGGTGGGACCAGTACTGGCAAAACGACTTTTTTAAACGCGATGCTTGGTGAGATCCCTCAGCAAGAGCGGGTTGTGCTGGTCGAGGATACACCAGAACTGAAATTTCCTGGAGAGAACTCGGTCGGACTCGTAGCGGTCAAAGGCGAATTGGGTGAGGCCAAGGTCACTGCCAACGAGCTGCTGCAGGCGGCCCTGCGTCTGCGTCCAGACAGGATCGTTCTGGGTGAACTGCGCGGCAGTGAAAGTGTTTCATTCCTGCGCGCTATCAATACTGGCCATCCGGGAAGTTTTTCCACTATCCATGCAAATTCGTTGCACGGCGCGCTCGAACAATTGTCACTGATGGTGATGCAGACTGGTATTGGTCTTTCTCGATCAGATACGATCGCCTATGCGGCGAGTGTGATTGATGTGCTCGTTCAACTAGGCCGCGATGCCAATGGAAAACGCGGCATTACGGCTATTTCGGAAAGCTATTCGCTGTTGTGATTTACCAGCGCATAATTGAATTTTCGCCCAAATTGACATTTAGATAGCAAGCCTAATCGGCCCGTTTTTAACTTTGGGAGCCCGGCAGGAAACCAATGAGCAGTCAATCGATGACCAGCACTCCCAACGTTTCGGCTGCGGCACCGCAATCGGTCCCCGGGACCACTACATTTGCCGGAGGCGATGCCTATTTTAACCGAGAATTATCGTGGCTAGCCTTTAACGAAAGGGTTCTGGCAGCTGCTAGCAATCCGAAATACCCATTGCTGGAAAGGCTGCGGTTTCTGTCCATTTCGGGCAGCAACCTTGATGAATTCATGATGATCCGTGTCGCGGGCCTTGTCGGTCAGACGCAGCGCGGAATCGATAAGGCGTCCATCGATGGTCGCACGCCGCCACAACAGCTGGCTTCGATCCGGGAAAAACTTGCTGAATTGTCTGCGCTCCAACAAGATATCTGGCGCGATTTGCACACCTTTCTGGCTCAAGCTGATATTCACATAGCGGATGAACTGCGGGTCAAACCTGCTGCGCATAAATGGCTGGAGGCGTATTTTCTTCAGGAAATTCTACCAATCATCACACCGCAGGCGCTCGATCCTGCGCATCCATTTCCCTTTGTTCACAACAAAGGCCGCGGACTCCTTTTTACCCTGACACGCGATGTTGACCAGGAACAGATCATTGAAATGATCCTGATCCCCACGGCGATCCCGCGTTTCGTTCGCGTGCCAGATGCAGTAACGAGTGAGAATGGTGAACAGGCAGAGGCGATCTATATCTCTATTGCGAGCCTGATTCAGCGCTACGCTAAAAAGCTTTTTCCCGGTTTCACTATCGAAGGTGACGGACTGTTCCGGGTGTTGCGGGACAGTGATATTGAGATTGAGGAAGAGGCCGAAGACCTCGTCCGGACATTTCGCAGTGCGATCCAGCGGCGGCGTCGCGGGCAGGTTATTCAGTTGGAATTGGAGGATGATTTTGACCCTCAAGCCGAAGCGGTGCTGTTAGAACAGCTTGGCGTGCACGAAGCAGCCGTGATTAAAACTGATGGAATGATCGGGATCGAGGGGCTAGCAGAAATCGCAAGCGAAGATCGGCCCGATCTCAAATTCGATGCCTATTCGCCGCGCTATCCAGAGCGTGTGCGCGAACATGGCGGCGACCTTTTCTCCGCTATCAAGGAGAAAGACATTGTAATTCACCACCCCTACGAAAGTTTCGAAGTTGTGGTTGATTTCATTCGTCAGGCTGCCGCTGATCCTGAAGTAGTGGCGATCAAACAGACGCTCTACCGTGCAGGTTCGCAATCTGCGGTCATCAATGCTTTGATAGAAGCCGCCGAAGCAGGAATCAGTGTTACGGCGGTTGTCGAGTTAAAGGCGAGGTTCGATGAGGAGCAAAACCTCAAATGGGCGAGCAAGCTTGAACGCGCAGGTGTGCAGGTTATCTATGGTTTTACCGACTGGAAGACCCACGCTAAAATTGCGATGGTTGTGCGCCGAGAGGAGGACGGATTTCGGACTTACTGCCATTTTGGAACCGGCAATTATCACCCAATCACGGCCAAGATATACACGGACATAAGCTTCTTCACCGCAGATCCAAAACTGGGGCGTGATGCGGCAAAGATGATGAATTTCGTCACCGGTTATGTCGAGCCGCATGGCGTCGAGTTGATTGCGATTGCTCCGCTCAATTTGCGCGAGGAAATCTACCGCAGGATCGATATTGAAATCGCCAATGCCGCTTCTGGAAAGCCCGCTGCAATTTGGATGAAGTGCAACCAAATCACCGATTCTGGCATGATCGACCGGCTCTATGCCGCCAACAGTGTTGGCGTGAAGGTCGAATTGGTGTGCCGCGGTATCTGCTGCCTACGCCCTGGCGTTCTAGGCCTAAGTGAAAATATCCGCGTCAAATCGATCATTGGACGGTTTCTAGAACACAGTCGCATCTATGCCTTTGGCAATGGCAGCGCGATGCCAAGTCCCGATGCTGCGGTTTACATCTCATCGGCAGATTTGATGGGCCGTAACCTTGATCGCCGGGTCGAGTCTCTGATACCGATCTTGAATCGCACCGTGCATGATCAAATCCTACAACAGGTGCTCCTTGCCAATATGCTCGACACAGAACAAAGCTGGTGGCTGCATTCAGATGGCAGTTATTCGCTGGTCGAGGCGGACAACAAACCCTTCAACTGCCACCGCTACTTTATGACGAACCCCTCACTCTCAGGTCGTGGTGGGGCGTTGGAGGCGGGAGCGGTTCCCAAATTGTCGCTGCGCAAAGGCCGATCTGGATGAACATGAAACGCAAGCGGGGTGACCGCGACGGAGTTTTCGCAGGCAATACGGCCGAACGTGCGATTATCGATATCGGATCGAACACAGTCCGACTGGTGATTTACGGCGGTTCGATGCGCGCACCCACAGTGTTGTTGAATGAGAAAGTCACCGCAAGGTTGGGCCGCGATATTGCGACCTACGGCAAACTTGCCGATGAAGCGATTGAACTGGCAATGCGCGGACTAGAACGGTTTGCATTGCTGCTCGACGATCTAGAGATCGATGATGTTGAAACCGTTGCCACTGCAGCCGTGCGAGAGGCAAGCAATGGCCGAGAGTTCATCACAAAACTCGAAGCACTAGGCTTCAAACCTCGCCTTATTTCGGGCGAGGAAGAAGCCTGCCTGAGCGCGAATGGCGTCGCGGGGGCATTTCCTGGAGCCAGCGGGAGCGTTGCTGACCTTGGCGGAGGCAGCCTTGAACTGGTTGGCCTCGAAAAGGGTGAAACAGGCCAAGCCGTATCACTTCCTCTAGGAGCACTCCGCCTGCCCGAATATCGCGGCGAAGACAGCTCGAGCTCAAATGCAGAGATGCGTAAGAACCTTGAAAAGGTGATCCGTAAGAGCGGGTGGGACCTCTTCGGTGGAAGCAAACATAAGCCGGCCCCACTCTATCTCGTTGGTGGGACGTGGCGGGCGATGGCGGTTTTTGCAATGCAAGCTCAAGGACACCCGCTATCAGATCCGCATGGGTTTGAATTGGAGGTGGTTGACGCGCAGAAGCTTGCTGAGTTGTTAGCCGTGGAAACCCACGAGACTTTGAGAAACCGCAAGCGCATTTCGAGCATGCGTGCAGAGAAACTGCCCAACGCGGCGGTTTTACTTCAAGCGCTGTTGGCGCAGCTTGGCCCCAGTAAGATCGTGTTTTCTTCATGGGGCCTGCGCGAAGGGCTGCTCTATGATCGGCTGCCCGCACACGGCAAAGCGCAAGATCCACTGCTTGCAGGCGTATCGGTCTTTGCAACGCAGCGCGGCGCGCCGCCGACCCTAGCGACAAGGATTGCCGCATGGACCGTCGATGCGGCACCTTCCCGTGAGTTTGGCAGCGAGCGACTGCGAGTTGCATCAACAATGCTTGCGCTTGCATCGATGCAAATCGAGCCAAACATTCGCCTTCCGCAAGCGATTGATTGGGCATTGCACAAACGCTGGATTGCATTGGATGGTGAACAGCGCGCCATGCTCGCCGCCGCAATTGCTGCTAATGGTAACGTGCTTGATTTACCGAGTGATGTGCAGGTTCTTGCGCGCGGCGAGGCTCTGGAAGAGGCAATTTGCTGGGGGTTGGCGGTTCGTTTAGCGCGGCGGTTGGGCGCACGATCGCGGCGCTCTTTGCAAGTCAGCAGGCTGGTGGTGCAGGATGAGTGTCTGATCCTGCGCCTGGCGACGAGCCATGGAGCGCTGTTTGGCGTGCCAACGGAAAAGGATATGAAGCTGCTCGCAGGGAGGCTTGGCCTTGATTGGGCAGTGGAGATAGTTTCTGACGAGGAATTGCTAGCGGGGAAACCGGATCAAGTTTGAGTTTTAACTTCGCTTGACCGCAAAGGGCGAGAAATTGGTCTCGGTGTCGAACAGGTCGATGCCCTCGGCCTTTTTCAATCGTCCGACAACAGCATATGTGACTGGTGTCAACGCCGCCTCCCATAAGACTTTGAGCAACCAATTGGTGACAATCACGGTCAACACGTCTTGCGTCTCCCAGATGCCTAGAAATGCGATGGGATAGAAGATCAGGCTATCGACACCTTGGCCGAATATGGTGGAACCAATTGTGCGCGACCATAACGCCTTGCCTTTGGTCCAGATCTTCATTTTTGCGAGGATGAACGAATTGACAAATTCGCCAGCCCAGAACGCGATGATAGAGGCAAACACGATGCGCCATGTGCTGCCAAATACCTGCTCGTAAGCTGCTTGCCCGTCCCAACTATCAGCAGGCGGCATGGCGACCACGACATAACTCATGAAAGCCATGAAGATGAGCGCAGCAAAACCTGTCCAGATCACTCGCCGTGCCCGGGCATAGCCATACACTTCGGTCAGAACGTCACCGATCACATAGCTTACCGGGAAAAATAGGATGCCTGCGCCAAAGGTATAGCCCGCGACAGTAGAGAGTTTTGCCGCACCGATGATATTGGACAGCAGCAGGATCGCGACAAAGGCGGCCATGACATATTCGTAATACCGAAACGTGCCCGGCGCACGGTGGGTTTTCAAGATATCTCCGTCGGAATTGCCACCGAATTCAATAACCGCAACGGGCGTTTTATCACTCTTATCCATGGCCATTGGCGTAGCGCGATTTGAATGCTGGGAAAAGCACGCTATTGGCGGGCCGGACGCGCCCTTAGCTCAGCTGGATAGAGCACGGGACTTCTAATCCTGAGGCCGCAGGTTCGAATCCTGCAGGGCGCGCCAAATCAAATCTGTCTTACAGCTATCCGCGTGCGACGGTTTCCAACAGTTCAGCTGTGATGGGATAGCCCGTATCCTGCATGATCGTTAGCATCGGTTGACCACTGCTGTTGTCGACGAGGGGGATTATGGTCTTAACCGGTATCGCTTCGGCCTGCGCACGGGCCTCCTCGAAACTGGCGAATAAGGCCAATCGCTCCAGGTTTCGCCGGGTTGGGAAGATCAGTTTGATATCGCCTGTCTCTGCCGCATCCAGAGCGCCCTGCGCGCTGGTCCAGAACAAGCGAGTGTTCTCTGAATTATCGATCGAGACATCGACTTTGCCAGTCCCGAGATTGGCGAGATAAAAGCGCGTATCATAAACGCGTGATAGCTTTTCGTTCTGGGGGAACCATCGTGCAAACGGAGTGATTTGCGTTAGGTCGAGCGACCAATCGAATGCTTCAAGCACGGGTGCCAACTCGTTTTTTTGTTCCAGCATTGCGCGCGCCTTGGCGGCGCGTTCCGCGTTGATTTCTCCCGACAGGCCAAGTGCTAGGCCGGTTTCTTCAAGCGTTTCGCGGATTGCTGCAATCTGATGCGCTGCCTCGTCTGGTGAAATGCTGCCGGCCATGTCGGCAGAAACTTGCGTACCCAGTTCAAAGTCTGCGGGGTCTACGCGTCCCCCTGGAAATACCGCCATACCGCCAGCAAAGGCCATATTGCGTGATCGAACCGTAATTAGGATTTGTGGCGGTCCGGCTTCGGGGCAATCGCGATAAATGATGATCGTAGCGGCAGGAATGCCCTCAGGTGACTGCGCGGGTTGTGATTGGGTATCTGTGCTCATGGCCTTGTGATGGCCTGCTCGCTCCGTCTTGCCAAGTGGTAGGGCGAACGCTGTCGAAATATCTTACATTTCCGAAACGGGTTAATCCGTGGCAACTATCTAAATATCTAATAATAAACGAAATACCATTTTTGGCACAAGCAATGCATAGTATACATCGAAGAAAGTGGTCTTCAATATGAGGTACGACCTTCCTGGTCTCTGGTCCTACCTTCCCGTGCAAAAATAGCCGCTTCGCTTGGTACAGCGAGGCGGCTTTTTGTGTGTGCGCACCATTCGGCTTACAATTTCCTCGCTCAAGCACCTTGTGGGAGCGTCGCAGCAGGTGGGCGGCCGCCCTTGCGAACCTCATTGGGTCAAAACCATTCTGGGTCTTGAAAATTGCTATGGAGTTCGCGTCAGCGATGCGCTGCGGAAAAGATAGGGCGCCTTCCTTAGCTTTCCATTTTGGCGACGCCTTGGTCGTCCATCAATTGCTTGAGTTCTCCGGCTTCGAACATTTCCATCATGATGTCACTGCCGCCGACGAATTCGCCTTTGACATAAAGCTGAGGGATGGTCGGCCAATCGGAGTAAGTTTTAATGCTCTGGCGAATTTCCATGTCCTGCAAGACATCGACGCTTTCATAGGCAACGCCGCAATGATCCAGAATCGCAATCGCGCGACTGGAAAATCCGCATTGCGGGAAGAGGGGCGTGCCCTTCATAAACAGCACAACGTCATTTTCGCTGACAAGCTTCGAAATGCGGGAATTGGTATCAGCCATGATTGGGGCCTTTGGGTATCGAGTTAAAAGCGTTGTGAGCTACGTGGGGACCACGGTGGTTACTTGCAAGGCATGCAGGACACCGCCCATTCTGTCGCCAAGCGCAGCATAGACCATTTTGTGCTGCTGAACCCGGCTCTTGCCTGTGAACTGCGACGCGGTGACAGTGGCTGCCCAGTGATCGTCATCACCTGCTAGATCGCGCAGCTCCACCGTCGCGCCGGGAAGAGCAGCTAGGATTGCTGCTTCAATGTCTGGTCCGGCCATTGGCATGGATTTAGACCTCACCCATCAGCTGGCGTTTGGCCTCAATGGTCATTTCTTCCAGCTTAGTGCGGATTTCAGACTCACTGACATTGGTTTCAGCAGCCGTCAGGTCGCCCAGCAGCTTGCGAATTACGTCTTCGTCGCCGGCTTCTTCGAAATCGGCCTGTACGACCGCTTTCTTATAAGCGTCGGTTTCTTCTTCCGTGAGGCTCATTACGCTTGCCGCCCATTCACCTAGCAGACGGTTGCGGCGTGCAGCGACCCTGAAGGCGGTCTCTTCATCCATTGCAAACTTGGCTTCTTCGCCGCGTTGGCGGTCTTTGAAATCTGTCATCTGTGTCCCTTTAAGAATTCTGGCCTTAAAATAGGGTGGGGCAGGGCGTGCGGCAAGCACCCTTGCACTTCAATTGCCATGCGCAATCCCAAGCTGGGTCGCAATTTAGGCGCGAATCAATCCATCGTCACGACGAGCTTGCCCACAGCCTCACGGTTTTCCAGCTTCGCAATCGCCTCGCCTGCGCGTTCTAGAGGGAAGGTTTCTGAAACAAGTGGATCAATCTTGCCAGCCTTCATCAACTCAAACAGTTCATTGACCTGAGCGACAAACTTCGCTGGTTCCCGCGCGGTGAATGCGCCCCAGAATACACCGCAAATATCGCAACTTTTCAGCAAAGTGAGGTTTAGCGGCATTCTTGCGATTCCTGCAGGGAAGCCAACTACAAGGAAGCGGCCTTCCCAAGCGATTGAACGCAAGGCGGGCTCTGAATATTGGCCGCCGACAATGTCATAAACGATATTCGCACCATCAGGTCCGCAGGCAGCTTTGAAGGCTCCGGCAAGTTCTTTGGACGCCGCTTTGTCCATTTCGTCGCGAGGATAAATTACGACCTCGTCTGCTCCAGCTTGGCGAGCGACTTCGCCTTTCGCTTCGCTGGAAACAGCAGCGACAACGCGCGCGCCATACGCTTTAGCCAGTTCGACAGCCGAGAGGCCAACGCCGCCTGCTGCACCTAGAATTAGAACGACGTCACCTTCCTTGATGCGACCGCGATCCTTCAATCCGTGGATTGTAGTGCCATAAGTCATTAGCAGTGACGCAGCTTTCTCGAACGGCACGCCGTCTGGAACTGGAAACATGCGTCCAGCCGGCACAATTGCCTTTTCACGCAATCCACCATTGCCGATGCCTGCCATGACTGTATCGCCAACTGAGTAGCCTTCAACACCTTCGCCGACTGCTTCGACTACGCCCGCGATTTCACCGCCGGGTGAATAGGGTCGTTCAGGCCTAAATTGATAGAGATCGCGGATCATCAGCGTGTCGGGATAGTTGATCGCGCAAGCCTTCACATCGATCAGCACTTCGCCTTTGCCCGGCGTTGGCACGTCAACTTCGTCGAGCTTAAGCGTTTCTGGACCGCCGATTTCGTGGGTCTGAATAGCTTTCATGCGTGATCTCCTCTATATATGTTGGTTCCGGTCGACAGCCATCCCTGCGCATCGGCGCGACGGCTTTCGAATTGACCGATGGATTGCTGCCGTTCCAGCGTGAGTGCAACTTCGTCCAGACCATTCATCAGACAGTGTTTGCGGAATGGATCAATGTCGAAGGTAAAGCGATCTTGAAACGGAGTTGTGACTGTTTGCGTATCGAGGTCGATATCGATTGGCTCGCCATCGCGCGCAACTTCCATCAACCTGTCGACGGCTTCTTGTGGCAGGACGATGGGCAGAATGCCATTCTTCACCGCATTGCCAGAGAATATGTCGGAATAGCTGGGCGCGATGACTGCACGAATGCCAAGGTCCAAGATCGCCCACGCAGCGTGTTCGCGGCTTGATCCACAACCAAAATTGTCGCCAGCAATCAGGATTGGAGCGCCGACACTTTCCGGGTCATCAAAGATATTGCCGGGTTCCGCTCGAATTGACTCAAACGCACCTTCGCCCAGCCCTTCACGCGAAATGGTTTTCAGCCATTTTGCAGGAATGATGATGTCGGTGTCGACATTCTTCGCGCCAAACGGAATGGCACGGCCAGAAACGCTGGAGACGGGTTCCATTATTTCGCCGATTCTGGGAACTGGGGCAAGCGCGCAATATGACGCGGATCGTGCTGTATGATTATCTTTGCTCCAAGTGCATCAGCGGTCGCATTGAATCGTTCAAATGAAGCAAGTGTCGCTGCCCGGTCGGTATTGAACTGCGGCACGCCTCGATTTTCTATCTGTTCTTCGAAATGATAGAGATCACCAGTCAGGAGTACGTCGTTAGAATCGGCAAGGCGAACCAAAAGTGCACCATGACCCGGGGTGTGTCCGGGCATCGCTTTAATCAGTGTGGAACCGTCACCGAAGACATCATAGTCTCCTGCAAAAGCGATTACGTCGTTGGATGTTTCGCCCAACCAGGGTTGAAAAGGAGTTCGGTCGAGAAAGGCACCGTCGTCGCCAATCTGCGAAACTATCTCCCAATCTGCCCGACCAATAATCAGTGTTGAATTGGCGAATTCCGGTAACTGACCCACATGGTCGCTGTGATAATGGCTCACGGCGACCAGATTAATATCTTGTGCTGTTAGACCAAGTGTAGCGAGCTGTTCGCTTATCGTCGCAGTAACCCCCACCGTAAATACGGACTGAGTAACCGCGGCACCTTTTAGCTCAGCGGAAAACCCTGCATCCCAAAGCAGATATTGGTCACCGTTGCGCACCAAATAACAACTGTTGGTGAGCGATCTGGGCTCTCCATCGTATAAATGTACGTCTGAAAATGGAGCCGCATCGGAAAGTTCAATAAAACCGCAGTCCAGTCGCCACAATTCCAGATCGGTTGCATCCTGTGCCGAGGCGGACGTTGCGAGGCAAAGTGCTGCGAGCGCTATGGAAAAAGTTCTCATCCAATCCTCTTCTACAGGGTTCAATCTTCAGTCGGTTTCGGGAGGCTCTCCAGAAGGCGGCGAAGTCGACTGGTCTTTGCCGTTTGAGCTGTCTTCAGGCTTCTTGCGGAAGTGTTTTCCTGCATACAGCAGGGCCGCCGCTACAGCGGCAGAACCGATGGTCGCAGCCGCGCCAATCGCCGCATTGCGTGCGGTGTTGGACTTGGGTTTATCATCTGGGGTATCTTCAGTCATAAGGCTCTCATGCGATGCGATCACGGGGTTTGCAAGTGAACTGCGATTAAAGGAACAGGTCTATCCCAATTTTGCCGGAAGGGCACCTGTGGGCGGGGTTTGTTTCGCCAAACCAGCCGCGGCCATCGAGAATGTGCGCTTCGATTCCTTCGATGTCTTTCGGTTCAAACAATCGCATATTTACGCCGACGCGGTCCCCTTCGAAATTTTCTGTAAGTACCCAATGCGTGGTTGCGCCGCAGATAGCGCAAAATTGAATCTCAACCGCCGGCTTCTCATAATCTGCGCGCCGATATCCAGACGTGTCACCGGACGCTGTGACGTCTGCGCTTGCAAAATATCCCCAAGCCCCTCCGGATTTCAGACACAAGGAACAGTCGCAAATATTGATGTATTCAGGACGCGACTTTATCGTGACCGAAACCTGCCCGCAATGACAGGTGCCGATCATCAGTCCAGCTCGCGCACATCGGCGAGCCTGCCCGTGATAGCAGCGGCAGCGGCCATCGCAGGTGAAAGCAAGTGCGTGCGCGCTCCCGGTCCCTGACGACCAACAAAGTTGCGGTTGGAGGTCGAAGCGCAGCGTTCGCCAGCGGGCACCTTGTCTGGGTTCATGCCCAAACATGCTGAACAGCCCGGCTCGCGCCATTCGAACCCGGCATCGGTGAAGACGCGGTCCAACCCCTCTTCTTCCGCTTGGCGTTTGACAAGGCCAGAGCCGGGCACAACGATAGCCCAGCGTACATTGGGTGCCTTTGACCGCCCTTTGAGCACCTTTGCAGCGGCACGTAGATCTTCGATCCGACTATTGGTGCAACTGCCGATGAAGACATTTTCGATCGGTATATCGGTCATCGCAGTTCCGGGTGTCAGGCCCATGTAATCAAGGCTCTTGGTCGCAGCTGCGCGCTTGGATTCATCAACAAAATTATCGGGCGAGGGCACTGTTCCACCAATCGGGACTACGTCCTCTGGGCTGGTGCCCCAAGTGACAGTTGGAGCGATGTTGCTTGCGTCAATTACGATGGATTTGTCGAATTGTGCGCCTGGATCGGTGTGCAGTGTTTTCCAATAGGCCACGGCTGCATCCCAGTCCGCACCCTTGGGCGCCATTGGACGGCCTTTAAGGTAAGCGCATACTGTCTCATCCGGAGCGATCAGGCCAGCTCGGGCACCAGCCTCAATGCTCATATTGCATACGGTCAGACGCTCTTCGACGCTCATCCCTTCAAACACCGCACCGCGATATTCGATCACATAGCCGCTGCCACCGGCTGCGCCGATTTCACCGATGATGTGCAAGATAAGGTCCTTGGCAGTAACCCCTGGCCCCAATGAGCCTTCGACCCAGATATCCATGGCTTTCGACCGTTGGAGAAGCAGTGTCTGTGTTGCGAGCACGTGCTCCACTTCGCTGGTGCCAATCCCGAAGGCAAGTGCGCCCAGGCCGCCATGGCACGCGGTGTGCGAGTCTCCGCACACGATGGTCGTGCCCGGCAGTGAAAAGCCCTGCTCGGGTCCAACGACGTGGACAATGCCCTGTTCGGCCGCGGCTGCGTCGATATAGCGAATGCCAAACTCAGGTGCATTGCGTTCGAGCGCGGCGAGCTGCGCGGCGCTTTGCGGATCAGCGATGGGCAGTCGTTTGCCGTCCGGGCCAAGGCGCGGTGTCGTCGGCAAGTTATGATCTGGCACTGCTAATGTTAGTTCAGGACGGCGGACTGGCCTGCCAGCAATGCGCAAAGCCTCGAAAGCCTGCGGGCTGGTTACTTCGTGAACGAGGTGCCGATCAATATAGATCAGAGAAGTCCCATCCTCACGGGTTTCAACAACGTGGTCGTCCCAGATTTTTTCATAAAGAGTGCGAGGTCGGTTAGCCATAGTGATGAGCTAGGCGGACCGCTCTCGCGTTGCAATAGATCACTAGGGCCGACGTGCGACTTCGTCGTCGCGAGCGAAGGTGTTTTCTTCAGCGGTGGTGCGGATCGTTATCACACGGCTGTTGACGAAGATTGTTGATCAGGCGATCAATCGGCCGATCCGTAAATGCGAAAATGCAACATTCAACGGAACAATTGCAGGGCTATTTGCATTTTGCCATGGTAACGACGCTCTTTTGCGCGTAACTGACACTCATGTCAGCAACACCCTTTAGCTTCCCAATCAAAGTCCTTCCTGAAGATATTGATTTTATGGGTCATGTAAACAACGCGCGCTACCTCAATTGGGTGCAGGACGCGGTGCTGGCTCATTGGAATAAGATCGCACCGGATGAGGATGTTGCGTCAAAGGCGTGGGTCGCGCTGAAGCACGAGATCACCTATCGCAAACCTGCCTTCCTTGAAGACGATGTGATCGCACAGACAGTTTTGGAACGCTATAACGGTGCACGCGCATTTTATCGCACGGTGATTAGCCGTGGCGAGGATGTCCTTGCGGAAGTCCAATCCAGCTGGTGCTGTATAGACATTGAAACTCTGCGGCCTGCCCGAATTGGCGAACATTTGCGTGAGTTCTTCTTTCCTGACGGCAATTGAGCTGGACACCTTTGCGTCGGAGCAATGCGCACCTATAAGCATTCGCATGTCCGCTCACTCGATTACTGACAAGGTTAAGGCTTCTGATTTCACCCTTCCAGACCGCACTGTCCAGGGGGCAGTTGGTCTTTTATTGGCTGTGTTGATCGCGGGCAGCTGGCTGGGCATCCACTTTTACGCGATGTTTGTGTTTGAGCTGACGTGGTCAGATCTGCCATTCGCTGTCGCTATGGCAGTGACGCAATGCTGGCTATCGGTTGGTGTGTTCATCATTTGCCACGACGCGATGCACGGAAACCTTCTCCCGAACCATCAGAAAGCTAGCGCTGCCGTAGCGACCGTCTTACTTTTCCTTTATGCTGGGTTCCGATGGCGCAGTCTTCGCGATGCCCATTTCACCCATCACAAACTGTCTGGCCATGCTGGCGATCCTGATTTTGATGAAGATCATTCGAGCAGCTTCTTTGTCTGGTACTGGACGTTCTTCAAACGCTATTTTGGGTGGCAATCGTTGCTGTTTGTTCATGCCGTGGTGGGTGTCTATTGGCTTGTGATCGGTGTTCCGATGGTCCAGATCGTGCTGCTCTATGGAGCGCCTGCGTTGCTGTCTTCGTTGCAGCTCTTTTACTTCGGAACTTTCCGCCCGCATTACCAATCCGCAGCTAAACCCTTTGTTGATCGCCATAATGCGCGGTCAAACCAGTTCGGCACATTGGCGAGCCTCCTGACATGTTTTCATTTCGGTTATCATCTTGAACATCATCGCAGACCTGACGTGCCATGGTGGGCATTGCCCAGCGCGATGCGAGCGGGGATAGGTAAAGGTGCTGGCATGGCAGACCCACAAGAGGCGGAGAAAACCGCATGACATGGCTTGAGTGCTTGGCAGTTACTTTGGTCGCGGTGATCGGCATGGAGCTGTTTGCGTGGTTTGCACACAAATATATCATGCATGGCTGGGGATGGAATTGGCATTGCGATCATCACGAACCTCACGACAACACATTTGAGCGTAATGATTTATTCGCTGTGGTTTTTGGAGCCCTAAACGCCGCGATGTACATTGCCGGTTCGCTCTATTCAGAGGCGCTTTGGTGGGCGGCATTGGGCGTCAATCTATACGGCGTGATATACGCGATCGTGCATGACGGTCTAGTCCATCAACGCTTCTTCCGCTGGGTTCCGAAGAAGGGGTATGCCAAGCGGCTGGTTCAAGCGCACAAACTGCATCATGCCACGATTGGGAAAGAAGGCGGGGTAAGCTTTGGTTTCCTCTTCGCTCGTGATCCAGTAAAGCTAAAGACTGAGCTGCGAGATCAGGCCGAACGCGGCGTTGCGACGGTGCGAGAGAGCGCCGGAACCTAAATCTATCACATTCCAGCGTTATTCGGCCCTTGTTATGATCCATCCGCCCGTCACCACCAGAACGGTGACCGATATCCAAACCCATGGGTGGCCCAAAGTGGCCCAAGTAACGCCTACCCCCAACAACAAAGTTGTCACAGCGGTAATTTTGGCTCTGCGCGAGATTGCCTTCCTCTCTCGCCAATCCATTATTTGTGGTCCCCAAGTTGGGTGTTCAAGTATCTTGCGCTCCCATTCCCGGTTGCTTCGTGCAAAACAAAATACCGCCAGAAGCAAGAACGGAACGGTCGGTAAGAGCGGCAAGAATGCGCCCACTGTGCCAAGCCCAACGCACAACAACCCGGCGGCAAGATACAATCGTCGCATGCCTTAAACCGCTGCCAAGCGTGCAGCGTGCTCTTGGACCAGCGCAATCATATTGGGTACACCTTGGGTCCGATTGCTGGATAACTGGTTCTTAAGATCAAATGGAGCGAGCGCGCCAATAACGTCCATGTTTGCGACCTGTTCGGCTGACTTGTCTTGGACCGCAGCGATAACGAGTGCGACGATACCCTTGGTAATCGCAGCGTTGCTGTCGGCGAGAAAGTGGAGATTGCCATTGTTCTTAGTCTCAGTTGGATAAACCCAAACCGAGGCCGAACAACCGCGCACCAATGTGGCGTCAGTTTTGAGCGCGTCGGGCATGACTTCCAGATCGCGCCCAAGCTCGATCAGCAACCTATATCGCTCATCGCCTTCAAGGAATTCGTATTCTTCGAGAATGTCTTCGAGAGTTCGCATAAGGGAGCATCTAAGGTGCCTTGATGCCTATGGGAAGATGAGGAGGTGGCTTAAAGCTCAACTCCGCTTGCAATAGCTTCGAGCTTTTTGATGCGCTCTCTCATATCGGCGAGTTCGATCCGTGCTGCGCCAACTGCGGCGCCGCCTTCGATCTCAACAG
The DNA here is from genome assembly GCA_947488325.1 of uncultured Erythrobacter sp. Classification (GTDB taxonomy): domain Bacteria; phylum Pseudomonadota; class Alphaproteobacteria; order Sphingomonadales; family Sphingomonadaceae; genus Erythrobacter. The sequence goes on from CANKYZ010000005.1 coordinate 104,388, forward strand.
CTGGTCCGCCGCGTGAAAAGCGGTCTAGCTCCTGACGCTTGAGTTCGAGCCAACCCTGCCATGCGCGCAATACAACAAAAGCAACCACGCAAATCCCAAACAGGCAAGCAGTTGTGACTACAAGAATTGGGTCCAATATCATTTGCTCTGCTCCTTCGTGTCGGTGACGGTCGCATTGATCCCAATGGAGGAACCTCTCAGCGCTTCGATCTCGGCAGCGATGCGGGCGCGTTCTCTTGCGTCCATCGTATTTTCGTCAGTGGCGATGCGCTCCAATACATGGAGCCGTTCGCGCAATTGTTCTATTTCGCGGCGGGTTTCCTGTACTTCAGTATCCAATCGCACTTGCTCTTCGGCGCTGCGATCATGGCCGATGTATTTTTCATTACCATCCTCGTCAGAGATGATTCCGGCACGCGCCTTGGCAAGTTGAACCACGCCCCAGATAACGATTGCGACAATTGCAACGACAGCCCAATTCATAGCGTGGTTCCTTCCATTGGCGTGGTCGGTTCTGGTGTGATTTCACGCAGAGTTTCGATTTCATCAGAAAGGTCGGTTGAGCTATCGGTTGCAATTCGTTCTAGGATCCGAACACGCTTTTCTAAGTCGAGCTTGTTTTCCAGCCTGTTCGGCATGTTGTTCGTGGCTTCTGAGGTGGGTCCTTTGCTCCGGTGCAGCAGTAAATAGATCGCTCCTCCGCCAGCTATGACCGCTAGTGCTGCCATTTGGAATGCATCCATTACAAGGGATGTGTCCGGGCCAAACATCAGCTGCGCTCCTTAACCTCTTCATGGGGAATTGAACTACGCAGTGCGTCAATCTCGTCGGAAAGCAATTGCCCACGGTCGGTCGCAATGCGTTCCAGAACGCGCAGGCGATCTTCGATCATCTCGGTGCGTTCGCCAATCTCGCTGACTTGGCTGGTATATTGCTTACCCCGCAGCCCATTCTGATCGCGTTTATAATCTAGCACCTTCTGGACCACCCCATTTACGAAGTAACCGATCACAGCCAATATCATGATGACTCCAGGAAGAATAATGACCAATTCGTCTTCCATCAGGCGTTCCCTTCATCGCTACGATGTTCCAATGCGCGTTCCCGCAAAGCGTCAATTTCTGAGCTTAATGTGTAGCCACCATCGGTGACGATGCGCTCCACATTGGCGAGTCGATCTTTTATCGAGCCCAATTCTGCGCGGAGTTCGGCGTTTTCCTGGGTTAGGAGCGCGACCCTTTGCTTGGTCTCGTTATCGCTTGAGGGTTTAAGGGCCTGTCCCCAGGCACCATCAAGCGGGTAGCCGTTTTGAATGCGCAAGCGGGTCGTGTGTATCCAGCCAAAGATTGCTGCTCCGCCAAGTGCCAACCCACCAGCAACAATCCAAGGGACATGCGGTACGATTGTGGCTGCTGCATCGACACTCATGTTTGCGTTTCCCTATTATTTAAGTTGAGTGACATGCCATTATCGACTGCACTGTGGTTGGGCGTATCGCGCAAGGCTTCGATCTCTTCGGAAAGCGAATATCCGCGATCCGTTACGATTTTTTCGAGTACAATCATACGGTCTTGCATCATGTCGAGCTTGTCATTGAGCTCTCGGTTTTCGTCTTTCAGGCGCTTGGTTTCAGCGGTGTCAGCACGCGCTGATTTTCCGCCCCATTCATCTTCAAGTTCGTATCCGTGCTTTGCGCGGATCCAATTGTTGATGATCCATGCACCGTAAGAGACGGCGATGATGGCGATAACAAAAGAGGGGCCACCCCAATCCATTATACCTGCTCCTTATTGCCAATGTTGAGTGGGGTGCCACTGTCCGAAGTTTCTACCGAGCGTACGTCTCGCAGCGCTTCTATTTGTGCAGCAACATTGTATCCACGGTCCGTGACTATACGCTCGAGCACTTGAACACGCTCATTGAGTTGTTCGATTTGTGTTGCATATTGCACGGCTTTTTCAGCGCTTTGTGATGCAGTTGCCTCGATACGTTTTTCTTCCAGTTTTTTCTGGCTGCCGATCCAAACGATCATCACCACCATCAAAAAAGGTGCGGCTACTGCAATTAAGCCTATCAGGTCGCCCATCGGTACTTCCCCTGTCTATTGCGCTTCAGCGCAGTCGTTCGATTTCGGCCGTCAGGCGCGGATTGTTGCTGACGTAATAGGTCTCAACATCAGCAAGTCGGCGGTCAATATCGCGGAACCGGGCTCTGATTTCGCGGGCAGTACGCTTCGGGCTTTGCCGGACACGTTGCCAGTACTTCTGCTCTGCTACATCGCGGTAGAGATGCGGCGGTTTTTTCTTAAGAACGGCGCCAGCGACGATATATGCGAGGATGCCGAACGGGCCGAGTGCAAACACCGTAAGAGCGATTGCCCCAACACGTATCCAAAATCGACTGATGCCTGTATACTCTGCAATGCCAGAGCAAACACCCAGAAGCTTTGCTTTGTGGCTGTCGCGGTACAGTGAGGTTCGGGGGCTATTCATGGGTTTGCGCCTTTCTTTTCGGCCATCATCTGCTCTAGCTCGCGCAGCTGCTGGTTGTCTGTTTCTTGGTCAGCTTGAAGCCGTTTGACCGGATTGAATGATGGATCGTCGGTAGCGACTAGGCGTTCGACAGTGTCCATGCGCTCATCAAGTCGCTTGGCGAGGTTATAGAGTTCTTCCAGCAGTACTTCGTCATCTGAAGTAATCGTGGCGGCAGTCTTCCATTTGGTCACATAATGGAGGATCAGCCAAGGCAAACCTATCAGAAGGGCAGGGACAATAATGAGTTCTTCGGGCATGTCTTATTCCCCCTTTTTGGTGTCGTTTTTGCCGAGCGCTTTTTTCATTTGTGCGAGTTCATCATCAATCGCATCTGCCCCTTCGAGCGCAGCGATTTCATCCGAGAGTGAAGGCGTGCTCTTTTCCGCTATCGACAGCGCATCAGCGCGGCCTTCGGCATAATCGACACGGCGTTCGAGCTGGTCGAACCGGGCAAGCGCTTCATCCGTGCGCTCCGTGCTCATCAGCGTGCGCAGTTTGACGCGGTTCTCAGCGCTTTCGAGGCGCGCAGCGATTTGAGTCTGACGGCTGCGGGCTTCGCGTAGGCGATGTTGGAGTTTTTGAATGTCAGCTTCGTAAGCACGCAGCGCATCGTCGAGCACTGAGATTTCGGCGCGGAGCTGATCGCCCATGCCGCTTGACTTCTTCTTCTCAACTAAGGCTGCACGGGCAAGGTCTTCACGGTCTTTCGACAGCGCCAGCTGTGCTTTCTCGCCCCAGTCCGCTTCGAGCTTGTCGAGCTTGACCACATGGCGATGCATTTCTTTCTGATCAGCAATTGTACGCGCTGCGCTTGCACGGACTTCGACCAGAGTTTCCTCCATTTCGAGGATAATCATGCGGATCATTTTCGATGGATCGTCTGCATTGTCGAGCATGTCGTTGAAGTTTGCGGCGATGATATCGCGGGTGCGGCTGAAAATGCCCATAAAGGCTACTCCATCTAGGAACGGGTTAGTGTTGAGGCTGCGTGAGCTGCCATCCTCTTCGTTTCGCATACGACCTTGCGTCGGAGTGGGGCTGCGGCGCAAGGCTTCGATTTCGGCGTCGAGCCGTGAAAGCGCGCCTTTGGCCACTTTCTTGGCAGAAGGGCCAGATGTTTGGCCAGAAGATCGATCAGAAGAAGGGTGGGCCGAAGCAGTGCCAGTTGAGCGGCTGCACGTTGGGGATAACGCATCACTCATTTCGGCTCGTGCGACTGGAATGCTTTGCTCCGGCCCGAGGGGAAGGTCATCTCGCTTGCTCACTGTCTGGTTCAAGCCAGCTCGATCAGCGTTGTGGATCGGCTCTGTGGCTGGGCAAACGCAGCATCATTAGCAACCATGCCCATCTGACTTGTCAGAGCGATCATTGCTGTCATTGCAGCGATGCTGGCAAGCGAAGCTTTACCGAGTCTAGTGCTAAAGAAGGTTCGATCGTACATGGTCTAGGTCTCCCGAAGGTGTGCCAAAAATTGTTGGTTCAAACTGTTGCTAAGTGTTAGCAACCAGTGTGCCAAACCGAAAAAATCCCTGAAAACTGCCATTTTCTCATCACTGAGCAACCACCATGTTGGTTTCTATTGCCAACCATTGGGAAATTTCACTATATATCAGTCATGGAGCGTGAAAATCAGTTCATTGGCCAATCTGGAGCCTTCTTGGATGCGGTCGAACGTGCCAGCCGTGCTGCTCCCATGAGCCGACCTGTGCTTGTTATTGGTGAACGCGGTACAGGCAAAGAACTGATTGCGGAACGCCTTCATCGCCTCTCATCCCGTTGGGGCGAGCCATTGGTGACAATGAACTGCGCTGCGCTTCCAGAAACGCTGATCGAGGCTGAACTGTTCGGTCATGAGGCGGGTGCTTTTACTGGCGCTACTAAGACGCGGGTTGGAAGGTTTGAAGAGGCCGACCAGGGGACTCTGTTTCTCGATGAACTGGGAACACTCTCGATGGGTGCGCAGGAAAGGCTGCTTAGGGCCGTCGAATACGGCGAAGTGACGCGTATCGGTGCCTCGCGCCCGATCCGTGTCGATGTGCGGATCGTGGCGGCAACCAATGATGATCTACCTGCACTCGCAGCTTCGGGTGAGTTTCGTGCCGATCTACTCGACCGGCTTAGTTTTGAAGTCATCACTCTGCCGCCATTGCGCGTGCGTGAAGGTGATGTCGGTGTGTTGGCGGAACATTTCGCGCGGCGAATGGCGGCAGAGTTGGATTGGCATAGTTGGCCTGGCTTTGCCCCGCACGTGATGGCCCAGATGGAAGAGTATGCTTGGCCAGGCAATGTGCGGGAGCTGCGCAATGTGGTTGAGCGGGCGGTTTATCGCTGGGACGACCCTGAAACACCGATCTCGCACGCTCAATTTGACCCTTTCGACAGTCCATGGAAGCCCAAAGCACCACCCCATCGTAGGAATGAGAGCAGCGGAAATTCCAATGTAATTCCGTCTATCTCTGACGGGACTTCGCAACATCTTTTGCCTTCGCCTAGTGTCGACTTTGAGGCAGTCGACGATTTGCGTTCAGCAGTCGATTCGCATGAACGCGCAATCGTTGAACATGCTTTGGGTAGGCACCGCTGGAACCAACGACAAACCGCGAAAGCGTTGGGTCTGAGTTACGACCAGCTGCGTCATGCAATTAAGAAGCACGGTCTAATGGAAGAAGGCGAGTAATCGCGCTCCTTCGGCGGCTTTAGAATTTTCGACCGAATTGTTCGTTTGTCGCTTGCACCTAACGCCTTGTTTACCCTCGCTCTGTTACAGCCTCCTTGTTCGAACCAGATCAAGGGCGGAGGGTAAAGTTTATGGAGATTGTCAAAACTGTACTCGCAGGTTGCGGTGCGTTGGCACTGCTGTCTGTTGTGGGTTGCGTGGGCCTTGTTGGAGTAGGTTCCTATGCAGTCGATCAAGCTCTTGATGAAGAATACGCTCGGCAGGATTCTAACAATTCATCCCCGCCGCAGCGTGGAGGCAGATCACCTAGTACCGGAAGCCGTTTCGCTGAAGATCCGTTTTCTGACTATCAGGGCAACGACGAGAGCGAAAAGGACGGCGACTGGGGCGAACAAACCAATTGATGCAGGGCGGAGTTCATTCAATTGGTGAGTGATGAACTCAAAAGCGGGCGGCGTCTTGTACCTCGAATGGCGCTGAGCCTTCCCGGCAAATTCTTAGGTGTCCAGAGCAACCACAATTGTATCGTAACCAACCTTTCGTACGTTGGATTGCTGATTGCAATCAACGGTTCCCTGAGCCTTGAACTGGAAAAACTGCAAGAGACTGTACGCAATTGGACTGAAGCCGTGAATATAGGCCATCGCTAACGATCAAGGTGATAGTGCACCTTATGCGGAATGGACTATTTTTGAGAGAGCTAGGATTAGCAAGAAACCCCTACGGTCCATTTTGCAGCTGATTTAGGCTGTTGCAGTACGCTCGCGCTGCGATGCGAACCTCTCCTGCAACTGATAACGAATGGCCTGAAAGGGTTTGCGACAACCTAGTCGGCCGTCGCAGCGCTGCACGATTGCGTCTTTCTGTGCCCGCGCGTTTGGTCACGTTGTATGATACTCGTCGCTGCATCCTCGTGGATATATCTCGGAGCGGCGCTCAAATTGGGCTGCAAAAGCCATTGGGGAAAAATGAAGGCGCGGTCTTAAAAATCGCTGGTGTGGATCAATTCGGAACGGTCGTGAGGTGCGACGTTGGGCCGAATGGTGGAGTTAATGGGCTAAAATTTGATACTCCGCTCACCGACGCAGACGTACTTGCGATGCGGCAATATGCGGTTTCATTGGAAGATCATGAAAATCGCACATTGCGGCAAGAGGTGCGTGCTTGGGTCGACGGTTCATAATTGCTTGCCACCGTCACGCTTGCACCACTGCGTCCAAGAATAACCTTCTTAGAAGGCTTGCCAAACGACCTAGTCGGGCCTAGTTGCAAGCCAATCCCGACATCGTCGACACTTTGAAGGGGCTGGCGCCGACGGGGCCGGCACCTCCAGCCCGTGTCAATTCCGATGTCATATTAGACATTTAGAAGGACTGCATGAGCGATATCGCACGCTTGACCGAATTGATCGAACCTGAGGCTTCTGCGCTTGGGTTTGATTTGGTGCGCGTCAAGATGATGCCATCCGAGGCTGGTGATGGCGGAGAAGCTTTGCAAATTATGGCTGAGGACCCGGCGACGGGACAGCTTGTGATTGAGCAATGTGCTGAGCTATCGCGCCGCATTTCTGAAATGATGGAAGAGCGCGAAGAGGCCGGCGAAATGCTGATCGAAGGCGCATATCACCTTGAGGTGTCATCACCTGGAATTGATCGTCCGCTTACGCGCCAAAAAGACTTTACCAATTGGGCAGGGCACATCGCGCGGGTCGTGATGAAGAAGACTTTTGATGGTCAGCGTATCTATAAGGGCGATCTTGGCGGCATTGCTGATGGTATGATCTTGATCAATGATCCAAAGGCTGGCGATGTCACATTACCACGTGATCAAGTTCATGCGGCAAAACTGGTCCTTTCTGACGCATTGATCGCCGCTACCAAACCGATCGACACCACTGGTGCCGATGAAGTATCCGAAGACACAGAAAACTCTGAATCAAAAGAAAAGGCAGACAACTGATGGCCAGTGCCATTTCCGCTAACAAGGCAGAACTGCTCGCAATTGCGAAGTCCGTAGCATCGGAAAAGATGATTGATGAATCGATCGTCATCGAGGCGATGGAAGAAGCGATCCAGAAATCCGCGCGTAACCGCTACGGTGCTGAAAACGATATCCGTGCGAAGCTCGATTCCGTAACCGGTGATCTGACGCTGTGGCGGGTTGTTGAAGTGGTTGAGGAAGTTGAAGACTACTTCAAACAGGTTGACTTGAAGGCAGCTGAAAAGCTGCAAGAAGGCGCATCGGTTGGCGACTTTATCGTTGACCCGTTGCCTCCGGTCGATTTGGGCCGGATCGATGCACAGAGCGCCAAGCAGGTGATCTTTCAAAAGGTCCGCGATGCAGAGCGCGAACGTCAGTTTGAAGAATTTAAGGATCGTGGCGGTGAAATTATTACCGGCGTTATCAAGTCGGTCGAATTCGGCCATGTGATCGTGAATCTGGGCCGTGCAGAAGGTGTTATTCGCCGTGATCAACAGATCCCGCGCGAAGCTGCTCGGACCAATGAACGCGTTCGTGCGCTCATTACCAAAGTTGAGCGGAACAATCGCGGACCGCAGATTTTCTTGAGCCGCGCCGCGCCTGACTTCATGCGTAAGCTGTTCGCACAGGAAGTCCCTGAAATTTATGACGGTATTATTGAGATTAAGGCCGCTGCTCGCGATCCAGGTTCACGCGCCAAGATTGGCGTCATTAGCCATGACAGCAGCATCGACCCAGTTGGCGCTTGTGTAGGTATGAAGGGCAGCCGCGTTCAGGCCGTCGTTCAAGAATTGCAGGGCGAAAAGATCGACATCATCCCATGGTCAGATGACATCGCGACCTTTGTTGTGAATGCGCTTCAGCCAGCAACGGTCGCCCGGGTTGTTCTTGATGAAGAAGAGGGCCGGATCGAAGTTGTGGTTCCTGACGATCAGCTCAGCCTCGCGATCGGTCGTCGCGGCCAAAATGTGCGCCTCGCGAGTCAGCTTACTGGTCACCAGATCGATATCATGACCGAGGAAGAGGCTTCCGAAAAACGGACCAAGGAATTCGCCGAACGTTCGAAGATGTTCGAAGAGGAACTCGACGTTGACGAAACTTTGTCACAATTGCTTGTGGCTGAAGGTTTCGCGGTGCTGGAAGAGGTCGCCTATGTCGACAATTCCGAACTTGCTGCGATCGAAGGCTTTGACGAAGAATTGGGTGCGGAGCTGCAAAGCCGCGCCATTGAAGCGCTAGACCGGCAGGAAGAGACATTCCGTGTCGCCCGTCGGGAGCTTGGGGTAGAAGATGCTATTGCCGAGATTCCGCATCTTTCTGAAGCGATGCTGGTCACGCTTGGTAAAGCCGGAATTAAGACGCTCGATGACTTGGCCGACCTGGCCACAGACGAATTGATCGCCAAAAAGCGTGAGGCGCCGCGCCGCCGTAACAACTCGCCTGATGGCCCACCGCTGCGCCGTCCTCAGCGTGAACAGGACAAAGGCGGCGTGCTGGGCGATTACGGCCTGAGCGAAGAGCAGGGCAATGAGATCATCATGGCTGCCCGGGCACACTGGTTTGAAGATGAGGAGCCGGATGCGTCGGCTGCTGCTTCCGAACCCGAGACTCAGGAGGCCGCTGATGCGGACTCCACCAAATGAGAGCCTGACGTCCGACATCGCTGACGCGCCCAACTCGCGGATCTCTGCTAATGAGTCCGAGAGCGAGCGGCGCTGTGTTTTATCTGGAGTTGTTTTTCCGCGCGAGGAGTTAATCCGGCTTGCAGTCTCTCCGACAGGTGATGTGCTGCCGGACCCCAACGCAAAGGCTCCGGGGCGAGGTGCGTGGATTGCACTGGATCGGGCTTCGCTTGAAAGCGCAATCGCGGATGGTCATCTAAAACGGGCCTTGATGCGTGCATTTAGAGGTGGACCAGATGGGTTGGTTCTTTCCTACAGCGATGAATTGTCGCAGCAGGTCGAAACCGCGCTTGTCAGAAACTTGACCGACCGTTTGGGCTTGGAAATGCGCGGCGGAAATATCGTACTCGGCTCCAGTCGCATCGAAGAACAAGCACGCACGGGCCGGATTGCGCTGCTGCTACACGCTATCGATAGCAGCGAAGACGGACGCAAAAAGCTCGATCAAGCATGGCGAGTGGGCAGCGATGCAGAAGGTTCGGGGATGCGCGGAATCGTCTTGCCACTGGACCGCACGGCGCTGTCTGTGGCATTGGGCCGCGAAAATGTCGTCCACTTGGGCGTCTCGGCAATGAATGATGGGCGGAGGAGTAGTTCGCGCGCATCGGACCGGGTTGGACAGGCGATTACACGCTTGTCGCGTTTCTTAGGGAGTGATCCTCCCGACTAGGGGCCCTGACCAATTAGATTATGCGCGATGGGAATTCTCCTGCGCGGCGACAGAGAATTTTTGAAGGACTGACGAGCTAGATGAGCGACGATACAGAAAAACCCGCCCGTAAACCACTTGGCCTTAAACGGCCGGTCGATGCTGGGGAGGTCAAGCAGACCTTTAGCCACGGCCGCACCAATAAGGTTGCGGTTGAGGTGAAGCGGCGCCGTAAGCTCTTGAAACCGGGCGAAACGCCCACTCCTGAGGCTGCACCTGAGCCAGCTCCAGCGCCAGCAGTTGCAGAGCCGGTCGCGGAACCCGCTCCTGCTCCCGTAGCGAAGAAGCCTGCGGCCAAGCCCGCTCCCAAAGCGCCAGCTGGCGAAACTCCGCAGGAACGCGTCGCTCGGCTCCAGCGAGAGGCCGAGGAAGGTCGCCTGAACGTTGCTCAGGAAGCACGTAAGCGCGATGATCAGAAGGCGAAGCAAAAAGCCGAAAGCGAAAAGAAGCGCGCCGAAGACAATCGCGCTCAAGAGAAGAAGGCTCAAGAGGAGGCTGAAAAACTCGCTAAGGAAGAAGCCAAGGCAGCTGCTGAGGCGGAAGCGGCTGCGAGCGAAGTTGAAGCACCTGTTGATGAAAAGCCAGCGGCAAAGGGTAGCCCCACGCCTGCGGCACGCAAATTCACTCCGGTTGCACGGCCTGAACCCAAGCGTCCTGAAAAGAAAAAGAAAAAGGATGAGAAGGGCGGACCTTCCTCTGACGGCGGCAAAGACAAACGTCGTTCGGGTAAGCTTACTGTCAGTAAGGCGCTGAACGAGGATGAAGGTCGTCGAGCGCGCAGCCTAGCCGCGCTCAAGCGCGCTCGTGAAAAAGAACGTCGTATGCAGGGCGGCGGTTCGTCGAAGCCACGTGAAAAGCAAGTGCGTGACGTTACCGTCCCAGAGGCGATCACGGTTGGCGAACTGGCAAAGCGTATGGGCGAAAAAGGCGCAGATCTTGTCAAAGAGCTGTTCAATCTCGACATGATGGTCACGGTCAACCAGACCATCGATCAGGACACAGCTGAGCTGCTGGTCGAACAATTCGGCCATAATATCCAGAAAGTCTCCGAAGCGGATGTCGATATTTCCACCGAGGAAGATGTCGATCCAGAAGAAACCCTGAAAACACGTCCTCCGGTCGTAACGATCATGGGCCATGTCGATCATGGTAAAACTTCGCTCCTCGATGCGCTGCGCGGTGCCAATGTGACCAAGGGTGAAGCTGGCGGCATCACTCAACATATCGGCAGTTATCAGATCACTGCAAAGAACAAGCAGACGATCACATTCCTCGATACACCGGGCCACGCTGCATTCACCGAAATGCGTCAGCGCGGCGCGAATGTGACTGATATTGTGGTTCTGGTTGTGGCAGCCGATGACGGCATCATGCCGCAGACGATTGAGGCTATCAAACACACTAAGGCTGCTGGTGTCCCGATGATCGTCGCGATCAATAAGATGGATAAGCCAGAGGCAAACCCGGACAATATCCGCAATCGCCTGCTCGAACATGAAGTGATTGTCGAAAAGCTCTCAGGCGAAGTGCAGGACGTGGAAATTTCCGCGATCAAGGGCACAGGGCTTGATGAGTTGGTCGAAGCGATCACCAATCAGGCAGAGCTGCTCGAGTTAAAGGCACGTCCAGACCGCGATGCGGATGCGACCGTGATCGAAGCGCAGCTTGATAAAGGCCGCGGTCCTGTCGCAACCGTCATCATCACACGCGGTACTTTGAAACGGGGCGATACCTTTGTTGTCGGCACAAAAAGCGGCCGAGTGCGGGCAATTATCAACGACGCAGGCAAGCAGATCAAGGAAGCCGGGCCATCCATGCCGGTTGAGGTTCTTGGTCTCGGCGGTGTGCCATCGGCTGGCGATCAATTGACTGTCGTTGAGAATGAGCAACGCGCCCGCGAAGTCGCACAATACCGTCAGGAAAAAGCGACTGAACAACGAACCGCTCTGGCTCCGACCAGTTTCGATACGATGTTCAACAATATGGCGTCCGATCTTATCGAATGGCCGGTATTGGTGAAGGCGGATGTGCAGGGATCGGTCGAAGCGATCGTTACCGCGCTCCACAATATCTCAACCGACGATATCAAAGTTCGGGTTCTGCATGCCGGTGTCGGCGCGATTACAGAAAGTGATGTGACATTGGCGGCGGCATCGAATGCCCCGATCATTGGTTTCAATGTGCGTCCAAATGCCAAGGCGCGCGAGCTTGTGAAGCGCGATAACGTGCGCATGATGTATTACGATGTAATCTACCACCTAACTGCTGAAGTCGCGAAGGAAATGGCCGGCGAGCTTGGTCCAGAACGGATCGAAACCGTGGTTGGCCGTGCGGACGTCAAGGAGGTGTTCAAGTCGGGCAAGAGGGATAAAGCAGCGGGTCTGCTCGTCACCGATGGCGTTATTCGCAAGGGACTGTTCGCACGTCTTACCCGCGAAGATGTTATTGTCTCGGCAACGACAATCGCTTCGTTGCGGCGTTTCAAGGACGACGTGGATGAAATTCGCTCTGGTCTCGAATGCGGCGTGGTTCTGGAAGACACGAACGATATTCAACCGGGCGATAGTTTAGAAGTCTTCGAAGTCGAGGAACGCGAACGGACACTGGAGTATTAAACCCAGAAACGGAGTTTCGATGTGAGCGGTGACGCCTATTATCCTGAAGATGCGGGCGAAAGCCCGCATACTTCACTGCTCGGTTCTGAATTCGCCGATTATGACGCAGAGACTCAAACCGCGACCATGCGTTTCACGGTCAAGCGTGAGATGACGACTTGGCGCGGCGGCGTTCAGGGTGGGTTGGTCGCGGGCTATCTGGATGATGTGATGGGTTATGCTTATGTCGCCGCAACTTGGGGTGAGATGGCGCCGCTCAATCTTGAAATATCCATGAGCCTGATCCGGCTGATCCCCGAAGGTCCGCTAATTGGTAAGGGCAGAGTGGTGAAATCCGGCCGCAAGGTCATTTTTCTTGAAGGCGAACTCTACTCCGAGGAGGGAAAGTTGATGGCGCGTGCCACGTCCACCGCATTGCCCACACCGCGTCCGTCAGCAGTTACCACTGGAATGGTATGATGCCGCGCTATCTGGCGCTGCTGGGCAGCATCAATATTGGCGGTAACCGGATCAAGATGACCGACCTGAAATCGGCGTTTGCTGAAGAGGGGATGGCCGACGTCGAGACCGTCGCGGCGAGCGGTAATGTGATTCTGTCAGACCGTCGCAGCCCCGCGAAATTGGAAGCAAAGCTTGAAAGTATCTTAGTCGAGCGGTTCGGTTTTAAGAGCTGCGCGATGGTCCGTACAAAAACCGAAGTTACCGCTGCGGTGGACGATAATCCATTCCAAGGCACTGGGCCAGAACATGGTTCTGACAAGATGGTGCATTCTATTTTCTTAAGTGAGCAACCAGAACAATCGCGCTTTGACGCACTGCTTGAACAGCACAGCGACAGCGGTAGTGAACGGTTGGCATTGGGTGATCGCGTGCTGTTTCTCGACTATGTACACGGTGTTGGCGTCTCGGATCTTTCCAGTAAGTTTCTGGAACGCAAACTTGGCTGCAAGGGGACAGCGCGTAATATGAACTCTCTCAAAAACATCCTGTCGAAGATGGCCTAAGAAAGGGAAGCTGCAATGGCGTACAAACAGGAATCAACCTCTGAACAGCAGTCAGTCCGCGTCCTGAAAGTGGGCGAACGGGTACGTCATATCCTGTCCGAATTGCTCGCGCGGCAAGAGGTGCATGACGAAGTGCTAAGTGCGTCAAACATCGCAGTCACCGAGGTGCGCATGACACCCGATCTGCGCAACGCAACCGCATATGTGAAGCCGCTATTGGACGCTGAGGAAGATGCAGTGGTGAAGGCGCTGCGCCTAAATACTGCATTCTTTCAGCGCGAAGTCGCCAAGCGTTTGGGTCTGAAATTCGCTCCTAAGATGAAGTTCCGCAAGGATGAGAGTTTTGCCGAAGCAGATCGGATTGAAGAACTGCTGCGTGACCCAAAGGTCGCTAGAGATTTGGATGACGACTTAGAAGGCGGTTTGGAAGAGGGCGAAGAATAAGGCGCCGATTTAACGCGGTACAAGCCGTGCATTCAGGCGGATATCGACCTTGTTACCAACAATTAGCTGATAGCTGCGCATCCCATATTCACGACGGTCGATAGTCATTTCCCCTGCGAAAGTCACAGCGCGTCCGCGTGATACGTTGGGATCGCGGGCGAAGGTGACGTCGAGCACTTCTGTACGCGTTACTCCGCGTGCTGTTAGCTCTCCCGTCACAGTCCCGCGAGTGGGGGAGGACAAATTGATCGAACGGCCAATAAAGCGAATTGTAGGATAGCGCTCGACCCAAAAGAACCTCTCTCCCCGCAATCGATTCAAAGTTGTCTGATCTGGTGCTTCGAGGGCAACCGCGTCGAAGGTCACGTCTATTGCCGCGCGCTCAGGCGCGCCGGGAACGATGGTGACGGAGCCCTCCATCCGAGGAAAGCGTGCAGTCTTGCTAGAGAGACCGAAAAAGGGAACGCGAGCAGACACATCGCTGGCGCTGGCATCAAGCCTATAGTTGAGCGGCGCATCTGATTGCGCACCGACGCCAACGGGTAGTGTGATTGCCAACAGCCACAGCAGGACCAGCCGAGTGATTTGCCTCATAGAATTTCAATTCTCTCTGCTCAAGTCCTCCGCCGAAAAGGGGCAAGCGTTACCTTGAACATATCTTCTAAAGCAGTGGACCTGCTCGTAAGCTGAACCGACCTAGGGCTTTGGTTAGCTATCCGCTTCCGCCAGGGAGCAGATACTCTACCGGAGCATCCGGACCGAGTGGAATGCCAAGGTAAAACCAGAGCACGATCAGCAATGTCCCCGATATCAGCAGCCATACCGAATAAGGCAGCATGATCGCCGTCAGACTCCCTAGTCCAAAACTTGGCTGCCAGCGCTGCGCAAACACTAGAATGAGTGGAAAATAGACCATCAGAGGTGTGATGATATTAGTTGCGCTGTCGCCCACACGATACGCGGCTGTGGCTCCCTCTGGGCTAATTCCAAGCAACATCAACATTGGCACGAGGATGGGGGCTAGCAATGCCCATTTCGCACTCGCTGAACCAACGAACAGGTTCAGCAGAGCTGCAAACAGCACCATCAGCCCGATGACGAGCGGAAGGGGCAGTCCCGTCGATTGGATCGCCGCCGCACCATGCACAGCAGAAATCAGACCGAGATTTGACCAACCGAACATCGCCACGAAATGCGCAGCGGCGAAAGCCAATACTAGGTAATAGCCCATGTCCTTCATTGATTCGGCCATCATATTCACCAAATCGCGATGATTATTGATGGAACCAGTCGCACGACCATAGGCCCAACCTGCCAGCAGGAAGAGTATGAAGAACGCTGCAACCAGAGATTGGTAGAGTGGCTTTAACTCGCTGTGTATTGAGCAATCGGCAGCGGGTAATCCGTCACAGGCCGCTTCGTTGACTAGAGGAGTTCCTGGAGCAAACACCATCAGTAGCCACAGGCCGACAACAAACAGTGCAGCCAACCCGGCATGCCGCAGGCCTTTTGCAGCGAGAGCCTCTTGATCCTTCGTAGGGTCAGGAGATGCATCATCGGAACCAGCGCCAGCGGACGTGCCGCCGGTCCAAGCCCCAAGACGCGGTTCGATCACGCGGTCAGTGACATACCAAATGATCGGTAGGTAAATAACCGTCATTGCGACGATGAAATACCAATTGCCTGCAAGGTTTGCAGTCCACGATGGGTCAAGGGCACTTGCTGCGACGGCTTCTTCGGTAATTCCGAACAACAGAGCGTCCAACTGGCCCGGTGAGATGTTTGCGGAGAATCCGCCTGACACGCCCGCAAATGCTGCCGCGATGCCTGCTAACGGATGACGTCCAGCGGCGGCGAACAGGATGCCCGCCAGCGGGATCAGCACAACATAGCCTGCATCTGCTGCGTGGTTCCCAATCATTGCGACAAGTGCCACGACTGGCGTCAAAAGCGCATTTGGTGCGCCCTTAACTGCACTGGCCATTCCAGCTGCGAAAAAGCCGGAACGTTCAGCAACACCAGCCCCGAGCATCACGACCAGCACATAGCCCAGCGGGTGAAAGTGCGTGAACGTTTTGGGCATTTCAACCCATAACCGCTGGATATTATCAGCTGATAACAGGCTGACTGCGTCGATCTGGAGCGGGGAACCCGTTGATTCGTCAATCGATGTCGGGTGAAGGGCAGAAACTCCTGCCATAGTGGCGATGACCGATATGATGACCAGCGCAAGGATAAGGTAAAAAAACAGAAAGACGGGGTCGGGCAATTTATTCCCACCCCGTTCGATCCAGCCAAGAAAGCCAGTCATACTCTCGCTCTGGTTTGCTTCTGGTGCAGCCGATGCCATGCGCAGATCCCCGTCATCTGAATTCATAAAGTCCAATCGCTAGCATTGCGTAAGGCTGCTGTCACAGAGATTAATCAACAGGCCATCGAGGTGGTTGGTCTTCCAATTTCTGCACCCAAATGCGTAGGATCACCTCCATGGCAAAGCTCTATTTCTATTATTCCAGCATGAATGCGGGGAAGTCATCTTCGCTGTTGCAGGCGGACTTCAATTATCGTGAACGCGGAATGGCGACGATGCTGTGGACCGCAGAACTGGATACGCGCAGCGAAGGCATGGTGCGCAGTCGGATTGGATTGGAGCAAGGTGCGCATCTTTACAGGGCTGATACCGACTTGCTGAGCGAAATTGGAAAGGCACACAAACATAGCGCGCTTGATTGCGTGCTCATTGACGAGGCACAGTTTTTGACGGAGGCACAGGTCTGGCAATTGGCTGCGGTATCAGACGAACTTGGCATTCCGGTTCTTTGCTATGGCCTGCGAACTGATTTTCAGGGCGCGCTGTTCTCAGGATCAGCTGTCCTATTGGGAATTGCCGATGCGCTGGTTGAATTAAAAGCAGTTTGCCATTGCGGGCGAAAGGCAACGATGAACCTGCGTGTTGGCGAGGATGGCAATGCGATCAAAGAAGGTGAGCAAACCGAAATTGGTGGCAATGATCGCTATTTGGCTCTGTGTCGCAAACATTTCAGCACGGCGTTAAGGGGCTAGTCTAGCCTCTGCGCTTTGCATCCCCATATGGGCACAATGCTCGACACACTAACGTTAGCTTTAATCCTAATCCCATGTTTGATCATCGCGATCGTTTTTCACGAAGTTGCACATGGATTGATGGCAAAGGCTTTGGGTGACCCCACGGCCAGTGAGCGCGGCCGGTTGACCTTCAACCCGATCAAACATGTTGATCCTATTGGAACTTTGCTGGTTCCGGGCGCCCTCCTGCTTGCAGGAGCTCCTGCTTTTGGTTGGGCAAAGCCTGTGCCGGTGAGTAAATACCGTCTGAGAAACCCCCGTTTTGGGATGATGGCTGTTGCCGCAGCAGGACCGGGCATCAACTTCATCTTGGCCGGAATTGGCGCGGTGGTGCTTGGCGTCGGTACGGCGATTTTCGGGATGCCGTCAGTTGGTGAGGAAAACCTGTTCTACACAGCGATGACGATGTTCTTGCTAATCAATATTTTTCTTGGGTTATTCAATTTACTGCCGATTCCGCCGTTTGACGGATCGCACATTGTCGGCGGACTTCTGCCAGATAAGCTGCGGTTCCATTGGGAACGACTCCAACGGTTTGGGATGGTTCTAATCTTGGGCGTGATTGGCTATAGTTGGATTTTCGGGACTGGTTGGTTGGAGGTCACTGTGCTGCCGCTCGTCGAAGCGGCATTGTTGATGTATCTCAGTATTGCAGATGCGATCGCTCAGCTGTTTCTGACGACTTAATCGCCAGAGGCGATGGCGGTCAGGTCAGTGTTTTCAAACCACTGCGCGACTAAGGCCTGTTCTTCTAAGGCGAGATGTAGGTACAGTTTTGATCGGCGTTTCAGCACATCATCGGCTGTGCAGGCAAATTCGTGTCGCACCAGATATTTCAGTTCTGCCTCATACAAGTCACCGCCCATATGCGCACCGAGATCATCGAGGCTCGTCGCGCCCTTGAAAATGGTATCGACCCGCGTGCCATAGGCTCTGAACAGCCGGTGCATGCCATCGGACGGGAACCAATCATGCTGCATCTGCAATTGGGCAAGACGATTACCAAATTCCTGAACCGGCATATCGCCGCCGGGTAGCGCCACTTCTGCGGTCCACGCAGATCCATGAATATCAAGCTTTTCAAGTGCATGTTCGGCAAGTTTACGAAATGTGGTCAGCTTGCCCCCAAAAATTGAGAGCATAGTAGGCGCGGTGCCGTTCTTTGGTCCGTCTTCGCCCTTGTCTAATTCGAACTGGTAATCGCGCGTCACGGTTGAGTTGGACGCCGCGTTGTTTTCATACAAAGGCCGCACACCTGCATAGCTTGCGATGGCCTGTTCAGGCGAAATATCCGTGCGAAGATACTCGTTCGCGGCGTCGCAAATATAGGTCGCTTCTTCTGGGCTGATATCAATGCCTGCCGGGTCACCTTTGAATAATTGGTCTGTGGTTCCGACCAAGGTGAAATCGCGTTCATAGGGGATCGCAAAGATGATCCGGTCGTCACGGTTTTGGAAAATGTAGCAATGGTCGCCTTTAAACAGCCGCGGGAAGATCAGATGGCTGCCTTTGACTAGGCGCAGGTTCTCATGCGGCTCACCCGGAAGCGCGCGGCCCAGCACCTTATCGACCCACGGGCCTGCTGCGTTGACAACATTGCGTGCGATGATGCGCTCTTCCTTGCCATCCTGATCGCGTAAATTGGCGACCCACACATCTTTGCGTCGGTCGAGTGCTATGCATTCGGTGCGCGTGCGGATGTCTGCGCCACGTTCTTTTGCGTCCATGCAATTGAGCACGACAAGGCGAGAATCTTCGACCCAGCAATCGGAATACTCAAACCCGTGTGTCAGACGGTCTTTGAGCACTGCCGCATGCGGAACTTCGCGCAGGTTCACTTCTTTCGTACCAGGCAATAATTTCCGACCGCCCAAATTGTCATAAAGAAACAGGCCAAGCCGCAACATCCATTTGGGGCGGAGGCCTTTGTCATGCGGCAGAACAAAACGCATTGGCCAGATGATATGCGGAGCTAATGATAGCAGTCGTTCGCGCTCGATCAGGCTTTCACGTACCAAACGGAATTCGAAATGCTCAAGATAGCGCAGGCCGCCATGGACCAGTTTGGTCGAGGAACTGGATGTGTGCTGAGCGAGGTCATCCTTTTCAGCCAGGCACACTTTCAGGCCTCGGCCGGCCGCATCGCGTGCAATACCAGCACCGTTGATGCCGCCGCCGATGATGAGAATGTCGTAATCGTTCTGCATTGTGGTGTGGATGAGTGGCGATTTGTTGAGCGTTTGGCTAGAGGGCTGGGATGCCTGACGCCAAAAAACCCGCACCCCATGGTTGGTTGATCCTCGATAAGCCACGCGGGCTCGGTTCGACGCAGGCCGTGGCGGCGGTAAAACGGAACCTGCGTGAAGGCGGCTATGGCAAGCTCAAAGTCGGGCATGGAGGAACGCTCGACCCACTGGCTGAAGGGGTGTTGCCGATCGCTTTGGGAGAGGCGACTAAACTTGCCGGACGGATGCTAGATGCTAGCAAGATTTACGAATTTACGATCGCATTTGGGGCAGAGACGGACACACTTGATACGGAGGGTACTGTAATCGACAGCAATCCTGCGCGCCCGTCGCTTGACCAAGTCAAAGCTGCATTACCGCAATTCACAGGACCGATAGAGCAGGTGCCTCCAGCCTATTCAGCTCTGAAGGTAGACGGCAAGCGAGCCTATGCTCTTGCGCGGGCGGGGGAGGCGGTGGAGCTCAAGAAGCGTCCAATCACAATCCACTCGCTGACCGTCTCAAATGGCCCTGCACAAGAGGGTGAAGTTACCCTGATCGCTCATGTTTCCAAGGGAACCTATATTCGTTCTCTTGCTCGCGACATCGCGCGGGCTCTTGGAGCATGTGGGCATGTCACTTATTTGCGGCGGACGAAGGCGGGGCCATTCTTGCGAAAACACGCGATTTCGCTGGACAAACTCAACGGAATCGGTAGTGGCGCGCCATTGAATGACCTCCTCCTGCCGTTAGAGGCGGGGCTGGACGACATCCCGGCCCTTTCCCTCAATCAGACAGACGCGCAGGCGGTCCGCCAGGGCCGGGTCCTGTCTGAATTGCCCCAACCATCCGGGCTCTATTGTGCGATGCTGGACAATGTTCCGGTGGCGCTGGTGGAAATTTCGGATGGTGTGACGAAAATCCTACGGGGTTTTAACCTTCCAGATGTCGCTGAGTAGAAAGAGAATATCATGTCGGTATCACCCGAAGAAAAAGCCCAAATCATCAAAGACAATGCTCGTGCCGATGGCGATACGGGCAGCCCTGAAGTTCAGGTCGCGATCCTTACGCAGCGTATCCGCAATCTAACCGATCACTTTAAGGGCAACCATAAAGATAACCATTCGCGCCGCGGCCTTCTGATGATGGTCAATAAACGTCGCAATCTGCTCGCATACCTTAAGAAAAAGGATGTTGAGCGGTATAATGCGCTGATCCAGAAACTGGGTCTTCGCAAGTAAGAGTTTCGAGAAGGGCGGCTCATACGGGTCGCCTTTTTCGCATTTGGCGCTTTTGGCATTCGGCCAATGGCATCAGGGGCATATAAAGGCCCCGCACCGGACCGGGACGGAATACCCGGACAATGTAGGCCCCGTGCACGCAATGTGGCGGCGCGGGTTCAAAAGGAAAATAAATGTTCGACAAGAAAACCGTATCGCTGGAGTGGGGCGGAAAAACCCTCACTTTGGAAACAGGTCAAATCGCACGTCAAGCCGACGGCGCTGTTCTGGCCACTTATGGCGAAACCGTGGTGCTTTGCGCTGTGACTGCCGCCAAATCTGTGCGCGAGGGCCAGGATTTCTTCCCGCTCACCGTGCACTATCAAGAAAAATTCTCAGCAGCAGGCCGGATTCCCGGCGGCTTCTTCAAGCGCGAAGGCCGCGCAACGGAAAAGGAGACGCTAACTTCGCGTCTAATTGACCGCCCTTGCCGCCCGCTCTTCCCCGAAGGTTTCTACAACGAAATCAACGTGATTTGCCAAGTCCTATCTTATGATGGTGAAACTGAACCTGATATCGTTGCGATGATTGCAGCATCGGCCGCCCTAACAATCAGTGGCCTGCCCTTCATGGGCCCAATCGGCGCAGCGCGCGTTGGTTTCAACAATGATGGCGATTATGTCCTCAACCCAACCGTCACAGACGCTCTTGGTGATGATGGAAATCTCGACCTCGTTGTTGCTGCGACTCAAAACGCAGTAATGATGGTCGAATCCGAAGCTAAGGAACTTTCCGAAGAAGTCATGCTCGGCGCGGTGATGTTTGCTCACGAAGAAAGCCGCAAGGTTATCGGCGCGATTATCGATTTGGCTGAACAAGCGGCTAAGGATCCATGGGATCTGCCCGCGGCAGACGATAGCACCGAAATGAAGGATAAGCTTCGCGGCATGGTCGGCGACGACATTGCCGCAGCCTATAAACTGACCGACAAATCTGAGCGTTCCGATGCTCTGAACGCAGCCCGTGCGAAGGCTAAAGAAGCCTATGCCGACGAAGATGGTCAGACGCAGATGACGGCAGGTAAGGTCGTCAAGAAGCTGGAATCGGAAATCGTGCGCGGAGCTATCCTCAAGGATGGTCAGCGTATCGATGGTCGTAAGACTGACGAAGTTCGCCCGATTGAGGCGATGGTCGGCTTACTCCCACGCACACACGGTTCGGCGCTGTTTACGCGCGGTGAAACGCAGGCGATCTGCACCACCACGCTTGGCACCAAAGACGCTGAGCAGATGATCGACGGGCTGGAAGGCCTCTCGTACAACAACTTCATGCTGCACTATAACTTTCCGCCTTATTCGGTCGGCGAAGTGGGGCGTTTTGGCTTCACCAGCCGCCGCGAAACCGGCCATGGTAAGCTTGCATACCGCGCTCTGCATCCTGTGCTGCCGTCGGTTGAAGACTTCCCATACACAATCCGCATGTTGTCAGACATCACTGAGTCCAACGGCTCTTCTTCGATGGCGACCGTCTGTGGAGGTTCGCTTTCGATGATGGATGCAGGCGTTCCGCTCAAGCGTCCGGTATCGGGCATTGCGATGGGTCTGATCCTTGAAGGTGATGAATTCACAGTATTGTCAGACATTCTGGGTGACGAAGATCATCTGGGCGATATGGACTTTAAGGTGGCCGGATCTGAAGAGGGCATCACGAGCCTTCAGATGGACATCAAGGTTGCCGGTATCACGCAGGAAATCATGACCCAGGCGCTTGAGCAGGCGAAGTCCGGCCGTGCGCACATTCTGGGTAAGATGACCGAAGCACTGGGTGCTTCACGCGGTGAAGTCAGCAAACATGCCCCGCGTATCGAAACCATGCAGATCGACAAATCGAAGATCCGTGACGTTATCGGTACAGGTGGCAAGGTGATCCGTGAGATCGTTGCTGAAACTGGTGCGAAGGTTGACATCGACGACGAAGGTACGATCAAAATCAGCTCTTCGAATGCTGATGAGATCGCAGCTGCTAAAAAGTGGATCGAGGGCATCACCGAAGAAGCCGAAGTGGGCAAGATCTACGAAGGCAAGGTCGTGAACATCGTCGATTTTGGTGCATTCGTGAACTTCATGGGCGGCAAGGACGGTCTCGTCCACGTTTCCGAAATGAAGAACGAGCGCGTTGAGAAAGTGGCTGACGTCGTTTCGGAAGGCCAAGAAGTGAAGGTCAAGGTTCTCGAAATCGATCAGCGCGGCAAGGTCCGCCTGTCGATGCGTGTTGTTGATCAGGAAACTGGCGAAGAGCTGGAGGACACACGTCCACCACGCGAAAACAAGCCTAAAGGTGATCGCGGGGACCGTCGCGGTCCACGTGGCGGCGGCGGTCGTAGTCGCGGCGGCGACCGTGGTGGCCGTGAGGGCGGCGATAAGGGCGGCAATGGCGGCGGCGCGGGCCCTGCAGGCCTCCCCGACTTCTTGAAGGATTAATAATCCTACCCCAAACTTAGAAAGAGGCCGCTCGGAGCGATCCGGGCGGCCTTTTTCGTTTCATTCTCGGCAATACACTGGTTACCTGATTCCAATGCTAAAACGCGAACTCATCGATACCGTCACCATTCAAGATGGTGAAACGCTCGAACTCTATTCCCACGGCCGCGATTTCATGATCGTTCTGGGGCATAATGAGTTGATGAGCACCCGTATGCGCTATTCTGAGGAGCAGCTTGCAGAGTTGACGCTTAATCGGCTTGAAGTCGAAGCTCCACGAATATTGATCGGCGGCTATGGCATGGGTTTCACCTTGCGTGCCGCGTTGGCGCGGATGGGCGAGGGCGCCCAAGCAGTGGTTGCCGAGATTTCGTACAAAATTATCGAATGGGCGCAGGGCCCAATGGTGGATTTGACCGGAGAAGTTTTTTCCGATCCCCGGCTGGACCTCAAAATCTGCGACGTCGCTGCATTGATCGACGATGCCAATGACGGGACTTGTGATAAGTTCGACGCCATCTTGCTGGATGTGGACAATGGCCCTGACGGTATGGTCCGCGCGGACAATAACCGCATCTATTCGCGCACCGGTATGGCCAAGGCCCGCGATGCGCTCAAACCCGGCGGAATCGTGTCGGTGTGGTCTGCCGCACCTGATCCTGGTTTTCGTAGGCGTATGAAAGACGCTGGACTCGATGTTGAAGAGTGGAACGTCCGTTCGCGTCCCAACAATAAGGGCGCGCATCATGTGATATGGTTTGGGCGAAAGCGCCTTTAGCTTTTGCACGTCATCCAGCACGCGACATCCGCGCTTACGCGACTTGTAGCTCCTCGCACCGCAGTGGAGACGGGGAGACGGCCAATCGGACTTGAAGCTGCGCTACAGCCGAACCTCGTCAACGTTGAACTCTAAGA
Organism: uncultured Erythrobacter sp.; assembly: GCA_947488325.1. Taxonomy (GTDB): domain Bacteria; phylum Pseudomonadota; class Alphaproteobacteria; order Sphingomonadales; family Sphingomonadaceae; genus Erythrobacter. The sequence continues at coordinate 127,978 of CANKYZ010000005.1, forward strand.
GCCGTAGACTATTGCGATCCTGCTCAACGTATCGGTCTGAACCGCGCCAAAGGGCGGTTCGGTGTCGTGCTCCACGGTATAAGATAGCCAAACCGAGACATCACCTGAGATCCGGCCTGTAACCTTGTATCAGAAATGAAGGTGCTGCTGTCATCGACAAACTCTGTGCGACGAAATGCAGGGTCAGCCTGACCAGACAAGGTCAGTTTTCCGTGTCTATTATATCATAGCCCAAACTGCCTGAGAGCGCATAGCGTGCGAAGAAAGCCTGAAATCGGTCACGTTATGCTGCGCTGCTGCAAAAGCGAGGAGGCGATCTGTGAACTTCAAATTGGCGTCATGTCCGGCAAGGAACTGTTCGCGTGTTGTTACACCGTTGGTGCGCTGAAAATCGGCAGGTGCGCGTAACTTATGACGCCAGTTTATGCCTTCGCGCATCAGGCCAAGCGACGCCGTGACGCCGGTATCATCGGTATTACCTGTGGAATTAAACGCCTTCAATTCACTGCTTCCTGACCAGTCTTCAAAGAGACCAGCGCGTCGTATTACGGCTTCTTCACTAGCGGCCGCTAGCGCCGCAGCGGTGGCAAGCTCAGAGTCATAATCGGCGAGGATGTGTCGAGTTCATCTGCGTCATCGGGGTTGGTGGTCCGGGTGAATTCGATGATAGCGCGCACTGTGTCTTCACCGCCACTGGCAAGCGCCGCATTGATTATGTCGCGCCCGGGTTCAGGCAAAGCTGCAAGGGTTACTGCGGCAATGGAGCCGAAAAGAGATGTGTTCACGCCACGCCCTCTAACCGCTTTGCGCCGAGAACGGTAAGGCAAGCGCGATCAATATCCGGAACAGTTGGCAACCCGGCCTGGCTCTGCCGTTTTACCCGTGTTTCGGTCTTGGAAATCGGACCTGATCACTCCGCGGCCTTCTGCACGGGCATCCACAATCGCCATCCCATCTTCTTCCATTGGAAGCATGTAGCCAATGGCAAAGGCGTTGAGTCTAGCTTGGTCCTCAATGATGCCATCGAATTCAACGCCAAGGAATGCGGATTACCCGCGCGCACTTAATGCGAGTGAAGCACAGACAGGAAATGCGATTTTTCTCATGGTTTCTAACCATAAGGTCGCATTTCCTAAATTATCCTTAGGCCATTGAATCCAAATCAGGTGCTCGCGGCCCTTGCTTACATTAACGAACTCGCGGTCCGCCAAATGGCAGAGGCGGTGGCGGTCTGCGGGCACCGCGCGGCAGCTGTGCCTGATACGCCCGTCCGCAATGCTCCACACAATAAGGAAAGCCGGGATTCACAGGTGTTCCGCAGAAATGGAAATCGGCTTCACCCGGATGGCCCATTGGCCAACGGCAGACCTTGTCAGATAGATCCAGCAAGCTGGTTTTGTCGGCGATTTCAGGGCTTGGTTTCGCTGGTACCAAGCGGCGAGGCGGCGCAGGCGGGATCGGTGCCTGTTGATCGCCAGGCCCCTGTCGCAAAAATCCACCAGGGCCAACTGAAACAATCTTTGGTAGGCTGGGCGTTGGATTTGGGACAGGCTGCGAATTGCCACCCATTCCAGTGCTGGCCGGTTTAGAACCGGTGGCCGCATCTGTTTTCGCCGGAGCTTGTGCAGCAGGTTTGGGTGCCAGCTTCGCAGCAGCGGGCGCTGCAGCTTTCTTGGGTGGAGCAGTGCTCTTGGGCGCCACCTTTTTAGCCGCCTTCTTTTTCTCATTTGCCTTCACAGGGGAAGGGCGCGATTTCAGGCCAAGCCGATGTGCCTTGCCGATCACCGCGTTGCGGCTGACGCCGCCCAGTTCCTCTGCGATTTGGCTTGCGGTTGAACCGCCTTCCCACATCTTTTTGAGTGTTCCAATGCGCTCGTCAGTCCAACTCATACCTAATCATTCTCCGTTCGGCCGTCGACCGTGCTTTGCTCCAACGAACTGCCTAGATAGGCAGCTTGTCACATCATGCCATAGGCCGTAGTCGCCCACTCCATGACAGACGAGCTTTCAGCAAAACAAAATGCACAGACTATTGCTGCGCAAACACGTTCTGGCGGTAAAACCCAATTCAGCCCGCGCGGTGTCCCGGTGATCACCGGAGTCAACCGCGTAGGGATGCTTGCGCTCTATATGAAGGAAGTGCGGCGGTTTCTCAAGGTCCAGACTCAGACGATTTGGGCTCCTGCGGTCACAACTGTGCTGTTTTTGATCATCTTCACCGTCGCTTTGGGGCGCGGAGGGCGAGAAGTGCTTGATGTTCCATTCGCCAGCTTCGTCGCTCCGGGCTTAATTGTGATGGGAATGATGCAGAATGCCTTTGCCAATTCGTCCTTTTCGCTGCTGTCAGGTAAAATCCAAGGGACAATCATCGATTTGCTAATGCCGCCACTTTCTTCCGGTGAGCTGATGGGCGGGATTGTCGCTGCGGCAGTGACCCGCGCGATAGCGGTTGGGTGCACGGTGGCATTGGCGATGGTCTTGTGGCCAGACGTCTCGCTGGTCATGACGCATGTTTGGGCAGTGATCTGGTTTGGATTGATGGGCAGCGTACTGCTTGCCTTACTGGGCCTTGCGACGTCGATTTGGGCCGAGAAATTCGATCACAATGCGGCGATCTCAAATTTCGTAATTGCGCCGCTTTCATTGCTATCCGGCACGTTTTATGTGATCGACAACTTGTCACCTGTATTCCAAGCCGTGAGCCGGGCGAACCCATTCTTTTATGTCATTTCCGGCTTCCGGTACGGTTTCCTTGGCCAAAGCGATATTGGAACTGATGGGCAAGTCGTCATGGCAGCAATAGGGCTGGCGGTTTTGAACGGAGCCATCGCAATTGCGGTTTACTTCGTTTTGCGGTCCGGTTGGAAGCTTAAGAGCTAATCTACTCAAGATGCAGTTCTAAATGCCGCTCTGCAATTAGTGGGTCAGCGACCTGCGCATGCGGTACCGGCCATCTTTGAATTGTTCAAACAGTTGCGGCACCGTAGGATGATCGACCGGGCCGCCATCTATGTCAGGCAATAGATTACCCTGACTGACATAGGCGACGTAGCTCGATTCCTCGTTTTCGGCGAGCAAGTGATAAAATGGTTGATCGCGCGCCGGACGAATTTCCTCGGGGATCGATTCATACCATTCTTCGCTATTGGCGAAGACCGGGTCGACATCAAAGACAACACCGCGAAAATCAAAATGCCGGTGGCGAACCACTTCTCCAATTCCAAAGCGGCTGCGGCTTTGGCGCGGCGCATTGATAGTGCGTCCCGCTTGGCTGGAAAAGAAGTGAGCGCGATCCATTGAGAGAAATATGGAGCCTCATACGTGCAAAACAAGCGTTAAATGACCGGCTGTCAGCAGATATACCCGTATTTCGCGTCTCAACCGCAGCTTCATAAGCGTGACAGGGCTTGGCAAGTGTCAATGCCTGCGCTAACCGGCGCGCTTCTTGTCCATGGCTGCCGCTATAAAGCGTATTAGCCCGGAGAGAGGAATTGCGGAGAGGTGCCGGAGTGGTCGAACGGGGCAGTCTCGAAAACTGTTGAGCTCTTTTGGGGTTCCGAGGGTTCGAATCCCTCCCTCTCCGCCATTTCATCGGTATTAGGTAGCAAACGCACAAAGCAAGAACAGGCGTTCATTGCTATCTAATACCGCATTGCTGCTAGCGTTGGTGTAGTATTTGCAATTCCAATATGACAACGTTATCAAAAATTGATGAAGTACGGCTTGGCGATTATGCGTAAGGCGGCGGAGCGGAGTGTTGCAAGGAATGCTAGATTTGACACAGGAAACCCGCGCTCTATCAGCCGCAATTGCTGGCGTCGTGGCGCTCTTGTTCTTTGTCTTGCACCGTAGGATACCTGCTTTTCCTGCATTACTGCTTGCTGCTCTTTTGACCGGGATTGCTGGAGGCCTGTCGCCTGACGCGGTGATTAGCTCTATACAGAATGGCATGGGCGGAGTGCTCGGATTCATTGCAGTTGTCGTTGGTTTAGGCGCGTTGCTGGGTGCATTTCTCGAGGCTGGCGGCGGAGCACATGCGCTAGCTAGATCTATCATTTCGCAGCGGTCGCCGGGACTGGGCCGATACGGTTTAGGTTTCGCAGGAATTTTGATCGCCATTCCAGTCTTCTTTGACGTTGGATTGATACTACTGATTCCGCTGGTCCGGGCGCTAGCGAAACGCGCAGCAAAACCTGCAATTGCATTTGGTCTCCCATTGCTGGCGGGCCTGGCGGCAGGACATGCATTCATTCCTCCCACTCCGGGGCCGGTTGCGGTTGCGGATATTTTGGGTGCACCATTGGGACTAGTCATTCTTTGCGGCCTCATAGCGGGTATCCCGGCGATGTTGATTGCAGGGCCGATCTATTCGGTAATTGCGGAAAGCAGAGGCTGGCTGGCGTTCGGATCGGTCGAAGATGCAGAAACGGACCAAGACATCATGTTTGCGCCGTCTCTGGCTTGGAAAGCGCTGGCGGTTATCGCCTTCCCGATTGTCCTAATCGTAGCGTCGGCGCTGGCTGGTTCTACCGAGGACAATGCCGGACTTATTGCTCAATCTATCGCCTTCGTCGGGCATCCATTTGTGGCTTTGTTGATTGCATGCGGGCTTGCTGCGCTTCTGCTTGGGCCTGCTGAGGTTGCAGATGTCGCCGGAAATTTGAACGTGAAGAAAAGCAAAATCCGCGATGCAATTGAACGCGCATTCGAACCGACGGCTGCGATCATTCTTGTGACAGGGGCCGGCGGCGCGTTCAAACAAGTTCTGATCGACACTGGTGTAGGCGCTGTTTTGGCAAAGTCAGCATTGGGTATGGGATTGACGCCATTGGTCGCTGGCTTTGCTCTGGCAGCGATTGTGCGCGTGGCTCAAGGTTCTGCCACTGTTGCTATGTTGACCGCTGCGGGGCTGGTCGCCCCTATCGCGGCGGCGTCCGGGATGGACGCCTATGGACTGGCGTTATTGACGATCTCAATCGCAGCAGGGGCCAGTGTTTTGAGCCATGTCAACGATTCCGGCTTTTGGTTGGTTTCACGTTACTTTGGACTAAGTATGACGGAAACAATGCAGAGTTGGACGGTGGCTTCGACCATAGTCGGTGCAGTGGGTTTTGCGTTAATTCTGGTAATGTCGTTATTCGCCTAAAGCAGCCAAGATATCAGCCACTATATCTGCTACGGGTTGGTTCGCTTTGGCCGCAATCGCGTGCTCTGGCTGAGTTAAAGTGGCTAGCTGACTGTCGAGCAGGCTGGAGGCCATAAAATGCCCTCTACGAGTAGCCAATCTGGCCTTCAATTCTTCGTGGGTCAATTGTAGCAATACGAAATGCACAGCTCGATTGCTCTCATTAGAAAGCCGTTGTTGGACGTAAGGTGTCAAAGCAGAGCAGGCCACGATAATTCGGGGTGCCGAATTCGAATCCATCGCTGCGATCAGCGCATCGATCCATACAATCCGGTCAGTGTCTTCTAACGCAATCCCAGCTGCCATCTTCATAATATTTGCAGCAGGGTGAAAGTTGTCTCCTTCAAAGAACGGCCATGCTGTACACTCCGTCAATGCGTTACCAATCGTCGATTTACCGCAACCTGACGGCCCCATCAAAATAATGGCATCGTGGGTCTTCATCACTGTTCAATATCACCGCATGTCCTGGTCGCATCGGTATCGGAATCGAGCCTTATGTCCGAGAAATCGACCTGTGCGGCGCCGTTGCTGTGCGCTGTAAATCCGCCTCCGATCGACGACATATCTACGCCCCGGTCAGCGAAGCAGGAAAGGCTGATCCGGTAATCTTGCCACTCGCCAGCGACGACGGTGACAGGAAAGTCTATGACGCAAGCTTCTTCACGGTCCGAACACGTCATGCCGATTGAAACCGTAGTCGGCTCTGATCCGCCTCCGCGTGCGCGAAATGCCAATTCCATGGCACCATTGCTTTCACGGCTCCAGTCAGCATTATCATGGGTCGCTAATAAGACCAACGGGCCACCTTCACGCCATGTCACGCGCATTGAATCTTCCTGCGTGGCCCGGTCAATCGGTGTAATGGTGAGTGCACCGCCATCCCAAATTCTATCTGTCATTCTGGTCTGTGTGCCATTAACACGGCCATAGAGTGACCAACGGCCTTGCGGTTGCCCCGCAGCGAACAATGTCGATGCTGATCGTGAGGCGCTGGGGTCAAGTCCTGAATCCTCCACCAACGAAGCAAGGTTACTCTGGCTGGCATAGCTGAGCCCATAACCGTAGGCGAATAGGGGATCATAGCTGGGTGTGTCGAAATTAACATCTGTCTGCACCGCTGATTTGGGCCACGAGAAAGATAATCTGCCGGTAAAATCCAACGTCGGATCAGTGCGGAAAAGCATATCCGCAATGCCTCCGCCCTCGCTCCCGGGAAGCCATGCCGCCACGAATGCATCCGAAGCGTTGATTTCAGGATTGGCCCACAATGGTCGACCTGAAAGGAATACAGAAACCACAGGCATGCCGCGCGTTTTGAATTCTACCAAATTGGCCGTATCAAAACCGTTGGGTTCAAAATCTACATTATCCCGGTCGCCCTGAAACTCGGCATAGGCGTCCTCACCATAAACCGCGATTACTGCATCGGCTTGGTGTTCGCCGGTGCCCTCGGGATCGAAGATTACCGTACCTCCGTGGGCTTCAACAGTTTCCAAGATTCCGTCTAAGATTGTTTGCCCATTGGGAAATTCGTCATTGGTGTGCGATCCACCCTGCCATGATAAGGTCCAGCCACCTGATGCTTTCGCGATGCTATTCGCGCCGTCGCCAACAACCAAGATTGTGCGACTGGCATCGAGTGGAAGTGTCGCATTATTGTTCTTCAGCAAAACCAAAGATTTACGTACTGCGTCACGAGCTATGGCACGATGGCTCTCTTGCGCTAGTAATGCGGTGTTTCCTGCATCGGGGCGAGTGCTGGGCGCTCCCATTTCGAATAAGCCGTAACGTAGTTTGACCCGCAGAATACGACGAACTGCATCGTCGAGCCGTTCCATGGAAATGCGTCCGGATCTCACGTGGGCAAGTTGGCTTTCATACAGACCTTTCCATGTGTCGGGCGCCATGAACATGTCGATCCCAGCTTCGAACGCCTCGGGGCAGTCGAGATTGGTGCAACCGGGAATCTGGCCGTGCGCGTTCCAATCACTGATGACAAAACCGTTAAAGCCCAATCTGCCTTTCAGCACGTCGGTGATCAGCGCTTTGTTGCCGGTCATCTTTATGTTTTGCCAACTGGAGAACGATATCATTACGCTTTGCACTTGCGCATCTAAAGCAGGCAAATAACCGGTAGCGTGGATGTCGCGCAGTTCTTCCTCGCTAATCCTGGCGTCGCCTTGATCAACGCCTCCTTCGGTTCCGCCATCGGCTATGAAGTGCTTTGCTGAAGAGATAATACGTCCTGCGCCCATAAACTCATCTGTTCCGAATTCCCCTTGCAAACCTTCTACGATCCTATCGGCATAGGAGGCGACGATTGTCGGCGTTTCGGCGAAGCCTTCATAGGAGCGACCCCAGCGATCATCGCGCGGTACAGCTAGGGTTGGTGCAAAGGTCCAATCATGACCAGACACGATCAATTCGCGTGCAGTCGCCTCCATGATCTGTTCAATCAGATCAGGATCATTCGCTGCACCCAAGCCGATATTGTGCGGAAAAATAGTCGCACCTAACAAGTTGGCGTGCCCATGCACCGCATCAATGCCCCAGATAACTGGAATAGCGACATCGACGCCTTCAGGATCAACGGAGGCCGCGTAGTATTGATCTGCCATGTCCAACCACGCAGCAGTGTCTGCATAAGGCATTGGCCCAGGTGCAGAATTTCCACCGCTAAGAACCGACCCGAGGCGATATTGCTTTATTTCGTCGGGAGTGATGGAGGCGGAATCGGCCTGGATCGTTTGGCCGACTTTTTGTTCAACGCTCATTCTGGCCATGATTGCGTCAATTCGCAATTCGATTGCCGGATCAAGCGGGGCGGGATGCAGCTCTGGCCAGATTTCAGGGTGAATTGTTGCCGCGCCTCTTCCCGATATCTCTGCTGCCGTGACATTTTGCGATGCTGTTGGCGAGGAAATCAGAGGAGGTTGATCTACATTGCATGCGTTGAGCGCAGTCAGGCTCAATAGACTTCCTGCTAACTTTCCCATTCTTGTCATGCTCACATGGTCCCACAAATCGATTGAATATTGCGTTTCTTTGCATCGGATCGAATTCTTTGATGGACATTCGAGCGATTTTTGACAAGGTTGTCAATACAGGATTTACGGGGTTTCGAACGGATTAGGCAAAGGTAATGTTGACACGTAGGACTATGATGGCGGCAAGCGCGGCTCTTGCTGTAGGAGCATGCAGCTCCCGCAGTTTGGCAACAGTAGAGAGAAAGGGTTCGGAAGAATTTCTGACGGCGTTCAATCCTTCGTTCTTCGATTTGATCGCTGGCGACGCGCAGCTTGAGAAATTGGCAGAAGGCTATCAGTGGTCAGAAGGTCCAGCATGGGATGCGAGACGAGGTAGACTCTATTTCACTGACGTTCCGGCGAACGTGGCCTATGTCTGGAAACCGGGCGAAGGCGTTACGACCTTCCTTGATCCATCGGGAATTGCGCGAGAGAACGCGCAAGGTTTTCGCGAATCCGGCGCGAATGGCTTGCTTTTGTCCAGATCGGGCAGATTGCTGGTTTGCAACCATGGTCGCCGTTCAGTCGAAGAACTCGATCTTGATAGCGGCGTACGAAGGGTGCTTGCGTCTGAATTCAATGGTAAGGCATTCAACAGCCCAAATGATATAATTGAAAGCAGCGACGGGACTCTGTTCTTCACCGATCCACCATATGGGTTAGAGGGATTGAATAATTCTCCGCTCAAAGAGATGGCATCAAACGGTGTTTATCGCCTCTCCCCCGACGGAAGCTTAGCCAGGATCGTTGGCGATATGAGCTTCCCCAATGGTGCCGCCTTGTCTCCGGACGAACGATACCTCTATGTCACCCAATCAGATCCTGATGCGCCGCTGGTCAAAAGATTTGATCTACGCGCCAATATGGAAGGGGAAACATGGTTCGATGTGCAGCCATTCATAGACGGGTATCCGGGGTTACCCGACGGTATGGCGATAGCTTCCAGCGGACATATGTTCCTTGCTGGACCTGGCGGCGTGCTCGTAGTCGACCCATCGGGAGAATGTTTGGGTCGGATCGGCACAGGCGGCGCGGCAGCCAATTGCACATTCGGAGAGGATGGCGGTATGCTCTTCATCACCGCTCACGACAGACTCTTGCGGATCAAAACAAAGAGCAAAGGCATCGGCCAATTTTGATCGTTGCTGTTTTCTGCTCGCATAACGGCTTGGTTAGCGGATGAGCAAGTTCGCAAGGCTTGCGGGTTATGGTGTTGGCGATTTTGGCCTCAACATCTATTGGAATAGCCTCTCTCTCATCCTTGTTTTTTGGTATGCTGAAGTTGTCGGCTTAGAACCGAAGCAGGCTGGTATGATCTATTTCTTCGGGTTGCTGTGGGACGCGGTGTCTGATCCACTCGTCGCATCGTTTACTGCCAAGAACCAGAGCAGGTATGGATCCTACAGGCCTTTTATTTTATTTGGCAGTTTTGCACTTGGCCTGTCGTTTTGCCTGTTGTTTTGGGTGCCACCATTTAAAGGGTGGTTGTTGTTCGTCATGCTACTTTGCGCGGGGATAATTTTTAGAACGTGCTACACGATCGTCGCGGTTCCTTATGCTGCCCTGTCTTCCCGTTTAACCTTCAATAGCGTCGAGCGGTCCGAGTTATCGGGTGTTCGGATGATCTTTGCGTTTTGCGGGATGCTCTGCGTGACCAGTTTCTTCTTTCCATTAAGCCGTGAAATAGCTGGTGGAATTGATGAAGATGCGACCGGGTTTTTCCTCACAGCGGCAATTGGGGCCTGCGTCGCCACTGCCGCGCTCGTCTTGTGTTTTTATTTCACTATCGAGAACGAGCCGCTTGGTAAAAGGGCCACAATCGAACCTTCTTATTTCGGAAGTTATTTCGATTGCTTGCGCCGCAATGGAGCGCTGAGGGTGTTGCTTTTGATCCTATTCATCAACGCCGCTAGCGGAGCGAGCATGTTGATACCGATGGCATTCTATTTGGAGGCCTTCTCAGGTCAGTTTGCTCGCAAGGAAGTTGTCATGTCATTGTTTGCTTTTGCGACGCTTGCGGGCACACCTATCTGGACGGTTGTTGCACGCAATTGGGGCAAGAAAAGCTGTTGGTATCTCGCAACGGGATGGATGGCGCTTGTCGGCCTCTGGCTGCTGTCGATGGGGCCATTCATCATTAGCGGAGTTCCGGTCCAGATTGTCCTATTTGGCTTTGGTGGATCGGCCTTTGCTATCATCATCTGGGCGATCATTCCCGATACCGTTGAATATGGGCAATTTACTTATGGTCGACGCGATGAGGGAGCGGTGTTTGGATCCAGCCTGTTTGTGCAAAAGGCATCTGGTGCACTGACCGGACTAATAGTTGGATTTGTCCTCTCAGGCATTGGGTACCAACCTGAGCTTGAACTGCAATCTGTCGAAACCGCGACAAAATTGAGTAACTTCATGGCGGTTGTACCGGCCGTTCTTCTTATTGCGGCTTCCTTTGCGCTTTCTCAAATGCCATTGAGTCGCGATATCCATGCACGGATCGTAGACGAGCTTTCGAAATAAGGGGTTGTTTAATGGCAGGAAATTCCGAACCCAAGACGGCAAAAATGAAAGATGTCGCTGATCTTGCTGGCGTTTCCATAAAAACTGTGTCGCGAGTTTTGAATAATGAACCGCATGTGCAGGACAAGTTGCGTAACAAGGTTAAGGATGCTGTTGCCAAACTGGAATATATTCCCAGCCAATCTGCACGATCATTGCGCGGCAACAGATCTTATACCATCACCCTATTATGCCATGCCGCCGATAGTAGTTACAGTAACACTATTCAGTTCGGCGCGGTTGTCGCTTGTCAGAGGCTTGGATACCAGCTCTCTATCAGCTTACAGGAGGGTCTTGATCAGCTTTCGTTTGATCAGTTGAAGGCCGTGTTTGAAAAGCTGATCCACCAGCACCGGCCCGATGGAATTATGCTGATGGCGCCTTATGCTGGTAATAAGATGATTGCATTTGCATTGCAGGAACTGGGCATTGATGTCGTGAGGATCGGTCCGGTGGATTTGCCAACAGAGGACATCCTTGTGGAGATCGACGATTACGGTGCTGCGATTGAGCTAACCCAGCATCTGATTGATCTTGGCCATCGCCGCATTGCATTTGTTCGCGGACTTGAAAACCAAAGAGCGACCGATGTGCGTTTCGCTGGGTTCTCGATGGCCATGAACGCGGCAGGTCTAACGATAGATGACAGATTGGTAATGCCAGGCTCGTTTGATTTCAGTTCGGGAATGGATGCGGGACAAAAACTATTGTCGCTTGAAGACCCGCCTTCAGCGGTCTTCGCTTCAAATGATGATATGGCGGCGGGCTTGGTTACTGCTGCGACGATGGCGGGAGTGCCGGTTCCTGAGGGCCTGTCTGTTGTGGGATTTGATGATTCAGCAGTGGCAACGCGGATGCGGCCAGAGCTAACCACCATTCACCAACCGCTTCGGGAACTGGGTGAAGTGGCAATTGAAAAACTTATCGAAAGTTTTCAGAATGAGCGGAAGACCAGCGCTCGCAGAATTGTTCTTGATCACAATTTCATTCTGCGAAATACAACCGCACCTCTCACGATCTCATAAGCGGATATCTTGACAGGCATGTTTTGAGCACCAAAAATGCGGCATTCATTCGTTTAACTTGATGTAGGTGTGACAAGGATGTCAATAACGCTCTCCAAAATTTCACATGGTTCAGCCGTGGTACTCGCTGCGATGGCGATATCGAGTGTAGAAGCACAGCAACTGGTTACGCCCCCGCCGCCTGTTGCTCAGGCGTTCCAAATGAAGCGCTGCGTGAATATGGGCAACTGGTTGGAGACGCCAAATGGCGTTTCATGGGGTGACGATAGTTACGGCGCAGAAGATTACCAGCGAATACGCGGGGCTGGCTTTGACACGGTTCGTATTCCCATTCGGTGGAGCGCCTATACTGGGCCAGAACCCGATTTCCGCATCCACCCTGATTTTATGGACCTAGCCAAAGCTAATGTCCAAGCCGCACTCGATGCCGATCTCAATGTCATCATTAACATCCATCATTTCGAAGAGATGATGGATCAGCCCGAAAGCCAGATGCCGCGCTATATCGCTCTTTGGAGGCAATTATCTTTAGAATTCGCTGATGCCCCGAGTAATGTTTGGCTTGAGACATTGAACGAACCAAATAAGAACTTGAACGGTAGGCTGATGCGGCAAGCGCAATCAGCCGCGCTGGCAATTATTCGTGCCCGAAATCCAGATCGTATCGTGATTTTTGGTGGTGAAGAATGGTCCGGAATCCGGACCTTGGGCACCAATGCTGCGACAGATGATCCCAATGTTGTATATACATTTCATTATTATGATCCGTTTGATTTCACCCATCAAGAGGCCACCTGGTTGGGAGATGATATGCCTAAAGGTAAGCGTGGTTGGGGCTCTACGCAGGACCGCGCTCAACTTGCTGCCGACGTTGAGATTGCGGTGGCATTTCGCGATGCCGTGGGCAGGCCGGTCTTCTTGGGGGAGTTTGGTGCGAATGATCCTATCGATCCAGAGGAACGAGTCGAATTCGTAGGTGCAGTAAGTGAAGCGATGGAAGGTGCTGATATCCCCTGGTGCCTATGGTCTTATGGGAATACTTTCAAGCTTCACACTCAGGCAAATGGATGGGACGAACACATGCTTCGTGCGCTGACGGACTAAGTCGAGTTGCAGGGAGGCTAACTGTTGAGGAACTCAAAACTGGCTTTAGCAAAGGCGGTTGGATCACTTGCATTATCGTTCTCGACATAGAAGCATTCCAGACCGGCGATTTCCGCCTCTGCCATAATCGCTACAAAATCGATCACTCCGTCGCCAATATTGACCATGTCGCCCGTGTTTGACGTGTCCTTGATGTGGCACGCTGAAAAGCGACCGGGTGTCTTTCTAAACAAGTCGAGCGGATCAATGCCCGCGATGTGCGCCCAATAGAAATCCAGTTCCATGGTCACGGCATTCGGGTCGGTACGCTCAAGCAGGATGTCGTAAGGAACCTCGCCGTCAACGGTCTCAAACTCAAATTCGTGATTGTGATAGCCGACAGTCATACCAGCGGCATTCGCCAGGCCAGAGCGCTCGTTCAATAAATCCGCGATTGCTTTGTAGTTATCGAGGGTGCGCTCTTCTGGTGCCAGCCATGGAATAATCAACTTGCTTTGGCCCATTAGGGCCGCACGTTCGACAGAGGCATCAAAATTGTCTCGCATGTCGGCCAGTTGTACATGGGTTGAATTGCTGATCAGCCCGAGCGCATCCATCGATGTTTTTACGGCTTTCGGATCGTGCTCAAAATAGCCTGCGAATTCGAGATCTCGGTAACCCATCTCCGATAGTGTCTTCAGAACACTCTCATAATCTGATTCGAATTCGGTCCTGAACGTATAAAGCTGCATACCAAGCTTGTCGGTGTAAGGCCTAATAACCGCTGTATCACGAGAGGGCGCACCGCCGTTACAGGCGGCGAGAAGTGCCATGCTACCTAGCAATCCCCCTTCGAGGAAACAGCGACGGTTTACCGATTGCAAGTTCATCAGATCAGGTCCCCTTTCATTTGAGTCGCTGCATAATCAACTGCGCGAGCGGTTAGCGCCATGAAGGTCAGCGACGGGTTCTGGCATGCTTCAGAAGCGAATGCGGATCCGTCGGTAACAAATACATTGCTCACATCGTGGCATTGGTTGAATTTGTTTACGATCGAGGTTTTAGGATCATGTCCCATTCGTGCACCGCCCATTTCATGGATGCAGTGTCCCGGCACGGGTTCTTCATCGAACGTTTCGATATTTATGCAACCGGCAGCTTCAAGCATTTCAATCGCATCTTGCTTCATCGAAGCGCGCATCTTTCGGTCATTGTCGCTCCACTCCATATCAACATGAATCTGCGGAATGTCATATTCATCGGTCTTAGTCGGGTGCAAGGTAACTTTGTTATTCTCGTTTGGTAACATTTCGCCGAAGGCGTGAAGCCGCATACGCCAATTGTCCTGTGGCTTGCGCAACTCATTCTTCAACTCTTCGCCAAAACCGCGTCCGGCAAGGGCGCGTGTCCACGAACTGCGACGGCTGCCACCTTGATAGGCATAGCCTCGGAGGAATTCGCCATCAGTTCGGTTGTCGAGATTGCGGAAACGAGGAACATAGATGCCATTTGGCCTTCGCCCTGCAAAATAGCTGTTCTCATGGCCAGGGAAGATACCTTCCGCACCTACCTGATGCTGATGGTCCATCAAATATTTACCCAGCGTACCGCTCGAATTGGCCAACCCGTTTTGGAACGTATCAGATTTCGAGTTGAGTAAAATTTGCACAGTTCCGAGCGTTGACGCACACATGAAGATCACGCGAGCATGGTAATCCTTGACCTCTTTGGTTTCGCGGTTGATCGTGCGTACACCAGTGGCCTTACCAGTGTCTTCATCATAGAGAATACGTTCGACCAAAGAATTTGGTACTAAGGTCATGTTCCCAGTATTGTTTGCGGCTGGCAGGGTCGCCGAAACGCTAGAGAAGTAACCTCCGAAAGAGCACCCCCGTTCGCATTGATTGCGGAATTGACACGAACCGCGCCCGAGGGCCAGTTGCTCTTCAGTCGGTGCTGTCAGATGTGCAGCGCGGCCTGGAATTAGCTTGCGGCCGGGGAATGCCGTTTCAATTCTGTCCTTCGCTTCCCTTTCAACGCAGGTCAGGTCCATGGGCGGTTGAAAAATGCTGTCTGGCAATTGCGGTAGACCTTCGGTCGACCCGCTAATTCCGACAAATTTTTCTACGTAATCGTACCAAGGTGCAACATCACCATAACGGATTGGCCAGTCTGTGCCGTTGCCGTCAGCCTTGTTCGCTCCAAAGTCGATGTCGGACCAACGATAGCTTTGTCGTGCCCACATCAACGATTTTCCGCCGACCTGGTCGCCGCGCAACCACGAAAACTTCTTCCCATCTTCTACCGAATAGGGGTTTTCCCTATCGTTAATAAAGAAATTGCGAGTGCTTTCGCGGAAAGCGTAACAGGTTTGCTGTACTGAATAATCTGAGTTCGCCAACTTTGGGTCGACTCTGTCACGGTGCTCCATATCCCATGGGTTTTGGTTCTCACCAGCATAATCGACGCTGTGTTCGGTCATTTTGCCGCGCTCAAGAACAAGGGTCTTCATACCCTTTTCGCAGAATTCCTTGGCGGCCCAACCGCCGGACATTCCTGAACCGACAACGATGACATCGAAAGGCGTATTTTCAGACATTTTTGGTAAATTTCCTTACGATGAACTCAGACGCCGCGATCGAGCCAGGCGCGACCGACTTCTTCGAATGGAACACAGCCATTATAGCGACCAGGTAGCTCCTCGAATGATAGCTCCTGCATTGCTTGCTCCGAGGTATAAAAACCGAAAATTGTGATCTCGCGAAGTTGACGCCAGATCGCGTGACCGGTCTGATCTTCGGTCCTTTCATCTAGCTCTGTTAAGACGGTCTTCTGGACAACTTCCGAGGCTGCGGTGAACGTATCTGCCCCTTTCGCAGAGGCCAAATCATCAAAGATATCGAGCCCATTCGTGAAATTGCTTTGTTGCTCGTCTGTAAAGTGATCGGTGAAGACTGCCTCGATATAAGCAGGAACACCAGCGGCCCGCGCGCCCGGTGTGTCGGTTTGGGGAATGATCAGATTGCTGACTATGTCGATCAACTCCATCCTTTCGGATAGGTTCGCATTTGACCCATTGGTGCAGCCGGCGATTGTACCCATTAGAGGCAACGCCACTACGATGCCCGATACTGTGACGATGCCTCGCAGCGCAGACCGCCGGTTTATCCGCAATTGTTCGAGGGATTCCATTGGATTGTGTCCCATCATTCTGCGGGAGTTACCGCAGCATCGACAATTGGTTGTGATTTGCGGCGATCGAACAACCACACAACTCCAAACAGAACGAGTAAAGGAACCGGTAGCATTGCGACGAATTCGAATGCGGCAGGTGCCGCCTGCGCTTCGATTGCCGTTAATTGTGAGGCTGCTTCAACAGTTCCGGAATCGCGCAGAGCATTCAGCGCTTCATTGCCGCCCGCTTGTTCGATCATCGCAGCATCATACATGCGGCCAAGTCGCGGAAGTAGAAAGTAGATTGCTAATGCCCCAGCAGAGCCGATCAGACCGATGAACCAACTGCCACCTCGCGGATAACGCTCTGACACGGATGCCATCATTGTAGGCCACAAGAGGCTGACGCCCATTCCCCAAATGGTGGTGGCGGCCACGACCAAAACCGGGTTTTGCGCCTTGGCCATAAGATACAAGCCAACCATCGCAAGCAAACTGCATAGCCACAGCAAACCTGCATTCGAGAAACGTTCTGACAATGGGCCAGCGAAGTGGCGCATCACGAACATCAGGCCCGCGACATAGACGAGCAGCAGAACCGCATTGAAACCCACTTTGGCTGATAGCGCAGCATTGATCCAAGCACCGGGACCTAGTTCAATCGAAGCTGTCAGCAGCATCGCGAGGAACCAGATAAGGAAGCTTGGTGCTCGAACAATTTCCAGCATCATATCCTTGAACGAAACACCATGTGCCGCACGCTCAGTCGGCGGGAATTTCACACCCAATGACAGGATGATGAGGACTATGGATGGCAGCAATGCCGTTGCCATTGCGTAACGCCACGGAATTTCGAATGTGCTCACTCCAAATCCGATAAAACCGCCGAGGATGATTCCGGCAGGCCACCAAGCATGAAGGACGTTTAAGCGGTGCGTTTTTTCTTCGGGATACAGCGCAGTGGTCATCGGATTGATTGCCGCTTCCATTGCGCCCCAGCCGATTCCTTGCAGCAGCATTCCAAACCAGAATAGGTTGCGGGCTAGATCGGGATCACCCGCTGCGGAGCCCGCAATGGCCAGAACGATTCCACTGGCAAAGCATGCGCCTGCGCCGCGTAGGACATTCCCAATTCCCAGATTATCTAAGAGGGGGCTGGCGAGAAATAGGGTGAAGCCAAATCCAAGGAATGCCGCGCCAAATGCCGCGCCAATCGCCTCGCCCGGATTGTCCAAGCCGGCATAGACTTCGACACGCATTTCACCGATCAAGCCAGTCCGCAATGCGAACAGCATAGCCGCCGTGAACAGAGCCAAAACCCCGATCCAAAACAGCCTTGTGCGCTGATATTCGCTTGCTTCCATTGTTCCCTCCCAAGTGCCGCCGATCTTTTGATCGTCCGGCAATAATTGACGTGTTGTTTATCGAGCCTCGTCACGTGGCTCAGCGATCCCGAGAGCTCGGGCTATTTGAGCGGCATCTGACGCGCCGCCTGCAAAATCATCGAATGCATATTCTGTAGGTCGGATGATGTGATCCGAGATGAATGGCGCGCCTTCAGCAGCGCCTTGTTCGGGATGTTTGAAGCAACATTCCCATTCAAGGACGGCCCATCCATCAAAACCGTATTTGGTCAGCTTGCTGAATATCTGTCGAAAATCGACCATTCCGTCACCTAGTGAACGGAATCTGCCGGCACGGTCGATCCAATTGCGATAGCCGCCATAGACACCGGTCTGGGCATCTGGGCGGAACTCTGCATCCTTCACGTGGAAGGCTCTAATCCGGTCATGATAACGGTCGATAAACCTCAGATAATCGAGTTGTTGCAGCATGAAATGGCTGGGGTCGTAGAGAATGTTTGCACGTTTGTGACCGTTCGCCGCATCCAGAAATTGTTCAAAGCTTGCGCCATCATGCAAGTCCTCGCCCGGGTGAATTTCGTAGCAAAGATCAACGCCATTATCTTCGAATACATCAAGGATTGGCACCCAGCGTTTGGCAAGTTCAGCAAAGCCTGCTTCGACCAAGCCAGTTGGGCGCTGTGGCCACGGATAAACCAAATGCCACATCAGTCCGCCGGAAAAACTGGCGCAGCTCTTCAGGTTCAATCGCCTTGACGCGATCGCGGCCTTTTTCATTTGATCGACGGCCCATTCCTGGCGTTCTGATGGTTTGCCGTGAAGGCTCGCCGGGGCAAAGGCATCGAACAATTCGTCATAGGCCGGGTGCACCGCGACGAGCTGGCCTTGCAAATGGGTCGAAAGCTCAGTGATTTCGACGCCATGTTCGGCGCAGCGGCCGATCAAATCGTCGCAATAATCCTGACTCTCCGCTGCCAGATCGAGATCAATGCAGCGTGTGTCATTCGATGGAACTTGCACACCTTTGTAGCCGAGTTCTGCAACCCATTTGACGATGTTGTCCAGCGTATCAAAAGGGGTATCGTCGCCCATAAACTGGGCCAGAAGAATGCCAGGGCCTTTGATCTGCTTCATGAACACGCTCCCAAGATGCCGTGAAATTGGGGTGAGGGGGCTAGATCGGTCCAGCGCCCGTCTTGCTTGCTGCTGGCAACAACCGCTTCGAGAAAGGCCATTCCGCGCAAACCCTCTGCGATTCCCGGCAAAAATGTCGGTTTGCTGTTTTCTGGGTCACGCAATGCGCTGGCGAAATCACGATAGAGATTGGCGAAAGCTTCGATGTATCCTTCAGGATGGCCTGACGGCAACCTACACCGTGCCAATGCTTCATCGCAGAGTGGTTTATCAGTTCCAGCGCGATGGGTTTGGGTTGTACCGTTCGCACGTGCTTCGATGAGCGAGTTAGGCTCCATCTGCTTCCATGAAATGCTGGCATTTTCGCCATAAACACGGATCGAAAGCGAGTTTTCCTCGCCAACGCATACCTGGCTTGCGATCAACACGCCGGTTGCGCCGTTAGCAAGCTTGAAGCTGACCTCACCATCATCATCAAGTGTGCGATCCGCGAAGTGACTGCGCAAGCGTGCAGCCACCTTGTCCATCCGGTAGCCTGAGACGAATTCGACCAAACTGTGGGCGTGACTGCCAATGTCTCCCATGGCTCCGCTGGGACCGGAAAACTTGGGGTCGATGCGCCATGCTGCTTGCTTGCTACCGCTGCTCTCCACATTTGAGGAGAGCCATCCTTGAGGGTATTCAACCAGGATTTTACGGATGGTGCCGAAGCTGGGCTGTTGAGCCAAATGACGAGCCTGCCACACCATTGGATAGCCGAGATAGGTATGGGTGAGAAGATACTGTGTGTCAGCCTGTTCAATCGTCTTGGCCAAGCTGGCAACCTCCTCGAAAGCAATACCAGCTGGTTTGTCACTAATGACATGAAAGCCTGCGCCTATCGCCGCACTAGCAATCGGGACATGCAGATGATTTGGAGTGACAATGCTGACGCATTCCATGCCGGACCCGTCGCTGCACGCTGCTTCCTTAGCAAACATTTCGCCATAATTTGCGTAACACCGCTCAGCTTCTAATCCCAGAGCTTCGCCCGTTTTGCGGCAATTTTGCAAATCACGACTGAATGATCCGCATACGAGTTCGATCCGACCATCAAGTGCGGCGGCCATGCGATGGACCGACCCAATGAAAGCACCATCGCCTCCACCGACCATACCCATTCGTACACGATTGAACCGAGCCAAATCACCCATCCCAAGCAAAAATCTTGTCTTACGTTGTCAATTAGATATGATCAATTGTACTGAGGCGTCAAGAGAACGCAGTGGTAAAGTCAAAAAATTGGTGCACTTACGAGTTTTGTTGAGCTGGCTATTGTGTCATTCATGCAGGTGTAGGAGGGGTGAATTTGAGCGATGAAAGCTCTGACAAACACGTTGAGCGGGTGATTATCATCGGTGGTGGAACCGCCGGTTGGATGACGGCTGCGGGACTTGCCAGTATGCTAGGGTCAACTGGTCTAGCAATCACTTTGATTGAGTCGGAGGCGATCGGAATCGTCGGCGTTGGTGAGGCGACACTTCCGCATATCAAGTACTTTAACGACACAATCGGTGTTGACGAAGCCGAGTTTATCGCTGCGACTTCCGCAACCTTCAAGTTGGGAATCGAATTTGTTGACTGGGCGCGGAAGGGTGACAGCTATATCCATCCCTTCGGGGAATTCGGCCTTGCAAATGAAGGGGTGCCGTTCCACCAATATTGGAGCAAGATGAGTGGCGCGCTCGATACCGGGCCCCTTGATGATTATTCGCTGCCAGTCGTCGCCTGTCGCAAGGGCAGGTTCCAGCGCCCCTCAGATGATCCCCGTTCGGTTCTTTCGACCTACCGGTACGCCTACCAATTCGATGCAATGCAATATGCACCCTTTCTGCGCAAGCATGGCGAAGCGCGCGGCGTGACGCGGATCGAGGGTAAAGTCACCGGTGTCGATCAGGAAAGCGAGAGCGGCAATATTGCGAGCGTCACTTTGGAAACTGGCCAGCGCGTCGAAGGTGACTTGTTCGTCGATTGCACCGGATTCATCGGCTTGCTGATCGAAAAAACACTTAAAACTGGATATGAAAGTTGGTCTCAATATTTGCCGTGTGACCGCGCAGTCGCTGCGCCATGCGAAAGTGCGGGGCCCTTGCTTCCCTATACGCGCGCAACCGCAGATTGCGCAGGGTGGCGTTGGCGTATTCCGTTGCAACACCGAACGGGAAACGGTCATGTCTATTCAAGTGGTTTCATCGGCGATGAAGATGCGGAGCGCGCGCTGGTCGACAATCTAGATGGAAAGCTCTTGGCAGACCCGCGTATCTTGCGTTTTGTAACAGGTAAGCGCCGCAAATTGTGGAACCATAATTGCATCGCGATTGGATTGTCTGGCGGGTTCTTAGAGCCGTTGGAGTCGACCAGTATTTATCTGATTCAAGAAGGCATTACCAAGCTGCTCGAGCTGTTTCCGGATACTGACAGCTTTACGGTCGAGATGGAGGAATATAACCGCCGGATGGATCTGGAATTCGAACGTATCCGCGATTTCTTGATCTTGCATTATCACGCGACAGAGCGCGATGATTCTGACTTTTGGAACTATCTTCGGACAATGAAGATTCCTGGTTCGTTGGCAGATAAGTTAGAGCTCTTTCGAAATAGCGGACGCATCGCAGCCTATGACCACGGCCTGTTTCTTGTGCCAAGCTGGATCGCTGTACTACTGGGACAGCGAATTGGGCCGACAAACTATGACTGGCGGGTCGATCAATTGAGTGAGGAGCATATTCGCCAGCATCTTTCGGGCCTGCGCAATCATATGGAACAAGCAGCATCCGACATGTTTGACCACGCAAATTTCCTGACCCAAAACGGTTTGGCGAGGGGCGTTGCATGAGCAGCGCCAAACCGCTTCGCCGGATAGTTATTGTTGGCGATGGCATGCGTGCTGCTATGGCGGCGGCTTATTTGGCCAAAGCGTGTGGTAGGGCAGGGGCCGATATTGTCGTAATGTCCGGCGGCGAAGCAGGGAAAACGGGGCAAGTTGTCGTTCGGCCTTCGGCTTTGCGCTTCAACGCGGAACTAGGCCTCAATCCAGCTGAGCTTTGCAAAAAGAATATCGCAAGCCCGCTGTTCGCAGCCGAAATGCCCAGCAGCAATGGCCCGGTTACGCTTCCTTATGCGGCCAGCGGCGTTGCGAGTAATGGCGTGGAATTCCATCATTACTGGTTACGTGCAAGCCAAGCGGGTTTTGATTCTGCGCTACACGAATACTCGTTGCCGCTGACATTGCAAAACGCCAGAAGCGGCATAGCGCTTGAGTCTGCGGCCGGTTTTAAAATACCATTCGGTCTACGGATTGACCGTGCCTCCTATGCCCAACTGCTTGTCAATGTTGCATCGGCAGCCGGTGTCCGTGCGTCTAAGGGCAAATTATCAGCCGTACAGAAACTTACTGAATCAGATTGGCCCATGCGACTTTCGACTAGCGATGTCGAAGTGGATGCAGATTTTTTGGTGGATGTTAGCGAAGGTAGTTCTGCAGAAAATGCTGTTGGAGCCAGCCGTTCTGGTTGGAGTGGCCGATACCTGCGTATCGACAGCGGCGTAGATTTGCCCGGGATTGAAGTTTTCCGTCTCCAACGAGGGCTCACTCGCTTTGCTAGCTTGATTCCAGGGCGCGGTAATGCGCATTCGGACAGTGGTGAATTCAACCGCATATTCCATGCTGAGGAAAATCGCATTACTGATATGGCGTGTTTGCTAACTGCAGATGAAGCGGAGGCACGGCAACGCCCCGCGCTTGCAAGAAAGATCGATCTATTCACCGCCTGTGGCAGGATTCCTAGCGAAGATTATGAAGTGTTTCAGCCGTGCGAGTGGCTGGCGGCGTTGATGGCGAGAGGACATTTTCCTGAGAGGGCCGAGCGTTTGGCCGAACGTATGCCAGAGACTGAACTGCGCATATGGCTGGAGAGTTTAAGGCGGCAGATCGCCGATTTACGCAAGCAAGTGGAAGCAGCATGAGCGAGCACACAATCAAGCGCGTCGTCATCGTGGGCGGCGGCACCGCCGGATGGATGGCTGCTGCAGCTCTCTCCAAGTTTTGTGCACGTTCCGAGGTTGAGATTACTCTTGTGGAGTCTCAGGCGATCGGGACCGTTGGTGTCGGTGAGGCCACAATACCGTCGATTGGAAAGTTTAATGATCACCTTGGTATCGACGAAGACACATTCGTCCGTGAGACACAGGCGACCTACAAACTGGGCATTGAGTTCGTCGATTGGGGGGTGATGGGAGAGCGCTATTTTCATCCCTTCGGGACTTATGGTTTTGATCTAGAGGGGATCGAATTCCACCACTTTTGGACGCGTCTAAAGCAACAGGGAGACACACGTTCGCTTGACGCGTATTCACTCAATGCCCTGGCGGCCTATGATGGCAAATTCTTGCGCCCCGAACCTGAGCACGGGCCGATTATGAAGAGGTTGGCTTATGCATTCCATTTCGATGCAAGCCTGTATGCAGCATTCCTGCGCCGAATGTCGGAACAAAAAGGTGTAACCCGCATCGATGGTCTGGTTGGCGAGGTGGAGCGCGATAGTGAGAGTGGATTGATCCATGCGCTAAACCTTCAAGACGGGAAGCGTATTGCAGGCGATTTGTTCATCGATTGCACTGGTTTCCGCGGCGTCCTGATTGAAGGGGTGTATAAAGCGGGTTATGATGATTGGAGCGAATGGCTACCGGTCAATCGCGCTGTTGCTATTGCCTGTAAACGCAAAGGTGACCCAGAACCTTATACCCGTTCAATTGCTCGCGATGCTGGTTGGCAGTGGCGTATCCCATTGCAGCACCGCACCGGCAATGGCTTTGTCTATTGTGATCGTTTCAAAGACGCTGAAGTAGCAGAGCGTGAATTGTTGGAGTCACTCGAAGGTGAGGCGCTGAATTCGCCCAACCATCTGAGGTTTATGACGGGCCGTAGAAAGCAGTTTTGGGCAGGAAACTGTGTTGCGATTGGCTTGTCATCAGGGTTTCTCGAACCTCTGGAATCAACCAGTATTCACTTAATCCAGTCTGGCATTTCTAAACTCATTTCTCTCTTCCCGACGAAAACAGACGCGCCGGTTGAACGAACTGAATATAACCGGTTGATGAGCAATGATTTCGAGAACATTCGTGACTTCCTGATATTGCACTATAAAGCTACCGCCCGCGATGATTCCAAGTTTTGGAACTACGTCCGCACGATGGCCGTCCCCGATAGTCTCATGCGAAAGATAGACTTGCTAAAATCGAATGGTCGGTTCTTCAAATATGATGCGGAATTGTTTGATCTGACCAGCTGGCTCGCGGTTGCTGTTGGTCAGGGATGGGCACCAGAAGGTTACAATCCCATGGCCAATGCGCTGTCTATTGAGAATGTGACGGGTAGCCTAAGCAATATGCGCAGTGTGCTTGAGAAATCGGCACAAGCTATGCCCACACACCAAGCATTTATCGATCGATTTTGCAAGGCAGAGCCGGCCAATTGGGAACAGAAAAAACCATGAAAAGCCAGACGCTAGACCATATCATTATCGTTGGTGGTGGGACAGCTGGTTGGATGGCTGCGGCCACGCTATCGAACCTGATGCAAGGTACATCGACCAAGATCACATTGGTCGAATCTGAAGAAATCGGCACTGTTGGCGTTGGCGAGGCGACCATCCCGCCAATTATTGCATTTAACAATATGTTGGGCATCGATGAAAATGAATTTGTCCGCGCAACCAATGCGACTTTCAAATTGGGAATTGAGTTTGTTGACTGGTTTGAAAAAGGCCAATCCTATATCCATCCTTTTGGTGACTATGGCGTCGATTTTGATGCGATCCCATTTTATCAGTATTGGATACGAAGCGCTTTAGCGGGGCGAGATGATGACCTATCGTCCTATTCGCTGATGGTTGAGGCATGCCGCCGCAACAAGTTTATGCGACCCGTGAAGGATCGACCCAAATCTGCTCTCGCAGGAATAAATTATGCGTTTCAATTCGATGCGGCGTTGTATGCAAAATTTTTACGGAAATTCGCCGAAACACGCGGTGTTGAGCGGGTGGAAGGTAAAGTTATCGATGTCGTACAGAATGGCGAAACGGGCTTCGTCACCGCGCTGAAGACCAATAGAGACGCCATTCTAGAAGGGGATTTCTTTATCGATTGCTCCGGTTTTCGGGGCTTATTGATCGAGCAGGCGCTTGAGACTGGATATACGGATTGGCGCGAATGGCTGCCATGTGATCGAGCAGTTGCTGTTCCCTGTGCTAAAATCGCCGACCCCATTCCTTATACGCGCGCGATTGCAAGAGATGCCGGTTGGCAATGGCGTATCCCGCTCCAGCACCGGACGGGCAATGGCTACGTCTATTGCAGTGATTTTTTGGAAGATGATGCCGCGACTGCGACCTTGCTTGAGAATCTCGATGGAGCGTCAATTGCCGATCCGAAAACACTTCGTTTTGCCACCGGTCACCGGAAGAAGTTCTGGAATCGCAATGTCCTTGCCTTAGGTCTGGCCGCCGGGTTTATGGAGCCGCTTGAATCGACCAGCATTCATCTGGTGCAGACCAGTCTGGCGCGTTTGCTAACTCACTTTCCCGACAAGAGGTTTGATCAAACTGACATAGATGCATTCAATGCGCGGACTGAGAAAGAATATGCGCGTGTCCGTGATTTCTTAGTGTTGCATTATACCGCAACCAATCGAGATGACACAGCGTTTTGGCGGCATTGCCAGACAATCAAGCAATCTCCAGATTTGCAACGCCGGATTGCGCAATTTGAGGGGGCTGGCCGTATATTTGAGGAGCCGAATGACATCTTTGGAACCGCGAGCTGGTTGGCGGTGTTGTATGGGCAGGGTATCCGTCCACATGCCTACCATCCATTGATCGAAAAGATGCCACTAGAGCGAATCGACGGTGTTTTGGAAAGCATTGGCAAGACAATAGATTCTTCTGCTGATTTCATGCCAGACCACCAGGCCTTCATCGACCAACACTGCAAGGCGATGTCCTGAACCAGCAAATCCGCGGTGTTGCAGAGTTCCAGAGTCTTAAAAATGTCACACATTTTGCCAGGCCGAACTCTCTCCAATCCAATTTTTCAATTAATCTTGACAAGGTTGTCAATTTATTCTCAAACCATAGTGGGATAATAAACAGGCGACCCAAAAATGGGTCGATGAGGGAGGATCCATTGGCTGATAAGTCACAATTCTGTTTTGGCGGAGCAACTAAGTCTTTGCTGCTTGGCGTTTCAACTATCGGGTTGCTGGCGGCCTCGCCCGCGCTTGCCCAACAGGTCGATGAGGGCCAGGCTGACAATGAGCCGCCAGTTGATGGGCAAGATGCTGCGGACGAAGAAAATGTAATTATCGTTAGTGGTATCCGCGCAGCTATAGAATCTGCGCAAGGGATTAAGCGTGACGCCGATACATTCGTTGATGCTATCACCGCTTCTGACATCGGCGCACTGCCTGATCGTTCAGTTTCGGAGGCGCTTCAGCGTGTTCCGGGCGTTTCTATTCTGCGCTTTGCTGGCCCGAATGATCCTGACCACTTTGCCGTAGAGGGCAGTGGCGTGGTTATTCGCGGCCTTCCTTTTGTGCGGTCCGAATTGAATGGCCGTGACGTATTCGGCGCAAATTCGGGCGGTGTCCTTGGGTTTGAAGATGTTTCACCTGAATTGCTTGGAAGTGTAGTGGTCTTCAAGAATTCTACTGCTGATCTGATTGAGGGCGGTGCTGCTGGTACGATTGATCTGCGCACGCGCTTGCCGTTTGATCAAAGCGGGCAGGTGATCGCAGCCAGCGGTGAACTTCAATACACAGATCTTGCTGACGAAGCGACCCCAGGTGGTTCATTCCTTTATTCCAATCAGTGGGATACGGGTGCCGGCACGTTCGGTCTATTGGGTAACATTTCATATAACCGCCTCAAATCTCGCGGAGATGGTACGGGACTTGGCGATTTCCGAGATCGTGATGATGGAGGCACGCTGGATGATTTGACCGATGATGTTTTGATCACCGATGACGGCGGTAATCCTCTGTTCATTCCTGGAGGTGGCTCTGTTCGCACTCAGGAATTTGACCGCGAACGCTTCTCGATTGCTGCTGCAGCGCAATTTGAAAGTAATGACGGGCGCTGGTTGGCGACGGCGCAATTCTTGCGTTCTGATTCAGAATTGAGTTGGGGTGAAGTCGCCATTGAAACTGGTCTTGATGGCGCTCCTCGTAGCCGACCAGCACTTGATAGAACCGACTTCATTTTTGATGACAACGGTGTCTTTCAGTCTGGGACCATTTCTGACAACACTCAGTGGCGTGGCCCAAATCCGGCTTCTGCCAATCTATCTGCCGTGGGTGGTCAACAGATTAACTTGACCCGTACTCGGTTGGAAGAGGATGTGACAACCGATTACGCTTTCAATCTAAAGTTCGCTGCGACCGATGATTTACGCTTCAACTTTGATGCGCAATATATCGATTCATCTGCGGATATTTTTGACCTCACTGTACATAACAGCTTCTTCTCACCAGTGGTTGTTGATTCAAGTGTAGGTTCGGTCCCGTTTGTGGGTTTCAGCGATCCACAAAACTCCTTCGTTCGCTCAGCAATGGATCACACGACGCAAAATGACGCTGAGTCATTTTCATTCCGTGGCGATGTCGAGTATGACTTTTCAGGCGATGGTTGGTTAAGATCATTGCGCGCTGGCGCACGTTATTCTGACGAAGACATCCTCATTCGCGAATCTGATTTTAACTGGGGTAA
This sequence comes from uncultured Erythrobacter sp., assembly GCA_947488325.1. Taxonomy (GTDB): domain Bacteria; phylum Pseudomonadota; class Alphaproteobacteria; order Sphingomonadales; family Sphingomonadaceae; genus Erythrobacter. The sequence continues at coordinate 155,329 of CANKYZ010000005.1, forward strand.
CATCTCAGAAGTCTGGACAGGCAGAAACTTTGCGGCGAACGGCGGCGGAACAACTCCGCTGATCCTGCCGACTGGGAATGCTGATCCCGCGATCGAAGCCGCGGTTGCTGGTCTATTTGGTTCCACTGTGTTTCGCGATTATCAGCGTGGTATTGGGGTGGGATTCACTGGTCCGCTACCGGTCTATACTGGGCCTGGCGCAGAAGATTTTGATGGCTTCCAGCAGGCATTCACAGATGTTGTAGCGGCAATTGGTGGGAGTCCTAGCGGCTGGACGCCATTGACGGGTCGTGATGGCGTGATCGCTGGAACACCGTTCCTGCCTAGTGAGATTGGATCAGTTGAGCGCGAGAATTGGGCTGCATATGCGCGCCTGGATTTTGGTTCTGACGACTTCCTTGGTGGTGAATTGAGCGGTAATATCGGACTTCGGTATGTGCGAACAGATCGCTCAGTCGATACAACAACCACAGTCGATAGCTTTGCGGAATTGTTCCCGAGCTTGGTGAATACCGCCGGACCTGGGGAGCCAACTACCAACCAATGTGACCCAGCGTTTTCTGGTGCTTCAGACCCGACATTTTCTATTCCGGCTGCCTGTGCAATGAGAGATGCATTGCTCGCTCAATTTGGCGACGGATTGATAGTTCAGGAACAAGTGGACGTTGACTATGACGAGTGGCTGCCCAGCTTGAATTTGAAGTTGGATATTGGGGGCGGTCACCTGTTCCGCTTTGCCGGTTCTCGCACGATGACAAGACCAGGCGTTAGCCAGCTGAATGAGCGCGTTCGCGTTACGGTTTTACCTGATACTCAGGCAGTTGCTGGAGGGCCAAACACATTTGGAGGCTTTTCCTCAAATGCGACAGGGAATGCATCGTTAACACCGCAAATCTCGACCAATTTCGATCTCTCTTGGGAATGGTATTTTGGTCAAAGCAATTCGATCACGGTCACAGCTTTCTATAAAGATATTGATGATTTCATCGCATTTGCACCGATCGAAATTCCTGCACAGATCTCTGACTTAACATTGCTGCGCAATTCTGAAATCAATTCAGAAGAAAACGGGAGCGTTAAGGGCTTTGAGGTGGGTTATCAGCATTTTTACGACTTCCTTCCTGGCTTCCTAAGCGGGTTGGGCATGCAGGCAACATATACATATATCGATGCCGAAGGGGTCGCTAACACGCTTGATACGAACCTTAGCAGTGATGATCCGCCGACCGCACGTTTTGCCATCGATGCAGATGTCTTCCCGCGTATTTCAAAGCACAATTTCAATGTGGTTGGCCTCTATGAAAAAAGCGGTTTTCAAGGACGCCTGGCCTACAATTGGCGCAGCAGTTTCCAACTGACGCCGCGTGATGTGATCTTCCCGTTTGCCTCGATTTACCAAGAGGCGACCGGACAATTGGATGCTTCAATATTCTATGACATCACCGACGAATTTAAGATCGGGGTCCAAGGGGTCAACTTGTTGGATGACATTACGGTAACGGAACAGACGATCAATGAAGAAGGCCTTCGGGCACCGCGGAACTTTTTCCGAAATGATCGGCGGTTCACGTTGGTTGCGCGCGTAAGTTTTTAGAATAGACGAGGTCAACTGACCCCGTTCATGAGCGACCTGCGAGAGACCACGATCCCATTCTCGCAGGTCGCTTTCATTTTGAACGACTATATTCGACGTAGGAAATCTCTGTGGCACTCGAAACGATCGATGTAATCATCATCGCGCTTTATGCGTTGGCTCTTTTAGTCATCGCATTGATGGTTTCACGGGAACCAAAAGGTCACAAGAAGGACACTGAGGATTACTTCCTCGCCGGACGCGCACTGCCATGGTGGGCAATTGGCGCCTCTCTGATTGCAGCGAACATTTCTGCCGAGCAGATCATTGGCCAGTCGGGTCAAGGGTTTGCCATTGGCATCGCGATTGCCGCCTATGAATGGCAGGCCGCCATTGTCCTTATTATCGTAGCAAAATACCTTCTACCGGTCTTTCTCAAGCGGAAGATTTATACGATGCCGCAATTCCTTGAACAGCGTTATGGCAACGGCGTAAAGACGCTAATGAGCGTGTATTGGGTCGCATTATATATAGCTATCAATCTGACCACTGTTCTGTGGCTTGGTGGCTTGGCAGTTGTTTCATTGACTGGTTGGAGCATCATCGGTGCGATGGCTGCTCTGGCAGCTTTTGCAGCGCTCTATTCGATTTACGGCGGGCTGAAAGCGGTAGCGCTGACTGACATTATTCAAGTTATCATTCTGGTCATTGGTGGGCTAGCCATTACGTGGATCGCGTTGGATCGCTTGGACGGCGCTGATGGGGCGATAGCTGGTTTCAGCTTGCTGATGCAGGAAATGCCAGGCCACTTCGAAATGATCTTCGACCAGTCTAACTCATCTTACGATGATCTGCCGGGTATCTGGACGCTTTTGGGCGGATTGTGGGTGCTTCACTTCAGTTATTGGGGTTTCAACCAATACATCATCCAGCGCGCACTTGGCGCGGAGAACCTCGGGGAAGCGCAAAAGGGTTTGGCATTCGCCGCGCTCCTCAAAATTCTTGTGCCGTTCATAGTGGTGGTTCCCGGCATCGCCGCAGTCATGTTAGCAAGTCAAGGTGCGCTGGATGGTCAGGCCTTGGCTGATAGATCAGACCGTACCTATGGAGAGCTGATGACAATGGCTCCTGCTGGACTTCGCGGTTTGATTTTTGCGGCCTTGATAGCTGCGATTGTGTCTTCATTGGCTTCGATGATGAATTCGATCTCAACTATTTTCACAATGGATTTGTATCGCGCTTGGAAGCCTCAACGCTCTGACACACATTATGTGACCGTTGGTCGAATTACTGCATTTGTTGCGATGGCGATGGCGCTTTGGCTTGCGCAACCATTCCAAAGTGGGTTTGAAAGCGGTTTTCAAACTGTTCAAGAATATTCGGGCTTTATCGCACCCGGTGTCGTGATCGTGTTCTTGCTTGGCTTTTTCGACAAGCGAGCCAATACGGCTGGCGCATTCACGGCGTTAATTGGTTCTGTTTTGGTGAATCTGGCGATGAAATTTGGCGCACCTGATGTACCATTTATAATCCGCATTTGGGGTGTTTTTGTCGTCGCAATAATCGCGGCGATCGCAGTTTCACGGATGACAGCCAAGCCCGATGAGGAGCGCACCGTAACGCTCGAAGACATTGCTTTTGCCACAACGCCTTTGTTCAACGCCTTATCGATCTTGGTGGCCGCCATCTTGATCGGTCTGTATGCTTGGCTTTGGTAGACTAGCCATATTCTGAGCCCAGCGACGCGACGCTGGGTCTCCTCGAGCCATTGGACGATGAGGTCGGAACGCGGGTTTCAGCGCCTCCTTGAAATTGAGGGATTGAGGGTGCTCTCGCACTCCCTCCCTCTGGAGACTAACAGGGCTTCGTTAATGCAGGACGCGCGGATTAGTTGCAGGCGATTGATGAGAATCGGGCTAGGCGGCACGAGCCTTCTTTGGCGAAGAGCGGAACGAGGTCGAGCTAGACTTGATTAACTTGGATGGCGATCAAGGTCATTGCGGCTGACTTGTGGTCAACCTTTGGCAGCACAGCTGATTTAATCTTGAAGGCACGGGTCAGATGATGTGTTTAGTCACGAGCTAGAGCTCCTTGCCGAGTGCTTTACTCCTATTAACGAGGTCGGCGTTCCCACCGGTCAGCACGCTTCATTTAAACTAGAGCGTTCCTAAATTTCGCACGAACAAAGGTATCGGCAGAGTTGTTGTTCCTGCTAAAGAAAAAATCCTGTGAGGATCGGGACTTGATCATGGTTTCGCGCTCGACGGTGATCCTGCTCCGGGCCGGTTGGTGCGCGCTCTATTCGCGGACATCAAGCCGCATTTCCCTTCGGTGGTGCTCGATAAGCGATAGAGGTATGAATAGGAAACAGAGATTGAATTCTGAGTCAATTAGTCGAGCGAGATTACTTGATTGTCAGATGCAGTACATTGCAGCCATTGTTGCGTGAATAGGCAATTTCGTCACCCCATGCTCGCACAATTGCGAGACCAATCTTGCCGCCTGATTCTGGATCTGGGCCTACGAAGTTTGTTTCGCCAGACGGGTCAAATGCGGGGCCGTCATCCTTGATATTCAAGACAACGGTATCGTGGATTTCGTGAAGAGAAAGCGAGAGCGATAGATCCCTTTTCGCTCCACCGTGACGTAAACAATTGGATACTAACTCCTCAACCAGGATCGCCGCCTTGACACAAGAACGTTCTTCGAGGCAGCTTCCGCCTAGAAAGTCCTGTGCGAACTGGAATGCATCGAGAATCGTCGAGTGCGGATCGTGCCCTTTGGCAACGAATGCCGAAAATCGTCTCTTTTGAGCCATCATTCTATGTTAACATAAACTCTAACGGGGGGAATACATGAGAAAATTAGGCATTTTTATCGCCGCCATGGCCTGCTTAGTCGCGCAGCCGGTGCTGGCCGAGATTGGCCGGATCAAGAACGTTACGTCAGGTGTTCAAGTCTTGCGCGATGGGCGAACGATCACTGCTCGCCCAGGTCTCCGGTTGGAAGAAGGGGATGTCGTCACGACAGGGCGTCGCTCCCGCGTTGGCATCACCCTATCTGACGACACTCGCATGGCGCTGGGACCGAACGGCCGTATCACGCTTGATGAGTACGAATATGATCGACGCCGTCAGACAGGTCGTTCGGTTACTTCAATCAATCGTGGGTCCCTTGGCATTACGTCCGGTAACATCACCCGCACTGGCAGAGATCGGATGCGCGTCCGTACACCAACATCAACACTGGGTGTGCGCGGCACAACCTTTGTGGTCGAGGTTTCAGGATGATCCGGTTGGGCTTGGCGCTTGGCGCTGTTCTCACGTTGGCAGCATGTGTTTCTGGTGACCGGGTGACATTGCTGCAGCATTTCGATGGTGGTCCAATTGGGGCAGTCGCTGTGCTGGAGGAAGAGGGCGCAGAAACCGTTCTCGACCAAGCGAATCAGCAAGTGAGGCTGACGCAAAGAGGGGCGCGGGTGAGAGTATTAGATGAGTTGGATCCAAAGTATCAGGAGCTGATAGACGGCCTTCCGCTCGCACCTTCATCTTTGATATTGAGGGATTTTCCCACAGGTCGACTAACGCTCTCTGATGTGCAAAAGGAATCTATCCGGGAGCATTTCAATGGGTTGGAAAGCCGGCCTGGTTATCAGATTGAAATCAGAGCCTATGCCGATTCGACTGGCGGGGATGAGGTAAATGTTCAGGTGTCTCAAGGAAGAGCCGATGGCGTCGCTGAGATAATCCGCGAATTGGGTTTCGCGGTCGAAGCGGAAGATGTAATCGGTATGGGTGAGTTTGAAGCGGCCAGAAAGAACGGCGATGAAGTTTCTGATCCGAGTTTTCGGCGCGTGGACGTAGTAATTCGCTAGTTCTGAATCGCAGAACCGGTTAGCTGGCATTGCCAAGATAGCGCAGCGCGAAGATCGTTAGATCGTCAGTAGGGTCATTGGAGCCTTCAAACAATCGAACCTCCTTCGCTAGATACTTTGCGCGGCTGGCTGCGGTGCCGTCGCTTGGTGCGTTCAATGCTTCCAGCACACCAGAGATACCAAACATTTCAACTGCCTCATTTGCTGCCTCGGTGGCGCCATCAGTGATCACGACTAACGTATCGCCCTCATCTAATTGTGAGGTTTCAACTGGATAAGGGAACTCAATCACACAAAATGGAGGTCCACCTACCATCTCCATAGTTTCGATCGTTGTGTCTTTGCGCACAATCATCGGATTTTCATGCCCAGCATTGATCATCTGAATTGCACCGGTGGCGCAATCAATGGTGCCAACCAACATAGTCAGACCCATTTCCTCATCCGCCTCATCCATCAGATCACGGTTGAGTGCAGCGACAGCTTCCGCAAGCCCAGCTCCCGCACGCGCAAGATTGCTTTTCGAAAGTGTCTTAGAAAGCGCCATAAACAGCGCAGCGGGAACCCCTTTGCCGGTAACATCACCAACCATAAACAACAGTAAGTCGTCGCCAATTTTTACCGCGTCGAAAAAGTCTCCACCGACTGATTTTGCAGGCTCAAGCACCGCGCCAATTTCGGTGCGATAATCTAGGCGAGAAAGCGTTGTCGGACTAGGAACCATGCTCATTTGGATGCGGCGGGCGGCGTCCAATTCACCTTTTTGCTCCGACGCGCGGATCCGCTGTTCGACGAGTTCAGCACGAGCGAGGGCATAGCGCGTGATCCAAAGAGCAATCGCAGCGCAGGTCGCAATCAGAATTGGGCGAACGGGATCGAACAGCAAGTTCACTTGAGTGAACGCTAACCATGACGCAAACGGCATGACGAGGGCAAGACCAAAGGCTGGCCATAATAGCCAATTTCTCAGTTGAAATCCTGCCGAAAAGATCAATCCAAGAAGCAATGCAGCAGCTAAAATCTCAAGCGCAATCATTGAGGGCGGGCGCGAAAGCCATTGCTGTTCTAGGATCGCATCTACGGCTTGAGCTTGGACGAGGACTCCATAAATCTCAGGCCTTAGCGGAGTGGCCACAATGTCAAACGTGCCGGTTGCCCCGACTCCAACCAACACAACCTTATCAGCAAATGCCTGAGTTGGAATTTGGCCTCTGGTAACGGCGGAGGCAGGATAAATCGCAGGGTTTGGGAAATGTCCCATCTTAAAATCCATGCGACCTCCATTCCGGGTCGGAATAATGAGGTTGCCAGCGACAAGATCAGACCCGGACCATACCAATGAGTCTACACCATTTGCGACCCTTGCTAGCTCAAGAGCAAAGCCGGGCGCATGGACATCTCCGACGCGAACCGAAAGCGGGACACGCCTGACAATTCCGTCACTGTCCGGTGGTCCGTTCACCATACCGTGGCTTGAAGTGACGTCGTCCAATGCCGCGATGCTTGTGACTATCAGATCATGGCCCAATTCTCCCGCGGGGGCTTGACCCTCTACGAAAGAGTTGAACCAAACTGCCTCCTCCACAGGGTCCTTTCCATCAGTCTCAGTTGCAAAACGGGAGAGCACGATAGGACCAACGCCAAGTACCTTTGCGAATTCGTCGTCAAAATTTGGCAATGCGAGGATATTGCGTTTTGTTGCGGGGTCGAGCTCGCTGGCTTCGTAGTTGGACGCAAATATGCCGGGACCCAACGGATCAGGCTCGGTAAAATAGATGTCGATTCCGATCGCGGATGGCTGTGCTCGGCTGATATTCTCGATCAGGCGTGCAACCTTGTAGCGCGACCATGGCCAAGCGCCCTCGGTCTTCACGCTGACATCGTCGATCAGAACGACAGCGACATTGTCCATTGAGATTTCGCGCGGAGATAGGCGTTGCCAGGTATCAAACACTGTACGCCGTTCAAAATCACCAGCCAACAGACTCAATAATGTCCCGACTATACCGCCCATAAGGACAGCGCGGACGAGCAATGAGCGGGCGCTGCCTGGCGCCTTGTCGTCAGAGTTCGACACAGAGTCCATCATACGAGCACAGCACATCAAGTTCAGAATCGCCGCGAGTTAATTCTTCGTAGCGGATTGTCTCGCGATGCATTCTCTGAATATCGGCGTCGCTATATGTCGGTTCGTGATGGAACAGGGCAAGCCGTTTGGCCTTTGCTGAGCGACATAGATCGACAGCGACAATGTTTGACGAATGCCCCCAATCTTCCTTCATTGAGACGCTGTCGGCAAGCGAGTACATTGTGTCGGCAATCACTAAATCTGCCTTTGACATAAAGTCAGCCATGGCCGACTCAGCGTCCATATTATCGACCTTATATTCTGCATCTGTCGAGTAGATTGCCACTTTTCCGGCGGCATCGCGGAACCTATAGCCATAGCTGGCATGGCTGTGTTCTTGCTGGATCAGAGCCACTGTCAACTCGCCGATTTCATATACTTGCCCCGTTTCCAGCGTGCGAAATTCGATGTCTGCCTTCAACCAGTCGAACGGTACGGGGAAGGAAATTTCTTCCTGCTGGCGGCGCAGTGCCTCTTCGGCGTCGCTGTGACCAGCATGGACGATGACCTTTGCGCCCTCGACAAAAGCAGGCACAAAAAATGGGAAACCCATGATGTGATCCCAGTGCAAATGTGAAAGGAAGAAATGCCATTCCTTCGGGCGATGTCCGTCGGAAAGTCGCCGCAAGGTATCGAGTCCGAACTCGCGCAGCCCCGATCCCATGTCGCATACGACAAAGGCACCTTGACCGGCGTCTACTTCGACACAGCTGGTCGCTCCGCCATATCCCTGGCCGACAGCGAATTCGAGTTCGTCGCGCGCATAGACAGCTGCGGCCGATTTGTTGGCGAAGCTCTTTCCATTGGCATGGAGAAGGGCGTCTGCAATCTTGTCGGTGATCGTTGAGGCGTGCGGCGCTACTGGCAAAGACCCGCGCGTCCCCCAAAACCGGATTTGCATAATTCCCCCCCCTGAATTGGGCTAATGCCCGAGCGCACCCTCAATCGTTTCGGCGACGCGAAAAACCATATCGTAGCGGCTGATAGCAAGAATTTCACGCATCGTTTCGTTCGGGCAGGCCAGAATAATCGTCGTCCCGGCTTCCTGCCCAGCGCGCTGCGCCAATGTAAGTGCACGAAGTCCGCGCGAAGACATGTATTCAACACTGGATAGGTCTATAACGGCGATCGCTGGCTTACGTTCCATTGCAGAAAGGAGACTTTCCTTGAATGAATCGGCGGTCGATTCATCGACACGACCGCTGGGTGCAAGCACAGTAGCGCCGCTTCGGTCTTCGCTGTTCCAGTCCAATTCGCTGCCCGTCATGCGGTACGCATAGCGCGGCTTAACCGGATTGCCAAATGGCCTGCGAACTATGGCGCGAACGCTAAGGACAGGCTTACTCTCTCTCAATTGCTATGCAGTGACTTCTGCATCAGCCTATGGCGAAGTGAATTGTTGGGGGCACATCGCTTCGGCAGCACGTAAGAGCAAGTGAACTTGTTTTTGCTCCAGTTCCGAGTATTATCCGAACGATCAGGGGGTCGCCCGAAATGGGGCAGAGGCTGCGGTAACATCTGCACAGCACTTTTTTCGAGAATTTGATTAATTCGATGGGGACTCGGATGGGCGTGTGGCTGTCTGAGTGATATCAGGGGGCAGCACTTGTCTGGTGAAGTTAACGAACGGGCTTGCGTCCGGCCTCGGCCGGTCGCTTTCGGTTATTCGCGCGTCTCGCAATTTTCTGTGGCGCTGGCGTTGGGTGCCGCTGCCTTGGTTCCAAGCGAGGCCATTTTGGCCCAAGGGCAAATTGCACCGCAATTAACTCCGCCAAATCGCAATCAGCTATCCCCGCCTGAACAGCGCCGTGAGGAACGCAGCGTGACCCTAACGATTGATGGTGATCTGCAAAGAGCGCCATGTGTGCTTGATCGAGAAGATTATGCGGACATCAAATTTACACTGAGCGGGGTTGAGTTTGATGGACTCGAAAAAGTGCATGGCCTGTCCCTCGATCACGCATATGATGGATATCTGAACCGCGAGTTACCTTTGGCTGTGCTCTGCGATATCCGGGCGCAGGCCAATGCAATTTTGCGCAACCAAGGTTATTTGGCGACGGTCGAAATTCCCGAGCAAAACTTGAGTGACGGAGTTGCTGACTTTGGGGTCGTCTTTGCGCGGCTTACAGCGTTGCGCGTGCGCGGTGATGCTGGTCCATCAGAGGGCGTGGTTGCTGCCTATCTTGAAAAACTGACCGAGCAGCCTGTTTTTAATACCAATGACGCAGAACGTTATCTTTTAATCGCCGATGACTTGCCAGGTGTCGATGTGCGCCTCTCGCTGCGTCCTGCCGCGGACGGAGCTCCGGGTGATCTTGTAGGTGAAATCGCTGTTGTGCGCCAGCGAGGCAATGTTGATCTCAATATTCAGAACTTTGGCTCCAGGTCACTGGGTCGCTTTGGTGGCTTGGCACGAATTGAAGTATATGATCTGACAGGGTTGGGTGATCGCACATCGATCGCGATTTTCAGCACACTTGAATTCACTGAGCAGCAAACCGTTCAACTTGCTCATGATTTTGCTGTTGGCGGTAATGGGCTGCGGCTTGGCGGTCAGCTGACATACAGTGAAACGAGCCCAGATTTGAACCTTCCGGGTGTCGATCTGCAATCTGAGACCGTTCTGGCCACGGCCCATGCGAGCTACCCGGTCAAGCGTTCGCGCCAATCGAGTATTTTTGCTTTTGCGGGTTTCGACTTTGTCGATCAGAACGTCGACTTTAATAATGTACAACTAACCCGTGATCGAGTGCGAACTTTGTTTGCGCGGATCTCTGGTGAATGGACTGATGAACGCAGCATTCAGCGGCTTGATGGGTATACTCCATTCGAGCCTAAATTGCGGCTGCGTTATGGAGTAGAGGCAAGGCAAGGGATCGATGTATTCGACACTAGTCCTGATTGCCGGACTAATCCAATCAGTTGCTTCCTGGCCACTGGAGTGCCGCCAAGTCGGATCGAAAGCAACCCGACACCATTCCTGTTGCGTTATGATGCTGGCGTCGAATTTCGACCCGATCCACTAATCACATTTTCGCTCACCGCAGACGCGCAGCTCACCGATGATCCACTTCCCGCCTTCGAAGAGTTTGCAGCAGGCAGCTTCTCGATTGGTCGCGGCTATGACCCCGGCTCGGTTCTTGGAGACAGCGGGATCGCCGGAGCGCTGGAACTTCGTTACGGTTCGCTTGCACCACCAGATCTGAAAGCAGTGGCGGTCCAGCCCTATGCTTTCACCGATGTCGCATTTACTTGGAATGAAGATCCCAGCCGCGTGGCGCTTAACCCGGACCGGCTTTGGTCTGCGGGCGCAGGTGTGCGCGCCGTATGGGGTTCGTCAGTACAGGCTAACGCCTTCCTAGCTGTCCCGCTTGAGCGCCCCGATTTGGCGACTGAACTGGGCGATGTGCGTTTTATGGTCACTTTAACAGCCCGACTTTTTCCGTGGAGATTTTAAGATGGCTCATCTGAATCGCAACCGTTCGAGATTGCTCATAGGATGTGGCTCTGCTGCCTTAGCCATAAGTCTGGCGCTGGTATCAGAGAGGGCTCATGCACAGGCGATTCAAGCGACTGACAATGTGGTTTCCGGCAGCGCGAACCGTGAGGTTACGGGGTCCACCAGCGAAACGATTCAAGTCGATACACTGACTGCAGTTATTGAGTGGACACCGTTTGAAGACGCGGCTGGAAATGCGCTTGACTTCCTACCGGCCATTGGCGCGGTAACGTATCAGAGCACGAGTGACTTCGCAGTGCTCAATATCATCTTGCCCGCGACAAACGGCAATGTAACCGTCATTGATGGAACGCTGATTTCTCAAATTGATTTTGGCAGCGGCGCTGTGACTCCGGGTGGTACGGTCGTTCTCTATTCGCCAAGTGGCATTCTGGTTGGAGCCAATGCTTCATTTGATGTTGGTAATTTAATCCTGACTACGCTCGAGCCTGATCTTGCAAGTTTTGATGATTTTGCGATCAATGGCGGAACTCTGACCCAATTCGGCGACGGTTCGACCGCATCCATTATCATTAATCCGGGCGCGCAGATCACGGCCACCGCAGAGAATTCATACTTCGCGGTTACAGCTGCAGAAATCCAGATGTTCGGTGCCGCTGATATCAACGGCAGCCATGCCTATGTCGCGGGTGAAGCGGTCAATCTAACCGTTTCAAACGGCTTGTTCGACATTCAAATTCCAATCGGGACCACGGTGGCTACGCCCATCCAGATTGATGGGGATGTTGGCGGTCCGTCGAGCACAGGCATTACTGGCGACAATCATCTGATTTATGCTGTTGCTGCGGCACAGATTGATCCTATCTCCATGATCTTTCGAGGGAACCTTGGATTTGACGCTGCGGCAAGTGCTGGCATCGTCAACGGAGAAATCATCCTATCTGCCAACTATGAAGTGAATGGACGCAATGTCGATGGCGGCTCGGTCGCTGACGGGAACACTGCTCTATTTGACGCGGATTCTTCTTTAACAGATATTGCGGGCAGCATCTTCCTGGAAGATTTCGGTTCAACCAGCACGATCTTGGCTATTGCCAATGAAGAAGTGCAGGTCACCGCTTTCAATGGCCCAAGTTCTGTCGACGGCAATCTTATAATGGTTGGTCGGAACTTCTCTGAATTGACCGCTAGCAATGGTCAGCAATTCGATATTACGGGCGATGTTTTTGTTTCTGCAGATGCGTTTGGCAGGATCGACTTTTCTCCCATCACAGGGGAAATTGACGCCGTCGGCGGCCAAGCCTTTATCGATGCCTTTGGTGGTGGGACCTTAGATATCGACGGTGATGTGGTGGTGAGTGCCGGTGCTATCGCTGGTGTCGATCAATCCACCCTACAATCCGGAACTGCTACTGGGGGCAATGCAACCATAGCGGCTAATGGTGGAACGCTGAGTATTGCTGGCTTCGCAGAAGTCGTCAGCTCCGCGAGCGAAGCGCAGATTTCAGACGACTTTCTATTTGGCGCAGAATTCAATGCGGGTGTCACACAATTGTTTGCAACGCAGGGTGGGCAAGTCACGATTGATGGGGATGTGTTCCTAACATCTGACGCACACGGTACCGTTGGCGATATAATCAATCCATCAACGACTTCTAACACGTTTTCCGGCGTGATCGGCATTCAGACCATCGACGATGGCAGCGCGTTGATCCTGAACGGAAACGTCATAGCCTCGGCTCAGGCTGACGCGGGAGTATCGAACGATTCGGTCCAAGGCGGGCTTGCGGATGGAGGTGATATTTTCATCAATGTCGGTGACTTGGGATTGGTTGATATTGCTGGCGAATTGATCATGCAGGCCGATGCAATTGGCGGCGACAATCAGGACGGCCAGGGCGGCAATGCCTTTGGCGGGGCATCGCGCATTCTTGTACCCAATGGTGGAGCAGTGACCATTGATGGCAATGTAACAGCAACCGGTGACGCCTTTGGCGGCAATGGTATTGGTGGAGGCGATGCTTTTGGCGGCGTCGCAGGTGTACAGGCCGTTACCGGGTCGATTGATATTCTAGGCGCGCTTGAACTGCGTGCTCAAGGGCAGGGCGGTGAATCGCAGTTTGGTTTTGGCGGTAATGGCGGCAATGGAACCGGCGGAGCTGGGTTCTTACAAGCTGATGGCACAGTTGCTGAAACCGCGACGGTCAATATTGGACAGAGAGCGAGGATCAACGTCAGCGGTATAGGCGGTGCGGGCGGTCTAGGTGATGGCAGCGCGCTCAATGCAGGTCGCGGGGGAGATGGCTTTGGCGGCGATAACGCCACAGTCAATCAGGCTGACACAAACCTTAGCAACGGCGCGTTCATGATCGCTGGCGGCAATAATGGTCGCCTGACTGTTGGACCTAATTCCAGCCTTACTGCAACTGGGTCTGGAGGGATAGGAGGCACTGGAGGAGCCGGGCAAGCAGGCGGCGATGGCGGCGACGGATTTGGCGGCTTTGCCTTGCTAGGTTTGGAAGACTTGAATGCTGGAGATTTTTCACTCGCTCAGGGTCAGGCGAATTTTGCCGACATTCTCGTTCTAGCAGATGGAAACGGAGCAGCCGGAGGAGCCGGCGGCACGGCCGCAGATGATGATGGAAATGGCGGAGCTGGCGTCGGAGGAGAAACCTTTTTGGCTATCCGGGGCGGTGATGTGATCACTGGCACTGCGTTCTTGAGTGTCGCTGGTGTCGGCGGTGCTGGAAACACTGGGGGTAATGCCACTGCAGGAATGGCATTTGCAGGTGGCAATGCCGGAGGAACCCTTTCCACGACGACTGTCTCCTTTTTTGCCACTGCATTTGGCGGGCAGGGCGTTACTCAGGGCGGCAATGCTGTGGCTGGCGATGTGGGTTTCGACTTCGATGCCGATGACTTGACCATTACTACAACTGGTAATGTCGTGATTGGTGCCAACGCCACGGGTGGGAATGCGGTTGCCGGTCGAGGCGGTGATGCCACGGGGGGCAATGCGGGTTTCTCATTGCTTGATGACAACAGCAGCCTTGATGTCGGGAGCGGGTTGTTCCTTCAATCCAATGCCCAAGCGGGAAGCAGTGCAACGATGGTGCAAGGGGCCAGTGCGACAGGCGGCAATGCTGGCTTTTCTGTTTTGGGCCTCGGATCGGTTGGAATCGCAAACACTGTAGTAATCTCTGCCGCTGCAACAGGCGGTGATAACTCACTTGGCCAAGGCGGTGATGCCTTTGGCGGGGCAGCGCGTATTTTTGTGCCGAATGGTGGATCAGTCCTAATTGGCACCAATTACAACGCAAACGGTCGCGCAACGGGCGGCGCTGGTCTGGGCGGTGGTGATGCCTTCGGTGGATTGGCGGGTGCGCAGGTCACTCTTGGCCTGATTGATATTGATGGCAATGTTGATGCGAACACCGCTGGCATAGCCGGTGACGCCACGTTTGGCTTTGGCGGTGATGGTGGCAATGGCACAGGCGGAAACTCATTCCTACAGGCGGACGGCACTCTAACCGAGACGGGGACAGTCGATGTTGCTGGTAACGTAACCCTGCTAGCCAATGGCGCGGGCGGCGATGGCGGATTGGGTGATGGCAGCATTATTGCCGCTGGTAGAGGCGGCGATGGTACCGGCGGCAATCAGACTACACCCAACCAATTTGATCCCAATTTGGGCAGCGGCGCGTTTCTGTTGGCAGGCGGTGATAATGGCAGCGTAATTATTACTGGTACGTCATTGCTCAACGCAGTTGGAACAGGCGGGGAGGGTGGTGTCGGTGGGCTTGGCCAATCTGGTGGTGATGGCGGCAATGGCCTTGGCGGGGAAGCGCTTGCTGGCTTGATTTTGGTCGGTACGGATGGATCGGTAGGATCGGGTACGGCTAACTTTGGCATGCTAAACTTGATTGCAGACGGCTTTGCTGGAAATGGCGGAATCGGATCGGGTACCGGAGCCTCGCAAGGCGCTGGCGGAATTGGTACTGGGTCCCGCGCCCAAGTGGTTAGCTCTGCCGGAAGCCTTGTCGCGGACTCCGTAACGACGGCAGCCAACGGAATTGGCGGCAGCGGCGCGAATGGCGGTGCAGGCAACGCAGGGGACGCCAGCGGAATTCTGACAGACGTCGGTGGCTCGATTACGATAAGTTCATATTCGGGTTTTGCACTGGGCGTAGGAGGAGACGGCTTCACTGGTTTTGGTGGCGAAGGGATTGGTGGCACCGCCTTTTTGGATTTCCAGGATGGAACCACTCAAGTTAACGGCAATGTCATCATCAATGCGAGCGGCACTGGCGGCAATTCTGTGGGCGGCGACGGAGCTAACGGTACGGGCGGTACAGCCAGTATCGCGATGGGTGATCCGACTGCCGGCGCTGCGACGATTTCAGGTCACGCTACTGTCTTTTCGAATGGCACGGGCGGAGATGCAGGCGACACCTTTACAGGCGGCGCAGGGTCGGGGGGAAGTGCCTTTGTTCAGGTCCAAGCTGGTAGCTCAGTTACACTCGCCTCCGCTCAAGTGGTAGCAAGCGGTCTGGGCGGATCCGGCCTTAGCGCAAATGGCGGAGCCGGTTTTGGCGGCGCGGCGGAAATCGTCAGTGAAGATGCTGGCAGCCAAGTGATAATCCAGAACAGCACTCCGTTTGGTTTGCCAAATAACGGCCCGTTAACTCAATCAAACTCACTCATAGTGTCTGCCGGTGTCGGCGGGAACGCCACGGGCGGGCTGGGCGTTGGAGGATTAGGAACAGGTGGCGAGGCGACGGTGCGTGCATCTGCTGGCGGGACGGTTGCACTTCCCGCTGACCCCGCAAACGATGTGAATGGCGGCATGTTTAACCGCATTATTGCACGCGGAGTTGGTGGTGGATCGTCGGTTGATGGCGGAGCAGGCGGTAATGGCTTTGGCGGAAACGGCACGATTACCGCTGATGGAGGCGGCATAATCACGTCTGGCGCGACGCTCTTCTCGACTTTTGGTCAGGGCGGATTTGGCCTTGATACGATAGCTTCGACTGACGGTGGTAACGGTGAAGGTGGTCAACGAATAGTAAGATTGACCAATAATAGCTCCCTTACAATTGAGCTTTCTGGCGGAACAAACGCAGGTATTGGCGGCTCAGGCTCTTTCCAGGGTGACGGTGGTGACGGGATCGGCGGCTCAGTTGAGTTGAACCTTGACGACAGTGAGTTGAACCTGGTCGGTCAGTCTCTGTTTATTGATCAGTCAATGGGCGGTTTAGGCACCATTGGAGGCGAAGCAATTGGCGGCACGGTCGAATTCACAGCGACAAACTCGACAATCAACATAATTCCTAGCGCTGGCGGTGCAGCTCTCGTTGTCATTGGCGGAATTGCCTTTGGTGGAGAAGGTATGAGCGATGGCGGGAGCGCTGCCGGGGCAGACATAGACGTCGGAATATCAGAAACGTCGATTTCTGGAGGCTCTCTGATTGTTACTGGTGGAGCCGTTGGTGGTGCGGCCACTGATGGAGATGGCGCCGGTGGTGATGCAACCGGCGGTAATGTCGATTTCAGTGCGATCAATTCAGACTTGGATTTGATCGGACTGAACACCATTGAAGCTACCGCAATTGGCGGAAATGGCGACACCGGTGGCAATGCAACTGGCGGAAACATCATTGTCGACCTGCTGAATGGAAGCTTTGAGATAACGAGCGGCGGTTCGTCACAGGGAATTCTAGGTGTAGCGACAGATGCAACCGGCGGCGAAGGCACGACACAAAGCGGTAATGCTCAAGCAGGTACCTCGCAATTCATTGGCGAAGGCACCCGTGTTGATCTCGACGAACTGAATGTAACGGCTCAAGCAGGTTCCACAGCCAATATTTCTGGAAGTGCTGCGGGAATAGCAACTGCCGGCGCTGCAGAGGTGCAATTCAATGGGACCACGGGTTCCATAGTGCGCTCAGCCCTCAGGATATTCAGCGATGCGACCAGCGCGATTGATGGAACGGCCATCGCAGGCACTGCTGATTTGGTCGTTGGTCGGTCTGACATCACCGGTTCTCCGGAACTTAATATCGTTGATTTAGAATTGAGTGCCGATGCATCTGGAGGGTTCACTGGCAGTACGTCGACGAATATGTCGGGCACTTTCTCGATATTGGCGCAACAGGGCATTGTGAGCATCGATAATATCAACGCCACAGCCCTTGGCGATATAACGCCGGGTGAAACTGGCGATCCAAGCTTCCGGGCTGTTGGTGGGAATATTCGTGTCTCCGACTCAATCATTGTTGATGTGCTCGACACCTTTAACATTGAAACTGGTCTAGGCAGTATTCTTGGCGGACCCAACACGCTCGATCCAAGTGTGGACGTTGATATCACATCGCAAGGCTCGATCATCATCAATGGGGACGATGACAATTCAATCGGTTTTAGCGGTGAATTTGTGAGACTTGCATCGAACGATATCGTGATCGAAGACGGAGTACGGATCGGAGCTGCGATGATCGACTTCGTATCGCTCAATTTCGACGATCCGGCGATACTTGGCGGCACAGGTGCCCCCAGCGGTGGTGTTACTGGAGAAGGCTATGCGCTTATTGCTGAAGAGCTTAATCGGCTGGAAGTTGAAACCGCCAATTTCGCTTTCCCGTTTTTAGCTGCCGGCGGGAGTAATCCAGATGTGATCATCCGCGATGTGGCGTTTACTGGTTCGCTTGATGATGGTGTTTCGAACGTCTTCATCGATGTTGGCGGAGCTGATGGCGGTATCGCACGCATCGAAGGCTTAGTTGAATTCCTTGATGCAGCGACATCAGATACATTCAATCTAAGGGCTGCGGATCGGATCGAAATCGTTACCCCTGGTGGTATCCAGATCACCAATTTAACAGACAATCCGAGTGGCACTTTGTTCTTGCAGGCCGAGGATATCTGGGTCGCGGATGCGGCTCTGATAACCCAACTGCAAACCGATCCGAATTTTGCTGGACGTAGTGATCAACTTTCTGTGGCAGCAGCGGGCAGCGATGATCCGCTCGGCTATCTCCGCGGTGGCAATGTCCAGCTTGGCGTGGGACAAAGCTTGCTTGTCCGCAATACAGGCACAGCCACTGATCAAGGCGGCATCCTGGTGGAAGATGGCGGCTTGTCGATATTCCGATCCGACGATGCCATCGATCCGACGATCAATCTCGACGTATTTGCCTATGGTGCGCGGGTGGATGCGATGGGCAATTTGATCATTGGAGAGGCATTTTTTGGTGAAGTTGATTTTGGCACTGCTGGCGGCGCCAATGCTGCTACATTCATTGCTGATGCTGAATTCAATGACTGCCTTATCAACACAGCAGATTGTGGCACCGCCGGCGGTACACCAGGCGCTGGACCTGTTATTGGCGGAGGCACTCCTCCAACCACTCTCATACCGGAACAAGCTTCTGAGGCTTTGAACAACCCTGCGGTTGTTGAGGCGGCAATCACTTCGGTTCAGCCGGTGACGACGACTGAGCAAGAAAGCAACGACGAATTCGGTATCGATTTCCCGGGCCTGGTCGAAGAACCAGAGCAAGAGGAAGGTGCGGACATCAATGACCCGGTCGCCAGCGGCGGTGACAGCTCGCTCTACAGCCAAGTCACTACTGGTAATGTCGAAGTGGAGGGCAACTGATATGACGCATAAGCCGCTCAGAACGTTCCTATCCGTATGCATCGCTGCGGTCATTGGTGTTGTCTCCCTGTGGGCGGCACCCAACACAGCGCAGACTGCACAAGGACGCTCAATCAGTTTGAGAGATACCTTCCCCGTCGGGTCCAACGGTCTGTGTGAAGCGCAGATTCAGGCACCCGAAGCCAGTACTGGGCTGTTTGATCGCAAATACAGCATATTATGCCGCGATGCTGCGGCATCGATTGGAACCATGTGGGTGGTGCGCGGGCGTCAAGCGGATGAGGCGGCGAGCCGATTTGTTGGGCCCGATGCCAACTGCAGTGAACGCGAAGGTGTTGAACTGCCAGTCGGCCTTTCGGGCGGCAAACGACTGATTTGCACACGCGAAGGCAGCATTATTCGCACAGAGTTGCTGGTTGGCGAAGTCGGCAACCGCACCTTCGCTGCGACCGGGCTTTCTGCATACGGTACAGCGTTGGAGCTTGGCGTTGCCTCTTTGGCGACAGATCAGATTGTTCCGGGCACCGTCGACATTCCGTTGACTCAGACCACAGATTCACTCGCCTTTGCACGGCAGCAAGCCGAAGCAATCACTGCCAATCAGGCATTGGCCGAAGCGTACCGCCGCGCCAATAGTGGCGAATTTGCAGAAGCCGCTGAATTCTTTGCCGCCTCTGCCGATGCAATGACCGGCAATAGTGAGATCGAAGCCCGTCTGAATGAAGGATTGTTGCAGTCCAATATCGGCAATTTCGTCGAAGCACAGCGGCGCTTTGAGCAAACACGTTCCGGTGCCGCGACGAGCCCGGTTCTGGCCAGGCTGCACCGCAATTATGTAGCGATTGATGCGCTGAACCAGGGTAAACCTACACAAGCGATCGAGGTCTTGAACGCGCCACTAAGTACTGATTTCGGTGACAATGATGCGCTCCGTAACCTCCAGATTGGTCCTGCGATGGCACGGAGGCTCGCAGCAGAGAGCGAAACCATTGGGGGTAGTGCGCTGTCCATGACTCTGACTCCGCTTGAGCGAGCGCAGTTGCTCGACGGGCAAGCCGACTATCTGCGCGCTACAGGCCTGCGTCTGATCGGCAACAATGCCGGGGCAGCAAGCACTTTAGCTCGTGCAAACAGAACCTTGGCAGAAGTGCGCGGCGGCCGGATTGTTTCAATTGTTTGGCTACGTGCACAAGTCTTGAGCGAGCTTGCCGAATTGTCTGAATCTTCGGGTCAATCGGCTGACGCAGAAGGCTTGCATCAGGAAGGGATCGCATTGATCACTAAGGTCTATCCAGAATCGCCCGCGCTTTACAGCGCTCAAGCGCAGCTGGCGGCGTTTTATTCGCGTAATGGCCGTTCGGATGAAGCAATTCAGCTCTATCGTGCAATCGTCGCCCAAGCGGACGGGCGTCCCGCACCAACGTTGCGAAGCTATATGTCGACCTATTTTGCTTTGCTGCTTGAAGACGGAGCGAACACTGAGGGAGCTGCCGACATTTTCTCGGCGAGTCAGCTGCTGCTGCGCCCCGGCTTGGCACAGACGCAGGCGGTGCTTGCCCGTGAGCTTTCCGGCGGCAGTGACGAAGCCTCGCTCTTGTTCCGCCGCAGTGTAAATTTGGGCCGCTCCATTGAACGCACCCGCGTATCAATTCTTCAGATTGAAGGGGAGGCCTTAGTCAATCCGCAAGTGGAATTGGTGCTGGCAGAGCGTCAACAACGGCTGAGTTCACTTCTCCAGCAACAGGCTGAGGTGCTTCAAACACTAGCTGAATATCCGCGTTTTCGTGCGGTGACAGGCGGTGCTATTGATCTTGCTGCGATGCAATCCATCTTGCACGACGACGAGGCCTATGTGAAAATGGTCGAGCTCGATCGAGAGGCCTTCATGGTTTATATCACTCCCAATGAGGCATTAGCCTATAGGGTGGATGCAACGCCTGATGAGCTCGAAGACATCGTGCTAGGCATCCGGGAAAGCATTGCAATCGCGGAAAGCGGACAGGTTCTAACCTTCCCTTTCGATCTCGCTGGATCTCGTGACCTCTACATCCGTCTGTTCGGTCCAGTGGCCGACCGGCTTGCTGGCCGCGACCACATCATTTTTGAACCCGATGGAGCAATGTTAAAATTGCCGATCAACCTGTTGGTAACCGATGATGAGAGCTTGGAACGATATCAGGCGCAATTGGGAACTCCGGGTGGCGATGATTACGATTTCCGCGGCATAGCGTGGCTCGGTCGCAATTCTCAGATAAGCACTTCTGTGGCGCCCACAGCATTCCGCGATGTGCGCGCTGCCCCGGCAAGTGCTGGCAATAAAGCCTATCTTGGCCTTGGCGAAAACATGCCGATTGGAGATGGGCCGGTAGGAACGGCTTCAACGCGTTCTGCTTTGGCAGGCGGCGAGAATTGCCTCTGGTCGGAAAGAATTTGGTCAAACCCGATCAAATCAGACGAGCTATACAATGCTGCCTCTCACTTTAGCAGGGGACAGGCGGCGGCAACGACTGTGCTAACCCAGGGCAGATTCTCCGATTCAGCGATTAAGGGGCGTGAGGATCTCAGCGAATACCGGATACTCCACTTTGCGACCCACGGTCTTGTCACCGCGCCGCAGCCGGGATGCCCGCCGCGTCCTGCTCTGCTGACCTCTTTTGGTGATGAGACATCTGATGGTTTGCTTACCTTTGCAGAGATTTTCGGACTGCGTATCGATGCTGACCTTGTGATCCTCTCAGCGTGTGACACGGCGGGTAGTGCAACTGTCGGTGCGACTTTGGAGGCTGGAATCACCTCGGGTGGCGATTTTGCACTCGATGGTTTGGTGCGTGCATTTGTTGGCGCGGGCGGGCGTACAGTCCTCGCCAGCCATTGGCCGGTGCCCGACGATTTTGACGCGACCACGCGTTTGATCGGCGGCCTGTTCGATGAAGCAGACAGTGAGATAGCCGGTGCGTTGCGCCGGTCACAATTGGATCTGATGGATGACATCAATACGTCTCATCCATTCTATTGGTCTGCCTTTGCCGTTGTTGGCGATGGTTCAGTTAAAGTTACTAGGTAGGCAAAGCGCTGAGGCTGTGCACGCCCATCTATGAAGAGGGTGTACAGCCAGCACGGCTTGCGCAGATCACGGAAAACGGCTTTGTGGTTTCGACCTCAGGGGCAGGGGAGAGGCAATGACCGACGAAGCGAACAAGAAGAAGCGCGGCGGATTGATCGCGCGCGGTTGGCGCAGCGTTCGCGAGGCTGGGAAAGTTCAGCTTGTTGCCACCTGTTTACTGTTGCTGATTGCCCTGTTCTTTGCGCGTTTCAGTTGGGTGCTCCCTGGCGGCGAGGAGCCAACGCCAACACCATTAACAAACGCCGCTGAACGGGCACTGTTTGATGCGCGTGCCTATTTTGCTGCTGATTTGGTTGAGCAGGACGACCGCATCATCCTTGTCGTCTACGATGACGAAGCGCTGATCAATCTCGAACAACGTTCGCCTCTTCCGCGCGATGCACTGGCAGAGGCACTGACCAATCTTGATCAAATGGGTGCGAAGGCAGTCGGGATCGATATCCTTTTTGACCAACCGCAGGCTGATGATGCGCTTCTGATCGAAACCTTGCGCAGCATGCAAACGCCAACAGCTGTTGGCTATGCCAATATCGCGACCAATGAGAGCGACATTGTCTATGCGCAGCAAGTGTTCCTCGAAGAATTTATGGCGGAACTGGAGGGCACGAATTCTCGCCCGGCCAGCATCCGGCTAGACAACACATTCGGCGCCACCCGCATCTGGCCATCGATTGAGCCAGAATTGCCACCCTTGCTAGGCCGCGCGATGCTCGTGGATGCGGGCGGCCCAGTAGAACGATTTGAAGGCTACGAAGGCGCGATTGAATACCGCCGTGCGCTTCGGGCAGGGCTAGACGAAGAACTCGAAGGTGAAGAGACCGGCCAGGCCGATATCGAGGAACCTTTGTTTCAATCGCTTTCAATCGAACTGTTCACCAATCTCGACCCCGCAGTTGGCGACTATATCGCGCAGCAAATTGAGGGAAAATATGTGCTGATTGGTGGCGATATTGTCGATTATGACCGTGTCGAAACTTCCTTCACGTCATGGACAGGGTTTGAGCCTGCTGGATTGTCCGTCCATGGTGAGATTATTGCGCAAATGCTTGATGGTAAGGTACTCCAGCCAGTTCCAACATGGATGCTATGGGCAATGGCCGTCCTAGTGGTGACCACTGCGGTGCTTACGGCCCTACTAGAATGGCCAGCATCTAGGCTGGTTCCGTTACTCTTCGGACTTGCCGCGCTCTTTGTTGGAATACCGTTTGCTCTGCATTTTCGGGACGTGGATACCTATGGCCTTCCGGCTGTTGGTTGGTTGATTGGGTGGGTTATTGCTTTCACTGCCGTCACTGCCGCCGCTCGTTCAGCGGGCGCAGCACAGCGCAGTTTTGCGCAGGGAGCGCTGGGCAAGTATATCCCGCGTGATATTGCCCAACAGATCATCGATGATCCCGACCTTCTTTCCCTTGGCGGGGAAAAGCGCGAAATTTACGTGCTCTTCAGTGATCTCGAAGGCTTCACCAAAATGAGTCATGCAATCGAGCCAGAAATGGTCGCCACACTGCTTAATCGTTATCTGGAAATGTTGAGCGAAGTGGTGCTCGATCATGGAGGAGTAATCGACAAATTCGTCGGAGATGCGGTGGTGGCGTTCTGGGGCGCGCCTATCGCTCGTCCCGATGACGCGGTTCGTGCGGCCAATGCCGGCTATGCAATGTGGAAGGCGGGCGAGGGCTTCCGCGAAGAAGTTGCGGCAATGGATCCGGACTTACCCAAGATCGGAAAGACCCGTGTTGGCCTTCATTACGGTGAAGCAGTCATAGGCAATTTCGGGGGCGCAACGCGTATTCAATATACCGCACTTGGCGACAGCATGAACACCGCTGCAAGACTTGAGGCAGCGAATAAACCTTTGGAATCGAATGTTTCAGCAAGCCGCGAGTTTATTGAGAAATCCGGCCTCGACTGGTGGGTTCCAATGGGTAGAATCGTCCTGCGGGGCCGCGCCAGACCCGTCGACATTTTGCAGCCAATGCCCGACTTCCCTGAGGAAGACCGGCGCAAACTGGTCGAAGCTGCTCAGCTTACCGACAGCAATCATGACGTAGCAGTACAATTAATCGATGAGGTGGCTGCTATGCATCCAAATGATCTGGCGTTACGTAATTATAGCAGTCGCATTCGAAATTTGAATGATGGGGGAGCTTATGTTCTCGGTTAAAATGAAATCCCGTTTAGCGGGTCTGGTACTAGTTGGTGCTGTTATGACAATCCCTGCGGCAGTTTCGGCTGGCGTGGTTGTGAAATCTTCTGGGCCGTCCGCAAGCGACTATCCTGTCGGGCGGCAGGTCCAGGAATCTGCAAGCATTACCTTGCGAGCGGGTGACAAAATCACGGTTCTGACTGACGATGGGACGCGGGTCATGCAGGGGCCAGGCACGTTTCGTGTCGGCGAGGGGGCTAGCCGCACGAGAGCGCGTTTCTCTAACCTGACGCGTCGCCGCGCAGCCGGACGGGCTCGCACTGGTGCGGTTCGAGGTGTTGGCGGAGGCGCAGCGCCTGGCGTGGTGCGCAGCCCAAACTTATGGTTTGTCAACGTCGCGGCATCGGGCACGATGTGCCTCTATGATTTAGAATCTGTGCGGCTTTGGCGTCCAGACGCTACACGGGCGCAAACATTTAAAATTATGGATCAAGCAACTCAAAGCGCGCTCGACGTTAGCTTTGTAGAGACCGAAACTGTGCGTGCGCTCGATCCAGAGGGTATTCCGCTCGCAAGCGGTAGCGAGTACACGATAACCGCTTCAGAGACCGGAGATGCAGAGCCTACTTCGGTCAATGTGAAATTTGTGATGCTTACCGCAGAATATGAAGCGCCTGACCAACTTGCGCAGGCGCTTATCGAAAATGGTTGCGCCACGCAGCTTGGGCTGCTGGCTGATACGCTTGAGGCTTCGGTTCGGTAAACGATCAACCTTCTCTGTCCAAGTTTAGACTGTTCAAGCTTAGGGGCTCGCTCGTCGAAGGATGCGTGGGCCCCGATTGACTCAGGCACAGTGAGGCTCTTGGCGTGTTCGGAGTCGCTTGGAAAAGCGGTGAGCTCACCCGCGAAATCGCTTGCCGCATCGCTCAACATCGGCTCTCTTCCGCATAAATGTGAATTGGAAGAGAGGACAAGCGCGATGAGCAATTTCGGAGGCATGCAGAACGAGATTTACAATGCTGGGTTGCAAGGAATCTTACCAGAATATCCGGTCGATTTCGCAACTCTAGAACAGCGCGCTCACGAAGCTCTAGGACCGATGATGACCAATTACGTCGCAGGTGGTTGCGGCGATGAGCATACACAAGACACCAATGCGAGTGCATTCCATCACTGGGGTATGATCCCGCGCATGATGGTTGATTGTTCGGAACGAGATCTGTCGATTGATCTGTTTGGAATGAAATTGCCAACGCCATTGTTCATGGCCCCAATCGGCCTCAACGGCGAGGCGACACAGGATCGCCATGGCGATATGGCGGCCGCGCGGGCCTCATCTTTGACCGGCGTTCCCTTCTGCGCGTCAACCTTGTCAAACGATCCGCTGGAGGACGTGTTTGAGGCGACCGGAGACACGCCTGCCTTTTTCCAGCTCTACACCCCGCGCAATCGGGAACTAGCGACCAGCCTGATCAAACGCGCAGAGAAATCAGGTGCGAAGGCCATTGTGGTCACGCTCGATACATGGCTTACTGGATGGCGTCCGCGCGATCTCAACGCATCGAATTTCCCGCAGCTTCGCGGCAAAGTGATGCAAAACTACTTTTCTGATCCTGTCTTCCGTTCGATGCTCGACAAAACACCCGAGAAAGACCCCAAGGCTGCGATATTCCTTTTCGCGGCAATCTTTGGTCAGGTGCTGACTTGGGAAGATGTGACTTGGTTCAAATCAGTCACTGATCTGCCTATCGTTCTAAAAGGCATATGCCATCCCGATGATGCACGCCGCGCAGCGGATAGCGGCGCGGATGCGGTCTATTGCTCCAACCATGGCGGGCGGCAGGCAAACGGAGGAATCGCAACAATCGACCTCCTCGAAGATGTGGTTAAGGCCAGCGGTGATCGTCCAGTATTGTTCGATAGCGGCATCCGTTCTGGTACCGACGCGGTGAAAGCACTGGCGATGGGAGCGACCGCCGTTGGCGTCGGCCGCCCTTATACTTACGGTCTCGCCATCGGCGGAGCTGAAGGTGCGGCTTGGGTGCTGCGATCGATCCTGGCAGAAGCAGACCTGTTGATGGCGGTGAACGGTTATCCAACTTTAGCCGACGTCAGAGAGGCTGGGGTCCAGCGCATCATTTGACCGAAATTCTCGCAAATAATGTCGGCGGCTTCACCTCAAAGATGCTCAAGGCTGATTGCAGCCATAAACTTCCCGACCGGTAAAAATTCGACTCAGTTTTGCACAGAATTGATGTTAACCTGCTTGCCATAAGAAGAAACGATTCGGGGAAGCAGCATATGGAACGACCGACAATTATCTCGTCGGGCCCAGATACAATGGGGCGAACAGTTTGTTTTGGCGATGAAAATTCGCGCCGCGCGCGTTATGGACGCATCCAGCCAATGTCTGAGGAAAGGTCTTTCTTCGGCGTGTTCTCACGTTTCAACACACGCACCTGACCAAAAACTTCTCAGGCGTCGTTATTCTGAGTTAACTCATATTACATGATCAGAACTGAGATCAGGGCGCTGACTTGGCGACTGTGATGAGTTTTGTCTCGGTGTAGCCGAGATATCCTTCGACTCCGCTTTCCGAACCAAAGCCACTATCGCCAACTCCGCCAAACGGGGTTTCAGGCGAAGACACGGCGAAGTGATTGATCGCAACCATACCAGCGCGCAATTTCCGCCCCAGATAATGACTCTCATCCAATGACCCGGTAAAAGCATAGGCAGCAAGGCCATAGCGCAACGAGTTGGCGATCTGCACCGCATCCTCAACCGTATCATATGGCACGATCCCGGCGATCGGACCAAACGGTTCCTGGGTCATAAGCCGACTTGTCGGGGAGGGGTTCGCGACCACCGTTGGCTGAAAGAAATAGCCTGAGCCTTCGATCGCAGAGCCGCCAGTCACAATCTCCCCGTTGGGGCCGCCGTCCAGATCGTCAAGCACCGCTTGCATGGCAGTGATCCGGCGGTCATGAGCGAGCGGTCCCATCCCCACGCTCGGATCTACCCCTGCGTCACCAACGCTGACTTTGGCAGATAAATTTGCGAATTCCGCGACGAATTTGTCGAAAATTCCGCGAGCTACAACGAAGCGTGTGGGGGAGACGCAAACTTGCCCAGCATTGCGGAATTTGCCTGCAACGCAGGCCGCTACAGTGCGGTCAAAGTCAGCACTCTCGCCTACGATTACTGGTGCATGACCGCCGAGTTCTGGTGTAAAGCGCTTCATCCCCTGTGCAGCGAGTGCGCCCAGATGTTTGCCAACTGCGGTTGATCCGGTGAAGCTGATCTTGCGAGTGATGGGTGACGCGATGAGATATTCGGATACTGGCCCAGGATCGCCATATACACAGTTGATGACGCCATCGGGCAGTCCACCTTCGACCAAACACTCGACCAGCAATTGCGCGCTAGCCGGTGTGTCTTCGGCTGGTTTGAGTATGACTGAACAGCCGGCTGCAAGCGCTCCGCCAAGTTTCCGTGCGGCAAGATTGACCGGGAAATTCCACGGTGTGAGCAGCACCGAGGGACCAACCGGTTCATGCGTTACCATCTGGCTGAGCAAGTTGGCACTGCGAGGTGGAACCAGACGGCCACCTTGACGCTTTGCTTCTTCCGCCAGAAAATCGATCACATCTCCAGACACTACGACTTCGGGCTGCGCTTGAGCGTTGGGTTTCCCCATTTCTGCGGTGATGACCCTTGCGATTTCTGGTGCACGTTCACGCAGGATTTGTGCGCCGCGCCGCAGAATATTGTAACGCTCAATCCCCGTCATATTGCTCCAAACCGCGAAGCCTTCATCAGCGGCGGCAAGAGCTGCGTCGAGTTGCTCGGTTGAGGCTTTCGGGCATTGGCCTAGAATCTCCTCAGTGGCGGGATTGATAACAGGCATGGCCCCTGCTCCGCCATCGGCGATCCATTCTCCACCGATTAACATTTTTACGGTTGGATAGGCGGTCATTGTTGGGATTCTCTTTCTGAAGCTGCGGGCGAAGTCGAAACTTCTCCAAAGACATTCCTGATCTGGCGGCCCAATATAGCTTTCCGACTGTAAGGAACCGCATAGACTGGAAGGTCAACATCTCCCAAATTCTGGCCTCGCTCGCAAGTCTATTTGTTTCATTTGAAACTTTGTTGCGCGTGCCCTATCTGTGAAACACCCACCCCTCAGGAGAGAATAATGCTTGTCGGTGTCCCGAAAGAAATCAAAAACCATGAATATCGAGTGGGCCTGACTCCCGAAGCGGCTCGCGAATATGTTGCCGTTGGGCATTCGGTTGTTGTCGAAACCGGGGCCGGACTGGGGATCAGCAAGACTGATGATGATTACCGTGCGATCGGTGCTGAAATTGTCGATACGGCTGAAGAAATTTTTGCACGCGCCGAAATGGTTGTGAAGGTGAAAGAGCCGCAGCCTAACGAGTGGGTTCAACTGCGTGAAGGGCAAATCCTCTTCACCTATCTCCACCTCGCACCCGATCCCGATCAAGCCCGCGGATTGATGGAAACAGGCGTGTCCGCTGTGGCCTATGAGACCGTGACTGCACCGGACGGCTCGCTGCCGTTGCTGGCCCCGATGAGCGAGGTCGCAGGTCGCCTTTCTATCGAAGCAAGTGCGCATTCCAGCCATAAGACCAATGGCGGTCGCGGCATCCTGATGGGCGGAGTGCCGGGTGTTTTGCCAGCAAAGGTTGTGGTGATCGGCGGCGGCGTGGTTGGCACTCAGGCAGCGCGTATGGCCGTTGGGCTTGGCGCGAATGTCGAGATTCTTGACCGGTCGCTGCCGCGTATCCGGGAGCTCGATGATATGTTCCAAGGCCGCGCCACGACGCGTTATTCAAATGCCGGAACCATTGAGAACGCTATCACCGAAGCGGACGTGGTTATTGGAGCTGTGCTGGTCCCTGGGGCAAGCGCACCGCGACTTGTGACGCGCGACATGTTGGGACTTATGAAGCACCGCGCGGTGTTGGTTGATGTGGCGATTGATCAGGGCGGGTGTTTTGAAACGTCAAAGCCAACAACCCATGAAGAGCCGACCTATCTGGTTGATGATATCATCCATTATTGCGTTGCCAATATGCCCGGTGCTGTGCCGCACACATCAAGCTATGCGCTTAACAATGCGACTCTGCCTTTCGGACTGGCATTGGCGAATAAAGGCATCGCAGCATGCGAAACAGACCCACATCTGGCGCTGGGATTGAATGTGCACCGGGGCAAGATTGTGAATAAAGCTGTTGCGGAGAGCTTGGGCTTTTGATTGTTGCATAAAACCGAACAAATCATGTGTCGGAGTCGCGGGTAAAAGAGCTGCGGCGTTGCTACATCTTCGCTAACACATGCACTGCGTGGCAATTTTGCGCGGGCCTGTAACTGGTATCTGTAACAAGAAGTGAGGTGCTCCTGATGCAACACACTAATTCTAACCCTCCTGTCCGGACAGTGGACATGGATGTTGACCTCACAGCGCATTTGCCGCCGCAATCGGTGAGCGACCGTATCGCCTTCGCTTTTGTGAAGTTGCTGCGCTTTTTCGCGGATCGTTTGTTTGCAAAGCGTTATGGCCACCGCGCAGTTGTGTTGGAAACGGTCGCAGCGGTGCCGGGCATGGTTGGCGGATTATGGCAGCATCTACGGGCGTTGCGCAAGATGCAGGACGATGATGGTTGGATCCGCACGTTGTTGGACGAAGCTGAAAATGAGCGAATGCACCTTATGACTTTCATCCAGATCGCCCAGCCCAATTGGTTTGAGCGAGCCTTGATTGTTTCGGTTCAGTTGATCTTCTACAATTTCTATTTCTTCCTCTACCTTTTTGCACCTCGCACAGCACACCGCGTAGTTGGCTATTTCGAGGAAGAGGCGGTCATCAGCTACACCGCGTATCTCGCTGAAGTGGACGCCGGACGGCATGAAGACGTCGCGGCACCTCAGATCGCAATCGACTATTGGCAGCTATCTGCCGATGCGACATTGCGCGATGTGATCATCGCAGTACGTGCCGATGAGGCGGAGCATCGTGATGTGAACCATAGCTTTGTCGGTGTCATTGACGATAGGCGCAGCAAACCCGCCAAAGCCTAAGCGACGGGTCTAAACCTCGACCACCTGCTGTTCGATACTGCCAAAGATCGAGTGGTTATCTGCATCGCGCATCTCGATCTTCACAGTGTCGCCCGGCGCCATAAAGCGCGTTGATGCCTCGCCGTCGCGGATCGTCTCGATCATGCGAATTTCCGCGATGCAACTGTAACCAAGCCCTCCGTTGGCAACGGGTTTGCCGGGGCCGCCATCTGCCCCTTTGTTGCTGACAGTGCCTGATCCGATGATTGTGCCTGCGCAAAGCGAGCGTGTCTTGGCCGCATGCGCAACCAATTGCGCAAGGTTGAAGGTTGCGTCCTTTGCCGCCTCTGCGCGGCCAAACGGTGCGCCGTTGTAGTCGACCATTAGCGGCAGGTGGATCAGACTGTCCTTCCAGGCATCGCCCAGCTCTTCTGGAGTGACAGCCACAGGTGAGAAAGCGCTCGCAGGTTTGGATTGGAAGAAGCCAAATCCCTTTGCCAATTCACCTGGAATCAGGCCGCGAAGGCTGACGTCATTGACCAGCATGATCAGTTTGATGTGGCTTGCCGCATCGGCTTCGCCCACACCCATTGGCACATCGTCAACCACCACAGCAACTTCGCCTTCCATGTCGCAGCCCCACGCTGTGTCACCTAAGGGGATATCGGCGCGCGGAGGCAGGAAGCCATCGCTGCCGCCCTGATACATTAGCGGATCGTGGTAGAAGCTGTCCGGAACAGTCGCGCCGCGCGCCTGGCGCACCAGTTCGACATGGTTGATATAGGCGCTGCCATCGGCCCACTGATAGGCGCGGGGGAGAGGCGAATGCGCCTGACGTTCATGGAAGCGTTCGCATGGCACTGTTTCATGCTCAACATCACGGGCCAGCACTTCCAATTCAGGAGCAATCCGTTCCCAATTGTCCAGCGCGTCCTGCATTGTCGGAGCGATATAGCCAGCCGCACAGCAGCGGGTGAGGTCTTTGGATACGACGACCAGTTTGCCGTCACGGGTTCCGTTATTGAGCGTTGCGAGTTTCATCGTTTCAGGACCTCTTAGGAGTATCAGGTTGATTATCAGGATGTGCACGCTGGAATGCAGGGAGCACAAGGCAAGCAGCTTCGATCCCGGTGATGCGCGGATGCTGTGACAGGTCGAATTTGAACCTCCGTGCATTGTAGATCTGCGGGATCAATATGCATTCGAATATGCCCGGTGTATCGAACAGGAAGTCACCCATCTCAAGCTGCGCCAGCCGTGTTTCGACCGGGTCAAGCGTGCGTTTCAACCAGTGCCGATACCAATCGTCGATATCGCCTTGTTCATGGCCCAGCTTGCTCTTCAGGTACTTGAGAACGGAGAGGTTGAGCGGCGCATGCAGTTCAGTCGCGATGGCATAAGTCAGCTCGCGCGCTGTGAAGCGATCTTCGACATTGGTTGGTAGCAGCGGGTTGCCGGGATAGGCTTCGTCCAACCACTCGATCATTGCCATGCTCTGCGCACGGTCGCGTCCGTCGGCAACCAACATCGGGACTGAGGCAAACGGGTTCCGACTGGTATATCCCGTATCCTGTTGCGCGCCTTCGAGCAGGTTTACCGGGTCTTGTTCGTATTCCAGCCCTTTCAGTTCAAGCGCGATGCGCAGGCGGTAGCTGGTCGAACTGCGGTAGTAACCGTGGAGCTTCATGAGGCAGCTATCTGAGACCATGATACACTGAGACATGGACCGCATGTTACACTGTCCAGAGTGTTTTCTTTGTGCACCCCATGCGGGGAGCGAATTCCTTGCCCACGCAACCTGTAGGTCGCATCGCTGCGGACGTCCGGTCGGGCTTGCGGCCCGCTTTGCGGGTTGGTTTTTACTGCGGAGATTGGCAATGTCATCCTCCCTCTATAACGGCCATGCAGCCTGTAGGACAGCGATCCATCATGCGCCGATGCGTGCCCGATTCCCGACTCAACCAAATGCAGCAATTCCTGTGATCGCACGGCCCAGGATCAGCGCGTGGACATCATGCGTGCCTTCGTAGGTATTCACGGTTTCAAGGTTTACCGCGTGGCGGATCACTTGATATTCCTCGGATATGCCGTTGCCGCCATGCATGTCGCGGGCCTGCCGGGCGATATCCAAAGCCTTGCCCACATTGTTGCGTTTCACGATTGAAATCATGTCGGGGCTGAAACGTCCTTCGTCCATCAACCGTCCCACGCGCAGCGACGCCTGAAGCGCAAGGCCGATATCAGCAAGCATATCCGCCAGCTTTTTCTGATAGAGCTGTGTCGCGGCCAAAGGCGCACCGAATTGCCTGCGATCCAATCCATATTGCCGTGCAGCATGCATACAGAATTCCGCAGCACCCATCGCGCCCCAGCTGATCCCGTAACGCGCGCGGTTCAAGCAGCCAAACGGCCCCTTCAGCCCCTGCACATTGGGCAGCAAAGCGTCTGCGGGCAGCTTCACCTCATCCATTATAATCATGCCGGTGGTGGAAGCACGCAGCGAGATTTTGCCTTCGATTCTCGGCGCAGATAGGCCCTCCATCCCTTTTTCCAGGATGAAGCCGCGAATGCCGCCACCATGTTCCTCGGACTTGGCCCAGACGACGAAAACATCGGCGAATGGCGAATTGGAAATCCACGTTTTCGATCCGGAGATGACATAGCCATCTCCGTTTTTCCTCGCGTGAGTTTTCATGCCAGCAGGATCGCTGCCCGCATCAGGTTCGGTCAGGCCAAAACACCCGATAAGATCACCCGAAGCAAGGCCGGGAAGGTATTTCTGGCGCTGCTCCTCTGATCCGTAAGCATAGATCGGATGCATCACCAGGCTGGATTGGACGCTGGCCATCGAACGATATCCGCTGTCCACGCGCTCAATTTCGCGAGCGATCAGGCCATATGCGACATAGGAGGCATCAGAACCGCCATATTGTTCTGGCAATGTCGCGCCGAGCAATCCGGCGCGGCCCATCATCGGAAACAGTTCTGGCGCAGAGGTTTCGTTTCGAAACGCCTCAATCACCCGCGGCTGCAATTGTTCCTGAGAAAATCCATACGCCGCATCGCGGATCATCCGCTCTTCTTCGGTCAGCTGGGTTTCAAGGTCAAACGGGTCTTCCCAGTTGAACGGGACGATCCCTGCATTGGCGAGGTCCGGGCTTGCGGGGGCGTACACTGGTTACTCCTGAAACTTCTGACCCACTTGCTTTCGCAGGCTTGGCCAATCGCCGCAAGACGTGAACGAAGAGGAAGCTATTCGTTATTGCCGAACTTTTCAGAAAAGGCGGTTTCGTCTCCGCCAACAAGCAGTTTGGCCTGATCAACCCACTGGTCTCGCGTGATCCGCCCAGAAAATCGTCCCAACTTTGCGTCAATTCTCTCAATATCGGTATCGCCCCACGCCGCGATTTGCGCGAATGAGGTGATGCCTTGTTCGGCGAGCAAGGTCACGAGCTTGGGGCCGATACCTTTAATCTTGCGCAGATCGTCAGCAACGTCTGAAATTGCTGGAGCTGGAGCTGGAGCTGGAGCAGGAGCTGGAGCAGGCACCGGATCAGAGAGAGGAGCAGGCACTGGCGTATCGACAGCGCCCGGCGCATCAATCAGCGCCTGATTGCGCGTGGCCGGGGCGGTGCCTTCATCCAGAACATCTTTACCGCTTGTCTCATCGCTGATCACAGTCGTCTTGCGATTGGTGCGCATCAACAGCCAAATCGCGATCAAGATTACGACGATGCCTAGGGCAATAATGATAGCTACTGGGATAATTTCTGGTGACATGGACTACTCTCTTTATACAAAGCGAACGCGCGCACCCTTTAGCAGGTCCGCGCGTTGCAATTCAAACTCCAGATTGAGAATTTCGGTGGTGATTACCCGCCGCTGCGGCCAGTTGACTGCATTCCAGCGGCGATCGCATTCAGTTCCAGAAATTCCTGCCGTAAGAAATTGCGCTGATTGCCCGCGAGTTCGCCAACATCAGCGTGGCTATATCCCATCATCAGCTCATCCCCGCGCAGGATTTGACCGAAAGCGGCAACCGATGCGGCAAAGGCGAAATCACCCGTGGGCGCGCTTGCCTGCATAAAGGCTTCGCCCATCACCACCTGATCGATCAGTTCTGACGCGTCGCCATCGGGCAATTTGAAACGCAATTTGACATGCGCTGCCTCTGACATGCGTTGCATGGCTTCGCCAGATGGCTGATTTTCGTAGCGACGCGGTGCGATCCAACCTTGGGTGCCAGTGGGCACGACTTCGTAAATCGCCGTGACCTGATGCCCGGCGCCGATATCGCCAGCATCTACGGCATCGTTATCAAAATCCTCTTCGCGCAGTATCCGGTTTTCATATCCAACCAGCCTGTATTGGCTGATAATGGCAGGATTGAACTCGACCTGGATTTTCACATCCTTGGCAATTGTGAACAGCGTGCTGCTCATTTCATCGATCAGCACCTTTTTCGCTTCAAGCGCGCTGTCGATATAGGCGTAGTTGCCGTTTCCGTGATTGGCGACCTGCTCCATCAGGGCTTCATTGTAATTGCCCTGACCAAAGCCCAGCGTTGTAAGGGTGATGCCACTGTCGCGTTTCTCTTCGACCAGTTCGATCAGCGCATCGCGGTTCGACAAGCCGACGTTGAAATCTCCGTCGGTAGCCAAAATTACGCGGTTCACACCGCCTTCGATGAAATTATCTTGTGCGATGTTATAGGCCAGCTGAATACCAGCGCCGCCAGCAGTTGATCCGCCTGCGCTTAATTGGTTGAGCGCGCTGCGAATTGCCTGCGTGTCGTTTGTGGGTTGAAGGACCAATCCCGCTGCGCCTGCATAAACGACGATGGATACGCGGTCTTGTTCACCTAGCTCTCCGGCAAGACCAGACAAGGCCGTCTTTACTAGCGGAAGCTTGTCCGCGCTGCTCATTGATCCCGATACATCCATCAGGAAAACTAGGTTCGCTGATGGACGTTCTTCGCGCTCAATATCGTAACCGCGCAGGCCAATGCGCATCAGATATGTGTCGTCATTCCACGGGCTGCGCGCGACATCGGTGGTGACACTAAACGGTACATCGCGGCCTTGCGGGCGATCATAATCATAGCGGAAATAGTTGATCATTTCCTCAGTTCGTACCGCAACTCGCGGTGGCCGTTGCCCTTGAGACAGGAACCGCCGTGTATTGGCATAAGAGCCGGTATCGACATCGACGGAGAAGGTGCTGACCGGCTCTGCGCTGGTCAGTTTGACGGGGGAAACCTCTTCGCCGTCATATTGTTCACGGCCCGGAT
Organism: uncultured Erythrobacter sp.; assembly: GCA_947488325.1. GTDB lineage: Bacteria > Pseudomonadota > Alphaproteobacteria > Sphingomonadales > Sphingomonadaceae > Erythrobacter. The sequence continues at coordinate 190,668 of CANKYZ010000005.1, forward strand.
CGGTTGGGACGACGACGGGCGGAATGGAAATACCCTGCGACGATTGCGCTCGCACCGCGCCAGTGCGGTTTTGGGATAAAGCTGGGGCACCTCTTACGCGCGAACCGGTAACGGTGACGACATCCGCTTCAGCTATTGGTGCAGGTGCAGGTGCAGGTGGTGGCGCTGCAGCTATATCTCTCAGCGGTGCCTTTCCCGTGCTAGCCAGATCACTAGTTTGCTGAGAGCATCCTGCGATGACGAGCCCCAATACGAATACGCCTGTAAGTTTCAAAGCACGCATGATTAGTTTCCACTCATGACCTTGCGTCTAAGTTCGCTGGTTAGCGTTAATCCTGACTGAACGTGCTGAAATAGCGATGAAATGATGCACCGCAACACGCTGCGAAGCAGGCTAAGATATGCAGATTATCGCTCGGCTTCCGCTTTTGGTTCGCCTTCAACAGGCACGATATTTTTGCGGAACAGCACTTTATCTTCTTCGCCAAACCCGCGTTTCCAAATGACAAGCAGATAGACGGCGAGGATCGCCGGACCGCCAAACACGATCTCCATCCACTCGGGCAAATAGGTCGCGGCAAAACCAATCAAAACTGCCGGTGCAGCGGCATAGACCAGTGCCCAGCGCCAGTTCGAAACAGGCGCATTGAGCAGTTTCTTCAGCACAATCGCTTTTACCAGGCTCGACACAGCAAGCGCCACGAATAAAGCAGCCGCTGCGGCTGCTGCCTGAAAACCTTCGCCGTAATTGAAGTGCTTTGCGAGCAGGATCAGCCCGACAGTCAGCGCTGCTTGGAACGAGATGATGCCGATGCTGATGCCAAGGTTCCGCTTGCGCGCGATATAGACCAGCACGCCTTCGGAAACGACAGCCATCGATGCGACGACTTCGGCCATCAACAGGAATGCCAAGGCTCCGGTCCCGCCGACCACCTCTGGCCCGCCAAGCCCCATCACGGCCTCTCCCGGTATCGCCAGCATCAGCGCGATGCCAAATTGCAAGGCGATGATCCAGAAGCCGACCTGCCGCACCTGATTGGCGATCGCTTCCAAATTGCCGATCTTCAGGTTCTTGGTGATCACAGGCGCAAGGATCGGCTCGAAACTGGTCTTCAGCTTTTGCGGCAGGCTGGCGATTTGTTGTGCGAAGAAATAGGTGCCGACTGTGCCTGGCCCGACAAAATAACCAAGGATAATGACATCAATCAACCGCGTGCCACGCTCAATTACATCCGCACCAACCAGCGGGAATGCGCGTGTGATCATGCGCCACAGATAGCCGGGGCGGGGACGCCAACCGCGTGGGGGACCATAGGTTCGGCCAAATGACCAAAGCGCGGTCGCCAATCCGGCATAGATTGACACGATAAAGGCCAGAGCAAGCCCGCCGTCACCCACACCTGGCACCAACAAGAAAACGCCAGCGCCAATCGATATGACCCACGGTTCGACAATGGCCCGCGCACGAACAGTGGTCGCGATGTCGTATTTATACGCTTGTGCAGCGAGCAATATTTCGGTGAGCGCATAGGCAGGCAAGGCCGCGACCATCCAGATATCGAGCGAAGAGTTCATCCCATTCGGGAACATGATCGCAGGGAAGGCGAGCAGCAGGCACGATACCAAAGCTGTAACCACCAAAGAGGCCAGCATCCCGTCAAAAACGAGGTTCACCTTGGCCTTTGCCGCGTCTGGCCCGCCTCCCTCCGCCCCTTCGCTCAAACGCTGGGCAAGACCGCGTTTTTCGCCCAATGCACACAGCAGAGCAAGGATTTCGATGATGACAAAGGCAGAGGCAAAGCGCCCCATTTCGTCCACGCCGTACAAACGGTATCCGATGAACAAAAATGGCAACCGCGCGAGCAGGCGGATGACAAAGCCCATCGCATTGGTACGCCCACCTTTGGCAAGCGTTTGCATATCATCGCCGCCCTTATCGGGCCTCAATTCTTCAGGCTTAGATTCGTCGGCAGGAATGGCGGGAGGAGGGGTGCTCACGCCGTTTGTTCAGCCTTGAGCGGGCGTGCAAGCAATCCTGCGACGACATCGCGGGGCGGACTGCCGTCCAATATCGTAGTCACGGCATCAACAATTGGCATGGCGATCCCGCGCGCCTTGGCCAGTTCAGCCAATACTGGTGCGGTATGCGCGCCTTCGGCAACGGTCGTGCGATCTGCCATCAGATCAGCGGCGCTGCGGCCTTCGCCCCCAGATTCTCCAAGCGCTTTGCCCAGTGAGAAATTGCGGCTCGAAGTGGATGAGCAGGTCAGCACCAGATCGCCCAATCCGCAAAGCCCGGCTAATGTTTCTGCCCGCGCTCCCAGCGCGTCTCCAAACCTAAGCATTTCGGCATATCCGCGCGCAATCAAGGCCGCGCGCGCATTCTGGCCAAGTGCCAGCCCTTCAACCACGCCGCACGCAATCGCGAGCACATTTTTAATCGACCCGCCAATCTCTGCTCCGGTCACATCGTCTGAGAAATAAGGCCGGAATGCAGGCCGCGCGATGGCAGGTGCAAGGTGCTGCCACTGATCGCGCCCTCCTTCGCAGGCAAGCGTCACAGCGGTGGGCAGTCCGCCTGCAACTTCATGCGCGAAGGTCGGCCCGGATAGAACTGCCATTTCTGCGCCCGGCACAGCGGAGCGCGCGACGTCGTTCATCAGCCGTCCCGTACCCGCTTCGATACCTTTGGAACAGAGCACCAGATCGCGCGGAGCCTCACCCAGACCAGCGAGCACTTTCCCTAGCACCTGAGCCGGCGTTACAGCCAACATAGTTTCGATGCCGGCAAATTCCGCAAGATCACCGGTCGCACGGATGTTATCGGACAATTCAGCGCTGGGCAGATATTGCGGGTTGCGATGGGCAGTGTTGATTGCATCAACAACCTCTGGCTCAAACGCCCACAATTTCACTTCGCGCCCATCGCTCGCCAACATTTGTGCTAGCGCAGTGCCCCAAGCTCCAGCGCCGATCACGCCAATTGCCTGCTTATCGGTCATGCTTTTACCCCCGCACCGCGAACAATATCGGCTTCTGGATCAAGTGGCCAACGCGGACGCGCCTTTAAGTCGAGCGGGTCCCCAGCAAAATTTGGGTCATCGGCCAATCGTTCACATCCTGCCCAAGCGATCATGGCCGCATTATCTGTACAAAGCGCCATTGGCGGCGCGACAAAACGCATGCCCTTCTGCGCGGCGAGGTTTTCGAGCGCGCGGCGTACGGCCCGGTTTGCGGCGACTCCGCCTGCGACAACTAGCGCCGGGAAGGGTGCGTTTTTGGCGAGCGCTTGGTCAAGCCGATCAAGCAGGCAATCAATCGCGGCCTGCTGAAAGCTTGCAGCGATGTCGGCGCGCTTATGTTCGCCGCTTTCATGCGCGCGCAGCACCGCGCTTTTCAACCCGGCGAATGAGAAATGCGGTTCTTTTGACTTTCTAAGCGGGCGGGGCAGGGGCACAGCGTGGGGGTCGCCTTCGCCCGCCAATTGTTCCACCGCAGGACCGCCGGGATAGCCGAGACCAAGTATTTTGGCGGTCTTGTCGAAAGCCTCTCCCAGCGCATCATCAATGGTGGTGGCAAGGCGGCGATATTGACCGACGCCTTCGACAGCTAGGATCTGGCAATGCCCGCCCGACACCAACAACAAAAGATAGGGAAAGCCGAGCGCTTCGTCTGCAAGCCGGGGCGACAAAGCGTGCCCTTCAAGATGGTTGACTGCGATCAGTGGTTTGTCCGCCGCCATCGCCAGCGCTTTGCCGCTTACCAGGCCAACCATAACGCCGCCGATCAATCCCGGTCCGGCAGTTGCTGCGATCGCGTCCACCTTGTTCAGCGATAATCCCGCGTCATCCATCACCGCTTCGATCATCGGGGCAAGACGTTCAGCATGCGCGCGAGCGGCGATTTCTGGCACAACGCCGCCATAGGGCGCGTGTTCTTCTTCTTGACTGGCAATACGCTGAGCAAGGATGGTGCGATCGGCCGTCACTAATGCGACCGCCGTTTCATCACAGCTGGACTCAATGCCCAAGACGACCATCGCATCAGGCGCCGCGTCAAGATTGTTAGATACTGATACCATTGCACTTCCATCTAGTCTCTGTGGGGGCTAGAGCAAGCTCGCCTATGAACGATGTCTCTAATTCTACCGCAAGAATTCGTTTGGGAACGCGCAATTCTCCGCTGGCAATGGTGCAGGCAGAGGAAACCCGCGACCGTTTATGCGCGACCCATGGCTGGGCGACGAGCGAAGTTGAACTTGTGCCGGTTGTCGCGAGCGGAGACAAAGTGCTCGACCGCCCGCTGTCCGAAATTGGCGGAAAAGCGCTATGGACCAAAGAATTGGACGCGTGGCTTGCAGAAGGATTGATCGATGCGTCGGTGCATTCTGCCAAGGATGTCGAAACCGAGCGGCCCGATATTTTCGCCTTTGCTGCGCTGCTACCGCGCGCTGACCGCCGGGATGCTTTGGTCGGAGCGGACTCTATCGCCGCAATTCCACAGGGAGCAGTCGTGGGGACCAGTGCGCCGCGCCGCGCCGCGCAGCTGCTGAATTTGCGACCCGATTGCACAGTTGTGACATTTCGCGGCAATGTCGCAACGCGGCTTGGAAAACTGAAAGCGAGGGAAGCGGATGTGACATTCCTTGCTGCTGCTGGTCTGGAGCGATTAGGACAGTCAGCCGTGGGCGCACCGCTCCATTCGGCGGACTGGATACCGGCGGCTGGGCAGGGCGTGATTGTGCTCGAATGCAGGGCCGATGATGCGGATACGGCTGCTATGCTTGCCGCCCTTGATCACGAACCGACCCGCATAGAATTGGAGGCCGAGCGCGCCTTGCTCTCGAAACTGGGCGGGACGTGCCATTCGCCCGTGGCCGTATTATGCGAGCCTGATGGTGACGCCCTGACCATGTGCGCGGCCTTGTTCAGCCCGGATGGAGCAGAGCGTATCGAAGGCGAGGCGCGCTTTGCAGCTGGCGACCACGCGCCGGTCTTGGCGCTAGCCGCTGATCTGCTTGAACGGGCTACGCCGGGAATTGCGCCGCATTTTGGCGGGGGATGATTCTATGATGGGATATGTCCTAGTTGTTCGTCCAGAGCCGGGCCTTTCCGCAACCGTCGCAGCAGCCAATGCGATGGGCCTCAATGCAATTGGTTATCCATTGTCCGAAATTTGCGCTCTTGGCTGGGAATGCCCTGATCCGGTCACCATCGATGCACTGTTGATCGGCAGTGCCAATGCAATCCGGCATGGCGGTGCAGCGCTAAACCGCTTCAAGGACAAGCCTGTCTATGCTGTTGGCGAAACAACCGCCGAAATTGCACTCGCAGCTGGATTTGCCGATGTTGTGAACGGCACGGGCGGCCTGCAATCTGTGCTCGACGCAATTCCTGCGCAGGCTACACCCTTGCGGCTGCTTCGCATTGCCGGGGCGGACCATGTTTCGCTCATTCAGCCGGAAAATGTCACCATTCAAACGGCAATTGCATATGAAAGTGCTTGCCTTGAACTCCCGGAACCATTGCGCCCCTTGCAGGATTTTGGCTTAACCGTGATGCTCCATTCGGCTGCTGCGGCGCAGCAATTTGCGCGCGAAAGCAGTCGTTTGGCGCTGGATCGCAGCCGAATTGCGCTCGCCGTGATCGGCCCACGCGTCGCGGATGCCGCTGGAGAAGGGTGGCGCGCTATCCACGTTTCCCCTCAGCCCAGTGATCGTGCGATGTTGGAAATGGCCCGAGACGTGTGCATATAGAGGCAAATCAACTCCGCATGACGCTCATAAGACCAAGGGCGTTCAGTTATAGCGGGTCGCAACATACGGATATTCGATGGAATCGAAATATGGCAGCCGCAAAAAGCCCACCTCAATGAGGGGCTTCATGCTTGCTGCGCTTGCTTCATTTCTGATTGGCGGAGCGCTGGTTGGATATGTGGTGTATTACAATCTTAGCCCGGATGACACGGAGACGGTGACAGCAGCGGAAACTCCGCCTGCGCTGCCTGATGCGCCTGTGATCGAAGGGGATGCCGCCGAAACACCTGGCGCGCAGGTTACAACTTCGCCCAGTCCACTAGCCGATGTCGTTGCCGCGCTTGAAGGCGAAGACGCCGAAGTCGCCGCAGAAGCGGTGAACCGCGTTGTCGATCAGCAAGGCGGTATTGATCAACGACTGGCCGCAGCGGAACAGCGTCTCGCTCGGCTTGACCTGCAAGCGCAGGCGGCTGCGGGTAATGCGGCGCGGGCAGAAGGCCTGCTGATCGCATTTGCGACACGGCGCGCGGTCGAACGCGGGGCAGAGCTTGGCTATCTGGCCGACCAACTACGCCTGCGTTTCAGTGACCAATGGCCCAATGCTGTGAGCACAATCATCAATTTCGCGCGTGATCCGATTCGGATCGACAACCTCACAGCACGCCTCGATGGGCTTGGCCCAGAATTGGTGCAGACCAATGAGGGGATGAGCTGGGCCCGAGTTCAGCGCGAGCTTGGCGAATTGTTCGTCGTTCGCCGTGAAAGCACGCCTTCACCGCAGCCAGAGCGGCGTTTGGAACGGGCGCGGATTGCATTGGGGCAGGGGCGCTATCAAAACGCGATTGATGAGATCAAAGGTATGCCCGGCGCGGATCAGGCCGCCAGCTGGATCGCCGATGCAGAGCGTTACCGCGATGCGATGGAAGCATTGGAAGTTATCGAAACCGCTGCTGTGCTTGATCAGAGCGGGCTGCGTGACGGTGTCGGCAATGTCGTGCGCCAACCCAGCCCAATCGAATAATTCAGGCTTTCAAAAGTTCTGGTAGATTGCCGGAAACACCGCGTGCTTCGTCCATAAAGAACGATTTGAGCATGGGCGTGCTTTGCACCGCGGTCATGCCGAGGCGGCGCACCGCCGATGCAGTTTTGCCCGGAACGCCGAATATCCGTGTCAGCCCATCGGTCGCCAATGCCACCATGAAACTGTCGAGCCCGCGCCAGTTTTCATAACGTTTGAGTAATTGGTGGTCGCCCGGATCAAGCCCAATGCGCGCACCATCCGTAATCACCTCAACCAATGCCGCTGCATCGCGTAGACCAAGGTTCAATCCCTGTCCCGCAATCGGGTGAATTCCGTGCGCTGAATCGCCAATCAAAGCGAGCCGCTCGCCAGTGATTTTGACCGTGTGGTGGAAACCAAGCGGCCAACTGGAGCGTGCGCCCACACTGGTGACCTCGCCCAGAATATCACCCATGCGTTTCTGCAACTCGGCTAGAAATGCACGGTCGCCCAGCTTGGTTACGGCTTTCCCGTCTTCTTCTGACACTGTCCAAACCAGCGATGAACGGTGTGAGCCACTTGCATCATTATTCATTGGCAGCAAAGCAAACGGACCAGCGGGGTAAAATATCTCCCACGCGACATTGTTGTGCGGTTTGGAATGGGTGAGGCCAGAGATGACTGCCCGGTGCTTGTAATCCCATTTCGCGATAGTGATCCCTGCCTCATCGCGTGTGGGGGAACCGCGCCCCTCCGCGCCAATCATCAAGCGACCTTTCAATATGCGCCCATCTTTCAGCACCGCCGCCACGCCAAATTCACCGCGCTGGCGCACTGTGATTTCGGCATTGGACGCCCAATTAATGAGTGGTTCTTTCGCAGCCGCTTCGAACAGAGCGAGCCGCAGTCGGCGATTTGGGAACATCCGCCCTAACGTGCCTTCATCCGCGTCCGGCGTGAAATCGAGCCGTCCAGGGCGGTTTTGATCAGTCACGGCGATGCTGGCGATATCACAGGCAAATTTTTCGAGGCTGTCCGCGATGCCGATATTGGTGAACAGGTGCCAGCTGGCGGTGGAGATCGCGGTGGCGCGGTCATCAAAGCCCTCTGCGGTCAATTCCGCCGGGTCGGCGCGGTCAATCACATGGCTGGTCAAACCCTGCTTTGCAGCTGCCAAAGCCAGCGTCATGCCGACCAATCCGCCGCCCAGGATTAGGAGATCGCGGGTTTCGTTATCTGTTGGGTTGCTCATACGATCTTTCGTAATCCAAAACTTGGGTCTTTGCGAAATCTGATTTGTCGCGCTAGGCACGAGCCTTACGCCCGCCAACAGATAAGAGGCAAGATTGTTCGCTGCATCTCGCATTGCACCTAACGCGTGGCTGCGCGTCCTGTTTTCTGCACTTGCCGCGCTATTGCTTGCCAGTGCAGCGGCCGCACAGGATCGAGAGGCGCGTTTTGGCGATGACAATATCGCGGTTCAGCTGTTCGCCGATGGGATGCCGCGGGCAGGTGAGGAATGGATGCTGGCGCTGCGATTTACGCCCAGCGCGCCGGAGTGGCATGGATATTGGTCAAACCCCGGCGATGCAGGACTGGGTATGGCGGTTGATCTGGATCTGCCAGAAGGTTGGGTTGCGGGTGATCCGCTATATCCGGTGCCCAAAACGCTGCTGATCTCTGGATTGATGAACCACATTTACGAAGGGCAGTATGCCGTTCTGATACCGATAAATGTACCTAAAGATGCCATGATTGACGGCATACCGAATGTGCCGGGATTTATCGATTACCTCGCCTGTACCGATCAGATTTGCGTGCCGCAAGATGCGATGTTGTTTGCGGGGCAGGGCGGCGATTTTGCCCGATGGCGGGCCGAAATTGCGCCGATGCTCGACGCGGCCAGCCAGTTCGAGCTGAGCGGCGGAAACCTGCGCCTATTAATCCCAATACCCGAAGCGGTCGAACTGCCCGATCCACATATCTTCATCGCAAACACGCAGCTGGTCAATTACACGGCTGTACAGACATTTCGCCGTGAGGGCGATGCGCTGATCGTCGATATTCCGCTGCATGAATATCGATCAGACGATCCAAACGCGGTCGGCGGATTACTTTCCTTTGGCGAAAATGCAGGGGTCGAATTCCGCGCGGTTCCGGGAGACGTGCCAACCGGCGGGTCGATGATCGCTGGTCCGATTGGCGCGGAGACCCCGCCGCTCTGGACCTTAATCCTTGGTGCGCTTGTAGGCGGCCTAATCCTTAACATTATGCCCTGCGTCTTCCCGATCTTGAGCCTTAAAGCGATGGCATTGGTTCGCGCAAGCGGTAGTGAGGCTGAGGCGAGGACCGAAGGCATCTCCTATACCGCTGGCGTTGTGCTGGCTTGTGCTGGTTTAGGCGCGCTGATGCTGGCTTTGCGTGCGGCGGGCGAACAGGTCGGCTGGGCGTTCCAATTGCAGAGCCCCAGTGTGGTTGTGGTTCTGATGGTGCTGGCCGTAATCATCACCGCAAATTTTGCTGGTGTGTTTGAACTGCCGAGCATCAATACGGGAACTGGCGCGAGGAAAGGCGCAGGGGGAGCCTTCGCCACCGGATTGCTCGCGGCCTTTGCCGCAACGCCGTGCACTGGGCCATTTATGGCCGCCGCGTTGGGAGCCGCATTGCTGCTGCCCACGCCGCTGGCGCTGTTACTGTTTGCAATGCTGGGGCTGGGGCTGGCGCTGCCGTTCCTGCTGATTGGCTTTGTCCCGGCTGTGCGGCGGATGCTGCCTAAGCCTGGCGCTTGGATGGAGACTTTCCGCCGGATTATGGCAATCCCAATGGGGCTTACCGCGTTGGCGTTGATCTGGTTGATCGTACAGCTGGGCGGTCGCGGATTTGGACTGTTTGCGCTGGCGGTGGTGTTTGGGATTGTGCTGGCGCTGGGCGTGGTTGGCCGGTTGCAACGGGCTGGCAAAATGGCGTGGCCGGCATTCGGCTTGATCGCAGCGCCGTTCCTGATCTTTGGCGCATTTGCATTGCCATCCAGTTATGAATCCGGCGGCGAAGGGCGAGGTGAAAGCCTGTTGGCACCACAAGAATTTTCGCGTGAGGTGCTGGCACAGGCGCGCGGCACTGGTCAGCCAGTCTTTATCTGGTTCACCGCCGATTGGTGCGTCACCTGCAAAGTCAATGAAAGCGTCGCAATCGAGCGAGAGGCCACCGCTCAGGCGTTCGAAGAGGCTGGCGTGATTGCCATGGTAGGCGATTGGACAGTGCGCGATGAAGAAATCACCGGCTTCCTGACCGAACAGGGCGTGGCCGGGGTGCCACTTTATCTGTGGTATGAACCGGGTGCAGAGGCGGAGAAATTGCCGCAAGTTCTGACGGCCGACATGTTGACAGAGCGGGCCTTACGGGACCGGCGTTAGCTCGGTTTCAGGCACTAAAAATCTACCGCCGGTTCTGCACGCTTCGATCAAGAGACCCGGTAACGGACTTGGGTTGAGCGTCACCATGCCAGCACCGGGCACCGTCGCGGTCAGTTGACGCGGTCCGGCCAATGATTCCCAGAGAATGTCTGCAGCCACTTCCTCACCTTGCCAGACCACTTGGCCGTTCACTTCGCGCGCGTCGACTTCCATCCGTCCGATATGCCCGTTGCCGACCATCGCCAGCAGTGCCCCTGCATTTTCGTCCGCTGGGCTCAGCCGAGTGATTTGAAGAGCCGCAAGCTCGCCTTGGCCCGCCATGCACTCCAATGCGAGCAATGCAGGGTCGCCGGGAATGCCGTAAATGATCCGACCTTCGCTTGTGGGGCTCGCTGCCCAAATGGCCCCTTCGGTATCCGGCGAAGGAAGTGGATCAGAAGCAAAGGTCGGAGCAGTCTGCGGCATGTCACGCGACAGATCCGCATCGGTGGGCGGCGGTTTGCAGGCGGCCACAGCGCAAGTCAGCAGGATCGGCGTGAGTGCAGGTGTAAACTTCACGACTTCCCGCCCCATTTGCGCTGGGTTTTCCCATATTTTGTCTTCCGCGTACCCGGTCTGCCTGCGTCTGATCGACCCACTTTGGGCGCTTTCTTGTCGGTGTCTGGAAGGCCCAGTTCGTCATTTTCGAGCCGTCGGATTTCGTCGCGCAACCGGCCAGCCTCTTCGAATTCCAGATCAGCGGCGGCATGGCGCATCCGTTTTTCTAGGTCTTCGATATAGGCGCGCAGATTGTGCCCGACGAGATTGTTGACCTCATCATCAATATCGACCGTTACGCTATCTTGCGAAGCGGAGTGGGCGACGATATCGGCGATATCACGCTTGATTGTGGTCGGCGTGATGCCGTGTTCTACATTATAGGCCCGCTGTTTTTCGCGGCGGCGGTCGGTTTCTGCCATCGCGCGTTCCATGCTGCCGGTGATCCGATCTGCATAAAGGATAACCTTGCCATCAACATTGCGCGCGGCGCGGCCAATCGTCTGCACAAGCGAGGTTTCGGAGCGCAGAAAACCTTCTTTGTCGGCATCCAGAATACAGACCAACCCGCATTCCGGAATGTCGAGCCCTTCGCGCAGCAGGTTGATCCCGACCAGCACATCATAGACGCCCATCCGCAAATCACGGATCAACTCAATCCGCTCCAGCGTTTCAACGTCGGAGTGCATATATCGCACCCGCGTTCCGGCCTCATGCATGAATTCCGTGAGGTCTTCGGCCATGCGTTTGGTAAGCGTCGTGACGAGCGTGCGGTAACCCTTTGCCGCCGTTTTTTTGCATTCTTCAATGCAGTCCTGAACCTGATCTTCCACCGGACGGATTTCGACTGGCGGATCTATCAGGCCGGTGGGGCGGATGACTTGTTCGGCAAAGACGCCGCCCGTCTGCTCCATTTCCCAATTGCCGGGCGTCGCGCTGACCGCAAAGGTTTGGGGTCGCATTGCATCCCATTCGTTAAAACGAAGGGGGCGGTTGTCGATACAGGATGGCAGGCGAAATCCGTGTTCGGCCAGCGTGATTTTGCGGCGGTGATCGCCTTTTGACATGGCCCCGATTTGCGGCACGGTCTGGTGGCTTTCATCAACAAAGAGCAGTGCGTTTTCGGGCAGATACTCAAACAGAGTGGGTGGCGGTTCCCCCGGAAGACGTCCGGTGAGGAAGCGTGAGTAATTCTCAATTCCCGCGCAGCTGCCAGTCGCAGCGATCATCTCCAGGTCGAAATGGGTGCGCTGTTCCAACCGCTGATGCTCAAGCAATTTGCCTTCCGCCTCAAGCTCTTTGAGCCGTTCCCCCAATTCAAATTTGATCGCGTCGGCGGCCTGCTTCATCGTTGGGCCGGGGGTGACATAGTGCGAATTGGCATAGACCCGCACCTTTTCCAGAACTTCGCCTTTCTTGCCGGTCAAGGGATCGAATTCGGCAATCTCTTCGATATCGTCGCCAAAGAAACTAATGCGCCACGCCATGTCTTCATAATGGCTGGGATAGAGTTCCAGATTGTCGCCGCGCACCCGAAATGTGCCGCGCGTAAAGGCGGCATCGTTGCGTTTGTATTGCAGGGCGACGAGTTTGCGGATCAATTCGCGCTGGTCGAAGACATCGCCGGCCTTGATATCGAAAATCATCGCCGAATAGGTTTCTACCGATCCGATGCCGTAGAGGCACGAAACCGACGCAACGATGATCACGTCATCACGTTCGAGCAATGCGCGCGTGGCCGAATGGCGCATCCGGTCGATCGCCTCATTCACGCTCGACTCTTTCTCAATATAAGTGTCGGAGCGCGGCACATAGGCTTCAGGTTGGTAATAGTCGTAATAGCTGACGAAATACTCGACCGCATTTTCGGGAAAGAAGCTTTTGAATTCGCCGTAAAGCTGCGCGGCGAGAATTTTGTTGGGGGCAAGGATAAGGGCGGGACGCTGCAAGGTCTCAATCACTTTGGCCATAGTGAAAGTCTTGCCTGAGCCCGTTACACCCAGCAGGGTTTGCGTCTTTTCATTTTCGTGTACGCCCGCCACCAATTCGGCAATTGCGGTGGGCTGATCGCCAGCGGGTTCATAATCGGACACTAATTTGAACGCGCGCCCCGGCATCGATTTTTTTGGCCTTTCGGGCCGATGAGGGGTGAATTCCTCGCCCGTTTCAGGCTCATCCAGCCCACGCCTGATAATCAACTCTGCCATGGGAATGGATATGCGCGCGCCAGCACCGGTTGTGAAGTGCCAGACACCCGACTAGCATCGGAAAAATTTTTGGCTCGACGATTTTTACAGGTTTCTAGGAGGAACAATATGAAGACCTATTTTCTGGCTGCGACCGCGGCATTTTCACTGACCGCGTGCGGCGCCGGTGCGACCGATGCCGATGCAGATGGTGATGGAACGATCACTCAGGAAGAAGTCGAAGCAGCGGTTTCCGAAGTCCAGATCAATCCAGGCCAATGGGAAAACACTGTTGAATTTGTTGACATCGAATTCGACGAAGCGGCTCTGCCCGAAGAAGCACGCGGATTTATCGGCCCGGTTCTTGAATCCATGAAGGGCCAGGTCAATACCACCCAAAGCTGTGTCACACCCGAAGAGGCTTCGCAGCCGCAAGCCAGCATGTTTTCCGGCAATCAAAACGCCAATTGCGAATATGACAAATTCGTCTTTTCTGGCGGGAATATGGAAATGGAGATGACTTGCACTGACCCAACGTCTGGTAATGCAAATATTATCAGCACTGGCACCTACACAGCTGACGAATACGACATGGACATGACCATCGAAATGGAAGGTTCTGAAATGGGCGATATGAAGATTATCGCCAGCAGCAATGGCCGCCGCACAGGCGATTGCGAAAGCTGACGCTCTATTCGCAGTGAGTATAAGAAGGGGGGGGGAAAGAGCGATCTTCTCCGCCCCTTTTTGCGCCCTGATGGAACGGGAGCCTTCACCTAACATTCACTAGGGTGAGATATGATCTCAATATAATGACGATCCAGGAAACCCTTTTGGACAATCCCAGGGCTGCTCTCGCAGAGACAGAGCTGATGCGTCGCATCGCGCTCGCGGCAGAGGATTACCCGGATGAAGAGAGGGGCAAGCCTGACATCTTGCGCTTTATGGGCGAGCTGGAACTGTTGCTTGAACCCGCGCGCCGTCCGTTTCGCAGAATCGACATTCCTAAAACTACCAATCCGCAGACAATCATCGTGATGCCCGGATTTGCTACCGGCCCAAACCGGATGCGTTACATGGCGGAGAAATTGGAAGAGGCTGGCCACCGCACCAAACGTTGGGGTCTAGGCCGAAATTGGGGCGTGGCAGAGGCGTCGATGGAGCGGCTCGAAGAACGGTTGATCGACGTGCATGAACGTTATGAACAGCCAGTTGCGCTGGTCGGGTGGAGCCTTGGCGGGCTGTATGCACGTGAATTGGCAAAGCGTCATCCGGACCGCGTTTCCAAAGTCATCACTATGGGCTCACCCTTTTCCGGCTCCCCGCGTGCCAACAATGTTTGGCGTGTCTATCAGGCGATTGCCGGCCACCGTGTCGATAAGCCGCCAATTGAGACCGATGTTTCGATAAAACCACCAGTTGAAACGGTGGCTTTGTGGAGCCCCGGCGATGGCGCAATCGCTCCGCGCAGTGCTGCGGGATTGCCAGAGGAACGCGACCGCGCGATTGCTTTGCGCTGTACCCATACGGGTTTCACCTATGCTCCAGAATCTATCCTTGCAGTTCTTAAGGAATTAGAACGAAGCTGAGTCTTCCCTTCTTTGGAAGGCTCGTTAGAACAAGCACGACCGGCAGGGCGTGATCACGCCATTGAATTTCATTCAAACGGGGTGTGAATGGGCGATCAAACCCAAAATTTTGACGAAATGTTCGATGAGCACGGACAAACACGCCCGGCCTATTCCGACTATTGCGGATGGTATGATGCGCAGGATGCAGTTCTGCTCAATCGCAAAAGTTCAGAAGCGGATGAGAGCTTTCGCCGGACAGGTATCACTTTTAACGTCTATGGAGAGGATGAGGCGGAAGAGCGCCTGATCCCGTTTGACATGATCCCTCGCATTATCACTGCCGGCGAATGGCGGCGGCTGACTCGCGGGATCGAACAGCGCGTGCGTGCGCTTAATGCGTTCCTTTATGATCTCTATCATCGCCAGGAGATCATTCGCGCGGGTCGCCTGCCAGAGCGATTGCTGCGCGGTAACAACGCCTGGCTACCCAATATGGTCGGAATGACACCGCCCGGCGGGATTTACACGCATATTGTCGGCATTGATCTGGTGCGCACCGGGCCGGATAAATGGTTCGTCCTAGAAGACAATGCCCGCACGCCTTCGGGGGTTTCCTATATGTTGGAGAACCGTGAGACGATGATGGCGATGTTCCCTGATCTGTTCAGCCGTGTCGCGGTTGAGAGTGTCTCTGACTATCCGCGCCGCCTTGCGCGCAGTCTGGCTGCATGCGCCCCGCCAAAATGCGAAGGCAAACCAAATGTCGCGGTGCTGACGCCGGGCATCTACAATTCGGCCTATTTTGAACATGCGTTTCTCGCCGATCAAATGGGTGCAGAATTGGTGGAAGGTAGCGATTTGCGGGTGGTCAATGGCCGGGTGCAGATGCGCACAACGCGCGGGTTCAAACCGATCGATGTGTTGTATCGCCGGGTCGATGACGATTACCTTGATCCGTTGACGTTTGAACCAGGCAGCCTGCTGGGTGTGCCGGGCATTATGGATGTGTACCGTTCTGGAGGGATCACGATCGCCAATGCGCCAGGAACGGGCGTTTCGGATGACAAGGCGATCTACAGCTTTATGCCTGAGATCGTGGAATTTTATACCGGCGAAAAACCGCTGTTGCCCAATGTCCAAACATGGCGATGCGCCGATGCGGACAGCCTTGCCTATGTGCTCGACAATCTGGAAGAGCTGGTGGTGAAGGAAGTCCATGGTTCTGGCGGATACGGCATGTTGATTGGCCCAACCGCGGCCAAAAAAGAGATCCGGGCCTTTCGCGCGAAGTTGGAATCGAACCCAGACAATTACATCGCGCAGCCCACTCTATCGCTTTCGACCTGTCCGATCTTCACCAAAAAAGGGCTGGTTCCGCGCCATGTGGATCTGCGCCCTTATGTGCTGGTTTCTCCTGATGGAATTGACATCACGCCGGGCGGGTTAAGCCGGGTTGCGCTTAAGAAAGGATCACTGGTGGTTAATTCTTCGCAAGGTGGGGGGACCAAGGATACCTGGGTTTTGAAGGACTGATGTTAGGCCGCACCGCAAACGGGCTGTTCTGGATGTTCCGCTATCTTGAACGAGCGGAAAACACCGCGCGTCTCCTTGATGCCGGATTGCGGATGGCGCTTACCCGTGATTTAGAAACGGCAGAGGCAGAATGGCGCTCCGTCATCGCAACCTTGGGACTCAAACCGCAATATGAGGCCGTCCATGATACCTATGACGGATCCTCGGTTTGGAATTTCGTCCTGCGCGACAAAGGCAATCCTGCCAATGTGCGTGAGATGTTTGCCGCCATGCGTAACAACGCGCGCACTGCCCGGACCAACATTTCAAGCGAGGTATGGGAGGCGGTTAATGAAAATTGGATGGCGCTCGACAAATTGCTCGCCCGTCCAGTTAGCCAGGGTCAGGTAGGCCAGATCGTTTCTCGCCTGCGCCGCACGGGTACACAGGTGCATGGCGCTCTTGATGGGTCGGTGTTGCGCAATGAAGGCTATCACTTCGCACGCGTGGGCACCTTTATCGAACGGGCCGAAAGCACAGCGCGCATTCTTGATATGAAGTATTATTTGCTGTTGCCGTCGGTTTCCCATGTCGGATCAAGTTTGGATACAGGGCAATGGGATCAGGTGCTGCGATCAGTGGCGGGAGCAAGCGCCTATACTTTACTTAACGCTGGGCAAATCGACGCGCGTGGCATCGTTGAATTTCTTGTGCTGGATGACCGCTTTCCGCGCAGCCTTGTTTTTTGCCGAAATGCACAGCGACAGCATCTTGCGACGCTTGCCGGGATGCACGGTGTTGAATCGAGTTGTAATACGATCATGCAGGAAGCGGGCGTCGACATATCTGATATTACGGTGGAACAGATATTCGACCGCGGGCTGCACCAATTCCTGATTGATTACACCGCCCGCAATGCCGCCATCGCTGAGGCTATCGGCGAAGATTACCGGTTTTTGGCATGAGGATCATCACATGAAATTAGCGATCCGCCACACGACACAATATTCTTTCAAGGAACCCGTAATCCACGCACTTCAACGGTTGCAACTGACTCCTAAAGAAACGCAGGGTCAGAAAATCCTCGATTGGGACATGCAGTATGAAAACGCGCATCTTGAATTGGAATTTGACGATCAGAATTTCAACACGGTCACACTGATCGCGGTCGATCCGGGCGTGAATGAGGTTACGATAACGTGCCAAGGAACAGTTGAGACAGAGGACAATGCAGGCGTCATCGGGCGTCACGCTGGCCATCTGCCATTGTGGAGCTTTCTAGGGCAGACCAATCTGACCAAGCCGGGACCAAAAATGCGCGCTTTAATCCGCGATATTTCCCGGCCTGACAGTGGCGGAAAACTCGATTATTTGCACGCATTATCGGCGCATATTCGTGACGAGGTGACTTATGCGACCGGCACCACATTGGTGACGACCAGCGCAGAAGAAGCTGTCGCAGCATGCAATGGGGTCTGTCAGGATCACGCGCATATCTTCATAGGCGCGGCGCGTGCGGCTGATATCCCTGCACGTTATGTTAGCGGCTATCTAATGATGAATGATCGGATCGAACAAGAGGCGACCCATGCGTGGGCAGAAGCGCATATTGATGGGCTTGGCTGGGTCGGTTTCGACATATCCAACGGTATCTCCCCTGATCCCCGCTATGTGCGTGTTGCGACGGGCCGCGATTATCGTGATGCCGCGCCGGTCACTGGCATCAGCTTTGGATCAACCGAACAAATTCTAACGGTGAAGGTGGCGGTTGAGCATCAACAGGAACAAGTGATCCAGTGAGAGAGCCACGCCGGCTGGCGCGTGCGCAAAACACTCTGGCGCCGAAGGCGGCACAAAGGCCGGCTGGCCGTCCGCAGGCCCGCAAGAGGCCGAGGAAGTCGCATGCCGGATGGCGTGCGCAAAACACTCTGGCGCCGAAGGCGGCACAAAGGCCGGCTGGCCGCCCGCAGGCCCGCAAGAGGCCGAGGAGAAGTCGCATGCCGGATGGCGTGCGCAAAACACTCTGGCGCCGAAGGCGGCACAAAGGCCGACTGGCCGCCCGCAGGCCCGCAAGAGGCCGAGGAAGTCGCATGCCGGATGGCGTGCGCAAAACAAAAGTGCTAGCCGCGCAACCGCACATCTAATGGAGCACTTCAAATGACATATTGCGTTGGCATGATCGTGGACAAAGGCCTTGTCATGATGAGCGATACTCGCACGAATTCGGGTGTCGACAACATTTCTGTGTTCCGAAAAATGTTTCACTGGCAGGTTCCGGGTGAACGGATGATTTCCGTTATGACGGCCGGAAACCTTGCGACCACGCAAGCCGTCATCAGTCAGCTTGAAGAGCGTACCAAGCAGCCTGAGGATCGCGAAACAACATTGTTGAATGGTCCCACAATGTTCAGCGTTGTCAGCGAGATCGGCAAATTGCTGCGCGCGACAATTGAGAAACAGCAGACCGCAAATGGTGCACAGGGCAAGGGGCGTTTCACCGCATCCATGATTGTCGCAGGGCAGATCGCTGGGATGGAGCCGCGGCTGTTCATGATCTACCCTGAAGGCAACTTTATCGAAGCAAGCTGGGACACCCCGTTTTTCCAAATTGGCGAAACCAAATATGGCCGCCCAATCCTAATTCGCGGCTATGCTCGGGATATGAGTTTTGAAGACGCGATCAAATTGGTGATGGTCTCATTCGATTCCACTCTTAAAGCGAACTTGTCGGTTGGATTGCCGCTGGACCTGCTGGTAATCGGCAAAGACGAATTTGCTCCCACCCACGAACATCGCGTGACTGGGGATGATCCCTATTTCGACAAAATCTCGTCGAATTGGGGAGATGCGTTGCGCTCTGCTTTTCACTCCCTACCCGACTATTCGCTAGGTTCGTAGTCAGTCATCTGCCGCTAACTTTCACTTAACTACGATTACTTAGGCACTATCAGGTTCGTTTTGGAGGTAATTTATCACGTAATTTCAATTGAATGACAAGTTGACCAATCGGTGAAACCTCCAAATTGGGTTAGGTACGGCGTGAATTAAAGTCGGGCTGCGCACACCACCATTGGCATGACACGCAAAGCCACACTCCATTTCATCGATTCCAACAGCCGCCATCGTGCTGAACTGGCCCGGGTCGGCTTCACACTTGGCCACCATGCAGAAGTGTATGGTGATCTATCGGAATTGTCTGTTCACCCGCCACGTGAAGGCATCATCATTGCCCGCGACACGCCTGGCGAAGGCGGGGTTTCAATGATCCTGGAACGCCTCAGCAGGCTTGGCATCTGGTTGCCGTTAATCGCAATTGATGCAGATCCGCGACCGGGGCGAATTGTTGAAGCAATCAAGGCCGGGGCGCTCGATTACCTATCGCTTCCACTGGAAACAGAACGGTTTGACCGTTGTCTGACTCGGATCGCGAAAGAGGCCGAAGTGTTCGGTGCCGCTCGCCGCCGCATGATCGAGGCGCGCGATCGTATCTCCAGCCTTTCGGCGCGGGAACGCGAAGTGCTCGAATGGTTATCCGAAGGCAGCAGCAACAAAATTATCGCTCGCGAGCTTGATATCAGCCCGCGCACTGTTGAAATCCACCGCGCCAATATGATGCATAAACTGGGAGCACGTCACGCTGCCGAAGCGGTGCGGCTAAAGCTCGAGGCCAAGCTCGAACCAAAAATTGAGGCTTAGATATTCGCCTGGTCTGCGATCTAAACCCCTCCGATAGGGTTCATCCTACTGCCCTTTCGGTGCCCGCACGGCCCTGGCAATTCTATGTTGCTGGGGCCGTGTCTCGTTTGGGCTGTGGCTTAGCGGCAGAAGTTTGAGCCGGTGCCTTCCAAATGGAAGTGATCGGCATGGGCGCGGTTATATTCCGGGCCAAGCACAGTGCCAAAACGCTTACATGCGCTGCTATGCACTACGCGCAGGAATTCACGCTCTGCTGCGGTGCCGCCATCCCAATCTTCGACCAGCGATACGCGGCGACCATCCTCTAGGACAAATCCAGAGACATCGATCGCTTCGGCGCGCGAATGGGCTGATCGGCGAGTTGATCCAGCGACATTGCGACAAGCATAGCTGCCCATGGTTTCAATCCGTGCGAGCGGGCTGCCAAGTATTTGGCGTGCAGCGCGGTCAACACCAAAGCGGGCCCATTCGCCAAATGCGCCTGCCACACGGCATTGGACAGCACCGATATTGCTGATGCCGAATTGCGAATTGTCCCCGGCAAGCGCGGATAGCTGAACCGTTCCCAACTTGTTGCAACCCGGTGCTGCATATGTATCAGGCAGCGGGTTGAAACGGGCACCCGTCGCACTGAGATTGGAGATGCACGAAGCATCCTCAGCACGCGGCGTGACGCTTTGCGGGGCAGATGCCACTCGGCGCGGGGCTGTTCTTGTATAGGTGCTTCCGCCACTAGATTGGGAGCCAGCTGTCGGTGATCCGCCTCCATTGCTGCCAGGGATAAGCGATCCACACCCCGCAAGAGCGAGAGCAGCGACGATGGGCGTCAGGGCCCGTAGAGATACGCAGTGGTTCATACTTAAGGACCACTACGTTGTATTGGTTAATACACGGGGAAGGTTTAGTGTTAACCAAGTCCTACCGCCGATTTACGGGGCTATCCGAGGTATAAACGCGACGAAAGCAGCAATGGATTAGGGAAGTTCTTCCGCAATCTGCTCCCACAGCTCGATTTTTACGCCGTTAGGGTCGAGAATCCATGCAAATTTGCCGTAGCCTTCATCGGCCGTGCCCAGCACCTCGACATCGCGCGACTTTAGCACTTCGACGAAACCGTCGAGGTCGTGGACGCGCAGATTGATCATAAAACTGCCTTTGCCTGGCTTAATGTACTCGTCGTCTTTGAAATGGCTGATAAGCGAATAGGGATTGGGCTTTGGTTCTTCGGACCAAGCAAGTTGTGGACCGTATTCGCCATCAACGCCCAATTTTTCGCGATACCACGCGCGTGTTGTTTCGGTGTCTGCGGCAACGTAAAAAACGCCACCCAACCCGGTGACACGCGGTCCAGTTGCTTCGCTCATTGATGTTCTCCTTCTATTGCCAAGGATTATGACGCAAAGCAGAGGCACTGAAAAGAGTGCTGCCGGATAGACAGCTCTCTCAATCCGGCGCCGCAGGCGTCCAAAGGCCGACCGACCGCCCGTAGCGACGCGGCCCTTGGGCCGAGAGAGCGAGGACATCGCGCGCCGGATGGGGTGTGCAATCAAAAACGCGTAGTGAATTCTATCACTTCGGTTGGCAGCAGATTCAGCATGGCGATTTCGATCATTTTGTCGAACCCGGTAAGCACCATCAATCCCACCAATAACAGGGCGCCGCCAAACAGCGGCTTGCCGTAGTTCGCCATAACGCTAAGCGTCTTGCGCCGTTCGCCAATTGCCTTGCGCGACCCATAAGCAAAGGCGAGAACGGATGTGGCCACGCCAAAACCAAAGATCAGGAAGATGAAGAAACTGGAAAGTAGATTTTCGCCCCGGCTTGCTGCTGCAATGGCAACGCCCAAAGTCGGCCCAACGCACGGAGCCCAGACAATACCAAGCAGTAAGCCGATGCCAAATTGGCCATGCCAGCCATCTCCGCTGACATTCGCAAGTCGCTGATTGCCGAAATTGGCAATCGGTGCCGCCACTGCAGATAGTGCTGCTTGCGCTTGCGGGACTAGTAGCACAGCACCGGCAATCGCAAGCATCGTCCCTGCAAACAGTCGCACCATTTGCTCATTGATTCCCAGCGAATAGCCAAACGTGATCACGGTGAAACCAAACAGTGTGAAGCTGGTTACGAGTCCACCTGCCAGTGCGAGCGGTCCAAACCGGCTCTTACCCAATGCGGATGCTACAAGGATTGGTATGAGCGGCAAAACGCACGGGTTGAGAATGGTGACCAACCCCGCGACAAAGGACAGGAATGCGCTGCCTAGCATGGATTTTTGGCCTGAATTGAGAAGCTGAAAAAGGAGGGCGTGTGCGCTAGAATGCGCCAAGTACTATGCCGCGCAGTCGGGCGCGATTGGTTTCTGCGATTGAACGCACTACTTCTCTGGTGCCGTTAAAGACCAGAACTGTCGATTGGCGAGGCACACGGTGCGCTTGCAGGAATGCTTTTTCGTCGTCGAAATCGACCTTTATGAACAGCACATCACCACTTGCCTGTTCTTGACGCAGTTCTTCCAGGATAGGGGCCTGCGCACGGCAAGTTGGGCACCAATCGGCATAGACATCTACGATGATAGTCTTGCCCTTTTGCTGTGCCATGATGAATTCTGCCTCATCATAGGTTTGCCACCCGGCGATCTTGGCCTGCGCATTCAGCTGCATGACACCGACAACGATCGCACCAATGGCGGCGATGAGAAGGAACAGACGGGTCATTCAATGGAACTCCAAGAGTATTTTTTGGTGACAATGCAGACAGGATGTATCTGAGTTTCGTGGGTGATCCGCGTCCGGTTACAAGGGTATCAATTATTTCGCATTGGTGCTGAGATTGTCCTGCGGTTGGGTCAGTCTGCTTACGGCAACAATCGCAATCCACGCTGCGATGAAGCCCGGCACGATCTCGTAAAGCCCTTCGCCACCGCCTAAATCTGCGTTCAATCCCAGAGTAATCCAGCCGCCGGTAACCACTGCGCCCGTCACCAATCCTGCGACCGCGCCAGCGCCGGTCATACCGTGGCCATCATGACCCTTCCAAACCAGCGACAGTATGATCAGCGGGCCAAACGCCGCGCCAAAGCCTGCCCAGGCATTCGCCACCAGTCCCAGCACTTCGCTGTCCGGGTCGTTCGCCAAGACCACCGCCGCAATCGCGACCAGAGCGACGCATATGCGCCCGACATTCACCGCCTCGCGTTCGCCCGCCTCCTTGCGTAGAAACAGGCGGTAGAAGTCCTCTGTCAGCGAGCTTGATGAGACCAGCAATTGCGAGGAGATCGTGCTCATGATCGCGGCAAGCAAGGCTGCAAACAGGAATCCGGTTATTGCCGGATGGAACAGTAACTCTGCCAGCACGATGAAGATCGTCTCAGCATCCTCAACCTCAATCCCGTTGGCCTGCGCATAGGCACGCCCGCAAATCCCAACGCCCACAGCGCCGATCAGCGCGACCGCCATCCATGACAGCCCGATCCACCGTGCCTTTGCGACATTAGCAACCGTGTCGATCGCCATAAAGCGTACGATGATATGCGGTTGTCCGAAGTAACCGAGTCCCCATGTGACTGCGCTGACAAAGCCGAGCAGCGTCAGCCCCTCTGTTAGGCTCAAGAACCCATCCACCGGCACTTGCGCGAGCGACACGCCCGCTCCCCCGGTGTCAAACATCACCACCAACGGCATGATGATCAGCGCCAACACCATGATGATGCCTTGTACGAAATCGGTTAGGCTCACCGCCAGAAACCCGCCCACCATCGTATAGGCGAGTACGATCCCCGCGGTGATGACGATGCCCAGCATATAGTCGCTCAGACCCGTATTCGGCAGCGCGCCTGCAAAGGCGGTTTCGAACAGCTTGCCCCCGCCGACCAGCCCTGCGGCGGTGTAGACGGTGAAAAACACCACAATCACAATCGCGCTGATCACGCGCAGGTTTGTGCCTTGATCAGGGAAGCGATTGGCGAGAAACTGGGGGATCGTCAGCGCATTGCCGTATTCCTCTGTCTGAGCGCGCAGTCGCGGCGCGACCACGATCCAGTTCACAACCGCACCGGCGAACAGCCCAATCCCAATCCAAGCCGCGCTAAGCCCGGTCAGATACAGCGCACCGGGCAGCCCCAGCAGCAGCCAGCCCGACATGTCAGACGCACCCGCGCTCAATGCCGCAACCGATGGCGGCAGGTTGCGCCCGGCAAGCAGATAGCCTTCACTATCCGCTGTGGACCTGCGCCAAGCATACAGGCCGATGGCGATCATGCCGACGAAGTAGGCGGCGAGCGAGAGAAGCGTTGCAGTGTTCATATCGCGTCAGCCGCTACCATCGCAGCGCCCGCATGGCCACCGGAGCAGGTGTGTGGGCGGGCGTCAGGGGAGATGAGGGCCGAGACATGGACCGCGAATGGGGGTGCTATAAAAATAGTGCCCTGGGGCGGAAGGGTTTGAAATACCTGGAAGAAGTACGAATTTGGGTAGCACGAGGTGTCAACTTCCAGGTTTTGCCCGCGCATTGTCGGTTTGGTGGCCGAGTGTGGCCACGCATTTGGCGCGAATGTAGGCGGGATGTGACGGCTGCGGATCATGCGCCGCTAGGTAGCGGATGAGCGCGGAGTAGGAAAACTCACGCCACACGAGCGATGTCCGCCATCGATTCAAAAAACGAACCGTTACGATCACCGCTCACAAAGGTCCGAATTGGATCAGCCTTCTTTGGCGGTTTGCCGTTTTTTCAAATCTTCTGAGCGCCGGAGCGGCTGAATTCCGCCGATTTCAATCCCCCTTCAGAAAATATCAAGTGGTGTAACTCTCACAAAATCATACGTTTCTTGCGACTCGAAATACAGGATCGCAATTGACGCTATTTCGCAGAGAAATTGTCGCAACTAACCAAGACCGAC
>CANKYZ010000006.1 GCA_947488325.1 uncultured Erythrobacter sp.
TTAGAAAAATTCCCTCCAAATCCGCTTATTTATGAAGTGGACTTAGATCGCAGATTGTGGGTCGTGAGCGGAACGTCCGCTTTCGACCCACAATTCTGCAGTTACCGAGTCAGCTTCTTATAAGCCAACCTAGTCGGCCGATCCGCCGCATCACCAAGTCTACGCCGCTTATCTTCCTCATAGCTTTCAAAGTTACCTTCGAACCATTCCACGTGAGAATTGCCCTCAAACGCCAGAATGTGCGTTGCGAGGCGATCTAGGAAGAAGCGATCGTGCGAGATGACTACGGCGCAGCCTGCGAAGTTCTCAATCGCGTCTTCGAGCGCGGCCAAGGTTTCGACGTCGAGATCGTTGGTCGGCTCATCGAGCAGTAGAACGTTGCCGCCTTGTTTCAGCATTTTGGCCATGTGCACGCGGTTGCGTTCGCCGCCTGACAGTTTGCCGACATTTTTCTGCTGGTCACTGCCTTTGAAATTGAACGCTCCGACATAGGCGCGGGTGGAGGCCTCGTGGCCGTTGACCTGCATATAATCGAGCCCGTCGGAGATTTCCTCCCAGACGTTGTTCGATGGCGTAAGATCATCACGCGACTGATCGACATAGCCCAAATGGACCGTATCACCGATTTCGATTGTGCCCGTATCAGGGGTTTCCTGACCGGTAATCATCTTAAACAGCGTCGATTTACCCGCACCATTTGGCCCGATCACGCCGACAATGCCGCCGGGGGGCAGCATGAAGGAGAGGTCTTCGAACAACAGTTTGTCGCCGTAAGCTTTGGAAATGCCTTTCGCTTCAATCACCTTACCGCCAAGGCGCTCTGGCACTTGAATAACGATCTGAGCCTTGCCGGGCGCGCGGCCTGACTGGGCATCCTGCAATTCTTCAAATTTGCGGACGCGCGCTTTCGATTTGGTCTGGCGAGCAGCAGGGGTCTGCCTGATCCATTCCAGCTCGCGTTGCAGCGCTTTTTGCTTGCCCGATTCTTCGCGACTTTCCTGCTCCAGTCGTTTTGCCTTCTTTTCCAGATAGGTCGAATAATTGCCTTCGTATGGATAGTAAGTGCCGCGATCGAGCTCCAAAATCCACTCCACCACATTGTCCAGGAAGTAGCGATCGTGCGTGATCATCAGCACGGCGCCTGCATATTCCTTAAGGTGATTTTCAAGCCACTCGACCGATTCCGCGTCCAAGTGGTTGGTGGGCTCATCAAGCAGCAGGATTGACGGTTTCTGGATCAGCAAGCGGGTGAGCGCCACGCGGCGTTTTTCACCGCCAGAAAGACTTTCCACGCCCATATCGGAAGGCGGGCAGCGCAAGGCCTCCATCGCAATTTCAAGCTGATTGTCGAGCGTCCAGCCATCAACCGCATCGATCTTGCCCTGAAGTTCGGCCATTTGATCGCCCAGCGCGTCAAAATCGGCGTCTGGTTCGGCCATTTGCGCAGAAACAGCGTTGAACTGCTCGACCAGATCGGCGGTTTCGCGCGCGCCATCTTTGACGTTTTCAAGGACGGTCTTGGTTTCATCCAATTCCGGCTCCTGCGGCAGATAACCGACAGTGATGTTCTCACCCGGCCACGCTTCACCGGCGAAATCAGTGTCGAGTCCGGCCATGATCTTGATCAAGGTCGATTTGCCCGCACCGTTGGGACCAACAATGCCAATTTTTGCTCCCTGATAGAATTGCAAGTTGATGTTGGAGAGCACCGGCTTTGGAGCACCGGGGAAAGTCTTGGTCATGTCTTTCATGACGAAGGCGTATTGCGCGGCCATGGGTGAAAGTCCTTAGTGCGTATTAAAAGAAGAGATTGTCTGATCGGTTGAGGGGCAGATAGGGGGCAGGGGAAACGAGGGCAAGCGCCGCGTTTCCTGTTTGTGTCTTAGACGAAGTAAAGGTGGAAACCGCGCTGGACAGGCGCGCGGCCTGCCGATAGCTGTTGCGGCATGAAAAAAGCACTCCTCATCTCCGCTCCCGCCCTAATTGGCGCTCTGTTTCTCGCAGCTCCGCTGTCCGCTGATGGACACACTGTTTCAGGCGGTACGCCCTCGCTCGATCATGTTGCAAACCAGGCGCTTGAAAGCGACGCGATCGCTTGGGATTTTGTCGAAGGGGTCACTACCGAGGTCGGCCCGCGTCAGGCCGGTACAGAGGCAGAAACGCGCGGGCGCGAATGGGCGGTGAAGTGGCTTAACGAACACGGTTTTGCCAATGTCGCGGACGAACCGTTTGAGATGAACACCTGGGTGCCCGGAGACACAGCGCGAGCCCGTGTGACAGCGCCATTTGCGCAGGACATGGTGATCCTTCCGCTCGGCAATAGCGTGGCGACGCCTGAAGGCGGGATGGAGGCCGAAGTGGTCTTTTTCCGCACTGTTGATGACCTGCGAGCGGCACCTGAAGGTTCGCTCACTGGAAAGATCGCTTATATCAGCCACCAAATGCGTCGAGCGCAGGATGGTTCACATTATGGCTTTGCAGGCCCTGCGCGCTGGGTTGCATCGGGTATTGCGGCGAGTAAGGGTGCTGTCGCGACCGTGATCAAATCGGTCGGCACAGACCTCCATCGCAATCCGCATACAGGCGGCACCAGTTGGCCAGAGGGCGTAACGCCGACTCCCGCAGGCGCATTGTCGCTGCCAGACGCGGAGAACCTTGAGCGGATGTTTGAACGCGCCAATGGCCGTGCAATCACGATGAGCATTGAGATGAATCCTGAACGGATTGGTATGACGATCAGCGGTAATGTCGTGGGTGAGATCGTCGGGCGCAATCCTTCGCTGCCTCCAGTTCTGCTCGCTTGTCACCTCGACAGTTGGTGGAATGCTCCAGGTGCGTTTGACGACGGCGCAGGCTGCGGAATTATTGCAGCGGCTGCTTTGACTGTTCAGAAAAGCGGGCAGCCTTTGCGCACCATCCGCGTGCTGCTGGCTGGCGCCGAAGAGGTCGGCCTGTTCGGATCAAGCGCCTATAGCGCGGCCCATATCGACGAGCCCATCGCCGTTGGTATTGAGAGCGATTTTGGCGCGGACCGCGTCTGGCGCTTTGAAAGCAATTTCCGCGAGGACAATCCTGATCTGCACGCCCGGATTGCCAGTGCGGTTGCGCAGTTTGGGGTCGCCAATTCGACCATTCGAGCGAGTGGAGGGGCAGATTTGAACATCGTGCGCGATCAAGGGGGGGCGATTATTGACCTGCAACAGGATGGGACGCGCTATTTCGACCTACACCACACGCCAGACGATACACTTGACAAGATAGATCTGGTGCAGCTGCGCCAGAATGTTGCCGTGTGGACGATTGTTGCAGGTATCCTCGCCAATGAAAGTACGTCAATTCAGACCGGCGGTCTGATACCCGGTGCACCAGCGATTGCGGGAGAATAAACCTCTTCGCGCCGATTAGAGGGTGCGAGCAAGCAATTAGATGTGTGGGATACTTCCGTTTGCCCCTTGCAAGAATTCCTGAGTGATTTCGCTACGGGTTTTACCTTCAAGTCTGTAGCCAGACCATTCAACCCATTTTTGCCAAGCTATCGTGTCATTATGGCCACGCAAGTCGGGATCACCGATTGGAACGCCGCCCAGTGTGGATTGAACAGTGTGAGTGACGTTGCCATCCGGACGACCTGTGCTCAACAAATCACAAGCAGCATTTCGGCTATCATCGTAGATTGGAATCATATTACATTGGCTGGCCATCACGGTTGTGGAATGATGCGGCATATGATCGGCCATTGATCCGGCAACGGCACTCTCATGCATAATTGTTGGGCGAAGACTCTAGTCGTGGTGAAAGCCGTTATCCGCTTGGCCGGACCAGACAGCAATCAAGCGCCCGCCTCGCACCGCGCGACCAAACACGTGACTGGGCGGCAGATTCCGCGACCCACCCGGCTTTAGGGCTGCGTCTGCTCGAGCGCGTGCATGGCCGCATCGCGATAGTCCGGATGGTTCACCATCGAGGTTAGTAGATTGGCAGCCACTTCTTTTTGCCCCTGCCGTGATAGCGAGACCGCGTATGTATAACGGAATGCTTCCACTCCAGAATTGGCGACGAACGCCCTTCCAAGCTGCTCTCGTACCGCCAGAGGCGGCTCAACGCCTTGCTCGATATATGATTGGTGCAACAGCGCCGCGGTGAGCGGCTGGCGCTCAGCATCGCTGGCGAGTGGAGCCAGAAGCGCACGCACTTCATCAAGGGCTGCTGCATCGTCGATCTCGCCAGTGCGCACGAGTCGAGACATCAAGATTTCAGCCTTAAGCTGTTGAGCCCGAATGTTATCCGGATTGAGGGCTAGCGCGAGATTGACGGCCCGCCAGGCCTGCGCATCGGAATGGGGATTGGCGGAGACAACGATTTCGTCATTTGAAAAACCGAAGCTTTTCATAGATTTGTTGAAATGGTCGGGGAGACAAGATTTGAACTTGCGACCCCCTGTACCCAAAACAGGTGCGCTACCAGGCTGCGCCACTCCCCGACTTCATTTCAACTGCTTTATCAACAAACCGGTCCGACCAGACGAAACATGGTGGGCCCGGCAGGATTCGAACCCGCGACCTAGCCGTTATGAGCGGCCAGCTCTAACCGCTGAGCTACAGGCCCCCAGTCGTCCGAAACATGCCTCGGTATCAAAAGCTGGACCGCCCCTACAGCGGGTTGTTCCAAGAAACAAGCGGGTCTGAAACACTTCTGTAAATTCCTTTGAAAATCACCCCAGAAAGCTGCGTGATTGGGGGCGCAACTAACGTTTTGCCCCCTCGATCACATCCGCGACTGTGGCACTGCGTACTCCGCGCATGCCCAAATAAGTATAGACCCTTTGCAGCCAGTCATATAGCGCTTCGACTTCATCAACTGTTTGAGAATACGGTGTAAAACCGGGTGCCAGCGATGGGCTATGCAGTGATAAGACTAGCATGGGCAGTTGATCATCAAGAGCAATATCAATGCCCCGAATCGCCTCGTCGACCGTTACGCCTTCAGGGGTGAGTGCGATTCGTTCGAGCAATTTCAATTTCGAAAAACCGCCAAAAAAAGTTGGCAAATGGCGCTGTGCGCGGTGAATATGCTTGCCTAACTGCCGCAACAGACCCCAATAAACGGTGGTTACCGGCAATTCGAGCAGTGCCCTGTCATCACCTACCCAATAGGGTTTCTGTGGGTGATCTGAATAATCGGGGCCGTGCTGATCGCTATAGTCAAACAGCGAACGAACCGATGTGTCGATGGCGATTCCATTGGCAGTTAATATCTCTGCGCTGTTTGGACCGAGTCCATAGCGTCCAGCGCGATAAATAAGCGGAGGCGTGCCAAAGGCGGTTTCTATCTGATCACGCAGGGCGGAAAACTTCGCAGCTTCCAATTCGCGCGGCAAACTGCCTGCATAGGAGTTATGTTCGTTGACAGTCTCATTGAAAGGCGGATTAACCCATGGGTGTAGCTGAATTCCGATATCGGCTGCACCCCGCCGCACGGCGTCGCCCAAAACCTCAATCGCGCGTGGGTCATTAGCAATCGGCCAATCGACAAGATAGATCGGATGCGCACCGATCTCTTCGCAGAATTTCTGAAAACGGGGCAGGGCAGCAACGTGTTTCAGCCCATGTTGATCACGTGTGAAGGGCGCGCGCCAGTCAAATTCTTCTTCGGTATCAATTGTCAGGATTACGCGCTGGCCAAAATTGGGCGCAAACTCAGCTGAGTTGGCGGCGCGCGGCGGATTGAGCATCGATTCGCTACTCACCCCAGGCGCCAACGCGCCTGTCTCGCTCGTCTGTGTCTTTGATCCAGCTTCCGGCATGATAGGCGTGCTTTACATCAAAGTTGTAAGCGATGCCTTACTAGTTTCTAGCAATTTTTCATAGGTGCACTGTTTGACGCTTATCGCTCAGATGTCGTGCGAGATTTCACTGCTGGAACCGGCCCCACTGTCGGCGACAAACAGCGGCAAAGACAACACGATGGTTTCATCAAAACGCTCAAGTTGACCGCCTGCCGCACGTGCTTCTGCCCGTGCTAATCGCAGCGCGAATCCTGCGCCAAACAGCCCGGCATTGATGGCAGTGCCGACGGGTTTGACTTCTGCTGTAAAAATATCGCCCTCTGCCAGCAATTGCGCTGGCAAATCGCAGATCAGCTGCGCCATGCCGCCTTCGCCATTGCCGGATATATCGGTGATTGTTGCATTTAGCATCTCGCCAGCCGAGCATCCTCCACCAAGCGTCGCCAAAAGCCGCCATAACAACGCCTCTGCCTGATCGGAATCGAGCGCCACGGTATATTGAGTATCATCGGTGTCGAGCGTGATCCCGGCCATCCGAGGCTGGAGGACCTGTTCAAGTTGGCGGTTTGTACGGGCGACTAAGGTGGTTAGATCGGCTTCACCCGGTTCAATCTCAATCGCACCTGTTTCAAGTCGGGCCAGCCGATCAAGTTCCTCAAACCCTGCGAGAATGCGAGCGGCATCTGCTGCAATTGCGGCGGCCAGTGCGCGATATTCGTGCGGAGCGCTGCCGAACAATTGCTGTTGAATAACTTCGGCATATCCCTGAACCGCGGTAATTGGTGTTCGCAATTCGTGGAGCAATTGGCGGATACGGTCTGCCTCTCGTGCTGCGGCACTGGGAACGGCATGATCGGCATCTGGTGGACGGCGGAACCGCCCGACATAACCAGCGAAATTGCCATTATCGGTGAAGCGCGGCTGTGCATCGACGGTCCAATCACCCGCGATCGCCTCTGCACCATAAAGCTGAGTATTGGCGCCGGAAATCGGTTGGCGGCGCATAAAGCTCCGCTCCATCGGCGTTTCTCTTGCTGCGCTGCCTAGACGAGGAGGAGCCACCAACCGTGTGCCAATCACCATCGCGGCGACATCGCCATCGGCCCATTCAATCCGCCCACCAGCATCGGCCGCAAAGCCAAATGCAGGGATGAGCCTGGAGCCACGCGGTTGATCTTCACCCAATGGCAAGCGCGGCTCGCTGCCGTCGAGATCGGTGCCAGTCTCGCGGGTCCGTTTAAACTGGGCAATACGCTCAACCAAAGCGCTGATTTCGCTGCGACCCTCGGCGGCCGGGTCGAACGGTGGTTGAACCGGTTGATCTTCTCTGTCACCAACAGGCGGCGAAGAAGCATGCGGCACAACGTCATGTGGAGGCGCGGCATTCTCATCGATCTCTTTACGAGCCTGGGTTCCTGCCGAATTCGCGCTGGTGACTGGTGGAGCCGTTATATGAGCCGGAGAGGCGGTCAATTCCTCGCCCGCTTCGATTTGTGGGGAGGGGAGACCGCGATCATGCACACCTAACCTGTCGAGCAGTTTGTCGACATTCACAGGCAGATCGCGTCTCAGTCTTAGAAATCCACGCGCTCGCAAAGGCAGGCGCGGGATCAGCGCAGTCCAATCCTCCGACGAAATTTGCGCGCGGTTTAAGGCAGCGGAAGCTACGTCGGGCTCAAAGTCTGCCAGATGTACGACCAATTCTGGATTGTTGAAGCGCCAGCCAGATTCTCTGATGATTCGTGCACGATCTGTGGCAGGTATTTTCTCAGCCAATGCATCCATACGCAACCATGCCGAAGCAATGAGGCTTTGGTCAGTGCTTGAACTGCCAGAAACTGTCTCGGCCCCGAGAATATCGAGCAATTGCCTGAATTGAGTGCGCTGTCCCACATCGCTGGACGCGCGCTGTCGCAGCACAGTCTTTAGGCGATCATCGAAGAACATTCAGGCTCCAGCCGACAAGTATCGTGACGCGCAAAGCGTCCAAATTGGTTCCGCCCGTTCCGGCACCGGGCACAGCACAACATCGTTTCCCTAGCACCCCATACGAATTGTTACAGGCTGGCGGTCGGACGCGTTGCAAAGCGGGACAATTGCTGGCAAACATAATTAAATTATCATTTGCGGTGCAAAGCCGTTTGTGTTCTTTCGCTCTATTGTCGGCGCGCGCCTCATATTGCTGCGTCCGAGCAGTTGAAAATGACACAGGTGTCAACGTTGCGCCGTATGTGGCGTGTAAACAGTTCTGAGGAGCTCTACGAGAAAAATGGCGAATCTTGACGAGATCGATAAACGCCTACTCAGCGAACTTCAGGCCGAGGGCCGAGTCACAAATGTCGAATTGGCACAACGCGTTGGTCTGACTGCACCGCCATGTTTGCGGCGTGTTCGCGGGTTGGAGGAAGATGGCGTCATCCGTGGCTATCACGCGGACCTTGATCCCTCCAAACTGGGCTTTGCAATCACCGTTTTCGCGATGGTTAGCCTGCAAAGCCAAGCTGAAAGCGCACTGCGCGAATTCGAAGAGCATATGGCCGATCTTCCCGAAGTGCGCGAATGCCACATGCTCAATGGTGAGATCGACTTTATCCTGAAAATCGTCAGTCAAGACCTTCAAAGCTTTCAAGAATTCCTCACCAGCAGACTAACACCGGCGCCCAATGTGGCCAGTGTGAAGACGTCACTGACTATACGAACTGCCAAGCATGAGCCCGGTGTACCGCTGTAAGAATTCGCGTCATAGGATGCGGCGAAGAGGGTTCGCCAATGTCCAAGGTGTCCGGAAAAATTGTATTGTTTGATGCTGAATGTGTTTTGTGTTCGGCCAATGCAAAGTTCATTCTTACCCGCGACACGAAGCAAGAATTTTGGCTTGCATCCATGCAGGGTGACGTAGGCGCGCGATTGTTTGCTGAAAATGGCCTAGACCCAGCCGATCCGGCGACAATCCTGGTCATCGAAGGAGCACATGTTCGCAAAGACAGCGACGCGGTTCTATCCATATACGAAGGATTGCCGTTTCCTTGGTCATTGGTGCGGATATTTAGGCTCGTCTCAAGCTTCCTTCGCGATCCAGTTTATCGCTTAATTGCGCGCAATCGATATCGGATATTTGGAAAGCGTGAGACATGCTGGATTCCGCCCGACCGTTTGAAATCACGTGTGCTTTGATTAGATGATCGTATGAAAATTCTCATCCTCGGCGGATACGGCGTATTTGGGGGCCGATTGGCCCAGCTCTTGTGTGATGAATCAAGGTTCACAATCCAAATCGCTGGACGCAATCTGCAAAAAGCCACGCAATTTTGCCTAGATATTAAGAGTGCTGCACGGCTGGAGCCGATTGTACTTGATAGAGATGATGCGAGTGCGCAATTGGCGGGTCTGTCGCGAGAAGTTGGCATCTCTTGGCAGAAGCAGATGATGGTCCGCTCATTCCATCGATGGCAATTGAGGGCCTTGTCCGCAAAGCAATCGAGGGTGAATTGCCAGGACTCGGAGCTCGTTCAGCGATCCATGCATTGGAACTGGAAGACTACGACCGACTTTTTTCGGAGCGAACGATTCATTCCGGGATACGGGATGAATTGTCATGTGGTCCGCTCTATCGCCAAATCTTGGGTTCGACCTTTGATCGCCTGCCGGAAAAAGTGCGTGAACTTCACGATAGCAGTGAGGTCAGGCGTTGGAAGGGGTCTGCAAAGGTTGAGCGCGGAAAAGGACCATTTGCGGCCATTGTTGCGTCGGTATTTGGGTTTCCGAAGAGAGCGGAGGCCGTCCCAGTCCAAGTCGATTTTCACCCAGACAGTTCCGGCGAGTTATGGACGCGCACATTTGGCGGAAAGAGCTTTAGCTCGCATCAATCGCTTGGCACAGGAAGAAACAGTCAATTGATTGTTGAGCGATTCGGAGGAATCAAAGTTGCACTCGCGGCAGTTATTGAAACGGATCGCCTGATGTTGATCCCTCGGCGATGGTCAGCCTTTGGAATTCCGCTGTGGAATTTCCTTCTACCCAAAGGGAACATCTTTGAAACTGAACGAGACGGCCAATTCAATTTCGATGTTGAACTGGCATTGCCGCTTTTCGGATTGATCGTTTCCTATAAGGGCGCGCTTAACGTTGAGTAATTGGTGCGTCAGCAATGCAATCCGATCACGCTTGCCGCGTTAACCCTTGCGTCCAACGTTGTCAGCGTCAAATCGCGCGCTAGCGATCCGTACTGCGAGACATAAGCCGGACATGTCACATTAGAGTTTTAGAATTGGCGGGGCTTAGATTTGGTCCCTTAAATGTATGTGAACTGTTCCAAACTCAACCCAGACATGCACCGGATAATCCACCATTAAAGGGGCAGTACTGTCAATTTTATCTCGATAGTCTCGGTGCCGCAGGTTCAGCCCGTTATAAGATGAACAGGCTTTAGCTGTTGCTATGAATGAAATCAGTTTTCGAACTGTGTCGCTGTCTGGAAAGTGTTTTAATAACATCTTATCAAGAGCAATTGTCACTGCGTTTCCGTCAGCTTTCAGCTCTACCGATAGATCGCCCAACTCAGCCAAATAGTACATCTCGACATAGCCGCCCAAATTGCCGCTACCACCAACGTATTTCAATTTGCTCGCGCCTTCGTCTGCGAAGACTGTGTTGGCGTCACTATCGGCCAAGAAAGCGCCGGGATATAGATCCAGCGGGCCATCTTCAAAATAAGGTCCAGCGCCTTTGAAGGTGATTCTGGGTGGAGTTACTGGGATCAGTTCATAGGTCCGTCCATGATAAATTCGGCCGTAATACGTATCGCCATCAGGCTTTTTGCAAAACCACCGTGTTCTATCCTGATCGCCTGTCACTGGTTCATTCACGCTCTTCCAGCCATTCTTCCAGCCATTTAATCGAATAATCACCGTGCAGCACGTCGTTTTGGCGCAGCAATTCCTGATGCAACGGAATGTTCGTTTTAACCCCCTCGACCACCATTTCTTCGAGCGCGCGGCGCAGGCGCATGATGCAGCCTTCGCGGTTGCGGCCATAGACGATCAGTTTGGCGATCATGCTGTCGTAGTAAGGCGGGATCGAATACCCGGCATAAAGGCCAGAATCGACACGCACATGCATCCCGCCAGCCGGATGATAATAGGTCACTTTGCCGGGCGACGGGGTGAAATTAAACGGGTCTTCGGCGTTGATCCGGCACTCGATTGCGTGGCCGTTGAACTCAAGCTCATCCTGCGTCACCGATAGCGGCTTGCCCGCAGCGATGCGGATCTGTTCGCGCACCAGATCAACCCCGGTGATTGCCTCGGTCACAGGGTGTTCGACCTGAAGACGGGTGTTCATTTCGATGAAGTAGAACTCATCGTTTTCCCACAGAAACTCAATCGTTCCTGCACCGCGATAGGCCATGTCGCGCATCGCCTTTGAGCAGACTTCGCCCATGCGCATTCGGTCTTCATGACTGATGACGGGGGAGGGTGCTTCTTCGAGGACTTTTTGGTGGCGGCGTTGGAGTGAACAATCGCGCTCTCCCAAATGGATCGCATTGCCATTGCCATCACCAAAAACCTGAAATTCAATGTGACGCGGGTTGCCGAGATATTTCTCGATATAGACGGTCGCATCGCCGAAGGCGGCCTTCGCTTCGCTACCGGCTTGCTTCATTAATGTTTCGAGCTGATCTGCGCTTTCGCAAACCTTCATACCGCGGCCGCCACCGCCAGAGGCTGCTTTGATGATGACAGGATAACCCACTTCGGCGGCGATTCTCTTGCCTTCTTCAGGATCAGAAACCGCCCCGTCAGAGCCAGGAACCAGCGGTAGGCCAAGGGCGCCAGCGGTGCGTTTCGCTTCAACCTTGTCGCCCATTGTGCGGATATGTTCAGGCTTTGGCCCGATCCACGCAATGTCGTGTGCCTCGACGATTTCAGCAAATTTGGCGTTTTCGGACAGGAAGCCATAGCCAGGATGGATCGCATCGCACTCGGCGATTTCCGCAGCAGAAATGATGCTTGCGACGTTCAGATAGCTATCGGTGGCAGCTGGCGGCCCGATGCAGACAGCATGATCGGCCAGTCGCACATGCATCGCATCGGCATCAGCGGTGGAATGTACCGCGACTGTTTCGATGCCCATCTCGTGCGCTGCACGGTGAATGCGCAAAGCGATTTCGCCGCGATTGGCGATAAGAATGCGGGTAATGTTCATTCCGGGACCAATCAGGCGATAATGACGAGCGGCTGGTCAAATTCGACCGGCTGAGCGTTCTCAACAAGAATTGCGGAGATCTTACCTGCTTTATCAGCAATGATCGGGTTCATGACCTTCATCGCTTCTACGATCAGCAATGTGTCTCCAACGCCAACTGTGTCGCCAACCTTGATGAAATTGGGGGCACCCGGCTCAGCGGCGAGATAGACCGTGCCCACCATCGGAGATCTGAATGCGTCGGCATTATCGGCTGCAGCTGGTTCTGCTGTCGGAGCTGCCGCAGCCGGTGCCGATGGAGCCGCAGGTGCAGGCGCGGCAACCGCCGCCGAGATAACGCCGCCACCGCGCGAGACGCGGATCTTGCGGTCATTATCCTCAACTTCGATTTCAGTAAGACCGGTTTCGTCGAGAAGCTCAGCAAGCTCACGCACTAGTGCGGTGTCTATATTCATGCCCGACTTTTGCCCGGCACTTGGCTTTGAATTAGCCATGCATACCCCTTAATTTGGTTTCGTCTGTGACTATTCACGCGAATTGCGGCTGGCAAGTGGCAATTGATGCGATTTGTGCAATCTATCCCGAGTTTAGGTAGGGGAAGCAGGCAAGCCAGAGGGAGTGTTAACGGGTGTCTAGGCTTAAACTTCGCCTGACGCTACGGCTTCGAGCGCAATGCGATAGCTATCAGCACCGTGCCCTTCGATCGTTCTTACTGCTGCCATTCCGACATAAGAAAGGTGACGAAACGATTCGCGGGTTTTTGGGTCAGATAGATGCACCTCTATAACCGGAGTGGTTATCGCCTTGATCGCATCAAGTAGCGCAATTGAGGTGTGAGTATAGGCTGCTGCATTGAGTAGCACCGCCCGCGCACTTTCCGCCTGCGCCTCATGCAACCAATCGACCAGCATACCTTCGTGATTGGTTTGGCGCATGTCGATGGTCAGGCCGAGCTCAAGCGCGCGATCCTCTAGCATACCCGCAATGTCGTCGAGCGTATCGGAGCCATAGATTTCAGGCTCACGCAGGCCGAGCAGGTTGAGGTTAGGGCCATTGAGGACGTAGATTGTTTTGGTCATGTTGGGAGGTTAACCGCTGTGTGAATTTTAGAAAAGCGACAAGGTCCGTTTGCGACCCAGTTTCAGACGTTAAGGTTGACCAACGCATCGTGTAAGATAGCATCCCTTCGTGTCTCAACAGAGGCTCGTATGGGCGGCGTCAACTCTATATTGGGCGAGTCGTTTCGTTAAATGCACAGTCGTCTATAGGTCGGGATGTTTCTATGTTAATTAAGGAAGGTGTGAGAATTGCGCCAATTGATCACAGATCCGTCATACTTGACTTAAATAGCGAAGATTACTTCGTAGTTTCAGGTGCGGTTGCGAGAGCATTAAATGCAATATCAAAAGGTGATAGGGAACTACCGGAGTATCATTCGGAAGCCTTTCAGGAGTTGATTGGTATGGGTTTAGTGGAGCTGTCTGATCATGAACGTGAGTACACATTTGCCAATGACAAGCGCGCAAGATTGGAATGTAAAGGACCATTGGTTGGTGAACCTCCTCACATCCGATTTACAACGCGAATTTCGATCACAATCGCTATAGTCAAAACCTTCGTCATCTTAAAGTTGTTTGGGTTGCGCCGAATGATCGAGATATTTGAATCAAAAAAAACAAAAAAAACCTGTCCTAGTGAGAACGAGAGGCATGACTTGATCTATGCATTGCGATCTATGCGACCTTATTTCTATGATCCGAAAAACAAATGTGTTCTGAATGCCTTTTCTGTAGCGTTTTTTCTTCTAAGATACGGCTATCATGTGAATGTAAAAATCGGCGTATCTTTGGACCCTTTTCGGGCCCATTGTTGGGCTGAAGACGACGACTGGCTGTATTGCGACACCTTTACACGTATAGAGAATTTCACAGTAATATTGGAAGTTTAGAGTGCAATTCGTTGCTTCATTTGCCGAGCATAAAATCTCCAAAACTGGGTCTTCATCACATTTAGCGAGTTTGGCTTCATGGCTTCCTGGCTCCTGGCGGGAACATGCCAGCCCGGGCAGATTAAAGCTCTGGCTCCCCAATCACGAGCAGGAGGACATTCACGAACGCAAATTTGGTGCCTTGGGCGACAGGGGGTACTTCCTCATCGGCCTCGCCTTTCGTAAATCCAATGAAGAAGAGGATCATGATCTAGATTTGTCTGCTGATGAGTTTCAGCAAGTCATGCGTTCAAATGGGTCATTTCTTTGTGACCACTTTTGGGGCCAATACATTTTTATAGGATATGATCTGGAGGCCGAAAAGTATCTAATTATTCGCGACCCGACAGGCATGGTTCCTTGTTATGAATCGGCAAAAATGGGGGGGCACATTTTCTTTTCAGACCTAGGGGTTTTGCCTGATTTTTATGCACCACATTCTCTAGACTACAGTTTCCTAAAAGCGACAGCCACGGGTTCAGCATTTGACCGCGTTGGTTCGGGGTTGCAGGGTATTTCTGAAATACATGCGGGTGCCAGCACGATGGTTTCTCGCAACGAAACCTCTCGGCATCAATGCTGGAACCCCTACTCGTTTGTAGCTCGTGCGTCCAAGCAATCATTCGATGAGACATCTCAAAGTGTCAGATTCACTATACGCAAAGTCGTGCGTACGCTTGCACGGCGTTTCAACAATGTTGCGGTGGCGTTGGGTGGTCTAGATTCTTCCGTCGTCGCCTCTTGCTTAAGTAACCTAACGCATAGTTGTGCAGTTCAAACCTTCACTTACGCAACGGAAGGACGAGGGGGAGATGAATATTACTACTCAAAGTCGGTAGCGGATTTCTTGGGTCATCCGATAGACAAATATACTTTGAGGTCAGATAATATAGACTTCGATTTCGTCATGGCGGGAAATGGTCAACCCAAGCCAGATCGGGTGTTCGAATTCGGAGACCTAGCTGCCCAGCCTGATATGGACAAATACAAAGACATCCAAGCGCTCTTCACGGGCGCTGGCGGTGACTCTCTGTTTTTGCAATCGCCTGATATTTTACCAGTTGTGGACTGGCTAGGCAGCAAAACTTCGCCCTTGCATCTCCTTAATATCATAAGAAATGCTGTTAATGAAGGTCAACGCCCGCCTTGGTATTTTATGAGCGCGTTGCTTTCAGCTTGGCGGAAGCAGGAGTTGGCTCCAGCTATTATCGATGCGAAAGTTGGTGGCATTGCAAATGAACAGTGGCTTTCAAGGGAAGGCGTTGAGGCGAGCCTTGATCGTAACTTCATCAATCCAGCGTTACTTCACGACGGTCTAGTGCCTCAAGCCAAGATATCCCAGATAATGAACAATTGTTGTACGCCGTTGAGACCTTTCAGCCCGCTTAACTATTTTTCGCACGTTCCAAACTTCCATATATATCTATTGCAGCCGATAGTTGAACTGTGTCTGTCCATTCCGACTTCGCAATTTTCGTTCCAAGGAGTAGATCGCGGACTACTTCGGC
Organism: uncultured Erythrobacter sp.; assembly: GCA_947488325.1. Taxonomy (GTDB): domain Bacteria; phylum Pseudomonadota; class Alphaproteobacteria; order Sphingomonadales; family Sphingomonadaceae; genus Erythrobacter. Next base: position 15,485 of record CANKYZ010000006.1, read on the forward strand.
ATGCGTTTAGAAACGACCTTCCAGAAAAATTACTGAGGAGAATAACAAAAAGTTCCCCGGGAAGAATATACGCAGAATTTATCGAATCTAATGCAGACCGGATTATTGGACACCTTTGCTCGGGTGTGTGCGATCAAATGCAAATAATGTCTGATTCCTTTCGTGAAAATTTATCTTCGAAACAGAGCATCCGATCTTTGTCGAGTACAAATGTCTTAGGACTCTTAAACATCGAGTCTTGGTCTAAAAATTACATCTGATATGGGACAAGAATTCGTATGATTCGTTAGTCAAAGATAACTAACATAGATATATGTTGACTAGTATCATGTAATCTATACATTTTGAATGCCGGATAATTTTACGGCAAATAACCGATGGAGAATGTTATGAAAAATAAGCAACAGAAAGAAGAATCTGCTCGTTCGGTTGAACGTATTGGTAAAGCGCTTGACTTGACAAAAGGTAGCGGCGGTTGGGGGTGGGACCGCTGGTTCCCTGGTTCACCTGATTGGCATTAATCAATGAACATGGCGGCGACCTTTTGGTCGCCGCCATGGCTTCTTCTGTGAGGTACTGTCAGTCTAAGGCGAACTTGTCTTGCTAGACGTAGAGCACTCACGCCTTGCTGGGTTTCAAACCAAGGGATTTTGCCACCTAGCCAAGGCAGTTGAGTGGGCGGACTTGTGGATTTGTCTGTCCGAGAGTTGGCGGTCGGAGGGCAGTGCCGAAGTCGACTAGCTAATGACCGCTTTCCACCCCAATTTCGGACGTTGCCTGCACACCGAACTCACTGATCCACCCCCTTAACCTTACCCCACTGGCGCGCCGCTGTGTAGCCTAGATACCCAGTGCCAAACAGCGCATAGAGCGGTTCAGGTAAGCCTCCGAGATAGGCGTTCATGCCTGTCGCGATGTCTTTTGCCGCGCCGGGATTGAAGGCTGATAGCAGGCCCATCGGCAGAGCGGTTAGGATCAAGACATACATCACATAGAGGAAGCTGGGGCGGGCGCGACTGGTCCAGGGGTCGGGTGACCGCGCCTCTGCGACAATGGCCTGCAAGCGCGCTTCGATCAGCGCCATTTCCTGCGTTCCTTCGAGTTTGAGCAGCTCAAACTGAGCCTTGGTTCGTGCCTCTTTGTCCGGGATAATTTTGTCGAGGATTGAGGTGATCGGGCCGATCAGGGATTCGAGTAAGGCCATAACTGCGCTCCTGTGGATGAGTTGCAGTCGTGATAACCAAATGGGTACATGTAGGAAAGCTAAAGTGCCTCTATGTCACTCTAACTCTCCGCTAACAATCGTTCTGCCAGTGCCAGATGCGGGCGGTCCAGCATATTGCCGTCTAGCGCCACAGTGCCCGCGCCGGGATTCTCAGCAAAGGCCTGGATGATGGCCTGTGCATGGGCGATCTCTTCAATGCTGGCGGTAAATGCCGCGTTGATGGGGGCGATCTGGGCCGGGTGAATCGCCAACATGCCGCGATACCCCGATGCGCGAACGTTGCGCGCGCGTTTCTCCAATGCTTCGAGGTCGCGAAATTCGGGTTGGACCGTCTCAATGGGGGTAACGCCAGCCTTCACCGCGCCGATCAGGCACAGGCTGCGCGCCATTTCATAGACATGAGTGTATTCGCCGTCCTGACCGCGTTGTTCGCGGGCACCCAATTCGCTGGAAAGGTCTTCTGCCCCCCAACTCATAGCGACGAGACGCGGTGCGCCGTCATAGGTGCCGGTGGTGAACATTGCGGCAGCAGTTTCAGTGACAAGCGCTGCAACTTTGGTCGATCCGGGAGCAATTCCTGCCGTTTCTTCGCGCGCGGTCAGCATCGCATTGAGCGTTTCGACATCGTGGCCGCCTTCGGCTTTAGGTAGGAAGATTCCGCCCGGCTGAGACGGCATCACCGCATCCAGATCGTCCTCAGTCATGCCGCCCGAAAGCGGATTGACCCGCACCCAAACACGCGCCTTATTCTCCGCGCCCGCAATTGCAGCCGCCACCAAATCACGCGCTGCCGCCTTGGTTTCAGGTGCGACTGAATCTTCTAGGTCGAGAAGCGCAATGTCCGCCTCGCTCGCAATTGCTTTGCCCATCTTTTTCTCGCTGTCGCCTGGGGCAAACAGCCAGCTACGCATGCGGAGTTTGGTGGTGTCGGTCATCGCAAATCCTCTCAATACCAACCGAGTAGGACGCTTAGAACGATCCTTCAATCGTCAGTGTGTAGACCGTACCAAATGTGCGATTGCGATCTTCGACGAAATCGACAATTCCCGCAGAACGATCGATAAAGACTGTCCGGTCAAATCGGTCCCTGCGATTGTTAAAGTTGGCGACGCTCGCTCGCATGGTCATCCCGCCAACATCCTTGTTCTCGACAAAGGCCGAGAAGAAACCGAATTCTTCGCTTCGCAGCGAAATCTCGTCGAGCCGGACCTGCGGTGCCTGCTCGTTCCAACGGGCAGCCCCGCCCACCGCCCAGACCGAACCTGAGAAATCGTGACGTATGTCGAATTCAAAGTCGGTCAAAGTGTTTCTGGAAAGCCTGCGCGGTGTGCCGAGTAGGGGATCGAGAACCGATGAATCGGCTAGATCTAATTCGACATCAATTCGCGTACCGCGCCAGCCGATCCCTTCGGAAAGCAAGGTCAAATTGCTGCTGACACCGTAGAATTCGGCCGAAGGAATATTGCCCGGTGCCTGTCCGCCGTCTGCAATCGGAATTTGGTCGACGATGTCAGTGATGTCTTCGTAAAATGCGCGCGCATTCAACGATCCTAATGCGCCAAGCCCAACCGTCGCTTCGATCTCGTAAACCCAGCTTTGCTGCGGGACGAGTTCGGCATTGGTCACATTTTCGCGGTCCTGATCCAAATCAACGGTGCTGAGAAAATCGAAGAAGTTGAGCTGACCAACAACCCGTTCAACGCGGCCAGAGATATTCAGATCATCGCTGGCTTTCCAGTCCAGAGAAATTGAGCCTTTGGGCCGGTAGAATGTGCGAGTCTGACCCAGCGCCCCACTTTGACTGATCCTTGAATATTCACCGCCTAATGTCGACTGAAATTGCAGGTTTGATGCAATCGGTCGGCTATAGGTTACGCTAAGCTCAGCGCGGTCTTCGTCAACGCGGGCGGTTGCCCCATCCAATTCGACAGGTTGCAAAATTCCTGCTGCGTCGCGTTCTTCGAGCATGGATGTGATGTCGAGGATGTTGCGCGCACCTTCGGCCGCAAACAACAAGTTCCCGCCCAGTCCATCAAGACTATATTCCGCGCGCCCAATGGTTTCAAATTCGTCGGCAACGCGGTCAAATACCGATCCTTCCGCAGGACTGTCATCTGCAAAGGTCGTAAGCGTTTGGGAAACAGTCGGACTGTTTTCGTAGCCGTGCAATCCGATGAGTTTCAACCGTCCAGGGCCGAAACCGAACTGGTAATCAAGGCCGACCTCGAAATTGAACTCGTCTTCCTTGTTTGAGAAAAATCGGCTGCGATCAATCGGCGAAATCGTGCCAGAACGCTCTGATGTTTCGGTCGCTCTGAAAAAGAAACCAACGACTTCGCCCGTTGCATTCAAGACGTTGCCATTGTCAGCGATGCGGGTGAATGAGCCTGACAGGCTTGGCCGATCAACATCGAAGTTCGACTGTTCATCACGCGTGTCGATCAGCGCGCCGGCAGCATCAAAGACCTGTTCGATCCCTTCATTCCCGCGCCTGTTCGAATCGTTCTCCAGCGCTAGAGTCCATTCGGTTTTCTCCCCGCCGCCCGCAAGTGAAACCGACCCCTCATAAAAGCGTGCGGGTGTGCCTCTGCTGCGAAATCGCGGAGCATATCTAAACTGTCCGGTGATCCCGCCGGTGCTGTTTGTGACGACATTCAGGACTTGGCCTGAAAGCCCGCCGATATCGAGGCTCGCCCCGTCGACCAATTCCAGACGCACGACCTCTTCGGCTGGGATGCGTTGGAGAGCTTCGACTGGCCCATTCGACTTGCCTGATATGCGTCGGCCATTGACGATAACATTGGTGTTAGCCTGGCCTAGACCGCGTGCGCCATCATCCGACTGGATTGAAAAGCCGGGAATTTGCCGCGCCATATCGAGCGCGCTGCGCGGAGCGAAGCGTTCAAAATCTTCTGGGGTGAAGGTGCGGCGCGTGTTGGATTGACTTGATGGTTCGCCAGTCTCATCCGAATCCGCGCTCTCGACATTGACTGCGTCTTCAGCTTCATCGCCGTCAGCCTCGCTGGCAGAAACTTGGCCTGCACAAAGTGCGACTGCAGCACTGCCGACTAAGAAATGTGTGGATTTCACAAGGGAGGTAAAGCGCGGAAAGCCCATGCAAGTTCCTTGCGCAGGCTGGACACAAATGAATAGCCTCAAGGGACCAACCGGGCTTCTGGTTCGATGAACCTCAATCGGTGCTGTGATATGTGCTCCACTGGTCGGGAAGACAGGATTCGAACCTGCGACCCCCACACCCCCAGTGTGATGCGCTACCAGGCTGCGCTACTTCCCGTATCCAGTGGAGGCGCGCGCTATAGGGCGGTGGTTTCACTCTGGCAAGCGACTTGCGGCAGGTATTCAAGTGGTCAGAGCTCGCAATTTGTGATGCGGCCATGCACTATACTTTTCCTTCGCGAATTGCGGGGTGCTTGCATTGCTGCTAACCGCGCCCACTTAAATCCTCATTGGGTAAGGGGAAAAGCGGCGTCAGCTGCCAAAAGCCTGCCCACAAAGACCGACCACACCAATTTTGACGGGCTAGTTTAGAAATGTTTGACCTTCTTACCGCTGCTGGAACGGCCACAGCTGAAGCACCTCCGGCCTGGATCAACTGGCTGCCTATTGTTGGCATGGTCGTGATTTTTTGGTTCCTGATCATTCGTCCCCAGATGAAGCGGCAGAAAGAGCATCAGACAAAGGTTGGTGGTCTGAAAAAAGGTGATCAAGTTGTCACGCAGGGCGGGCTGGTCGGTAAAGTGATCAAGGTTGACGATACCTATGCTGAAATTGAGCTGGCAAAAGATGTGCGGGTTAAAGCCGTTAAAAACACGATTGCCGATTTGATTGAGCCGGGCACGAAACCGGCCAACGACTGAATTTTAGCGGAGACTGAGCTGCGCGACCGCGCTCTCAGATATCAATGACACACGACATAAGGTTCAAATTGGGCGGCAATGCTTGAAATTCCTCTCTGGAAGAAGATTTCGCTTTGGGTGTTTACCCTGGCGATCGCGGCTGCCGCGCTTCCCTCTTTGTTGGCGCCTGCGGGTATTGATGCAGGCGAAGGCGCGCCGCAGGTCAATCTTGGGCTGGACCTTGCAGGCGGTTCGCACCTGCTGCTCGAAGCTGATCCTGCAGATGTTGCGCAGCAGCGGCTTGAAAACATGGAAGAGGCGGTTGAAGCTGCGCTTAGGCAGGCCAATCCAAAGGTAGAGTTCGGCGATACGTCGCGGTCCAATGGGCAGTTGTCGTTTATCCTCGATTCCTCGGCTGATATTGATCGGGCGCGGGGCATTCTTGAACCCTTGATGATGGGCGACGGACTGCGGCGTGAATGGGATTTGAGCGTGGTCGATGGCCAGCGCATGGTCTTGACTCCCACTGATAGCGGTGAGGCGGTTGCGCTAAACACCGCAATGGACGGAGCCGTTGAAGTTGTCCGCCGCCGGATCGATCTGTTGGGCACCCGCGAACCGACGATCATTCGTCAGGGCGAAACGCGTATCGTGGTTCAGGTGCCTGGCCTGCAAGACCCGCAAGCTTTGAAAGAGCAACTGGGTCAAACTGCGCAGCTCGAATTCAAGTTAGTCGATCAGCAAGCCTTGCCGACCAATACCCAAGCCGGTGTGGCCAATCCGGGCAGTCAGATTTTCCCGTATGCGGAAGATGGTGATTTTGTCGGCGGTTTTGAGGCGGTAAAGCGCCTTGGCGGCATTCGCGGTGACAGCCTAATCGATGCGAAAGCTGGAGTGAACCCGCAGACGAATGAGAACATCGTAAATATCCAGTTCGATCAACAAGGCGGACAGAAGTTTGCTAAACTGAGCACCGAGAATGTGGGTGAACGATTTGCGATTATCCTTGATGGGGAAGTGATTTCCGCCCCGACTTTCAATGAACCGATATTGGGCGGCGCTGCGCAAATCTCTGGTAGTTTCACAGCCGCGAGTGCGAACCAGTTAGCAATTTCACTGCAATCAGGTGCGCTTCCAGTGCCGCTAACCGTGATAGAGGAGCGCACGGTTGGGCCAGATCTTGGTGCTGAGTCCATTCGCAGCGGTCTGATTGCGATGCTGATCGGCAGCATTGCGGTGATAACACTGATGATCGCGACCTATGGCCGGTTCGGCGTCTATGCGACCGTCGCTTTGATCTTCAACGTATTGATTCTGCTCGGTGCAATGGCGATCGGTAATTTCACTCTGACATTGCCGGGTATTGCAGGCTTCGTTCTGACAGTTGGTGCGGCGGTGGACGCCAATGTTCTGATCAACGAACGAATACGCGAGGAACGAAAACGCGGGCGCAAAGTCATCACCGCAGTCGAAAATGGCTACAAAGAAGCCAGCCGCGCGATTTACGATGCGAACATCACTAACTTTATTGCAGGCGCATTGCTGTTCTGGTTTGGCTCTGGCCCCATCCGCGGATTTGCTGTGGTTCTGGTGATCGGACTTATTACCTCGGTCTTCACCGCTCTGGCGCTGACCAAAATGTGGGTGTCCGGCTACCTTGCCGCGAAGCGTCCTAAAGATATCTCGATTTAAGGAAGGGTGACGAGACATGAAACTGCTTAAGCTCGTGCCTCAGGACACCAATATAAAGTTCCTGAAACTTCGCGTGCCCTTCTTTATTGTCAGCCTGTTGCTTATGGCGGCAAGCTGGACGTTGGTGGCGACAATGGGCCTGAATTACGGGGTCGATTTCGCCGGCGGACAGGTTGTTCAAGCGACCTTTACCGAAGTTGAAACCGCACCAATCGAAGACATTCGCGTGCGTGTGGATGCGCTTGAATCGGTTAGCGATCCTGTGATTCAGCGCTTTGGTGACGACAATGAAGTCGCGATCCGCGTTAAATTGCCGCCAGAGGCTGAGGGCGACCCCGCGTTCGCCAATGCGATGACCAATGCAATTGTCATTGAACTGGAAAGCATGGGCGCCCGAATTGACGGTGTTGATAGCGTTTCGGGCAAGGTTTCTGGCGAATTCCGCAACGATGCCGTACTCGCTCTGCTTGCGGCGATGTTGATGGTGGCGCTGTATATCTGGGTTCGGTTTGAATGGCAGTTTGGTGTCGGCGCGCTGTTCGCACTGTTCCATGATGTGTCGCTAACCTTGGGGATGTTTGCGCTGTTCCAGATGGAATTCAGCTTGCAAATCATCGCCGCAATTCTGGCCATTATCGGTTATTCACTGAATGATACGATTGTCGTCTATGACCGCATCCGGGAAAATCTGAAAAAGTATCGCAAGATGCCTTTGCCAGAACTGCTCGACCTATCGGTGAATGAAACATTGGCCCGAACGGTAATGACATCGCTGACGCTGCTCGTGGCGCTGTTGCCGCTGTTGTTCTTTGGCCCGGCAAGCCTGTTTGGCATGGTGGCTGCGATCACCGCAGGCTTGTTTATCGGGACCTATTCGAGCGTCTATCTCGCTTCGCCAATCTTGATCTGGCTGGGTGTGAATTCCGATAGCTTTGTGCCTCAGGAAACGGAAGCAGATCGCCAAGAGAAGAAGGTCTTGGGCCAGCTCTAGCCCTCTGCGCTCTCGGGCCACCCGTGCCTTCTACCCTTCCACCCCCGATATCTCTGAACAGAAGGGCGGAGCGAGAGGATGGTTTTGGCTGATTGTCGGCAAATTACCGCTGCATCAATTGGTCGTAATGTGCGCCCAGTTCCAGCGCATTGGTTTCCCAGCTGAACCTTTCGGCCATGGCTGCAACCGCTAGCCGCATAGGCGGGTTGTTGAGGATTTCGTTGACGCCGTCAGCCACAGCTTCAGGATTGCGATCAACCAGCCGCCCTGCTGTGTTGTTTGTGATGAGTTCACGTGCACCGCCCACATCGCATGTGACCACGGGCGTTCCGCAAGCTAGTGCCTCTACCCATGCATTGGCTAGGCCCTCATTCATCGTTGGCAGGACCATCGCATCGGATGCAGACAGGATCAGCGGCAGCAGGTCGTGATCGAGCGACCCTGCAAAATAGACCCGGTCCGCAAGGCCCAGATCACGGGCGAGTTCGCGCAAATGCACCTCGTCTTCGCCTTTGCCGATTAACACCAGCCGTGCGCCTTCAATCTTGGCCAAAGCAGCAATGGCGATGTCTTGCCCTTTACGCTCTATCAGGGCACCAACACAGGTTAGCAGCGGGGCATTGTCGGGGATGACAAAACCCAGTTCTGAGCCAAGCTGCGGGCGCAATTGCGTGTGTTCCAATGGGCGAAAACGATCACGGTCCAGTCCAGTATAATGGACCCGAATTTTAGACCGAGGCATGCCCATCTCTGCCATTTGCCCGGCCAATGCCTCGCTTACGGCAAGAATTCCATCGGCGCATTCGGCAGCTTCGAGCATTTGTTCGCGGGCGAAATCAAAGTCGCCCCAATAGGTGATGTCGCTGCCGCGGGCTTTGAGTGATAGCGGCACGCCAATCTTTCGCGCAATCCATGCCGCAGCAGGACCGTCGGGAAAGAAAAACTGAGCATCAATCACATCAATCGGCGTTTCTGCATGGAGCTGCTCCATAAGCGGCAGAGCGGCCTTCGCGATGGCAGCGGCATTGCGACGTGCGCCAACCGCTGGAATCAGAGTGAAGTGCGGGCGATGGATCGTGACACCGTGTTCTTTGCTAAGTTCGTCAAGCTGGGACAAGGCCCGATATCGGCCCAGAGCGATGGGGGGAATGCCGATAGGATTGACGACGCTGACCCGCCAATCGCCATGTTCAGCGCCGCGTTTGGCCAGAGCTTCGAGCGAACGTGCCACAAAGGTGCCAAAGCGCGGATTAACCGCGTTGGGATAAAGCGTGCTGAGCACTACGACGTGTTTCACATCGAATGTCCTCTGGCTAGTATCACTTTCGCTCCTGTCATTCGCTGCATCAGCGATAATCCTAGTGCCTTAACGTGATCGTTAACGTGTGCGTTAAAGCAAACTAAATTTCCGATCACATCAACGCTGGCGAACTTACTCGACTGCTGATCACAGTGGACGGGCCAGCCCAACTGCTGATCACAGCGGACGGACCAACATAGTCGCGACCGCTATCCAAGGCGGGTTATCTATAACCTGCTGCTTATTACCCGCTTGTGAAGGCAAAATTCCGACCAATGTGCCGCGCCGATCGATAAGCCGTCCAAACGTAAACCTTCCGCCCGGACGCGGGATTAGACAATCCCGGTTGATTGCGGACCCGCTATCATCGGGCTCAATTTGCTTGAGCCATACCATATCGCCGGGCCGATATTCTCCAACAGAAGCGGTGATTTCGAGCACAAGCATCGTTGCATCGCCGCCATCTACGGAAGATTGCGCTGCGATTTCGGTTGGGAGAATTGCTTCGCGCGGGGTGTCGAGAGCTTCGGGATCGGACAGACCCAGTTGCACGACAATCTGCGCGCGTTTCTGCTCCTCAGAACGAACCAAAATTTCCGGATCAACATTAAGGGCTGTGCCAATACGGTCCATCCACTTGATGGAGAGATTGCGCATTCCGGTCTCTAACCGTCCGATTGTCTGCGCGGTTGTAGGTGGGTCGCAGGCTTCTGCCAGGTCGGCGAGGGTGAACCCCTTGGCCTTTCGAATCTCGCGGATGCGATTGATCATGTGCGGTGCCTCCTCGATATAATTTGAACCAAATTGGTTTTTACTTTCCTACAGTTTTACAATTTTGGCAAGGGTGATTGGTGGTTGCAGCCGATCTGGCACAAAGGGAGAATCCAACATGAAACGGCAATTGGTCGAACGCGAACTGACATCTGAAGGCCCGCGCCGAGGTGAGGGTGCCCGCAAGACACAGCGGAGTGTCACAGTCAATCTTGGCGAATCGCCGATCGCATGGTTGCATTCGCGCGGTCACATTGATGCACGGCTTTTCGATGCAGGCGAAGCATTGCGAAGCGATTACGAACGGGCGCAGCTATCACCCAATGTGACGATGCGTTGGGACGTTGTCCGAGTGAAATCGACTGGAGATGTGGGTTTGTCTCCGACTGAGAAGCAGATCGCCGCGAAACAACGCTTTGATGGGGCGCTGGGTGCAGCGGGCAAGGGGTTGGAGGACATCCTGTGGCGGGTCGTATGTGGATGCGAGGGATTGCCCGAAGCGGAAAAATCGTTGGGCTGGCCCGCGCGAAGCGGCAAATTGGTGCTGAAACTGGCACTGGACCGGGTTGCGGATTTTTATCGGATCGGGTGAATGGGCAAGCTCTGCTTTACGCCCTTACCAATCATCACGCGGGGCAAAGAATCGTTCTTCGGCGATTTTGCCTTCTTTCACGGTGTAAAGGCCAATTTCCGATGACTTTGTGCGCTCTCCACCGAAGGTCACAGCCATGGTAAATCGGATCGCAAATTGGCCTCCAAAGACGTATGGACCATCGCGGGAAGTTGAGTGCATCTTTGCGTTGTTTTCCCACCATGCATGTTTGGCGAGAAGCGCGGTGCGGCCCTCCGTGCGCGCCATTTCGCCTTCTTGGGGCTCAAGACTGACAATATCGTCAGACCAATATGCTTGGCAGCCTTGTGCATCTTCCTCGATAAGCAGTTTTACGAAGTCAATTGCAATCTGGGTCGTATCCATGAGGTTTGCTCTGCTCAGATTTCTGGATTGGGAGAAGATGTGAGATGGAGCGCCAGAAGCCTAATAATTTTGTCTCATGGACCGTGTAACATGCGGTCCATGTCTCACCCGAAAGCCGCGGTTCAGTCGATACGGTTGGCGACCTCTTGGCGCAGACGCGGCAGCACTTCGCTTTCGTACCAGGGGTTCTTGGTCATCCACATACGCACCCGCCATGCTGGGTGAGGCAAGGGCAAGAATGGAGCGAAGTCTGCACCCTGACGGACGCGCTCGGTCATGGAGAGTTTGCGGGTTTCAGACAGGTATTGGGCCTGTGCATAAGTGCCGACGAGCAGAGTCAATCGCTCTGACGGGAGGAGCGACAGGATGCGGTCATGCCAAGCTGGCTGGCACTCCTTGCGCGGGGGAGCATCGCCACCTTTTGCCTTGCCCGGATAGCAAAAGCCCATGGGCATCAGCGCAATGGCATCGGGATCGTAGAACCGGTCCTTATCGATGCCCAGCCATTCGCGCAGCCGGTCACCGCTGTCATCGTCCCATGGCACGCCGGTCGCATGGACCTTCGTCCCAGGAGCTTGGCCGATGATCAGGATACGTGAGTTGGGTGAGAATTGGACAATGGGGCGGGGGCCGAGTGGCAAATGTTCAGCGCAAATGGCACAAGCTGCGATATCGCGGTGGAGTTTGGTGGATTGTGCTTTGGCGCTCATCCTTCAAGTTGCTCTGCTAGGTCGAGCCAGCGCTCTTCGGCAAGGTCCTTCTCTTGGCGAGCATTCTCAATGCCTTTGGAGATTGTCGAAAACCGTTGCGGGTCAGAAACAAAGAGATTTGGGTCAGCAAGAATGGCCTCTCCCTTGGAGATGGCGGTATCCAGCTCCTCAATCCGCGCGGGGAGCAGTTCGTAATCGCGTCGGTCCTTATAGGACAGCTTGCCCGTTTTGGGTGTGGATTTTGGAGGTGGTGCTTTGCTGGCGGCGGCGTTCATGCGCGACTTGCCTTGCGTTGGCTTCTGCCGCTTCGCCTCCCAATCGGCATAGCCACCAGCAACGATATCGACCTTGCCCGATCCATCAAGACCGAGCGTAACTGTCACTGTCTTATCAAGGAAATCGCGATCATGGCTGACGATCAGAACAGTGCCGTCAAAGTCAGCAATAACCTCTTGCAGCAGATCGAGCGTTTCGAGGTCGAGGTCATTAGTCGGTTCATCCAGAACCAGCAGATTCGCAGTGCGCGCGAACTCTCGCGCTAGCAGCAAGCGTGAACGTTCTCCACCCGACAGAATGCCCACCCGCGTGTCGACCAGTTTGGGGTCAAACAAGAAGTCTTTGAGATAGGCCTGCACATGCGTTCGTGCCCCGCGCACATCGATCCAGTCGCCGCCTTCTGCAAGGATATCGCGAACAGTCGCATCAGGCTCCATCAGTTTGCGCTGTTGATCGATCATCACGCCAGTCAGTGTGCTGGCACGAGTGATCGTGCCACTATCGGGCTCCAGCTCTCCGGTGAGCATTTTGAGTAGAGTGGTCTTACCCGCTCCATTCCCACCAACAAAACCGATGCGATCACCATTTTGGATGCGCAGGGTAAAAGGCTTGATAATGGCGCGCCCGTCATAGGTTTTAGTGATGCCCTCCGCGACAATCACGGACTTGGATTTGAAGTCGGAATCGTTAGACAGTTTGAGCTTGGCAGAGCCCGCGTCAGAAATCATCGCCGCGCGCGTTTCACGCATTTGGTAGAGTTTCTCGAGCCGACCTTGGTTCCGCTTACGCCGTGCGGTCACACCGCGTTCGAGCCAATGTGCCTCTAGTTTTAGCTTTGCATCAAGCTTTTCCGCCGCGCGGGCTTCCTCTGCGTAGACAGCCTCTTCCCATGCGTCATAACCGCCAAAGCCGACCTCCTTGCGCCGCAAAGTCCCACGGTCGAGCCATAGCGTCGCGTGGGTCAGGCGTTTGAGAAATGTGCGATCATGGCTGATGGTTATGAATGCGCCTTTGTAACGGCTCAGCCAATCTTCAAGCCAATCGATCGCGCTCAGATCAAGGTGGTTGGTTGGTTCATCTAATAGCAGCAAGTCAGGCTCTTGCGCCAGTGCGCGGGCAATCGCGGCGCGGCGGCGCTCACCTCCACTCGCGCTTGCAGCATCGGTAGTCATATCGATACCAAGCTGCCCGGCAATCGAGTCAACGGCATAGCGCTCTGGCGCGTAGTCGCCTGCCAGCGCAAAATCCATCAATGTACTGAAGGCTCCGAAATCGGGGTCTTGTTCGAGAAAGACAATTCGGGTGTTGGACCTTACGCGCCTAGTGCCGCGATCGGCCTCAATCTGGTCATCGATCAGTTTCAGCAGCGTAGTCTTACCCGCGCCGTTTCGCCCGATCAGCGCTAACCGGTCGCCGGGCATCACGTGCAGATCGATAGGCTCTGCGCCCGCACCGGGACGTGGACCACCGAATAGCCAACGGGCGCCTTGTTGGAGACCAAGGCCTTCCCAAGAGAGGATCGGAGGTTGTGCCATAAGAGGCGGCACCTAGTTGCGGATCGATGGGCTTGCAAGCGCGCTGCGAAGACGGTTCAGTATGCGCTAAGCCCCGGCATCCGATAGTGGGCGCATAGGAGAACATCGTGATTCGTCATTCATTCGCATTTGCCGCAGCCGTTGCATTGGCTCTGCCTGCCGCTTTTCCCGCATCTGCAATTGCCGCAGAAGTCGAAATTCAATCCGCAGGGCCGGTGATTGAATTGTCGGTTTATGAAAGCGTTACCGCAGCGCCTGATCTTGTCACGATTGGCGCGGGTGTCAGCACGCAGGCGCCAACCGCAGTCGAGGCGATGCGACAGAACGCCGCCGAAATGCAGCGCGTGATTGATCGTATCCTTGCGTTGGGAGTTGCTGAGGAGGACATTCAGACCACCGGGATCAGCTTGAACGCGCAATATGATTATGATCGCCCTAATCAGCGACAGATTTTTCGCGGATACCAAGTGTCCAATCGGGTCAGCGTAACACTGCGCGAGATCGACGAAACAGGTGCTGTACTTGATGCTTTAGTCTCGGCTGGTGCGACCAACCTGTCTGGCCCGAGTTTTAGCATTGAAGATGACGAAGCGGCCAAAGATCTCGCTCGTAAGCGTGCGGTTGAGCGGGCTGAGCAGCGGGCACGGGCTTATGCTGAAGTGGCTGGCTATTCTGGTGTACGCATCCTCTCCATCAGTGAGGCGATACGCGGAAACAGGGCAGTTCCTGAAACGACCCTACGCGCCCGTGCGGCGGACGTTGCGCTTTCCACGCCAGTCCAACCGGGCCAAGTCAACACTGGCGTCAGTATTACAATCAAATATGAAATGGTGAGCGCTCAGCCAGCGGGCTAACCGCTTCTTCGCTTAACGCCCCCCGCGATCACTATTCACAGCTTGTTCAACGCAGATCATTTAGGCATGACAGCACAATGACACATGGCCGCACAATTCTTGCTGCAATGACAGCCGCTACCTTGTTGATCAGCCTTGGCGCTGGATCGGCTTCGGCGCTGGTTGCTGACAGCGCAAGCGCTCAGGAACAAGCGCGTTCTGATCAGGGCGAGGCACGGCGTGAAATGCGCGCTGGCAACCAATTGTCGCTGCGAGAGATTGAACGCCGCATTTTGCCGCAAATGCGGGGCAGTGAATATCTCGGCCCATCTTATGACAGCACAGCGCGGGCATATCGTTTGAAGTTCATTCGCGATGGGCGTGTAACCTATATTGATGTCGATGCCCGCACGGGCAGCATCATCAGCCGCGCAAACTGAGATTGAGCGGCAAGAAGCGAAATCGCCGGGGGACTAAGCCCATGGTGCACAGCGTCGTTCGCTTGACGAGTGGTGCGCAAACGCGCAACCACCCGCGTGCAAACTTACAGCAGAACGGTGGAATATGCGCATCCTAATCGTCGAAGACGAACCCACTCTTGGCCAACAATTGAAAACAACCTTGGAACAGACCGGTTATGCCGTTGATTTGTCCACAGATGGCGAAGACGGACATTTTCTTGGCAGCACTGAAGACTATGACGCCTGCGTCCTTGACCTCGGTCTGCCAGAAATTGACGGACTGTCAGTATTGGGCATGTGGCGCAAAGAAGGACGCGATTTCCCTGTGCTGGTCTTAACCGCAAGAGACAGTTGGTCGGATAAGGTCGCCGGATTGGACGCTGGCGCGGATGATTATCTGGCTAAACCTTTCCAGACCGAAGAATTGATCGCTCGCCTGCGGGCGCTTATCCGCCGTGCGTCGGGCAATACTTCATCGGAACTGACAGCGGGCAATGTCCGGCTGGACACACGTTCTGGCCGGGTAACGCGCGATGGGGAGCCTGTGAAACTTACCGCACAGGAATACAAATTGCTCAGCTATCTGATGCACCACAAAGGCAAAGTGGTGAGCCGGACAGAGCTGATCGAGCATATTTACGACCAAGATTTCGACCGCGATTCCAACACGATCGAAGTTTTCGTCACCCGCATTCGCAAGAAACTAGGTGCAGAGGTAATCACTACGATCCGTGGCCTCGGTTACAGTCTCGACGACCCAGCAGACGCTCCCCGAGCCTAAGGGCGCGCGTAAAGCTGACCCATCATCTACTCCGGACAAGGGAGCGGGTGAGGGGGTGGCCATGTCTGCGGAGGAGAACGCTCCGGCTCTGCTAGCTCCTACCCCACTCGCCAGTATTGCACGGCGGATGGGCTTCATTGCGGCTGGGTGGATTATTGTCTTGCTCTTGGGTGGCGGAATTGCGCTCGAGCGAGCTTTAACAAGCCAGGTTGAAGCGAATTTCGATGAGCAATTGGAATATCAACTGACGGCGATGATCACTGCTGCCGAGGTCGATCCATTCGGTGACGTCTTTTTCGAACGAAACCTTGGCAATCAAGCGTTTCTAGAACCAAATAGCGGACTCTATTGGCAGATTAGTGGTGAGGGTTTCGACCCTTGGCCTTCGCGAAGTCTTTGGGACCGGACGCTTGAGTTACGAGGCGAAAATAGCGGTAATGACCGTGACCCCGAGCATTTTGACAGCGAAGTTCACTACTACAATTCGGACCAGTTCGACGGGGAGCCAATGCGTATCGCGGAACGCATGGTGATTCTGCCGGGTAGCGAGACGCGTTGGACCTTTGCTGTGGCTAGCGCGACCGAACAAATGGATGATCAAGTCCAGCTCGTCCGTTCCATCTTGATTTGGAGCTTTGCTGCTCTTGGATTGGGGCTTTTCGTGATGGCGTTGCTGCAAATTCGTTACGGTCTTTCTCCGTTGCGCCGCGTCCGGGTTGCGATCCAGAAACTGCGCAGCACAGGTGAAAACCGGATCACCGATCGGCTTCCGATAGAAGTTCAACCACTGGTTGAAGAAGTGAATGCGCTGCTGCAACATACTGAGCAGCAAGCCGAAGAAGCACGGACCCATGCAGGAAATCTTGCCCATGCGTTGAAGACGCCGCTGACAGTGTTGACCAATGCGGCGACAGCGCGCGCGCCAGACCTCAACGAAGCTGTTTTCCGCGAAACCCGCACGATGCAACGTCATGTTGATCACCACCTTGCCCGTGCTCGCGCCGTTGGTCGGCGTGCGGTTGGCCAAGCGCGCACCGATGTCCGCCAGAGCGCAGAGGCCGTGCGCCGCGCAGTGGAACGTCTCTATCCAGAAGGGCGGTTGGACGTCGCTGGAAGCAAAGATGCGATGGTCGCGATTGAAAGACAGGACTTGGATGAAATCCTCGGCAATCTGATCGAGAACGCTGCGAAATATGGCGGCGGCAGTGTATTCGTTACGCTCGACCACGAACCGGGAAGCCCGATGTGCCGCATTTGGGTGGAGGATGACGGGGTCGGCATTCCTGAGAAAGAACGGCTGCGTATCTTTGATCGGGGAGCACGGTTGGATACGGGCAAACCGGGAACGGGCCTTGGGCTCGCCATTGTGCGCGATGTGGCTGAAATTTACGGCGGCTCGGTTACTTTGGGCGAGAGTGAAGATTTGGGCGGACTGCTGGTGGAATTGCGCCTTCCCCGGGCGTGACCGGTCCGAGGGTGATCGGCCCGCGCGTGATCTCGGCTGTGGGCTAGAGTTTCCTAAAATTCATCTTAGGTTCAAAGCTTTGCGAGCATCTGATAGTTAAGGGTATGGGAGACGTCGTATGATCGTAAATCGGTTTGTTATGTTGGGTGCGATCGGCGCACTCTCCGCCTGTGCCGCTGTTCCATCCTCTGATGGCTTTGCAGGTGAGCGCACTGTCTTCCACAATCCCTATGCCTCGCTTGAATCGGAGAATGGTCCGGTTGGACCGGAATGCGACGGCTGTTTTGGCAATGACGGTCGGTGGCTGGATGGTCTGGTCTATGTTGGTGGAGACTACGCCTTTGACCGGAAAGGAAACCGTGTTCGGCTTTCACGCAACGATCGAAGGGCCCTAGAAAGTCGCCGTCAGGCAGTTATTGATCGGGCAGAGAGCAATCGCAGCCTCGCCGAAGACTCCGCTCGCGGAGCATCTGGACCTCCTGAACCCGTGCCATCCGCGCCTGCGGTATCAGCGCAAGTTAGCACTGAAAGCGCAAGTGCGAGGCGAAGCCATAGGGCACCGGCGCCGGTATTAGTTCCGAATCGTTAGGCGCAGCAGGAGCAAAGCACCTCAAACCGGCGCTAGATACCTAACCCTCGCGCGCTTTTTCGTGGTGGCGGATCACTTCTTCGATAATGAAACGCAGGAACTTTTCGCTGAATTCTGGGTCAAGGTCAGCTTCTTCAGAAAGTTTGCGCAACCGTTCTATCTGCCGTTTTTCGCGTGCGGGATCGGCTGGGGGCAGAGTGACCTTCGCC
Source organism: uncultured Erythrobacter sp. (assembly GCA_947488325.1). GTDB lineage: Bacteria > Pseudomonadota > Alphaproteobacteria > Sphingomonadales > Sphingomonadaceae > Erythrobacter. Next base: position 33,156 of record CANKYZ010000006.1, read on the forward strand.
TTGTATTCGCCGACTGCCTGAGTGATCCGAAACCTCTCCGCCAACATATGGATGATCGCGGCGTCAATATTGTCGATACTCTTGCGGAACGACACCAGCGTGGTGTCGCCTGCAGTATTGTGGTTTGCGTGTGAGGGTTGCGTTTCATGCGACATAGCGTGTGAAAGTAGCAGCAATTCAGCGCTTGCCAAGCGCGCTGGGCACCCCTTATTGCGCATCCTCATGACTGCAGACGTCGTTCCCCTGCCGCGTAAGGCACCGACACTTGATCCCATGTTGTCGCTAACCGCGAGCGGTATGAACTCGGTGAACACCGTGATTCTGGAGCGAATGCATAGCGAAATACCGCTGATCCCGCGCCTTGCAGGGCATTTGATTTCAGGCGGTGGAAAACGGCTGCGCCCTATGCTTACGCTCGCAGGCGCTGAGCTCGTCGGTTATCAGGGCACACGTCACCATAAACTCGCGGCTGCAGTGGAATTTATTCATACGGCAACCCTGCTGCATGACGATGTCGTCGATGGTAGTGAACTGCGCCGGGGCAAAGCGGCTGCGAATATCATATTTGGCAATCCGGCGACGGTTCTGGTTGGCGACTTTCTGTTCAGCCGCGCGTTTGAATTGATGACAGAGGATGGCTCGCTCAGAGTTCTCAAGATTCTCAGCCATGCCAGCGCTGTAATTGCCGAAGGCGAAGTGTCGCAATTGACTGCGCAGCGTCAGATTGAAACCAGCGAAGAACGCTATCTCCACATAATCGGCGCCAAAACGGCTGCTTTGTTCGCTGCGGCCAGCCAGATCAGCGCGGTGGTTGCAGAATGCAGCGAAGAGCAAGAACGCGCGCTTGAAGACTACGGGCGAAATCTTGGCGTTGCTTTTCAATTGGTCGACGATGCGATCGACTATGATTCGGATGCGGCGCAAATGGGCAAAGATCAAGGTGACGATTTCCGCGAAGGCAAAATGACGCTCCCAGTCATTCTCGCCTATGCGCGCGGCGATGAAGCGGAACGTAAGTTCTGGAAAGACGCCATTTTGGGCCATCTCAGCTCAGATAAAGATCTCGCGCAGGCGATTGCCTTGATCGAAAAGCACAATGCTTTGCATGACACACGCGAACGGGCTCGGCATTTTGCGCACCGGGCAATCGATGCGATTTCAATCTTCCCCGACAGCAAAGCCCGTGCCGCAATGGCCGAAGCGGCGCAATTCGCGGTCGCGCGCGGATATTGATCGCGCTATTCGGACGGGCGTGAGCCCTGATCTTCCTATCCATGCCGTCTTACCCGATTTGCGGGAGGCTTTGTCTCGCATTGGCGCAGCGGTTCTGATCGCGCCGCCAGGTGCGGGCAAAACAACCGCTGTGGCTCCTGATTTGCTAGATGAGGAATGGTGTACGGGCCAGATCATCCTGACTTCACCGCGCCGTGTGGCAGCACGAGCAGCAGCGGAGCGGATGGCGGAAATTCTGGATGAAAGGCCTGGCGAGACAATCGGATATATAACCCGGCTCGACAGCAAGGTTTCGGGCAAGACCCGCGTCGTGATCGTTACCGAGGCAATCTTGGTCAACCGGCTGGTCGAAGACCCTGAATTACCCGGCGTCTCTGCGATTCTCTTTGATGAAGCGCATGAGCGGCATCTTGACAGCGATCTCGGCCTTGCCTTGGCACTAGAGACGCGCGACGTCCTGCGCGAAGATTTGCGTGTGTTGGTTATGTCCGCGACCATTGATGGCGCGCGCTTTGCCCGGTTGCTGGGTAAAGACATTCCAGTGGTTGAAAGTGAAGGGCGCAGTTTTCCGTTGGGAATAAAGTGGCTTGGTGCGGACCCTTCGCAGCGGACCGAAGATCAGGTGACACGCGGTGTGATGACGGCTTGGCATGATGAGGCGAAAGGGGCGGGTGGCGACATTCTCGCCTTCCTGCCGGGCGTCGGTGAGATTGAACGAACACGCGAACTGTTGGAAGCAAAGCTGCCGGGGACGCCGATCTTGCCACTGCATGGGCAACTTGAACCGGTGGCCCAGCGCGTGGCGATCCGGCGCGATCCAGACGGGCGTCGGAGGGTTGTCTTGGCAAGCGCTATCGCCGAAACGTCGCTTACACTCGATGGCGTATCGGCGGTGGTGGATAGCGGTCTGGCACGATCAGCGGAGTATGACCGTGCGGCGGGCACAACGCATCTGGTAACTCGGCGTGCCAGTCAGGCGGCAGCGGCGCAGCGGGCAGGGCGGGCGGCGCGTTTGGGACCGGGCATTGCCTACCGCCTTTGGGAAGAAGGCGGTCACCTGGGACGGCCCGAATTTGCACCGCCCGAGATTGTGAACGCCGATCTGACCGCGCTGATACTAAAACTTGCCAAATGGGGGGCCAGCGATCCGCAGGCGCTGCGCTGGCTGGATGCGCCGCCGGTTGCATCGGTGGCCGCGGCGCGGGCAAATCTAACCGCGCTCGGTGCGCTGGACGAACAGGGGCGAATTACGGAATGGGGTGATGCCATCGCCGCAATGCCGATGGCTCCGAACCATGCGGCAGCTGTGCTGCACGGTGCACGCTGTAGCTGCGGTGAGGAAACCGCGCGGCTGGTGATGTTGTTGCAGGAACGCGGGTTGGGTGGGCGAAGCGAGGATTTGGCGCAAAGAGTATCGCGTTGGCGCGGTGAGCGCTCCAAACGTGCAACCAGCGCGGCGCGGATTACGCAAGGCTGGTCAGAGAGTGCGGCAAAGCTGGTCACAGGCACATCTGGCCACGAGCTTGAACCGGCGGAATGTCTCGCACTCGCACGGCCCGATTTTGTGGCAAAACGCCGTGATGTAAGCGGCGGAAGCTGGCTGAGCGCGGGTGGGCGCGGGTTTCAGCTCGATCCAGCATCTCCCTTGGCAAGGGCGGAATGGATAGTGATCGGAGATGCACAGGGCCAGGCAAAGGGCGCGCGTATCACAGCAGGGGTCGAATTGAGCGTCACGCAGATCGAGACAGTATTTGCTGATCAGCTTCAAGAACGCACGACAGTCCGCTGGAATTCTGAGAAAAAACGTGCTGAGGCGCGCCGCGAAAGGCGGCTTGGTGCGATTGTCTTGGTAAGCGGTCCGGACCCAAAGCCTGACCCTCAGGTGTTTGAGGAAATCCTTGTAGAAAATGCTCTGGAGAGGTTGGGACATTATCTGCCCTCTGGTTTTCTCGAACGCGCGGAATTTGCGGAAATGGCGGCACTTTCGCATGACAATCTGCGCGAAAAATCTGCTTTATGGTTGACGCCGCTATTACAAGGTCGGCGCGATCTTGATGTCTCGCCGGGACGCTTTGCCAATGCCGTATTGGGATTGCTCGACTGGGACACGCGGCAAAGGCTCGAAGCAGCCGCGCCGACGCATTTCATCTCACCAGCGCAGACCAGTCACCGCATCGATTATAGCGGTGATGATGCGCCCAGTGTGGAGGTGCGAGCTCAGGCGCTGTTTGGTTTGGACCAACACCCGATGGTTGGCTGCACGCCGCTCTTGCTGAAACTCACCAGTCCGGGAGGAAAACCGGTCCAATCGACCAGAGATTTACCGGGATTCTGGCGCGGGTCATGGGCGGATGTCGTCAAGGATATGAAAGGTCGCTACCCCAAACATCGTTGGCCGGATCAACCTTGGGTGGAAAAGCCAAGCCTGAAAACGAAAAACGCCTTCAATCGCAGTTAGATTTGGATTACTGCGATGAAATGAACTCGGCCGGCAAGTGGTCGCAGGCCTAACCATGCACCCGCAGCGACGTGATCGTCGGATCACATGAGCGAGGAAACGAAAAAAATGTCCGCACGAATTTTTCAGCAACCCAAAAGCGCGATGCAATCGGGCAAAGCCAAAATCGACACTTGGGTGCTTGAATTCGAGCAGAGCGAAGCGCACAAGCCCGACCCGCTAATGGGCTGGACCGGTAGCGGCGACACACAAGCGCAGGTCAAATTAGACTTCCCGACTAAAGATGCAGCCAAGGCCTATGCCGAAAAATACGGCATCGCAGCGCGCGTGCATGAAACTCCAGCAAAGACGCTCAAGCTCCAATCTTACGCCGACAATTTCAGATAGGCCTCGTTCTATTCGATCAGGGTTAGCTCGCCGCGTTCATAGGCTTCGCGGCAATCGGTTGCATCCGCTTTGATGTCCTCTTCAAGCAAGGGCGTGCCCGTCATTCCCGGACCTTTGAAGCGTGGGTCGTCGCATTCATTATCATTTGACCACTCACCATCATCGGTTCCGAAATCAATGTTAGAAATGGGTGATCGCGATTCCAGTTCTTCTGGCGAAAGCGAGGCATTATCTGCGCCGCAGGCAGCGAGTGGGGCAATGGCGAGCATAATGAGAATTTTTTTCATAAGCTTGATATACTCCTAGATATCAAAACATTCGTTAAACCTATTGAAAAAAATATGTCCACCGCCATAATAGTTGACGGGAGTCGGGTGGACGTTTGCGTTCGCTCACCGGGTCAGATCCGGAAGGAAGCAGCCCAGGTGGATTGCGGCGGGTCGCTCGGCTCCTTTTAGTTTGTGTGTTTTTGCGTTTCATCAGCGCATTTCCCCAATCACCGCCATGACAAACCTCGCGCAAGCGCCTAGCTTGCTGGCGTGACTGATTCCGATCCAAACCTGCCCGCAAGCGAAGCGGAAGATGCCCCGTCGGCTGCCGAACTCGAAGCAGCGGGGCAGAATTCGATGTTTGGCGACACTGCTGCTGCGCCGGAGACTGCACCAGCGCCTCCTTCTGCGGCAAAAGCACCAGCAGATGAAACCAAACAGCCCTACCGTGTGCTGGCGCGCAAATACCGTCCGCAAACTTTCTCTGAACTGATCGGCCAAGAACCAATGGTTCGCACGCTCGGCAACGCGATTGAGCGGGATCGGTTAGCCCATGCGTTTTTGATGACTGGGGTGAGAGGGGTCGGCAAAACCTCTACCGCTCGCCTGATCGCTAAAGCGCTGAATTGTGTTGGTCTGGATGGCCATGGCGGACCGACGATCGATCCATGCGGGCAGTGTGAACCGTGTCAGGCGATCGCCGAGGGACGCCATATTGATGTGATCGAGATGGATGCCGCATCCCATACCGGGGTTGATGACGTCCGTGAGATCATTGAACAGGTGCGCTATGCTGCGGTTTCGGCACGCTACAAAATCTACATTATTGATGAGGTTCACATGCTGTCGCGCAACGCTTTCAACGCACTGCTCAAAACGCTCGAAGAACCGCCCGCCCATGTGAAGTTCTTATTCGCCACAACTGAGGTTGAGAAACTTCCGGTGACGGTTCTCAGCCGCACACAGCGATTTGATCTGCGGCGGATTCCTGCAGAATTGCTTGCCTCCCACTTCGGTAAAGTCTGCACCCTCGAAGGGGTGGAAGCGGATGAAGAAGCTTTGCGTATTATCGCTTCGGCGGCGGAGGGATCGGTGCGCGATGGCCTGTCTATCCTGGATCAGGCGATCGCTCACGCCGATATGGATGCGGACAGCAAAGTGACCGCAGAGCGCGTGCGCGACATGCTGGGCCTTGCCGACAAGAGCGCTCAACGGCGGTTGCTGACGCATATGCTTGAAGGCGATGCTAAGGCTCTTCTGGCAGGAATTGACGAACAATATGCGTTGGGTGTTGAGCCATTGGCATTGATGCGCGCGCTGATGGACTTGATCCACCGGATTACCGTTGCACAGGTTTCTGGCAGTGAGCCCGATGCGTCGAGCGAAGATGAACGCGCGGCACTGGCAGAATTTGCGACCAAATTGGGTGCGCCTGAATTACACCGTTTGTGGCAATTGCTGTTGAAGGGCCATGATGAAGTACGACAGGCACCTGACCCGCTGGTGTCGCTGCAAATGGCGCTGCTGCGCGTTTTGCACGCAGCTGAGCTTCCCGATCCCGGCAAACTGGCCAAACGGATTGAAGAATTGGCAAAGAATGGCCCTGCGCCCACGAAAACTCAGCCTGGGAGCGATGTCGGTACAGGATCTACCAATGCTTCATCCACCAATGGGACTCTAGATTGGGAGGCACTGGTCGACCGGATCGACAATGGCGGGCAGCTTCGCGTGGCCCAGATGATGCGCGACCGTATCCGCGTGATCGAACTCGCGCCCGAACGGCTGATCTTTGAACAGGCTGACAGTTTTAGCGATGACCCAGTGCCCGACATCCGCGATGCGCTTTTCAAACTGACTGGCAAACGCTGGCTGGTCGAACGCGGTTCAGGCGAAGCGCAGTCGACATTGCGCGAGACCGCCGAAGCGGAAAGAAAGGCTGCGGGTGACCTGATCCGCGCAAACCCAATGGTCAAAGCCGCGCTTGAGGCATTTCCCAATGCCGAACTGGTTGAACCGCAAGACAATGTAGCCCGCGCCACATCGTCGGGCGGCAAATGGAATTGAACAAAAGGACACCCCGATGAAATCGATGGAAGAAATGATGCAGGCGGCTCAGAAGGCTGCTGAGACGATCCAAAACCAAATGAACGACATGCAGGTGAAGCTCGACTCGATCGAAGTCGAAGGTGCGGCAGGCGGAGGCTTGGTAAAAGTGCGCGCAACCGCAAAGGGCCGCATTCTGGGCGTCAGCATTGATGACAGCCTGATGAAGCTGGAAGAAAAGCACATTGTAGAAGACCTCGTCACCGCCGCATTTAACGATGCGCGTGACAAGTCTGACCGTGTGTCTGAAGAGCAAATGAAAGAAATGCAGGGTGGAATGGCGCTGCCACCTGGGTTCAATCTGCCGGGCATGGGTTGAATTTAGCTCAGTATTGGGAGTTCACTGCTTCCAAAAGATCACCATTGCGGGTGGCGCACTCTCTACCCATATTCCCCCAAACGGCGCGTCCCAATGATGGCCTCGGATAACACAACATGACTCAGCATTTCCCACTTCTCCCATTGCGCGACATTGTCGTCTTTCCCGGCATGGTTGTGCCATTGTTTGTTGGACGCGATAAATCTGTTGCTGCTCTCGAAGCTGCAATGGAGGCGAGCAAGGATATCTTCTTGCTCGCACAGCTCGATCCTGCCTGCGATGATCCGGAGAGCGATGACCTTTACGATATCGGTGTGATCGCACAGGTGCTGCAATTGTTGAAGCTGCCTGATGGCACTGTGCGGGTACTGGTCGAAGGGACAGCGCGCGCTCAACTTTCGTCACTGCGCGAAGAGGGCGATTACGTCCTTGCCGAAGTTGCCATTGACGAACCTGAAACGGTTGCGGGCAGCGAAGTCACTGCCTTGATGCGCCAAGTGGTCGATCAATTTGGCGAATACACAAAGCTCAATAAGAAGATGGGGGAAGAGACGAATGTCGATCTGACTGACGTCGATGATGCTGGAATGCTTGCGGATACAATTGCAGCATCGCTCAATGCCAAGGTATCAGACAAACAATCGCTGCTGACCGAAGCTAGCCCACTTAAGCGGTTGGAACTGGTGATGGCCTTTATGGAAGGCGAATTGTCGGTTCTGCAGGTTGAGCGGAAAATCCGTGGGCGGGTGAAACGCCAGATGGAGAAAACTCAGCGCGAATATTACCTCAATGAACAGCTTAAGGCGATCCAAAGCGAGTTGGGCGGCGGTGACGGTGATGAAGGTGATGAGATCATCGAACTGGCTGAGAGTATTGAGAAAATCAAACTTTCCAAGGAAGCAAAGATCAAAGCGAAAGCGGAGCTGAAGAAGCTCAAAGGCATGCAGCCGATGAGCGCCGAAGCGACGGTCGTGCGTAATTACCTCGATGTGCTTCTGGGTTTGCCATGGGGCAAAAAATCGAAGGTAAAGAAGGATATCGGCAAAGCGCAGGAAGTGCTCGATGCCGATCATTACGGCCTTGAAAAGGTCAAAGACCGAATCATCGAATATCTCGCGGTCCAGGCTCGCACCAATAAGTTGAAGGGACCGATCCTTTGTCTTGTAGGCCCCCCCGGTGTCGGTAAAACTTCGCTTGGCAAATCAATTGCGAAGGCGACTGGCCGCGAATTTGTGCGGCAATCACTGGGCGGCGTGCGCGATGAGGCAGAAATTCGCGGCCATCGGCGAACTTATATCGGGTCAATGCCGGGCAAGATTGTCACCAATCTGAAAAGAGCAGGCACGAACAATCCTTTGTTCCTGCTCGATGAAATTGACAAGTTGGGCCAAGATTTCCGTGGCGATCCAGCATCGGCGTTGCTCGAAGTGCTTGACCCGGAACAGAACAACAAGTTCCAAGATCACTATCTTGAACTCGATCTCGATCTGTCAAACATCATGTTTGTGACCACCGCAAACAGCCTTGATCTGCCACAAGCCTTGCTTGATCGGATGGAGATCATTCGTCTCGAAGGCTACACCGAGGACGAGAAAGTCGAAATTGCGACCCGTCATCTGGTTGCGAAGCAAGTGGAACAGCATGGCCTGACGGAAGGCGAGTTTGAACTGACTGAAGACGGGCTGCGCGATCTAATCCGCTATTACACTCGCGAAGCTGGCGTTCGCACATTGGAGCGAGAGATCGCACGGTTGGCGCGTAAGGCTTTGCGCAAAATTCTTGAAAAAGAAGCAGCCAGCATCATCATCACACCCGAAAACCTCGGCGATTTTGCTGGAGTGCGCAAATTCAAGCACGGCATGAGCGAAGATGAACCACAGGTCGGTGCTGTTACCGGCCTTGCCTGGACTTCGGTCGGCGGCGAGCTGCTTACTATCGAAAGCGTCACGACTCCTGGCAAGGGTGAGGTGAAAACCACCGGCAAGTTGGGCGAAGTGATGCAGGAAAGTGTTGCTGCGGCATTTTCATTCGTGAAAGCGCGTGCGCCAACTTACGGGATCAAACCGTCGCTGTTTCACCGAAAGAACATCCATATTCACTTACCCGAAGGCGCAGTGCCAAAGGATGGCCCAAGCGCGGGCGTGGGCATGGTGACTTCGATCGTATCGACCCTAACGGGCGTGACGGTGCGGCCTGATGTCGCGATGACTGGCGAGGTGACTTTGCGCGGCCGCGTGCTTCCCATTGGCGGCTTAAAAGAAAAGCTTCTGGCGGCATTACGCGGCGGTATCACCACAGTCCTTATTCCAGAGGATAACGTGAAAGATCTCGCCGAAATCCCTGAAAAGGTTAAGGAAGGTCTCGAAATTCTACCTGTAAGTCATGTCGACCAAGTGCTTGAACACGCGCTTACCGATATGCCTTCGCCTATCGAATGGACAGAGGCGGACGACCTCGCTTCTCAGCCAAGTGGTCAAAACCAGTCTAGCGCTGCGAGCAGTGATGGCTCAGGTTCGGACGTGCCAACCGCGCATTGATGGGTTAAGGGCTCACCTACTTGCTGCGATTCGCGGCAGGATCACCAATTATCCTGGAATGCTGACCGGTCGGCTGGAGTTAGTTGCGTCTGAAGCGGGCTTCTATTCGTCGCAAATGCCGATTTTTGGCCGCAATCGGCGATTTTCCGGGAGAATTGCCTTTGACAGCTCTTCCAAAAAGGTCTCAATTTGAGGTCTTGCGGGAGATCTGATTCACAAATTTGGAATTAGAGTTAAAAAAGGGGAACGTAAAGATGAACAAAAACGATCTTATCACTGCAGTCGCCGAGTCCAGTGGCCTTTCCAAAAACGATACAGCGAATGCCGTGGAGGGCGTTTTTGACGCGATTCAGAAAGCTCTGTCTAATGGAGACGAAGTGCGTCTGGTCGGGTTTGGGACTTTTGCAGTTGCAAAGCGCAAGGCTTCGATGGGCCGTAACCCGCGCACCGGCGAACCAATGCCTATTAAAGCGTCCAACCAACCCAAGTTCAAAGCAGGCAAAGGCCTTAAGGATGCCGTCAACTGATCGGGTGATTGTTGTCCGGCCGATTGACCGGCTTTTTGGCGTGACTATCGCGCCGAGTGCTTAAAGACCTCGCGTGCCAATTTTGGCAGGCGGGGTCTTTTCATTCGGGCCGCGCGTTAGAAGGAGCTTCCTTAACGCGACACATCGATAAGAGCCGTTGGTGCCGATTGAGTCCGGGGTGAGATATCCCACACCAGCTCTTCACCACGCGCGGTCTGCCTGCCGCCTTCGTCGGTGTTATTTGCACGGATAATGCCATCGGTGACGATGGTGAAAGCGCCATCGATAACCGGCATTTCTGGCAATTCGGGGTTGCCGTCCTCTCTTTCTCGTAAGGTAGCCATACCGGCAATTCCTGGCATTCCGCCCATCAGTGCACCCAGAGGGTTCGCTTCGCTTCCAGCGGAGAAACCTGGTGCGTTGATGCGAACAATATCACCGTCGCGTAGGATGATCTGGACAAATGGGTTTGGCATTGGAAAGCCTTCGATGATGGGGAACATGAAGTCGTGGCTCAGCTCTCCGCTAACTGAATAACTCACATCGAATACGCCATCGCCCTTGTCCTCAACCCGTGTCCATCCTTCTTGCCGGAGCAGCAGTGCAGCGAGTTCAGCAGATGCCTCTGGATCGGAGGGATCGATCCCGCCCATCATTGCCGACATCTGCTCCGCTTTTTGGGCTGCTTCGGCTGCGCGCATCCCGGCATTGGCATCCCAAGCGGCGCGTTGATCCGTTAGCTCGGCTTCTGTGCATTCGCGGTCTTCATACGTTTTTGCATCGTAACAAGAATCGGCCATAAACTCGTCCGCCGCAGTCCCCATTTGGGCGAGGCTAGAAAGGCCGAGGAAGAATATCTCGCCTTCATAGGTGAAGGTAAATCGGTCTTCCTCTGTCAGAATTAATTCTGCGACAAATTTCCCCGGAGTGATGAAGCAACCCGTCAAAAGCAGGGAAAGACCCGCCAAAAAAACTGTTGCTGTAAGCTGCGTCGATTTTTGCAAAGATGATCTTTGAATGTTCATAAATTCCGCTTCCCTAAGAAACTTCGTGTTACCCCGCCGCGCGTGTTGCAGCAGCATATAGCGCAATTGCAGCTGCATTCGACACGTTAAGGCTTTCAATATCGGATGTGATCGGCAGCCGGGCGAGGGCATCGCAATGGCCAGCGATATTCTGGCGCAGGCCTTCGCCTTCTGCGCCCAATACGATGGCCATTGCACCGGTTGGCATGCTTTCAGCCAGGGTGGCCTCAGCCTGTCCTGCCATGCCGATGCGCCAATATCCGGCCTCCGCCAATTCATCGAGCGCGCGAGCAAGGTTTACGACGCGGACCCACGGCACGGTCTCTAATGCCCCCGATGCGGACTTTGCGACTACGCCGCTTTCGGGTGGAGCATTGCGATCCTGGGTCACAATGCAGGCCGCGCCGAATGCCGCTGCCGAACGCAGAATAGCGCCCACATTGTGCGGATCGGTGACTTGATCGAGGACTACAACTGGCCGCCTGGGTTCCCCCGTTGCCATCTCATCCAGAAACGTATTCTCCAACGGATCGCATTCGAGAACTAATCCTTGATGCGGCGCATCCTTGGCAACCATCCGGCCCAGATCACTGACATCTGCAAATTCGACTGGGAAGTCAGTTGGCAATTCACCATCGAGCGATGCGACCCCTTCGCGTGTGGCCCACAATTTGTGAAACTGACGAACAGGATTCTTAAGCGCAGCCTCAACAGGATGACGACCCCACAGGCGGACATGACCCGGCGAAGTGCGGCCAGAACCGCGCCCTCCCTTCATTCGTCCTGCGCGCCCACGCAGTGCGCGTTTGCGTTCACCTTTTGCCATTTGAATTCTCGCTTTTATTGCTTGCGAGCGCCCCCCTGCCAGTCGCCCCATTGACAGGCAAGCGCCCGTTCGCCAAAGGGTCGCCTCTCGGCAGCGAGGCCCGGCGGGTCTTGCCTATTTTCCAAAGCGTGATTTTGACGCTTTTTGTGAAAACCCATGTGTGGACAGGTGGCCGAGTGGTTAAAGGCAGCAGACTGTAAATCTGCCCGCGCAAGCGTACATAGGTTCGAATCCTATCCTGTCCACCACCGGCTCCTTTACCGGATGGGCGGTTTTCCTAAGCAGGATCGGATAGGCCGGTCAGGCCCAGCGGCGCATATTCGCCGATTGCCAATTGTTCAAAAACGCCTAGCCCTTCTTCGCCAGAATCGCCTGTTACACAGCATAAAATTTGGACATGCAAATTGTCGGGCCGAACCGGATCAATTGCAGCGAGATCAATATCCTCTCGCTCAATTTCAAGATCGCCGTGATCCAGCCCGTGGCCCCATTTGGGCGAGGTATAGCCCAATCCGCGCATCTGGAAGCGTGCGATTGGCTCTATCGCAAATGTCTCATCCCCTATGTCTAGGTTGGCATTTGCGGGCCAGCGCGATCCGGATTGTAGCACTGTAGTTAGCTTTGCATCGTCTGTATGAACTTGATCGCTTTCCCCAGTGCCATCAGGCACGCTGACGGCGCGAGTATTCCAGGGGGAGCCATCGGGATGGGCGTTCAGGTGGAAGAACAGGCTGCGGTCAGGCAGATTGATCGGTGTCCATTGCCAGAAAAATTGCGGGAGCACTTTGGGCGTTTGCGGATCGGGCAATCCAATCGGGCGGATACCCCAGCTGCGATCGCGCGTGCCCATTGTACCCGGTGGTAGATCTGACCGCGCGCCATCGACGCTTATCCAGCCTTCATATCGGCCATTTTGCGTCATCCGCGTATAATCCATGATAGTGCGCGGCCCGCGTTTCCAGATGAAGCGCGGCTCTTCGATAGGGAACGCTCTGCCGGCAAAGGTGATTTCGGCGGCCAAGCCTTCGCCCTCAACTCGCAAACGCAGGCGGTTAAGTGGTTCGAGCACTTCGATGGAGACCCCGCCGCAGCTCAATTCCATCCGTTCCATCCCCAATTTGCGCGAGGTGTGGAGGCAATATTGCTTGCCGCCGCGAATTACACAGAAATGCGCGTCTGCCACATCCAATACCGGATAGATGCCAAATGCCAGTGCGAAGAATGTTTCTCCATCGGGTGAATAGCCGTTGAAGAAATAGCGATCGTAGAAATTGCGGTCGCTGCCAGAATAGGCAACCGGCTCCGGCGTCTGGTGCAGTGGAAAGTCATCGCCTTTGCTGAGCATCTACGCCTCCTCCAATAACGTTAGCGCGCCTGTGTCTTGCATCAATTCCAGTGCGCCGCGCGCCATTGATAGAAAGTTTGCATCACCGCGATCCGTTCGCACAACATTAGCAGCGCTGAACACCGCAGTGGAAACACCTTGGATCGCGCCGAAGCGATAGCCTGTTTCGATATCGGAGCGGGTTAGGGGAACGCCGTGATCCGCCATTTCTTTGCAATAGAGATCTAGCAGTTCATCTTCGGCTACACGGCGGAGCTGCGACCCGATTCCAGCGCCCATAAAATAGCCCAAATCAACCGCGCCGTCGCCCGGCGCCAGGGTTTGCCAATCAACAATCGCGATGGGTGCAGTGCCACCTTTCACATCAAACAGCATATTATCGAGCCGGAAGTCCCCGTGAGTGAGGCATTTGTGACCGCGTTGACGCGAAAACAGTGGCTGTGCCAACTCACCCATGCGGATAACAATTGCCATCAGATCAGCCGGAATATCCTTCGAATACCGTTCAACAAATGTTTGAGTTGCCGCCGGATAGAGCGAGGCAGCGATCACGCGGATTTTTGGATCAGTTTGGATGTCTGGGGCGTCTGTAAGATCGGCGTTGCCCCAACTTGGCCCATGCAGAGCGGCCGCTTGGATGACCGCGTGACATGCATCTTCTAGGCTGCAACTGTCCAATTGGTTGCCTTGCCGTGCCGGACCCAAATCCTCCATCAACAGGATGAAATCACCATTATCATCGGCAATATCGGTGAAGATCGGGCGCGGGGTAATGATCGGGAGATCTTTGGCGAAATCTCGGAAGAAACAGACTTCGTGCAGATACAATTTCATCATTTGCGCGGTGCCACGACTGATGGGATCGCTAGCTGCAAACTTTCCCGCGATTGTGGGCGGGCCGATGCCGCCGCAGTCATAGCTAAGTGTGAAGCGGATCGAATCGCCCACTTGGCCTGTGCCTATCGCCTTAAATTTGATGCCTGTTACGCGCTGATCGGTCAGCAGGCCATTCTGTATTAGCCGATCGCTCAGCCAATCGGGCGTGATCATTTCGGGGCGGTTCGGAAAGTTCTCTCCCATGGCGTGATGCTAGGGCGAGTTACCGCATCCAACAAGCATTTCGCATCAAGCCCGTCGACGCCTGATCGATGGTTTTCCAAAATGGTGGATCAGCTTGGGCTTGCAGCTCATGGTGACGGGTCCTATTCACGCACACCATGCAAAACTCAGTATCACCAAGCCAATTGACCGGTCGTCCGGTTATTTCCGCAACTGGCCTGTTCACCCCAGAAGAATCGATCACCAACGAAGAACTGGTTGAGAGCTTCAACACCTATGTTGACCGCTTTAATGCCGCCAACTGCGATGCGATTGCAGCGGGCGATGTTGAGGTGCTGGAACATTCATCCGTTGGCTTTATCGAAAAGGCGAGCGGGATCAAAGCGCGTCATGTGATAAGCAAGGCCCCAATCCTTGACCCTGACATCATGACGCCGCGCTGGGAAGAACGCGGCAATGATGAAAAATCGATGATGGCAGAGATTGGCGTGATCGCGGCGCGTCAGGCGTTGGAGCGGGCAGGGCGCGATGCGTCCGATATCGATGCGGTGCTGTGTGCGGCGTCCAATATGGAGCGCGCATATCCAGCCATGGCAATTGAGATTCAACAGGCACTGGGCATTGATGGCTTTGGCTTTGATATGAATGTTGCGTGTTCATCGGCGACCTTCGGCATTCAAACGGCGGCGGATTATATCCGTGCGGGCAATGCGAAAAGTGTGCTGGTCGTCAGCCCAGAGATCACCTCTGGCCACCTCAACTGGCGCGACCGGGATAGTCATTTCATTTTTGGCGACGTTGCGACCGCCGTGTTGGTGGAAGATGCGGCAGCCGCTCCGGCAAAGCATTGGGACATTTTGGGCACTAAGCTGAAGACAGTGTTTTCAAACAACATCCGCAACAATTTTGGCTTCCTGAACCGCGCTGCGCCTGAAAATGCAGGCAATGCGGATAAGCTTTTTGTTCAAGAGGGCCGGAAGGTCTTCAAAGAAGTCGTGCCGATGGTTGCGCAGATGATCATTGATGAGGCGGACCGGCTTGGCCTTGATCCGAAGACATTACGCCGGATGTGGCTGCATCAGGCGAATGCCGGGATGAACCGTCTAATCGCGCAAAGGGTGTTGGGCCATGAAGCGAATGACGACGAAAGCCCGACCGTGCTCGACACCTATGGCAACACTTCAAGCGCCGGATCGATCATCGCGTTTCACAAACATTGCGATGATTTAGCCGCGGGCGACACCGGCCTGATTTGCAGCTTTGGTGCAGGTTATTCGGCAGGTACGGTGTTTGTGCGCAAGGTCGGTTGATCGGTTCCGCCTAGACCTTTGATGACGAGCCATTTGTCCCAGGCGGCAATAATGTGCTGCGAAGCTTTCCAAATTGCTACCACTGCCAACAATGAAACCAACCCGTCCACGGCATAATGGTAGGCAAGGTGTACGCTGCTAATCCACGTGATGAAGAAAAACACTCCGAAGAACAGTCCCAACCGCGCGGACACTCGGCGCATCGCTATCCAGTAAAGGAACGCAATGGCGCAGTGCATGCTTGGCATAGCGGTAATCCCGCTGCCCAATCCGTTTTCAGCCGCAGCATACCATTCCAGCAGCAATCCCTGAACGCGCAGAGTCATCACAGGCACCTGTTCATTCGCGGCGTTGAGATAGACCATCTGATCATCGAAGGTTGTATCGCCAAGCATCGGCCCGACAAAGACTGGCCCGACGGATGCGAGCCATGTCGCCATCGCTCCGCCGATAAGCGTCCAGCTTAAGACATAAGACAGGAAAAACTGCCGGCGCACCTGATTGTTGACCTTTGCAAAGGCAAAGAACATCACGCCTGGATAGAGCAGCAGAAACCAAAGTTGATAAAGCAGCGCAAGAAACGCGGTAATTATCGGATAGCCCAAAACCGGTTGCAGCACTTGCCATGCATCATAGCCAAAAAAGATCGATCGATCCCATTGGATAAAGGCTGCGTCCCAGGTGTAGTCATTGAACAAAGGGATCGCCGATTTCATCTTGGAGAAATACGGCAATAGGATAATCGCGACCCCCAAAAGCGGAAACCCAGCGGCAATTCCGCGCTTAAATTCTGGCGCGGTGTATCGCGCTTTCAGGTGCTGGGCCGGGCTGTCTGGACGATTGCGGTAAAGCTGCCGTGCGGCGTCCCAACAGGTCAACACGATTACAAACATCAAGAATATCTGGGCGTTGGCGATAATTCCAGCGACACCTGGATTGATCCCATGCGCGACCAGCAACGACACGCACAGCACCATCAGCGCGCCGCCGATCACCAGAATAGGCACCTCTCCCATCCAGCGAAGCGATAGCGCGCTTGCCGCAGGTTGTTCACTCGCCGTGTTGCGCTGTGTTGATGCCGAGTTCATTGAGCCGGTTGGTTCCTTGATTGTTGCATACAGGCCGTTTGCATGTTGCGACTTCGCGCTCTGTAATTAAGGTAAATATCTCACTAAAGTGTGAATGTGCGCGCGGGAATTGAGCCCCTTGCCCCCAACTGAATCAGCCCGGCAAGGCGAAGCTTGCTTGCGGGGCGCAACACCAATGCTTAGATGCGGGCCTATGGCAGGTGAAATTCTAGATAATCAGGGCCGCGGCGAAGCAAGCTGGGGCTGGCCCACAATTCATCCCGAAGGGCGCAAATATGGTATCATCGCAGTTGCGTTGAGCCTTATTCCGCTGGTGTTCGGTTGGGGTGTCCTCGGTTGGCCGATGCTCTTTTTGTCGGCTGGAGTGTTCGCATTCTTCCGCGATCCAGAACGCGTGGTTCCACAGGCAGACAATTCGATTGTTGCGCCCGCGGATGGGTTGATCACGCTGATCAAGACGATTGAGCCGCCATCTGAAATGCAGATTGATGATGGTTCTGGCAATCCGGGACTTCCTGCGGGCCCGGTTACGCGGGTGTCGATTTTCATGAGCGTGTTCGATGTTCACATCAATCGCGCGCCGATTGCTGGGACGGTCCGCCGGGTCGTCTATGTGCCGGGTAAATTTGTGAACGCCGATCTGGATAAAGCGAGCGAAGAGAACGAGCGTCAACATGTTCTGATTGAGCGCACGGACGGATTGCAGATTGGCTTTACGCAGATCGCAGGCCTGATTGCGCGCCGGATTGTGCCGTTTGTGAAGCCGAGCGATATGGTCGCAAAGGGCCAGCGCGTTGGCCTAATCCGGTTTGGCAGCCGTGTTGATGTCTATCTTCCCGCTGGAACCGAACCAAAAGTGCTAATGGGACAAAAAATCATCGCGGGTGAAACTGTTCTGGCTGAGGTCGGAGCAGCCGCCCTGCTAGAAGGGATCGCGCAATAACGCATCTGAGCTTCCTAGGTTCGCACCACCGCGAGAAAAATTCGTGAGCAAAGGCAAGCGAGGCAGCGACTCATCGCCATTGCCTGCACGGGTGGGGCCAAAGGCTGCTGAAGACGAAGACAGCAAGACGGCAAGCGATGGAAGCGGGCTGACGCTTAGGGCCATGTTGCCCAATGCAATTACAGCAGCGGCCTTATGTGCTGGCCTTACTGGCGTGCGCTTTGGGATTGAAAGTCAATGGGCTTATGCGATCCTGGCCGTTATGTTGGCGGGTGTGCTCGATGGGCTGGATGGGCGAATTGCCCGGTTGCTGAATGCGCAATCGCGATTTGGGGCAGAGCTGGACAGTCTGGCCGATTGCCTTTCATTCGGCATGGCTCCAGCGCTAATCTTATACATGTGGTCGCTTCAGGATCTTGAGCGCTTTGGCTGGTTCGCGGCGCTTGGCTTTGCCATTTGCTGTGCGTTGAGGCTTGCCCGGTTCAACGCTCAGATTGATGTTGAGGATCAACCGCACAAATCCGCCGGCTTCCTAACCGGAGTACCTGCGCCAGTTGGCGCGGCACTGGCATTTACGCCTTGTTATTTGTGGATCGAAACGGAGATGGAAATCTTCCGCGATCCGCTGCTTCTTTCGATTTGGGTGGGCCTAATCGCTGTGCTGGTCATTTCAAACATGGCAACGCTCAGCTGGACTGCGATCCGGCCGCACCGCGATATTCGCCTGTGGTTGATCGCTCTCATGGCGATAGGCTTCACCGCGTTGATGCTTGAACCGTGGTGGACTCTGAGTGCGATGAGTGCGGGCTATCTCGCGCTCATGCCCTATGCTTTATTCAAATATGGCAAGGTTAAGCGGCGCCGCGCGAACAAGGCTATTATCCGGCAAGCTGAGTAGTCGGTAGCGGCAGACGGCGGGCATAGGGTCGGCTTGCCGCAGCTACGGTACGGCGAGCGGGAGTGCGAAGGCGCACTTCATGTGCGTGAACCTGCGGAATGAAACCAGCGTTCAACAGCGCCTTTTCCCGTTTCAACACCAGATAAGCGTCGCGACCGCGCAGCCAGCTGTCGATTAGGCTGAGCCCTGTGGCGATGGTTACGATTGCAAACAGGCATGTCAGTGTGAGTGCGAGCATCGTTTGTGGTTCCTGCAGATCAGTGCGTTCAGTGTTTGTTCTGCAACTCTTGTTCTATAAATGTTCTTATCAGTCAAGAATTTTGTTCCACTTGTGTTCCATGCATGGCGCTTTGTACTAGATTTTGTGGTGCAGGGGCGCTAATGGCGCGGCCTCGTACAAGCAGAGCGGCGCGATTCGCTTTGGTCTGATTGTGCGAAATTCACATGGAAGGCGCTTCATACCGGTGCTGCCAACGGCTCCCAGATTTTGGACCGTCAGCAGTTCCCAGCCTTTCAGAGGACAAACCGGAAAGGAAATAACCATGGCGGCTACCACCGTTACCATGCAGCAGTTGATTGAGGCCGGAGCACATTTCGGCCACCAGACCCACCGCTGGAACCCGCGAATGAAGCCGTATATCTTCGGCGCTCGCAATGGTGTTCACATCATCGACCTGTCGCAGACCGTACCGCTTTTCGCGCGTGCTCTCGATTTCGTTGAGTCGACTGTTCGCGCAGGTGGCAAGGTTCTGTTCGTTGGCACAAAGCGGCAGGCGCAAGAGCCGATCGCTGAAATCGCTCGCGCTTCGGGCCAGCATTTCGTGAACCACCGTTGGCTCGGCGGGATGTTGACCAACTGGAAAACCATCAGCGGTTCGATCAAGCGGCTTAAGACCCTTGAAGAACAGCTTTCGGGCGAGACAAGCGGTTTGACCAAGAAAGAAGTTCTCCAGCTAACACGTGAGCGTGACAAGCTGGAGCTGTCGCTTGGCGGTATCCGTGACATGGGCGGCATTCCGGACGTGATGTTCGTAATCGACGCCAACAAAGAAGACCTCGCGATTAAGGAAGCTGCTGTTCTTGGCATTCCCGTGATCGCTGTGCTCGATACCAACGTTGATCCTAGCAACATCGCTTTCCCAGTACCGGGCAATGATGATGCAAGCCGCGCTGTGCGCCTGTACTGTCAGGCAATCGGCGATGCTGCGGTCGCAGGTAAGGGCGGAGCAGTTAAGGATTCTGGCGAGGATTTCGGCGCGATGGATACACCGCCAGCTGAACAAGCTGCTGCACCTGCTGCTGAAGCTCCGGCGGCAACTGCCTAAGCATTCGTTTTAAGGGCGCGCGCTGGTCGCGCGTCACAAATTCAGACTAGCGCGCCGGGCACATTCTAACGAGCTCGGCGCCCACAAACTCACAAGAAGGAAATTCCCATGGCCGATTTCACCGTCGCCGATGTGAAAACGCTGCGCGAAAAGACTGGCGCTGGCATGATGGACGCAAAAAAAGCACTTGTCGAAGCGGACGGCGATATCGAAGCTGCTGTTGACGCATTGCGCGCAAAAGGCCTCGCGACCGCTCAGAAAAAGTCGAGTCGCACTGCGGCTGAAGGCCTTGTCGGCGTTGCTGTAGAAGGCACGAAAGGCGTGGCTGTTGAAGTCAATTCCGAAACTGACTTCGTCGCCAAGAATGAGCAGTTCCAGGACTTCGTGCGCAAGACCACTGAAGTCGCCCTGACGCTCGGCGCGGACGATGTCGAAGCTCTCAAAGCGGCTGGTTACCCTACCGGCGGCACTGTTTCAGACAAGCTGACAGACAACGTCGCGACGATTGGTGAGAACCAGCAGATCCGCCGCATGAAGACCGTATCGGTCGGTAGCGGTGCGATTGTTTCTTATATCCACAACGCGGCAACGACCGGTCTCGGCAAAATTGGCGTTTTGGTTGCCCTTGAAAGCGACCTTGGCGAAGATGTGCTGGTGCCGTTTGGTAAGCAACTTGCGATGCACATCGCCTCGATGTTCCCACAGGCATTGAACGCCGATGGCCTTGATGCCGATGTGATCGAACGCGAACGTGCCATCGCACAGGAGAAGGCTGCCGAAAGTGGCAAACCTGAAAATGTGCAGGAAAAGATGGTTGAAGGCGCGATCAAGAAATTCGCGAAAGAGAATGCTCTGCTCAGCCAGATGTTCGTGATGGACAACAAATCGAGCGTCGCCGATGTTGTCGCCAAAACCGGCAAGGATGCTGGCGGCTCAATCGTGCTGACCGATTACGTCCGCTTCCAACTCGGTGAAGGCATCGAGAAAGAAGAAGAAGACTTCGCAGCAGAAGTTGCAGCGACGCTTAAGGGTTAAGCTCTAACGCTACATTGTGTAGACGAGATTATGGCCGCCGCAGCGAAACGCTGCGGCGGCCGTTTTCGTTTATCGTCAATTTGCGACTTTCCGCAATCGACCCTATATTGTTGAGGAACTCTGTTTACAGTTGGCCTAAGTTGCTGATTGTGCTTTGCACAGCTTCGCTTTCAGTGATCTCGGCGAGCAAGTGGAGATGTGCTAATGATGGGCGAGCGGACGGTGATGCAGGAGGCATTGTTCTAATACTTGTACAGTAGCAACTATCTGATCGATCTCGATCACGCGGTGATCGTCGACGTTGAAGCGACGACTTCGGTGCGGCAGGCTGAGGTGACCGCACAGCGCCGGATGCTTGAGCGGGCGCAGGAGCGCTTCGGTTTCTGGTCCGAGAAACTGGTGGCGGACGCCGCCTACGGCTCTGCGTCGAACCTCGCCTGGCTGGTCGAGGATCAGGGCATCGAGCCGAATATCCCCGTGTTCGACAAGTCTGCTAGAAGCAACGACACCCTTGAGCGCTCCGCCTTCATATATGACCACAAAGACGACAGCTATGTCTGCCCCCGGCAGCAAGCGCCTTCGCGACTCTAACCGTACTTCAAGACGCCGCGCCCACTCGCCAATGCCGATGGCTTCATCCGCTATCGCGCAAGCCAAAAGGAATGTCAGGCCTGCCACCTCAAGCAGCGCTGCACGCCGAACATGGCAGCTCGCAAGATCATGCGTTCAGTGCATGAAGGTGCACGCGACATGGCGCGTGATATCGCCAACACCGACGCTTATCTCGTCTCTCGCCGTCAGCGCAAGAAGGCCGAGATGCTGTTCGCACACCTCAAGCAAATACTGAAGCTGGACCGCTCGCGCCCGCCCGAGCCGAGTTCCTCAACAATATAGGGTCGATAGCAGTCACCCACCCATAACCCGGGCCACTCCAACAAACTCCCCAACGCTCAGCGTCTCCGCGCGCCGCGTTTCATCAATGCCGAGTTCGGCCAAAGCCTCCAGCGCGCCCGACACTCCCTTGACGCTCTGCCGCAGCATTTTGCGGCGTTGGCCGAAGGCGGCTTCGGTTAGACGCTCTAATGTACGGGCGGATACGCCTTCGGGTGCTTTGCCTGGGATCAAATGGACAATTGCGCTCATCACTTTGGGCGGTGGGGTAAAGGCACTGCGGTGGACTTTCATCGCTAGCCTTGCATTGGATCGCCACTGCGCCAGCACGGCCAAGCGACCATAGGCACTTGTGCCGGGTTTCGAGACAATCCGCTCTGCCACTTCGCGTTGAAACATCAGGGTGAGGGATAGCCATTGGGGTGGCCATGCTTCATCGCCCTTGGTTCCGCTGAGCCACTTCACAAACAGCGCCGTGCCAACATTATAGGGAAGATTGGATAGCACGTGGAACGGCTCGCGTTCGGTAGCTTGAGGCATGATCTCGCCGTGATCCAGCTTCATCGCATCGCCTTCGATCACGGTCAGTTGACCGGGGAAGACATCGCCGAGTTCAGCCAAGGCGGGTAAGCAGCGGCTGTCCATCTCAATCGCCGTCACCCGTGCGCCCGCACGCAATAAAGCGCGAGTCAGGCCGCCGGGGCCCGGGCCGACTTCGAGCACATTTTGCCCGGCCAAATCACCGGGAAGCGCCGCGATCCGATCCAGCAATTTTTCATCGAGCAGGAAGTTTTGCCCCAGCGCCTTTGACGCGCTCAATCCATGCGCGGCGATAGTCTCTCGGATAGGGGGGAGATCGGGCAGTTCAGGCATTGGCAGCGCGCATCTTCGCGCATTGACCTGCCATGCGGATTGCCACGATCATCGCGCTTGGGTCGGCCTTGCCTGTTCCAGCTATGTCGAATGCGGTGCCGTGATCGGGCGATGTGCGGATGATTGGCAGACCAAGCGTAACATTGACGCCTTCATCCACTTCGAGCGCTTTGATCGGGATCAACGCCTGATCGTGATACATGCAAAGCGCCGCGTCATAGGTCTGCCGCATCCGGCGTGTGAACAAAGCATCGCCGGGGACGGGGCCGGTGACATCGAAACCTTGATCGCGCAGGGCCGCAATCGCAGGCTCAATAATGCGTGCTTCCTCATTGCCGAATTGGCCGTTCTCGCCCGAATGTGGGTTCAGCCCAGCAATGGCGAGGCGGGGGCGCTGTAGCCCGAAATCCTGGAGTAAAGAGGCCGCGACGATCTGCGCTTTGTGCGTGATAAGTTCTTGGGACAGCAGCGCAGATACGGCTGACAACGCAACATGGACGGTGAGTGGTACCGTGCGCAGACTTGGCCCAGCAAGCATCATCACCGCGTCTTCTGGGGCAAGCCCGCAAACTGCTGCGAGAAATTCGGTCTGACCCGGAAAATCAAAGCCGACTTTGCCCAATTGTGACTTGCTGACAGGCGCCGTGACCAACGCAGATGCTTTGCCCTCAATCACGCAACGTGTTGCCTCTGCGAGCGAATGGAGCGCCAGAGCGGCGCCTTCATCGCTGGGTGAGCCAGGGGAATAGTCAGTGTCCATCCCCTTCAGGACAGGCAATCCATCAGCAAAAGCCGAAGTCACCTCAGAAGGGTCGGAGATCGCGACAACGGGACAGTTCAACTCGCGATGCTCTTCTGCTGCGGCGAGAACCTGCGCGCCGCCCTGAACGTAGAAAGGCCGCCCGCTGTCCTTCAGCCGGAGATAGCTTTCCAGCACAACTTCAGGTCCGATCCCCGCTGGATCGCCCAACGCCACCGCGAGCGGGAGATCAGACAAGTCGCCGCCTCAATTGTATTCGATAAAAGCGTCGTTGCGCAGATCGCGCAGGTAACGTTGCGCGCGCTTATTGATACGCTCTTCTTCGATCTGGCTCATGACCGATTGGAAGGTCGGTGCGCCAGCATCTTCAGGAACTTCGCGCCCGCACAACATCAGAACACGCACACCATCCGCCGGACTTCCAAAAGGCGGTGTGCTTTGCCCAACCTGTAAATTCAGCAAGATGTTTTGAAGCGCTTCAGGCAATTGTCGCGCTTGAATTCCCTCATTTTGCACGACTGTAACATCCAATGTCGAACGGGAATTATTTGCATCGGAACAGCTGCGTAGAGATTGAACGAAAGTGCCGAATTCATCGATCCGGGCATTCGCATCGGCCTCGCTCATATCTGGTGGGAAGGATATCGACATCTGGATCAGGTTCAGCAGTGAATCGCGTGGATCGGCCATCAAAACCTGACGTTTATCAATCAGATAAATGATGGTGAAGCCGCCGGGAATTTCTAGCGGTCCGACCAACTGGCCCGCTTCCATTTGCCGGACAGCATCTGCCATTATCGGTGGTAGTGTTTCTAACCGCAGGAAGCCCGTATCACCGCCAACGACAGCGGTTGTCGCTTCCGAAAATTGCCGCGCATAGGCAATAAAGCTGCCGCCTTGTTCCAGCTGCTGCATGATTCGTCGCATATTTTCGATAACAGCAGGACGGTTTTCGACTGTCGCGTTCATGTAGATTTCGCCGAGCCGAAATTCTTCCGTCCCGCGCGATTCTTCGAGCCGCCTCAGCACTTCGTTCACTTCTTCGGCGGAAACATTGATGAACGGCGTGATGTTACGGCGAAGCAGGTTTTCCCATGCAAGTTCACCTTCAATCTGGCGCTTCAGAGCGTTTGGCGACGATCCAATCGACAGAAGGTATTCGTCCATCCGTTCAGGGTTCTGGCCGAAATTCTGCGCTGCCAGTTGCTCATAGGTCTGTTCAACCTGCGCTCTTTCGGCCGGTAATTCTTGAGCGGCAGCTGCCTGAATTTTGAGCGTTTCGTCGATCAAGTTGCTAAAGACTTGCGCGCGCAATCGTTGCAGCTCTTCTTCAGAAACTTCGGCTTCGGACGCATTGGTGACAAGGGCGACGCGCTGGTCGATATCCGTGCCTGTAATAACATAGCCATTCACGACGGCGGTGGCGCTGCGATCATTCGGGTTTTCGCTGCCAAAAATGGTGAAGTCTTCAGGGATACCCAACGGATTGTTAGAAGTGGGTATGCCAGTTGTCTGCGCGCTGGCGGGTGATGTTGCCAACGCCAGCATTGCGGCAAGCGCAATCAGCCCAGCTTTTCCCAAAGATGCACAAGTTTTAGAAATTGCCTTAAGCGTCACAGTTTCAATCCTGGTTTGTTGTAATTCTTGTCCAGCGAGGCGTTATCGCGCTGTACAAATTCATGCTGCCATTCTGCAACAACGGCGTGTGTAAGCAATTGCCGATCCCCGGCTTAACATATGCTGAGTAGATTGGAGCGGCCTTTAACCCCTTTTTGTCACGCTGCCAATTCGCTCGTGGAGCTTTCCGGGGAGGGACGTCGATTTCAAGAGCGTTCGTGACCTATCTGAAGCCGAGGTTCCGCAGCGCAAAGAACACCTGAAAACTGTTACCACGCTCCGCATCACCAGCGCTGGTAAAGTCGCGGCGCCATGTCGCGCCAAATTCAAGATAGTCATCGCTATAGGCAACGCCGAACCGGGTTCTGATCGGTTCAAACCCATCGGGCGCGAAGACTGGGTCTTCGGATGCGCTGGTGAGGTTGACCACGCCTGACCCGAACACAGACCAATGACGCCCAATGGTGAACCGTCCAGCGGCGCGAAGTTCCTCACGATCTTGCAAATCTTCGACCGTCTGAATGTCGCGATTGAGGCGCAGATAGCCAACTTCTAAATAATTGCGTTGCGATCCAATCGTCGCGTCGACTTCGTTCCGGCGGAGCTCGAAACTGTCTTTGTCGATCCGGAAACGATGCGTGAAAGAGAGATTATTCTTCAACCGGACTTCTGTTCTGCCTACAAAGTCAGAGACGCGATCAGATAGGCCCGTACCATCGGGAAAAATTTCTCTCTCGGTCGAAAAACGATAGGATTGCCCGACCGTGGTCTTTACCCTTAGACCCGGTCTTGTCAGTTCCCAGTCAAGGCCAAATGTGACGCGCGTGCCGTCTTCGACCCGGTCATATCCCGGGAAGCGGTTGAGCGCGAAGAGATTGGAATCTTCCAAGTCAATCGCGCGAGAATCCTCATTCGGCACAGCAAGGTTGCGCACTGGCGGGCTCGCAACAATTTGTACCCGCGGCTTGAGCACTTGTGTGCCGCCAAATGCTTCGCCTACAAACGGCCATTCCACATCAATTGCGGCAGTGGCAATTCCGCGCGCTGTCCAGCTTTCATTGCCGCGATAGACGTCCGTAAGTGTCGCCAGTGTGTTTTGCGTGTTGTAGACATCACCACGCACCAACCCAGTAAATGTCACCACCTGGCCCAAATTGGTCAGTCTGCGCATATCCCAACGCGCACCGGCAAAGGCGCGCTGCGTGTCTTGCCCTTCGTCCCGGACAAGGTTGAGCGTGTTGGCTTGCAATTGCACTTCGCCGCCCAGAACGGGATCTTCGAGGATGCGGCGATAGTCGAAAGCCGGGATGGCAATCGGGATTTGTCCCTGTTCTGCATTGATCTGCAATGTCTGCGTCGCCCATCCGGCAAGGCTGAGATACGATTTGTCATCAATCCGCTCCAGGTTGACGGTCGAGCGCAGCCGGTCATCGCGGCTAAGGTCATACCGCCTCAAAAACGTCCGATCACTTGCAAGGCGCAGTGATCCAGTCAGACTCCATTCGGGTGAGAGCACAAATCTACCATTTGCGAACAAATATCCGCGCGGGTCGCTTTGCGTGGTTGGGGCGGCCCCAAAATTGGAAACGCGACGGCTGGAGGTCGCATAACCCGTAATCTGGTATGCGCCCTTTTCCGTAAGGTGCCGCCATTGCGCGGAAACCAAAGGCGCGACGTCGGTGAAAATCGAAGCACCCAGTGTCAGATCCTGGTTTTCGGCGACGCGTAGGTAATATTCGCCCGATAATTCCAACCCGTTAACCTGATCAAAGCGTATATTTGGGACAAGAAAACCGCTTTCGGCGCGGCCATCGGTGCTGATGGCAAGGCCTGGAAGCGGCAAAAGACGCGCCCCAAACAACTCCAGAACGGCACCGTCAAAGCTCACTCGAGCCTCAGCTGGATCATAGATCACTCGGTCTGCGGTGATTCGCCAACTTGGGTCTTCATCGCAACCTGTTCCGCCGGTTACGGCACAGGCAGAATACGCAGCGTTGATTAGTGTGACTCTGCCATCTTCACCACGCTGGGCGGAACGCGCTGCTAGCCTACCGCCCGCACGCAATGCCAGCAGCAATTCGTCCATTGCTGCAACTTCAAACTTGTCATCAAGGTCCAGAGTATCGGTAAAGACCTGATTGCCTTTATCATCGACAAGCCGGATGTTGCCACGCGCCAGAATTTCTCCGGTGCTCTGATTCCAAATAACCTCGTCCGCGCGGACTGACGTTCCTTCATTGCGAAGGATAACGTTCCCTCGGGCAGTGACGGAGTTTGCTTCGCTGTCGAATGCGATTTGATCCGCTTCGAACAAAATTTTATCACTGTCGGCTGCCTGATCGACTTCAGATACCGGTTGCACATCCTCTATGACCGGTTCCGGAGGTGGCGTCAGTTCGGGCGTAAGCTCAGGTTGATTTTCTTCCGAATTGTCCTGAGCCGCCGCAGGAAGAGCACACCCCAATAGGGCAAGCGCCATCGTCCCAAGCGCCAATGGGCTTGTCATGCTGCGCGAAAATGTGCGGCCAATGACGTGTCCGTCGACCTTGGAAACTCCCGACATGGCTTGCCTATTGCACCGCTCGCGACTAATCGCAATCGCCATTCCCCGGGCTTAAATTTTACCAAGATCAAGCGTGCATCGCGATGGTCCAGATAGCCCCAGTTCCCGGCTTCGATTATTGAGGTCGATCTTTAATCGGAGCAAGCATGAAAATCCTCTTCACCGAAACAGCCTCAACAAATGTCCGTCTGACGGCGCGTATTGTTAATCAGGGTGACACTCTTGCCGATCTTGACCCAGCATTGGTTGATGGTGCACCTGCGGCCCGGTTTAAAGGCGGAGTGGGACAAGTTTTTGAAGGCTTCGCGATGGTTGGCGGTGCCTTGAAGAGAGTCGCTATTGCCGGTTCAGGCGAAGTTGGTGCGAAGAAACGTCAGTTGAATTTGGAGCGTTCTGGCGCTGCGCTCTCGGCGAAATACCTTCGTTCTGGCGAGACGGAAATGGTGCTGGACCTTAGCCATGCCGATCTGTCTGGCGAAGATGCAACATCGGTATTATTGGGCGTCAGACTGCGCGGTTGGAGCTTTGATAAATATCGCACGAAACTTGCTGCGGAGAAGAAAACTTCATTGACGACAGTCCATGTCACGGGCGCACCGGCTGGCACTCAGGACGCCTGGAACACGGCAGAGGCGGTCGCAAAGGGCGTAGAATTCACTAAGAAACTGATCACCCTGCCAGCAAACATTCTTTATCCTGAAAGCTTCGTTGCTTTGTGTCAGGAGGCGTTCGAAGGCACGGGTGCAGAAATCACCGTGCTTGATGACGATGCAATGGGCGAACTGGGCATGGGCGCTTTGCTCGGCGTGGGGCAGGGCTCAGTGCGACCCGCTCGCTTGCTTGCGATCCGCTGGAATGGCGGCGCAAACGATGAAAAGCCAACCGCATTTGTCGGCAAGGGCGTTACATTTGATACAGGCGGAATTTCGTTAAAACCTCCTCCCGGTATGGAAGATATGAAGTGGGATATGGGCGGCGCTGGCGCTGTTGCGGGCGGAATGCTTGCATTGGTTACGCGCAAAGCAAAGGCCAATGTCGTTGCCGTCATGGGCTTGGTTGAAAATATGCCAGATGGCAAGGCGATGCGCCCTGGCGATGTTGTCACCACGATGAGCGGCCAGACCGTCGAAGTGCTCAACACCGATGCCGAGGGACGGCTGGTGCTCTGTGATGCTCTGCATTGGACACAGGAAGAATTTAAGCCAGCGCGGATTGTCGATTTTGCGACCCTTACAGGGGCGATGATTATCGCGCTGGGCAACGAATATGCCGGTGTGTTTTCGAATGATGATGACCTTGCCGAACAATTGATGACAGCGGGTGGGACCACTGGAGACAAGCTCTGGCGCCTACCTATCGATCCCGCCTATGACAAACTGATCGACAGCCCCATTGCGGACATCAAGAATGTTGGCCCGCGTCAGGCTGGCTCGATCACAGCAGCGCAATTTCTTCACCGCTTCATCCAAAAAGGCACCCCGTGGGCACATTGTGACGTTGCAGGCATGGTCTTTGCTGACAAGCCGGGCCACAGTTGGGACAAAGGTGCGACCGGATATGGAGTGCGGTTGATCAATCAATTCATCGCGGACAATGTGGAGTAGATTCTTCATGCAGCGGGTGGCCAAGGCTAATCATAGATTATGAAAGTCGATTTCTGGCAACTCTCTCGCGACCCGGTTGAAAAGGTCGTCACTCTGATCGCTCAGCGCGTGGTTGGGTCCGGCGATCGTTTGTTGGTGGTCAGCAATGACACGGCCCAGCGTGAGGCGATATCGCGCACGCTTTGGAGGGCAGGGCCAGAAAGCTTCCTTGCCAATGGAGAGGCCGATGGTGCCGGTGCAGACAAACAGCCAATCTTGCTTTCGGATGCCGCAGAGTCTGCCAATTCGGCTAGTCACATCATCTTTGCAGATGGCGAATACCGCGATCATACCGGATTCGAGCGCGCCTTTCTGTTGTTTGACGACGAAACAGTGGAAGCCGCACGAGCAACATGGCGCTCGCTCGATGATACAGATGGGTTGGAGCGCGCCTTTTTCCGCCAGGACGGCGGAAAATGGGTCAAAGTTGCTGGGTAGTTTCTGTGTGGCTCTATGAATTTTAAGAGCAGGGGCGAATTGGGGAAAATTTAATATGCGACATTTGGGCATTGGGATTTCAACCGTATCTGCTTTGATTCTCACAGCATGCGGTTCAGAGAGTTCAGGCGAGTTTGCGACCGAAGGTGGCGAAACCGGCGAATACACTATTGACCGGTCGAGCGGCGAAGCCAGCATGACAGTGGACACTCCCGAAGGCGAAGTTTCCATGCGCACGGGCGCCGATGTTCCAATTGATCTACCTGCAGGGTTCTCTCTGATTGGCGGCGCGAAAGTGCTGAGCAACACCGTGGTCGATCAGGCTGAGGGCAAAGGTTCGCTGATAACTTTTACAACCGACAAAAGCCCCGAAGAAATCGCCGAATTCTACCGCGCTGAGGCAGAGGCGGCTGGCATTGAAATTCAGATCGAGACCAGCATCAATGATGGCAGAATGCTGGGCGGAGAGGGCGCAACTGGCACGACATTCTCAATCACCGCCTATCCGACTGAGGATGGCACGACCGGGCAATTGGTTATCGGCGAAAAGCTAAACTAGTCAGCGTCGCGACCGCTCCTTGTTGGCATGCATGCGACCTAAAGCTTGAATTGATGCGCAGCCAAGGGTAGTGGCGCGCCGGAAATCACCCCGGCGCCAATTGGCGCGCATCTCTTTATCCAAGGAACACATCATGGCGGTTACCCGCACTTTTTCGATCATCAAGCCTGATGCCACTCGCCGCAATCTTACCGGCGCTGTCACGCAAATGCTGGAAGAAGCTGGGCTGCGCGTCGTCGCATCCAAGCGTATTCATATGAGCAAGCAGCAGGCCGAAGGTTTTTACGCTGTTCACAGCGAGCGCCCATTTTTCGGTGAACTGACCGAATTCATGATGAGCGAACCTGTCGTTGTGCAGGTTCTTGAAGGCGAAGATGCTGTGAAGCGCAACCGCGACATCATGGGCGCAACCAACCCTGCCGACGCAGCCGAAGGCACGATCCGTAAAGCGCATGCACTATCGATCGGTGAAAACACCGTCCACGGTTCAGACAGCGATGAAAACGCGGCAATCGAAATCGCATTCTTCTTTAGCGACGACGAAATCGTCGGCTAATTGAATTACTGATTTGTTTTGAAAGGGCCGTCCATGTGGGCGGCCCTTTCTGATTCTCACTTTTGCGCGACGATGCGATCAAGCTGCTCAGCATGGGCACGGTGTTTTCCGCTTTCGCTCGCCGTCATAATGGCGCGCATCGCGGTGAGTGCTTGCGGGGTCAAATCAAGCTCCAGATCTGAATAGGTGCGGCGAATTTCCTGTTCCCAATCGGCGTTGAGCGCATCAAATTGCAAATGCGTAATCAGACCGCCCCAATGTGCCAGCGACTGCGCCATCCGGTCTTCACGCAAAGCCAGTTTGCGCCGCCATTGCGCTTCGATGAGAGCAAGGTCGCAGGCATCGGACTGTATGGCCATTTGGTTCGCAACCAGGGACACTGCGCTGCGCAGCACCGCCTCGCCCTCACGTTCAGACACGGCCAGCCGTGCGTCAGGGAACTGCGTAAGAAGCGTGTCCAAATCCTCTGAAAATGCGGGGACTTTCATTACCCTTGGACGATCCGTGTTGCCGCGATGCGCCGCATCTGTGCGGAAAATTCGTGCAAATTCGCGGTAAATCGGCGCAGGATCACGCGTTTCGCTGAATGCGCTGTAGCTTGGGATATACCACTGCGATTCGTAGATCGAATGGTGGAGCGCTGCTGAAATCCACGCCAGCTCTTCCTCAACCGCCCCCGCTGCCATCGGGTGAATTGATTGCAACCACGGATTGAGCGTGCTCAGCAATGCCAGTTCTGCCGCACTCTTGATCCGGTTTAACCCAAGGCGCGATGGGATGGGGTGATAGGCATCACAATAGCGTGTGTGCGAATGGGCAGGGTCAGCAGCGAGAAGTTTATGAATGCGGGTCGTCCCGCTGCGCATATGACCAATGACGATGATCGGCGGGGCGAGCTGCGTCTCCAGCAATACGGGGTGCTTGGTCCAGAGCGCGCCGAATGCGAGCCGGTTCTGCAACGCCCTTATCAATTGGCCGTAAGCCATCGCTTGGCCCAGCGGATTGAGCTTTGCGTCTTGCGTTACTGCTGTGCAAAGCGCCTCAAACCGTTCGCGAAAATCGGCGGTGTCTTCGGGATTTCTGCCTCCATTCTCTGCAGCTTTCAATCCGTCACCATGGGATTTCTTCGCCAACGCCCAAAGCTCTGCTGGGTCGAGCGACGGTGTCGGCAGCCATCCTTTATTCCATGCATGGCTAAGAAAAGCATTTGCACGCTCTGCCCATTTGCCGCGCGCAAGAAGATGCGAGCGAACAGGGGTAGGCATCAAAACATATCCGCAATGTCATGCAATTTGGTGAGCCGGACGGGGGCGACGCTGCGCCAAGAGCGGCCCAACCATTGGGCGACATGATCCCAGTCAACATTGGCATTGTTCAGGATGATTCCGATCCAACCGCTCGCACCGTAATAGGCGGGCTTGTAGTAAGTGTCGGGCTGCGTTTCGACGAGGTGCAGCAGCTCATCCATGCTGCCCGTCTTAACCAGCACGGCGATATGTTCACTGCCGTGGTGCTGTTGGCTGAAATGGGCGAAGAACTTGCCCGTTTTTTCTGTTCCGACGCGAAATCCGGGCGAACCATGGCTCTCGCGCTCATGGGTCTCAGGCAGGGTGAGCGCCAGTTCCCGCACTTTCGCATACAGAAAATCAGGGTCCGTTCCGCGCGACACATAATCGGCGACAGCGCGCGGGTAGAGCTGATGTTCGGCCAGTTTGACCCGCGCGCCCAATGTCTCTGGCGTATCGCCCGGCGCAATCGTCACGCGCACTTGAGCCAACACTTCGCCTGCATCCAGCTC
The DNA here is from genome assembly GCA_947488325.1 of uncultured Erythrobacter sp. Lineage (GTDB taxonomy): Bacteria > Pseudomonadota > Alphaproteobacteria > Sphingomonadales > Sphingomonadaceae > Erythrobacter. The sequence goes on from CANKYZ010000006.1 coordinate 65,541, forward strand.
CGGCGTTACGACATGCACGCTTGCGCCCGCATGGTTGTCTCCGGCTTCAATGGCACGTGCGAAAGTGTCGAGCCCCTTATATTTGGGCAGTAATGAAGGGTGAATGTTGAGGATGCGACCTTCCCAGCGGCGCACAAATTCATCCGACAATATCCGCATATATCCGGCAAGGACCAGAAACTGCGCGCCGGCATCCTTTGCAGCGGCTTCCATTGCAGCGTCGTGATCGGTGCGACTGTGACCTTTGTGCGAATGGACGAAGGTGGGAATTCCTTCGAGTTCGGCCAGTTTCAGCCCGTCTGCATCGGCGATATTGCTGGCGACAAGGACGATTTCAAGCGGCGCATCCGCCAGTCTGCTGGCATAGAGGATTGCCGCCATATTGGTGCCACTGCCCGATATGAAGACGGCGATCTTGATACCATGGCTTTCTCGGTTATTGGCGCCTTTAGCCAAGGTGTGTGGCCTCCCACTCCTCAGTGGCGGACCATGTGCCCCGGCTGCCGTGCACTGTGCATCCGCGGTCTCCTTCAGCGATCGCGCCAACGCGGCAAACGGTTTCGCCTGCGGCCTCTAACCGCTCAGTAACCGCTTCAACGTCGTTTTCCGCCACGGCCAGCACCATGCCTATACCGCAATTGAAGGTGCGCGCCATTTCAGCCGGTTCAATGTGACCCTGCGTCTGCAAAAATGCCATCAGACGCGGCTGATCCCACAAATCAGCATCCACATGGGCATGCGCGCCTTTGGGCAGAATACGTGGAAGATTCTCCAGCAATCCGCCGCCGGTAATATGTGCCAATCCGTGGACCAGCCCATCGCGGATGACCGGCAGCAAACTGGCGACATAGATTCGCGTCGGTTCAATCAAAGCATCAATCAGTAAGCGATCAGAATCAAACATGGCCGGGCGATCGAGTTTCCAACCCTTGTCCGTCGCAAGTCTTCGAACCAGTGAATATCCGTTGGAGTGGACCCCGGAGCTGGCCAGACCCAGCAGAACGTCACCCCGAGCGACCTTTTCCCCGGTTAGTTGCTCACCGCGCTCAACCGCGCCGACGCAGAATCCGGCGAGGTCGTAATCGCCTTCGCTATACATACCCGGCATTTCGGCCGTTTCGCCGCCGATCAGCGCGCATCCCGCCTGTTTGCACCCGTCAGCAATTCCGGCAACGACTCGGGTGGCGACGCCGTTTTCTAGCTTTCCGGTGGCGAAATAATCTAGGAAGAACAATGGCTCTGCGCCTTGCACGATCAAATCGTTGACGCACATGGCGACCAAATCAATGCCGACGCTGTCATGCCGATCATATTCAATGGCGAGTTTTAGCTTTGTGCCGACCCCATCATTCGCAGCGACCAATAATGGGTCTTTATACCCGGCGGCCTTTGGGTCAAAAAACCCGCCGAATCCTCCCAGTTCACTGGTCGCACCAGGCCGTGCTGTGGCCTTGGCAAGCGGGGCGATGGCTTTCACCAAAGCATTGCCTGCATCGATAGAAACGCCTGCATCGGCGTAGGTGTAAGGAGAATTTGTATCCGACATGTGGGGGTGTTTAGCCATTCATGCTTGGAATTCCACTCGCCATTGGGCAAAGGACGACAAGATTTCCCCGATGACAGTTATTTCGACCCTTTCTGGCCCTGATTTGAGTGCCCCCAAACACGCCGCATCAGGTGCGTGCTTGGGTGCTTATGCGCGCTGGTCTTTCGCAGTCTCGCTGGCGCTGGTGCTACTCGGCAGCGGATATGCACTGGTTCTTGCGCAGGTTTCGGGCGACCGGGGCATTGCGCCTACGGCATCCAGCTCAGACATCGAAGTGGTTGGCATCGAAGTCGATGTGCGCGCCGATTCTGGCATGGAGGCGCGCGATCAGGCATGGCGTCAGGCTCAACGAGAAGCATGGGGTCGAGTTGGTGGGCCCGCAATATCTGATGGACAATTGTCGGGCATGGTCTCTGCGATCGTGATCCAGCGTGAACGTGTGGGGCCAACGCGCTATATCGCGACATTGGGTATCACCTTTGATCGCCAGCGGGCAGGGCGGTTTCTTGGCGGAGCATCGCGCGCGCGCGCGTCTGCGCCTATGCTATTGATACCGGTAACCGCCAGCGCGGGGGCATACACTGCGTTCGAAGTGCGCAATCCGTGGCAGCGCGCTTGGGCGAGCTTCAATCCGGGAACCAGCCGGATCGATTATGTCCGACCCAGCGGAGCGGGCGGCGATTCGCTGCTGCTGAACTTTGGGCAGTCGGGGCGGCGCAGCCGGGCGTGGTGGCGCACGACGCTTGACCAATATGGTGCGGCAGATGCGTTGGTTCCAATTGCGCGATTGGAGCACCAATTCCCCGGCGGTCCGATCAAAGGGACATTTACCGCGCGCTATGGCCCAGACAGCAAAGTGCTGGAAGGTTTTACCATGGAAGCGGATGGTCCCGGCCAATTAGCAGAAATGCTGGGCGAAGCCGTTACTAGGATGGACCGGATTTATGAGCAGGCACTGGCTGACGACAAATTGCAGCCAGATCCAACCTTGCGTTTGGGCGGATCAGGTCAGGTCGATCCCGCGATTGAACGCCTGATCCAGATTGGCCGCGCGATCCGTGAGCGCGATTCTGCTGCCGCAGCGGCTGCAACTGCCGCAAATGCGGCTTCTGCTATTGCTCCGACCGCTCAACCGGCTCAGACTCCTGCTATTGTGCGCAGTTTCACGGTCCAATTCGCAACACCAGACGCGGCGACATTCGATTCGACCTTGTCTGCCGTTCGGCAATTGCAGGGCGTGCGCGGATTGGCAGTGACCAGCACTGCAATGGGAGGCACCTCCGTGATGAGCGTCAGCTATGGCGGAGATATGTCTGCGCTTGCCGCGGCATTGCGAGCAAGCGGCTTTGCCGTACGCGAAGGTGCCACTGCGCTCGCTATATCGCGCTGACGTCTGGCGCGCCTTGATGTCCATTTCCCAACCCGCTCAAATCGCTCTGCCGCTAGCGCCCGGTAACACGGGCGAGACGAGGCGTATCGTGATTGGCGCGGCGAATCAGCATGTGGTTGAGGCGTTGCAGAATCCGAGCGCTTGGCCCTTTCACACAGCGGTGCTCACCGGACCGGGCAGATCGGGAAAATCACTTCTTGGACATTGGGCAGCGTCGCAGGGCGTCGAAGTGATCGACGGAGCCGATGTGATGGAGGAAGCTGAAGTCTTCCATCGCTGGAATGCGGTGCAGCATGGGGGTGCTCGAGCGGGCCAGCCGCTATTGTTGATCGCGGACAGCACACCTTGGGAAGTCACCCTGCCTGATCTTAAATCCCGGCTTGGCGGTTCGCTGCAATTGGCGATTGATGATCCTGATGATGCGATGGCGGCCTCCCTGATTGAGGCCTTTGCTGAAGCGCGATCGCTCTCTCTTGCTGAAGGGGCATCGGAATATCTCGTCCCACGCACCCGGCGCAGTTTTGCCAGCTTAGAAGCATTGGTGAGCGCGATTGACCGCATCAGTCTTGAACGACAGGCACCGGCCACCATGTCAGTGTGGAGAGCAGCGCTGGAAGCTCTGCAAGGGCCTGAACAAAAAAAACTGTTGTAGCTGGGAATTGCAATTCACCGGTTTTGGTGGGAGAATCTGAAAATGCTCGAACGGCTCAAAAGTTATTTGGACTCGATCAAGGCGCGCGATCCTGCGCCGCGTTCGCGTGCGGAAATCATGCTTTATCCCGGCGTTATGGCGCTGGGGTTTCACCGGATTGCGCATTGGCTGTTCAATGCGAAATTGTATTTTCTTGCGCGGTTTATCAATCATTTCAGCCGGTTGTTGACAGCTATTGATATCCACCCCGGTGCTAAAATCGGGAAGAACTTTTTCATCGATCATGGCTTTACGGTGATTGGAGAAACGGTAGAGATCGGCGATAACGTCACAATCTATCAATGCGTGACATTGGGCGGTACCAATCCCACCAATGGCGTGGGTGGTAAACGTCACCCGACTTTGGAAGACAATGTGATTGTTGGATCGGGCGCTCAGATTATCGGCCCCATAACCGTTGGCGAGCGGGGGCGGATCGGTGCCAATGCGGTGGTGATGGAAGATGTACCCAACGGAGCAACGATGGTTGGTTTCAAGGCCAGATCGACGCTGGTGCCTGCCGAAGAATGGATCAAGGAGTTCATCCCTTACGGCACCCCATGTGAAGACGCAGAGGGCAACCGCATCGACTGTATCGAGAAACTTGAAGGCGAACTTGCCGCGCTGAGAGCGGAATTTGCCGAAATCAAAGCCGATCGTGCTGGTGATGGGAAGGCAGAGCAACATTCCTTTGATCACTCCAAGAAAAGCGGAACTAGCGCCTAATGAGTTCTGGGATCGGGGCTGCGAAATCCGGTAAAGTTGTCGCATTTCCCGGAAAGTCAGCGAAAGAACGAGCGGGTCAAGTTGGCTTTGACCGCCAAGAGCTCCAACGCATTCTTGACCTTTATGGCCGCATGGTCACTGCCGGGGAATGGCGCGATTATGCGATGGATTTTGACAGACACGCAGCCAGCTTTGCCGCCTATCGTCGCACCGCAGAACGCCCCAATGCGCGGGTGGAAAAACGCCCTTCGTTGAGAAACAAGCAAGGTATATACACGCTGTTTGGTGAACACGGCCAAGTGCTCAAACGCGGATCAGACCTTTCCAATGTCCTCGCGCCGATGGAGCGCAAACTTGTGAAATCGGTCGACTAAGACCTTCCCGATTACGCTACACTAGGCTCAATTGCGGTTCGGATCGCACTCTCCGTTGCCGGTAGACTGTCCCGCAAATTCTGCGGCAACGCCCCCACCACCATGCGTCGGATGGGCTGCCAGAATGCTGACAGGCTGAGCAAGGCAGAGCCGATCACCAATGCTGTGAGCGCAAAGTTCAATTCCACCGCGCCAAATTCGCGGAATAGGAATGTGAGCGCAAACAGCACATAGGCCAATGCAGAAACCAGCAAGGCACGGCGGTCAATCGCCAAAGCGACAAGACCAAAGCCGATATAGACAGCGACAACGCCAACTGCCGCTCCGACACCTAGATTATCACCCTCTGTCACGCCAAGCATGGCGAATATTGGATGGGCGATCATGGGCGCGGCAAGCAAATGGAGCCAGAACGCAACGTCAGACCGCCGTGTTATCCGCTCCCTGTCCGAAAAGTCCCAGCGCATCGCTATTGCCCACACAACAAGGCCTGCAACGAAGACGAGACCAAAGATGATGTCAGGCACCATATTTTCTGGTCCGATAGCAGCGACGATCAATCCAATGATTGTTCCGGCAACACCTGCTGCGCCAGCGGCAACGGTGATGGGCACCATAAACCGGCGCCAGTGGATATAAGCTCCAGCAGCAGAGACGAGCGCGGCCAATGAGAGCGTCAGCGCACCGATCGTGTCATTCCCATCAACAACAAGTGCCATACCTGCGCCGAGCATTGCGAAGAACGTGCCGCCGACGAATGCGAGCAGTAGTATGATCGAAGGCAGCGCCATGTGGCGTCTGCGAGTGAAAAACTCAGCCAGCGGCCAGGCCGTTGCGGCAACAAATAACCCGGCGAAGGCCATTTGAAGCGAGTCTCTAAGCGCCGAAGTTGTTTGCCATTCTTCTACTGCGGCGTCGGTCATTTCGAAATCATATGCGTCGAAGGGTGCCAAAACCCCGGCAATCGCCTGACCGATCGCACCAACGGCGAGAAGCAAGATGATCGTCCCAATAGTGACGAAGATATCGTTGAAACTGTTGATCAGTCGAAAGTTCTCTTCCGATCCGCGGGGTAATTCGCGAATTTTGCTCATGTGAGAGCGGAATTCTGCGGCTGCCTCTGCGCTCATGGCCCCTGCGGCGACGGCGGAATTGATATCTTCTTCGCTGTACATAGCTCAGCTCTCCCAGTTGCCAGGGAAACTAGGTGGGGTGTATTGCTGTGTCAATACGCCTCGCATTTCGCGTCACTCAAACGTTCCAACAGCGCTCGCGCCATCTCTCTGACTTTGGGTGATAAGTTTGACCAGTTTGATCAAGAAGAACGCTGCGCCAGCAGTCAGGACGTTGTTCAGAATGATCAACACCTGCGTCGCCCAAAATGGCGTGGTTACAAAGACGAATGGGATCAGTTCGACGACCATCGTGTATAGTACGCACATTCCCACCACGAGCGAGCCGATCCAGCAGCCCCACCAGCTAAAGACTTCGTCAACATCAGCGGCAGCCAATTCCTCTGGCTCGCCCGCGCTGCGATTGGCGAGTTCTCGCATGGCCTGATACGGCACGAACAGGTTCATTATCGGAACGAGGAAGCTGAAGGTTGCCCATGCGGGCGTGAAGTTGAGGCCTACGATGCCGGCCTGATGAAGGTTCGCGTTCGCTTTATATATCCAGATCATGACCGCAATGATTGAGGTCAAGAATGCCAGATTACCAACCGAGGAAGCCAATCCTGCAATGGCCAAAATGACCGCCGATTCTGTCAATTGCGAATAGCTGACCAGCCAAACCGTCATAGCTAAAGCTGAAATCAGCCCGAAGGCCAAAACTGCCCAGGCGAAGATAGTTACGATAAGCGCAGGTATTCGCAGATTTTCCGCTTGCATGGAATTGGACCCCGTTTGGCCGCTCTACCCCAATGCAAACGGCCCTCATGCATTTCTGCGTGAGGGCCGTGAAATTGCAAGCCTGAATTGAAAACAGGCGTCTTTTTTACCTTGGCTTATCCCCGTGTGCTGGATGGTCCAGTGCCGGTTACCTTTTGCATCGCGGTCAGGATTGCGCCTGATTGTTCGCTGCCCGATTGCGGGGCAACGAGGTTGCTGAAGGAATTGATGTCGTCCCAGCGATCCGCAAAGCCTTCGACGGTACGCTCACCATCGGGCAGCCACACTGCGTCATTCATTACCACCCATGAAGAGTGGAAACCGCCTGCGCCCGCCCCAACGATGGAATTGGTCGGCGCATCTTCGCTGACCAGATAGAGAGCGGCCGGAACAACGTTTTCAGGGGCGAATAACTTGAAGGCTTCTTCGGGGAAGAGGTCTTCGGTCATGCGCGTGCCAGCAACAGGTGACAGCGAGTTGCAACGGATGTTGTATTTCGCGCCTTCGAGCTGAAGTGTCTTGGTCAGGCCAGCGAGGCCAAGCTTGGCTGCGCCGTAGTTCGCCTGGCCGAAATTGCCGAACAGGCCGGTCGACGAAGCGGTCATTAGAACGCGGCCATAGGCCTGCTCGCGGAAAGTTTCCCAGCATGCCTTGGTTACGAATGCCGACCCGGTGAGGTGAACTTTGAGCACCAGCTCAAAATCTTCCGGGGTCATTTTGTGGAACGTCTTGTCGCGCAGGATCCCAGCATTGTTGATTAGGACATGCACGCCGCCCCATTTTTGCTTGGTGTCGGCGACCATCTTTTCCATCTGGTCATATTCGGTGACACTGCCGCCATTTGCGATTGCTTCGCCGCCAGCCGCTTCGATTTCAGCAACGACTTCAGCCGCTGCATCCGAAGTGCCCGTGCCATCGCGCGCTCCGCCAAGGTCGTTGACGACCACCTTTGCGCCGCGCTTTGCGAGTTCAATCGCATAGGCGCGGCCCAGACCGCCGCCTGCGCCGGTGACGATGGCGACCTTGTCTTTGAAGCTAATGCTCATGGGTAATAATCCTTCCGTGCGTTATTTCTTGGTCTAGGGGGCACGCTTTACGCGCGCGTAAACTCTTGTGCGGGCGCTGGGTGGCACTTTCTCTGCCGCGTTGCAACAGGGGGATGTCCCAACCCGCGATGCCGTAGGGTTGGGATTGGCTCCTACAGTCCTTCTAAGGCAGAAATCAGGCCGTCTAGCGAATCGATCACCGCATCGCCGCCCAATTCATACGGCGGTTTATCGCAATAACCATAAGCCGCCGCAATGACCGGAACACCGGCTCCGTGCGCGGCTTTAACGTCGTAAGTGCTGTCTCCGACAAAGGCGAAGGTGCCGCCTCCGCAACGCTTTTGCGCCTCAATCACTGGTTGGGGATGGGGCTTGGACAAATATTTGCCATTGGCGCCTTTGCCCATCGAATCCCCGCCGATCACCGTTTCAAACGGGGCGATAAAGTCGAGTTGAGTTAGGATTGAGTGGGCGAATTCCTCAAATTTATTGGTCACCACCGCGACTTTTACACCGCGCGCGGACAGTTCTGCCACAACTTCGCGGGCATGGGGGTAGGGGGCAGAATGCACTGCATTGTGCTCAGAATAGTATCCGAGCATCTTTTTGTAGAGCTTGCGAAAATCTTCATCCGGCATTCCGCCTTGCGCATCGACGGCCTGCGCGAGCATGATTTTTGCCCCGCCGCCGATGAGGTCTTTGCTGGCCCCAATCGGCACCGGATCAAAGCCGCCCAGTTCCAGAGCATGGTTCACTGCCGCGCCCAAATCGCGGAACGTATCGAGCAATGTGCCGTCGAGGTCGAAACCCACAGCATCGAAGGGAAAATCAGTCATATTGGTTTTGAGTGGAGGAAGGTTCTTCAATCTGCAAGCATTTGGTGGCAATCGCACACGCAACGAAAAATCAGTGCTATAGGACGCCGCATGACCGACTTTGCTGCCATTATCCTTGCCGCGGGCAAGGGCACCCGTATGAAGAGTAACTTGCACAAGGTGCTCCACCCCATCGCAGGCAAGTCGATGCTTCTGCACCTGCTCGACAGCTTCGCCGAATTGCAGCCGCAGCGCACCGTTGTTGTTGTGGGCGACCGGCGCGAGCAGTTGGATGGGGCGCTTAAGGGCCGCGATGTCGTCTCTGCTTTGCAAGACCCGCAGTACGGAACGGCGCATGCGGCTTTGCAGGCAAAAGAGGCGCTGGCGGGATTTACCGGCAATATCCTGGTGACATTTGGCGACGTGCCAATGGTGCGTGCCGCAACGGTGAGCAAACTGACCGATGCATTGAGATGCGGGGCGAAAGTCGCAGTGCTCGGTTTCCGTCCTACCGATCCACTCGCCTATGGGCGGATTATCGCGGAAGCTGATGGAACTGTCGTCAAGATGGTTGAGTATAAGGATGCGAGCGAGGCAGAGCGCGCAGTGAACCTGTGTAATTCAGGTTTGATTGTCGCGCATTCGGACGATATGTGGCCGCTGCTCGATGCGGTGGATAACAACAATGCGCAGGGCGAATATTACCTCCCCGATGTCGCAACGGGAGCCATCGCTCGCGGAGACCACGTTGAGGTGGTTGAATGCGATGCAGATGAGGTTGCCGGAATCAACAGCCGCGCCGAACTCGCCGGAGCAGAACAGCGCTGGCAAGCAGAGCGGCGTGAACAGGCGATGGCGGATGGTGCCACCCTTAAGGCCCCCGATACCGTGTTTTTTAGCCATGACACTGTTCTGGGCCGCGATGTTACCGTGGAGCCGCATGTTGTGTTTGGCCCCGGCGTAACCGTCGCGGACGGCGTCCATATCAAAGCCTACACGCATCTGGAGGGCGCGACCCTCGCCAGCGGCGTTCAAGTCGGCCCGTTTGCACGCCTACGGCCCGGAACTGTTCTGGAAGAAAACAGCTTTGTCGGCAATTTTGTTGAGATGAAGAACGCGACTTTGGGCAGAGGCGCGAAAGCCAGTCACCTGTCGTATATCGGCGATGCAACAGTCGGCGCGAATGCCAATATCGGCGCGGGCACTATCACCTGCAATTATGATGGCTATTTCAAATATCCCACTACGATTGGGGAGCGGGCGTTCATCGGATCAAACTCCGCCCTCGTTGCTCCTGTCACAATCGGAGCCGACGCCATCGTTGCCGCAGGCTCCACTGTCAGCCGTGATGTGGGCGCTGGCGAATTGCGCATGGTCCGCGCAGAACAGTTGGTGAAGCAAGGCTGGGCTGACCGCTTTCACGACACGATGAAAAAGAAGAAAGCAGCGGCAAAGAGCAAAAAATAATGAGGTAGTCACTGTCGCATTGCTATGTATGCCGCCGAGCAAAGGGGCATAGGGTGCGCTTGGGGGCACGGGATAGGACCTGTGTGCTTCCCTTACTCGGCGACTAGTTGATGGCTAGGCCTAAGCGTCTTCCAAGGAAAATGAGCGAACATTGTGACTGGCCGAATATTCGCGTTCCCATTGTTCAAATTCGCTGCGGCTAAGCAGATAGCGTGATCGCGCTTCGTGGAAGCTGATCGCGCGGTCGTGCACAGCACGGACCACATCGGCTTTTCGTGTAGCAGACCAATGCACTTTATGGCTCTTGGGTAAGCCATAGACCTTGATTGCATCGGCGATCGAAACATCGCGGGGGTAAGCCATTTTCGTCTCCTTTGTGTCCCTGTTGAGAAAGAGAAGACGTCCCCAGACTTAATGCGGGCCTACCAATCAAGGTTAATTTGGTGTTGAGGACGCCCTACGTGGCTGGATTGCGACGAATCGAGCCGAAACTGTCGAACGTTTTTACAACTAACGGTAAAACTTACGAAAAAGGCGGCCTCCCGAAAGAAGCCGCCCAGTTCTTTGTCCGAGTCTTTGACCGAATTCGTCTGGCCAATTCAGCCTACTCAGTCGCTGAATCATCCATCAATTGCTGCATAAGATAAATGTATTGCAGCGCCTGAAGTTTCGCGCGTTGATCATTATCGACGCCGCCCGAATGTCCACCGGTCATATCTTCATAGTAGAAATAAGGTTGACCCAATTGCGCGAGCCGAGCGGCTCCTTTGCGAGCATGAGCAGGATGCGTGCGGTCATCGGCGGTTGATGCCCATAGGAACGGGGTGGGGTAATCCACGCCTTCCTGAAGCATCTGATACGGGGAATATCCCTGAATCCAGGCGCGTTGCTCAGGAATACGGGGATCGCCATATTCGCCGATCCATGAAGCACCGCGCCCAATCAGGTGATAACGCAGCATATCAAACAGCGGGATCTGCACAATCGCAGCGCCAAACAGGTCTGGTCGCTGGGTAAAGGCGGTGCCGACTAACAGTCCGCCCTGGCTTCCGCCCTGAATGCCCAGGTGGTCTGGACTGGTGAAGCCGCGCTCAACCAAATCTTCCCCCACGGCAATAAAATCGTCCCACGTGCGCTGTTTATTCTCGCGGATCGCGGTCTGATGCCAGCCGGGACCAAATTCGCCCCCGCCGCGTAAATTGGCAAGCACATAGGCGCCACCGCGCTCCATCCACAGCTTGCCTGTGGAATCCAGATAGCTGGGCAGACGAGGGACCTGAAACCCGCCATAGCCGCTCATCAGCACGGCTGTTTCGCCGTCCATCTCCATACCCGCAGGCTTGACGATGAAATAGGGGATTTTGGTCCCATCGGCGCTGGTCGCTTCGAGTTGCTCAACCTCCATTCCGGCGGCGTCAAACCGCGAAGGGGAGGTCTTCAGCACTTGCGGATCACCACTGCCATCCGAGTAATAGAGCGTCGTCGGATTGAGGAAGTCGGTGACCGTGAACATGATCTGGTCGGTTTCGTTGGAGCTGGCCGCAATCCCAAGTGTGGCATTGTCGGGCAGGTTGACCTGTTCGCTCACCCACTCGCCATCTACAAAGTTGAACTGCAGCACCTTGCCCACGACATTGTCGAGCAGTGTGACGAACAGCGCATTGCCGGTGATTGATCCGCCCCGCTTTGTCTGGCGTTCTTCTGGAGCCCAAACAAGTGTCTTGGCCGCGCCGTTGGGGTCCGCTTTCCATTCTTCCAGATCAACCGCAATCAAGCTATCAGCGGGAAATGTCTGCCCATCCACTTCCCAATCAACATCGGTCGAATAGAGTAGGTGACCATCGACAATGCCATAGGGCGATGCCTTTTTGGGGATGTCGAGATTGACCCAATTGCTGTCGATTGAGACGAAATACTCGCGTTCATGGAAGCTAACGCCGCGAAATGCGGTCATCGCCTGAATTTCGCCGGCGGCATCGCGCAGCAAGCTTGCGCCGGCCCAGACATCGCTCGTTTCACCGCGGAATAATTCTACTGCGTCGGCAATATCCGTGCCGCGTCGCCAGATACGCGATGTGAAGGGGTATTCGCTGTCCGTCAGCGTGCCCTCGCCAAAATCGCGGCCCACCAGCAATGTGTCTTCATCGATCCAACTGATGCCGCCTTGGCTTTTGTTCGAAAGCTCAAAACCGCCGTCAACAAAGGTCTTAGTCGTCATATCAAATTCGCGCATGATTGTGGCGTCTTCACCGCCATCAGACAGCGCGATCATGCATTTGTTGCGCGCAGGGGGCAGGCAAGTCGAACCTTTAAAGACCCATTCCTTGCCATCAGCTGCGGCAAGCGCGTCTACGTCGAGCACAATTTCCCAGTCCGGCGCATCGGTCTGATAGCTTTCAAGCGTGGTCCGGCGCAGCAGTCCCTTTGGATTATCCTTATCCTGCCAGAAATTGTACAATCCGTCAGGGCGGAAGCTTACAAACGGAATGCGATCTTCGCTGTCGAAAATGGCGAGAGCTTCGGCCTTTAACTCTTCAAAGCGCGGGTCCGCCTCGAGAACGCCTAACGTCCGTTCGTTCTCTTTCGTCACCCATTCCAGTGCTTCATCACTGCGGGCCTCTTCCAGCCAGATAAAGGGGTCTTGATCAGGGCCGGGGACGCCAGTGTCGCCATCTGCGTTGGCCGTGGTCGCTGCGCCGATCGTCATGACAGCAGCCAATGCGAACGTTGAGACAAGTTTCAAAATTCCTCTCCTTAGTATGGTGTTGCGCACACGATTGGTGCAAACTCCGCGCAATGTGAAGCGGAAATTGCTTGCTTTTCGTGACATTGGGAAGAACGCGCGAAAACTGAACCGATACCGTACCTAGCTGCTCAAGAATAGGCATTCGGCGCGTCGATCAGTTCAATGCGTCGCGCAATTTCTTGCTCGCTTTAAAACGAGGTTGAGTGTGGGCAGGTATGGAAATTGCCTTGCCAGTCCTAGGGTGTCTACCGGGCCGTCCCTGCAAAGAAACTTTTGTAAACGTTCCGAATTTCGGAATCTTAACGTCTTCACCCTTCTTTAGAGCGAGTGTGATTTGATCAAAAATCTCTCTAGCCAGAACATCCGCTTTTTTCGGAGACAGATCAGTATTTTCAGTCACATATTTAATAACATATTGCATACGTAAATCAGCATTTGATGATGCATCATCCGCTTCTTCGCTGAAAAGCGCGTCACCCTCTCCGCCAGACTGATCAAGGGTAATCCCTTTCAAGTCTTTGGAATAAAAGCGTTTGTGTCGTCGTGCGTCGGTCACATCGTCTCCACTTCTAATGTTCTATTGACTCTATCATATCCGGTAACCCTTAGCCTAGTATTACGCGGAAGAAGCCATTCATCCTCGTCAGGATAGTCTGAGAGCGGCTTGAGCGATAAGGCGGGCGCACCTTTGGGTATAGTTATCCTGAGAATGAGGCCGGGGGGCTCAAAAGCTTGAAACCTCTTCGCAATTTCTTGCTTCGTTGAAGTGCTCAAATAGGCCGCGTCTTCGATAACGTCTCCTTTGCGCAATCGACGTTGCTTCAAAGCATCCGCATATTCTTGACCGATGCCTCGAAACACAATCAATATGGTGTCGCATCGGGCTTCGTCAATTGCACTGTCAATTGCTGCAATTTCTTCGCGTAATGTAGAGTTTTCAAGAAACCCCTCGCGCAAAGTTTCATTGATGTCGGCATAGCCTTGGCCCGAATAGCGGCGCAGAGCTTTTTCCTGTTTTTCAGTAAACTCCATCGTGCGCTGTTCATTCCCCCTAGGCAGATGAAGCCATTTCTTTCGAAACGAGTCAAGTTTAGAGAAATGGGCTGCCTAGATTCTAGGAAATAAGAACTTTCATAAGAAAAAGGGCGACCATTAGGCCGCCCTCTTATGCAAGCCAGATTAGGCTTCGATGTGCTCCGCCAGAACGGTCAGACCATTCTCACCCACTTCAGCAAAGCCGCCTTTGACTTCGATCAGTTCCGGCTCGCCGCCTTCGGTCTTGTAAACCTGTACGGCGCCGTCACGGATCGTGCTCATGAAAGGCGCATGGCCTTCGAGCACACCGAATTCGCCTTCGGAGCCGGGTACGACGACCATATGGACGTCTTCGCTGCGGACCTGCCGCGCCGGGGTTACGAGTTCAAAGTGAAGTGGCATCAGTTGTTCCTATTCTTCTTCTGTCACGATTGCAGGCATCGCCGAAACTGAAAACGACATGGGTTGGCCAACGAGTGACCGAAAAATGCTGATGACTGCAACCTCACTGCCTTCTTTCGCAAGCGTTTGCTGTTCATAAACAGAGTTCGCGTCTTTCCTATCACCATTTACGAACGCAAAATCGCGTTGGCAAAGTCGCGCCAATAACCGTTCAAAGATTTGGTCCGACACTATGCCGCGATAGACGATATGGACAGGTGTCTTTTCTGAGCCACCTTTTCCGAAAATCGAATACTCTCTTTGTTTGACAATTTCTGCTTCCCCGTTCGGTCCATCGGGTCCCAGATAATAGCCAAAATGTGACCAACCAGAATCACAATCAAAACTAAGTCGATTCTCGAAAAGAAGAGGCGCGGCTTCAAATAATAGACGTTCGATATGATCGAGCGGCTCTCCGACGGTCGGCCCTTTACGCCTAAACTTCGAAAATAGTGAAAGCACCGACCGCCTTACGCGTCCTCAGCCATTTCAGCGGCCTTTTTGACTACGTCTTCGATGCCGCCGACCATATAGAAGGCTTGCTCGGGAAGGTGATCATATTCGCCTTCGACCACGGCCTTGAACGATTTCACAGTGTCTTCGAGTTGGACGAAGATCCCGCTGATGCCGGTGAAGACTTCGGCAACGTGGAATGGCTGCGAAAGGAATTTTTGGATCTTACGCGCACGCGCCACGGTGAGCTTATCTTCTTCGGAGAGTTCATCCATGCCGAGAATGGCGATAATGTCTTGCAACGATTTATACTTCTGCAAAGTCTCCTGAACTTTACGAGCGGTTTCGTAATGCTCTTGGCCAACAACGCGTGGTTCAAGAACGCGGCTGGTGGAATCGAGCGGATCAACCGCTGGATAGATGCCCAGCTCCGAAATTGCGCGGTTCAGCGTGGTCGTTGCATCAAGGTGAGCAAACGATGTGGCTGGTGCAGGGTCGGTAAGGTCATCGGCAGGCACGTAGATGGCCTGAACCGAAGTGATCGAACCCTTGTTGGTCGAAGTAATACGTTCTTGAAGGTTCCCCATGTCGGTCGACAAGGTCGGCTGATAGCCCACCGCCGAAGGAATACGGCCCAGCAGAGCGGACACTTCGGAACCGGCCTGCGTAAAGCGGAAGATGTTGTCGACGAAGAACAGAACGTCTTGGCCTTCTTCATCGCGGAAATATTCTGCCATGGTCAGACCCGACAGAGCAACACGGGCACGCGCACCAGGAGGTTCGTTCATCTGACCGAAGACCAGCGCCACTTTCGAACCTTCAGGCGTTGCGACGCCGTTCGCGTCTTTCTTGATAACTTCTGCGTCGAGGAACTCGTGATAGAGATCGTTACCTTCGCGGGTACGCTCACCCACGCCAGCAAAGACCGACACGCCTCCGTGACCTTTGGCGATGTTGTTGATGAGTTCTTGAATAAGAACAGTCTTACCCACGCCAGCGCCGCCGAACAGGCCAATCTTACCGCCTTTTGCATAAGGGGCGAGAAGGTCGATCACCTTGATCCCGGTGACCAGAATGGCCGCCTCGGTCGATTGGTCGACGAAGGCAGGGGCTTCGGCGTGGATTGGCATGGTCTTGGCAGCGCCAACTGGGCCAAGTTCATCAATCGGCTCACCGATCACATTCATGATACGGCCCAGCGTCATGGGACCAACAGGCACAGAAATTTGTGCGCCAGTTGCGATCACTTCAGCGCCGCGAACGAGGCCCTCGGTGGCGTCCATCGCGATGGTGCGAACGGTGTTTTCACCAAGGTGTTGAGCAACTTCGAGAACGAGCGTCTTGCCGTTGTTCTTGGTCTCCAGCGCAGAAAGGATCGCGGGCAGTTCGTCGGGGAACTGCACGTCGACGACAGCGCCGATGACCTGGCTGATCGTGCCATTGGTGGTCTGGTTAAGTACGGGTGCGGTAGCCATGGTTTTTCCTTAGCCTTGCTTTAGAGCGCTTCTGCGCCAACGTTTATGGTGATGCTAAAGCGCTTCCGCGCCAGCAATGATTTCGATAAGTTCGGTGGTAATCGCAGCCTGACGACGGCGGTTATATTCTATGTTGAGGTCTTTGATGAGGTCGCCCGCATTGCGCGTGGCGTTATCCATCGCAGTCATCGAAGCGCCTTGCTCCGATGCCTCACGTTCCAGAAGAGCGCCGAACAGCTGCGTTTTCACGTAGCGCGGTAAAAGCTCTTCGAGGATTTCTTCTTCACCTGGCTCATATTCGACAACAGCCCCGCTATCATCCGAAGCCTCTGGTGAGGGGACGGGGATGAGCTGATTTACAGTCGGGTTTTGGACCAGAGCTGATTGGAAGGTCGGGTAGATCAGGTGAGCGATGTCAAACTTGTCATCGGCGAACATGCCAATGAGCTCCGCAGCAATCCCGTCGGCTTCTTCGAAACCAGGGGTCTTCACGGTTGATGTGTCGAACCCGCCGCCGATCATGCTGGCAAACTCACGCTTGATTGGCGCCCGGCCTTTTTTGCCCACGAGGTAGAATTCGACCTCTTTGCCTTCGGCGAGCAATTCGGTCGCTTTCAGCTTGGCAGCTTTGACGAGGTTTGAGTTCAAACCGCCGCACAGACCCTTATCCGTGTTGACCAAGACAAGGAGATTGCGTTTGTCAGAGCCATTGCCTGCTAGCAGCTTCGGGGCATTATTTCCCGAAACCTTGCCCGCCAGTGCCGCCATTACAGCACCCAGACGTTCCGCATAGGGACGACCCGCCTCGGCAGCAGCCTGCGCACGGCGAAGCTTCGCCGCGGCAACCATCTGTTTGGCCTTGGTGATCTTCTGAGTCGATTTAACCGACCCGATCCGATCCTTAAGTTCTTTTAATGAAGCCACTGAGGCGTTCCTTTAGGCGAACTGTTTGGCAAAAGCTTCGAGAGCCGCGACGGTGCGATCTTTGACATCGCCTTCAAACTTCTTGGATGAGCGAATATCGCCCAGCACGTCAGCATGTTCGCTGCGCATGAAGGCGAGCATTTGCTCTTCATACTCACCAACACGCTCTACAGCGACTTCGTCGATATAGCCGTTGGTGCCAGCGAAGATCGACACTGTCTGTTCTTCAAACGGCATTGGCGCGAACTGAGGCTGTTTCAGCAGTTCAGTCAGGCGTGCACCGCGATTGAGCAGTTTTTGTGTCGAGGCATCGAGGTCCGATCCGAACTGCGCAAATGCCGCCATTTCGCGGTACTGCGCAAGGTCGAGCTTCATCGAGCCAGAAACTTTCTTCATCGCCTTTGTTTGAGCCGCGCCGCCAACACGGCTAACCGAAAGACCTACGTTAATTGCGGGACGGATGCCCTGATAGAACAGATCGGTTTCAAGGAAGATCTGACCATCGGTGATCGAAATCACGTTGGTTGGAATATAGGCCGACACGTCGCCTGCTTGTGTTTCAATGATTGGCAGAGCGGTGAGAGAGCCATGACCTTCGGCTTCATTCATCTTTGCGGCACGTTCAAGCAAACGTGAGTGAAGATAGAAGACGTCACCCGGATAGGCTTCACGGCCTGGAGGACGACGCAGCAGAAGTGACATCTGACGGTAAGCAACGGCTTGCTTTGAAAGATCGTCATATACGATAACGGCGTGCATGCCGTTATCGCGGAAATATTCGCCCATCGCGCAGCCGGTATAGGGCGCGAGATATTGCAGTGGAGCCGGCTCAGAAGCGGTCGCGGCGACAACGATGGAATATTCCATCGCGCCGTTTTCTTCGAGCTGCTTCACGATTTGAGCAACGGTCGAACGTTTCTGACCAACGGCGACATAGACGCAGAACAGTTTCTGCTTTTCGTCATCGCCCTTGTGCGCTTCGCGTTGGTTGATGAAGGTGTCGATGGCGACTGCGGTTTTACCGGTCTGGCGGTCACCAATGATCAATTCGCGCTGGCCGCGGCCAACAGGAACAAGAGCGTCAATGGCCTTGAGGCCAGACTGCACAGGTTCGCTAACAGATTCGCGCGGGATAATGCCCGGCGCTTTGACTTCAACGCGGCTGCGCTCAGTCGTTTCAATCGGGCCTTTGCCGTCAATTGGGTTGCCCAGCGCGTCAACAACGCGGCCTAGCAGGCCCTTACCAACGGGAACGTCCACAATGGTTTCGGTCCGCTTGACGGTGTCGCCTTCTTTAATTTCAGCATCAGAGCCAAAAATCACGACGCCGACATTGTCACTTTCCAGGTTCAAAGCCATGCCTTGAACGCCGTTGGCGAATTCGACCATCTCACCAGCCTGCACTTGATCAAGGCCGTGGATGCGGGCGATACCGTCACCCACGCTCAATACAGTGCCGACTTCGCTCACTTGAGCTTCGGTGCCGAAATTGGCGATTTGGTCTTTGATGACCTTCGAGATTTCTGCTGCGCGGATTTCCATGATTGTAGTCCTTTAAGCCTTCATGGCCTGGGAAAGCGAGTTGAGACGGGTGCGGATCGAGGCATCAATGCGCTGCGATCCAATGGTGACGACAAGCCCGCCTAACAGGTCAGGATCGACATCAGCCGAAAGCATAACGGTACGGCCCTCGCGGGCGGTCAATTTGGTTTTGAGCGTCGCAATCTGATCATCGCTGAGCGGATGCGCGCTGGTGACGGTTGCGGTGACTTCGCCGCGCTGGGCAGCGGCAATCGCTTTAAACGCGGCGATCATATCCGTGAGTTTGTGCAAGCGGCGATTGCCAGCCAGCACACCCATGAAATTGATGGTCAGTTCAGCAAGACCCAAATGTTTCGTAACAGCGGCGATGGCTTGCGCCTGCTCGTCGCGCGAAAGTTGCGGGTTGGTGGTGGCCAAACGCAGATCATCGGATTCGCTCAGCGCAGAGCCAAGCGTTTCGAGATCAGATTCGACAGCAGAAACGCTGCCGCCCTCGCTGGCCAGTTCGAATAGGGCCGAGGCATAGCGCCCTGCGAGGCTAGCCTGAATACCGGCGGAAATATCCACGCGCTGTTTGTCCTCTCGGAGGAGTGAAGAATAACGATACAGCATATCGGCGGTTGATGCGTGAGGGGCACCTGTCCGATAGCTGGCGCGCGCCTAGCAATTCGTTTTTGATTCCGCAAGCCGGGTGGAAAGATGAATCGTTTTTGTTCGCACCCTGAGGAGCTGTCAGACAGGTTGGTGAAGTTACATAGTCTCATTTAGGCTTGCGCTTGAACACGACAATTGGTATACAACCTACCGAACGGTAAGTAGGTCAATAATCGGAGGCGAATCATGAAAGTATCACCGATGGCACCCAAATGTGGAGTGGAAATCTCCGGAATATCACTGGCCCAATGCAGCGATGCAGAGATGGATGATATCCGCAACGCTATCTATGAACATGGTGTCGCGGTTTTTCGTGATCAGGAATTCTCCCCCGAAGATCACATCACATTCGGCAAACGCTGGGGCGGGATTGATGTAAACAACTATTTTCCACTGCAAGAGGATTTCAACGAAATCGCCGTGGTGAAGAAAGAGCCAGATCAACAGACCAATATCGGCGGCGCGTGGCACACCGATCATTCCTATGATCAAATTCCGGCAATGGGTTCGGTTCTGGTCGCACGCGTGCTGCCACCAAAGGGCGGCGACACGATGTGGGCGCATATGGGCGCGGCCTATGATGCTCTATCCGATGAACTAAAAGCGCAGATCGAAGGGCTGGAAGCGTATCACACAGCTGACCATGTCTATGAAGAAGGCGGCCTATACGCTCAGACCGATATGGGCGAAAAGCTGCGCGGGCAAAATTTGAAAACCGGTGCAGTTCATCCTGTTGTGATCCGTCACCCAAAGACTGGCCGCAAACTGCTATATGTAAATAGCGGCTTCACCATCAACTTTGTCGGTCAAACCCGTGAAGAGAGCTTGCCGCTATTGGGGCAACTTTTAACCGCTGCTCTAATCGACGACAATCAGTGCCGTCTGCAATGGAAACCCGGCACCGTGGCGATCTGGGATAACCGCACCAGCTGGCACAATGCGATGAATGATTATCATGGCCATGCGCGCGAGATGCACCGCATCACATTGTCGGGCGAACCTCTGGCTGCTTGATAATTCACGTTAGTATTTAACCTAAAAATGGCTGCGACGCTCGCGGAGATTGAGCGTCGCAGCCCCTGCTGTCGCCGCAATCGTTGCGTGCAGATAGCTCTCGTTCATTCCTCGCCTCCAACCACTCCGGCGCGCTTTGTTTCGCATGAATAGACGAGCCGTTCGTTCGGGCGGTCTGGCAAAAGAGCGAGCAGGGCGGATTGTTGTTCGCCCAAAGTCATCTGCGCATCGGAAACGCCGCAGGCGGGCGGATCATATTGGCGGCGCGCTTCGCGTGCGGCTTCCATATCTGAGCGGCTCAATAGGAACCGATCGGTCTGGTATGTTTGCGTGCTAGGATCGTAAGTGCTGACGGATACCGCAGCTTCGGTGCTCGGCACAAAAATGCGCGTCCATTCTCCATTCACCATGCCATATTGTGTGCGCTCATTGACGCAACCATCGGCGGCCCAGTCAAACTCCACATCATCCGTGCGTGCACCAGTGATCCGGCTGCGTTCTGGCACCAGCGTGCAGATTAGCGTTCCGTCGCTGGCAAGACCAATTGCGGGATCATCGCCGCTGCCGTCTTCGCGATTCTCACCGTTTTCTTCTACAAGAATGGCAGCGACGCGTTCCTCGATCTCGTTAAAGCCGGGGCGCGTGATCCACACAAAGGCTGTTCCGATTATAGCTGCTCCAGCAATCCCGGCTGCGATCATTGCGCGATTGCGGTATTTTGGCCGATCCATCTGATCCATCCGGAATTGCGCTGCAGCATATGCTGATCCGATTCCAATAAGCAGTAGCACCATTGCAAGCGCCATCGCATTATCGCGTGCTTCCAGCACCTCAATCTGCGCTTGAAGCCGTGCATTGGCGCGGGCTTCGCGCAATTCTGCTTCACGCGCATCCAGGCGCTGCTGTGTTTCAGCGCGCTGGGCATCGAAGCGAGCGCGTTCTGCTGTGTTCAAATCTTCGATCGAGGTGCAAGGCAGGGCGTTGACAGCAGGTTCGACTTCATTCTCCCGTAAGAACGGGAGCAATTCGCGCAGAGACACCGCAAAATAAAACTCCGCATCCGACCCATCGGAATCGGCTCCGAATGAATTGACTCCCAGTACGCGGCCACAACCATCAAGCAACGGGCCACCTGAATTCCCGCGCGCAATCGGCGCGGTATGGAGGATGGTGTCAAATTGGCGGCTAGGTCGCTCTCCCGACAGGAATCCTCGGCTCTTTACCGGAGGTTGCGCGCGGAAAATATCACGAATCTCCAGACCTTGGGCGAGATCGACATTCATCGGATAACCTATCGCGGAGACTTCTCCCATATCGCCTCTGACGCCGCCCGCAATTGTCAGCGGAGGAAGGCGCAAAGATCCGTCTGTGATTTCCAGCAAAGCCAGATCATTTCGCGGGCTAACCGATACCGGGACTGCAAATGTGCCCGCATCGCCTTCGCTTGGGACGATCCCAATGCGCAATGTGTCATCAACCAGCGCTTCCCTGATCACATGCGCGTTGGTGACAATCATCGTCGACGTGACGGCAAAGCCGCTGCCATGGGTAACAGGGACGACTTCATCGCCGCTGCTATCGATTAAAACGACCCGCACAACCCCGCGCGCCGCCGCATCAATATCGCCCGTATCGGCGGCGGCAGGTGCAGCCAATATGGCGAGCGTCAGAGTGGCAAAGGCCGCCATGAAGGCGCGAACAGAGGAAAAGTGGGAATCAGAAAACATGATCACTCTATAACCGGAGTTACGATCTGAGCATTATGGAATATGAGGTCTTGATAGGGAGTTTAATTGCCTAGCACTCGCGCAAGGCGTATTTTGAACGCTTAGTCGCTAACGATCAGCGTTCACAGGCCGTGCAAGGGCCGTCGTCGGATGGGGTTTCCTCCATTTCATCAGTGCCAACGTCGGGAGCCTGACCGAGATATTGGTCCGATGGGAGTGGCTGACCGCGAATGGGCCGGGCTGTGTAAGTACCATCGGACGCAGGGTTTTGGGCTTGAGCGCCTCCTTCTCCCAACAACCGGGCCTGCATTGTCTCTCTGACACATTCATACCGCGCGCGTCGCAGCCGCCCTCTGTCAGCGGGAGCGATGGGTTCCTCTGTCGCTGCGCCAAACAAAGTTCCAGCGATTTGCGCATTGGAGAGACCAAATTCTCGCCCTGCCTCGATCATGCAGGCGCATGCTTCTGGCGCGGTTTTTTCGGCTGCTTGGCATTGCCGCTCTAGCGAACCCTTCGCTGCGTCCCCGTTCCTGTTTCCGACGCCGGTGTCGGCTGCAGCGCTTGCAGCAGCTAGCCCCGCAATCGCTGCGCCGGTTAGAATGAGAGCTTGCCAATCCATGTGGTATATTTGCCCAACTTGCATTGCATGGCAATGAACCGATCCACATTGAGCGCAAGGCGCGGGATGCGTTTGCGGCGTTGCTGTGGCAAAAGCTTGGAATGACAAATGCCCAATCCTCTCCGCAATCGCTTACCGACGATCAGCGTTGGCAGATCGCATTGGCCAAGGACCGGCGCTATGACGGAGCCTTCGTCACTGGCGTGCATTCGACCGGAATTTACTGCCGCCCCAGCTGCCCGGCGCGCGCGCCTTACCGCAAGAATGTGCGGTTTTACGCTACATCAGCTGAGGCCGAAGCAGCGGGTTTGCGCGCCTGCAAGCGCTGCTCCCCCAACACGCAAAGCGCGGAAGAGGCCTGCGTGCTGGCGGCAATCTCAGCCATCCGCAGCGAGGGTGCAAAGACGCTTGATCAGCTTGCAGATCTCACCGGATATTCCTCCACCCATTTCCAACGACTGTTCAAACGTACAGTCGGTCTTTCCCCCGCAGCCTTTGCCAGAGCTTTGCGCGAAGAACGGGTGCGAAAGGCGCTGGACGGGGCAATGGAAAGCGGGGCAAGCGTTACTGATGCATTGTATGAGGCCGGCTATTCGGCCCCATCACGTTTTTACGACGATACGAAAGGGAGGTTGGGCATGACAGCGAGCGATTGGAAGAACGGCGGCGCGGGCCGGACCATCCATTGGAGCGTGATTCCAACCTCTGTTGGCGATATGCTGGTTGCAGCGACCGAAAAAGGCGTGTGCTGCCTGTCCTTCGGCGAAGGCGAAGGTGAGCTGCGCGCACGCTTTCCCAGGGCTGGCCTTGTCAAAGCGGGCTCAGATTTTGGTGCCCTGTTTGACCAAGTGATTGCCGCTGTGGAGGAGCCGGGAGGCGATGTGTCGGCCATCCCTCTCGATGTAAAAGGCACCGCATTCCAGCAACGCGTATGGGATGCTTTGCGTGAAATCCCCGCCGGCGAAACCTGCAGTTATGGCGAAATCGCCGCCGCTTTGGGTAACCCCAAAGCCAGCCGAGCCGTGGGCGGTGCAAACGGTGCAAACAACATCGCCGTGCTGATCCCTTGCCACCGTGTTGTCCAGGCCGATGGATCACTGGGCGGTTATGCTTATGGACCTGCGATTAAGGCCGAGTTGTTGAGACGGGAGGGGCGGGAGTGACTGGTTTTTCTGCTAGAAGCAACGACACCCTTGAGCGCTCCGCCTTCATATATGACCACAAAGACGACAGCTATGTCTGCCCCCGGCAGCAAGCGCCTTCGCGACTCTAACCGTACTTCAAGACGCCGCGCCCACTCGCCAATGCCGATGGCTTCATCCGCTATCGCGCAAGCCAAAAGGAATGTCAGGCCTGCCACCTCAAGCAGCGCTGCACGCCGAACATGGCAGCTCGCAAGATCATGCGCTCAGTGCATGAAGGTGCACGCGACATGGCGCGTGATATCGCCAACACCGACGCTTATCTCGTCTCTCGCCGTCAGCGCAAGAAGGCCGAGATGCTGTTCGCACACCTCAAGCAAATACTGAAGCTGGACCG
Organism: uncultured Erythrobacter sp.; assembly: GCA_947488325.1. Taxonomy (GTDB): domain Bacteria; phylum Pseudomonadota; class Alphaproteobacteria; order Sphingomonadales; family Sphingomonadaceae; genus Erythrobacter. The sequence goes on from CANKYZ010000006.1 coordinate 89,654, forward strand.
CTCGCGCCCGCCCGAGCCGAGTTCCTCAACAGAATAACCTCCAATTGTTGGGTTTCGGATTTTGCGCAAACGATGCACACCTGCACTCCAACTCACCGCCTCGCAGATCGTACTTCGATCAACCATATTTCAGGTTGGGTGAACAGGCGCACGGGCAGTAAACTGGTGCCGATGCCCGCGCTTGTCACCAAGGTTTTACCGTGCAGCTCCGAAACCCCGCAAGCGTATTTCTCGCCGAAATCGGACATGGTTGCGGGCGATCCTCCCCATGGATAGGCGATCTGCCCGCAATGGGTGTGGCCCGCTACGACGAGGTCCGCGCCGACTGGAACGGAGGGGAATATGTCGGGGCTGTGCGATAGCCACAGGCGGATACCGGAAAGCGGCCGCGCGGCCATGCTCGTCGCCTCAATATCTGCGCGTCCGGTGAAATCGTCATCCACTCCGGCAACAGCGAATGGTCCCATTTGCGCCGCCCCGTTTTCGAGTAAGGTGATCTGGTTGTGACGGGATAATTGGGCTGACAGGCCGGGCCAATCAAACCAGTGATCATGATTGCCCGGCACGACGACAACGCCATAGGTTGCCTGCAGGTCGCCTAGGGGCGTGATGATTTCTTGCGGAGAGTAATGCTTCGTCGAAACCCGTTTTTTACTGATCAAATCGCCGGTGATTGCGACAAGGTCTGGTTCAAGCGCGTTCACTTGTTCGACAATCCGGGCGAGCCGGGAAGGGGGCATGTCGGGCCCCGCAACATGAATATCGGTTAGAAAGGCGACGGTGACTGGCGCAGAGCGAGCGGGTAGGCCGATGCTTTCAATGGTCAGGCGTTTGACCACCGGATCACCCATCGTGTCAGACCATACCTTTACAATCAGGAAGATGCTCAGAATCAAACCGAGCGCAATCGCGGCTCTCACCCATTTGTTTCTCAATACGGCGCGCAGAAGAACGGTCATCTGCGCCGTGTGGGGCATGGTGATAGGGGATGGCAACAGCGCGTGCCGGAGTGGCCGCGATTTTCCTACAGCAGTTTTGTCGGCTAAAGTTCGCCCCGAGTTGTGTGCCTCTATTTGGCGCTGACGTTGAGCATGGATTTGTGTCCGATTGCTGAGGCAAATTGTGCGCTGAGCGGGGGAAAACTGGAAGTTGACACAGGAATGACAGAAATTCTGCGCAAAGCTCTGATCCCATTGTGTTTTACAGGAAGGTGGTTTTTTCGAAAGCGGTGGGGCTTGCGGTCCACTTCAAGGCCGATTCTGCAAGCTCTCGCAAACAGGCGCGCGCGATGGCACTTGGCAGCGTCGCAGCCGCCGGATAAGGGCTGCGCAACTCACTTTCCTGCCGGAGACACTTCGCACCATGGCCCTTCCCGAAATTAAACGCGTCCTGCTCAAACTGTCAGGCGAGGTTCTGATGGGAGAGCAGGAATATGGTATTGACCCTGCCTATGTCGCGCGCCTGGCCGAAGAGGTGAAGGCGGCTAAGGATAGCGGGTTGCAAGTGTGCCTCGTTATTGGCGGAGGCAACATCTTTCGCGGGATATCGGCGGCGGCCAAAGGGCTGGACCGCACAACCGGCGATTACATGGGAATGTTGGCGACGGTGATGAATGCGCTGGCGATGCAGAATGCACTGGAGCAGCTTGGCGTTCAAACCCGCGTGCAATCAGCCATCCCGATGAGCAGCGTCTGCGAACCCTATATCCGTAGACGGGCCGAACGGCATCTTGAAAAAGGGCGCATCGTGATTTTCGCTGCTGGCACGGGCAATCCGTTCTTCACCACAGACACAGGCGCGGCATTGCGTGCGGCAGAGATGAGTTGCGATGCTTTGTTGAAAGGCACCAGCGTCGACGGGGTCTATGACAGCGATCCAAAACACAACCCAGATGCCAATCGCTACGAAACCATATCCTATGACCATGTTCTGTCGCAGAACCTGAAAGTGATGGATGCAACTGCAGTCGCACTTTGCCGGGAGAACGACATTCCGATAGTGGTGTTCTCAATCCGAGACAGAGGCAATGTGGCCACCGTCCTTGCAGGCGAAGGCACGCAGACCATAGTGAATTAATCGAACTAAAAGAAGTTACGAAAAGGACAGCTGATCCATGCCGCAATATGACAAGGCAGACATCGAACGCCGGATGAATGGTGCCGTGGAATCGCTGAAGAGCGATCTTTCCGGCCTCAGGACTGGCCGCGCCAACACCGCATTGCTCGATCCGGTTATGTGCGAAGTGTACGGAGCGATGATGCCGCTTAGCCAGGTCGCCACCGTTTCTGCTCCTGAACCACGCATGTTGAGCGTGCAGGTTTGGGATAAGTCGAACATCACTCCGGTTGAAAAGGGGATTGCCCACGCAAATCTCGGTCTCAATCCGATTGTCGACGGCCAGACCTTGCGCCTGCCTATGCCTGATCTCACCGAAGATCGGCGTAAGGAATTGGCAAAGCTTGCCGGGCAATATGCAGAGAAAGCGAAGATCGCGATCCGCAATGTTCGCCGCGATGCAATGGAAAGTCTAAAAGCTGACGAAAAGAAGAAAGAGATTTCTGAAGACGAGCGCAAGCGGATGGAAGACGAAGTCCAAAAGCTGACCGATAAACATGTTGCTAGCACCGATGAAGCGGCAGCCAAAAAAGAGCAGGAAATCCTGACCCAGTAAGGGGGGGGGAGCCGCAGGGGAAGCCGGATGGGCGACCAGCCCACTCAATCAGACGGACGAGCGCGCCATGTTGCCATCATTATGGATGGTAATGGTCGCTGGGCAAAGAAGCGGTCGTTGCCGCGTGCGATCGGGCATCAGCGCGGTGTTGAGGCAGTACGGCGGCTGGTTCGCGGGTTGGAACCAATGGGCCTTGATTGCCTGACGCTTTATGCCTTTAGTTCCGAAAACTGGAAACGCTCTGAATCCGAAATTGATGATTTGATGAACCTGATGCGCAAGTTCATTAAGTCTGATCTGCCGGACTTTGTTGCCAATGACGTGCAGCTAAAAATCATCGGGGATTGGCGATCACTTGCCCCCGATATCGTTGGGATGCTGGAGAATGCTCTGGAGCAGACCGCGAACGGTTCTAAGAAGCTGGCGGTTGCACTCAATTACGGCGGGCAAAACGAAATTGCGCGCGCAGCAGCTAAGGCAGCTGAACACGGCGATATTACCTCCGATAGCATCGCTGCAAACCTCGATACGCATGATCTACCCCCGCTGGATCTGTTGATTCGAACCAGCGGTGAAGTTCGCCTGTCGAATTTCTTGCTATGGCAGGCGGCCTATGCCGAAATGCTGTTTGTGGACACGCTTTGGCCAGATTTTAAACCAGAGCATCTCGAACAGGCGCTTAGCGATTTTGCGCAGAGGGAGCGCCGTTATGGGGGACGTTAGAAGCAGGCTCGAAGAAATCACAAAGCAGGCCCTTGACGAAGTCCAAGACAATCACAGTGATCGGCTCGAAGGCAGCTCCGCTTCGGGAATGAGCGACCTGCTGGTGCGCTTTGTTTCAGCCGTTGCGATGCTTGGTGTGTCAATTATCGCGCTCTATTTTGGCGGTTGGTTCTGGATTGCATTTGTGGTCCTGCTCGCTGGGTTGGTGTTGTGGGAATGGAATCTTCTGGTTGGCAAATTTGGCGGGTCCGGCCTATCAGAAGTCGCATGGCAGTTTCTTGGTGCGCTGTATGTGGGTGCAGCTGCCCTTGCGATGGTGCAGGTCCGATTGAACTTCGAGATGTGGCCAGTATTGCTAGCATTTCTTGCACCAGTTATTGCGGTCGATGTCGGTGCATACTTTTCCGGTCGATTGATCGGTGGACCGAAGATCGCCCCATCAATCAGCCCATCAAAGACATGGTCAGGCCTATTAGGCGGTGGAGTTGCCGCAGGTATCGTGTGCATCTTCGCAGAGGTGATGGACATTGGACCAGGAAGTTTCGCGCCCGGTTACAGCGCATCGAGCATCGTGAGCGCGCTTGGCACGGGAATATTGATTGCGGTTATTGCGCAGAGTGGCGACTTTTTTGAAAGTTGGATGAAACGCCGCGCTGAGGTGAAGGATTCCAGCAATCTCCTTCCCGGTCATGGCGGTATTTTTGACCGGCTCGACGGGTTCTTGGCGGTATTCTTTGTCTTGTTCCTGTTCGCAGTCGTGCCGGCTTATATTGGTCTCGCTTAAATGACCCGTTCAATCTCGATCCTTGGCGCAACAGGCTCCATTGGTGCGTCGACGCTGGACTTGATCCGTCACAATCGAGAGAGCTGGCGTGTCGAGGCACTGACTGCGAATTGCAGCGCAGTTGAATTAGCGCAGTTAGCACGCGAGTTTGGTGCCAAAATCGCCATCGTCGGTGATCAAACCTACCTCTCTGACCTGCGCGATGCCTTGGCCGGAAGCGGGATCGAGGCAGCTGGTGGGAATAAGGCTTTGTGCGAAGCGGCAGCGCGCCCGGTCGATATGACAGTTGCGGCGATTGTGGGTTGCGCTGGACTCGCTCCTACAATGGCAGCGGTTGAGCGCGGCGGCACGATTGCTCTGGCGAACAAAGAAGCGCTGGTTTCTGCTGGCGATATCCTGAAATCGGCGTCGGAGTGCGCGGACACTGTGTTGCTGCCCACTGATTCTGAACATAATGCAATCTTCCAATGTCTTGCTGGCAACGACATTACCAATGTTCGGCGGATTGTCCTGACAGCAAGCGGAGGCCCTTTTCGCACATTGGATGCTGAGGCGCTGAAATCGGTCACGCGTGAACAGGCGCTCAAGCACCCCAATTGGGAGATGGGTGCGAAGATCACAGTCGATTCCGCGACCATGATGAACAAGGGGCTAGAGTTCATCGAGGCTCACCATTTGTTTCCGATTGGCCTCGAGAATATTGAAATCATCGTACACCCACAGAGCATTGTGCACTCGATGGTTGAATATCGCGATAGGTCCGTGCTCGCGCAGCTTGGCCCGTCCGATATGCGAGTGCCGATTGCTTCGTGCCTGGCCTATCCAGACCGGATGGAGACCCGACTCAAACCACTTGATCTGGCGGCGATTGGTCAGTTGACGTTTCAGGCTCCCAACGAAGAGTTATTTCCCGCGACGCGCATTTGCCGTGAGGCGATTGAGGCGGGCGGGGCGGCTCCGGCAATTTTGAATGCGGCCAACGAGATCGCGGTTGAAGCATTCTTAGACGGTCAGATTAGGTTCACCCGCATCACAGCAGTGGTAGAACACACGCTGGCGCGTTATAGCGCCGCTGCGCCGAGTACATTGGAAGATGTGCTTGCAATTGATGGCGAGGCGCGGATCTGCGCCCGCGACGCCTTGGAGAGTTCCGCCCTTGTTTGAAGCGCCCCCTTTTTGGATGTACCTCGTCGGCTTCCTGCTGGTGTTGGGTCCGCTCGTCACGGTTCATGAGCTAGGCCACTATCTTGTGGGTCGTTGGCTGGGTGTAAAGGCCGACGCATTTTCTGTCGGATTTGGTAAGGAAGTCGCCGGGTACACAGATAGGCACGGCACACGCTGGCGTCTCTCAATATTACCGCTGGGTGGGTATGTGCAGTTTCGGGGCGACATGAACCCGGCCAGCATTCCTGACCCGGACGTGCAACCCCAAGAAGGGAGCTTTCAGACTGCTTCTTTGTGGAAGCGAACGCTTATTGTTGCCGCTGGCCCGGTAACGAACCTGTTGGTGGCGATTGGGATTTTTGCGACATTCTTTTCAATCTACGGCAACCCGGTGATCGCAGGTCCAGAAGATTCGCGGATGGTTGGCGCATTTGCCGAAGAATCGGTCGCGCGTGATGCTGGTATCCAGATCGGCGATACAATCACTGCAATAGACGGAAGCGCGGTTGAAGACTTTGATGCGATCCGCAACGAAGTTTTGCTGCATCCAGGTAGAGAGATGGTCTTCACGGTCTCTCGCGACGGCGCTGAACGGGATGTTTCATTCACAACCGCTCGCGTTGAAGAAGCAGACGGTTTTGGCAATGTCAGTGTGCTTGGTCGCATTGGCGTGGGACCGGCCGGCGGCGAATATGTCTTTGAAGAAGTGGGCCTATTTGAATCGGTCCCACTGGCGATTGAACGTTGCTGGGACATCACCGGGATGATGGTTACCGGTATTAAGCAGATCATCGTCGGCGACCGTTCTATCAAGGAACTTGGTGGTCCGATAAAAATTGCAAAATTCTCTGGCGAGCAAATGAGTTTGGGCCTCGTTTCTTTCGTTTCCTTCGCTGCATTGATCTCGCTTAATTTGGCATTCATCAATTTCTTGCCAATCCCCGCACTCGATGGCGGGCATCTTGCCTTTTACGCCGCCGAAGCGATCCGCCGTAAACCGGTTGGTCCACAGGCGACGGAATGGGCCTATAGAACCGGCATCGTGATCGTGCTGGTCTTTATGGTTGTGGTCACCGTGAACGACGTGATTTCTCTGCCGCTTTTCGGCAGTTAGTAATTAGGGGCCTTCCCTCGGGCCAATTGACCGTAAAGGGGCAGTTTGCCGGGGAAAGGAAACGGACAGTCTGGTATTGTCCGGTATGTCTGCTTGATTGCGCTCCGCGCATCGGGCAGAGGCGAGCGAAGTAGTTTGGGATGGTAAGGCTGACAGGTCTTGCGGTACGCGCTGAGGGGCAGGCGCTTTGAATACGGGTTGGACGGGAACATTTACTCCATGAATCGATGCAACGATACAGGCGTCCAGCCTGTGAGTTCTAAAACTGCTACACGCCGTCTTGCGATTGCGTTGACCTGCGGGACAATGCTGGCTGGCGTCCCCAATGCGGCGCTTGCGCAGGATGAGGGCGTTGCAGATGCTGGTGATCAAACTGGCACAGCGGCCGCGCAGCCCGTACCTGTGCAGCCAGCACCCGCTCCGGCCGTTTCTGCAACCACGATCCGCACCATTAGTGTTTCTGGTGCCGAACGACTCGAACCTACTACGATCCTTTCCTATATCCGGCTGCGTGTTGGTCAGGAATACACCTCTGCCAGTGCGGATGAAGCGTTGAAGGATTTGGGAGCAACAGAACTGTTCTCCAACTTCTCAATCCGCAATGACGGCGGCAACGTCATCATTACCGTGACAGAGAATCCAGTGATCAATCGCATCGTGCTCGAAGGCAATGATCGTTTGGATGCTGACCAGATCCTGCCGGAAATTCGCTTGTCTCCGCGTCAGATTTTCACTCGTTCAAAAGTGCGCGCCGATGTGGCGCGCATCGTTGAATTGTACAAGCGTCAGGGCCGGTTCGCCGCGACAGTTGAACCCAAAATGGTTCAGCTTCCGCAGAACCGTGTTGATGTGGTGTTTGAGATTGTAGAGGGGCCGAAGTCGAAAGTCCGCCAGATCAATATCATTGGGAATGAAATATTTTCCGATAATGATCTTCGCGGTGAAATGGTCACGAAACAGTCGCGATTTTTCCGTTTCTTCAGCTCCAACACAAGCTATGACCCTGATCGCCTAGCGTTCGATCAGCAAAAGCTTCGTCAGTTTTATCTGACTGAAGGATATGCCGATTTCCGTGTCGTTTCGGCGGTTGCGGAACTGACGCCTGACCAACGCGACTTTATCATCACATATGTGGTCGAAGAAGGCGAACGTTACACGTTTGGCGATGTTGAAGTTGAAAGCCAGTTGCGCGACTTTGATAGTGATTCTCTTCAAGCCGGCCTCGTCATGCAAGCTGGTGATTTCTATGATGCCAAGACGGTAGAGGACACCGTCGAGCAATTGACCGAGCTCGCTGGTCGTTTTGGTTACGCATTTGCCGATGTTCAGCCGCGCTTTAACCGCAACCCTGAAGACCTGACGATGGATATCACATTCATTCTGCGTCAGGCGCCGCGGGTTTATATTGAGCGGGTCGATGTCAACGGTAACACCTTGACGCAGGACAAGGTAATTCGCCGCGAATTCCGCCTTTCCGAAGGCGATGCGTTCAACTCACTTGGCGTTGCACGCACCACGGCACGTATCAATTCACTAGGGTACTTTCAGGAGAACTTTGAAGTCAGTCAGGTCCAAGGCAGCGCGCCTGACCGGATCGTTATTGAGGCCAATGTCGAAGAGCAGCCGACCGGAGAATTGCAATTCTCTGCGGGCTTTTCATCGATTGAGCAGTTCATTTTGGCAGGTTCGATCCGTCAGAATAACTTCCGTGGCCGAGGCCAGACGATCGGGCTTAGCCTTAATTACTCTCAATTCCAGCAATCTGCGCAGGTCAGCTTTACCGAACCATATTTGTTCGACCGGAACATATCGGCTGGCGCAGATATCTACCGCCGCGAATTGAGCAATTTTAACTTCACTAACAACAACCGTAATACGACCTTTGAACAGTCCACAACGGGCGGATCATTGCGTGTTGGTGTGCCGCTTACTGAATTCATGTCTTTTGTTGGGAGCTACACGCTCAACTATGACGAGGTAGATCTTGCCGAAGAGTTGTTCTTCTCAGATGTTGATGGTGATGGGGATCTGGAATGTGATCCACTGCTTGCTGGCCGTTTCCTATGCGATGCATTGGGCAATCGCTTAAGCTCGATCCTGGGCGCTAGCGTAAATTACAATACGCTCAATTCGCGCCTGCGACCCACTCGTGGTCGTACAGTTTCACTTAGTACTGAACTTGCAGGTTTAGGCGGGGACGTGCGCTATGTGCGTTTCCGTGGACGCGCAAAGCAGTATTGGAACGTCGCCAATACTGGATTCATCTTCTCGCTCTCGCTTGAAGGCGGCACGATCTTCCCATTGCAGGAGCGTGGAGGGGAGGATGTTGACGACATTCTCCTGACTGATCGGTTCTTCCTCGGTGAACCGCAATTCCGCGGGTTTGGTATTCGCGGGGTTGGTCCGCGCATCCTGACGCAGCCATACATTATTGACTCGACCACAAATACTAACGTGCTGGACGACAATGGTCTTCCAACATTGATTACTGATCGAGATTCGATCCGTGATGATTCGATCGGTGGACGCAATTACTATCTTGGCCGCGCTGAGATTGAGATACCGCTCGGCACGGGCGCGCGCGAACTCGGCCTGCGACCATCGATTTTCCTTGATGTTGGTGCACTATGGGGCGTTGACCAGCCGGTTCTGCAAGACAATCCCCTTGGCCTCCCATTCTTAGATGCGAACGGGAATGCACTGTTTTTTGAATCAGTGGCTGCTTTGGATGATGCAGGTGCGCCGATACTCGATGGCAACGGCAATCCAACCTTCACGCAGATTACGACGATTAATCCGATTGCTGCGGATGGAGTCACTCCAAACACTGTCACTATCCGTCAGGGAACCGCCATTCGCGAGGTATTTTTGGGCGATTCGCCTAGCCCGCGTATTACCGCCGGAATCGGGGTCAATTGGAACTCACCATTCGGCCCATTCCGTATCGATTTCGCCCAGACGATCCGCAAGGTCGACGGTGATGATGATAAGACATTCACGTTTAACGTAGGAACACAATTCTAATGAAACTCCTTTCGAAAATCCTCGCTCCGGGCGCTCTTGCGATGTGCGCCTTGGCTGTTTCTGTCCCTGCTGTTGCTCAGACAGATGGCCGTGTTGCCACCGCTGACATCAGCCGCGCGATTATCGGAACGAATGCGTTGCAGACCGCCTATAATCAAATCGGTACTACCTATGCCGCGCAAATTGAGCAACGTCAGACGAAGCAGCAAGAGCTGACAACGTTGCTCCAACCGTTTGACACCAATGGCAATGGCCAGCTTGACGAGGCAGAGCTGCCAGCTCTGCAATCGTCTGCAAATTTTGCACAGATCCAAACTCTGGAGCAGGAAGTCGCTGCCCTTACAAACCAAGTGAACGCCGCGCGTGTTTACGCGGTTGAGCAAATTTTTGCACAATATCCTTCTGCGATGACCGAAGTGACGACCCAGCAGCAGATTACCTTGGTGTTACAACCTGATTCACTACAGTTTGCCGCAGAAGGTGCGGATATCACCACGCTTTTGACGACTTCGCTCAATGCCAAAGTGCCTTCGGTTGCAATCGTTCCGCCAGCTGATTGGCGCCCGTCTCGTAACGCTGCGCAAATTTTTCAGGATATTCAGCAGACGTTGGTTCAGGCGCAATTGATTCAGCAACAACAAGCTGGACAAGCCGCTCCCCCTGCGGCTGCACCTACAGGGCGCTAAAGCGATCTAACGACAATCACGCTGGGATATAACGGGGGCAGGGCATGAGCGACACCGAGACAACTTCGGAACCAATTGTGGATTATGACATCCACAAGGTGCTTAAGGCCCTGCCTCACCGCTATCCTTTGCTATTGGTTGACAGGGTGAAAACGATTCACTTGGGTGAGCGAATTCATGCAGTGAAAGCTGTCAGCATGAATGAAGAGTTCTTTCAGGGCCACTTCCCCGGTGCTCCTATCATGCCGGGTGTTCTCCAGATCGAAGCTCTCGCGCAGGCGGCAGCAATCCTTGGGATTGAAACTCTTGAGCTGGCCGGGACCGGTAAACTGGTGATTTTCATGGGGATCGAAAGTGCCAAATTTCGGACCCCAGTCACACCAGGGTGTTTACTCGACTTGGAGGTTGAGTTCCTTCAAAAGCGTAGCCGCGTCTATAAATTCAAGGGCAAAGCCAGCGTTGAAGGTAAAACTTCGTGCGAGGTTGAATTCACCGCGATGATCGCTGATCCACCGAAAGCATAAAAAACTTGTCAGTCCGGTTGCGTAGCGGCTCAAGTATGCTTGCAATTTTTCCCGAGGCCGCTAATTGCGCCGCTTCCCAGAATTATAGCACCGCCGGTCGGTACCGGTGAAAGCTAAAAGGAATTTACGATGAAAGCCGAAGGCCACCCCGAATATCACACCATCAATGTCAAGATGACGGATGGGACAGAATTTCAGACTCGCTCAACATGGGGCAAAGAAGGCGATACGCTCGCTCTCGATATTGACCCGACCAGCCACCCGGCATGGACTGGCGGTCGTCAGCAACTTCAAGAAGGTGGCCGTGTGGCTGCATTCAACAAGCGCTTTGGCGGGCTTTCGCTCAAGAAATAAACGCTTACAAGCCTTGCAGCGCTTCCCTTTTGGAGTCGCAGTATGAAGAGGGCGGTCCTGCGGGGCCGCCTTATTCATTTAGGTGTCACCAAAGAAAGCGTTTACGCACCTCACCAACCCCATTCCCTTTCGCGATACCATTTGGTGATCACGTATTTCACGCCCTTCCTCACCTTCATCCCGTGATGCAGCGTGTTCGGGTTTACGCTGCCATCGCCCCGGGAGTTGTTCCAGCAAAGCAATTTGCCTGCTTCGGGCTGAAAGGTCTTGCCAATGACCTTGAACCGCGTCGCGCCGCCTGCTTCGACTGCATTCAAATAGATCATGAAGGACCATGTGCGCTGCCCACTAATCGAGCAGTACTTTTCATAGTCCGGTCCACCTGGTGTGAAGTAATCTGTGTGCTCCTTAAATTCCTGCCCGATATCATAGCGCTGACCTTGGCATGGTTCTCCAAACGCCGGATCGATCCGGTTCAGATTGAAGAACAGCGCTTCCAATTCCTTCACTGCGTCCTCCATCGGATCGAGGTCGCAGGTTTCGCTTGTGCGAAAGTAGTCATCACCATTAGCATCCGCGATGGTGGAGGGGCGTCGGTCTTTGTCGATCAATGCAATTAGCGATGAGCACAATTCAGGCGGAGCAAAATTCTTGAGTTGGTACAACTCTATTTTGGGATGCGGCAGCCGCTGCAGAGCGGTGCGCTGAGATAGCGCTGAGTTGATAGAATCGGGTCCGACGTCCATTGATTAGAGCTTAAGAGCCGTATCGCAACAGGCAAGAGGGTCGGGATGTGAGTAATAATCTTGCGTTGGGTATGGCAAAGAGCATTTTTTGCTTCCCTTGAAAGGTGGTTTGTGCAACAGGCTCGCGCCGGTTAACAGCGGCCTTGACCGTAGATGAGAGCTGCGTAAAGCGCGGCTCTTGCGCGGACTTGGTACCGACCCTTCGTTTCTCGAAGCGGTCATGCTGGAACGGGACATGTGGCGACCGTAGTTCAATTGGTTAGAACGCCGGCTTGTGATGCCGGAGGCTGCGGGTTCAAGTCCCGTCGGCCGCCCCATTCCCCCAGTTATGGGTGCTATGCCAAGGTTTCCGTGTGAGCATGTGAGGCACGTGAATGACCGCTTTTTGGACCGAACCCGATTTTGACGATCATGAGATGGTGCACTTTGTGCGCGATCGTACTTCGGGTCTTACGGCGATTATTGCGGTCCATTCGAGCCATTTGGGACCCGGCGCTGGTGGTACACGGTTTTGGCACTATCCTAACCCCAAAGATGGTTTGCGCGATGCGTTGCGCCTGTCTCGCGGCATGAGCTACAAAAATGCGATGGCTGGCCTTCCGATTGGCGGAGGGAAAGCAGTAATTCTTGCTGATGGCGCTCGTACAAAGACGCCTGAACTGCTTGCTGCCTTTGGTGATGCGGTTGAAGGATTGGGCGGACGTTACGTGACGGCGGAAGATGTCGGCATGACCGAAGCTGACATGGTAGACCTTTCAAAACGCACCGAGCATGTTTCGGGGCTTCCTGTTTCCGGAGAGAACGCGGCGGGTGGCGATCCGGGGCCATTCACTTCCTATGGGATTTATCTTGGCATCAAGGCAGCTGTGAAGCATCAGTTGCGTACAGACTCCATGGAAGGTGTCCATGTCGCAGTGCAGGGCACGGGCAGCGTTGGCGGCGGAGTAGCGCGCCTGTTGGCAAAAGACGGCGCCCGTCTAACACTCGCGGATATCCATGCTAACGGCGTGAAGGCGCTCGCCCAAGAGCTGGGTGCAGAGGTGGCCGATCCTGATGCAGTATTGATGACCTCATGCGACGTGCTCAGCCCTAATGCTCTGGGTGCGATCTTTGATGAGGACAGCATTGCTAGTCTGAAGACTCAGATCATTGCAGGTGGTGCGAACAACCAACTCGCCCGAACACAGCATGGTAAGGTGCTGTTTGATCATGGAATTCTCTACGCTCCAGATTATGTCATCAATGCTGGCGGAATCATCTCTGTTGCGACAGAATATCTCGCAAGGCGTGATGGCCAATCGAGTACCGTGAATGACGTGAATGCGCTGATTGAGCAAATCCCTGAACGGCTTGTGCAGATTTGGCAATCAAGCGAAGCAAGCGGCACTTCGCCCGACGTTGTAGCTGACAGGATGGCTCAAGAACTGATTGGCAGAGCGTAACCAAGCATCGCAACAAGCTTTGTACATGCGGTTACTCCGCAGTAATGGTGCATTTCGAATCGGGTCTTACGATTTTGCGCTCTTGCTCAACTCGCTCATGCCAGTAATACAGGTTGGGGAAACCAACGTGCATATCTACGCTAATCCAAAGCGCTTCTTATCGCTTGCCAAATGGCTGATGCCGCTTCTGTTCTGGAGTGGGCTGTTGTTGACGGCTGGAGCGATCGCGTGGGGCATTTTCGTCGTTCCGGAAGACCGATTAATGGGCGAAACCGTGCGCATTCTCTTTATCCATGTTCCGGCTGCTTGGTTGGGCATGGGTGGTTGGACTGGGTTGGCAATTTCAAGCGGGACGTTACTTATTTGGAAGCACCCACTTTCCGGCATTGCAGCGCGTGCAATTGCTGTGCCGGGTATGGTGTTCTGTGCGATTTGCCTTGCAACCGGTTCGATTTGGGGGCGCCCCACCTGGGGAACATGGTGGGAATGGGATGGCCGATTGACCAGCATGTTGGTGCTGTTGTTTTTGTATGGTGGGTATATTGCATTGGCGCAGGCCACTGCACGCGAGGGCGGTTCTTACAAAATCGCTGCGATCTTTGGCTTAGTGGGTGCGATCAACGTGCCGATCATCAATCGCAGCGTCGTATGGTGGAATTCGCTTCATCAACCGCCTAGCCTTACAGCGGGGAAGAGCGCGATTGATCCAGTGTTTCTTTGGCCGTTGCTCACTTCGGTTCTTGGATTCTCGCTTTTGTTTGGCGGTATTGTTCTGATGCGAATGCGCGCTCTTATTGCAGAGGCGCAAGTTGAAGCCCGCCTGCGCCGCCGTGCATTGGATGATGATACAGCGATGGAGAATACATAATGCGCGAAGCACTTGATCCATGGCCCTTTGTGCTAGGCGCCTATGCTGTTGGATTGATTGCGCTCGCCCTGCTGATTGTGTGGAGCTATCGGAGCATGCGGAATGCAGAAAAACGCCGTGAGGAGTTGAAACGCCGATGAAGGCCAAACATCAAAGAATGATGCTTGTGATTATCGCCTTAGTTGCGATTGTCGCAGCGGGACTAATCGCCGCTTGGGCGCTGCGTTCTCAGGCGAATTATTTCTATCTGCCCGAACAGATGTCTGCGGAGCCACCTGCGGTTGGCCAAGCTGTGCGTTTGGGTGGGATGGTCCAGGTCGGATCAATCGAAACTCAAGCTGATGGCGTCTCGGTAAAGTTCATCGTCACCGGCAATGAACAAAGCACGATACCGGTCCGCTACAGCGGCATCCTGCCAGATCTTTTCGTTGAAGGATCAGGCGTGGTTGCGGAGGGCAGTCTAGGCTCAGACGGCGTTTTTGAGGCGACCAATTTGCTTGCCAAGCATGACGAGAACTATGTCCCACGCGAACTTGAAGGGCTGGAGGGTCACAAAGGATCTGATGGCTATTCTGAGACTGTCGCTGGGCTGAAATAGGGCAAACGGGCACAACAATGATCGCTGAACTAGGACTGGCAGCCCTCTGGCTATCGACCGCGCTTGCGGCCTTGCAGATGATTTCGGGCGCAATGGGTATACGTGATGGTGCGGCATCTCCGTTTGCGATTTATGCGCGGCCTGCGGCGGTGGTGCAGGCATTCCTCGCAGTGCTCTCTTTCTTTCTTCTGCTCTATGCTTTTGCGGTTACTGATCTGTCGATTAAACTGGTCGCAACAAACTCGCATTCGGCCAAGCCGCTTATCTACAAGCTTACGGGCACTTGGGGGAACCACGAAGGCTCTATGCTGCTTTGGGTTGCTGTTTTGGCACTATCAGGCGGTTTACTTGCTGGACTGGAACACCGGTTGAAAGAAAAGACCATGAGCGCAACGCTTGCGGTTCAAGGATTTGTTGCAATTGGTTTTTATTCATTCCTGTTATTGTCGTCGAACCCATTTGAGCGGCTACCTGTCCCAGCGATCGAAGGGGGCGGTCTGAATCCCTTGTTGCAGGACATTGGCCTCGCGATCCATCCACCTACGCTCTATATCGGTTATGTCGGCCTGTCGGTTGCATTCAGCCTTGCGATGGGCGCTCTTATCACACGGCAAGTGACGCCGGATTTCGCCAAAGTGCTGCGTCCTTGGGTTTTGGGCGCGTGGGTATTCCTGACTTTTGGCATCACCGCTGGTTCGTATTGGGCCTATTACGAGTTAGGTTGGGGCGGCTGGTGGTTTTGGGACCCGGTTGAAAACGCATCTTTGATGCCGTGGCTCGCCGCGACGGCCTTGCTTCATTCAGTCAGCGTATTGGCTGCGCGCGATGCCCTGCGGACATGGACCATCATGCTGGGTGTGCTTGCCTTTTCAATGAGCATGCTGGGGACATTCCTGGTGCGATCTGGCGTTCTCACCAGCGTCCATTCCTTTGCGGTTGATCCGGAACGAGGAAGCTTCATCCTTGCGCTGCTGGGCCTGTATATTGGGGGAGCACTGGTCATTTTTGCTTTGCGGGCTGGCAGCATCTCGGAGGGCAAGCGTTTTTCTATGACAAGCCGCGAAGGTGCGTTGGTGTTCAACAATGTAATGTTGTCTGCGATCCTTGCGATTGTTTTGCTCGGCACGCTCTATCCGCTCCTGACGGAAGCGTTTGACGTGAGGGTCAGCGTTGGCCCGCCTTATTTCAATCCAGCAGGCGCAATCTTTGCGATCCCGATGTTCGTCGTGATGGCTATTGGCCCGCTGCTGCGTTGGAAAGATGACAAGCCCGCGCGCATTCAGTTTGAATTGGCTTTGGTCGCCTCAATCGTCATTGCGATAATCGCTTTGGTGGCAATTTTTGGTGACTATAATGTGCTTCCGGTTCTGGGTTTGGCGCTGGCCGTTGGACTTGGTGTGGCGGCATTGCTTCCGCTGCGAGGCCGCAGTCTTCGTCGAGTGCCCGTGGCGACATGGGGAATGGTCTGCGCACATTTCGGAATCGCTGTCGCGTTGTTCGGAATGGCCAGCGAAAGTGCTTTCACCACGGAAAGACTCGCCGCCGTCGCGCCGGGTGATGCCGAAGAAGTGGGCGGATGGACGGTTCAGCTTGAAAGCATTGCTCCAGTTGCTGGTCCGAATTGGACTGCAATCGAGGCAAGAGTTCTCGCTTCTCGCGGCGGCGGAGAACCGACCATTCTTGCCCCACAGTCACGAAATTTTTGGTCGCCGCCTCAACCAACCAGCGAAAGCGCGCTCATCACACGTTGGGATGGGCAACTTTATGTGGTGATTGGCGATCAGGCTGGCACGGATGAAAGCGGCAATCCGCGTTGGCAATTGCGCGTATGGTGGAAACCGTTTGTAACTTTTATCTGGTATGGAGGATTGCTGGTCGCGTTTGGCGGCATCCTATCTATCTTCGGGCGGGTACGAGTCGACCTGAAGCGCCGCAATGCCGCTGCAAGAGGCGATGTGCGCCGCGAAGAATTGGATGCGCTGAATGATAGTGGACCTCTTCCGGAGCCAGCTGAATAATGCGCCCGATCTATCTCATTCCGCTCGCATTGTTCTTGTTTTTTGCCGGGCTTGCTGGTTACCAACTGACCCAGCCTAAATTGCAGAATATCCCTTCGCAGATGATCGAGCAGCCACTGCCCGAATTCACACTTCAGCCTGCATTTGAAGGATTGCCGGGCGCATCACGGTCGGACTTTGTTGGAGGACAGCCCCGCTTGCTGAATATCTGGGCGAGTTGGTGTTTGCCTTGCATTGCAGAGGCTCCACATCTTGAACGGCTTGAGGAAGCAGGCGTCGAGATCATTGGAGTTTCAATTCGTGATCGGCCTGAAGCGGTTGCCAGTTTCCTCAATCAACACGGTAATCCCTACACCCGTATTGGTGCGGACGATATTTCCGCCCTTATGCTGGATATCGGGGCGTCTGGGGTTCCAGAAACCTATGTAATCGATGCAGAGGGCAATATCCGGTATCAGCACATTGGCGATATTCGCACAGATACTGTGCCGCTGTTGCTCGAAATATTGGAGGAGGTGCGATGATGCGTTTGCTATTCGCACTATTGGCTTTGTTTATTGGGCCCACACTCACGATGCAACAGACCTTCGCTCAACAAGCTATGCCTCCTGCTCCTTATGCGTATGTACAGCTTGAAGATCCAGCTTTGGAGGCAGAGGCTGCGGAGTTGATGGGAACATTGCGATGTCTCAAATGCCAGTCTCAAAGCATCAATGATAGCGATGCACCTATGGCTGGAGATATGCGTCATCAGGTTCGCACGCGCATTCTGGCTGGCGAAAGCCCCGAACAAATCCGTTCTTGGTTGGTGGAACGTTATGGCGATTACGTGAGCTACGAACCTGAAGTGAGCTCGACCACTTGGCCGCTGTTTGCCATTCCACTACTGCTGCTCGCGGTGGTTGGTTTGGTGCTGATGCGGCGGCTGGGTAAGCGCCGTTCTGATGCGGAAGAAGTAAACTGATGGCTGGGTGGTTAGCCGTAATATCGTTGACGCTGGCGAGTTTTGCGCTTGCTGCGTTCCTGCTGCGCCTTCCGAAAGAGGGCTTTGCTGTTTTTGGGGCTGTCCTGCTGTTTGGATTGGTCGGCTATGCTTGGCAAGGATCGCCCGAACAGGCTGGCAGCCCAAAGGAACCCGACTTTGCGACCGATCAGCAATCGGGCGATGAAATGGTCAACGCGCGGCGGCAATTTTTCGATGAGACCACGGTCAAACCCGATTACCTCGTTCTGTCTGATGGCTTTGCACGGCGTGGTAAATTTGACGATGCAGCTGGCTTGTTGCGGCGCGGGTTAAACGAGAACCCTAATCACTTGGAAGGTTGGCTCGCGCTTGGAATGGCGCTTACCGGGCACGCAGATGGCTTTGTTACCCCGGCAGCGTATTATGCTTATGGCAAGGCGCGAGAGATCGATCCAGCCAATCCGGGAGCAGATATCTTCTTAGGCTACTCTTTTCTTCAGGCTGGCGACGTGCGCGCCGCGCGGGATACATGGACCAGGCTGCTCGAACGAACGCCGGAAGCTGCTCCATGGCGCACAGAGATTGCTGCCCGAGTTGAACGGCTTGATCAGATGATTGCCAACGCGCCAATGCTGCAATAGTCGGTCAACGGACGCGCAAACCGTTATGTTGCAGGCGATAACCCGCAGTGCTAGGTGCCGCGACCTTGGACAGGGCGGTGCTATTGTGTGCCCAGCCTCTCGGGAAAATCGCGACGCATGAGCGACACTGCAGCGCCAGCAACGACACCGGCCCATCAACCGCCTACCAGCGGTAAGGGGCATAGTGCATCTAAAAGCGCGCTGGCGGTCGGTGCGATCGGTATCGTCTTTGGTGATATTGGCACCAGCCCACTTTACGCTTTTCGGGAAACATTTGTGGGTCGTTCCACAGTTCAACTCGATACCGCACACGTTCTGGGAGTGATTAGCCTCATTTTCTGGTCGATGACGCTGGTTGTTGCGATCCAGTATGTCACCATATTGATGCGCGCAGATAACAAGGGGCAGGGCGGTTCGCTCGCGCTCGTTGCGCTGATCAGCCGCAGCCTATCCAAATCGAAATATGGATGGGTCGCAGTGCTCCTTGGCGTGTTCGCGACGGCACTGTTTTATGGCGACAGCATGATCACGCCTGCCATTTCTGTTCTTTCAGCGGTTGAAGGATTGACCGTTGTTGACCCAGGCCTTCAGCAATATGTCATTCCAATCGCGCTGGGACTGCTCGTCTTTCTGTTCATCCTGCAAAAACGTGGCACGGCGAAGGTTGGCGCATTGTTTGCACCCGTAATGATTATCTATTTCACCGTGATTGCCGCCATGGGTCTTTGGCAGATCATCGGCACGCCAGAGATACTGTGGGCGCTCAACCCTTATCACGCGGTCAATTTCTTCATCCTCGACGGCTGGTTTGCCTTCCTTGCCTTGGGAAGCGTGGTGCTGGCGGTTACCGGGTCAGAGGCGCTGTATTCCGACATGGGGCATTTCGGGCGTGGGCCGATGCGGCTGTCTTGGTTTGGTTTTGTCATGCCATGCCTGCTACTCAACTATTTCGGCCAAGGCGCAATGGTAATCGGACTGCCAACAGAGCTAGCCGCCGAAGCGATTCAGAATCCTTTCTTCTTCCTGGCAAGTGAAGAGTGGCGTCTGCCGTTGGTTTTCCTCGCGACTATCGCAACTTTTATCGCCAGCCAAGCGGTGATTTCAGGCGCGTTTTCGATAACAAGCCAAGCTATCCAGATGGGTTATATCCCCCGTTTAAAAATTCGCCATACGAGTGAAACTGAGGGCGGGCAGATTTATATTCCTGCGGTGAATTGGGCGCTGATGATCGCGGTCATCATCCTTGTCCTGACATTCCAGAATTCATCAAATCTCGCCAACGCTTATGGCATCGCGGTTACTGGTGCGGTCACGATCGATACGTTGCTGATGGCGGTGCTGTTGGTAGGGGTATGGAAATGGAAATGGTGGTACGCAGCGCCAGTTGTTCTGCTCTTCCTGATCGTCGATGGAGCTTACTTTGCTGCGAACTTGACCAAAGTGCCGGAAGGTGGCTGGTTCCCGCTGGCGGTGGGCTTTGTCGCCTTTCTATTGCTGACGACGTGGGCGCGCGGCCGCAAATTGATGCGCGAGAAGATGAGCGAACACGCACTGCCATTAGAAATATTCGCAAAGTCAGCAAAAAACTCCACGTTACGGGTGCCGGGAACTGCGATCTTTATGGCCAGTTCATCCTCCGGTGTGCCCTCCGCCTTGCTCCATAATATCAAGCATAACAAAGTACTCCATGAGAGGGTCGTGATCCTTACCGTCGATATCGCTGATGTGCCTTATGTTGATCCGGCGAAGCGATGTGAGTTTAAGGATATGGGTGACGGATTCTATCGGGCAGTGTTGCATTACGGCTTTATGGAAGAAACCGACGTCCCGATTGGTCTGAAAGAAATGGAACGCTGTGGGGGTGAGTTCGACATGATGCACACCAGTTTCTTCCTGTCGCGCCAGACTCTGCTGCCATCGAAAAACCCAGCAATGCCAATCTGGCGAGAGAAGATATTCGCATGGATGTTGATGAATTCAGCCAGCGCGATGGACTTCTTTAAGCTTCCGACAAATAGGGTTGTGGAGCTTGGGAGCCAGGTGGAGATTTAGCGCGCCAAACCGGACCGTTTGCGAGGACAGATATGGACCACGTTGCGGACTTTGGTAGACCCGCTAATCCGTTCAATCGGCAGGTCTATCTGCCACTTCTTCCCCATCATCCTGCCCAATATCCAGACCATGCTTCAGCAGCATTGGAATGTTCGCAAAGGTGAACAAGAACGTCAGCGGCAGGAACACCCACAGTTTTGCCCACAGCCAGCCTTCAAAGCTCATTTGCGATACCAGCACTTCGTTCAGGGCTGCTAGGGCTAGAAAGAACACGCCCCAATTGCGCGAGAGCTTGAGCCAGCCATCGTTGGTCAGCCCTTCGAATGCAGCTTCCAGTAGGATTTTTAGCAGAGCGCGGCCCATAAAGAACCCTGCGAGCAAGGCTACGCCAAACCCGAAGTAAATGATCGTTGGCTTGAGCTGCACAAAGCGCGGTTCGCCGAAAAAGATCGTAAGTGCCCCGAATCCTACGATCAGTGCGGTCGAAAACCACAACATTGGCGAAATCCTGCCCAGTCGCCATTTTGATATCAAGAGCGCTGCGACGGCGGCGACCATAAATGCGCCGGTTCCCTTGATGATAGCTGCAATCTCAGCGGCCGCTTCCGGCTCATCAGGAGCGAAATAGCGATAGGCGCCTAGGAATACGAGTAGTGGACCGTAATCGGTCGCGACGCTCAGCCAGCCAGAACCGGCTTTCTTGGTTCCGCTGGCGGTTTCGGCGGTTTTGCCTTCATCCGACATCAGGCCACTCCTGCAATCACACGGGCGACCAAATCTGGGTCAAACGGGCGCAAATCTTCCATTTTTTCTCCAACACCGATCGCATGGATCGGCAGGCCATATTGTTCAGCTGCAGCGACCAATACACCGCCGCGAGCGGTCCCATCCAGTTTTGTCATGATTAGTCCGGTGACACCGGCAACCTCTTTGAACACGTCGATTTGAGACAGTGCGTTTTGGCCGTTGGTGGCATCCAAGACCAGAACGACATCATGCGGCGCCTCTTCGTTGAGCTTGCCCAGAACACGGCGAATTTTTGCCAACTCCTCCATCAGCTCTTTCTTGTTTTGCAATCGCCCGGCGGTGTCGACTACCAAAGCATCAATCCCGGTATCGGTAGCTTGCTTTACCGCGTCAAACACGATGCTAGCAGGATCACCGCCCTCCGGGCCGCGCACGAGATCCACTCCGGCGCGCTTTGCCCATGTCGCAAGCTGGCCGATTGCGGCGGCGCGGAACGTGTCACCGGCGGCCAGCAGCACACCATAATCGTCCTCAGTAAAGAGATGCGCGAGCTTTGCTATTGTGGTGGTCTTGCCCGATCCATTGACGCCAATCACAAGAATGACCTGCGGACGCGGGAAGGCCGTAATTTCCAGTGGTTTCGCAACTGGGCGAAGGATTTCAGCAATTTCTTCAGCGACTGCCTCTTTCATTTCCGCCTGGGTAATCTCCAAACCAAAACTCTTTTCGGATAACCGAGCGCGAATTCGGCCTGCCGCGGCGGGGCCAAGGTCTGACAAGATCAGTGCATCCTCAATATCGTCCAGCGCAGCGTCATCGAGCTTTGCGCTGACGCTGGTGAGATTGCTGCCCAACCGCTCAGACGTTTTGCGAAAGCCACCGAGAATGCGGTCGGTCCAGCTGTTACTCATCGCAATAGGCCTCCTTCAACGCCGCACGCGGTCATTTCGACAAGCGCGCCTGCCTGGGTGCCATCCGCTAGATCTACCCGTGCATAATTGGGCGCATAGCCGGTGCCATCGCGTTCGGCGAGGATACTGAGGTTTTCTCCCACAAGGCTGGTGAGCCACGCTGCGCGGCGCTTGGCGACTCCAGTGCGCATTTCTGCGGCGCGAGCCTTAACTAGTGCGCGGTCAACTTGTGGCATCCGTGCAGCAGGCGTCCCGGGTCGCGGGGAATAGGGGAAGATGTGGCCGTGGACTATGTCCAATTCATCTATGATAGAAAGGTTCGCCGCGTGATGCTCGTCTGTCTCTGTCGGGAAACCTGCTATCAAGTCGGCGCCAATCGCTATCTCGGGCCGACGGTCTTTCAAACGGCGGACCAATTCAACTGCATCAGAGCGCGAATGGCGGCGCTTCATCCGTTTTAAGATCAGGTCGTGGCCATGTTGAAGTGAGAGGTGGAGATGCGGCATCAGCCGCGCCTCGCTGGCGAACAACTCGAACAATTTCTCGTCAATTTCGATCCCGTCAAGCGACGACATGCGCAGTCTGGCAAGTCTCGGGAAGGCATCAAGCACCGCGCCCACTAGCGCGCCCAAAGGAGGGTTATCCTGCAAATCGTGTCCCCAGCTGGTGACATCCACTCCGGTCAATACAACTTCCTTCGCGCCCAGATCGAGATGATGTTCTACTTCACGTAGCACTTCGGCAATGGCCATCGATCGGCTAGCGCCGCGACCCTGTGGGATGACACAAAACGTGCAGGCATGATCGCAGCCGTTCTGAACCGCGATGAAGGCGCGAGTCCGTGTGGGCGGGGCTGGCGCAACCGGCAACGGAACATTCCAACTGCGTGGGTCGAGTTTTGCATCATTGGCGATCAGCCCATCGACTTCGGGCATGGCGGCCAATTGGTCGCGCTCAATTTCAGCCGCGCAGCCTGTTACAATCAAGCGAGCGTCTGGGCGCGCGCGACGAGCTTTGCGGATTGCTTGGCGAGTCTGACGTACAGCTTCGGATGTGACCGCGCACGAGTTCACGACCACGACATCGCCAGCATCCGCAAGCATGACCTTCATCCGCTCGCTTTCTGCGATGTTGAGGCGGCAACCCAAAGAAACAATTTCTGGGGTCACGCAAAGTCGTCCCATTCAAAGCTACCACGATAGGATTCGGTCGCAGGGCCAGCCATCAGGATTGTGCCGTCTTCGCGCCATTCGATCATCAGATCGCCACCGGGCAGGGTGACTATCGCTCGGCGTCCTGTCAGTCCGCGCCGCATAGCAGCAATTGCTGTCGCACAAGCCCCAGTGCCGCATGCCCGGGTTAGTCCTGCGCCACGCTCCCATACGCTTAATCGAAGGCGATCCTTTCCGATGAGAGAAGCGACATTGACGTTGATTCCTTGAGGAAACAGAGGATCGCATTCAATAACTGGGCCGAGAGTGGATAAGTCAATCGCGTCTGTATTGGGCACGAAGAATACGACATGCGGATTGCCGACATTTACGGCTAATGGCTCTTCCAAAGTACCATTGTCGTTTGGCCATCCAACCGGCATTTTTGCAGTGTCCATCGCGTATGCGAGCGGGATTGCTTCCCATTCAAAGCGCGGAGCCCTCATCTCCACGCTGGCACCGCCATCTGCAGGCTCAAGCTTTATTGATCCACCAGCGGTCTCAACATCGGCTGGCTCACCGTGAAGGATCGCTACAGCGCGCGAGGCATTGCCGCAGGCTTCAACTTCGCTGCCATCAGAATTGAAGATCCGCATGAGGAAATCGTGGGTGATGCTCGGTTCTAACAGGATCAGTTGATCGCAGCCGATCCCTTCGCGCCTGTCGGAAAGTACACGCGCAATATTGGTGCTAATGTCAGGCATAGGCTCCTCTCGCGCATCAAGCACGATGAAGTCGTTTCCTAATCCATGCATTTTTACAAAAGGGACGCGCATAACAGGGCTGCATTTATGCACGCGCAGCGCCAGCGTCCAGTCATTCACGCAATGCTTTAATGATTGACGATCTTTGGCAAGGCGGGCGCTTCGATATCAGACACGTTTGCAGCCGGCTGCCTGGCCGTTACTGGCTCACTGTTATTCTCATCAACGATCGCCAGTTTACCGACCAGTGCGAGCCGCTCACGAACTTCTTGGGCGCTCTCTGGTTTGCCATAGAAATAGCCCTGACCCTTCAATTTCCCCATCGATTTAAGCGTCTTGAGGATGACTTCATCTTCGATTCCCTCAGCCGTGATTGGGAGATCAAGGCCACGTCCAAGCGACACGATTGCATCGACAATTTTTGAACTGCTGTCGGGATTGCTGAGTTCGCTGACAAAGCTGCGATCAATTTTCAGTCGATCAAACGGCAATGTACGCAATTGTTCGAGCGAGGAGTAACCCGTTCCAAAATCATCTAAGCTGATCTGTACGCCTTGATTGCGCAGGCTGGTAATGATTGAACGAACCATTCCGATGTTTTCGTGCAAACAGCTTTCTGTGATTTCCACTTCGAGCCTGTGAGCTGGGAAATCATGCTTGATCAGCATCTTCAATAGCTTTTGGGCAAACCACGGATCTCGCAATTGGATCGGTGAAATGTTGATCGACAGAGTTAGAGGATCTGCCCAACTGCCAGCGTCAACGAATGCTTGATCCATCAATTGGTCTGACATTTCCGTTATCAGGCCAATCTCTTCGGCAATCGGGATAAAGATTTCTGGACTGACAATACCCATTTGCGTTGAGCGCCAGCGCGCCAGCATTTCAAACCCGACAAGCTCACCGGACTCCAGATCCACCTGTTGCTCGTAAAATGGCACAAACTCACCTTCGGTCAGCCCGCGGCGGATGCCGGATTCGAGTTCGTTGCGGAATCGCAACTCATTTTCCATGGTGGGTTCAAACCAGAAATAGCGGTTCTTGCCTTGCTTTTTGGCGTGGTACATCGCGATATCCGCACGCTGCATAAGCGCCGCAGAGCCGTCTGCGGCAGAATTAAAGCCATCGTCATCATGATCGGTTGACACACCAATTGATATTGTTGCGTCCAGCGTCACGTCCTCGAGCTGGAACGGGAGGGTTATCTTTTCGTAAAGCCGGATGACGAAATCATCGACACGATCTCGATTGGCGGCGTCGTAACTGGTAATGACCGCAAATTCATCGCCACCAAGTCGCGCCAGACTGGCATCTTTGGGCAATTGATCTCTGATGCGTGCACTCATTTCAACCAGAACTTCGTCTCCGACCGAATGACCATGTATGTCGTTGATTTGTTTAAAGTTATCGAGGTCAATCATACAATATGCAACGGCAAGAGCTTGCGAACTTGCATGCATGCGAAGAGTCTCGGTCGCAGCTTCCATGCTGCGGCGGTTAAGGCAGCTAGTCAGAGGGTCAATTTCTGCTAATTCGCGCGCGAGGGTTTCGGCGCGGCGCCGTTCACCAATTTCATTTTGTAATTCGCGATAACGACGCCATCCAAAGATAATCAGCACAACATTGAGCAAAAGCGCATTCACCAGCAGGTTGTCTGGGCCAACGCCGTCGGAGAATACTGCATCGATTGCCTTGGGTAAGACTGAACTGCCTGTTGCCACAAACAAGATAATTGCCGCTGTGGCGATGCCAAGCGCGACTAGATCGCGATCTGCGTTGTTCAGCCAACTGTTGTGCTCTTTATTCGGCAACTCGATTGCTCCCCAACTCCCACCGCCCGCACTGTATTTGCGAGATATTTGGGTAAGCCTATGCGTTACGACACTGAAAATAGAGTTAACTCTCTGGGGAATTTACGTGTGGCGGGGGTGGCTCATTGAGCAGTGGGGGATTAACGGATACGCTTTTAATGCTGATATTCTGTAAGGAGAGCGATCATGGCTACATCTAGGCCCAATTACTGGTTGGTGAAGTCTGAGCCCTTCAAATATAGCTGGGATGACCTCGTAAAAGAAGTTGAGGGCACGTGGGATGGTGTGCGCAACCATTCTGCGAAGCTCAATTTGCGCGCCATGGAAGTCGGCGATGAGTGCTTTTTCTATCACTCAAGGGAGGGGCTGGAAATTGTGGGTATTTGCGAGGTTTCTGTCTCCGGCATTATGGATCCAACTGACGAAACCGGCAAATGGGACGCAGTCAAAGTCAAGCCAAAGCGAAAGCTTGGCAAACCAGTGACGCTCAAGCAGATCAAAGCCGAACCGCGACTTGCGGAATGTGAACTTGTGCGGTTGTCGCGGCTCTCTGTTGCGAAGGTCAGGCCTGATGAGTGGGACTTGATCTGCGAAATGGCCGAAGGGTAGGGTAGACTAAGCTTTTGCGCGAAGCCTGCTAATTGTTGCGCCGCTGGCGGCTAGCTGTTCCACGTCAATTTTCATGTGGATGAGGCGTAGACCGGTACGTGTTTGTGCTTCAGCCAAGGCGTCGGTAAATTCCTGCGTTGTTGCCGCCGTGGAGCTCCATCCACCGAATGCTGCGCCCAGTGCCGCAAAATCTGGATTGGCCAGCCGGGTGCCAGAAATACGTCCGGGGTATTCACGTTCCTGATGCATGCGGATCGTGCCATAGGCGCCATTGTCGACAACGAGCACCAACAGGTTGACTCCGTGTTGAACTGCGGTGGCAAGTTCCTGGCCATTCATCAGAAAATCGCCATCGCCAGCGACTGCGACCACGGTCCGATCAATATAGCGAAGCGCTGCGGCGATACTGGCGGGCACTCCGTAGCCCATCGCCCCGGCAGTTGGTGCAAGCTGGCTAGGATACCCGGCATAGCGCCAATATCGGTGCCACCATCCGGCAAAGTTGCCCGCACCATTACAAATGATCGCATTCGAGGGCAGGACTTCGCGCATCACGGTAACGCAAGCCGCCATATCCAACGCCGGAGGGCTGTCCGAAGGTTTGTGGGTTGCCCATTCTTCCCATTCGCGATGCGCCTGCGTTCCAGCATCAAAGGAGATGATCGAATGGTCATCCCACAATGATGCAGCTTCTGCGAACTCATCCACGCTTGCAGCGATTGGCAAATCTGTACGGTAAACCCGGCCCAGTTCATCGGAGTCTGGGTGCACGTGGACCAACAATTGATCGGGATGCTCGATGGTGGGGAAAGAATACCCATCAGTGGTCGCTTCTCCCAATCGTGCCCCTACGCAAAGGATGAAATCGGAGTCCTTCACCCGCTGGACCAGTGACGGGTTGGGGCCATAGCCCAAATTGCCCGCATAGGCGGCGGAAGCTGGATCAATCGCATCTTGCCGGCGGAACGCAGTAGCAACCGGCAGGCCGATCCGTTCGGCAAAACTTTGGAAATGTTCGCGAGCTTTGGTGTTCCAGCCTGCTCCGCCAATGATCGCTATTGGACTGGTCGCATCGGTTAGCATCGCGAATAAAGCTTGCATAGCATCTGGACAAACAGCTTGGGCAGGGCGGGTGACAAGCGGTCGCGGCTTTAGTTCTGTCGATACTAAATCGCACAGCATATCCTCTGGCAACGCGAGCACAACTGGACCGGGTCTACCGCTGATCGCAACAGAGTAAGCCCGCGCAATATATTCAGGAATGCGAGCTGGATCATCGATCCGCGCGGCCCATTTGCAGATCGGGCCAAAAAAGGCTTCGAAATTGACTTCTTGAAACCCTTCGCGGTCGCGCATGGGCCGGGCAACGTCGCCCACAAACAGGATCATGGGTTGCGAATCTTGATGCGCGACATGCACGCCAATACTGGCGTTTGTGGCGCCCGGACCGCGTGTAACAAAGGCGACACCTGGATGGCCTGAACTGGCCGCGCTCATCGCACCATCGGCGCAGGCCATAAACGCTGCTCCGCCCTCTTGACGACAAGTGACAGTTTCAATGTCCGAACGTTCATGCAGCGCATCAAGGACAGCCAGGAAACTCTCCCCCGGCACAGTGAAGACCCGGTCGGTTCCTTGGATTGAAAGGCAATCAACTAGCAGTTCTGCGGCGGTCTGCCAGGCGTTCTGATCTGTCTCTGTCACGCTAGTTCTTACTCCCATTTCACTGCCGCTTAAGTCGTCTGGCGATTAACCACAACCCGGCCTTACTGTCCCTTTTTTGGGCAGTGCATATGCGGCCCTGTCTGAAAGTTAAGAAATCGTTAACTCCTAATCGCATGACTTATGCGACTCTTTCCGGCGCACATGTAGTGCGCAATTCCAGCATTGCAGAAGGCCGCCTGCGGCGCAGTTTGGTTCTGACTGATGAACGATCGCAGCATCCATTTCGTGCCAGTCTGCCACCGCATGTTCGCGATGATATTCACGATATTCCTGCGGAAAGTCTTTGGCGATTGACGGTTGATGATGTTCGCGGGTTTGCCAGCACCTATGTTGCTGCGACTGCGGCTGTACTCGTCTTCATCATGTAACTTTGGCCTAGTTACCAGTCGTTGCCAGCCAAGCTTGTTTTTCGGCCTGAAACAAACGCCAGCCTAGCCACGCTGAAATCACCGACATCGCTGCTGCAAACAGCAGTTGGTCCACCACTGGAATTCCCAGTGATGTCAGACCGATTGCCATGATTGATCCTATCACCATCGACAGCGAATTTACGATATTGTTGGCCGCAATCGTGCGGGATGCAGCGTCATCTTCACAGCGGGTCGTCAGGAACGCATATAGCGGAACTACGAACATCCCTCCTGCGGTAGAAATGCCAAGCAACATCAGAGATAGCGGGATCGCCAACGGTTCCATTATCCAAGTTTGGACTGGGAGTAACTCACCGCCAGAATTTGGTATCCATGCTTTGGCGACAACATAAAAACCGATCAGGAACACACCCATCACAACCACGGAGATGGGTGAATATCGTGCAGACACTTCTCCCTTCAACAGTGCATTGATACTCACCGAACCGATCGCGATACCAATAGAGAAAATCACTAGGAAAAGGCTGGCGACTTCCTTGCTGGCGAGCAGTTGGTTCTTGGCCAATGGCGGGAATTGGATGAACAGCACAGCCCCGATGGTCCAGAAAAAGCTGATCGCAACGATGGAGAGCCAAATTTCGCGGTTGTGCATTGTATCGCGGATCAATTTGTAGCTCATGACCACTTGGTCTGCAACTGCCACAGGCGCATAGCCAACCCAGCGTAGTATTGGATTGCTAACCTTGCGGGCATAGGGTTCAAGCAGAGGGTAGTGCATTTCATAATCGCTCTGCGGCGGAGCGTCAGGTACATAACGGCTTACTAAATAGCCGACGATTGCGGTCAGGACGATCAGCACCATGGCGATTTCCACTGCAATAAACCCAGCCAGGATCGTGCCGGATAGGATCGCAATATATGTCCCCGCTTCGACCAATCCGGTGCCGGGGAGAACTTCATCTTTATTGAGGTGTTGCGGCAGGATCGCGTATTTGATCGGTCCCAGAAATGTCGATTGTGCTGCAGCGAGGAACACCACGAACAGCAGCAAGGGGATCGCTACACTGTCCACCATTATCCCTTGCCAAGCCATAAACAGGCCGATCACACCGAGCGACGCCCAACCAATCTCACAAAGCTTAACGATGCGGATAATTTTGGCTTTGTCATGCGTATCGGCCAATTGTCCCGCCAGCGCGGAAAAGAGTACGAATGGCGCGATGAAAATGACTGATGAGAGCCCGCTGAAGAGAGCTTCTTGCTGTTCATCACTATAGACTGTGTAAACCACGAAAAGGACCAGCGCGGTCTTATACAGATTGTCGTTGAATGCGTTGAAGAATTGCGTGACCATCAGTGGCAAAAAGCGCTTTTGGCGCATGAGATGGGTCGTAGTTGTCATACGTAATTTAGCGCCCGCCAGTTTCCCGAAGGGAACGACATAGCGATCACACCACGGTGCACAAGGCTTGTGCATGCTTACAATGGTTAGTGTTTTGCATTGGCGCACAAGCGGCTAAGGGAGTGTTCAGCTATGATGACGCTGCCAAACATACTCACCATGTCGCGGATATTCGCGCTGCCTTTGCTCGGTTTCTTCTTGTGGTGGCCAGATTGGAAACTTGGCTATCTCATCGGATTTGTGCTTTATAGCCTGATTGCGATCACCGATTATTTTGATGGGTATCTGGCACGAGCCCAGGGAACGGTGTCGAAATTGGGCATTTTCCTAGATCCCATTGCTGACAAAATAATGGTTGCATCTGTCATCCTGATCCTGACTGCTCAAGGTTATCTGCGTGGGCCTTATGTTGGCGATATGCATGTAATCGCTGGCACAGTGATCCTTATGCGAGAGATCGCGGTGTCGGGTCTTCGCGAATTTCTCGGCGGGATTCAGGTGTCTGTGCCGGTCTCGAAACTGGCAAAATGGAAGACTACGTTCCAATTGGTTGCTTTGGGCGCCCTAATTTTGGGTGGAGCGATCCACGGTCAGCCGTGCCAATCTCCTGGTCCTGATTGTCAAACCATCGCCGAAAGCTGGGTCCACGTGGTTGGCTTGGCAAGCCTTTGGGCCGCAGCGGTCCTGACCTGTGTTACCGGCTGGGATTACTTGCGGGTTGGTTTAAAGCATATGGATTGATTGAGATAAACGAGGCGTGTCGTAAAAAAGTTCTAGGTATTGACGGCTTTCTTCACTGAGAAGTCGCCGCTCTTTTTTGCGAACAGCTAACCTAAGTCCCTGAGTGCTGATTTCAATTCACCCAGCCATGGCTCAAATGGCTTCCAGGCGTTCTGGCCCTTGCGGTTGATCGGCTCTCGGACTTGCTCGCTTGAGGCGGTGCGCACTGCACGGTCGGTCTTGTGGAAGGCGAGGCACTGTTCCTCAAAAGGTACTTCTAGGAAATCGAGCATCTGGCGTGTCTGCCCTTCGAGATCGTCGAGCACATTCTCATGCTGAACGCGCAGGACTTTGCCGGGTAGTACAGTGTCCCAGTGATCCATCAATCCGACATAATCTGAATAGTATCTACCGATTTCGGTGAGGCCATATGTGAATTCCTGCCCTTCTGCGAAGAGTTGCTTGAAGCCGGAAAAACAGCAATCCAATGGCGCTCGGCGGGCGTCGATGATCTTGGCATTAGGCAAGATAAGATGGATCAAACCAATATGCCGGAAATTGTTCGGCATTTTGTCGATGAAGAACGGAGCGTCTGCGCGGTGGATACGTGTGCTCTCGATGAATTCTTCGCCAAATCTTGTGAGTTGTTCCGACTCAATATCGCACAAGGTTTCTGGATAACGTGATTGACCTGCTTTCCGTCCACGCAGGCGGTGGGCGAGGGCTAGGATATTGGGCAATTCCAATGTCCCGTCGATTTGCGAATGGCTAGCGAGAATCTGCTCAAGCAAGGTGGATCCTGCGCGAGGCAGGCCAAGAATGAAGATCGGGTCCGCAGCGTGATAACCTTCACCGTTGTGTTTTGCGAATAGCTCCTTGGTGCAATTCTCGCGCTGTTTTGCCAGTTCGCTGGTCATCGCATCGGCATTGTACCGGGTTTGCGTGCGTTTCAGAGCGTTGCCTTCGTTGTAGCATGCAAAACTGGCCTCATAATCGCCTTCATCTTCTAGAGCTTTGGCCAGCGCGAAATTGAGGTGAACTCTGTCCATAAAGGCGATGTCACTGTGCTCGATCTGTTCGCGCATCGCGGTGAGTTCGTTTGCCGAAAACCGATAGGTCTTGAGATTTGCAAGCGCGTAATAGGCATCCCCGTTGCATGGCCTTGCTGCAATTGCCGCACGGTAACTTGCCTCTGCTTCGGCTCGATCACCTTTGGTTTTGAGCGCGTGGCCTCGACTGGTGAGGCTGGATGGATCGTTGGGGATTTTTTTTAGGACGCTATCAAACAGTTCTAACCCACGATCGTAATCACCGGTCTGAATGCACTCAATCGCAAGGCGCGATTGGAAAAGCGCATTGTTGGGATCGCGCTCATACAGCATTTCCGCTTGTTTGCGCGCCTCTGCTGATTTCTGACGCCGCCGAAGCGCATCAATATAGTCAAAGCGCAACTGGATATCATCGGGTGCAAAGCTAACTGCGCTTTCGAGTAAGAACTCTGCATCATCAAGAATGCCCAGCTCAATGCCAATCTTGGCAAGCAACCGCATCCCTTCAACATTGCGCGGATTTTGACGCAGGAAGTGGCGGCAAATTTCTTCCGCACGCATTAGGCGACCTTCGGCCAAGTGATTTGTAACCGCGATCAATTCGCGGGGTAGTTGTGCAAGACGCTGTTGTTGGGCCGTCGCTGCTTGCGCTTCGCCTATGCGTCCTGCCGCATTTTGCAATCGTGCAAGTTCTCGCCAGCTTGCTTCTAAAGCTGGGTTGAACCGGGTGGCCCGGGTGAATGCTTCCAATGCGTTTGCATCGTCACCCACAGCCAGGGCAAGGTGTCCTTGTTCCTGCCACGCGCGCCCATATTCAGGCATAGTGATGTGCAGCGCTGAAAGATGCTCGCGCGCTTCGCCTATCCGTTTCAGATACCGCGCTGCGACGGCTGCCAGATACAACGCCTCGCCATCATGAGCGTTTTGAGCCAACAAGGTGTGGGCGAAGGTCAGGCCAGTTTCAATCTGACCAGACTGCAGCGCCCGTTGCGCCTGTTTCAATTGTTCTTCGCGGGTGCTCATTGCATGGGCCTTAGACACCAAAACGGCGAGAGTGAACATTGCCACTCCCGCCGGTCTGTTTGAAACAAACTTTTGATTAGTAGTTGAACGAAACGCGCATCCCGACCGTAAGCGGACGGTTAGTGATGATGCGTTCGCGATCATTGCCAAAGACACCGGACACCTCGGCACGTTTATCAGAGAGGTTCTCTCCGTAAACTTCGAAGCGCCATTGGTCAGCTACAACGCCAACCGACAGGTCGAACAATGTGTAGGAGTCCAGCTGGATCTTGTTGATTTCGATGATGTCAGTGAACTTCGAAGCTGAATAGCTGACCTGCGGTTGGATATAGGCCGACAAGCTATCCGACAGATCCCATTCGTAACGTGCGCGCAAGTTGCCCTGGAAACCAGGTGCATAGGCAAGTTCTTCGCCTTCAATCACATCATTGGTTGGGATCAGAACTTCTGTGATTTCGGTATCTAAGACTGAAAATGCGCCAGAAACTGTTAAGCCCGGTGTCGCATATGGCGCAATTGTGAAGTCAGCCTCAATCCCGTAAATCTCTGCATCGGCGGCATTCGATGAGAAGAACAGGTTTGTGATCGAGGGATCGAAAATTTGCGTTTGCAGATTTGAAATATCCACGAAGAATGCCGAACCGTTGAAGCGCAACTGACCATCGACCAGATCCATCTTCCAGCCCAGCTCATAATTTTCCACTTTATCGGTATCAACCTCGAATGGAACCACAAAGCCGCCTTGGCCTGGCGCGACAGCGCCGCCCGGACGGTTAAGCAGACCTGGACGGAAACCTTCCGAATAGGTTGCATAGAACAACAGGTCTGGCGTTGGTGTCAGAGTTGCAGTGGCTTTAAAGATCGTGCCACTTGTTGACGCGGTGTCTGGCGCTCGAACGGCGTTGAATACTTGCTGCGCTTGCGTCTCTGACAGGCCTGCTGCTTGGATATCAGCAAGGGTATCATCCAGATCGAAAGCCTGACGTAAGGCCGGGTTGCACGATCCGATGAACGTGAATTCTCCATCGCCATTGTAGAGATCGCTGATGTCCGTGCCGAATGCGTTTTGATCGGTCCCGCCTGAATTACAGAACGAACCGTTCGCGCTGCCTTCAAAATCGACTTCAACATCGTAATACCTTGCGCCCAAAGTGACACTGAACAGATCGGGCACAACATCGAAACTGGCTTCACCAAAAATGCCCAATTGTTCATCGGTGCGGCGGATATCGTTGCGGAAAATTGTCTCAGCCGGGAATGGCCCAGCATCAGAGATAAATCCGGTGGTTTGTGGAAAGTTCTCTGCGAATGCGCCGAAAGGCTGCGCGATGACATTGCCTGGATAAGCAAAGTCGACACGTTCTTCGAGGCTGAGGTCTGAATAGAACCCACCGCCCTGAAAACGAACGCGCCAATCTTCCGGTGTGCTAAAACGTAATTCTTGCGTGAACACTTCTGTTCTAGATACTGAATTTATGAACAGGTTTGGTGCTTGGCACGTGCCGCTAGGGGCTGCCGCACCGGGATAGGAAACCGATCCATCACAGATGTAATATGGCAAATACTGCCCTGCGAACAGGTAGTCGGTATAGTCGGCACGCTGATCGCTTTCACGGTCAGTATAGGCGCCGGTGTAAACCACATCTAGCATCGCGACACGGCCTTCGACGGTCCAGCTGGTGTTTGAAAAATCGTCTTCGAGACGGTCAGACTCGAACCGTTCGATTTCAAGATCATCAAGTCCGCCCAATTCTGGATCGGCGAAGAACACACCGTCGGTCTCAAGACTTTGACGTTGGTGCGAAATGTTGACTGTCCAATCAGGAGTGACCTCCCAAAGGGCACTTACCCGGAAACCGGCATACTGCGTGTCGTTGAAGTTGTCTTCGGCGATACCGGCATTGTCGGCTTGAAGGAATTCGACGTTCGACAGGTCAGCTCCAGCTTGGAAGCCAGCGCGATTGGCGGAAACCGGAACTCCGTTTTCGCGGATGAAGCCTTCGGGGCGAAAACGCGCACTTTCAGTAAGATCGCGTGTGCCTTGAACGTTGTCGATGTAGCCGCCCTGATCATCGAGGTAGACGACGCCGCGCAGTGCGATGGTGTCGCTAACCGGTACGTTGATCATCAATTCGCCTTGATAGCTGGTTTCGCCGCCACGGGTGAATGAGACACCAGCTGAACCGCTAGCGTCATAGCCTGAAAGATCAGGCTTGTTAGTGATCAAACGTACAACGCCAGCCTGCGAGCTAGCACCGAACAGTGTGCCCTGAGGACCTGATAGAACTTCGATCCGTTCGAGGTCGGCAGCGTAGACGTCAAGGTTTCGACCCGGCTGCGACAGTGGTTGATCGTTGAGATACAGAGCGACGTTGGGAGCCAGACCTGCGACTCCAGCCACGGTGATATTCGGCGTGGTTGATGCAAGGCCGCGGATATAAATGGTGCTTTGACCTGGACCATTACCGCCCGCAGTCACAGTTGGGATTTGCTCAAGGTAGTCTTCAAATGTATCGATATTCAATTGATCGAGCTGTTCTGCACCAATTGCGGAGACCGACACGGGTACATCTTGCAGATCTTCGCTACGGCGCTGCGCGGTGACAACAATGGTGCCGACGCCTCCTTCACGCTCTTCGGTCTGAACGGTTTGATCTTCGGTCTGCGCGACCGCAGGTGAAGCGAGCGCTACAGCGAGTGCGCCAATCGACGCCCCGCTAATGGACTTTGACATTTAATGCCCCTTTTGAGCTTTCGATTGGGTCGCGATGCGGAACTGCATCAGCGCTTACCCAAGAAATGCGCGTGTGAAGTTTGAGAATTTGCGCGCGCAATGAGCCGTTACCAAGCGGTAAGAGCCACGGCCACAGTGATGGCGATAGTTTTCATGAAGCTCCGATGGCTTGTTGCAAAATAACAACACGGCAATCATCGTCAAATAAACTTCGATTTTCTCTGATGTATAATTACAATTATTGTAAATAAACTGAAATTTGGATTTCAACAATTCAAACGAAGAAAGTAATTTCTCAAACAGTATGAAATATAATTCTAATTTTCCCTAAATCAGTGAAGTGTTACACAAGATCTTCAGGCGCTGGCTTGCCCTTCAGTCCATTCTTGGCAGGCTTCCGCCGTCGTCGGGACGCCGTGCTTTTTTCGAATGAGGTCAAAGGCCACCGCTTTTATGATAGATACACACATCAAGGTAACCACGAAGGAAAATGGCAAAGCGCCGATAATCATGGTTATTCGAATTGCATCGATTCCACCCAGAATCAGCATAGATCCGACCACAAAAGCGAGTGCTGTTCCCCAAAACAGAATGTGATAGCGGCGAGTTCCTTCGTCTTCGCCCGCGCCATTGATCGTGTTTACGATCAAGATCGCACTGTCTACTGACGTGATGAGGTAAGTCATTAGCAGGACTACGACGAGCGTTGATACGACCAGCGCTGCTGTCGGATTGAGCAGTACTGCGATCGTGGCGTAGAGTTGATCGGAAATCCCAGTTTCAAGAATTTTCCCGCCCGCGATGCCGCTCAGTTCAAGATCGATGGCCGTTCCGCCTGCTAATCCCATCCACAAGAAGCACATGAGCGAAGGAACCAGCGCCACGCCAAACACATATTCGCGGATCGTGCGCCCGCGAGAAATGCGCGCTATGAACATGCCAACAAATGGCGCAAATGCGATCCACCAAGCCCAATAAAAAACGGACCAATCTAGCTGCCATTGGACCAAGGCGTCGTCCACTTCGCTACCATTGCTTGAGAACAATGTAAGCGAATTTGCGGGCAGAGTGACAATATAATCCCAGATGCCGACACCCAGCAATTTGAGACCATATATCCCCGATCCCGCCACTGCGAAAAGCGCAAGCAGACCAAATGATAGGGCCATATTGATGTTCGAAAGCCATTTGATCCCGCGTCCAACACCGGACAATGCGCTAATCGTGGAGGCGCCGACTAACACCAGCAATGCAATTACAATCGCAGCGGCGGAAGCAGTCATTGCTCCTTCTGCGCTCTCCGCCATCAACCAATCGCCCAAATCGATGCGGTGAAGTCCGGCAACGAATTGCTGAACTCCGAGTCCCATCGTTACCGCCACGCCCAATATGGTCGCCACCACGGCCACGACATCGACAATATGACCCGCCATCCCTGACATTGATTTGCCAAAAAGTGGGACAAGGCTTGAACGGATTGTAAGCGGAAGGCCCCGCCGGTGTGACACATAACCGATGGCCAGGCCAACCAGTGCATAAGTGCACCACGCGCCAAATCCCCAATGCAGGAACGTCCACATAAATGCAGGTCGGACTGCCTCTGCAGAGCCAGCCTCTATCGTACCGCGAATAATATCGGGATTGTTGGTGAAGTGCGCGAGGGGCTCTCCAGTTGAATAGGTTAGCATCCCTATGCCGATCCCCGCACCGAACAACATCGAGAACCAGGAAAATGCCGAAAATTCAGGCTTTTCGTCTGGTGCACCGATCCGTAGCGATCCAATCTTCGGAGCCAGTGCGAGCCCGCCGCATACTACAATCAAAGACGCGACGAGATAAACGTACCAGCCGCTGAAGGAAGCAATGATTGTTGAGTTGGCGACTTTTAGAGTTTCCATCGCCCTTACCGGGAAGAAGATTGCCCACATGATAATAAGCGCAACGATGATCTTACCCGGAATCGTAACCTCGCGGCTAAAGCCGTTGTAAAAACCACTGTCATGGGTGGTAATCGGCAGATCGACTACAGGCGGATCGATGCGCAGTTTTGCAGCATCAGGGGTTGAAGAATGTGAGATTGAGTTTCCTGAGATTGCTTTGTCATTCAGCCCAGCCTACTAATTGGGCAGAGCAGTTGTGGCCGACCATAGGGAGTTGCGGCAGCTATGCAAACCGGCGGTTAAGCTAAGCTCACCCAGCCCGCAATTCCTCAGCAAGTAATCTAAAGTCAACTTCACGCGGAGAATTCTTGCGCCATACTAGTGCAATTTCGCGCTTGGCAGTGTCACCTTTAACAGGGCGTGCGACAACCTTTGTGCCTTCCAAAATGCCCGCGTCAATTGCCATTTGGGGTAGCATGGTGAGACCTAGATCATTGTCGACCATCTGCACCAAAGTGTGCAAACTGGTGCCAATCACACTCGCGCTGGCGCGCAGTTCGGACCGGTTGCAAGCAGCAAGCGCGTGGTCACGAAAACAGTGGCCGTCTTCGAGCAACAGCAACCGACCTTGATCAATCATCTCTGGCGGGATTTGAGCTGGGGGATCGCGTGGGTCGTCTTTGGGAAAAGCTACAAAAAGTGCATCGTTTGAAATGTGTTCAAATTGGACGTCACCAGTGTCAAATGGCAGCGCTAGCAGTACGCAATCTACGCGCCCATGGTGGAGCGATTCAATTGCATCTTGGCTTGTCTCTTCGCGCAGCATTAGTTGCAGGTCTGGACGTTCTTGGCGCAAACGCGGCAAAATGCGCGGAAGCATAAAGGGTGCAATGGTCGGAATGACGCTCAGCCGAAGTTGGCCCGACAACGGCTTGCCTGCCGCTTGGACTAGGTCTGACAAATCCTCTGCCTCGCGCAGTATCTTGTTGGCTTTCTCGACGACTTGATCGCCCAGCGATGTGAACCGGACAACACGGCGCGAGCGTTCAACCAAAGTCACACCAAGCAGAGATTCTAATTCTCGAATGCCGGCGGAAAGCGTTGACTGTGAAACGAAACTGGCATCAGCTGCACGGCCGAAATGGCCATGTTCATGCAGCGCGACCAAATATTGCAGCTGCTTGATAGTGGGAAGGTATGTGGACACTTTGCGCGCTATTCTTCCGTCAGAGCTTCTTCCATGCTCGCTTTCATATCGTCGATATGCGTCATGGATAGCTTGCCACCCTTTACCGCGAATCCAGTTTTGCCTTCGACCAGTTCGAGCGCGTCTTTGCCAAACACTTCAAAGCGCCAGCCCTCCAGCACCTTCAAATCGCGGACTCCGGCCGCGAGCGCTTCCATCTCGTCCGCGCGCGTCAGCAGGCGAGCAGCGACATCAATTTCACGCGCGCGAATTTTCAGCAGCAGTTTGAGCAAGTCGGCAACCAAAGCGCCTTCTTTGCCAAGCGGCGCGCCGCGCTTGGTCTTTTCGGGCATTTCCGAACTGGGCATTGGTTCCGCATCGGCGATTACCTTTAGCAGGCGCTTGCCAATATCATTGTCCTTCCAGGCGTTCGAAAGGCCGCGAACCTTGGCCAAATCAGCCTGTTTCTTGGGCGGATGGGAAGCAATGTCGGCCAGTGTTTCGTCACGCATGATACGTCCGCGCGGAATATTTTTATGCTGCGCTTCGCCTTCGCGCCAGCCAGCAAGTGCTTTTAACCGGCCAAGCACTTGCGGATTGCGGCCTTGCTGGCGGATGCGTTTCCATGATGTTTCTGGGTCTACGAGGTAGTTTGAAGCGTCAGCCAGTTTTTCCATTTCCGCATCAAGCCACCCACCGCGACCGGTCTTGACCAGCTTTTTCAGTATCTTGGGGAAGATAACTGATAGATGGGTAACGTCGCCAATTGCATATTCAATCTGGCGATCGGTCAGAGGACGACGACTCCAATCCGTAAAACGCGCGCCCTTATCGACCACAATATCCAACCAATGATCGACAAGGTTGGCATATCCGATCTGTTCGGATTGGCTAATCGCCATCATAGCGATTTGCGTGTCAAAGATGGGGAAGGGAGTTTTGCCCGTGAGGTTGACGATAATCTCAACGTCCTGCCCGCCCGCATGGAAGACTTTTAAGACGTCTTCATTTTCTGTCAAAAGCTTGAGCAGCGGGGATAGGTCAATTCCCTCTGCCAACGGATCGATTGCCGCAGCCTCTTCCGTATTGGCGATCTGCACAAGGCAAAGTTCCGGCCAATAGGTGTTTTCTCGCATGAATTCGGTGTCGACTGTGACGAAATCGGACTTCGATAACCTCTCACACAGATCAGTAAGAGCATCAGTCGTG
The DNA here is from genome assembly GCA_947488325.1 of uncultured Erythrobacter sp. GTDB lineage: Bacteria > Pseudomonadota > Alphaproteobacteria > Sphingomonadales > Sphingomonadaceae > Erythrobacter. Next base: position 129,319 of record CANKYZ010000006.1, read on the forward strand.
GTAATCAGATCATGTATTTTCATTGTTCTTCTTGTCGTTTTGAGCGGAGTGCCGCTCGCGGGCCGAGTTAATCGATCAGCCCATTCATGCTGCGCCGTCACAGCGGCAGCGCCATTAACGCTATACGCGCTCTAATGGAAAGTTATTAGTGCAGGCGTTGAAACTGCCCACAGTCTCCTTCGCAGGCGACTCTATTGTCAGCGCGTGGCGTCAGAGCCGACGGGGACTGTTTTTGTGGTACGACGAATCTCGCGGCTTTGCTCGTCATATTCAAACTCGACCACTTCGAAGGTGTGCGGGGAAGGGGAGTTTGCGGTTTCCTCGGATTGGCCACCCACGCGACCGCTACGAACCAACTCAAGGCCGCCGGTTCCCATCGGTAGAGGCTGCGTTGAAGGTCAAGAATTTCGAGTCGGATATTGAAGAAACCGGCGATGCTCTCAGAGCAGTTTGTCAGCTTTGGACTCTCGTAATCCCCTGTCTCTTGTGAGATGATCAATGAGTCCCAAGAGTAATGGCACGGTTCAAAATCAGGGACCTTTCGATCTCGAGCTTTAGCCGGTGGAGCTTGTGATCCAGTGGATCTTCGCTCTCCAGGGTCACCCCATGGCAACTTTGTTGGTGAAGGCGGGTGTTCGATTTTCACCTTTATTGGGTTAGGCAGTGAAGCGATTTCGAACGTGTCAACCATGCGGCCTGTCCGCCGAAACTGGTGAAATCGGGCTTTGTGCAGCTGAAGGACCGCAGACATGTTTCGGCAAAGCAGATGTCCACGATACTTGCCCACCGCGCGCAAAACGTTATGAGCGCGCGCATGCACAAATATCGTTCACACACTTGCGCCGCTCTCACCGCAGAGAATGTCGGCGACACCGTACGCCTTTCAGGCTGGATACATCGTAAGCGCGACCATGGCGGCGTGCTGTTTATCGATTTGCGCGATCACTACGGGATGACTCAGATTGTCGCGGATGAAGATTCGCCGGCGCTGGCACAATTGGAAAAATTGCGTAGCGAATCGGTGATCACCATAGATGGCGAAGTGAAAGCCCGCACGCCCGAAACCGTGAATAAGGATTTGCCGACTGGGGCGATCGAGGTGTTTGCGCGCTCGATCACGGTGCAGAGCGCTGCTGAAGAACTGCCAATGCCGGTTGCGGGTGAGCAAGATTACCCAGAGGATATTCGCCTTAAATACCGCTTCCTTGATTTGCGGCGTGAGACAATACACCGCAACATCATGCTGCGCAGCAAGGTTATCACGTCGCTTCGTCAGCGGATGGTGGATCAAGGCTTTACGGAGTTTCAAACCCCGATCTTGACCGCATCCAGCCCTGAGGGCGCGCGCGATTTCCTGGTACCGAGCCGGATGCATCCGAACAAGTTTTACGCGCTGCCGCAGGCGCCGCAGATGTTCAAACAGATGCTGATGGTGTCGGGCTTTGACCGTTATTTCCAGATTGCACCATGTTTCCGCGATGAAGATCTGCGCGCCGATCGCAGTCTCGAATTCTATCAGCTCGACTTTGAAATGAGCTTTGTAACACAAGAAGACGTGTTTCAAGCTCTCGAACCGGTTCTCGCGGGTACGTTTGCAGAGTTTGCTGGTGGTAAAACAGTGACAGCATCGGGGGATTTTCCGCGTATCCCATATGCTGATGCGATGCTGAAATATGGCACGGACAAACCTGATCTCCGCAACCCGCTGGAGATTTCCGATGTTACCAGCCACTTTGAAAAATCTGGTTTTGGCCTGTTTGAGAAAATTGTTGGCGGCGGCGGCGTTGTGCGTGTGGTTCCAGGCCCTAAAACCAATGAGAAGAGTCGCAAATTCTTCGATGATATGAACAATTGGGCGCGCAGTGAAGGGTTCGCAGGCCTTGGCTACGTTACCCGCAAAGGCGGCGAGTTTGGCGGCCCTATCGCTAAAAATCACGGTCCTGACCTAATGGCTCAGCTTTATGATGAACTTGGACTTGGCCCGGATGATGGACTGTTTTTTGCCGCAGGTAAGGAAAAGGACGCCGCGAAACTCGCAGGTGCAGCTCGCACTCAGGTCGGTGAGCAGCTTGGCTTGATTGAAGAGGGGTGTTTCAAGTTTTGTTGGATCATCGACTTCCCAATGTATGAATGGGATGAGGACGCGAAGAAGGTCGATTTTTCGCACAACCCATTCTCGATGCCACAAGGCGAGATGGAAGCGTTGCAAACGATGGACCCGCTTACCATCAAGGCATGGCAATATGACATCGTCTGTAACGGCTATGAGCTGTCGTCGGGCGCAATCCGAAACCACCGTCCGGACATTATGTACAAAGCTTTTGAGCTGGCCGGTTATTCCAATGAAGACGTCGACCGCGAATTTGGCGGTATGATTGAAGCATTCAAACTGGGCGCTCCTCCCCACGGTGGATCGGCGCCAGGTATTGACAGGATTGTAATGCTGCTTGCCGGTGAGGAAGCCATCCGCGAGGTGATTGCCTTCCCAATGAATCAGAAGGGCGAAGACCTGATGATGAACGCGCCTTCAAAGGCGGAACCACCACAGCTCCGCGAATTGCATCTGCGACTGGTGGAGCCTCCCCTAAAGACGCCTACGTCAGGGGGGTGATCATCCGGTTCCTTGCCGGGACCTTGGCAAGACATTCACGGGCGATACATTGTGCACCCATAAGTCTGTTCGCAGGCAAACATGGGGGTAAATTTGAAGGCTAAGTTAAACCTTTTGAAGCGCGCAAGCTTTGGGTTCGTCGCGATGGTAGTGGCATCGACAGCGACGACTGCGTCGGCTGAGACGATTGAAGTACGAGGCGTCTATGCGCCTCGATATGAACTGCCTTCTGACGTTCAATTGATCCTGATTGAGTCATTCCAAGGCGATCTTGGTCAAGATGTTGAACTGGTATTGAGCAATGCTTTGAGCGAAGTCTACATTCGCGGTGAGCCTTATTTCGATCTTTTCAATCGAGAAACCCAACGCAGTTCAAGAGTCAAAGTTGAGGGGGTAGACGGCACGATCCAATATAGATCCCAAGCGGCCGACGCCATTCTGCGTGGATCAGTACGAAGCGAAATTATAGAGCGTGATGTTGATCCTAAGAAAAAGCGAGAATGCGCACGCCGCGATGACGATGGTGACTGCGTAGAACGGCGCGAAATCCTGATTGAGTGCAGCGAACTAACTGTACGAGTTAGCCCGCGTATCGCTTTGGTAGCGACAGGGGGCCATCAATTGTATTCGCATTCATCCCCCCTCGTGGAATCCACTCGCTTTTGCGCTGATGATCACTCCGTGCCATCTGGTCTAGCAATGGAAAATGAGATGGTCGAAGAATTGGTCGAGGTCGTTCGCCGCGATCTCGCACCAGTCGAATCAGTCCGCGATATTCGTGTAATGGAATCTCGCCGAAACTTACGTAGAGAGGATCGCGATGCTTTTCGCGCAGCGGTCCGAGCAACACAGGTCGATTTGAATGCGGCCTGCGACGGGTTCTTGGCGATTGAATCCAACAACCCAGAGCAAGTCTCCGTATTGTTCAATATTGGCCTTTGTTTTGAAAGCAGTGCCGATCTGAACAGTGCTGCGGAGTATTATGAGCGAGCGTTGGCGATCGATCCAGGCCGTGATTATCCGACCCAAGGTATCAGTCGTGTGATTAGCCGCCAACGAGCCGAAGCGGATTTGGCACAGCGCGCGCAAAACTGATATTAGGAATGAAACCAAATGACTGGATCGGGCGAACTTGCAGATATGAACCTCGACCGCCGCTCAGTCATAATTGGCAGTCTTGCTGCCGGAGCAACAGCTCATCCTCTTATCGGATGTGCCGTTGCCAATACGCCTCCATCTGATGCAACGAAGTTGCATGTCATGGGCATGATTCATTCGAATCATCGGACGAGTGAAACCTATTCGCTTAGCGTGCTCGAGGCAGCGATCCGAAAAGCCGCTCCCGATGTCATTCTGACTGAAATCCCACCTGATCGCGTCGATCAAGCGATCCAGTCATTTGAAGCGACCGGCATCGTGAATGAGCCGCGCACACGGGTATTTCCAGAGTACACCGATGTCGTGTTCCCGCTAAGCGAGGAAATGGAGTTTCGCATTGTTGGAACAGCCGGTTGGACGCGAGCAATTGCTGACAATCGCCGCATGGCGTTGGAACGCATTCAGAGTGATCCAGCGAGAGCGCGTGAGTGGGCCGAACATCGCGCAGCACAAAGAGTATATTCTGCTTCGGTTGCTGGGCGCGGGGATGACCCTTTGTTCATTCACACATATGAATTTGACCAGCTCGTAGAATCTTCACGCATGCCCTATCAGAGGTTTTTTGATGCGGATCTTGGCCCCGGTGGATGGACACAAATCAACAATGCACACACCGATCTAATCAATGGCGCACTAGATACGATCAGCGGGCAGGGCAAGTCGGCCCTCGTGACATTTGGGAGCGCGCATAAATACAAAATTTTGCGCAGTGTAGAGCATCGCGAGGACATTGAGTTGCTTAACACCCGCGATCTTTTCGTTTGAGAGAGTAGGGCCGCAATGCAAGCGAGACTATGGGAAATAATTGCCTATTGGATCGCAACGATATTGATGGTGTCGCTGATGTTTTTTGCGGTCCAGATGTACTTACGAAATCCGGATGCAATTTCGGGAATTTTTGTAGGATTCTCCTATCCTGGCTACGCCGTTTATCCGCTCGCAGCAGCCAAAGCGACGGCTCTCATTGTCATTTTGTTCAACCGCTGGCGTAACTTGAAAGACATCGCCTATGGCGCTTTTTTCATCAATTTGATGATGGCAACCTATGCGCATGTGCTTGCCGGAGACACACCGATCCATGCTTATTCTGGGTTGATCGCGGTGCCTATCTCATACGTATTGAGCAACCGAGTCCGAGGGGAGCCAGCGCGAGATGCCTTCTTGTTGTCAAAGCGTCCCATTAACAATTGAACCAGACATTGCGCATCTTGACTTGCGCTAAATCGAACTGACCTTTAGGGCCATTCTGGTATTTTAAACCCCAATCTAAGAGGGAAACACATGAGCGATACTGCCGACCGCGTGCAGAAAATTGTCGTCGAGCATCTCGGCGTCGAGGGTGACAAGGTCACTCAAGAAGCAAGTTTTATTGATGATCTGGGCGCTGATAGCCTCGACATTGTTGAGCTGGTGATGGCTTTCGAAGAAGAATTCGGCGTGGAAATTCCCGACGATGCAGCTGAGAAAATCACAACTGTTGCCGACGCGACGAAGTTCATCGAAGAGAACAAAGGCTGATTTGACGGGCCTAATTGGGCCCTCAGCCGCGTCTTTTGCTTACGCTTAAGACGGCTAATCCACAGGCCCGAACCCTTCTTTCTGACAGGGTGCGGGCCTGTAGCGTTTATGGCATCCGCCGCGATATAGTTTCCTAGAGATGCTATTGGTTGGCATGTAACATTGCTGAACGTTGGTAATTTAAGGGAATTTTGAATGCGTCGTGTGGTTGTAACCGGCCTTGGTCTTGTCACCCCATTGGGTGCGGATGTTGAAACTGCCTGGAAAAACCTGATTGCCGGGGAAAGCGGTGCAGGGCAGATTACACACTTCGACCCTGAAGGGCAGAAATGCACCATCGCTTGCGAGGTTAAGAGCAAAGATCATCCGTGGGGATTTGATGCTGACAAACGCGTCGATCACAAGGTCCAACGGCAGGTTGATCCCTTTATTGTCTATGGCATCGACGCTGCTGGACAGGCTTTGGAGGATGCAGGCCTGACCGATTTGACCGACGAACAGAAAGAGCGCGTCGGCTGTTCAATCGGTGCGGGGATTGGTGGGCTTCCAGGAATCGAGAAAGAGAGCATCGTGCTTAGTGAGCGCGGTCCGGGCCGTGTCTCACCACACTTTGTTCATGGCCGATTGATAAATCTCGTCACCGGGCAGGTTCAGATTAAATATGGATTCATGGGGCCGAATCATGCCGTTGTGACGGCGTGTTCGACTGGTGCACACTCAATCGGCGATGCTGCGCGGATGATCGCGATGGACGATGCCGATGTGATGCTGGCAGGCGGGGCAGAGAGCACAATTAACCCGCTTGGCATCGCAGGTTTCGCGCAAGCACGCGCGCTGAACACCAGTTTCAACGATCGTCCAACAAAAGCGAGCCGCCCCTATGACAAGGACCGCGAGGGCTTTGTTATGGGCGAGGGCGCTGGCGTAATCGTGCTGGAAGAGTACGAATATGCCAAGGCACGCGGTGCGAAGATCTATGCTGAGGTCACAGGTTACGGACTTTCAGGCGATGCGTATCACGTCACCGCACCGCACCCCGAAGGCAAAGGCGCAGAACTGGCGATGCGAATGGCACTTAAGAAAGCAGGCCTTGGCTCGGGCGATATTGACTATGTGAATGCGCATGGAACCAGCACAATGGCTGACACGATTGAACTTGCTGCGGTAAAACGCGTGCTGGGCGATGACCTAGGCGGTGCTTCGATGAGTTCGACCAAGAGCGCGATTGGCCACCTTTTGGGCGGCGCAGGCGCGGTTGAGGCTGTGTTCTGCATCCTTGCGATGCGCGATGGGGTCGTGCCTCCAACTCTCAATCTGCATAATCCAGACGACGGGACCGAGGGCATCGATCTTGTGCCTTTGAAGGCAAGAGAACGTGAGGTGCGTGCTGTTTTGAACAACAGCTTCGGTTTTGGCGGCACCAATGCTTCTATCGTCATGCAGAAGGTTGATTAAGGGTATGAAGAAGCTCGGCTGCATCGTCGGGCTGTTTCTGGCGCTAGCGGCTGCGGCTGCGCTGTTATTCGGCAGCGAGGTTCTGGGACAGGCGACAATTGAGGAAGAAACGCCGTTTGTCATCTCGGCAGGTTCTTCGTTGACCGCCGTTGCCGCAGATCTTGAAACCGCCGACCTTATCTCTTCCGCCGATGGCTTTCTGCTGCGCGCTCGGCTGTTTGGTTCATCTGACCCAATTCAAGCTGGTGAGTTTGCTCTCGCTCCTGGAATGTCGCAGGGTGAGATATTGGCAGCATTCCAATCAGGTGATGTGATCCGTCGCTTTGTCACCATTCCAGAGGGGATGCCCTCAGTGTTGGTGTGGGAGCGGCTTATGGCGGAGGAATTGCTCACAGGTGAGATTCCTGTCCCGCCTGAGGGATCAATCCTGCCAGATACCTATGCGTTCGAGCGAGGTCAGGACCGCGCTAAGCTAATCGAGCAAATGCAATCTGCGATGGATATCTATCTTGCAGAAACTTGGTCTGAACGCAGCGATGATATTGCCGTTGATACAATTCGAGAGGCGTTGATTTTAGCAGCGATCGTTGAAAAAGAAACTGGCACACCAGAGGAACGTCGCACGATTGCCGGGCTCTATTCCAATCGACTGCGCAGCGGCATGATGCTGCAAGCTGACCCTACGATCATCTACCCGATTACCAAAGGCAAACCACTGGGGCGGCGCATTCGTCAATCTGAGATTGCTATGGTTAATGGATATAACACTTATACGATGCTTGGTTTACCGACAGGCCCGATCACGAATCCCGGGCGTGAAAGCATCGCCGCTGTGTTAGATCCTGAGGCGCATGAATACCTGTTTATGGTTGCGGACGGGACAGGCGGTCACGAGTTTAACGCTACGCTAGACGGCCATAACGCAGCAGTTGAACAGTGGTTTCAACTCCGCAGAGAGCGCGGAGAGATGGAGTAGACCGCTCCGTGGCGCGACCTTTTATCGTTACAGCGGCACTGCCCGCAGGCATCCAGAATTGGGCTGACGAACTGCGCCGCGCACACTATCCTGCCCACCGCAATCATCTCCATGCGCATGTGACTATTTTCCATTCCTTTGCGCCATCATTACTGGATGAATTGAGGGATTTCCTATCCACGATAACCCACGAATTTGCTCCGCCAAGTGCGATCATTACCGGGCTTATGGACCTTGGAACAGGTACTGCCATTGCGCTTCGCAGTGAGGCGCTTCTGACTTTGCGCGAACTAATTGCTGAGCATTTTCACGGCAGTCTTACGGCACAAGACTTATACGAACCGCGCTTGCATATCACCATCCAAAACAAGGTGACAAAGCGAGAAGCTAGCGCACTTCAGGCGGAACTCGGCGCCGAAATGGAAGCCAAGATTGCCTCAACCGTTTTTATCTTTCCCGCGCTGGAATTACAGCTCTACAAAGACGGTCCGTGGGAACTCGTTAAACGTTGCACATTTCGCGGAGCGGAAGAGCTGTAGTATAAGCAATTTCGCGTGGTGCGATGGTGGTGGGCTGGTAGAGAGCAAAAATGGATAATTGGGGTGCGATTTTCGGGTGGCTGACGGGCCTTGCATTGATTGCCGCTATGATACCCCATCAAGTTCGCCATATCAGGTTGTTGGGTCTTGCTGCTGGTGTGTTTGGCATTGTTTATTTCGCGCTAAAAGACGGGATTGGTACAGGCCTGGCGATTGCAGTGGCCTTTACCATCATCAATGTTGCGCGGCTGCTTGAGCTACGTCAACGGGCCCGAGCGGGCGTTATGACACGCGAAGAAAGAGAGCTATTCGATCATGTCATGCGGATTGAAGAGCCTTCTCAGCAAAGTCGCCTGCGAGATCTGATGATCTGGGAGGACGTAAGCGTTGGTACTCAGTTGATTGATCAGGGGCAAGTCGACCCGCCGCTCATCTACATCGCCAGTGGACGAGCAGAGATTGAGCGCGATCTTGCAGTCATCAGCGAATGCGGGGCGGGCGAGTTTCTGGGCGAAATGAGCCATGTTTCCGGCGAACGTGCGAGTGCGACCGTTACAGTCACGCAGGACATGCGCATGGCGAGGTTGGATCGTGATGCATTGGGCCAATTGGCGCGAAGTCTTCCTGAAATCGGCAAGACGGTAGATCGGGCGTTCAATCGCAGTCTTGCAGTCAAGGTTTTGCGTATGAATGAGAGCTCTCGCTAGGCTGTAACGACAACCTGGAAAACTTGAGGTTGACCGCAAAGAAGCCGCGCCGTAAACGCGCCGCTCGCTAGAGGCATTAAGTCTCGCGAATCCCGATTGCAAGAGAGTAACCGGGGTCCCAATGGGGCGGAGTAGCTCAGCTGGTTAGAGCAGCGGAATCATAATCCGCGTGTCGGGGGTTCAAGTCCCTCCTCCGCTACCAACATTTTGAATTTAAAAGATAAAAACTCGTTTTGGTCAGATTGCCGCTTTCCTAGTGTCCGGCGAGGCACAGCGGACACTGGCGAAAAAGCGTATTTGTGCCATCCACTTAGATTGTGGAAAATCAACCTCCCGCATCAATCTCGGTGATTTTTCGGCGCTCGATGGCTGCTTAGCGCCCCAAATGCGGACAGAATGGATACCGTATCTATTGTTCGAAAATCCGCCGCTTGCGTGTCTTCCTTAGATCAGTTTAACCTCGTTCGCGGCGGGAAGAATTTTCTTATTGCTATCGACGTTCAATTTTCGGCGCAATTCGGCCAAGTGAAATGACACAGTTGGCATCGCGATACCCAGGCGGTGTGCGATTTCTTTGTTGGTCTCCCCAATGGATAGGAAATGCAAAACTGCAGTTTGGCGCGAAGATAGCGAAATTTTCGGCTTGCGAACGCGCGCCATAATGTCGGCGATATTGTCGGAGATGAAACGTTCGCCTTTTAGGGCATATTGGATTGCTTTGATGATCGTCTCTGAAGGATCAGATTTGTTGACTATGGCTAGTGCGCCCATTTGCCATGCAACAATGAACTCGCGTGGTTCCTCTTGGCCCGATAGGATCACAACAGGTAGCTCGTGAACGGTCACAATTTCCGCAATCAGGCTGAGACCAGAGATGTCAGGCAGGCGGATATCCAATAGCACCAGATCAGGTTTGTAATCGGCCACAAACTTCAACACGCCTTGCCCGCAGTCTAACTCGGCAACGACTTCGAGATCGTCCGCTGTCCCTAACAACAATCGGCAGCCCGCACGGGTCAGCTCGTGATCATCGACATGGAGGATCCGGCAAGTCATAAGGCGAGCTCCCTGGATTTGACTGCCGGGTGGTGCAGGATCGCTTGATCAATCGGGTGGAGCAACAAAACCGGAGGCGGCGAAGGGCAGCGAGAGACGGCAGAGCGGTCGGAAGCGATGGCCAATGCAGTGTCCCAATTGATCTCAGCAGGAATCTCGGGGGTATCTAGATCAATGATACTATGCGTCTTACCCGCGAACATTTCGCTCAAGTTCGCGGCTGCGTGTTGGTTCACCAGCAAGGGGATTGTCAGTTCGACCCGTGTCCCCGAACCGAGGGTGCTGGAAAGCGCCATTGTGCCACCTATCCGTTGAAGCAGAGATATCGATGCTTTGAAGCCAAACCCCGTTCCCTCCGCATCCGGGTTCCCTTTAGCACGCACCGATGTTGGAGTTTGAATCTGAGTCATCAAGGCCGCTGACATGCCAATCCCTTCATCCTGAATCGTGATCACAGCCGCCTCGCCCTGCCGGTCAAAACCGACTGCTACAGTTCCATGTTCGGTAAATTTCACTGCATTGCTGAGCATGTTTGAAAGGATGCGAACCAACAACGCGCGGTCGCTAATCATCAGGGCCTCACCACAGTCGTCGATCCTAAGGTGTAGGCCTTTTCTTTGCGCCAGTGGACGATAAATTGCCTCCAATTGCTGCAATGTTTCAGCCAACACGAAACGCGATAGAGCAAGTGTTGTTGCCCAGCCGGACCCCGCGATTGCCCCGTCCATTGTGGTGGTAATCACTGCTTCCAATTGCTTGGCAGACGCACGAAGAACGTCGGTGAGCACAGGTGACGGATCAGCCTCGCCGCGCTGATCAGCGACATGGATCATAGAATTCAGCGCGAGCAGAACCTGTTTGCTGTCATGCCCCGAAGCATGGATCAACTGCTCTTGATCGCTGATCGTTGCTAGAGCGCTTGCTTTGTCCTCGCTCAGCTGCAGTCGCTGTTCCAAACTTGCGATTAGATTGCTTTCGGATTCCTGCTTGTCTTGCATAACTTTGCGCATATGCAGGACCATGGTGAGCGTGATGAGCAGCGACACAATCACGCCCACTAGACCGTAGGAATAGGCATCGAACGGCAACTGAAACCCCAGATCCAGCAAGGCAATAGTGAAATATGCGCTGAAGCCTGCCATCACAACCCACGCCATCAGCAGTGGGACGTATTGCCGGCCCAGCCGCACAACAGCGATAGCCCCGACAATTGGTAGGCCGAAGGTGTAAATCGTTAAGGACACAGGGACCGGTAATCCAGCGATATCAAGCAGCCACTGCGATGATGCGATTGCTGCGATCATGATCAAAGCTAAGGTCATTACAAGCAACACCGCGAGCCAATTTAGCAACCGGTCTAGCCGCGGAAGGTTTTGCCTCGTGTTCAACAACCCGCGCGTGAATTGCACCATGGCGAGTCCATAAACGCACGGAATCGCCCAACCTAAGGAGTATATCCAGATGCCCTTGTCATGGAGGAAGTAATGGATCGAGTATCCATTTAGATGCACCGCAAAGGCTGCATGATTGAGCTCTGCAAGAGCAAGCCACAAATAGTGCCGGCCCGCGGTAACGAGGTAGAACAGCGTCGCTACCAGCATCAGCACCAACATGCTGGCAACGGATGCAGTGACAACGGCGATCCGAAAATACTGTTGCTCAAGTGCGTCGGCGGGGTCAGTTAGCGTCAGCGGTAGGCCGGAAGAGTGGACCCCTTTAAAGCTCAATACGAAATATTGTGTTTCCCCTGCTGCAAGATCAACCGGAACAGCAATTCCGTGATAGGTGCGCAAATGTTCTGCAATATCCGGGTCGCTTCGGTCTCTTAAGATTTCAAGCCGACCATCAATCAATTTTGCAATAGTCAATTCGGGCAGGCCCGCACGCTTAGTCGAAAGCATCCAAGTGCCCGGCATGTCGCCTGAATTTGTCACGGCGACTGTTAACAAAAACCGAGTGCCTGGCGATCCATAATTGCTGCTAGTGCTTTGGGTGAATTCGACCTTCCTTGCGAAATCGACAAAGCATGCAGAATTCAGATTTTCGCAAGAGCTGGGCGCAAATTGAATATACGGCGTTAAATCAGGCAGGCTCGCCCCCGGTGCTACCTCAGCTGAGGGAGCAAACATTCTTTGCAAGGCGAGCTCTTCAGTTGCAAAATCCAGTCCATCTGCGCCTTGGGCATTAGCAGGCTCGCTCCATATCTGCACGGTCATCAGCCAAGCCGTGCATGCACATAAAGCGATGAAGGTTCGTCTCATTACCCTGCAATAACCCCCAAAGGTTGCAGCCTTTCGATCGCAGTGCGCACGCTGTTGGCCAACCTTGTGGCCGGCCCCACTGCCGACCTTGTGCGAGGCACCCTAAACTAATTTGGGATTGTCCGCCAACGCTGCAAACTTCATTTTCTGTCCCAGTTCCACACATCATGAAGGACGGGCAGACCATGACATATGCAGGCACAAGTTTCACAAAATATAGGCTTACTGCCATCACCGCATTGGGGCTCAGTGCAGCATGGCTGGTCGCCGCCCCGCAGGCTGCCCGGGCGCAGACCACCGACGAAAGTGTCCGCGTTTTGCCGGGCAACCCTGACGACAGGCTAAGAATCGAAAATGATACGTTTGGTGGGGGTTCCATCGGCAACGGGGAAATCTTTTCCGAAGAGGAACAAGACGATCTACAAAGGGACATTCGTCGCATCGCGACCGGCCTACGTTCTGAGGAGGAAAAGCGGCGACGAATTGAAGAAGCGATTAATGAGGCGCTCCTCAGCAAGGGCATCGACATCAATGCCAATGCACCCGGGGTGGCGGATGTGTTTGGGCCATGCGTTCAGCAATTTGACCCGGTAACCGATGCGCTCGCGATAACTTCTAGCGGCTTTGGTGTAGCAGGCGGGATCGCCGAAGCCATTGGTGCAGGCGCGTCGGTTGTAACAAGCGCTCCGGAAATCCCGGGGATCGTTCTGTCGCTGATAGGCGACAGCATTGGACTGGGGAACGACATTCTGGGCACCTATGTGAACACGCTCGATTTTTGCAGTTCGACATTTACCGGCACTGTGACCGGCCTAGCCAATGCCAATTTTGGACAAGGTGTCTCTACGCTTGGCGGGGCGATCACTATCGGTAATCCTGATGGCGAGTCCTACCAGGAGGGCATATCCCTAGGCGGCGGGGCATTGGGCGGAGCGGGCACCGGCGGAGGTCTTTCGCGCAGTGCCACGCAAAGTTCCATCGCTATCGGCAATTCCTCTATCGCGCTGGACAATGCCAGCCTTGCTTTGGGCAATGGCGCTGCTTCACTGGCGGCGGCTGCCACAGCCATTGGGGCAAATGCACAGGCCCAAGGGACGGAATCCACCGCATTGGGCCAAGGGACAAATGCGTTGGGCAACCGATCCATCGCAATTGGCAACAATTCGTCCGCCAATCAGGATGAGGGCGTTGCAATTGGTGATGCAGCGATAGCGAATGGGATCAGCGCGATCGCCATTGGTTCGGACAGCACAGTATCTGGATCGAACGGAATCGCTGTCGGAACTACCTCAAGCGCAGGCGGAGAAAACGCCGTTGCAATCGGCGTCTCGGCAGAGGCGAATGGGATCAACGCCGCCGCTCTGGGCATAGCTGCGGAAGCTGACGGCGATGGTTCGCTGGCATTGGGTAGTTCCGCCAATGCCTTGTCGGCGCAAAGTGTTTCGGTGGGTGAAAATTCCCATGCCACCGGCGTCCAGTCCACCGCACTTGGCGCGAACACCAGTGTCGCAGGCGACGGTTCGACCGGCGTCGGTTCTGGCGCTACGGTATTCCTTCGCGGCGGGGTTGCCGTTGGCGAAGATGCGTTTTCCGGCGGCATTGATGGGGTCGCCGTGGGGCGTGATTCTATTGCTGCGCAATTTGCTGTTGCTGTCGGACCAGACGCGGTCGCCGGTTCGGACGTTAGCATCGCAATCGGTTCCATATCTCGGACAATCGGCGAAGGCGCGATTGCGCTGGGTAATGCCGCGTTAGGTGAAGGGTTTGCAGATATCGCCATTGGCCAGGGATCGAAGGCCCGCGGAGGCTTCTCTGTCGCGGCAGGCCAAAGCTCGCAAGCAAACGGCATCGCTTCCTCAGCAATCGGCGCGCAAAGTCGCGCGGATGGCGCACAAAGCGTTGCCCTTGGCGCAGGGTCTATTGCCAGCGACGACAACAGCATTTCCGTTGGCTCGACATTGATCCGCAGGCGAGTGACCAATGTCGCGGCGGGTACAACCACAACGGATGCGGTGAATGTCGGACAATTGAATTCTGCAATCTCAGCGGTGACAGCGGGTACAAGCCCCTATGTGAACATCAACAGTGCGGGCGCGCCCGCCGATGCTTCCGGTGTCGAGGCGATTGCGATCGGCGGAAATACCACCGCATCGGGTGAAGATTCTGTCGCCATTGGCAACGGGGCTACGGCTATTAACGGCGCGGCAGTTGCCGTCGGCTTAGACAACACGGCCAGCGGTGATGGAGCAGTTGCAATTGGTGATCCCAACACTGCGACCGGAAACGGTGCCGTTGCGCTGGGCCGGGACAACTCGGCCACCGGTGCAGGCGCGCTGGCCCTTGGCGATACGAACACAGCGATTGGCGTTGCGGCTCTGGCATTGGGTCAGACGGCCAATGCGGACGGCGACGGTGCAATCGCGCTTGGTGCAAATGCTGATGCCGGATTGACCGGCACCATCGCGGTTGGATCCGGCAGCAATGTAGCGGGCATGAACAGTGCCGCCTTTGGCGTGCTGGCGACTGCGAGCGGTGACAACGCTGTCGCTCTGGGGGCAGGGTCAGTGGCTGATGCTGCAAACACTGTGTCAGTGGGCGCATCCGGGGCGGAGCGCCGAATCACGAATGTTGCCGATGCGACCGAACTGAGCGATGCCGTCACTCTCAGCCAACTGACGACCGCAATTGCGGGCGCGGGTGGAGGCGGCGTTGCCAATCGGTTTCTTGAGGTAAATAGCACTGCCGCCGATGCCGACGCGCAGGGTGCCGAAGCTGTTGCATTGGGTGGAGGTAGCCTGGCGCAAGGCGAAGTTTCTGTGGCTATTGGAGACCGGGCGCAAGCAACCGGTGCGGCCAGCCTAGCCGTCGGCAGCGGCGCGCAAGGCATTGGCGCGAGCAGTCTAGCCTTAGGCACGGACGCACAATCTGACGCTATTGACAGCGTCGCTCTAGGTGCTGGATCAGTGGCCAATGAGGATAATACGGTCTCTGTCGGGTCCGCATTTCTTCAAAGGAGGGTCACAAATCTAGCCGCTGGAACCAATGCCACCGATGCGGTGACAGTTCAGCAATTGAGCGCGGCGGTTGCCGGTATCTCCAGCAGCGGCAGCCCGTTCTTCACCTACAATGACACCGATGGCCGGGCGCCGGCAAATGCGGCCGGGAACCGTTCGCTGGCGGCCGGCGGCGGCGCGCGGGCCGTTGGTTCAGACTCGGTTGCCATCGGTGATCTGGCCGAGGCCAACGGGGCTATTTCCCTCGCCATTGGCACTTTGACAGAGGCCAATGGCCAACAGGCCACGGCGGTTGGGACGTTCGCGGAGACAGCCGGTTTTGGTACGGTCGCCCTTGGCGGATCGACTGTCGCTGCCGGGCGGGAATCCACCGCTATTGGCTGGGATGCACAGACAAATGCAGCATCGACCGTGGCGCTGGGCGCGAATGCCGCCGCGACCAGTATTGGCGCGACGGCGCTGGGCGCAGAATCTTCCGCGGATGCTGAAAACAGCGTTGCAATCGGGTTTCAATCCGTCACGAATGAAGACCACACCGTGTCGTTCGGCTCTGTCGGTTCAGAACGCAGATTGGTCAATGTCGCGGATGGTGTAAACGCCACAGACGGGGTCAATCGCGGGCAGTTGGATGTGGTAGCGACGGCGGCTAACACCGCTTTGATCCAGAACGCAGCGCAAGACCTTGCTATTACCAATGCCATGATGCTTGCGCAGAATGCGGCGACCGAGAATTTGGCACAGAATGTCCGCATCGATGCCAACGCCGCCGGTATCACGGCCAATGCGGCGACCAATGTGGTTCAAGACGCCGCGATTGCAGCCAACACGTCACTGGTAAACACCGCAATTGTGCAAAATGCCGCACAGGATCTCTCCATTCAGGCAAACGGCAATGCGCTGGCGCAGATTGACGCCGACAATCAAGCGCAAGATATCGCAATCGCCGCCAATACAGCGGCAGCGAATACGGCTCTTGCTGAAAACGTGGCCCAAGACATGGCGATAGCAGGTGCTCAATCTGACGCGAGCACGGCGTTGGCGCAGAATATCGCGCAGGATACAGCTATTGCTGCGAACCGAACGGATGTGAACACCGCGCTCAGCCAGAATGTCATCCAAGATACTGAAATCGCCGCCAATCGCACACAAATCGTGGCGAACTCCGCCGATATCGACATCGCCTTTGCGCAGAATATGGTTCAGGAAATGCAGATATCAGACACGATGGCGCGCACCGATCTCGCTTTGATGCAAAACGTGGCACAAGATGGGCAGTTGGTCGCAGTGAACAACTTGGCGATATCTGCGCTTTCCCAAAATGTCGTGCAAGATAGGCGACTCGCTGCGTTAGAAACCAGTGTCATCACTCTAAGTGGTCAAATGCAGGGCTTTGAACAGGACACTAATGCCGGGATCGCTGCGGCGGTCGCATTGGGAGGATCATTCCTGCCGCCAGAATCGAACTTTTCGGTCAATTTCAACCTAGCCACGTACCGGGGGGAACAGGGCTTTAGCGGCTCGTTGGTGGGTCGGGTGACAGAGAGGGTTTATATCACCGGCGGTATCGCCGGATCGACCCGCCGGGGTTCGACCACAGGCCGGGTCGGAATAGCGTTTGGTTGGTGATGATGATGAACGAAAGCGATCCGTTCATTTTACCGAATATCGAACATTTACGGTTCGAACGATGGATCGAAATCTGCGAAGAATTCTTGCAGCTGCGATTGCGAAGATCGCGCCTTTCGGTCGAATCAGACATTAAGCGATGACATCCCAGCCAAAAACTAGGATTTGGCCAATAAGACCATCGGTACATTTCGCTTTCTCAGCTCGTAGTTGATATGCAGCAGCTTCCCCCCCCCCCCCTCGTTTTGGATGTTGAGCAGTGATAACGGTTTTTTGTGGGCCGACAGTCGACGTTCGGTCCATCGCCGTCGATTTTTCTATTCTCGTCTCTGGCCGTGCGAAGAGTTGCGGTTAGCTCTCTCCTTTCCTATCAAGCCTCTGCGCTCGGTCAGTCCTGAGCATGAGGCTTAGTAACCTCAAACCGTCACCGCCGGTCACAGTCATGTGCCCGGGTGGCCGTCACGTATGTCGAAGGTTCGCCTAAAGGTGGCGGTGCCTTGTGGTAACGCAGGGTTTTGAACATCTAGTTTCGGCCAGGTGATGCCTCTTCAAGAGATGGCCGAACAAGCTCCAATGACTGGTGAACGCAGACACCAAAATGAGCTAGCAAATGAGGGAGTCGTTGCCGCCGTGTGGATGCGTAGATGTCTGCCGATTGGGTCGAACTGCAGCTGTCTTCCCCGTCAGCGTCTAACCTGTGCCATCGGCGCTGGCGGGGAACAGGTGGCTAAGCGACTTAAGGTTATTGGTCTTACGAGGCTGTCGCGCGTAACATCCAAGCCGCCTTTTCATGCAATGTGACCCTAGGTGTTACGACATCTGCTGTCGCGTCGTCACCAATTTCCTCTGCAACACGAAGCACTAGCCGTGCAGATTTGGCAACCTCTTCATGTCCGCGAGCTAGGCTTGTGACCATTGCTTGCCAGTTTGGTTCCCCTTTTTCCTCTTCGATTGAGGAGAGAGCGGCCATCTGTGAATAGGATGAGGGGGCATATTTTCCTAGCGCTCGAATACGTTCAGCAAGCTCATCAACCGCATTCCACATTTCGGTATATTGCTCCATGAATAGTGCATGCAGTTGCTGAAAATGCGGCCCTTCAACGTTCCAATGGTAACCATGGGTCTTCAGATACAGCGCATACGTATCCGCGAGCAATTTCTGGAGCGCGTCTGCCGCACGAGTTCGGTCCGGAGCGGCAATTCCAATGTCGATGTCCATTTGAACGTTTCCTTTAAATACTATTGCCTAGGATTATGGTCTGATCAGGCTGGTTACGCGCGGTTTGGGGGGATGGTCTATGAATTTCTTTTCCCTTAGGTGACCGCAGCGCGAGTGCGATATTCGGGTTTGTCCCAGCTCCGTTCTACACAAACCTTTTCCAGTCGGGCAACGGCTTCGACAATATCGCCATATTCCAGATACAAAGGTGTCAGGCCAAACCGGATCACATCCGGAGTACGGAAATCTGCAATCACGCCATACGCCCGCAAGGCTTGCGTTATTTCATAGGCATTCGCGTGAGCAAATCCCAAATGGCTGCCGCGCTCGGCAGCATTGGAAGGGCTTACTAAGGCAAAGCCATATCGGTCGCAAAGTGGTGCCATGGCTTCGATCATTAGATCGGCCATCGCAACGGATTTCTGCCGAATTTGTGTCGTGTCCGCTTCAAGCATCAGGTCGACACCGACCTCCAGAGCAGCAAGCCCTAGCACTGGCGGTGTTCCACAAAGAAACCGTTCGATCCCCAGGGCGGGCCTATAACCCTCTTCAAAATCAAAAGGTTTTGCGTGACCGAACCAACCTGACAGCACAGATTGAGCATGATGGTTGCGTTTTGGTGCGTAAAAAAAGGCCGGCGCACCTGGTCCACCATTGAGATATTTGTAGCCGCAACCAACCGCGAAATCGACATTGGCCGCATCCAAATCCAGCTCAACGGCTCCCGTGCTGTGGCTCAGATCCCAAATCGCCAATGCGCCGGATTGTTGGATATATTTGGTCGTTTTGGCGATTTCACGGGGAAGGGCGGTCTTGTAATGCACATGTGTAAGCAGAACGGCAGCGGTGTTTCCATCGACCGCATCCAGCAATTCACTTGGAGGAACGGCAATGGCTTTGATGCGCCCTCCAGAGAATGTTTCGATACCTTGCATCATGTATGAATCGGTCGGGAAATTTGTTGTTTCGGTTAGAATGTGTGTTCGTTCCGGGCGCAGTGACAAGGCAGCGGTCAGAGCCTTGAACAGATTAATCGATGTGGAGTCGGTGACAATCACCTCGCCCGGTTTGGCTCCGATTAGTTGGGCTATTTTGTCTCCGATGCGTCGTGGTGCGGTTGACCATTCTGCGTCCAGCCAAGACGTGATCAAGCCTTCGCCCCACTCACGCTCAACAGTGTCGCTCAATCGGGCAGAAGTGTCTATGGGCAGGCACCCCAATGAATTACCATCAAGATAGATTACATTATCGGGCAGATGAAATCGTTTGCGAAATTTCGCCAACGGGTCTGTATCGTCCAATGCGCGCGTTTTCCCGACGAGGTCAGTCATCAAAACATCGCCGCAGGATTGCGCGAATGGGGCTGGCATCCGCGCCCGCAATCGCCAATGGCAGCGCAATCAGCTCATAGCGGCCGACCGGCACGGCATCAAGCACCAGACCTTCCAATATACGCATATCTCCGATGCGTACCTGATGATGCGCGTCCATTGTTTTGGAAGTTTGCGGATCAAGCGAAGGCGCATCGGTGCCGATGAGGCGCGTACCCTGATTGCGAAGCCGCATCACAACGGCCGCATCAATTGCAGTAAAATCTTCGTCCCATGCATGGTGAGGAAATGTCTCGTAGGTGCGGATCAGGACGCGTTCCGCCTCGCCAATTGCGTCCCAATCGAGGTCCTTCTCCTCAACTTTGGTACCTGCCGCGCGCGCGTCTACAACCACGCAAGGGCCGAGATATGGTTCTAGCGCGCATTGATCGCTGGCAATGCCGCTCGCATCGTAATGCAGCGGTGCGTCGCCATGGGTGCCGGTATGCAGAGGCAGTGATATGACCCCGATATTGACCGGACAATCCGGTCCAATCGAAACATTGCGCTGAATCTCTACAGGAGACTCCCCCGGCCATTGCGGGATGCCAGCGTGAATGCGCTGCGAAATGTCCCAGATGCGCGGCGCATTCATGAATTCGGGCATTCCGAATAATCGCCGTCTTCGCGGGACGCGGTCATATTTGTGCGCATCGCCCACAATTCAGGAAAGAAGCTGAGGTCTAGTGCTTTCACAAGGTAATTGACCCCAGACGAACCGCCCGTGCCGTGTTTGCGTCCAATCACTCGGGAGACAGTTTTCATGTGTTTGAACCGCCATTCCTGAAAATAATATTCGAGTGCAGTCACTTTCTCGCCAAGCATGTACAAGTCCCAATGATCACCGGGATCAGTATAGATCGAAAGCCACACTTGCTCAACGGCCTCGCTGGACTCATAAGGTTGCGCCCAGTTGCGCTTCAAGTGGCTATCCGGGATGGCGTGTCCGGCTCGTGCGAGCGTTTGGAGTACTTCGTCATAGAGTGAAGACGCGTTGAGCACGTCAGTCAATCGCGTCTTTGCATCTGCATTATCATCGTGCACGAGGATAAGCTCAGCGCGTTTCAACCCCAGCAGAAATTCAAGCTCGCGATATTGATGCGACTGGAAGCCAGAAGCCTTGCGAAGGAACCCCCTGAAAGTCAGGAAGTCATGAGGCGTTAGCGTCGCGAGTACTTCCCAGCTGTGGATCATATGACGCATAATTGTGCCGACCCGGTCCAGCGTTTTGCCAGCTTTGCCAATCTCGTCTGCGCGCAAAGCCTCCATTGCCTCGCGGATTTCATGCATCATCAGTTTGATCCAAAGCTCCATGGTCTGATGCATGATGATGAAGAGCATTTCATCTGGCTTGCCTGAAATGAGGGCTTGGCTGCCGAGCAACTTATCGGTTTGCAGATGGCGGCTGTAGGTTAGACCTTTGTCCCAGCGGATGGTCTCACCCTCGATCGTCGCCTCGAAAGTTTCTACGCCGTCTTCAATGCTCTGCCGGATTGGCAAGCCGTTTATTGGATCATCTTCATTCATGACGCTGTGACCTCAAACTCCACATCATCTGGATCTGCCTCACCTGGCGCGAATGGCGCAAGGTCTTGCAGTCGATCATACAGATCACCGAGCCTGGTGGTTTCCATATCTTCGAGCAACGCTGCAAAGCTCTCAATCACAAAGTAGGTTGGTTGGAATTGATCGAAAAGATAATCGGTTCGCATCATTCGCCCCAAGTCGAATTTCAATTTGCGTACGTCTGGCCCAGTGACGGCATGCACAGTTTCGGCAATGCTTGATAACAAACCTGCACCATAGGCTCTCAGTCCGTCGCCTTCTCGGATGAGCCCAAATTCGACGGTGTGAAGATATAGCCTGCCCAAAAGATCGGAATGGCCGCGTTTTTCTGCCCGTAATCCAGCGCGGCCATATGCTGCCATAAAATCACCAAAGGTACGATCGACGAACATCGGCAAGTGGCCGAAGACATCGTGGAACATGTCTGGCTCATCATTGTAATCCAGCGAGCTGTGTTGGCGCAGGAAATTTGCCACGGGAAAGCGACGCTCGGATAGATGCCTAAAGAATGGCTCGTTTGGAATTACGCCCGGAACAGCTATGACTTCCCAGCCTGTTGCTGCCTTGAAGTGCCGATTGAACTCGCGGTAATTCGGAATGCCGTCGCTGGCCAATTTTAAGGTTACAAGACCATCTAGGAAAGCCTCGCTGGCTAGACCTTGAAGTCCTATCGATTGTTGCTCAACCAAGTCACGCCAACGGCCATGGTCGTCGCTGTTAAAACTCTCCCAATGTTGCGGTATCGACCAGTCGGGTGCCACACCAGCAGGTGGTTCATCAAAAATATGAAGCTCTTGCACAGACATCCTCGTAGGTGATCCTTGGCAGTGGGATTATGCGGCGAACGTACCGAGATGCGAGCAAAACATTGTCCTCAATGATTTGCAAATATCGTACAATACAGTACGATGACTGAAATTTCTTTATTTAAACGGAACAATCATCCGTTTTGGTCAATATTCTTAGGATAAAGCCTGAGGTTTAATAGACTGGAGTCTGCGTTGGATAACTACGACTGGAAGATTGCTGAGATCCTAGAGTCCGAGGGTCGTATATCATTTGCGGCTTTGGCTGAAACGGTGGGTCTGTCCAAATCACCTTGCTGGACCCGTGTTCGCGAATTGGAGAGGTCGAGTGTTTTGACTGGCTACCGTGCTCAATTCGACCCTGGAAAACTGGGTGTTGGCGTCCAATGCCAGATCTCTGTGACAATTGGATTTGATGCACATGCGGCGTTTGAAGAGGCGGTGCTAGAGCATCCAGCGATAAACGAATGCCACACCACGGCCGGGGATAGCGACTATCTACTGCGTGTATTTGCCAGATCGGTCGAGCACCTTGATGAGTTACTTCGCCACCAAATTTCGAAACTGCCAGGTGTTCAGTCGATCTCAACGACGATTTGCCTGAAGACAATTAAAACGCAGTCTTCGATCACGAGTTGGGCTGCCCAAAATTTAGGAAGCACGCCCGGCAATTAGAGCCACATGTCAGCGTTTCACACTCCTCTTCCGCTTGCTTCATCATACTGAGTTTCTTCTCGGCTTGGCAGATCCCGATGTCAGGCTTGGATCGGGTAACATGTGGGAGAGAGCGGGCTGCCCACAACTCATTTCTTGAATGGTTAAGATGCGCGCCGTCTGCTCTATTCTGAATCGATTCGGCTGAACTGGCGCGCCAGACTTGTGCAAGCTAAACCTAAAAAAACAACTCCGCCGACGATAACTTGCGGTGCTGGAAGCACCGTCCACGCGACAGCAAAATAGCCGGTCATAATTAAGTTGATTGTCAAGATTAGAACTTTGCTGTGACGAGGTAACTCGGTCAGCGTTGCAACATTGGCCATTGCAGCGATCAGAAACGCAAAACCCGTACCGAGGAACCACAAGGCGTCAATCGTCCAAGAGTGATACACCAATAGCGTTAAGGCGATATGACCCGCGCCGAGCAATCCCGCAGCCATTGCTAGGGCCAATATCCAGTGGTGGAGATTCATTGGCGCAATGCCTTTTCCGCAGTGACAACGCTCGGGATGAAAGTTGCGATCAACAACGCCAGAAATAACACAGCGAGATCCTCGATAATCAGGGCGATATGTAACGCTGCATCGGGTGAGTTTGACATGCCTATTCTTACGGAGATAGCCGAAAGAGCTAACAGCAAACAGAATGGGGCACCCAATCCAATTGTTGCCTTAAATCCGAACCGTGCGGTTGCAATTGCGCCCAAAGCAAAAATGGCGGCCATGCAATATGTGAATCTCTCTAAGGAAGGCTGGTTCGATACCGACATCCTGCCCGCGAACCATATATTCAATCCTGCCCAAGCTATTGCGCCGCAGACTAGAAACCAGCGCACAACAGCGAGAATAAATTGAGGCGAAGTAACGCGCGCTTGGATGGCTGCGATCATGCAGCCAAAGCTAAAGCGTGGCAGTTCCGCATCCGGGATGTAGTCCAATTCCGAGAGAGCTGCTTCGAACCAATCCGTGCGTTCTGGAGGCGCAATTTGGATTGCTAGACGCAGTAGTATTCTGGCCCGCTTTCTGATGACTGAGATCATGTTGCGTTCCCTTTGATCTGACCCGGGATTGACACATTTGCGTGAGGAATGTTGCGAGCCAATTCGATACCCGAAACTGTCAGCCTATATGCGTGCCGCGGCGGTCGACCCTCTCGTGAAGAAGGGAGCCAATTCGCTTCCAAAATTCCCTGATCACAAAGGCGCATAAGCATTGGATAGAGAGTTCCGGACGAAAGACCTGTCCTCTTCATTATGTTGTAACCGTGGTGCCAGTCTGATGGCTGTTCCAAGAGGATGAGGAGGGTTGCTCTTGTCTGATTGGAAATTTTCCTGCGTCTGGTCATCCTATAAATCTATATATGTAGAGTTTATATGCAAGAGAAAACACACGGTCAATTTTGAGCCTGAAATCCGCCATCAATTTTCGCGTACGATTGGGATCGCTACCCTATACCGACAGCGCGGTAATTACGCCTCGTATTTCGGCGAGCCCTTTCATCCGTCCAATTGCTGAATAGCCGGGATTAGAGGTGCGATTGACATCGCCCATCATCAGATGTCCGTGATCGGGCCGGATAAAAATCTCCCGGCCCAATTCTCTTTCATTGCGCAGCAAATTTCGGATGACCGTGACCATATCGATGTCGCTGCCTAAGTGATTGGCTTCGACGAATGCCCTTTGTTCGTCAGGATCGCGGGATACTCCGCGCAAATGGGCAAAGTGAATTCGGTCTGCATAGTCCTGCGCCATTTGCGGCAAGTTGTTATCGGGGCGGCTGCCATAAGTTCCAACGCACAAAGTCATTCCATTGGCAGGACTGGGCAGGGCGCCGAACAGCTGATCGAGATCGTCCGGCGTGCAGATCACGCGAGGCAGACCAAACATACCCCATGGCGGATCGTCGGGATGGATGGCCAGCGCAACGTCTGCGTCTTGTGCATGAGGTAGGACCTGCGAAAGAAAACTGATGAGATTTGCGCGTAACGCGGCATGGTTAATTGTCGAATATCGAGCCAGCGCCTTCCGGAAATCCGTGAGTGAATATGCATCAGTCATCTTACCTGGAAGGCCTGCAATGATCGTATTCGTCAGCTGGGTTTGTTCATCCTTGCCCATTGCTTCGAATATGGACAGCGCACGGTCATATTCGGCAGATGTATAGTCATCCTGAGCATCCGCACGCTGCAATATAAATAGGTCAAAGGCGGCAAATCTGTCCTGATCAAAGCGCAGGGCAAATGCTCCATTGGGCAACTGATATCTGAGGTCGGTTCGTGCCCAGTCGATTACCGGCATGAAGTTGTAACAAATGGTTTTGATGCCCTCTGCCGCTAGATTCTGCAGCGTCTTTATCCAAGTGTCGACATATTTTTGGTGCTCGGGTGCAGCCAGTTTGATGTCATCATGGACAGGGATGCTTTCGACCACAGTCCAATGCAAGGGCGTCAGAGCGGAATTGTGCTCTTCAATCATGTCCTTATGCGCTTTAATCGCGGCACGTGGCCATGGCTCTCCAATGGGGATGTCGTGCAGCGCGCTGACAATATCAGTTGCGCCGGTCTGGCGGATATCGGCCAGAGTGACCGGGTCATTCGGCCCAAACCACCTCCACGATTCACGCATAATTTGGCCTTTTCCTTGGCATCAACTGCTCCATCTTAGCTTGCTACCATCGCGAGCAGTCCTTGGAAGCCCATATAGCTCGTCACTAACGAGAAGAGAAAGATTGCCGCCAATCCGATATTCATGATTGCGGAGTGGCGATGCTCTCCCATCAAATCGCTTCTGTTGCCCAGATAGAGGATACACGCGACTGTCGCCGGCAACAGCGCCACATTGAATGCTTGCGATGCGATCATGACAAATAGTGGACGCGCGTCGAATAGCGGTACGACCAGACCTAAAAGCGAGATGAAAAAGACCATAATCCGGTATTTGGGCAGGGTCATGTCCCGCGGTGAATCGCCATAATCGCATAGCAACCATGGCAGCATCAATACATTGGGAAATTGCGATGACACGCCGGCTGCGATGATGCCGATTGCGAAGATGGACGCAGCAAGCGGCCCGGCCAAAGGCTCAAGCAGGGTGATCATCTGAGCAGGTCGATCTAGGCCGATGCCATTTGCAAACAACGTGCCTGCCGCAGCCGCCATAATCGCGGCGCTTATGACGAACATCATGGCGGTAGCAAACAAGGCATCGCGGCGCTGCTGCGCGTCGTCCTTAATCGTCCAGTCTGCCTCTTTGACCAGTGTCGTGCGAATAATGAACAGACCGGAAAACAGCGTTGTCCCGACCATGGATGCTATCAAGAGTAAGGGGTTCTCTCCCTCTTGATCGACCTGCGGTACCGAAGGAATCAATCCCTTTGCGAGATCTATGGTGGGTGGCATCAGCAGGAAGAAATTGAATACAAAACTGGCGGCCATGATTGCGACAATCACCGCAAGCGAGCGCTCAAAAACCTGAGTGCGACCATTCCAGAAAATGAAATAGACGAGGGTGACGAACAAGGCTGCCCAGTAAATCGGAGCAACCCCGCCCGCGATAAATGACTTGGACCATTCAAAACTGATCTCGGCAATGATGCCCATGACACCCATCACGCTGCCAGCAACGCCAGTCGTCAGCGCGACAATGAAGAACAGGCCGATCACAGGATGAATATGCTTGCGAAACGCCTGAAGCGCTGTCTCCCCTGTGACCAACGTAAAACGGCCATAGGCGATGATCATCACATAGGCGGCGATACAGGAAATGAGCACGGTCCATAAAAGCGACATGCCATACGTCGCCCCTGATTTTGCCATTGTGGTGACGCTGCCCGTTCCGATGTTAAAGCCAAGCAGGAATATGCCCGGCAGGAACAACGCGAAGGTGTTTCTCAATCCTTTGCGGTGATGAGGTCATGTAGTTTCTCTCCCACACACAGCAATGCCAGACGCGGAGTATCTTACCTAGGGGCAGGGGATTGGCATAAACAGATTCTTACAGGTCCATCTAACGGGGCAAACCTTGATGGAGTGTTGGATCGTTTAGACTGCGCTGCGGAGCTCCGTGCTCATTGTGTCCCAATCTGCAATTCCGTGGTCAGCTGGTTTCTCGATAAAGATGACGGATTCTTCGTCCTTGCGTTGCCCTAATGGGATCCTTTGAGGATCAACGAATGCCCCGTTTGGTGTGGGGACGAACGTGATTGCGCTTGGTTCAGCCTGGCCTGAGTCATTGCCCAATAAGAGCGCAAGCCGTCCGCTCGATAACCTGACCAGCAAACCCGATGGGAAAATTCCAATAGCCTGAGCCAAAGCGGCAAGAATTTTCAGGTCGAAATGGCCCTCCCATTGACTCATTTCGCCCAACGCTTTGTGCGGTGACCACGCCTTTTTGTAAGCTCGATTGGAAGTCAGCGCATCATAGACGTCGCAAATTGCGCCCAATCTCACTGCAAAGGACAGTTCTTCATTGCGAAGGCCAAATGGATAGCCGGTGCCGTCCATCTTTTCATGATGGTGCCGGCAAACATCCATGGCTATTTTCGGAATTCTGGGAGATTCGAGCAACAATTGGTACCCTTTTTCCGGATGCGTCCGAATGTTCTCGAACTCCTTATCGGTCAGAGATGCTTGCTTGTTCAATATCGCATCGGGGATCGCCATCTTACCGACATCGTGCAGCAGGCCGGCTATTCCCAGATCGTGAACTTCCGATTTTGCCATGCCAAGATGTCGCCCGACCGAAACCATCAATGCGCACACAGCCACCGAGTGTAGATAGGTGTAATCATCCTTTGATTTCAGGCGTGCGACAGTGAGGAAAATCTGCGATTCTACGCTGACTGCACCGATAATATCCTCGACTACGCCATTCATGCTTGGTGAGTGAATTGCGCAACCTAGCCGCGCATCTTCGAATACACCGCGCATGACTTCTTTTGATCGTAAGAGAAGCTTTTTGGCCTCTTGCCGCTTTCTCGCGCTGTGAGACGTTGCACGCTCTTTGAAACGTTCTCTGTCCGATTGCCTGGTGAAGGATGGTACGGATTGCGGAAAAGTTGATGTTGGCTGTGAGGGTTGGTCCGGGGCAAGTCCTAGTGCATCATCAATCAGCACAAAGGGCACATTGGCGTTGCGCACGCGTGCGACCTCGTCGGGGGATTCTAGCAGGAATTTTGCGCGCCAAAATGGATGTTCGAACCATGATCCGCCAAAGCCGCTAACATACATGCCTGGCTTGACTTCGTCGCAAGAAATTCGTCGCAGCATCGAGTCTATTGCCCATCCAAACCGGCTTTGGCTCGATCGGTGCGTCTAAGGTAAACGTTCCAATTGAGAGCATTACGTGCCGGAATTCAATGGACGCACATAGTCAGAAGGTTGCAAACCAATCGTGTGCAGTCGCCAAGGGTTCACCCCTAATCGTGCGATAAGAACATGCTAGCTATCGGGTTGTTGTGGCTGATATCTTTTTGAACCGATAAGTCTTAGTTTGACGGCGGTTTAGGCTTGCCAAATTTCTTGTGGGAGCCAGGCTTTCCGCGGTCTTTACCGTTGGTCTTACCGCCACCAAACTTGCCACCGGGCTTCTTCTTGAACGGCTTGCCTTCTGAGCGGCCTTCGGGCCTTCCTGCGGGTTTACCACTTGGCCTGCCTGATGAGTCACCAAATGGATCGCTCATCGTATCTCTAGAAGAGCTCCCGCTAGACTTCCCAGCATATTTTCCGGCTGGCTTCCCGCCCCAATCGCCAGAAGGTTTGCCATGTGGTTTGCGTGATGAGTGCGCTTTCGCTCCGCCTGGTCCGCCCGGGCCGCGTGGTTTGTAACCCTGATCCGATCGTCCCTTGCGGTTCTCACGAGCGGCAACACGGGGGCCGTCTTTGGACGCTTCGAAATTGATGCTCTCTTCATCACCGTCGGTGCCTGCCGTGCGCCGAGCAGCGTCGGCGAACTTATCAGCAATGGGTCGTGGGATCTGGAAGTAGGTTTCATCCGGACCGATGCGAATGGCTCCAATTTCGTTACGCGTTACATGACCGCGGCGGCAGATGAGAGGCATGATCCAGCGCGGATCAGCGTTTTGTTTCCGGCCAATATCCATGCGAAACCAGACAGTGTCCTCAAAACCCGGACGGTGACGTTCCTTTTGCGCTTCGCGGCGAGCCTCTGGTGTGTTGGGCATCAAATCTTCTGGGGCGGGCATTTTTGAACGGTGGGCATGAACCAACATGGCGGCTAATTCAGCCGGGGTTTTCTGCGTCATCAACCTGTCTGCAAGCTCGCGGTCAGCGTCCGTAACCTCAACCGGCTCCATGAGTTTTTCGAGCAGTCGTTCGCGATCCTTAGTCATGATGGCGTCGCGATCAGGTGCTTCCATCCATTGCGCCTTGATACTGGCGCGGCGAAGCATGGATTCAACGCGTTTGCGGCGTGGGAAGGGGACGATCAGGACAGCGGTACCCTTTTTCCCAGCTCGGCCCGTTCGGCCGGACCGGTGCTGTAATGCTTCCGCGTCGCGAGGAATTTCGACGTGGACGACCAGACTGAGTGAGGGCAGATCAATGCCACGTGCAGCTACATCGGTCGCAACGCAAACGCGTGCGCGTTGGTCGCGTAAAGCTTGCAATGCTTGGTTGCGTTCTTGTTGGGAATGTTCACCCGATAACGCAACGACGCTAAAACCACGTTCTTGCAAAGTTGCATGCAACCGTCGAACAGCATCGCGCGTTGCGCAAAACAGGATCGCAGTTTCTGCCTCATGGAACCGCAGCAGATTGACCACGGCATTTTCAACTTCAGGTGGAGAAACCGTGACGGCCTGATAAGAGATGTCTTCGTGGCTTCGGCCCTTATCTACCGTTGCGATACGCAGAGCATCACGCTGATAGCGCTTTGCCATTGCCTCAATCTGACGAGGCATTGTTGCCGAAAACATCAATGTGCGGCGCTGGTCAGGTGATGCTTCTAGGATCGCCTCCAGTTCATCGCGAAAGCCCATATCGAGCATTTCGTCAGCTTCGTCGAGAACGATGCCTTTCAAAGCTGACAGGTCGAGGGCCCCGCGCTCCAGATGGTCGCGCAAACGGCCTGGTGTGCCGACAACAATGGTTGCACCTGATCGCAGCACTTTGCGCTCTGCTGAAGGGTTCATACCGCCAACACAGGTCGCAACGCGTGCGCCCGTTGCGCTGTATAACCAACCCAGTTCACGGCTGACTTGCAATGCCAGTTCGCGCGTCGGAGCGATGACTAGAGCGAGGGGGCTGGACGCGCGTTGCAATTCACCGGCATCGTCCAGCAGTTCGCCTGCCATAGCTAAGCCAAAGGCCACGGTCTTACCCGAACCGGTCTGCGCGGAAACCACTAGGTCGCGACCCAGCGCCTCTTGCTCAAGAACTGCGGCCTGAACGTCGGTTGGTTTAGTATATTCACGCTCTGCAAGGGCGCTACGAAGTTTATCGGGGAGGGCTGCGAAAGTCATATTACGCTTTCATAATGATCATGCTGCGACAGCAGCGTAGGGGACGAACCCCTGACAAATGGGTGCGAAAACATCTGCGGATCGACCGCAACAGTGAGTTCTCAAGAGTTTCTGCCATTTTGGCTTTTGCAGTTTTGATGCAAAGATCGCGTGGCAGGTATGGTTCAATGGGGTAAATTTTCGTCGCCCCTGGGAGCGTGGTGCTCCGATTTCGCGCGGCAACTAGCGTAATTGTATAGCAACGCGCAATGATAATCGCCCAAGAGAATTGTCTGCGTATTCACTAACGTTACCAATTCGAACAATCGCGCTGCCTTGCTTAGTCGTAGATTGTGGGCCAGCAGTGTATTTCGACAGGCGAAAGGAACGGCATGAAACAGGCGCAAGATTTTCGGACGGTCTGCGATCAATTGAATGGCCTGTTGTCTGCGCTGGATGAGGACGATTTTGAGCGCCAGACGGGATTCAAACAATGGAGCATTGATGACATCATGCGCCATTTGCATGTCTGGAATCGCGCGGCACTGCTGTCGCTGACAAACCCGAAGCGGTTCGGCACCTTCATGCAATCTGTTTCTCCGTCGCGGGGAGTTAGCTTCCGGGATTTTGAGCTTGAGCAAACGGACGGATTAAGCGGGCAGGAACTGCTGTCGGCATGGCGAGAATTCTATCCAGAACTAACCGATGCCTTTGCAGCGGTAGATCCCAAGTTACGGGTTCCATGGGCTGGACCCAGCATGAGCGCGCGTTCTTCGATCACTGCACGGTTGATGGAGACATGGTCGCATGCTCAGGCGATTTACGATGAGTTGGGGCAGAATCGCCCACCCAACGATGCGATTGCCAATATCGTCGTATTGGGCCTCAACACTTATGGTTGGACCTTCGCCAATCGCAAAGTGGATGTTCCCGAACCCAGACCGCAATTGGTGCTAACTATGCCATCGGGTGAGGTGAAAATCTTTGGTGAAGATGCTGGCGATGAACGAATTGAAGGATTGGCAGTGGAATTCTGTCAAACCGTCACACAGTGTCGGAATATCGCCGATACAAACCTGATTGTCAGCGGCAAAAATGCGGTGCGCTGGATGGAGATAGCGCAGTGTTTTGCTGGTTCTCCGCAAGACCCGCCGCCGCCGGGCACTCGGATCAACAAAGCAATCTAGCCTATTGTGCCACGTGACACCGGAATACTGGCGCCAGTGATGCAACGCGCATTTTCAGAGGCGAGGTAAGCAATTACTCGCGCTATATCCTCTGCCTTTACCCAGTCGGAGCGATCTGCATCGGGCATATCCGCGCGGTTCGTTGGCGTATCTATAATGGTAGGAAGCACTGCATTGACCGTCACGTCTGAATCGGAAAGTTCAGCGGCGAGGCTTTCAGTTAGCTTGGCGGCAGCGGCTTTCGATCCTGTATATGCACCCATACCGGCATTGGCATTGGCCGCAGCAGCTGCACCGATATTAATGATTGCTGCGCCTGCTTGTGTAATGAGAGTGGGCAGGGCGACCTTGCACATAGTGGCTGCGGTTAGAGTGTTCATTCGAAACATACGTTCCCAAGTATCCGGCCCTCCATCATCGAGCGTTTCCCAAACAAATCCTCCCGCAATGTTGACCAGAGCGCTTGGCGCGCCGACTCGCCCACATGCCTGTTCGAATGCTCTTTGGGCCGCATTGCGATCGGCAAGGTCGACTCCACCGATCCAATGTGCCGGGGCGCCATCTGGAGCAGGCGCGTAGTCAATCCGCGCGGCATTGTCGCCTAACGCTTCGAAATGATCCGCCACCGCGCTGCCGAGGTGTCCGAATGCGCCGGTGACGATGATCGTACGCGCGCTCATGGCTGAGCTCCTGTCATTTTGATATATGCGCAGGGAATTCGGTTCAGTTCGCTCTGTTGTCAAGCTACGGCATGGAAATGAGTGAGTGGATATCCCTAGCACAGCAGACATGCTCCGCAGCCAAGACCTACTTCGCGGCCGTCCGCGTCGCCACCGCGAAAATGGTAGCGCCTAAAGGAAAGCCCGAAGCTACACTGATTGAGCAGCATCAACGGCAAGTCCACGGGTTGGCATGGATCGGAACAACGGTTGCTGCACTGGAAGAAGTTGCTAATTGGGCAATGCGCGCTGAAAAGAGCGAACGCTTTGGCGAGATCGAAGAGCTTTCGCTGAAACTGGGCTTCGGCGAATATTGCCACCAATTAGTCAGTTCGATTGCGATGAGCGCAGGCGAATATCTGCGCCCGTCTGAGCTAGGCGTCGAACTGGAATCAAACGCGTTAAAGACAGATCCGGCGACCGCGCGTTTTCTTTCTGAAGGAAATACAGCGGCGAACCGCGCCCGTTTCGCCGTGCTACTTGCCGAAGGTGCACGGCCGGATGAATCGTTTGAAGACGAAATGTTAGACCTGATCCGCGAGCAGTTTCGTACGTTCACCGCCAACCGTATCGCGCCCTATGCGCATGGGTGGCACATCGCCGATGAGTTGATTCCCATTGAAGTGATTGAGGAAATGGCTGATCTCGGCGTGTTTGGTATCTGTATTGCGGAGGAATTTGGTGGCCTGGGTCTGGGTAAGGCCGCGATGTGCCTAGTATCCGAAGAGCTTTCGCGCGGCTGGATTTGCGCAGGATCGCTGGGCACGCGATCAGAGATCGCTGGCGATCTTATCGGCGAGAATGGTACGAAAGAGCAAAAGGCAGAATTGCTGCCCAAGATTGCCAAAGGATCGATCCTGCCTACGGCTGTTTTCACAGAACCTGATACTGGATCGGACCTCGCATCGGTCCGCACGCGCGGTGTGGTACAGAGTGACGGCAGTTGGTCGATTACCGGCGCGAAAACTTGGATTACCCATGCCGCGCGCGCTGATTTGATGACGGTGCTGTGCCGTACGGACCTTGACACTCCGGGCTATGGTGGGCTGTCGATGTTGCTCGCACGAAAGACGCGAGGCACCGACACAACCCCATTCCCCGATCCCGGCATTGATGGCAGTGAGATTGGGGTGCTTGGTTATCGTGGGATGAAGGAATATGCGTTGGGTTTTGACGGCTTCTCCGTGGCAGAAGCCGGGTTGCTTGGCGGAGTTCAAGGACAAGGGTTCAAGCATTTGATGCGCACATTCGAAGGCGCCCGCATTCAGACCGCCGCGCGCGCGATCGGAGTTGCATGGAACGCGTTCGATCTCGGATTGCAGTATGCTATGGAGCGAAGGCAGTTTGGCAAGAACCTGCTCGCCTTTCCGCGCGTGTCAGACAAACTGGCGATGATGGTTGCGGAAATCATCATGGCGCGAGAACTGACTTATTCCGCTGCCCGTCACAAAGATCGGGGTGAACGCTGCGATATTGAAGCGGGTATGGCAAAGTTGCTGGCGGCGCGCACGGCCTGGAGCAATGCTGACAATGCCCTTCAGATACATGGTGGCAATGGATACGCGCTCGAATATGAGATCAGTCGGGTGCTTTGTGATGCGCGGATATTGAACATTTTCGAAGGTGCAGGTGAAATTCAAGCGCAAGTAGTTGGACGCGGCCTGCTGAATGAAGAGCAGACCGTGCCGAACTAATATAAGGCGTCAGCGACCCCTAAAAACGGGCTTACGCTTTTCGAGGAAGGATTTGCCGCCTTCGCGCGCATCGTCTGTCGAACTCGCGATGCGCTGCCCTTCTGCTTCGAGCTGAAGGGCAGTGTTCATATCGCTTTGCAGACCGCCGCGCAGATTAGCCTTCATCCGAGCCAGTGCCACCGTCGGACCTGAGGCAAGTCTCTCGGCCACGGCCATTGTTTCAGCCTGGAGCGTGTCATCTTCGACGCACTTTGTGATCAAACCTATTTGTTCAGCCTCTTCGCCGAAAATCTTCTCGCCCAGCATCATCATTCGGGTGGCCTGTGCGAGACCGACAAGACGTGGCAATATCCAGCTTGACCCACCATCAGGCACTAGACCAATATTGACGAAGGCCTGAAGGAAATACCCCTTCTTGCCAGAGACCACGAAGTCTCCGGCAAGGGCAATCGAGCAACCAATGCCGGCAGCTGGCCCATTCACCGCTGTGACAACGGGGATCGGCAAATTCCAAAGAGCCGCCATCATCGGGTTATAGCTTTGTTGCAGCACGGTGAACGAACGATCGCCACCGGAGATCGAGGAATCGTCGCCAGGCCCACCCGCAAGATCAGCGCCTGAACAAAAGGCGCGGCCTTCGCCGGTGATCAGCAATGCGCGTGCATCGCCCAAGTCACGAATGGCGGCGAACAGCTCATCCGCCATTGCAGGCGGGCAGGCATTCAGCCGCTCCGGCCGGTTCAATGTGATCTTTGCGACATCTCCGATCCGTTCGAAGCGGATCGTTTCGTAATCGGCCATTTCGTGTTTCTCCCAAATTCAAATCAATTGGATAGGGTCTCAAACAAACTGGTGACGGAAAGCAACCTCTCAATTTGTGGGTTTTTAGGCAATGGCTGGGAATTGACCCCGGCCAACGCTCTTGCGAAGGGTGCTTGAGGCAGTGCATACTGCTGCGTATTTATAGGGAATTGTCCACATATGAACGCTTGGCGCTTCGCGATTGATCGCGGTGGCACTTTCACCGATGTTGCCGCGCTGACTCCAGACGGGCAGTTGGTGACAGATAAGCTGCTGTCGGAAAACCCTGACCACTATGCCGATGCAGCGAGTGAAGCCGTGCGCCGTTTGATGGATCGGCATGGTGCAGGCGAGATTGGAGAGCTGCGCATAGGCACCACCGTAGCAACCAACGCCTTGCTTGAGCGGAAAGGCGAACGGCTTGCGTTGGCGATAACGGCTGGATTTAGTGATGCTTTGAGGATTGGGACACAGGCGCGCCCGGAAATATTTGCGCGGCACATCGTGTTGCCTGAACAATTGCCTTCACACGTCATCGAAATCGCAGAGCGGCTTGATGTGCATGGCAACGTTTTGATTCCGTTGGATGAAGCCGTTGCGCGCGATCAGTTCAAAGAACTTCGCGATGCGGGTTTTGACGCCATCGCTATCGTACTGATGCATGGATGGAAATACCGCGACCACGAAGCGAGGCTGGCGATGATCGCTGACGAGATTGGCTTTACTCAGGTTAGCACCAGCCATGAGGTTGCACCGCTAATCAAGCTGGTGCCGCGCGGCGATACGACCGTAGTCGATGCCTATCTCTCGCCCGTTTTGCGCAGGTATACTGATACATTGCGGGCTGAATTGCCCGAAGCAGGCAGGCTTCGTTTCATGCAATCGAACGGAGGCCTTGCCGAAGTGGGCGCGTTTCGCGGCAAGGATGCCATCCTTTCAGGGCCAGCGGGTGGCGTGGTAGGCGTGGTCGCCGCTTGTGAACCGCTGGGGCACACAAAGTTGATCGGTTTCGACATGGGTGGGACCAGTACCGATGTCGCGCATTATGCGGGCGAGCTTGAGTTAACAGGTGACAGCGTGGTCGCCGGTGTGCGCGTGGCGGCACCGATGATGCAGATACACACGGTGGCTGCCGGCGGCGGGTCCATCTGCAGCTTTGATGGAGCACGATTCCGTGTAGGTCCGAAAAGCGCGGGTGCCAATCCGGGTCCCGCCTGTTATCACAAAGGCGGTCCGTTGACCGTTACAGATTGCAACCTGTACCTCGGCCGTATTGATC
Source organism: uncultured Erythrobacter sp. (assembly GCA_947488325.1). Taxonomy (GTDB): domain Bacteria; phylum Pseudomonadota; class Alphaproteobacteria; order Sphingomonadales; family Sphingomonadaceae; genus Erythrobacter. The sequence goes on from CANKYZ010000006.1 coordinate 165,056, forward strand.
CAGCGTTCTTTCCAGCGGTTTTTGGTCCAAGAGGCAATGAACCGCTAGATCAAGCTGCAGCAAAAACCGCATTGGAGCAAGTGGCAAGCAGTATTCCGGAAGCAAAGCCGCTTAAAGATATTGCCAACGGGTTCCTGTCCATAGCGGTCGACAATATGGCCAATGCGATCCGCAAAATTTCGGTTGCCCGGGGTCATGACGTCACTCGTTATGCGCTGGCATGCTTTGGCGGGGCAGGCGGGCAACATGCCTGTAAGGTTGCTGATCAGCTAGGCATGGAGACGGTTTTGGTCCACCCGCTCGCGGGTATTCTCTCTGCATTCGGCATCGGCCTTGCGCCGATAAAGGCGATCCGAGAGGTTAGTTTGGTTCGGTCTTTGGGTGAAAACTTTGGCGGCGAGCTGGCCATTCTAGAAGAACAAGCGCGCACTGCTCTAAACGATCAGGGGATAGCAGAGACAGCAATCACGCTGGAACGCCGCGCACGGCTTCGGTTTGAAGGTAGCGATTCAATGCTCGCGATCGTCTGCGATGATGTGGAACTGATGGACGCGCGGTTCCGCGCTCTCCACCGCAAGCGATTTGGGTATTCGGATGAAAGTGCGACGATCATTGTTGAAGCCCTAAGCGTAGAAGCGATCGGAAACTCGGGCGGCCTTGGCACGGCGGCGACTGAGCCCGTCGCAGCGATTGGCAAAGCTTCGGGTGATTGGCTCACTATTGAACGCGCAAGGATGCAGCATGGGCAGGTAGTTTCCGGACCAGCATTGGTCATTGATCCTGGTTCCACCACAGTGGTCGAATCCGGGTGGCGAGCACGTTTGGCTGACGAGGGAAGTCTCGTTCTGACCCGCGCAAGACCCCTTCAGCGGGACCGCGCGGCGGGCACTGCAGTCGATCCTGTGCGGTTGGAGATATTCAACAACCTCTTCATGGCGATTGCCGAAGAAATGGGCGTTGTGCTCCAATCCACCGCGACATCAGTGAATATCAAAGAACGGCTCGATTTTTCCTGTGCGCTATTCGATGCTCAGGGTGCTTTGATCGCCAATGCGCCGCATATTCCAGTACATTTGGGATCGATGGGAGATAGTATCGCGCGGGTGATTGAGGCACGCGGCGGTAAGCGTGATGGGCGAGGCTTTCGGCGCGACGATGCTTATGTGCTCAACGATCCCTATCGCGGCGGGACACATTTGCCCGACATCACCGTAATCACTCCTGTCTTCTATGGCGAGGAGAGCGTCGAGCCAGATGCTTTTGTCGCCGCACGCGGACACCATGCGGATATTGGCGGGATTGCGCCGGGATCGATGCCACCTGAAAGCCGCACTATCGAAGAAGAAGGTGTCATGATCGATAACCTCCTGATGGTCGATCAAGGCGTGTTCCAAGAGGATGCCGTACGAAGCGTGCTATCGTTCGGCACCTATCCAGCGCGAAATCCTAATCGAAATATCTCTGATCTGCGTGCGCAGCTTGCCGCTTGCACACGCGGGGCGGAACTGCTTGGCACAACTGCGCGCGATTCCGGACCAGAGGTTGTCGCCGCCTATATGCGCCACGTCATCACCAATGCCGAAGAAAGCGTGCGGCGCTTGCTCGATCGATTGGAGGATGGCGAGTTCACCTACCCGATGGATAATGGTGCGCTTATCAAAGTTGCCATCCGCATTGAGCGCGAAAGCCGTTCAGCGGTGTTCGATTTCACAGGCACCAGTGATCAATTGCCCGACAATTTCAATGCCCCGCGCTCGATCACTCGTGCGGCTGCATTGTACGTCCTGCGGACCTTGATCGATGATGTTATCCCTATGAATGACGGGTGTTTGAAGCCGATTGAACTGATTGTGCCTGAAGGGACCATGTTAAACCCACGCCCTGGCGCAGCGGTAGTCGCCGGTAATGTGGAGACCAGCCAAGCAGTCACCGATGCCTTGTTCGCGGCCACGGGCAAACTGGCACCTAGCCAAGGGACGATGAATAACTTCACTTTCGGCAATGACAGCTTCCAATATTACGAAACCATTTGCGGAGGATCAGGCGCTGGCCCAGACCATGATGGGACCAGCGCGGTGCAGACGCATATGACCAACAGTCGTTTGACCGATCCCGAAATCCTTGAAGCACGCTTTCCAGTGCGGCTGGACAGTTTCGCAATCAGGCGAGGTTCTGGCGGCGATGGGGCGCATTGCGGCGGAGATGGCGTAGAGCGGCGTGTGGCGTTTCTAGAACCGATGCGCGCCAATATGCTCGCCAATCGCCGCGCAGTTGCACCGCGCGGCATTTGCGGCGGCAGCGATGCGCAGCCGGGGCGCAATTGGATTGATCGCGGTGATGGATCGTGCACGGAATTGAGGGCAACTGGCTCCGCCGAAATGCAGCCGGGTGATACATTTGTGATCTTAACGCCAGGCGGTGGCGGATTTGGCAGCGCGGGCAGCAAAGGCAAGCAGGAGAAAGCGGAATGAACTACTGGCCCCTATTGGGCATCGCGCTGGTCGTGGTTGGCTTTGCATTGCGGTTTAACCCGTTGCTGGTGGTTGTCGGCGCGGCGGTTGCCACTGGACTGCTTGCGGGCTTTGATTTCGTTGTCGTGGTGGAGGCGTTGGGCAAGGCATTTAACGACAATCGCTATATCTCCGTCACTTGGATCATCCTGCCAGTTATCGGATTGCTCGAAAGGCATGGTTTGCAACAACGCGCCCGCGCGGTGATCGAAAGCGTACGCGGTGCGACGATGGGCAAATTGCTCGTAATCTATCTCCTCTTTCGCCAGCTTACAGCGGCATTGGGAATGAAAGACATTGGCGGTCATCCGCAGGCGGTGCGCCCCTTGGTGGCCCCCATGGCAGAGGCAGCTGCTGAGAAATCACACGGGAAATTGGCAGAGGATGACCGCGAAAAAGTGCTGGCGATGTCTGCTGCGACGGACAATGTAGGATTATTTTTCGGCGAAGATATTTTCTTCGCAATCGCTTCTATCCTTCTGATTCAAGGTGTTTTTGAAAGTTATGGTTACCCTCTGACACCGCTCGAACTTTCAGTCTGGGCAATTCCCACAGCTATTTGTGCCTTCATCATCCATAGTTGGCGGATCACCGCTTTGGACAGGCGATTGGCGAGGGTTCGGCAGGAAGTGCTCGAAGGGGGGGCGGCATGATCACCTATGAATGGCTGTATTGGCTTGCCGGAGCGTTCTTTGCGGTCTGGGCAACCCTAAGCTTGCGCGATCGATTGTTTGGCAACGCCGCATTTTGGGGGCTCTTAGCGGGGAGCTTTTTCATTGGAAGCCATCTGCCTGACTTCATCAACGGAGTGCTCGTGCTCGCGCTGGTGGCGATTGCGGGGCTAGGCGGACTAAAACGTAGTCAGCCAGCGACAAGTTCCAGTGCAGAACGAGATTTATTATCAAGTAAGCTTGGTAACAAATTGTTTATCCCTGCACTTATTGTCCCAGTTATGGCAGTCGCAGGGACGCTGCTCTACAATTACACCCCGCTGCATGAAACTGGCCTATTCGAAGCCCGGCGGGAAACGTTGATCTTATTCGGCATTGGTGTTTGTGTCGCATTGGTTGCTGCAATCGTGTGGCTGCGGCCACCTGCGCTAGCCGCGGCAGAAGAGGGTCGGCGATTGATCGATTCAATTGGCTGGGCCGCGATCCTTCCGCAAATGCTGGCTGCATTGGGCGCAGTGTTTGCACTGGCTGGCGTGGGTGATATCATTGGAGGTGCTGCGGGGAGCGCCATTCCGGAGGGGAGCATTTTCCTCACCGTGGTCGTGTTCGCGCTTGGCATGGCGCTGTTCACGATGATTATGGGCAATGCTTTTGCCGCCTTCCCTGTGATGGCGGCGGCGATTGGCATTCCGCTTTTGGTTGAAACCTATGACGGCAATCCGGCTGTGATCGGCGCGGTGGGAATGCTTGCAGGGTTCTGCGGGACTTTGCTCACCCCTATGGCAGCGAATTTCAACATCGTCCCGGCGGCGCTGCTCGAACTGAAAGATCAGAACGCAGTTATCCGCCAGCAAATTGGCACAGCGATCCCACTTTGGGTGTGCAATGTCATCATCATCTATGTCGGAGCATTCCTGCTGTGGAACTGACGGAAGAGATTGCACGCAAATTTGCGTCTATCGCCCTTGGCCATGTGGCGCAGGAATATCCAAACAAGCTCGACCATGTATTGGCGAACGATACCGATGCTCAGTCACCGCGTGACCTTCACCCGGTGTTCTTCGGCAGTTTCGATTGGCATTCCTGTGTGCACAGCTGGTGGACGCTGTTGACGCTTCGCAGGCTGTTTCCGGACATGCCAGAGGCACGAGAGATCGAGATTTTGGCTGAGGTTAGCTTTACAGAAGAGAAGTTGGCGGAGGAACTCGCATATCTAAACCGGCCCACTTCGCGCGGGTTTGAGCGGCCCTATGGCTGGGGATGGCTGCTCTATTTGCACCATGAAGCTGCGCGGCATCAGGATCGGGATTGGGGAAATAAGCTTGAGCCATTGGCCCACGCATTTGCTGACAGGTTTCGGTTATATCTGCCTATTCTAACTTATCCGATTACGGTGGGAACACATGGGAACACGGCATTTTCTTTGGTTCTAGCCCGTGAATGGGGCGAAAAACGTGATCCGGAGTTGTTGGAGGCAATCGATGAATGGTCTCGGCCTGCATTCGCGGCGAAGTCTGACTATTCTGGGTGGGAGCCCGGCGGTGATGAGTTCCTTTCGCCTGTGCTCATTGCTTCTTTGCTGATGAGCCGAGTGATGGAGCCCGCCATCTTTGCGAAGTGGTTTGGTGATCTAATCCTAGACAATTGCTGGATAGAGCGCGAATGCCACCCAGTGACTGTTTCTGACCGCAGCGATGGTAAGATCGCGCACCTTGATGGCCTGAATCTCAGCCGGGCGTGGTGTTTGAGGGGAATTGACCGCGTGCTGGGCCAAAATGCTGCTTCGCCGTTGATTCAAGACCGCGCGCAAAGCCATCTTTCCAGCGCGATGCCGCATGTCGCGGGCGACTATATGGGTGAACATTGGCTTGCGAGCTTTGCTCTGCTGGCCCTGTTGCAGGGCGCGTAAAGGGTTAAATACCCGAACCAACAATCATTTCCCACAGGACGTTTGAGAGGGCACATAAGGTCGGATGCGGCAATTCAGCTCAGAATTCGAGATTCCGACGGTTTTTACCGATAGGTAGAAAATTTCTCCGAAGATCAAGAAAGTAGAGGCTTTCTGACCTATTTGGCAGGAACTGCTTAACCCAACTCAATTGTAAATTCTTGTGTCCTAACCCGCAGTAATCTGCGGTTTCTGGCGAATTGCTAACTGGTTGATAACCATTCGCTTGTACTCGCCCTAGGTATGGATACGCATAAACTCATCAAGCCGCTGTTCGCATCATCTGTTGCGGCGATCTTTACTATTTCTGTTCCTGCCCTCGCAGAGGGTGTGAGCGCCGGTACTCTCATCGAGAACACCGCCACCGCGACCTATGAAGATGGAGAAGGCCCGCAGACGGTCGATTCAAACACTGTCGTGGTACGGGTCGATGAACTGCTTGATGTTACGGTCACGTCGCTGGACGGTGGTCCGATTGGAGCTGATCCGGGCGAGGCTGTTCTCACTTTCGAGGTAACCAATCAGGGCAACGGTCCTGAAGCATATGAGCTTAGCGTAAACCCGGCAATTGCTGGAAATGACTTTGACACGATTGTCGTCAACATTGCTGTCGATACGAATGGCAATGGGACTTATGACCCAGGCGTCGACGAAATTCTGACCGCACCCGAGGCCACTCAGGTTCTCGAAGCGGATGAAGCTCTCACTGTGTTTGTGATCGTCACAGTTCCCGATGGGGTTGTCGATGGGCAAGCCAGCGATATTGAACTGACAGCAGAAGCTGTGACTGGAATTGGTGTTCCGGGCACTGTCTTTGCGGGCCAAGGTGTTGATGGCGGCGATGCCATTGTTGGACCAACCGGTGCAGATGGCAGTGCAATTGGGTCGCTTCTAGTCGGAATTACCTCGGTTGATCTCACTAAGTCCGTAAGCGTGGTTGACCCGTTCGGAGGAACCAGCGCTGTACCCGGATCAATCGCAACTTTTACTATCATCGCGACAGTCGGCGGCAGCGGGTCGGTCGATGATTTGATCGTTGCCGATGCGATCCCAGAGGGAACCGCTTACGCAGACGAGTCGATCACGCTTGATGGCGCGGACCTGACCGATGCCAGCGGCGATGATGCTGGCGAAGGGTCAGATGCAACCGGCATTTCAGTTGATCTTGGCACGGTTGCCGGAGGCACCGTTCACACCGTCACTTTTGATGTCACTATTGACTAATTTACTTTCCTAAATTGAGGAAATAAGAGCATGAATAACCTTAAAAAAATTGTTGCCGCTCTACTTGCTATCGGGTGTGCAGCTGGGCCGCTTGCGGTGAATGCGCAGGAGCTAAATGCAGTCGAAGTTTCGGGCGATGTGAAGGCTGTGCAAACATCGGTAGATGAATCCGGTAATGAGACAACGCAATTGGTAGATCCAGGGGTGATTATTCCGGGCGGCCGACTGGTTTTCGGCACTGATTATACCAACAACAGCGATGAATCGGCTGAGAACTTCGTCGTCACCAATCCACTTCCTTCAGCGGTGCGCCTTGCGCCCAATGCTGATCCGGACCTGATCGTTTCGGTTGATGGCGGTGAGACGTGGGGCACGCTTGCCGCGCTTTCTGTGACAACCGAAGATGGAATAGCACGCAGCGCCACTCACGGCGATGTCACGCATGTGCGTTGGACGCTCGCATCGATAGCGCCCGGCGAAAGCGGCCGTCTCGAATATCCAGCAATTATCCGCTGATCAGCGACAAAGAATCATCCGTCGAATGATGGAAGGTAACCGCCAAGTCTCGTGGGCGGTTCAGAAGTCACGGGGCACACGCAGAGGACCACTCTAATGAAAAGTAGCACCCAGTTGCTGGGGGCGGTGAGTGCATTCGCACTTGTCGCAATGTCCAGCACTCCGGCCTTGGCGGTCGGAACTACCGCTGGTGATACAATCACCAACAACGTCACCGTCTCTTTTGAAGTCGGCGGCGAAGAACAGACTGAAGTCACGGATAGCGATACCTTCACGGTTGACCGCGTGATTGATGTCGACGTTAACTTTACAGGCGCAACCCCTGTCGCGGTTTCACCGGGGCAGGATCAGGCTGTTCTTGCGTTTGACGTAACAAACCTGTCGAACGACGTTGTCGACCTCGATCTCAGCACCGTTCTGACCAACGGTGTTGGTGCCAACATTGAAAACATCACGGTTTATCTCGATGCAAACGGTGATGGTGTTCTTCAGCAGACCGAAATCGATGCGGGTGCCATCACCTTCCTCGACGAAGTTGCAGCTGACGATGGCGCGGGCAGCGAGACGATCGCGGTTCTTGTTGTCGCGGACATCACGACTGATGCAGTCAATGGTGACGTGTTTGACATCGTTTTGGTTGCAGATGCTCATGAAGCGGGCGCAGCTGGACTAGGAACCGAAATCGTTGGCCTTGATTCAACCGACGCCAACACGGCTGGCGAAGATACCATCCTTGCCGATGGCAATGGCGGCACCGGTGAAGACGCAGACAATGACGGTGACTTTTCTGACCTTGGTCAGTTCGAAGTAGCCGGCGCACTGGTCACGGTGGTCAAATCGAGCCGTATTGTTAGCGATCCGGTCAATGGTACAACCAATCCGAAAGCAATTCCGGGTGCGGTTATTGAGTACTGTATTGCAGTATCGAACGCAGCAGCTGCGGCGACCGCAACTGCTGTCAACGTGTCAGATGACCTCCCAGCCGATGTGACCTTTACTGAGAGTGATTTCGGCATCTTTGTCGATGGCTCGGCGACGGTCGATAACAACGGTACGCCTGCAGATCCTAGCGATGATATCGCGACGTGTACGGGCGGTACCGACGAAGAGGGTGGCGATGCCAGCTTCAATGCTGGCGCGGGCACCGGTGGTCTCGATGAGATCGCTGGACTGCTTAGCGACATCCCTGCGAGTACAACCCGCTCGCTCTATTTCCAAGTCACGATCAACTAAGATCAAGACTAGGATTTAGACTTTGCGTGTTCCCCCCTCTTTCAGGCGCGTGGCAGCGGCACTTTCATTAGTGCTGCTGCCATTAGTCGTGCCTGGAGAGGGGGTGATCGCTCAAAACTCAGATGTCGAAACGATCAGCACGATTTCAAACACCGCAGAAGCTTCTTGGCAGTTTTTTGGCCGGCCTGCGCAAACCACATCCAACACAGTCACAATCGATGTAATGCTCCCGCCTCCGTCCATCCTAGCATTTCGTCCGACGCAGCAAGGCGGAGTTGATTTGAACTTCCGTGCACCGCTTTGCAGTGTCGCTGGACAGTCCACTCAAGGAGGCAGTGGAAGCTCGAATATTCCGCTGACTCCGCTAGGCGGCATGGTAGAGCAGACCGATATGGTTCGTGCCGGTCAGACTGTCTTGTTCGAAGTCACAGCGCTGGCGGCTAACACTGATCCAACGGAAGTCGACCAGCTTTCGATCACGATCACGACGTCTACCGGAGACGTTGAGAACGAGACCATCTTTGAAACCGGCGTAAATACGGGTGTATTTGTTGGTCAGATCGGCACCATACGGATGCCACCAGCTGTTGTGCAGGGGGATTGCCGTTTGAGCATCGTAGATGGTGCTGACATTGCAATTGCGGCGTCATTGCCTGGCGACAATACTGTTATCGTTGAAACGCAGGTCGAGGTTCTGGCTGATCCATTCGGTGTTGTATTCGACAGCGAGACAGGGGAGCCAATTGACGGCGCGCGCGTCACTTTGATCGACGTTGCTACCGGGCAGCCAGCAACAGTCTTTGCCGAAGACGCCGTTACCGCTTGGCCTTCGAGCATAATTTCCGGTCAGCCGATCACGGATGGTGCTGGCAATATCACCACATTGGATGCTGGTGAGTTTTGGTTCCCGCTCACCTTCTTGGGTACCTATCGCTTGGAGATTGAGCCGCCTGAGCCGTATACGGCACCATCAGTGGTGAGCCCGGGCAATATTGCGCAAATCACACGCCCTGATGGCCGCGGATTTGTGATCCTTGATGCTTCTTACGGCGGCACGTTTGTTCTAGACGATCCGACCCCAGTTCAGGTCGACATTCCGCTCGACCGACCAGGCGTGGATATTGGTCTGGTCAAGACTGCGTCGCGCCAGCGTGTGCAGCCTGGCGATGTCGTGTTCTACTCCATTACCGCGAATAACACCGACCGTTCACGTCCAAGACGCAATGTCGTGCTGACCGATACGCCATCAACTTCATTGCGTTTGCGCCCAGACACCATCCGTGTGGACGGTATTGAGGCGCCTGATGCCGTGACCATCGCTCCTGATGGCAGCACGCTCACAGTTGCGCTGGGAGATATCCCAGCAGGCAGCTCGCGCCGTGTCACCTATGCGATGTCGGTACGACCTGATGCACCACCAGGCCGCGCTCTCAATGATGCTGTCGTTACGGATTCGCTTGGTCGTACTTCGAATGCCAATGTAGCCGTTGATATTGATCGTGAGACGATCGCCGATCGGATGACAATCATTGGCCGGATCACCGCGGGTCCGTGCACGTTGGACGATCCTCGTCCCGGAATTCCAGGCGTCCGCGTTGTCATGGAAGATGGCAGCTACGCCATCACCGATGCTGACGGCCGCTATCACTTCGAAGGTGTCGTGCCGGGCACGCATGTTGTCGCAGTCGCGGGCATGACATTGCCCGAAGGTGCGCAACTTGTGGATTGCCATCGCGGTACCCGCAATGCAGGCAGCGCGAACTCACGCTTTGTTATTGGCAGGGGTGGTAGTCTGGTGGTTGCCGATTTCCACGCTACCGTTCCTGAGGGCGCTCTTGAAGACGCCGTGCAATATGCCGACACGCGTCTCGATAGCGCCGGTGCCCGTGCGGTTGACGCAATTGTACGCGGTCCTGTGGCGGGTGGGGCTCTGATTGACAGCGAAATTCTTGTCGAAGCTGGTGTGCCTGAGAGCACAGCTGATGCCGCAGAAGCCGCAGCGCCTTCCTATGCGCCTAACACCGATTGGATTGCACTGGGCGACGGCGAAGATGGCTTTTTGTCACCGGGCCTGACTGCTAATCCGCGTGCTCCTGCAATTCGCGTGGTCATTAGGCACCGCAAGGGGCAATCGGTTGTTCTTCGCATCAATGGCAACGAAGTGAGCCCGCTCAATTTTGAAGGCACACTCAATCCTGAGCGCGGTCAGTTCGCTGTCAGCACATGGCGCGGTGTAAGGCTTGAAAATGACCGTACGGAGCTTGAAGCGGACATCATCAACAGCTTTGGATCAGTCAGCAAAACTATCATTCGCGAAGTATTCTTCACCACCACGCCAACACGCGTCGAGCTGGTGCCAGAAATGTCGAACCTTGTCGCGGATGGCCGCACTCGGCCGACAATCGCCATTCGCGTGCTTGACCGTAACAATCGCCCATTGCGCGCAGGCGTTTCCGGCAATTTCCAACTCAATGCTCCGTATGAGAGCGCTGAGGCGGTTGATCGCCAGCAATTAAATCAGCTCACAGGATTTGTGCCAAGCTCAGCTCGCTGGGTGGTTGAAGGCACTGATGGCATTGCGCTTATTGAGCTTGCGCCAACAATGGTTAGCGGATCGCTGCGGTTGGGCTTTGCATTTGACGATGGTGAGATCGAACGCGCCCAACAATTAGAGGCTTGGATCGAGCCAGGCGATATCGAATGGACTATCGTTGGTCTAGCTGAAGGCACTGTGGGTGCGCGTAGCGTGGCCGACAATATGGAGCGCACTGGGCGCTTTGACAGCGACCTTGGCGATGACGCGCGCGTTGCGCTTTATGCCAAAGGACGAATATTGGGGCAGTTCCTGCTGACGCTCGCATATGACAGCGCGAAACAACGCGAAGATCAGCGCGTGCTCGGCACCATTGATCCGCAAGCTTACTATACAGTGTTTGCGGATGGCTCTTCGCGCCGGTTTGACGCGGCTAGCCGCGAGAACCTTTATGTCCGCATCGAAACGGCGACATTTTATGCACTGTATGGCGATTTTGAGACGTCTTTCGATCAGACCCGCCTTGCCCGTTACAACCGCACCGCCACTGGTCTGCGCGGAGAAGCGCGTTTTGGCCAGATCAAGGCCAGCGGATTTGCTGCTGAAATCTCCAGCCGCCTTCAACGCGATGAGATCCAGGGGCAGGGTATTTCTGGTCCATATCAACTTGGCAGCCGCGGCATTCTTGCGAACACAGAGCAGGTTACAATTGAAGTGCGCGACCGTTTCCGTTCGGAACAGATTGTCTCGAGCCGCACGCTTACGCGGTTCCTAGATTACGATATTGATCTGCTGTCGGGTACCATCACATTCTCACGTCCAGTATTGAGCCGTGATGAAAATCTCAATCCACAATTTATCATCGTCGAATACGAAACCGATGGATTGGGCACGAGTGAACTGAACGCTGGCTTGCGCGCTGATTGGAACAGCAATGATGGACGCATTCGCATCGGTGCCAATGCGATCACCGATCAAGGTGAAGGTGCGCGCACCAATATTGGTGCAATCGACCTGCGTGCTCAGATTGGCGACAACACCGAGGTGCGCGGTGAATTGGCCCTGAGCCGCAGCGAAGGCGAAACAGCAACGGGTTGGATCGCTGAAGTGCAGCACCAGACCGGAACACTCGACGTGCTCGCTTATGCGCGACAGCTCGACAGTGATTACGGAATTGGTCAGCAGAACGGTGCTGAATTGGGACGCCGCAAGGTTGGTGTCGATGGCCGGGTGTTCTTAAACGACAATCTTAGCGTGACCGGTAGTGTTTGGCAGGACGATAGTCTGGGGGATGCATCACGTCGTCGGGCTGCGCAGGCACAGGTGAACTTAACGCGCCGCGACACCGATCTGCGCCTTGGCCTTTCCCACTTTGATGACCGTTTGGTTGATGGGACGACCAACACGTCAACTGTGCTTGAAACAGGTGTAACTCAGCGTTTGCTCGACAGTTCGCTCGAACTTTCAGCCACGAGTTCTATCGCACTGGGCGGCGCGGAAAGCGTGGATCTGCCAGCGCGCCATCGCTTGGGGGTACGCTATGCCGTTGCCCGCGATATTCGCCTCGTGGGTACATATGAAATCGCTGACGGTGAAAATTTCAATGCACGTCAATTGCGCGGTGGGATCGAAGCAACGCCGTGGCAGGGCGGCCAAATCATCACTTCGGTGGGTCAAGAAACAATTGGTGAGTTTGGCAATCGCACTTTTGCCGCCTTTGGCCTTGCCCAAACGCTGCAAGTGACGTCAGAACTTACATTGGATGCTACGATTGATGGCAACCGCACTTTAAACGGAGTTCCTAGCGCTAATGACCTTGTAAACCCGCTGCAACCGGCGGCGAGCGGAGGTCAATTGACGGGTAACCAGCAGTTCGAGGACTTCAATGCATTTACCATCGGTGCAGCTTGGCGCAAAGATCGCTGGAGCGTCACCGCACGCGGTGAACATCGCGATGGTGAACAGGCAAACCGCACAGGCGCGACATTTGGCGCAATCCGTCAGCTTGGCGAAGGCAGCATTGTTGGATCCGGCGCGACATGGACCCGTGCAGACGACGAATTTGGAGCAGCCACGGAAATCTTTGACGCAAGCATCGCTTTTGCGCACCGTCCGGACTCTTCGGAAATCGCGATGCTGGGCAAACTCGAATATCGCAGCGATCAGGTAAACGGCGGTATTGCTGGACAAGTCGGAGCTGTTGGAAACACCGCGCTGATCGTGGACGGCGATGCAACCTCACGCCGTCTGGTCGCGAGCTGGTCAACCAATTGGAGCCCGCGCGGCTGGGACGTTGATGAATTTGGCATTGAGCACCAAACCCGCCGGGATGAATACACTTTATTTGTTGGCGGGCGTTACAATTTTGATGAATTCGAAGGTACTGAGTTTTCGGGCACCACTGTACTTGCCGGTGCCGATGCCCGGATCGGGATTGGCGGCCGGTTTGAAGTTGGGGCAACCGGAACAGTCCGTACAAATCTTGACGATAATGTCACCAGTTTTGCTTACGGCCCAACCATTGGATTTGTGCCTGTTGACGGGATGCTTTTGACACTGGGTTACAACATCGAAGGTTTCCGCGATGGTGATTTTTCCGCAGCACGCAATACCGACAAAGGTGTGTTCGCAGCGGTGCGGTTCAAATTTGACACCGACACGTTCGACTTTCTTGGACTAGGGCGGCGATAATGAATGCAATCTCCATTCTTTTTGCAACGGAAGTTTCCTCCTCGTTTACCATGTCGAGCTATTCGAAACAGATGGTTGATCGGCTTCAGCTCTGTGCGCGGCTTGTTGCTTGCGCCGTCGCAATCCTATTTGGTGTGGGAACGTTGGCGAGCGGTGAAGCGCGCGGTCAAACGGCGGATATCGATTGGGAAGATGCTGGAATCGCAAGCCAAGGATCGCTGCCAACTGGCACTACTGCGACCGGCTCGGATGGGACAATCGCAACCATCACATGGTCCAGCGATACGACGGGGACAGGCAGTTTCGATCCCGGATTTTCACCAACATTCGTAAGTTACTTCAGCGGCACAATTGGAGGAGCGGTATCGCCGTTGTTGGTGAGTTTTGACAATTCATCCTTCGATCCGGGCGACAAGATTACGATTGATATCACCCTGACGAGATCGGTGACCAATCTAAATTTCTCGCTCGGCGATATTGACTTTGATTCGTTTGCCGACGCGGTAGAGGTTGCATTTGACGACGATAGCAGTGGCGCCTTCGCAAATGTAGCCATAAACAACGCGTTTTGGACCATTGGTTCATCGGTAGCGAGGACGAATGATGCGGTTGTTGATGGATGGCGTGGAACCGCTGGTTCACCGACTGCCGCGACCGATGGCAACATCAATTTCAACTTTGGCGCGCAATCGGTGCAGCGCATTCGGATTGTCTATTTCAGTCATACGGGCACAGGCGATCCGGTTCCGCAATTTTTGGGCATTTCGGATTTCAGTTTTGATCCACCGCAGGCCGATTTGTCACTTTCAAAGTCACTGATCGGATCCGTTCCTACACAAGGCGGTATGGCGACATGGAATCTGACGGTTACGAATGCATCAAACTCTCAACTTACTGCTGATTCAATTGTCGTCGAAGACACATTCCCGAGCGGATTTTCCTTCAGCAATGCCAGCGGTGATGGCACGATCAATTCTGGCAATGGACAATGGTCTGTTGGTACGCTGGCACCCGGAGAAAGCGCGAGTTTAACGATCAGCGGGACTATCATTGCGGCTGGAGGTACGACGATCACCAACGTCGCGGAAATCATCTCGAGCAGTGCGGTCGATCTCGATTCAACGCCGAATAATGGCGTCGCGACCGAAGATGATTTTTCCTCATCTAGCTTTATTGTAGCTGGCTCTCCTACCGATCCACCGGTGCTTTCTTGCCCTGCCGGACAATCGGTCTTTGATTGGGACAGTCCATCTGTTTCTTGGTCAGGCGGGTCGACCGACAATACCTATCCACTCGCGTCTTTTGGCGATATTCGGTTTGAAATTATGGGTGACGGGAGGTTTGTATCGCGTGGTTCATTTGGCGGAGCGGTGCCTAGGCTGACAACCGCCGTTCGAGGTGGCTTGAATCCGGCCGAATTGGCGCTTGCATATAATGCGAATAACGCGAATCGAAGTGAGCAATTTGTTACAACAGTGACCTTGCCACGTGTCTTTACAGGGGCGCAGTTCACAATCTTCGATATTGATCAATCATCCAGGTTTCAGGACCGGGTCACTGTCTATGGTGAGTTGAACGGGGTACGGGTTGATGCAATCCTTACCGCTGGATTGCGAAATTCAGTGAGCGGAGATACATTCTTGGGTACAGGCGGTGCCGGAGATGCTACGGATGACGGCAATGGCACGATCACATTTGTCAATCCGATCGATACGATCGTGTTTGAATATGGCAACGGACCTTCGGCTCCTGCCAACCCAGGCAATCAAAGCATCGCATTGCACGACATCACACTGTGCATTCCGCTTGAACCACTAATCTCAGTTAGCAAAGTCAGTTCAATTGTTGCTGATCCGGTCAATGGCAACACGAATCCCAAGGCTATTCCTGGGGCAACGGTCGAATATCTCATCACCGTTTCGAACATGGGCAATGGCGCGCCAGATGCTGACAGTGTTGTGGTTTGGGATAACGGCCCGGCAGATGCGAAAATGTGTCTGATTGCCAGGAGCGGCGGCCCAGTAATCTTTGGCGATCCGGGTAACAACTCAGGCCTTTCATATGATTATGGTGGGGCCGGCTCTGTAGTCGGGGATCTTGCCGTAGGTTCGGATGACCTCGAGTTCTCAGAAAATGATGGTGCCAGCTTTGATTACATACCTACTGCGGATGGTGATGGTTGCGATACCGACATTACAGACTTTCGGGTCCGTCCGAGTGGGGCATTTGCCACTGGAGGTAATTTTACGATCACTGTCCGGTATCAGGTTGAATAACCGATTTGGTTGCTGATTGGGTAAGCATTCGTTTTGTGATTTCATTAGATAAACCGGCGTAGGCTAGGGTCCGGTTCACGGATCATACCTGAACTTTTTGCCAAATGCGTTCTAAGATCGGTGTGGCGCGCTTGGTTTTGCCGTTTGGAAAGGACCCGGTGAATACGGCTGGTCAAGCCGCGGGGGTCGAATGGTTTGCGCACGAAATCTTGCGCCCCCGCATAAATCGCCTGGGCTTCATCCTCGGCACCGCTCATTGCAGTGAACATAACCACGGGTAGGTCGTAAAATTCCGGTGATCCGCGAAGTTTCCGTAGGAGGGTAACGCCTGTCATCCCTGGCATATCTTGATCCAGCAAAAGGATGTCGGGACGGCGATTATTCAACAATTGCCACGTCTCTTCGCCGCTTGTGACCCAGCCGCAGGCATGGCCCGCATCGATTAGGACTTGAGAGGCGAGTTCTGCGATCAATTCGTCGTCATCGGCGATGAGTATGTAGGCCATTACAGGGAGCCTTTGTTAGCGGATGGTTGGGTTTGTTGTGCGTGAGTAAGATGGGGTAATAATCCATCATTTACCAAATCCGCATTTGTTCAGCCCCTCGCACCTATACTTAGGCAAATATGATGGGTTCGTCTGTCACACTATGGCGCCTCTTTTGTTTGGGTCTGTTGCAGGGGCGAGATGGGGCTGCCACTGATGCAAGCCATGATTCGCACTCCATCAAAAAAAACATCTCTGCCGACCGAGGGAATCCACAATCTGCGCGACTACGGCGGCTATACAGCTGCTGATGGCATGCGGGTGAAGACCGGACTGTTGTTCCGATCGGGACAGCATATGGAGGCGACAGATAGTGATCTAGATGCGTTCCAAGCCCTAGATATTCGCACTATTATTGACCTGCGCGGGACGAGTGAGCGGACCAGCTTTCCGTGCCGCCGGCATAACGATTTTACCGCCCAGGTGATCGCCTTTGACGGGGAAACGACCAGTTCACCCCCTCACGAAGGGGGGTGGGACAAAGAAGATATGACGGGTGAAAAAGCACGTATGCGGATGATCGCGGTCTACACTCGCATGCCTGTAAATCCGGCGATGATCGAGATGTTCTCAAGGTATTTTGAAGCTTTGGCGACAAGAGACGGCGGCAGCCTTGTCCATTGTTTTGCAGGCAAAGATCGAACTGGGATAGCGGCCAGCCTGCTGCTCCATGTTTTGGGTGTGCACAAGGATGATCAGGTCGCGGAGTTCTTGCGTACTAACGACGCGCCCACGCAGCATATCCTTGAGCGGCAATCGCTCCCACGTATGGAAGCGCATTACGGTCAAATAGAACCAGAGGCAGTTCGAAATCTGATGGGTGTGTTGCCCGAATATCTTGACACCTATTGGTCGAAGCTGGAGCGCGACCACGGTTCAGTGGATACCTATCTGGCGCAAACATTAGGTGTGGATGAAGCAAGGAAAGCTCGCCTGCGCGAACGTTTCCTGACGTGACAATCTGCAATATCGACCCCATATCGGCGGCGATCCAATACTCGATTTGAAGAGACGGTTTATGGCTACCCATTACACAAAAATGCTAATCATTGGTTCGGGACCGGCAGGCTATAGCGCCGCGATATATGCAGCGCGCGCGATGTTGGAACCAATTGTGGTGCAGGGTCTTCAACCCGGAGGGCAGTTGACCATCACCACCGATGTGGAGAATTACCCCGGCTACCGCGAAGTGGTTCAGGGCCCGTGGCTGATGGAAGAAATGCAGGCGCAAGCAGAGCATGTTGGCACACGCATGATGTGGGACACGATTGTCTCGGTTGATCTGGAAAACGGCGCTCCGTTCCGCGCGATTGGTGACAGTGGCGATGAATATATTGGAGAAACGCTGGTGATCTGTACTGGCGCGCAGGCCAAATGGTTGGGCATTCCCGGTGAGCAAGAATTGAGCGGCAAGGGCGTGTCTGCCTGCGCCACCTGTGACGGGTTTTTCTATCGCGGTAAAAAAGTGGTCGTGATTGGTGGTGGCAACACTGCTGTTGAAGAGGCGCTCTACCTTACCAACCATTCTGACGATGTGACATTGATCCACCGCCGCGATGAGTTGCGGTCGGAGAAAATCCTTGAGGAGCGTTTGCTAAAGAACCCCAAAATTTCGACATTGTGGAATAAGACGGTCGAAAGCTTTGAATCCGGTGAAGACGGCGCGCTGCATCATCTTGTTTTGAAAGATACGCAGACGGGTGAAAGCTCGACTATTGATGCTGACGGCGCCTTTGTCGCAATCGGTCACGCGCCTGCGACTGAGCTGTTCAAGGGGAAACTACCGATGGACGGGGGCGGTTACCTTGACACGTTACCGGGCACACCAAAGACCGAAATCCCTGGTGTCTTTGCTGCAGGGGATGTCACCGATCATGTCTATCGTCAGGCTGTGACTGCTGCCGGAATGGGCTGCATGGCGGCACTAGACGGAGAGCGGTACTTGGCAGCTCTCGAAGACAGCCAAGAAGTGGAGGCGGAAGCGGCTGAATAGAGCCGCGTTCCGCCTCGCTATTTAGGCGAACACCAGCATTGCCGCTTTTGCGATAAGTGCGATCAGTACCACACTGGATAACGCGAATAGAATGAAGCGCACCATCACTTTGTTGGCGGTAACTTGGACTATTGAATGCACCACGCGCAGGCCAACATAGATCCATGCTAGAAAAGCGTTCATCCCGTCCCCGTGTCCAAGGATCGCGAGTACAATTGCTACTGCGTAAAACAGCGTAGGCGCCTCGTGTAGGTGATTGTAATTATGTGCCTTCCACTGGACCGATGCCGGAAGGCTGCGATCGAGTGAAGCGTCTGGGTCTTTAACCATGCTGTCCACATCGACTTGGGCCTTTTGCATTGCCGGGATGCGGGTCGCGTACATCCACGCCCAGATGATCATTGTCCAGATCATCAGCGCGATAGTTGGTTGCAGAATGTCCATTCCAGTCGTGTCAGTCATAATCTCTTCAGATCCCTTTTACTGGGGGGCAAGGCTGGGGTCAGCAAAAACGGTTGCCATAATCGCACTCACCGCAAGGGCGAGCAGTGCAATTGTGCTTAGCAGGAACAATGCAAATCGCAGAGGCAGTTTGTTGACTAGAATTTGCCAAAATGAGTGGACAATTCGCAAGGCGACATAAACCCAAGCAATCAGGATGTCAGTTGCGCTGGGCCCAACAATCGCAAGGATCATTATCACAGCATAGAACAAGGTCGGCTGTTCATGCAGGTGTGTGTAGTTATGCGATGGCCAATTCGCCCTGTTCGGGAGCAGCCCTTCGAGATCCTGGCCTCGACCGCCAACTTTGCCGGTGAATTTTGACTTGTCTACTTTTGCAAGGGCGCCAAATCGAACTGGTATGATCCAGCACATGACAATGAGTGTCCACACCACTAGTACGGCAGCAGGTGCTAGTATTTGGGCTTGCATCACGTGGTTCCCTCTCTCTTTTTCGTTTACCTGTGAGAGCGGAGGTCGATTGTCAATTGCAACGTATCAAGCAGGGTGGTGAGGTGCTTTCAGTACGTGTAGCTGGAAGTAACCCAGCTTTCCGCGCCGTGACGTGAGCGTCATGCCCCTTTCAGAAGCGATCTTAGCTGCGACCTGCGGCAGTGTTTGGCGCGTCTGGACGTGGAATTTTGCCAACCAGCTATGCAGCAGGCTTTGGAGCAGGGTAGGAAGCCCGGACAGATCACCAAAGTCGACAATGTGCAGCTCGCCGCCGGGTGCAAGTTGGCCCGCTGCATGGATCAACGCACTCTCCCAATCGGGGATCATGGATAGCGAATAAGAGAGCACAATCCGGTCGAATCCGGCAATGGTAAGCCCATCCTCGCCGAATACGCCGTCTGCATCAAATGCGCAGGCATCGCCATTCCCAAGTCGCGCTTTTTTGCCAAGTGCTTTGTCGGCGTTCTTTAGCATCTCCGCTGAAATATCGAGCCCGTAGAGACGCACACCCGGCCAATCCTTGCTGATCTTAGCAAGGTTTCGGCCAGTGCCGCATGCGACTTCCAACACACGCATCCCGGACTGTGCGTCTAGCCGATTGATTAGGTCGTCTCGCCCGAACAGGTAGTATTTGCGGGTCAGGTCGTAGATGTGGCGCTGGCCCTTATAGACATTGTCCATCAAGGCCGCATGCTCAATCTTGGGTCTCGATCTGTGTCCAGCGTTCTGTGACACTAGGCTAACTCATAAACGTGAACGCCGCCATAGATCGACGACCGATCGCGGGTTGTCAGGTCGATGGAATGCTCTTCGTGATAGCGCCATTTTGACAGGATCGTATTGTCCAATCGACCGGGCAGCAAGCTTGGTTCAGCAGCGGTACGGAACAGCACGCGGGCACCTGGGCGTGATGCGCGGGTGATCCGGCTCCACAATTCGTCAAGCTGCGTGTCATTCATCCAGTCTTGGGCATCGAGCAGCACGAACCGGTCCATTGACGCTTCTTCGCGGGCTCCAATCCAATCCACCATATTGGCGCGCTTTACGTCGAGTCGATCGATCCGTTCGCGCATGGTATCCCAATTGGCGCGTTGAAGGTATGGTGGCAGCGGCGCATCAGCCTTTCGGTCATATCGGCGGCCAAAGGCCTGCCACGCGAAGTAGTTGTCCTTAACCTCAAAATCGCAAGCCAGTTTTTCGAGCCTGCGCTTTAGCACTTCGGCCATGCGTTCATCGCCTGCCAGCTCGTCAAACTGTGCTGGCGGGATTCCCAACCCAAACAACGAAGCGGGTTGATCAGTCAGCCAGCGGACGAACTTTTTGTCGAACACCGGGGCTAGCTCTGCTTCGAATATCTCGCGCTGTTCTTCGATCGACTCCGCTTTGAGCAGTTTGGAAAGGTCGACATTGTAGATCTTCGCAAACAGATGCGCGAGGCCGATGAAGTCTCCCAGCAATCCGCGTCGATACAAACCTTTGGTGAAGTAGGAAATGCGCCGTTTCCCTTTGAGAGTGCGCTTTTCCCAGTAATTGCGGCTTACCTCGTCCAGGTGCGGGGCGATCATCTCCTTATAGACCGCCTTGTTCTCCTTGTGGTCTGCATGGCCGAAGAAGCGTTGGAACCGTTCGTAATTGGGCAAGTGCTTGATCGCCGTGATCTTGAGCTGACCCAGCGCCACATGCGCTTTATTCAGGTCAACGGCTATCACTTGCGCTGGGTTCGCGGTTAGGTAGCTCAGCGCATTGCAACTGCCACTGGCGATGCACATGATACGGCTACCTGGGTCAATCGCGAGCCCTTCGATATCGACAACCGGGTCTTCCCATATCTGCGCATAGACCAGACCGTTGAAGGCGAGAGCGAAAGCCTTGTCGAGAAGCTTGTCTATGGGTTTTGCGTCTTTGCGCACCACCGCATCTTCGATGATACGCTTTGGCTGAGCACTCATTGTTGGGGGAGTCTCCTAAAGGATGACGTTAGGGAATGCAGGGATTGCACGTCAAGCAATGCTCATATGACTGTTCGGTTTCGATTGTGTGACCGTTGCCGTGTTCAACCGCTTGCCGCTATCGTTTCGGCGAAGCGGACGGGGTCGGCATTACCACCTGTCAGCATGATCACCGTGCTCTCATCAAGCGGCACTTTGCCAGCCAATGCTGCTGCCAATGCGGCCACGCCGCCGGGCTCAACCACCATGCGCAGTTTCGCAAAGGCCCAACGCTGTGCGTGGCGCACTTCATCATCTGTCACCGTTACCCCCGGTTCCGCGCGTCCGGCTAAGATGTCGAGGTTGATCTGTTTGGTCGCAGTCGGTTGCAACGCATCGCAGATGGTGGAGGGCGCATCGTCGGCCACCTGCACGATGGAACCCGTCTCCAGGGCTTGTCCAACCATGTCCCATCCGGCTGGTTCAACCGCATGGATCGCAGCATCGGGGCAGGCGAGTGAGAGACCTGCTGCAAGCCCGCCGCCGCCGCAACAGGCGATGAAGCGCGAAGGTTGGCTGCCCAACTGATCCGCGGCCTCGATACCTGCGCTGCCTTGCCCTTCGATCACCCACGGGTCGCCGAATGCGTGGACAAGGCTGGCTCCGCTTGCTTCGATCAGCTTGGCTGCAACGGCGTCACGGTCCTCTCCGGGACGGTCATAAAGCACGACCTCGGCACCCAGAGCGCGCGTGTTGGCCAGCTTCACCTCTGGCGCATCGCGCGGCATTACGATGGTCGCCGCAACCCCAAGCCTGCGGGCAGTCCATGCGACGCCCTGCGCATGATTGCCTGATGACACTGCGACCACTCCGGCGGCACGGTCTGCTTCGCTCAGATTGGAGAGCCGCCACCAGCCGCCTCTGATCTTGAACGCACCGACCGGTTGCAGGTTCTCAGCCTTTACCCGGCACCGCACGGGTCCATCAGCAGTGTCGATCTCTACCGGCAACAGCGGAGTGGGCGGCAGGATCGCAGCGATACTGTGCGCGGCGGCGATGACGCCGGCTTGGCTTGGTATGCGCGCTTCAGACATTGATGCTCAGCCCTATGTGATGTTGTGACATGGACCGCATGTTACACAGTCCAGAGGAAAGAAAACCGCCTTCCCTATCTCCGCCTTGCGCGCCTACTACTCTGGGTTGGGTCATGCTGGAAAATGTCATTCCTTTGTTATGACGCAACCAGCCCGAGTAGGAAACACAGGATCGTTTGAGCCCGCCAGCGCATTGCCCTAATGACGCGCAAGAATCGAATTTGAAAGGCTTGTTTATGTCAAAGGTGCTGGTTATCGGGGCAGGGGGCGTCAGTTCAGTCTGCGTCCACAAAATGGCGATGAATTCCGCGATTTTCCCTGAAGTGCATCTCGCCAGCCGGACCAAGTCGAAATGCGATGCCATCGCGGCCAGCGTAAAGACGCGCACAGGGCAGATGATCGAAACCTATGAGATCGACGCCGAAGAAGTCCCGGCAATGGTCAATCTAATCCAAAAAGTCGGCGCAACGCTCGTCGTCAACCTAGCGCTGCCTTATCAGGATCTGCCGATCATGGACGCCTGCCTCGAAGCGGGCGTGCACTATCTCGACACCGCGAATTACGAGCCGAAGGACGAAGCGAGGTTCGAATATCACTGGCAATGGGCCTATCACGACCGCTTTAAAGAGGTCGGTTTGATGGCGCTGCTGGGATCAGGTTTTGACCCCGGCGTGACCAGCGTCTTCACGATGTGGCTCAAGAAACATAAATTGAAAACGATCCGCACGCTCGATATTCTCGATTGTAATGGCGGCGACCATGGTCAGGCCTTTGCGACCAACTTCAACCCAGAAATTAACATCCGCGAAGTGACCGCGCCCGCGCGGCATTGGGAGAAGAAGCCCGGCACCGATGGCGAATGGGTGGAAACGCCCGCAATGCAGATTTCGACCCCGTTTGACTTCGAACAGGTCGGCACCCGCCAAGCCTATTTGATGTATCACGAGGAGCTGGAGAGCCTCTCCAAATTCAACCCAGAAATGGAGCGTGCACGGTTCTGGATGACGTTTGGTGATGAATATATCAAACACCTTACTGTACTTCAGAATGTTGGCATGACCGGGATTGAGCCGATCAAATATCAGGGCAAGGAAATCATCCCGCTGCAATTCCTCGCCGCCGTGCTGCCCAAGCCAGAAAGCCTAGGTGAAACGACCAAAGGCAACACCAATATCGGCGTGATCGCTACGGGTGAGGCGCTGGACGGATCGGGCGAAAAGACATTCTACATCAACAATATCTGCTCCCACGAAGCAGCCTATGAAGAGACCGGCAATCAGGCTGTGAGCTACACCACAGGCGTTCCCGCGATGATCGGCAGCGCGATGATGATGCAAGGCACCTGGAGCGGGAAGGGCGTCTTCAACATGGAAGAAATGGACCCCGATCCATTCATGGAAATGCTCAACCAGCACGGCCTGCCGTGGCAAGTGAAAGAGCTGGACGGGCCGGTCGGGTTTTGATGGAAAACAAATCGCACAATCAGAGCGTATTCCCGCAGCACCTTCCGACAAATCGCAATGCCGCGATTGGTAAGCTTCGATTGACAGCGGCAAGTGCCTTTTGCGTTGCTGCCCTTGCGATTGTGATGCCTTCTAGTGCAGCTCATGCGCAAGAAGCAGCTCCGCAATCTGCTGAGCAAGCGGAGCCATTTGATGCGGTCACGGCTTGGTCAGAATTCGATATGCTTCTGCGCGGTGCCTATGCCTATTTTGATCGTGATGACATCGATGTGGAGGCACAGCTTGAACGCTCCAAGGCGGTGGCAGAACAGGCTCAAAGCACCGAAGAGTTCCGCTTGATAGTCCATCAGACTGCTCTGACATTCATGGATTCGCACCTGATAGCTGGGCCGTTCACATCTGAAGATTATTCGATTGTGATGTCGTCCGCTGATCTTGATGTCGCTTTTATGGACGGACGGGCAGTCGTTCTGGATGTACGATCTGCGTCGCCTGCATTTGATGCAGATATCCGGTCCGGTGATGTATTGGTTTCGATAGACGGCGCTCCGTCGATGGACGCCGCGCATCTGCCTTTTGGCCCGGTGTTGCCTGACCCGACTGCTGCGCAGCTCGATTACGGCGTGACGCTGGCTGCCAGTGGTAAACGCGGTGCAGAGCGTAGCTTGCAAGTCAAACGCGGCGACGGTCCCGTTCGAACCGTCGAGTTGGTATCAACGCTCTCCTATTCTCGTTCGCTCAATGACCGCCCACCGGCCACGGTCGATTTTGTGGGTGAACAAGGCGATATTGCTGTGATCCGGGTTCAGAACTCGCTTGGTAATAACGATACGATTGCCGCGTTTGACGAAGCCATGCAGCAAGCGGCCGGTGCAAGGGCGATAATTCTCGACTTGCGAGACACTCCCAGTGGCGGCAACACCGAGGTGGCTCGGTCGATCATCGGGCACTTCGTCACCGAAGCGCGCCCATATCAAATGCACAGTATCCCTGCGCTTGAGCGCGCCTTTACCGTGCCGCGTCAGTTCGTCGAGTACGTCTTACCGCGCGATCCATACTTCGCGGGACCAGTCTTTGTGCTTCATGGCCGCTGGTCCGGCAGCATGGGTGAAGGGATTGTGATCGGGATGGATGCCGCAACCGATGCCGTTACAGTGGGGTCGAATATGGGTGATCTGCTGGGCGGACTTTGGAATCGCGAGCTTCCTACAAGCGGCGTGCGTGTCGATCTGGGAGGCGAGTCGCTGTTTCATGTCGACGGGACTCCGCGAGAGGATTTTGTCCCGCAACACCCCGTCACTCCGATCGACACTGCCCCCGATGGAACTGATCCGGGCATTGCAGTTGCGTTGCGCATTCTGGAGGGTGCGAACTGATGCAAACCCAAGCAGGCAATCCCGGCGCTTTCGCGCAGTTCGATCTTGGCCGCGTGGACAGCCCGGCTTTCGTTGTGGATGCGG
The DNA here is from genome assembly GCA_947488325.1 of uncultured Erythrobacter sp. Lineage (GTDB taxonomy): Bacteria > Pseudomonadota > Alphaproteobacteria > Sphingomonadales > Sphingomonadaceae > Erythrobacter. The sequence continues at coordinate 190,095 of CANKYZ010000006.1, forward strand.
CGAAGATCCGCGCGAATTGCCAGATTCTCGCGCAAATCCGAGATGAAGCGTCCAGTGACGGGGCGAACATCAAGGTTTTCGCGGCGTTGAAGGCGTTTTCGATGTGGTCGGTTGCGCATATTATGGGTGAGTATTTGGACGGAGTGTCCACAAGCGGACTGTGGGAAGCGCGGCTTGCATCCGAATTCTATGACGGCGAAATCGCGACCTATTCCGCTGCGTTTAAGCCCGAGGAGCTGGAAGAAATCTGCCGATTGTCGGAGCATGTGATTTTCAATTCTCCGGGTCAGATGAAGCGAGCTGCGCTGATCCTTGACCATGCGGCGACCACGGGCGGCGATGTTAGCGTTGGGCTGCGGATCAATCCGATGGTGGCGACCGGTGAGGTGGCCAAGTATGATCCCTCCGCGCCGGGATCGCGGCTTGGTTTCCCCATCGATCAACTGACCGAAGAGGTGATGGAGGGCGTTGAGGGCATCCATTTCCACAATCTGTGCGAGCAGACATTCGAACCGCTCCAGCGCACATGGGACCGCGTGTTCGATGCGATTGAGCCGTGGTTTGGGCAGATCAAATGGATCAATATGGGCGGTGGGCACCATATCACTCGCGCCGACTATGAACGCGCTGAACTGATCGAATTTCTCAAAGATGCAGCGGCAGATACGGGTGCTGAGATCATCATCGAGCCGGGTGAAGCGATTGCGCTGGATGCGGGCATCTTGGTTGGCACTTTGCTGGACACTGGCTTCAACGACGTGCCCATCGGTATCACCGATGTCTCCGCAACCTGTCATATGCCTGATGTTTTAGAGGCACCCTATCGTCCGGCCATGCTGGGGGAACTCGCTGACGAGGACACGATCCCGATCCGATTGGGCGGACCGTCCTGCCTCGCTGGTGATGTGATTGGTGATTACCGCATGCCGGTAAAGGCCGATCCCGGCGCGCGTTTCGCGTTTCTGGATCAGGCGCATTACTCGATGGTGAAGACGAACACATTCAACGGGGTGCAACTGCCCAGCATTTGGATGTGGGACAGCGAAACTGACGCGCTCGAATGCGTAAAACGCTTTGAATATGAGGATTTTCGCGACCGGTTGAGTTAAACCTCACCGACCGCACGCCCGCGCTCATTCTGATTGATTGCCAGTGCCAACCCGGCCATCGCTGCAAATTGCCGCGCAGCCTCGGCGACGCGTGCCTCATCCTCGCTTGCATCCATTGATCCGCTTTCAAACAGATTGCCGCTTTCCACTGCCAGCACGACCTCTCCCCGGCTGAACAAAGCGCGCACTTCGTCGCCGTTGAAGGCGTTCTCTAATGCCAGCAAATGTTCGACATAGGATGGGTGGATCAACACGCGGGCCTCGACCTGATCGTCGCTCCAGACTTCGAAAATGTCTTCGAAATCGGGATGGACCTGATCGACATATTCGAGCCTGTGGCCTTCGAAGCTGACATGGTCTTTTCGCCCGCCCAGACCCAGCCACTTCTTATGCTTGCCCTTGCGCTGTAACAAGGTTGTCGAATGAAAGTCGCGGCCAAAGCCCATATGGATGATTGCGCCGCGAAATACTGTGACCCAGCGGCGGTTCTTGCCCGATCCGCGACGTTCTTCGAGATGGGCTTCGTAAATGTCGAAGCCATGCCCCTCTAACGTGCCGTACCAACGATCTTCAAATGTGTCGCGGCCGTAGCTTGGCACGAGGCCATAAGTCTTTGCAGCCTCGAATTCAGCGCCCGGTTCGAGTTCATGGGTATAGGAAATGCCAAATTCACGCGCGATGGCGGAATTGATCCCAACCTTAATTTCCTGCTTTGCCTTGCCGATTGGCATATAGCCCCAAATCGAAATTCCGATCACGGCAAAGAACGTTATGATCAGGCTGAAACTGCCGAGCGAGGACGCACTGAACCACACGAAGGATAGAACCGGTAGTGCCGCGATCGCGCTGTAAAACCAGCGGTTATGGGCCTTCTTCTTGGCTGCTTCGCGCATGCTCTGCTGATCAGATAACCATGTGCCCAATTCGCCATCCATCAACGCCTTAATATCGGCCTGCATTGCGTGCCTTTCCTTTAACCTCTTTGCGCTACTATAATCGTGCCCGGTAAAGGAGGGGTGGACAATGGGAATTATAGGTTGGGTTTTTCTAGGCGTGGCTCTGATTGTCGCTTTTGCGGTGATCGGCATTTACAACCGGCTCGTCGGACTTAGGCAGAATGTTCGTCAGGGCAAGGCCGATATCGACGCGCAATTGCGCCAGCGGCATGATCTCATTCCCAATCTGGTCGAAACTGTGAAGGGCTATGCCGGTCACGAATCCTCGACTCTCGAAGCCGTGATCGTCGCACGCAACGCTGCGCAAAATGGTGAGCCAGACAGCGGAAGTGAGAAGGGTCTACGGGTTGCTCTCGATAATCTGCTGGCGTTGGGAGAGGCCTATCCTGACCTGAAAGCATCCACCAATTTCCAGGAATTGCAGCGTGAGCTGGCCGATGTCGAAGACAAACTGTCCGCGGCACGCCGCGCGTTGAACGCCGCTGTGGCGCAATTCAACACTGCGCGCGAAGCTTTCCCGGCGGTGATGTTCGCCGGTGCATTCGGTTTCCAACAGGCAGATTTCAACACGCTGGATGATAGCGAGCGCGGCACTGTCGATCAGGTTCCGCAAGTCGGGTTCTAACTGGCGGTATATCCTCTTCAAAAACCTCTGCTGGATGCACGATTTTAATTGCGAAAGTGCGCATGAGCTATATATGCGCGCTTCCGCTGCCCCAAGGGACTATAACCGCAAGGCAGCCTCTAAACTGTTTGGTTCTACCAACTAAACCTTCTGGGGGTCCCTTGAATTGCTCGCTTACCCTGACGCACAGACAGTAGCCCAGGCGTTATCGCCTGATGAGCCGGTTATCCTAAACCGCCCGCATGCCGCGCGGCGGGCTGCGCAATTCTTTGTCGAAAAATTCCCGGGCAAGGTGCTCTATGCCGTCAAAGCCAACCCTGCGCCCGATCTGATTCAGGTTCTGTGGGACGCGGGCATTACGCATTACGACGTCGCCTCCATCGCCGAAGTGCGTCTGGTGCGCGAAATCCTGCCCGAAGCAGCGCTGTGCTTTATGCACCCGATCAAAACGCGCGGTGCCATCAAAGAATCCTATTTCCAACACGGCGTCAAAACCTTCAGTCTCGACTCCATTGAAGAGCTGGAGAAGATCGTCGAAGCGTGCCGCGATCCCGAAACGGGCGAGCCCGCTACCGACCTGCGGCTCTGCGTGCGTCTGCGCGTGTCGTCTGAATATTCTGAGCTCAGCCTCGCCAGCAAATTCGGCTGCGACTTGCTGGAGGCTCCAGAGCTGTTGCAGCAGGCGCGCCAACATTGCGACTGGCTGGGCGTGTGTTTCCATGTCGGCAGCCAAGCGATGACCCCATTCGCCTTTGTCCAGGCGCTCGACCGTACCCGCGCCGCGATTGCAGAGGCTAGCGTGGTGATCGACATGATCGACATTGGGGGAGGTTTCCCCAGCATCTATCCCGATATGGAGCCGCCTCCGCTGGAGGACTATTTTCAGATCATCCATCAGCATTTCTACGCGCTACCTATCGCCTATAATGCGGAACTGTGGTGTGAACCGGGCAGGGCGTTGGCGGCGGAATACAGCTCGATGATCGTAAAGGTCGAAAAGCGCCGCGGCACAGAACTGTATATCAATGATGGAGCTTACGGTGCGCTCTATGACGCGGCCCATGTGGCATGGCGCTTCCCCGTAAACGCGCTCGAAGATGATTTGCGCGACGGGCTAGAGGACTTCGCGTTCTACGGCCCCACCTGCGACGATGCCGATTATATGGCAGGCCCCTTCGCATTGCCCGGAGACATTCAGGCAGGCGATTATATCGAGATCGGTATGCTTGGCGCGTATGGTGCAGCAATGAAGACCGGCTTTAACGGCTTTGGCGATGCAGAATGCGTGATCGTCACCGATGAGCCAATGATGAGCCTATTCGACGGCAGCAGAGAGCGGCTCGCGAGCGATAATGTGGTGAGCTTGCGGTAGGGGGTGTTGGCGGTTCAATTGTTGATCGTTGTAATGACCTGTCACAATGAACCGAATTGGATCAACCTTCTTTGGCGATTTGCCGTTTTTTCAAATCTTCTGAGCGCCGGAGCGGCTGAATTCCGTCGATTTCAATCCCCTTACAGAAAATATTAAGTGGTCTAAATTCTTTAAAATCATAGGTTTCTTGCGACTCGAAATACAGGATCGCAATTGACGCTATTTCGCAGAGAAATTGTCGCAACTAACCAAGACCGAC
>CANKYZ010000007.1 GCA_947488325.1 uncultured Erythrobacter sp.
CCCCCCCCCCCCCCCCCCCCCCCCCCCCCCCCCCCCCCCCCCCCCCCCCCCCCCCCCCCCCCCCCCCCCCCCCCCCCTAGAGATGGGCCTCACCAAAGAGGATAATTAGCGATATGCGCCGTTCATGGCCGCGATCGTATTTTCAGTGTTGTCGATGTGGCTCGCAATCATCCGAAAGTTAACGAGCGAGGCAGCATATCCATCATAGTGCGGAGTGATTGCGCCTGCAGTTGCATCAGTCACAACCTGGACTTCAAAACCCTGCTCAATCAGTTCACGCATGTGCGATTCGGTACACAGATTGGATGACATGCCGCCTAGGATAACTTTGGAAATCCCGGCCTTGCGAAGCTGAAGGACCAGGTCGTTAGTTTCCGGGCCATAAATCTTATGCGGGCTGGTCACTACTGTGTTGCCGTCATTGATGTACGGCTTGTATTGTTCGAGCCAATCGGCTCCTGATCCCTCGAACCCATTAACCGTCAACTGGCCTTCGCGATCAAACATTCCAATTGAATGCATCAGCCGTTCAAGCGCACCTTCAAATTGCCACTTATGATCGTGGGGGAAATAATAATGCGGGGACACGAAGATCGGCATTTCAATCGCTTGTGCAGTGCTGAACAAAGCGTCAATATTGCCGATCGTGCCGTTGTCAGTCACACTTTTTCCGACCACACCCCAGGCAACGCCATCAGGTGACAGAAAATCGTTCTGCGGATCAGTGATAACAACAGCCGTTTCACCCTTTACAATTGCGAACCCAGGCATGGGCAAGCCATCATTTTGAGGAGGTGTTGTAGCCGTCGCCGCTCTTGCTTCGCCACTTGCCACATTCGCAGTGGAAGTCGCTCTACTTGGGTTCGCTTCTTCTTCTGCGTTTGTTTCATTTGCGCAGGCCGACGTCGACATCGACATGGAAACCGCCAGCACGCCTGCCTGCAAATATGAAAACAGTGGTTTCGTTGATTGAGTATGCGACATCTGAGTGCCTCCAAAAATCCGTCTAATTCAAAATTGGGGCGATTAAGAATTGCTCCCAACTGAAGGACGATTGCCTCGTTGTTTGTGACCAGAATTAGAGAGGAGTGGAGCCAAAATTCCTAATCCAGAATTGTCCAGCGTTCTGAAGTTGGAATTCTACAGAATTCTGCAGGATCGAAATGCCTTAAGTCATTGTTTAAAAGCTATTAAATTTTATAGCCCATGCGGAGCTGTAGAAACTTTCTATGTACAAGGCCCGATTTGTAGGTATTCAAATGATGCAACCTCATTCAATAACGTAACTTTTGTACTGGGCTTGGGGGTTTGTTTTGACTGCTTTGGCTGCCATACCTGCAGCGTAACTGTCGCGATTGGGCGGAAGAAATTGATCTACCGGTTCGAAAATTTTGAACTTGATTGCGAGCACTCAAGTATCTGCCGCGACGGGGTTCCGATCAAACTGGAGCCGCAGGTTTATTCTGTGATCGAACTATTGGTGACGCGACACGGGGAGATCGTTTCGCGCGAAGAGCTGTTGGAGCACGTTTGGCAAGGGCGAACGGTTTCCAATAGCGCCATAGACAGTCGCATTCGGACTGCTCGAAAGGCATTGGATGACGATGGTCATGCCCAACGCTTGATCAAGACATTCACCCATCGCGGCTTTAAGTTTGTTGGCGATGTCGACGAAAGTCAGCCAACGGCTATCTCTGCCAGTGACATTCTCGGGCCTGCAATTCAGACGACGGAGGAGCTTGCCAGCACCACTGTTATAGGCAAGCCACCAGTTGACAGTGCGTCACTTGGTTCTCCAAAAAGAAACCGTCCGATAATCTTGATATTCGTTGCGGTTCTGGCTGCCGTTGGGTTGGGCTTTTTTGCCAATGGCAGGCTTGAAAACGCGCCGACCGATGACTCGCAATCAGCGTCTACAGAAAGCAGATTGTCAATCGCTGTCTTGCCGGCCTCGGGCGATTCCGCTGATGAGGATGCAAGACTATTCGCTACCGGCGTTTCTGAAGAAACCATTGTCCTTCTGGGCGGTATTCAGGAACTGAGCGTCGTTTCACGCTCGTCCTCATTTGCGTTCCGGGATCGGGATTTTAGCGCCGAGGAATTGAACGAAGCGCTAAATGTTGATTACCGTGTCGAAAGCACATCGCGAACGATTGGTGAAACAATCCATGTCACCGTCCAGCTAATCGATACCTCGACTGAATCTATTGAGTGGTCCGAATCTTACGACGTAGACGCAGCCCCGCAAGCTACGGATGCCGGTCAAATTGAGGTCGCACGAAAAATTGTTCTCAATATCGCCAACAAATTAGGATTATCAGCAGGTGTTCTGGAATCCAAAATTATTTCAGCAGAAGCTTATCAAGATTTTGCGGTCGGACAGGAAGCACTTCTTGACCCAGATGAAGAATCGATCAATCAGGCAATCGAGTCATTTCGCAAGGTAATAGCCGCTGAGCCTGATTATCTTCCAGCCTATGCCCGATTGTTCGATAGCTATTGGGCCGGTGTGAATATCGCCGGCTTTGGCGTCAGCGAAACCGTTCCAGATATGCAGCGCATTGTCCGGCAAATGACTACACTTGCGCCGAATTCGGCCGAAACTCTAACTGCCGACGGTATACTCATGCAATTTGATGAGCGTGAGGATTACACGAATGAGAAAGTGGTTGATAATTTTAACCGGGCCATAGCTGCAAACCCCAACTATGTCTTGGCTCACAAAGAACGGGCCTTCAGGCTAGCGGAAGCTGTCGGCCGGGACGAAGCACTCACCGCGTTTCAAGACGCACTCAAGTATGATCCGGTTGCCCCCGACTTGCTTGCTGAATTGAGTTGGTTGCATTTTTCGGCAGGGGATTTTGACGACGCAATAATTACCGCTGAGCGGAACCTGCGTTGGAACAACGACAGTATTGTCGCCAAAATAGCTATGGCACGCATTTTACTCGGCACCGATGAACAAGCGAAAGCTATTGTGCTTCTGCAAGAGGTGCTCGCCGAGCAGGGGGAAAATTACGCTGCGCGCCATAATCTGAGACGTGCCTATCTCTATCTTGGAGAATTTGAGAGAGCATTCGAAGTCTCGCCGTCTCCAACGTTGAAGGCAGTGACGAGTGGATTGATGGGCGATGAAGAACGCGTAAGGGAATTCGCGGGACAAATGCCAGGATTTAGCACCAGCTTAGTCAGTCTCTATTTCATTGGAGAGAGCCGCCCTTTCCACGACAGAGTCGTACAAGATATCGGCAATGGCAATATTCTGGACCCGGAAGTGCCTCTCTACACATATAATTTGATTCGGACCGCGATGGAAGCCGACGTGCTCCGGCAATTTGGCAATCCGTTGCAGAAGCAGGCGACAGATTTGCTCGATGGCTATTATGCTGAAAACAAACCGGCTGACTTCAGGGCAACCGCTCAATATGCTGGAGCGGTTTCTTATCTCACCTTCAAAGGTGAGTTAGATGAGGCTTTGAAAATTATTGATCAGGCAAATGAACGCGGCTTTGCTTTTTTACACATATTCGAAATGCCAATGCTCGATCCGCTGACGCGTCATCAGGGGTTCGCCGCGCGGCAGGCGAGGATGCGCGCGCGGGCAACGGCGATATTGAATGAGGTAGAGGAGCTTTCTTAGCGAGCCTAGGGCGGCCCGCTCCCTACTAATCAGCCGAACTCTGACAGGCTTTGATCTGTATGGCCTGCGTCTCTTGTGAACCTATCTTGATACCCCAGATCACTTGCCCCGCTGCTATGGCAAAAGCGCACATTCCCGGGAATGCTCGCAAACTGAAAATGCGACGATTCTGAAAGCAACCCGCTTCGATCACCGATATCGATCCTTCATCTGGCTGTTGGCAATCAATCCAACGGAATTTATGATTGGATGGAATGATGAAAAAGTCGGTCTATTGTTTTGTGGTCGCAATTTTGTTCGGTTCGCTTTTTATTTTCAATCTCGTCAATGATCCTTTGGAAGCTGCCTCTGCTGCATCGCCTAGGTCGGAGACTACGGACCGTGTTCTGCCGAGCCAAGACAGGGCATTTGCCCCAGCATTTCCCGGTAATGACCTCATCACCTTTGCTGCCGCTTACGGTGATCGGTCCACAGGTCGTCACGGAACGTTTGGACGCTTTCCAGCAAATTTTGAGACTCCCCCGCATCGACACACCCACAGCTACCGCGCGATAGTGTTAAAAGGTCAGATGACGAATCCCTTTGAAGGCCGGAGAGATGCGCCGGTCATGGAGCCAGGTTCCTATTGGGCAGTCTCCGCCGACAGCCTGCACACTACCGCATGTGTCTCGGAAGTTCCGTGCGAATTCTTCATGTTTGGCTCTGACTCATTTGACTTTAAACCGGTGTCCGAATGATGGGTTAAATCATGCAGCGCGCACAATTCTGGAAGTATGCAGAATCCGGAATGCCCAGCCTGCCGAATTGGGTAGGCGCATTATCTACGAGAAGATGCACCATTCGCCGACAAGGTGAAACAGAGAAAAATTGAACGGATCCACTATGCCGAAACTTCATAAGATGATCGCACTTTCGATCCTGTGCACTGTCTCCGCAAGCATTCCTGCTGCTGGACAGAACCCAATCACAGCCAATACCGAAACGCACGAATATAGCTCTGCGATGGCGATGCCTCGTTATGGTAGCGAAGAGGTGGACGGTGTAAAAATCTTCTACCGTGAAGCTGGCGATCCTTCAAAGCCCACTATCGTGTTGCTCCATGGCTTTCCCAGTTCATCGCACCAATATCGCAATCTCATCCGGATGCTGGGTAATGAATATCATCTAGTTGCTCCAGATTATCCGGGCTTTGGATCGAGTGATTTCCCATCTCCTGAAAATTATACATACAGTTTCGACAATATCGCGCAGACGATGAATGCTTTCCTCGAACAGCGCGGCATCAGCGAATACAGCCTTTTCTTACAAGATTACGGCGCACCTGTCGGCTTTCGGATCGCAGCACAGAATCCGGACCGCGTGCAGTCCCTGATCGTCCAGAACGGCAACACTTATGAAGAAGGTTTAAACCGTGAGGCCTGGGCTCCGATCATGACCCTGTGGGAGCAAGGTCGCGGTAACCAGGAACTGGAAGATGCTATCGCTTCCAATGTGTTCAGCTTGGACGGCCTAAAATGGCAATATACGCATGGAGTTCGGGAGCCCGCCGCAATTCTGCCTGACAATTGGTTGCTAGATCATCAGTCGCTCTCTCGCCCAGGCCAGCGCGAAGTGCAAATCGGGTTGTTTTATGATTACCGGAACAACGTTGCCAAGTACCCTGAATGGCAAGCCTATTTGCGCGAGCATCAACCTCCTGTGCTCATCGTTTGGGCAAAGAATGATGCCTTTTTCCCTGTTCCAGGAGCCGAAGGCTTTAGGCGCGATGTTCAAGATGTTGACTACAATATCCTGGATACCGGTCACTTTGCATTGGAAGAAGATGCGGAAATGATTGCCGGGAAGATCAGTGAATTTTTAAGCACGCGAGGCATTCAGTGATCGAATCGGCCAAGAAAGAGAAGATACGTGAACAGTTTTAATTCATCTTTGCGTCGATTGTTCGATGAAGAAGTTCTGATTGCTTCACGTAGCTTCCAGCTCTCTTCAAGTCTTACCGGTGTATTCATTACTGTAACGCTTGACTTACTGTCCCGCCTTTTACGTGGATAATATTTATACAAGAAATTTCTTTGCTTAAGCGGCGGCTGCCATCGCACGTAGCAGGCTATATGTCTGTGCAGAAGCTGCCAAGGCACCTTCGAGTAGTCCACCACTTTGGAAATCGGTTTCTGTTGAAGATAGGATCACCCGACCATCCCAGAACGCCCCAGTCTCCGGTGGTATCCCATATTGAGGATGGCTTGAAAGCGGTATTGAAGCATCTGAATGCGATGCGGTTGCTTGTTCCGTTGCCCAATCAATCATGGTGATCCTTGCATCACAGGTTTCCCGGTCACCGAGTAAACGGGAGAGCTGATCGCGGATCCGGTCTTCCAGCTGATCGCGAACGGCTTCACGCTGCGAAGCCGGCCATCCCAGAAATCCGAATAATGCGTGGCCCTTGCCATTACTCAGCGATGCATCGTGAATTTCTCCCAGTGGTCCCGCGCGGCTGAACATATCGCCAGAAAGACCAGCAGTTCGCCAGATAGGCTCGTCAAATTCGATGACTGCTTTCGCATGACCAGCCATCCATGTGGGAATGGCGGTCAACCGGCTGGTATAACTGGGTGGCAATGTCGGTTCAAAGTGGATATTTTGGGCGATGAGCCGCGGAGGAAGAGCAAGTATGACGCGATCAGCAGAGATTTCCTGTTCGCTTCGATCCGCGTTCCTGCATGTGCAGACAATCGCGTGCTCCTCACGCCGCAAGGCAGTTACCGATACTCCGACATTGATGGATTCTTCTGGCAAGCCACTGGCAAGGCCGTTGATCAGGGCGACCATGCCCCCGTCTATTCTTCTGGCGTCGGCCATCACTGGAAACGCCGATTCGCGCGTAATGCGTCCATCGACTTGTTCGATCAGGGCATCCCCGTCCGCGTGCTGGGCAAATGATCGCAACCCGAAGGTTTCAATCAGCGCTGTGACATGAGGCTGGCCGCTCCAGTACCAGGAGGGGCCAAGATCATATTGTTCCTCCGGCGTTGGGCCGAAAGAGAGAATTCGGCCACCCAACCGCAATCTTTGCTCAACCAGCAAGAATTCATTCCCACTCCTGTGAAGTGAGTTGGCAAGCGAGAGACCCGACAGTCCGCCACCAACGATGAGTGTTCCAGTATGCGTCATCTGCAGTCCATTTCAATGATCTTCAAAGGTCAGCCGATACCGAATCCACGCCAGTAATCTGTGGCCTCCATTGACGAGGTGATTGGTCCTTAGCCAAATTCGCGAGCCATTCCCACCGGCCTGTACCTGCCCCCCCTCTTCCGGAGCCCTCAGCCAGCCATCGGCGCTTAACTTATTTGTATTTTCCCGAACATCCCCCGTCAGTATCAGAAATTCTGCCCCTCGATGTCCGGCCTCCGCATAATTTGCATTAGGCACCATCATCAGGAACGGGACGTTCTTGCCCATACCGGCGCACGAGGTAATGGTCGGAATCCCGTTTGCATCAGGTTGTGCCACCTCAGAAAGTGCATGCATATCGAAATGGACACGTTCCGTGTCACGGGGATCGCGGTGGCAATCGCGAGATGGCAATCCGCCAATTTGCAGACGCCGCAGCGCCGAACGATCGCGCGAAGTCACCTCAGCACAGGGCACACTCGTTGAGCCGCGTGGGCACGAGTCGGTCAAATTGCCGGCTTTATGCTGACGCCCAGCGGCTGATCCCGACGGCGCGCAAGTGGGCAGAGCAGGCAGAGGCTTTCATCTTCTTCAACTGGGCGTTCCACGAGATTGCCGCCTCGGCCGCGTTTACTGGAGACTTTGTCGCAGCGAGTAAATTGCTGACCGTTATCCTGGACATGAAGTTTTCCAATTCAACATCGCTGAAACGGGTATCCCAGCAAACTCTGACTTGGGGCAAGGCTCAACACGGCTAGGTGCAGGCGTTGATCCACTCGTCGCAGCAGATATCACTTGGGATGATGCGACGCTGGATACACGGATCGAAAATCCAAACGCATTGGCACCTGACTACAAGGTAATCCCCTTGATGCATGTAAGACGCTAATAGCGTCGTGTAGTCAGTACACTATGGACGCTGGAACTCACCTTTTTACCAATCTATTCGACTCTAAGCGGGGATTAGAATAATATGCCAATTCGTGATGCACGCGCATTTCTGGAATCGCGCGGAATCTGGAATGCATCAGCCACAGGGTTAGGCAGGCATCAGGACCTGCGAAATCACGAACGAGAATTGTGGTTGAGGTAAATTAAATGAAGGGAACCATTAATGAAAAAGACTGATACGAGAAACGTCGCCCTTTGCTCAATCGCTGCGGCAAGCATGGCGTTGCTTTCGGCATGCGATTCATCAGATTCCGTACCTGAACAACAGCGAGATGCTGTGAGCGAGAACGTTGAATCGAGTGGAATTGTGCAGGCCTCTTTCACTGATGAAGGCGCTGTATTACAGCCAACAGGCTATCGCGAATGGGTGTTTGTAGGCACTCCTCTTACGCCCAACGCCCTGAATGGCGGTGAAGCTCCGTTTCCTGAATTTCATAATGTTTATGTCGAACCGACGGCATTCGCTGCGTTTTCAGAAACGGGTGTATGGCCGAACGGCACACAAATTGTAAAAGAGCTCACAACAGTGCGCGAAAATGGCAATGCAGAAAATGGATCTACCTCTGAAGTTAGCGGTGTCGGCTACTTCCAGGGTGAATTTTCTGGCCTGGAACTGACAGTTAAAGACACAGAGCGCTTCCCAGACGAGCCCGGTGGCTGGGTTTATTACAGCTTCGGTCATAATGCACCGCCTTACGCAGAAACTGCTGAGGCATTCCCGACAGAATCGTGCAACAGCTGCCATGAAGCAAATGCCGGAGAGACAGACTTTGTCTTTACTCAGTTCTATCCCGTGCTGCGTGCCGCAAATCCCAATTGAGGGTTTCCAAAATGAGCTGGAAATTATTGGTTTGTGCACCGCTCTTGATCGGGTTGTCTGCTTGTCAGCAGGCAACTGATCAAGGCGATGATGCAAACACTGGTGCTGACCTGACCTCTATCGAAGGTGGTTGGCCAGCCGATATCGTGTCAGCAACGGGAGACATTTCGCGGCCTGCAGATTTCGAAACGTGGCCAACATTAGGGTCATGGTCGACTGCGGGTGCGGATGATATCCAAAATGGGATGCATCAAGTCTATGTATCGCCAGGAGGTATTGAGAGCTTTCGTGCCAACGGGACCTTCGCTGACGGTACGGTTTTGGTCAAAGAAGTTCGCGGCGCAGCCACAGCGGCGCTTACAACAGGCAACGCATCCTACGCGACCGAAAAGCAGGTCTGGTTTGTGATGGTCAAAGACGCCGAAGGCCGGTTCCCTGACAATGCCCTTTGGGGCGACGGTTGGGGATGGGCGTTGTTTGAAGCGGCTGAGCCCGACAAACAGGTCGCGCAGAATTACATATTGGACTGCAAGTCCTGCCATATCCCTGCCGAGTCTCAAGATTGGATATATACAGAAGCATATCCGGTCCTTTGGCCTGAAGACGTAGCGCCGGTGCCAAGTTGGCAGTCCTCTGGCGAGTGAATTCTAGGTAGATCACCAGAGGACCGCGGAAGACTTTTCCGGTGGGGAACCAAGAGCGGAGCGATTGTTCGTCGAGTGGGTGTGATAACACTCTCTCGGACGAGCAACGCTTTGTCGGTTTCGGCCATTCAGCGATCGAGAAGAATTAAGGACGCTTTCTTGCACCGCCATGGCAAGAGAACTCAGCCGGGAGAATTTCGCAAAATCGAACGATGAATTCATGCTCGAAATTCAGGGGCGTAGTTCGACGCGAATATGATGACGGCGTCCAGCTAAACGCGCGCTGTATTGATCCTCCTCCGTCAAGGCCCTGGAGAAGCGGCGTTTCACAACTGTACGGATTCCGGAATTACGGCAAATTTGAAATCAATCTGACGCAGCTTGGTTCAGTGTCGAGATAGAAACACACGCGCCAGCTCTCAATTCGTAATCTCGGAAGCTGGAAATACCCTAAGCCAAACAAAATACGAAGGAACGATCATGCAGGTAGCAACACATTCCGCATTAGTGAACGGCATATCCATCAACGTACTGAGCGAGACCGTTTCTGCCGTAGAAGCCGATCGTGGACTGGGCTTGTCCCGATTCAAAATCCACAACACTTGGGATGGCGGCACCCGCTCTACGACGACTGTCGGCGACATGTATGCAGCCAAGCAAACAATCGCTCACAATGGCGATCACCAGATGAAATCAGATGAGCCGGAAATGCTCTCAGGTACTGATCTCGCCCCCAATCCCGTGGAGCAATTGCTAAGCGCTTTGGCGAGCTGCGTCGTGACAAGCATTATCGCACACGCAAGCCTAAAAGGCATCCAGATTGACGCGCTAACATCCGAACTTGAAGGCGACATCAACCTGACTGGCTTTCTTGGTGTCGACGACACAGTATCTAGAGGCTACAACAAGATTGTAATTAAGTTAAAAATCGACACGCCACACAAAGATTTAGATGAAATTCGCTTGCTTTCACACTACTCTCCGGTGTTCAACACCATCACCAATTCTGCAGATGTTAGTGTGGTTATTGCAGATTAATAATCTTGATTTTTGATTACTTTATTGGATAGATTCCAATACATTGATGTCAACACCCCAATCGTTACAGCTTTTGACCGTAACGATTGGGGTGCTGTATTTATCGCCAGAAATTCTTAACGTCAGTTTCAGCCTTTCGCAGAGCGTCGGTCTCGCGATACAAAGGGAAAGGCAGCGGCAAGGTTTCACTATCTTGCCGGCGGCAGCGCTTCCAATAAGCGGTGGACTGGGAAGCTAAAGCCCAATGTGAACTCCCGCCCAGTGGCCCGGATGTCAGTTTGACATATCTGAGAGCTTATCTAAGCTCAACGAATTACCTTCTCCGGTTGCTTTCGCAGACATAAGAATCGGCATTAGATCCTGTCGCTAGATAAATTGGTAACTGCGCAAAACTTCTCACAAGCTACAACACATTGCAGAGAAAACGCTGCTGACCACGCGTTGATCCACGATTCCTAATGGATAGTAGGCCATCCCCAAAGAGGGTGAGTATCTGACTCTAATTAAAAAATGAAACGGACGAGACACTCCATGAGAAGTGCAATATTCAATTAGAACAATATTTTAAGTCGATTCTACACTCACGTTGGTTCACATTCTGGCACACACAAAAGTTCATCTTCTAGTTCGTTGGCGCTAGAAAGGAGACTCCCTCCGCCCATTAAGGCTCTCTTTTTCTGTGTCGATCACATGATTATTGGACTTGTACCGGTTTCGCGCCGGTCACTGATCTCATTATGCCACCTTGGCCTCGAATGCGAGCGGGCTGATACCGCCCAGATATGAATGGCGGCTGCGGGCACTGTAGAACCCGTTGATGCACTGGAAGATGACTGCCTCTACCTGCATGCGTCTTGGCCATTTCTGCCGCCAGATCAGCTCTGCCTTCATAGATTTAAGAAAGCATCTCAACGGATGCGTTGTCATAACAAATACCCTTGCCACTCGTTGACGGCCGCAAGTCGTAAGCCCCCAGCTTCTTCTGATAATCGTAAGAGCAATATTGGCTGCCGCGATTGGAATGAAAAAGGTAGCCTTCCGGCGGATTACGGAGGCGTACAGCTATACCCAACGCCCGGATCGCCTCAGATCACAAGGCCCCTTTTCATCTTGTCGCTGACGGGGAACAGTGTGGTTGGTGACGACACCATTTGGGTCGGTCATCGACCCAGGCCGGCCATTGGCATCATGCTCGGTTTAGGTTGTCACATGGCCAAGCGAATTGATCATCGAGAGCATGTTAGCAGCCGCATCGTATGAGTGCTCGTATCCGCCAACGTTCTAACAATTCTCTGAATTGGTTGCACCAACATCTGGTTGCTTCGCAGTACGGCCCTTTGTTAGCTGCTGATTGACCGCAGCTCCTCCTCCGTCCACATCATAACGATAGGTTTCAGAGGAATTATAATGCCCAAATCACTCATCACTGCCAGCGGTGCACTGGCCATTATCACCGTATCATTCACCACTCCTGTCGCTGCTCAAGAACAGTCGGAAGCGGCGTCTCCGATGTTTGCCACTGAGCGAGGGTCAGCACGCACCACCCCCAATCGCACATTTACTGGCGAGGATTTGTTCAGCTTGGCCGTCGCATCCGACCCGCAGATTAACCCGGATGGTAGTCAGATCGCTTATGTCCGCCGCCAGAACGACATTATGGCTGACCGCGCAATCAGTTCAATTTGGATGATCAACGTATCGAACGGGAAAGAAACTCCATTTGCAGGCCGTAGTGACGGAGCTTTTGCTCCGCGTTGGTCACCCGATGGATCGCGCATCGCCTATGTCTCTGTCGAAGACGGAAACGCGCAATTGTGGGTCAAATGGATTGATAGCGGCGAAGCTGTCCGGCTGACTGGCCTCCCCAATAGCCCCTCAAGCATCGCTTGGGCACCAGATGGCCGATCCATCGCTTACACAATGCTGGTGCAGGACGCGCCGCCGTCGCTCGGCTCTGCCCCATCCAACCGACCAGAGGGTGCAGAATGGGCTAATCCTCTCGACGTCACCGACCTCGTCAATTTCAGAGCAGATGGTTCAGGCGAAATTGCACCGGGCTTCGAGAAGATCTTTGTCATTTCCGCCACAGGTGGAGCACCGCGTCAGCTGACCTTTGGACCCAACCACGATGGCGGGCCACTAAGCTGGTCTCCCGATGGAAGCACAATATTCTTCACCGCCAATCGCAACAGCAATTGGCAAACCGACCCAGTCGAAGCTGATATTTGGTCGCTGGACATGGCATCGCTTGCCCTGACAAAGTTGACCGACCGCGATGGCCCTGACGCAGGAGGAGTGGTTTCGCCCGATGGTCGCCTGATCGCTTATACCGGGTTTGACGACCTAGGGCGTGCCTATGAAAACGCCGAACTTTACGTTATGGATACCAGTGGCGAAAACCGCCGAATACTGACGTCAGAATGGGACTTCAGCGTCGATTCTATGGAATGGGACGCGGATTCGCGCGGTATCTATGTGCAATATGATGAGCGCGGCGAGACCCATGTGGCGCGTATCGGGTTGAACGGACAAGTGCGCAATGTCGCAACCGGACTGGGCGGCGGCGGATTTGACCGCCCTTATACCGGCGGTAGCTTCTCGGTCGCCGACAACGACAGCATCGCCTTCACCGGCGGCACCGGAACACGGCCTGCGGACGTCAAAGTCATCAGCGGAGGGCGTGTACGCTCGCTTACCAATCTCAATGAAAATCTGCTCGCCGCAAAAACTATGGGTGAAGTCCGCGAGATCGCTGTTTCTTCCAGCTTTGACGGGCAGGAAATTCAAGGTTGGTTGACCTTACCTCCCGGCTATGTCGGAGGGGATCCAGTGCCGTTGATCTTGGAAATCCACGGCGGGCCATTCGCCGCCTACGGCCCACATTTCTCAACCGACAACCAACTTTATGCTGCCGCAGGTTACGCCGTCCTATCCGCCAATCCGCGCGGTTCGACCAGCTATGGGGAAGCATTCGCGCAGGAAATCGACAAGGATTATCCCGGCCGCGATTACGATGATTTGATGAGCATTGTCGACCGAGCGATCGCGCTTGGGATAGCAGATCCAGACCGTTTGTTCGTGACCGGCGGATCGGGTGGTGGCGTGCTAACATCGTGGATCGTGGGCAAGACCAATCGATTCCAAGCAGCCGCAACACAGAAACCGGTTATCAACTGGACCACTCAAGCGCTCACTGCAGATGGCACTGGCTATTTCGGTTTGTATTGGCTCGGCGCACGCCCTTGGGAAAATCCTGAGACCTTCTGGGCGCATTCACCGCTCTCTTTGATCGGAGATGTCGAAACACCAACACTCGTGGTCGTAGGCGCAGAAGACTACCGCACCCCGGTTAGTGAGGCAGTGCAGTATTATTCAGCGCTGCAATTGGCGGGCGTGCCCACCACCCTCATACGGGTGCCGGGAGCCAGTCATGGCGGTTTCGCAGCGCGTCCATCGCAAAGCGCCGCAAAGGCATCAGCAATTCTAGCATGGTTTGACCGCTATGCCGAAGGGTGGGAACCTGATGCAGTTCAAAGCGAATCCGCCGCAGGCCAATGATCCGATTATGGCCCGTCTAATCCTGTTCAATAAACCGTTTGGCGTGCTGTCGCAGTTCACTGACAAAGGGAGTCCGACTGAAAGGCAAACCCTATCGGATTTTATCGACATCCCAGGCGTTTACCCTGCTGGGCGGCTTGATCGTGACAGCGAAGGGCTGATGATTCTATGCAATGATGGCAAATTGCAGGCGCGCATCGCCGATCCACGCTTCAAATTGCCCAAATCGTATTTGGTACAGGTTGACGGAGAGCCTGACGCAGCGGCTCTCGGCGCCTTGCGCAAAGGAGTGCGGTTGAAAGACGGGATGACCCGCCCCGCCTCGGCAGAGCGCGTCGATGCACCAGACCTGTGGCCGCGCAATCCGCCTATTCGAGTGCGAAAGACGGTGGCGGACAGCTGGATCAGACTAACAATTCACGAAGGCAAGAACCGACAAGTGCGCCGCATGACAGCCGCGGTGGGCCACCCGACATTGCGGCTGATCCGGTGGTCGATCGGAGAGTGGACGGTCGATGGGCTGCCAGTTGGCGAGCACACCAACGGCGAGGCCTCTTAATCAGTCGTACTCAGCATGGCTCACAGCGATGCTGCCGTGATTGTGCAAATGTTCGATCAAAGTGCGAACCGATGGCAGGTCAGCATAATCCGGCCCAGCTTTGATCCGTGGCTGCGCACATAGAGCCTCCGCAAATGGTTTGGCTTCGTCCGCGCATTCAATCGCTTGTCCGTCTACGGCGAGCAACAACGATCCGCCCTTACCGTGCACAAAGGCAAACCGGCTTGCGGGGTTTCGGATCAGCTCACAACCACCAGTCAATGCTTCGGCTACCTCTTGCGCAGAGATCAATTGTTCAGGACGCCAGTCAATTTCTGCATTCTTGGGCTCGGTCGCATATTCGGCGAACCATTTGGTGAAAGCGTCTTTGTCGCTCAATCGTTCCGTCGCCATTGCGTGCAACTGGGAAAGCGATGCTTCGGTGATTTGGCCGGGGTTGGATTGCTGGGACAACCCAGGGTCGCCGTAGCGATCATCGTCATTGATTTCGTCAAGCAACTGCGCGGTGAAGCCTTCGATCAATTCGCTGCGCGACGGCGCGCGGAAACCAATCGAATAAGTCATGCAGTCATCGGTGAGCGCCACACCCTTATGCGCTAAACGCGGGGGCACATAGAGGATATCGCCCGGTTCTAGCGCCCAATCTTCTATCGCCTGAAAATCAGCCAATAGGCGCAATCCGTCATGGTCCAGCAATTCGGTCTTGTCATCGCACATCCCGCCGAGCTGCCAGCGACGTTTTCCCTGCCCTTGCACAAGGAAGACGTCATATTGGTCAAAATGCGCGCCGACACCTCCGCCGGTCACCGCATAGCTCACCATCACATCGTCAACCCGCCAATTGGGGATAAAACGGAATGGCTCCAGTAGGTCCGAAACAGCAGGAACGTGATGATCGACCGCCTGCACCAGCAACGTCCAAGGCGCTTTTCCCAGATTTCCAAACCGGTCGAGCGGCAGGGGACCGTGTTCCAACTCATAGGCATCGATGTCTTGCGTGATCAGGCGCGATTCCACGTGCGGCTCGCAGGCCAGTCCAGCCAATTCGTCGGGATCAAGCGGATTGGCCCATTGTGGCCAAGGATTGCGGATCAGCAGCGGCTTTTGCTGCCAGTATTCGCGCAGAAATTCATCCGCGTCGAAATTGGCAAAGCGTCCAGCAAGTTCGATCATTCTTGACCAGCCGATGCCATCATATCCATGAAATTACGAGCTGCCTCACGGTCTGCTTCATCCTCGAACGCCACATCCAGATCAGGCGCGCTGTCGAGCATGTGGAGAAGACTCCACAATACAAAACGCTTGCCTGCGTCCGTTTCCAGACCAAGGTCCACCTGCATTCTATCGACCGCAGCGGGGATCGCATCGACCTGCACTTCTGCAAGATCCGGGGTACCAAAATAGCGAAGCAGCAGGTTGTTCATATCCATGCCGCGTCGCTAGACGCCTGCGGCTCTTATGCAAAGGCAATTGGCATCTAAATCGCTCTGCCGTGCGAAGGCATTTGACGCGGCCCATAAGGTTGCTACGGGCGCGGTCATGCTAACAATCAGCGGTATCACAGTGCGACTTGGTGGTCGCCCCATTCTCGACCACGCCAGTGCGGCGATCCCGCACGGCGCACGGGTAGGCTTGATCGGCCGCAATGGCGCTGGCAAATCGACTTTGATGAAGGCGCTGATTGGTGAGATAGAGCCTGATGATGGCGAGATCACAAAACCATCGCGCGTTCGGCTGGGTTATATCGCGCAGGATGCGCCGAGCGGGACAATCACTCCAGAAGAAGCTGTGCTGGCAGCAGACACCGAACGCGCCAGTCTACTGGAAGAAGCGGAGACCTGCACCGATCCAGACCGGCTCGGCGAAGTTCATGAACGATTGCTCACCATCGATGCCTATAGCGCACCGTCACGCGCGGCTCGTATCCTGACGGGATTGGGCTTTGACGAAGCAATGCAAACCCAGCCGCTCGACAGCTTCTCAGGCGGTTGGAAGATGCGCGTTGCATTGGGGGCCCTGCTGTTTTCTGAGCCTGATGTGTTGTTACTCGATGAACCGTCAAATCACCTCGATCTCGAAGCAACCTTGTGGCTTGAGAACTTCCTGAAAAGCTATCCCGCTACGCTGCTGGTAATCAGCCATGAACGCGATCTACTGAACAAAGTGGTCAATCATATTTTGCACCTACAAGGCGGCAAATTGACGTTGTATCCGGGCGGATATGACAGTTTTGAAAAGCAGCGAGCCGAACGTGCCGCGCAGCTTGCCTCGGCCAAGGCATCGCAAGATGCGCAACGCGCCAAATTGCAGGATTACGTCTCCCGCAACAGCGCACGCGCCTCCACTGCCAAACAAGCACAGTCACGCGCAAAAATGCTCGCACGGATGCAGCCCATCGCGGCATTGATGGAAGATCCCACGCTTAGTTTCGATTTTCCCAACCCGGCAGAAATGAAGCCGCCCATGATCACCATGGACATGGCTGCTGTCGGTTACTCCGACGATGACCCCGTTCTGAAACGTATCAGTCTCCGGATTGATCCTGACGACCGGATCGCACTTTTGGGCCGCAATGGTAACGGCAAGACCACTCTGGCGCGGTTATTAGCGGCGCAGCTTCCTTTGATGGAAGGTGAGGTTAATTCGCCGGGTAAGATGACGGTGGGCTATTTCACCCAATATCAGGTCGAAGAACTGGCGGGCGACAATACGCCGCTGGAACATATGACGCAGGCCATGGAAGACCAATCCACCGGCGCCATCCGTGCGCAATTGGGCCGTTTTGGCTTTTCCGGCAATCGCGCAACTCAAAAAGTCGGAAAACTATCGGGCGGCGAACGTGCGCGTCTCGCTCTGGCACTCATAACCCGAGATGCACCACATCTGCTGATTTTGGACGAGCCAACCAATCACCTCGATGTCGATGCGCGAGAGGCACTGGTGCAGGCGCTCAATGACTATACTGGAGCAGTGATCCTGATCAGTCATGATCGCCACATGGTCGAACTGACGGCGGACAGATTGGTTCTCGTCGATGGCGGGACGGCTAAAGAATATTCTGGTAGCATGGATGACTACATCGACTTTGTGCTCGGCGTGAATCAGCCAAAAAAGGAGCGCGGACCGAAGCCCACCAGTTCCAACAAAGGCCGTTCGGGAAAAGACCGGGCCAAGCTCAAATTCGTCCAGTCTGAAATCAGACGCGCGGAAAAGGCACTGTCGAAACTGCAATCAAGCTGTAGCGAGATCGATCAAGCGATGTTTGAACCTGGCAAGTCCGGTTCACCATATTCGAACAAATCCATGAGCGATCTGCTGTCTGATCGCGCCGAACTTTCCGGCAAAATAGACAAGGCGGAGGCCGAATGGTTGAAGCTGAACGAGCAATTGGAAGCGCTCGGTCAGACTTAGCCAGAAAAATTCTTCTTAGTCTGATCGGGATCGCGCTAGTGACAGGATTCGTTTACTGGTTGGGCGGCGCAGCTTTGAGGTTGAATTTACGCTAATCGCATCTCCAACATCCTATTCGATCAAATCATATGCTCCTTGGGCCATGCCGCCATTTGAATGCGCCACACCTTCGACCACACGCAGGGACCATCCAAATTCCCATCTTCTTTGTTCAGCATAAGTGCGAGCGGCTTCGAAGAAGGCTTGTCCCCGCGCAAATCGATGCGGACCTTGAACCATTGCGCCGTCGCTGCGGTTGAGTGCTGATTGGTTGCGGTCATTATCTTCATCGCCCAGCAACAACACCACATCCTTGGCAAGGGCGGCGCGAAGACCCTCTTTACCTATTGGAATGCTGCCTAGATCAAAAGGATAGGCAATGGCCGGATCGGCAAAAGTGTACCAACCCGCATTGGCTGCAAGATAGCGCTGGGCTCTCGCGTCACATTTAAAAAACAAGAAGCGGTGGACGAACTGTGATCCGGCCGAATGACGATAAACTGTGTAGCCCATCTGCGCGCCATTCAGCCGCGAAACAACCTCGTCAAAAATCGGTTCGATTGCAGAAAAACTCCAGACCGTTTCATCGCGTCATTCGCCCGTGCGCCGCTCAAAAGCTGCGCCTAGATTATAACTGCGTGATCCTGGAAAATCAGTACGTGAGAATTCCGGCACTATAACCACAAACCCACCTTCTTGTGCCTCATCAATCCATTGATCACGGTAACGCAGCGGATCACGGTTCGCGCCGTGCATGACAAACAAGATAGGGGCGTTAGTCCGGTCGATTCCGGCTGGAACATAGATCCAAACGGGTAAATCAGGCCCATCCCAATCCGTTAAAATAAATCCGCCGACCTATTCAGGGATAGCTTCTTTACCTGCACAGCATTGTATAGACGAGCCAACCGGTTCAGCGAGGGACGAACTGCTGCTCAACAACGGACTGACCAAAGCCCCTGCAATAATTGGAATCGTAAACCACGTTATCCCATTGAGACCCGACCGCATTCCATCCTCCTTTAAGGTCAAGTATGAATGCAGAATGCGCGACCGCTTCACAACGCGCAATGCTACGCTCGCAAATGAAGTTACCGAACCCGCGAAGGCGCGATTAGCACTGCGTTTGCCAACAACAGATCAAGTCCATCGAGATAGGCGCGGGTCGCGGGGTCATGGGCAAAGGCAATCGCCATTCCGCGCCCGGTAGGCTGAGCCATCAGATAAGGCTTGAACGCCAACTGCCTACGATTTTCATCCCAGACATATCCGCTTGCTACCAATTCGTCAGCGTTCTCAAAACGTAGCACATTAGAACCATTCGCCCGGTCAAGTGGAGTGAATATCTGCGCCCCGCTCGCCAAGACCACGGCGCCGCTATCATATCCTGCCGACAGGAAATGGTCCTGATCAGCCACGGTGTTGAGCAATGCTCCCGGTAGCGTGTCTGGCAGCGCGCTTTGATCAGCAATCGCGTCCCGATATTCGTCTTCGCTCGCGAATTCACGAGCCTGTGTCAGCAAAGCTTCTTCCTTTTCTTCACTCGACGGTTCCCGGCCCAAAGCAGCTTCGCGCTGGACCGTGATCAGCGGATCTTCACCGCTCGTAAAAGCGGTCAGACTGTTACCCACTGTCACCAAAACGCCGCCCCGTTCGACAAAGCTGCGCAATGTCGTGATTCCGCTTTCACCCAGATCGCCGTGCGGTGAGCCATCGGGCACGATCACAACATCATAGTCAGACAGGTCAGCGCGTCCGAAACGGTCCGTACGGATCGGCACGACCGGTAAGCCAAGTCGCCTTTCCAACACATATCGCATTGCACCTGCACTAAGTGGAGAGATTCCATCATCCCAGGCAATCGCAACCTTTGGCAATGTGAGCCGTGCAAACGCTTCGCTACCCAAATTCGGCCCGTCTTCGACCCAGCTGGAATCAAATGCCACGGTCTCCGCGCCAATCTCTAGGGCAAGCTCTCGTAAGCGAGACATGGCTTCAGGATTGTTTCTGCCAGCGGGGAACAGCACAGTGCCGCGCGGGTAAGAACGACCATCTTTCACAAAAGCTTCGTCGGTGCCGTGGGCAACCAACCCTTCGCGCAAAGCCAGTGTGACCAGCCGAGCCTGGCCGCTATCGGTCCATGGCACAGCAATCGCAATTTCACCGGCCCCCTGAGGCAGCGCTTCGATTGGTGTGTCGGTAAGGAGCGCTTCACCATCTACGGCACTGGCGCACAGATTCACATCAACGCCCGACATCAAACCAACCGACCATGCTGTCACGTCATACAGTTCATGCGGGAGGTCATCTGACCGGCGCTGTTCTTGATCAGTCACGAAATCGGCGGGCAATGGTGTGTCTCGGTCAAGCAAACTGCGCACCAATCGCGCGGCTGGCTGCGCCTGCGGCACAGCAATATAGCCCTGCGGGTAGGACCGCCCGCACACGCTAACCGGTCCAGCTTGGCGGCGCACTTCGATACCTTGCGCGGCAAGTCTGCGGCCTAGGCTTTCTGCATTCCAACGCCGGTTCGACAAATCGATCACATAGACCCCGCGTCCCGCCGCTCCATTGGCATTAGCAGCGCGATAAGATGCATAATCGGAAAGGAATCGATCAGCATTTTGCGCCACAGCTTCGGCAGTAGCGAAGCTGGCGATGAAGTGATTGCGCACACCGTCAGCATAGCTCAAATCAGTCCCGTCGCGTCGTTCAAACACCAGACCACGCGCCGATCCTTGCTCATATGTGCTGCCAATTGCGCCTTGATGCGTGTTCCATGTATCGCCGTAACCAGGATAGAACAGGTCATAGACTTCTCGGGTAAAATAGGGTTCACCTATACGATCGAAATAAGCGGCATTGTTGCGCCCAATAATCTCATAAGCGCGTTGCTGCGTGTCGGTGATGTTCGGATTGATCGGCTGTGCAGCCGGGGAGAAAAAGTAGGTTTCATCTCCTCCCATTTCATGAACATCGACCATTACGACTGGGTTCCATTCACGGATCGCGGCAACCTTGCCCCGCGTTTCTGGCTGGCTCAAAGTGAACCAATCGCGGTTAAGATCGAACATGTAGTGATTGACCCGGCCACTAGGCCAAGGCTCGTCATGTTCGGCAGCTTGACGATCACTAGCCGGATCGATGCCAACCGCGCTGCGAAATTGGTTGACGAACCGGGCACGGCCATCCGGATTTTGCATGGGATCGAGCACGACTATGCTCTCTGACATAATCTGCTGCACTCGTGGATCGTCACGAGCAGCGAGCAGATGGTAGGCCATCATCAAGGCCGCATCGGTCGGGGCGATCTCATTGCCATGCACAGCATAGCCCAACCATGTGACTGGCAAGGCACTGCCATTCCCGGACCGGCCTGCAGCAATATTCGCCAAGTCGGCCTGAATCGCATCAATCCGCGCCATGTTCTCTGGCGATGTCAGAACCAGATAATGGAGTGGCCGCCCTTCCCAACTGGTCGCATATTGGATCATCTTTAGCCGGTTGGGCGCAGCTTCAGCCAACGCCCGCGCATAACTATTCGCCTCTTGCGGAGATGTAACACGCGCGCCCGGAGCATGTCCCACAACTTCGGTAAGGGTAGGGATTGCAGGATCAAATTCCGCCTGAAGAACAGACTGTGCGTAAGCAGATGCTGATACAAATACTGACAGAAAAATGTTTGCGGAAATTGCAAGACACCAAATGGCGCAGTGTACTATCGCAGTCTTTGAAAATGTTTGGCGGAACACGGCAATCCCCGTTGGTGGTTGAGATCAAGCTTCTATCAAAAGGTGTCTGGCAATCGCTGCTATCGGTCAAGCAGGATGGGCGCTGAATCGAGCAAATAAGACGCTTTACCGAGCTTTTAAGCTGTTTTGCAGCGACACACCGCAACAAAATTGCAACAGGGCATACATAATTGACACATTAGGCTGTCCTTAGCTTGACATGGCGGTCCTCCACGATGATCGTGTTGCATTGCACCAAAATTATGCAACAGGGAACAAAGCCATGAAGCCTCTCAAACTATCCGGTCAAGCCCTCCTCCTCGCTGCTGCCAGCACGATGCCATTTGCCGCACACGCGCAAACCGCGCCAGACCAAGAAGCAGCTGAGCCCGACGAGGAATCCCGTATCATTGTGACCGGCTCTCGCATTGCACGCGATCCCAACATTGGTGCACCGGCTCCGATTGTCTCAATCGACGCGGACGCTCTAACCAAAGCGGGGACGCCAGATGTTGTCGACGTTTTACGCGATATTCCTGCACTGTCGACTTCAACCACAGCAGAGGGATCCATCGACGGCGTCTTCTCAGAGGCTGTCGGCCAATCTATCCTTAACCTGCGCGGGTTGGGCTCGAACCGTACTTTGGTTCTCGTCAATGGCCGCCGGCACGTTTCTGGCGTCGCTGGGGAACAAGCAGTCGACATCAATTCCATCCCGACAGCTCTGATCGAGCGGGTGGAAACGCTAACTGGCGGCGCTTCTTCGCTTTATGGCGCAGACGCTGTGACCGGCGTTGTGAACTTTGTGTTGAAAGATGATTTCGAGGGCCTTCAAGGAAACGTTCAATCGGGCATTTCATCCGAAGGCGACAGTTTCCGCATCAACGCCGACTTGACCTGGGGCATGAACTTTGCCGATGGCCGAGGTAACATCACCGTCTCTGGCGAATATGCGCGAGGTGATGAGCTGCAGTTTGGCGAGCGCAACTTTTCGCGAGATAACGGTATATTCGACGATCAAGGTAACCCTGCTCTACGTTTTCAAGCGGGCGACATTGGCGGCGCTGACACGCCGAATTTTAACGGTAGCGCCCCCGGTTCTCTAATCCCCACTGAGGGGTTTGGATTTACACCCACAGCAGCAGAGCAAGCGCTGATCGATCGCGCAACAAATGCCACGACCCGCTTTATCGCTACTGATCCGCGTTTCTCTTTATCATCTGCAGGCGGTGTTATCGCCCCTGGAGATATTGGTCTTTCAGATGGCCCGGATATCAATGGCAATGGAATTGCAGACTGCCTTGAAAGCGCAGTTGGCTTTAATAGCACTTTCAATCCTGGCGCGTTCGGTCTTGCTGGAGGCTGTGCAGTCATCAACGATGATGGCAGCTTGTCCGTTTATGAAGACGGATTAGTCACGGGTACTTTCAACCAGTTTGGCGGCGACGGCATTCCAAATAATTTCGATGTCAATTCGCTGATCCCTGAGACGGAGCGCTGGTCCATCAACGCCAACCTTACTTATGAATTTTCAGCAGATGCGGAGTTCTTTTTTGAAGGCAAATTCGTATCAAACTCGGCCGAATTCCAAGCTCAGCCGAACACTTTCTATGATCTGTTGACGATCCGGGCGGACAATCCGTTCATCACGGGCGACCTGCAAGAATTTGTTGCGCCGTTGTTCTTTGGCGATGGGGTTGAGGAAGGGCTGTACATTACACGTGACCCGGCTGACCTTGGCGCCAACCGCAACCGCAATGAATTTGAGACCTACCGGTTTGTTGCCGGCCTGCGTGGCGATATTACCGATCACTTCAGCTATGAGTTCGCTGGCAATTACGGTAACTTCACGCAGACTACCCTAGATCGCAACCGGGTCATTACGGACCGGTTCTTTGCCGCGATTGATGTGGTTTCGGACCCGACAACCGGCAATCCAATTTGTCGCTCTGACATTGACCCTACCGCACCAGCGACAACGCCGTTTGGCATTCCTGTCGGTGATCCGGGCTTCTTCACCTTTAATCCTGGCGATGGGTCCTGCCAGCCGGCCAACATCCTTGGCGGAGTTGGCGCAATCAGCGATGAAGCCGTGGATTTCATCACAGCGACAATCGTCAATGAATTTGAGCTTGAACAGCTTGTCTTCAGCGCGATCTTTACGGGCGATACCGGTGCGTTCTTTGAACTGCCTGGCGGACCTGTCGGCTTTGCCGCGGGATTTGAATTCCGTGAGGAAAGGAGCAACTCTGTCTTTGACCCGTTGGTTCTCGGTATTATCCCGGTCACAACACCTGACGCAAATGCTGGTGACCTGATCCGCGATTTGCCCACAGCAGCAAATTCCTTGGTCTTCGATCCTGATTCTACGATCAACAACGCTGGTGGTGAATTCACGGTCTACGATCTGTTCACCGAAGTCCGCCTCCCCATCCTCTCAAATGTTCCGTTCGCAGAGGTTTTTGAGATCAGCGGCGCGGCGCGATACTCGGACTATTCGACGATTGGCACCACGTTCACGTGGAATGTCAGTGGTTTGTGGTCACCCGTTGAAGACATCCTTTTCCGTGGCACCTACGCAGAGGCCGTGCGTGCACCGAACATCAATGAACTGTTCAACCCAGCACAAGGCGCCACATTCCGTCCGGTTGACCCTTGTGATGTGAGTGAACTTGCTACTGCAGCTGACCCCACTCTCCGTCAGGCCAATTGCGTTGCGTTCTTCAACACGATCAACTTTGATCCAACCTTTGGCACAGGTACTTATTCATACGTTGATCCGCTGACAGCGCGGTTCTCTGGCTCGATTGCGGGTAATCCTGACCTAGAAGAGGAAACCGCGACGACATGGACAATTGGTGCACAATTCACGCCTAGCTTCCTGCCCGGCTTCATCCTCAGCGTCGATTATTACAACATCGAAATTGAGGATGCGATCAACCCGGTTAGTGCGCAAGACATCGTCGATAATTGCGTCGATTCAGCATCTATTGCAAACGACTTTTGCACGGCATTTGACCGCCGGACAGATAATGGTGGGTTCGAATTCCTACGTCAGACCTCGCTAAACTTTGCGCGCCAGGAAACGGCAGGGATTGAGGCATCGATGCAATATGCCTTTGATGTCGGCCCATTCGATTTTGCGTTCAACGCAAGCGGTACTTGGGTGGATAAATTGAATGACTTCTTCGACCCGAGTGACATTACCAATGTCGATCCAGAGTTGGGCGAGTTACAGCGCCCTGAATGGGCTGGCAGGGCATCACTCACGGGCACATATGACGCATTCAGCCTCACATGGTCGACGACCTATCTCGACAGTCAAGGTCTTCGCGCTGTCGAAATCGAATCGGTTGGTATTGGATCTTCGTTCCAATTCACACCGGAAAACGGCATTTCGAGCGATGTGATGATCCATGACATCGCCTTCAGTTTCGAAGCGACTGACAATGTCGATATTTATGGCGGCGTGAATAACGTCTTCAATCGCAAGCCATTCTTGACTGAACAAGCATTCCCGGTGAGCCCCGTTGGCACACTGTTCTTCTTGGGTGCGACCGTCACAATGTGATGGTTTCAGTCAAGTCTATGCGAAAGGGGCGCGAAGGCATCAACCTTCGCGCCCCTTTCGTTTTACGGTTTTACCGTAGTACCGCCGATCAGTTCTTTGAATGCTCTTCACGCGCAATTTCATGTAGCCAATCGGCGTGACGCGGAGCCTTCTTAGTCTCGCTCCATTCGTCCAGCATTAACGGAGCAACACGTTTCAGCTCCGCATATTGTTCTTCAGTTCCGATGTCGGCGGCGAGTTCGACCCGGTGACCATTGGGATCAAAGAAATAGATCGATTTGAATATCCCATGATGCGTCGGCCCCAGCACGTCAATTCCTTGCGCTTCGATATGATCCTTGGCCGACAGCAATGCAGCCTCGTTAGGCGCACGAAAGGCAAGGTGCTGCACCCATTGCGGGGTGTTTTCGTCGCGGCCCATTTCTGGCTGGTTTGGCAGCTCAAAAAAGGCAAGGATGTTGCCGTTCCCTGCATCTAGGAAGACATGCATGTAGGGATCATACTCACCGGTTGAGGGGACGTGGTCCTCTGCAAATGCAGTGGTGTAATCCATGCCGAGCACACGCCCATACCATTCCACCGTTTCCTTGGCGTCCTTGCAGCGATAGGCCGCGTGGTGAACCCCGCCCAATTGCACCGGATGTTCTTGGGGATGGCTCATTCGGCAGGCTCTGCGGTGTTGGTGTCGAGAACACCGCGCGCGACTTGATCGCGTTCGATGCTTTCAAACAAAGCCTTGAAATTGCCCTCACCAAATCCATCATCGCCTTTGCGTTGGATGAATTCAAAGAAGACTGGCCCGACCTGAGCTTCTGCAAAGATTTGCAACAACAGGCGCGGCTGTCCATCTTCGATTGTGCCATCAAGCAAGATACCGCGCATCTTCAAAGCCTCGGCATCTTCGCCATGACCCGGCAAACGCTCATCGAGCATTTCGTAATAGGTTTCTGGAGGCGCTGTCATAAACGGGACGCCAAATTCTTTCAGTCGGTCCCAACATGCAACCAGATCATCGCAGATCAACGCGATATGCTGGATGCCCTCGCCGTTAAAATCGCGCAGGAACTCTTCGATCTGGCCTTTACCGCCTTCGCCTTCTTCGTTGAGCGGGATGCGGATCTTGCCGTCCGGTGCTGTCAACGCCTGCGAAGTGAGGCCGGTATACTCGCCCTTGATGTCGAAGAACCGGATCTCTTTGAAGTTGAACAGCGTCTCGTAATACTCGGCCCAGTACTTCATCCGTCCAGTATAGACGTTGTGCGTAAGGTGGTCGATTGTGTGGAAACCAGCACCCTCTGGGTAAGGATCAACACCCGGCAGGTAATCAAAATCGATATCGTAAATGGTGAGGTTCTTATCTTCGGCCCCAGCATAACGATCGACCAGATAAAGGATCGCACCGCCAATGCCACGGATCGCGGGAATGCTTAATTCCATCACACCGGGTTCGTTAGCTACTGGCTCTGCGCCTTGAGCGATCAGGTGCTCATAAGCCGCCTTCGCATCGCGCACCCGGAATGCCATGCCGCAGGCGCTTGGGCCGTGTTCGCGTGCGAAATACCATGCCGCGCTGCGCGGTTCGTAATTGGCGATTAGGTTAATGCCGCCTTGGCGCCAAAGGTTCACGTCCTTGCTGCGATGCTTTGCTACATGCATAAAGCCCATGGCTTCAAACACAGGTTCCAGTACACCCTTTTCAGGTGCACAAAATTCGACGAACTCAAAACCGTCGAGACCGGCAGGATTCTCGAATATATCACCGGGATGAAGAGGTGTGTGCTTGGTCATAATTTGGCGCTTTCGCATGTTTCAAATTAGTTACTATTGAAACTAGTTACCCCAAATCAGTGAATCTATCAAGTCCAAGCAACCCTTAGGCAACGCGCCCGATATTAACGCCGTCCTTATTCTGATGAACACTCAGCCTCGCACCGAATGGCTCACCACTTTCAAACAAGACTCGAGTAGGCTCATGCGACCAATCACCATTACCAACCACCCGCTCTCCTACATCGTTTCGCCCAAAAAAAATGATACGCGGCCCCTTACGGGTCACCACAATCGTGTAGGTTTCGACAGTTGCAGCGTCGAACAAGCCTGAGGCAACGGCCACCTTCTTTTGGGAAATCGGCACCATCATATAGCGATCATTCGAAGACCACTCTGCTGGGACAGTGGAATAGATCCCGGTCGCGTATTTGCCCATCACGCCGCCATTGGCGCCAACAAGCGCAAATGACCCGCGATCTTTTCGTACCTGATCCACGGCTTCTGCGATTGCATGGGAAGAATAATTATTCCCAGCTCCACCAAAGAATGGCAAGCCCCCCGTCAGCGTCAGACCGCGCGGATCGTCAGGTTCGATCAGCAAGTGCTCAATCGCATTGAAGACGGGTACAGCAAAGCAACTATAGAAATCGAAATATCTTATATCGTTCGCAAATTTCCCAGACCGGCCCAGCGCGATATCGAGCGACCTTGAGGCCGCTTCGCTGCGGGAAAAGTCCGGACGCTCCAGGGTTGGCAGTTCTTGCGCCGCAGACACTGCATGAATGTGGACCCACTTGCTTTCCGGCACGCCAAGTTCGCGTGCCTTGCCCGCACTGCACAGGATTATGGCTGCGGCCTGATTGACCTGATCACGCGATACCGTCATTCGCGGATAGGGTTGGGAGACAATGCGGTTGCGGTCGGTAACGGTAGCCAGTTCCACAGCAGAGCGTTCCACCGGAGCCGCTGCATGCGGGTTACTTGCCGCCACCTTGGTGAACGGAGCGAACAATTCACCGATCTTCAGTCGGTAGTCCTCACGGGAAAGACCCAGCCTCGCCCTGCGTGCGTTCTCAGCCAAGGCATAACCTTCAAGAGGTCGCCGACCGCCATGCTTGATACTCCATGTCTCAACGCTCCAATCCATGCCATAACCGCGATCTTCGAGTTGACCTCCAACATCTTCAGACCAGTCGGGTAACTCCCCCTTTTCAAGCAGTCTCCGAACGGTAGAGATTGCTTCGGAACCGACTATAACTGCGACCTCGCTTTCAGATAAGACGATGGCGCTGGCGAGTTCGCCAACCATTTTTTGGTTCGCCTGCCCACCAGCAACCTCCAGAATCGCTCGGCGCGGATTTGCACCGACACGTTTTCCGATTGACCGCGGCGGGTTATCCGACTTTCCAAACGGAGCGACGGCCTCCGAATAAGAATTCTCGAACTGACGAATGGCGCAGATTGTGTCGATCGCAGCAGCGAGATCGCCGGTGGCTGCTGAGTCGGTGATTGCTTCCGCAAGAGCGTGTCCACCAAGGTCCATGTGGGACAACGCCTCGTAACCAGGCTCTCCCACCCTTTCCGAGTATTGCCCCACCCCGATGATGACGGGTGTGTTGTCACAGATCATGCTTGCTTCCCTTTAAATCAGTCCACAAAGCCATCAACACGTTCAACAATAATGGCCGGAGCCATTCCGCCCGCCGCGCACATTGTGACCAGTCCGGTTTTGAGGTCGCGGCGCTCCAATTCGTCGATAACAGTACCGATCAGAATCGAACCGGTTGCGCCGATTGGATGCCCTAAAGCGATCGAACCACCATTGACGTTGACCTTGCCCCAAGCCAGATCAAGGTCGCGTACGAACTTTGCAGCGACCACAGCAAACGCTTCATTGATCTCAAACAAATCGATGTCGTCCAGACTCATACCTGCTTTTGCCAGCACCTTCTTCGCCGCCGGGACCGGAGCGTTGAGCATTAGCGTGGGATCATCGCCCATATTGGCAGTGGCCACGATTCGCGCACGAGGCTTTAATCCGTGCTTTTCAGCATAAGCCTTGCTGCAAACGAGCACTGCTGCTGCGCCATCAACCACGCCAGAGGAATTACCCGCATGGTGAAAATTCTGAATTTCAACATCAGGATATTTCTGGTTGATCAAGCCTCGGAATGTTGTGCCATCTTTATCGAGCGGCACGTCTGCAATCTTGGTGAAGGCCGGTTCAAGCTGGGCCAATCCTTCAAGAGTGGTCTGCGGGCGCGGATATTCATCCTTGTCCAGTGCAACCGTTCCGTCATCCAACACAACCGGGACAACCGATTTGTCAAAGCGCCCCTCTGCTATGGCCGTAGCGGCGCGTTGTTGTGAGCGATAACCAACCTCGTCCAATTCTTCGCGGGTGAAACCTTCGATCGTGGCAATCGCGTCACCGCAAATGCCCTGATGCGACTGCGGGTGCACCGCTTGGAGACGATCATTATAACTGCCCATCATCGGCGGTTTGAGACCAGCTTGCATCTTCGCTTTAGACATGGCCGCAGTGAGGCTCATCATTTCTGTACCGCCTGCAACGATGCAATCTTCCATACCGCTCATCACCTGTGCCGCAGCAAGGTTTACACTGGTGATGCCACCGCCACAGAACCGATCCAAGGTGGTACCACTGGAGGTGATGTCATAACCAGCATCGAGCGCCGCCATTCGGCCCATGTCGCCCCCCTGCGTCCCATCCTGGGTAGAAACGGACCAGATCACATCGTCTACGGTCGAAGTGTCGAGTGAATTGCGCGAAGCAATCGCTTTCAGGACTGTTGCAGCCAGATGCTGCGGATGCTGTTCGGCCAATGCGCCCTTGCCCTGTTTGCCAATCCCACGCGGTGTGCGCACTGCGTCGATGATGTATGCTTCGCCCATAATGTTCTCTTCCTTCGATCTATCGAAAATGCGGTTGACGTATCCGTAAGCCCCCTGCACCAGTCGCACAACAATTCAGTTGCATTTCGAAATGCCAAAAAGTGATAGGAGAGAGTCCATGAACGAAGCTGCCCGAGAAGTCCTGACCAGCGTTCAAGACGGAGTGCTGATCGTTACGATCAACCGTCCGGAAGCAAAGAACGCCATGACCAAAGCCGCAGCTGAAGGAATTGCTGCTGCAATGGACCGCCTCGATAGCGAAGATGATCTGCGGGTTGGAATTCTGACGGGCGCTGGTGGCTCGTTTTGTTCAGGAATGGATTTGAAAGGTTTCCTACGTGGCGAACGACCAAGCATTGAAGGACGGGGATTTGGCGGTGTTGTCGAAGCTCCTCCCGCAAAACCGTTAATTGCTGCGGTCGAAGGCTATGCCTTGGCTGGCGGCCTTGAACTAATGATCGCTTGTGACCTTGTCGTTGCAAATTCTGGAGCGAAGTTCGGGATCCCCGAAGCGAAGCGTGGTCTTGTTGCTGCGGCAGGCGGTGTCATGATGTTGCCCGACCAGATCCCAGAACGCATTGCGATGGAATTGGCTCTAACCGGTGACTTCATCGGAGCAGAGCGTGCCTATCAGCTGGGCCTGATCAACCAGATCGTCGATGGATCAGCGCTTGAAGGAGCCAAGGCTCTGGCGGCGAAAATCGCAGCCAATGGTCCACTCGCAGTGCGTGTTTCCAAGCAGGTGATGAAGGAATCGCGCGGCTGGAACATGGATGAACGATACAAGAATCAAGGCAAGTTAATCGCCCCCGTCTTCGTTTCCGAAGATGCCCGCGAAGGTGCAGCCGCCTTTGCTGAAAAGCGTGCACCTAATTGGAAAGGTAAATAGAATGCCTGTCATTGACGTACCTCAGCCGGAATTCATGGATGATGAGGAGATATCAATCTTCGCGGACGCCGTTGGCAAATTTTACCAGCATCAGGCGCCCGAGAAACGCATCCTCAAATGGCGCGAAGACGGACAAGTAGAGCGCGAGTTTTGGAATGAGGCGGGTGCGGCCGGTCTGCTCGGAGTATCCGTTCCGGAAGAATATGGCGGTCATGGCGGTGATTTCCGGCACGATATGGTTGTGCTGGATCAACAGGCAAAACACGGTGTCGAAGGCTTCGCAGCCAGTCTGCACAACACCATAATCCTGCCCTATCTCGTGCGCCACGGCACAGAGGAACAGAAGAAAAAGTATCTGCCCAAACTGGTGACTGGCGAACTCGTCAGCGCAATTGCAATGACAGAGCCGGGCGTTGGCTCCGACCTGCAAAGCATCACCACGACCGCGTTGAAGGATGGCAACGGCTATCGGCTCAATGGGTCCAAAACCTATATCTCCAACGGTCAGACCGCTGACTTTATCGTTGTGGTTGCCAAGACCGATCCGAATGAACGGGCCAAAGGTATTTCATTGATGCTTCTGGAAACTGAGGGTGCCGGAGGCTTCCAACGCGGCAAAAAACTAGACAAGATCGGTCTGGATGCGGCGGACACGTCCGAGCTGTTTTTCGACGATGTCTTTATTCCGGGCGACAATATCCTTGGCGGGGTCGAAGGTAAGGGTTTCTATCAGTTGATGGGCGAACTCCCTCAGGAACGCCTCGTCATTGCGATGGGCGCCGCTACAGGCATTGAAAAAGCACTCGATGTCACGGTTGAATATGTCAAAGAGCGCAAGGCGTTCGGACAGACCATCTGGGATTTTCAGAACACGCAATTCGTGCTTGCAGACCTGAAAGCCAAGGGCACGGCCGCGCGCATATTCGTGAATGACTGCATCGCAAAACTGCTAAGAGGCGAGCTCGATGTTAGCACGGCCAGCATGGCAAAATATTGGGTAACTGAGCTGCAGAGCGAAGTTGTCGATAAATGCCTGCAGTTGCATGGCGGTGCGGGCTATATCAACGATTACCCGATCGCCCGCATGTATCGCGACACGCGCATTGCCCGCATATATGGCGGATCAAACGAAGTGATGAAAATGCTGATCGCACGCGGCATGTAAAACACCAGAATTCCAATGGCCAGAATTCCAATGGGAGGTTTGCAACTTTGCATCTCAGTTAAACAAAAAAGGCGGCTCGGTTTTCCGAGCCGCCTTTGTCTTTGTCCCCTCCCAGAGACTGAACTTCGTTAGAACTTCGTACGAAGCGTCACTCCATATGTGGCGGGTTCTTGTATAAATGCAGATCGTGATCCGCCGCGAAGCACCGTGTTGAACGTAACACCGCGGGTCACGACATCGGTGACATTATTACCCCACACTTCGAGCGTCCAAGTTTCATCAATCGAACCGATACCGGCCCGCAGATTTATCTTGGTGTTGCCGTCCTGAACATCAAACGGCAGCGGTGCTTGTGTCGCTAGGACAACCGCTTGAGTTGACGTCCGGCGATCGCTTTCCGTGCGCACCTGACCGGACAGGAATCCGCGCAGGCTATCTGTCAGGTCACGATCATAATTGAAGCCCATGATCGCAACGATAGTAGGAGCATTGGTCAGCGAATTGCCGCACAGCGACGTCACGTTGATCGACACCTGCCCACCATCGCAATCGCTGGGATACCGGGCATCGGTGTAAGTAAGGCCAGCATTGATCGTCAGATTGCTGTCAGGCCGGATCACAGTTTCCAATTCGAAACCGGTCGACTTTGCACTCGCGACGTTGAACGTCGTGAACTGCGCACCTGTGAATTCGAGAACCTGGAAGTCGCTGAATTCTTCATGGAAGACGGCCAAATTAGCCGTGACTGCATCGTCAAAGAACTGCGCCTTTAGGCCGAATTCGTAAGCATCGACTTCTTCCGAAAGGAAGGTTGGATCAGCGCCGCCAGAATTTGCGGTAATATCCAGATTGATACCCCCAGACTTATAGCCGTGTGTAAAGCTGACATAAGCCGTGATAGGGGCTTCGAATTCATAGGTTAATTTACCGGTGTAAATCAGCTCACTGTCGCTGAACGGGACCTCAAATTCACGTGGAAGCGGGAATGCGATAGCATCTGTTCCAATAGCTGGTGCCGTGAAAGCAAAGCAACCAGTTCCAAGCACATTGCCGACCAAACCGGCGCCGACGGTCGCGGCAATAGTTGCGGTGTCGGACAGGAGCGTCAAACATGTCGGATTGTTGATCGCTGTCTGCTGGAACCCGCCAGTCTTGCTTTCATCCGAATAGCGCAGACCGATAGTCGCAGTCAGCCCGTCGGTAAGCTCAAGCGAATTGTGCGTAAAGATCGACCAGCTCTCACTGCTCTGCGCATACACGTTGGTCGCCGTAGTTCCCGCAGGGCTCACGCCGTTGCCCGGGGTGAGTGGATCATTGATCAAATCTGTAAGCACATTGAGCGGCGCTGGTCCGAGCAAGCCGCCGAACAGCCCGCCTATTAGCAAATCATAATCAGAACCAAGCGAGAAATCGATATCCGAATTGATCGTTTCATCGGCATAATACCCGCCGACGAGCCACTGCAACGCTCCGCCTAGGGCTTCACCCTGTAACCGAAGTTCAGCAGTGTAGGTTTCGATATCGACATCCAGACGGTCAACATCGAAAACATCAAGGCCAGAGAAATCCGAATCGTAATTCTCGCTAGAGGAGAAATCGCGATAAGAACCGATGAAGACCAAATCTGCACTGTCACTGATCGGGAACTCAATTTCACCGGTGACACCAAATTGCTCTACGCTACCAATTGGTTCGCGGTTCGCAGTCGCGATGCGGTTTTCCAGCACTTGTTCGGCTGCCGTTTGATCGAACGGAGTGGTTGCAACTGACGGAGAAGCCATACCGCCACGAGCACCGCCGCCAAGAGCAGCTAGTGTACCTTCAAGCCCTGTATCTGCCAGAAGTTCTACAGCGGCGCAGCAATTGTTGTCGCTTTCAGAATAATCGAAGATCAAACGTGCGGTGGCACCGCTATCGCCTTCATAGCCGAGCTGACCACGAATTAAGAATTGATCAATCGAGCCAGATTCGCCGACATCCGCACCGTTAGCATCGACAATGGAGACAGTTCCATCGCGTTCCCGATAGGCACCGGTAAGGCGCACAGCGAGCGTGTCTTCAATGATAGGAGCGTTAATTGCCCCCTGCACATTGATCAGATCGAAATTGCCATAGGTCGCGTTGGCAAAGCCACCGAATTCAGTGACATCAGGTTTGTTCGTTGTGATGTTGAGGGCACCTGCCGATGTGTTCCGGCCGAACAAGGTACCTTGGGGACCACGCAGAACCTCAACACGTTCAATGTCGACAAATTCGGAGAGAGCCACACCAGGGCGCGACTGATAGGCACCATCGACGAAGATACCGACTGCGCTTTCAAACCCGATATTGTTCGATGTCGTACCAACACCACGAATACGCAGCACAACCGAACCCGATGCGATCTGCGCGGTCGAGGTGGAGAAACTTGGTGAAACCTGTGTCAGGTTTTGGACGTTGACCACGCCCTGCTTGTCTAGCTGATCTTGGCCGACGGCTGTAACCGCAATTGGAACATCTTGGATATCTTGAGCGCGGCGTGTCGCAGTCACAATGATGACACCTTCATTCTCATCAGGAGCTGCCAACGGTGCGTCCGCCTGAGCGAATGCTGGCGCTGTGAATGAACTGCAGGCCATAAGACCAGCGGCGTAAGCAGCGAACTTGCGTGTCATAGGTGTTCTCTCCATGTGGCGCCCAGCCTTTTGACCGGTACGTTTGTCCGATTGGTAAGAGTATCAGCGCTTTTCATCCTGCCAAGAGAGAATGGCGAGTTGTTGGATCATTGTGCTAAAAATGCAACATAAAATATTGCGCCGCAGCAAAAGCACATACTTGCGAACTACAGCCTAATATTATTGCAAAATGTCAAACCCATCCATTGCGCAAACTTCATAGGCCGAACCGCAACCCCAGCCAGAATGTACGCGGTACGCCAAGGTCGATTGCTCCCCCTGAATTGCGGGTAACGATCGTCTCATCCAATAGGTTTTCAGCCCGCGCTACCACCGAAAATCGCTCAGCAATCGGCAATTGTACAAACAGATCAACGGTGGTTACTGACGGCAAAACATCGGTTTCTTGGTCGTCTTCAAATTGCGCGCTGATATGGCGGACAGTGCCTGCTAACCTCCACCCGTCTGCCGGACGCCAAGCGATGGTTGTTGAAGCCGAGAAGTTGGGAGTTTGTGGTGGGCGGTTGCCATTAAGTGGTGCGGACACCACGTCACCAGCAATAGTTGCATCGGTATATGCCATTGAGGCATCGAGGCTAAACAGACCAAACTGCGCTGCAACTGCACCTTCCACCCCTTGTGCATTTATAGCAGGCAGGTTCTGACGTTGGCGCAGATTGGGTTCAATCGTCACATTTGCAATTGCGTTTTCGACTTGATTATCGAACGCCGTCAGCGACAACACGACCTCATTGATTGGCTGCCAATTAAGACCAATTTCAAAACCTTTGAGCCGTTCATTTTCTAGCGCTGCATTCGCCTGCGTCACAACCGGGAAGACGACAAATGGCCGGTACAATTCGTTCAGAGTTGGCAGGCGCAGTCCGGTATAGGCTGCTGCGCGTAAATCTAGCCGCCTTGTCGCGTAATAGGAGGCCCCCGCGCGCCAGCTCAACGCCCAATCAGATCGGTCTGGCGCAACAGTCTCATTCACCAGAACATTGTTCGCATCTACCGCACGAAAGAACCCATCTTCGATACGCGTATAGTCCCCGCGCAGACCTCCTGTTAGGACTATCGGACCAATGTCCCAATCATCTTCAACGAAGAAACCCAGATTGCTATTTGTGCCGCCTGCACGGCGACGTTCGCGCAATGCTCCAGTGAAAGCGCTAAAAGCCTCCTCCTGCAATTCTCCGTCAGATCGGCGATAATCGACTCCGATGCGTACATCATGCCCCTCTGCAACCGGCGGGCGCAGTTCAATCTTGCCGCCAAGCCCGGTTGAAGGCGTGTTGCGCTGGTCCAGCACTCGCACAAATCGCGTCGAACTAATCACGACATTGGAGAAATTGCGTGCCTGTACATATGCAAGTGCATCGAATTTCCAGTTGCCCCTGCCAACAATCCGCAGGCTCGCGTCTTGTCCTTCGCTGCTCGATTCCGCTCCGTCAAACCGTAGCGTCCGTCGGTCGTCAAAGACGCTCCCACGTGCCTGTAGTTCGACATCATCTGAAAGCGGTGCAACCGCTCGCAGCCCAATCTGCCAGCTATCAAATTCGGCTCTGGCACTGGCTGGAACACGCTGCCCGTCTGGTGTAGTGAAAAATCCCTGCCCCCGATCCCAGCGCCCACTTATAACGCCAAAGCCGCCGCCCAACTCTTGTGCGATTGAAGCGCTTGCCTCGGTTTCACCTCGGTCATTGGCCAAAAGGTTTGCTGCAATCGGACCCAACGTATCTGGCCCTGCACTTTCCAGCTCGATTGTTCCCGCCAACGCGCCTGCGCCGAACGGTCCTGAGCCGCCACCACGGGTCACGCGAATGCGGCTAAGACTCTCGGGCGCGATGGACGATAACGGAATATAACCAAAGAAAGGATCGCTGATCGGCACCCCATCAAGCAGCACAAGCGCCCGGCTGGTCGCATTGCCGCCCAAAGCCCGCAAGGTCACCCCCTGTGCGCTGGGATTCGAAGATCGGCTGTCTGAGCGGCGAAATTGCTGAAAGCCAGCAATATTGGATAACACATTTTCTATCCGGCCAGACCCGCTTGAGACGATATTTTCGCGCTCAATAATCGTCGTGGAATAGATTATGGTCGAAAGCGACGGCTCAAGCCCTTCGCCAGTCACAACAATTTCTGATTCATCCGTGTCGTCACGCTCTTCTTCCTGCGCGAATCCAGGTGAGCAAACAGTCAATGCAAGAACGGGGGCAGCGAACCGAGTTGTATATATCATAGCCGAGCCAACTAGCCGTTCCAATCGGACAAGTCAGTTTCAATTTGCTATCAAGACTCGCTTTTGATGTCTCTGTGTGTTTACATTGCTGCAATTGCGGGAAGAGAGAGCCCAAATGTCAATCACACAACCTAATTCTAAGCAGGTCGATTTCGACGTCCTCATTGTCGGTGCGGGCATTTCCGGCATCGGTATGGGCGCGCATATGCACTTAAAGACGCCAGATCATTCCTTCGCAATTGTTGAGCGTCGTGAGAATCTTGGAGGGACATGGGATCTGTTCCGCTATCCTGGCATTCGATCAGACAGTGACATGCACACGCTGGGATTTGAATTCGAACCGTGGCGACATGAGAAAAGCATCGCAGATGCTCCTTCCATCCTCGAGTATCTCAACCGCATAGTCGACGAACGCGGCATCCGCGATCACATCCGCTTTGGCCAAAAAGTCATCTCTGCCGATTTTCGTGAAGACGAAGCGCTGTGGAATATTGAAATGGAGCAAGCCGACGGCACACGCTCACAATTGACCGCAAACTTCCTCTATCTCGGCTCAGGCTATTACGATTACGATGAGCCTTACGATGCAGGCTTTCAATTCGGTAGTTTTAAAGGGCAAGTTCTGCACCCGCAGTTCTGGCCAGAAGACCTCGATTACACCGGCAAGAAAGTCGTTGTGATCGGTTCCGGTGCGACCGCAGTGACTATCGTCCCGTCAATGGCCGAAAAGGCTGCCCATGTGACGATGCTTCAACGCACTCCTACATGGATGATCACGCGCCCAGCGAAGGATGGATTCGCCAACCTCTTGCGTAGGTTTCTTCCTGAAGCACTCGCTTATCGGATCACCCGTTTCAAGAACATCCGGATGCAAGACTTCACGTTTAAGGTGGCTCGCAACAAGCCGGAGAAAGCCAAAAAGAGCCTATACAAAGGCATCGAAAAAGAGCTGGGCCCGGACTACGATAAGGCGAATTTCACCCCGCCCTATAATCCGTGGGAACAACGCCTGTGTCTGGTACCCGATGGCGACATGTTTCAAGCGATGAAATCAGGCAAAGCAGGCATTACCACTGGACATATCGACTCATTTGAAAAGAATGGCATCCGCCTGAAGTCAGGTGAATTGATCGAAGCCGATATTATAATCACCGCCACCGGTCTGAACATGGCTGTCGCTGGCAAAATCGATGTGAGTGTGGGTGGCCAGCCGGTCGATTTCAGCCAACGTTTCTATTACAAGGGGTGTATGTTCTCGAATCTACCCAACCTTGCGGTGGTGTTCGGTTATCTCAATGCCAGTTGGACTCTGCGCGCGGATATCAATTCGGACTATGTCTGCCGCGTGCTCAACGAAATGCGCGCCAAGAATGCCGACATCGTCAACCCGATCCTGACAGCCGAAGCCGAAGCCGGGATCGAAGAAGACGACATCTACGATTTCTCTAGCGGGTATATTCAACGCGCCAAACACCTTCAACCTAAGAACGGTATGCACTATCCGTGGCGCCTCAATCAGGAATATGTCCTCGACCGAAAGCAGATGGCAAGCGATCCTGTCGATGATGGCCTCCTGACTTTCACCCGTTCAGGGGCAAATGCGCAGAAGTCAGGAGAGCAGCTCGAAGCGGCGGAGTAATTTGGCGGCTGTTGGTAGTGGAAATCATCGAACCTTTGGCTTAGGCATGGAGGCATGAATTCCCCTGACAAGATATGGACCGCTGGCCTCGTCATTATTGGCGATGAAATTCTCTCCGGTCGCACTCATGACAAGAATATCGCTCAGATCGCGAGCTGGCTGCAAGTTCAAGGCATCCGCCTAACCGAAGTTCGCGTCGTAGCCGACGTTGAAGATCACATTGTCGAAGCGGTAAATGCCCTCCGCACGGTTAATGATTACCTTTTTACCACTGGCGGAATTGGTCCAACGCATGATGATATTACAGTCGATGCCGTAGCAAAGGCACTGGGTGTTCCAGTTGTCATTCACGAAGAAGCCCGTGCAATTCTTGAGCGATATTATGCTGATAAAGGCGGCCTGAACGAAGGACGTTTACGCATGGCTCGAGTGCCGGAAGGGTCCGATTTGATTCCAAATATCCGAAGCGGCGCGCCCGGCATTCGGCGAGGTAATGTGATTGTGATGGCAGGCGTCCCGCATATTACCGCCGGAATGCTCGACGCGCTGACCGGAAAGCTGGAAGGCGGCGCTCCCTTGCTTTCGGAGACTATCGGTAGTTGGGTTGCAGAGAGCGAAGTTGCTGGGATGCTACGTGAAGTCGAGAAAGCTCACGAGAACTGCCAGATTGGCTCCTACCCCTTCTTTCGCGAAGGAAAGGTTGGCGCAAATTTCGTCATCCGATCAACTCACGAGGAAGATTTGGCAAGCTGCGTCGATAGCCTTACCGATGGCCTCGCCACCAGTGGATACGATTTCACTCCCGGTGGCATCTGACCAATTGCGAGGGTGCGAGCATGCACGCACCGATCCGATCTACTCAAACAAAACGTTCATGACAAAAAGGGGCCGGAAGCTCTCGCTGCCGACCCCAGAATGTTCGTGATTGGGAAGTAGCAAGGCGCAGCGTTTAAGCGCCTTCAATACCCGAAAGATCGATCTTCAAGCCCGGTCCCATGGTCGAGGTCAAGGAGACCTTTTGCACGTATTTACCCTTTGAGCCCGATGGCTTCGCTTTCACGATAGCGCTTGTGATCGCTTCAAAGTTGGCCTTAATCTCTGCATCCGAGAACGACAGTTTGCCGATACCAGAATGGATGATACCCATTTTCTCAACGCGGAATTCAACCTGGCCGCCTTTGGCGTCCTTAACGGCCTGTTCGACGTTCGGAGTAACGGTGCCCAATTTCGGGTTCGGCATCAGACCCTTTGGACCAAGCACTTTGCCCAAACGGCCAACAACGCCCATCATATCTGGCGTTGCAATGACGCGATCATAATCGAGATCGCCGCCCTGCATCGCTTCCATTAGATCTTCTGCGCCAACCTTGTCGGCTCCGGCAGCAGTAGCTTTGTCAGCGTTATCGCCGCGCGCAAACACAGCGACCTTAACAGCCTTACCCGTGCCCGACGGCAGTGATACCATGCCGCGAACCATCTGGTCTGCATGACGTGGATCAACACCAAGGTTGAGCGCGATTTCGACGGTTTCGTCGAATTTTGTCTTATGCTCACGCAAGGTCGAGATTGCTTCGTCGATGGTGTAGAGCTTCTCTGGGTTCAGCTCAGCAGCGGCTTTTTGTTTTTTTGTCAGTTTCGCCATTGGTTCAACCCTTCACTTCAAGGCCCATCGAGCGGACGGAGCCCTCGATGATTTTCATGGCCTGATCAATATCGTTTGCATTGAGGTCCTTCATTTTGGCCTCTGCAATTTCCTTCACTTGAGCTTGTGTGACTGATCCAGCCACAACTTTGCCCGGCTCGCCCGAACCCGACTTCAGCTTGGCAGCTTTCTTGATAAGGAAACTTGCTGGTGGAGTTTTGGTCGTGAAGGTGAACGAACGGTCAGCATAGACCGTGATCGTGGTTGGAATCGGGGCGTTCTTTTCAAGGTCCTGCGTCGCGGCGTTAAACGCCTTGCAGAATTCCATGATGTTGACGCCGCGCTGACCCAATGCTGGGCCGATTGGCGGTGAGGGATTTGCGGTGCCAGCTGGCACTTGCAGCTTGATATAGCCTTCGATTTTCTTGGCCACTATGGGCCTCCTTTCGCACTGTTGCCGCGCTCTTTCGAAAAACGGCTCATGTTAAGCGGTCCAGCGGCTGGCGATCATGCCAACCTCCCGCACGGGTTCCCAACGATGTGAAGGGAGCGCAGC
Organism: uncultured Erythrobacter sp.; assembly: GCA_947488325.1. Lineage (GTDB taxonomy): Bacteria > Pseudomonadota > Alphaproteobacteria > Sphingomonadales > Sphingomonadaceae > Erythrobacter. The sequence continues at coordinate 40,607 of CANKYZ010000007.1, forward strand.
CAATAACGATTCGGCGTCAATTTGCAAGCTCGAAACGGTGCTATCTGCTGGACCAAACAATGGTAAAGTTAGATCAACGTATCTACGCGCAAAGCTGCACTTGCTACGACACAAATTGGAAAGGCTATTTCGCTTTCTTGCGAACCGACTTTTTTGTCTGCGCTTTCATCGCGTTCAGCTCAGCTTCGATCTTGCTTGCTTGCGACAGAGCAGCGATCTCCGCATCAGCCTTTGCGAGCGTTTCTTCGTGCCCAAGAGCCGAAGAAGCATCCTGAAACGAAGCTCTGCGCTCCAATTCATCAATCCGATCCATCCGCCGCTCCGAACGGTGGTCACCGGTTCGTACCGGGCTCGCAATTCCCATCGGCGGCGTATTTGCAGAAGCAATGATCTTCGCGATTACATCATCGCGTTTCGCTTCAAGATCTGTAATCCCGCATTCCAGCTCAGCGACTTGCTGAGCCAATTCCTCGAATTCCAGCTTCGCCTCTACGGCTTTTTCCATCTCACTTTCCCGCGCCAGCAAAGCGGCGTGGGCCAGATCTTCGCGTTTGTGATCGATCGCAGTCTTCGCCTTGTCAGTCCATAGCTCAGCATCAGCGGCCAGTCTGTCAGCATAACTAACCCCGCGTTCATACTGTCGCTTGGTCATTGTCAGTTCACTATGAAGACTGATTAGCGTCTCTTCTATCTCAGAGCGCAGCAGGTTCAACCCCTTCGCCGGATCAGTCGCTTTGTTCACCAACGACTCAAGGTTGCTGGAAACCAGTTCTCGAACCCGAACAGCGATGTGGATCATTTGAACACCTCAGAATACAAAGAACGTTTGTAGTACGTTGATCGAGTTAAGAAAAGCTGGGAATCGTCGGATTCATTGGGTGTCGCGGCCAACCCCCAAAGCTGCGGTCCTTGATCCAATTAGTGTGTTGTCCTAGCAATACGCTCTGTTAATTGAGGAATGTCACCAATACCATTACCTGATCAATGGTTCGGTTATGCCGGGCAAACAACCATGATCGACTGGCTAATCCTGATCTTTTTGCCGCGGCGATGGCCTCTGCTAATTGCGGTCCCGCGCTACACCACCCCGTTTGGCCTTTCACTGTTCTATGCAGGGTTGGCCATGGGGTATTTCTCTTCAGTCGAGGACGGCGGGTACGGCTCACTTGATCAAGTCGCCGCGCTATTGGGAAAGCGCGAAATGCTGCTTGCGGGCTGGATCGATTACCTTGCTTTTGACCTGTTTATCGGCGGCTGGATCGCGGTGGAAGCAGACCGAGTCGGGATCAATCGTGTCATTCAAGCACCTCTCTTGATCGCGACATTCATGTTTGGGTCGATGGTTTTGGCGATTCTCCTCACCATACGGACAGGATATTTCCGCAAGAAAATGGCGCCTGATGTCGCTGTTTCAGCAATTACAGCGTAGCTGTCAGTATGAGCGCCGCGCCTACCTCAACACTGGGCTGGATCGCACTCGCGCCGCTTTGGATAATGACCACGTCACCCGCCTCAATCTGACGCTGGCAGTCTTTATGATCGCTAGTTTCGTTGTGTTCACGCCGGCTTGGCTGATGGACACTCGGGTGCTCGACGGCACGGCTGTCTGGACCAAACCTCAAAAATTCAATGTTTCGCTTGGGCTGCACTTCTTCACCGTCGGCGCTTTGCTGCAATTGGTTCCGAGAGAAGTTCGCACAGGGCCTTTGCTGCTAATTTTTTCGTATTTGACCGCAATCGGACTGGTATTCGAATATGTCTGGGTCGCAACTCAGGCGGCGCAGGCAAAGCGATCACATTTCAATTTCGACAACAGTTTTGAAAGCACAATGTATGCTCTGATGGGACTCGGTGCATTCTTCTTGATGACAATCGCCTTGGCGCTGACCATGCAGATTTGGCGTAACGGCGGCCGTACCCGCAAAGGATTGTGGCTGGGCGCAATAGTCGATCTAACATTGGCCTTTTTTACAACGCTCTATTTCGGCTTCACCATGTCGAGCACAAGCCGTTATGTCGGTGCCCCGCTCAAAGGAGGCGGCGCGACCGTGCCCTTCTTTGACTGGTCCAGAGAATATGGTGATTTGCGCCCGGCACATTTCGTAAGCCTGCATATGATGCAATCCGTGCCGCTGGCTGGGTGGATTGCAGATCGCTATGATTGGAATACAGTCGCAGTAGTGACCGGCGTAACACTCGCGCAGCTCGGGATCGCGAACGCTCTTCGTTCAAGCTCTGGTGGGTCGACCGTTCTGGCCAATATAGAGGTAAGAAGCTTCATTCACTGCCTTTCGCGCCCAGTTCATGCCGAGGAATCTTCATCCCCTTGGTCCGGCTGGTCAGGTGGAATTGGCGGCATAGCTCGCAAGCATAGGCACGCAGTTTAAAAGGCGCGGATTGCGCCGCAAGCTCAGCCGCTTCGCGGGTCAGATAACGCTTCTTCTTAGAGCAAATGCCGGGCCGGGTTTTCATAAACCACATGCCCTACATAATTGACGCGAGCGCTTACTTGACCAGTTCGACCTGTTCAAAATCGAGTTCCACCAAGGTCGGGCGACCAAAGATCGAAACGCTGACCTTTACCTTTGCCTTATCGAAATCGAGCTCTTCGACCACGCCGTTGAAGCTAGCAAATGGACCGTCGAGGACTTTGACAGAATCACCAATCTCGTATTCGACAGTGATCTGCTGTTTGGGCGCGGATTTCGCTTCTTCAACACCGCCGAAATAGCGTGCGGCCTCTTTTTCAGAAATTGCCTGCGGTTTATTGTTGTTGCCAAGAAAGCCGGTCACCTTCGGAGTGTTCTTCACAAGGTGATAGATGTCATCATTCATCCGCAGCTTTGCTAGGACGTAGCCGGGCATAAACTTGCGCTCAACCTGAACTTTTTTGCCGCGCTTCACTTCGGTGATGGTTTCAGTCGGGACTTCGATTTCCTCGACACCTTCGGTCAGGCCAAGCCGTTCGGCTTCGGTGATGATCGCTTCCTTCACCTTGTTTTCAAAGCCGGAGTAAGCGTGAATAATGTACCAGCGAGACATGATGTGTCCTTGAATCTATTAAATTTTACACGCGCTTAGCCCGATGGGCTCAAGCTAGCGTAAGAAGGAAATTTACGAGGGCGTTGAAGATGCTGTCGATGCCGAAAAAGAACAACGACAGGATCACCATAAAGATGAATACGAAGATCGCAGTGCGAATCGTCTCTTCGCGGGTCGGCCAAACGACCTTGCTGGTCTCCGTGCGAACCTGGTTCACAAATTCGGGAACGGATGTCTTGCGTTTTTTCTCTTCGGCCATGGAGCCTCTCGCCTTCGCGTATAAACTGTGTTGATCCGGCTTTTAGGTAGGTCTCGTCGCCGTCCGGGACAAGGTCGCGGATGGGCAGAGATTTTTACCGATGTCAGGAACGATCTCGCTAATATGGCGCACTGGGGCGGAAAGCAAGCAAGAAGAGTGGTGCAGATATACACTGGCGAGTCGGAAACCCCAAGCACGGGGCTAGTCAATCTTAAAACTGCGCACTAGCGTACCTTCTTAACGAGATGGTCGGGAGGACCGACCAATCTTCAAAAACGCAATAAGGGGATAGCCACAAATGGCTGCAGCACCAACAGGCGCAGAAGCGTGGATCGCGCCGATTACTAATGTTTCGGACTTTATCTGGGGCGGTACCTGGAATGGGGAAGCACTTCCCTGGCTTTCCATTGGTGGCCAGCCAATCCCGCCAATGACGCTGATCCTGCTGGGGGTGGGCATGTGGATCATGATCGGCCTACGATTTTACCCAATCGTCAAACTGGGGAGCGCATTCAAAGGTCTGTTCGTTAGCCGCAAGGGCGAAGGAGCGGGCGAAATATCTCCGTTCGCCGCGCTTTCGACAGCGCTTTCAGGGCAAGTTGGCACGGGCAATCTCGCCGGTGTGGCAACGGCCATTGCGCTGGGTGGCCCCGGCGCGATCTTCTGGATGTGGATCACCGCACTGATTGGCATGGCGCTCGCTTTTGCCGAAGGTTCATTGGCCATCCGCTATCGGGAAAAGACCTCGGACGGAGTCTATCGCGGCGGCCCAATGACCTATATTATGATGGGCCTGGGCAAGAAATATACTTGGCTTGCGATCTTGTTCTGCTTGGGTACTTTATTTTCTGCCTTGGTTACCGGCAACTCAATCCAAGCCAATGCCGTGGCTGACGGCTTGAACGAATTGTTCGGCATCGAGGAATGGCTCGGCGGGTTGATCGTGGCGTTGCTAGTATTCGTCGTGATAATCGGCGGCATCAAATCAATCGGCGGCGTGGCGGAGAGGATTATACCGTTCATGGCCGGTGCCTACATCATTATGGCGATCATCGCATTGATCCTGAATTTCAGCGATCTGCCCGCGACATTCGGACTGATCTTCAATGGAGCATTCAATACGCAGGCCGCTACTGGCGGATTCTTGGGTGCAGCGATCATGCTGGCCATTCGCGCGGGTGTGGCACGTGGGCTGTTCTCTAACGAAGCAGGCCAGGGTTCGACCCCTATGGCACACGCCGTGGCCCAGACGAATGATCCAGAACAGCAAGGGCGCATGGCGATGCTCGGCACGTTCATCGATACGATTGTGATCTGTACGATGACTGCGTTGGTCATGCTTACCGTCAAAGGCGATTTTACCGCGGGCGGAGAGGCCGTGGCGCATGCGTGGAATTCCGATCTGCAAGGCTTCGCAATGACCAGTGGCGCCTTTGCTGCAGCCTTCCCGTTCGAAATTTTCAGCATTCCCCTAGGCACGCTGATAGCTTCGATTGCACTTATTTTATTCGTTTTCACCACACTGCTAACGTGGAGTTATTATGGTGAGCGTGCGATCACTTTCATCTATGATCGGACCCCTGGCTCGACTCGCCGTGGCGAGAAGGTGCTTCACATGACCTGGCGTGTGCTGTGGTGCGTTGTGATCTACCTCGGCTCTACGCTTGATCTAACGCTTGTCTGGCGACTTGGCGATATTTCCAATGCCGCTATGGCGCTGCCAAACTTGTTGGCGCTGGCGCTGTTGTCGGGTGTCGTGTTTAAACTTGCGAGAGGCAACAAAAAGGCCGGCGACGATTTCCACGCGGACACGCCGGAAGAGCCAGAAGAATACTAAGAATGCTGTGTGGGCGCCTTGTAAAAGAGGCGCCCCGCACACCAAACTAATACAATCCGAAGCAACTCTGACAGATCGTCTATAAAGGCGTGTGCCAAGGCAATGCTATTGGGTGTTTAGGAGAAGAGAGCAGTGTTTGGCGTGGCAGGGGCACAGAGACTCGAACTCTGGACCTTCGGTTTTGGAGACCGACGCTCTACCAACTGAGCTACGCCCCTCCACGAGCCGCGCGCTCTATCCGAGCTCGCAGCGATAGGCAACCGGTCATTGCCACCACTTGTCGTATCCTAACTAGCGCAGCACGTTCACGGTGATAGAACCACCACCATCATGCATTCGCCGCTGCGCACCCCGATCCCGGTTGATACCTTGCTTCTCGCCTATCGCAGCGGGATTTTTCCCATGGCGGATAACCGCGAGGACCAAGAGATTTTCTGGGTCGAGCCGCGCGACCGCGCGATAATTCCGCTTGATGGGCTTCGGATGTCGAGATCTTTGCGCAAGGTGCTTCGCGCGGAGCGCTTCAAAATTACAATCAACCGCGTATTTGAAGACGTTGTTCGCGCCTGCGCAGCGCCGCGACCGGGTCACCCTGAAAGCTGGATCAGCGAGAGAATCGTGTCGAGCTATGTCGGATTGCACCATGCTGGCCATGCGCATTCGGTTGAATGCTGGGAGGAGGCAGACGGAAAAGAACGGCTCATTGGTGGGCTCTATGGCGTTTCGTTCGACCAAGTGTTTTGCGGAGAAAGCATGTTCAGCCATACCGATAATGCCAGTAAGGTTGCCTTGTGCTGGCTGGTCGCATTGCTGCGAAAGGCAGGCTTTAAAGTGCTCGATTGCCAGTTCATGACCGATCACCTTGCGTCAATGGGCGCTATTGAAATGCCGCAAAGTGAATATCTGAAACTGGTCGAAACGGCGCAGGGTCGATCAGAATTAACCCTTGAATGTGCTTGTGAAAAACTGACCAATCCTGAGTTTCACTCGCTGCTCCCTCATTCGTCTCCGGGAAAACTCATCGCGCAGTCTTTAACCCAGACATCATAGATGGGATGCTCGACCACATTGAGGCTGGGGTTTTCTTTGAACAACCAACCAGAGAATATGCGAGCATGCTCGCTGCCTCCGCGTTCCAACACATCGACCTGCACGAAAGCGCCAGTTTCCTGCGGAAATTCATACGGCGCTGTGCGCTCACAAGCGGCTAAACGCAAGATGACAGGGCCTTCTTCAATTGTCTCGCCGGGGCGCATCTCAAAATCTTGACTCACATTGTTGCGTTTGTTGAGCAGGCCAATCGTCGCTACTCGCTCCGCCATCGGAGTGGCATCGCCGATTTCCACGGGAGTCACCTCGGGCACCGCGATGGGCTCGGCAGCTTCGTCCAAAGAAATCACAGTTTCGGCACCGGAATCAGACCCAGTTCCAACTTCGCTGCACCCAGCAATCGCCAAAGCGGACATTACCGCGAGAAAAGCGAAAGAGGTGCGCATCAAGTCCAGCGTTCAACCCCTAGGGCTGGCCTCAGGATTCCACGCTTCGTAGTCACCATCGGCCGCCGCGCGTTTTCCGCCACGCTCTAAGGCGCCTTGCGGGCGGTAAGCCTCCATCGTGCCAGTGGCATTTGGCGTGTAATCAGCCTCCCAAATCTTAGCCGGGGGCAAATGGCTTTCTGGAATATCGTCATAAGAGCCGTGCAACCAGCCGTGCCATTCGCTGGGCACTCGGCTCGCGTCGTTTTGACCTTCATAAATTACCCAGCGACGGTCGCGCTGCGTGTAGGAGCCGTTCGGCTTAGCATTGCCCTTGGCTTTCGCCTTTTGACGGTAATACTTGTTGCCCTGCACATCAGTGCCGACATGTTCGCTGCCTAAGCGCGTGGCCCACCAATGCGTGCCGATGGTTGCACCATCCCACCATGTGAAGATCTTACCGAGAAGTCCCATGGATGTGCCGTTAGCTTAATTGGCGGGGCACGCCAATATGGAACATCACTCTGGAAGCTGGAATTCCACCATATCACCCGCAGCAATACCCAATTCTTCCGACAGTCCGCCGCGAATCTCAAATACAGCTAGCGCCGGTCCGTCAGAAGACACGCTTTCAATCACATAAGGAACGCCCGCCTCGATATTGGTGATGCGGCTATCTGGGCCGATGAAGATGATGTCGAGTGGGAGCGGCGTGTTCTTCATCCAGAAACTGCGCACTTGCGGAGTGTAGGAGGGGAACAGCATCCCTTCACTATCGCCCATTTCTGTGCGGAACATCATGCCGCGCGCTTGCGCTTCTGTAGTGTCGGCAAGCTCCGTCACAAAAGAATGCCTATTCGCTCCGCTGACGATAGTCACGTCAATCAGAGTCAGGCCCGAATCCGGATCAACATTCGCGTTTTCAGCAGCGCTAGGCGCTGGTGCGGTTGTTGGGGGAGCATCCTGCGCAGCTCCGACTGGAGAACAAGCGGCCAGCGCCGAACCAGCAATAATCGCGCATATTCTTACCATAATCCGCCCTCCTCGCGGGTTTCATCTTCTTCCGCTTCGGCTAGCCACTCATCTACTTCGGCAATTGCGACCGCAGCAATGATGAACCGTATATGGTTATACTGGTGCCCTGCTCGCAGCATGGCGGCAACCTGTTTTTCATGCTGTTTACGCCGTTCGAGTGAATCCCCATTTTCATTCTCAGCCTCAATGTCCTGTTCTTCATGCCACCCGAACGGGCCAAAGCGTCGTTTTTTCGCCAGTAAGATTGCCGCTCGCCGCCCCTCGACTTCGCTGGGGGCATTTTCTTCGCGCACATTCTCTTCGACGCCCGCAGCCCACAAAGCTTGCTCCACTCGCCTTGCGCCATAACCACGTGCAGTCAGATCGCGACTGCGCGACCGAGCATAGGCCTCGTCATTAACATAGCCGAGCTCGATCATTTGCGTGACGAGCCCGGTGACATCCAATTCGAGCACCCGGCCATCTTCATTTTCGGCGACGCCGCGTTCGCGGAGCTTGCGGACAAGATATCCCTCAAGCTTGGCACCAGTCGTGGCAAAACGAGCAGCGTAGGAAAGCGCCAAATCACGCAAGCTTGTTGCATCAAGCGGGCGAGACTTTTTGGGCCTACGCGCCCTGTCCCTACTGTCCTTAAGGCCCTTCATCCGTGATTCATCGCCGGACATTAGTCCGCCGATTTCGCATTTGGCGATGAGGTTTTGCTTTCCCGTGAGACCATTTCGCCTTATTCGTGCCACAGTCCTTATCAAATGGGAAAAGTTGGACGATCACAGATGCGCCGCATCTGTGGATGTGGGGACATTATAGAGCGCGCAAGCGCGCGCCGCAAATTACGGGTATCGCTGATAAAATGACCGACGCCGCATTAACGCCGACGCCGAATGACTGCGAACTACCGCGGATCCGCGCCCAGTTCGCAACCTTTAACGATGCGATTGATTATGCCGCTCGCAGCAAGAAAGGTCTGAACTTTCATGATATGCGGGGACAACTCGAAAGAGTGTACCCTTATTCTGAAATGCGCGATGACGCTATTGAGATGGCGTACCGCCTGATCGCAGCCGGGATTAAGCCTAAAGATCGCGTCGCGCTTATTGCAGAAACAGGACCAGACTTCGCTGCGTTGTTCTGCGCTTGTGTATATGCCGGTGCATGGCCGGTGCCACTGCCGCTGCCAACGACATTTGGCGGCAAAGACAGCTATATCGATCAGCTCGCCGTGCAATTGCAAAGCTCTGATCCTGCGATTCTGATTTACCCAGAAGAAATTGGCGGCATGGCCAGTGCTGCTGGTGAGAAACAGGGATGTAGAAGCGAAAGTTGGCAAGATTTTGCCAAACGCCCAACCCCGGCGGTTAATCTGCCCAAAGCCTCTCCCGATGATATTTGCTATTTGCAATATTCATCTGGTTCAACGCGTTTCCCAACCGGGGTCGCGGTTACGCATGAAGCGCTGTTGCACAATTTATATGGCCATGCGGTATCTATGAATTTGGGAGAGGATGACCGCTGCGTTAGCTGGCTTCCATTGTATCACGATATGGGTCTGGTCGGCTGCTTCCTCTCGCTGATCGCAAACCAATTTTCAGTAGATTACCTAAAACCCGATGCTTTTGCGCGCAGACCGCTCGCATGGCTTGATATGATCAGCCGCAATCCGGGCAACACGGTCTCTTACTCACCAACCTTCGGTTACGACATTTGCGCGCGTCGCATTTCCAGCCAAAGCCAGGTCGCTGAGAGATTTGATCTTTCGCGCTGGCGTCTTGCGGGCAATGGCGCGGATATGATCCGTCCTGATGTGATGCAAAATTTCGTCAACGCCTTTAGCGAAGCTGGATTTTCGGCCGACGCATTTTCTCCTTCATACGGGCTTGCCGAAGCAGTCCTCGCAGTGACCGTCATGCCGCCGGGCGAAGGCATCCGGGTTGAATTGGTTGAAGAAGAGCGTCTGTCAGGCACACCGCGCGATATTACGCGCCCAGCCCGATACCGCGCCATCGTGAACTGCGGAAAGCCGCTTCCCGATATGGAAGTTGTAATTTCTGGCGAAGACGGACATCCACGTGGCGATCACCAAATCGGTAAAGTCTGGTGCCGTGGGCCAAGTGTCATGCATTCCTATTTCCGCGATCCGGAAGCGACATCTGACTGCCTGATCGATGGTTGGCTTGATACGGGAGACATGGGCTATCTCGCCGATGGCTATCTATTCATCGTTGGTCGCGCCAAAGACATGATCATAATCAATGGTAAGAACCACTGGCCGCAAGATATTGAGTGGGCGGTGGAGCAGCTGCCAGGATTTAACCACGGCGATATCGCAGCCTTTGCTGTCGAGACCGAAGGCGGCGAAGAAACACCAGCCGTCTTGGTCCATTGCCGCGTCGCGGACCCTGTTGAACGGGTGAAGCTACGCGAACAAATCTCTGACAAAGTGCGCTCAGTTACTGGTATGAGCTGTGTGGTCGAACTTGTACCCCCACGCACATTACCGCGCACCAGCTCAGGCAAATTAAGCCGTGCCAAGGCGAAGAAATTGTATCTTTCGGGTGAGATCATACCGCTTGAAATCGCGGCATAGGCCCCGGTCTTACTTCCGAAAGAAACCTAACTTCCACCCCATTCCGCACTTAGCGGATCGCCATTTATGCGCACGCTAACGCTAACGCCACGCCGCGCTAGGATTTCTGCAGCTTGAGTGGTCTCTTCGGCATTGCCGATCAACATGATCGGCAGATCGACCCGAATCGATGCCCATTCGATCACACTCAAAGCCTGTGCGCCTGCGGGTGTAGGCCCGTCATCGTCGAAAGCTATACTTTGCGGCAGGTCAACAATCGGCGGGAGCAATTCAATCACCCAATCCGGCTCCGTCGCGGCAATCCTTAGTTCTAGCGCGCGATAGGCCGCCAAAGTCGCACCATCTAGCCGTTCAGCCCGGACCGTTGCCCGACGGCGTGTGCGATCAACTGTGACCTCGGATTCGGTGACGCCGGCCACTAGTGCAAGTCGGGTGGCCAGACTGTCAGCGCGCTCTAGGGCAGCCTCTTCCTCGTTGATGCGTACTGCAGAAAGTTGTGCTTGTTGAGCAGCGCTAGCAGCCGTGCCAACTTGTAACTGAACCAGACCAAGCTCAACTGGCTGGCCTAGCCTGGCCGTAAGTGCGCGTTCAATTTCTGCCTCCGCATCTGAGCGCGGTGCTGGTGTGTAAATTGATGCAGAGACCACAATCGGGGACGATCGAAAATCAACATCAAGCCGCGAAATCTCCGATCCAACAGCAAATGGTTCTTCGATTTCGCTACGGATCACGCGCTGCGAATTGGTCTGAAATGCGATCTGTTGCAACGAAAAGGCCAGCGGTACTGCAAGCGCCATAAACACCGCGAACACTGCAAAATTCTGATAGATAGACTGGCGCGAGCTGAGCGAAGTCTTGAATCCGTAAATTCGCGCCATGGCCCATGCGGTGAGTGCAATAGTGATAAGGTTGGTGACATAAAGCAGCAATGCGCCGGAGAAGACCGTCCAATTCCACGTCGCCAGACCAAATCCAATCGTCGCAAGTGGCGGCATTAAGGCTGTCGCAATAGCGACACCCACAATGGTGCCTTCGCGACCACGGATCATCGCATAGGCGCCTGCAAGCGCTGAAAAGAGCGCCACAAACAAATCAAACAGATTGGGCTGGGTTCGTGCGGCAATCTCTGGAGTGATCGTCTGGATTGGCGAAATATATACCAATGCCCCGGTGAGCCCGATCGCGATAAGCGTCCCCCACGCCAAACTGCGCGCGGATTTCTTAAGCCATTGATAGTCTCCAATCGCGAGCGCAAAACCAAGTCCCATGATCGGGTCCATCAACGGAGAGAGCAACATCGCGCCAATCACAACAGCAGGCGAGGATAAGAGCAGACCCAAGACCGCAATCCCCGCGCTCATCGCAGTCATAAACAAATAGCGTTCGGAAAGCGCACATTCAGCGCGGCGTTTTTCGATTACTTCCGCCTGATCAACCGTGCCAACGACATCTTCAAACCACCAGCGGCGAACGCTGAACAGCACCCGCGTCATCGACAAGTCACCTTCGATTGTCGCAGCATTATTTTTCTTTGGAATCGGCGTGTAGCCCGAACTTGAAGGAGCCGGTCGCGGTTTATTCTCTTCTTCCACTAGTGTCAGTCCCCTCTGTTATAGCCCTGCTTTACGGGCATTTCTGATCGAACAAAAGCGTGTAAGCCATTGGTCCAGTTTCAGGCATGGATTGCCAGCGGCAAACAGGCTAGCTTCAACATAATCTTGAAACACGTGTTTTAGATCACTAATACAGTAACCAAAGACAGAATGATCAAATTTGACGATGAAGACGGGCCGGCGTTCAGATACTTCGCATTGCCCGACGGACCAGGGAGCAAGAAACACCGCATGAGCATCGAGACTAGCCCAGAAGCAGGCCGAAGAACAGGCAACGCAGCCGCCACGAAAACGGCCAGTGATTTTGAGCTGACCCCGCCAGACCCAGTCCCCGTGGTCTCGGCTGAAAAAGCTGCTGGATTGGTGCCTGTCGCCGCTGAACAAAAATCTAAACTCGACACCAAAGTTGATGCGTTTGTGACCGACCTGATTTCGGTCGATGCCAATTCGCCAGCATTTGGCGAAAAGGTCGACCAGATCACTCGCATGGGTCAGGAACAAATTCGCGCCGCTGCTGCACATTCTAATCGTTTCTTAGACCGTCCAGTGCGCGCAATGGACGACGACAGCAATGTCGGCAGCAACCTCGCTGAATTGCGGCGAACGGTCGAAGACCTCGATCCCGGCCGCAAGAACAAATTGCTATCCCCGCGCAAACTGTTTGGCATCATCCCATTCGGCAGCAAGCTGAAGAACTATTTTGACAGCTATACCAGCGCGCAAAGTCACATTCAGGCGATCCTTGAACGGCTAGAGGGTGGCAAAAAAGAACTTCATCTCGACAACGCCGCGATCGACACTGAGCGGCAAAAGCTCTGGGAAGCAATGGGCGAACTGGAGCAGATGATCCACATCGCCAAGACACTGGATGAACGGCTAGAGGCCAAGGCTCTGGAACTGGATTCCAGCGATCCGGAGAAGGCCAAAGCGCTTCGGGAAAGCGCACTGTTTTATGTTCGTCAGCGCACTCAGGATTTGCTGACCCAGATGGCGGTGAGCGTGCAAGGTTACCTCGCGCTTGATTTGGTGAAGAAGAACAATGTCGAACTTGTCAAAGGCGTTGACCGGGCCAGCACAACCACTGTGGGCGCTCTACGCACTGCCGTGACCGTGGCGCAGGCGATGACCAATCAGAAATTGGTTCTGCAACAGATCACGTCGCTCAACCAAACCACCACAGACATTATCGATTCAACCAGCACATTGCTGCGCGAACAGACTGCACAAATCCACGAGCAAGCTGCGTCATCAACGATCCCGCTGGAAACGCTGCAGCGCGCTTTTCAGAACATCTATGACACGATGGACGAGGTCGACAACTTCAAAGTCCGCGCGCTCGACAGCATGAAACAAACCGTCAACGTGCTGACCGATGAAGTTGAAAAATCGAAGGGCTATATTGCCCGCGCCGAAGGCCAAGCTCAGGCGCAGGCCAAGGTTGCTGCCGATCCATCTCTGCTGGCGCTGGATAGCTAATGCCGGACAGCACCGACGAATCCGAACATATTCTGCGGGCAGCCAAACAATCGCTGCTGACCCAGAAACAGGGCGGCACGCACCGGCCAGGGGATTCAATCGGCAAGGGATCCGCATCAGCCAAACGCAAGAATTGGCTAAGCCGTGCTAAGTATTTTGCTGGTGCGGTGCTGACTATTTTTGTGACCATGGCTGTTGCAGGTGTCGTGCTAAACGGCATCGGTTTTGCAGGCGTGATGATGACGGCACTCGCAGTGATGGCGGCCGCATTCGTCTTCTCAAACTTCCCCAAAGTCAAAATTCCCAAGCGCACCGAGCTTAAACAAGGCAACCCCAAGCAAATGGTCGCTCGGACAGAACTCTGGCTCGAAGCTCAACGCCCTGCGCTGCCTGCTTCTGCAGCGATGGTGGTCGATCAATTGGGGGTTCAGCTTGACGCATTGGGACTCCAGTTAGAAACCATTGACGCCGCTCATCCAGCGATAAACGAAGTGCGCGAATTGGTCGGGGAATACATCCCAGAGACGATCGACAATTACCGCAAGATTCCTGAACATCTCCGCAAGGAAGATCACGCGGGCGGCACCGCTGACGAGCGCCTCACATCGAGCCTCACGAAACTTTCAAGCGAAGTCGACCGGGTAACCCGCCGCCTCGCAGAAGGGGCGCTGGACGATCTTGCGATCAAGTCCCGTTATCTCGATTACCGATATGGCGGCGATGACCTAATTCAGGACATGCGCGGCGATCCATCGGTTACTGGCACGCCATTACCAACGCCGGATGTCGCAATCCCAGTACCGTCCAAACAGGCGCGATAGAGATGCGCGTATCGCTCCCTCACGATCTCGGCCGCGAAGAAGTGCGCCGCCGGATGCATGAACATGGTCACGAGATTGCCGACTATTTCCCGGCTGGACTGGCCAAGGTTGAAACCAGTTGGTCAAATAAAAACCGAATGGACTTGCACATAACTGCCGCCGGGCAACGGATCGAAGGCGGAGTTAACGTCGGTGAAAACGAAGTCATGATCGAGCTTGATTTACCTGCGATGCTGGGTTTTTTGCGCAGTACTTTGGAAGGCGCCGTCCGCGAACATGGCGGAAAACTGCTCGAAAAGAACTGAAGAACAACTGTGCCTAGGCCGGCCTAGTCAGCAGTGTCACGCCAGCATTCCTAAAATCTAGGACTTCTAAATCTTGCGCAAAGAGGCACTCACCAGCCCCTGCACTTACTTTGCAGTCCTGTGCCACCAGTTTCCCGCGTAACGGCAACGCAAGCAGTGGCCCAGTGTAAGCCTGCAATATCTCATCACCAGGCGCGCCTTCGATCCGATCCAGCCGGAAATGTGCTCCGTTGGTCAGTGTATTGCCACGCTGTGCGACCGTTCCCTTGTTCTTAGGATTGTAAGGCGTGCAGTCAGCAACCGATAGTGCCCGATCCAGATGCAATTCACGAGGACGGCCATAATCATACAACCGAAAGGTCGTATCGCTGTTCTGTTGCACTTCCACCAAAGCAAGTCCGGGCCCGATCGCGTGGACCGTTCCGGCAGGAAGGTAAAAGACATCGCCTGGATGCGCGGGATGCCACGTCAACAGTTCTTCAATTGAGCCATCGCGCGCAGCGGCCTCGATCTGCTGAGGTGTAACTTTTTCGTCAAAACCAATCGCCAATTGGGCGCCGGGTTGAGCATCCAGCACAAGCCAGCATTCTTCCTTTCCATCTTCGCCGGGCAAGGCATTGGAGTCCGACGGATGCACCTGAACTGACAATTTTTCACTGGTGAAAAGATATTTGACTAGCAGCCGCGGCAATTCAGGCGGCGGTTCGAACCAAATTTCGCCAATTCTGGTATCACTTGGCGCAGTGAATGGAGCTGGCAGCGAACTGCAGCCCCATACTTTCTCCACCAAGCGGGTGGGTATCTGACGCACACTGCCTGTCACTGGTGAGCGGCTCCGGGCAGTTTTCCCACGGCCTGAGCGTCATCACATGTTGTCACCAACACCTCGCCATCTGAAACGATGATACAGACGTTGGAGAGACCAACCGCGGAAATACGGGGGCCATCACTTAAGGCCAGAACATTGCTGCAATCCAGCAGATCGGCTGTCCCGCGAATGACATTATCGCCGTCGCCGCCGCCGTTTAGTTGCTCAGAAAGTGCATCGCGCAATGCGGTCCAATTTCCGATATCGGACCAGCCCATATCGGCTGGAACCATCGCGGCACGGGCGGTGTTTTCCATAACCGCATAATCGATGGAATCACCTTCGATGCTTGCGAAAACATCGGGATTTGGGTGAAAGCGCGTTCCGTCTTCACGGCCTGCCAAGGCAGCTTGCAGCACGGATTTCGCCATGGCTGGACGGTGCCGAGCGAGTTCGTCGAGCAATGCCCCCGCGCGGAATACAAAGATACCACCATTCCAGCTATATTCACCGCTGGCCAAATAGCTTTCTGCACGCGCGCGGTCAGGCTTCTCCACGAATTCAGCAATCTTGTAGCCGCCCGGCAATTCCTCTCCTCGCCTAAGATAACCATAGCCCGTTTCTGGTCGATCGGGCGCAATCCCAATGGATACGAGGTAATCCTGTGCCGCCAATTCCCCAGCGACCAGCGCCGCGCTGCGAAATGCAGCTTCATCAGCGATATGATGATCGCTCGGGCAGACCAAGATGATATCATCGGGAGGTAGAAGAGCCGCAGCCAGAGCAATTGCGGGTGCAGTGTTCCTTGCAGCGGGTTCCACGATCAAGCGATGCGGCGCACCGTGCATTTGCTCTTCGATAAGGCCGCAATGCTGAGCGCCTGCAACGATGATTGGTGCAGCAAATTGCGCGTTTCCAGTCACCCGACCCACAGCTTGCTCAAACAAAGTCGTATCACCGATAAGCGGCAAAAATGGTTTGGGCATGGCTTTACGGCTCGCAGGCCAAAGCCGGGTGCCGCTGCCGCCGCAAAGAATAACGGGGTGGATTGAGCGCTGCTTAATCATGCCCAGCCTTTAGCATTGAGGGGGTTTAAAGCCAGTGAACGCGCAAAGGAGGCACTAATTGTGTTGATCACTTCACGCCGATGCAGCCTTATCTTTGGCGAAAATCAACGCGATAGCCATAACGTGCCTCAACCGCATCACCAGCTCGATTGCGCGCGGGATTGAAACGAATTTTCTCGATCACAAGCCCGCAGACCAGCGCAGTGCTCTGGGGGTCTGCTGTGCTACGAGTGACCGAACAGTCGCGTGCTCGGCCATCGGTGGTAACGGTGAAAAAGACGGTCACCGATGTCCCGAACCGAGCTTCTCGTCCACCATCCGGGATAGGGAAATCGCGCCTGAGGTCAAGGTTGCCTGACGCCACATTGGGCCTCACTGCCACACCGTTACCCTGCCCGCCGCCTTGATTACCGCTACCGGTTCCCAGACCATCGCCATCCGCACCTGTTCCATCACCTTCCTCACGCGCGCCGGATCGCTGTGCTGTGCCTGTTGACGATGCTTGTTGAAGAGGTTCGGGGTTGCTCTCAATTCGCGACGATGGCGCGGTAACCGGTTCAGGCACCGCTTCCTCCCCTGGATTACCAGCGGCACCTTCATTTGGCTCTGGCACCGCTTCGGCATCGTCGGGTGCGGTGATTGTAACGGTAAAGGTGCTCGTCAATTCACGTTCAACCGAAGCGGTAAATTCGGGCGCAAGTAGGCGCGACAGACCATAAAGCGCAAAAACGTGAAAAATCGCGATTGCACTGAGCAAGGGCCAGCGCGGCCCCTTCGGTTTTCCCTGATATCCGCGTTTGCTCTTGATCATCTATCCTATGCCACGGTGCGTTTGAAATTTCAGGTCGGAGCGGGTCCAACCCATGCTGGTTCTTTACCAGCAGATCATGATTATAGCGATGGAGCGCATCATCGAAAGTGTGTTGAAACGTACGGGTCGAACTGATCCACGTTCGCATGGGCCGGCCCCAACGGATTCCACGGCGTTTTGCGGCAAAATCGCTACAGGTACGCTTGATCAACGTAGCCTGATCTTTGCGTTTGGAGGGACGCTGACATTCTTTGGTCTTGGCCTGTTTTGTCTGTCGATTGCACGCTTCGACGCCGCGTTGATCAGCGTTTGGATCCCGAACGCCAGTGCCGTAGCACTGCTGCTATTGGCACGGCTGCGCAATGAGTTGCCGATCTATACCGGGATCGTTATCGCCAGCCTCAGCGCGCATTTCATCTCGGGCTATGCGGCCGATGCTACGCTGGCATTCACCGCTGCCAACATAGTCGATATTGCACTTGTCACGTGGCTAACCCGGCGTGCGTGCGGGGCACAGCCAGACATGACTGACTTAACGCATTTGGGCCGGTTTCTGATGTATGGCGGCCTGATTGGTCCGGTTGCGTCCGCATCGATCGCGATCATCGCGATGGGTTCCCAACCCAGCGGTGCCTTCACCAGCGCAACCGCTTGGTTCCTCGCTAACAGCATGGGCATGATCCTGACTGTACCAGCAGCGCTTTTGATTAATGCGGCCATCCATAATCAAATCACATTGACCACGGCGCAATTGTTTGAACGCAGCGCAATGATGATCGGCGGATTGGTAGCCGTCTTTCTGGTGTTCAATCAGGAAGGCCATCCGTTTCTGTTCCTTGTTCCCCCAATCACTTTGCTGATGGCATTCCGGCTGGGGCCTCTTGGCACCGCGCTTTACGTGCCTGGCATTGCTGTTTTGGCTAGCTGGATGGCCTATGCGCAGATTGGTCCAATTGCTCCTGGCACCGGATCCGGCATCGGAAAAATGTATGCCATCCAAGCAATCGTTGCCGCCAATTTTCTGATCGGACTGCCAATTGCAGCCATCCTCGCAGGGCGAGCACGCTTGACAGAACAATTGGCCGAGGGCCGCGCTGAACTTGCCTTGCTTACCGACAATGTGACCGACGCGGTTCTCAACATAGATAATCGCGGCGTCTGCACCTACGCATCGCCGTCTGTGCGTGATGTTCTGGGCAGAGAACCAAACGATCTGATTGGTCACATCATTACTGAACGCAGCCACGAAGACGCGGGCGATCGGATCGCTTTAGCGCTCGATCGGCTTTTAGGCGGTCAAGTCGATAAGGAACGCGTAACCTATCGTAGATTGATGGATGCCGAAGATGGCAGACCTGTTTTTATTGAGGCGGACTGCACCATCGCATTTTCCTCTGATACGGGAGACCTGAGCGGTGTCGTCGTGTCCGCGCGCGACGTTACTGAGCGTGTAGAACTAGAATTGCTGCTCACGCGCGCACGGCGACATGCTGAACATGCAGCACGCGCCAAGTCCAATTTCCTGGCCAATATGAGCCATGAGATCAGGACACCGATGAACGGCGTGCTGGGTTTCGCGGAATTGATGTTGCAAGACAAACAGACTGATGATCATCGTCGCCATACAGAGATGATCGTCCAGTCGGGTCGGTCCATGATGTTATTACTCAATGATATTTTAGACCTATCAAAGATCGAAGCGGGAAAGATCACGATTGATCACGCCCCTTTCGATCTGTTTGCAACCATCGCTGAATGCGTGACCCTGCACCGCACCGCAGCTGAAGGAAAGGGCCTCAAGCTCATTTTTAATCCGCATTATTGCGGCCCGGACGGTTGCGGTGGGAATGACGCTGGGTGCAGCAATTCCGAGCAAGTCCTTTGGGTAACAACCGATGCGCTGCGGCTTCGGCAAATCATCCTAAATCTAGTTGCCAATGCGGTAAAATTCACAGAGCAAGGCAGCGTCGAAATCAGCTGCCATATCCATGATAATGAAGTCATAATCGAAGTGAAAGACACTGGTATCGGCATTTCTCCATCCCGGATTCAAACGATATTTTCGCCTTTCACACAGGCAGAAAACGATATTGCGAGGCGGTTTGGCGGCACCGGGTTGGGCCTTACAATCAGCCGTAAATTGGCCGAATTGCTTTCCGGGAAGATCGAGGTCGAAAGCGAGCCAGAGATTGGGTCGAAATTCCGCATTACATTTCCCGCAATCATTGTTGAGCCGAGAATACCGCTGAATGATCAAATTGAAGATGTGAAGCCAGTTGATTTGCCAAAATCTGCAAGGATACTCTTGGCTGAGGATCACGATGTAAACCGTCAACTGGGTTCGAAAATGCTGGAACGGTGTGGCCAATCGGTAGAGATCGCTCATGACGGTAACGAGGCGATCGCGATGGTGATCGACAGCATGATGCGTGGCAAACCGTATGATCTGGTTTTCATGGATATCCAGATGCCAGGCTGCGATGGTTTTGCCGCGACACGCGCAATCCGAGATGAGGGGATTGGCCCTGATATCATGCCGATAATTGCGCTTACCGCTAATGCCTTCTCTGAAGACATCTCAGAAGCGAAAGAGGCTGGAATGCAGGCCCATCTTTCGAAACCGCTGGTATTTGCTGATCTGGCTCGCGTGTTACAGCGCTGGCTACCGACGCGGATTGTTGAGTCCGAAGACCCAGAGCCAGAAGACCCTTATAGCGATGACTGCACCCAATGGGACTACGGTCCGCACGACCCGCGACAAGCTCTAGCGCATAAAACATCGACAATAGACAATGTTGCCCCGCGTGCTGCCGCGGCTTCGGCCAACAGTTCAACAGGCAGTCAGACAGGTCATTCACCGGAGCTAATCGACCGTTGGAACAAGCGCCGCGCAGAAGCGGTCGAGGCAGTCCGAACAACGCTTGAATGCGGGACATTGTCCGATAGCAATCTACCGCCCGGTCTTCATGACGAACTTGCCCGTTTGGTGCATAAGCTGGCCGGAACTGCGGCCATTTTTGGGGAGCCGGAATTAGGCGATCACGCAGCCGCTTTTGAACGAGCGCTGCGCCAAAATCTGTCAGGTGAAGTGCGCGAAGCTCTGGCGTTTGAACTGCTAAGCGTAGCCGACGATCCAGCCGAAACATTCGCCGCCACTGGCAGCTAAAGAGCTCGGCTAACCCCAAACGCAAACGGCGGAGCCCAAAGGCCCCGCCGTTCGTTTAGCTTAGCAGTTTGATCGCAATCAGAACTCGTAACGAGCACCGATCTGGATGCGCCAGGCAGAAGCGTTAATCGCAATGTCATTGTCATCATCGGGGTTGAAGCCGCCAAGAACATACCGCCCTTGATTATCAACGCCGCCGACCGACAGACGATCATCCGGATCCATGCTATCTGGATCATCAATGTTAATTCCAGCATCAACGACATCAACAAGCCCGTTAAAGCCACCGCGTGAACGCAGAATGTTCCAGCTGCTATCCAGAAGATTCAGGAAGTTTGAGAAGTCAGCAAAAACCTCAATCCGATCATCGGCAATACCGGTCAGACTGCCAATGAATGGTATTTCTTGGCTAATCCGCAAATCTAGATCGAAATGCCAATCGTTGCGGCAGGTGTTGCGTTCAATCGACTCACCGCTTTCAAACGAGCATCCTGATGACCCAACATAGTCGACAACGCTTTGAACGGCCTCGCCCTGAGCGGCAATCAGGGCCGCCTGCTGCGTGGCTGTGAAGCCCATGCCACTAAAGTCAGAGATATTGCCATCGCTCACCCCAGTCGGAATATACAACAATGCGTTATCCGAACCTGAAGCGCTGTCATTGAAGACGCCACCGCCATCAAAGGTCAGGCTGTAAGGGCGGCCTTCACGTGCACGGAAGAAGATACCAAGGCTAGTATCATAGTCCTTGATGAACTCCTCACGAAATGCGAGCGACATGGTGAAGTTATGGCGCGTTTCAGAGGTTGCAGTCGACACAGCAGGATCCTGACGGTCGAATGCGCCTGTAACGTCGAATGACGAGGTCGCCGTCGAAGACTGGTTGTTGCGGGCATTCTCCGAATCGGTAAAGGCATATCCGAAGTTAAACCGGGTGCTGCCGCCAGAAGTGAACACGCCGCCGTCAAAACTCTTCGACAAGATCACTGAGAAGCTGTGCGATTCCGAGCTACGCCCATTGGTCAGCTGGATGTTGTCGTCACGGCGCGTGCCGAAACACTCAGCTGTGACATTGGAGTAGGTCGCTCCCGTGCCGCCATTGCCATCAAGCGTGGCGTTACAACCAGTTTGCGTTGCATCGATTGCGCGGTAAATTGGACGACCATCAACGGTGAAGCCGTTGATGCCAAGATCGGGGTTCACAGCTTGCGAAAGATCTACAAAGTTCAGCGTGTCGTTGAACCGTGAGTAGATGTAATCGAGGTTTAGGTTCCAATCGCTGAAAAAGCCCGTTTCCGTGCCGAATGTCGTATTGAAACCAAGATTGGCACGAACCACTGTCGGCACGTCGAGATCGGGGTCAGTCGACTGAATGTCGGCGCCGCCCTGTTCGGCCGTCTGTACAGCAGCATTGATCGCACATTGCGGAATGCCTGTGAATGTGCCTCCATTCAGAACAGATATCTGATCGGTATCTGGGTCCGTAATCCCCAGCTCTGCCGGAGTACAATCGCCAGTGTCGCCGTTCGCGCTCGAGAAACCGTTATTCGAAAACGCATTGGAGAAATACACGACTGGGTCACCACCGGAGAAGATACCCACGCCGCCAGTTACCCGACTGTTCGAAAAGAAGCCGTCATTGTCGAGTTCATATGTGGCCGAAAAACGCGGCAGAATTACCGGGTCAATACTTGCGAATGAGACAGCATTGGTGAAACCATAGCGGTCGGTGAATTGCGGATTGGCGCGCGGCGCATCACCATCATACAGTTGCACACGGATACCGGCATTGACCGAAAGTTGATCTGTCGCCTGCCATTCGTCCTGAGCATAAACCGAGTATATCTGACGGCTGAACAATGCAGCGGCATTGTTGATGTCGCCCCCGGCAGCAGCAGCGATGGTTGCACCGCCATTGTCGCCATTCACAAGATCATCGGAGTCATCAAACACGCTTGGCGAACCATCACCAATGGCAAGAAGGCCAGCTTCAAAGTCTGCTAGGTTTTGGAAAAACAGTGAGCCTGTCGCGTTGATGGCGAACAGATTAAAGACCTCAAGATCATTAACCTCAGCACCAAATTTCAGGAAGTGATCATTGCCAGCATCAATATTGATCTGGAAACGTGCTTGGTCGATCTGGGTGTCAAGTTGGTTGGCCGAACGGAAAATACCTGGGCCGGTTGCCAAGCGCCCATTTTGACCAAGGCCATTACCATTTTCGTCGATTCCGAATAGCGTACTACCATCATTGTCGAGACCGACAACAAGGCGTGGGGTCGGATTTGCAGCTTGCGCTTCGCCAAATCCAACCGGTCCTTGAACGTCCCCAACTTCTGCGCGGCTAATGCGCAGTTCGGTTGAGATTGTATCGCTCCAGTCGGAGTAAAGCCGAACCGAATAATAATCTGAGATCGTGCCTTCGTCTTCGAAGCTGTTGAAACCACCAAGTTCCTGGCCGCCGAAATCAGGTTCAATATTGGTTTCTTCCAACCGCTGATAGCTCGCTTCTAGACGATGATCATCGTTGATGATCGCATCAAGACGGCCAAAGTAACGCACTGCGCTCTCGGCAAGCTGAGTTGGGTAAGGACCAATGTCCTGACCGTAAACATCACGCGCGATACGAGCGAAATCATCGAACTGTTCCTGAGTTACGAATTCAGCTTCATTGGTGAAGCCAGCGCCGAACGGACCGAAATTGTTGCCATCTCCCAGATCGGTTTCTTCGTAACCAACCGAGAAAAACAGCCGATCCGGAATGATTGGACCGTCAAGAGTTGCGCCCCAGCGTGTTTCTTCGCCAGCGTTAAGCGGACTGCCGTCGATGCTGTTAGCGAACAAACCCTGGTCGAAATAGGTGATGAAGGCAGAACCACTGAACCGATTTCCGCCAGCCTTGGTCACAACGTTCACAAGACAGCCGGTGAATTCTGAATATTCAACGTCAAACGGAGCAAATTCAACCGAAACCTGATCAACGACGTCAAACGGGAGCGGCAGTGAGTTGCGCGCTGCAAACGGCGTACCGTTTAGGCCGAAAACGTCAGCCTGCACGATGCCATCAACAGTGAATGTGTTCGAGCGGTCATTGCCGCCGAGGCATGAGATACGATCAACGTCGTTATTGCCTTCTAGGCTAACACGCGGGTCGATGCGGATAATGTCGCGGATGTCGCGAGTGATCGACGGGAATGCTTCAAGTGTTTCAGTGCCAAATGCAGTGCCCGGGCCAACTGCAACTTGAGTAACACGAGCGCGCGCGCCGGTGACAACAATCACGCCATCGGAGCTGCCCGCATTTGACGGGGTCAATGCGAAGGTAAACCCTGTGTTACCCGAAATGTTGGTGAAGACTTCTTCAACAGTCTGGCCTTCAAAGCCATCAGCGGTGATCGTTACAGTGTAAGGCCCGCCTGGCTGAAGCGACTGAACACGGAAGTTGCCATCACCGCTTACGGTAGTCGTGCGCGTCTGTCCGGTCCGTTGATCAGTAATGGTGGCCATCGCACCAGCGAGTGGATTGCCATCGGCGTCCGTAACCTGTCCCTCAATGCCTGAGGTAATTTGCTGTGCAGCTGCTGGAGTTGCAATTGTAGCTGCTGCAGAGAGACTAACGACGCTAGCCGCCAGAAGATATTTAAGTTTCATGAGAGGATGCCCCTGATCACGTTGAAGGAGATGTGATGCGCGCTGCCCTAAGCGCGTTGCACTGCACAAAAAAGACTGAAATGCGACAATTCGATGAAACTCTCAGGGGATCAAGCCGAGTCCAAAACTGTCCACAGGCTGAATGACCAGCAAATCCGCAGAAATCCGCCATGCTCCTGCATGGTGTTGCACAGGTGCAACGAGGAGGGGATTTTTCGCATTGGCCTTTGCAGAATGTATCAAATCGCGATGCGGTACAAATTTGGCCGGAATGAGCCCGATTCGTTATCGAACCAACTCACCCCGAATCGCAATCAGGCGAGGTTAATTTCGCGCAGTCGCTGCATCAGAAAGTCATGTGCAGAAATTGCAGGCGGCACTTTACCGTCACCAACCTCAACACAGCTTACCAGCGGTTCGATCAAGTAATCAGGCCGGAAATGCAGAAAGAATGGCATCGAATAGCGCGACCTGTGAGCACCCGGCCCGCGCGGGTTCACAACTCTGTGCGTGGTAGACCGCAACACTCCGTTGGTAAGCCGCTCCAACATATCGCCGACATTGATGACCAGCGCGCCCTCTGGCACCTCCACCGCATGCCATTCACCCGCTTTGGTAAGCAACTCTAACCCGGCCTCTTCTGCACCGAGCAACAGCGTAATCGTGTTGATATCGCCATGCGCAGCCGCACGGATCGCGCCTTCAGGCGCATCAGGGCCCAGAGGTGGATAATGCAGCAGGCGCATCACGGAATTGCCATCCTCGACCGTGGAAGCGAAGAATGTACGCGCCAACCCTAGATGCAGTGCAATCGCTTCAAGGACTCTTAGACCCACTGTATCGAAAACGGCATAGAGTTCGCTGAAGGTCGGCCGGAATTGCTCAATTTCGTCGGGCCACACATTGGGCGCCATAAATTCGGCGAGAGAGTGCCCCGGCGAGAGAGTGCGGCCAACGTGCCAAAATTCTTTGAGATCAAAGATATCGGCGTCTTTGGCCTTCTCCGTTCCAAACGGCGTGTAACCGCGCGCGCCGCCTCCGCCATCGATCTTATACCCTCGCTTGACACTGTCAGGCAGAGCAAAGAATTGTTTCGACATTGCTTCTGCGCGTTCGATCAATTCCGCAGGAATCCCGTGATCGCGAACCACGGCAAAGCCAAACTCGGCAAAACTACGGCCAAGCTCATCGGCGATTTCATCAAGCGGCTGAGCCAGCGATACGGATGCGATATTTACGTCAGTCATGACGCTCCATTTAATAGCCTTGCAACGAGTCCGCCAGTCCTCTCGGAATTGAATACATCAGAACGGTAGGAAAATACTCGCCAACGCGGCGCTCATCAGATTGGCCAGACTGCCCGCCGCCAGCGCCTTTAGCCCCAGCCGCGCAATGACGGGTCGCTGATTGGGCGCGAGCCCGCCAGTCACCGCCATCTGAATCGCAATCGAAGAGAAATTGGCAAACCCGCAAAGCGCAAACGTTATTATCGCCCGGCTGCGCGCTGTCAGTTCGCCAGCAGTCATCGCGCCAAGATCTATAAAGGCCACAAATTCATTGAGCACGATCTTGGTCCCAAACAGCCCGCCTGCGATCTTTGCCTGCTCCCAATCAGAAATACCGATCAAAAACATCACCGGGGCGAACAGATAACCTAGAATTTCCTGAAAGCTCACCGTGCTGAGCCATGCTGCGGTTTCCGCGCTGAACGGCGCGCCAATTGCAGCGGCGCTGGCAACCATACCAGAACCCAAACCAGCAAGCATACCATTGGCCAGCGCAACAAGAGCGACGAACACCATCACCATCGCGCCAACCGCAACCGCAAGTTTTACGCCGGTTTGAGTGCCCTGTGCAGCAGCCTCAATCACATTGGCCGGACGGTGCCCTTCTTCAAAAGTTTCGGCCATCTCAACTTCGCCCGGCTTACCGCTTTCGACGATAGCGGCTGGGCCACCTGCGCTGATGCGCTCCTTCGGTAAATCGACCTTTGCAGCAGAATCAACCAAGGTTTCAGGCGGGTCGGGCATAATGATCTTTGCCATCAGGATACCGCCAGGCGCCGACATAAAGGCAGCGGCCAACAGCAATGGTACAGCGTCATTGCCAATAAAGCTGGCATAGGCTGCAAGAATTGTCCCTGCGACACCTGCCATCCCGACCGTCATCAGAGTGAAGAGCTGTGATGGTGTAAGCGCCGCGAGATAAGGGCGTACCACCAATGGGCTTTCAGATTGACCAACAAAGATATTGGCCGCGCTGCCCAGCGCCTCCACTTTGCTGATGCCGGTGATCCAGCCAATCGCTCCGCCAACCCAGCGCACCAATCTCTGCATAATTCCCAAGTGATAAAGGATCGAAACAATCGCTGCGAAAAACACAATGACTGGCAATGCACCAATCACGAATGTGTTGGCAAAGGGATTGCTGTCCATTGGGCCGAACAATGTTTCGATCCCGACTTTGGAGAAATCGAGCAGCGCGATCACACCGTTGGACATGAACTGGATCAAATTTACGCCAAAATCGGTTTGCAGCACCAGCAGAGCCATAAAGGCCTGCAATGCGAATGCAGAACCCACAACGCGCAGATTGATATATGATTTGCCGGAAGACAAAAGGAAGGCGATGCCAAGGATCGCAACGATCCCGATCAAGCTTGATAAAATGGGTGTAATAGTCTCGCTCACCGACTGGCGGTGCCCCCGATTGTGATTGTCTTGTCAAATCCCGCGCATGAACCTGCGTTCACCCGAGCGTACTAGGGCGTGGCATTTTGCGGCGAGCAAAGCAACTGGCAACACGGCCGCCAATGCCGAGCAGCGGGAACACCAGTTGAAAGGAAGCGCCGGGCGGCTTTCCTTTTGCTCACCCCTCGCTTACCCATCGCAGCATGAGCGAAACCGAAAAACAACCAGAGCCGATCAGCGAAAACGCCGAGCACGCACTGGCAGCATCGATGGGACTGTTTGTCTATATCATCCTGTATGGCGGAATGACCGTATTGGCCGGAGTGGTCGCGTTCAAACAGGTGCAATTGTGGCCAAGCCAGCTTTCGGTTGAAGCTGGTATTTTCCCATTCCTCTTATTGGTCGTGATCACCAGCACCATAGCGCAGCTCTATGGCCAGAAGCTCGCGAACCGGCTGATCTGGGTTGGCTTCCTGCCGCTGGCATTATCCGCAGCGCTTATTTATCTCGTTTTATCTTTGCCCGCGTCGCCAGAAATGCTCGATTTTCGTGCCGATGATCTTGCCGCGTTTGAACGGGTGCTTGGGCAAACCCCGCGTATTCTAATGGCGGGACCGGCGGCTTATATCGCCTCGCTGCTACTCAATGTATGGATATTCTCGCGCCTTCGCGGAACTGGGGAGACGACGACCGTCAGTCTAATGATCCGCGGCGCCATCGCTTCTGCGCTAAGTCAAGCGCTGGATTCGATCATCTTTGTGACGCTTGCTTTTTATGGCGAATTCGACATCACAAATCTGCTCATCGGTCAGGTTCTGGCCAAGGTCACTCTCAGCATTGTCTTGGTGCCGTTCCTTATCACCTTTGGGGTGAAGACAGCCCAATGGCTGGACGCCCGCGAGACCCGGCTGGATTGACCTAGAAAAGGACAGCTTGGCGGCCCTGACTGTCGCCGGTTCGGTGCTATGTGCGCCCCATGTGATTTGTTAGTTTGCCGCTAACAAAATCCAGTGAAAGGAGAAACGCACATGCCATTCTATCACGGACTCAAATCCAACACCGATGACCCAGAACCTAGCGATTTCCCCAACTACCCCGACAAACAGGCCTGGGTGCCGGTCGCTTGTTGGCGCTGCGCAAAGACCTTCGGGAGACGATCGAAAAAGACCGCCAACCGCGTTCGCTGATCGTCGGCAGTTGGAACATTCGCGCCTTTGACGACGGCACGCCGCGACTTGACGAAAGCTATCATAACATCGCTGAGATCATCAGCTGCTTTGACATTTGCGCCTTGCAGGAAATCAAGGGCGACCTTGGACCGCTAGAACGTTTGCGCAAGCTGCTTGGCCCCAGTTGGGATTACTTCGTCTCAGATGTCTCATCCCATAAGGGCGGCAATAATGAGAGGACGGCCTTCCTTTACAACACCAACCGAGTGCCTTTCCGCCGATCGGTTGGCGAATTGGTGCTGGATGCAGACGATCTTGGAAATTCAGATCAATTTGCCCGCTCTCCATTCTTCGCGGCATTCTAGGCCGATTGGTTCCGGTTCTGCCTGTGCTCCACCCATGTGATTTATGGCGGCACTTCGGCGGGCGACAAACAGATGCGCGCAGACGAAATCACACAGATGACAAAAATGCTGGTGAGCCGCGCGAAAAAGGAAGACCAAGTCTACATCCTGCTCAGTGACATGAATATAGAAACCCCCGATGGCGCGATCATGCAGGCGCTGCGCGATAGCAAAATGAAGTACCTGATTTCCCAGCAACCAATCTGGTTGGCGACAAACATTATGATCAGATGGCTTACACCGTCAAAGGCGCCGCAGAGCGCAAAACCAGATTGATCCGCAGCGGCACATTTGATTGGCGCAGGGCAATCTTTGAACCCTATCCTCAAGACGAGTTTGAAGCGTTGTCCGATACAGAAAAAACTGGTCCATCAGGCCGCTTTTCAGACTCCCGAATGCTCAACCATTATAATCCTATTTGCGATGCTCAGCGAATTGCTAATGGCAAAGATCCTTATGACAATTTCGAGCGCAGTTATGGCCTTTGGACGACATTTGAGATGTCCGATCACTTGCCCATCTGGATTGAGCTCGAAGTCGACTATTCTGACGAATATCTCGAACGCTATGTCTGAATGCACTGATACGCATTGCTCCAATCAGCATGTAGCGCTCTTTTTGCATTAGCTGCTGATGCATTTTGAGAGTTCCGGCGCCTCGCTCAGTTGTTAGAAGCTTTCATCGTTGCTGCCTACTGATCAACTGCGGCGGCGCATGACTATTTTTGAAAGCACATTTCATGGCTGGCAGCGACCAAAGAGGATTAGCCGAAGAATTGGCGGACATTTCCAAGCAGCCTGAACCGGAACTGCGCGGTTATCCAATCACACCAGCGCGTTATTTTTCCAAAGAATGGATGGAGAAAGAATGGGAAACCGTTTGGACCAAAACTTGGCAAATCGCATGTCTCGAAAGTGAGCTCACGAAGAAGGGCGATTACACAACCACTACATTAGGGCGTGAACGGATACTTTGTGTACATGGCGATGACGACAAAATCCGCGCCTTTTACAATGTCTGCCAGCATCGCGGCATGGAGTTGATGAAAGACGAGTGCGGTCACGCTAAACGGCTGGTCTGCCCGTATCACGCATGGACTTATGATCTAAAAGGCAAGTTGAAATCCGTACCTGATGAGGCTGACTTCACGCAGGGTAGCCCCTGCGGAAAGCTCAATCTGGTCGAGATGAAATGCAAAGTTTGGGCTGGCTTTATCTGGTACAATATGGACGATGATTGTGTGCCCCTGCGCGAATATCTCGGCCCGATTGCTGACCAAATCGACACCTATCCCATGGCTGAGTTTCGCCGCACCCATTGGGTAACAGTTGAAGGAGACTTCAACTGGAAGCTCGTGCAGGACAATTTCAGCGAAAGTTATCACGTCCCTTTTGTACACCCTGGCGCGGTGCACACGCTCGAATATGGCCGTGAAGGTTGCCAGTTCGACCATTACCCACAGGGCCATTGCCGGATGATGATGCCTGGCGGCGGTCCCGCCGCTGCGTTAATGGGCGGAGAGAAAGAAACTCTTGTGAAGCTCAAGGGCGAAATGGACTTCTGGGAGCTCAATCCTGACGACTATAAAGGCGGGAATACGCGCAATATCCGCAAAGACCTGCAAGCTGCAAAGCGACGCCTTGGTAAAATCAAAGGCTATAATTTCTCAACCTATCACGATGATCAGCTGACCGATAACTGGCACTACACGATCTTCCCGAACCTATCGTTCAGCCTAAAGCCGGAAAGCAATATCTGGCTCCGCGCACGCCCGCATGAGACCGATCCGGAGAAGTGCTATTTCGACATGTGGTTCATGGTACTGTTTGCAAAGGGTCAGACTGAGTATTTCTCATACGTGATGGGCGATACCATTTCGACCCAGGCCGAAGTCCCACATATGCAGGGCAAAGCTCACGAAGTCACAACCGGTCCGGCCATCGATGAAGATCTGGAAATCTGGCCGCAGCAGCAACGTGGTCTGCATTCGCGCGGATACAAGCGCGACTACCTCGCCTCACAAGAAAGCAGGATGCGTTACTTTCACGAGATACTCGAAGACTGGATGGCACGCTGATGAACCGGTTGGCGCTTGCCGCAGACAAGCTGGAATGCTCTGAATTGGTGGCGCGTTTTGCGCGCGGTATTGATCGCTGTGACGCCGGTTTAGTGCACGATTGCTTCCACCCGGATGCGACCGATGATCACGGTATGTTTAAGGGGACTGCCTCAGACTTTGTCGATTGGGTCATGCCCCTGCTCGACACGATGAAGCGAACCCAGCACATGATCGGCCAATGCTTGATCAACATCGATGGCGATCATGCAGCCGGTGAAAGCTACTTTGTCGCCCACCACACAATGGCGACGTCCGATGGCGACATCTTGATGATCGTAGCAGGCCGTTATCTTGACCGGTTTGAGCGGCGTGATGGTGAATGGAAAATCAGTAACCGCCACGCCGTCTATGATTGGAACAGCGTCAATCCATCAACCGATAACTGGGATCGCGACGACCCAGAAAACCCAAGCGAATATGGTCGACGCGGACAACAAGACGCATCCTACGCGCATTTGTTGCACGCCAAAAGTTCTTGAGAACATTGGGCTGCCTTTGAGACTCTCTTTTGCGGGCGAGGGATAAGCACAGATAGCCCATACTGGCGCCCCATCCAGTACTTTTCTTGCAACTTGGGGATGCATCAAATACGCTTTGAACCGAGATATTGGATGGACTTGCATCAAAGCCCGGCAATAATTTTGAGGGATGAAGCAAGAATGTTCAAAGGTATTGTGATTGCTCTGGCCGTATTAATTGTAGCCGCGATCGTGACTGTTTTTTCGATGCAGTCTTCGACGGAATGGAGCACAGGTGAGGTTGCTCGCACCCCGGATAGTCAATTTGAAAATCTGCCCGACTATGATTTTGAACCGAATTACGTCGAGGTAGAGGGATATCGAATCCACTATGTCGATGAAGGTCCAAGAGATGGTCAAACTGTTCTGCTCATGCATGGTCAACCGTCGTGGAGTTACCTTTATCGCCATATGATTCCGCTGCTTAGCGAAGCCGGGTACCGCGTCATCGCCCCGGACAATGTTGGCTTTGGGAAATCAGATAAGCCGGTGGACTGGTCTGACCACACTTATCAAATGCATGTCGATGTGATGAGCGGTTTTGTGGATGCGGTAGAGGTTGAAGACGCGACTCTCTTTGCTCAGGATTGGGGAGGTTTGATCGGTCTCCGGGTTGTAGAACAGCGGCCGGATCGCTTTTCTCGTATCATGTTATCCAATACGACTTTGCCCGCAGCCGGCGGTATCCAAGGATGGCTCGGTTATCCGCTTTTCCGTGTTTCAGTCTGGAACGAAGGCGATGTTCAGGAACTTAACTTTGACGGTGACGAATTCTCATTCTCAACGTGGGTCGCTTACGCCAGAACAAGCGATCAATTTGACTTTTCAAACCTGTTTCAGAACGCGACCGCGCGCAAGTTATCGGATGCTGAACTAGCCGGATATGCGGCGCCATTTCCGACAGAAGAAACAATGGCAGGCGTGCGAATGTTCCCTACTTTAGTGGCTAGCCAGTTGAGGCGAAATCAAGCGGTTATCGATGAATTTTATGCCAATTGGGACAAGCCGCTAATTACCGCCTTTGGCGATAAGGACACGCTGATGGCTGGCCAGGATAAAGAATGGCAAGAACGTGTGCCCGGCGCGGATGGACAGGCTCACACCTTGGTCCAGGATGGCGCCCACTTTATTCAAGAGGATAAGCCAGAAGAACTCGTCCGAATCCTGGACCAGTTCATAAAATCAAATCCACTTTGAGGCGCTCGTTATTGAATGGCTTCTTGCCTGAAAAACGGTCCTCGCGGAAATTACGGAACCGACTAATTCCATGATTCCAGCAAGACATCATATTCAACAGTAAGCGGCTCAGGATCTTCATTTGCCAGTTTGGCTTTAGGAGAACCAGGCCGGTTCAACCAATAGGCAATCTCTCGTTCTTCATTGAGTTTTGGCCCAAGATCATCCTGCAAACCTGATCGTTCGAGTCTGGCAAAGACACGCTCCTGTTGCTCACACAATGCGTCTAGCGCCGCCTGAGGGGTCTTTGTTCCTGAAGAGGCATCACCGATATTCTGCCACCATAGCTGTGCAAGTCGGGGGTAGTCAGGAACATTGGTTCCCGTAGGCGACCATTGAGTACGCGCTGGCGAACGATAGAACTCAACCAGCCCGCCCAAATTGGGAGATCGTTCGGTAAAGGATCCATGCTGAATTGTTGATTCCCGGATAAATGTCAGCCCAACATGAGCCTTTTTGACGTCAACAGTCTTCGAAGTCACAAACTGGGCATAGAGCCAGGCTGCTTTTGCTCGATCGGTCGGGGTGGACTTCATCAATGTCCAAGATCCAGCATCCTGATAGCCCACTTTCATACCGTCCTCCCAATAAGCACCGTGGGGACTGGGTGCCATTCGCCAACGCGGCGTTCCATCGTCATAAAGAACCGCAGAAGCTTCTTCGCCGACCATATTTGCGGTAAACGTGGTGTACCAAAAGATCTGCTGTGCGATGGCCCCTTGAGCGGGTACGGGGCCAGCTTCTGAGAAGGTCATCCCTGCGGCAGATGGTGGCGAATACTCATTCAGCCACTTAGAATATTTGGCAACCGCATAGACTGCGGCAGGCGAATTGGTGGCCCCGCCCCTTGCGACACAAGACCCAACAGGCTGCGAGCTTTCGTTTACGCGAATGCCCCATTCGTCGACTGGCAATCCGTTTGGTTCGCCAATGGAACCCATTCCAGCCATCGACATCCAAGCATCTGTGAAACGCCATCCAAGTGATGGATCCTTCTTCCCATAATCCATGCTGCCATAGACCACCTGGCCGTCAATTTCCCTGCCAGTGAAGAACTCTGCAATATCTTCATAGGCCGACCAATTGACTGGTACGCCTAGATCATATCCATATTGCGCTTTGAAATCGGCTTTAATCGCCGGATCGGTGAACCAATCATATCGAAACCAATAGAGGTTTGCGAATTGCTGGTCCGGCAGCTGGTAAATTTTGCCATCAGGGCCAGTTGTAAAATCGATACCAATAAAATCGCCAAGGTCTAGTTCAGGATTGGTGACATCACTGCCTTCGCCCGCCATCCAATCTGTAAGATTGCGTACCTGTTGATAGCGCCAATGGGTGCCGATAAGATCGGAATCGTTGACATAAGCATCGTAGATATTCTCGTTAGATTGCATTTGCGTTTGCAGTTTTTCGACCACATCACCTTCACCGATTAAGTCATGGGTGACCGTGATCCCTGTCATCGCGGAAAACGCTGGAGCCAGAACTTTGGATTCATATTCATGAGTGGCAATAGTCTCTGATACGACTGAGATTTCCATTCCCTGGAACGGTTCGGCTGCCTCCATAAACCAGCTCAGTTCCGCTTCCTGATCTTCGCGGTTGAGGTCTGATAGCTCGCCAATTTCCTCATCAAGAAATCTCGTCGCTGCTTCTTGTCTTTCAGCGTCGCTCAACACCACACCATCAGCGTCATTGGAGCCTGAGCATGAGACAAGCGCCAAGCTTACGCCAAAAATCGTTGCTGTTTTTATGAATTGCATAGCGTCCATCCCATCATTTTAGTCGTCATACCCAGCGAAAGACGCACAGGGCAAATAGCCCGCAAACGATCAGTGCTCCATATTGCGGCGCATCCACCAATCCAATCCATGCGAGATTGATGAAGGCCGAACCCAGCAGAGCGATAAAGAACCGATCTCCCCGCATGGTTTCAATGCCGAGTGCACCAGTTCTGGCGGTACTCGGATATTTCATGTGCAACAGCGCCAGCACAGTCAATGCAACCGCAATGCCTGCAAAAAACAGTGCCGTCGGCCAAGTCCAGGCCATCCATTCCATCTAGGATATCCTCTTCATATCAAGCCATCCTAAACCCGGCCCATGGCAAAGCCTTTGGCAATGTAGCTGCGCACAAAATAGATCACAATTGCACCCGGAATGATCGTTAGAACACCAGCTGCAGCGAGCACACCCCAGTCCAGGCCGGATGCAGAAACAGTGCGTGTCATGGTTGCCGTTATCGGCTTTGCATCCACACTAGTGAGGGTGCGGCTCAGTAAGAGTTCGACCCAGCTGAACATGAAGCAAAAGAATGCGGTCACCCCTATCCCCGGCGTTATCATCGGAATGAAAATTCGCGTGAAAAACTGCGCAAAACCGTACCCGTCTATAAATGCAGTTTCGTCAATTTCACGTGGGATACCGCGCATAAATCCTTCTAATATCCAGACTGCTAGCGGAACGTTGAAGAGACAGTGAGCAAGCGCAACGGCGATATGCGTGTCGAACAATGAAACGCTGGAATAGAGCTGAAAGAAGGGTAGAGCAAAAACTGCAGGCGGCGCCATGCGATTTGTCAGCAGCCAGAAGAACAGGTGATTGTCGCCATAAAACCGGTAGCGACTAAACGCATATGCGGCAGGCAGCGCAACGAGCAAGGCAATTACCGTGTTGAGCGACACATAAATGAAGCTGTTCACATACCCCATATACCATGATGGGTCCGTCAGAATTGTTTGGTAATTCTTGAACGTGAAGCTGTCCGGAAAGAGCGTGAACGAATTCAAAATTTCAGAATTCGACTTAAAGCTCATACTGACCAACCAATAAATCGGAACCAGCAGAAACAGTAGATAGGCGATCATTATCACAGCCGACAATCGGATTTTCGGCATGCGTTTCCCAGCTGCGTGATCCTCTCTCATTGTTTCGCCTCACCTTTGTCGGTGGTTATCATCACGGTGTAGAAGACATAGGAAATGAACAGGATCACAAGAAAATACATCAGAGAAAACGCTGCGGCCGGGCCGAGGTCAAATTGCCCAAGCGCCATCTTCACCAAATCTATCGAAAGAAACGTTGTCGCATTGCCGGGTCCGCCTCCGGTAAGAACGAACGGCTCGGTATAGATCATAAAGCTGTCCATAAATCGCAACAGCACAGCTATGATCAATACGCCGCGCATCTTGGGTAATTCGATATAGCGAAACACGCTCCACCGGCTTGCCTGATCAATCTTGGCCGCCTGGTAGTAGGCATTCGGGATGGATCGCAGTCCAGCATAGGACAAAAGGGCAACCAGTGACGTCCAATGCCAGACATCCATCGCGATCACAGTCACCCAGGCATCAAAAGCATTTTGCGCATAGTTATATGAGATGCCCATGTCAGACACGACACGTCCAAGCAGACCAATGTCCGAACGTCCGAATATCTGCCAGATTGTCCCCACGACATTGTAAGGAATGAGCAGGGGAAGTGCTATGAGAACCAGGTAGAGAGAGGCAGTCCATCCCTTCTTCGGCATACATAGGGCCACCAATATTCCAAGCGGGATTTCGATCAGCAGGATGATCACTGAAAAGAGTATCTGACGACCCAGAGCATCCCAAAGGCGTTCTGATTGTAGCAGCTCGCGGTACCAATCCAGACCAACCCAGAAGAACTCATTCCCGCCGAAAGTGTCCTGAAAGGAGTAGTTCACGACCGTCATCATCGGGATGACCGATGAGAACGCGACGAGAACCACGACCGGAAGCACTAAAATCCAGGCGCGTTGGTTGACCGGCTTATCCATTAGAAAGCGTCTCCACTAACATCTTCCAGTGGCCCGGCGTCGATCCGCCAATCATCACAAAAGACGCTGAGCCTCGACGGATCGAAAGTCACGTTGGTCATGTCTGTTTCAATTTCGATATCCGCATCAACAACAATGTTGATCTCGGCATCGAACAAAGTGGCGTTCACAAATCTTTGCCTGCCCGCGTCGCGAATGTGGTTTATTTTCACCGGTAAACCGCTTCCGTTTGCGAGCGCGACAAACTCTGGCCGTATTCCCAAAACAACCTCGCCGCGCGGATTTCCGTAGTCGTTGGCCAGATTGATGACTTGGCCGTTTGTCTCGGCCCTTCTTCCTTCGATGGATGCAGGGATAAAGTTCATCCCTGGAGAGCCAATGAAATAGCCGACAAACACATGGGCAGGTGTATCGAACAGCTCTTGCGGGGTTCCAATCTGTACAACCAATCCATCGTGCATCACCACCACCTTTTCTGCAAAGGTCAGAGCCTCTGTTTGATCGTGGGTCACATAGATCATCGTGTGGCCAAATTCGCGATGCAACGTCTTAAGCTGTGTCCGCAGTTCCCATTTTAGATGCGGGTCGATCACGGTCAGGGGTTCGTCAAACAGAATAGCATTCACGTCTTCACGAACGACACCCCGCCCCAGAGAAATTTTCTGCTTCAGATCGGCTGTTAGGCCCCGGGCCTTCTGGTCAAGGTGCGCTTCCAGCCCGATCATTTGTGCGATGCGCTGAACACGGTCTGCGATATAGCTCGCTCCCATACCTCGATTGCGCAAAGGGAAGGCTAAATTTTGGCCTACCGTCATCGTATCGTAGACCACGGGAAACTGGAAAACCTGAGCAATATTCCGCTCTGCCGTGGATATTGCAGTCACGTCCCTGTCGCCGAACAAAATTCGTCCCCGCGTTGGTTGGAGCAGGCCAGACATGATGTTGAGCAATGTCGTCTTGCCGCATCCGCTGGGCCCTAGCAGCGCATACGCGCGCCCGTCCTCCCATGTATGGCTCACCTCTTTGACGGCGAAATCAGGGTCGGCTTGCGGATTAGCGTGATAGCTATGGGTCAGATTTTCGAGAGTGATGGATGCCAAACCTATGCTCCCGGCTTCGCGGCTTTGGGGCGCGGTAGGTCTACCAGTTTTCCCTTTTTGTCGAAATAGAAGACATGTTTGGGATTCAGACAGATTTGGAACACCTGACCAATCTGGAATGCACGAACACCCGGAACCAATCCGATCCACCGTTCGCCCATCGCCGCCACATGGATGTAGGTCTCCGATCCGGTAAGCTCGGTAACGACCAGCTCCGCATCAAAGGTCAGTTTATCCGTTGTGTTTCTCGTAACTTCAAGGTGGTGCGCGCGAAACCCAGCACGATAGTCTCCGTCTGGCGAACCGGCCAGATCATCCCCTGCCAGAGCGGATTGTCCATTAGGGAAATGGACGACCTTTCCTTCTTTGCGAACCGGCACAAAGTTCATGGGCGGATCGGAGTAAACCCGCGCGGTGATCTCATCGATAGGCTGACGGTACACATCTACCGATGGGCCAAACTGCGTCACTCGCCCTTCCCAAAGTGTCGCGGTATTCCCGCCTAGCAGCAAAGCCTCTTCTGGTTCGGTTGTCGCGTAGACAAAGATGCTTCCCGATGCCGCAAACAGTCTAGGTATCTCGCTGCGAAGCTCTTCGCGCAATTTGTAATCCAGATTGGCCAGAGGTTCATCCATCAAGACTAGCCCAACGTCCTTCACCAGAGCACGCGCAATTGCACATCTTTGCTGTTGCCCGCCGGAAATTTCGTTGGGTTTGCGATCAAGAATTGACGTCAGCTTTAACAACTCTGCCATCTCTTTGACCCTGGCATCAATCTCTGCTGACGATTTCTTCTGAAGCTTCAGCGGCGAGGCGATATTGTCATAAACCGTCATCGATGGGTAATTGACAAACTGTTGATAAACCATCGCGATATCGCGAGTTTGTACGCGCTGACCGGTTACATCTTTCCCGTCCCAATGGATCTTACCGGAATCGGGTTTGTCCAACCCTGCCATAAGGCGCATCAAGGATGTTTTGCCTGCCGATGTCGGCCCCAGTAAAACGTTCATCGATCCCTTCTGCAAATCCAGATCGGTCGGATAAATATGCGTCTCAGCATCCAGCGATTTCGAGACACCTTGCAAGCTCAGGCTCATGATGTGTTCTTTGAAAAAGAGTGTCTCAACAATCTCACCTGCAGGCCGCTGCGCCATTCTGAACCAAATACCAGCGTAGATCCACGAGCAATAAGAAACAGAACATCGATGGCAAGCCTTTTCCTACCTTCTTTATGCTTCGTAAAGGTGCAGTCATTTCTATCGCAGCCAATCTCTTGCCAGCACAGCGATGTCTGGCGAAACCGGAAATCGTGAAATGGGCCGATTGTGGGTTGCCCCGCAATCATCATCACGAAGCTGGAGAAAGCAGGCACTGCCCGTGAGAAAATACCTACCCTATTTGATTGTAAGGCGTCTTTCATCCTCTCAAAAAATGGTCAAACCCATAATTACCTTCACCCGGAGGCGATTGCTATATTGGCGCATTGCCACGGTGCACCGATCTTGGGAATATCGATCGTCAGCAAATGGAGCGGTGGAAGAACAACAGGACTGAGAACAGCCACCTGCCGTTCAGGCGAAGAGAACGGGCTATGCTGCGTTTTCGACAGATGAAATCGCTACAAAAGTTCGTTTCAATCCATTCCAACGTCCACAACCACTTCAACGCCCAACGCCACCTAGTAAACAGAGAAACTTATAAGCCCTCCCGCTCAGCCGCCTTGGCTGAGTGGCAAAATCTAATTGCCTGAACTGACATTGGGTAAGGGATCGCTGCGTTGG
This sequence comes from uncultured Erythrobacter sp., assembly GCA_947488325.1. GTDB lineage: Bacteria > Pseudomonadota > Alphaproteobacteria > Sphingomonadales > Sphingomonadaceae > Erythrobacter. The sequence goes on from CANKYZ010000007.1 coordinate 79,379, forward strand.
TCTGAGACTAGTTACGATTAGACTGACAGCACCCACTAAAGCTATCTCATGCCTGCTTCATACGCCATCAAGGCTTACTCGTTCGCGAAACTCCGTCCACGACTGGTCGCGATACGGCTCAAGCACAGCTATTGCTCGCTCCACTCGCTGACGGTTTGCGGGTGGCAACCTAGGCGACAACGCGGTCAGACCTTTGATGCAACGATCAACCGGAGCGCGCGAAAATTCGGTAAATTCATCGTTTCCACCAACAAAATCAAGCCAAATTTCAGGGTGTTGGCGCAAAGATTGTTCAAGAGCAGACTGGTTTTGATAATAGAGATAAAGCAATTCATTGCCATCGCCATGTGGTTCGATTTCGACCAACACGGGCTGCGCAATATCGAATAGGCTGGTCTCTACAACGCCAAAGGTCAGCGCATTGGCCGTGTCGATTGAACATTCGGACACTAGCGATTCTAGGAAATCAGCCACGTCGGCAAACGCCGCCTCGAAGACTGTGACGATATCTTCGAGGATCGTCATGAACGCCACGCCGGCATCCCACATCAGTTTCGCCGCATCCTTCCAACTGGTGATGTTGAAGACGTCTTTCAGGATTTGGGCGATCGAATCCGCAATCGTGATTGCGCCATCAAGCACCCATTTGATCCAGAGACCCGGCACTGCCAGAATTTCTTCGATGATAAGGTGGGTCAGCGACTTCTCAAGGTTGGCGAAGAACTTCTCATCGATCGAGAATTGCGCATTCACGATGTGAAAATCGTGGCTGAGGATCGTTACCGTGAGACTTGCAGTCGCTGACAGGGTGGGATCGTGGTTGGGGTCTGAAACCGCGACACTGAGCGTGGCGCTCACACCGGTATTCACCTTGATCGAACCAGCAGCGCCTAGATTGATGGTCCCCACTTTGAAGGCCGCCGTCCCGTTCATTGCGATGTCGGTGACTTTTGTGAAGTGTCCGGAAAGGTCGAGCGTCACGCCAGCAATCGTGTCCTTGATTTCGAACTGGGCGCCGCCCGCACGGATGTTCACGTAGGCAGAAGCGCTGTCGAAATCGAGGAATGTCAGCGCGCCGTTCACAAGGAAGTGCTTTGATTGAAGCTGCGGATCTTTCTGGCTAGGATCGTCATAGGTGCTTAACGAAAGCACCGCATCGCCTTTGCCGTTCGAGCCGGTTATCGAGAAGACTGTGATCCCGCCAAGGTCCCATGAAATCTTCTTGATGCTCTCGTTGATCATGATTCCTTTGGACGGAAGGATCACGGTGTCCGAGGTGACTTCCAGAAAGAGGAAATCGACAATGCCGATCGCCTTGAAACCCTGCAGGTATGAAAAATTCCCGAGCATCGTGGTTTCGGGCGCAAGGTAGAGCTGAGCTTCGAGTTCGACGTCGATAGCCGAGCCGTTGAGTTTAAGCTGGTAATGGGTGATGCCTTGTGACTTATCGAGGGTTGTCAGGCTCCAAATCTTACCTTTCTCGTTCACGACAAGGATTGTGTTTTGTAGACTGGTCGAGACGGTAATTCCGTGAGCACTGAAGGCCGTTGCAATGGAATTCAGATCAAGGTTGTCGAGTGCTTTCGCTAGGCTCGCATCGATCGAAAAGGCATTGAGACCCTTCAATCCCACACTCGACAGCACGTCCTTCAACCATGTGGGTAGCCCGCTGGCCATGTCATCGGTGAAGACATCAATCACGTCGAAGAGCGTGATGTCGCTCACTGCTCCTGCAAGCAGTGACTTGGCAGGATCAGTAGAATCGAAGAAAATGGCGATCGAGCTATCAAAACCTGAACTTGTGCTCACGCTGCCCATCAGTCCGAAGCTCGGGATGCCAGCGTCGTCGATACCGATCTCGACCACAAGATTGCTGAATTGCAATGACACATTCGGTGTGAGGTGGAACGGTGGCAGCGTGCCTACAACCGATCCTGATATGAAGGCACCTGCTTCCACCGCGAGCCCGGTGAGGGTGAAGTCGACCGGGCGTGACTGCAATTCCGTCTTCAAGTCACCTGTCAGGAACACGCCGACCTCGGGACCCTCGACTAGCACTCCCATCTCGCCGATCACACTCGTGTTCGAGTTGATCTTGAAGTCGATGCTCAGGAAAAACCGGCTGTTGGTGTCAGGATCGGGCATGCTGATCGACAGAGTTGCGCCGACAGACCCGTCGAGTTTTACGCCTGCGTAATTCGCGAACAGCTCGAAGCCTTTGTTTTTCGACGCGTTGACCTTCGCGTAAAGGTTTATCCCCCGTGTTAGCCCACTCCCTGCTTGTTGTGGCAGCTGAATATTCTTGGTGCCCAGCGTTGGAGAGTTGAAATTGGCCGTATCGGGAAAGTTGAAGGTTCCGACGTCAGCAGCTGAGACGACAAGCAGAATCTCATCTAGCCCGACGAAATTTGAGAAATCGCCGATCACACCAAGTCCTGGAATGTTGCCGAGCTGGGTCGGATCTACTTCCATCCCAAGGCCGAAATTCCATTTGCCGCCGACGTCCTGCGCAGTGAGGAGCAGTAAACCAAAGTTCTTGACTTGGGTGCCGATTGAGAACGTCCAGTCGCCACTTTGGTCTTCGATCAGGATGAATGTGTCGTCGAAGGATAGGTCGAAACCAGCGGGAAGCACGATGTCGATGTTGGAGACCAAAGAGATCAGTTCATTGAGGTCGATCTTTGGAAAAACAGATCGGACCATGAAGCCGCCGGGCATGTTATAGGTCGCGCTCAATTCCACGAACTTGCCTATGTCCATGCTGCCGCTGAACTCGCCCGTCGTGCCCGAAGAGGCTTTGTTGAGCTGCGCGCGTACGTCGTAAATTGTCAGCGGAACCGGTGTTACATCGAGCTTCCATGGCGGATTTTCAGCAACGCCCACGAAGAAGTCGAATTCTCCGCTATTCGGCACGGCATTGAGCATCATCTCGTTGATAGCAAGCGCAGGCGGTGCAGGCAGCGATGGCAAGTGATCGGCGAAAAGCTTCGTCAACTGGATCGAGGAGCCTCGCTCGAGCTGCGCAAACACCGAGAAATTCGGCAACTGAAACTGAACATCGAAATCGGCATCTGCGATGGTGACTTTCGCGCTGAGTACCGCAGTGATCACCCGGCCCGAGACGAACGGTTTGAGCACAATGAACTGCACCGAAAAGCCATGCAGATCGAAATCGCTAACCGGTTTCCAGGTGAGTCCCGGAAGGCCCACGGTGACTGTGGCTGCCTCAATCCCGCTTCCGGAAAAGGAGCTGTTGAGGGTGAGTGAAAAGCGATCAAGCTGCAGCATGCTCTTTTTCGCTATCGCTTGAACATCCGCTTGAATGTCAGAGGGCAGGCTCTGTAACATTTGGTCGCCGCCGACCAGATCCTCGAGCTTCGAAAAGGCGTCGAACGTAACATTATGGAACAGACCGAAGATCGTTGCGGTGTTGCTCGATGCTCCGACATAAACATAAAGATCCACGCTTTCGCCGAGCTTAGGTACGTCGAGCGTGCCCTTGATCACAAGCAACGGCTTGTAGCTGGTGTTTTCGTCCAGCCAACTTTGCTTGGCCGGTGTGTACATGAGGAGATGGGTGTCTTTGATCGACAGCGATGCGGTAATCGGAATGGAAACCCCAAGATCGGCGCTGAGCAGGATACCAGGTGTTGGGCCGGGCAGGTCCCAAGGGAAAGTTTGGTAAGGGACTTGGGGGTAGCTGTTCCCCGCTTGTGGCAGGCTGATCGGTCCTTCGAGGATCAGCGGCCCACCGCCCAGCGCGCTGTCAAATAGTCCCGCAATGCCTTGCGGCGCTAGACTGGACGAAAAGTTGAGCCCCGGGCCAAGGGTATTACCGGAGAGCGGGTTCGTCACCTGCACCGTTGTCAGGACATAGGAAGCCTCCGATAAGACAAGCGAATCCCAATAGCTCACGCCGCCCGATCCCGGTTCGAATTCCGGCAGGTCGGCAAAGCTCGTGCTGAATTTCCAGTGATTGGCCGGGATCGTCTTGTCGATCAGTCCATAGGTCAGGCAGGCTTGCGGATCGCCGTTTGTGTCGAGGGTGAAAATCGCAACCACTTCGAGCCCTGCGACATTCATGAATGAAGATGTCCCGGCTATCGTGATCTCAGCCGTGCCGACTGTCTTGCTGGCTCCATCTATGACAACATCAGTGGCCTGATTGTATTCGATCAGAAGGTCCTTGAGACCATCGCCCGGGAGTGTCGTCTGCGTCAGCGTTAGCTTACCCCCTTTGATCGACAGAAGTTTGTCGAGTTGTTTAATGTCCATCACGTGCGCCCCTCAATAGTCGACCTGAATGGCCAAGTGATCGGAACCCGGACCGCTCGGTATGATTGTATTAACGTCGACCAGATGGGGCTGGTTGGTCAGCGCATAATCATAAACCTTGGGGAGGCCGCCGATATAGGTCGCTCCGTCATTGACGATGTGGCCTTGTACATAAGCCGAGGTGTTGTGCGGTTCGACATTGAAGTCGCCCACCACCAGCCAGGGATTCGCACCGTACATATGGTTGAGCGCGTAGGTCAGGAACGTGATCGCTCGCGTTGCGCCGAACTGATAGGCTGGAGAGTGGATCACATAGACGTCGAAGCCGCCTATTGGCCCAGCATGGGCCAATGCCCGGTCTACAAGATTGCCGAAATTGTTGCCGCCCACGAACTGCCCTGCATAGCCAGGACCGACAGGAGGATTGACGCGGGTGAGGCCGATCGTGTTGCCGTTTGAATCAAACGCTCCGTAACACAGCTGCCAGGCGTTTCGTCGCCGATAAGTGATGTTCTGGGCCTGGGGCGTTGCCGATGCTGTGGTCAGCTCACATAGCAAGACCCTGTCTGGCGCAACGGCGTGCATGGCACCAGACAGAATGGTCCTTCGCGCATCGTCGGTAGAAGCGCCAAGCCGCTGTACGTTCCAGAACAACAACCTCATTGGGACGCCTCTCTGACAATAGAGAAAACCTCATTGATCCTCTTGGTCATCATATTGCCGATTTCGTTCAGCGTGTTGGGACTGGTCAATTCCGCAACAAATGCACCGATCAACTGCTTCTTGCCGCCATCACTGTTGAGCGCTTCCTCGGCCAGCCGCTCGAATGCCGATTTATGAGGATCGCTGGTGCTGATCACGACCACGGTGTTCAGCGCATCCTCCGGTATGTTCGCATCCACGCTGTCGATCTTGACGACAAAGTTGCCGCTGGGATCCACCGTTATCGTTGCATGGTTAACCATCTGGATCTTTTCGCCGCTCGGCGGAACGGAGATCGTCGCGGTAAACGTTCCGGTGCCTGTTGTGCCAAAGGTCGGGTTGCCCGGCGCGCAGGACGTCGCCCCGCGTAGGGGGATGCAACAAGTCTGGCTCAGCGCGAAATTACCGCAGATTGTGATCGCCTCAGGGATCGATGCATTGCCTGTAATTGTGCAGAAATCGAGCGGCACAACCACTTTGGGCGCATCGCCGTCGGGATCGGTCACCGTGGCCTCTTCAGGCTGAACATTAGTAAGCCCGTCAACAACAATATTGCTGAGTTTCAGGTTTGGTGCATCGCACTGCATCCCAACCGCCGGCGAATATTTTGACGGCGTGGATTGAATGCAAATCTGGTTCGATGCGGTGACGATGCTAGACCCAGCAAGATTGTTGAGTGTCCAATCATCAGTCGCTCGATAGGGAGCGAGACAGGGGTTATTGAGCTTCGGGACAAGCTTGGGGAGATAATCGCTGTCGGCCGGAGTCGTCATGCGTTTTTTGAAGACCTTGAGTATGGCTTCGAGCAAGCTCCCGCCGTTAGCGAACTCCATCTTCCCGATGTCTTCCAAATCCATCTTTGCTTCCTTCAATTATGTGTCGATCACCGCGTAACCTATGTCCGACAATGCCGTGCGGTGGGGCGAGTTTTGGAACAGTGATAGTTCAGCAATCGCGTTGACCATCAGTTCACGGGCATGGCTGTAAGTCTGGACGAAGCCAGGAGAATTCACGACCGCATCGACGGCCTCGTGAAGCCCTTGGTCGCCGTTTGAGGGGGCGTTTAAAAAACTGCGCAGCGGATTGTCGGCTGGCAACGTCTTGAGCGCATTGATGATCGGTAACGACAGCCGCTTTTGGATCAGGTCGATTTGCTGCTGTTTGCCGGATATCGCCGAATTCTCTAGGAAATCGCGCAAGTCGTCCATGATCTGGAAAGCTTGGCCAAAGGCTCTGCCGAAGCGATTGAGTGCGAGTATTTCACGCGTTCGCCCACCTATGAGTGCCGCACCAGCTTCACACGAAACGCTGAACAGAACAGCGGTTTTGCGATCGATAATGTTCATGTACCTGCATTCTAGCTCAAGCAGGTCATCATAGGCCTTGGACGGATCCATCCGCAGTTCGTCAATCTCACCCAGACAGATTTCATAGCCTGCTTTCAGAACCTTATCGATGATCGGAAGGTCCTCCTGAACGCTCACGCTGCTCAGCAGGCCGCGGATTGACTGAAGGAATTGCAGATCTCCGATCAGAACTGCCATGTCCGTCCCGCGCGCAGCTTTGACCGAAGGAAAGCCCCGTCGCATTGGCGCCCGGTCGATTATGTCGTCGTGGATCAGCGATGCGACATGAAGCATTTCAAGCGAGACCGAAGCCTGGATTACCTTGTCCGGAGTATCCTCTTCCGCATCGGGCGCGGCGAGACGGGCGCTGAGCAACAGCATTATTGGTCGAAGCCGCTTACCGCTCTTGTACATCTGCTCCTCGTCTGAGGTCAGATAGCCCTCCTGCACCTCAAGCGCTTCATCGAGTTTGGCCTCGTACCTGGCGAGCTCGTGCTGAAGGAGATCTTCAGCGGCAGTGATCGCGGCGGTTCTGGCGTTGGTGGTGAGCGGCTTGTCCACTAGGCGATCGCAATCTTGCCTTCGATACCTAGACAACCCGACACATTCTGGACGTTCAGGCTGGTTCCGCTGATCGTCATGGTGATACCATCGTAATGCACCGGCATCGATGGGATTTTCATGCTCGGGAAGGAGACAAGCGAGACGATCTGAGAGCTGAAAGTGGCCGTGACGGCAGAGGCGATTGCGGTGCCGATTATCGCTGAAACTGGCGCCAGAATGATAGAAACCACGCCGCTTGGCGTTACTATACTGGCAAAGCTACTGCATGAGGTCGCGTGGACCGATATCGCAGAGCCGTTGATTGCCAGCGCGCAGGAAACGGTAGGATCAGGCTTGGCGTAAACGTTAAAGCCAATGCCAGGCTCTGTGCAACCAATCTTGACTCCAGCGCCTGCCGAACCGGTCAAGGCCATGTTGATCGAAAGGTCGTTGCCCTCCATTGCTGCGACAGGATTGGAAATGGCGACCGTCGCATGATACTCGGCCGTACCAATCCCGACATCCTTTGATCCCTTCGGACCGAAAGTCTTTCCTCCAACAGTATTGTTGACTTGTGCAGTGAGAGCCCGGGCATCGAGGAGCGCGAAGAAATCTGTTCCCGGTAGACTGAAACCATCAATTGAAGGTGCCGTGGGATTGCTGGAAAGATTGCCGAATATGACGATCTTACCCCCTGTTACAGCGGCATTAGTGGCTCCAATACTCAAGCCTTCAATCTGCAGCGGCGGGATCTGGAAACCGTTCAACATTCCCGCCAGGATTTTCGTCATTTCCGGGATCAGTAATTTGTTGACCAGCGCCTGATTGACTGAGCCTTCCACCGTTATTGACACGCCCAAAAGGTTCATCTGCGTCACATTATTGGAATTGCTGATGGTGCCACGCGCAACTAGCGGCACTGTGATTGTTATCGTTTTTTTAAAAGTGAGTTGGAGTTGCTTGATCGTGAAAGAAAACGCATTGCTCGCGCTCGTCATGAATTTTGCAACGTGCTGCTTTGTCTCAGGTTGCGCAGCCGCCAACGCATGGAGATGCGGGTATTTGCCCTCAAGGTCACAAGTCTCCACGATCTGCTGTGCGTCTGCCTGCGAGGGCGGTGACAGGTCAAAGACTGGTGCGCTCAGCGCCGCCCAGTCGATCTCAACGTCATCTTTCGTGACCGATCCTTTGTAGATCGTATCCTTGCCGCGTTGATAGAAACCATCCGAAATCTGGTTCATCGCCGCCTGGCTCAATCCCAGTGCGATATCGAAGTTACTCATGTCATAGCCCCCCAGCTATAAGTTCATAAATACTAGCCGAAAATTTTGTTGATCGACTGGTTGATCCGGTCCGTCATGTACGATTTCAACTTTGCGGAGTTCAGCGTGGAATTTGCCTTTTGCTGAGCGAGTTTGTGGATATAGCTGGCCTTTGCGTAGTGGCTCACGACTTCGGTGAAGAGGCCGGATCCTCCGTCCGCAGCCTTCAGATTGTAGGTGAGGCTCGGGCTGCTCGCCGAAACATTCGTAATCGTCACGTTGAGCTTCCCGCCTGAGATGCTGATGACTCCTGAAATCGACATCGTGGGAACCGGGATTACTAGAGAATATGCGCCGTGCACCGGAGTAGTTGTCTCGGCGCGGAATTCCGGATCAGTTTCTCGCTTTTCGTAGAACTCCAGCGTGAGCTCTTCAGCACGGCTCATCGCCTCGCGATACTTCTCGTCCTCGTCATCTTTGACGAGTTCTGTCAGCGACATTCCGGGCATGTATGTAGAACTCAGCGGAGAGGACGTTATCGGCGTGTTGTTCTTGACGTTGAGCATAACCGCATCAACGCTCATCCCATTACCCTCTGCCTTATCGCCCGTTACCGGTTTGGTGTTTTCGCCAAAAATGAAGGTCGCATCGAGCGCTTTGTGCAGCTTGTCGAGCTGGGCCTGGACAGCGGGTGGGTAAGGGCCTTTTCCGTATGGGTTCGTCAGCTTGTCAATCTTGTCATCGATGGATTTGATCATCAAACCCTGCGAGATGTACGAGTGAAGGTTGAAGGCGTCATATCCTACGACATCGGTGCTGCTTGACGGGTTCTGGGCGGCCGATGTTGTTTGCTGAGACAGAATCTTGCTGTTGACTGATACCTTGTTCCCGCTCGGGTCAAGGCCGGTCGTCTGCATGCTTGGCCAGTTGTAATTGAAAGTCGTCCTGGGGTCGTTTGCGATGTCATTGTAGACGTCGTTGTTGTCGTAATACGTTCCGACAAGCGCCTGCCCATGTGGCCCCTGTGCGAGAAGCTGGCTTCGATAGCTCTTGGCTTGCTGAATGCCTGGGTCATTGTTCGGATCGGTTACTGCTTCGATCTCTGGATGAAACACTTGGCCAAGCGCCCAGACCGAATCCACCGCGCAAACGCTAAGGCCCGTGGCGTCCACCCTGAAGTCGCCGGTAGAATTGAGCGACTGAACCCCGACAGTTGCGGTAAAGCTAAGTCCGTTTTTGGCGACTTCGATTCCCTGATCGGACATGGTCTGGAGGCCGTTGATCACATTGTTGGTGAAATCCAAAGAGATCGACCCAACCACGGGTTTCTTGAACAAGGCGAAGGGGCCCAACTCCGCGAACTCCAAATCGCCTAACGGAGAAACGACAACACCATTTGCCTTGATTCCGTTGAGGATCGCAGTGGGAAGATAATAGTTGGGATATTTGGTCTTATTCCAAAGTCTAGCCCATGCATCTTTAATAATTTGCTGATTTGGATTTGTCATGATGCCCCCAGAAAATTTGCACTCATGAAATTTTTTCATTGAGAGTATTTGCGAATCCCAGCCATTTTTAGTAGATACTAAAAAAGTAATGCTGGCAATAATAAATCTGAAATAGACTGGAATCATGAGGATTGTGACGGGCTAATTGATTGCATCATTATGATATATTGATATGAAAAAATATCATATCCAAATAAGTTCGCATCTATGAGATGCGTATGGATTGCAAACTCTTGTCCAAGCCCATTGACGAAGGCTTGCGGCTTGCCGGTATGCTGGGGGCACTGTCAGAGCAAATGTACCTGATTGACGATTGAGGCTGCGAGAGTAGGGCGATGCGATACCCAGACCGCGCAAACCAGCCAGTCCGTTTCGCTATTTCAACTCATGGCCTGAGCTGAGGTCGGATAAGGGATAGCTGCGCCGGCCAGAGACAAGTTGCGATTAGACTGACAGCACCCCAAAGCGTGCTCTGCACGGCACAATTGATGGTGTTCAGCGGAGATATGACTGCTCAAACAGTCCATTTTCGATCAACCAGATGAGAGCGTTCGTATCTAGGAAGTAGATATTCATTCGGAGTCCTCTAAAAGAGCAACGATTTGATTGACAATTTTTATTGTACTTCGCCAATCTTTCGATCCAGCCACACCGATCAGGCTTCGACGGCAGCGCTCAAGCAACGTGGCAGGCTCTCGCAAGCCCCCGACTAAGCGTCCGTCCTTATAACCATGGTCAATGGCCCGCCGTTTGGTTAGAAAAATATATCTTGCCACCTCTGGGTAAGACTCGTTGACGTAACGGGCCACCCGGGCAGCCTGTGCATCGGTAAGAACGCTTCGATCAGCCTCTATCTCAAGAGAATCAGGTGCTTCACCAGAGGCTTTTGCAACAATAAGAGCCGTCAAGATCTGCCTTAACCGCGGACGAGGCACAGCAACCCAGCCAGCCTCATTTCTAATCCGTTCGATAAACTCCAACTGCAGCAAGACGGCCAAAGAACGTATTGCGTCAGCACCGAAAGACTGAACTTTGCTCTCAATTTCTAGCAACGGCGAATCTGTCAGAAAAATGAAGACTTCTACCGTGGATAGAGCCAGCCTTCGATCGACTCTAAACTCTTCTAGAAAAGATAGTTCCGCAAGCAGGTTGGTGCCCGCGAAGTCGATAGTTTCCTGATCTCCACAATACCCCCAAAAGTCATCTATCAGCTTTGGGGTCAATAACCCTGCCAATCCAGAGGCCGTCACAATGCAGTCTCAATTTTACTAAGAACCGCAGCCAGGGCTTTGAACTGCGCGAATAAACCACTCTCGATCAACCATTGGAGCGGTCCAGCATCAAGATAATAGGCCTCCATTTCGCTACTCCAGCAAGAGATCCGATTTCTTCGGCGATTTTCAAGTTCCCGCTCAGATCCCTCCCTCCAGCATCACCCAACAACGCCCGGCTGGCACCGAATATCACCTCAATGGGGGCATCTAGTTTCCCAACGGAGCGCAGTTCTCGGTATCCAAGAGCCTTAGACTTCGCGCTTGCCAGAGTGATATATCGAACAATCTCTGGGAAATGGGTGACTATATATTGAGCAACGTGCACTGCGGCTTCTTTGGCGAGCACTTCAGGATCACCTTTGCTCAACACGCCATCTTCCGGTTCCTGCACCTCGGTTGAAAGCAGCTCCGATGATAACCAGGCGCTAAGGTCCGCATCACTGTGCGCCTCGTTACCCAAGCTCTTGCGAACGCGTTGCCAGAAGTGCCAATGAATCAATTTCGCTAGTGCTATTTCATCTAGTTCGTCAAATGGCCCATACGACGATTGGAGATCAAGAAGTGGGGATTCTGGAAGAAAAAGGTGCGATTTGATCGAAGATGTAGCGATCCGTTGATCAAACTCAAGCTCATCCAGAAACTCGATCTCGGCAACAAGATTTGTGTGATATAACTGAATGGTCTCTTCGTCGCAGCAATACGTTCAATATGCGTCAATTAATTCAGCAGTCAGTATGCGCTGCACATCCACCTTCACCACGAAGCTTATCCCCCAAGTGTATTCGAACGAAAATGCTTGTCCGACAATGCTTCAAGAGATCGCTCAATATATTCATGAAAGCAAGAGTAGAAGCTGTGTATCCAGTGAAAAATCAGAGAGTAAACGGTGCGGATTTTCTCGAACTCTATCCATTTGAAACGCGTCGACAAGCGGATGCCTTTGAGTAGCGTTAGTGTGCGTCCGCTTTCACCCCCAGTCTCGGTCATCGAACGCTGGCTCAGATTGGGCCGTTGGCGGACAGTCGGCTTTACTTGCCGATCAGCTAGAATCAGACAGTCCGCTATAACGACCCTTTACGGACGTTCTGGACGGCTTATTTGCTGTGCAGTTCAGCCGCTTGATTTGGACCGTAAAATTTTGCGTTTTACCCATATGACAATGATTCTTGAGGCGGAAAAGACCGAAGCGGCAGCTGCAAGATTCCATGCAGCTATTTCCCACATGACGGGAGATTTTGTTGCAACAGTTTCGTCGAGTCCCCAGCTGTCGCCCCAGCAATATGGCGGGTTCATCTCATAAATTGAAACGGTCATGTAGCTTACGAAAAATTCAACCGGACACCAGCCGGACACGATATGATCATCGCGTTCCGGGTTGCTCTTAACCTATTGATATAATGGTGAGCCCTGCTGGGTTCGAACCAGCGACCTACTGATTAAAAGTCAGTTGCTCTACCGACTGAGCTAAGGGCCCCCATAGGGTGCGTTTGGTCTGATTGGACCTCACGATCGGAGCGCTCACCTAGGCAGGGTGCGGCTCCGGGTCAAGACACTCGATTACATGTCTTGCAATCTAGTGTATTTAACGGAGCGGCATGCGCGCTGCTTCACATTAGTTTGCGCTAACAACTGCCCAGTGCTCGCTTATTTCGCGGTTGCCCGGGGAACCTTGGCGAGCCCTGTCAATCAGCGCGCGTGCTTCGGACGCAGAGCCGCCCTTCTGCCAGAGCGCCCAGCCTAAAGTATCCATGATTTCTGGACTGTTTGGCGCTTCCGCCAATGCCCGCCGGGCAAGTGCAACGGCGGCATCATGATCATCTAGTTTGGTCTTTACCGCAGCAGCATTGTTCAAAAGCGCCGGATTAGTTTTTCCATCACCTTCAATCAAGGGCGCATAAATTTGGTCGGCTTTGGCCCAATCGCCAGCGCGGATTGCAGCACCCGCTTCGCGCATTTGCACTGCAATCGACGGTGCAGCATCGCGGCGTTCGATCATCGCGCGGATGCGAGCGGCGTCGCCGTTGCTCGTTTGCTCAGCCAATCGCAGTGCAAGCAACAGGCCTGTCCCGTCCATTTGCGGGTGTTCAACAACCGACCCAATCGCCGCCCAAGCTTCGGCAAACTTACCTTGCTCTGCCAGACTGTTCGCCAGAACTTGCCGTGCAAGCGGATCGCCGCCGGTCATTTCGACATAATCGCCCAGAGCCAAGGCTGCCATCGCATGTTGATTACGCGCAGCATCAATGAACCCACTCAGGCGAGCAAACTCAGGTTCACGAGAATAGATGGCAGGGGCGAGTTCAATCAGTTCAAATGCGCGCGAAATATCACCGGCGTCATACGCCATTTGAGCTGAGAACAGCAGACCAATCGGATGCGGTGTTCCAGTTTGGTTTGCTTTGTTGATCCAGTTGCTGGCTTCTTGAGTGTCACCGCGATCCTGCGCAATTGCCGCCATAGCCAGCATCGCTGTTTGGTTTGCAGGATGCACATTCAATACAAGCTCAAAATGCTCCTGCGCCTCTGAAATATCGCGCAAACCAATCCGCAATTGACCTGCAAATAGATGTGCCTGTGCAATCGCAGGGCGCCGAGCAAGGACAGGTTCAAGCCGGGCAAATGTCTCATGGGCCTGACCTCGGGCCCAAATCCGTTCAGCATCGAGTGTGATCAGCCGAGGGTCATCCGGAAATTTTGTGAGTCCTTCGTCCAGCAATGCAAACCCTGCATCAGCATCCCCTTTGGCAAAATAGAATCCGACCGCAGCCGTGAACGCCATAGAATTGTCCATAGTGAGGTTTTCGACAATCTCCTGTGCGGCTTGCAAATAATTGCCCGTAACTTGCGCATCGGCCAATTTGGCGCGAGCCAACGAATATTGCTCGGCACTTTCAGCCACGCGCCCATATTCTGCAATGGCGCGATCGGGCTGGCTAAGCGCCATGGCAATATCCCCGGCCACAATGCGGATGGCGGGATTGTCTGGGTCTGCGGCAATCGCCTGCCCTACTAAATCAAGAGCGGTGCGCGGTTCGCTGCTAGACAATGCCTTTTGTGCGGCAGCGAAGGGATCGCTTGGTCCAGTGTCACAACCTGCAAGGGCTGGGGTAAGGATGAGCACGGCAGCGGCACCCAATTTCCAATGAGATGTTCTAATAGCCATAGCACTGCCATTTAACTGCAGATGCTTAACGGCCCGTTTTTATCTGAAGAACCGTCGGAGATTCTTACAAAGCCGTATAATGCCCTTTTTCCGTTAACCAATAGGAGCGGTAGAAATGGTGACTTTCAGTCAATCTGGCACAGCATTTGCTACCCAGTTTTTACCAAATTGATTGAACCTGATGGCGAACGATCCAACGTTCCCGACAGATGAGATACTAACGGGGATAAACTATGAGTAAGTTCATTAAAACCGCTGCAATTGCGCTTGCCGCTGGCAGCATGGTCGCTGCAACGCCTGCATCAGCAGCGATCTTTGAATACACATTCAGCGGCGGTGATGTGCTGACTATCGATACCGAGGCTCAAACAGGCAGTTGGGTCGGCAATAAGATCGACGCAACATTCACCAGTAGTGATTTCGCCAATTTTGAAGGTGGCGCCAACCCAACCTTCACAGCCATGCTCGACTCAATCAACGGTACGCGGATTATCCGCGGCAATCCAGAACAGGTCTCAAGCGACCCCCGTCACCCTGAAAAATTGATTGTCGGCGGCAATCGGTTCAATCTTTGGGCAAACTGGGGCAACCCGATTGTTGGCGGCGATTACATCCGCAGAAATCCGGATTTTGCTGAAGTGCCGGCTCCCGGCATGCTTGGCCTGCTCGGTTTGGCTCTAGTCGCCCTTGGCCTTGGCCGCCGCCGCCGCAAGGCAGCCGCCGCTTAAGTTCAGACTGGTCCTCTGGTACTTTCTGAAACGCCCTGCCGGGAAACCGGTGGGGCGTTTTCTTATGCCCTCAGCGTCGGCGCGCAGCAAGGTGGCGGATGCTCAGTCCTGTTACCGGGTCGCGCCAGTCGGCAGCAATTTGGATTGCCGGGTGCAGCACAAAACTGCGTTGCCGGAATTCCTGATGCGGGATGGACAGGATAGAAGAGGAATATGTGCCGCCGCTCCACATGATGATGTCGCAGTCCAACACTCGGTCGCCCCAGCGCTTGCCCGGTCGGCGGCCAAATTCACGTTCCAACCGTTTGAACCCGGCAAGCAAGGCGAGCGGGTCATATTCGCTGTCTATCAGACAAGCGACATTGGCAAAGCGTCGCTGCGCGGCTCCCATCGGGGCAGAATTCATCACCGCTGAACGCGCGATCACCGTGCCAAGCGCCGCGCATTCCTCCATTGCCGCGCGCACAACGCTGCGAGGATCGCCGTAGAGGTGGTGGCGTCGGTTGCATCCCAGCGCAATCAGATAAGTGCTGCTCAAACCTACTAGATATCCTCAGCGATACGGCCATAGAGCTGCGGTCGTCGATCGCGGAAGAAGCCCATCCCCGCGCGGTGAGTTGCGGCCCGCTGCAAGTCGAGGGTCGATACCAACACACCTGCTTCATCCGCCTCGAAACTTTCGACCAGATCACCCCATTCGTCAGCGATGAAGGAATGGCCGTAAAAGCTCTGTTCACCTTCAACCCCAATCCGGTTCGAAGCCACCACCGGCATGCAGTTTGATACCGCATGGCCGATCATCGCGCGCCGCCACGTACGGCTGGTGTCGAGATCGGTGTCATAGGGTTCGGACCCAATTGCAGTGGGATAGAGCAGCATCTCTGCGCCTTTTAACGCCATCACACGCGCGCATTCCGGATACCATTGGTCCCAACAAATGCCGACGCCAATACGCACAGTCTTGCCGTTATCGGAGGGGACGTCCCACACTTTGAACCCGTCATTGCCTGGGCGGAAATAGTACTTTTCCTCATATCCTGGACCATCGGGAATATGGCTTTTGCGATAGGTTCCCATCACTGCACCATCCGGACCAATCATGGCCAAGCTGTTATAGTAATGGTGTCCGTCGCGTTCGAAGAAACTGGCCGGGATCGCCACCTTAAGCCGCGCGGCGAGTTCCTGCATCGCGATGACGCTGGGATGTTCCGCTGGTGGTCGGGCTAGTGCGAACAGTGCCTCATCTTCTTCGCGGCAGAAGTAAGGACCAGAAAATAATTCCGGCGGGAGCACCAACTTAGCTCCCTTTGCAGCAGCCTCTTCGACCAGAGCCGCGACTGCCGAAATATTGGCCGAATCATCCGGTCGGCCAAGTTCAAGCTGTAGGGCGGCAACAGTGAGTTTCATCATGCGCCGCCCCTTATGCTTAGTCCGCCTTTTTGAAAAGCAGTGTCATGCGATCGCTTTCACCTATTGAGGCAAAAGCCTCACGATCTTCGTCACCACCAGCAAAACTGGGCGGCAATGCCCAAACACCATTCTCGTGATCTGTTGGATCATTAGGATTGGCATTCACTTCGCTACTATCGACTAATTCAAAGCCCTTACTCTCGAAGAATGCGATCAAATCTATCTCGCGCAGATAACCGCGATTGCCATCGGCAAATTCATCGGTCGCATCGGCTTTGGCGCGGTGCTGAACCACGCCGAACAGTCCGTCAGGTTTTAGCGCTGCATGCAGCGTTTCAATTTCACTATCGGCGATCCCCCAACGCTGCAGATTGTGCATCATGCGGATCATCAGCACCCGATCAACTGTGCCAATCAGCTCTTCGGGAAAGACATTGGAGAAATGGAACGGTAGCTTCTCCGCCGGAAGACTTAGTGCTTCGGATTGCCGCGCAGAGAACGTTTCACCGCCTTCACGCACGACCTCTACGAAATCGGCGCTGATACTAGCTGCCGCCTCAGGCGGAAACCCAACTGCGATATAGGATCCGGTTTCCTGGACGTAAGGAGCCAAGACCCGAGTATACCAACCACCCCCGGGAGCATATTCGATCACCGTATGGGTCGGTTCGACTTGGAAAAAAGCCAGCGTTTCTGCCGGATGCCGAAAGGTGTCGCGGGCCTTGTCCTCCACCCGCAGCTCGGCTGCCAGCACTTCAGCCAACACCTCGTTGATTGCTGGGGCTTCTGTGCTTTCTGTTACCGCTTCGATTTCGGGCGCGCAGGCAGCCAGAACAGCAGCACTGACCAATGCGAGTGTAAATGACCTAATCATGATATTCCTTTCAGACGCAGCGCACTTAGTCCGCCTTCTTAAAAAGCAGTGTCATGCGGTCGCTTTCACCGATGGCGAGATATTCGCTACGGCGCGGATCATCTTCGCCGGTCGCCAGAACCGGAGGCAAAGTCCATACGCCGCGTTCCCAGTTGGCAGGATCTCCGGCATTGGCGTTTATTTCGCTTTCAGCCACAAGTTCAAAACCATTGGCAGCGAAGATCGCGACCACATCAGCCTTGCGCATATAGCCGCGCTGACGTGCGCCGTAATCATCATAACTTGCACCCTCGGGCGCACGGTGTTGGACAACGCCAACCATGCCATCATCTGCCAGTATCATACGAGCTGCACCCAAAACTTCATCGGCATTGTTGCCAATGTTCAGGCCATGCATCGAACGGAAGATCAACACACGGTCGACTGTCCCTACGACATCTTCGGGCATTTCGTCGGTTTCAAATGCGACCACATCATCGGCCTCAATACCCATTCCTTCGGCAAGGCCTGTTTTGAATGTCTCTGTCCAAGCCTTCGAACGGGCTTCCTGTGCACGCGTGCGATATTGGCGCGCGTCGCTGTTTGCGTTGAATGCAACATATTGACCTGCAGGCATCAGATAGGGTGCCAGAACGCGCGTATACCAACCGCCCCCAGGACCATATTCAGCCACTGTCATGGTCGGTTCAACTTGAAAGAATGCGAGTGTTTCTGCCGGGCGTCGATATTGATCGCGAACACGGTCATCATCGCGGCGCTCATGTGCGAGCACGTCTTCAAGACTAGGGGTTGCCGCATCGGTAAGGCCGTCCGCAGCAGCTGGACTGGCAATGGTGAACAGTGCTGTGCCAGCAGCAAGCGCAGTAATCGGCGCAAGAAAGGGAAGCTTCATGGGATTGGACCTCTCAATATAAATTCATGAGTCATTATCCTTACTCTGTGCCGGAGCGATGACAAGGTGCAGGACGAAGTAGGCTGTGCCCACTGGCAATCCCCGACTGTCTCCCTATGTCGTTTATCGAAAAGGGAGGCCAAGTACATGGAAACCAAACAGATGGTACAAGCAATTATTGCAGGCGGATGTTTTTGGTGCACCGAAGCGGTGTTCCGCGATGTGATCGGTGTTACTGAGGTCGAAAGCGGCTATATTGGCGGCACAAAACCGAATCCGACCTACAAAGAGGTTTGCACCGGCCAGACAGGCCATGCCGAAGGTATCCGGGTGACATTCGATCCAGCGGTGATCAGCCTGCCTGAGGTCTACGACGTGTTCCTTGGCACGCATGATCCAACCCAGCTTAACCGGCAGGGCGGCGATGTCGGGACGCAATATCGCAGCGCAATCTTCCCACTTTCCGCAGCGCAATCTTCCGAGGCAGAGGCCGCAATTGGTCGTTGGAATGCCGACAATAGCAGCACAGCGGTCACCACGATCGAAGGTCTAAGCGGCGATGAGCAAACAGCGACCTGGTATCCAGCAGAAGGCTATCATCAGGAATATTGGGAAGGCGAAGGACAACGAAACCCCTATTGCCTGGCCGTGATTCCGCCCAAAATCATGAAGCTGCGCAAGAGTTTTCAGGACAAGGTGAAGGGTTAATCAAACGTCTGCTGGAGGGGCCAGATGGCGAAACAGTTCTCGCGTTCCTACACGAAAGAGCATGTCATCAACCCCGATGGGACGGTGGATTTCAAGTGCTCAACCAATGATGAAGACTGGCCTTGGTTGGCGCTTGGCTCGCGTCATCCGGTGGTCATTCAGGCTCAGAATTTCTGGGCTAGCATCGGTGCCATAATGGCGATTGGCGAAATGGAGGCCGGGCAATGGTCCGCGCTCACCTGGACCGATTGGCAATGCGGCGATCAACAATCGGGCATGGCCGCGCACGGAACCTATGGCCGGGAGAATATTGGCGATACCGAAAGTTACCTCATCACTTTGTTCGATGATGCCGACCGGGAAATCGCAAAGATGCATGGGCGCGGTGTTGTCTTTCGCAATCGCAATTTCGAAGAGTGGCGCGGCAAGGCAAAGGAGCGGGCTGAACAAGAGGCTGGCATTCAGCTTCAAGATGCATCTTTTGAGTATGCGTCGCCAGAAATGATCGGGATCGGATCACGCGAATGCTCTTTGGTTGCTCAGCTGAATAGCCCTGACCAACCCTATGTCTCGGCACTGGTGACACGCGACAATGGCTTGTCACCCGGCAATCCGATGCTTGGCGGGTCGGGCGATCACGTCAATTCCGTGCATATGGTCGAAGCCGCTCGACAGGCCCTGTGTCTGCTGACGGACAATTCTGTCATCCAGATTGCAGGCGGCGAAATGGAGTTCAATCGCTATGTTGAATTGGGCACGCCGTTCCAGCTCACCCTTCAAGCGCGATCAGACACATCTGCCTTGTTCATTGTTACTCAGTTAGAGAGAGATTGCGCTGTGATCACCTTGCGATCGGAATAGTTGATCAGCACTTGCGCCACCTTCCAACAAAGAACCCGTCCAGCCCACCATGTTCTGCTAGCTGGCCGGGGTGGGTGCGAACCCAGCCTTCTGCCGTTGGCTGCAATCCGGCGGGCAATTCCTCGGCGGTGATGGGCTGAGCTTCGAGGCCGCATGTCTCATTGACCCACGCGGCTTGCTCCTCACCTTCCTCAGATTCGAGGGTACACACCGCGTAAACAAAAACCCCATCTGGCTTTAGCCACGCTGCGGCCTTTTCAATCAAAGCGCGCTGGATTTCGACCATTTCGGCAATTTGGCGCGGGCCGATGCGGTGCAGCACATCAGGGTGACGGCGAGTGGTACCAGTGGCGGTGCACGGCGCATCCAGCAGGATCGCGTCATATCTATGCTTGGGCTCCCATTTCAACGCATCAGCGCGAATGGGCGAGGCCTTCAGCTCGGTGCGTTTGAGGTTGCTCTTAAGCGTGTCGAGCCGCCTCTTGCTGAGATCAAGCGCAGTAACCTGCCATCCTGCCGCCGCCATCGCCATTGTCTTGCCACCGGGCGCAGCGCACAAATCCAGCGCATGCCCGCGCGCGACCCCTAACATGGCTGCCGGAATCGTCGCGGCGAGATCCTGAACCCACCAAGCGCCCTCCTTATAACCCTCCAGCTTTTCAATCGGTGTGCCGCGCGGCACGCGAACATGGCCCGCAGCAAGACTGGCTCCGCCCAGCTTCGCTTGCCAATTCGCCGTCTGGCTTGCGTCTTTGATATGCAGATCAACCTCGGGTGGGAGTGCCAATCCGGGCGCTATGGCTTCGGCCCTGTCGCCCCAGCGTTCCCGCACGGCATCTGGCAGTGTTGGCATATCGGGTAGCGACACTTCGCGTTTCATCAGCGTTGAAAACACACCATGCGCAAGCCTTCGCGGCCCGCCAGTCAAAAGCGGCAGACAAGTCCCGATCACCGCATGCGGTGGCGTGTCGAGTCGCAGCGACTGCGCCAACATCAATCGTAGCACAATTCGAGCCTTCACGTCGTCCGCCAGCCGCTTATTCGTAGCACTGTCGATTAGCGCATCGATATCAGTCAACCAGCGCAAAGCCTCCCCCGCAATGGCGCGGGCCAGCGCCTGATCGGCGGGTTTGTGCATGTCGCGCAGGGCCAGCCCCGCCGCCTGTTCGAGCGTCTCACCCCGACGTAAAACAGCATCGAGTAATTTGAGCGCAGCGCGGCGCGCGGGAAGTCCTGAAATCTGTGGCATGGCGTTCGCCTCTAACTCCGCTTGAAACCAAGCGCCAGCGCGCGCATTGGTATTCCTGTATGACAAAGAAAAAAACCGAAACCGCAAAAGCGTTCAAGAAGCCCGCGCATTGGACCAAT
Source organism: uncultured Erythrobacter sp. (assembly GCA_947488325.1). Classification (GTDB taxonomy): domain Bacteria; phylum Pseudomonadota; class Alphaproteobacteria; order Sphingomonadales; family Sphingomonadaceae; genus Erythrobacter. The sequence continues at coordinate 100,293 of CANKYZ010000007.1, forward strand.
GACTCTCCGCCCGAACCCAAGGCGGTGGACCCGATGAAGGAAGAGCCACGCAAGCTCTCTCCCACTCGCTATGGCGATTGGGAGAGAGAGGGCATTGCATGGGATTTTTGAAAGTGCTGCTGTTTTCCACACGCCATCGGGCGCGCGACGTCCTCACTCTCGCGACCTAAAAGTCGCGTCGGTGCGGGCGGTCATCCGGCCTTTGTGACGCCTCAAGCGTGAAACAGCGCCTGCCATTTTCGAGCGGAACTTACAGTCTTTTGAACTCTATTTTCAGTCCATCCTTGGGCTGAGGTATTGGCCATGCCTGCCAATCGGGTGAATAGCCTTCTGCTGCTTCAATCCGATAGCTTTGCAATATCTGCGCAAGCAATACTTTGATTTGCATATATGCAAAGTGCAGTCCCAAACACATATGCGCACCGCCGCCAAACGGCACCCATGCATATTTGTGCCGTGCCTTCACCTTGTCCGGCGTGAATCGCATCGGATCAAATGTGCACGGATTTTCCCAATATTCTTCTGAATGGTGGGTCCAGTGGACGTTTATTCCAACCATCTGCCCCGCTGGAATGCGATAACCGCCAAATTCAAATTCCTTAATTGCACGGCGCGGCATAGACGGCACGGGAGGGATCATTCGCAACGCTTCTTTGAATACCATCTCCGTAAGTTCAAGTTTGCCCATATCACCATAGTCGAGGGAGCGCGGCTTACCCTCTCCATCGGGACCGCCGGTTACCGCCATAATCTCCTCACGCACTTTCTCCTGCCATTCAGGATTGGTAGCGAGTTGAAAAATGAGCGAAGTCGCTGACGATGTTATCGTGTCATGCGCCGCCATCATCAGGAAATTCATGTGATCGACCACTTCATCGACAGGCAGCATTTCGCCGTCTTCGCGGGTGGCGGTGGCAAATTGGCTGAACATGTCCTGCCCGCCGCCTTCCTTGCGCCGCTTTTCGGTTTCTTTCGTTAGAAACTCGACCAGGAAGGCGCGGCCATCGACGCCGCGCTTCATCTTGGTGAAGGGCAAAGGTGTACGGATCGGCGCGACCGAGGCCTGCACCATATCGACAAAGGCCTTGTTGATTTTATCCGCCTCAGGTCCCCAAGGAATGCCAAGAAAGCTGTCAGCGGCAAGGTCTAACGTCAGCTTCTTGATAGCTGGATAGAACTCCATCGGCCCTTCCCAATTGGCCACTTCGCGCGAGATCCCGGAATTGAGTGCGCCGGAATAATGCCGCATCGGGCCTGGCTTAAAAGCGATAGACAAGGCGCGGCGATCGATACGGTGATGATCGAAATCCAGCAGCATCAATCCGCGCGGGAACAACAGGTCGAGTACGGGTCCCCAACCCTGCTCGCTGGAGAAAATCTTCTCCTTATTGAACAGGACCAGCTCATTCGCTTCTGCACCGACGAGTGCAACGTTCCAACCGCCAAATGAACGGGTTTTGTAGACCTTTCCATAGGCGTCAATCCTGCCATTGGCGAAGGCATGCGGATCGGCGAGCTGTTTGAAGGTGCTACCAACAATCGGCCATCCAGCATCACCCGGAATATGTGCAATATCCGCTTCGGAAGGTACGCCTTCGCTCCAGTGATTGAATGTTGACACCACTGTATCGCCGGATTTCGGCTTGTCAGATTGCGATTGGGCGAGAGTGGCCATTGGGGCGTGCTCCGGGCAGGTTGATTAAGGCGTATTTGCGTATCGGCAATGCAACTTACCATAGTGTAAGTAGACCGCCAACCGATGCGGTTTATAGGACCGAACCGTCCAATTTGCCGTCATTGATCGCAAGCTCAAATCCAGCCTAAAAGCTCTCGCCGGATAATCCCATCGATCATTTGAACGCCGCTTTCTGACACATTGAGACAATCGAGCACGGCATATTGCTCACCGCCCGCTTCGACAAATTGATCACGCCCTTCTAGCGCGAGCTCTTCCAGCGTCTCGACACAATCCGCAGCAAAGCCGGGAGCAGCCACGACCAACCGCTTTGTGCCCTTCGCGCCTTCGGCAATCAACGTGGTGTCAGTCGCGGGCTCCAGCCATTGTGCCTGACCGAACCGCGATTGGAAGCTGGTTTCAAACCGCACCCCATCAAATTCGCGTCGACCGATCAGCCGTTCACGCAGCAAACGCGCGGTCTTTTGGCAATGGCAGTGATAAGGATCGCCCTTTTCCAGCGTGCGCTGAGGCATTCCGTGAAAGCTGAGCAGCATGGTCTGGGGACGGAAGGATAGGGAGCCAACTTGCCTGCTCAAGTCGTTTGCCAGCGCATCTATATACAGATGGTCATCATGATAGGGCGGTAGAAAGCGCAAAGCTGGTTGCCAGCGCAAGGCGCCCATAACCCGCGCAACTTCATCAAAAACGGTTGCCGTCGTCGCCGCGCAATATTGCGGATACATTGGCGCGATCAGGATACGGTCACACCCTTTATCGATCATTTCCGTCATTCGCTGTTCAATCGAGGGTGAACCATAACGCATCGCGTAATCGACGATCACCTCTGGCGCACTCGCTGCCATTTGTTCGTCAAGCGCCCCTGCCTGACGCGCAGTGATATCCGCCAGCGGCGAGCCGCGATCAGTCCAAACTTTAGAATAAGCGACCGCACTCTTCTTCGGGCGGGTGTTCAAAATAATGCCGCGCAGGATCGGCTGCCAAGCAACTGGTGGGATTTCGATGACCCGGCGATCAGACAAAAACTGCTTGAGGTAGCGCTTTACCGATGCAGGATCGGGCGCGTCGGGCGTGCCGAGATTGACGAGCAAAACACCGATCAACCCGCTCTTTACCGGCGCGTGATCAGTCGGGAGAATTTGAGGTTGCCAAGTCATAATACTCTCAAAACTGAATAAGAGGCGAATGTTCGGGTCATAACCCGCCAGACAGTAAGGGCAGGCGTCGCAATCTAAGGCCGGTGGCGGAAAACAGTGCATTCGCAATCGCAGGCGATGCGACCGCGGTGCCCAATTCCCCTGGATCGGCGGGAGCGGCTTCGCTTGGGATAAAATCGATTTCTATATCCGGGCAATCGGAAAGCGCCGGAAGCCCAAGATCGGCATAGTCGAAGCTGGTTGGAAGTCCGCCGCGGATTCTGAGAGCATTGCCTAGCGCGATGCCTAGGCCGAACAGCAGTCCGCCTTCGATTTGTTGACGTGCAATGTCGAGATTGATGATTCGTCCGATATCGACTGCTGCAGAAAGCCGAGTAACACGCACGCCGCCTTCGCCCTGCCGCGCGGTGGCAACACAGGCGATGCGCGCGCCGGTTTCTGGACCACCGATTCGATGACAAGCGATGCCCTGGCCGCTTTGGTTCACACCGCCATTCCACTGCGCTATGGATGCGGCGCGCTGAAGGCAGGCGGCCAGCCGAATGTCAGACCCCAGCATCGACATCCGAAACGAGAGCGGCTCACGCCCAGATTGCGCCGCGATTTCGTCAATGAAACTCTCAATCGCAAAGGCTGCTGGAACATGGGAGTTGCCGCGCACCCGACCAACCGGTTGGCCGGTCTCAACCGGGATATGGCGCACCGTTACGCTCGGCAATTCATAGGGCGGCACAGACCCTTCGCAGGCCAGCGCATCTTTTTGGCCCGCAGTCTCCCGGATAGCGGCCCATGATGTGAGATTACCGAACAGACGCCGACCAAATTCATGCGCCGAAGGCGGAGTTGCAATTCGCAATTTCAGTGCATCAATCGCGCCGCTGCCGCCGGGTGCCAATTGCGCGCCGAGCAGTGTGTAGACGGGCGGGCGCGGGCGCGATCGGATCATTTCTTCGCGGCGTTTCCATGTCAGTTGAACCGATTTGCCAAGGTTCTTGGCGATATGCGCAATCTCAATCGCGTGGTCATGTTCCAACCGGGCATCAAAACTGCCACCTGCGGGCATGGGATAAAGCGCGACATCCTCTGTTCGAAGTCCAACCGCCTTTGCCGCGGCGGCGCGCGCCTGCTCAGGCGCTTGGCTCGCGATCCATAACTCCAGGCGCCCATCAGCGTAACGCGCCGCCGCGCTGGCCGTTTCAAGCGGAGCCGCGTGGGTGGGCTCAACCTCATAACGGCGCGCAATATCAACGCGCGTCATTCCCTCTTCACCAAATCCGGTTTCAGCGATCAGAAAACTGTCGCCGCCATTCAGCAATGTGTCCATGCGCGCATCAATATCGTCGCTGTTTACCGGAAAGCTGGCTGTGAATTGCGGCGCCAGTGCATCGAGCGCCTGTTCGGCGGTCCACCATGCTGTTGCTGCCACTGCGAGCCACCGTTTGGTCTTTACCGCACCGACAATTCCGGGAATGCTCGTCGCGCCGTCTTCATTGAAGCCAGTCAGCTCGCTGCCATTGTTCGGGCCGTGGCGGATCGCAGCATAGACCATGCCGGGCAGACGCACATCGCTGGCAAAAGTAAAACTGCCATCGACCTTGGAAGGCAGATCAATGCGCGGGAAATCAGGAGCGGAGCTGGAACTGCCCTCATCAATTCCAATCTGCGGCACGGCTGGAACCGCGGCATTAGGCGCTTCCGGCCTTATCGGTGCGGGATCAGGAGGCGATTGGTCAGCGGCACCCGCTGCCAGTTCGCCAAATGTCGCACTTTGATCGCCGAAACTGACAATCCCGCCTGCGACTTCGCATTCTTCCCAGGACACATTCCACCGCGACGCGGCCTCTTGCGCCAACATGGCGCGCGCTGCTGCAGCGGCCTCGCGGCACGGTGCTTCATAAGCGTCAAGCGACATGCCATCGGCCGTCGCGGTAAAGCGCTGTGCTCGCGAAAATTGGCGCGCTAGCATATCGTCCGTCGTCTCTGACAGTCCTGCTGCAACCGGCTCCCACAATTCGGCCCAGCGCTTTGCCAGCGGAAAATTGGGATAGGCAGCTGCGACGGGCGCAGGCTCAACAGCAATCTGCCGCCAGTCAGCCCCCAATTCCTGTGCAACGATTTGCGGCAGGATGGTCGTGATCCCTTGGCCCATTTCCAATTGCGGCACTGCCACAGTGACCACCGAATCCTCTGCAATCCTTATCCACGCATCAAAGACATGTTCTCCGCTGCGCGGTTCGAGCGGGTTGGGATAGTTGCGCGGCAGAAACCACCACGCAACGATCAATCCGCCGCCCAGCGCCGCCCCCGTAACCAATCCGCGCCGTGTAACCTGCATGCTTCAAACAGCTCCGCTTTTCATCCAGCGGTCAAGCTGTTTGGCAATTGCGACAAAAGGTTCTGCATTCTCCCCATCTCCGGCAGCAGGTGGCATTCCTTCATCGCCGCTTTGTCGGGTTGCCATCGTAAGAGGGACCCGGCCAAGGAACGGGATTTCAAGCGCGGTCGCAAATTTCTCAACGCCGCCGCTACCAAATGGATCGCTTATCTCACCGCAATGCGGGCAGGCGTATCCAGCCATATTTTCAACCAAGCCAATGATCGGGACATCACCATCTTCAAACAATTGCCCCGCGCGCGCCGCATCCATCAATGCCAAATCTTGCGGGGTTGAAATAAGCACCGCACCATCTGGTTTTGAATCCTGCATCATCGACAATTGCACATCGCCAGTGCCCGGCGGCAGGTCGATCAGCAGCAATTCGGTATCATCCCACACCGCATCAACCAATTGGCCCAGAGCTTTGCCCGCCATCGGTCCGCGCCATGCAAGCGCTTTGCCTGGCGCGACGACATTGCCCATCGACAATACCTTGACCCCATGCGGACTATCTATGGGAACCAGTTTGTCGCCTTCGCTCATTGGTTTTTTATTTTCGGTGCCAAGCAAGCGCGGCTGTGACGGGCCATAAATATCACCGTCGATCACTCCGACCTTGCGCCCCATTCTGGCCAAAGCCACCGCGAGATTGGTTGTCAGCGTCGATTTTCCGACGCCGCCTTTGCCCGAACCCACCGCGATAATCATTCGGCGGCGGCGGTCCGCGATCAAAGCGACACGGACTTCATCCACATTTGTGATGTCCACAAGCGCGTTTTCGATGAGTTTTTCCAGCTCTTCGCGCGCCTTCGCCCCCAGATCGCCAGCCTCCGCAACAATAACTGCGCGGCGATCGACAATGCGAGCTGACCGGACACGTCCGTGGATCTCAATAGGCAAATATGCCCGGATCAAGGCATCGGTATCGGCTGCATCGCGAGTCGGTTCATCCGCTTCATTCGGGCCAGATTTATCGTCATTGTTCATAGGAACAGGCCTCTACCATCAATTTCACCACTCCAACCCCTGTTTTTCCTCAAATTGTATTCCTATAAGAGATACATGCGAATTTTGGACGGTTTCAAACAAAGTCTCGTGCTGGCTATGGCTGGCAAGAAAAACCCATGGGGCAAACCCTCAAATGGGGGCGCTGATGGCGGTGGCTCCTCGAGTGACAGTGGCTCTGGCGGCGATTCATCAGGAAATGATGATGGCCCGCGCAATCCGTGGGTACCTGGCGGTGGGGGTAGCAGTGGCGATGATGGAAAACGCCGATCCGCCAGTATCGAAGATATTTTTAAAGGCCGCGGACCAGAAGGGCCACGCCGCTCCGGCGGAGGAGGAGGCCCTAATTTCCGCATGCCCGAACGTCCCGGTGGCGGAAGCTGGGCACCGATTCTCGTCGTTCTTGCAATCTTCCTGTGGTGGCTTGCCACGGGATTGCATCTTGTTGAAGCGCGTGAAAACGCTGTTGTGAAGACTTTGGGCAATTACACCCGCACGCTTGAGCCGGGCCTGCACCCGACGCTTCCTTATCCATTCGAATCGGTCGATATTGAGGACGTTGAAGGCGTGCGCGCCGTCAATATTCCCGATGGTTCAGGTGAAAAGCTAATTCTGACAGGCGATCAGAACCTTGTCGATCTCAGTTATATTGTTCGCTGGCGGATCAACAATCTGGAAGATTTCAAATTCCAGCTGGCCGAACCCGAAGAAACCGTCAACGAAGTGGCCGAAGCCGCGATGCGCGCATCAGTCGCAGAAAAAACTCTCGACGACACATTCTCTGGTCAGGGTCGCGCAGAAATCCAGCAATCCGTGCGTGAACGGATGCAGGAAACGCTCGATCGGTACCGTGCAGGCATTCAGGTGGTTGGTGTCGAAATCGCCAAGGCTGACCCGCCTAGCGAAGTCAACGAAGCCTTCCGCGATGTCTCAGTTGCAGAACAAAATGCTGACCGTGCTCGCAATCAATCGCGTGGTTATGCTCAGCAAACCATTGCAGAAGCAGAAGGTGCTGCTGAAGCCTTTACCAAGGTGTATGAGCAATATCGCCTTGCGCCTGGCGTGACTCGGCAGCGGATCTATTATGAGACGATGGAGGCTGTCCTCGCGACGACAGATAAAACCATCGTCGAGGCATCTGGCGTAACGCCATATTTGCCGCTTCCTGAATTGCGGCGCAGGGCCAACGTGCCCACCCCGCAGATCACGGCCGAGGCCCAACCCGCACAGCAGGGGCAATAATCATGGAAGCTATTTGGAACAACTATCGCTGGGCCGTCGTCGCAATTGGCGCTGGAATAATTCTCTTTTTCATGAGCGCCTTTGTTGTGAATGAAGAAGAACAGGCAGTCGTAATCCGAACGGGTGAACCCGTTCGGATCGCCAATCGTCCGGACAGCGACTATCCCGCCGGGCTTTATTTCCGCATCCCGTTGATCGAAACGGTCCGCACGATTGAGAAACGCGTGCTCGACCTCGAAATGACTCAGGAGGAAGTGCTTTCTAATGATCAGCAACGCCTGCTCGTGGACGCTTACGCCCGATTCCGGATCGTCGATCCGGTCCGGATGGTTGAGCGCGCCGGGACGACAGAAGGCGTTCGAGTCGCGTTAGAGCCAATCCTGAACTCAGCGCTTCGTCAGGAATTGGGCCGCCGCACCTTTGCTGCTATGTTGACGGCAGAACGTGGTACGGCACTGGCCAATGTTCGCACCAATCTTGACCGCGAAGCACGGCAATATGGCGCAGAAGTGATCGATGTGCAGATCAAGCGCACCGATCTACCAGCTGGGCGACCGCTCGAATCTGCATTTCAGCGGATGGAATCCGATCGTGAGCGCGAAGCCCGCACCATTCGCGCCGCTGGTGCACGTGATGCGCAGATTATCAGAGCAGAGGCCGACGCCGAGGCTGCGCGAATTTATGCCGAAAGCTTTGGCGCGGATCCGGAATTTTACGATTTCTATCGGGCAATGGAGAGTTATCGATACAGCTTCGCACGCGGCGAAGGACGTGGCGAAAGCTCAATCATCTTGTCGCCAGAAAATGAATATCTGCGTCAATTCCGCGGGCAGCGGTGACGGTCGATACAATACCACAATCGGATGAACCGCTGACTCAGGCCTACCGATTACAAATGTGTTCAATCGCCGTTCAGTGCGTCTAGTCGCATTATGGGAACCTAACTGAGACAACATTTGGACGTTTTGACTAGTTCAGTCGGGCGCCAAGCAAGAGAAGGAACGAGAGGACGTGAGCAACGTGCGGTATGTTTATGGACTAACGAGCGCGCTTTTGGTGGGAGGCGCAGCGGTTTCGCTGATGACCGGCTATCCAGCAGGCGCGCAGGTGGCACAGAATGCGGATGCCGTGATGGAACGCGTTGTTCCCGTCGAAGGCGCCCCTGCAAGCTTTGCAGATCTCACCGAACAATTGCAGCCAGCGGTGGTCAATATCGCCACCCGCCAGTCGATCCAGGTCGATCGTAATCCGTTTGCGGGCACGCCTTTTGCCGAGTTGTTTAACCGTCGCGGCGGCGGGAACAACCAACCCCAAACACGCGAAGCGCAGTCGCTGGGTTCGGGCTTTATCATCAGCTCCGATGGCTTTGTGGTGACCAACAACCACGTTGTCGCACCAGATAACCGTGCGACGCTGGAAGAAATCACCGTCACCATGCCTGATGGCACGGAATATGAGGCCACGCTAGTCGGGGCCGATGCTGCATCTGATCTCGCGGTGCTCAAGATCAATTCGGACACCACTTTCCCATTTGTGAATTTTGGCGATTCAGCACAGACACGCGTTGGCGAATGGGTGGTGGCGATCGGCAATCCCTTTGGTCTGGGCGGAACAGTCACGTCGGGCATCGTTTCCGCGGTCTATCGGAATACCGGACAGGGCGGCGCTTATGACCGCTTCATCCAAACCGATGCGAGTATCAATCGCGGCAATTCTGGTGGCCCCTTGTTCGATATGCGCGGCAATGTGATCGGCATTAACAACGCAATTTTCTCACCATCTGGCGGCAGTGTCGGCATTGGCTTTGCCATTCCGGCGGAAATCGCAGCGCCTATCGTAGCGCAACTGCGTGAAGGGCTCGAGATTGAACGCGGCTTCCTAGGCGTCAGCTTGGAACTCATGAATGATGATCTTGCCGATTCGTTGGGCCTGGAACGCAATCGCGGAGAATTGGTCCAGACTGTGCAAGAAGATAGCGCGGCTGAAAATGCTGGCCTTCGCCCAGGCGATATCATTGTCAGTGTGAATGGTCAGGATATTAGCCCCGAACAGACTGTTTCTATCCTAGTCGCCAATATCGCACCGGGCGAAAGCGTACCGATCGAAGCCATTCGTGACGGCAGCCGCGTTTCGTTCAATGCGGTTCTTGGCAAGCGCCCAACAGAAGCTGAACTGGCTGAGCGACAGCAGAATTTCGACCCCGATTCCGAAGAGCCAATGGCACCAGATGAAACGGATTCGATGGTTGCTGAAAAACTCGGCCTGCAAGTGTTGGAAATGACTCCGCAAATCGCACGCAGTTTGGGCGTTAGCGAAGGCACCACAGGCCTTGTGGTTGGTGCGGTTGATCCGAATTCAGACGCGGCCCGCAAGGGTCTGCGCCGGGGCGACATTATTCTGTCGGCCAATTATGAAGTAGTCTCCACCATTGCGAGCCTGCGCGAACAGGTGGCTGCTGCCGAAGCAGACAACCGCGATGCAGTGCTGCTGCGTATCCAACGCCGCGGCGCTCCAGCACGGTTCGTGCCAGTGCGCATTCGCTGACCGGGTCGCACTAACGGATCATCGCCGCTGCCTCCTGACAAATGACAGTGCAATCAAAAGGCCCCCGGAGCAGCTCGCTCCGGGGGCCTTTTGATATTGGTTTTCCGCGATGGGGCCCGGCTAGTTCTACGCCACCAGACTGTTGTTCGGCGCAGCCCCGCTCTGATCCCTAGGTGGGGCTATTGTTGGTGGCGGTGGTGGAGGCGGCGAGTTGGGTGCCGGGCGATCATCGCCTCGATCGATATTTTGCCCTGTCGCTTCATCTAGAAAATCCTGACTCGCAGCGGAAGGCGGCTCGGGTATCGGCACCAGCCCGCCATCGCTTTCGCCTTCGACATCAAATGGGTCGCTGCCCGGATCACGTCGACCTGGTTCAATCAGATTGCCTTGCTCATCGATGAAATAGTAATCGTCCGGATTACCAAACAAAGCCTCCTCATCGGGCTCTAATCGCCAGTCGGGCAGGTTCAGCTCGGTGTCGAATTCCTCAACCGGACGGTCCTTCACCGCATAGCGCATATAGGCGGCGAAGGCACGCGCAGGTGCACGTCCGCCCTGCATACCTGGGACAGCTTTCGCATCATCGCGCCCCATCCAAACGCCGGTTGTTATCCCGCTAGAAAAGCCAACGAACCAACCATCTTTATTGGAGCTGGTCGTGCCAGTCTTGCCCGCAACAGGTCTGCCGATCTGCGCAGCACGGCCGGTGCCGGTCTGAACCGCGGCCTGTAAAAGATCGGTGATCCCAGCGGCAACATAATCAGGCACCAATTGGTTTTCACGCGCGCGCTCATGTTCGTAAATCGTCTCCCCGCCAGCAGTCGTAACCTTCAATATACCATATGGTTCGACTGCCATTCCCCCTGCAGAAACCGAGGCAAAGGCGCGGGTCATCTCGATAAGCCGCACCTCTGATGAACCCAGAACCATTGACGGGAAAGTTGATATTGGACTGCTAACACCAAAACGCCGCGCCATTGAGGCAACCGTGCCAAATCCGACCTCATTACCCAGCTGCGCAGCGACTGTGTTAATCGAATAGGCAAAGGACGTTCGCAGATCTGTCTCACCGACATTGCGACCGTTGGAATTGCGCGGACTCCATCCGTCAATCGTGACCGGGACGTCTTTGACTCTGTCGTCAGGCGTATAGCCAGCCTCTAACGCGGCGAGGAAGACGAACAATTTCCAAGACGATCCCGGCTGCCGCATCGCACTGGTCGCGCGGTTGAAATTGGATTCAACATAGTCGGTGCCCCCAACCAAGGCGAGGATCGCGCCATCCCGGTCCAGACTGACCAGTGCGCCTTGCGTCCCATCAGGAGCATTGGACGCAATAGAGGCAGTCGCAGCGCGCTGCATACCCACATCCAGCGTTGTCCAAACTTCCAGTGGAGCATTGGTTTCCGGCAGCAATATATCAAGCTGTGGCAGCGCCCAATCGGTAAAATAGCGCACAGAGTTTTGCCCTGATTGCTGTTTTAGTTCAACCGTATCAACATCAACCGACGCCTGCTCAGTCGTGATATAATTCTGCTCGCGCATCAGGCGCAGCACCACGCGGGCGCGATCAACCGCGGCCTGCACATCGGCGGTGGGGGAATATCGGCTCGGCGCCTTCACCAACCCTGCGATGATTGATGCTTCGGCGACGCTGAGTTCAGTCCCCGGATGGCTGAAGAATTTTCGGCTCGCACTGTCGACACCATAGGCACCGCCGCCGAAATAGACCTTATTGAGATAGAGCTCGAGCAATTGCTCTTTGGTGAAACGCCATTCAAGCGCCATCGCAAGGACCGCTTCGCGCGCCTTGCGATCAAACGTGCGGTTGGATGATAGGAACAGATTGCGCGCCAGTTGCTGCGATATTGTAGAAGTGCCGCCAACGCGCGAACGTGATCCTGTGATGCCTTCAATTACCGCGCCGCCGGTGCGCCAGAAATCGACTCCGAAATGCGAATGAAACCGCCGGTCTTCGACCGCGATCATAGCATTGCGCATATTTTCTGGGATCTCGTCATGATCCAGCCATTCGCCATAGCTTGGCCCGATCTCGACAATCTCACTGCCGTCGCGCGCGCGGACCAGAATTGTTTGCCCGGTTTGGTTTGCCTTTAACTGGTTGAAACTGGGGATTTCGCGCGCCGCAAAGCCAACTGCAAAGGCAAGGAAGATTGCACCCAAAAAAGCCGCCATGCCGCCCCAAAGGGTAAGGCGTTTGGTCCATTTCCATAAAAAAGAAGGCTGTTTCGCGCCGCCGTTGGAAGACGAGCCGTTCCGCGACAGGCGTTTTTTGCCCGGACCAAAACCTTTGCTCCCGCCCCTTCCGGCACCACTACCAGTACCGGCGCGTTCGGCTGCTGCGCGGCGTGAGCCTCGCCTACCTTTGTTCTGGAGACTGTTTCCCCGCTTCGACATTGGCACCCATTATTTGATTACATACGTATTTCTCTAGGGTTCGGCATGCATAGAGCAGTTGTAACCGGGCGTGAACACAGCTCCGCGCGCCATCCCCGCCCATCATCATGTTGCATTCAAATTCTTGGGACCGCGAACAGCCACAGGTGACCAGATGAAGCCCGGCTATTCGCCTTTGGCATCATCCTCTCTTGCAAAGTCTAAAGCAGCAGAATTGATGCAATAGCGCATGCCGCCTTCTTCGGGTGGGCCATCAGGGAAGACATGACCCAAATGGCCGCCACATGAAGTGCACAACACTTCTGTGCGGGTCATACCAAAGGAAACGTCACTCCGTTCTTCGACATTTTCATTATCGGCAGGTTTGGTGAAGGCGGGCCAGCCGCAGCCACTATTGTATTTTGCATCGCTGGCAAATAGGATCGTTCCGCACCCAGCGCAGGTGTATTCGCCTTCGTCGAAATGTTTGTCATATTGCCCGGTAAACGCACGTTCTGTTCCGGCTTGGCGTAGAACATGGAACTGCTCAGGCGACAATTTGGCGCGCCAGTCGGCGTCCGTTTTTGCTTTGGGATCTTCAGTCATGATGGGTTCTCCTCAAGCGCTGCGTCTCTATAACGCCAATATCGGGTCGATCTGCGGGGATCGCAACCCAATCATCAGACTGCCAATTCGTCAGATAGCCAAACTGTCAGAAAGAACGCGCCGCTTTCCTACAGCGATGCCGCAGCCCTAAAGCGATGCCGCAGCCCTAAAGCGATGCCGCAGCGTAGCCAGAAGGGCGCTCATTCTCATCGTCGAACTGATCGATCCGGGCGGGTTCAAGCCCGCCCATGTTGAAAAGGGTGGGAATGACTTACTTGCAAAAAACGAAAAGTCACATTGGATTTGCAAATATTGCACGATTATCCATGTTTTTCAGCTTCTTGTGGAACAAGCTATGTTTTTAATTCTGACCAAAGCGGTCCATGTCTCGGCCCAAATTCGTCGTCCACTCAGGCATTCAGCTGCTCAATCAACCATCCACCAGGGCATAATGGTCAGGCGGTTTGATCACATCCATCCGCTCCGACAAAAGCGGACGGAAGCTTGGACGGCTCTTAAACACTGAATACCAGCCGCGCGTCTGTTCGTGGCCCTTCCAGTCGATCCCGCCCAGATAGTCAGCGACGCTAATCTGCGCAGCTGCGGCGAGGTCAGCCATGCTCATCGTCGACCCGCCCAGCCATGGACGATTGTCGATTAACCAGTCCATGTAATCGAGATGCCCATGTGCCATCCGCATAGCTTCTCTCAAAGCGCGACTATCTGGCGGTTGGCGTAGAAAAATGCGTTTCTTCATCCGCTCAAGGAGTAGCGGAGCGGTGACATCATTGTAGAAATTCTCATCAAACAGCGCTGTCAGCCGCCGAATCTCTGCTCGGTTGGTCGCCGTTCCATTGATCATCGGAGCCCGATCAACGGTCTCTTCCAAAAATTCGCCAATGGCGCGGCTGTCTGCCAGGGTAATGCCCTTACCTTCATTCACCAGAACAGGTGTCCGGCCTGCGGCATTGAGGTTGAGGAACATTTCGGACGCAGCCCAAGGGTCTTCGCGCACCAATTCATAGGCGACGTTCTTCTCACCCATAAGAAGCCGGATCTTGCGCGAAAAAGGGCACAGAGGGAATTGGTAAAGCTGCCACATTATGCAGGCTCTATTGCCTCAAATTGCGATAGGTTGCCAGCATTGGCTACAGTCCTGCCGATTGTTTCATCAACAGGCAAGCGGGCATCATCGCCTCCACCCGTTCTGCGCCGTCATTGCTATCGAGAATTGCAAACTCGCGCGCTAGCAGATCTGACACTGCTTTGCGGCTGAGTTCGCGGCCTTCCATCAAATTCGCCACCGAACGCACAAAGAACTCGCGCCCGCCTTCGGTTTCCATATTGGGATATTCAGTTCCGCGTGGATCACCGTCCTTTTGCCACTGACTGACAAGAGCGAATGCAACACCGCAGCGCGGAGCCGTGGATTCCTGAATCGGCAGTTCATCGAGCGAGGCGAAAGCGACGGGCGCCGATGATTGTGGGTTGGTTGCGGGAGCAGCCTGCAGGGCAAATGGTGCGATGATAGCGGTCATGAAAAGCGAGGTCATACCGCGTCCTATACTGCACTGCATGAACCCATGGCTACGGCAGCAATATAAACAGGTTGTGGAGACGGTGCCCCGCCCCTACCTCGTCTATGTCATTCAATCAAAGGAGACCCTAAATGCTCAATCACGTAATGATCGGTTCAAACGATATCGAACGATCAAAAGCGTTCTACACAGCCGTTCTAGGCGTGCTGGGTGCGGGTGAACCATTCGTCAATGTAAACGACACAGGACACACCCGGTTGTTTTACAGCCATGACAACAGCACGTTCTCCATCAGCCAGCCGATCAATGGTGAAGAAGCCAATTGTGCAAACGGTTTCACCATCGGTTTCAAATGCGATTCGTTGGAGCAAGTGGCGAAATTGCATGATGTCGCTTTGGCCAATGGCGGCACGAGCGTCGAAGATCCTCCTGGTCCACGCAGCGGATCAATGGGCACAATGAACTTATGCTACTTCCTCGATCCCGATGGTCACAAAATATGCGGTATCCATCGCGAAGAATAAGTGAAGTTAGGTCAGCCTAACGGCTGAGTTCAAACACCGCGAATTCAGCTCGCCAATTTGCCCCAATGGGCGAAATGGCGCGTTCATCAGCAAAGAACCAAGAGCGCTCAATATGAGCGCTCTTGGACTTTGCGAGGTCGCGGAAATCTTCGACCGTGACATGGTGGATATTGTCGGTTGCGTACCAGCTGACCGGCAATGCACGAGTGACCGGCATACGCCCGCCCAACAGCAAGGCGGTGCGGGTGCGCCAATGCGCAAAGTTGGGGAAACTGACAAAGGCCCGTGAGCCGACCCGCAGCAACTCGTCCAAAATCAGATCAGGTCGTATGGCGGTCTGGAGCGTCTGGCTTAGGATCGCGTAATCAAACGCCTTGTCAGGATAATCGGCGAGGTCAGTGTTGGCATCGCCTTGCACCACCGAAAGCCCGCGCGAGACACAGCGCTCGACCAGAACCGGATCGATCTCAATGCCGCGTGCATCGCATCGCTTTTGGGTTTCAAGCACTTCCATGAGATCGCCGTCGCCCGAACCAATGTCGAGCACTCGGGAACCGCTCTTAACCTGGTGAGCGATCACCGCAAGATCAGGCCGAAGACCCCAGGTTGTCGATGTTGTCACAACTGCACTCCGGCAAGAAAGCCTTTCACAACACGATCCAATTGCTCGTGTTCCAACAGGAAGCTGTCATGGCCGTTTGGCGCGGACAGCTCGACGAAACTGACCCTCGCTCCGGCAGCGTTAAGGGCATGGACGATATGCCTGCTCTCAGCGGTCGGATACAACCAATCAGTGTCAAAGCTGATGAGGCAAAACCGAGTTGAGGATCCCGCGAACGCATCGCCAAGCTTGCCGCCATGCTCCTCTGCGAGGTCGAAATAGTCCATCGCCCGCGTGATATAGAGGTAGGAATTCGCATCAAACCGCTGGGTGAAACCGCTGCCCTGATACCGCAAATAGCTCTCGACCTGAAAATCCGCATCAAAGCCGAAACTTTTGAACGACCGATCCTGTAAACGCCGGCCGAACTTCGCAGTCAGCCCCTCTTCGGAAAGGTAGGTGATATGCGCAGCCATCCGCGCCACTGCAAGGCCATTGTCCGGAGATGCCTCGCTCGCATAGTAATTGCCATCTGCCCAAGCTGGATCAGCCATGATCGCCTGCCGTCCCACTTCGTGGAATGCAATATTCTGTGCGGAATGCCGCGCAGTAGAGGCGATGACCAGTGCCCGCGCCGCACGGTCTGGCCAGTTGGCCGCAAGGCTAAGAGCTTGCATCCCGCCCATCGATCCACCAACAACCGTGTGCAATTGTTCGATCCCAAGTCCATCGAGTAGAGCGATAAGCCCGCGTACCATGTCACGAATGGTGATGACCGGAAACCGCATTGCGTAAGGCTTGCCGTCTTCCGCCTCGCTCGCCGGGCCAGTGGAGCCCATACAGCTACCGATAACGTTAGCGCAGATGACGTGCAGCTGGTCTGTATCGATAGGTTTTCGAGGACCGACCATTCGTTCCCACCAGCCTGGCTTTCCAGTGATCGGATGATCGCTGGCCAAATATTGATCGCCGGTTAGCGCATGGCAAATCAGAACCGCATTGGATTTGTCCGGCGCCAATTCTCCATAAGTCTCAAATGCAATTTGCGCGCCGATCAGCACCTGTCCGCTATCCAGCGGCAATGGCTCAGGGATCTGGAATGTTGTAGAATTATTGAGCACGTAGGACTGAACCAAGATAAAGCCGGTGCCCAGACAAGCTCGGCACCAGCGGAAAAATGACAATTTCCTCCCTTAACCGCTGCCCTCACGCTTGTCGAAGGGCGGTTTTTCTTTCAAGCGCATTGCCAATGAGAACTGCACCTGTCCCAAAGCCCTATATCCTTGGCATCCACGCCTATGTTCCCGGTAAGGCGACCGCCAGCGATGGACGAGCGCTGATAAAGCTTTCCGCGAATGAAAACCCGCTTGGCTCCAGCCCAGCAGCTTTGGCTGCGTTGGCGGAGGAGCGCGGGGCAGATACAATTGACGCGGCCTCTTATCCTGATCCGAGCGCGAACGCTCTGCGTGCCGCAATTGCGAAGCTGCACGGATTGGATGCGGAGCGGATTGTCTGTGGGACCGGATCTGACGAACTGCTGAACCTCGCCGCGCAAGGTTTTGCCGGAACGGGCGATGAAGTGCTGTTCAGCCGCAACAGTTTTGCAGTTTATGACATTGCCGCAAGACGATGCGGCGCGAACCCGATTGAAGTTACCGATCGCGCTTTCATCGCCAATGTCGATGCAATCCTGAACGCAGTCAGCGAACGCACGCGGGTTGTCTTCCTCGCCAATCCGAATAATCCGACCGGGACTTGGCTGGAGCCAAGCGAAGTCCGCCGGCTCCATGCAGGTCTGCCCGGCAATGTGCTGCTGGTCTTGGATGAAGCCTATTCCGAATATCTCGATCCAGCAAACCAGATTGACGGGTTCACGTTGGCCGCTGAGCACGAAAACGTGCTAGTCACGCGGACTTTCTCCAAGATTTACGGCCTTGCTGCCGAACGCATTGGATGGGCAACCGGTGCCCCCGGGCTGATCGACGTGCTCAACCGCATTCGCGGGCCGTTTAACGTAACCGTAAGCGGCCAGAAAGCAGCGTTGGCGGCGCTGGGTGATCAGCAATTCGTTGCAGAAAGCCGTGTGCACAATTCCGCTGAGCGAGCACGGTTCATCGAAGCCATCGCGGCATTGGGCAATCACGGGCTCTCCGCCGTACCGAGCGAGGCGAATTTCGTGTTGGTTCGTTTTCAAGGTAGCGTGACAGCAAAGGCTGCACTGAATGCGATCGCCGAAGCTGGTTATGCCGTGCGCCACCTTCCTGATGAGCAATTGTCCGATGCTTTGCGCATCACGATCGGCAATTCAGATGACATGGTCCGCGTCACTGCGACTTTGCGCAAACTTTGCGGAGAAGAAGCATGAGCATTGAGAAGGTTGCCATTATCGGGCTCGGTCTGCTGGGCGGGTCAATCGGCCTCGCAGTTCAGGCGCAGGCTCCGGGAATTGCGACCAAAGGTTACGACCTTGATGCTGAAGTGCGCACAACTGCGCGCAATCGGGGATTGGCTGGCACAATCTATGAAACCGCTGCCGAAGCCGTGCACGATGCAGATCTTGTGATCCTTTGTGTGCCAGTGGGGGCGATGGAGGAAGCGGCGCGAGGCCTTGTAGACCATATCCGTCCCGATGCGATCATCTCCGATGTTGGCTCTTCCAAACAAAGCGTTGGCGAAGCGCTGTCACGGGCGCTGCCGAAATCCACGATCATTCCGGCTCACCCTGTTGCCGGGACCGAACAGAGCGGACCGGAAGCAGGCTTTGCCTCGCTCTTCACCAATCGCTGGTGCATCCTCACCCCTCCGCAGCACGCAGATGCCGCCGACATCGAAGCGCTCAGTGCGTTTTGGACTAAGCTTGGCGCGAATGTGGAGTTGATGGACGCTGAACATCACGACCTTGTCTTGGCGGTCACCAGCCACATCCCGCATTTGATCGCCTTCACCATTGTCGGCACGGCGAGCGACCTTGAAGAAGTCACCCGGTCCGAAGTCATCAAATATTCCGCAGGCGGCTTTCGCGACTTCACTCGCATCGCCGCCTCCGACCCGGTGATGTGGCGTGACGTATTCCTCAATAATAAGGGCGCGGTGCTAGAGATGCTCGGG
Organism: uncultured Erythrobacter sp.; assembly: GCA_947488325.1. Lineage (GTDB taxonomy): Bacteria > Pseudomonadota > Alphaproteobacteria > Sphingomonadales > Sphingomonadaceae > Erythrobacter. Next base: position 119,088 of record CANKYZ010000007.1, read on the forward strand.
CGCTTTTCCGAGGATTTGACCGCATTGCAACGCGCGATCCGATCAGGAGACGGCGAAACTTTGCATCAGCTCTTCAGCCGCACCCGAGCAATAAGGCGTCAAGTGATCGAAGAAGGTCAGGATGATGATCGACCCGATTTCGGCCGCGAAGATCATGAGTGAGGCTGACTAAACGCTGGCTGACAACGTGCCGGTTGGAACACTCTCACCAGTGTTGAGCGCATTGATCGCCCGGTGCACTCGGCGCTCAATTTCAACACGAGGCAAGCCAGGGGGTATAGTTTCTCCCACACGGTAGGTGATCGTCCCCGATTGTTTGACAATTCTGTGATACAGCGGCCCGCTATTCACCGCGATCGGCACAACCGGCAGATCCAGAAGTTTGTAAATCCCAGCAAAGCCTGACTGCAGCGGCGGTTCGTCGCCATGTTCGACACGGGTTCCTTCAGGGAAAATGACTAGCGGGCGGCCTTCTCTTGTGCGATCCCGCGCAGTAGAGATCATCGCACGCAAAGCCTGCGCACCCTTAGTGCGTTCCACTGGTATCAGGCCATAGATGCGCGCCGACATCCCCCATCCAGGGATCAAGAATAGCTCTCGTTTTGCAAAGACGGTTGGGAAGCGAAACAGGCGCGGCATATCGATCGCTTCAAAGAAACTCTCATGCTTGACCGCGATCAGAACAGGTTCATCCGGGATGATACCTTCCTGCACAATGGTGATGCCCAACAGAGAGCTGACGCACCAGCGGTGCCACTTGCCCCAGACTGCCACAACCTTTTTCAATGCTTCTCGCCCAAACGGGATTGCCAGCACTGATGCGATCACCAGCATTGCACTGAACCCATAAAAGAGCGGGTAAAAAAGAAGGTTGCGAGGGATCGCCACTTATCGAATGCCTTAAAAACCGAATATGCCTGCTACCCAACTGGCGAGCAGCTTGTGATATTCAAGGAAAAGGCTGGTGACGCTTGGTTCTGAAGGGACAGCGTCGCGGATCACAGTGACCGAAGACGGAAGCGTTCGATCCAGCTCTCTCGCGGCCCGTCGCATATGCCAATCTGTGGTAACCAGGCGGAGCGACCGGATCGCATTTGCCTCCACCCAATCAGCCGTTTCCCTTGCATTGCTGCGCGTGTCGACTGCGACAAAGCCCAGTGTCACGCAGCAGTCCATACGCGCTTGATCAACTTCAAACTCGATCGCAAATTCGACCGGCGTAACTTCTGGATCGACCCCGGTCACAAGCATATTGGTGGCGAGTCCCTGATCGAGCACGTTCAGTCCCTGCGCGATCCGCCCCGCTCCCCCGGTGGGAACGATCACCGCATCAGTTGCCACCGGTTTAGCAGGCTGCGGCAGGCTAACTGTAAACAACAGAAAGCCGAGTGCCCAAATGAGGACAGCACTGGAAAGAAAATAGCGAACCTTGGTCATGACTTTACAACATCGACCTTAGCGCAAAACCGATTGTTATGCGCCCTGTAAAAAGTGCAAGAACAACGCCACCCAATGGAATGGCTGCGATAATCAGCCAATCGGTCCAATCCAGCCCGCCGCCAGCAATCATGCCGCTATCAAGGGCCGCAAACTGCTGGCCGAGCAACCAGACTGCAAACAAGCCAAGCAGGAGACCAACAACCGCTCCAAACCCTGCATCACGCAGGACGGAACGTTGGAATATCCGTATGACTTGCGCGTCAGTGCCGCCCAGTAGGTGGATTATCTCAACTGTCTCACTGTGATTGGAAAAGGCACTACGTGCTGCGAGCCAGACCGCTGCTGCGGTCGCAAAAGCTACGAGAGCAATCAGCGCAAGTGCCAGATATTGCATCGCAGAGAGCGCATCATAAACCGGGCGTAGCCATTCCGATTGCGCATCAACGCGCGCGGTTGAATTGAACTGTTCGAGCGCCCCGTCGAGCGTCGCCTGCAATTGCGACACTTCTTCAGCATCTGCGCGGCGCGATAGCTCCACATCTATCAAGGCAGGGATCGGCACATCCTCGCTCGCCGCGCTAGATCCGAGCCATGGCTCAAGCAATTCCACTAACTCTGCTTGAGGGACAATTCGGACGGAAGTGACCAACGGATGATCCGCCATTGCCTCTGCCGCAGCATTTGCCTGCAAGGCCTTTGCGTCGGGATCAGCTTCGATGATCTGGACGGTCACAGCACCGGACAGATCAGCGCGGGCATTGTCGGCAAGATTGCGCAAGGCCAGCCCCCCCGCCGCGGCAACTATAACCAGCGAAATCAAGATTGCGATCACCCAAGGGATCGGCCCACCAAACCTTGTTTGTGGAAGCAATCTTGCGGTGGTGCTACCCTTCATAGCGGGCGCGCTGGGCGCCTGTTCTTCGATCTGCGGCACATCACTCATGCACCATCTCCGGATAGCGGCCTAGATTTTGCTCTTCCTGATGACCTTGTTTGACCCACCGGACGTGGTGGATAGCGCAATGCTCCTGTCGGATCGGACAGTCGCCCTTTTTGCAACCGCATGATGAGCGAATCCGGAACTTTCTTGAGCAGATGCACATCATGCGTCGCGACAATTACGGTCGTTCCGACACGGTTATTGAGCGCTTCGAACAATCGCAGCAATTTTAGCGCCATATCCGGATCGACATTGCCTGTCGGCTCATCCGCAATAAGTATCTGCGGCCGCGCGATAACCGCCCGAGCGATTGCAACGCGTTGCTGCTCACCGCCCGAAAGAGTTTCTGGAATAGCCTGCGCGCGGTGCGATAGACCAACCCATTCGAGCATATCGGACACTGCTTTAATCACTCGCGATTCATCGGTCCCTGAAAGCCGCAATGGCAAAGCAACATTGTCGAACGCTGAAAGGTGCTGAACAAGTCGGAAATCCTGAAACACAACACCCAATCGCCGGCGAAAATCGGGCAGTCTTTGCCGCGGAAGTGTGATCATATCCTTGCCGAACATGCGGATACTGCCACGCGAAGGGCGTTGAGCGAGGTAAAGCAACTTAAGCAGGCTGGTCTTGCCAGCACCGCTCGCGCCGGTGAGGAAGTAGAAACTTCCTGGAAAAAGTGTGAAGCTTAGATCGCTCAGCACTTCTGGATCGGTGCCATAGCGCAAACCGACATTGTCGAACTTCACGATTTCGGCTGGCCTATCGGTCATCTCGCGCATTTATCAGCGTGCCACCATTGGGGGAAGCCCAACAACGCGGCTATCGCCCATCAAATCGCCCTCAAACGACAATAATTGCGTATCAATGTGGAAAAACGGGTCAATTCGGCTTCGCTTGTCGTGGACGCTCTTGTGCGCGCAACCTCGCTCATTAATGAAAATAACACCATGATTATATCCTGCCCGGCCTGCGGAACGCGCTATGTCGTTCCCGAAACTGCAATTGGTAACGAAGGCAGGACCGTGCGTTGCGCCAAATGCAAACACAGTTGGGACCAAGAACCTCCGCCGCTGGATTTGACGCAGCAGGTGCCAACAGAACGATCCCAATCAGCCCCAGAACCAGCACCCGTACCTCCAGCTCCGTCCGCAGCAATCAATCCTAAGGAGGAGCCTGAAAGTGGTGATGAGGATTCCACACCGGGTCCGTCTATCAGCCATTGGCGGACAGAGGATCATGATAAAACGGCTAACTTGGTCAATTGTTCGAGTGAGGGCATCGCAGCCCGTGCTCTCAAGCAAGGTATGAGCCAAGGAGATGGCGCTGAGGTTACTGCCAAAACGTCACCGCTTCCTACCGAACCAAAGGATTCCGCCGATGAGGCGTTTGGTACCGAAAACGATCCACTAACAGACCCGTTGGTCGATCAGGGCACGGACGCCCCCTATGCCGGCGATGCTGAATATGATTTCAACGATGGTTTCGACGAAGGGCACGACGAAACTGAAGGATCACGCTTCGATTACAGCCCGCCATTTTCACCCCGGCGCAATTCCATAAGAATGTGGACCATTGCAGCTGGCACCTTCGCGCTGCTTGCATCAGGCACGGTGGTGGCCGTCAATTACTATGGCCTTCCAGACTGGCTGCCCATCAGTCGCCCGACCTTTGGAATTGGTCAAGCCGATCTAGAACTCGACTTTCCTAAAAGCCAACAGCGCAAAGAAACGCTCGACACGGGTGAGGAGATCTTTCGGGTTCGCGGAAGCATTCGCAACATCGGGCAAGCCAGCGTTAGCGTGCCTAGCCTGTTGATCGTGTTCCGCGATGATCGCGAAAAAAACGTCTATAGCTGGATAATGGTCCCATCAAAACAGGAACTGGCACCGGGTGAAAGCCTTAATGTGACTGAGGCTGTGACCGATATACCAGCCTCTGCCAAAGCCGCCGAAATAGGTTGGTCACCAAGCTAGTATCGCCAATCATGATCTCATCGCTTGATCAAACGTGCTTAGCTAAACTCTACCCAAACAGTGCCAGCTGCATCTCGGCCGCGTTGAACATTGCGTGATTGATTTTCATCTGAGGTTTCTGTTTCGTTCTCACTTTGAAAAATGATTCGGGCCGGACGTAAAGCTCGCACACTGGCTCGAACCCGTTCGGCCACTGGTGTAGCCCGCGCAGAAGGCGCATCCGCCACTGCGGTGGTTGTGCTTTGGGCGATGAAAAGAATGGCTGTGGCAACGCTCATACAAAATCGTTTCCGCATGATTTACCATTTTCACAAGCAATTTGGTAACCCGGTCCCGCAGCGGGACAATTACACCTAGCGCGTTACTCGTTCGCCTTACAATTCTCAACAAACACGAAGGCCGCATCAAAGCCCTTGCGCGTGTTGAGGCCCCTTGCTAGTGGCGCGCTCCTACCACCGGACGCACATACATCGCTCCGGTCAGAACCGAGTGCGGTCGTGGCGGAACTGGTAGACGCGCAACGTTGAGGTCGTTGTGGGCTAACGCCCGTGGAAGTTCGAGTCTTCTCGACCGCACCAATTCTTTTCAGTGACTTATCCGAGAAACACGCGCCAGCAACCAGCGAGGAGTAATCGTTTAGGTAACTTTTCGCGCTGGTTTTGCGGTAGCGTTTTGGCACAATCCCCCCGCTATCCCCAGCCCCTGACTTGCGGCTCACGAGGTTAGCTTGCATATCTTATCGCCGAAACGCAGAGCACTTTTTCTTGCCTGCGATACTTAATCAGGGGTGGCCATGACCACAAAACTCCATATCGACATGTCGCAGGGCATTATCGAAGTCGAGGGCGATGTGAAATTCGTCCGTGAGGTCTACGAAGACTTCAAAGGTATTCTTTCCGAAGGCAGCTTCGACATCTCGTCGTCTAGTGAATCGAAAGGCGATACGAAGAATAAAGCGCCCAAGAAGCCAGATAAGCAGAAACCCAAGCGCAAAGCACCAGCGAAGAAGTCCACACAATCGGACTCCGGCGACAGCGGTGTCAGTCCTGATTCTCCGAAGATGGAAAAGAGCCTAGACACTTCTGGCTTGCCGGCCTTCTACGGTCAGTATGAACCAAAGAACAACCCGGAGAAGATCCTAATCTTCCTAAAGTTCATGACCGACGAGCTTGGTATAGAATCGCCGAACACCGACCAATTCTACACCTGTTTTGACAAAATGAATGAGCGGGTTCCGAAAGTGTTCTCGCAGGCCTTCAGAGACACAAGCGGGCGAAAGTTCGGCTTTATCGACTACAACTCTCCCACTGACATCAGGATCACCACCGTCGGCACAAATCACTTCAAGTTTGATCTGAAGAAAAAGGGCGATGAATGACCGGTCACGTTGATCGCTTCTACAACTCTATCGAGGGAGCAAATGGCAAGAGCCAGCGCGAGCTGATCGAACTGTTCGTCTACTACCTCACGGTGGAAGTCGGACAGGCGACTGCCACTCCGAAACAGGTCGAAGAGTGCTTCATAGAATGTGATTTGACTGTGCCGGGCAACGTCTCTGCTCGCCTCAACGAAGGGACAAACAAGAAGGCAGGCAGCAGCCCTCACCTTCTAAAGACCCGTGAGGGCTACAAACTCCACCGTCATAGACGAGAGCAGCTCTCAGCTGAGCTCGGAGAGAGCCGAGCGACGGTGCAAACCAGCGTCACCCTGCGCGACTTGGAAAGGAAGCTGCCCGACGGCACCGATAAGGACTTTCTGACGGAGGCCATCGACTGCTTCGAGGCCGGGGCGAACCGGGCAACGATTGTGATGGCTTGGATCCTCGCAATGGATCACCTCTTCTCCTTCATCCTCGACAACAAGCTCACCGAGTTCAATGCTGTCCTCGCAACGAACACAGACAAGCGGGTCAAAGTCAAAGAGATAAAGCAGCGGGACGATTTCACGGAGATGCCCGAATCGAAGTTCATCGAATTTTGCCGCTCGGCAAAGATAATCAGCAACGATGTGCGAAAAATCCTCGATCAAAAACTGGGCACCCGCAACTCATGTGCGCACCCCTCCGGGATTGTGATCAGCAAGACTAAGGTCGTCGACTTCGTTGAAGACTTAGTGGAGAACGTGATCATTAAGTATCAGGTTTAGCCGCAACAAGGTATGCCGATTCAACGGATCGCGATTTTGAGATCCATGGCATTCAACTGCCTCGCAATGTCCCGAGCGTCTTCGATGCTCGTACCCTCGGGCATGTCTAGCATCACATCTTTGTCAGCAGGCAAGCCCTGAATAGATTCGTGCGGCTCGAAGACTAGAAAGCACAGCTCTCCCGCTTCTCGTTCTTTTACAGTAATCACATAATTACGCATGGGTTGCCTCCGAATGCAGCATTTGTTCTAGAAGCAATATGGAAAGAAATTCTCGCATATGAAGTACCGCTCCCTGCCCCCGGAAGAATATCGTGCAAACATCGATGCGCTGACTAGCAAGTTCGAAGGCGTTGAAGCTGGTTCGCTTAAGCCAAGGCCCATCTTCTCGGAACTGGTCGAGGCGATGGGCGGCCTCTTTGGCGGTGTGTGGCAGGAGTCTTTCGACCGCGACTGGTGGTTTTTTCGAGTCAGGACACGTTCGAGCTTCGCAGACGAGAAGGACATGTTCCTTCCGGCCCAGCACAGCTACCCGCCCGCAGAATACTGTGCGGCGGGGCGATGCAACCTGCCCAATCGACCAGTCTTCTATGGAACAAACAGCTGGGAATGCGCGATGGAGGAGATGAAAATTCCCGAGGAGAACCGCTACATTCTGTCACTTTGGCGGCTGCCACCAAAACCTTTAAAGTATTCGAAGTTTCTGTGCGGGTCGAACATTCAATCGGGAAGACTCTGGCCACACAAGGAAGGCATACTCCGCGACGGATTCAGCCAATCAAGAATTGATCCATCGGACCCGTTGAACGGCACCCGCCTTAAAGCCTTCATGGAATGCTGGAGCGACCTCTTCCTCTCTCCGAACTACACAATCTCAACAGCGATATCGGAGACGCTCTTTAGCGATGGCTACGCAGAGCAATGCGATCTCATTGCTTTTGGCAGCGCCGTGTTTCCAGATGGAACAAACTTTGCGCTCCCGCCAAAAACAGCCGACAAGATGAAGCTGCACCGCGTTTTCGATATCGAGCGGCGGCCAGATGGGAAAACCGCGTGCAAAGGCTGCTTTGATCCCGGCGAGAAAGAATGGCACCCGGTTGCAGTCCACGATGCCCCAATTCCCGGAGGTGATCCGGCGTTGGCGAGCTCGGTCAGGATCGGCTAACTTATTCGGATTGACCGAAATCAGCACCCAACGAGGGAGTTAAAACTACTGACAGATTGTCTTTGCCAAATGTCATACCGACGGACACGATCGTATTCAGTGCGTACAACCTCACAGTGGGCAGAAGTTATCATCCGCAAGCAATTCGCTTGCACCGCGAAGTCCCGGCTGCCTCGGCCCTTGATCGATTGGAATGACACGGCCTTGAGTGCCGTTACCGACAGGTGGAGAATACACCCAGAGTGTTCCGCCAGTGTCAGCTGCGGCAAGTTTCAATAGGCGCCGCGCTTGATCGCAATCACGCGCCACGCCGGCGCCTGAAGCATAAGCGAGGCCAAGTTCAAATTGCGCCCGTTTGTCACCGATGCTGGCTCGGTCATAAATGGGCTGCAAAGAGGTCGGCATGGCATCACGAGAAACGCCAAGACCTGTTGAGGCGCAGGCTGAGAGAATTGTCAGTGACACTGCTGCAATTGCGACTTTCATCATCTTAGTACGCCTGTCATTGTTTGGTGGCCGCTGCAGCCTCAACAGCCGCCTTCAGCTTCTCACCTGCGTCCGCATCAATAGACTGGACAATCCGCTTTCCAGTTTTCGGATCTGTCTGGTGGAAATGAAAGGCGTGGCCTCGAAGCGGCCCAGAAATCAGATCGGCGATCATGGTCTCCCGCTGCTTATTGGTGTTGTCAGCGAAAGGTGCGACTAGATCCACAAGCCAAATCTGATCACCTCCGTCCCATTCCTCCAAGGTGAGCCGGTTTTTCGGCTCGATCATACCGCCATCAAGCTTCTTCGCAGCCTTGTCATCACACTTGGCCCACAGAGCAAGGCCAACGGGTTTGTCACCATCGCGGAAGACGTAGAATTGCCGCTTCATCAAGGCTGGCATGCAAAGCCATTCGAGCGCATCGATCGGCATGGCGCGGTGGATTGGAGATTGGGTCATTAGCCAAGCCATTTCACCCAAGAGATGAGATACGGTTGGCGGGGAGCTATCGGCCATCATTTCGGGCTCTCTTTTCTCATGCAAAATAGTCGAGGGGCGCATAGGCACCATAGCGCCGTTCGCCAAAATCTTCGACCCCACCGTCGCTCCCGAAAACAGCTATGTTCTGTCGCAACAATGCGAGGCGGGCAGCTGCGGTAGCATCCAATCCGTTGTCCGGCTGAATATGCGCAGGTTCAACGTCTTCGGCGCTGACGCCGTCTCCATCACTACGCTCTTCCTCATGACGAACTGCCAAGACGGGAAGCGGGAAGTCGCCGCCTGTGGTGCCGATATAGGTGTCGAGCCGGTCATGATTACGAACACCGTCTGGCCAAAGGGCCATCAGTGCGTCGAGCGACATATCTTCGATTGAAAGACCTGCAAACTGGGCAAGCCCATCCTCGATCGCGAGCATGCGCGGCGTGACCGAGGACTGAACTGCTGGAGCAGGCTCATCGCTCGGTACAAACCCAAACGCGATATCGCCTGCTGTGCCGGTCGAACCATCCGTCCTGGTGAAGACTGTTGTCGCAAGCGTCAGGTTACGGCCAAAACGTTTGGTTTCTTCGACACCAGCGAAGGCCAGCGAGATGGATTCGATACCGCGACTTGCAAGAGACTGCATCTCGCCGATGTCCGTCACCCCATCGCCGTCGCTATCCACCCAGATTTGAAGACTTGAGAACAGCTCATCATCTGCTGACACAATTCCATCCCCATTCGTGTCAAGCGCAAACAAGCCAGCTTGTCCGTTTTGCAAGTTGCCGTCGCTGTCAAGAAAGGCCATTTCTGTGGCATCATCAACCCGGCCATTGTCGTTACGATCTATCACAAGGAAGCCGTCATTGCTTGTGGTCCAACCGACATTGTCGCGCGAGCCATTTCCGTCCATGTCGAAAGCGGCACGGGTTTTTTTGTAGCGGCGGGTTTCAAGACCGTCACCGTCAAGATCTAAAACGACAGCGCTCAGCATTCCAAACGTTCGGTTGCGGAATGCAAAATATGTTGGTCCCGCGACTAGGCCCGCACGTTGATCGACCATGCGGTTTGAGCCACGCGGGCCAATAAACAAGGAGCCGCTGCGTGACGAGAGACGATACCTCTTGCTTTTTTCGCCATAACTTAAGCTGCCGAACCCGTACGTTGCTGGAGCGTCAGAATCAGGCGTATCCGCTGGATCATCTACAATCGGTGGTTCTGGCGGCGGCGTGGTATCAGGCGTGGCCGGGTCAAACACGAAGAAGACATCGCCGACTTCACCGATTGTTCCGCTTGTCGTTTCGTACGTCGAAGTGGCAAAGATAACATTATCTGTTCCGTCAACTTCTTGGCCGGTCTCGCTGCCTGTCAGGTTAATAGAAACAAGCCCGGCATCATCTAGGCTTCTAAGCTCGTCAGCTTGTGACACGCCGTCGCTGTTAAGGTCTTGCCAAACAACAAATTCACCCCACCGGGCATCGCCATTATCAAACAAGCCATTGGCGTTAGTGTCGAAGAATGCGAGACCTTCGAGGTCTGAGAATGCCCCTTCGATGAACCGTTGGAAATTTATCTCACTGCCATTGTCGACAATGCCGTTGGCGTTCTCATCGATCGCTAATACCGCGTCGTCAGGTGAGAACCAGCCTGTCCGGTCCAACGTGCCATTTGAGTCCATATCAAATTGGACGCCGGCATCGATGGTCAGGAGTTCCACGCCGTCTCCATCAAGATCCAAGATCACAGGAGGGAGGTAGTTATATCCGTAAATGCCAGAGAAATCACCATAACCAGGCACGGGACTGAAAACGGGTAGATTGTCTGCAGAGCCATCGTCTGCACCGACATTGAGGGTCAGAACAGCATCTTGTGAGTTGCCATCGCTGTCGGTTGCACGAACGGTCAAAGAATGAGTGCTAGATGCAGTAATCGCATCCACTTGGTGCAGCGTGCCGTCGATCGCAAGTGACCATACCGGGTTCGCAGGCTGGTTCACGAGCGACCAGCTAAGGTTCTGTCCTTCAGGATCGTCGAGCATCAAGCTCACCAAGTTGATGGCCCGGCCTTCCATATCAGGAACCGGAACAAGTGGGCCGAGAGCTCTTTCAAAATAAGCAATATCTAACGTGGCTGCAGCCATCGTGTGGAGCTCATTCACATCGCCAATTGTGATCGCAAGGCTTGTGTATACAGACCTCGATCCTTTGGACCCAGCTCTGTTGCGGATGCGGACGTCATAATTGAACGCCCCTTGCCCGAATTCGAAATCGAACGAGCCTTCGTTCAACAACACTTCTCCGGTTGCGCGGTTCATTTTGAAGCGCCTGTCGTTAGAGAAGGTCCAGTCGGTTCCGCCCATTGTGACCATGAGCGCGTTGTCGAAGAGATACTCCACCGTCTCTCCAGGGTCAGTGGCAGTCAGCGCGCCAACCACCGTGCCCAATGCACTGTTTTCAGCAAGCTCAAGGTCATAGCCGTCAATCGGGACAATTGGCGCCTCGTTGACATTGCCTAACGTCAGATTGACCTCAATCGGAACAATCGTTTGATTGCCACCAGCATCGATTGCCACGACAGAGAACCCGTCTTCGCCTAATGCGCTAGCGAAGGGCCGATACACGACTGAGCCAGTTGTCTCATTGACCGACACAATCTCGCCATTTGCGGGCGTGCCATTGGGGTCGAGCGCCCAGCTAGTGATATTGTTGTCGTAGTCAGTAACTCCAAGACTGGCATCAATCGTTACAGGTTCGCCGAGCCAATTGTTTGAATTCCCAAACGGATCAGCATTGGACGCAGCAACATCCGCTTGGTCGATGACACCAAAACTCGGCTCCAGGAACTGCGTGGTCCACTGACGCTCGGTTCCGCCGTGATGCGTAAAATAGAGGCCCTGAACGAATAAGGGATCTGTTCCTGAATCCCATTGGAAGTTGTAAACATCAGCAACCTTCGCACCGTCCGAGGCCCTGAAGATTCCGCCATAATCTTCGGCATCAGTTGGAAGCGAACCATCAGCGAACACATAGCCAACGGCCATGAACCATTCGTCTTCTGTAAGCTGTTGCTGCCAGCCAGAAGGGCCGTGCCCGCTATGCGTGAAATAACCAAATCGAGTGTTTTGCCCGGTCTCGACACGCTTCATTTCGTCGCTTCCGGCCAAGACGGCTAATGAGACAGAATGTGTCTCAAGATCTGACTTTCGGAAATATTGGACGTAACGATAGGTCTTGGAGCGGTCGATCGTCACATTGTTGGTGAACTGACCGCCGCCGTCTGGATTGTCGTCAAACTGACCTGCTTCAAGTGCTGTTATAGGGTTGCCATCCGGCCCAAGCACTTCGATCCAGCGTGAGTCGCCATCGCCGTTGTAGTGCGGAAGGTTTTGATTGCCTTCTACATAGGTCGAGCCGACGTAGGTGCTGTCTTGCCAAACGTTGAGCCGCTGGTCGCCGCCCAAGATATACCGAGTGTCCGTGACTTCGCGCAGTTCAGGTTGGAAGAAATGTGTAAACTGTCCAGCGTTTTGCTGGCCGTAATAGTTGAAGAAGCGGAGGTTGGTCGTCGTCGTCGAGCGAGACGCGTCCCAGACGAAATGATTGACATCGCGAAGCTTTTCGCCTGTTTCTGTATCGTAAATGCCGCCGTAGGAGCCTACTGGTTCTTCCTCAGATCCATCGGGTAGGACGTACCCTACAAATTTGTACCATTTATCGGCCTCATACCCCAACCCTGCTGAGGGAAGCTCCTGCGAGATAAAGTAAGGGTTTATGTTGTCAGTGCCTGTGGAGTGCCCCCACTCCACATCTCCGCCCATACCAAAGAAAATGTGATGTTGGCCGAGGGCATCGACTTTAAAGTAAGCTGAGAATTCATAGGCCTTTGACTTATCAATCGCGATAGGATTGGTCTGGGCTCCGCCGCCCGGCGCGCTATTCGTGTTGGTCTGGCCAGCTAGCAATGACACTACGCGGTCGCCGGCGTGATGCGTTGCCAAAGACCTCGCATAAGGTGCCTCGGTATCAACCCAAGACGTTTCTGCGAGATATCCGGTCCAACCGGTTCCCAGTGTGCCGGCTGTTGGCAAATCGTCAATGTCGCGAGGCCAGGCTTCCTCATTCACGAGATTTTCAAATGACCTGCCTGTTGGCGCATTCCGAGGCCAGAGGTCGGTGTTGAAAGCGTTTGGCGTAAGGGTCGTGATTTCTACCAACTGCGGTGTTTCCGGCGCGCGCGGTGCTGGAGTTGTTCCCTCGCTCCAAACACGTTCGATTTGCGCAGAAAACAGATCCGGCATTTCTATTGGTATCGAACCAGAATGCGCCGTCATGTCGGCAATCAAAGTCAATGCCTCAGGATCGGTGAGGAAGAGCGTGCCATCAGCCGTCTGGACTGTTTCGATCAGCGTGCTGTTCGTAGCTGCAAAGAACCGATCAATATTGACCTGTGTGTCGCTCCCAATAATTGAAATTTGGAGATCGTCACCAACCTGCTGCATCCAAAGCTGATTGCGATTGACCTCATCAAGAAAGACAATCGTATCATCACCGCTCATATCGAAAACCGTGTCATCACCGCCGTCGTTATAGAAAGCGTATGTGTCATCGCCAGCACCGCCATCGAGGCTGTCGTTACCGCTGCCGCCAATCAAGGTGTCGTCGTCAGCGCCGCCCTCTAGTTCATCATTGCCTGCCCCGCCGTCGAGAAAGTCGTTCCCGGCCCCGCCAAACAGACCGCGCGCCATCGAGTTGATGGAACCGGATTCATCGCCGTCTCCGCCGAGCAGCTGGTCATCGCCGCTTCCGCCGGTAAGAGTATCACGTCCGCTTCCGCCCACGAGAAGATCATTCTCGCCGCCGCCATCCAGGATGTCATTGCCATCGTCGCCAGATAAGTTGTCCTCCCCGGCTCCGCCATCGAGCTGGTCATCACCTTCGCCGCCTACTAGGACATCGTCTCCGCCATTGCCGAACAAGTTGTCTGAACCGCCGTGACCGAAAATACGGTTGGCGCTATCGTCGCCGGTAAGTGTGTCATCAAACGAAAAGCTACCTTCGATATTTTCAAATCCGCTTAGGGTGTCGCCTTGGGCGTCACCACCAGAAACCTGCGCGCTTAGATTAAGGTTGACCGTCACACCTGTAGAAGAACCGGTGTAGCGTACTGTATCACCCCAACTGTTCGGATTGTCGGCAGTCAAGCTGTTGGAGCCGCCTGAAAGCGTATCGTTACCAGCACCTCCTTCAATTACATCGTCGCCAGCATTACCAGCAAGGTTGTCGTTGCCAGTGCCGCCGAACAAGACGTCATCACCTGCATCACCTGAAAGCACATTGTTGCTCGCATTGCCGAAGATAAAATCATCGTCGCTACCGCCGTTTCCAGCCAAAATTAGATTATTCAGGCGTGCAGCCAAACCATCGTGGAGCTGGAGCGTTTCGACACGCCCGCCAGTTGTTAGCTGGCCTTGGATTGTCACGCTCGCGCCGCCTGAGTGCGTGATCACCAAATCAGACCCAGAAAGTGCAAAGGTCAGTGAGGCAAGGTACATCCCCTCTGCTAATTCGAGTGTGTCCTCGCCAGCGTCTTGGGAAGTGCTCAACTGCTCCTGATAAGCGGCGCCATTCGTGGCTTCTTGTAAATACCCCTGCAGCCAATGTTGCGGCGAGGTATCACGCTGGTCGGTCGGCGCCGACAAACCATCGGGCCGGGGTAGTTGGTTCGGGTCATCATAAATCAAGCTACCTTGATGACGTATCCGGTATTGCCAAAGTTCATTTGGTTCGGGAAATGCGCCGTCTAATCCAACGCTTTCCCAAGCGGCAGTATAGCCAGCGGCAAGACTACCATCGCCAAGAATGGCAATATTTACTGAGGCCTGACCCTCTTGGATCGTGTCCGAGCCAATAACTGAGCCGTCCCAGATATATGTGTCGTTACCCTCACTACCGCGCAGGATGTCGTTGCCTGCGCCGCCGTCGAGAATATTGTCTCCAACGTCGCCAACGATCTCATCTGCGCCCGAACCACCTCTAACATTTTCAACCGATGAGAGGGAATCGCCAGAAGCTGAGCCAGTCGCCAGATCCACTGCCGCAAGGTTGAAATAAATGCCAGATGCATCATCCTCATAGGAAGCCCAGTCAGAACCAGATCCGCCGACCAACAAATCAGCACCGTCGCCGCCGATCAGAACATCATCACCGCTTCCGCCATAAAGAACGTCGTCGCCTTCAGCACCGGCGATTGTGTCGGCTCCGCCATTGCCAGACAAGATATCGTCCGCACTGTTGCCGGTGATATCGTCGCTACCAGCGCCGCCCGTGATCCAGTTAGCTCCAGATGTGCCTAAAAGAGCGGCGTCATCGTCAGCTGTTCCGGCGATCAGATTGGTTACGGATAGATCGATTGTACCTGTGCTAAAGAATGCGAGGTTTTCGATGCTCCCACTGGCGCCATTGTTCCACTGGCTCAGGGTGATGCTATCGGCGCCGCCGAAAGAGCCACTCTCGCCGCCATCATTGGAAATGTGCACGACGAGGTCATTGCCACGATTTTCCAAGGCAAGATCTCGAATGTGGATCGTCGGATCAAACTCGACCGTATCAGTTCCGCTATCGGCGACGGTTGAGCCTGATGTTGCAGGAGCGAAGAACCGTAAGGTCTCGCCTAAACTGTCGTACTCGAGGCGGCCATTCCATTGGATTTCTGGAAGGTCGGCAGTGCCAACGTTTTCCCGCAGGACTGCTCCGCCAGGCCCAATGAGATCCCCGTTCGAATTGATGCTGAAGCCGGCGGCACTGTTCCAGCCGCCCGTTCGTGTCCAAGCGTCTTGCCACGTACCAGCAACCTCATCGACGACTATATCGTGGCCATCGCCTCGGCTGTATTTGAAGGTGTCGTTCCCGGCGCCGCCAACCAATGTGTCGTCGCCACGCCCACCGGAAAGTAGGTCGTTGCCGGCTCCGCCAAACACCTGATCGTCACCGCCATCACCCGATAGCGTATCGTTGCCGCCTTCCCCACTGAGTATATCGGCGCCGCTTCCGCCGACGATCAAATCTTCGCCCGAATCTCCTGATACGAAATCAGACCCTGTTCCGCCGTTTCCAATATCATCGCCCGCGAGTAGGAAGAGCGTGTCGTCGCCTCCGCCTCCGTAGACGAAGTCATTGCCAAGCGTTCCGATTAGAGTGTCGTCACCATTGGTTCCGCTTATCAGGCTTGTGAAATCACCAATGCGAATCTCATTGCCGTCAGCAAACCTAAGCCACTCGATCCGGTCGAAAGGGCTCGCGAACCAATTCTCAAGAGCAAGCGAATCCCCTGACGCAACCTCAACACCGTTAGCGTCCAGCGTCATCACGTTGATAATCAGATCATCACCGGGCTGGGCAACCGTTCCGGACCGTTGGAGTTGAACGTCTCCAATGCCGATACCTTGGCCCAAAACAACGCTATCGTCACCGCCATCAATCGCACCGCTCGAAGAAGAAATACCGGGCGTATAGTTGCCGAGCCAATCTTGATAGTTGCCTGCATACTGGCCAGCGGCCCAAGTGCCTAGCGCCGAACCTGCAAGCAGTTCTCCATTGCCATCGCGAACGCTGTCATAACGCTGCGCGATTAGGTCGCGCAGGCTTTCGTTGAACGAGCCAAGATAGTCGTCGTTTGCTGTATCCCAAGCGAGCGACTGATTGTTGGTATCGGTGACCAAATCGGCGCCATCGCCTAAGCGAAGCAAGTAGTTGTCATCCCCCGCACCGCCGAACAGGGTGTCGCCGTCGGAGCCGCCGCCGGTTAGGATGTCCCCTCCAGCGCCGCCGCTTAGAGTATCGACACCGTCGCCACCTTCAAGCCAGTCCGAACCTTCGCGGCCGACTAGAGTGTCGTTGCCAGCGCCGCCGTCTAGATAATTGCCGTCGCCACCAAGCCCGCCGGTCTCAGCGCCTGCGTTAAGAACATCGTTGCCGTCGCCTCCAAGCAGCCAGTCATCTAGCCTTCCGCCGTAAAGCGTGTCGTTGCCGTCGCCGCCTAGAACGTTGTCACCTAGACTGGACGCATGCACTGTGTCGTTACCAGCCAAGCCAGTCACAGTGGTAGAGGTCGAAACGGTATATTCAGATCGATCATAGACTCTGAGCTCAGCTGTAGCCGAGTTGCCAGTGCTTCCGCTTACTTGCAGAATAAGCTGACGCTCAGCTCCCCCATGAACAACCTGATTATCGACCCAAACCAACGGTTCGTGAGAGGCGTGGTCCCAAATGTGTCCGTGCCCAGTATGTAGGATGTCACTATTGGAGAAATGGTCTTGGCCAGCTACAACTTTCACGCCAAACACCGCAACAGAATCTATTCCACGCCTTTCAGAATGTTCGAATTCCGAAGCTGATATTCGCGCCAAAATGCCGTTTGAGCCGATCGATAACTGTGCCTCAGAGCCTAATTGCCATGATCCGCCATGATCAATTGAATATTCAACGACTTGTTCGAATGCGTGTGTGTCGGTCGCTTCAACGTTACCGAAAGAAAATTTGAGAGTGGCGTTCTCGACAAGAGAACGAGAAAAGTTCACGCGGAAAACAAAGTGGCTTGCAGCTTCGTTGATGTGCGCGTCACTGACGAGCAAGTAAGGTAGGTCATCTTGATCAACTATTGTAACAACCGCATCGCGGCCCACGCCTCGAGCCCCTGTCGAATTGAGAAGGCCGATATTGAATTCCCGCCCGACAGCATTTGCGGTGCTGGACGCTGTGATAGATCCGGCCGTTAGCGGACCGGTTCCTGCGATGCTTACGTTAGACAGCAAGTTTGAGGTATAATGAACTCCAAAATTTGCGATGGAAGAACCTGAATCCCCATTAATGGTAAATTCTTCCCAGTCTGATATGCTAGCGTCTCTTAGGTCAATAACATCTCCAGCTTCGGAACCGTCTAGCATCGTTTGCGACGTGACGTTGACGGAGTCATAAATGGCGCGACCGTCGACTAGATGTAGGCGAGAGAATTTTTCGTTGCGGAAGTCATAGTCGAAACTGAAGGAAACATGCGCGGCGTTTGTTTCAGCATCCACAAGAAGGGCATTATATCCCCCGAACCAATCCGCTTTGTGCCGAAGATCGAGTCCCAAATCCTTTACTCTTGCGGCCGTAACTACCCAGCCAGCCAAGAATTCTCGACGCTCATTCTCATCCAGTGCATTGGCGATCGCCTCAACAGCGCCGGTGTTTGACCTGTAAAAACTCCAATCTCGTGCTAGCTGGAGATTTGCTAAGAGCGCATGTTGATCGAACTCTGCGCTCGATGCATTGCTCTCAATTGTTCGGTAAAGAGCTCTTTTTACAAAGATGTTGCCACCAACTACGGCGAAATCAGGATCTGACAGCCCTTGCCAAATACCATGCCTGGTCAATTGCTCGAAGGCGTCGTCATGGTCCTTCGGAGAGACGCGGAATGTAATCGCATCTTTCGAGCGCGCTGAGGTTGCGCGATACACAAAGTCCCCCTTGCGCATCCCGTAGTTTCCGGTGGTAATAGCAGTTGGATTTTGAACTCGACCTCCAGTCGCATCGAGCACCGCATTGAAAGTATCAGCGGCAACTGTCGCGAGCGCCGCTGCTGCTTCTTTTGACCCGCCTTTCCGGGAGTAAATATTGTTGGCGACAAAGTGACCAGATTCAGCGTCCCAAGATGCATCAGCTCCAGATCTCGGCGTCCCCCCAAAGACGGAGCCAACAAGACCACCTAAAACATATCCAGCAAAAGCACCAATGGCAGCGCCAAGTGGTCCAGCAAGTGCCCCGACTTTAAAGAGCTCTGCCGCAGCGATGACACCAAGCGATGATCCAATAGACGAACCGATTTGACCACCAACCGTGTCAAACGATACAACTTCGGCCGCAAGTTTTGAACCGACGAAAGATGCGACCGCCGTACCGATCTGAACACCGTTGAATAGATCTGCGAAGCTTCCGACTCCGTTCACCAGATTCTGAGCAATTTGACCGATGACGGCGCCAGCTGCAGTGTTGGCAAGATCACCGATAACTCCATCAACACCCACCGCGTTGACGAGCTCTGCCGTTAAAAGTGACGACAATGCCCCGACCGCGGCGTTCCCCAGATTGTACGGCAACTCAGCAAGCCCAGTGTCGAAGCCTTGAGATAAAGAGTCTGACGCAAGGCCAGTTCCGATGGCCTGACCAATCGATTCAGTGATCGCCCCGAGCGTTCCGCTAAGAACAAGTGATTCGACCTGATCGTCACTTGCTATGGCATTCCCGAGCGCAGATCCGAAGATTCTCCCAACAGATCCTGCGGTATAGATTTCTCTGGCTTGCCCTCGAAGTGCAGCAACGAAAAGGTCGTCAAAGTCATCATTCGTAACTTCTTCTTGCCCACCCTGCTCAAGCTCTTGTTGCAAACGAGCTGCCACTAATCGGCTTGAAATGGAGATTATTCGGTCGTCCGTCGCCGCAGAAGAAACTGTATCGGAGATGGAGCCCACAAGGATCGTCAGAGGCGCCGCCCCTCCCTCACCGGCTTCGGCGGCGCTCAAATCTCTTGGAGTTCGACTTACCACACCGGCGTCCCGCTCCTCCGCATCAAACGGATTCAGCGCTAATGTCGTTTCGTAAACGCCATATAAACGATTCACTTTTTCGATCTGCTCGGGCGTTGGATTCTCTATCTTTCGGCCAAATTCATAAATTTCGAATCCATTTGGAGTAAGCGCAATAAACAATTCGATTTCTGAAAGGTTGGGCCGGTTAAGTAAGTCTTGACCCCAGCGCTGCTCTATAGGGTTGGCGCTAGTCGAAGCTCTATTTGCTGGCTGTTGTTCGTTATGGTCTAGCCATATGTTGACATGTCGCCCCTCTCTACGAATGTTGATTATGGAGTTCGAATTAGTCGGAGTGTCGAACCCGTTGTCCGCTACGCGGACTGCCACGGCCTCTTCAGCGGCCCAAGTGGAATAAACCCTATAAGTAGCCGTCGTTGAACCAAGATTTATATTCTTTTGTCTGAATGTCTCACTTTGCAGTCGCGTTCTTTGGGCATTGACAGCCAAGAGGTTCTCAATCCGCAACCCAAGTTGCTCAATGCCGTCTGAAGAACCCAGCCATTCTAGCTCTTGGCCGTCAAGAACGCCCCACCCATCTTGAGGGGTGACGACGAACATTCCATCAGCAGGAGTCGTCACGATCGGCATGAAGGAGTTGATCGCAATATTACCCGAGGCTTCAGGGTCATACAGGCTTGCGGGTAGCCCGTCTTCTGTGACCACCAGAGCGATAGGAATGCCGTCTTTGTCAAGGACAGAGACCGGGAACCGGTCATTGGAATTGCTAAAGCCAATATCGCTAACCTGAAGGGAATAGACATCACTCGCCTCCGCAAGGCGAAAGACAAAGGCCTCGTACCGTTCGATACCCGCTTCGGATAGCTCACTATCGCTTGGGGGGAGGGGAGCAAACCCCGACACAATTGGCACATACGGGGAACCCGGCGAGGACACATGCTGGACCATTAGCGAATCATCGGACGGGAACACTTGCTCACCCGTGAAGAAACGAGTGACGACCTGCGGGGCGAGAGCCACGTAAGTGTCGGCTGCATCAAAAAGAACTTCTCTGAATTCTTCGTCTGTTACCGCTTTGTAAATCACATACGCAACAACAGCGGCAACTGCCTGGGGGGCTGCTCCTGCAAACAAAAGTACTGCAGTCACTTCAATGCCAAGGGCGACAACTGCATCTTGTATGGCGGTATCGCGTTCTTCAACGGTATCTGAGTTGGCCGCGAACGCAACATCCGCACCAAATGCCGCGACTAGAGCGCCGATACCGATCAGACCGCCCAGCCGGATACCTGCCGTATTGACAATACTTGGTGGAATTTTCTTGTTGCGGATATATTCGGCGGTGAATGCTTCCATGTTGCCGTCATCCACGGTGCCAACTAGCCTATCAAAGGCGGCGGCGTCAGATCGTTTGAATGGGGCAACGCCTGCTGAATCAGAAGCATCAACCAATGCACGCACTTTGTCAGGGTCGTTGAATGCGATGAACCTTGCATCACCGCCCGCATCAACGAATTCTTGGCGAGCCGCTCGAAAGTCCGCCAGGTCGGTTTCTCTAGCGAAAGTGGCTGTAGGAGATTGAGAAAACCGATCATCTGAAAGGTAACTTTGAGTATTGGCAGTAAGGTCCGCTGTAGTGGTTCCAGCCGGAAGACTGGCATCCTGCGCCGTCAGGTGAAGGTCACCATCTATAAGGCCTTTGGCCGTCTGATCACGGATGTCGGGAAGGTATTGATCTCTAAAGTATGCCCTAGCCTGCTCGAATGCAATCGGGTCAAGATCAGGATCCGCGAGCAATTGGTTGACAGGCAGACCGCCAAAACTGAAGTCTGTCCTGAAGTTTCTAATCAATCTGGCTTGCTCGTCGGCGATCCATGCGTGATTGCCAGCATGTCGCGGAGTGCCTGTTGCCTCCGCAACATCCCTATTTCGCGACAATTGCATGAGGTTTTCGTCTGCGTCACGAAATTCGGCCAGAGATTGCTGATCCTGAAAAAGCCCGAACTGCTCGAAGATAAGATCATCGAAAATCGTTTTTTGGAGGATATGGTGATCGTCCATGCCGCCGAACTGGAATGCTTCTAGAAAGTCAAAAAAGCTCATTTGAGCAACCCTCTCTTTCGGTGCCAATAGACTAAATACTGGCCAGGCCACCTTTCAGATTGAGCAAATTCTTCGTCGCTTGGCTCTTGGAGCGGTGTAAAATCCAACCCGGTAAGACCATTTGCAATCCACGCATCGACCAGCACATCGTCCCAAATCATCCCTTTGACCGAGAATCGAGATAGGAAAAACGCGTGTATGCTCGGCGATAGGTCAGGAGCCTGGAAGTTGTAGATTACTCTAAAATTTGGGTTCGGTAGATCGCCATCTGGACCTCCAGGAGGGATGCGCACAAACTCCGAATTTTCCTCGTCAAATTCAACGACAATCCGCTTAACCGCGGCAAGCCAATAGCTCTCAATCCGCTTGCCACCCGCGGTTTCGGTATCGGCTTCCAAAAACTCAAACGCTTCGGCGTCGATTTCCTCAAGGAAGCGCTTAGCCCTCTCAGAGATGAATTTATATGAGCCTGACTTGTACGCATCAAAGGGAGGCTTTGATTTTAGACCAACCGCAATTCTTGGTTTCCCATTGAGTATCGGCAAGCCACTCGAAATAGGAATCTTGCTGTATGGCGTTAGCGTCTTCGTTGTCATCGGCATACCTCTCGGCTGTCGAATTTCGCTAAGGTTTAGCCACTTCCAGTCACCAAACGGCCGGAGCGTGTCGCTGTATTCCGCAATATAGAACCGGCGCTTTGGCACTTGATCAGGCATTACTTCGCGTCCATCGTTGCTGTGTGAATTCACCGCTCTCTCCCAGCCTCTCTTACCGACTGGGAAATAGGAGAAAGTAAATATTGAATAATCTGCCTCCGCCCAGTCATGATTTCTGCTTGAACACTCATGCTTGAGGTTACATTGTCACATAAACGCGAACGATCCAAGTCTGTTCCTTGACATTGAAGTCTAATTTTTACTTGATAGACTGGGCTCTGAGGTTGACTTCCGGCCTCTCCACTCGCTTGATTACTGCTTCCTGCCGTACCTGAATCAACAGAATTGCGGCTAATGTTCTCAACAACACCATCAATCAGGCCGTAATCAGTGAAATTGAAGGTCTCGACTTTAACGGCGATGGATAGGGATCGGGAACAGCGCGGGATGGGGATAGAGCAAGCCGCTCTCGTATCCCCATTGAACTGACAGTCAATCTATCATGAATTCAGGCCTGCAACCCGCATCAGGAACGTGAAAAACTCCATCGGGCTGATTGGGATCCAGGACATTGCTCATTATCAAGCTAAAGCCGTTTGCCGTTAAGAAGATGCTCAGCGTTTCTGGCCATTCTTCACGTAATGAGCTGAAAGCGACATGGTAGATATCATTGCCGCGCTCATCTTTAGAAACGCGCTCCAGGCGGCCCAAGGATTCAGATATTCGGATTTCGTTTGCCGAGATCTCGACAATAGCATCGGGCCCAGCGCCTCGGCACGAGTCCATCGATGACCACCGGCCACGGATCACCTGAGCGAATTCGGCCACTGCGGTCAGTCCCTCGCCTGTGCGGGCGTCATTTTCGATCTGATCGAGGTCGACAAGATTGGCGCCCCAAACATATCCGCCGCCCGCAAGTTTGAGCCAACGTGAAGTCGGATCGAACGCTTTGACTTCACGCGCTTTAACTGTCGCGCCCTCATTCAGCGTCCGGATGACAGTCGTTCCCTCGCTGGTCGGAAAGTCGCGGACGTTTGCTGGTCCGGTGACAAAAAACTCCGTTTCTTCGCCGACAAACACGTCTTCATAACTGGCAAGGTCTGGCAGGCCATCTGCGGTTAGCTGCGGCATCTCGGGCGTTTCCTCAAACAGGGATCCGATGCCGCGCGTGATTGGATTGCTGGTAAATGTGATGAGCAGCAAGGCTAACACGCTCGCTCCAGCTATGACCTTCGTTCGGTTTTGCGGGTTGGCTGCGTAGGCAATTGCTGCTGACACGAGCTTGCCCAAGCCTGTACCCAACTCTGTGACATAGCGACCTGCGAGTTGACCCGCGCCCATGCCTCGCTCGGTTACCTGACCGCATTTTGGGCAAAAGGTCTCACGAAAATCGAGCTCTGCATCGCATGACGTGCATTCATTCATCTGCTTCCCCCCAAAGCAAAATGGGTGACCGAGTTCTGCAGACCCGATCACCCGCTCCTTTAACAGGAGTGCCGGGCAGGTTCGTCTCGGGCTTCTAGGCGCTCTTGGAGCCAATCCAGGACTTCATCCTCAACCCATCCGACCCGGCTTAGGCCCAGCTGTACCCGTTTGGGGAATAGGCCTGCCTTTTCCAGGCGTGCGATGTGCTGAGGTGAATACAGAACATACTAGGCTGGACTCGTTCGAACAAAGGTAAGACCGCCTCGAATTCTCTGCAGTACACCTAACTTACAGGTGGCCCAAAAGGTGGTTTTTTGTTCAATTTGAAATTTTGAACTATCGTTATCAATTACTTAATTTTCCTATTTGTGCATCTCGACCGCACCATTTCTCCTCCTGCCATGCACTTCACTGGCATTTATATGACTGGAAAAGAACAGGATAAACGACAAGAGAGGGTTCCACCGATTTAGTGTAGGACCGTGACAGCCCAATTGTTTCACTTCCCTCGCCTCGAATTTGATGCAGCAGCCGATTCTCTGCGCGATGATGTGCGAGCGTTTCTTGCGGTTGAGCGTGAAAGGGATGGGTTTACGCCGGCGGCTGATTGCTGGGTCTCTGCGGCCGACCCTGAGTTCAGCCGTAAAATGGGTACGCATGGTTGGCTTGGGATGACTTGGCCCATGCGATATGGTGGGCATGGTCGACCGGTTTCGCACCGTTTTGTCGTCACAGAAGAGATGCTCGCCGCTGGAGCCCCGGTCGCGGCGCATTGGATCGCGGATCGACAAACTGGCAGCCACATTCTGCGATACGGTTCTGAAGAGCAAAGGCACTCCATCTTACCTAGGATTGCGGCAGGCAAGTGTTTCACGGCGATTGGGATGAGTGAACCGCAGGCTGGTTCGGACTTGGCTGCGATACGAACTGAGGCTCGACGGACCGATTCAGGGTGGGTGCTATCTGGTCGCAAAGTTTGGTCTACAGGTGCCCATTATTCACACTATATGGTCGTGCTCGCGCGTACCTCGCCCGCAGAGGGGCGGAATCGGCAGGTTGGGCTTTCTCAATTCTTGGTCGATCTGTCGCTACCCGGGATCGACATCTCCGGCATCAAAGACCTTGGCGGGACTCCACATTTCAATGAGACCTTGTTCGACAATGTTGAGCTATCCGCCGACACTTTACTTGGAACAGAGGGCAATGGTTGGGTGCAGTGTATGGGTGAATTGACGCTCGAACGTTCTGGCCCTGAACGGTTCCTCACTTCCTTGGTGGTGCTAGAAAAAGCGTTGCCGATGATTGCGCACCATGCAGATGATCGCCGTGCTGGCGAGATTGGGTCGATCCTCGCAAATCTGCGTGTGCTTCGTCGAATGTCGCTGGGCATTGCGCAAATGCTGGAGGAAGGCGCGAGCCCAGCAACTGCGGCGGCTGTGGTGAAGGAGATGGGCAATAGGTTCGAGAACAAAATCGTTGCCCAATTGCGGGCGATGTTGGCGGGCATTCGGCGAAATGAGTGGCCGGATGGGCTCGAACCTTTGCTACGCGAAGCGGTCTTGCATCTGCCCTCCAACACATTGCGTGGCGGCACGACAGAGATCCTCCGTGGTATCATCGCACGCGATATGGGGGTGCGATGATGGAGGGCGATGACCTCTCTATGATCGTCGATGGGCTTGAGCGTATCCTTGGCGATGCGTCGCTCGAAGCAATCGATGAGGCTGGCGGACTGGGCGTAGAGGCGGATGCGCTGTGGGCCACTCTGACTGGGAACGGGTATCATAAATTCTGCACGGCTGATCAGCATGGCGGTTTTGGCGGAACGATCGGTGATGCGGCGGCATTAGTGGGCCTTGCGGGGCGTTATGCTTTGGCTTTGCCACTGGCCGATACATTGCTCGCAAATGGCCTGTTGTCTGCCTGCGGAATTGAAGCCCCGGATATCCGTATCGGTCTTGCTGATTCGCTCGACCCATTTGCACCGCTGGCTTACGCTGCGCAGCTAGATGCAGCACTTTTCATTGAGGGAAAGCGATTGCACCTGACGCGGTTAGCGCCCGGTGATGTGACAGCACTGTTGCAAGCAGAAGATGGTGCGAGCCGTTTCACCAGAGTGCCGCAAGAAACATTATGCGAGGCTGCAACTCCTGACTGGCTCACCCCTGAAACAACCCATGCCCTGGCTGCGTTTATGCGCGCCGCCGCCATGTCGGGCGCAATGGAGACCGTGCTCAAGATGACGCTTACTTACACGCAAGAGCGGGAGCAATTTGGTCGACCACTGTCCAAATTTCAGGCGATCCAGCACCATCTCTCCGACATTGCTTGCGAAACTGCAGCTTCGATCGCGGCAGTTGGAATGGCGCGTGATGCACTTTCTGCTGATCCCAGTTGCGGTCAGCAAGTTTGGGATGAAATCGCGATTGCGAAAATTCGCTGCGGTGAGGCTGCGGGACGGGTGGCAGCGGCGGCCCATCAAGCACACGGAGCGATGGGCTTTACTCGCGAATATGCATTAGGGCGCTACACAAGGCGGCTGTGGCAGTGGCAAGACGAGTTTGGTTCAGAAACCGAATGGGCATCGCGACTTGGTCACAGTGTGCTAGCCGCACCAGAACCAAGCCTCTGGGCGCGCATTAGCCAGCCATCTTAGGAGACACATACATGTCCGATCCCGTCCTCTATTCGCGCTCCGATAGCGTCGCCACGATCACGCTCAATCGCGATGAAACCCGCAATTCGCTTTCAGATGAAGTGATCGCCGGATTGCTGGACGCGCTGGCCAAAGCGGAAGGCGACACGTCCATAAGCTGTGTCATTCTGACGGGCGCTGGCAAAGCATTTTCTTCGGGCGGAAATCTGCACGACATTGGCGCGATGACTGCCGAAAAGGCGATGAGCCCGTTGGATATTGAGGCTTGGTACAAGACTGGCATCCAGCGCATTCCGCTATTGATGGAGCAGCTGACCGTGCCTGTGATCGCGGCCGTCAATGGTGCGGCGATTGGTGCAGGCAATGATCTGGCCACGATGTGCGACATGCGGATTGCATCGAGCAAAGCTGTGTTTGCGGAGAGTTTCCTCAAAGTAGGAATCATCCCTGGCGATGGTGGGGCATGGTTCCTGCCGCGCATTGTCGGTTATGCCCGCGCTGCGGAGATGCTCTACACCGCCGAAGCGATTGATGCGGAAATGGCGCTGGCCTGGGGGTTGGTGAGCCAAGTGGTTGAGCCAGAAGCACTGATGGATGCTGCGTGCGCCCTGGCCGCAAAGGTGGTGGCCAATCCGCCATTTGCATTGCGCAAAGGCAAAGAGATTATGCTCTCCGCCCAGCGCATGGGCCTTGAAGACAGCCTAGCAAAGGCCGCAACGATACAGGGCGTGTTGCAACAGATGGAGGACCATCAGGAAGCGGTTCAATCGATCCTTGAAAAACGCAAACCGCAATTCAAGGGACGGTGAACCCGCTTAGCACTGGTCCTCGATGATCCTGGCGAGCTGCGTTGCGGAACTTTCATCGCGAGTCCGAACGTTGCGCTCGACCTGTTCCAACAACGGGCATTCATAGCGTACGCCATTCGCTGTGGTTGCGTTGACAATCTCGACAAAGGCGTCCGGCGGCATCACCCGTGCACCCCGATGTAGGAATTGGTTGTGCCAGCGATCGCCTCCGCCGACGATTTCGATCAAAGTCTGACGCCCTTCACCGCCTGCTTCCTCGAGCACAGGCGGGCCTAGCTCTTCAAGCAGGGCATCCTCAGTATCGCGGCGCAGGAACAGGGCCGCATAGCGACGCGCGGCCTCTGGGGCATTGCCGGCGGCGAGCGCCAATCTCAGCATCGATTCTTGAGCTAAAGGGTCGCGCCAACCGCGTTGCGCAGCATATTGGATTGACAAGGCACTTTCATCAATTTGACGCGCGGCAAACTGGGCCTGCGCCAACACCCGTAAGTGCTCGGCTGGAAGCGGTCGCCGCCGGACAAGTCGTTCTGCTTCGGCAAGGGCGTAGCTTGGATCATCGCCTGCCAGAGCATAGGCTGCCACTGGCATTTGAGCTGCGGAGCGGAAGAGTTCCGGGACCTTTTGTGCAAGAGCGGGGGTCCGGCGGGTTTGCCGGTCGGCTTGGACACCGATGGTCACCAGCGCGATAGCCACAAGCACGGCCCGCCATAGAATTCCTGAAATCATGGCAGAACCTCCTGCCGCGAATGCCTCGATTGCGGTGTACCAAATCGTGCCAAAACCAACAATGCAAAGCTGGCGAATGTAAGCACTGACATATTGCGCAAAGGGTAATCAGTGATCGACTGCAACGCGATGGCCAGCAATATGACGGCACCACTCCATGCAATCCATCGATCATGAGAAGTTCGTGCACGCCAACTTAACCAAACCAGCAGGATCAGCCAGCCAGCGATCAAGATGAGGCCCGGCAGGCCTGCTTCGATCGCGACCTCAAGATAGTCATTATGCGCGCGGCCTGCACGGCGCATAGTCATATTCTCTAGCGATTCGTCGACTTGGAACACGTCATCGAATGTGCCCATTCCAGAACCAACCGGCCAATAACGATCTGCCGAATAGCTGGCATCTTCCCAGATATAGGCACGTGCATCGTCGGAATCGCCAAAGCGTTCCAGCACATCATTGACCCTGCCGGGCGCGGCAGCCAGCAACAAGCCTGACACGGCGACGATCCCAATGGCGGAGAGCAAGGTGAACCAACCTTTACTCCTTGCAGCATCCGCAGTTGAACGATTGCGGGCAAATCGCGCAGACAGTAAACGGATAGCGACCAGACCTATTGGCAGGAATGCAAGAACAAGTGCCGTACGAGAGCGTGTCAAAATGATTGCCACAAACAGCAGCACACAGACAAAAATTCGAATTATCAGGGCAGCCTGACCGATGCGCAACGGCGAGGGTAGTAAGGCTGCCAACGCTAAAGTTCCGACGAGGAACAGCCCAGTAGAATTGCGATTCGCAAAACTGCCGAACAACACTCCCGGCATGGAATTTTCAGGATAGATCACTCCGGTGGCGCTGTTGGAAAGTACTTGAGGAATGCCGATCAAGAAATTCGCAAGGCCCAGCCCAACGGCAATCCAGCCGATTATTATAAGTCGATCGCGCGGTGCGCTCCACCCGATTGTGAGCAGCGCCAAGGGGGTGATTAGAGCGGTGAGGGCCAGCAGCGTTCGGACCGGATCGACGCTGGTACTGGCCCAACCTGATCCACCGGTAAGTTCATGGGATTGAGCCATCAATTCACGACCCGGAAAACTGCTCCATATGCTTGGCGGGATGGGGATCAGGAATATTAGTGGGAGCAAGATCGACAAAGCGATCAATAATTTTAGTCCAGCAGGTGCTGAATTCCAAAAGCCAAAGAACGTCCGGCGGTGGAACGATAGTGCGATGAGGGCCGCAAGTTGAACGATCAGATTGGCTATGCCGTATTTGGACCCACCGCCGCCAAAAGCAACTGCAATGACAAGGACGGCAATGATTGCCCAACACACGCCCAAAGCATTTGAAGTGGAATCCCACACCTCTGGACGACTGGCATCCGAATGTTTTGGGTGGCGGTGTTTGGGAGTGCTTTCAGCCATTAGCCATTCCGATCGCTTGCTTCAGTCTTGGTCGCTGACGTCTCAATTACCTATGCTACGGACAAAGAAAAAGCGCCCGGCAAAACCGCGCGCTTTTTCTTTCTAAACCAACAGATTGTCGGCCAGACTGGATTAGCCTTAGGTGCCCGGCGATTGATCGTCATCTTCGGTGTCAGCGACAGCGATAATTCCACCAATCGCGGCAGCAGCTGCCAGCAGTGCGATAAGAATGCCAGCACCACCGCGGAGCTCTTCACCCTCAGCCGAACGAGCGAGGCCAGGTTGTGAAACTGAGCTTGTGTAAACAGGAGCGCTGTCGCCAGCACGAGTGTTAGCCTGAGCAGCGATTGGCGCGACGGCCATGCTGGTCGCAGCCGCGGCTACCATCAGACGTGACATGGTTTTGATCATCGAAATTAACCTTTTATTGCACCTAATTACACGATTACCCCTAGTGCAGAGCAGCAAGCTTGACAACCATCGGTTGCCAAAAAAGGGTAAACGAAGCCTGATTAAGGGCGAAATTCGTCGATTTTGAACGGTTAACGCAGTTAGTTTCGTTCACTGACCGCATTATCATCTTCCGGATCTTGGTCATGCCGCGAATCAGACAGAATCAGATCGTAACGATCAATATCGCCGCCGGTAACAACCTGTTTGTTATATAGCAGCCAGGCATGTGCGCTGAATTCTCCACCTTTGGGATTCTCAACGCCAATTTGAATCTCGCTCGCCGCTCCGAATGATGAAAGCCAATTTTGCGCTGCAATAGCTTGAACCAGACAATCACTGCGCCAAGGCAGTCGATCGGACAAACGCGGCAATACGTATGACATTCTCGCGGCCTTCGCCTGTGTGATCGAGGATCGCGGACTGGCGGCACGTTCCGATATGCGATTGCGCTGCGGGATGGCTTTGGCCTCAAGCCGTGAAAATACGATCCGCGCCAGAATCAATTCCCACAGACCGCGCGTGGAATAGCGTAGCAACCAAGGCATGTCCTTCAGCTTGGGTCTGCGCCCCGGTGCCGGAATGTGTGAAGATTGCGCCAAATTCATGATGTGCCTATGATTTGCACCTTCATTGCACAAGCGCGGCGACCCTGCCAAGCGTCGCTGAGCAGCGACCCATCATTGAATTAGAGGCAGGATCGACATACGTGTCTGCAATTGGCGCCATATTCTCGGACGAAGAGGCGCAGCCAGCGCAATTCGAAGCGATGCTGACCTCACTAAGCCAAGTTCCCCATGATGACAAAGGAACTTGGTTCTCAGGCCGGATTGGTCTTGCTGCATGTGCCCTCCATACAAATGCAGATTCTCGCGAACAGGCACAACCTTGCGAGAGTCCAAGTGGTCAATTGGCAGCTGTGTTTGATGGATATCTCCTTAATCACGAAGAGCTTTCGGTAGATTTAGCGGCAAGAGGCGTTCGGCTGCGCAATCGTTCTGATGTTGAGATTGCCCTTCGCGCCTATGAGGAATGGGGCGAGGACTGCGCGGACCGTCTGCAAGGTGAGTTTTCACTTATTATCGCAGATTGCCGGGCGGGAAAGCTGTTTGCCGCGCGTGATCACATGGGTTTAGTGCCGCTCTACTATCGTGAGGAAGGCGGAGGGCTGATCATCGCGTCGGATTTCCGAACAATTGCAGCCCTGAGTAAAACACCGCTTCAGCCGAACCATCGATATCTCGCACAGATCATGACGAACCGATGGTATCTGCGCGAAGATACACCCTGGCGCGACGTCAAAAGGCTGGTGCGTGCACACACGCTGACGTTTGATGGGAGTCGGCAATCAAAGAACCGATACTGGACGCCGCCAACCGACATCACGATCCGGTACAAGAGCGACGAAGAATATGCAGAGCATTACCGCGAACTCTTGTTCGATTGCGTGCGCCGGGCGTCACGCTGTGACACTCATATCGGTGTCGCGGTCAGTGGCGGCCTAGACTCGTCTGCCCTATTCTCTGTTGCCCACCTGCTGAAAGAAAAAGGCACATTGCTGGCTCCCAATATTGCTGGCTATTCACTTGCTGCTGAAGAGGGAAGCAATGCTTTCGAGCTCCCTTACGCTCGTGCCGCCGCGGCGCATGTTGGACGTGAACTGACCGAAGTCGCTTTGTTTGATCCGGACATTGATTGGTACACAAAGGATGCACGGTGGCACTGTGACATACCAATACCTTGCAATGGCGCGATGATGCTGGGCATGGAGCGCCAAGTTGTGGCGGATGGTTCTCGCGTTTTGATAAATGGCATTGGTGGCGATGAGTGGTTGCAAGGCAGCAGCCAATATTGCCGCGAATATCTGGCTGAATTCGACTTACGCAGCATTTGGAAAGCCCTGCGCCGAGATAGCGAAACAGTCGGCTGGCCCAATGCGGTAAAGCAATCTTTGCGTCAAATTGGGGCGGAGCTTACGCCGGGACCATTGCGTCAATCCATCCGCCGTCGATTGCGCGAACACCGCAGGCGAGGCGATATGGCACTGAATTGGCTATCGCCTGAATTGCGGAGCGCTTTGAAAGAGGCGGAAGAAGCTTACGAGCAAAGCATGCCAGACAACGCAATACAATGGGCGAAGCACAATTTGGCAACCTCGCCCTTTAGTGACCTGTCACATTCCTTGATGCGACGCCAACGCGCGGCAATTGGCATCGAATCGCGGCACCCAATGCTTAGCCGTGCCTTTATCGAATTTTCGTTACGCACACCCGCTGATATTAAACTTAGGGGCGGGCAGACCAAATTGGTTCACCGCAATGCGATGGCCGGCATTCTTCCCGATGTTATCCTTAATCGGGCGACCAAGGCTAACTTCACTAACGCCAAAATAGATACGCAATGTGCCGACTATGTCCGGTTAAACGGGCCTGCGCAATTGGCGGAAATCTGTGACTTGAACGGCCTTAAGCCACTGCTTGATATTGATTTCAGCTCCCCGGAGGGAGATTTTTGGGGTTGGGAGATTTGGGGCCTTTACGCATCCGCAGCATTTTTGTATCAGGGTAACTTCGTAAACGAGATTAACCCTGCCACTGGGGTGCAACAGGACAGGATCTGAGAATGATTAACACTACTGCGAAAGCAAAATACGAAACGCCGAAGCTGACCACCTTTGGTTCGGTTCGTAACCTAACTGGCGGAAGCGGAACTCGTTTTCGGGACGGTGCGGTGACAAATTCGCGCTTCTAATTTTGTAGGTTTGAGCGTTTTTTGTTCGAGGCGCTTTCAACATAAAAACAAAAGGCATCCCAACTGGGGTGCCTTTTGTTTTTTGCGTGCAAGCGAATAAAAACATGGTGTTTTTTTGGTGAAAGGCAGCCGAGCGGATTGCCTCAAGTCTTGCAATCTTGCTTCTGCAATTAAGGCAGACCAGTATGTCTCGAGCCCTGCTGATTGGCGTCCATGTCCGCAGGGTGGATGATCTTGCTCGACTGCTTGGCTCGCTGCTCTTGACGGAGCGCTTGCTGCAAACAGACCGCTAACGACCCGGTTGCGATTGTTGGAAAATGGCAGTCCTTAATTTTGCCCGAATCAATTCTGTCGTACGTATTCCGAATCACTCTGGAGCCATGTGAACAGACAGCAGGGTTATGGAAAATCTCAGAAGCGTGTGATTGAATACCTGTTTTTTTAAAGGATTATTCGCGAGACGCACAAGACTGATCAGATTAGGATGATCAAAATGCAACTTATCAGCACCGCCAGTTCAAACTGCCTGTTGGCGCTTAGTGGCAGTTGGGGCTAGGGGCATCGGCGCAATGGATTGGAAACCAGAAATCTCTCGCCCACAGAATAGCCTACCAACGCAGCCCTATGACCGCTGGGTTTCACCCGATGGGTATTGTCAGGCTGAATTCCATAAGCATGACCTTGGTTTCCTTATTCGTTTCCCAAATCAGGCCGACTTTCTAATCGAGAAGCCGCGAGAAAGTAAGCGTTTCGGCATCACCGGCTGGCCAGCTCCAGAGTGCGACGAAAAGACAGTTATCAACCTGTTCCACAACGCGATCCAACCAATTCTGGGCAATTACAATGGCGGGCTGTTCCTGCATGGCAGCGCTGTGATGATTGAAGGGGAAGGTACGGCGGACGAAGCTGGCGCGATTGCCTTCCTCGGTCTGTCACGTGATGGCAAGACGACACTGGCTGGTTCCTTTGCGCGTGCGGGGCAACCGTTCCTAACCGAGGATGTGATCGATCTGCGTCTAAGTGAAGGGCAATATTGGCTTCAACCCAAAAGGTCGAAATTGCGACTGTTTGCGGATAGCGCACGATATCTGTTCGGTGAAGAAACGCCGATCAAAGACGCTGACTTGAAGCAGGATGTTGAGGCAGGCGGCGCGTTGCCTTTCGCCAGTCACGCGGTTCCGCTGCGGCAAATATTTGTGTTGGGCACCGATCACCGGGCATCTCTCTCAATCCGGCAATATTCGATGCAAGAGGCGCTCAGTGCTCTTATGCCGCATTCCTTTATCCTTGATGTTGAGGACAAGCCGCGTTTGCAAGCGCACTTTGCGCGGCTGGCTGATCTATCTCAAGACATTGCTTGCTATGTTCTTGACTTTACCCGCGACTACGCAGAATTGCCCGGTGTTCGGGGCGCAATTTTGGACAATTGCCGAGGCGCATAAGCGCCGAAGGTTAGGGGTATTCGGAACAGCTCATGCAGCTTAGCGATCGTTTTACAGTTTCGGAAGATGTCGTCGCGCGCGAAGTTGGCGGCGAGATGGTTCTGCTTGACCTGTCTAGCGGCCAATATTTTGGCCTCGACACAATTGGCGGACGCATATGGGAATTGCTGTCAGAGCGTCCGCATAAATTGACAGAGTTGTGCGACTGCATCGACACAGAATTCGATGCCCCCCGCGAACGGATCGAGGCAGATTTGATGGCGTTGGCCAAGCAATTGCAGGACCAAGAACTGATCGTTGCTGATGCTGCGTAGGTAACTTGCTATCCTTTCACCGTAACAATACCTTCTGATCCGAGTTCCAGAACTCTATTGGCCAACGCTAGGCTGGCCGGGCGGTGGGTAATGATAATGACCGTTCGACCCTGTAAAGAATCCACGCAACTTTCGACAAAGGCTGCTTCGCTATCGAGATCATACATGCTCGTCGCTTCGTCTAGGATATAGACTGGTGGATCGCGATATAGCGCCCGTGCGAGCGCAATTCGCTGCCTTTGTCCTCCTGAAAGTCGAACTCCGTGGTCGCCAATTTGTGTGTCAAAACCATCGGGCAGGGCAGCGATAAAATCCTCTGCTTGTGCCAGCCGTGCCGCCTTCGCGACCGCTTGATCGCGATGCTCCACTCTTTGTCCAAACGCGATGTTTTCTGCGATGGTTCCATTAAAAAGCAGGGCACGTTGTGGAACGTAGCCGAACTGCCTGCGTAAATCCTGAATCTGAAGTTCAGCAGTGTCTGTGCCATCTAGGGTGATGGTCCCTGCATTGGGTTCGTAGAATCGCAGGAGCAGCCGTACTAGAGTCGATTTGCCCACTCCATTGCCGCCAGTCAGCGCGACGATTTCACCCGGCGCTATATCGAGGTCCAACCCTGTCAAAACAGGTGGTCTGCCCGGATAACTGAACTCCACCTGTTGGAATGCAATCGCGCCTCGTACTCGATCCAGCCGCTTACCGTATGCATGGCCGGACTCAACATCAAGCGCGAGTACATCTTCCAATCGGGCCAGTGTGCCGCGCGCCATTTGATATGCGCCATACATATTGGCGAGCGCTCCAACTGGCCGGGTTAACAGTGCTGCATAAAGCAGGAAGGCAAACAGTTCGGTTGGGGAATTTTGACTCTGCGACAATTGCTCGCTGCCAATCACGAGCACTGCGACTGCAGCCAATGCTGCCAGCAGCGCCATGATCGGCCCGATGGCGGCATTGAACAGCGCCTGTTGAACAGCCAGCCGTCGCGAGTTTTCTGCAGCTTCGGCAAAGCCTGTGCGATGATGTTCTTCGGTCGCATAGGCCTTAATCGCGGGAAGCATTTCGAGATCGCGCTCTGCAATCGCGATCAATTCCACTTCGGCTGCACGCACTTTTCCTGAAACTTCGCGCAGGCGTCGGCCAGCGAGCCTCATCATGATAACGAATAGAGGGATCAAGAGCGGCACGGTCATCGCCATGGTCGGATCGATCCAGAACAATACGATAATCGCGCCGATCGCTGTCAGGATCATGGCAGGAGCGTTGGCGATTGTATTGGCGAGGAAGTCGCTGAGGTTTCCGACTTCGTAAGATGTCAGAGCCAGCACATCCCCCCTTCGGGCGGCATCGTGAAACCCCAATTGCATCATCTGCACATGATTATAAATTCGCTTGCGCAACTCGGTGAGGATCGTGGTCGAAGCCCTCTCAGAAAGGATTGCAGCTAGTATATTGAGCACCGTGAGCGCGACCAATGCAATCACCAACAGGGTAAGCGTTTGCCAAAACGTGATCGATTCCAGTCCCGCTGCATCGGGCGATACGACATCCCCAAGTATCTGTGCAGCCAGCCATGGAACCACTAGAGTGGCGGCTGAGCTTAAGAAGGAAAGCCCGCTGATCACGCTCAGTTGCCAGCGGAACTGCCGTGCCCATTCAACCCAAAAGCCGATGCTCATGATGAGACTACCCGTCGCAGCAATCGTCCCGCTGTCGCTATGAGCAAGCGGCCCTGAAGTAGGATAGTTGGCCACCCTTTTGCAGTGGGATATTTCTCAATCAAGTGAGTGCGAGGAGGAAATCCGCGATGCTTAAGCAGCCTCAGTTTGAAGCTCCACGGATTTGCTGTGCGAAGATCAAGCAAGAATTCCGCGAGATTGTCTCTAGTCTCCAGATACCGCTTGATATCCGCGTCCAACACACCAGCATCGAGTTGCTCAATCAAGACGTTCCAGTCCGATGTTCCAAGGTCTTCGGATGCCCCGCGTAAAGTTGAGGCTACGAGAGGGCCAACCCCTCCTTTCAAACAAATATCAGTGAGGCGCGCATGGGCAGCTGAATTGAGATTGCGAAGCAGCAGGTCAAAATCGACCGACCAGATGAAACGCCGCGAACCGGTGAGGCGTTTGTCCTGGGAATAATACCCATGGGTGCTGTGCCAGTTCTGATTGATTGCCGCGTGCACCACAGTAAGAGCAAGGTCGGCTCCGAAAGCTACTTTTGCAAAACGTTCTAGCGGTTGCCGGTTCGCGAAATAATCTACACGGCGCAAGACCTGCTGAAGTACTGGTCGGTCTGATGGCTCCCAATGCAAATCGATGGAATGGATGAAAAATTCGGCCATATTGTGCAGCCAGGTTTCCTGAAAACTGAGGCCGTGCGGATCATCTCGTTTATACCATCCGTTGTTCGCAAGTATCATACGAGTTCGATGCAGATCGGTAGGATTCACCAATAGGTCTGAATCTCCCCGACGCCGAGCCGATGGATCGTCGTAAATCGAGTACGCAATTGAAGTGCCCTTCATCAAGACGGTGTCGATCTGCGCATCGTGAAGCTGAAAGATTAGATCACCCACGCATTTGCGATGGGTGGTTTCCCAAAGTGCAATCAAGCGTGCTTCTTCTGCGATACGCTCGATGAGATTGTCCGGCCAATTTTCGAGGCGGGACGCACTGTTAAAGAGCAGTACAGCGATTCCATGGAAGTCTATCTGCGTCCAAACTTCCTTTGCGCGATCGCTGGTTTGCCAATCAGCCTCACTGCCGATCGGCCATTGTGCAAACCCCTCGTTCCTGATGGAGCGAAGAGATTCTGCTAGAAAAGTATCAATGACTGACGTGTCGACCATACTTATGATGTCGCTGGTCTTACCTCTTGCTTACGGCTCTAGAAAAGCTGCTTTCCTGCAGGTTCTGCATATCCATGCGCGAATTGCGCCTATTTGGCCAGCAAAGATAAGATCAGTTGGCTTAAGGGCACAATTTGGGAGGAAAAAGGAAAAACTTTCCTACACGAGATGTTCTAAATATGTTCTACTTCGAATCAACGGAGAAAGCATATGTATCAAGACAAATATCGACACTCAGAAAGCGTGATTTCACCGGCTCGTAATTGCTTCGCCATTACTCCAAGCGACGACCAAAAAGTGTCGGAGGTACCCAAAGCGATCTATGTTGGTACAGGCGGGGACATAGTTTTGAATCTCGTCGATGGTGACCAAGACGTGCATTTTCGTAATGTGCAAAACGGAACGATCATTGCCGTTTGCCCGCAGTTCATTCGGACATCCGGGACGTCGGCTTCGGATATCGTAGGTTTGATCTGATGGCCGGTTTCGGTTTTAGTTATGGCTTCCGTGTCGGTGACTCGCATCGGAGTTCAGGCCCCCTTCTCGGGAAGCATCCGCCTGTCTTGAGCCCGCATCCAGCATGGACTGGAGCAGCGGGTTCGGGGTTCTCCGTGCTGCCAACTGATCAGCTGCGGCAAACGGCGAAACCGGCAATGCGTCTGATGGTTCCTCCTAACCAGAGGTTCACGGACGATCTTCTGGTCGGAGTTTTGGCATTCGCGAACGTCAATGGAACTTTGAATTCCGGCGTCCAGGATGTGATATTTCAATTTGAAGGTAACATCGCTACGGTTCGCTCAATGTCTTTTGAGACATTTGACGATGCCAACGGAATTCCTGTTACTTACCTTGGTTATTGGGTTCGCTTGAAGAAACCAGAAGGTACCGAGGGCGATAGTCAACTTTACGTTAAGGCGACCCCTTCAGATGCGACTATGCAGAACCGGGTTATAGGGCCCTTTGAGTTCAGTATGCGTGATACCGAGCACGATGCTTCGGTGACGGTGAACAGCGTGGGCGATGCGGATTATACGACTGTCACAGCAGCGATTGAGGCCTTGCGCGAGCTCGGCGCTGACAATCCACTCATCACGATTACTGGCGGCGGACCTTACGTTCTGCCAGTCCCCGATCAAACGTACATGGTAAAAAACTACATAACCGTTGAGGCATCTACGCCGGTCGCGTTCAGTAATCCGAACACTTTTGATCGGGACGATGACAATGCGATTTTTCGACCACGAGTGAGTGCGATACGCTTTCGCGGTTCCAATATCATTTTCGATTTTCTCAACGCAATCATCTACCGACCTGAGACCGGGGGGCGGACTTGGTTTGACGGTGTGTTCATCACCAATTCGCACTCAGATGGTGCTGCTCGGCTGTATGAAGGTTCTCCGATGCAATCCTCGTCACTGATGGGGGGCAATCAGTATATGACGGAATGCAATGTAAGCGAGGTGATCCGCTCTGCAGCCACTTCCAGACTGGTGCGAGGGGGTACATTCACGCATTGCGCTGATGATCTGTTTACCAGCTCTCAAATGGTAATTGGCACGACAACGAGTCAAATGTTCTCGGATGAGTTTAGGGCAGTGATTGACGCGCTGACGATGCAGTACACAGGCAGCGCGACCACAGCCACAATTGAAATGCCCGAAGGTGTCACCGCCACTCGCACCGCCGTCTTGAAAGAAGACGGGCAACCGGTTGCAACATTCGAAATTCTCCCGGCTAGCAATGCGGTCACGCGCGTCTCTGACTTCGTTGCGTTCGTCAACGGAGTAACAGATTGGAGCGCAACGCTGCTGGACGACACGCGCGCGGCGAACTGGCTCGGGGCCCAGGACTTCTCGGAAAGCGGGATCGATACACCGCTCGATGCGAAGACAGCGCCTCTGACGCTCGCAACGTCCATTCCTCTCCACACGGATTGGTATCAACTTACGAACAGCAGCGACAATGATGAGAATGTCATTCTGGCGTTCAACAAGATGTTCGATAGCAGTGGGCAGAGTGTGTTCATCGCGGGCTTTAACACAAATCCAAGTGACTTCTTTGTGGTCGGCAACGCCTTTGACAACCGTCCGACGGATGAAAATTTCTCACAATGGGCTCGTGCTGATTTCAGTCACGTTGTGATGGCGCACAATTCTTGGAGCACTCAGGGTGTCATTCTACGCACTGACCTTGATCTGACCACAGACGCCTATTGCATGATTGCAAGCAACACGATGGAATCTCTCCAGTGGACGGGCACTAGTGACACAGACCTCGTGATCACCAACAACCATCTGCAAGCCAATGCCAACATACCAAATGACGCGACCGATACCACGAAGGGTGGCGATAATGAAAGCTTGTTTGCAGATGCTTTGATCGGTGACTTTACACCAGCGGGTGATCTCCTGACAAACCTGAAGCCGCCTGTATTTGAATTCGGCTTCAATCGCGAGACTCGAGTCTCGCC
This sequence comes from uncultured Erythrobacter sp., assembly GCA_947488325.1. GTDB lineage: Bacteria > Pseudomonadota > Alphaproteobacteria > Sphingomonadales > Sphingomonadaceae > Erythrobacter. Next base: position 158,376 of record CANKYZ010000007.1, read on the forward strand.
TTCGGAAGCTGGAGCTGTGACTGGGCAAGATGGGATTCCTGCAACACCGCCTGCACCGCCTGTGCCAACAGAGACACCACCGCCCATATCGACGCCATCGGTTCCGGTTGAATTAACCGCGTTCACAGCCTTCAGCGCAACTCGTTCCAGTTACAACTGGTTTAACTCAGACGCTATGACGCTGGATGGTAGCAACGGTATCGCACTCGTGCCGAACCATGATGGTTCGGGTGACTATCACCTTTCGCAATCATCCTCTGGCGGTCGTCCGGTTTACGGCGCGAACGGACCTGAGTTTGTCGATTCTGATAATGATCGGTTGGAGTTGCATTATCCGGGCGGCGCTGGCCCTTCAAACGGTACCTTTGTGTATCTCTATAAGGGCTCGATTGCAGATAAAGCGGTACTCTTGTCGAGCGTAAATCCGAATGAACTTGATCCGGTTGTCGACAATGGAAACGGAAGTACCACGATCCTTCAAGCTGCGACCTCCATTGTCATTGACGGCACAAGCTACACCAACGACAGCGGCACAACACGCGATGATATGCATACACTTTTGAGCACAGATTCCGTTCATAAGATTTTACTGAATGGTGTTGATCATAGCGCCGTAGACACGGGTTATATCGGCATTGCCAAACACCTAAACTCCCGCGTCGCAAACGGAGTTTGCATTCTCGTTGCGATCCTCGATGGAGATGACCCAAACTATTCTGACGGTCTGGCAGCTGCGGATGCACTGCAAGATGAACTGATTGCGGGCCTTGGACTGTGATCAAATTCACTTAGTAGTACGGCTATCGACATCGGAACGCGGAACGTGATGTCGCCAATCCTGCCCCACGATGTGGTTTCGATCTAACCATGTCCAAGTTGCAGACAAGCTTCGGTAGTTGATTGTGCAGAAGCAATTGACCCGAAGCTTGCCAATGGGGGCCGGGTACGCATGACGGTTCTATGTGGACGTTTCAGGGAGAGCCATCCGAACCGCCGTGTAGGATTTGGCAAGCAACAGTAGTCGTTCTGCATGCACCAGTGTCGCTGGAAACAGTGCACATAATTGCGATCGAGAGATGAGCCGGGCACTATCGACAAAATCACTGGCCATGGCCAAATCCTTTGCTCGCCCTGCATGGGCAACCGGAAGTATTTGCATCAACCGAGCGCGAACTGGGTTCGGTAGCCAGTGATTGAATGGTATCATCGGAAAATGTGGCTCGATCGGGAACCAATAGTTCGGCGTCTGACAGTAGAATGATGGCGCGAGGCGCTGTATCTCTTTTGCGAAAGCGGTCATGTCCCTCCACACCCCCACATGTTCGATCACCGAATTGGCGTGACACAGATCGAAAGCGTTGTCTGGGAAATCTAGCGAACGACCGTCACCAACGGAAGCCATGAACATATCGGGAGCATCATCGGTTGGGCCGAGCTCTGTCTCTACAATGTTGATGATAGTGATGTGTACGTTCTGACTTTTTAGGAAATCGAGTCCAAAACGTCGCCAGTAAGCGACCTGTCCTCCCACATCGAGAATGCGGAGCATTTCACCCTCGCGCCGGCAATTCACAATCAACTCGCGCAGCAGAACATCACGGCGTTTACGGAAGTAATTCGAGAGCGCGCTTCGCATCTTAGCAGCCTTGTGATTGTAAGAGCAGCTCCCGCTATCATCGTGAGAATACGTCTGCAAGGCTTGGCCAAGAGTGAAAGTTCCGGGCTGGGGAGGCGAACCTGAACACTCCTTATGAAAGCTCGCTAGCATGCCTCCTCAAGCAGAAACCTGTTCTGCCGACTGGCGCAAAATGTAAACCGTGAAGCAGTGCCTTCATCGAGAGTAAGCGACTTTAGGGTCATAAGATCTTCGCAAAAGCGACCTCGGTGTAGGGCTGTCAGCTGCCAAGCTCGGTCATTCAGTCAAAACAACTCTTATGCGCTCAGAGGCGCGGAGAATAGTTAGATGCTCCGCCGAACGAGCAGGTTGCGATTCGACCAGCCATCGTGTGGTTTCACAGGACGCTTCGCCGAGAGGAATCTCGTGATCGTCAATAGCCACTACCTGGTCGCCAAGCTGTAGCCCCGCATCCTGCGCTATCGAACCATTGAAAAGCTGGATCACCCTGACCCCATCGTCGGTCGCCATCAGCGCAAAACCCGGATGCGATAAGGCGGGTCTGGGCTGGCTGCGTGGATGAAAGAGCAACAGTCCTTCTGTATAGTCTAGCGTCACGGCGTGCGTATCAAGAATGCCAAGACCGATAAGGGAAGGTGGAGCACCACGTGTCGTTACTCTTTGACGGCCAAGCGCAGTCTCGCCCAATCGTACCTCCTCCAACTCGAAGTGCAACAGATCGGTGTCTTCGCCACGACCGGCAGCTGATACGCCGTGCGAGCCGCGACCCTCACGAATGCTGTTGGGCACCGTGGCGCGGCGCACCTGCTCGTCCCTGGCGATGCGTTCGAACAGAATAATCGTATCGGAATTGCCAGTGTCGAACAGGCCTCGATCCCTGAAACTCCCTATCGAGTAGTCGAATATCGGCGCGTGGGGATAGCCAAGGTCATGCAGGCGAGTTGCGACGATAGGACCTGTTGCTCTGGCAGCGTCAATGTCGTTCACATTCGCAGCGATGTCGAGCATCTGCCGCTCTGGATCGATGTGCCAAACGCTTCCGGGAAAGAGTTCCGACCCGATGACACCTCCATCGAAAAAGCAGCCATTCGGATCCGAACCGTCAAAGTCTGCAATCAATACGGGCACGGAACGAAACGTCGTCCCTCCAATAGTCAGCCGATCGACGATTGCGATGTCCGTTCTGAACTCCCTGCCATTGGCATCGCGCCCGAGGTTCGATCCGATAACATCCAGATCGAGGGTTTCTGCGAGTTCATGGGAGATCAGCGTCGGCGAACCAGTATCGAAGACGAATTGACGCTCTTCGCCATTCACGGTGGCGCTGATCGCAAACTTACCCATATGCGGTCTTAGCGGTACGTTGGTGTTAGCCGCTTCGCGTTCGACAGCGATCGGCAATTGAAGAGCCTCGGCGGCTTCGGCAGTCATTTGAGCATGAGCTTGGGTACTCAGCATGGTTGAGGACAGAAGGGCACAAATTGCAGCAAAGAGGATTTTCATGAGCAAATTCTCCGGTCGATCCAAAGTATGTGGCCAATTTCGGCTTGATTAGCTGAACCGGGAGTTAGCGAGCCGATATGGTCTGGTTGCGCTCAATCTAAGCTCTAACCAGACCTTCCGCTTTACACCCCAATCCCGGTCATTGAGTAATGGCTCAAACTGGGCCGATAGCTGACTGTCTGTTGATGTCGGTTAGAGTTGCAAAAGCAGCCATTTGGCTTCCGACCCAATTGCGGACATAGTTGATTGGGCTAAGATCGGCGGTGCGATCCTTGCACTCCCTCAATCTCAGATCAGGTGCATTTGCTGTGACATTACCCTGTCGCAGCAAGGGCGGAGTTAGATAAGTTTGTAATCACCAATCGGCGTTTTGCGCCTTCACGGGCTAGAAGCATTGCTCCCGCCGATTCTCCGATATTCAATATCGTTGGCTAAGGATGCTGACACAAGCAGGCTCTCGATTGATCCAACCCCATCCCGCCTAAACTCCAAACGTTGAAACCCCGTTTCCGCTTCAGGCCTGAACGTGTCAGGTTGATAACGGTTAAATGGTACGTGTTTGGCATCGCCAGTGCGCAGCCAAAGTTTTCCGGTCTGTGCGTATAGGATGAGCGTCTGTTGCAGAGTATCGCTAAAATAGATGCCGGCCAGTTCATCAGTATTAAGCGGTGTTTGCGGCACTGGCTCCATAACGACGCGCGGTGCAGGAATGTAGCCGTCTTCGCTGACCTGCCAGCGCATTTCGGTCGCACGTTGGACTCCCGACGGATCCTCCGCAAAATCATGAAACTCCAACCGCAACTCCCGCAACGGGTTGAGCATAAACACACCTTTGCCGATTTGCGGTAGACGAACACCCTCTTCGCCAAATGTCGCGAAGGTGAGCGCATCTCCGTCGCGGCGTAGCGAGAACACAACACCTGCGAACAATCGATAATCGCCAGTATATCGGTCGAGCTGATCTCCGATCTCTGGCAAAAATCCCACTTTCTCCTCAGTTCCAAGTCGATCTGCAAGAACGATCTCTGCCACGTCGAATGCAAAAGCGGCTTTTAGGAAGTCGCTGCGATTGCCAATCGCCGCAATGGCGACCTGCTTGTCCGGTTGTTCACCTGTCACACGCAGAAGGAAGCTTCTAAAACCCCCGGTGCTTCCGCCATGCGACCACGTATCAAACCCGTGAAAACTGCGATATTCTTGGCCGTTGGTGGCGATTAATCGGCGGCCATTTGGCAGAATAGAGCGCACGGCCATGGCGGTGACTGCGTCGCTCACATCAGCCTCACCAATCTTGCCGGAATTCAAAGCGTGTGCCCAGATCAGCAGGTCGCGCGGATGAGAGACTATGCCGGTCGACCCATATGTGGCAGACAAGAGATGTGAATTGGCAAAACCAGCTTCGGTTGGGTCATAACTCATCGCGATGTTGTCTATGATTTGGTTAGGATCGGTGCGCACGAAGCTCTGCGTCATGCCAAGTGGTTCAAAGACACGGGATTGCATGAACTCGGCGAATGGTTGGCCCGATACTCGGGCGACCACTTCAGCGAGCAATTGATACCCGGTGTTGCTATATTCCTGACGCTCTCCGGCGGTGAAATTGCCGCCGCGCTGGCGAAAGAACAGATCAAGCGCCTGATCGGCGGTGGTGGGTGTCGCTTGAGTCTGCCCAGTGAGCAATAGTAGGCCGTTCTCCTCACGCAGACCGCTGCTGTGGTTTAGCAAATGCCGGATCGTGATTGGCGTTGGGCGAGTTTCCAATTCAGGGATAAAGTCGCGCACACCCTGGTCGAGCGATAACTTGCCTTCCTCAACCAACAGCATAATCGCAAAGGCGGTGAACTGCTTACTTATCGAGCCGATGTGGAACCGTGTTTCCGCATCAATAGGTACAGTGCGCTCAAGGTCCGCCTGACCCGCCCAGCGTTCATAGACCAGCTGCCCACCGACGGAGACCGCGACGCTGATGCCCGGTTCGCCGGGTTCTTGATGGCTGTCGACCAAGTGGTCGAGTGCGTCCCAATCAAGATCATTGGCCTGAGCTGTCGATGCGGCCGGAAATCCTGCGACAAGCAAGCAGAGGAGGGGGTAAGTAAAGGTGAGAAATCGGATCATGTTCGCGAGCTCATACGGTTCTTGAGGTTGGGACTGCCGAAATGCCAGAACAGTCTCAGCCATGCGTCCGATTACGCGAAGTCGAACCTATTTTATGCAGTGGCTTTTACGATAATCCGACGGTGTGATGCCCACATGTTTCTTAAACGCGGTGTTAAAGGACGACTTTGCGTTGAAACCCGACGCGTACAGGATTTCAGTCACGCTTTGGTCACTGTTTGTAAGCAATTTTTGAGCATGCTTTATGCGGTAGCGGTTTAGAAAATCGAAAAAGTGCAAACCATGCCGCTGATTGATCAATGCAGAAAGGTCCTTAGCTGGAATTCCGCTTAACCGGGCCAACCGCGATAGCGACATGTCGGGATCGAGGTAGGGATGCTGCTGCTCCATAAAAGCCGATAAATGCTCGTGATCGCCGTTTCCGTTGTCATTATTGGAGTTATGTATTTCCTTCGCCGCTGACACGAGCAACCGGTCCGCTGCACGAAAGACTTGCGGCGACAGCAAGGCTTGAAAGGCGATTGCCAAAGTGATGGCAAGAACCAGAAGCGCCGCAATCATCTGCAGTGTAACAAGAACTTCTGCAGAGAAAGAAGCCGCAAAGACAGTCCGAACTACAAACAGACCGTGCGCGATGAGGGAGGATGCGACGAGCAAGGCCAGCCAGCGCCAGCTTGCCGATTGTCCGACAAAGCGCGCTCTCATTTCCTGATGGACCCGCCAAAGAGCATAAATAGAGGCGGCAATATAGATCGTATATTGCGCTTCAAAAACGACGCTTAGGTAAGGAATTTTTGCCCCCGCGACCACGAAAGCCAAGACAAAGGCCGCCGGCAATAAATGCAGTGCATCTCTGGCGTTCAAGGAATTCCGCTGGAAACAAGTGAACCAAATGAAACCGGTATAAAATGGCATTTGGAGAATCACGGCGACCGGTCGAAAACTGCTGATCGCCGGGTGCGCGTCCCACCAACCGGACATAAACCAGCCGCTTAGATCAATCGCCGTGGCAAACAGGAATAGCGCAAGCAGTGAGTTCGCGAGCCGGATGGTCGAGGATACGAGCAGCAAGAACGCGCCCAGCAAAATAGACATGAAGGTAGCGAGCATCGCCGCATTGGGAACGATCAAATCCATGCCAGTATGTGTGTGCTCGTCTGCGCTCTATTTCGCAAGCGGTGCATGTATACGCTGCTAAGATTTCGGATCATCGATAGCTATGAACGACGAATTGGTATCTATGAACTCGTTTTACAGATGAATCTAAATTACATCTGCCCCGAAAAAATGACGAATGTGTTTCGATCTTGTCGTCGCGCCTGCCGTTTGATTAAGCTTCCCGTTCCGGCAAAGCGACCTTGTTCACCCGCGTCCTACCCCAAAACCGCCGTCACTCAATAAGGCGGTTTGTCCCGGCCCGTTGGGCTTTTGGTGAAAACCTCCACCCCGTCATCCGTGATCGCAAGCGAGTGTTCAAACTGCGCCGATAGAGACTTGTCGCGGGTCACGGCGGTCCAGCCGTCGCCCAGTACCTTTGCCCAGGGTTTGCCCAGATTGATCATCGGTTCGATGGTGAAGAACATGCCCGGTTTCAGTTCAGGACCAGTGCCCGCTTTCGCCGCATGGACCACTTCGGGAGCATCATGGAAGAGACGGCCCAACCCGTGCCCGCAAAACTCGCGCACGACGCCGTAACGGAACTGACGCGCATGGGCCTCGATCGCGGCGCCAATATCGCCCAACCGCGCACCGGGCTTTGCCGCCGCATCAATGCCCAGCATCAGACATTCATAGGTCACATCGACCAACCGCTTTGCCTTCAAACTCGGCTCACCGGCAAAGAACATGCGCGAGGTGTCACCGTGCCAACCATCCAGCAATGAGGTGACATCGACATTCAGAATGTCGCCTTCCTTGAGAACTTTTGGCCCCGGAATACCGTGACAAATCACATGGTTGATCGAAATACAGCTGGAATGCGCATAGCCGCGATAGCCAAGTGTCGCCGGAACAGCGCCTGCATCCAACATCATTTCGCGGACGGCATCGTCAATGCTAGCTGTCGTAACACCGGGCTGAACGAGGTTTGCGACCTCATCTAGGATTGTCGCGGATAGCCGTCCGGCCGCGCGCATCCCTTCGAACCCTTCTTCCGTATGGAGCTTAATCGTGCCGTCACGGTAGACGGTCTGGTCGCCTTCGATGAGTTGGTATTCAGTCATGCTGGGACATATAGCGAATGGTTCGCAGGATTGCGAGTATGGCGCGCGTCTCTAATCGTTGACTGAAAATGAGGCGCGATATTCTGGCCGGACCGCTTCGATCAGAGCACTCGTCATCGGGATCGCAAATTCATACGGTCCCTCAGCAAACGATCCTGCGACATAGGGCGCAGCTAGAAATTCAATCCGATCGAGAGTCAGCCCGTCTGAAGAAGTCGGCACCACCACCAGATCAGCTACGCTGGGGCAATCTTCAAATTTGTTCAACCCTTCGATGTTCATTTCGAGCCGTTCCCCGCGTGCTTCCAACAATGCCTGACAATATTCACCATTCGCTATGTTTTCGATCGTCACTTCGTTCACGAACAAAGCAATAGGGCGCATCGCCTCTCCGGCGCCGTCATTTGCCTGCCTGTCCCATAGCAAAGCGTCAAAGTTGGAATTGCCATGCGCGCCGCCTGTGTAAGAGAAAATCTCGGCGCGAAGCACAAGCAAATGCGGTGTATCGGCGGCGACATTCCAAGTCTTGCTATAGGATCGATTGATGCAGGTGATGCAGCCCATATCGCCAAATTCTTCGATGGACTGCTGCCATTCCGCACTTTGCGTGGCCAGTTCCTCTTCACGTTGACTGCCCAACATTGCGGCGAGTCGCGGTACGGCGCTCACTTGAGCGGGCCAGTCATAGGCAAAGTCCCGTGACGCCTCTCCGCGCACGTCATCATCCTTGAATGTCTCAGCTTGTGCATCTGCAATCTGTCCAACTTCATCGCCCGCCCCCTGCGGGGCGGAACAGGCCAGCAATACCGGCAGTGCGCTTCCAACAAACACCCAGCGAACCATCATTCTCTCCCCGACCTCTCGAATTGATACGTGACAAGATTGCGCCTGTGATTATGGACGAAGCATGACTGACATCCAAGATTTGATCCAACCTGACCGCGGGCAAGACGCGGTCGCAATCCACCTCACCACGAAATCAGGCTTTGACGATTTTGCAAAGACACTTTCCGCCGGACAGCGCGCCAGCTTAACCGCACAAAAGTTTGAGGGCGGTGCGGGCAGTGTTGGTATCGTTCCCGATGGCGATGCGTTCTTTGCGGTGGGCGGGGTTTCTGATCCGGATGACCTTTCCAGCTATTGCCTTGCCGCGCTTGCAGAGCGTCTGCCAGAAGGAACCTATCGTTTGGTCAATGCGCAGCAGCCGGGCGCTGCCGTGTTTGGATGGGCAACTGCGCATTACCGCTTCACCCGCTACAAAGAAGACACCAGTGCCACTGGCCCGCGTGTGCTGCTTTCCATGCAAGTCGGACGACTACCCGGCCTGATTGCAGAGGCTCAGGCCGATATATTGGTGCGTGATCTGATCAACACTCCGGCTGAGGATATGGGTCCAGCCGCGCTAGAAGCAGAATTTGAAAAGCTGGCGAAGGCGCATGGCGGCGAGCTTACCGTGACCAAAGGCGATGCGCTGGAGCAAGGATACCCGATGGTCCACGCTGTCGGACGTGCAGCAGCGCGACAACATGCCCCCCGTTTGCTGCACCTCGAATGGGGGCCAAAAGATGCGCCTGTTCTGGCGATTGTTGGCAAGGGCGTGTGCTTCGATTCCGGCGGGCTGGATATCAAACCGGCCAGTGGCATGCGATTGATGAAGAAAGATATGGGCGGCGCTGCCCATGCGATAGCTTTGGCCGGACTGGTGATGGGTGCGGGGATGAAGATCCGCCTGCATCTGCTGGTTCCTGCGGTCGAAAATGCTATTTCTGGCCCGGCTTTCCGTCCGGGCGATGTCCTGTCCAGCCGCCAAGGCTTGTCGGTCGAGATTCATAACACGGATGCAGAAGGCCGACTGATCCTTGGCGATGCTCTGACCCGGGCAAGCGAGGAAGATCCCGACCTAGTGATTGATTTTGCGACTTTGACTGGCGCAGCGCGCATTGCCCTTGGCCCAGATTACGCTGCATTGATGACCCGCCGTGATGAAACGGCGCAGGCTCTGATCGATGCAGGCAAGGCAAATGATGATGAACCATGGCGTTTGCCTTTGCCCGAAGCATACCGCGAATACCTCAAATCCGACATTGCCGATATCGTGAACGCGCAGTCCAATCCCTATGCCGGGGCCAGCGTTGCTGGCCTATTCCTTGACAAGTTTGTGGGCACCAAGAAAGATGGGGCTCCTTTGGACTGGGCGCATTTCGACACATTCGGATGGTGCCCTTTCCCCAAACCGGGCCGTTCCAAAGGCGGGGCCGCTTACGGCCTGCGCGCAGCATGGCATATGTTAAAGGCGCGCTATTCGGCCTGAACCAGCGCTGTCTTGCCCCTGGCTGCAACTGCGTCTAAGCGCGCTCCACACAAAGTCTCGGCTGTGGGGACTGGGGAAGAATAGAAGAATGAGCGGGGCAGCGAGCCAAAGCGACAAATACGGAGTGCCAGCCGGTGTGCTGGGCCTGATGGGTCCTGTGGCGAAGCCTGCGGCTGGTACATTGCCGCTGCGCGGGGACCTCGCCCATATTGCGCTGGCCGGACAGCATCTCGCTGCACATTACGTAATCCCGTTTGAACGTACAATTGGTGCGATGGGAGCAGATGTGCTGGAAAACACCCGCGACGATAGCCCTATCCTGCACCACTTTGACGCTGGCACACGGATAGAGGTTCTGGATGTCGCAGGCGATTGGATTTGGGGCTGTCTCGGTCCTGATGGTCCCAGCGGATATATGAAAGCCAGTTGTCTGGCGGGCTGATCCGGCTACAAGCGCGGGCATTATGACAACCCGTATCTTCATTGATGGTGCCGTCGGGACGACTGGCCTTGAAATCCGCGACCGGCTGAATGGCCGCCAAGAGTTCGAATTGCTCGTGCTCGACGACGCACAGCGCAAGGATGTTGGCGCACGCAAAGACGCTCTCTACGCAGCCGATGTGGCGATCCTGTGCTTGCCTGACGATGCGGCTGTTGAAGCGGTGAAACTGGCTGAGGGGTCAGGCACGCGGATCATTGATGCGTCGAGCGCGCATCGGGTTGCGGATGGGTGGACTTATGGTTTTCCCGAACTGATTGGGCATGAGAAGATTGCGAACGCGCGGCTTGTTTCCAATCCAGGATGCTATCCGACCGGGTTTCTGGCGCTTATGGCTCCTCTCACCGCGCCGATAAACGGCAACACTCATCTCCCTGCCGATTGGCCATATACTGTGAATGCGGTAAGCGGGTATTCTGGCGGCGGAAACGCACTCATTACGCGCTTTGAATCTGAAAGAAATTTAGCTTTTCGTGCCTATGGACTCGGCCTTGACCACAAGCATTTGCCCGAGATGAAGAAGCATGCCAGACTTTCACACTTGCCCGTCTTCTCACCCAGTGTCATTCCCGCATATCGAGGTATGCTCGTAGATATCCCGGTTCCATTGGTTGCAATGCCACACGGAACATCGGCATTCGCACTTTGGTCGCTCCTTGGCAAAGCGTATGAAGAGGCTCGACTAGTGGATGTACACGATTTTCATAACCCGTCGAATGAAGTGCTTTTGCACAATAATGCAAAAGCTTGGGATGGACTTGAGCTGTTTGTCTTGGGAGACGAGAAGCAAGCCCGCCTCATCGCCCGACTCGACAATCTCGGAAAAGGCGCGAGCGGCGCGGCAATCCAAAACCTCAACATCATGTGCGGCCTGCCCGAAACGTCCGGCTTGCAGCTTTAGAGTCATCGACCTGCCCAATATTTAGGCAGTCGCCGCCCCCTCATTGGGCACGGTTGCGCTAATACGCGCAATGTTGCTAGTCCGTTAGGCACAGGCATTGATCCTTGCGCCTTAGTAAGGATCATATAGCGAAGTGCGATACGCATTGGCACGATTCTTGATCAAATAGTGCGGAGCACCAATTGTGGGCGGGACAAAACTGACGTGAAGAAGATCGAAGCGATCATCAAACCCTTCAAGCTCGACGAAGTGAAGGAGGCGCTGCACGAAATCGGTGTGTCCGGTATCACTGTCACCGAGGCCCGCGGCTTTGGCCGTCAAAAAGGCCACACGGAGCTCTATCGCGGCGCAGAATATGTCGTCGATTTTCTACCCAAAGTAAAACTCGAAGTCATCGTCGCAGACGATCAGGCGGATCGTGTGGTCGAGGCCATCGCCGCCGCCGCACAGACTGGACGAATCGGTGATGGAAAAATTTTCGTATCAGCGATCGAAAGTGCTCTGCGTATTCGAACCGGTGAGACCAACGAAGACGCCATCTAAATAGACTCTTTAAAATCCTATCGGCCCGCCAAAGAGCGGGCACCTCTCGAACATCAAGCTGGAGAATCCAATATGGCAACCGCAAAAGACGTCCTGCAACAAATCAAGGACGAGGAGATCGAATGGGTCGATCTGCGTTTCACTGATCCCAAGGGTAAATGGCAGCACCTCACCATGGCCGCAGCCGCCATGGACGAAGATGCGCTGGAAGACGGACTGATGTTCGATGGTTCTTCTATTGAGGGCTGGAAAGCGATCAATGAAAGCGACATGATCCTGAAACCGGACATGGATGCTGCTTATATTGATCCGTTCAGTGCAACACCAATGCTCGCATTGTTCTGCAACATTGTGGAGCCCTCTGACGGCCAGCTTTATTCGCGCGATCCGCGCTCCACTGCCAAACGCGCGGAAGCCTATCTTGCCTCCACCGGCATCGGTGATACGGTCTATGTCGGGCCAGAACCTGAGTTCTTCATGTTCGACGATGTTCGCTTCGAAGACGGCTATGCCGGATCGGGCTACGCAATCGACGACATCGAACTGCCAACCAATACTGGCAAAGAATACGAAATGGGCAATATGGGCCACCGCCCACGCGCAAAGGGCGGTTATTTCCCCGTCGCGCCAGTTGATAGCGCCGTAGATATCCGTGCCGAAATGGTTTCGACCATGTTGGAAATGGGTCTCAACATGGACAAGCATCACCATGAAGTGGCCGCTGCTCAGCATGAACTTGGCATAACCTATTCATCGCTGACCACCGCCGCCGATCAGGTGCAGGTCTATAAATATGTCGTGCAGCAAGTTGCCCACGCATACGGCAAAACCGCGACTTTTATGCCAAAGCCGATCAAGGACGATAACGGCAGCGGCATGCACAGCCACATGTCGATCTGGAAAGACGGCGTGCCGACCTTTGCGGGCAATGAATATGCCGGCCTGTCGGAAAATTGCCTCTATTATATCGGCGGCGTCATCAAACACGCCAAGGCTGTGAACGCCTTCACCAATGCCACAACCAACAGCTATAAGCGTTTGGTTCCTGGCTTCGAAGCGCCTGTTCTGCTCGCTTATTCCGCTCGCAACCGGTCGGCGTCGTGCCGCATTCCGTACGGTGCAGGCGAAAAGGCAAAGCGCGTTGAGTTCCGCTTCCCTGATGCTCTTGCCAATCCCTATCTCGCATTTTCAGCCTTGCTGATGGCGGGCCTTGATGGGATTGAAAACAAGATCCATCCGGGCGAAGCAATGGACAAAAACCTCTATGATCTACCACCGGCTGAACTTGCCGATGTGCCGACCGTTTGCGGGTCTTTGCGTGAAGCGCTCGAAGCTCTCGAAGCCGATCACGAATTCCTGCTGAAAGGTGATGTGTTCTCACTCGACCAGATCGAAGCTTATATGGAGCTTAAGTGGGAAGAGGTTCTGCGCCTTGAAACCACACCAAGCCCAGTTGAGTTCGACATGTATTACAGCAGCTGATTTTCTTGCGCCTCAAGCGCCGGTAGGAGCATCCGGTCCCTTGGCTTCCGCGCCATAAGGCGCGACGGCCAGTCGGCCTTGCGAGCCCTGCGGGTTCGATGAAGGACTAGCGAGTTAGAAGGGCCGCTCGGGAAACCGGGCGGCCTTTTTTGATTCTGGATACAACCGCAACAAACGGGGTCGACAATTGTGGCGGTAAATTTACTCTAACGTTGCCGTCAAAAAAACCTGTACTGGACTTTGGTAAGCGAGAAATCATAACCGCATTGTCTTTACCTGACTGGTGAACGCCAGAACTCAATCTTCAACCAGAGAGAACCGAACCGAATGCCATCATTTTCGCAGCCAAGCCATGAAGAACGCAGACAAATGGCAGCCAAAGCCAAACAAGCCGCTCTTTTGAAATTGCAGGCTAGACCCACGCTGACCAGGGAAGAGATCACCGAACGCAAGGCGGCGCAGGTCGTGCGAGAACAGAATGAAGCATTAGCACGCGAACAAAAGCGCGCCGCATTCGCACAGAAAAAGGCGGATGATAAAGCGAAGCGTCTTGAAGCCAGAGCAGCCGAAGAAGCGGCACGTTCGAAAGTGGCGAGGAAAAAGACCCCGGAGGAAGAAAAGGCCGCACGTGATGCACGGTATGCTAAGCGTAAAAACGCCAAGAGGTGATCTTCATGCGTGAGCCTTTTCGGCAAGGCGATTCGAGCTCTTTGGACAAAAGCGGAATGTCTGGAAACGGCCCAGTATCAGTCACGTCCGAATGTCCGGAACAGGGGTGTGAGCGGACATTGGCCAAGCCGCTTTCTTTGCCCTGACCAGTATCGAAGACTCCGCGACCATGCGTGATGTCGAACGTTGGTCAGGCAATAGGAAGCTTGTGGCACGCGGTCAGAATGTCGGTGGGGCGCAATTGAGAGCGCAGGCACAATCGTGGCGAAAGCCGCAGACCTGTTCTCCAAACTGAAGACATCCGAACAATTGGCAATGCCAGACAGATCATCAGATTGGTAGGCCTGCCGCAACTGATCGTCTGCGACGCGCATCCTTTCTACTCGGTTGAACCTTGGAAATCGCAGATTGGAGATGTGCGCGGGTTGCACGGTGGCTCTTGAGCCGGGTTTTAGGCTACGTTTATTCCTGCGACTTGTACAATTGAAGTAGATATCGAACCACGTCAGCAGCCGACTTTTTCACAAGCAGTGTACTTGATTGAACATAGATCAAGACTAAGGCTTCGCTGCTCGCAAGGGTTAGCGAGGCTATTGTTGCACCACTCGGTCTATCTGATTGACCTCGGCAACTGGTGTGAGCCCCCCTAAAGTCTATAAAAATTATCGATCATCCGCGTGTATTTGCGCAACGAAGAAAATTCTCCACGGCGCCTGACACTGCAAGTGGAGCTTCGTCAAACAGTGCGTGACCTGCGCCGTTTATCCTCAAAATGAATGCGGGATACTGCTTTGACTTTTCTTGGTTCAATGGATCATCGCCTCCCACCAGTACCCTTGAGCAGGAATGTGTGTCACTAATACCAGTTATTGAACTGTCGATTCCCTCAGAGAAAGCTTTCAGATGGTTTGTTGTATTGACGATACGCCAACCCACATAGTCGAAATAAATATCACCACTTTGAGTGTAATATGATGATTTCGCCAATGCGAACCTATTAGTTCGTCGTGAGCTTTCTGAATCATAATATTCAGCCGCATGTTCTATACCGTCAAGAACCGGGGATATTGCAAGAAACTTATATTTTGCCAATGCACGTTTCTTCATATGATGGAATAAGATGCCTGCGCCTAAGCTTTCAACCACGATGAGAGGTTCACAATCGCAATTTTCATGAAGGTACTCATAAGCAGTAAAAAAGTCTCGTTCAGCCAGTTCGATTTCTTGCGTTTCAAGTGTCGTTCTGAAAGCTGTGCCCCAATACCCTATAGAATAAACCTGATATCCAGCTTCATAAAAAGCTTGGTATCCTGCGATCCTGTTGTCTGGCAGTGATGAGACGGGGTACAAATCGGTACCGCCGCTTAAATGCAATACGACTCGTTTGTCATCGGGAGCGACCCGTAGAAAAGACGATTTCACAAAAGGCGTAACCCAGTCATCTTTGACTATCCCCAATGACACAAATTTGATGCCATCCGCCTCCCATGAGGCGCATTGAAAAAAATCTGACGTTTGCTCGTCGACGCATTCTGACCAGTTTTCTACCGCACTATCCATAGCCTCTTTACTGGGGGATTGTGCGGTTGTTTGGGCCAAATGATCAAGAAGATCGCTATCACTTGTATTCGACGATAGTTGAAAGTGGAGCGCCAAAAAAGACGCTCCACACAAAGTTAGGATTAGCCAAAAACGGCGCATCATCTAGAAGTTCGGTTGACCAGTAAAAGTGATCGACAGGGAACCTCCCTCAGAGATATTGAAAGAACCACCGCTATTAGAAGCGCTCGCCCCGCTACTTTCATTAAATCCAGCTGAGACGCTTACAGAGGAGAATGGCGTAAATTCAAAACCCGTTACACTATTTCCGGTCATTCTGAAAAGGTTACCGTTCCCGTCAGGTCCAAACATGATAATAAAATCATCGTCGCCGATACTACCCTCAACAATTATGTGAGAGTCAACCTCAAAGTCGGTGTAGCCGTGCTCATCTTTGAGCCAGTTTTCGAAACTCTCCTCAGCGTCGCTCAGCAAAAACAACCACCAGAGCACCGGTTCTGCCTCGAGATCAGGGGGCGCCTCCTGGTTGTCGTTCTCGAACAGATGATCGGTACCTCCTGCGTGCATCATTTCGAACATCATCAGTGGTCCAACCCCACCACCTGGAGGGTCAGGATTGGGGCGATCCCCAGCCACAATTATGTCCCCACCGGACACTGCGACCAACTCATCGGCAGTCAGCGAACGGAAGCCATGTTCTTTTGTCAAAGTCTTATGAAGCATCAGTTTCTTTCCATATCCCACGCCTTTGGTGATCTCAACCGAGGTGGCGTAGGGGTTGACCTCGGCTAGTTCGTTGCGTCGGGCTCTTCCTTACCTTTTGCATTTTTTGAGTTTTTGATTGGCCCCATAGCGTTAGCCGCTGCCTGTGACTGTTGAAGCTTCGCCCTCATTTCAGCTTGCATCGCTTTGGCCTTTGCAGCGGCTTCAACATCGATGGCCTGCCCACCTTTGACCTCATAGACCTTCTGAGCCGCTTCGAGCGTCGCAGGCCTATGAGCGATGGCTATTCGAGTGATGTCGAGCGTTTGGAGCGTCTCTAAAATCTTGCCCTCGTTCTCAGCGTCGAGGTTTGCAGTGCCTTCATCGAGGATCAGCACTTTGGGGTTGGGATAGAGCGCACGCGCC
>CANKYZ010000008.1 GCA_947488325.1 uncultured Erythrobacter sp.
TTCTCATCAAGACGCGCGCGCAATGGCGGCGTGATAAAGACCGAGATCAAGATATAGAGCGGAATGGTCAGCGCGACCAGATGTCTGAACAGCGCAGCCGACAGCTCTGCATCAACCCGGTTTGAGGTATGGGCGAACAGCCAGTTCCTAAGCGCTGACAGCATCGTCTCAAACACGAGTACCGTCGCGAGGCCAATCGCCAGCACTTCGAGCGTCGTCATAGCCTGGTTGACCAGCACCTTGTCGATCACCAGTTGGAAGAAAATTGGTGAGGCCAGCCCGACCAATTGCAGGAAGAAACTGCCTATCAACACATCGCGCAGCGCCTTACGATACTTGACCAGGGCCGGGATAAACCAGCTGATATCAAAAGCGCGCTTCTCACCAGCTATCCGCTCGCGGCTTGTCATCAAGAGCAAGTCAGCTTTGCCGCTAGAAAGGTCGAATTCGCTGGCGATTTTGTCAGCGCCCCATATCTCTGGGCGCTCGCCATCGGGCAACAAGGTCATATAGTATGAACTCCGGCGGCTCACAGAAGCAACCAGCGCCAGAGCAATCGACGCGCTCAGCAGGTGTGCAAAAACAGAGTTGTCGGAGCTTGATCGCCAGCCAGCAGGTGTGATCCATAGACTGATCAGCCGTATTGAGATTACTGATGACGAACTACTGATAGCCCTAAAGCCATCGGCATTTGGTATCAGCCATAATACCAAAGAGAAGATGTTCCCGATCCCTCTCCCAAGTCAGAAACCCTTCGGTGAGCACAAGCTTCGACTTAGTCCGGAACATACAGGCCAAACTGAACCGAACCCCGATCTGGTCAAACTACTGCAAGAAGCCATGGCTGTTCAAAAGCTGGTCCTCACCAACCATCAAACTCCGCTCAACCAACTAGCTCAGATGCGAGGCTGCTGTCGCAAGCGTATGACCAAACTGCTCCAGCTCAGTTGGCTCAGTCCAGATGCTGTCGAAGCAATTCTGGCGGGTCGCCATTCTAGCTCGCTGTCACGGGCTCGCCTCCTCAGTACGTCGCTCCCACTCGCCTGGCAGGATCAGGAAGAACTCCTAGCCCTCCGCTAGGCTCGCCTGGCAACGAGCCTCTCAAAACTCAACGCGTCATTGAGGTCACCATTTTGCCAATGGAGACTTTGCCGCGAACCCGGTAGTTGAGGCCAGTTATTCCTCGGTCTCCCGACCTCACCGCTCCAAACCCATTGCCAAAGCCTGGCAGAACTGCGCGCTTTCAGCCAAGAGCAAGCGGGATCTCGCCCAATTAGGTTCGGTACTGAAATGGGTGGTGCCACATAGAGGACTCGAAAATGCCGCAACATCCCCGAATTCTGTCATCCAATGCTCAAGAAAAATCATAAAATGACAATTTCAAAAATTTCACAGAAAACATCTGAGCACCCCTGAAAAACCAACACAGTGAGGGATGTCGCCAGGTAGGCCTAATTGGTATTTGTTTGTCGCTTTTCAGATACTTCGGACTGTGTGGTGCCGCTTACGTGACTCGAACACGTGACCTCCGCATTACGAATGCGATGCTCTACCAGCTGAGCTAAAGCGGCACTTTGACGCTGATCTCTGAATAGAGGATTCCTGCGTCAAATCAAAAAGTGGAGGCCCGAGCCGGAATCGAACCGGCGTGCAAGGATTTGCAATCCTCTGCGTAACCACTCCGCCATCGGGCCGAGCCGCTCCTCTCGAAGCGGAGCGCGCCCACTAGCGATTCGCCACGACAAAGGCAATGCAGCTTTCGCGTCGAAATGATCAATGTGGCCTCGCGGAAGTCCGCCTATCCATTTCGTCAGGCTTCCGTGACGTCAGTCTGGACCGCGTGAGCCCGATTGGGCAAACGTCAGTTATGACCATAGCAAGCCTACTTGAACCCATCACCGGAAAGCCCGGCCCTGTCCGGCTCGACAATGCCAGCGACTGGATGCAAGGGCGCACTCTCTACGGCGGAGCCTCCGCGCTGGTCGCGTTTACGATGGCTCAGCGCGCATTTCCAAATCTGCCGCCATTGCGCGGAGCGCAGGTGGGGTTTGTCGCGCCTTTGGGGGAAGAGATCGAGCTATCGGCTGAGATCATCCGCCAAGGCCGCAATGTAACCCAAGTGCGTAGCGAAATTCACAGTGCCGGCAAAGTTGCACTGACCGCGTTCTGGTTATTTGCAACCGAACGTGAAGCGAACGCGAACAAACCCGCTGATGGGCTGGAAGACTGGCCGGGCGGGCCAGAAAACAAGGGAACTGCGATGGCAGGACAGGCTCCTAGCTTCATCGAGAAAAACTTTGACATCCGGTTTGGCCAGGCAAAAGGCGCCGATCATGGTGCGACAATCCGACGCTGGGCGAGACTGACTGAGGATCATGATCTGGACCCGGTCAGCAAGCTGGTTCTGATGGGCGATGTGATGCCGCCAGGAGCCATGCGGATCATGCAGCGTAAAGGACCGATCAGTTCCATCAACTGGTCATTCAATGTGCTTGATCCGGAAACGCAGTCAGAGGGTGAATGGTATCTTGCAGAAAATGCCAGCCAACACGCCGACGCTGGCTATTCATCAGAGCGGCTGCGCATGTGGGACACCGAAGGCCGACAAGTGATCGATGGCCTGCAATATGTGGCAGTGTTTGGTTAGAACTGCTCGGCTAAGCTGCGCTTAGACGTCGTCGAATTTTGGCAAGCGCTTTTGCATTCCCGCCATCACCGCTTCCATCTGGTTTTTGGTGCGCATGATTGCAGCCTGCTCAACGCTCTCTTCCATCAGAATGCTATCGGCATCGCCTTCGATCATTGCAGCCGATAAGCGCTTTGCCCCTCGGATAGCATGCGGGTTGCGGTTGGCGATGTCAGCAGCAATGGCTGTCGCACGGGCATGCGGATCATCATCAACATAGGTCGTAAGACCAAGTCCTTTTGCCTCCGCTCCAGAAAATTCGCGGTTGGTATAGACCAGTTCGCGCAGTACATCGTCGCGGACCAAACCCCGCCACAATGCGTAACCACCCATGTCAGGCACCAGACCCCATTTGAGCTCCATAATCGCCATACGTGTGTCAGGATGCGCGATACGGATATCCGCCCCGCTAGCGATTTGAAGTCCGCCGCCGAAACACACGCCATGGAGCGCGGCGATCACTGGAACCGGAAGTTTGCGCCACTGGGTTGCGACCTGCTGGAACTTGTTGGAATTGCCATAGGTCCGCTCGGTCAATGTCGGCTCATCATGGCTGGGTGTGCGGGCAAAGCTTGATGTGTCTAGTCCTGCACAGAATGCGGGTCCTTCCCCTGACAGAACCACAACACGCAGCCCCTTAGCCGCCTGAAGGATTGCACCAGCCTCAATGATCCTTTCGAACATTTCGGGGTCGAGCGCATTCATCTTATCGCCACGAGTCAGGCGAACTTGCGCAATGCCGTCTTCGCCAAGTTCGATCGAAACGCGATCATTGGAAGGCATCAATTGGGTTGCGGACATGGATTTCCCTCAAAGTCTCAATTGCTTTTGGGGAAATCTGGCGCAAGGCGAAGCCTGTGTCCAGCAGTCTTGCACCAATGCGAGCCCAAAAGAAGGCTGCGCACTAAGGCTCGCAATCGAGCCTGAAACTGTTGGGGTCTGGAGGCGCATCGAGGAAATACCCTCCTTCAGGATGAGTCGCCAGAATTGTGGCAAGCCCGAATGGCGCCAACTTACCGCGAACTCGCGCGACATGGACCGCTACACTGTTCGTCTGAGGCTCAAAATCAATCCGCCAAACATCGGCCAACAGCTGCTTTCGCGTCATCGGCTCACCGGGCTGTTCTGCAAGACGCCAAAGCAGCTCAAATTCACGCGGATGAAACCCAAGCCAGCGATCATCCACTCGCCCATCCCGGTGGAACAGATCAAGGGTTACATCACCTGCTTCCCGAAATCGCGGGATCAGCGAATCATCATGTGGGAACATGTTCGTTGCAGCTATTGAATTCATAATTCGCCCCCAGCCCGCATTGAATAGACATCGTCTTGAGTGAAAATAAGATGATCAAGCAGTTCGATATCTAGTGTCTTCGCAACCATGTTCAGGCGACGAGTTGCATCGATATCGAACTGACTGGGTCGGCATTCACCAGAAGGGTGATTATGGGCGATTAAGATACCGCTAGCATCCAAAGCGAGCGCTTTGCCGAACACTTCACGCATTCGAAGTGTTAGGCTGCCCGTGCGTCCGCAGCCCAGCGGTGCATCACCAACGCAGCTACGCATATTGTCGAGAAAGATAGCGTGAATCCGCTCAACCTGACACGGAGGATTAAGCAACATGGCCCTAAGATAATCGATCAGCGCGCGCTGCCGTGTGGCAGAATGAACTGGGCGCTGTAAGCGTGAAGCCGTAAGATCGATCATTTGACATCATCCCGCCACGTCGTCGGCGCGTCACCAAATAGGGGTGCTTGCGGCTTCACGGCTTCGAAAGGTGTTACGAAGTTTTCTGGTCTTCGAATGATACGCCAATCGCGGTATTCGCCGAACTTGCGCTTGCGCATGATATGCCGAGAAATACCAATGCCAAGCAGAATTAGCTGAAACCAACCCGGCGCAACCACCATGACAATATAGGCCAGTGGGGTGATAGCATCTGTAAGTCCGCGTGCCACATGGGCGGCCATCGCCAAAATTTGCAACCCCGCAATCCAAAGCGTGTAATTTCGATTTGCGTAAAGCGCGATTCCAATCCAGCAGATGCCTGCGACAAGATCTGATCCTGCAAGAAAAGGGTCAATTTCCAACAACTGGCGAGTTTCACCAACAAAGTAGTTTCTCAATCTCCCCGCGATTTCGAACGCAACCAGCCAGGTTGCTGCAACTGCTCGCTCAGGTCCGCCACCCCAAGCGAAGGCCGCGATGATTAGCGCAAAAGAAAGGATATCCTGAACAATTATGCGATATTCAGAGGCGAACAGTTGCAGCATGCTAACTAGCGTTCATTTCGTCAGCTGTTGGAGCGACGTATCTTTGTGCTCAACTCTGGCTGCTTCAGGAGGGATATCGGTAGGGATTGTCTCGTCAGCGAGGCGTTCACGTGCAACTTTGCTGAGCTCATCATGCACACGTAAGAGGCTCGTCGACATCGCTATCGCTTGGCCTTCAGCCTGATTGAGGCGCACGATCGCTCTTTGCCCTGTATGGACTTCGACGCTAGGGTTTTGGCGAGCTTTAAGCATTGCTTGTTTCAGTCGGGCGAAAGCAATCATTGATTCGTCCGCAAGTGCTTCTGCTTCGCGGATCAATTTTTTTAAGTTATGAGCATCATTGAGCAGACGTTCGGTCATTGGGAGGTCTCCGTTGGCTCCACCTACTCGTCAAGAGAAGCCATTTTCATCAACCGGGATGTTTGCACGCCCATCTAATGCTTCGCTAATCGCTACTGCCGCAGTGACCGTCAAAACCACGGCTGCCAAAAAGCCGAACGCGATCCCAACGATTACCAACAAGCGAAGCCAGACGGCATGCTCGCCATCGAGCACCCGGGGAACGACCCGCGGCTCACCAGGACGCAGCCAAGGTGCCTGATCAGCCAACGGCATGACATCGCTCATCACGAGTTTGCCTGGGTCATTTCCAACCGCTGTTTCGCCGATCGACGCATCTTCGGACACCTGAGTATTGCTGTATACAGCTTCGCTAAAGCCCTTATTTTTTTCCTTAACTTCTTCTAATTCTTCGAAATCTATCTCATTATCTTGCGGACTCTCGATATGATTTTCGGCCCGGTATCGCTCAACGAGCTCCCCCAGATTTTCAGCATTGTATATATTCTTAAGGGTGCGAATATGTTGATTGATGCGAGTCGCGGAGACGCCGAGCTCTTGTGCAATAACCTTGATCGGAACACGCCGATCGATTCGCTCCACCACAGCTTGCTGTCTTTCGGTCAGCTGCCGCGACAATGCGGAAGACATCAATTCCTCCCCTGTTTACTCACCAGCTAATGCCCATGCGATCCGCGCAAAGCCTTGGAGTGTTGAACAAATTAAGTTCTTTCCCAAAGAAAGAACTAAGCGGCTGCACCTTCTACCCCGTGAGACGACAAATACCGTTTTATATTCCGTGCCGCTTGCCGAAGCCGCTGCTCATTTTCTACCATGGCGATGCGGACATATCCTTCGCCCTCCTCTCCGTAACCTACTCCGGGCGCCACGGCGACTTGCGCCTCGGTCAACAATTGTTTTGAAAATTCCAAGCTTCCCATACTCACTAACGAAGGCGGGAGCGGTGCCCAGGCAAACATCGATGCAGCAGGGGGCGGAATATCCCATCCCGCTCGGTCAAATGCTTCAACCATGACATCGCGGCGCTTTCGATAGAGATTGCGGTTTGATTCCACTATGTCTTGTGGACCGTTAAGTGCAGCACAAGCAGCAGCTTGAATCGGTGTGAAGGCACCATAATCGAGATATGACTTAACCCGGGTCAATGCGGCGATTAGCCGCTTGTTACCGACAGCAAATCCCATACGCCACCCAGCCATCGAGTATGTCTTGCTCATACTCGTAAATTCAACCGCAACATCTTTAGCGCCATTGACCTGCATGATCGAAGGCGTCGGATTGCCGTCATAATAAAGCTCAGAATAGGCTAGGTCGGACAGAACCCAAACTTTGTTTTCGCGCGCCCATACGACCAATCTTTCATAGAAGGCCAGATCAACTGTTTCTGCGGTGGGGTTGGAAGGATAGCTCACCACCAACACACTGGGCCGCGGGACGGTGAAATTCATCGCGCTTTCTAGCGAACGCCAATAATCTTCGTTGGGCGTTGTTGGGACCGCACGGATGGTTGCACCGGCAATGATGAAGCCAAATGTATGAATCGGATAAGACGGATTGGGTGCGAGCACCACGTCGCCCGGTGCCGTTATGGCGTTCGCAAGACTTCCCAAACCCTCTTTTGACCCCATCGTGACGACGACTTCACTTTCAGGATCGAGATCCACTCCAAATCGCCGACCGTAATAGTCGGCCTGCGCGCGTCGCAATCCGGGAATACCCTTCGATTGAGAATAGCCGTGCGCGTTCGGCTTGGCCGCAACTTCGCAGAGCTTATCGATCACGTGCTGCGGAGGCGGCTGGTCGGGGTTTCCCATACCTAGATCGATAATGTCCTGCCCAGCTTGCCGTGCCGAATGCCGCATCGCATTCACCTCAGCGATGACATAAGGCGGCAACCGCTTCATACGGTAAAATTGTTCGTCCATTCCGATCTCAGGCCTGACTCTTACGTTTGACATAATTGCGAACCAACGATGGAGTTTAGGGTAATAACAGTCGATGTGAAGGGCCGTTTAGATTAGACTGGTAAGAGAATGGGCGAAGTCGGAGGAATTTCGGCTATGTCATGCCAATCAGACACAAGGAATGGCGCGAATATGGCTGACAAAGACGACAAAGATCCCGGTGATCGCGGTCCGCTAGAAGATATTGCAGCGCTCACATCATTCTTTGATACGCAAGGTAAAGCGATGCGAGGAATGCTAGCACAGGCGATTCCCGGTAGTGGCGATGGTGAAACAAAAGCATTCGACGGCCCGAAACCTCTCTCAGGGCTGTTCCCCGAAAGTCTTGATGCGGGTGAGTTGGGTGAATGGGCCAAGGCCAGCAGCGAACTGCAGAAAATGTGGTTCGAATTTGTATCCGATCAGGCCAAGTCTGTTGTGGAAAATCCTGCTCAGGTCAAAACCTTGCTCGACCCCGCGCAATGGCTGACAATGTCGCAAGGTATGCTGAAGCAGGTCCCAACACAGGCCTTCGACGCGCAGGCAAAGCTGGCGCAGGATTCGCTGCAATTATGGCGCGGCGTTTTCGAGAGATTTACTAGTAAAGTCGGTGACGCAGCCTCCAAACACCAAGATCACGCGACCGAACTGCCGCGCAAGGATCGTCGTTTCGCCGATCCGGCATGGAGTGAGCAGCCGGCATTTGCTCTGCTGCATCAAACATATTTGATGCTGACCGAGTATTTCAAGCACGCGGCTTCCTCAATGAGCGGTCTCGACAGTGAAAAGAGAAAGCAACTTCAATTTGCCATAGGCGCTCTTTCTGACGCGATGAGCCCTGGAAATTTCCTCCTTACCAATCCCGTAGTGATGAAGCGGACAGTCGAAACACGCGGGCAGAACTTAGTTCGCGGCATGCAGCACCTGATCACTGATTTGAAACGCGGGCAACTGACACACACCGACCCAAATGCTTTCACCCTGGGGGAAAACCTCGCCGCTACGCCAGGTAAAGTGGTGCACGAAACCCCTTTGTTCCAACTGCTCCAATACAGCCCTTCGACAAAGGACGTGCACGAAGTTCCGTTGGTGATCTTCCCTCCATGGATCAACAGATTCTATATCCTGGACCTCACTCCCAAGAAGAGCTTTATCAAATGGGCGGTTGACCAAGGGCTCACAGTGTTTGTCGTCAGCTGGAAATCAGCGGATGAGACTATGGGCGATGTGACCTGGGACGATTACATCCGAGGACAGATTGAAGCCATTGATTATGTTCGCGAACGGTTGAAAGTGCCGGATGTCCATACAATTGGGTATTGCGTCGCTGGTACAACACTGGCCGCGACGCTCGCCATTCTCGCGCGGCGGGGAGAGGCAGAGAAAGTGAAGAGCGCGACGTTCTTTACTGCGCAAGTCGATTTTGAACACAGCGGTGAGCTCAAGCATTTTATCCAAGACTCGCAGCTCGAAGTCATCGATCAACTCTCACCCAAAGGCTATCTCGACGGACGTTACCTAGCCGCCGCCTTCAATGCGCTGCGCGGCAAGGACCTGATATGGAACTACGTAGTCAACAATTACCTGCTCGGCGAAGACTACCCGGCGTTTGATCTGCTCCATTGGAACGGTGACGTTACCAACTTGCCGTCAAAGTGGCACAATGACTACCTGAAAGACTTGTATCGCGACAATAAACTGGTCGTGCCCGGCGCCATCGAAGCCGATGGAACTGCGATTGATCTGACACAGGTTAAAACACCGGTTTATGCGCAAGCGGGACGCGAAGACCATATTGCCCCAGCGGAAAGCGTCTGGCGGATCACTGATCATTTTTCGGGACCAATTGAATTCCTCTTGGCAGGGTCAGGGCACATCGCCGGGGTTGTGAATCCGCCTACTGCCAACAAATATCAATATTGGACCGGCGACAGTGAAGCGGTGTCGCTCACTGCATTCATTGAAGGAGCGGAAGAGCATCCGGGCAGTTGGTGGCCGCATTGGCTGGCATGGCTTGAGCAACAGGCAACCGGACGCGTTGCCGCGACTGGCAAACGCAAGCCAGGCGGACGCGGTGATAAGGTCCTTGATGATGCACCAGGCAGTTATGTAAAGACTCGCTAGGCTGAAAAAGATTCTTGCCGGCTGCCCTACACCCGTAAAATTTATGTTTTTCATAATGCTACCCTCTTTATTGTGCATCGCACAAAAGTCTTGACTTCGCACTCGCAATCGCTATTTTGTGCACTGCAACATGAAGCGAGGACGTTATGTCAGAAGCCAAGACGCAAATTGATAATGCCAAAGCGAAGATCGACGTCGCTGCGGAGAAGGCATATGCCGACGCAGCCACTAAGAAAACTCCGGCTAATGCTGTGAGCAGTGAAAAGACCGCAGAAACTGTCACGACGGCTGCACCTAAGCCAGCCGTCAAAATGAAGACTGTGAAGAAGGCGCTGGCAAAGAAGTCCGTGCCTGCTCGTAAGACTCCTGCTCGCAAGGCAGCTGCCAAGACGACACGCGCCAAACCGGTCACTGCAAAGAAGCCTGCCGCCAAGAAAGCGCCAGCAACTGCAGCTAAACCAGTCACGGCAACCAAGAAAGCCGCCAAGAAGGCAGCTTCCAAAACAACCGCAACAAGTTCGGTTTCAAAATTGAAGGATACCATCATGGCGACCGCAGAAAAAACTAACATCACCGCTCAGGCCAAAGAATTGGCTGCCGACGTTCAAACTCGTGCAAAGACTGCCTACTCGAAAGCTGGCGCTATCGCCGCTGACGCTGGTGAATTTAATAAAGCCAACCTCGACGCAGTGGTTGAAAGCAGCAAGATCTTTTTCACCGGTGCACAAGAACTCGTTCGTGAAAACATCGAAACCAGTAAAACCGTTGCTGCTGTAGTGACCGAAGATGCAAAGAAAGTTGCATCAATCAAGTCACCAACCGAGCTGGTTCAAATTCAAACCGAACTCGCACGTCGCAATTTTGACGCAGTAGTATCATTCGGTTCACAGCGCACCGAAGCTTGGGTCAAACTTTACAACGATGCGTTCGCTCCGATTTCGAACCGCGTTAGCGTTGCCGCCGAGAAAATCTCGAAAGCCGCTTAAGCTACCAAGTCGTTTCTGAACCGGGCCTCTCCCCCTCTCTCCCTTACCCGGTTCACGAAAGCGCGCGAAAGCGCAGGGCCGGACAGACCATATATGGTCTGTCCGGCCCTTTACATTCTGAGGAAAGCCCCACGCTCTTTCTCAATTCGGATAGGGTACGCATTAAGGGTTTGCGCGCTATCCGGTGCGAGACATCTTGCGTCAGCGCATACGATTCCCATAATGGACCCTCATGGCCGAAACCTATCCAAACCAAGCTGACCCCAGATTTTCTGGCCCCAGTATATCGGATGCTGTCTTTGACGCATTACCGTTGCTGATTTCGACGGCGGGCGATGGTGGTGGAGATGGCAATAAAGATGGCGAAGGTGATGGATCCGATACTGAAATCGGTGTCGCAACCAAAACACGCGCCAAACCGAAGAAACCAAGCCAATATAAGGTTCTGCTTTTAAACGACGATTATACTCCGATGGAGTTTGTCGTGATGGTATTGAAACGGTTCTTTAGCATGGATATCGAACAGGCCACCCGGGTGATGCTCCATGTCCATCAAAAGGGCGTCGGGATCTGCGGTGTCTTTTCCTACGAAGTCGCTGAGACCAAAGTGAACCAGGTGATGGATTTTGCGCTGCAGAACCAACACCCCTTGCAGTGCACCCTCGAAAAAGCCTGATTCGCAGCTTTAACCGAAGCCCTTTTTCGTCACGACACGCGGCATTTCGCTCACGATGGCCTGCCACCGACAACAGATACCAACCAAAAGCCGCGCTTGAGGGCATGACGGCAGCTTCGAATCGCGCTAGAAGCCTTGGAGGTTTAGGCCAAGAATATGCTGACGCTGGACGATCATACAAATTAGGCAGACGGACGAGACGTGCTGAATTTCATTCCCAGTGTCGACCGCTACCTCTTTCGGTTGGTAACAATCCCGATGTTGGGCGTATTTGCGCTCGCAGCATCGTTGTTGATGCTGGAAAAGATGCTGCGACTGTTTGATTTCGTCGCCGTTGAAGGCGGACCGATCGGCGTTGTCTTCAAAATGTTGGTCGCTCTGATCCCAGAATATGCAAGCCTTGCGATCCCGCTCGGTCTGCTGCTCGGGGTGCTGTTCGCGTTCAGGAAATTGGCGACATCCAGCGAACTCGATACGATGCGCGCGGTTGGCCTGTCCTATTGGCGTCTGCTGCGCGTTCCTTATGCAATCACATTGGTGCTGGTCGCGGTTAATATCGCGCTGGTGTTCTACATCCAACCGCTCAGCCGCTATTATTACGAACAGATGGAATATGATCTGCGCTCTGGAGCACTGGGTGCGTCGATCAAGGTTGGCGAATTCACAACCTTAGGCAACCGGATGGCTTTGAGGATTGAGGGGAGTCAGGATGACGGGCAACGCCTTATTGGCATCTATGCCCGTGTCGCTAATGACCGCGAACAAGTCCTGACAATCAGCGCTCGCGAAGGGACATTTATGGCAACCACCGATGATCCTGACACGATTATCCTGCGCCTCACCGAAGGTTTAATTATACAAGACACAGGCAGCGCGACACCGCGCGTGCTATCTTTTAGTCGGCACGATTTGCCGATTGATCTGCCTGCGATCGAACAGTTCCGGTCGCGCGGAGAAGCAAGCCGAGAGTACATTTTGCCCGAATTGTTACGCATCGGATGGAGCGGTTTCGGGACCGAGGCTGAACGTGATGCCAGCCAAGCGACATTCAATTACCGCTTGGTTGAGGTCGTTATGATGCTGCTGATGCCGCTGCTCGCAGTAGCTCTCGCCATACCGCCGAAACGATCGACCAGCGCGCTTGGCGTATTTGTATCGATCATCCTTGTAGTCGCCTATCACAAGGTCAACCAATATGGTGAAGACATTGCCGCGCTTGGCCGGGTCGACCCGATCATTGCATTGTGGGGGCCATTTGTAATCTTCGCTGCTCTAATCGGATGGATGTATTATCGCACGGCCTATGTCCCAGGCGGACAGGCGTTGGGCGCGCTTGAAACTCTGTTTGATAAACTTGCAAAACGAATCGGCGCTTTGTTCGCACGGCGCAAACCGCCATCACTTGTCGCTGAACACGCGGTGCCGGAAAATCTGGGCACCGATCAAGAATCCTCACTGGTACCAGCGGAATAGACGGTGCACGCTTAGATCATGCAGTTTGAATTTTTCCCTTCGCGAACGCTCACGCTCTACCTGGCGAAGCTGTTTGTGGTGCGCATTGTCGCTGTTCTGATCATGCTGGTGCTGGTCCTGATGGCCCTGGACCTGCTCGGCAATTCCGGTGACATTCTTCAACCAGAAGGCAATGGGCAGGCTGAAATACTCAAATATGTGGGTCTGCGAATCCCTCAGTTAATAGCGCGATTTTTGCCCTATTCCGTCCTTCTGGCGACGCTGATCACACTTGTTGCACTCAACCAGCATAGCGAAGTCGTTGCGATGAAGGCGGCGGGAATGTCCGCACATCAGGTGCTCTCACCCTTGCTGCTAACCGCGGCGGTGATCGCAATGATCAGCTTTGCCTTTAGTGAACGGATTGTTACGCGCTCCAATTCCACATTAAAAGCATGGAGCGCAGCTGAATACGGAGCCATCCCCGAAGATTCCGGCGTTCGCGCAAATGTCTTTTTGACCGATGGCCAAAACATTCTCAGCGCATCCTCGCTGACTGGGTCTGGCGAAACGATCAAACTCGTCAATGTGACATGGGACGCGCGCGGGCCAGGCAGCATTGTGACTGAGCAAATCCGAGCGACCAGTGCCACTTATGCCGCGCCCGGATGGCAATTGGAGGATCCGCGGCGTTTTGACGTTGGTAGTGCGGAGATACAAGAACTTGAAACGATCATTGTGGGTCAAGATCTAAGCCCAGAACAAATTGACCTGCAATCAATCGACACCGATGGACAATCCTTTTGGGAACTGACCAAGACGATTGACTCCTTGAACGCAGTCGGCAGACGCACATCGGAAATGCGGGCGAAGTGGTGGCACCGGATTTCTGGACCACTTGCCGCTTTCCTAATGCCGCTCTTGGGGTCAATCGCAGCCTTCGGTCTGGCAAGATCAGGTCAATTATTCGTGCGCGCTATCATCGGCATGGCATTAGGATTTGCTTATTTTATCGTCGATAATGCTGCGCTCGCAATGGGCAGTTTTGGCGGATACCCGCCATTTCTCGCCGCATGGGCTCCGTTTTTTCTGTTCTTTCTGGTTGGTGAGACAGTCCTCATCCGTACCGAAGAATGAACCGCAAATCATGGTCGTTGCGGCTAGCCAGGCCTGAAGATGCGGAGAAAATGCCCGCGATTGAAACGGCAGCGGCCAAACTCTTCAAAACTGTTGAAGGGCTTTCCAATTTGGCAAAGGATGACCCTATTCCGGTTGACCGGTTGCAGCGCTACATCTGCAAAGGCCACTGTCTTGTCAGCCATATTGGCGATGTCATGGTCGGATTCATTGTCACAGAGCCCTTTGGCCGCGAACTCCATATCTGGGAAATGGACGTCCATCCGGATGCTCAGCAAAATGGGGTCGGCGCGGGCCTGCTTCGCGCGTGCATGACCGATGCACGCAATTCGACCTTTCGCGCACTAACGCTAACGACCTTTCGTGGCGTTCCATGGAATGCTCCGTTCTATGCTCGGCTGGGCTTTGATGAAGTCACTGCGCTCGACGCACATCCGCGCCTTGCCGCTGAACTCGCAGTTGAGGCGGACAATGGCCTTAACCGGCAACGGCGCTGCGCAATGATCCATTTCCTCGATTGAGCAAAAATTGCTATGATGCAGATGCAATAGTGGCCAACCGCACAAGGAAAACCGCATGATAAAGCAAGCAGCGATTGCCGGGGGTATCTTGCTCTCGCTCTTTCTCAGCGGCTGTAACGACGAACCTGACGAGACACCCGACATCACCGAGGCGATCCCTGTAGATGCAGGCAGCGATGAAAGCGGCGAGATCATCGACGCAGCAAACGCGCAGAACAGTTCCGGCGAGAGCAGCGATGCAGGACCGAATGGTTCAGCGGGCAGACAATACTATTCAGGAGAGACTGAAAGCAGACCCAGCGCACAACCCAGTAGACCGAGCACTATGGAAAGCGGCAGCAACGCATCGAATTCAAGTGTCCAGCTCGAAGGATCAAAGCTCCAGCGAGCCGATCCTAACTAACAAATCTAAGATTCTAACGGCCGACCATCGTGCTCCGCGCAATCCGTGCAACCAATGTCAGCATACCCGGGTGGTTTGCACCCTCGTAAGTTGATCCATCGCCGAGCTCTCTCGCCAGTCTCCGATGCGCTTCTGGCAAGTCGTGATATGGCATTGACGGCATCAAGTGATGGAGCGCGTGATAGCGCAAGCCTACCGGTGCCCAAATCTCACCGGCAATGCCTGGCGGCGGCACATTAACGCTATCAAGGAACTGCGCCGTCACCGTCATGGGCTCACCTTCATTCTCCCAAAGATGCGCAACCAGCGTACGCAGTTGATTGAGCATCGCAGTCACTGAGACAATTGCTAGCGCGATTAACAGCGGACGCCAACCGACCGCAAAGGTGCTGGCAATCAACGCAATCGCCCAAATGCTCGCCCCCGTTTCCTGCCAAAACACTCGTTTCGCAAAATCACCGGTCGGCGCTTTGCGCCGAAAATCAGGATTGATTGAGAGCGACGAAAATCGTTGCCAGATGAGCTTTCGTACTGCTGGGATCAACGCACCGATTGGGACAAGCAAACCAAAGCGCACCATAAATGCAAACGGCGCAAGCAGCGCGACAATCACGAATAGCGGCAAGCTCCACGGCTTCATCAAGGCTAGCGGAAGATATTCCGGATCCTCGATCGTGCCATATTGAGTGTGCTTGTGGTGGATCACGTGCACGCCTTCATACATAAAACTAGGCGTCAGCATTGGAACGCCGATCAACAGGTTCCAGCTGGTGCGAAAACCTGGTAGTGTACCACGGCGGATATGAGTTAGTTCATGAATGAACATCAACGAGCGGTACAGCGCGAGTGATGCAATCAGTCCAGCGATCAGGGCAATGATCACATTGTTAGTCAGAATCGCCGTCGCAATACCGCCATATCCGATCGCGGTTGAGACAAGCATGTCCCCCCAATAAATGCGACCACGCGCCTCGCCCAGATCCTTTGTAAGGTCACGGGCAGCGCGCAGCATGTCCTTGTCATCCACTTTCAGAAAGTCAGCTCGCGTGGCGCGGGGTTTCTCGCTGGTATTGGCGGCGGAGGGGGATATCGGTTGGTGCATAGCTCTTTTTTGTCAGTTTAGGTTGGCAGGCCATACCGCATTCTGGGCGTTCTCGGCAAACGCGCATTATTGGCGAGTGTGATCGATTGGCTTGCACGACACGGTCGGGCACGACACAGATGAATTGAACACAAAGCAAAAACGAAGGCGAGCTAAGTGACGGATGCGCAAATAAGCATTGAGGCAATCACCGACAAGGACGGGCGGGCACGCTTCGTCGACCTTGGACGCGCATTTGCGGCCAATGTCGAAAATAACGTCCCGCAATTGCGCAGCGAACAGCTGGAATTGGTCGATCCTAAGGAAAACCCATTTTTCTTCCATGCGCGAGTACAGTTGTTTATTGCGCATCAGCATGGAAAGCCGGTTGGCCGAATTTCAGCGCATATTGATGAGTTGGCATTGGAGATGCCAGTTGAACAGGGCTTTGGCCCCGGAGCAGGAATGTTCGGCTATTTTGATGCAGAAGATGCTGATGTTGCCGCGGTTCTGATCGCAACCGCTGAAAAATGGTTGTGCGATCAGGGAATGACCCGTGTTCTGGGTCCAATCTCCCTGTCTATCTGGGAGGAGCCAGGCTTACTCGTCAAGGGCCATGACCATCCACCGGTCATCATGATGGGCCATCACCCAGGCCAATATGCAGCTTGGATTGAAAAGGCGGGTTACACCTGCGCAAAGACGCTGTTCACGTATGAGCTGGATATCTCTCACGACTTTTCTCCTTTGATCCAACGGATCGTCAAGTCAGGGAAGCGCAATGAGCGGATCAATGTTCGCCCAGTGCGGAAGAGCGATTGGGATACAGAGGCAGCTAGTATACTCAACATCCTCAACGATGCGTGGTCGGACAATTGGGGCTATGTCCCATTAACTCCTGAAGAGGTCGCCTATACAGGCGTCAAACTGAAACCGATCATCCACGAAGATCTAAACATGATCGCCGAAGTGGACGGCAAACCGGTCGCTTTCATGCTGACCTTTCCCGACATTAACGATGTGCTTTCGCGCATAGATGGCAAGCTGTTTCCATTTGGTTGGTTCCATCTGCTGCGCTGGCTGCGAAAGCCAAGAGGGTCTGACATGCGGGTTCCACTAATGGGGGTTTTGAAAGAGTATCAAAACTCTCGCATGGCCAGCCAACTTGCCTTCATGATGATCAGCGCAATCAGAGTAAGCGCGGCTGGAAAATTTCAATCGATGCGCGGCGAACTGGGATGGATACTAGAAGACAATCAGGGAATGGTCGCGATTGCCAGTGCGATCGAAAGTAAAACCAATCGCGAATACACGGTTTACGAAAAAACGCTGGGATAGCCTCCATTTCGGCTTGATTTGGCGAGCATTGTAGCTGGCAAAGACATTAGTACTGCCAGAACTTAAATTTCAATTTTGCCAAGCACGCGCTTGGCGAAGCGCCGCTGCACTGCAATAAAGCGGACATTCACGAACGCACCGCCGAAAATTGAACGGGCGACCATGACCACGCAAAAGCTGGAAAATCAGCCTCTGAAGGAAACCGCACCCCGCAGCAACGGGAGGCAGCATGCGCTTGCCGAGCAGGAATTGCGCCTATTGTCAGCACTGGTTCTGCTGTTCGGTGTGGGCCTGTTTCTGGCTCTGCCTTTTGTTCTGTCAATCGGTTCCGTGGTGTTTCTACCACTGGTGACTGCCATGCTGCTGACAATCTTGCTCTCTCCATTAGCGGACCGCTTGGCCAAATTCGGACTGCCAAATGTGCTGGCATCGCTCGGCGCGTTGACCGTCTTTCTGGGCATACTCTTGCTGTCGCTAGCATTGGTCTTGCAACCTGCGCTTGCGCTGTTCGATAGCCTGCCTGCCATTACGGAGCGCGTTGGTGAACGTTTTGCTGATTTGCGAGACGAATTTGCATGGCTTGCCATCGCCAACGAAGAGATCGCCAAACTAATGGGCGATGCAGGCGCACGGGAGGTTGTCCTCGCGACCCCCAGCCTGCTCGAAGAAATCGCCTTCGCCACACCAAGCGTCATTGTCGAAATTCTGATCATGTTTCTAATGGCATTCTTCATGATTGAAGCGCGCGTCCGGATGCGGCGGCATTTGCTGTTCGACCGCGCAAGCTTCGGTTCTAGCGTGAAAGCCGCGCGCGTAATGCGCGAAGTGCAGGACAGGGTCGCAGCCTATATCATCACAGTAGGCCTCATAAATGCAGGCATCGGCGTGATTGTTGCTTTGGGAGCATGGGCATTGGGCGTCGATGCTCCGATTATGTGGGGCGGCCTTGCGGCAATCCTCAATTTCATTCCCTATGTCGGCCCGCTTGCCATGACAGCACTTCTGGCCTTGTTCGGAATAGGAACCGCCGAGACCGTATGGCTCGGCCTGATACCGGCTGCAGCTTATATCGCTCTGCATACCATAGAAGCGAACGCTGTTACCCCTTCAATCTTGGGTGCGCGTTTCACAATGAGCCCAGTGAAAATTCTGATCTCCCTCTCCTATTTCACATGGGTCTGGGGCGTTGCAGGCGCCCTGCTGTCAGTGCCGATACTACTGACATTGACAGTCCTGTTCGACCATATTGGTAGGCCCAACATGGTTGGCTTCATCTTTGGCGAACCTCTTTTCAAAAGCGATGCCTTTGAACGCGGGCTTGAGGATGAACAGGCTGGCTCGGCCTAAGCTCTCTGCCCGTTAGTCGCGGCTTCGATCCACAGCGCTTACTACCGCGACGTTCATCGTCACATTCGCCAGCGTGCGCATAATATCCGGCAGCATTTCGACGGCGACAAGCAGAACCAGCGGTTCAATCGGAACACCCATGGCCAGCGCGATGGGACCAATCGAGACGACAAAGCTAATTGATCCAGGCAGACTGACCGATCCGACGCTGATGATAAGCGCTACCAAGATGCCTGCGAGCGCGATGGCGGGCGTAATCTCAATACCCGCCAGCGCCGCCACATACAGCGCCACCGCCATATTCATCGCCGGACTGGTTGCGCGGAAAATCGCCACGGCCAATGGCAAGACGAATTCGCTGGTGCTGGATCGCAGCTTTAGACGGCCAGCGCTGTCTAACATTGCCGGAAGGCTGGCGAGCGAGCTTTGCGTTGAGATTGCCACCGCCTGAGCTGGCAACATCGCTTTGGCAAAGCGTAGCGGATTGATACCGCCCAACGCCCAAGCCAGTAGAAAGGCAAGCATCAGAATAAAACCGCCCATGGCGGACACAATAAGGATGTAGTGCCCCAGTGCAGCAAAGGCCCCTCCCCCGCTGCGCAGTCCCACTCCAAAGGCCAGAGCCAGCACACCGACCGGCGCAAACCACAGCACCCAACCGATTATAAGCAGCATCGCATTTGCGAGCGAATGGAAGAAACCAAGCAGCCGTTCCCCCTGATCGGAGTGCAGACGCGTGATCGCAATGGCGAACAGCGCGAAGAATATGGTGAGCGGCAGCATGTTTGTTTCAGCCGCAGCGGCGATGATGTTTGGCGCCACGAGCGAGGCCAGAAAATCGAGAATGCTGGGCACTTCTTGCGTGCCATCCGGCAAATCAGCAAGGAAGCCGCTGGCGCTTTCGGGAATTGGGATAATGGTCAGCAACCATGGCATGATCGCCGCAGTGAATAATCCGCCTGCGACCAGCACACCAAACACCAACAACAAAAACCGGCGTGCCGCCGCGCCCGCACGAGCGGCCTGCACCATTTGCGACAGGCCCAGCACCAACAATGCAGCCACAAGTGGAATGATCGTCATTTGCAGCGCGCGCAGCCACAAAGTGCCCACCAGTGAAGCAGCCTGAAGCAGTTGCTCTGGCAAATTAAAGCCCGATAGCATCACGCCAATACCCAGACCAAGGATTAGCGCTGCAAAGGTCGCGACCACCGGCAGACGGATCGCAACGAGTTCAAAACCGCTCTCCGCGGCGGGATTCCTCACAGCGCTTGCACCTTTATCATCATGATCACTCAACAATTCGGTTCCTTATCGCGTGCCAGGGGCCTTCCATTCGGGCGATAACCACGCCAGAAGCCCCTGACAAATGATCACGCAAAACCGTGAAGAGAATTTCGAGGGATCGATCGAGTATGGGACGCAAGTTTTTTGGCACAGATGGCATTCGCGGGCGAACCAATGCCGGTGTCATGACAGCCGCCACCGCAATGCGTGTTGGTCAAGCGGCGGGTAATTATTTCGTACGCGGCGGCCACCGTCACAGGGTCGTAATCGGTAAAGATACGCGGCTTTCGGGATATATGATGGAAAGCGCGCTGGTTGCCGGGTTCACCAGCGTCGGGATGGACGTCATTATGACCGGACCTTTGCCGACCCCTGCCATCGCGCTTCTGACACGAGAAATGCGCGCAGATTTAGGCGTAATGATTTCGGCCAGTCACAATCTCTTTCCCGATAATGGAATCAAATTATTCGGCCCGGATGGATACAAATTATCCGATGAGGTTGAGGCCGAGATTGAAGCGCTTCTCGAGGTCGAACCTCAACTTGCCATGCCAGAAGGTATCGGACGGGCTCGACGGATTGAGGATGCACGCGGGCGATATATCCATGCGCTGAAACGATCGGTTTCCAGCGAGGTCCGCTTTGATGGATTAAAAGTCGTGGTCGATTGCGCACATGGCGCGGCTTATCAAGTGGCCCCATCTGCAATCTGGGAATTGGGCGCAGAGATTATCACGCTCGGCGTTTCTCCAAACGGTACCAATATCAATGACGGCGTCGGATCAACCTCGCTCGAAGCGCTTCAGGCCAAAGTGGTTGAAGAAGGCGCGGACATTGGCATTGCGCTTGACGGCGATGCAGACCGGCTGATCGTAGTTGATGAGAAAGGTAGCAAGGTTGATGGCGACCAGATCATGGCCTTGATCGCAACGCGAATGCACGAAAAGGGCGCACTGACCGGCGGCGGTGTGGTCGCCACAGTGATGTCGAACCTCGGCCTTGAACGGTACTTCGCTGGTCTTGACCTGACGTTGGAACGCACCAAAGTCGGCGACCGCTATGTGTTGGAACGGATGAAAGAAGGCGGCTTCAACGTTGGCGGCGAGCAATCGGGGCACATGATTATGCTTGATCACGCAACAACTGGCGATGGCTCAGTCGCGGCCTTACGCGTGCTTACCAGCCTTGTCCGTTCGCAAAAACCGGCGAGCGAAATTTTGCACCTGTTCGATCCTGTTCCGCAGCTCCTCAAAAATGTCCGATATGAGGGCGGGACGCCATTGGAGAATGACACAGTCAAATCGGTGATCGCCAATGCTGAGGCAGAACTGGAAGGCAAAGGTCGCTTGGTCATCCGTCCATCCGGAACCGAGCCCGTTATCCGGGTGATGGCCGAAGGCGATAATGCATCTCAAGTTGAAGACATAGTGGACAGAGTGTGCGACGCAGTTCGCGCGGCAACCTAGGACCCCCAACATGCTCGAAATGCGCCCCGATTGTGAACGCTGCGGTTCTGACCTTCCTGCTGAGGCACCTGGCGCCTTCATCTGCAGTTTTGAGTGCACGTTCTGCGCCACATGTTCCGAGGCGCTGGACGATGTCTGCCCCAATTGCAGTGGTGAATTGATGGATCGCCCGACCAGAGCCGCAACGTTGCATGAGAAAAATCCGCCAAGTATGCAGCGGAAATTTAAGGGATGAGCAAGCCACGGCCAGCTAGACCGCCGCGCATATTGGCGATTGCAGGTTCAGACTCGTCTGGCGGCGCTGGAGTTCAAGCCGACATCAAAACTATCACCATGCTGGGCGGCTATGCGATGACGGCGATCACCACCGTCACCGCGCAAAACAGCGTAGGGGTCCAAGCAATCGCGCCGATGGCCGGCGATGTAGTGGGACAGCAAATCGCGTCCTGTCTCACCGATATCGGCGTCGATGCGATCAAAATTGGCATGCTGCACGATGCAGGTATTATCGCCCACACCGCCGACGCTTTGTCCGAACTGGAGGTTCCAGTCGTCCTCGACCCGGTCATGATTTCCACCAGCGGCACTGCCCTTATTACCAAAGATGCAATCTCAGCGATGCGCGAAAAGCTATTCCCGCTCGCAACCCTAATTACTCCAAACTTGGCCGAACTTGGCCATCTGCTTAAACGTAATCTTACCACCAGCGATCAGATGGCAAAGGCAGCTGAGGAACTCAGTGAGCAATCAGGCGCGGCGGTGCTCGCCAAAGGTGGGCACACTGAACATGAGCGGATCATCGATGTATTGATGCAGCGCGATGAAAGTAAAGTTTGGCGCGCTGCCCAATTCGACCATGCAAGGATCGACACCCCACATACACATGGCACAGGTTGCACTCTGTCATCCGCAATCGCCACGTTGCTCGGACACGGACAACCACTTGAACATGCCGTACGGCTAGGGCGAAATTTCGTGCTCCGTGCCATCGAGGAGGCGCCCGGATTCGGAGCGGGGAATGGGCCACTCGGCCACCAAGCAGTGCGCAAACTATGATGGAGCCCGTCATTCGAGTTGACGGACGCGGCGCAAATCCCTGTGAAGGAACAGTCAAAATCGACTGGCCCAAATCTATATGGAACACCGCGATGATCGCAGGCGCATTATGTGCGTTGATATTTGTGACTTGGCAAGCGGTCTTACTGTTCCTCGCCCTAACCTATGCAACACTGCTATTAGGGCACAGCGTCGGAATGCACAGGATGATGATCCACCGGACATTCACTGCTCCGCGCTGGTTTGCACGTCTTATAATCTATGTTGGAACGCTTGTTGGCGTGTCTGGACCTAGCGGAATCATCCGCATTCACGACACTCGTGATTGGGCACAGCGACAGCCGCATTGCCATGATTTCTTCGCGCATCGCCGATCTTTCGAGAAAGACCTGCTATGGAACTTGTTCTGTCGATTTAAGTTCGATCACCCTCCCAAAATAAAGATCGAACCGCTCATAAGAGACGACCTATTCTATCGCTGGCTAGATTACACTTGGCGCTGGCAGCAATTGCCGTTGGCTGGACTGCTCTATCTGGTTGGTGGGTGGCCCTTTGTGTTCTGGGGAATATGCATGCGCGTGCTGGTCAGCACGGCAGGACATTGGAGCATCACCTATTTCTGCCACAACCCCGGACCCGGTCGCTGGCTAGTCAAGGATGCCGGGCTACAAGCATCCAATCTTCCCGGCCTTGGCCTGCTCACTTATGGTGAATGTTGGCACAACAACCACCACGCCTTCCCCGAAAGCGCGCGGATTGGTATCGAATCAGGGCAAGCCGATCCGGGTTACTGGATCATTTGCTTGGCTCAACGGATAGGGCTTGCCAAAAATGTTGGGTTGCCGCGCAGCACTGATGAATGCGACGATCTCATTGAACGTAAAGTGCCTTAACTGTCTAATTCATAGAACTTTTCGATGTAATCCCACGCTTCATCAGCAGTTTCGCACCATTGGAACAGGTCGAGGTCTTTCTTTGAGATTGTGCCTTCTTCGGCAATCGCCTCAAAATCGACGACCCGCGTCCAGAAATCCTTACCAAATAACAGAATTGGAATGGGCTTCATCTTGCCGGTCTGAATCAGCGTGAGCAGTTCGAAGAACTCATCAAACGTCCCAAAGCCGCCGGGGAAAACGGCCACCGCCCGTGCGCGCAGTAGAAAGTGCATTTTGCGCAACGCGAAATAGTGGAAATTGAGCGATAGATAAGGCGTCACATACGGATTGGGTGCCTGTTCATGCGGCAATACTATATTGAGGCCGATGGATTCGCCGCCAGCATCGCTTGCACCGCGATTGCCAGCCTCCATGATTGAAGGTCCTCCACCCGTCGTGACAACGAATTGGCGTTTTCCATCTTCAATGATCGCCTTTTCTGAGACAAGCCGCGCCAGTTTATAGGCCTCGTCGTAATACTTCGCCTTTGCCGCCACATTTGCCGCGACCTTTTGTTCGTATTCATCGCCATCTTTTGCAGCATCGACGCGCGCTTGCGCGTCTTCGGGCGAAGGAATACGCGCGGAGCCATACATCACCATAGTTGAACCAACGCGCGCCTCGTCGAGTAGCATTTCTGGTTTGAGAAGTTCAAGTTGGAAACGCACCGGGCGGAGTTCATCGCGTAGCATGAAATCGTGATCGCGAAATGCCAACTTATAGGCCGGATGCTCGGTCTGCGGTGTGCTTTCCGGTGATTCATCAGCAAAGCGACTTTCCTCATCAGCGCGGTAGAATTTGCGGTCGGTGAGGTCGTGATCAGGGTTTTTGTCATTCATATCAATAAACCTAGGCGCACTGGCTTGCACCGGCAAGCAGGCAATTAACTCAATAGTAGCAAGCAGTTTGCGGAATTGGGTAGCAAACGCACAAAGGGCTCCCTAGCTCGATCCAGCCCTGATCCCATACATTCCTGCTGTCCACGAAACAGCAAAGGAATAGATAATGGGCCAAACCAACCTCAGGGCTTCGCTCAAGAAGCGATACTCTCAATTGAAGGGGCAGAGAGCAGACCTAGCTCTTCGCGTTGAAGCGGTTCGCAGGGATGCGTCGAAGCTAGATGAGATGGAAGTTGAGCTGTTCACAGGAGCGAATTTTAGAGCTTTCAGGAGCAGAGAGCGGGGTTAATCGGCGCCGGTACGATATCATGAAGGACATAGCCTCCAATATCCTTATAGTTTCGGCGATAAATGCCTCTCTTTCATCTGGGGGTGAGGCGTATTTTCGTTCTGCAGCATTGAAGGTGTTTGATGGATATCGCGAATATAGTGATGTCGCGCACGACCTGCCGATAATTGAATATTCTTCCGACCCAATTTTTGACGGCTTTGAATCTTTGCACCTCCAACTCCTTAGCGGCCAATTTGATAATGTTTGGCGAATCGCGACGATGAAAATGTATCTTGATCTGCTACCGCAGCAAGCAGAGGACTACTATCCTCGCGTGGCTCGATTTGGTCGAAGCCCCATAACTCGCACAGACGGCTCAGTTTATCTCTTACAGGCTGAATTCAGTGAGGTTCAGATTCTTGATTTTGTAAGGAATGGCATTTGCCGATATCCATATCGGCGCGCTGTCTGGGATTATCTCTTTTATAGAAAGGCGATCGGAGACGATCGACAAGACGTAAATATTCTACAGGCCGAAGAAATATTTAATAAAACAGTCTCAGATTGATAGGACATTCAATGGGTGACGATCCTAACGAGGTGCGTAGTACCGAAATACAACTTCGACTATCATCCTTACCACATGAGAGCAATCAAGAGACGAGCCTTCCGGTCACCTTCTCGGAACGGGCTCTATCCCAATGGAATCAGGGCCAGTGGTGGCTCGGTCCACTAGGTATCGTCGTGGGTTTAAGCGGGCTGGCTCTCGCCGCCATCGCCTGACCAACTAGTCTTTGTGCGTTTAGGCGCGCTCTGTGATCTCACCGAAGATCGTGGAGCCTTGCGATTGCAAGTCAGCG
The DNA here is from genome assembly GCA_947488325.1 of uncultured Erythrobacter sp. Taxonomy (GTDB): domain Bacteria; phylum Pseudomonadota; class Alphaproteobacteria; order Sphingomonadales; family Sphingomonadaceae; genus Erythrobacter. The sequence goes on from CANKYZ010000008.1 coordinate 25,105, forward strand.
ACGAGCTTGCCGACGAACTTATGCATCTTCTTGAATGGCGGATGGTTCGCGATGCCGGTCTCGATATGCATATTCGCTCTGGCGTTCCATGACCTGATCCGTGCCCGCAAATCTCTGTCCGAGAGAATATACGCGGCGACCGACAACCAGATCAGTTCGCGGCGGGGAGCGGTGAACTTCCACTGCGATGCAATCACGCGGGCATAATCTCTCGCACAAAGCATCGTATGTGCTTGAAAGCGGGTTTCACAGCATTGCAAATAGAAGTCCGCCACAGCGCCATATTGTGCTTGGCTAGGATAGGCCTCACCCTCATAGCCGCGATACGGCAAGGTCTGACGGATTGCGAAGTGTTCAATGTCTCCCTCGCGCTCCAGAAAAGTAGTGATCCGCTGTCGCCGATGCTTTGTAGGGAGCTTGGAGAAAGCTCGCGCCTTTCCCGCCTCTCTGAGATCGATTGACCATTCCCTTTTAGTGGTTCGATCGGAAACATCAGAATCGAGCATCGGCACCTCCATCAGTCAGTTAAATCAAACTGCGTATGTGGGCGTCAATCTCGACCCGACTCGCGGATTGCACCGCTGGTCGTTGGGTAGGTCATTTATCGTAATTTCTACCGGGAAACACCTCCGCCTTAGTGCGGTTTAGATCATGCTCAGCATTCAAGCTTCTCACATAATCCCACCCCAATTTCAAAACTGAGGCAGAATGGCGATCAATAGCCTTACCACCAACTTGCCGAGCCGCTTCAACGCGAAGAGCTAGGTCTGCTCTCTGCCCCTTCAATTGAGAGTATCGCTTCTTGAGCGAAGCCCTGAGGTTGGTTTGGCCCATTATCTATTCCTTTGCTGTTTCGTGGACAGCAGGAATGTATGGGATCAGGGCTGGATCGAGCTAGGGAGCCCTTTGTGCGTTTGCTACCTAATACCTGCAGTTTGGATGCCCCGTGAGGATTCGAACCTCAATTGACGGAGTCAGAGTCCGTAGTCTTACCATTAGACGACAGGGCATCATTGCTAAGCGTTCGAAACGCGAGACGCGCCTCCTAGTTTTGCGGCGATGCGGGGTCAAGGCTGAGCTTGCTTGCCCTGCTGCCGCACGCCTGTTAGATTTGCCTTCAGGTGCTGATGCTATTTTCGTGTCAGTGATATGAAAGAATGACTTATGGCGGATACACTTCCGCCGGACGAAGACAGGAGTGCTGGTAAGAAACGGGGCGGCAAGTCCGGTAAAGTAGCCGATTTTCGCTACAAACGCTCCCACCAGCCAGGCAAACGATCAGGCTCTCGACGCAGCGGCAAGTCTGGCAGCGTTGAAGCCAGTGATCCCCCAAAAGGTGACCGCAGCCGCGGTATGCAAAAGCGTGGCCATTCGGCGCGCGCCAACCCAGCAGCCGGGGCGCCGCGCAAAGGTGAAGCCTATGCCGCGTTAGACCTTGGTACCAACAATTGCCGGCTGCTGATCGCGCGTCCCTCAGGCAAAGATTTCACTGTCATTGACGCTTTCAGTCGTGTCGTGAAGTTGGGTGAAGACCTCGCTTCGACTGGCCGTCTGTCAGATGAGGCAATGGACCGTGCGTTGGGTGCTCTCACGATTTGTGCTGAGAAGCTGAAACGGCGCAATGTTCGGCTCGCTCGCTCGGTCGCGACAGAGGCCTGTCGCCGAGCGAGCAATGGAGCAGACTTTATCGAACGGGTCCGACAAGAAACCGGAATCGTGCTGGACATTATCAGTGCTGAAGAAGAAGCACGGCTTGCGGTTCTGGGCTGTCATATCCTCCTTGAACAAGGCAAAGGCCCTGCAGTCATTTTCGACATTGGCGGCGGCTCGACAGAGCTTGTGTTGCTCGAACCGGGTGGCAAAATTCCGCGGATTATTGATTGGCAAAGTGTTCCATGGGGCGTGGTTTCACTGACTGATACAGTTGGCCGCATCGGATCTGGACGGGATACACGGATTGCCCGTTATGCAAAGATGCGTGAGGTAGTTTCTGAGAGTTTTGCTCCTTTTGCAGAACGGATCGCTGACGCCGCGAAGAGCGATGACATTCGCCTTTTGGGTACCAGCGGGACCGTAACAACACTGGCCAGCCTGCACCTCGAATTGCCGCATTATGATCGCAAGGCGGTGGATGGATTGATCGTACCGTCGGAAGCGATGCGCAAGATCAGCACTGACCTATCATCTATGTCGCCAACTGAGCGCAGCACGCTCCCTTGTATTGGTCAGGATCGGGCTGATTTGGTGGTGGCGGGATGTGCAATTCTAGAATCAATCCTAGACCTCTGGCCTGCAACATGCCTAGGCGTCGCGGATCGCGGCATCCGCGAAGGTATCCTGCGCAGCCTGATGGCGGCTGAGCGTCAGAGCGAACGGAGTCTTAAGGCGCTGAACGAAACGCGTTCGGGCAAGGCCATAGGATAGAAAAATGAGCAGATCAGGCAAAGACCCCGATCGCCGCGTCAAGACGGCGAAAAAGCGCACCGCGTCACAGGTACGCTGGTTGGAGCGCCAGCTGAATGACCCTTATGTCAAACAGGCTAAAGCCGACGGATATCGCAGTCGCGCTGCCTATAAGTTAATCGAGCTGGACGAGCGCTTTTCATTGATTCGTAAGTCCAGACGGGTCGTCGATTTGGGAATTGCGCCGGGCGGATGGAGCCAAGTGATCCGCGCAAAAGTGCCCAAGGCCAAAATCGTTGGCATCGACCTATTGCCGACCGAACCGATCGAAGGTGTCATCATCTTTGAGATGGACTTTATGGATGATGCTGCTCCAGCCGCGCTTGAAGACGCATTAGGCGGTGCACCTGATCTCGTTCTTTCTGATATGGCGGCGAATACGGTTGGCCACAAACAAACCGACCATTTGCGCACGATGGCACTGGTTGAAGCAGGCGCATGGTTTGCAACCGAAACGCTGGAAAAGGGTGGCGCGTTCGTTGCGAAGGTCCTGGCTGGCGGAACCGATGTTGAATTGCTGACGCTGCTCAAGAAGCATTTTACCAGCGTAAAGCACGCCAAACCTCCAGCGAGCCGCAAGGGCTCATCTGAATGGTACGTCGTTGCTCAGGGTTTCAAAGGGCGAGATAGCTAACCCGCTCGCTTAGCGGATTAGTCGCTCGCTTCAGCCGCTTCGATTTCTTCGGAAGTGGCTTCGGCGTCGTTCTGATCGACTTCGGCTGCGGCTTCTTGATCGGCCAACGCTTCCGCTTCTTCATCAGCTACTGTTTCGTCAACCGTCTCTTCGGCGGCCTCTGCAATGTATTCGGGGATAGGGAGATTCGACCCATTCGCATTCATGTAGAGCGCCACCGCCGCGCGGTCTTCAATTTTGGAAAGACCGGCAAAACCCATCTTCGTACCATCCATGTAGCCGCGCGGATTGTTGAGCCAATCGTTCATCTCATCCCAGCCCCATTGGCCACCAAAACTCGCCATCACGCCGGAATATTCATAACCAGATACGCCGCCGACTGAACTGCCCATAATACCGTAGAGATTCGGGCCGACGCCATTTGCACCGCCTTGATCGATTGTGTGGCATGCCGCACACTTGGCGAAAACACGCTCGCCAGCGGAGACATCAACGCCTTCCATATTCAACGCTTCGTCCATTGTCATTTCAACCGCGCCAGCTTCAATCTCGACGCCCTCAATCACATAACCCAAAGTTTCGGGCCGCTGCGGAGAATCGCCATGGAAGTGCTTCCCGGCCAAGATCGAAAGACCAAGGCCAAGCCCGGCTGCAAAAAGCACCCAGCCTGCCGCGGTGTTGAACAGGTCGCCTGAGCCCGTGTCGGTGCTTGGCGTTGCGTCATTGGTGGTTTTGTCTGTCATCCCGGCGTCCCCATAATGCCGCCCTTGTACCCGCGCAAGGTGAAACACATCAAGAATTGGTGCATGAATTGCAAGCCCTCTTGCCAATACCCTTACTGTCGCCCTTGCAGCTTAAGCATCCGGGCTATAGCAGACCCGCAATCATGCGTAGCTTTCCCGGACCTGCCTTAGCCATTGTCGATGATTTGCGCCAAGCCGCAGATGCTGATCCAACGCGTGCGATCGCGTTTCAAGGATCGCCCGGAGCAAATTCACACAGAGCCGCTCTGGAAGCGCGCCCAGAAGCACTGCCGTTGCCTTGTTTTAGCTTCGAGGATGCTTTGGAAGCTGTGAAGGATGGGCGTGCAGGCCAAGCAATCATTCCAATAGAAAATTCCCAGCACGGACGCGTAGCTGACATCCATTTTCTGCTGCCTGAAAGCGGGCTTTCGATAGTTGGCGAACATTTTACGCCGATCCATCACGCTTTGATGGGATTAAGTAAAGGACCGTTCGAAGCCGCCTACAGTCACCCTCAAGCTCTGGGGCAATCTCGCTTTTTCTTGCGTGATAGGGGAATTGTGCCGCTCAGTTATGCAGACACCGCGGGCGCTGCTGCGTTTGTGAGCGAGCGCGGGGATCCAAAACTGGCAGCCATCGCGCCTGCCATCGCAGCAGAACTCTATGGCTTAGAAATCGTCGAACGACATGTCGAAGACAGCGACGATAATATGACCCGGTTTGTGATCCTCGCTGACAAACCGACATTCCTAAATGTCGATGATTCCAAACCGGCTATGACAACATTCATCTTTGAGGTGAAGAACATTCCTGCCGCCCTCTATAAAGCGCTAGGCGGGTTTGCGACCAATGGCGTCAACATGACCAAATTAGAAAGCTATCAGCAGGGTACAAGCTTTTCAGCGACACGCTTTTATGCAGACATAATTGGAGTTCCCGGCGATCCAGCAGTTGATCAAGCACTGGAGGAATGTGCGTTCTATTCCAAGGAATTGCGTGTGCTCGGCACATATCAACAGGCGCGTAAACGCGGCTAAAACACCTCCAAATGGCCGTTCACCAATAAAAATGCGGTCTGTACAAGACAAGTACTCTGCAAAGCCTGTTGCACGGCGCCATGAGGCGTGCCACGACTGAGCCCGCATGACGAACACGGTGCAGACTAATCCGGCAAACACAAGTCCGGCAGAAACAGGACCACCTGTCGAAAGTCCCGCATCATCCAGCGGCGATGCGCCAGATAGCTGGCGCGAAATACGCGACAACAGCAATATCCAATTCGAAGAAATTCAGCTTGTCCCTCCTGAGCCTTACGAACCCGGCTGGTTTGAAGAATCACTGAGCGCAATCTTTGAATTTCTCGTCAACTTGTTTTCTCCCCTTGGTCATTTAATCGGTGTCTCTTGGCCCATTCTACAATGGGTCCTGTTGGGCATGGTGGTCGTCTTTGTGCTTTATCTTATCTTACGGACTGTTGGTCCGCTTGCGAGCAGAAACCGAAAGAAACGGACCGCCAAAAGCACCCCCGAATGGCAACCCGATCGCAACGAAAGCATCGCCTTACTTGAGGATGCCGACCGGCTCGCCGCAGAAGGGCGATACGACGAAGCGACGCACCTGCTTCTAAAGCGCAGCGTCGGGCAAATCGCTGATGCCCGGCCTGATTGGGTCGATCCATCAAGCACGGCCCGCGAATTGGCTGCATTGCCGGCATTGTCCGATGCTGCCCGTGCGGCTTTTGCCACGATTTCGGAACGAGTAGAACGCAGCCTATTCGCCCTACGCTCGCTTGAACAAAACGATTGGGAGGCAGCTCGTTCTGCCTATGCAAACTTCGCTCTTGCCCGGATTGAAGGCCCCACCCGAGCAATTGGTCGTGAGATGGTGGTATGAGCAGCGGATCTCAGCGCGCGCGCGACGCCTCTCCATTCAGTCGCGGCGCGGTGCTCGCAGTGATTGGGGTCGGATTCTTAGCCTTCATCGCCATGCTCTATTCTATCGGCATTGGCGATACTGGTCCGCGGGATAGCGGCGGGGCGGCCCATGCAGCGGCGGATGGCATCAATGGATTTTCCGGACTTGTCGAATTGCTTGAAGGCGAAGACTATGCGGTAGAGCGTTCGCACGGTCGTGAAGGGTTAGAGACAACCGATCTGCTGATACTGACACCGCCGCGATATACCGACCCGAAGGAATTTGCGCAGATCCTTGAAAATCGTGAATTTCTTGGTCCGACACTCGTCATTCTTCCCAAATGGTCGACCGCATCACCCCGAAACAACGTGGCCGAGGAAGACGCAGATCGGATGCGCGGCGACTGGGTTTCTCTAACGGGTGCCAGCGCACTGACCTGGACGGAAGAACTGCCTGCGCCGTTTACGATCACGCATGAGATCGAAGAGTTAGAAGCCGACGAAGCGCCTTATTGGAAGGGGCTTGGCCTATCCGGTGAATTGCCAACCAAGACTGTTCTTTATGCCGAGGAGAGTTCGTCGCATGAACCGGTTATGGTCGATGGCGCCGGCCATATTCTCGCGCTCAACGTCGTTGGCGAGCCCGGAACAAACTATTACGAGAATTCGCATTGGACGATGTTTGTCGTCGAACCGGATCTGGTGAACAATTACGGTATGGCAGATCCTCAACGCGCAGCTGCCGCGCTGGCTTTGGTGAGAGAGGCCGGATATGGCGACATGGATTCTGTCACGTTCGACCTGTCGCTCAATGGTTATGGCAATTCAGTCAATCTGCTGACTTTGGCGTTTCAACCACCCTTCCTCGCAGCAACCCTCTGCTTGATCCTTGCAATGTTGATCGTTGGCTGGCGTGCGTTTTTGCGGTTTGGCCCGGCGGTGGCTGGAACTCCAGATATTGCCTTTGGAAAACAGCGATTGGTCAGCAACGGGGCGAGCCTGATTGTGCGGGCACGGCGATTGGGTTTGCTTGCAGAACCCTATACGAATTTGATTGAACGTCGGCTTGGTCGCGCGCTTGGAATTGCAAAACCAAACGCGGACGCAATCGATACCGCATTGGCGGTTCGCTTGCCTGAAGAGGAGTCTTTTTCGAGGCGCGCGACTAGGCTGCAAGGCGCCAGAAAACCAATGGATGTACTGCGCGCTGCGCAATCGCTCAACGAGCTGACAGATAAAGTGACAATAAAGAAGTGATTGCTGAAAAAACGAAGCTGAAAACGATGCTTAAGAAAACGACGCTTAGGAAAACGACAGGGACACCCGCCAAATGACCACTGAATCAGCCAATCCGGCCCCTGCCAAAACCGGCAGCGCTCCACAGGAAATAGGCATGACGTTGGGCGATGTGCGCAACCTCGCCAATGCAATCCGCGCCGAAGTGGCAAAAGCCGTTGTCGGTCAAGAAGCCATGATTGATCAGTTGTTAGTTGCATTGATCAGTCAGGGCCATGTCTTGCTTGAAGGGCCGCCAGGGACCGCAAAAACATTTCTGGCACAGGCGTTTTCAACCGCGCTTGGCCTAGGATTCGGACGCATTCAGTTCACGCCTGATCTTTTGCCTGGCGACATCTTGGGCTCCAACCTGTTCAATTTCCAGACAAGTGAGTTCACACTGACTCGCGGTCCGGTCTTCTGCGAATTGCTGTTGGCAGATGAGATCAACCGCACGCCGCCAAAGACACAGGCCGCTTTGCTGGAGGCGATGCAGGAACGGCGCGTAACCTTGGACGGCGAGACCCATGAATTACCGCCGCGCTTTATGGTGGTCGCAACTCAAAACCCGATAGAAAATCAGGGCGTTTACCCACTGCCCGAAGCGCAGCTTGACCGATTTCTCTTCAAACTGCTAGTTCAATATCCCAATGAAGCCGAAGAAACGCGGATCGTCGCCAGTTACGGATCGCGGCAAGGGGTTTTGCGACCGGCGGATCTGGGCGTAAAAGCAGTCGCCAATGCCGAATTGCTTGTCTCTGCCAGCGCTGCTCTCGACCATGTCACTGTCGCCGATGAGATAACGCAATATGTCGTGCGGTTGGTGCGTGCGACCCGCGAACATGGTGAACTGGCAGTGGGTGCATCGCCGCGCGCAGCTGTGATGCTGGCCAATGCAGCCCGCGCACGAGCAGCATTGGAAGGGCGAGCCTACGCGATCCCTGACGACGTTAAGGCGCTAGCCGTTCCAGTGCTTCGCCACCGCCTGACGCTTAGCCCTGCCGCAGAGATTGAAGGGCGTGATGTTGAAGCGCTGGTCGCCGAACTGATCGAAGCCACCGAGGCACCACGCTAAGATGAAGGCTAAATGATCTAATGGCGATGTCCCGCCTTTCCCTGCCTCTGGTCCCTACGGCGAGAGCTGCGTGGATGATCGCAGGCTTTGCGCCAATTGCGCTTGTGATTGCGGCTGCCTCCCCGCAATTGTGGGTCATTGCACCGGTCGCAGCAGCAGCCCTAGTGGCGCTGATTGTCCTTGATGGTTTGATGGCCGGATCATGTGAGGATTGGCAAGTCGCTGTCCCTGCAGACACTGAACTTGGCCAACCTGCTGCGCTCGATGTTCACGCGCGCTTTGCCCGTAGAATTGTGAGCGAACCAGAAGTCGCACTCGAATTTGATCCACGTTTGGCACCCGCGGGACGCAAGACGATACGCCTTGCCCCCGACCCAGACACGCGCGCGCATAGCGGGACGGCAGAAGTCCATCCAGAACGCCGGGGCACCGCCGAAATCACAAGAGCATGGCTGCGTTGGAGTGGTCCATTAGGCCTTGGCGCGCGGCAGACGAAAAAGACTCTGACCGAAGAAGTGCGGATATGGCCCGACCTCTCACCGGTCCGCTCGAAAGAACTACAGACCTTTATGCGCAATGCGCAAACCGGCCTGATAGCTCGCCGAATTCGCGGAGAAGGCACGCAATTCGAAGCGCTGTCCGAGTACGAAGCGGGCATGGACCGCCGCCGGATCGACTGGAAAGCAAGCGCGCGCCACAACCACCTTTATGCTCGAGAGAACGAAAGCGAACGCAACAATCAGATCGTGTTCGCCTTTGATTGCGGGCAGGTAATGTGCGAGCCGGTTGATGGCATGCCGCGCATCGATAGGGCGGTTACGGCTGCGCTCACCTGTTCGTATGTCGCACTAAAAGGAGGCGACAAGGTTGCGCTATTTGGATTCGCACAGCGACCGAAAGTGATGACACCTTTCGTCAGTGATTCCAGAGCATTTCACCAATTGCAAAGCGCGGCAGCCGCGCTTGATTACGAGAATGCCGAACCCAATTTTACGCTAGCGCTTGCCACCTTGACGGCAAAACTCCAGCGCCGTTCATTAATCATCCTGTTTTCAGATTTCACTGACCCCACGGCCGCTGAGATGATGGTTGAGAGTATTGGGCGACTGGTCGACAAACATCTCGTCTTGTTCGTCACGATCTCAGATCGCGAGCTAGAGGCCTTCGTCAATCAAGAACCCAGTGACGTCGCCACACTCGCTCGAAGTGTCACTGCCGACACGCTGGAACGTCAACGCAGCGTCGTACTCCAGAGACTTCGCCGGATGGGCGTGGACGTGGTGGAAGCCCCGTATGAACATATCGGCTATGAACTGATCGACCGCTACTTTGCGATCAAGAACAGTGAGGCGATCGGATGAAAACGCCATCATTGGGATCATGGTTCGGGCGCACAGAAATATCCGCACCGACGGATATCGAGAGCGCCGCTTTGCGGTCTGATCGCTTTCGTTTGGAGCGCGAAGGCGACTGGCGGCGGCTTGAGGGAGTTGTTATCAGCATGGAGAAAGGCGGCCTGCGCCGGATCGATGACGAAGATCTACTTGCACTGCCCACCTTGTATCGCACGGCAGCCTCCAGCCTTTCCGTGGCACGAGAAACCAGCCTCGACGCATCGACGCTGAGTTATCTAGAAAGCCTCGTCCAGCGCGCTTGGTTCCAAGTTTATGGTCCACGCAAAGGCTTCTTTAGCTGGTTTCGGGAGTTCATTTTTGGCGGGTGGAGCCGCGCGGTGCGCGAGATTTGGCTCGATGTCTGTATCGCATTATTTGTGATGGTCGCAGGCGCTGTGGTTGGCTGGCTGTTAGTGGCGCAAAGCACCGACTGGTTCTACCGACTTGTGCCAGTCGGATTGGCCGATACCCGCGTACCTGGAGCCAGTCGAGAAGAGCTGCTCGCAACTTTGGATGTCGAACAGAATACCGGTGGGCTTTCTACGTTTGCCGCCTACCTGTTCAGCAATAATGCAGGGGTGTGCATTCTCGCCTTTGCACTTGGCTTTGCCTTTGGTGTCCCTTCTTTGATGCTGTTGGTTCACAATATGGCGATGCTGGGCGGGATGCTTTGGTTGTTTGCTGAGGTTGGCCTTTTGACAGAATTCGCTGCGTGGTTGAGCGTTCATGGCACAACAGAACTTTTTGGCATCTTGCTCGCTGGCGCGGCCGGATTGCATATCGGAAGATCAATGGCGTTTCCCGGTGAAAACACGGTACTAGAGGCCGCGTCGATTAGCGGCAGGCGCAGCGCCGTCGTCATGATTGGTGTGGTCATCATGATGATTGTTGCGGCTTTGCTGGAGGCATTTCCGCGTCAATTGGTCGCAGGCTCGCAAAGCAGGTTCCTGATTGGTGGAATGTTCCTCACCTTCTGGCTCGCTTATTTCTTCCTCTATTTCCCGCGCCGACTGGACTCCGAAATCGCGGAGAGTGAGGAATGAGCAGCGCGACTGCGATCAACAAGATGGACAAGCGTAAACGGACGCTCGTCACGCCAGAGGGCATCGCTATCCTGATCACAATCGCTTCGCGCGGGTCGCGGATTGGCGCGTTACTGTTGGATTTCGTAATCCTGATCGTAACGATAATCTTGTTCCAGATGTTGATCTCCTTGGTCGCTGACGGCTTATTTGATGAGGGATTCGAAATCGATGGCGACAACGTTTCTGGTGCGACAGAATTCCTTGCCATCATGCAGATCATAATGATGTTCATATTCTGGTACGGCTATTTTCTGGTTCAAGAACTTGGCCCGCGCGGCGCGACATTGGGCAAACGTGCATTGGGCATTCGGGTCGCTGCTCGCGCAGGGGGACGGCTCGCACCTGAGGCGATAATCGCACGCAACCTGTTGCGGGATATTGAGCTATTTTACCCGATGATTTTCTTGTTCGTTACTTTAATCGCCAACATAATTGGAGAATCTGCAGGCGGCATGATCTGGGCAGCTCTCATTTGGTTCTTCGTATTTGCGCTGTTCCCATTCTTTAACAAAGACGTGATGCGAGCGGGTGACGTGATTGCGGGCACTTGGGTAGTGGAGGCTCCTCGGACCAAGCTCGCCGATGCACTTTCTACGCAGGGAGCCGCAGTTCAGGGTTCCAGCGAAGTGACCGGTGCTCGTTACCAATTCGGCGATAAAGAGCTTGCGGTTTATGGTGAGCATGAATTGCAAACCTTGGAACGGATGCTCCGCGAAGCTCAAACTGATGCGCTGTCCGCAGTGCACGCCACAATTTGCCGAAAAATTGGCTGGGATCCGGGTGCGGGCGACGAGCGTGCATTTCTTGAAGCTTTCTATGCGCAGTTACGTGCTAAGCTCGAAGACGACATGCGGTTCGGCAAGCGCAAGGCAGATAAATTCTCATGAGCTTTGATCGGCGATCTTTCATTGGCGGAACACTCGCATCAGGATTTACGCTGGGAGCGATTGGCTGTGTTCCCCTTGACGAAAGCCCAACTGGTCGCCTCGCTGCAACTTTGCGGATAATCGAGGCGCAAGCGAACGGAACACTGGGTGCTGAATTCTATCACACACAAACGGGTCAATCGATCAGTCTTAACCGCGACAAACGGTTCGGCCATTGCTCTTCGTTCAAACTGTCCCTCGCGGCCATGGTATTGGCGCGCAATGCCAGCGGAAAAGACGATGCCAATCGCAAGGTTATGTGGAGTGAAGATGATCTGATGTTTGTTTCACCCTTCACCACACGGCAACTGGGTGAAGGTGCAACACTGCGCGAACTGGCAGAAGCTACACAGAAATATTCGGACAATGCCGCTGCCAACATTCTGCTGCGCGAAATTGGCGGACCTCCAGCGGTGACAGCCTTTTGGCGCTCAATTGGTGACAATGTGAGCAGGCTCGACAGAATCGAACCAGCGCTCAACAATGTACCGGAAGCGGAAATCCGCGACACGACCACCGCATCTGCAATGGCGCGCACTGTTGCAACACTGGCTTTCGGTAACGTTCTGGCAGAGGCAGACCAAACGACATTGCGGCAATGGATGGTCGATACGCAAACGGGCTCGCGAAGAGTACGTGCTGGACTTCCACAAAATTGGCGTGCCGGCGACAAGACTGGCACCTCGATCTGGCCCGGTATGGGCAGCCTTTATGTCGATATTGGCTTTGTAGAATCCGCACGGCACGGTCCTTTTACGTTCGCGACATATTTCCGCACGGCGGGTGTCACAGATGGGATCGATCCAGCTGCCGAGGCCACATTGGCGCAAGTGGGTGAAGTTTTGGCCAGTTTTGCGCAAAGACGGGATGTATTCTCAATTTAGTGGCGATCTGCTAATGATCTACTTGGGAGATGGGTGTGAACGCGCCATCGGACATGTTGCCCGCTGATCTGTCCCAACTATCCAAAGAGCAATTACGGCGCCTGGAAATCAAGATCGCGCGCAAGCATTCGGGCATGTTTGCGTGGATCACTGTTATGTGGGCTTTCGGAAACCTTGCAGTGTGGTTGTCGCTGTGGCCGCTGGTTCTATTAGGTTGGCTGCCTTTATGGGCGGCGTTTCCGATCGCGACAATCAACATGATGTGGTCTATCTGCCCACCCATGAGACGCAGCATGACATCATCGCACGGCCCGGCACCAAGCTGCGCTGGCTGAATGAGCTTGTTGGGCATGCGACGAGCTGGATGACCATAATCCCATTCGATGTGCTCCGAGTGACGCATCTCGATCATCACCGGCACACCAATGATCCAGAAAAGGATGTCGATATAGAAACTGCCGCACCCGGTCCGTGGAGTGCGATATGGAATGCAATTCAGGGGCGTCAGCCTAGGGCAAAACGCAATCAGGACTATTCGGCAGCGCACATCCGCAATGGTCGCCCTCGACTGATTCTTCTTTCATTGGTCTATAGGCTCAGTTTTATTGCAATCCTCGGCGTATTGGCGTGGAATGGTTACGCGTTGGAAGCGTTGCTTCTCTGGTGGCTCCCGCACCAGATCGCGATGACCTATCTCATTTTCTTCTTATCATGGGCTCCGCACCATCCGGGGAACGAGCAAACTCGTTATCGCAACACGCGCAGCTGGAAATCAGCACTTGGCAATATCGGATCGATGGGAATGCAATTCCACATCGTGCACCACCTGCATCCCTATATCCCATTAGACCGGACACCCGCCGCCTATCGCGAAATTCGGCCTATCCTAGAAGCACGCGGGTGCCGATTGCGTGATGTTTAGGGCGATTCACCTAGGCCAACTCATTCATCCGCAAAGATGGCCACTTCATTGATGCCTTCACTGGTTGCGCGCCCGCGATACATACCGCTGGTATTGAAGCTGAAAATGGCATGTCCTTCAGGTGTGACGAGGATAACACCGCCGTCTCCGCCAAGTTCGGCAACATCTGCCATAACCGCGTCCGCCGCCAATTGTATCATGGCGTCTCGCTCTTCGGTGCTGACAGGCAGTGCTGCTTCCATACTCAAATAGTTCGTGGCCCTCAGAAAGCGCAGGCGACTGCAAATTTCATGTGCGACGCCCACGCGGATGAAGAATTCACCCCAACCCGTAGCTGAGACCGCGCACGAACGATTGTCGGCATAGGTGCCGGCGCCAATCACCGGGGCATCGCCGATCCGCCCCCAACGCTTACCCGTCATGCCGCCAGTTGATGTGCCAGCTGCTAGGTTGCCGTCCTTGTCGAGCGCCACAGCACCAACAGTCCCAAACTTGTGATCTACGTCCAAAGCGGACAATTCCCGCTCGCGCATCCGCTCCAGAGACTGGCGGCGCGCTTCGGTTGCGAACCATTCTGGCGGAGCGATCTCAATGTCCTGCTCGGCCGCAAACTGCTCTGCGCCTTCGCCCATCAGGAAGACATGCGGGCTATCTGTGCGAACACGGTCTGCAAGCAGGATAGGGTTTCGGATCGTGGTCACCCCCGTCACCGCGCCTGCGCTGCGATCGCGTCCATCCATGATCGACGCATCAAGTTCATTGCGCCCTTCCCATGTAAAGACCGCACCGCGCCCGGCATTGAACAAAGGATCATCCTCCATTGGGATGATTGCAGCTTGAACCGCATCCATCGCGGTTCCACCTTCGGCCAGAATTGCCGAACCCGCATCAAGAGCGTTTTGCAAAGCGGTTTCGTATGCAGCTCTCCGTTCCGGCGTCATATTGGCCGGGTCCAATGTTCCTGCCCCGCCATGAATGGCAATCGACCAACGCGGTTCAACTTCCGCCTCCGCATAAATGATCGATGGGACGGCCGAGAGTAAGCTAACGATGAGCCCTGAGAGAATTGCGTTCTTCATGGGTTGCATGTTTACAGCATGTGCGCCCATCACACCATTGCACAATTGCACAATTGAGAGCGATCAGGAGGCTACGAAGATGAGCAAATTCGGCAAGGAAACAACCGCCAGTGAAGTACTTGAAGGCAAAGATTTGAGCGATGCGACTGTGTTTATCACCGGCGGCAATTCAGGACTTGGATTGGAAACTGGGCGAGCGATGGCGGCAAAGGGTGCTCATGTCATTCTTGCTGGCCGAAATCAGGCGAAGCTGGATGATGCGGTGGCCTCAATCCGCACTGAGACGGGCAGCGATAGCATCGAGACCATAATCTGTGACCTGGGGTCAATCGAAAGCGTTCGCGCCTGCGGCAATGAGGCGAATGGACGGCTCGAAAAAATAGACCTGCTGATCAACAATGCCGGGATCATGGCAACGCCGTTAGGCACGACGAAGGATGGTTTTGAAAGTCAGTTTGGTACCAACCATCTCGGTCATTTCGTGCTGACAAGCCAGCTGATGCCGTTGATCGAAAAGGGCAGGAACAAGAGGATCGTCAACCTATCAAGTCGGGGGCACCACATTGCTCCAACGAATGTCGAAGATCCCAATTTTGACAACCAAACATACGATCCCTTCGTCAGTTACGGAAAATCAAAAACTGCAAACGTCCTGTTCTCCGTTGGACTGGAACAGCGCTTTGGCGGTAAAGGCATCCATACCTATGCGGTGCATCCCGGCGGCATCCAAACAAATTTGGGCCGTCATATGTCCGAGGAAATGAGTGCCGCTCTGATGAAGAGTATCGAAGAGCGCGACGACGGCTTTTCTTGGAAGTCGATCCCGCAAGGTGCCGCAACACAATGCTGGGCTGCCACGGCCGACGAGCTTGAAGGCAAAGGAGGTGTTTATTGCGAGGATTGCCATGTCGCCGAAATAGACGATCAATCCTATACGAAAGGCGTACGCAGTTATGCGCTCGATAAAGGCAACGCCGACGCTTTGTGGGCTTTGTCTGAACGGATGACGGGTGAGACTTTCTCAGCCTGACCGTGTGCACTCGGCCAGGAATTGACGCAGCAATTCCAAAGTGTCTTTGGACTCGCGAGTGGGGACCACTGCCATGAAGACGTGCGGCGCGGCCTCATATTCATAGAGTTTCGCATCCAGACCGGCAGCGCGCAATTTCCCAACAAAGGTGCGCGAATCGACAATGAAAAGGTCGTGCCGCCCCGTCCAAATGCGCGTGGGCGGCAGTCCAGCGAGCTCGTCCGTGGATGTGTAAATAGGGCTGCACGTGGCGCTGGCTGGATCTCGATCATCGGCCCAAATTGTCCCAATTGCGCGAACGGCGCCGACCTTGAGCATAAAGTCATTTGGCTCAACAATACGCATCGCCTTATCCGCCATGGTAACATCCAACCATGGCGCGAACAGCGCCAATTTGCCCGGTTGTGGGCCTTCAGCCTCTGCCAATCTCAATGCCAGACTGAGCGCCATATGAGCGCCCGCACTATCGCCGTTTAGGACGATCTTTGCTGGGTCATGCTCACTCGCCAACTTGGCGAATGCCGCATCGGCCAGCTTATCTTGCACAGTGTATTTGGCCTCTGGCACAACATCGTAGAGCGGCAGTGAGACACTGATATTGCATTTCTCAACCATCGCAGCAGCCAGCGGCCAATGCTCTTTGAACATCGGCAGCACGAAACCGCCGCCGTGAAAATACAGCATGTGCCATTCCGCAGAGCCAGATTTTGGATGGAGAGTTACGACCTGCTGGTCTGCTGCCTCCCAACGCTCGACACGAAATCTCTGCTCAAACGCCTCAGGCATTGGCGCATCGCGCGGGAGGGTGCGCCGCGCCAGATAAGCTGGAACTTCGACGGCATCCGTCGGAAATACTGACCTACGCTTACTCATCAACCATTTAACCGTGCGCAGCATCAGACTCGGCTTTGAACTGCGCAATTCAATCGACGTCTCGGTCAGCATAAAATCTCTCCCTGCAAAGAGACTGGACGAGAGAGCGTTCAAGTCAAGGATTGAGGCCCGTTATCATGCCTTCTTGCAGCCAGCGCCCCAGCATTGCCCCCGAACGCATTGCAGCGTTCTGTATGGTTTCTGGCGAAGGATCCGGATTATCGCCCAACAGCAGTTCAATCAGTTCGCCATAGGTCGCGCCTTTTTGCATCGCGGTGAAGGCATCCGCGTGGTCGGCTTCGACGAGAATGAAGGTCGGTCTTTCCCCTTCGCGCCACACCAAACACGTTTGCGGCTCAGTGAGCCGGGGATCGCAGCGCTCACGAGCTTGCTCGCCCAGTGTCTTCCACAAGAGAGTAAGATTGTAGCTTACCACACGTGACGAAGCGCGAGGCTGCATCGCCAATCGCAATTCGCCCCAGTCCTCATCGCCAAACTCTGCCGTTGCGGCACCAAACGCCGCTGGGTCCATCGGGGTGCCATTGGGCGCGGTCGCCACCGCGAGCATCGCCCATTCCAGCCAAGCCAACTCAGCGACCTCTGGGTTTTCAGCAAAGTGGTGCGCGCAGGTTTGGTCGAATCCCTCGCCAGCGTCATCAAGCGTCCAGCCCGCCGGCGGATGCTTGATGACATGATTAATGCAGGCCTGTCGAAATGCCTGCTCCCCAGCATAGCGCGCCGTTCGTTCATAGGTTTCCGCAAGCGCACCCATCACAGCTGATCGGTAGTTCCCGCGATAAACCGCCAATCCAGCGGTCTGGCGGTTGCTCCAACCTTCCGGCAAAGGCGCACTTTCATCCAAAATTGCGCGCAAGAATGTCGCCTGTCGCTGGGCCAATGGCGTCACTTCATTCGTCATATGAGGGCGGGTTCTTTCGCTTCACTTGCAATCCCGCGTGCCCGATCGAGTTCGCCCAGCAACTCGGAAAGCACCGGAATGTGATCGTCACGCTCGATCATAGTGGCAACCGGCTGCGGAAGCATAGCGACCGCTTTGCCATAAAGCGCCCAAACATCCTCGCAGACTTCTCGGTCATGCGTGTCGATAATGATGTCACGTTCTGGCGTAGCGGGATCGTGCCCCGCAAGGTGAATTTGGCGAACGCGGTCTAGCGGCAATCCAGCAAGATATTCCTCCGATGAGAAACCGTGATTTTTACTCGACACGTAAATGTTGTTCACATCAAGAAGCAGATAGCAGCCTGTGCGTCGCGTCATTTCGGTTAGGAACTCCCATTCAGTGAGCTCATCTTCAGGGAAGGTGAGATAGCTGGAAGGGTTTTCGAACAACATTGCGCGACCCAAGACGCTTTGCGCCTGATCGATGTTTTGGCAAATCGCCTGCAACGCTTCTTCGGTCAGAGGCATTGGTAGCAGATCATGCGAATTATGCGCGCTGGTGCGTGTCCAACACAGATGATCAGAAACCCACAAAGGGTCGATGCGCTGTTCCAGTTGTTTTAACTTTGTCAGATAGTCTGAATCCAAACCATCCGCAGATCCGATGGACATCGAAACACCATGTATGATGACCGGCAGTTTCGCGCGGACCTCTTCAAGAATGCGAAACTGACGCCCGCCCTCGATCATATAATTTTCGCTGATCACTTCAACAAAATCGACCGGCACGTCTGCGCTCAGGAAATCATCGTAATGGGTGCGTCTTAGGCCAACCCCGAAGCCTGCGAATGGTAGGATTGTGTCGTTTTGGTGTATCATAGTCGCTTTCCATAGCAGAGAAATTCGCAAATTGGATCGCCGGTCTTGCCTATAGCCGGGATGGCTTCTTTTTGTGGTCACGCGATCTTGCTTGCGTTAGGCATTGCGACAAGCGGTCTTTTTAGCGTTCGCGCATTGCGTGCGCCATGTTACAAACGTATCAAATTCGACATTTGTACAAACACATTGGACAAAATATTTTTCGAAAATGTAACCAGCGGCCGTAGCGACGCGAATGGTGGGTCAGTGCCGGCGACCATGTTGGATGCCAGCCGCAAGAATTTTGGAGAAATATGATGAAAGCCAAGTCGATCGCCGGAATTGCCGGTCTTGCATTGACTGCCGGCATCACCGCTGGCCTCGCTACTGCTCCGGTTTCAGCCCAGAGCACAAAAGAAAAATGCTATGGCATTTCGCTCGCCGGTCAGAACGACTGTGCGGCTGGTCCAGGCACAAGCTGTGCCGGTACTTCAACCCGTGATTATCAGGGTAATGCCTGGAAGCTCGTGGACAAAGGCACCTGCACCAGTATCACGACACCACAGGGCCGCGGTTCGCTGACCCCAATCAACCGATAATAATTTGAAACTGGCGGTCTGTCAGGCAAATTGCAGATCGCCAGCCATTCAAAGCAGGAGGAATTTATGAGCGGAATTATGTCACTGTGGGAACGACTAACCGGGGTGCTTTCGAGCAAGTTTGTTGAGAGTGTTGCACTGCTTTTCGTTAGGCTCGCTTTGGCGTTTCCGTTCTGGACGTCTGGCCGTACAAAGGTCGTAGATGGCACGCTGCTGGAGATCGATGAAAGTCAGTATTTCATATTCGATGAGGTTTTTTCGGGCCTCCCTCTTTCGTCAAGCGTAGCTGTTCCAATGACTGTCTATGCCGAATTTTTCCTGCCAATCTTGATTGTGCTGGGCCTGTTCACTCGGTTTGCAGCATTGGCCTTGTTCATCATGACGATGGTCATTCAAATCTTCGTCTTCCCCGAAGCATGGTGGACTGTACATATTTTTTGGGCTGCACTTGCTGCAGTTCTATTGAGCCGAGGCGCTGGTATGCTTAGCATCGACAAAGTCATTAGCATGGTGACAGGTTCGAAAGCCGCATAAGTGGTAGCGGACGAACCCACTTTTGCCCGCCTTATGACGGCAACACAGAACGGCGATAAAGCGGCCGGGAATGTGTTGCTGTCGGAGGTCGGACTATGGCTCGAACGCTATTTCCGCCGCCGGGTCCCTCCACACTCGATTGATGATTTGGTACAAGACGTATTGATTGCGTTTTATACTAAGCGCGGGACTTGGGATTCCACACGGCCATTCCTGCCGTGGCTTGCCGCGATTGCCCGCTACAGATGGGTCGATCACCTCCGCAAAGTCTACAAGCATGACAGCAAGGAATTGATGGAAGATGACGCCGCAGAAGACAGCGCAGAAGAGGTCGTCTTGGCCCGCGTCAGTCTTGATCGATTATTCGGGCAGTTACCGGACAAACAGTCCAAAGTTATTGAAATGGTCAAAATCGACGGATTGTCAATCCGCGAGGCGGCCGAGAAAACCGGACAAAGCGAAAGCTTAGTGAAAGTGAATATCCATCGAGGTCTAAAAAAACTAGCCTCCTTGGTCGAGAAAGCAGACTGATATGGTTGACTATTCCAATCGCGAAGAGCTGATTGCAGCCCTGACCGAAGACCTTACTCCTGTGAAGCGCGTGAAGCCTCGCGATGGCGCACTACTGATTGCTTTTGCGGCTGTCATTGCTTCGGTTGCTTCGATCGCTGTCTATGAATGGTGGTCCGGTCTTTTGACTGGGCAAGCTTCAGGATATTTCCTGATCACCCACGGCCTTTTGCTTGTGCTTGGCATTGCAAGTACTGCTGCGGTGGTTAGCAGCGTTCAGCCCCAAGTGGGTGCGCGCGGTAGCGCCCCATATTGGGGAGCAGCAATGCTGGCAGCTTTGCCAATTGGTGCTGTGCTCAGCTTACTTTCCGGCGAAGGCAACCACGCACATGAAGGATTGAACGATCCGGTAGCGTTTATGTGCACGACTGCCTCACTTTCAGCGGCCCTATTGGTTGGTATTGCTGGCGTGCTGTGGCTGCGTCGTGGTGCACCTGTTTCGATTGAGCGCTCATCTTGGCTTCTTGGTCTTGCCGCCGGCTCACTTGGCACCCTTGCATATGGGATCACTTGCCCGCTCGACACGTTTTCGCATGTTGGACTGTGGCATGTCGCGCCAGTCGCTATAGCGACAGTGGTTAGCCGTTTTGTGGTTCCGCCGCTGATCCGCTGGTAAGCTTCGAAAAGAAAAAACTTCAAAAGGGGCAATGACTAACTAACCACTGTCATTGCCCCTTCTTATGTCCGGGACTATATGCGCCACATGTCCTCTATTAGGCCCTGGCGCGATATCGAGCGGCGGCAATCCCGCCAAATCATGATTGGTGATGTTCCGGTGGGCGGCAATGCGCCGATCACCGTTCAGACCATGACGAACACCCCAACCGAAGATGCGGTGGCGACGATCGATCAGATCCGCCGCTGTGAAGAGGTTGGCTGTGATATTATCCGTGTGTCTTGCCCGACAGAGGAATCGACGGCCTCATTCAAGAAAATCACGAAAGCAGCGCGGATCCCAATCGTTGCGGACATCCATTTCCACTACAAACGCGCGCTAGAGGCGGCCGATGGCGGCGCAGCATGCTTGCGCATCAATCCGGGGAATATCGGATCCTCAAAGCGCGTCGCCGAAGTCGTCCGCGCGGCGAAGGCGAATGGCTGCGCAATCCGGATTGGAGTCAATGCCGGTAGCCTTGAGAAAGACATGTTAGAGAAATATGGCGAGCCATGTCCAGAGGCGCTGATCGAAAGCGCGTTGGATCACATCAAACTGCTACAAGATCACGACTTCCACGAATTCAAAGTTGCGGTGAAAGCCTCTGACGTTTTTCTCGCGGTTGCCGCCTATCACGGCCTTGCCGAAACAGTGGATTGCCCGCTTCACCTTGGTATTACCGAGGCGGGCGGGCTTATTGGCGGTACGGTCAAATCCTCCATTGGTATGGGCTCTCTGCTGTGGGCCGGGATTGGCGACACGATCCGCGTATCGCTCTCCGCAGAGCCAGAAGAAGAAGTCAAAGTCGGATACGAGATGCTCAAATCCTTAGGTCTGCGGACCAGAGGAGTACGCGTCGTGTCCTGCCCATCTTGCTCACGTCAGGGTTTTGACGTGATACGCACGGTCGAGACGCTCGAAAAACGGCTTGAGCATATCAAGACCCCGATGAGCCTTTCGGTTCTGGGCTGCGTGGTTAACGGCCCAGGCGAAGCGCGCGAGACTGATATCGGTTTAACCGGCGGCGGCTCTGGCAAACATATGGTCTATCTTTCAGGCGTGAAGAACCATCATATTGAGAGCGACGACATGCTCGACCACATTGTAAAACTGGTCGAGGAAAAAGCCGCAAAAATTGAAGCGGGCGAAACTGTCGCGTTTGATCCCCACACAGTGGAAGCGGCCGAATGATCCGCCCAATTATCACAGGTCTTACTGCAGTGCTGCTGTTCGGCTGCGCAACAATCGCCGACACCAGCGGCAATGTTCATCATAATCCAGAGGCGCGATCATACCTTGTTTCGCAAGACGCCATGGCGGATGTCGACGCCGCCCTCACCCGAGCAGCGCAGAGCGACAAGCGCGTCCTATTGGTGATGGGCGCGAACTGGTGCCACGATAGCCGCGCACTTGCCGGATGGTTAGAAACCGAGCGTTTCGTTGCTTTGGTCGATGCCAAATATGAGTTGGTCTTCGTCAATGTAGGTATGCCGCAAACCGATGATGGACATAATATCGAAATTGCGCAGCGGTTTGGTGTTGAGGAACTGCCAGGTACACCGAATGTGTTGGCGCTAACCGCGGATGGAATGCTCCTAAACGCCGATACAGCAACCACCTGGCGTGACGCAGCAAGCCGAGAAGGAGACGCGATTTACGATGAGCTGGCTATGCTGGCGGACAAGGCAGTTTAGCTCTGCTCCACGTTGTCCATCACGCCGATTACATGGCCCCGCGGCCCACACGCGGCACGTTCAAGTTCGACAAGTACTTTCTAGTCATGGAGGAATTGCGGGCGTCCGGCGCTCCGATAACCGAGCATTCGCCTGATCCTTGCCCGCGCGATTGGTTGGAGGCGGTGCATGATCCGGCCTATGTCGACGAGGTGTTCCGCGCCGAGGTGCCTCGCGACAAAGAGCGGCGGATTGGTTTCCCTGTCACGGAGCGCATTCGCGACCGGGTTCGTCACACCAATGGCGGAACATGGCTGGCAGCGCAGCTTGCGATGAAGCACGGCTACGCAGCCAATAGCGCTGCTGGGAGCCACCATGCACTGGCCAATACCGGCGCAGGTTACTGCGTGTTCAATGACCTTGCAGTCGCGTCAAACCGTCTCATCACTGAAGGAGACGCACACCGAATTCTGGTTATCGATCTCGATGTTCATCAGGGTGACGGAACGGCCAGCCTGACTGCGGGCCGCGAAGATATATTCACCCTGTCACTACATGCTGAAAAAAACTTCCCGGTGCGCAAAGCTCGCTCAAGCCGCGATGTAGCCTTGCCCGATGGGGTTGATGACGACGGCTATATGGCAACACTTCGCCAGCACCTGCCCCATGTGATCGACACGTTCGAACCCGATTTTGTGTTCTACCAAGCCGGCGTTGACCCCCATGTCGAAGACAAGCTTGGACGGCTTGCATTATCGGATGACGGCCTGATCCAACGCGATCGGTTTGTTGTAAGTGCGGCACGGCAGCGCGGCCTGCCTATCGCTTCTGCTTTGGGCGGAGGATATGGCGACGATCAGCGCGAGGTCGGCGCACGGCATGCGCGCTCCATGTTGGCCATGGCAGATGAGAACATGATTGTGTCGCGGCAGACCTCGGAATACTAGTGAGTCACCACGCGCGACTGCTGGAGCAATATATTGTCAAACCATGGAACCGATTATCTCGTCATTGGCGCTGGCGCCGTAGGCATGGCCTTTACCGACACCTTGCTCGACGAAGATCCTGATTGCCACATCACCATCGTCGATAAGCACGCAAAGCCAGGCGGGCATTGGAACGATGCCTATTCGTTTGTGACCCTCCACCAGCCTTCTGCAACCTATGGCGTTAACTCAATGGAGCTGTGCAGCAACCGGGTTGATACGCATGGCCACAATACGGGTATGTATCCGCTGGCCAAACATGCGAGAATTCTCGCCTATTACGAGCAGCTGATGAATGAGCGTTTCCTACCGAGCGGGCGGATCACTTACCTTCCGCTGAGTGAGTATCAGGAAGGGCATAAGGTCAAAGGCATCTTGTCGGGCGAGACCCAGCAAGTGACAGTTCGGCGCAAGCTGGTGGATGGCACATATTTCCAGACCTCAGTTCCCTCAACGCACAAACCTGCATTCGAGATCGCAGACGGCACGCTCTTCACCATTCCCGGAGAGCTGCCTTCACTGTGGAAGGATGCGGACAACCTGCCGGGGCATTTCGTAGTTCTGGGCGCTGGCAAAACCGCGATGGACACCGCCGTCTGGTTGCTGGAGGCAGGCGTTGCGGCGGATCGGATCGGTTGGGTGAGGCCGCGCGATAGCTGGATGTTTAACCGCAAGTACCTGCAACCGGCTGAGCACCATTTGGACCGCCTGATCGATTTCCAACGGCGCCAGATGCACGCCGCAGCAGCGTCAGAAACCGGCGACGAAATGTTTGCGAAGCTGGGCGAAGAGGGCCTGATGCTGCGGATCGACCCAGACATCAAACCGGAAATGTTCCACTTTGCGGTCATCTCTGAAGGGGAGATTGATCTGCTGCGCGGTATCACCAATATCTATCGCCAAGGCCGAGTGAAGCGCATTGAGCCGGGCAAAATGCACTTCGCTAATGAGAGCGTGGATGTGCCCGCAAACACCGTGTTTATCGATTGCACAGCATCCGCCGTGCCGTTTGACGCGCGAGAAAATCAACGTGCCGTCTTCGATGGAGACACCATCACACCGCAATTGGCGCAGTCACCCTTCGTCGTATACAGCGCGGCCCTCACCGCCTTTCTTGAAGCGAATTTCGACAATGATGACGAGAAGAACGCTCTTACCCCGCCCGCACCGCTGACCGACACGCCGAGCACCTATCCCGCCGCCTTTCTTTCAAACCTGCGCAGCACCGGGCTGCTTTCGCAGAACGAAAAAACCAACACGTTTAACGCGCGCAGCCGCCTTCACCCGACCGGCCCCGCCATCGCAAAGATGATGGCCGAAGGCAGCCCGAAACTCGCGGCCATCGCCGACATTGGCTCGGTGGTGAAGGAATGCATGCCCGGGATCATGGCATTGGGGATGAAGGCCTTTGCCGAACACAACGCCGCCCCGCCGCGCGAAGCCTCAGCAACGCAAAACCAAGCTCAGACGTGATGCGTTTTTTGTTCACGAAACGAATAGATTTGCGCTAGTAGTTTAGGGATGATGAAACGGCGCGATCTTCTTAAGAATGGCCTTGTCGCGGGCGCGGCTTTGGCTTTGCCAGCAAAACTCGCAGCGCAGCCACGCGCTGGATCGGCACGCGACCGAGTGCTGTTTGACATAGCCAAACGCGAACTAGATCGAGCAGGCGATGCGATCTGGCGCAGCGACATTGTCGGTATTGCCGATTTTGGTGTCCATTCGGCCCAGCGCCGATTCTATTTCGTCAATCTGGACCGCGAGGAAGTGAACCCATTCCATGTCAGTCACGGCACCGGCTCCGATCCGGAACATGATGGCTGGCTCAACAATTATTCCAATGTCGAAGGCTCCAACGCGACCAGCCGTGGCGCCTATGTGACGTGGGAATGGTATCAGGGCCGCTATGGCACTTCGGTGCGCCTCGGTGGGCTCGACCCGACCAATGATGCTGCCTTGCGCCGCTATATCGTGATGCACCGCGCGGCCTATTCTGAACCTTCGCATATTGAACGTTGGGGGCGGCTTGGACGTTCCAACGGATGCTTTGCGTTAGGCGAAGAGCAATTCCGAATTGCGCTACTCAATTTGTCGGGCGGGCGGCTGCTATTTGCGGATAGCTTGGGCTTACAGGAAGACGGCACCATGCTGTCGCGTGAACAGCAATTGACGGCGCTGACACCCAACGAACCAAGCGCAGCGCAAAGGTATAATCCGGGGGCGTTTTGAGCTTGATGTCTGAGCGCGTCTTGCTTTGTGCGCTGCTAGCGCTCTGAGGCTATTTTATACCCCAGCCAACGGATTGTTCTCAATCACGATAACCTCATCATCGGTCTCACCTGAACGATTCTGGACGCGCGGCTGATCTAGGCTCGCCAGCACAGGGGCATCACGTTCATAGATATCGTCGAATGTGCGAAGCTCGCCTTCAATGTCCGTCGCCATCGTGAAATAGGTGATATAAGCAGGCATTTCCTTGGTGATTGGGACCTTGGTGTACTCACCAGATGTTGCGATAGCGACCGCTTCATCGCGCGTCGCGCCGCGACCAAGGATCGCCATTGTTATCGCCAGTTCCAGCGCGCGTTCGGTGCGAATGCAGCCATGCGACAAAGCACGACGTTCATTGTTAAACAGACCGCGCGACGGCGTGTCGTGGAAGAATATCGCGTGCGGGTTCGGCATTTCGAGCTTCATCCTGCCCAGTGAATTGCCTGGCCCCGGCTGCTGCACCACAGTAATCCAGCCATTCGCGCCGCGCGTACCTCTATATCCGTTGCGCCGCGCCCATGAGGGATTGCCTAACACCCGCTCGCCCAGACCTTCACCGCGCACGATCGATTGCGGTACGGTCCATGTCGGGTTGAACACCACGCCCGAAACCGTCTCAGCCAGTTGAGGTGTCGCGGTGCGCCCGGGCTTGCCTACGATCGTGCGATAGGTGCTGATGATCTGGTCACCGACCGTCAGTCGCAACTGATATTCCGGCACATTGGTGATGAGGTATTGCGTACCCAGATCGCGCCCAAGCCACCGCCAGCGATCCATATTCGCGCGGATCAGCTTGCGCTTGGCGTTCTCGCTTTCAGGTGTCACGGCCAATTCTTCGCGCAAGCGCGCGTAATCGGGATGCGTCGGGTGAAGTTCCGCGAGCGTACCCGCAACATCGCCGTTGCTTAGCGCTTCGCTCAGCAGGTCGCCGGTGCGAAAACGGTCACGGTCAGGATCGACCACGAACCATTGTTCGCGCGCATCCATCGGCGTCCGGCCATCGCGAAAATCTTCGACCAGCCAAACGAAATTCTTCGAAGCCAGTGCATCAAGGGCCTCAGAATTGCCCGCAGCCACAAGAGCCTTTAGCTCACCAAGATTGTAGTCTGCGGAGTCAAGACCATCGGCTTCAATCCCTTCGATCACAGAAATCAAGGCGGCGACGTTCTCGACACTCCAGCTTTGAATCAGCGGACCGGGAGGCGCGAGGTCGCCTTGCACCAGTGGTTCAGAGACCATTAGCGGGAACGACTCTTCAAAACTCGCACCTGCTGTAGTTGTTTCATCCTGTGCGAGCGCGCCGCTCGCTATCAATGCCATTCCGACGACCCCGGTTCCGAAAGTGCTGACCCAATTGCGCATATCTACTGTCCCATGCCGCCTGACACGCTCACTATCGGCGCGACTGAAGCGTCTTTCTACTGAACATACCCCTGATTATGGATTTCTATCAAGCAGCACATATTTAGCTGCGATGAACCCTGCACAGATGTTGCAAGCAATGTGCGTGACCTTGCCGTGCTTGACCACTAGGGCATGCGTGCAATGTCGAACTCTTCCCCTATTCTTGCTGCCAGATTACTGCCCTTCGCCGCTGCTGCATTGGGTGTGGGCTTTCTGTCGCTGATGGACGCATTCATGAAGGAAGCAGCACTGGCGACGGGTGCCTATACTGCATCTGTCCTACGCAGCCTGATGGGGGCCACAATCATCGCACCGTTTTGGCTTTGGCGAAAACAGGGTTGGCCGACCAAGGTCGTGCTCAAGATTCACTTGGAGCGCGGGATCATCTCTGCCTTTATGGCGCTCAGCTTCTTCTATGCACTCACAAAATTGCCGCTGGCGGAGGCTATTGCCATTAGCTTTATCGCCCCTTTGATCGCGCTTTATCTGGCACGTGTACTGCTTGGCGAAGTCATCCAACCAAAAGCGATATTTGCCAGCGTACTTGGCTTTGCGGGGACATTAGTGATTGTGGGTGGCAGAATCGGTCAAGGAGAAATGGACTTAGATACGACATTGGGCCTTGCAGCGTTGCTGTTTTCGGCACTGCTATACGCTTACAATTTCATCATTATTCGCCGCCAAAGCCAATTGGCCGGACCACTAGAGATTGCCACTTTCCACAGCGGCGTTGGCGGGATTGTTCTGCTGCTTTTCGTGCCATTCTTCGGCACTATTCCAGCAAGCGGAATATTAATGCCCATTTCGGCTGCAGCAGTGCTGACCGTTTGCGGGGCTATGGCTATTGCTTGGGCCTATGCCCGCGCCGAAGCACAAGCTCTGGTACCAATCGAATATTCGGGTTTCCTGTGGGCTAGCCTGTTTGGTTGGGCCTTCTTCCGTGAATCTGTGACGTTGACGACTTTTGCCGGAACAATTCTGATTGTCAGCGGGTGCTGGATAGCTACGCGGAAACCGAAGATGCTCGAAAAGATGCGCGCTTAAACCGATCGGATTTAGATATTTGGAAGATGGCCGGAGCAGCGGGGACTAGCGCTGCTACTCCGGCCATTCCCACTTTGAGCAAAGACAAAGGGGCAGCTCTGTCTTTGTTTGCGACCCAAAGTGGCTATTTGCCTTCAGCCTGAACGGAGGCTTCTGATGATTGTTGGACAGTTTTCGCATCGGCTAGATCCGAAAGTGCAAGAGCAGCCCCAAAGCAGACAAGCACAACCATGACAGCGCCAATGATGCCAGCAGTCAGGCTTGCCTTTTTAGCCAACAAGTCTCGGCTATGTTCCATGGTGCTGCCCTTGCCAATTCCCCAACAGATGCAATCATTGGCACAGGTGTTGATCAAAGGTGAAGTAAACACTTGTAACGATACACAGAGAGAATTCCGCTGAGTGCCATCGTATCGCAATCGACTCGCAAGAAAGAGTCAGGCTCTTGACCTAGGCGGCACAGTCTAGCACTTGCGGACCGAGAATTTTCTCTGGACTGGATCACCCCGATCCCCCCTTTCGGCGAAGGCTGAAATGAGGCCAGCACAACAAGGATTGGACACCCGATGACAGCTATCGGCACAGACTCGCTCAACACCCGCTCAACCCTCTCGGTCAATGGCACCGATTACGCCTATTATTCGCTGTCTAAAGCAGCTGAGCAATTGGGCGATATTTCAAAACTGCCGAATTCGATGAAGGTGCTTCTCGAAAACCTGCTGCGTTTTGAGGATGATGGCTTCACTGTTGGCCGCGAACATATCCAGGCTATCGTCGATTGGCAGAATGATCCGGCAACGGGCAATGAAATCCAGTACCGCCCTGCGCGCGTTCTGCTTCAGGATTTCACTGGCGTGCCATGCGTTGTTGACCTTGCCGCGATGCGCGATGCGATCAAGGAACTGGGCGGCGACACTCAGAAGATTAATCCTCAGGTTCCTGTGAATCTTGTCATCGACCACTCAGTCATGGTCGATGAATTTGGTCACCCCAAGGCGATGGAAGCCAACATGGCGCTCGAATATGAGCGCAATGCCGAACGCTATGACTTCCTCAAATGGGGTTCAAAGAGTTTTGAAAACTTCTCGGCCGTTCCTCCGGGCACAGGCATCTGCCACCAGGTTAACCTTGAGCACATCGCAAAGGGTGTCTGGGCAAGTACCGATCCTAGCGGTCAGACGGTTGCCTATCCCGACACATGCGTTGGCACCGACAGCCACACAACTATGATTAACGGCCTAGGCGTTTTGGGCTGGGGTGTCGGCGGTATTGAAGCTGAAGCAGCGATGCTGGGTCAACCAATTTCAATGCTGATTCCCAAAGTGGTTGGCTTTAAGCTCGAAGGCCGCATGTCCGAAGGCGTGACCGCGACCGACCTCGTTTTGACCTGCGTTCAATTGCTGCGTGAAGTTGGCGTGGTTGGCAGCTTTGTCGAATTTTATGGACCGGGCGTTGCTCACCTTACTCTCGCCGATCGCGCGACGATTGCCAATATGGCGCCTGAGTATGGTGCCACATGTGGTTTCTTCGGCATCGATGATAAGACAATCGAATATCTGCGTCTCACAGGTCGAAGCGAAGACGAAATCGCCTTGGTCGAAGCCTATTCGAAAGAGCAAGGCATGTGGTTCGATCCGGAAAATGAACCGGTCTTCACCAACACACTTTCGCTCGATATTTCGACAGTCGTGCCAAGCCTTGCTGGACCAAAACGGCCGCAGGACCGCGTGATCCTTCCCGAAGTTGCTGCGCTGTTTAACGGCGAACTGGAAAGCGTTTACAAAAAACCTGCTCCAGTGCGCGTCGATGTCGATGGTAAGAACCATGATATTGGGGACGGCGATGTTGTGATTGCAGCCATCACCAGCTGCACCAACACCTCCAATCCAGACGTTCTCATCGCTGCCGGTCTTGTCGCTAAGAAAGCCAATGAGCGCGGCATGAAGCCAAAGCCTTGGGTGAAAACCTCGCTCGCACCGGGATCGAAAGTGGTGACGGATTACCTGATTAAATCAGGCCTCCAAGATGATCTGAACGCTATCGGGTTTGACCTTGTAGGTTATGGTTGCACAACCTGTATCGGCAATTCCGGCCCGCTTTCTCCGCCAATCAGCGCTGCGATCAACGGCAATGATATTGTCGCCGCCTCAGTTTTATCAGGCAATCGCAATTTCGAAGGCCGCGTCAGTCAAGATGTCCGCGCGAACTTCCTCGCGTCCCCGCCGCTTGTGGTTGCATACGCGCTTAAAGGCACAGTGACCGAAGACATCACAACCACGTCGTTGGGCAAGGACAGAGACGGCAATGATGTGATGCTTGCCGATCTGTGGCCGACCAATGCCGAAGTGGCAGAAAACCGCGCAGCTAACATCGATCGTTCGATGTTCGTTGAGCGTTATTCCAACGTCTATGATGGCGATGAACATTGGCAGGCAATCACGGTTGAACCGTCTGACACTTATCAATGGCGTGCAGGCAGCACCTATGTTGCCAACCCGCCATATTTTGATGGGATGGAAATGACTCCAATCCCGGTTCAAGACATTCTTAATGCGAAGCCGCTGGCGATCCTTGGCGATTCGGTGACGACCGATCACATTTCACCGGCTGGCGCGATTAAGGAAGACAGCCCCGCTGGTTCCTATCTCAACGCCAATCAAGTCGCGAGAAAGGACTTCAACTCCTACGGCTCACGCCGCGGCAATCATGACGTGATGATGCGTGGCACCTTTGCCAATATCCGCATCAAGAACGAAATGGTCCCCGGCGTCGAGGGCGGGGAGACCACTTATGCCGGCGAACAAATGCCGATCTATGATGCTGCCATGAAGCATAAGGCGGATGGCACGCCATTGATCGTTGTCGGCGGCAAAGAATACGGCACCGGCTCCAGCCGCGACTGGGCAGCCAAGGGCACGATCCTGCTGGGTGTACGGGCTGTGATTGTTGAGAGCTTTGAGCGTATTCACCGTTCGAACCTTGTCGGTATGGGTGTCCTGCCGCTGCAATTCAAAGGCGGTGACACGCGCAAAACGTTGGGCCTTACGTCGAACACCACTTTCAGCATTAAGGGTCTGGCTGATCTTACGCCGGGCCAAGATGTCGAAATCGAAGCGACCCGTGAAGACGGTTCGACCTTCACGATCACCGCGCTTTGCCGGATCGATACGGCAAACGAGATGGAGTATTACCGCAATGGCGGCATCCTCCATTATGTTCTTCGTAAACTGGCCTCTTAACGGAAGCATTTCATGATCACGTCGCGTTTTGCTCTCCCCTCCACCTTGGCTCTGGCGCTTGCCGCCTGCGCGCCTGGTGATGGGGGAGAGGATAAACACGCGCCGAATCCACCGATCGGTTACGAGCTAGCGGTGGCAGGAGAATCGTCGACCGGTGGTGGCCCGACTGACCGGGTACGCGTTTTCACAGCACCAAACATTCAATTCGATGATAGTCAGGAAGGCCGACCGCTAGTCTCTGGCCTTGCTCCCTATCAACTACGCGCGTTGCTTGATGAAGGTTTGATCCGCCTGATCGATGTCCGCCGCGCTGATGAAGTCGCAGCGGGCATGATCCTCGGTGCTGAACATATAGCGCTGGACCAGTTTGACCCGGCAGTACTCGATCTGGGCGATGGACACGAGATTGTGCTCTATTGCCGTTCTGGCCGCCGATCTGGCATAGCTGGCGAAGCATTGGCTGCCTATACAGGTAAGCCCGCATTGCATCTGACCGGCGGGATCATCGCTTGGGAGGCTTCGGGCGAACCGGTCGTAATTCCCTAGACTTCGAATTTTTTAACCAGACCCAAACAGCAAAAGGGCGACTTCCACGAAGGAAGCCGCCCTTTTTGCGTTAGGAGGTCGAGTTAAGCGCCAGTTTTCGCGGTACCAAACTTACGTCGACTTAGGACCGCTGCCGCAGCGAGACCAAACAAGATCATCATTGGCGGTGCTGGAACATCTGTTCCACCGCTGCTGCTGCTCGACGAGGAGCTAGAGCTTGACGATGAGCTCGACGAGGATGTCGTGCCGCCAAAGCTGGAGGTACCACCTGATGAGCTAGAGCTGCTTGAGGACGAACCCGAAGACGAGCTGCTGCCACCAAAGCTAGACGTTCCACCTGAAGAGCTGGACGAGGAAGAGCTAGAGCCGGATGAAGAGCTGGAAGTCGTTCCGCCAAAGCTGGTTGAGCCACCCGAGCTGCTGCCTGAGCTAGAGCTAGAAGAGGACGATGAACCGGAAGATGAGGTCGACCCACCAAAACTCGTCGAACCGCCTGACGTTCCGCCCGAGCTACTCGAGGAGCTGGAAGATGAACCCGAAGACGATGAAGACGAAGTACCGCCAAAGCTGGTGCTACCACCGCTGCTGGTGCCACCCGAAGACGAGCTCGACGATGAGCTGCTCGAGGACGACGAGGACGAGCTGGTTGAGCCGGTCATGCCGCTAGTGCTGCCGCCGCTGGTTGCGCCGCCCGAAGACGTGTTACCACCAGAGCTTGAGCTTGAGGACGAAGAGCTAGACGATGAAGAGCTCGATGAGCTACTCCCGCTTGATGCCCCGCCAGTGCTTGTCCCGCCCGTGCTTGAACCACCGCTAGAACCGCTGCTCGACGATGAACTGGAGCCGGACGAAGAAGAGGTCGAACCACCGCTGGTCGCGCCGCCAGATGTCGTATTTCCGCCTGTTGTGCTGCCACCTGAGCTTGAGCTGCTCGAAGACGAACTGGAAGATGAAGAGCTAGAAGATGAACCACTAGTGCTGCTTCCACCGGTCGGATGACCACCAGTGGTGCCGCCGCCGCTTGTGCTGCCACCAGAGCTGGAACTGCTCGAAGAAGAACCGGACGATGATGAACTCGATGATGAACCGCCAGTGCTTCCGCCTGTGGTTGTACTGCCTCCAGTTGAGCCGCCTGATGAACTTGATGACGAACTTGAGCTACTGGAAGACGATGATGATGACGATGATGAGGTAGTTGACGATCCACCTGTTGTGCTGCCTCCGGTCGTGCTGCTGACATCGCCTGAGGTGCTAGACGTACTCGAAAAATTGCCTGAAGTGCTCGAGATATTGCCTGAGCTGGTCGAGGTACTCGAAATATCACCTGATGTGGTTGTCGTGCTAGACACGTTGCCGGATGTCGAGCTGGACACGTTGCCAGAGGTTGTGCTGGACACGTTACCGGAGGTCGTGCTCGAAAGATTACCCGATGTACTGCTGCTCGAAACGTTCCCTGATGTCGTGCTTGACACTGCACCGGTGGTGGTCGTCGTTGTAGTAGTGGTTGAACCGGAAGAGGTTCCGCCTCCGCTTGTGCCACCCGATGTGCTTGTGCTGGATCCACCAGAACCACCCGAGCTTGAGCTAACGTCGCCTGACGAGCCGCCTGAGCTAGAGCTTACATCACCAGATGATCCACCTGAAGTCGTAGTGGTCGTTGTTACTGAAACGTCGCCTGAGGACGAACCGCCACCGCCGAAGAAGCCGCCAAAGAAGCCGCCCCCGCCGAAACCTCCAAAGCCGCCGCTACCGCCGACGATAATCGGTGCGCCGCCAAAGCCGCCACCGCCTTGAATTGGTGGAAGTGGTGGAAGCGGTGCTGGTGCATAGGCAACCTGTGTGATTGGTGGGCATTCAGATGCATCAATATAGGCGCGCGTCGCGCCAGCAGGCAAAGGTGCAGACGCAGCGCCGGGTCCGTATGAACCAGCCCCTTGCGGGATAGGCTGGCACTCAATGGTGCGCTCAACGATCCGGCGACGCCTTTCGGGCTCTGGCAGAGCCGGCAGCCCGTCTGTCTTCACGTAACGCGGCTGGGCGACGGGCACTGGTGCCACCTCAACCAGCTTGCCATCGGCAGCCGTGGTGAATTGCGGGTCGTCGGTGATCATCGGCTCCGCTACGCGTACCGCACCGCCCGTCATAAGGGCGACGCCAGCAGCGGTTGCAGAGAGCTTTGCTACAGCCAGTTTGATCGACATGAGTTTCGAACCTTGTTTGCCTGTCTTGGCTCGATGTGGCCAGTCCACACCTTCACCAATTCCAATGCTCTGATGGGATCGAAGAAGGGCTCACGGCAATGGGATTAACCATACTTGGGGTCGACTAACTCGCTAAAAGCTCTCAAAATCGCTGGATTTCCCGGGCCTTGTCCCGTTTTGATACCGAATTTTCGGCCTAGGTTAGCGGAAAATCAGTCTGTCGGTTCATCTGACGCATCAAACATGCTGGCTTGAGAATCACCCTTATGAATCGGCTTTTGCAGTTCCAGATGCTCCCAAGCGGCGTCGTTGAGCATCCGTCCGCGCTCTGTCCGTGCCAAAAGACCTAGCTGGATGAGATACGGCTCAATAACCTCTTCGACAGTGTCTTTCTGTTCAGCAAGCCCCGCCGCCAGCGCTGCAACGCCGACCGGGCCGCCTTTATATGTGGTTGCGATCATGGTTAGGTAACGCCGATCCATCGCATCAAGACCAAGCCCATCGATTTCCAGCCGGGTGAGCGCATCATCTGCCATCGCGCGCGTGACGCTTCCGCCAGTTTTCTGCCCCACCCCCGCAACATGTGCAAAGTCCCGCACCCGCCGCAGCAGACGTCCTGCAACTCTAGGAGTCCCGCGAGCGCGCCGCGCAATCTCGCGAACGCCGCTTGGGTCGATGTCCAGGCCAAGCAACTTGCTCGCGCGTGTGACCACAAGGTCCAGCTCATCATGGGTGTAGAATTGGAGCCGCACCGGTATTCCAAATCGGTCGCGTAGAGGCGTTGTCAGCCGCCCCTGCCGCGTCGTCGCGCCAACCAGCGTAAAGGGCGGTAAGTCGATCCGCACGCTGCGGGCAGACGGCCCCTCACCGATCATCAGATCCAGCGCACGATCCTCCATCGCGGGATAGAGCACTTCTTCGACCACGGGGTTCAGCCGGTGGATCTCATCAATGAACAGCACATCATGCGATTCCAAATTGGTGAGCAGCGCTGCAAGATCGCCTGCCTTCGCGATCACCGGACCAGAGGTCGCGCGGAATCCCACACCAAGCTCATTGGCGACAATCTGCGCCAGCGTCGTCTTACCGAGTCCCGGAGGACCATGGAACAAAGTGTGATCCATGGCCTCACCGCGCGACTTGGCACTTTCGATGAAGACCCGCAAATTGTCGCGCGCAGCCTCCTGCCCGATAAACTCGCCAAGGCTCTTTGGCCGCAGCGCGGTGTCCGGATCGCCAGGCTGTTCGGCGGGTGTGTGGAGGGGTTCGGGATCTGTCAAAACGGGTTCACCGTGTAGCCGTCCTGCTGGAGCAGCGCGTGGGCGGTCATGGCGGATAGCTCCATATCAACCCCTTCGATTAGCTGGTCTGCACTGACACCATTGGCCGCTGCGCTTTGGCCGCAGACGATGAAGCGCACGCCGTAGTCGAGCATGGTGCGCAGCATGGCGGCGGAGCCATTGGCCTCTAGCCCATGCGCGCCGCGCGCCTGCGCGTGCATCAAGTCGAGCACCGCTTTGCCATGCACAACAACCGCGATGTTGATCCGGTCGGCGGACACTCCGGCAGCGACATGCATGTTGATAAAGCGGGCCGCGCTCTCAAACCCGCGATTGCGTGCTCCATCCTCGGCAGGTTTCGCCACGTCGAATGTGATCGAGAAGCGTGTGAGGCTCGGCAGCTCGCTCGCACCTTCGATTGGGGCATGCGGTCCGAACTCGGTGAAGACCGGGCCGGTGTCGAAGGCAGAGAGGTCTTGTGCGGCGGCGGGAACCACCGCAGACGCTGCCAAGATGACCGTGGTAGCAAGCATTAGAGAGCGAACACTGATCATGATTTTAGGCCTTCAATGGCTACAAAAGCACCAACTACGAAGCACGCCATGCTAGCAATCGCGAGCCCTATTGCGATTGCTAGCGCGATATTGCCTTGCTTCATATGCTTGTCAAAAGGGTAAGTCGTTGCGCTCCCCTTGGCTCGATGCTGCGCCTCCCAAGCTTGCGAGAAAGCTACGTTCATGAAGCTAGATTGTGAGAAGTAAGCGCCAAGATACGCAGTTAATGATGCGGTCAGGCCAATAGAGAACCAAACGAAGCTCCAAAAGACTGAGTTTGTATGAATTGCTCCATCAACATTTCCAATGAATGTTAACAATGCGATCATTGCGCCACCGTTGACGAATTGCAGGTTTTTCAATGCTGCCTGCGAGTATTCGACCTGATACTTCAGGCGCTCCATACCCTCATGAGTATTTAGCTTGTAGTCCTCAATGGCAATTTGACGCTCGGTCTGGTCGCGCCAATCCACCCGCTCCCTGATGTCGTCCATCACCCAGCCGCCTTCTTCAATGCCACGCGGATCACATCGCCTTCCGCGGCGCCCTCGCCCAGTTCGGCCTGCGCGCGCGCTACGGCTTGCGCTGCGACCACTGGTTTAAAGCCTAGGTTCTCCAGCGCGCTTACCGCATCGGCGCTTGCCGATCCGGCAGGTATTGCGGCCATGCTCGCCCCTGCCAATCCGCCTCCCGGAAGCGCGCCCGCTTTGTCCTTCAACTCATTGACGATCCGTCCGGCCAGTTTCGGTCCGACCCCGTTCGCCCTTGCCACAGTTGCCGCATCGCCCGCCGCGCAGGCATCGCGCAACTCACCGGTTGAGAGCGCCGACAGGATCGCAAGACCGACTTTGCTCCCCACACCCTGAACCTGTGTCAGCAGACGGAACCAGTCACGCTCTGCGCTTTCGGCAAAGCCGAGCAGGCGCATATCGTTCTCGCTCACCTGCAGGTCGGTGTGGACAGTGCAGCCCTCTCCAATCTCGCCCAAAGCCGACAATGTGCGCACCGAACAGTGAACCAGATAGCCCACGCCCTGCACATCGACGATGGCCCAATCCTCACCCGTTTCGTCGAGCTGTCCTGATAGCTTTGCGATCATCTATGCGCTTTCTTGGCCATGCTTTGTTCTTGGCGCAATCTGACGCTGCGCGCCAGAGGGGGAGTTTTGTTTTGCGCATCGCATCCTCGACGCGATTTCCTCGCGCCTACGACGCTGCGGGCGTCCGGCCGGGCTTGCGAACCCTTCGGGTCCGTGCTCCGCCACCAAACCACACTGGACGGGAACAACCTCAACATGGACCGTTTTCACCAGTATTAAAAACATGTCTAACTCGCTCAATACACTGAGAGAAAAGTGTTTTTTCTGGTTTTCTTGACTTTCAAAGTGTGGCTTTGGCTTTCTCGGCGATCCAAGTCTGCGTTTTGCTAGCGATGGCGTACCGCGTTCAACTCATCATATCAGCGCACCATATCGTCGCTCCTACCTGTAGGAAAATACCCAAAATCCAGCGACAATCTCGACACGCGCAGCACTTTCGTTAAGGCATTCGGAATGAGCTTCAACACTTTTGGGCGCGTCTTGCGCTTTACGACATGGGGGGAAAGCCACGGGCCGGGCCTGGGCGTGGTCATCGACGGATGTCCACCGGGCATCTCCCTGCGCGAAAAAGACATCCAGCCATTTATGGATGCGCGCAAACCCGGCACGAGCAAATTTACCACCCAGCGCAAGGAAGCCGATCAAGTTCGCATCCTGTCTGGCGTGTTCAACAATGCAGATGGTCAGCAAGTCACCACGGGCACGCCGATCCATCTGATGATCGAAAACACCGACCAACGGTCAAAGGACTATTCGGAGATCGCGCAGGCCTATCGCCCCGGTCACGCTGATTATACCTATGACGCGAAATACGGCATCCGCGATTATCGCGGCGGCGGGCGGTCCAGCGCGCGTGAAACCGCTGCGCGGGTCGCGGCGGGCGCAGTGGCGCGGCTTATCATCCCTGAGATCACGATCACCGGCTATGTCTGCGAATTGGGCGGAGATGCGATTGATCGGAATGCGATCAACACGCAAGAGATCACCCGCAATCCGTTCTTCTGCCCGGACAGCTGGGCGGCAAAGCGCTGGGAAGAAACAGTTGACGCTGCGCGCAAGAATGGATCGTCTTTGGGCGCAGTTGTCGAATGCGTGGCCGAAGGTGTGCCAGCTGGCTGGGGCGCGCCGGTCTATGCCAAACTCGATAGCGAACTGGCCGCTGCGATGATGAGCATCAATGCAACCAAAGGCGTGGAAATCGGTGACGGATTCGAAGCTGCTCGCCTTTCTGGCGAACAAAACGCCGATGCTATGAGCCCCGGCAAAGATGGCAAACCGATCTATGCCAGCAATCACGCTGGCGGAACCGCTGGCGGCATCTCAACCGGACAACCGGTTGTGTGCCGGGTCGCGTTCAAGCCAACCTCATCAATCCTTACCCCCGTCCCTTCTATGACATCAGCCGGTGAGGCCACCGAAATTCGCACCAAAGGTCGCCACGACCCCTGCGTCGGCATTCGCGGAACCCCGGTGGTGGAGGCGATGATGGCGCTGGTTCTGGCAGATCAGAAACTGCTGCACCGGGCGCAGTGCGGATGACGGAAAGCGAGTTTACCAGACCAAATTAGCACCATAGTAACCATGTCCCCGCTAGGCCGGTTCTTCGACCAAATGGGGAGAAACCGGGTGACAAAGATCAAGGGGTTCGACGGGCTACGTGCGCTGTCTGTGATCTTTGTGATCCTCACACATCTTGGCATCTATTCAACCGCGCAATCCACAGGCTGGCTTAGCGATCGTGCGGCTCCGATTATCAGCGGCACGACCGGTGTGCAGATATTTTTTGTGCTGTCGGGTTTCCTGATCACCAGCTTGTTGATCAAGGAGTACGAAGCAACCGGCTCGGTGTCGCTCAAGGGATTCTATATCCGCCGCGCCTTTCGAATTTTGCCGCTCTATTTCCTATGCATTGCACTGACTTTGCTGATCGATATGTTCGTGTGGCCCGTCATCAGTGATCCGGCGCTGATCTTTGCTGCGACCTTCAACACCAGCTTCATTCCGCGCGAATGGTATTCTTCCATCTTGGGGCACACATGGTCGCTTTCGGTGGAAGAACATTTCTACATCATCTGGCCTGCCATGCTGCTGTTTATCTACCGCTTTTCGTTTAATCGCGCCTTACGCCACTTGATTATCGGGGTTGTCATCAGCCTGTCTTTGCTGGCTATCGTGCTGCGCATCGAAGAGGTGAATGCCGCCTATTTCGTAGGCCGCTGGAGCTTTTTTGCTGGTTCTTGGATCGCACTGGGATGTGCAGCGGCGATTGTGGTGAACGGAGATTATGCCCGGACGAATACCTTCATGGCGTCGCGCTTGGCCTTGGGGCTTGCTGCAGCTCTTTTCCTTCACAGCCTTTTCATGGGCCTATTGCCCAAACCCCTTGATGAAACTTTGCGTGTGATGGGGGCGGTTTTGCTGGTTTGCTGGATCGTACACAACCAAAGCGGAAGACTGGTGTCTGTGCTTGAATACGGACCGCTCGCTTACGCCGGCAAGATCTCTTACGGCCTGTATATGTGGCAGGGACTATTCTTGGCGACCGGGCCAGGCCGGGCTGAAGGGCAGCTATGGCCTCTAAATTCAGGAATCGGCCTGCTGCTGCTCTGTATTGTGGCACCGCTTTCGTACCACTTTTTCGAAAAGCGCTTTCTAAAAATGTCCGGGGCATATCGGCATCGAGAGACGAGTTCTACGCCGATCCAATTGGCTCCGCTGTAATCGCCTCAGTCAATCAATCTTCCCACATTAATCGATTGGACTGATCACCGAAAATCGATCATTCCCCTGTCATCAAGCTCGGCTATAGCCCGAGTCTCATGAGATCAGGAGAACCCCAATGGACGCGAAGACTGGTGAAATAAGCGGCGGATGCCCCTTCAATGGTGATGGCGGTACACGTTCGCTATTGGGCCGTACCAACAAAGATTGGTGGCCAGAGGCTACGCAGCTCGACATTCTGACCGAGGAAGGCAAAAGCGCCAACCCTTACGGCGAAGATTTCGACTATGCGGCCGCATTCAACACAATCGATTATTCGGCTCTGAAAGCTGATCTGACCGCGCTAATGACCGACAGCCAGCCTTGGTGGCCCGCTGATTATGGTCACTACGGCCCGTTCTTCATCCGCATGGCCTGGCATGCATCTGGCACCTATCGCACTGGCGATGGACGCGGCGGCGCTGGCAGCGGTCAGCAACGTTTTGCTCCGCTCAACAGCTGGCCTGACAATGGCAATCTCGACAAAGCGCGCCGTCTGCTTTGGCCGATCAAGCAAAAATACGGAAAAGGCATCAGCTGGGCTGACCTTTTCATCCTAGCTGGCAACGTCGCGATTGAAAGCATGGGCGGACCAGTCTTTGGCTTTGGCGGCGGACGTGCAGACGTTTATGAGCCAGAAAACGTATATTGGGGCACAGAAAGCCTGTGGGTCGACACTGGCGCTGAAACACGCATTCAGCCCGATTCGGACATGGCGCTCGAAAACCCGCTCGCGGCGATCCAGATGGGTCTAATCTACGTCAATCCTGAAGGTCCGGGCGGCATTGCCGATCCACTTCTTTCAGCACGCGACATGCGTGAAACTTTTGCCCGCATGGCGATGAATGACGAAGAAACTGTTGCTCTTACTGCTGGCGGTCATGCCTTTGGTAAGGCGCATGGCGCAGCCCCGTCAGACACATTTGGCGATGCACCTGAAGGTGGAACCTTGGAAAATCAGGGTCTAGGCTGGCTGACCGACCAAGGTGAAATCGACACGGGCAACATCACCACATCCGGTATCGAAGGCGCCTGGTCGAACAACCCAACATCGTGGAGCCACGATTACTTCCGCCTTCTGTTCAAATATGAATTTGAACTGGTCCACAGTCCGGCCGGCGCTCAACAATGGACGCCGATCAATCCGGAAGAAGCGGATATGGCGCCCGATGCTCGCGATCCTTCGAAGAAGGTTCCAACCATGATGACCACCGCTGACATGGCGTTGAAGATGGATCCGGAATATCGCAAGATTTCCGAACGCTTCCTCACCAATCCAGAGCAGCTGGATGACGCTTTTGCACGTGCATGGTTCAAACTGTGCCACCGCGATATGGGTCCAAAGGCGCGCTATCATGGTCCGGAAGTTCCTGAAGAAACACTGATCTGGATGGACCCGGTTCCTGCCGGCAGCACACCGTCGGACGGTGAAGTTGCGCGCTTTAAGTCAGCGATTCTCAGCAGCGGCCTGACCGTTGGCGAACTGGTGAAGGCAGCATGGGCTTCGGCTTCGACCTATCGCAATTCTGACCATCGCGGCGGTGCCAATGGTGCCCGTATCACACAGGCTCCGCAAAATGGTTGGGCTGCGAATGATCCCGATGAACTGGCCAAGGTACTGGGCGTAATCGGTGATCATCGCGGTGCACTGTCGATGGCCGATGCGATTGTGCTGGCTGGTTCAGCGGCAGTTGAAAAAGCGGCAAAGGATGCCGGTTTCGATGTCAGTGTTCCGTTCCTAGGTGGTCGCGGCGATTGCGCCACTGAGCATACCGATGCGGAAAGCTTCGAACCGCTGGAGCCGTTTGCTGATGGCTTCCGCAACTACCTACGCACAAAAGCAAGCGTCCGCACTGAGGAAATGCTGGTAGACCGGGCTCATCTACTGGGTCTGTCGATTTCCGAAATGACCGTGTTGGTTGGCGGAATGCGCACTTTGGGTGCCAATGCTGGCAACACCAATCACGGCGTCTTTACCGACCGGGTTGGCAAACTGACGACAGACTTCTTCCGCAATCTGCTTGATATGGGAACCAAATGGACCCCGGTCGATGGATCAGGCGACGAAGAATATGTCGGCAGTGACCGCGCAACCGGCGCAGAAAAGTACCGCGCAACGCGTGCCGATCTGATCTTCGGCAGTAACGCGCAATTGCGCGCTCAGGCTGAAGTCTATGCCGAAAGCGGTGCAGAGGCGAAGTTCGTGAATGACTTCATTGCTGCATGGACCAAAGTGATGAACGCTGATCGTTTCGACGTTTAACACAGGCAACCAAACACCCCCCACCTTGATCCTCGCCCTTCGGATCAGGGTCGCAAGAGGCCCTCGGCGATTTCTTCGTCGGGGGTCTTTTTGCATGGACGCTTTGCGAGCGATCAATTGTACCCGTATGGTGAGAGTGAAAGCCCCCGACATTTTGATCGGTATGGGTGGGAGGTGACGATGCGACCGCCTGAAGTTCACACCGCCAATCAGCAGCAGCGCGAAGTTGTGACGCAGATCATGCTGCTTGGCTTTTCAGCAGATCCCATTGCGCGATGGATATGGCCAGATGCCGGGACATTCTTGCAGCACAAACCACATTTCGTCTCTGCGTTCGGCGGTCGCGGATTTGAGCATCGCAGCGTGTTCATCACTTCTTGCAACAGAGCCGCTGCAATGTGGCTACCGCCGACCATCGAACCCGATGGCGAACACCTTGACGCCATTATGGGAGCGTCAATCGACCCAGAGCGCATGGAAGAGATCGGAGGGTTCTTCGAACAGATTGGCGAATTCCATCCGGACTATCCGTGCTGGTATCTCCCTATGATCGGTGCCGACCCTGCGCATACGGGGCTTGGTCTGGGCGCTGCCTTGATGAAGCACGCTTTGACCATGATCGATGCGCAGCAGCTGCCATCCTATCTGGAATCATCGAATCCTCGGAATATCTCTCTGTATGAACGGCACGGGTTCGAAGTGATGGGACAAATCCAGTCTGGCAGCTCGCCGATCATGACACCGATGCTGCGAGCAGCACGGCGTTAGGTTTGGCCGCTCAAATCCAACCAGTTAAATCCAGCCGGCATCTTTCAAGTCGTTCACTTGAGCGCGGCTCACAGGCGCTTCGAGACCACCAGTCAGGACCAGCCGGACATTGCGCCCTTCACGCTTCACGTCCTCTACGGCGAGGCGTGCGACCCACCAGCTGCGGTGAACCTGTCGCCCTTCAATCTCTGCTACATGCACCATCGCGTCGCGCAATCGCATCAACACAAGGTCCGATCCCAGCATTGTGTGCACTCGAACGTAATGATCCTCCATTTCGAGCGCGACCACATCGCTACCCAATTCTGCCGGGAGTTGATCAATCAAGGGGTTTTCCGGCACTTCAGCTTGCGCATGTTGCGCAACCGGCGGTCCGCTGACCTGATTTTCGGGTATGTGTGAATTGCCGCGCCTCTTGTCTGCATTCAGGCCAAGCACATTGAACAAGAGTGTAACCCCGCCCCCGATCACAAAGACATAACCATAGCTCGTCAGTGCTTCATCCAGAAGCGGCACAGGCGGTAAATTGGGCAAGAACTGAACGAAGTAGATCAGCACTGTCATCGGCACTGTCGCAATCAAAGTCGCAACGATCCACAAAGGTAAGATCGGCAGATCGAGCGCTGCATGTGTGCGCTC
This sequence comes from uncultured Erythrobacter sp., assembly GCA_947488325.1. Lineage (GTDB taxonomy): Bacteria > Pseudomonadota > Alphaproteobacteria > Sphingomonadales > Sphingomonadaceae > Erythrobacter. The sequence goes on from CANKYZ010000008.1 coordinate 68,243, forward strand.
CACGACGACCGACATCGGCGAATAGATCGCATAGCCGATATAGCTGAAAGTCAGCCACGTTATCAGCCGAACGGCAAGCGGCTGCTCAATCGAACCAAATGGCCCGATGACCGCAAGGAACACCCCAATTAAGGTCATGACTCCAAGGTCGATCAAGATCTTGCGCCAGAACGCAGCGCGCCCGGTCATCGATTGGCTGCCGAGTGCTTGGTTCCGTGACCTGCTAACCTGATCTTTGCCTCCCATTCCATTCAATTGCCTGCCCATTCGTGCTTCGTAAAGTGGCAATCGCCCTGAATTCTGCGGATTTGCGCGCACTTCGCGAAGCCTGATGCCGGATCGCGTAGAGGTGGTTGCGGGCAAAAGGGCAGGCGGCATTGTGATTTCAGCAAATACGAAATCACGCCCTTACCACCCAGTCAGAAGGACCAGACCGATGACGACATTCGCCGCAAGCTTAGCAATTCCCCAGTTCTTCAAAGCGCTTGCAAAACCCGCTTTCGATATTGGCCCGCGTCTTCGTGCTGTGATCGCAATCGCTGCCACCACAATGACGCTCACCGTCCTTTACGCATTGTTTCGCGGGCTAGCTGGTCTCACGCCGAGCCACCCAAATACCGGTGAACTCGCGATTATCATCCATGTCGCGACCGTCCTGCCCGCAGTGCCGCTTGGCGGGTTTCTGTTGCTCGCCCCGAAAGGCACGAAAGCTCACAAACTGCTCGGCAAAATCTGGGTAGCGCTGATGATCACCACCGCATTTTCAGCAATCTTCATTCAGACCGGCGGCGGTTTCAGCTTTATCCACCTGTTTATCCCAATGACTTTTTGGGCCTCCTACAAATTGATCGCCACCGCACGGCGCGGTGACATGAAGGGCCATAAAAAAGAGATCCTCAGCCTGTATCTTGGCGCTCTGATGATCCCTGGCATTGTCAGCATGGCACTGCCTGGTCGGCTCATGAATGTGTGGCTCTTCTGGTGAACTGCATTTCGGAACGCAGGTTTGCGACATGTCCACTGGAGATGGGCCAACCGGAAAAGGGCGACGTCGGAGGAAACTCAAGCGCTGTTTCTTGGTCAGCTGCGTTTAAGCACAAGATAAAGCGCGCCCTCGCCGCCGTGCCTGATATGCGCGCGGCGAACAGCGGCGATGACATCGGCATGATGGCTTGCAGCGAGCCAATCGAGCAGCTTCGCCCGGATCGCTCCGCGCTCTGCGCCTCGGTCTGCCGGGTCGACGGGTCGCTCTCGCCCAGCGATCACCAGAACAACTCGCGCGCCCATCGCCCTCGCTTGATCCAGCCCGCTGATGATGCGGGTGTAGGCGCTGTCGAGTGTGTGACCATGCAGATCAAGCGTGTAATCCGGCGCAACCTGTCCCGCTTTCAGTTTACGGTTCCAATGCGAATCCAGCTGAGAGTTGAAGGTACGCCGAGCGGGAGGTGCCAGCCTCGAAGCCGGCGGCATGGTGCTTTTAGCTGTCAGCTTAACCGGGGCATTAGGTGGTGGTTTGGGGGCCACTTTAGGCGGAACCGCCTGTTTCACCGGTGCCACTCCCAGCGACTTCTCCGGCAGGTCGGGCATGGTCCGACCAGCAATCGGTGTTACGCTTTGTGCGAGCCGCGACCATGCGGCCTGCTCCTCGACAGAAAGGCCGCGCGGAATTCTCATCGACCCCTATTCATCGAGATGCGTTGCGACGTTCAACGGTTCCTTTGGGCAACAGCAACAAAGCGGTTCCGCGCGCGCTCATCCCTCCGGCAATCTCACGCGCATCCGACCCGGCGCCCCAGAATGTGTCAAACCGGTTCGCACCCTTGATCGCGCCACCGGTGTCTTGCGCGATCCACAATCCGTCGGCTTCGTCTCTGTCCATATCCAGCCAGACCGGAGCACCCAGCGGCACAAAGGCTGGATCGGCAGCAATCGAGGATTCGCGCCGAACTGGTACCCCCAATGCGCCCAGCGGACCGTCGCTGGTCAGTTCGCGAAAGAAAATCCAGCTTTTGTTGAGCCGCATTAGATCAGCGCCATCACGCGGGTTTTCACGAATATAGGCCATGATGCCTTGCATAGAACCGGGATATTGGCCCGGCCCGTCGCCCAGTAGGCCGCGTTCGCGCATCACTCCGCCAATGCCGGTATAACCCCGCCCATTCTGCCCAGCATAACCAATGCGGATTACATCGCCTTCGGGCGTGATCAGCCGGCCTGATCCTTGAATCTGCAGAAAGAAAAACTCCACCGGATCAGCTGCCCACCCGATTACAGGCACACGGCCTTCCAGCGCGCCTTCTTCGATAGCGGCGCGGTCTGGATAAGGTTCGAAATTGCCGTCCCGATCATAGCGACCGAGCGGCGCACGCCCTGTCCGCTCTGATTGCGGAACATCGGCAGGCCAAGCCCGCACGAGATCATCGGGTAGCGCATAGACCGGGACTTCAAATCCTGGCCTGCGAGTGCGCGATCCTGAAATTTCCGGTTCGAAATATCCGGTCGCGAACGCGCTGCCATCACCCACACGAGCAGTTTCGAAATGGGTTTGGAAGAAGCGCGGTGCCTCGCTAACCGGCCAACCGACGGCGGCTTCACACGATGCGCGCCAATCCGCACCATAGGCCAGCCCGCTCACGTCTTCGCGTCGCAAAAGTTGCGGGCAGGATTCGATAAAGCTCGAAAGCGCAGTGCCTGCATCAGCACGAGTTAGGCCAAGCGCGCCAACGCTTGGGCCGCGCTCAACACCGGCAAAGGCAGCGGAAAAGGCGGAAGAAACAGCCGGAGCAGTGGTGCCAATTGATCCCGGCGGAGATGCTGTAGGGATCAACGACGCGCAGCCTGTCAGCAAGAAAAGAGCAGCAGTCCCCAAACCCGACCCGGCGAGAATTGAACGCAAGCTGCGGGATTTGGTATCAGGTCCATCGAGCCGAATAGCGGGCGCGTCATTTGCACCCATTTGGGGAGCGAAAAAAGACACCCCCATGACCAAGATTCAACCCTCGTCGGTTTCGTCAAGCACCCAGTTTGGATCGCTTGCACCGACATTGCGGCTGAAGGTCCAGACATCGCGACTTTCAATCGCGTCGTCCAGTGAGCCTGCGACAACTGCGCCATCCTTGTCACGAGTGACGGAAGCGATGTCCGCGACAAACAAAATCGCAATCCGTGCCATACGATTATCAAGCGACGCGGAATGGATACGTGTTTCTTCAATCCGGATCAGTTTGTTGTCCATCACATGTTCGGCTTCTTCACGGGCATCAATTGCGGCGCTGAAACCATCGAACACATCATCATCGCATAGGTCGCGCAGTGTATCGCGGTCGCCTGTCCAATATGCTTCGAGCACCATTTCATACGCACCACCTGCGCCTTCCATGAAACTTGCAAGATCAAAATTGCGATCAGCGGCGGAGATTTCTCGAATGCCGCGCTCTACTGCTGGCATAACCCCTTCGAGTTCCACAACACGCTGTGGAGTGGTTTGAGGCGATTGTGGTGAGAGGGCGGATGGGACCTGCGCTTTGTCGCCAGCGTCAAAATGTTGCGGTACCACATCCTCTTCGTGCTCCGCTCTACGGCCGAGCACCGAATAAAGGCGCAAACCCAAAAAGGCCGCGATCATGGCGAGGATGACGATTTCTAGAACCACTTTAGTACCTGATATCCTTCCGGCTGCCCGTATTAAGCAGCCTAATCATTCTTGCAGGCGGGCCGTATGTAAGCAACCAAAGTTTCCCGCAAAGTACGGTCATGCTCACAGCCACGGCACGCCTCGTCCCATAAATAGGCATCAAATTCAATTCGCCAACGTGATTTGGTTTCAGAATTGATCGATTTCGCCTTGTATCGCTATATTGCCTGCCTTCGCTGCCCCTGCTAGGCGCGCGTCCTTCACAGTTTCTTGTTATGGGCGCATCATTAAACCAATGCGCCGCAACTTCATAAACAGTCTAAGCGAAAGACAAAACGACCATGGCCGAAGAAGGCGATATCCTCACCAATCTCGACAACCCCGGTGCCGGAGCAAACGGCGCAGACAATCAACCTGTTGCCGGGATCATCACACAATATGTGAAAGATCTTTCGGTCGAGAACCCAAATTCGCCTGACGTGTTTCAATGGACCGACCAGCCAAAGGTCGACGTGCAATTCAATATCGGTGCCCAGCCAAAGGACGATCAGGTCACCGAAGTTGAATTGAAGATCAACATTTCGGCAACCGCTGAACAGGGCACAGCCTATCTGGTAGAGCTTTCCTATTGCGGCCTGGTTGGCCTGCGCAACATTCCCGAAGAGCAAGGCCATGCGTTCCTCTTTGCCGAAGCACCGCGCATCCTGTTTCCTTTTGCCCGCCGCGTGGTCGCAGATGCCGTGCGCGATGCTGGCTTCCCGCCATTGATGGTCGATCCGATTGATTTCAACGGACTGTATGTGCAACAATTGCAGGCAAAGCGTCAGCGCGATGAAGCCGAAGGTGTGGCACCTCCTGCACCGACTGGTGACGCTTAATCAAATCATGATGCGGGCATAATCAGATGAGCGTGCCCCAATGAGCTTGTTACGCAATGTCGGGACCATCGGGTCACTGACCATGCTCAGTCGTATTGCCGGGATGGCGCGCGAGATGATTTTCGCGCGCGTCCTGGGTGCTAACGCAGTGACTGATGCGTGGTTTCAGGCGTTCATCATCCCTAATGTGTTCCGCCGGCTATTTGCCGAAGGCGCGTTTTCGGCGGCCTTTGTCCCAATGTTTTCAAAACGGCTGCACGAGCATGACGATCCAGAGAAGGGTCTGGAAGAAGCGCGCAGTTTCAGTGCCGATGTCCTAAGTATTTTTCTGCCGATCCTGATTGCGCTAGTCGCAGTATTTGAAATCGCCATGCCCGGTGTGATCTGGGTCTTGTCGGAAAAGCCGGTTGACCCGCAGACCTATCCGCTCGCGGTTGATTTTGCGCGGATCATGTTTCCCTACATCATCCTGGTCAGCGTGGTGACGCTTTTCACGGGGATGCTAAATTCGGTGTCGCGCTTTGCACCCGGTGCCAGTTTTCCGATTATCCTCAACATCGTTCTGATCGCGGCCTTACTAACGGGCGAGTGGCTCGCTGAGAATAGCGGCGCGAGTGTTGAGCAGATCGCTTACATCATAGCATGGGGTGTTACCGGCGCAGGCGTCTTGCAGCTCGTATGGCTGTATTACTGGACGCGTGTGGAGGGCTTTCGCCCAAAGCTGTTGTGGCCGCGCATCACGCCTGAGGTAAAGCGGCTGTCGATCATAGCACTCCCAGCCGCGATTGGCGGCGGGGCGTATCAGATCAACACGCTGGTTCAGCTCTATTTCCTCAACCAATTGGAGGACGGGTCGGTCAGCTATATGAATTATGCCGACCGGCTGAATCAGCTTCCTTTGGGGATCATCGGCATTGCGCTATCGACCGCAATCCTTCCGACGCTTTCGAAGTTTGTAGGCAGCGAGAATAAGAGCGGCGCGGACCGTATTCAATCAGATGCGATTGAACTGGCAATGCTGTTGACCATTCCAGCAGCAGTTGCGCTCGCGATTTGCGCTGAACCGTTTGTGACCATGATTTTCCAAGGTGGACGGTTTGACCTGGCTGATGCGGCTGTGACTGGACAAGTGCTCGCGGCGCTCGTTCTGGGCCTGCCTGCCTATGTGCTGGTGAAGGTGCTGGTGCCCAATTTCTACGCCCGCGCCGATACTAAAACGCCCGTGGTTGCTGCATTCATTTCGCTAGCGGTCTTCATCAGTTTTAACATCATCTTCCTGTCGCGTTACGGCGTCCTAGGCGTTGCCTATGCGAGCGTGATCGGGGCATGGATCAACGTAGCATTCCTAATGATCGTGCTCGCGGCGAGAGGGTTTTATCACATGCCTGCCGCGCTGTTATTACGCATCGCGCGCCAAGTGATCGCCGCCGCTGCGATGGGGGTTGCCTTGTTCTATACCCGCGACCTGCTAACCGATTGGTTCGCCGCCGGGCTAATTCCTCGACTGGGCGCGTTGAGCATTCTGGTAGGGGCGGCTGCGATTGCCTACTTCGGTCTCGCTTTTCTACTCGGCGCAATCGATAGACATCGCATCATTCAGCTTACCCGCAAGCAATAGGCATGCCTTGCGCGCTTTCAGTCATCTGCTATGCGCCAACTCATGACTGATCAAATCTTCTCAACCGGTTCAGCCCCGCTGCGTTTCGCAGTGCGCGGGCGGGCGGCTTGGCGATGGCTCGGGCGCTACTAAAGCAAGCCCGATAGCCGTCGAAATCAGAAGAAAGAGTACCCCAAATGAGAGTTCTTTCGGGCATCCAGCCCACCGGAAAGCCGCACCTTGGCAATTATCTTGGCGCGATCGTCAACTATGTGAAACTTCAAGAAGAGGCACTGGCAGCGGGAGGTGAATGTTTCATCTTCCTCGCTGACCTGCACGCCATCTCTCAGACACATGACCCCGCTGAGCTAACCCAGAACACCCGCGAGATGGTCGCCACGCTTGTTGCCTGCGGTGTCGATCCGGCCAAGACAATTCTGTTCAATCAGGCGCAGGTTCCCGCTCATGCCGAACTGCAATGGCTGCTAAACGGCACCGCCCGGATGGGCTGGCTCAACCGCATGACGCAGTGGAAGGACAAAGCAGGCAAGAACCGCGAAGGCCAGTCCATCGCACTGTTCACCTATCCTGTTCTGCAAGCTGCCGACGTGCTGCTTTACCAAGCAACCCATGTGCCAGTGGGTGAAGATCAAAAACAGCATTTGGAGCTGGCCCGCGACATCGCACAAAAGTTCAACAGTGATTTCTGCCCCGAAGACGCACCGCTTTTCACTTTGCCAGAACCCTATATTCCGCCCGCCGCCGCGCGGATCATGAGTCTGCGCGATGGCAGCGTAAAAATGAGCAAATCCGACCCTTCGGAAATGAGCCGCATCAATCTGACCGATGATGCCGATACGGTGATGAAAAAGGTAAAAAAGGCAAAGACCGATCCCGAGCCGCTGCCGAGCGACGAAAAGGGATTAGCCAATCGGCCCGAAGCTTTAAACCTGATCACGATCTACTGCGCCCTAACCGGCAAAAGCACTGCCGATGTGCTCAGCGAATATGGCGGACAGGGTTTCGGCAACTTCAAACCTGTTTTGGGAGACGCGCTGGTTGAAACTCTGCAACCCATCAACGCCCGCTTTATGGAACTAAAAGACGATCAGGAAGCGCTCGACGCAATCCTGGCACGCGGTGCTGCTCAGGCGCGCGAACGCGGCATTCCAACGCTGAATGCGGCATATAAGGCACTGGGGCTGGTGCGCGGTTGATCGCACAATTCGCCGCCGTTAAAGTGCGGTTCAGCCCATTGGACTACGATTCAAAGTTCAGTGATAGGTCACAAGCAAGGTTGGCGATCGACAACGAGTCGTATTGATCATCCGCAGTTAAATCGGCTCCTAAGGCAGCGAGGGGTATCGAGATCCATCACTGGGTCCGTACCAGCACGCTTCATCCCATGCAGCGCTGGTGAATTGATGAAGGATATGCCATGACTATCACCGATATGACCTCACATTTTACATCTCTGAGTCGCGCCCTTCGCATTGGCATTGTTGGCGCCATCGCAATTGGGCTGTCTGCCTGTGCGCCATCGTTCAAAGCGGACGTGTCGCGGTTTCAGGCGCAGCTGCCTGCGCCGCAAGGCCAGACCTTTGCCGTTGTTGCTGAAGATCCCGCACTTGCCGGTGGGCTTGAATTCGCGCTTTATGCCGATCTCGTCGCCGCCGAAATGGCCGAACTGGGTTATGTAGAATCAGCGCCCGAGGCAGCAAATTTGCTCGTCCGGTTTGACTATGAAGTCGACAATGGGCGCGAGCGTGTTCGCAGCAACGGCTTTGGAAGCAGCTCACATTTCTCAGCTTGGGGTGGCTTTGGTGGTTTTGGACGTCGCGGTTTCGGGCGCGGCTTTGGCGGTAGATACGCATATGGCTTTTATGATCCATGGCTCGCTGGCGGAGAGGTCCGCAGCTACACTGTCTACACTAGCGGCATCGAAATGAAGATCGACAACACCGCAACCGGCGAACGCTTGTTCGAAGGTCAGGCTCAGGCGGTATCGCGCTCGAACCGGCTGCAGGCGCTTGTGCCGAACCTTGTCGATGCAATCTTCACCGACTTCCCCGGCAATTCGGGTGAAACTCTGCGGATCACCATCCGCGAAGACGGCAAGAGCGTCAGACCAGCTGACTAAGTTGGCGATTAAGCGAATGTTTTTCGACCAATACGAAAAGGGCGGCGCATGAGATTGCGCCGCCCTTTTCCGTTTTGACCTAAACAGATTTCTGGATCACACCATCAGCCGACTGCGATTAGAACACTAAATCCGCACATGTCCGCCGGTTGAGCCAAAGCCGCCCGTACCGCGCTCTGTTGCATCCAGTTCTTCGACCTCTACCCACGCCGCTTGCACAACCGGAGCCAATACCAATTGCGCGATCCGGTCACCGCGCACGATGGTGAAGTCTTGCGCACCGTGATTGATCAGTAGCACCTTTAATTCGCCGCGATAATCACTGTCGATAGTGCCCGGTGTGTTGGGGACGGTGATGCCGTGTTTGAATGCGAGGCCAGAACGCGGACGCACCTGAATTTCAAACCCGTGCGGAATTGCCATCGACAACCCAGTCGCCACCGCATGGCGTGCACCGGGAGCGAGCGTCAAACCCTCCGCGCTCACGACGTCCATTCCCACTGAACCTGTTGTTGCATAGGCAGGAAGCGGCAGGCCTTCGCCATGTGGCAGGCGCTTCAGTTCCACAGAAACGGTCACTCTGCGGCCTCTTCCAGCAAGGTAGCTGCAATCCGTTCTACCAATGCCATCGCCACTTCGCCCTTAGGCATTTTATCGAGACTCTCGACTCCATTGCTGCTGACAATGTGAACACTGTTGTCATCTCCGCCCATCACATCGCCTGAAACATCATTGGCGATGATCCAATCGCACGCTTTACGCTTGCGCTTTTTCTTGGCGTAGTCGAGCATATTCTCTGTCTCAGCGGCGAAGCCAATCACCAATTCGGGTCGGTTATTCCCTGAAGCCAGATTGGTGAGGATGTCAGGGTTTTCGGTTAGCATTAAAGCCGGCGGCGCCGATCCGCGTTTCTTGATCTTGTCGTCGCGATATTCCTTGGGTCGCCAATCGGAAACGGCGGCGACCATTACTGCGACATCCGCCGGTAGAGCACGTTTGACGGCGGTTGCCATTTCTTCGGCACTTTCAACATCGACCCGCTTGACCCCGCTTGGTGTCTTTAAAGCAACTGGTCCGGCGACCAGCGTCACGTCTGCCCCCATTGCAGCTGCAGCGGCGGCGATGGCAAAGCCCTGCTTCCCGCTCGATCGATTGGCCAGGTAACGGACCGGATCGATCGATTCCCAAGTTGGCCCTGCGGTCACCAGCACATGGCGTCCATCCAATGGTTGATAAGAAGCATCGGCGACGATTCCTTCGATCTCGGCTTCGTCTGCTTCGATTGTTGCAACTTCTTGTGGTGCAGCCTTCTTCGCCGCGATCTTTTTTGGAGTGGGCTCTTCCGCGGGCTTTTCCTCAGGCTCTGCTTCTTCTGGTTCCTCAAAGATCTCCGGCGCGGGTTTCCGGTCGTCCACTTCGTGATTGATCGCGTCGGGATCCATCGGTGGAGCGGCTCTGCCTGAACCCTTGCTCGCAAGCGGCGATCCGGCAAAATCGGGATTGAACTCGATTTCCTCTTCGTCACCTTGCAGCTCGGCGACTTCGGCATCTTCGGGCAGCTCACCTTCTAGATCCGCTTCGATATCGTCAGCACTGCGTTTCTCAGTAGAACGCGGGATTATTCTGGAAAGCAGTCCGCCCAACCCGCCAATAGAGCCGCCATCGTCAGCACCTTCATTTTCCGGTTCGAGAGCTTCTACCCCCGTCTTGTAATCTGCCGCATCATTAGCTCGGTCATTTGCAGGCGTCGGTGCCGGTGCCGCCTCTTCAACCTCGATCCCAATATGTCCGGCAATCGCAGCCCAAATCGCATGCGGTTCTGGCAGCCGGCCATAGCCAAACTCACCGCAGGCCATCGCGCCTTCATCGGGATGAAGCACAGTCACGCCAGCTTCTTTCAACCAAGTGACATTGCGCTGCGTGGATTCGTGCTCCCACATTTTCACGTTCATGGCCGGGACGACCATCACTGGTTTGTTGGTCGCCAGTAATAGAGTGGTCGCAAGGTCATCGGCGATCCCAGCCGCCATCTTCGCCATCAAATCCGCGGTTGCTGGGCACACAACCAAAAGATCGGCTTCTCGCGATAGCTCAATATGCCCCATCTCAACCTCATTCTTAAGGTCGAACAGGCTGGTATGAACCTGATTTTCGCTAAGCGCGGCGAGTGTCATGGGAGTGACAAATTGTTGCCCTCCCTTAGTGACAACACACGTGACATCGCCCTCAACCCCATTGGCACCTTTGCGGATAAGCCGAACGAGCTCGCACGACTTATATGCAGCGATACCGCCGCCCACGACCAACAGGATCTTTGGCCCCTTAGAGCTCATCCCAAACCACTCCTCGCATCACTGCTATTCTCAAACGCCCACTACACTCCCTAGCGGTCTGCCTCATTCACGCCAAGTCCAGCGAATGCCTTGCGTGAAGATGGTGCGTTACTATGGTTAAGATTGTGCTTAGAACGCTTCGTCAATCCGACCGCCGATTGCTGTGCGACATTTGAGTTGTGCATTGACGGCGCTCATCGCCATAAGGTGCGGATAAGGGGAATGAGAATGATAATCGCGTTGCGTGTATTCTTGGGTCTGGGCGGCTTGTTGCTGGTCTACATGGGATTGGGCTTTCTGACCGATCCGGTCACATCAGGTGCCAATTTCGGATTGCAAGTCGAAGGCACGCATGGCCTCACCTCTACCCGCGCTGACTTCACCTCTTTCTTTGGCGTCGGCGGCGCGTGCTTTCTTTGGGGTGCATGGGCGCGCCGCAGAGATCCATTGATTATCGGCGCTGCTTTGATGCTAGTTCCATTGGCCTCACGGCTGCTCTCACTATCCATCGACGGGAGTTTTGAAGGGTTTGTTCAACCTATGGTGGTGGAGCTTTTACTCGGCGTATTTGGCCTTATCGGCGCACGGGTGTTGCCTGGAAAGGCCAAGGCTTAAAGTTTAAACCTAGAGCAGGCCTGCCACGCCAGCGCCCCAAACAGCGCTAGCACCAACCAGTCCTGCGACAAAATATCCGAACCAGCCGCCGCTTCCGCTATTGCGCTCTCGTTTGTCGGTGAGCAGACGAATTTCCGGTAGCGGCGCGGTTTCGGGTGCGCCGCCTTTGGGCGGGAATTTGTCTTCCAACCGGCGGATCAGGCCGGGCAGGCGGAATAATGTCTCTGTGTCTTCCTTGATCCGGTCCGCAATCGCTGCTTCCGGCCCAAGCTCATCACGTATCCAACTGCGCACATAAGGGGCAGAAATGTCCCACATATTGATCTCTGGATTCAGCTGCGTGGCAATCCCTTCGACCATGACCATCGTTTTTTGCAGCAACAGTAAATGCGGCTGTGTCTGCATATCAAAATCGCGGGTGATGGCGAACAATCCATCCAACATCTGTCCCACGCTCAGGTCTTTCACCGGCTTACCCCGCATCGGTTCACCAACAGCGCGCAAGGCCGTCGCAAATTCTCCAACCGAATGGTAGCTGGGTACATATTGCGCCTCAAAGTGAATTTCAGCCACACGTTGATAATTGCCAGTGGTAAGGCCGTAGAGAATTTCGGCGAGCCATTGCCGGGCGCGGCGATCAATCCGCCCCATGATTCCAAAGTCAATCGCGGCGATCGTGCCATCTTTTTCGATGAACAAATTACCCTGATGCATATCGGCATGGAAGAAACCGGCACTAATTGCTTGGGTAAGGAAACTGATGACCAACTTGCCCGCGATTGCATCAAGGTCATGACCCTGAGCGATCAATTCATCGCGCTTGGAAATCTTGATTCCATCGACCCATTCAATAGTCAGAACGCGGCCATTGGTTCGGTCCCAATCAACTGCCGGAATACGGTAACCGCCAACGCCGGACATTGCCTCTGCAAGTTCGCTGGCAGAAGCCGCCTCGCGCCGCAGATCAAGCTCTGAATTCGACCAGCGTTTGAAATTGGCAATCGTCAGGCGCGGACGCAGTCGGCTGGCTTCGCCCCCCATCGCCTCAACATGTGCGGCAGCCCATTCATAGGTTGTAATATCGCGCGCGAACTTTTCACGAATGCCAGGGCGAAGAACCTTGATTGCAACGACGCGCCCGTCGGCGGTCACACCTTTGTGAACCTGCGCAATCGAGGCAGCGCCGACGGGTTTCGGGTCAATTTCTGTGAACAGGGTCTCAAGCGGTTGGTCAAAACTCGCCGCCATCTGTTCTTCGATTTGAGAAAACGGGACTGGCGGCAAATCGTCTTGCAAGCTCAGCAGATTTTGCGCTGCTTCCTCACCAACAATATCAGGACGAGTGGCCAGTGATTGGCCCAGTTTAATTGCTGCTGGGCCAATTGCGCGAAAGGCTCCCGCGTAATCGCGGGTCCCATTCTTGCCGGTAAAGGTCACCAACCGCGCGAGCCGTGCCAATCGTTTGACCTGAATAGGAGCGTTGGGATCACTCTCTATCCCGACAAGCGCACGCCGCCGCGCAAGAGTGATACCCCATCTAGCGAGGCGGTAGAGATGCGTAACAGAAGCAGTCACGCGCTTAGATCTTCCACCCAGAATGGATCGCGACCGCGCCGCCTAGGATCGATTCCACTTTTGTGTTCACGAAGCCAGCTGCACGGATCATGCTTTCAAATTCCGACATTTTTGGGAACTTGCGGATCGATTCGACAAGGTAACGATACGAATCGGCATCGCCAGCTATTGCCTGACCCATGCGCGGCAGCAGCTTGTCAGAATAGATGTCGTAGATTTCCTTGAAGCCCGACCATTCCGTGGTCGAAAACTCCATGCAATAAAAACGCCCGCCGGGACGCAGAACTCGGAAGGCTTCGGCGAGGGCCTTGTCCTTATAAGTCACGTTGCGGATGCCAAACACGATTGTGTAAGCGTCAAAACTGTTGCTGGCGAAGTCGACTTTTTCCGCGTTCTGGCATGTAAAAACCAGGCTGCCGGTATCTTCTGATTCGGCGCGCTCCATGGCTCGCTCTGCACCGACATCCAGCATATCCTGATTGATATCGGCAACGGTGATATCGGCGCCTTGGTCCGCCATGCGAAACGCAATGTCACCAGTACCGCCTGCCATATCTAGGATGCGCTCCCGCGGCTGAGGCTTCACGCGTTTGACAAATCGGTCTTTCCACCCGCGGTGCATGCCCATCGACATTGCATCATTCATGATGTCGTATTTCTTGGCAACGCTGGAGAATACCTCACCCACGCGGCGGGTTTTCTCTTCAGGCGCTACCCGTTCATAGCCAAAGGAAACGGTTTCATCGGTGCTTTGAGTCATGACTTGCGCCCTAGAGGGAATTGCCCCGCGCGCATAGAGTGTTAGAGCGAGTCTTTAGCTTTCAGCCGGGGTCACACGCTCCCTGCCTGCAAGCCCCAGCGAGCCAGACGAGAATGCCAGAATTACCAGAAGTCGAAACAACGGTGCGCGGCCTTGCGCTGTTCCTTGATGGGGAGCGGATAGAGAGGGTGGTGCTCAACCGCCCCAACCTGCGCCGCCCCTTCCCACCTGATCTGGTGCAAGTGATGACGGGCGCGCGGGTCACTGGCCTATCGCGGCGGGCCAAATATGGCCTGATCCACCTGGATCGCGGATCGACCATGGTCTTCCATCTTGGCATGAGTGGGAGATGGCGAATCGATCCCGAAGAACCTAGCCGTCACGATCACCTCATAATGGAAACCGCAGACCACCATTTTGCCCTGTGCGATCCAAGACGGTTTGGATCGGTAGATCTATTGCGCAGCGATGCTCTGGATAATTGGCCGCAATTTGCCACGCTTGGGCCAGAACCGCTGGGGCCAAGTCTGACACCACTGCATCTCAAGACCGCGCTTAAGGGAAAGATCCAGCCAATCAAACTGTGCTTGCTCGACCAGCGCATCGTAGCCGGCCTTGGCAATATATATGTGTGCGAGGCACTATGGCGAGCGGGCATCCATCCGCTTAAAGCCGGAGGGAAAGTCACCAAAGCGCAATTGGAACGGCTGGTTCCTGTGATCCAAGAAGTGCTCGAAGCGTCTATCCGCGATGGCGGCTCGTCTTTGCGTGACTATGCCGCACCTGATGGAGAGCTAGGATACTTCTCAACCCGCTTTGACGTTTATGGTCGCACAGGAGAGGCTTGCAGGCGCAAAGATAGCGGCGTCATCCGCCGGATTGCGCAAGGTGGCCGCAGCACTTGGTATTGCGCAAAGTGCCAGAAGTAGGTCCTTGATCCGAAGCACTTGGGGCGAACGTCATAGAATTCTTGACGATTCGCCCACTCCCGCTTATGTGCCGCGCTTCCCGGCGCTTGGAGTCAGTCTCCGTGCGCCCTTTTTCGAGATTCACCGGAATGTTCGGTCGCCTCAGGTGGCCAGCACAGAACGCGAGACACACACAGTTATGGCCAATTCGCCGCAAGCCCGCAAACGCATCCGTCGCAACAATGCCCGCGCCGAAGTCAATGGTGCCCGCATGAGCCGCATCCGCAGTCACGTTAAGAACGTCGAATCGGCCTGCGAAGCTGGCGACAAGGTTGCTGCCGCTGCTGCCCTTAAGGATGCACAACCTGAACTCGCTCGCGGCGTTGCGCGTGGCGTGATGCATAAAAACACGGTGGCGCGCAAAATGTCGCGCTTGTCAAAGCGGATTGCCGCTCTCTGATTCGCAAGAATCAATGCTGCAGAAGCTTTATTTTTTGCACATTTACCGATTGGTATGACAGAAAAGGGCCGCGCCATTCGGTGCGGCCCTTTTGTTTTGCGCGTGGTTCAAGTTGTCACAAAATGTAAACACTAGGAATCCCCGCGATTCGCGCGGCCAATTACGCACTTATATAATTAAATCAGAAACTTAAACGCACGCCTGCGGGATTGAGGCGAGTCAACAATAATATTTAGAATTTATTACAATTCGACGCTTGCACAAAGCGCTCAACAGCTCTTAATTCAGCGCTCACTCGGGGCGGGATAGCTCGGGGGTCATACAGTTTAATCGGCGGCAGCGGCCTGTGGAACATTGATCCACGGGTGTGGGGAAGTTCTGCTGTTGCAGAAGTAAAGACGCACTCAGGAGCTTCGGTTCCTGAGCAAGGAAAATAGTTGGGGGAAGCAATGGTGCATAAAATCAGCAAAGCGCGAACGACACGCGGCAATTCGGATGATGACCTAATGGAAGATGCCGAATCCGTGAACCTTGCCGCTGATTGGGCTGATATCAGCTTGGGACTGCGCAAAGATCTTGGCCATCAATTGCACAGCCAATGGATCAAACCGATTCAGGTTGGCGGGATCAACACGGAGACTGGAACACTCGACCTGTTCCTGCCGACCGAGTTCTCTGCCAATTGGGTGAAGGACCGTTTCCACGATCGGCTTCAACTCGCGTGGAAGATTGTCCGCGGCGATGTGCGCAACGTGAATATTCAAGTTCATCCGGGCCGCCGCCAGCTTCCCGAACTGCGCCTCGACAATGGACGGCGCCCAGCCAATGACGGCGCCAGCGCGATTGCAGTCGCAGCAGGCACAATTGGCGAATCGGGTTTTACCAGCTCTGTAGGGCTCGATCCGTCGCTGACTTTTGCTGCCTTTGTTACTGGCGAAGCCAATGTGCTGGCATGCAACGCTGCACAGCGCATGGCGGCGACTGAACAACCGCAATTTTCACCACTCTATTTGAAAGCCGCGACCGGCCAGGGCAAAACGCACCTGTTGCATTCGATTGGTCACAGTTTTCTGCAAACGCACCCGCGCGCTCGCATTTTCTACTGTTCGGCAGAGCGCTTTATGGTTGAATTCGTCCAGGCGCTAAAAGCCAACCAGATGATCGAATTCAAAGCACGTTTGCGCAGTTTTGATCTGCTATTGGTGGACGACATTCAATTCATCATTGGCAAAGCTTCCGCACAAGAAGAGCTGCTTTACACGATTGATGCCCTGCTAGCCGAAGGCAAACGACTGGTCTTTGCCGCTGACCGTGCCCCGCAAGCATTGGACGGCGTAGAACCACGCCTGCTTAGCCGTCTTTCGATGGGTCTTGTTGCCGATATTCAGGCCGCCGATATTGAGCTGCGCAAGAAAATTCTTGAATCGAAACTTCAACGCTTTGCCCCGCTTAGCGTACCAGAAGACGTAATCGATTTCCTTGCCCGCACGATCACGCGCAATGTCCGCGAATTGGTGGGCGGCCTGAACAAGCTGATCGCTTATGCCCAGCTGACAGGTCAGGAAGTTTCGCTGAACCTCGCTCAGGAACAGCTCACTGATATCCTGTCGGCCAATCGGCGCCGGATCACGATCGATGAAATTCAGCGCACAGTCTGCCAATTTTACCGGATCGACCGTAGCGAAATGTCATCCAAACGCCGTGCGCGTGCTGTGGTCCGTCCGCGTCAGGTGGCGATGTATCTTTCCAAGGTTCTGACACCGCGCAGCTATCCGGAAATCGGACGTAAATTCGGCGGACGCGATCACTCGACTGTGATCCATGCTGTGCGCCTGATCGAAGACCTTCGCACGCGCGATGCCGACATGGATGGCGATGTGCGCAGTTTGCTTAGGCAGTTGGAAAGCTAAACGCTCATCCCCAGCGTGCTCACCGCGGGTCAACAGTTTATTCGAAAAGATGTCCTCAGCCGACCTAATCTTTGACCACAAGGCTGTCGACAGGCTGTGCACAGGATGCCAACAGCCTGTACATGGCTAATGCACAGCTCCCGTCTACACAAATCGAGCTGCCGATAGGCGCTATGCACACACTGTTACGCGATTTACGTGGGCAATGCCCGCGTTGCTCGAAAGCAGCGCTCTTCCGCACTTGGTTGAAGCCGGTCGATAGCTGCAATTATTGCCACCAGGATTGGTCAATGCAGCAGGCGGACGACTTTCCGGCCCATATTGGGATTTTCATAACCGGGCACCTGCTTGCTCCGGTTGTAATCGCCATGATCGCGACATTTGGCCTTTCCGCCTGGCTCACCTTGGCAATCATTCTGCCGGTCGCGATTGGAATGACGCTAGGTATGCTCTGCCCGGTGAAAGGCGCTGTCATCGCACTGCTCTGGTGGCGGGGCGTGGACTCCTTCAAACAGGAGCGAGTGCCTGAAAGAACGGAGGACGAAATATGAGCCTCCCTCCCGCACGCCTCGATCGTTTCGCCCGCCACATTGTGTTGCCTGAAATTGGCGGCGCTGGGCAGGTCGCGCTGGCAAACAAACACATTGCGGTGATTGGCCTTGGCGGGATCGGCTCACCTGCATTGCAATATCTTGCAGGTGCGGGGATCGGACGTTTTACATTGATCGACGACGATGTGGTCGACGCCTCAAATCTACAACGTCAAACCATCTTTACAGCCCGCGATGTTGGTCACGGAAAGGCAACAAGCGCGCGGCGCTGGCTCGCCAATTTTGACGATGCTTTGGACGTGACGCTCAGCGACACTCGCATCACCAAGAACAATGTTCACAATCTGATCAGCGGCGCTGATCTGGTCCTTGATGGGACAGATAATTTCGCAACACGGCTGGCGGTATCGGATGCATGTGTCGCCGAACGCGTTCCTCTGCTTTCAGCAGCTGTGGGCCGCTTTCAAGGGCAGGTGGGAGCTTTTGCAGGGCATCTTGCGGGCCATGCTTGCTACCGCTGTTTTGTGGGCGATGCGTTCGATACCGAGGATTGCGACACCTGCGCCGAAGACGGAGTGCTGGGTGCGATGGCAGGGTGGACGGGGAGCTTCGCCGCGATGCAAACTGTGCGGATATTGCTTAGCGGCGTCAGCCGGTTCGGCAATCCGATGTGGGGCAAACTCCATATCCTCGACGGAATGCAGCCGGGAATGCGGACACTGACCATTGCGAAGGATACTGCCTGCAAAGGATGCGATTCACCCGCCTAAAATCTCACCCACCCATTCCGGCACCAATTCACTTGCCAGACCGTGCCGTGATTGCGCAAAATGGTGACTGCCCTCGCTTGGTTCAAGATTTAGCTCCAGCGTCTGTGCGCCCGCTGCCCTTGCCTCCTGCACAAAGCCTGCCGCCGGATAGACGGCTCCGCTGGTGCCAATGCTGACAAACAGATCACAGGTCGCCAGCGCCGCATAAATCCGCTCCATTTGATACGGCATTTCACCGAACCACACGACATCGGGACGCAGCGTTGACGCCCTGCAAATGGGGCAAGGCGGGCGGTCCACCATAGGTGCATCCCATGCAGAGCGCATCTCACATGAAGTGCACAAAGCGCTCTTTAACTCGCCATGCATGTGCAGAACTTGCGTTGATCCGCCGCGTTCATGTAGATCGTCAACATTCTGTGTGACCAGCAGCCGCTCGCCGGAATATTCCGCCTCTAACCTCGCCAAAGCGCGGTGCGCATCATTGGCTTCAACCTGCGTCAGGGCTTCCCTGCGCATATCGTAGAAACCCAGCACCAGATCAGGGTCCCGCGCAAACCCTTCTGGCGTCGCGACATCCTCAACCTTATGCTGTTCCCACAGCCCTCCAGCCGACCGAAAAGTGTCGATCCCGCTCTCGGCCGAAACCCCGGCCCCTGTGAGGATGACGATACGCTTTAACTCTGTCATGGAGTCCATGAAACACACGAGGTGCAAGAGAAGCAATGGCACGGTTCGGAATTATCGGCAGCGCAGGGCGCATGGGTCAGGCAATAGCGGCAGCTTTGGCCGAAGGCGATCACACGCTTGCAGGAGGGGTGGACGCGGATCAACAAGCTTTTGAGCTCGCAGAAAACTGCGATGTGCTTGTCGACTTCTCATCTCCTGCAGCGGTGGAGAACAATTTGCGTGCAGCGCAAGCAGCCAACATTCCTATCTTGATCGGCACGACGGGCCTTGGAGAGAGAGAGCTTGGTGAAATCGCAGAAGCCGCACGGGAAATCCCGATCCTGCAAACAGGCAACACGTCACTTGGCGTGACATTGCTGGCGCATCTGGTCCACAAAGCCGCTGCAAGGCTTGGTCCGGATTGGGATATTGAAGTGCTAGAGATGCACCACCGGCACAAGGTAGATGCCCCGTCAGGCACAGCCAAATTGTTGGGCGAAGCAGCGGCGCAGGGTCGCGGAATTGACCTGACGGGCAACATGGATAGCGGGCGACACGGTCACACAGGAGCACGTGAAGAAGGCGCAATTGGCTTTGCCACATTGCGCGGCGGCAGCGTTGCAGGTGATCACAGTGTCATCTTGGCGGGCGAGCAGGAACGGATCACCCTGTCGCATTCAGCGGAAAACCGCACGATCTTTGCGCGCGGTGCGGTTCGTGGAGCCGCATGGCTTATTGGCAGAGCAGCAGGGCGTTACGCCATGGAAGATGTGCTGGGTCTGTAAGTCAGAGAGATATCTAAGGGGAAGCGATATGAGTTTTGATCCAGGGGTAGCAACACAGGCCTATATCGACACGCTGAGCGCGTCGGAACTGGCATTGGCACGCGGTTACACCACCGGCAATCACTGGTTGATTCTGGTTGGGCTGGCGGTTAGCGCGCTGGTCACGTGGTTGATCGTTAGGACCGGGATTCTTGAAAAACTGTATGCCAAACTACCAGAAAACTGGCCAAATCTGCGCGTCTACGTCGTGTCGACAGTCTACAGTTTGGTAAGCGCACTGTTCACCCTACCTTATTCTATCTACACAGATTGGTGGCGCGAAACCGAATATGGTCGCACCAGTCAACCACTTGGTGATTACCTTGGACAGAGCGCAATCGGGCTCGTCATTTCCGCGCTATTTGGCAGCTTACTGGTAATTGGAGTCTATTTTCTAATCCGGCGCACGGGCCGATTCTGGTGGGCATGGGCCGGCGGTCTGGTGACCGGATTCACAGCGCTAACCATGCTGCTTTCACCTGCCCTGATCGAACCACTCTTCAACGATTTTGAAGAAATTCCACAAGGCGAAGTGCGCGACGCGGTGCTCACCATGAGCGCAGAAGCAGGCATTCCAACGGACAGAATTTTCATGTTCGATGGATCGCGCCAATCGAACAATTTCACCGCCAACGTCTCTGGCATCGGCAGTTCCGCCCGCATCGCGATTTCCGATGTTGCGATGGGGGAGGCCTCGCTGGATGAGGTCCGCGCCGTAACCGGACATGAGATCGGCCATTATGCGCTCGGCCATGTTTGGCGCATGATCGGCGTGATCAGTGCAATGGCGATTGTCGGTTTCTTCCTCACTGCCAAAACCTATGATTGGTTTGCGCGCAAATTTGGCACTTCGGCTGGTCTGGCCGATGTCCGCGGGGTTGCCGTGCTGGTCTTTGTGGTTGGCCTATTCCTGACCCTTGCCACACCGGCGCTGAATGCAATTGTGCGGATCGGAGAACGCGAAGCGGATGCCTATTCGCTCCGAACAGTGAACCTACCCGATGCCTTGTCGGGCGCGTTGATTAAGACAGCGGAATATCGTTATCCGCTGGCCGGACCCGTAGAAGAAGCGATCTTCTACACGCACCCTTCGGTTGAACGGCGCATCCGTTCTGCCATGGAGTGGAAAGCCGCGAATATGCCAGAGGCCGCCAAGGAGACTGAAGCGGTGAATGAGCCAAACCCAGAATGAACCAACATCTATGACCAAGGATCAAATTTTCGAGTTCTTCAGCCGTTTGGCCGAAATTAATCCTGAACCAGAGACTGAGCTGGAATATGGCAATGCCTATCAGTTGGTGGTGGCGGTGGCATTATCGGCGCAGGCGACAGACGTTGGGGTGAACAAAGCGACCCGGGCGCTGTTTGCCAAGGTGGAGACGCCACGGCAGATGCTCGATCTCGGGCTGGAAGGGCTGAGCCAGCACATCAAGACAATCGGCCTGTTCAATTCCAAAGCGAAGAACGTGATCGCGCTCTCGCAGCTGTTGATCGACGAATATGCCGGTGAGGTTCCAAACACCCGTGAAGACCTCGTGCGGCTACCCGGTGTGGGCCGAAAAACCGCCAATGTGGTGCTCAATTGCTGGTTCAAACAGGAGACATTTGCGGTCGACACCCACATCCTGCGCGTCGGCAATCGAACAGGTCTGGCCAAGGGTAAGACCCCCGAAGCTGTCGAGGCCAAGCTGGAAAAACGCGTACCCCAGCCCTTTCGCCTACACGCGCATCACTGGCTGATTCTGCACGGACGGTATGTCTGCAAGGCACGGACGCCGGAATGCTGGCGCTGCGGTCAGGTGGATTTGTGCAGTTTTCGGAAGAAGGTGACGGACGTACCGAAGGGGCGTAGCTAAGCGGACCACATGGATATCCAAACTGATCGACTCGACCTTCGTCTGCCTCAGGCAGGTGATTTTGAAACCTACACAGCATTTTTCGTGGATGCCGAGGCGTAGCGATTCTACAACGGACCTCTCGCAGCGGACGCCGCGTGGCGCGTCCTCGCATCGGATATCGGGCACTGGCAGATACGCGGCTACGGTCGCTGGGCACTGATAGAGCGAAACACTGGAATCATGGCCGGCAGTTGCGGGCTATGGTGGTCGGGCGGCTATCCCCGTTCAGAGCTGACCTGGTGGATGATACCGATGGCACGCCGGAAAGGCTATGCACTGGAAGCATCGCAAGCGGCGATCCGCTTTGCCTATGATGCGCTCTCCTGGCAGTTTGTCGAAACGCACATAGATGACGACAATCTTGCCGCGCGGGCGCTCGTCGAGAAACTTGGTGGCGAGACCATCGCGCGCGAAACCTTTCCTGACGGCTTGGCACGAGACGTATTCGGTCTGCCTCGCCCAGCCAGCGCTTACGCCTCGGCCCTAAACATCATCCGCTGATACCATCTCGGCCTTATCTATCTCGCCCGTCAGGCTCGCCACCGTCGTCGCGACGGCAGCATCACCGCTGACATTGGTCGTGGTGCGCATCATGTCCATGATCCGGTCAACGCCCGCCACAAAGGCAATCGTTTCAAGCGGCACTCCAACCGCGCCAAACACCAGCGCCATCATGATCAGGCCCGCGCCTGGAATACCCGCTGCACCAATTGCGCCAAGTGTCGCAAGGATCGAGATCAGGAAATATTGCGCCCAAGATAGATCCACGCCGTAAATCGAGGCGCCGAACAATGTCGCTAGCCCCAAATACATCGCGGTGCCGTTCATATTGATCGTCGCGCCCAACGACACAACAAAGCTCGCCACAGAATTCGACACTCCAAGGTTCCGGCGTGTGCAGCGCAACGTCACCGGCAGCGTCGCATTTGAACTCGCTGTGGAGTAGCTGACCGCAATCGCATCAATGATCCCGCGGAAGAAATCGATCACTGGCAGCTTTGCGATCAGTTTGATCATGGCGGAATACATCACGCCGATGATTAGCAAGCAGCCCACATAATTGAGCACGACCAGCCAACTCAGCGCTTTAAGTGCATCAATGCCGAGTGTGCCCGCCACCCAAGCCATCAGCGCGAACACGCCAAGCGGCGTCAATTCCATGACGATCATGGTGACTTTCTGCATGACAACACTGCCGCTCTCGAAAATCTTGAGCACAGGCTCACCTTCTTCCTTTGCCATCAGGATGCCTATCCCGATTAGCATTGAGAAGACAATCAAAGGCAGAACCGCGACGTCGGCCATCACTTGCACCGGGCTTTCCGGCACAATCGACAGGATCATATCGACCGCTGTCGTTTCGTTCGGCTGGGGTGTGGGAACGTCAGGCGTGCCCAGCTCTTCTTTACTGGGGAAGAGACCCAGTCTTGTTGCTCCGGTGCCCAGCGCAAGCCCGAGCCAGACCGCAATCTGTCCGCTCACAACAAACAGGATAAGCGCACGTCCGCCAACTGCGCCCAATTTGCGTAAGTCTCCGATCGCAGCAACTCCGGCGACCAGGCTGAAGAAAATCAGCGGAACGACGAGCATTTTGATCGACTTGATAAAGAAGTCGCCAATCCACTTTATGCCCTCTGCGTCCGGTCCCATATAGAGGCCCAGGGCGATGCCCAGAATGAGCGCTCCGACAACGCGCTGCCATAGTGGAATTGCAAACCATGTTTTCATGTTCGAGCTTTCATTGAGGTCACGCCTCGTCCTGGGTTGTATCAAGCGGCGCCCTATCTAGTGATAGGGCACCAAGCGCCGCGCGCGTATAGATACGAGCTAGCGTATCAAGGTCCGGGATGGCTACTGCCTCGTCGCGTTTATGCATGGTCGCGTTGCACAGGCCGAATTCGATCACCGGGCAAACGGCGCGCAGGAACCGCGCATCCGATGTGCCTCCCGTGGTCGATTGTTCGGGCTTGATCCCGGTTTCGGCCTCGACCGCCTCTGCCAGCATGTTGGAAAATGCACCGGGCGACGTCAGGAATGGTTCGCCAGAGATAATCGGCAAAGCCCGCCCGCCGTACTTTTCAGCAATAGCGCCTACGCGTTCGGATAAAGTCGCCCCGGAATGCACATCGTTAAAGCGGATAGAAATACGCGCCTTCGCCTCTGCAGGAACAACGTTATGCGCAACATTGCCTACTTCAAGATCGGTGACTTCGAGGTTGGAAGGCTGAAACCAGTCGGTTCCCGTATCAAGCACTAAGGCATCCAGTTCTGCCAGCATCGCGACCAGTTTGGGGATCGGGTTATCAGCGAGGTGCGGATAAGCGACGTGGCCCTGAGTGCCCTCTACCGTCAACCAAATATTGACCGAACCACGCCGCCCGATCTTCATCATATCGCCGAGCCGGTGGACGCTTGTGGGTTCACCGACAATGCACAAATTAGGCTGAATGCCCTCATCCGCCATGTAATCAATTATCGCGCGTGTACCGTGGAGCGCGGGGCCTTCTTCATCGCCAGTGATTATGAAACTGATCGTGCCCGCCTCTGCGGGAACATCTGCGACCGCTGCGACCATGGCAGCAATCGCGCTCTTCATATCGACCGCACCCCGGCCATAGAGCAATTCGCCGCGCTGCGTGGGTTCAAACGGATCGCTTTCCCAACCCTCCCCCGGTGGCACAACATCCAGATGTCCGGCAAAGGCCAAATGGTTTGATCCTTCAGGCCCGCGCCGGATCGCAAACAGGTTTTCAACCGGAGCCTCATCACTGCCCGCAGCACCATCGCCGCGCTGGAACCGGTGGATATCAAAGCCCAACGGGGTCAGCATCGACCCCATCACATCAAACACGGCTCCGGTGGCGGGGGTAACGCTGGGCACAGCGATCAACTGCTTGGCGTATTCAAAAACATCGCTCATATTCGTTTCGCTAGCAGGAGTTACCGCCAATGCCCAAGCTTGATCTTGAAGCTATCCCGCAGACCAATGCAACCGGATACCCGCCACCGTATGATGCCGATGTGGCAGGTCGTAATTACCGGCGACTAGGCCCGGCAGGAGGGTTAGCGATGATGGGAGCAAGCCATGTTGTGCTGGAGCCGGGAGCCTATTCATCGCAGCGGCATTGGCATCGCGAACAGGATGAGCTGGTCGTTATACTGACAGGCGAGGCAGTGCTAATCGAGGATGATAGCGAGGTTCTTGTTCATGCAGGCGATGTCTTGGCATGGCCTGCGGGGGTGGAAAACGGCCACCGTTTGCATAATCGCAGCAACGAAAGCTGCGTGTATGTGGCCATCAGTGCGGGCGATAGCGATGCCGATTCCGGCGTCTATCCGGATATCGACATGGTCTTTGATGCCGATGGCTACGCGCGCAAAGATGGAACGCGCTATCCGACCCTGCGTTTGCCGTAGCTAAGAGCGTCGCTCAACGCTCAGGCTCTGGCAGCGGCCCAGGCGTAAACGCACTTTCGAGAAGATCAGCGATCCTAATACCGGCCTGCTGCACACGCCGCTTGGCTATTGGAACCCCGCGCACAATATCTTCCTGCGTCAGTGCAGTCTTCGAAGGCAGGTCTCCCGCACACGCATCATCGGTATCGAAGGCCGTAGGGTAGATAAAGCTGCGGCTAATCTCCCAGCTTTCGCGTCCCCAATCTGCTGCGTCTCCCCCACCAAAGTCAGTGCGCTCTAATGCTGAATAACGCCGTGCAACTGGGTCAGCCGGGTCACTGATCGCGCGCTCGGCGAGCGGACCGTCCCAAATCCAGTGCAAATTCAAGCTTGGTACGATCCCGTAATCGGTCTCACGGTCATTGCCGCCGCGATCATCCTTGTCGCCGGAATGCAGCGGCATATGAATGTCGCCTGCAAAGTGGACCATGAAGGCTAACGCTTCGAGCCGGACGTGATCGGGCAGGCGTTCATCGGCAAGGATGCGGTGATTGCGTTCGATCTGAGCGGTCACGCAATTCCCACCTGAGCAGTTTGCACGCGGGTTATAGGCCTCGCAAATCGGCGTAGTGCGATAATGCCACGCGGCGGTGTAGCCCCAGCGCCAAAATGTCCGGCGCACGCAATCAGGCCAGACGCTAGCATCTTGTATCGTCGAGAGCCCGCATTCGGGCGTTCCGATCAGTGCTTCTGATCGCAGTAGCCGCCGGATTTTTTCGCGAGTCGATGGGGACACGTTAGCATCGGCAATTTCGGCTGTTTTTTGGTGGGCGTAAAAACCCCATGCGTTGACCGGGGTAGGCATCAGCACCGCCAGAGCGCACAGCGCGATAAAAAAACCCCTCATTCGCCGACAGTCTCGTACTGCTCGATCACCCATTCTTCATTCTCCGACGCGCCAATCCATTCTTCCATCCAGGCATGTTCCCAGATCGCCTGCATGTAACTTTGTGCAAAGGGCGGCACGCCAATCCCATAGGTTATGAAGCGTGAAACCACTGGCGCATAGAATATGTCCGCAGCCCCAAAAGTTCCAAACAGGAATGGCCCGGTGCTGCCATGCCGCGCGCGTGCCTCCGCCCATAGCTGTAGGATACGGACAACATCGGCACGGGATTGTTCCGAAAGCTCCTTGAGTTGGATACGGCGGCGTACATTCATAGGCATTTCTTTGCGCAGCGAGCCATAGGAAGAATGCATCTCTGCCACCATTGCACGGGCCATCCCTCGCGCGCCCTCATCTTTAGGCCAAAACCGGTCACGACCGACTTTATCGCTGAGATATTCGAGGATAGCTAGGCTGTCCCAGATTACGGTTTCACCGTCCCATAAGATCGGGACTTTACCGCTAGAAGGTTGGACATCGCCCATCTCCTGCTTTTGCTTGTTCCAGTGTTCGCCTAGGATCGGAACCGTAATCTCTTCAAAACTCAGACCCGATTGTTTTGCCGCCAACCAGCCGCGAAGCGACCAGCTAGAATAATTCTTGTTGCCGATGATCAGTTTCATGGTTCAGCGTCGCTCCACCTTTCGCCGGGGAATTTTTCCCGTTCCTAGGTATTCAGTCTTTCGCTGTCGAGGCTGAACAGGTTACGTGGCACAGTTCATTCTGGAGTTCATCGCATGGCCCTTCCCCCATTTCATCTCGCTTTTCCAGTTGACGACCTATCTGCCGCTCGCGCGTTTTATGGCGGATTGTTGGGTTGCAGTGAGGGTCGAAGTTCCGACGAGTGGATCGACTTTGAGTTCTACGGACATCAGATTGTCGCACACCTTGCTCAGGGCAAAGCGGGCGATCGGGGGAGCAGCCATGTCGATGGCCACGGCGTGCCTGTCCCGCATTTCGGGCTGGTGTTGGAGATGGCCGAATGGCACGCGCTAGCTGATCACCTTGAGGATTCGGGCACCGAATTTGTGATCGCGCCGACGGTACGCTTCAAAAACAAGCCCGGCGAGCAAGCGACGATGTTCCTGCGCGACCCGTCAGGGAATGCGTTGGAGTTCAAAGCCATTGCCGATCCAGCGCAGTTGTTTGCACGCCAGTGAAAGCGTTGCAGAAAATTCAAATAGTCACTGGCATGTGAATCCTTCGCACCTTATATGATTGGCCTTCCTTAAGTTTTTGATGAGGTGCGCGTGTCGCATACAGACGTTGTTTCTCCCGACAGCCAATCCAATTCTGCCAAGACGCAAAACCGAACTGAGCGACCAAATCCGCGTATTCTCGCGCGTGAGTTGAACCGCTACACAACGCCGAGTGTTTCCCGCAGCCTGTGGGAAGTCGCGATCACCTTCATCCCCTTCATTGCCATTTTTGGTGTCATGTTAACCGCGGTTAAGGCTGGCCATTTCTATGCGCTCGCCCTGACCCCTTTCGCCGGCATGTTCCTGCTGCGTCTGTTTATCATCCAGCATGATTGCGGGCATGGATCATATCTGCCCAAAAAAACGTGGAACACTTGGCTTGGTAGAGCGATTGGAGTTTTCACACTGACGCCTTATGATTGCTGGCAGCGCTCTCACGCGCTGCATCATGCGAACACAGGCAACCTGGATGCGCGCGGGTTTGGGGATGTCGACACGCTGACGGTGAGCGAATATGCTCAGCTTAGCCGCAGCCAAAAATTGCTTTATCGGTTCTATCGTCACCCGACAGTTCTTATGGGTTTGGGCCCAGCCTATCTGTTCCTGTTGCGACATCGACTGCCCATTGGACTAATGAGAGAAGGGGCGATTTACTGGATCAGCGCAATGGCGACCAATGCTGTGACCGCGGTCATTCTGGTTGGCCTCGCGGCAACTTTTGGAGCCTTCGTTACTGCGATAGTGTTCCTGCCTGTGCTCCTGACGGCCGCCTCTGTTGGCGTATGGTTGTTTTATGTGCAGCACCAATTTGAACATGCATATTGGGAGAACAAGAAAGGCTGGTCGTTCCACGAGGCAGCCTTGGGCGGAAGCTCATACCTTGTGTTGCCGGCGCCGCTGCGCTGGTTCACCGGAAATATTGGCATCCACCACGTGCACCATCTCGCCAGCCGTATCCCGTTTTACCGCCTGCCCGACGTGCTGAGTGCGCATCCTGAATTGCAGGTGTTCAACCGGCTTGGCGCAGATGAGGCTCTGCGATCCATGGTGCTGACTTTATGGGATGAGGAAGAAAAGCGGCTGGTGTCGTTCCGCGAAGCTTCATTGAAGTTGGGATAAAAGCTGGCTGGTAAATGCCAAGCAGTGAACGTTAGCTAAAGGGCGTTCTCACCCAAAGCATCCGCGACAACAGCCGCACGAAGCGCCTGAATACCCATGCCCTTTTCCGCGCTGGTAAGGTGCAGTTCGGGAAAGGCAGCAGGGTGTTTCCGTGCTTCCTCGGCAACGGCATTGGCCACGCGTTCCAGATCGCTTGCTTTGATCTTATCCGTCTTTGTCAGGACCACACGGTAGCCAACGGCTGCTTCGTCGAGCATCTTCATCATCTCACGGTCGACATCTTTCAGACCATGGCGGCTATCTACCAGCACCAGATTGCGGGCCAGAACCTGGCGTCCGCGCAGATAGCTTTTGACCAGTTTTTTCCAACGATCGACAACCTTGACCGGCGCTTTAGCAAAACCATATCCGGGCATATCGACCAGGCGCAATTGCAGCGGCTCACCCACTTCAAAAAAGTTCAGTTCCTGCGTCCGTCCCGGCGTAACCGACGCGCGCGCAATGGACTTACGCCCGGTAAGCGCATTGAGCAGTGAGGATTTGCCGACATTGGAACGCCCGCAAAACGCGATTTCCGGCACGGTTGGTTCAGGCAGAAACTTCAATTGCGGTGCAGACAGCAGGAAATCCACCCTACCTGAAAACAGGCGCGAGGCCGCTCGTTCACGGCGGCGCTGTTCACGCTCTTCCTCTGGTGAGAGGTCAGATTCAGGTTCAGGCGAGGTATCCAAAGGGGAGTCAGACGGGGTCACGCCTTACCTTCGGCTTTCGCTTCTTTGGCCTGCTGTTTAACCTTCTCCGCTTTCTCTTTCTCTGCCGCCGCGCGCAATTGCGGGTGTTTGGAATACAGATAGGTTTGCTGAGCCAAGGTCAGCAGGTTCGATGTTACCCAGTAAAGCAATAGACCTGATGCGAACCCGGCCATCACGAACATCAAAATCCACGGCATCAGGTTGAAAATCTGTTGCTGCATGGGATCCATCGCCGATGGGTTGAGTTTAAAGGTCAACCACATCGTAACACCCAGCAAAACCGCCAAAACGCCAATACCGAATACGATCATCAGATATTCTGGGATGTTGATGCCAATCAACCCCAGCGCATTCGCAAGGTTTGCAGGATCGCGGCCAACAAGGTCGGAAATCCAGGCAAACGGTTCATGGCGCATTTCAATTGAGAGGATCAGGACTTTATAAAGGGCAAAGAAGATCGGGATCTGAATGATCAGCGGCAGGCATCCTGCCAGCGGATTGACCTTCTCCTCTTTGTACAGCTTCATGATCTCTTGCTGTTGCTGTTGCTTGTCGTCTTTATAGCGCTCTTGGATCGCTTTCATCTTCGGCTGAACAGCCTTCATCGCTGCCATCGAAGCGAATTGCTTTTGCGCAATCGGGAAGAGCAGACCGCGAATGATCACAGTCAACAGGATGATCGCTACACCGAAATTGCCGACCAGATCATTGAGGAACCGGAGAAGCAGCAATAGCGGTTTTTCAAACCACTCGAACCAACCCCAGCTGATCGCCTTGCCGAAATAGGTGACGCCGGTCTCTTCGTATTGGTCGAGCACAGCGCTTTCTTTGGCACCCGCAAACAGCTGAGTCGTTTCCGATAACGTACCGCCAGCGGGGACCGTGACGCTGTTATAGATTAGATCAGCTCGAAACAGATCATCGCCCAATGATCGAAAGTCCGAGCTATCAGTTTCACCATCACCGCGTGCGAGCGCAGATAACCAATAATTGTCAGCAAAACCAAGCCAAGACGCGTCACCATCTGGTGTCCAACGGCCGAGTTCGGCAAGCTCATGATAGGCATGCGGGTCTTGCAACGTTCCGCCAAAGACACCGATTGGTCCGGCGTGGGCGATAAACTGGTCCGGCGTCGCGGTAACGCTAGTCCTCTTGATAAAGGCAAAAGGCTGAACGATCGCTGGATTTTCTGAGGTGTTCTGAACCGATTGTTCGGCAGTGATCATGAATTGATCATCAATCGACAATTGGATCGAATAGATGATGCCCGCCTCATCAGTGCGTGAAAGCGTGACCGGTGTATCGGCGGTCAGTCGATCACCATCGGCCTGCCAGATTGCCCTGCTCGACATGCGTTCGCCGCCGACAACAAAACCGAATTCCGCGAAATGCTGAGCGTCAGTGCGCTCCGGAGCAAACACACGGATCGGGCCGCTATCCTCGTCCACTGTCTCGCGGTAATCTTTGAGCACGATGTCATCGATCCGAGCACCGACCAGATTGATCGAACCTGCAACACGCGGAGCATCAATTACAATGCGGTTAGGCGTGGCCAATGCAGCGTCGAGATCAATTGGCCCTTCGGGTACAGCATCCGCTTCACCAAGGCTGCCTACATTTGCAGGAGCGCGCGACGCAACATCAGAGCCGGTGGCCACAACCGCCGGTGCACCTTCAACCAGCTCAGCTGCTGGCGGCTGCGGATAAAAGACCTCCATCGCGTATGACCAACCGATAATAAGCAAGCCAGAAAGCGCGACGGCGAGCAGAAGATTGCGCTGATTGTCCAAGATTAAACCCTACGTGGTGGTGTGATTGAGTGTGTTATTTGGGTATGACAGTCCAGTTTTCCAGCCCTTAAGGAACTGGATCGTGGCCATGTCCGCCCCATGGATGGCAGCGCCCTATACGCTTTACCGCGAGCCATCCACCCTTGAGAGCACCATATTTGCCAAGCGCCTCAATCGCGTATTGGCTGCATGAGGGGGAATAGCGGCAAGTTGACGGCAATATCCGCGATGGACCAAGCTGCCATGCGCGCGCGACAAGGATAAAAATGTACTTCATGAGCCGGCCTTTTCCGCGCCGGCTGGCTTGCGATTGCCGCGCCGCGGTCTACGTCCTCGGCTCGGGTCGCCCATACCTTCTCGTGCACGGGACAGCGCTTTGGAAAGCTCTTCTCTCATAGTCGCAAAATCGCGTTCCACTCCGCCTGCACGCCCGATTAGCACGTGATCGTGATCCGGTATGCCCTGTTCGGAAAGCGCCGCGCGAAGCAATTCCCGGAAACGCCGCTTCATCCGGTTGCGTATCACCGCATTGCCAATCTTCTTCGTGACGGTAATGCCATAGCGCAATCCTTCACCTCCATTCGGGCGGGTAAGCAACACAAATCCGGCCCGCGCATTGCGCAGGCCTTTGTTTGCCAAAAGGAAGTCAGCACGTTTTGTGAGAATTTGAGGCATGGCTCAATTCATACGACAAACGGGCCCCGAAAGGGAGCCCGCGAGCCCTAATGGGCGTTCGCAGCAATGCAATCTTCAGATTGCAAGAGCATGAAAATCGCAGCCGCATGGGCTGCGAAAAGCATTATGCGCAAAGGTTCTTACGACCGCGACTGCGACGCGCGCGCAGAACCTTACGCCCGCCCGGTGTCTTTTTACGGGCAAAGAAACCATGCCGACGGGCACGCACAAGATTGCTGGGCTGGAAAGTCCGCTTCATATCGTCCTCAATATTCTGGTTTGTCGCTGCATCCTAAACCTTGGACAGGCCTTGGTAACGGCAACCATGTGTTGGACGCTCAAAAAAACGTCCAGATCAGGCGCGCGCCACTATGGTAAAGCATAGACTGAGTCAAGCTGTGAGAGGTCTAGCTGCGCCAGAATTGTCTCGTTCAAATCACCATAATCGATCATTGGAACCACCGCCAAGGTCTCAACCATGCCCCACTCGATTTTGGCCGTAGGTAGGCGCGGTTGAGTGACGGTAATATTTGCGGCTTCGATTCGTCCAATCTCAGACCGCAGCCACGGGCGCAGGTCGTGCGCTCCAAGCCACAAAGCCTCTGAATGCGGAACAGAATTGGTCATCGCGTAAAAGTCGCGGGCTCGCTTCTCGCTCATGCCCATTTCGACATAATAATCCAGATAAAGCCGGTGCGAGGGGTGATCGACAGCGAAATCGTCTGCTTCACGTCCGTGATCGTCAAGCCAGGAGTGTACCGCGAATTCCGCACCCTGATCCATGGTCCGTGCCGCGCCCGCCAGAAACAACTCAACGGCGCCAGATCGCACAGAACCTCCATTAGGGACATGCGTGGCGATCCCGGCTTCGCGGATACGGCGACCAACGGCGAGGTTCGCAATGTCGTTGTTCGTGCCAGGTGCTTCAACCATTTCGAGCAAGCTTAGTTGCGGGAAGTCGCGCAGCATCGCATCGAAATGAGCCGGGCTAAAACTGTCCGTCGGCCCCACTATGGCGGCCTCGGTCGCGCTGGTCACAACAAACGGCCCATATTGCGCCAGCATCACTTCACTGTCCCTGCGGACAAACGGTTGAGCGTAGCGTGTGGCAGTGCGACTTTGGGGAACCACCTCACCTTGCATCACAATTGTGGTCTGGATTGGAATGCTAATGCTTGGAAGGCTGACCTGTGGCGTATGCGTGGTTGTTTCGCTTTCGGCAACTTTGACCCAGCGTCCAGTGGTCGGATCCCATTCCTCAATCCAGCTCTCAGTCGCAACCGTTCGGTTGCAGCCAAAGGCTCCTGCACCTTGCGCCAAAGCAGGGTTCGCCAGAAAGGCAATCTGAAGTAGAGCAAGAAATACGGCAAATCGCTTCATGCCAGTTGAAATACATTTGCTTCCGTTCAAGCTTTGCGAATGTTTATGCTTGCAAAATTCTTGCGCTTGCCAGTCTAATCGCTCGACAAACCACTATTAACTCCGCACAATCGTAATTAACGGAGATAATCCGTCCTGGAACAATTTGAGGAATTACCGCTTGGTCGCGCTCGTTCGGACAGTTGCCTATTTGGGATTGGAAGCACGGCAGGTCGAAGTCCAATGCCAAGTCGCGTCTGGCCTCCCCCGTTTCGCCATCGTCGGTCTTCCCGATAAAGCCGTAAGCGAAAGCCGTGAGCGTGTGCAGGCGGCGTTATCCGCCATGGGCCTAGCGCTGCCACCAAAGCGGATTACGATAAACCTCTCCCCCGCCGACCTGCCCAAAGATGGATCGCATTATGATTTGCCGATTGCGCTGGCGTTGCTGGCAGCGATGGGCGTTACTGATGCCGAACAATTGGGCGACTGGATCGCGGTCGGTGAATTGTCCCTGGATGGCCGTATTATTGCATCACCGGGAGTGTTAATCGCGGCGTTGCATGCTAGTTCAGCCGAGGCGGGGTTAATCTGCCCTGCTGAACAAGGATCCGAAGCCAAATGGGCTAGCGGCATACCGGTTCTGGCACCGCGCGATCTTTCCAGCCTTTTGGGCCATCTTAAGGGATCGCAGGTTCTGCCCGAACCGACCCGCGGCGATGTCGAGGAACCACCGCCCATTACCGACCTCAAACAGGTAAAAGGCCAGGAAACCGCCAAACGCGCATTGGAAATCGCCGCAGCTGGCGGGCACAATCTGCTGATGGTCGGGCCGCCGGGTTCGGGCAAAAGCCTGCTTGCGAGCTGCCTGTCCGGTATCTTGCCCGAACTGACTCCGGCCGAAGCGTTAGAAGTGTCGATGGTCCAGTCAGTTGCCGGCACGCTTTCCGCAGGCCGTATCAGCCGCGCTCGCCCATTTCGCGCGCCGCACCATTCGGCGAGCATGGCCGCGCTAACGGGTGGCGGGCTGAAAGTACGACCTGGTGAAGTCAGCCTCGCGCATTTGGGCGTCCTGTTCCTCGACGAATTACCGGAATTTCAGCGCGCAGTGCTCGATTCGCTGCGCCAACCGTTGGAAACAGGTAAAGTCGATGTCGCGCGGGCCAATGCCCATGTGTCTTTTCCCGCTCGGGTGCAATTGATTGCAGCTATGAATCCATGCCGTTGTGGTCATGCCGGTGAGCCGGGACATGTCTGCGCACGCGGTCCGCGCTGCACTACTGAATATCAGGCGAGGCTTTCCGGTCCACTGCTCGACCGGATCGATCTTCATGTCGAAGTCGCTGCGGTGAGCGCGATGGACCTAACCCTACCCCCGCCAGCAGAGGGCAGCGAAGAAGTTGCTCGCCGTGTCGCGCGCGCGCGCGCCATAGCGACAGATCGCGGAGTGCGCTCTAACGCAGAATTGGAAGCCGACAGGTTGGAACGCCACGCCTCCCCCGACGATGCTGGCCGCTCCCTGATGATGCAGGCTGCCGAAAAACTGCGCCTATCCGCGCGCAGCTACACACGGATGCTGCGCGTCGCCCGAACTATTGCCGATCTGTCTGGTGCGGACGAAGTTGGACGGGTGCATATTGCAGAAGCACTTTCTTATCGGCAAATGATAGGACGAGCAGGGGCTTGAACATTCAAAACGCCCCTTTTTGCTGGGGGGCAATTTGAACTGTGTTTGATCCTGCATGGCTGATCCATATCGCCGCGACGATCCTGTTGATCGGCTATTTCATCCGCGATGAGCTGAAGCTGCGTGTAATGATTATCATTTCGAGCGTGATCTACAATTTCTACTACTGGCTCGTCCCAAACCCGCCTTTGTGGGATGCTGTAATGACTGGGTTCCTGCTGATAGCAGTCAATATCTACGTGCTGATCCAAGTGTTGTTGGAGCGGACGACATTCCGCCTAACTGATGATGAAAAGCGGCTGTTCGATGGATTCGAAACACTCAGCCCAGGTCAGTTTCGCAAAATCCTCAAGGTCGCGAAGTGGCAGGATATGGCCAGCGATGAAGAATCGGTGCTCACACGCGAAGGGGAGCCTAGCCCTTCCCTGTTTTACATCTTTGATGGCGTCATCTCGGTCACCAAAGCCGAGCACCGATTTCGTCTGCCGCAGCGGAACTTTACCGGCGAGGTTGCCTTTGTGTTGAAGAGTGCAGCAACTGCGACCTGTATTGCTGGTTCGGGAGTGCGCTATGTCGAATGGGACGTCGTGACTCTCCGGAAATTGGGTGAAAGGCACCCAGCATTGGGCAACGCTCTAAACGCGCTCCTGACACGCGATCTCGCTAAAAAACTGACGGAGAGCTATCGCCCAAACGATGCGATACCGCCAACCCGCGAGACCACGGAATTACTGTAGACAGTGAACTAATCATGTAACTAGCTGGGTTCGAGTTACGAACTTACGGGTAACAATCCTTATTTCCTGCATATTTTGGGTGTACCGGCTCCGCCATGGCAGACAATTACGCGCCCGCCTCCACCAATTCTGATACAGTATCGGGATTTCTTGCGCATGATGCACAAGGAGCACGAAGCGCGCGTATCGCCAGTCTGACGTTTGCGATTTTGATCGAGCTGCTGCTCATTCTGCTATTGTTCGCAATCGGATGGGGCTGGCGCGACGAAAGCGAGTTGGCGGAAACTCTCACCACATTCGAAGCACAGGATTTCGGGCCAGAGGAACCCGCACCGGTAGACCAAGCTCCCGCCGAGCCCGCCACCGAGCCCGCCGAACCGGTTCCACAGCCCAATCCGCGACCTCAGCCCGAACCACAGCAGGCCAACCCCACGCCTGTCCCTCCTCTGTCCGCGCCTCCGGTGGTGATCTCTCCAGTGCCTTTGCCTACGCCCCCCGCCCCCGCAACTCAGTCGCCCGCACGCACTCCTGCGGCCAACGCACCTGCGCGCGTTTACGGCCCACCTGACACAGGTGGTTCCAATACGGGCAGCGACAGTCAGCGTGTCGGCTCAGCATCCAATGGCGAACCGCTTTACGCAGCACGTTGGTATCGCGAACCGACGCGGCAGCAACTGGCTGGTTACCTGTCCACTGCCACCGGCCCGGCCACGGCGTTGATTGCTTGCCGCACAGCCCCGAATTTCCGTGTCGAAGATTGTGAATTGATCGGGGAAAGCCCGCAAGGATCGCAGATAGGGCGCGCTGTTCTGGCTGCAACATGGCAGTTTCGCGTGCGTCCTGCGCGGATTGGCGGACGATCACAGGTGGGGTCTTGGGTGCGGATCAGGATCGACTATACCCGCGCAGGCGCCGCAGACGGGCGGGCGCGCTAGTTTTGAAACTGGCAGATAACCTCGCAGAAATCTGGTCCCCACGTTTCCAGCTTTTTGGCACCAACACCCTGAATTTCGCCCAATTCAGCCAATGTCTCGGGCCGCTGTGCTGCCATTGCCCGCAGCACACTGTCATGGAAGATAATGTAGGCGGGGACGCTGTGTTCGGCGGCAAGGTCTTTGCGCTTTTCGCGCAGCGCATCGAATAGAGGGTCGCCGATTGGATTGGGCACCGCACCCGCCTTCGCTCCGCCGCGACCGCGCTTGCCCACTTTCTTAGGAGGTTCGGCAATTGCCACAGCCCGATTGCCGCGCAACACTTCGGCGGCATGTGACCCAAGCGCCAACCCGCCATGCTCCGTCGTTTTTAGCATTTCATTGGCCATCAGACTGCGCATTACCGGACGCAATAAGGGAGCGTCATCAGCGCCAAGTATGCCAAACACCGACAGGCTATCATGCTCGCGCTGGCGGATACGGTCGTCCGCTTGGCCCAGCAACACCTTTTCGACATGGCCGATACCAAAGCTCTGTCCCGTGCGATACACCGCACTCAACAGCTTTTGCGCGATCTCGGTCACATCGAGAACCTTGGGCGGATCCAAGCAATTGTCACAATTGCCGCAATTTTGCGGCGGATCTTCGCCAAAATGCCGCAGCAAAATCGCGCGGCGACACCCTGCACTTTCAACCAAGGCGGCAAGCGAGCCTAGGCGCGCACGTTCACCCTCCAGCCGGTTCTCCTCAACATCACCCAGCCATTGACGCGCTTTGGCAAAATCGTTGGCACTCCAGAACATTTGCGCTTCGGCAGGGTCACCATCGCGGCCAGCGCGGCCAGTTTCTTGATAATAGGATTCGGTTGATTTGGGCAGGCCCGCATGCGCCACAAAGCGAACATCGGGTTTGTCGATGCCCATGCCGAACGCGATGGTTGCGACCATGATCATATCTTCTGATTTAACGAATGCGGCCTGTGTTGCAGCGCGTTGTTCAGCTGGCAGACCTGCATGATATGCACCGACCGGCCGACCAGTTGCGGCAAGCTTTGCTGCCAATTCATCAGTCGCCTTACGGCTTTGCGCGTAGACGATCCCTGCGCCGGGGGTGCGCTGAATGAAATCCGCAATCTGCTTTGCGACATTGTTGCGCGGCGAGATCGCATAGCGAATATTGGGCCGATCGAAGCCAGCTTTGATCAAACCCTGCTGCGGGATACCAAGCTGGCGCAGAATATCGGCGCGCGTGGTTTCATCAGCGGTTGCCGTCAGAGCAAGCCGCGGGACATGCTCAAAGTGGTCAAGCATAGGACGCAGTCCGCGATAGTCCGGGCGGAAATCATGTCCCCATTCGGACACACAATGCGCCTCATCAATTGCAAACAGCGAAATGTCGGCGGAATTTAGCAGAGAAAGGAAACTGGACGTGGTCGCGCGTTCCGGAGCTACATAGAGCAGATCCAACTCGCCTGCGAGCAGACGCTGCGCTGTTTCCGCCTTGTCCATATCTGCCGAAGTCATCGATGCCGCACGTATACCGACAGCCTTTGCGGCGCGGATCTGGTCATGCATCAGCGCAATCAGCGGGGAGATAACGATGGCAGTGCCTGTTCGTGCAAGCGCGGGAAGCTGATAGCAGAGTGATTTACCCGCGCCGGTCGGCATCAGCGCAAGTGTGTGCTCCCCGGAAAGGATGCGATTGACGACAGCTTCCTGCTGACCACGAAATTCGGAAAATCCGAACGTCGATCGCAAGATGTCGTACAGGTCGGTGCCAATGGCAACGCTCATTAGTGGGGCAGATCCTGCGTTGCTGGGAACTGCCAGCAGTGGGGTTTAGCGGGCGGCGACTTTTCTAGCGGCTTCGATATCGATGATGTCGCCGGTGTTCGTACCAGCTCCTGATGTCGCTATCGACCCATCACTGCGTTTGCCAAGGTCATCCTTGCGAACCATCCACAAATCCTCATGGCTGAGTACGCGTCCATCATGGGCAAGGATCGATACAGGGCCAATTGGCAGGCGATCTTTTGCATCAACCAATACTGGATCTTCCGAAACGAATTCGGCGCCGTATTTTTGCCCCCATTGGCGAAGCGAGATCATCGCGGGCAGCAAATCGAACCCTTTTCCGGTAAGGCGATATTCGACTTTGCGTCGATCATCGGCGCATGGCTCACGCTTTAAAATGCCGTGATCGACCAATTTGGCCAGCCGGTTAGAGAGGATATTGCGTGCGATTCCGAGCTCACTTAGGAATTCTTCGAAATGTTTGAGTCCATTGAAGCTGGCACGCAGGATCATAAATGACCAGCGTTCTCCCATAACTTCAAGCGCTTGCGGCAAGCCGCAATCAATCAACTCGCGTAGTGGTTCTCTCAGGTCACCCATATCAGTCCTTTCCCTGCAACCTATCTAGCTGGTTCTGCGCCAATCACAAAATCGTTCGCGAATTCTCTGCCCAAGTCGCTCAAAAATAATTTCAGTTTTTAGTTGCAACCTGAAACCTAATCACATAAGTAGTGATTCGCAACTGGTTTCAAAAAGAAACTTTGTACCCAAGAAATTCGATCCACCTTTGATCATAAGGAACATGACAATGACCCTCTCCCTCCCCCGCACTGGCCGTTTAGTCGTTTTGGCTCTCGCGCTGGTATATACCGGCCTAAGCTTTGGTGTTGCGACCTCTTCTGCACCTGCCTTTGCACAAAGCGGCCCCTATTACACCGCAACGCTCGCCCAATCTGTCGACGATAATCGCGCAGTCGCTGGCGGCGTCGCTTGGAACTGCCGCGACACAACCTGTGTCGCCAATAAGGGTACATCGCGCCCTTCGCGCGTCTGCCGCGGCCTTTCACGTGAGTTCGGCGAAATCGTAAACTTCACCGCCGATGGAGAAGCGCTCGCTGAAGACAAACTGGCGCGTTGCAACGGCAATTGATCTGACTTCGCGGGCCATATCCCCCTCACCGCTCGCGCTATTTCCGTCCGAATCTCTCCATTAGGACGGACCTCATCACCCCCGGCGCAGCCCGTTCCCCAGACGCTGCGACCGGGGGTGTTTTTATGCGAGGAAACCAGCGCCGAGCAATTGTGCCTCCAATTGCGCAGCATCGGTGAAGAGGTGGGCATCCCAACCACGAGCCTTTGCCGCTGCGACATTGTCAGGGTTGTCGTCTGTGAAGAACAGGGCATCGCCGCGCCTACCGCTACGCTGCTCGACCAATTCATAGATTCG
Source organism: uncultured Erythrobacter sp. (assembly GCA_947488325.1). Classification (GTDB taxonomy): domain Bacteria; phylum Pseudomonadota; class Alphaproteobacteria; order Sphingomonadales; family Sphingomonadaceae; genus Erythrobacter. The sequence continues at coordinate 107,594 of CANKYZ010000008.1, forward strand.
TGGGTCAGGCTTTGCGATTTTCTCGATGCCCGAGACAATGATATCTTCGAATAGGTCAAAAATCGCATGCTCCTGGCTAAACTGAGCGAATAGTTCGCCGCCGAAATTTGTAAGGCAAAACAGCGGCACGCAGCCTTCGTGAAGTCGCTTTACAATGGTGTGCACGCCATCAACTGGAGCTGATGCCGTTTCGTTGAAGCGCGCAGCATAGGAAGCAATCCGCAGAGCCTGATCCGGGAATTCCGCGATTCGCGCTGGTAGCATCTCACCCAAAGTGACGCCTTGATCATGCTGAAAATGCCATTCTTCGGTGATGACGTTGGACAGGAACCAGTCCAGTTCAACTTCATTCTCGATGATTTTCTCGAACAAAGAACGCAATTGCCAATGGAACAGCACTCGCCCCACATCAAAGACCACAGCTTTCGTCACATCACCCAACCCAACTGCTCCTCAATCACTCAGACACTAAACCCGACCCATAAACGGCTGCGGCCCGCTCTCCGGTAAGGAGGCGGGCCGCTACGTTTCTTCGACGATCGCCCGTCCGGGCGATCGGCCAATCCGCTCAATCAGCCCTGACGGGCTTTAAACCGGCGATTGGTCTTATTGATAACATAAGTGCGCCCACGACGGCGAATAACGCGGCAATCGCGGTGGCGGTTCTTCAGCGATTTAAGGCTGTTGCGGATCTTCATGGTTATTTCCCGAGAATAAAACAGGCACCGCAGATGTTCTGCGATGCCGCAAATTTCAAGCGCGCGCCTACGCGGCGAATCGGCTCACGTCAACCATTTCCCCCAAAAGCAGACGACATCTCAGCTAGCTTGCGCTCCCATTGCAGCGCGTGGCCGATGATAGTGTCCAAATCTGCGTATTGCGGCCGCCATGGCAAGGTCGAACGGATGCGTGATGGGTCGGAAATTAGCGAATCCGGATCGCCAGCCCGCCGCACCTCCATCTTGCGATCAATTTTGAGATTGGTCACACGGTCAACTGCATCCAGAACTTCGAGCACGGAAAAGCCCCGACCGTATCCACAATTCATCGTGAGAGAGCGATTCGGTTGCTCAATCAAAGCCTCCATTGCGAGAACATGCGCAGCCGCAAGATCGCTGACATGAATGTAGTCGCGTACCCCCGTACCGTCAGGCGTGTCGTAGTCGGTACCGTAAACACTCACGTTATCGCGCTGCCCCAACGCGCATTCGACAGCGACTTTGATCAGATGAGTTGCCCCGGCAGTGGACTGACCTGTTCGCGCCTTTGGATCAGCGCCCGCGACGTTGAAGTATCGGAGTGCGCCAAAGTTGATCGAATGTGCCGCCGCTGTGTCACCCAACATTTGTTCAGTCATGAGCTTTGACCAACCATAAGGATTGATGGGCCGCTGCGGCGTTTCCTCACTGACTGCCGGAACGTCAGGTATTCCGTAAGTCGCGGCGGTTGAGGAGAAGATGAAATGCGGCACGCCTGCTTTCACCGCAGTTTCAATAAGCGCACGGCTCTTTGCGGTGTTGTTGTGATAATATTTGAGTGGATCAGTGACGCTTTCAGGCACCACAACCGAACCCGCAAAATGCATGATCGCGCCAGTCTTCTGCTCAGCAAAGATACGTGCCAACAGCTCCGCATCCTCGATATCACCTTCGTAAAACGGTACGTCGTCCGGCACTGCAAAGCGAAAGCCGGTTATCAAATTGTCGATCACCGCCAAGGGCCAGCCAGCATCTTTAAGTGCAAGGACCGCGTGGCTGCCGATATATCCGGCGCCACCGGTAACCAGAACGGATGGTTTTAAGGTCTCAGACATGCACACGCTCATATCGACATTCACCTGCAAAAGCGTGAGCATGGTCTAAGAATAGCCCTTGTTTTGCACAACTGCATCACTGACCTATAATTGAGCCTCAGAGAGGATACTCGTCATGATCTCCGCAACCCCAAGAATCGACCGCATCATTCGTGCCACCATAATCACCCTCACCGCCGGAACTCTTGCCGCTTGCGCAGGCACTTATACCGGTCCGGTTGAAGTCACCCGCTTTGTTGGTCAGCAACAGGTGCCACTTGGGCAAGGGACGATAACGCTCGATTTTCCGGACGAGGTAGAAAATCAGACCGCACGCAATGCCTTTGCTGCGGCAGTTGCGGATGAGCTTTCCGATCTTGGCTATGAAGTCGTGCTCGATGGTTCTTCGCAGGCGGTCTATCTCGCCTCTATTCGCACCAGCCGCAATACGCTTGCAGCAGCCAGCTCTAATGGACCGGTTAGCGTTGGTGTCGGCGGCGGCACGGGCAGCTATGGCAGCGGCGTAGGCGTGGGTCTGGGCATAAATCTGGGCGGCGGCAATCGCGCTCCCAATGTCCTTTCAGAACTTTCGGTGCGCATTACTGGCCCTGATGGCGCAAGCCTTTGGGAAGGTCGCGCTCAGCAACCGACTTCGATCAAGTCACCCTATTCGGATGTGGATGCGAGCGCACGGATACTTGCTGCCGCCTTGTTCAACGACTTTCCCGGTGGCAATGGCGAAACAGTGACCGTCGACGTGGACGATCTGCGCGAACAATAATCTTAAGGGCAACAATGACTAAAATCGCAATCGACGCGGCTTTTGACAGCGGCAATATCAACGTGCTGTCAATCGACGGACACACTGCCAAAATGGCAATCAAAAAAGACCACATGTCCGAATTCGCACAGTGGTTTCATTTTCGTGTGGTCGGCGAAGTGGGCGAGGAACTTGAACTCAAGATCACCGATCTAAACAACAGCGCATTCACCGGTGGCTGGCCCGACTACGACGCCTGCGTTTCTGAAGACCGCGAGTATTGGGCGCGCGCAGCAAGCAGTTTCGACAAGAACGAAGACAACGGCACGCTCACCATCCGGTATGCCCCGGCATCCAATGTAAGCTGGTTCGCTTATTTTGCTCCTTATTCAATGGAGCGGCATCACGATCTTATATCTGAAGCGGCAGCAAGCGAGGGTGTGGATCTTGTGCGCCTTGCTACCACGCTCGACGGGCAGCCGCTCGATATGCTGGAGATGGGTGAAGGTGACACACAGGTGTGGCTCTATGCGCGTCAACATCCGGGAGAGACTCAGGCAGAATGGTGGATGGAAGGTGCCTTAGAATGCCTAACCGATCCAGCTGATCCGGTGGCACGCGGACTGCGTAAACACTGCCGTTTGCATATCGTGCCCAACTGCAACCCAGACGGGTCAAAGCGCGGGCATCTGCGCACCAATGCCGTGGGCACCAATCTCAACCGCGAATGGAGCGAGCCAAGCGCAGTCAAATCGCCAGAAGTGCTCGCGATACGAAGTAAAATGGATGAAACCGGCGTAGATTACGCGATGGACGTGCACGGCGACGAAGCAATCCCGGCTGTGTTCCTTGCCGGGTATGAAGGCATCCCGGGCTGGACTGATGAGCATGGCGAGCAATTCTATCGTTACCAGCGCATCCTCGACCGACGCACTCCTGATTTTCAAACTAAACTTGGCTATCCAAAGGCATCAGCGGGCAAAGCAAATCTTGGCATCAGTACCAATCTCGTCGCTGAGCGCTATGGTGCCTGTGCGATGACGTTGGAAATGCCATACAAAGACCTAACCGACTTCCCAGAACCCGAACAAGGATGGTCCCCCGAACGCTGCAAACTGCTGGCACGAGATTGCCTTGCCGCGCTGCTCGAATGGCTCGAAACGGCAAAGGGCTGAACTTACATAATTTTACCGGCTGTCTGGCCCGACCTATGCTATGATTGGGCGAAAGAGGAGACGGGAAATGCATGCAAGACGGAACTTGATCGGACGCAGGATGCTTCTTGCAGGATTCGGTGCTGGCGCAGCCTTAGCGGTTTTACCGGCAGCTGCGCGCGCGCAGGGCCTTCCAAACCTAGGCGATCTGGGCGGTGGTGGTGGACTAGGCCTTGGCTCTATCCTTGGCAAAGCGAGCGACAACGCGCTCGATAAACTAGCCGTTCCCGGCGCTTTTTATGATGATGAAGATATCCGCATCGGGCTACCAATTGTCGGCAACCTTGGTGGGCGCAGCGGTGGCCTCTTCGGATCGTTGTTGAGCGCTGGCAATCGTTTGGGTGTACTGGGTGACATCACCCGGTTGATTAACGACGCGACAGGAGAAGCGGCTGGCGAAGCCAAGCCAATCTTCCGCGACGCAATTGATGGACTTTCATTCAACGATGCGCCGGGAATTATTCGAGAAGATGATGGCGGCACACAATATCTGCGCAATTCTGCAAACGACCGCCTGCATTCTCGGCTGGAACCTTTGATTGATGGCGCTCTCGATAAAGCTGGTGTCTATCGCCAGTTTGACGGATTGGCAGAACAGCACGGCTTCATCCGCAATGCAGGCCTAAACCGCGAAAGCATCAATCGGTCTGTGACCGATCAAGGGCTCGACGGAATTTTTGCCTATATCGGGAATGAAGAGCGGACCTTCCGCGAAAACCCCGTTGGCAATCTGGGCGGTGCACTGGGTGACTTGCTGGGGCAATAGAGGCAAATAATCAGCCCTGTGCAGTTAAGGCTCTCGTTAGATTGGGGCTCGTTGCATTGAAGCAACACCAAGACCCCTAACTTGCGATGCGCAATCGCATCAACTTGAACTCATCAAGTAAAAACTTCAGTCCGACTTCAGTTATGATTTAGGAGTTTTTATGAATAGATTCGCAATCTTGCTTGCTGCTGGTGCAGCGACCTGTGCGACTCCCGCATTCGCTGACGATGCCGGTGATGTTGATAATGGCGGAATCTTCGTTGGTGCTGTAGCTGGCTTTGATAACGTTACGTTGGAAGCTGGCGGAGTCGACGATGCCGAAAATGGGCTCGTTTACGGAGTTACCGCAGGCTATGACATTGACACCGGTAAGACGATCATCGGCGTCGAAGTCGAATTAACTGACACCACGATCGGCGACGATTTCGGCGGCGCAGGTCTCGACATTTATGGCGGGTTGCGCCTTGGTTACGAGGCGGATGATAACGACACGTTCTACCTCAAAGCAGGTTACTCGAATGTCGATGCTGACCTCGTCAGCAATCTTGAAGGAGTGCGTTTAGGATTTGGCGTTGAACACGATTTCGGTGGATTTGTCGGTCGCGTTGAATATCGCTATTCTAACTACAACTTTAGCGACGTACTAAACGCAGAAGTGAACGGGAACCGCCATCAAGTAGCCGTCACTCTGGGTACCAAACTCTAATCCGAATTATCGGAAATAAGAAACTAGGAAGGGCCGGGATGAAATTTCCGGCCCTTTTACTTTAAGCCACTGTTTAAATGCGCCGGACCAAAGGCGTGCGGCAGCAATTCTGACAAAGCCACCCGGCGAGTTTCATCTTTGCCGACGCACAGAACCATTGGGTCTGTGCCGCCAAGTTGCGCGATCTCATTAAGCACTTGCCGGCACCGTCCGCACGGTGTGATCGGACTGCCGTCGCCTTTATCGGCTGGCCCCGTTATGGCGACCGCTTGCAGTCCGCCCCTTCGCCCTTCGCCAAATGCGCGCGACACCGCTATGGTTTCGGCGCAAAGCGCCAGACCATAGCTCGCATTCTCGACATTGCTTCCAGTTATTATGGCGCCATCCTCAAACAGAAGCGCAGCACCAACATGGTAATCCGAATAGGGCGCATAGGCATGTTGACCGGCCTCGCGAGCAGCAGCGACGAGTTTGGTTTCCATATCGGTAGATACGGTCATCGTTGCACCACCACCCATTCAATCGGTTCCTCAGAGGCTTCGCTTATCAATTGGCTGTTAGCACTCCATAACAGCCATGGACGTCCTGCATAATCAGGCTTTGCCCGGTCGCGCAAAAGCCACAGGTCACGCGCAGTGCTGCGCGCGGTGCGGTGGCGCGTTTCGAACTTGCTGCCCAACCGAAGTATCACCGGTTTTCCCGCATGCAATTCGATCTGGTTTACTAGCGTCATCAGTTCGCTTTCGACCGCAGCATCGCTTACCGCTGGATCACAACCAATGGCAGTGCGATCCAACGCAATCGCGGGAGGCAGCAAATCGGCGTTGCGCGGCACCATCCGTGTAAAGCGTGCAGACTGCTCATCAGCGCGCAAACAGGGATCAAACGGCTGGACAATCCCGACCTGCATACCCGATGCGAGAGCTGCCGATAGCCTTCCTGCAAAACCTGGATCTGGCGCGGCGTTGGCCCCGGCCAGCTCAAGATAAACAAAGTCCGCCCCGATCGCGCCCAAAGTCTCAAATCGTGTGCCCGATGCACCGCTTGCGATTAGGGCACCTTGTTCGGGATAGAGCATAACATCAGGCCGCCAGCTGCGCATATCCCACCACAGCCAACCGGCAAAACCGATAGCTATCAGCACGATCAGCGCAATCACGTGAAAGACCCAACGGCGAAGCACATTACCCTTTTTCTTGCGTCTATTGGTTCGGACCATCTCTCTGCATCAGCCCTTTATGTGCAATACGCAGATCAGCGTGAATAGTCGCCGTGCTGTGGCAAAATCGGTTTCGATTTTGCCCTCCAATCTTTCGACCAACAGTTCAGCGGCATCATTGTGGATACCGCGTCGAGCCATGTCGATCGTCTCAATTTCTGCCGGTGTTGCCTTACGAATCGCCTGATAATAACTATCACAGATCGCAAAATATTCACGGATCGGACGGCGGAAACGCGCAAGCCCGATCAATAGAGTTTCAAGCTCGCTCTCGCCTGAATCAGCAATCGCCATCACTAGACGTCCATCGCGCACACCCAACCGCAACCGATAAGGTCCTTTGGCGCCGCGTTCAGCGCTTCGCACCGGTCTGAAGGTGTTCTCTTCCACTAGGTCATAGATCGCGACCCGGCGTTCTTGTTCGACATCAGCATTGCGCCACAAAATCGTCTCTTCATCGAGATCGATATGAGAAATGCGATGCGTACCTAAAGGCTGAGTCGCGGTTGCTGATGGCGTGTCGATCATGACAATACCGCCTTCGCAGACAAGAGGGCTACACTTCAAGCACTTCGGGGCCGACTTTGTTCCGCAATCCCCGCTATCCACAGCGCGAATGAGGAATGTAGAAATATATTCGCTCGAACCGGCTTGCGCGAATAGGGGGCAAGCGACCATTTAGGCGCCATGGCTGAACCCGAAAAACTCTCGCTCATTTCCGACGCATCAGACACCGAACGCAAGTTGCCTTTTAACCTAGAGGCAGAAGCGGCATTTCTGGGCGCCGTTTTGATCGACAATCGGGTGATTGAGGAATTACAGACGCCGATTCAGCCGCATCATTTCTTTGAGCCACTGCATGAGCGAATTTTTACCCGAATCCTTGCACTGATTGAGCGCAACGCGACTGCATCGCCAGTGACATTACGTCCGCATTTTGAGGCTGATGAGGCGTTGAAGGAATTGGGCGGACCCAAATATCTCGCACAATTGACCGCGAACGGAGCTGGCTTGCTCGCTCCGCGTGAATTGGCGCAGCAAATCTACGACCTTGCCTTGCTGCGAGAACTGGTGAGCGTCGGGCGTGGGCTGGTCGAAGGAGCGATGGATACCTCGGAAGAAACAGATCCGATGGAGCGGATTTCGCAGGCCGAAGCTGACCTGTACAAGGTCGCCGAAGGCGCCGCGACCGGCAATGACGCTTCGACTTTCCGTGATGCCGCATTGACCGCAATCAAAATGGTAGAAGCCGCGATGAATTCCGGCGGTGGCCTTTCTGGCAAGACTACCGGGCTAGCAACGATCGATCAGAAAACCGCGGGTCTTCACGAATCCGATCTTATCATTCTCGCTGGCCGTCCAGGCATGGGCAAGACAGCACTCGCCACCAATATCGCGTTCAATTGCGCAGAAGCCCATTTGGATTGGGAGCGCGATGGCGGCGATTTCAACTACGGCGCGCCCGCTGCCTTCTTTAGTTTGGAAATGAGCGCCGATCAGCTCGCCACTCGTATCCTGGCCGAACAGTCAGAGATTAGCTCTGAAGCGCTTCGCAGCGGCAAAATGAGCCGGGAAGATTTCCAGAAATTGAGCTTCGCCAGCCAACGTTTGGCCGAATTACCGCTATATATCGATGATACGCCAGCACTCACCATTGGCGGGCTCCGCACCCGGGCAAGGCGGCTTAAACGGAAACACGATATTGGCTTGATCGTGGTGGACTACCTACAATTGCTACAGGGGTCAGGTCGCGCCAATGACAACCGCGTCAATGAGATTTCTGAGATTAGCCGGGGGCTCAAAACGCTTGCCAAAGAGCTGAGCGTTCCAGTGATCGCGCTTTCCCAGCTAAGCCGGGCGGTTGAGCAGCGCGAAGACAAACGCCCAATGTTGTCAGATCTAAGGGAATCGGGCTCTATCGAGCAAGACGCAGATATGGTTTGGTTCGTTTACCGTGACGACTATTATCTCGAATCCAGTCGTCCAGATTTTCCTGATGAAACCAGCCCTCCTGATGCTGTCGAAAAATATCGCGCATGGGAAGAACAATATGAGCTGATCAAGAACAAGGCGGCGCTCAATGTCGCAAAACAGCGGCATGGCTCAACCGGCAACGTCCCGCTCTTGTTCCAGGCTGAATTCACAAAGTTCACCTCGCCCAATTTGCGCGACTATTCGAGCTGGGGTGAAGGTTAAGGGCAACGTAATTAGACTTGGCAGTCGAATCCGCATTTCCTTGACTTTGGCACACCTGATACCTAGGTGCTGCGCTCCTTCAGAAATTCTATTTTTAAGAGGCCCACGATGGCACGCGTTACCGTTGAAGATTGCGTCGACAAGATTCCGAATCGTTTCGACCTTGTCCTGCTTGCCGCACAGCGCGCACGCGAAATCTCTGGCGGCAGCGAGCTGACTCTCGACCGCGACCGGGATAAAAATCCAGTTGTCGCTTTGCGCGAAATCGCGGAACCGACGGTTAAGCCTAAGGAACTGAAAGAATCGCTCATCACCGGCCTGCAGAAAATCCTACCCGATGATGAAGACGATGCCGATGAAATCGGTTCCTTGAGCCAGTCGGCTGAAGCCCTGCGGATCACCGCAAGCGCTCCTACACGCTCGACATCGATCGGTGCCGATTACGAAGGGTAAGGCCCTCACATTCTCGGGCACATTATGTCCCGAAATGAAAAGGCCGCCAGATTGGCGGCCTTTTTCGTGTCTGAAGTGTATGGTGTTCCTCACCTTCAATTGAGAGAATTGCGCAGGACCATGGCCTCGATCGCAGTCTACAGTGTCAAAGGTGGAGTGGGGAAAACCACTTTCACGGTCAACTTAGCCTGGTGCGCAGCCACTATCTCGCGCCGCGAAACACTGCTTTGGGATCTTGATCCCGCAAACGGGTCTGGGTTTCTGCTCGGCGTAGACCCTAAAAAGAAGCGTACCGCAGGCAGCGTGTTTGATCAGACCCGCGATCCCAGCAAGTTGATCCAGAAAACCGACTTTCCCGGACTCGATTTGCTACCCGCTGACGAAAGCATCAGAAATCTGGACCGCCAGTTCAATCGGATCGGCAAGAAAAAGCGATTGGCCAAGATAACTGAGCGGTTGACCAAAGACTATGACCGCATCTTGTTCGATTGCCCGCCGGTCCTCAACGAAATCAGCGCGCAAACGATGCGTGCGGCCGATCTGGTGATCGTCCCACTTCCGCCATCGCCGCTATCAACACGCGCATTTGAACAGGTGATCGCAGAAGTGCGCGGCAGCGGCAAAGGGCACCCGCCTATTCTGCCAGTTTTATCCATGATCGACATGCGCCGCACGCTGCACAAAGATGCGCGAGCCGCAAATCCAAGCTGGCCCATTGTTCCCCTTGCCAGCGCGATTGAGCAATGCGCAGTTGAACGCCGGCCAGTTGGTGCCTTTGCCCCGCGTTCGCCAGCCACGCGCTCCTTTGCCCAACTTTGGACTGCAATCGAACGCAAATTGGCCAGGCGTTAAACCTTACCCATTTGGCAATCGATGCCGGATCCGTATAGGCAAGAGCGACGCAACAGGGGCAGCAAGAATGAGCGACATTGCCGAAGGCATTGGTGGAGTGGTCGAGGGCGCGCTGTCTGGCCGCGCGGTGGAACCTGCAACCGGCAGAGCAGATGTTGATGGTGAAGGCTCCGCGTCAGTAGACTGTTCCAATTGCGGGGCGATGGTGGCTTCGACATATTGCCCTGAATGCGGGCAAAAAGCACATGTCCATCGATCCTTAACTGCCATATTTCATGATCTAATTCACGGTGTCCTTCACCTTGACGGGAAGTTCTGGCGCACCTTGCCGCTGCTGATCTTCAAACCCGGCAAATTGACCCGCCGCTATGTCGACGGAGAGCGCGTCAAATTCGTTAGCCCTATGGCGATGTTCCTGTTCAGCGTCTTCGCAATGTTCGCCGTGTTCCAGATGATTGGTCTAAGCACGCCAACCAACCTTGATTTAGACACACCTATTGAAAGTATCCGAGCGGAAGGTTTGGCCGAAGCTGAACGAATTCAAAGCGAGATTGGCGCGCTGCCCGATAACGACCCACAGCGCCAGGAATTGGAGCAGGAGCTTTCGATTCTTGAAAGCATGCTGGAAGGAGGAGAGGTTCAAGGAGAGAATTCAACATCCGAAGACGCCTCAAATTTCACAACGTCCTTTAGCCTTCCCGGCGGGGGCAGTGATGGGAATTTGACCGGGATTGAAGTTCTCGATCAAGGTATCATCAAGAAGTGGCAAGAGAATCCGGAAATGATGCTCTATAAAATGCAGGCAAACGGCTACAAATTCAGTTGGTTGCTAATCCCCTTTTCCATCCCTTTTGTATGGTTGCTTTTTGCATGGAAGCGGCGTTTTAAGGCGTATGATCACGCAGTATTTGTGACCTATTCGCTTGGCTTTATGTCTTTGTTGTTCATCATCATGTCGCTTGTCTGGGTGAGCCCGCTTGGATCGGGATGGGCCATTTTGATCTTTGTCATCGCAGCGCCTCTACATGTCTATAAGCAATTGAGGCACACTTACGATCTCAGGCGTTTCTCCGCGATATGGCGGTTTGCTGCCTTGTTTTTCTTCATCAACATCGTGTTGGCGCTGTTCCTACAGGCGCTGCTACTGATCGGCGCTTTCTGAAGCACAAATTAAAACGGGCGCTCTGGCCAATGCCAAAGCGCCCGTCACAATCCCTGGGATTATCAGCTACGCCCCTTGCGGAGCCTCATCGCCCTTATTGCCAAACCGCTTTCCAGCCCTTGGAATGGCGGATCCTTGTGTTGGTTTAAGCGGGGTCGGACCACGCGGCTCATCAGGGCGGTCAATTGTGCCATCCTTCATCAGCTGATCGATCTCCTCACCCGACAAAGTTTCATATTCGAGCAGCGCCTGAGCGAGTACGTGCAGCTTGTCTTCTTGTTCGGTTAAGATGTTGGTCGCACGCTTCAGGCCTGATTCGACCAAGTCTTTGATCTCAGCGTCGATCATCTTGTTCGTTTCCGCCCCACCCATCGTGCGTGCGGTTTGACCCATGCCGAGATAGCCTTCCTGACTCTGCTCATATTGCAGTGGACCAAGTTTTTCGCTCATACCCCATTTGGTGACCATATTGCGCGCCAGATCGGTCGCATATTGGATATCACCCGATGCACCGCTGGAAACCTTATCGTGCCCAAAGATGATATCTTCGGCCACACGTCCGCCCATTGCGACGGCAAGGTTCGCATGCATCTTGTCACGGTGGTAAGAATAGCTGTCCCGCTCTGGCAGGCGCATCACCATGCCCAGCGCACGGCCGCGCGGGATAATGGTCGCCTTGTGGATTGGGTCAGAGGCCTCTTCATTGATGCTGACTAGAGCGTGACCTGCCTCATGGTAGGCGGTCATTTTCTTCTCGTCATCGGTCATAACCATGGAGCGACGTTCCGCGCCCATCATCACTTTGTCCTTGGCATCTTCGAATTCCTGCATAGCAACCAACCGCTTATTACGGCGAGCTGCGAGCAGAGCTGCTTCGTTGACGAGGTTCGCCAAATCAGCGCCCGAAAAGCCCGGAGTGCCGCGTGCAATCGTGCGGGGGTTCACATCAGGAGCAAGCGGAACCTTCTTCATGTGCACGTCGAGAATCTTTTCGCGCCCTTCAATATCAGGGATCGGCACCACAACCTGACGATCAAAGCGGCCCGGACGCAGCAGCGCGGGGTCGAGAACGTCAGGACGGTTGGTTGCGGCAATGATGATGATGCCTTCATTCGCCTCAAAACCGTCCATTTCGACCAGCAATTGGTTGAGCGTCTGTTCACGCTCATCGTTTGAATTGCCAAGCCCGTGACCACGCGAACGCCCAACCGCATCAATTTCATCGATAAAGACGATGCAAGGTGAGTTCTTCTTGGCCTGCTCGAACATGTCGCGCACACGGCTTGCGCCGACGCCCACGAACATTTCGACAAAATCCGAACCCGAAATGGTGAAGAACGGCACACCTGCTTCACCCGCAATCGCACGCGCAAGAAGCGTTTTACCAGTGCCGGGCGAGCCAACTAGCAAGGCGCCCTTAGGTATCTGTCCGCCCAGCTTTGAAAAACGGTGCGGATCTTTCAGGAATTCGACGATCTCTTCTAGCTCTTCGCGAGCTTCGTCGATGCCGGCAACGTCTTCAAACGTGACCTTACCCGAACGTTCGGTCAGCATTTTGGCCTTGGATTTGCCAAAGCCCATGGCGCCGCCGCCACCGCCTTTTTGTACTTGGCGAAGTGCGAAGAACGCAATGCCGAGAATGAGGATAAAGGGCAGCGACTGGATCAGAATGTAGAGCAACATATTGGGTTGTTCACGCTCTACACCATTGAATTTAACGTCATTTTCTTCAAGCAGCGTGGTAAGCCGCGTGTCGGAAGGCACAGGGATCGTGCTGAATGTCTTGTTGTCCTTTAGCGTGCCGGTAATCAGGTCTTCGCCCAACGCCACTTCTTCAACCTCGCCTGCCGCGACTCTGTCCCGGAATTCCGAATAATTGATCGCTTCACCTGCCGGTTGGCCGTTACCGCCAAACATCGAAACCACCAAAAGCAACGCCAAAAAGATGCCGCCCCAGATCATCAATTGCCTGATCCACGGGTTCTGGCCCTCTGGAGGCTGCTCGTTGGGGTCGTTTTGATCGCTCATGCGTCGGATTCCTTTCTCGACCAGTAATGTAGGATCAGACCTGTGAATGGCAAGATAACAAGCAATTGAACGCAACGCTCGATTTTTCGCACAGCGTGATCCAATTTCTCGATGACGAAGCCTGCTTCAAACCAAGCAGTTCATCAAGGGGAATAAGCAGCCAAGAAAACGTCAACAGCTCCCGCGATGCGGTTTGCGTTCTCTTCATCACTTGGCAAAGAACCAAAACGGCGTTCGAGATCGCCCATGCCTTTTGCCATTGATACGAATTGCTCCGCAGCAAGCTGCGGATCTGGGATGAGCAATTCACCCTCAGCGCTAGCATATGCGAGGAATTCGCTGAACGCGGCCTTCATCCGCCAAGGGCCAGCCTCTAAAAACGCGAGGCCAATTGCCGGATCATGCTCAGTTTCCGCAGCAATCCGGCGATCAAACTGAATCAGTTCCGGTCGGGAAAGGAACTCAAACATTGCTTGGCCAATCACCATCAACCGCTCACGGATTGACCCTTCGGACATTTCGTCAATGTTGAAATAGCCACCCATTTTCGCACATTCGCGCTCAACCGACGCCGCAAACAGAGCGCGCTTGTCGCCGAAATGATTGTAGATCGTGACTTTCGAAACCAGGGCGTCGGCTGCCACCTGCTCTATCGAGGTCGCGGCAAATCCATTGGCGAAAAACCGCCGCGTTGCCGCCTCAACAATCGCTTCACGCTTTGCTTGATCGGACGGACGGCCCGGTTTCTTTTTTTCCGAACTTTTATTCAACGTGCAGAAACCTGTTTCAAATTGGGTATTGACAAAATGAACGACGGCGTACAATTAAACGCTATCGTTCACTAATGTCGTATAACACGACATTCCGCAACCCCCTTGCCCAGCAAAGGTTCACCGCCACATGCTTTGGATTGCCATCCGCATGCTTACAGGCGACACTCAGAAATTCTATGGGCTGTTGTTTGGCATTGCCTTTTCGACATTGCTGATAACACAGCAACTGACGATTTTCGTCAACCTCATCGAACGCGGCGCGAGCGGCGTGTATAATGCACCCGAAGCTGAAATTTGGGTCATGGACCCGGTCAGCCGCACCACTGAGGTAAACTTTGCCATGCCGACAACCGCGCTCGATGAAGTGCGGTCGGTGCCAGGTGTTGAATGGGCAGTCCCGCATCTACGGGCGGGCGCATCCGTTCGCACTAGGTCAGGTGATCTTGAAGGCGTAGCAATAGTTGGTGTTGACGACGCCAGCCTGATCGGCCTTCCTGAACGGCTAATCGAGGGCGAAAAATCTAATCTATCGCGTCCCGATACGGTCATCATCGATGATGGCGGGGTCCTAAATTTGTTTGAAAATGGCGAAGACCCGATTGGTCAGCGGCTTGAGTTGAATGATCAGCGCGCTGTCATCAGGGGCATTGCCGATTCCATCCCGACTTTCACAAGCCAAGTCACGCTCTACACAAAATATAGCCAGGCACTGAATTATGTGCCCGGCACGCGCAACCGCTTGACCTTTGTGCTTGCTGGAGTGAGCGACGGCCTGTCAGCGGAAGAGGTCGCTCAGCGGATTGAAGACCAGACCGGGTTGAAGGCAGAAACGCGCAGTGAATTTGCGCAAGCTGGGGTCGATTTCATCATCCAGAACACCGGTATCCCAACCAATTTCGGGATAACCGTAGTTCTGGGTTTCGTAGTAGGCGTCGCTATTGTTGGTCTGACATTCAGCCTCTTCATTCGCGACAATATCAAACAATTTGGTGCATTAAAGGCGATCGGAGTGACCAATTCCAAGATAATGCGGATGGTCGCAGCACAGGCTGGCTTGGTCGGTTTTGTCGGCTATGCCTTAGGTGTTATGGGCACGGTTTTGTTCCTATGGAGCTTTTCCGGGAACCCGTTCTTCAAAGGATTCTACATTCCCTGGCAGATTCCGCTGATCAGTCTCGGAGCGGTCATCATTATCCTTGCGATAACAGGATGGCTTGCACTGCGTAGCGTCCTGAGCACTGAACCTGCATCGGTGTTCCGGTGAACGAAGTGGACATGGCCAAAGATCATTCTGGGCGAGAAAACGTGGCCGCGATTTGCGCGCGAGGTATCACGCGTGATTTCAAGGCGGGCCAATCAACCATCCGCGTACTTCATGGGATCGACACTGATATTCAATCAGGAGAAATGACCTATGTCGTCGGCGAAAGTGGATCGGGCAAGACAACGCTAATTTCGATCATGTGCGGAATTCTGTGGCCGACAGAAGGCGAAGTGAAGGTCTTTGGCACCGATATCTACGGCCTGTCAGATAGCGAGTTGGTCAATTTTCGGCTCCAGAATATCGGTTTTATCTTCCAGCAATATAATCTCATCCCTTCAATTGACGCCGCCGCCAATGCTGCCGTCCCGCTCATCGCGCAGGGAATGGCGATTGAACCCGCGCGCGCCAAAGCGACCGAGCTGCTCGAAAAGCTCAATATCGGCGATCAAGCCAGTAAACTGCCAAATCAGTTGTCGGGCGGCCAGCAACAACGCGTCGCCATCGCTCGTGCCCTCGTCCATGAACCACGCCTTGTCGTGTGCGATGAACCAACTGCAGCACTCGATGCCAGTTCGGGCCGCCGAGTGATGGATTTGCTGCGCGACGTTGCGGTTGCGCCCGATCGCGCTTGCATCATTGTCACGCACGACAATCGTATCTTTGACCTCGCCGACCGTATCCTTGTGCTTGAGGACGGCCGGGTCACGCATGACGGCATTGAGATGCCGGTCGATCATTAAACGCCCCTATTCAACTCCGAGGAATATATGGCCTTCTTGCCGTCAAATCTGAGCTTTTCGCGTCAAATTCTGCCCATCCTAGCAATTGTCGGCATCATTGGTGCGGCGATTTTCATCTACGCGGACCTACCTGACCGCGAAATCAGCGAACCTGAAAGGCAGCCCCCCAAGGCGACTGGAGAATTGGCCAATGCTGCACGGGTGGCGGGCGTTGGACTTGTTGAACCAGCCAGCGAAATCATCGACATTGGCTCCGCACTTTCTGGACTGGTGAGCGATCTGCGCGTTGCTCCGGGTGACCGGGTTGAGAAAGGTCAAGTGCTGTTCCTGGTGGATGACCGTGCAGCCCGCGCTCGCTTATCCGAGGCCAGTGCTGCAATCCGGGAAGCCCGTGCAGCCATCGGCGAGGCGCAGACCGCGCAAAGCACAGCGCGGCAGCAGCTTGCCTTGTATGAAGGTCTATCCGATCCGGCAGCCGTCAGCCGCAGCGAAGTGGTACGCGCCGAAGGCGAAGCGCAATCTGCCGCAAGTCGTCTTCAAGTTGCGCGTGCGCGATTGAATGCCGCCCAAGCGCAAGCGAGCAGTGCACAGACCGAAATTGGACGCCTAACCGTGCGCGCGCCAATTGCAGGTGAGATCCTGGCCGTAAATATCCGCCCCGGCGAATTTGTCTCAACTCAAGGCGGTGGGAACAGTCTGCCTTTTATCCAGATGGGCGAAACCAACCCCCTGCATATCCGTGTCGATATTGATGAAAACGAAGCGGTTCGAGTAAATTTGGGCGCGCCCGCCATCATTTCTCCGCGCGGTGCGGCAGAAATTCAGGTCGAAGCCGCCTTTGTCCGGGCTGAGCCGCAGGTTGTGCCCAAGCGTTCGCTCACCAACAGCGCTTCTGAACGGGTCGATGTACGCGTGCTCCAACTGATCTATGCTCTACCCCAAACCGCAGAGAGCGATGTGTTCCGGGTCGGTCAGCAGATTGATGCATTCATCCCGGCAGCGGAAAGAGCTGTGA
Organism: uncultured Erythrobacter sp.; assembly: GCA_947488325.1. Taxonomy (GTDB): domain Bacteria; phylum Pseudomonadota; class Alphaproteobacteria; order Sphingomonadales; family Sphingomonadaceae; genus Erythrobacter. The sequence continues at coordinate 124,534 of CANKYZ010000008.1, forward strand.
ACGAAGACGACGATGAAGACAGCGGGGAGTAAAGCAATGATGCGTCTTCCGTATCGCAAATTAGCGCGGATTAGCTCCCTTGGCCTGCTGGCATCGCTGGCTGCTTGTGTCGCGGGGCCTCCGCCCGAAATCGCCACACCTACTCCAGAGCTGCCAGAATCGTTTTTCTTTGAACCCGACGCCCCAACTAACACTAGGCTCGACGAACTTCTGCCCATCGACGATGCCGCATTCCTCGAACTGGCCAGTGCTGCGCTCAGTGATGCACCGAGCCTAGCCGAAGCCTTAGCCCGAGTTGATGCTGCCCGCGCGAATGCTGCCAGATCAGGGGCCGAGCGTTTGCCCAATATCAGCGCAGACGCGGCGGTCCAGCAAACCCGGATCAACACCGGTCGGTTCGGCGGAAGTTCAGCTGCTTTCGTACCCGCATCGCAAACGTCCTATGGTGGGAACCTGGTTGCCAGTTGGGACACGGACTTGTTCGGACAATTGCGCGCTCAGGAACGCGCGGCCGTCGCCCGGATAGACGCCGCCAATGCCTCTGCCGCTGCGGTGCGAATCGCGTTATTGGCTGAGATCGCGGGTAGTATTGTTGATTGGCGGGTCCTCGAAGCTCGCGAGATTGCGATTGAGAATGACGTGAGCGCCTCAAGCCAACTGGCTGAGCTTGCTAGAATCCGTGAAGAAGCTGGCATTGCACCCGGATTCGACAGAGTCCGTGCAGAAGCCGCGGCCAGCGCGTCACGTTCACGGCTTGCGGCATTGCAAGGCGAACGCGTACGGGTCGTCGGACGGTTAATTACACTCACCGGCCAAAATGCTGCGGCTGTGAACGAAGCTTTGGAGCAAGGTGGGCCTGCGTTTAACCCGCGTGCACGTCCAGTCAGTTTGCCGTCCGAATTGTTGAACAACCGTCCCGATGTCGTGGCTGCTGCGGCTGAATTGGCTGCAACCGATGCCAACCTAGCCGCCGCTGCACGTGCGCGCTTTCCGCGCTTAACGCTGTCGGCTGTCGTCGGCCTGCTCGCTTTTGATCCCGAAGATCTCTTTGACGAGAATTCGGTAGTCGGCACACTCACTTCCGGAATTGCCGGACCGCTGCTCGATTTCGGGCGGATTGAAGCTGAGATTGACGGTGCAGCGGCTAACAAACGCATCGCTTTTCAGGCCTATCGCGGGGCCGTTTTTCAGGCGTTGGGCGATGCTGAAGCTGCCTATGGTATGATCGAAGCTGCTGACAACGAAGCGGCGTTGGCTATCCGTGAACGCGACCAATTGGAGCGCGCCGCTACGCTCGCCAATGATCGCTATCGCGCCGGATTGGCCAGTTTCCTCGAAGTGCTCGACCCGCGCCGCGCGGCAGATGCCAGCGGCGAGAATGCAGCGGCAGCTATCGGAAGAGCAGAACGTGCGCGAATTGTGTTGTGGCAGTCACTTGGCGGTGATGCGCCGGAAATGTTGGCGGAGGGGAACTAACCAACCACTCGCTCGATCAGCCAGAAACTGCCGGTGATCCCAATGCCATAAGTGGCGAGACGGATTACTGGAAGTTCAGCCTTTGGCAGAGATCGCTTCAACAGTGCCAGAATAGCGATCAGGGCAGCAATCACCAGCAATTGCCCCGCTTCCACACCGATATTGAAGGCCAATAAGGCCGCTATAATCTCGCCTTGGGGTAGGCCGATTTCTGAAAGCGCACCCGCAAATCCAAAACCGTGAAACAGACCGAACCCAAAAGCGACCAACCACGGGGCCCGCTGCGTGAAGGTCTGCCGATCCGGATCGCGCAGTACCAATGCGACCTCTACCGCGAGAAATACGATGGACAGCGCAATTAAAGCCTCAACGGGGCGGCTAGGCAAACCAGCATATCCCAATGTTGTCGCCACAAGCGTGATCGAATGAGCAATTGTGAAGGCAGTGGCAGCCTTCACCACAGGCCATGGCACTCGCACCAAAACGACCAGCGCAATGACGAACAACAGATGATCCCAGCCAAACAGAATGTGCTGCGCACCGATGACAAAATAATCGCGCAGGATCTGAACACTGCTTGGTTTAGCCAGGATGGTCGCGGTTGGCATCGCGGCGGTAAGGCGGAAAGACTGAACTCCGCCATCCAGCGGGACCAGCCGCGCAATTGCATCGGAATTGCCGGACAATTGGGTAAGTCCGAAAGTCTCCCCAGCCAACATGTCTTCGCAGCGCAAATTTGCACGACCGAGCAAAGCCAATGGCGCCGCTCGCTGGACCGGCTCTGATGTAATCTCACAGTTCGCCGGGATCACCGGTTGCGCGCGCGGTGCTGCGGTCTCGCCCCGCGTCGCTACCACCGGCAACTTCCACTCCAGCATCCAAAGACCAGTTTCGCGTTCGGTCAGTTCGATCACCGCTGGGCGAAGCTCGTCTGCGCTGAGCGGCGCAGCGAACAGCGCCAACAAAGCTGCGATAATGATCCACAGCAATTGCCTCACCTGTCGATCTCTATCCGGTAAGCGCTGCGCAGAACCTCGAACGCCCGACTCTTGCGGTTAGCGATTTCGGCGCTGCGCCAGTCATTTTCGACCCGATCACGAACGGCCTCGAAATCGGAGGTAACTCTGTGGCGTTCATTCAACCGGACAAGGTGCCAACCGAATCCAGACTGAACTGGCCCTTGCCACCCTGCTTGCGCCTCTAGGCTTGCAAGTGCACGCACAAATACCCCTCCAAACCGAGTTTGCACCTCTTGCAGGCTTTCTGCATCGATACTCGCCGGCAAGCTGATCTGCTCGCCGCTCGGGTCTGCATTCTCAGCGGCACTCAGAGCCGCTCGTGCAGATGCTTCATCAGCGAAATAGATCTGGTTGAATGACACCAAAACCTCTCCAGAATAGCGATCCGCATTGTCTTCATAGAATGTGCGCAACACCGCATCACCGGGCTGTGCGGCCTCCGCCGCAGCGCTGGCCGACATTTCCATCTTCGCGACCATGCGTTGACGCACCACGGCATCGCCCTGGTCTAGTCCGAGCCGCAATGCCTCACGGTAGAGCACCTCATCTCGTACAAACTGATTGATCCGCGCATCCAATTCCGTATCGGTCGGCGCACGGCCCATCACTCGTTCGAAACTCAGCGAAAGCTCTGCTTGTTGTTCGGAACCTACGTCAATCACACGTGAGGATGGATCAATCGTCTGGCCGCCCCAGGTCAGCGCGACATAAACTAACGCCCCCAGACCGAGGAAGTGAACAATCGGCTCATGCGTCCAATTAGGTGACCTCACTGCGCCTCCGCAGCGGATTTAAGCCAAATTGGCGAAGTATAAGCACGTTCCTGAGCCACTGCATCGGCCATGGCATCATCGGACAGGTCAAACCCAAACCGCACCGCGTCAAACAATGGCCAACGAGGTGTCGGAATTTCCAAAACGCGAACATAATAAAATGCGCTCTGGCCCGCGGAATAGTCTGGATCGATCCATGTCGTGCGCAGTTCTGCGGCGCCGATTGAGTTGGTATAGGTCGCGTCTTCGCGGTTCACCGTATCGCCGACCACTGGCACACGCCCACTGCTGCGCGCGCGGGCTTCCATGTCGCTCCAGACAACATCATAGACGCGCTCCTGCGTCTCACCCGAAGCGGTAATCCAGCCTTTGATAACTTGCACACGGTCAAGATTGGCACCGTCGGGATCTTTCAAGGCGCTGATGAGGAATGTCGGCGCGCTGCCTTGATCGGAAAGCTCCCCACCCATCGGCACGCCGCGTGTGTATCCCGCGCGGACCCAGTCGCCGTCCCAATCTTCATTTGCAAAGTCAAATCCACCGAATATGCGTAGGCTCATTCGCGGACCGGTCGTGGCATAAACCTCGCGCCGAGCAAAGGCGTCAAAAATCTCCGCACGGGTATTACCCCGTGCCCAGGCAGCCGCGTAACCGCCCGCAAGGTAGTTCCAGCCAAATCGGCCGATGCGGGTGCCAAGGTTTTGTGGTGTGACCGCGCGGTCCTCCGTCGCAGGCTCATTGCCGGTATGCTTACCCCAGAAATTATCCTCATCCCCCGTCGCCAACGACGTATGGCTATCGGTCGAACCGATCATACCAAAGGCATAGGGATTCACGCCCAATTGTTGCTCTAATGAGAGCCCGCGCAATAGTGCCGAACGCGCATAAGAGCCCGCATACATTTCAGGCTCAGTTTCAAGGGTCAGCGGCAAGTTGCCAAGTTCCCAGCCAGCGACGCCAAATCCGGCCATTTCATCATTGGGAGAAAGGAACGGATGCGTTTCGCTATCACCTTTTATCTGAGTGACCTCGATCACCGGTTCCGCCGCAGCGCGTTTGGTCGCATATTCTGCGGTCATGGGTGATCCATCGGGCATGGTCATTTCGAACATCAGCCCATTGGAAAGGTTGCTATTATGCGGAATGGCCAGCACCTGCCCGCCTGTTTCTTGTTCATAAGCAGCCATGTAATCCCATAGTTGTTCTGCTGTGGTGCTCAAGCCGGGGAATGGCAAAGTCTGACTCGTCCGCTCGCTGCCATCGCGGTACATCACGACACGATGCAGATTATTGCCGTCGGGCATACGGGTCCATTCAAAGCCAGCGATCGCGGTAAAGGTGCCGGGATCATTATATCGGTCAAGCATCTCCAGATGGGTGTTCCAGATGTCCTTCGTGTTCTCCGCAGCTTGCTCTGGATCGGCTAAGGCTTCTGGTACTGTGCCGTTTGCCGCCGCCGTTATCAGCTCAGCAATTGCCAATTGTGACTGCTCCGGGCTTTCATGCATCATGTCATACCAGCGAAGGACTGTTTCATCACCGATGACCCAATTCACATACCAACGCGGCGCATCATATAAACGCCGGGTTGCGCCCAGAGCATCTGAGTGATCTGCAATTACGAGAAAGTCGAGCGGCCGAGAGAGCTGCGCCTGCGCACCTGTCGTGGCGGTGACCTCTTCACCGCTGGCAAAACGCAGGGCATCCTCTGGCCCAAGCCGGACGCCAAAACCAAACGCATCAACCGAATTGTCGGTATGCAGGTGAGTATCACCCCAATATGGACGGTCAGGAAACTCGGCGAGCTCGATAGTATCGGTGCCGTCTCCGGTCTGCGCTTCGTCCAGCGTCGGTTCGCTACTGCATGCTACGAGCGTCATCACCAGAATGCCTGAGGCGGCGACAGTGCTGAATGTCTTGCGCATGACCTTCTCCCAAAAGTACTTACCGGTTGGTATGTGCTCCGATTATGAACCGTTCGTCAAGATGTCAGCCTTTGCGGCGAAGCAAAGCTGAGCGTTCGCAGCGGCATACCACCTCATCGCGCTGGTTGATCAATTCGTGCGTGAATGTCGCAATGCCTGCCTCTGGCCGCGACTTGCTATCCCGCAGATCTTTGACCTCGCTCCGCGCGCGCATCGTATCACCGATAAAAACTGGCTTTGGCGTCACCACTTTATCAAAACCAAGATTGGCAATCAGCGTGCCGAGCGTTGTGTCACCAACCGAAAGACCAACAAGCAGCGAAAACGTGAAGGTTGAATTGACCAATATCTGACCAAATCCACTTTCCTTCGCCGCTTCAATATCAAGATGCAGCGGTTGCGGGTTGTGGGTCATGGTCGAGAACAGCAGATTGTCCGTCTCAGTTGCGGTGCGGCGGATTTCGTGCTCGATCCGATCACCAATTTGCCATTCGTCAAAAAACTTGCCTGCCATTGCGAATTATCCTCTCTGCCAAGCAGCGACCACATCCGCGCCGTCATCGACGCTGGATCGTACCGCTCCGGGGGTGCGGCTGAAACGCGGCGCAGGGGCGGTATGCCATTCGCCGTCATGTTCAACATAGACATCCCGCGCCTTCATATGCGGATGATCGCGGACCTCATCAATGCCAAGCACCGGCGCAAAGCAGGCGTCGGACCCTTCTAGCAACTCTGTCCATTCCGCTTGTCGTCTGGTTTTGAACAGGGCTGCCAGCTTATCGGCGTAATCGCCCCAATTGGCTGGATTCATCTGAGCGTCTGACAGTTCTGCTGGTGCCCCCGATTTGGCCAACAATTCGGCATAGAATTGCGGTTCAATCGCCCCAACCGAAATCTCCTTACCATCTGCGCATTCGAAACATCTGTAGAAATGCGCCGCACCGCTTAACATGCCTTTGCCACGATCTGTGGTTAGGAATGGTCTGTCACGAGCGCCAAAGAAAAAGCTCATCAAACTGGTTGCGCCATCGACGATGGCTGCGTCGATGACCTGACCTTTGCCCGACCTCTCGCGTTCATACAGCGCCGCCAAAATACCAAAGGCGCAATACATCGACCCACCTCCGAAATCGCCGACTAGATTTTGCGGCGGCATCGCAGTTTCTCCAGCCCTTCCGACCGCTGAAAGCGCCCCGGTGATTGCGATATAGTTGATGTCATGTCCGGCAGCTTGAGCAAGCGGCCCATCCTGACCCCACCCAGTCATGCGCGCATAGACAAGCGTCGGATTGACCACGAGCAGCTCATCAGGTCCCAGTCCCAGTCGTTCCATCACACCGGGCCGAAAACCCTCTATCAAAACGTCAGCTTTGGTCGCCGCGTCAAGGCAGAATGACTTTCCTTCTTCGCTTTTTAGATCGACACTGGCGCGGTGCCGAGCGCGCTCAACCACCGGATTCGACACAACGGTACCGGGACGGTCAATCCGCACAACTTCGGCGCCCAAGTCAGCGAGCAGCATCGCCACGTGAGGGCCCGGCCCAATTCCAGAAAATTCAATTACTTTCAGCCCAGTAAGCGGCCCAGTTTTATCGCTCATGCGCAATTCTCCCTTTGAACCATTTGTGACGTGCAAGACCTAGACTGGCAAGGGTGTGGCGACTGCCGACCATTGCGCATTGCGTGACCCATGAGCACTTGCTACGCGCGGCTCCCAATTAATGCTCGCCGAAAGGCAGGGGGACTTAGTGAGGATCGCGATTTTTGGCTTGGGCTATGTTGGCTCGACGGCTGCGGGCTGCATTGCCAGCCAGGGTCACCATGTTGTGGGAGTCGATGTCAGCCCAGCAAAGGTTGATGCGCTCAATTCGGGCCGCGCGCCGGTCTACGAACCGGGTCTCGACGATCTGATCGCTTCCGCTCATGCAGACGGGCGGATTGAAGCGCACATCGAGCTGACTGACCAGCTCGACAGCTGCGATCTCGCGATCGTCTGTGTCGGAACCCCGAGCGGCGTCGATGGCGCGCATGATATGACCTATATCGCGCAAGTGACGCGTTCGATTACGGAAAGCGTTAAGCCTGACCGCGTCGCGCCGCTAACGCTGGCCTACCGTTCAACCATGCGCCCAGGATCGTGCGAGAATTTGATCTGGCCGATCATCGAAGACGCACTTGGTTCCGGCGCATCGACTGCGGTCGAACTGGTGTATAATCCCGAGTTCCTTCGCGAAGCTTGTGCAATCGAAGATTATTTCAATCCGCCCAAGATTGTAATCGGGACGCTCGGAGGGAAGCCATCGGCAAATATGGCGGCGCTGCATGACGGCATTGATGCGCCCGTGTTCGAAGTGGGCTTGCGCGAAGCAGAAATCACCAAATTCGTCGATAACAGTTGGCATGCGGTTAAGGTTGCCTTTGCAAATGAAATTGGTCGGATTTGTCAGAATCTCGATATCTCGGCGCGTGCGGTGCACGAAATTTTCAAGAGCGATACCAAACTCAACATATCAGCCTATTACACTAGGCCCGGCGGCGCGTTTGGTGGATCATGTCTGCCAAAAGATGTCCGCGCGCTGCAATATATCGCGGCCGACACGGGCTCTGCGACATATCTTGTGGACTCGCTTATCCGCTCCAACGAAGCGCATAAGCACCACCAGTTCCTGAACTCGGTTGAAGGGCTGGAACGGGGTGCGAAAGTCCTGCTGGTTGGCCTTGCGTTCAAGCTGGAAACTGACGATCTGCGAGAAAGTCCGGCAGTTGATATGGCGCGCAAGCTACTCGAAGCCGGGTTCGATCTCGATATTTACGATCCGCAGGTCAAACCGGAAAATCTGATTGGGCAAAACCTTGGCTATGCTTACGCATGGTTGCCGCAGATGGACGATTTGTTGGTCTCTAAAGAACAGGCCGAAAGCGGCGATTATAACCGCATCATCTCAACCAATCGGCTGGTTAGTGAGCTCGCGATTGACGCGAACAAACTAGTGGATGTGAGCACCATTCCATGAACTTGCCTCCGGCGGATCTTGGCTCTGCCGCCGAGGAAGGCATTCCGAAGATTATCGAAGGCGAGCCGCTTAATGGACGCCACGTCTTGATCGTGGTTGAAAATCTACCGCTGCCGTTTGATCGGCGAGTTTGGCAAGAGGCCCGAACCTTGAAAGCGGCGGGCGCAGCGGTCTCGATCATCTGCCCGACGGGCAAAGGGTATGAAAAGCGCCACGAGGTGATTGAGGGCATCGATATCTACCGCCACCCGCTACCTCTCGAAGCCAAAGGGGCTCTGGGCTTCCTTGTCGAATATGGAGCGGCATTATTTTGGGAGACGGTGCTGGCTTGGAAAATATTCCTGGGTCGAAAATTTGACGTCATCCAAGGCTGCAACCCCCCTGATCTAATTTTTCTGGTCGCGCTTCCGTTCAAACTTTTCGGCGTCAAATACATATTCGATCACCACGATATCAATCCTGAGCTGTACGAAGCCAAATTTAGCAGGCGTGGGTTTTTCTGGCGTTTAATGGTGCTGTTTGAGAAGTTGACATTCAAGATGGCGGACGTCTCCATCGCGACCAATCATTCCTACCGTGAAATCGCGATAGAGCGCGGGGGCATGGCACCCGAGCGGGTCCACGTAGTCAGATCTGGCCCAGATCTCAGTCGGTTGAAACTCGTACCCCCATCCGATGGTTGGAAAAACGGCCGCGCGCATATGGTCGGTTATGTCGGCGTGATGGGCGAGCAAGAAGGGATCGATCTCTTAGTCGATGCGGTGGAACACATCGTACGCGAGGAACAACGCGAAGACATCCAGTTTGTTCTCGTAGGCGGCGGGCCTGCTCTTGATGATCTGAAAGAGTTGACCGCCACAAAGGGCCTTGGTGAGTTCATCTCATTTACTGGCCGCGCACCTGATCAGGAGTTGTTTGATGTACTTTCTACCATGACGCTTGGCGTAAACCCTGACCGGGTCAATGCGATGAATGACAAATCCACCATGAACAAAATCATGGAATATATGAGCCTTGAAAAGCCGATGGTACAATTTGATGTAACCGAGGGCCGCTATTCAGCGCAGGATGCCTCGCTCTATGCCAAAGCCAATGATCCGATCGATCTGGCCGACAAGATCATCGAACTTGTAGACGATCCGGTTCGCTGCGGCGAGATGGGTCGGTACGGTCGCGAGCGCGTGATACAAGAGCTGAACTGGCAGCACCAAATTGATCCGCTTCTCACTGCTTACAAGCAAGCGTTGGCCCGTTAGCTCGCTTCAAGTCGCTTTGTGTGTTCTCTTGCCGCCGTTGGCGGAGTGGTGAAAATACAATCAAGCCTAACGTGATATTTACCCCTTATCGCTCATATTCTCGCCCGGTAAACCCGCGAGGAATATGAAACGATGAACGCCCCACTCGATGCTGCCACAGCTTTTGGTCCCGGCGCAGCGATGCAGCCAGCACCCGACCACCAAATAGCGGTCATTGGGCTCGGCTATATTGGTCTGCCCACTGCAGCCATCCTGGCGAGTTATGGTTGGGACGTTTGCGGCGTGGATGTATCTGGGCGCGTGGTCGATACAGTTAATGCCGGCGGCGTCCATATCGAAGAACGCGATCTGGACCGGCTCGTTGACGAAGCGACACGCTCCAAACGGCTGGTTGCTTCGGTCCATGTTCCCGCAGCACACTACTATATGATCGCGGTTCCTACGCCGCTGGGTGCCGGCAACACACCTGACATATCGTACGTTGAAGCCGCTGCTCGTTCAATTGCACCCAATATCCTGCCGGGCGCATGTATCATCATCGAAAGCACGTCGCCCGTTGGCACAACTGAACGCGTCGCTGAAATCGTTGCAGAGATGCGCCCCGATATTTCCATACCCAAATTCGGCGCGAAGCACGGCGGAGATATCGCCATTGCATATTGCCCAGAACGCGTTTTGCCGGGCCGGATCGTTCAAGAACTTATCCAAAATGATCGGGTCGTCGGCGGATTGACCCCGGATTGCGCCCAGCAGGCCGCAGCGCTTTATATGAGCTTTGTGCGGGGCGATTGTCTGATCACCAATTCGCGGGTCGCGGAAACCGTGAAACTCGTCGAAAACAGCTTTCGCGACGTAAATATCGCATTCGCCAATGAGCTTTCGATGATCGCTGATGAAATTGGGGTGGATGTCTGGGACGTCATCCGGCTCGCCAACCGACACCCACGTGTCAATATCTTGCAACCCGGTCCAGGCGTTGGCGGGCACTGTATCGCAGTTGATCCCTGGTTCCTTGTTGCCGGAGCGCCCAAGGCGGCCCGGCTGGTGCGCACTGCGCGCGAGGTCAATGATTACAAAGCAGTCCATACAGAAAACCGGATTCGCGCACTGATTGACGCGGCACCCGGCGCAAAGGTCGCGCTTCTGGGTCTCGCCTTCAAACCCGATATTGACGATTTCCGGGAAAGCCCCGCGCTTGAAATCGCCGCAAACCTCTGCGCCGATTTGGGCAAACGGATGCTTGTGGTCGAACCCTTCATCGATGACCTTCCCGCCAGCATTGCAGAGTTGGGAGCAGAGCTCACTGGACTTGACGCCGCACTTGCGGAAGCGGAGATTGTTGTCGTGCTTGTCGATCACACCGCATTCAAACACCTGATGCCTGCAGATTTTGCGGGTAAATTGGTGTTCGACACGCGCGGAATGTTCAAGAAATGAGTAATACCGGCGTGGCTCCGCGCATTCTGGTCATATTCGGGACCAGGCCAGAAGCGATTAAGATGTTTCCTGTTGTCGCAGCGCTGCGCGAAAGCGGACGTTTCGACGTGCGTGTTGCCGTTACCGCGCAGCATCGCGAAATGCTCGACCAAGTGCTCAATCTTGCCGGGATAAAGCCCGACATCGACCTAGATCTGATGCAGTCTGGCCAAACCCTTGATGAGCTTGCCGCGCGGATCGTGACACGGTTTGGAGAGGTTCTAGACACCCAAAAACCAGACCGCGTGCTGGTTCATGGCGACACTTTGACCACCATGATGGCGACCCTCGCCTGCTATTTCCGGCGCATACCTGTTGGGCATGTCGAAGCTGGCCTGCGAAGCGGCGATATCTATGCCCCATGGCCCGAAGAGGTGAACCGCAAGGTAACCGGCGCAGTCGCAGATTTGCATTTTGCGCCAACCCAAAGTGCCGCCGCTGCCCTGGGGGCTGAAAATGTCCCGCACAGCGCCATCCATGTAACCGGCAATACTGTCATTGATGCATTGCTCAACACCCGCGCAAAGATTGCAGCTAACCCTAATCTCAGCCCCACCGTTACTGATCTTAAAAAGCGGTTCGCCGAGCGGCGGATCATCTGTGTCACAGCGCATCGGCGCGAGAATTTTGGCGAAGGCATGCGACAGATCGCCACCGCGCTGACCGAACTGGCGCGGCGTCCCGATTTGGCGATCATCTACCCTGTGCACCCCAATCCCAATGTCGCCGAAATCATGCGTCCTGCGCTCTCTCAGAACGACAATATCGCGCTGATTGAGCCGTTGGATTACCTAAATTTCGTTGCAATGATGGAAGCCAGCGAAATCGTGTTGACAGATTCCGGCGGAATTCAGGAAGAAGCACCCAGCCTAGGGAAGCCCGTATTGGTCATGCGCGACACGACCGAACGTCCCGAAGGTGTGGAAGCGGGCACATCCCGGCTGGTTGGCGCGAATGCGCAAAGCATCACTCGCAACGTCGCTCAATTGCTGGACAACCAAAGCGCCTATGATGCGATGGCGCATGCTCACAACCCTTACGGAGACGGTGATGCAAGCCGCCGGATCGCCAAAATCATCGCCGATCAACATGCTCGCACCGGTGATGATCCGGCGAATTAGCAGATCTTTTAGCGGGGCGGTTGGCGGGTAAACCGAAATAGTAGGTAGCAGCAGCGATAATCGCGGCACTGCATCTAAGATCGCCGACCCTGTCCAATTTCAGCGCCTCTGCAATACTTCGTGACCTAAACTCATATCTGGTATGGCATAGCTGCACTGATGAGAGGCTAGTCCCAATGACTCTGACAGCAGCCTCAATCCAGTTACGGTCGACCGCGGACCAATTTTACATAATATAGCGATCCAAGCACGATACCCAGACTGATGCCCAAGTCCGCGAACCAATTGAGCTTTAAAGCCCCATGGAGCAGCGCATCGATCCAGTGGAATGAAACGAGCCGCAAAACTATAAGCATTAACAATGCTCCGCAGCCAATCACGACGGCGACAGATACCGCATTACGACGACCACGCAGCGCCCAGCGATTGTGATAAAGCGCCGAGAACGCCACCACGGCCAAAAACGAGAGTATGATTGCCACAATAGCACTCTGGAAATCGCGCCGTGCGTCATACGCACTGGCGTTGCGTAATATTTCGCGCATTTCTGCCCGGAGCAGATCCTCCACCGCAAACAGACGCCAAGCGATCAGTGCCAAGAAAAATACCGCCGTCCCAAACCAAATCTGACGATGCCATGGAGGTTGGGACAAAGCCGATGCAGTTCTTCCCGCGTAAATCGCACCGCATGCAACGAGGAAATAGAACGCCGCCGCTGCTAGGCTCAAAGTTGATGGTTCTATGTTCATCGGTTCCGATACAGACCTTTGCGTTGACTCGCTTTGGAGATGCAAATTCCCATTAGGACCGAAGCATTAGTCGACTAGGACTGGAGTTGCCAGACCACTATCGTAACCCTGCATCATTCTTGCAGCCACCAGTCTATGAAATGAACCGTCAAGTCCATCAGATGCTTAACAATGTTGCGCTGCAAACGGCGAGCGTCTAAGTCCGCTCACTAAGTGTGGTAGAGGGGTTAAATGATGTCGATGAAATCTGAGCGCGCGCGCATGGCTTTGGGGGCATTCGTGACCCTATCTCTAAGTGCATGCGCTTCAACACCGGAACCAGTTATCGGTGCTGCTGCGTCCCAGCCTCGACAGGACTTGGGCCAAGCGGGTTATCAGCAAATTCGCCCCTCAACCTATTTCCTGCGACCATCCGACCAGATCTCGGTTAACGTATTTCGGGAACCCGACTTTTCGCTCGAAGCTGTACAGATCGGTGTCGAGGGCAATGTGTCAATTCCGATGCTCGGTTCGATCCCTGCCGCAGGGATGACTGCCGCGCAACTCGAGCAAGACGTTACCCGTCGGCTTGGTGCGGTCGGCTTGCGTTCCCCCATGGTGAGCGTGAACATCATTGATTACGCATCCCACTTGGTTACGGTCGAAGGTGCGGTGGAAGAATCTGGCGTTTATACTTTTCAGCCCGGTGCACGTCTTTCTTCTGCGATCGCGATGGGCGGCGGGTTAACTGAAGTGGCCAAGGGCGATCAAGTTGCGGTTTTTCGCGAGTCCCCTGAAGGCGTCATGATTGCAAAATTTGATTATGGTCAGGTCAGGCAGGGCACCATGCTCGATCCTATTCTTGAACCTGGTGACCGTGTTGTCGTCGGAACAAATGGATTGTCTGCCTTCTATAGAGACGCGCTTCAAGCTCTCCCGGCATTTGGCATTTTTGCTACTGTCGCGGCTAGGTAACAATGAACGACCTTCCCGTCATTGAACCAGGAGAACCGCACCCCCGACAAGGTTGGGTTGATGCGTACCTGCCTGATAGATCAATTGCCTATCAGGAACCCACGACCAAACTCGTGGAACTGGCGACCGTACGTGGTATTTTGTTCCGTCAGCGCTGGTTGCTTGCTGGTGTCTTGTTGACGACCGTTATCGCAGGTTTGATCATTACCTTACTGTCAACGCCGCTTTATGAAGCCAAAGCGACCGTGCAGGTTGAACCTTTCAGCAAAGACATCGTGGAAGGTCAAGACACCGATCCCGGGATAGCCAGCAACCAGGTCTTCGACTTTCTCCAGACCCAGCTTGCGGTAATAGAGAGCCGCAATGTCGCCAAGATTGTTGCGACTAATCTGCGCCTCCACGAACGGTCAAGTTTGCTAGGTGCTGATTTTGACGAAGGTCGGCCGCCCAACCTTAGCGATGAACAATGGACAGAGACGCGTCTGAATGCCGTCACAGAAATTCTTGTTCAATCCGTAGATGCCGAACTGCCGAACGACACTTGGATTATCGAGATCGGGTACAGTTCGACCGATCCCGTAATCGCTGCAGAATTGGCAAATGGTTACGCAGATGCTTTTTCAGATTCTGACACACGCGATGCTGTCGATGACAACGAATACGCGCGCGAGTATCTTCTCGATCAAATTAGTCAGGTTCGAGCACGCTTGGGCCTCGCTGAGCGAACGTCTAACGATTATGCGCGCAGCACTCAAATCATCGTTCAACCGGGAGCGGAGGATGGCGCAGGTGGAAGCACCTTAACCGCAGCGAATCTGTCGAGCATCAATGCACGTGTGTCGGATGCCCGAGCTAGAAGGATTGAAGCAGAGCAACGGTGGCGCGCGATTGAAAATGCGCCGCCGGCTCAACTGCCAGAAGTGCAAACAAACGCATCTATGCAAGGCTTGATAAACGACAAGTTGGCGAAGCAAACAGAACTGGTCGGGCTTCGCCAGCGCTATAATGATGATTTCCCGCAGATCCGCAATCTGCTCGAGGAAATCCGTATTCTCGATACGCAGATCCAACAGAGTGGAAACCAGATCAAAGCCACCGTCCGCAATGAATTTATTGTTGCACGCAATCAGGAGCAGGCACTGCAGGCCGAATTGGCATCACTGACAAATGATACGTTGGCTGAAAAAGATGACCAAGTGCAATTGAGCGTACTTGAGCGTGAGTCAGAAGCATTGCGCGGCGAACTCGAAGCACTGATGTTCCGCTACAATCAAATCAACAGTGCGGCTAACCTTGAGAGCAGCGCGTTCACAAAACTCGACAGCGCTATCGTGCCAAGTTCTCCATACGCACCAAGTTTGCTTAGAAACTTGTTGATCTCCATTCTGCTTGGTTCAGGATTAGCTGGCGGCTTGGCTCTGGTTAGAGAGATCTTTGACGATCGCATCAGATCACTGGAGGACGCGGAAGATAAGTTGGGTCTCCCGCTGCTCGGCCACACTCCGTATGTGAACGAGCGTAATGTGGAGGTAGCTGGTAACGAATTCAGTGCGCTGATGGAGGCATACGCTTCAATACGCTCAAGCATCGATATCTCTCTTGGACGTGATCGCAACGTCATACAGTTCACAAGCACGCAGGCATCAGAAGGCAAGTCCACAACCGCGGTTGTGCTTGCCGAGCTATTTGCTCGAATGGGCCGCAAGACACTATTAATCGATGCAGATTTGCGTCGTCCGTCGATTGCAAAACTGCTTAATCTCGATCCGCCAGAATCTGGGTTAGTTGAGGTTATACTTGGTCACACGTCCCTTGAAGCCGCAGTCATCAAAGGTGTACGCGAAAACCTCGATGTTCTAGCCCTTGCCGCCATACCTGCGAACCCGACAGAGGTTCTTGCGGAAAGCTACCTTCGCGAATTCATTGCGAAGCATCGCAACGATTACTCGCTCATACTTTTCGACTCTTGCCCAGTAATGGGTTTGGCAGACGCTCCTATGATTGCGCATGTCGTCGACGGCACTATCTTCATAATGGAAGCCAATCGCACTGCTTTCGGTAAGGCGAACATGGCCAAACGTCGGCTCGTTCAAGGTGGAGCAAAAATCATTGGCGCCGTGCTCACCAAGTTCCGCGCGCTCGAGGCCGGGCATGACTACAGCTATCAATACAGCTATTATCAGTACGGATCTGACTGATCTTGCCGCCAGCGCCATCGTTTGTATTTTAAGAATAGAGGCAGCGAATGCTCATGGGGCAGACGCGCGACACTAAAGGCGTTTGTGTGACTTCGAGCGACGCTAAAAGCAAACCGCAATTAGTTCTTCATGTTAGCGGCGATTTCCCTGATCCAATTCAGCCGTTAAAAACGCCGGTTATCAATCGGTTGGTCGATCTCACTAATGATGCTTTCGAGCATCGCGTAATCTCAATCAACCGTCGTTCGCCAAATCTGTTATCGATGATGAAATTGCTTTTGCCTTGGCCAGTCACTGGCCAAGGCCGGATCGATTCGCGGAATTTCGAATACGGAAGGGCCATAGCTTATGATGCGCCTCCACGTGGTCTCTTCCACCGCAAATCACTTGAGATTCTAGGTGCTTATTTAGTGGATGAGATCCGAAAAATGCCCAAACGGCCCGATCTCCTGATCGCCCACAAGCTCACGATCGAAGGTATCGCAATATCGCTAGCTTCCTCGACACTAGGCATTCCTTACTGCATCACGATTCAGGGAAATTCTGATCGAAAGATCCTGCGTGCTCGCCCCGATTTGCGAATGCTTTTCAAAGAGATTTATCACAATGCGCGAACCGTTTTCGCATTCACACCAAACGCAAAATCAGCGATCGAAGGCTTGCTGGGGCAACGGCGAGATCGTGTCCGCCTAATGCCGTGCCCTTTGGATAACGACCAAATCATACTTCCAAGAGCTGGCGGCAAGGACATCGTCTCAGTCTTTCACTTAAAGAATCACCGGACAAAAAGCCTTGCGGGAATAGCATCGGCGGCAAAAATTCTCGAAGAGCGAGGCAACAGCCACTCAATCAACGTAATAGGTGGAGGCACCAAAGAAGATTTGGCTACCTGCATGCGGATCACTTCGAAATCTGCTTCGATCAGCTTTCCTGGCCCACTTGAGCCTTCCGCGCTCCGCCAGCGCATGAACAGGGCGATTGGCCTGGTCATGCCTTCGCGAAGTGAATCGTTCGGTCTCGTTTTTATCGAAGCTCTCTTCAGCGGGCTTCCGATAATCTATCCTGCTGACACAGCCATAGATGGGTATTTTGACGGCCTGCCATTCGCCCTTCGTGTGGATGCTCGCTCGCCAATTGCGATCGCCAATGCGATGCAGTTGATTGTAGATGAAGAGATGAGCATGAAGGCTGCACTTGCAGAATGGCAGAATTCCGCTGATTCGAGCAAATTCAAGCGCCCTAATGTAGCGCAGATTTTCCGTGAAGGATTGGTTGGCAAAGCCTGTTGACGCCCAGTGGCACTGACGGATCTTTCTCAAATGGAAGAAATATGTTGAACCCTCAAAGGTTTTTAGGCGAAACGGTGATAGCACCTGTGACGATTGAACGGGCGCATGCCCCAAAGCGACACCCAAGCCGATGGTAGAAAATAGCTCAATCCATCCGATGCCGCGAATTGGCGTCGCAATCACTGCGTTTCGCTCTGCTCCTGTAATCGACGGATGTCTGGACAGCCTTCTAGCAAGTGAGGGTCCAGAATTACGGATCATCATTACCGATAATGCGAGCGACGACGAGACGCTGGATGTGATCCGCAGATGGGCTGCTGACAACTTAGACGCAATGGACTTTGAAGAGGCGACTGTGGGTGAGTTAACCGCCCCAAACAGCTGGCTTACACTGCAAAAATCTGGCGTAAACGGAGGCTTTGCATACGCCACAAATCGCAGCCTCGAAGTCCTGTTGGGCGATCCCCTGATCGACATGTTTTGGTTGCTGAATCCAGACTGCCGCACTTTGCCAAATACAGCCGCCGCCTATGCCGCAGAAGCAGTGAAAGGTTCCTTTTCTCTTTTGGGCGGACGTACTTTGTTCGAAGCAAATCGAACAACCCTGCAGACGGACGGAGGCCGCGTTTCGCGTTGGACGGGAACTTGCCAGTCAGTGAATTGGGGCCAATCGATTGAAGTAGCCGAATTCCCGAAAGCCAGTACGTTGGATTACATTACCGGCGCAAATTGCGTGGCATCACGCCCGTTTATCGAGATGGCGGGCCTGATGACCGAAGACTACTTTCTCTATTATGAGGAGGTGGACTGGGCTTTCAGGCGAGATGAATTGCCGATCCGGCTAACGCCAGATGCAAAAGTCCACCATTTTGGCGGAACCACAATCGGTTCCGGGTCAATAGGGCGCCGCCCATCACCGTTTTCCAATTATTTCAATCATCGCAATCGCATCATGTTCTTAATTCGTTTCCAGCCGATGGCCCTACCTTTCGCCTATCTCTATTCTATCGCTAAAGCTGGACAGTTGCTTTTGTTAGGAGCTCCTGATGAGGCGCTTGCGGTTGTGGCTGGGGCGTTCAGAATGACGCCGCCGAAAACGGTGTCCAGCTTGCTGTCACAAGACTCGCAACAGATAGCGTTCGCGAGGGTTTAGCGGGTGCCATGCCAGTGGTAACTAGGGTTCGAAACCGGCAATAAATTGCGCACGGTCATTTCATTTGACAATTGTTTGCTCATACCGAGCGCTTTGAGCGCAAGAATTTACATTGATCCGAAACTCGCAAAATGGAGCTTAGCACCTCCCCTACCTCGCATCCCTATCAGCAGCCATTTTATTGAAAATTACCCTCCATTCGCCAGCGAATTTGAAGGATTTTTCGACACGCATTGTTATTGTCAACAATGGTTGACGCACCACCCAGGAACTGCGATTCGGTGCAGCCAAATTCAATTCAACGAGGGAGTTGATCATGCCTAAATCAACGCCCGGCTCAGCACGGCGTGGTATCATTCTAGCAGGTGGTACCGGAACGCGTCTCTACCCGCTCACCAAGGGTATTTCTAAGCAGTTGATGCCGATCTTCGACAAGCCGATGATCTACTATCCGTTGAGTACGTTGATGCTCGCTGGGATCAGAGAAATCTTGATCATCACGACTCCAGAAGATTCTGCGCAATTCAAGCGCGTCTTGGGCGATGGATCCGGCTTTGGCGTATCGCTGTCATATGCCGAACAACCTAAGCCAGAAGGATTGGCTCAAGCATTTCTTATCGCCGCAGATTTTGTACGCGACAGGCCGAGTGCGCTGATCCTGGGTGACAACATTTTTTATGGTCACGGCTTACCGGAACTTTTGAGCAATGCAGATGCCAAGTCATCTGGATCGAGTGTTTTCGCTTATTGGGTCAAAGATCCCGACGCATTTGGTGTGGTGGAATTCGACGCGAATGGGACTGCCATCTCCATTGAAGAGAAACCCGAAACACCAAAATCGAATTATGCCGTTACCGGCTTGTATTTTTACGATGAAACCGTTGTGGATCGCGCGCGAGATTTAGTGCCGTCGATCCGGGGGGAACTGGAAATTACCGATCTCAACCGGTTGTATCTGGATGAAGGTGCGATGTCTGTTGAGATAATGGGACGCGGGTTCGCGTGGTTGGATACCGGAACTCACGGCTCTCTCCTTGATGCGGCAACCTATGTGCGCATTACCGAAGAACGACAGGGTCTCAAAATTGCGTGTCCCGAAGAGATCGCTTGGCGGCAGGGTTTCATTGACGATTCTCGTCTGATGGAAATTGCCGAACCTTTGAAGAAATCGGGTTATGGTAATTATCTCATTCGATTGCTTGAGCGTTCACCTTGAATAGAGTCGACCAACTGTGAAAATAATCGAGACAGATATTCCCGGTCCCCTCGTTATTGAGCCCCAGGTGTTCGGAGACTCCCGTGGCTTTTTTCAGGAATCTTGGAATAAACAGGCCTTCCGGAAAGCAGGGCTGGATTGCAATTGGGTTCAAGATAATCACAGTCGCTCACAAAAGGGCGTGCTGCGAGGGGTTCATTTTCAAAATCCTACGCCCCAAGGAAAACTTGTGCGCGTCACTCGCGGAGCGGTTTTCGATGTGGCTGTGGATCTGCGCAAGTCTTCTGAAAACTTCGGTCAATGGATCGGCGTAGAGCTTACAGCAGAAAACCATCGCATGTTCTGGGTGCCGGAAGGCTTCGCTCACGGCTTTCTCACGCTGGCTGACGACACCGACTTTCTCTACAAATGCACGGCGCCCTACGCGCCGCAATCAGAGCATACGCTTGCATGGGATGACCCAGATGTTGGGATAGAATGGCCCATGACCGGTCTTGATCTCACCATTTCTGACAAGGATAAAGACGGCTTGGCCCTCGCCAACGTCCCGTCATTTTCATGAACGTCTTAATCACAGGAGCAAGCGGCCAACTTGGCACCGCCCTTCAGCAGACGGCCCCAGCCGCTGCAGAAATTAGCGCTATTGATGTCAAAGATGTCGATCTGACAGACCATTCGATGTTGCGAGCCCGACTTACTGTTGAAGCGCCGGAGATAATTATAAACACAGCTGCTTACACCGCCGTAGATAAGGCTGAGAGTGACGAACAAGGCGCTCGCGAAATTAACGCAGACGCAGTCGCTGTCATGGCAGAGGCGATGCAGGACACCGGTGGGAAATTGGTGCATGTTTCAACGGATTTTGTCTTCGATGGCAAGTCATCTCGCCCTTACCTTCCCGATGACACCCGCAATCCAGTCTCAGTTTACGGGAAAACCAAAGCGGAAGGAGAAGATTGTCTTCGCTCTTCAGACCTTTTGGTTCGTACTTCATGGCTCTATGCTGCCGGCGGCGCGAATTTCGTGCGTACCATGATTCGACTGATGAATGAGCGCGACGAGCTAAGCATTGTAGCCGACCAGATCGGTGCCCCCACCTGGGCCACAGGACTTGCTCAAACAATCTGGGGTCTGGTTGCCATCGGAGCGAAGGGAACATTCCATCACAGCGATGCTGGTGTCGCAAGTTGGTATGACTTCGCTGTTGCGATTGCAGAAGAGGCCGCCGCAATCGGCCTTTTGCAGCGCATCCCCCTTCTCAAACCAATCTTGACCGCCGACTATCCCACCCCTGCATCAAGGCCAGCATTTTCACTTCTCGACAGCCGTTCAACGCGAGAGAAACTGGGCGATGGCCCGGCGCATTGGCGGCAGAATTTGCGTCTTATGCTCAAAGAGGAACAGGCTCTTGGCTAACTTTCTCATAACTGGCGGTGCTGGCTTTATCGGTGGCAATTTTGTGCATTATTGGAATCGGCAGTATCCAGAAGACAATATGATTGTCCTTGATGCGCTCACTTATGCTGGAAATCGTTCAACCCTTGAAGGCGCTCCGCGCGCTGAGCTGATCGAAGGGGATATTCGCGATCAAGAACTCGTCGAACGGCTTCTTCGCGACCGAGATATAGAGACGATTGTCCATTTTGCCGCTGAAAGCCATGTGGACCGTTCCATTAGCGGGCCGGATGCGTTCATCGATACCAACATCCTAGGCACCAATAGTTTGCTTAAAGCAGCGCGCGCCGTTTGGCTTGAAGGTGATGGGAAGGACCATCGATTCCATCACATTTCGACCGATGAGGTCTACGGTTCGCTGGGGGCTGGTGATCAAGCATTCAGCGAAGCAACGCCTTACGCGCCCAATTCGCCCTACTCCGCGTCGAAAGCGGCATCTGACCACCTCGTGCGTGCATATCACCATACATATGGATTGAATGTGACGACGAGCAATTGTTCTAACAATTATGGCCCTTACCAATTTCCGGAAAAGCTAATCCCTCTCTTTCTACTGAGCGCACTTTCGGGGAGGAACTTGCCGATTTATGGAGATGGCATGAATGTGCGCGATTGGCTGCATGTCGAAGACCATTGCAGCGGGATTGAGGTATGCCTTAGAAAAGGCAAGCCCGGCGAAACCTATAACATCGGAGGCGGTGCGGAACTTCCGAATATGGCTGTGATCGACGCAATTTGTCGCGAAGTGGACTTTGCGTTTGAGGCGATCGATGGACTTGTTGATCGCTATCCAAACGCTCCGGCGGCCAAAGGTAAAAGAAGCGAGAGCTTGAAAGTGTTTGTGGCGGATCGCGCGGGTCATGACCGACGCTATGCGATCGACGATACGAAAGCGCATACCGAACTTGGCTACGCCGCCCAACGCACTTTCGATGAAGGTCTACGTGACACTATCATGTGGTACCTTAGCCGCGAAGATTGGTGGAAACCGCTTTTGCCAGACGCGAAATAGCGCAACTATTTTTTGGGTAAGGACCCGAAATTATGCTGAAGACAATATTAGATTTTGTGGCTGCGATGATCGTGAGGCTGGGCGCCCCGATCTTCCGCACAGTCGGCCATTGGCCGGGCAATTATCCGCGGTACTTGGCTCAAGCAGACCGCGCGGGCGTGCACTGGCGTTCGACTCATTATTATCAGCCCACTTACCGGGACGTTGATCTACCTAGAGATGTGACGATTGAAAGAGATTTGCCTTGCGTGGATTTGCAGCCAGAGCGTCAGATCGAAATGCTGCGCGCCTTTGCGAAGCAGGAAAAGGTCGGCGATGGGCCGGTAACGTCCCAATCCAATACCAACAATCAGTATGGTCCCGGCGACGCAGACGCCCTTTATGCAATGGTCCGTCATTTGAAGCCGGGCCAGATCATTGAGATCGGATCAGGCAACTCGACTAAGATCGCCACAAATGCGCTGGCTGCCAACAAAATTGAACATGACGAATATCGATGCAAGCATATCTGCGTAGAGCCCTATGAAATGCCTTGGCTCGAAACCTTGGGCCCCGAAATCATTCGGGAGAAGGTAGAAAACCTACCGCTCGATGTTTTCGATAGGTTAGAGAAAAACGATGTACTTTTTATCGATAGCTCTCACGTCATCAGGCCTTTCGGCGATGTTCTGTACGAATTCCAGCAGATCATTCCACGTCTGAATTCAGGTGTTGTCATCCACGTTCACGACATTTTCACGCCGCGAGATTACCCGGAAAAATGGCTTCGCAACGAGAGGCGCCTATGGAATGAGCAGTACCTTCTCGAAGTTCTGCTTCAGAATTCCTCACGCTATCGAACGCTCCTTGCGTTGAATTGGCTCAGGCACAACCATTTGTCAGAATTCCACGAGGCATTCCCCAACAGCCAAGAATTTCCGGACAAAGAACCGGGCGCGTTCTGGTTCGAAGTGCTTTAGCTTTTACCGGCCGCAGAGACCGATCGGCATGCGCGCTGCGCAGTTGCTTGTGATCTTCGGTGAAGATAGTGCGCCTTGATCCACGAAGGGGGCCAAAACGATGGCATTGCCACAAATCAGTTTTGATATCTCAATTGCGGCACACTACAATCCAGACCGGATCAAGTTTCTGGTCAAAGTGCTGGAAGCGATTGCGGGTTGGAGAAGGTCACATGTCAGCGTGACCCTGGTCACCAACGATTTGAGCATTCAAGCCGAGCCAACCCTACAAGACGCAGCTAACCTGCTAAAGGATCGCGGCTTTGATCTGCGGTATGATCACGCCACCGGAATGGCCCATCCTTGGCACCTTACCTGGTGGCACAAGACTCATTTGCGCGAGTGGTTCGGTCGCGACGGAAGCGATGAGGATCTTTTCATGTATATCGAAGACGATATCGTCGTCGATGCTGCAAATATCGACTATTTCGTGTCAGCGTTGCGTGCAACAAAGGGGCTTGGATGCATCCCGGGCTTCCTGCGTTACGAGGTTGGTCGCCGAGACACAGTGATCGCAACCGACTATTCTGGATACCAATCAGTCGAGAAACGCCAGAAAATCGACATTGAGGGTCAGGCTTATATTGCGCCGATATACCCGTACTGGGCAGGCTTCATTATGGACCGTGAGTTATGCGCTGAATACCTAGCCTCGCCGTGGTCTGACCTAAAAGCGGCAGACGAGATGCCTCAATCGAAATATAACACGTGCAGGGTCCAATCGGCTTGGGCATTGACCTATCAAAACGTGCCGCAAGACCTGCACTCCCGTTACATCGTGCCTGTTGATGATGACCTGCGCCCACTCGATGAGTGCCAAGTTTGGCATGCAGCAAACAATTATTCAGCATCAAGCGAACATCAATTCGGCACCATACCCATGGACAAGATTTTCCAACCTGCCGGGCTGCGCGTTTTTATGAAGCAGGCGGCATGGAAAGTTATGTCTTGGCGGCAACGAGCGTTAGGCAAAATGCGCCGCCTGATGCGCCCCGAGGCTGGCAAAAAAGTGTGAGATATAGCCAGCATCAAATATCCACAGCCCAAAGTCAGGGCTCTTTTAGGAACCGTTAGCAAGCTCCAAAAGAACACCAAACGTTGAATGAACGCCTGCAAGAACACTTGGTATTGCAAACAGAGAAACGACGAAAATGATTAACAAGATTCGAAGAGTCAAACGGTTGTTAAGTTTCTTTTATGTCCAGCGCTGGACGGGGTTCGAGGTCTCTGAAAAACCGTGGATGGATTCCGATACCCTAGAATGGTTCGAAAAGCATTTGAGCTTGGCACAGATGTACATGGAGTTCGGGTCCGGCGGGTCTACCGTATTGGCCAGTCGATCAAAGATCCCAACGATATCTGTCGAAGGGGACCGGTATTTCGCTCGTGCAGTAAGAAAGCAATTGACACCCGAGCATCGAACAACGCTGCTTGATGCAAATATCGGATTGACCGGAGAATGGGGTGTGCCGGTGCCCGGCACCGCGAATGACAAACGAGTGTCACGCTGGAAGACTTATATCGATGCCCCCTTTCAATTTTTAGAGAAAGAAGGATTTCAATTCCCCCAGTTAATACTGGTCGATGGACGGTTTAGGCGTGCTTGCGCTTTGCAAACGGCCATAAAAGCGCGCCAGCACGAGGCGAGCACGGTTCTGCTATTTGATGATTATTATCTTCCAAGCCGTGAACATTATCACGATATCGAGAGGCTTTTAGGCGAGCCGGAAAAATGCGGAAGATCAGCCATCTTCAGAATTCCACCGGGGAACCCTGTACAACAATCTGATGTCGATCAGGCGATCAGCGACTACCGCTGACCCGTGGATATGGACCGTGCGCAGCGCCACGTTTCTGCCAAATTCCTCTAAGCTAGGACTGAGCACTCAAAAATTTTAAACGAAGCTTAGAGATAAAGCGCTTGAGTTCTGAGGCGATTGGATGCCCGAGAATAAACAGGCCCAGTGTCCAAAATGCAATTCCAGTCGCTATGGCCACGGCTGCAACAGCACCGATATTATATACACGGAATTCGGTGAACTTTAGCAGCGTCCAAACCGGAGCAACACAAACTATAGATAGAGCAGCACTTTGCCAAAGCGCCTTTAAGAGCTTGCGATATCCTATCTCGAATTCTCGTTTCAGAATATGCGCAGTCACAACATTGACAACCAGCATCGTGACGACTGCTGCCCACGAAACGGCGATCAGGCTTAACTGCACCGCCGCGAGCACAAAAATCAATCTCGGGATTTGGATCAAAAGATTACGCTTCAGCAGGATATTCACTGCGCCTACTGATGCCAAAAGTGGGTCAGCCATTGCTGTGGCGGCAAATACAATCGCGGCGAATGCGAGGATCTGAACATAATTCACGATACCAACCCATTCCGGTCCATACGCCGTCAGAATAATGGGCTCAGCAGCCACGATCAGCAATGCCAGGCAAGGCCAAGTAAAGCCGGTCAGTAAAGAGATTGCCGAAAGATAATTGCTACCCTTAGTGCCCCGATCAGCTTTATCAGACTTGGAAAATACAGCCAACGCGACTGGGAATATCGCTCCCTCGATCCCGGATCGAGCGACCTGGACGAGGCGATTGGCGCGGTTGTAGAAACCAGCAGCGGCGAGGCCTAGAAAACTAGCCACGATCACATCTATGGCATGTTGCGGAAGGGTGCTTACAAGCTGGGCGCCACTGAACTTGAAACAAAAATCCCAAACCGGGCCAGTTCCAGACCGACTGGGCTTGGGGAATGCATATCTTGATTTTACAAAAAACACGCAGGAAATCTCGCAAGCGATCTCCACAACAATACCGATGGCCAATGCCTCTTCGCGCCAACCGGCAAATAGAAGGCCGATGGTAGTCAGCACCTTCGCCGCCGCGCCGACAAGTTTGACGGTTGCTATTCGGTCAAAGCGCATTTCTCGGTGCAAGACTGCTAACGACGGTTGCGCGATTGCCTTCAATACGTAAGCGCCGCTCATGATCAGCAGCAAATTGCTCACATCGCTAGTGGCAAAGCCGATCGCCAAAATCTGTCCCACAAGCAGGCTCACAGCAAGGATCGCGCCGGTAGCAACTAGGCCCACAAATTGGACACGTCGCATCAAATTGTAGTCGAAGTCCGATGCTTGAATCACGTAGGAAACAATCTGGAGCAAGCGTAGGGACTCAAGGATCGCAAAGATCGCATAGGCGACAACGAAAGAGCCTATCTCGGTCGGCGTGAGCCAGCGCGTCACAACAACAAGCAGCGCCAGCGATACGACCAGCGAACAGATATTCGACATCGCCGAGAACAAAACGGATTTCCGGGCACTAGCCATATGAGCGAAAGTCACAGCAAGTCTTTGTATGGTACATGTCGGCACCATAACCACTGGTCGGACGAAGCAAAGTCGCTGCGTTGTGTGCCGGTTTCCCCACTTTAGAAAGACCGGATTTGTCGAAGAACGCGGTCAAATCCCATGTCATCAGGTGAATGGTCTCCTTGCTACGAAGGTCAAAAACTCAGTATTATCTTCAGTTTCCGGAGGAGCCGCTATCATCGCTGATTTCAATTGAGACGTGTCTTCAGCCGGACATTTATCAAGCGATAAGTCCCAGATGCCTCTTCGCGCTGTTCTGCTGATATATTGTTTTACTTCCAAAAAACCGGCTTCAAAAAGTGCGTTCACTAACCCCCTCCGGCTTGGCAAGGCAAAATGCCGGGGCGCTTCCAACCCTCGCCAGTAGCGGCCGAATATCTCTAGACCTGTCGCATCTGCATTGGGAACTTCGATAAACAACGTCTTTCCCGGCCTAAGCCAATCGTACAATCTTTGCAGCACTATCAGCGGATCAGGAACATGTTCAATCACATGGGAAATGCTAATATGATCGAAGCTCTGTGCCCAATCCCGATCGTCAATTGTTCGAATGTCGGCAACGCTAATATTCCGGCTCGCAAGGTCTTGAATCAGATGAGGATCGTATTCGACACCCGTCAAGTCGTATCCATGCGGGTGCAGGCGGCGGAGGTAATCACCATTCCCGCAACCATAGTCTAAAACCTGCGCAGGAGCCTTCGGCGCGAACCTGAAATGGTGATCGAGCCCCAAATGATCTCGCCCGAAAACGCTCAGCACAGACGAAGCCGCCTTCGAGAAAATCTCAGGTGACCCGCCAAATTTTGACTTCAAATATGCGTCACGCAACGTCGATTTGAGTTGGTTTGGCTTTGCCGCTTCGGAAGATGAACTGTGCGTGTAGTACTTCGTGTACGCGTCCAGTAGCCGTTGGCCTGACGGCCGGCTTTCGAGCCAGAGCGAGCTGCAATCATTGCACCGCCTGAAACAAAATTTGCCGGGATCAGCGAGGAAGTAGATATCCTCGACATCGTTCACCTCGATTTTGGATCTATCGGAACTGCAAAACAAACAGGCCCGCACCACTTCAAGGCAATCGTCCTTCAGTTCGGAAGACAGCGAGCCAGCTAATTGGCCGACATGTTTGTGGTCTCTCATGAAGGTACAATCAAATTTGAGATACTGAAGAGCATTGAAAACCGACTATCGGACCCGCAATCTACATCGCGATACAATTCGGACGGGAGTGAGTGTTGGCCATCTATCACTGTTTGCAGACGCTGCGCAAATCTCATACACAACAGGTGCCTAACCGCAGACTGAGCTCGGAGAAGCGTCACCTTGCAAATATGGAAGCCCCACTATATCCGTGAACTCCAAATAAGAACTGTGGATTTGAAGAAATGGGGCTTTCGCCATCGAAAGACTGGGAGGGGCGCGGGGCCGTAGAATTTCCGCGTCTTCCGCAGCCGAAAATGTCGGCACTGCAGGCGTTAACCCCACTCGCGCCACTATTGATACTTATTTATGTGAGCCTCTTGCTGCCACGCGAAACAGCCGTGGTCTTCTCAGGAGTTACGATTCCACCTTATCGCGTGGTAATCGCAATCTTTGTAGTTCCTTCCCTGCTCAAATTTTTTAGTGGCACCACACGCTTTACGTTCGCCGATGGATTGATTTTCTTCGCAAGCGTTTGGACTATCGTCTCGTTTGTGTCCCTTTATGATCCGACTGAAGGTTTTGTCAGAGGTGCGTCAATCGTAGTCGACACCCTAGGTGCCTACGTGATCACGAGGGCTACAATTCGAAATTACAATGATGTTCGCCTCTTGTTGATTGCTATTGCACCAGGCTTTTTCTTCATCGGTCTAATTTTGGCTATCGAAAGTACCTCCCACAAGATCATATATCGTGAAATTTTCGCCTCGATTTTCGGATCCTCTCAAAGATACGAAGACGGCGAAGCCATGGGGAATCTCAAGTTCATGAGCGAAACTCGGTTAGGTCTGCGAAGGTCTTTTTCCAGTTTCTCCCACCCGATCTTGGCGGGCGTCACAATGATCTCTCTTATTCCCCTCTATCTGATGTCTGGCCTTAGGTTGTGGCCGCTATGGGTTGGATTAGCAGCCGGATTCAGCGGAATATTTTCAGTTTCTTCCATCGCTTTTCTCATGCTGGGAACACTGATCGGGATGATCGCAGTCGATAGAATTAAGCCGTATATTCGTCTGATAAATTGGCCGCTAATATGCGCGATTGCGGCGATGGTTCTCCTCGGCTTGCATCTCGTGAGCGAAGGTGGAGTGGTCAAGGCTCTCATTCGATATACCTTTGATCCGCATAACGGCTACGTTCGCATTATTCAGTGGGACGCAGTGA
This sequence comes from uncultured Erythrobacter sp., assembly GCA_947488325.1. Lineage (GTDB taxonomy): Bacteria > Pseudomonadota > Alphaproteobacteria > Sphingomonadales > Sphingomonadaceae > Erythrobacter. The sequence goes on from CANKYZ010000008.1 coordinate 153,351, forward strand.
TGGCAGCCCTCAAACAATCGCCTTGGATTGGGATTGGATATGCACGCCCTCCGTTGCCCGACTGGCTACCTTCGAGCATTGATTCCCACTTTCTGATCTTGTCGGTGCGTCACGGTTGGCTGACCTCGCTGTCCACATACGCAGCCATCGTCGGAACGGTCGCATACTTGGGATTGAATATTAGCAAATTCCCCCAAAGCGAACGCAATCTTATCGTCGGCATGACCTTTTGTTTGGCGCTTTGGTTGCTTGCCTCGTTTACTGTTATGTTTTTCGCAGAAACCAATATCTTCTTCATGGTCTTCGTAGGTGTGAGTGCCTGCATGGCGGCGATGCCCAGATACAGGCCTGTTGTAAGACGAGTCTGACATCTTTGTTACATCAAGGTGAAGTTGCCAATTGGTGCAGAAGAGGCATCGCACTAGCGGCGTAAGCTACTGCTTCTAATCGACTAATATTCGATGCCCTTTCATAAGGCCCACAAAACAGCCCACTCAACCCCTGCCCAACCCCACAGCTGTCTGATATCGAATAGTTTTTGGGCTACTTGTGAACTGTAGGAGATTTGAGTTTTCAATGACCGCTTTGCGCCCAATCCGAGACATAGCCATCCGAATTCTCAGCCCTGAAAGCGGACGCTCTCCGAGACCATTCCGGCCAGGGGGAACTAATGATGACTTACTCATAATTTTGTCCCAGCTTCTCCGAATTGAATGCCTTGGAACCTTGACGCAAAGATCGGCCCTAAGCACCCCTTCAATCAGAAGCAGAGATGGCGATCCGCTTCTTCCTTGATCGCGGAGAGCGAATCAGAAATCGGGCGCTGTTTGACTTGGCGATCGACAGCAAGCTTCGTGACTGCGATCTTGTCAAACTCGAGATCGGCGACTTAGTATGCAGGCCTGACATCAGGAAACGGACTGCAATCGGGCACTGGCTCAATATGGGGTGAAGGCGGGCCTAAATCCGTAGATCGGCCATCTCATACACCAACGCCGACTACCGATGCCGCAATTCGCCTAGCGAGGAAGCTCGTAATGCAGCGGTCACCCGGTTGTCGACATCAAGCTTCCTGAAAGCACGTTCCAAGTAGGTGATGACGCTAGTCTCGCTGACCTGCAAAATGTCTGCGATCACACCATTGCTCTTGCCCTCTGCTACCCAAGAGAGAACTTCCCGTTCACGCGGTGAAAGGCTTACATTGGGATTGACGGGTTCTTGCAAGAGCTGACAATAACGCTGGTGTGCCACCTGACCGTAGAGCTGAATATTCGCCATTTCGGCTTCACTAAAGTCTGGTTTCTTGGGCCCAAAGCCTATGGACACATAGCCTTGGCGCCCGTTCGGGCCATATGTTGGAAAGTGTAGGCCCGTGCCGACTTTGCTTGCGGCATACTCGAGGTACTCACGTTCGGCCTTGCTCATCCTCCTCCTCGGGGGCGCAGGTTCATCCCACCATCGTGCCTTGCCACCAGAAAGTGTTTCCTGGATCGTTGGGTCAATCTGGACGACCCGATTGTCCTTAAAATGACTGACCAAGTCTGCTGGAAATCCCACGCAAATAATGTTGAGGCCGATCGGTTCGCCCGAACCGATCGATGGTAAGTGATGATATGCGATTGCATCTGCGCCGATACGCAATGCAAATCGGAGACAAAGAAGATTGAGGTGCGCGATCTTCTCGCAAGCCAAGGCCGACTCTTTGAAGTCGTTGAGCAACTCGCCTGGGAGTGATCTGACAAATGTTCGACTGGACTGCATCCGGCCTCTATAGCCCTAAATCCAACTCTTTGTCGGAAAGTTGTAGGACAATCATTTCCGCTCGATGCTGGTAGGTTACCTTGGGTTTCGTAGGAAGGGAGGAGCGATATGTCTCGAGCGGTTGCGCGTTTAGGCGCGGGTTTTTTGATGGCGGTCATAGCTGCCACCTTCACAGTTTCGCCTACTGTAGCGCAGGATCGCGCCGACCGCTCCGATGAACGCGACTACTACCGTTATTGTGAACAGCGCGCGCGGGATTTCTCAGGCTATAACGGTCGTGTGCCCGGTAGCTATAGTCGTCGCAATCGAGCGCTTGAAGGCGCCGCTCGCGGAGCAGCTGGCGGAACCATAGAAGGGTTCATTCGCGGCGAGGATCGTCGCGAACGCCGCGAGCGCAGGCGTAGAGGTGCGATTATCGGCGGTATCATCGGAGCCATCGCTGACGGTGCGGAAAAGCGGAAGGAGCAACGCCGTGCCCGCACTTACCGACTTGAATTGGATGCATGCATGCGTGCGGGAGGATTTTGATGTCTGTATTGTCGAAATGGAAGATGGCCGTTGCCCTTGCAAGTGGATTGTCTCTGAGCACGATCCCGGTTGCAGGTGCACAAGAAAGTACTCGCGGGCAGGAGGGTGATTATACTTCGCTCAGCTCTGATGAGCCGGTTGAACTGACTACGCTCAAGTGCTGGGACGTGACGACCTTGAACGAGGACGACCGCGCCTTTGTCATGGTGCTACTCTATGGCTACGCGAAGGGCGTCACCGGGCAGTCGAGCCTGGCCCCACGAGGCATTCAAGTCGCTGTGGTGAACACTATGATGGAATGCGTCGACAAGCCCGACGATTTGATCCTTGAAGTGCTCAAAACGCATATCCGCGACTAAACCATGTTCATGCTCATCGCGAGCTGACTTGCAAAGAGTAGCGCGAATGTCACTCCAGCGGCTGCGAGCGCTGTTACGAAGCGCCTCCGTTTGCTTTCCCGCAGGTTTGATACTGCGATGAGTTCTTCCGCAATTTCATCGACGGGATCACACTCCTCGGCTGCGCTAATTAGCTGTTTTGCGGAAGCGTACCGATCGGGGTGAAGGTAGAAGATGTGCTTTCGTTCACCCTGCGGATCGGCGAGATGGGCCTTTCGTTTTGGATAAAGGACGTATCCAAAAAGCGCGATTGGCAGAATGACAATTAGCCAGGCAATAATGATAGTCATCAGCCCACCCTCGGCCTGATTTGACGCCAGCGTCCCGATATCGCCGATGACATTCAAGGCGAAGATATAGCCTACGCCCACAATTTGAGCTTTGGTGTCGTATGCGCGCACCGAAATTTGAGCCTCATCAAGACTGTCCTTGAGCAGTGCAAATGTCTCATCTCTCGAGCTCATACGTTGTTGCCTACATCCTGCTCAGTTAGGCGGAAAGCCCGCCAGAATAGCCTTGGTATCTTCAGCTGCGGTGTTGGTTTCGCCTCGCAACTCAGACCGGGTGAGATTGCGCTCACCGACACCATGCCAAACTGGCGTACGCCGTTCCACGTCATAGACGTCCACCGACAATGTCCCCTCAGTGTATTCGCGAACTTCTGTGCGCATTGGAGGCATGGTTGGAATGCGTGGGAAATAGGCATTGCCCCAATTCCAACGTGCGCGTTCGGCCCAAAAGAAGTCAGGTGTTTGACGAATATCCGTTCCATCACGGGTGCCGATTGTAAAAGAGACGGCAAAGTCAGCGTCGGCAACGTTTTCCGTGAAGCGGTATCCTTTGGCGGTCAGATCTTCGCGGATAGCACGCTCTACTTGTGCTGAGATTATCGCGGGCACGAGGCGGTCACCGAACACGACCATCGGGCTTTCGCCTGCCCATGCAAACGTTTTGTACTCGGTGAAGTTCTGAGACTGATCGAAGTCGGTGGTGATGTTTCCGGTCGTTGCACAGGCCGAGAGTGCGAGCGCGGTTCCTGCTATCCAAATCGAGATTGTCTTCATGGTAGGGCCTCCTGTTTGACCGGACTAAAGCGATAAGAAAAACTGGATCAGAAACGCGTTTGCTACATCCACGAAGAACGCGCCGACCAGCGGCACAATGATGAAAGCTGTTGGCGCAGGACCGTGCGATTTCGTCACGGCTGACATGTTCGCAATAGCGGTCGGTGTTGCGCCAAGGCAGAAGCCGGCGAAGCCTGCCGACAAAACGGCCGCGAAGTAGTTTCGTCCCATCAGCGGGAAAACAACGAACAGTATGAATAGCACTGCGACAATGACCTGAGCAGCCAAGATACCAAATAGTGGCCCGGCAAGCCCCGCCACTTCCCAAAGCTGCATTCCCATCAGCGACATTGCGATGAAGAGACCAAGTGAAAAGTCGGAAATCAGGGCCAGACCTTTCGAGCCTGTCGGCCACGCCACGTTCTTGAACAGCATCGGGACGGTGTTGGTCATCAGGATTGCAACCATCATGCAGGAGACGAAAAGCGGAAGCTTCAGGCCCAATTCCGCAATGATAATATTCAGGACGTATCCGAAGATCATCGCGATATGGATGACAAGGATGGCACCCATAAGGTTGAGATGGGTGATCGACGTTGCGTCCTGCTTGTCTCGCTCGATCCCGACAAGCAGATCGCCGTCTACTTCTGATCGCAGTTTGTAGCGGGACAGCAGAAATTTCGCGATTGGACCGCCGAGAAGGCTCGCTATGACAAGGCCGATTGTTGCGGCAGCCACTCCGATCTCAAGAGCATTGTCGACACCTTGCTCATCCAAAATCGTCGGTGCCCAGGCGATTGCTGTGCCGTGCCCTCCTGCAAGCGAGGCTGATCCGACAAGCACACCCACACCACTCGGCTGCCCCATCGCTGCGGCCGCTGCATATCCGATAGTATCTTGCACCGCGAGATAGCCGAGTGTCAGCATTAGAAAGATCAGTAACGGTTTGCCCCCAGCCAGGAGCTGAGCAAAGCGGGCGTTTATGCCGATGGTCGTGAAGAAATATATGAGCAGGATGTCGCGCACATAGAGGCTGAACTCGATCTCCAGATCAAATGCGAGGTATGCAAGCAGGCCAAGAAGCGACGCGACGATCCCACCAGTCACTGGCTCAGGTATGTTGTATTTCTTGAGGAACTCGATGCGGTCGGTGACTTTGATCCCGACGAACAGGACAATGATTCCGAGCGTTAGAGTGACGAAATCATCGATCTGAAGAATTTTACCGTCGACAAACTCCACGCGGTGCTACTCGCTCGGATCTGAAGTTGACTGATCACGCGTCCGCCAGTCGCCACCGAGCGCCAGGCTCAGCTCAATATACTGGTTGAGCTGTGCTCTGCGCAGCGACAGCAAGCTACTCTCCGCGCCGAATACGCGCTGTTGCACGCCCAGGACGTCGAACAGATCGATCTCACCCTGTCCATATTGCAGATTAGAAAGGCGCAGAGCGTTGCGCGAGCGATCAGCGGCAAGCTCCAGTGCCCCGCGGCGCTCTCGCAGGAACACTCCGCGATCGAGTGCAGACTCAACCTCCGTGAAGGCATTGATCGCGGCATCGGCATAGATCGCGACTGTGGCATCGACATCAGCTTGTGCGATATCCACTTGCGCGTCGAGCGCCCCGCCTTGGAAAATGGGTGCAAGCAGGTTCCCCGCAATTGTCCAAGCGATATTGGCGGGGTCGAGCACATTTTCGAGTTCCGAAGAAGCCCCACCTATGGACGAAGACAGCGAAAGGCTTGGCAGGCGCGCAGCACGGGCAATCGACAGGGAATTGAGCGCAGCCGCCACATCGCGTTCGGCAGCGATAATATCGGGACGACGTTCAAGCAGTTCGGACGGTAGCCCTGCGCCCGGTTCATGTGGCAATGCGGGAAGCCTATCAGCAGTATCTAGCAAGCCTGCCGGATAGCGCCCTACAAGCGCTTCAAGCGCTCGAAGCGCCTCGATCTCTCCATTTTGAGCTGCAGCGAGGCTGTCACGTGCAGATTGCAGGTCAGCTTCGGCGAGCGAGACATCAAATTCCGATGCAAAGCCGTACTGATACCGAAGCTCGACGATCCTGAATATCTCAGTCAGCGCGTCGACAATGCCACTGGCAACCGCTGCTTGCTCTCGGGATTCAATGACGAGGAAGTATGTTCGCGCGACGGACGCAGCTATAGAGTATTGGGCGAAAACGTAGTCAGCTTCTGCTGCTTGGGCGCTGGCTATCGCTGCTGCTTGGCCAGCTTCAATCCTTCCCCACAGATCCACTTCGTAGGTGACTTGTAAGCCCACTGAATAGCGTGAATTGCTTCCCGGTCCGTCGATGATCTCTGTCCGTGTCGCGTCCGTAGATGCACCAACGGCTGGTAATAATGGCGCACCAGCTTGACGCACGAGCGCATTCGCCCGGCGGACACTGGCTGCCGCCGCCTGAAGGTTGCGGTTGTTCCGCTGCGCTCCCTCAACCAGCGCCGTCAGAGTAGGATCATTGAAAGCGGCGATCCAACCCACATCGACTTCGCCAACCCGCTCGCGCACAGATGTCCAGTGATCTGGCGCAATCGGCGTGCTTTCTGCTGTGAGCGTTGCTGCACGCTCATCATTGACGGCGCGGACGGTGGTGCAGCCCGATATTATACCGACCATCGCGACTACTGCGGTTAGTTTGACTGCGTGCTTACTCATACGACCGCTCCTCCTTCCACTTCGGAAGGATCATCTGTTCCAGCGGTCTCATCAGCCGTGATCCCGAATGCCTTGGCATAGAAGACCGGAAGAATGATGAGCGTCAGGACCGTTGCAAAGGTCAGGCCGAACACGAGTACCACAGCCATCGACTTGAAGAATGCATCAAGGAACAGCGGAATAACACCAAGCACCGTGGTGAGCGAACCCATCATGACCGGGCGAACACGGCTTGCGGCCGAGTCCAGCACTGCATCGAAGCGCGGTTTTCCCTCTCTGATTTCGAGGTCCATTTGATCGACCAGCACGATGGCATTCTTGATGAGCAGGCCGGACAATGACAGCAGCCCGAGGATCGCCATGAATTCCATTGCCGTGTCCGTAACCAGCAACCCGATCACCACTCCGATCAAAGCCAGCGGTACGATGAGCCAGATGACAAGCGGTTGTTTAAGTGAATTGAAGAGTACGACCACGACGAGGACCATCGCAAGAAAACCGAGCGGCAGCGTGCTCGCGAGGCTTTCATTTGCCTCCGCACTGTCGCCGAATTCGCCGTTCCATTTGAGTGCGTAGCCATCAGGTAGTGGAATGTCTTCGATCTGTGGGCGCAGCCGTTCAAACAGTGTTGAGGCCAAATCGCCAGGAAGCGGGTCAGCTTGCGCATTGATAGTCAATACCCGATCAACCCGACGCAGCTTTGCATTCTGCCAAACCGTTTCGAAGCCGCTCACAACCTCGAGGATTGGCACGGCCTGCCCTGATGTCTGGCTGAAGATTTGGATCCCTCGCAGCGAAGCCTCATCGAGCCGCTCGCGCGCAGGAGCCCGTGAAATGATGCGGATCAGCTGGTCGCCCTCGCGATAGACGCCAACGTCGCGACCCGAGAAATTTGTGCGCAGGGCGTTTGCCAAGTCTTCTCTGGATATTCCAAGCCGCCGCCCGCTGTTTTCGTCATATTTGACCTCGACCACGCTAACCGGCTGACGCCAATCATCCTTGATCGAGATGGCACGCCCATCTGCTGCCATGACTGCCTTGGCCTGATCAGCAAGACCGCGAAGCACAGTCGGATCGGGTCCGGAGAATTCTGCTTCGATTTTTGAACCGCCGCCCGGCCCTAACTGGAATTGCCAGACCTTCGCTTGCGCATCGGGAAAGTTTGCGTCGATATGGCTTTGAATTTGCGGAAGCAGGCCCGCAATTACATCGTAGCTTTCGGTTTTAATCAAAAATTGCCCATAGGCTGCACTAGGAGACTCCGGGGCGTAAACGAGCATGTACCGGAGCGTGCCTTGGCCCACGAGAGTTTGGATGCCTTCAATTCCCTCAAGCTCGGACAGGTAGCCTTCAAGCTCGCGCATGTTGGTATCGGTGACCAAAATATCCGTGCCCTCGGGCATCGAGAAATCGACGACGATTTGGGGACTGGTCGAGGGCGGAAAGAAGCCGGATTTCACAAAACCGAACCCGACTATCGCAAGAACGAACATGCCCACCACACCGATGATCGCTAGCTTCGATTTAGCTAGCACCTGCCGCATGAGGGAGCGGTAACGCGCGAAAAAGGGATGTTCTGGTTTCTCCTCGACAGGACCTTCACTCTCTTGAAAAAGCATATCGGCGAGGAGCGGCACTGCGGTGATCGCAAAAATCCAGCTGAACAGCAGCGAGATCATCACAACCCAGAACAAGTCACCGGTAAACTCCGCCGTCGAGCCAGGCGCAAACCCAATGGGCGCGAACGCAATTATGCCGACCAACGTCCCGCCCAAAAGCGGCCATTTGGTCCGCTGGACGATCTCCTTGGCGATATCCAGCTTCTTGCGCCCTTGCTGCGTGCCGACGAGAATCCCCTCGGTTACAACGATGGCGTTGTCGACCAGCATGCCCAGCGCAATTATCAGCGCGCCGAGCGAGATACGGTGCATCGGGATGCCCCAGACAAACATAACCGCCAGCGTTGCAGCAATGGTGATGATCAGCGTGGCCCCGATGATGATCGCCGAACGAAGCCCCATGAAGAAAAACAGTGTTACGAGCACAATCACGAGCGCCGCGACGACGTTGATGGCGAAGTTGGAAACCGCTTCGCTCGTTATCTTGCCTTGATGATAGAACTCGTGAATCGCGATGCCAAGCGGGCGCAATGCCTCGGTTCCTGCGAGCTTTGCATCAATGCCTTCGCCCATCTTCGATACATTGGCACCGGAGATATTTGACACGCCGATTGCGATCGCAGGCTCGCCGTTCCAACGCACGATGTTTGCGGGAGGATCGATGTAATCGCGGGTAACGTCAGCGACATCGCGCAGGGTGACGATATTGCCGGTTGTGGCGGTGGAAACAACCAGATTGCGGATTGCCTCTACAGAGCCCACCTCTCCGGTGATTTGAAGAAGGTTCCTTCTATCTACGAACTTGATGTCCCCTGCGGACACAACCGAATTTTGCTGCGAAAGGTCAGCGTAAATCTGTTCGACTGAAAGGCCCAGCGCATTGGCCCTTTCGCGCGATACTTCAACGTAGATCGCTTCTTGTTGCGCACCAAAAACACTGACCTTAGCCACGTCGTCAACTTCGAGCAGATCGGTGCGGAGCGAGCGAACATATTCATATGTTTCAGCGGATGAATACCCGTCGCCTGTGACCAGGTAGAGCAAGCCATAGACATCACCAAAATCGTCAGCCACGTATGGCGTGCTGGCCCCCGGTGGGAGCTGACCGCTCGCATCGTTCACCTTGTTGCGCAGCTTGGTCCAGATCAGCTGCAAGTCAGCTTTCGTCGGCGAGGCACTGTAGAGAATATCTACGCTAATTTCCGATTTGCCTGCCGATGACACAGACCGGACCTCGTCGACCTCGCCCAATTGCTGAATGGCGCTTTCCAGCGTTTCGGTGACTTCGTTCGCGACCTCTTCGGGCGTTGCTCCCGGATACTGAGTGATCACCTGCGCGGTCCGAATCGTGAACTCAGGGTCCTCAAACCGAGCGATATTTTGATAGCTGTACCAACCACCTGCCATCACCAAGGCGATGATGATGAACATAATCAGACGGTTTTTAATCGAGAATTCAGCTGGCCCCATTGATCAAGCCTCAGCTGTCGTAGGGACGGATTTTCATCCCGTCATGAAGGTAGGCGGCACCTGCGGCGACAATCGTCTCACCCGGTTTGAGGCCGTCCGAGATCGCAATCTCTTCCCCAATACTGTCTGCTACAGTTACCGTGCGTTTCGAAACCGTCATACTCTCGCGATCAACGACCCAGACGTAGCGTGCTTTACCATCGGATAGCACAGCGCCGAGGGGCACACTTATGCCGTCGCCTTCAAGCTCTTCTTCTAACAGATCGCGTCCGACATAGACGGTCGCAGTCATACCCGGCAGCACTGTTACGTTTTGCGGCGGAGTGAAGGCAAACTTCACGCGAAACGTCTGAGACTGCGTGTCCGCTTGCGTGCGCGCTGCAAGAAAGCGACCCGGGATCTGAAGATCGGGTGCAGATGATAGTACGATATACTCGCTGGTCGCTTGGCGTCCGCTGAAGCGTGCCACGATACTAGCAGGCACATTCACCACGGCCTCTGCTGCACCGGTGGATTGTAGTGTTACGATGTCCTGTTGGGGGCTGACATTCTCGAAACGGACCGCGAGCTTTTCTGCCACAACGCCGCTGAACGGAGCTCTCAGCACAGTATCGGCGAGGTCTTTCTTTACGCTATCGAGACTGGCTGCCGCAACATCTCGTTGAGCCTCCCTTTGGCGCACTTGAATTTCTGCAATCGCATTCTGCTCAAGCAGAGCAGCCGCGCTTTCATAGTCCCTTTGCGCAGCATCAAATTGCGCCTGTGCCGACGCGACGGCGTTCGCATAGCGCCGCTGGTCGAGCCTTGCGAGGACTTGGCCGCGCCGAACGAACTGAGATTCCGATACCGGAAAATCGGTAAGCAGTCCCCCGACTTGAAATGTCAGTGTTGAGGAATTGCGCGCCTCGACGATCGCCGGAAAACTGACATCGAGCCGCTCACTAGCAGGGCTGATAACCAAGAGCCTTGCCGGACGAATAATTTCCGGCTCATCGATATCTGAACCGCCACATCCTGCGACAAATACGCATGCGACAAGCGTAATAATGCGCCAACTTTTTTCAAAAATTCCACCAATCATGTTAGGCGATCCCCTCCCAGACCGCTTGTTGTTGCCATTGAAACAAGATCAACGATAGTCTTTTTGCAACTCCAGAGCTGCGTTTTGGAACTATGTCCTAGAGGCTTATGACAGATGGCAATTCAGTTAATTTTGGGCACGGTCCTCATCTCACTCACATTGTTGGTAGAAGTCGTGTTTATTGGGTTCGCCTCTTCTGTGCTAACGCGAATTGGCGACTGGCTCACATCAGGTCGATTGATGACGAAGTTCACATTTACCCTACTAGCCGTAGTCCTATGGATGGTAGCCGCGATTAGTGTAGGCGTCTGGATTTGGGCCGGTGCATTCCTGATACTCGACCAGTTTGAACACCTGGAAGAGGCGCTCTATTTCTCGGCAGTCTCCATAACGACGCTTGGCTATGGCGACCTCGTCCTGGATCAAGAGTGGCGTTTGCTGTCAGGTTTGATCGCGGCGAACGGCCTTATCCTTTTCAGCTTGGCGACAGCCTTCTTTATCGAGTTCATCGGACGCGTCCGTGCAGCGCAAGAGGGATCGGCTGAAAACGATTGAGCTGCGTCATCTATTAGAATGTCCGCGAGTGGGTCGGAAGCTGATGGTCGGCTTTTGAGAGGCGAAAGCTATGCAAGTTTATCTGCAATCCACTCGTCAACCTCATCGCCAGCCCAAGCCACTGCATGTCCCCCCAACTGCACCGGCTTCGGGAACTTTCCCTCGCTCATCCAGCGGTAGATTGTTGAGCGCCCAAGCCCGACCCGGTTCATCACTTCCGGCAGACGAATTAGCCGTGTGACGCGACGTGATTCGCTCAGCTCTTTCTCCATCGGCTCACCCATGGTGAGCTTCTTCGACTTCGAGGAAGACATCGCCAAGAAGTACGTCCTTCCGCTCAAGCTCATCGATATGATCAGACAGCAAGCGCGCAACACGGTGCGCGGTGCCCTTTGCCCATCGCGGCCTAACTTCCTGCAATCGGCTGCCAAGCTCGCACGCCAATGCGGCCGGCATTGCTGTGAGGAAATCTTCAAGGAAACGCCCAATCTCGGTTCCCTGCCAATCGGCGGATTGATCGGCGTCGGTAAGCAAGAACATGGTGAGCGCCTGCTGTGAGCGAACGCCGCTCGCCTGCAGGATCCGCGATGCTTCCCCCAGTGTTGCTGATCGCCTTCCAGTTAGTATCCGTCGCAAGGCCTCCTTATGAACTTGTGCACCACGCGCAATGTCGCACCGCGTGCAACCACTCGCTTCAACAGCTTTAGTCAGTAGCCGCGCCAAATCAGCGCGCGTCTGCTCTTCTGAAAATTGCACCATATTGGTCATCGCCGATTCCTTTCTTCGTTTGGCTTTGGCTTCAGGATCGAGCTATCACGGTAGGAAGGGTGTAGGAAATACAAAAGAACATAAATAGAACATATAGGAAGAGCCGAATCAATCAGGCTTCCTGATTCGCGCGGATTTCGGTAGCTTCAACGCACAATCCGGTACGCACTGCGCACTAAGCGGCACAAGGCTCTCGATTTGACGGGCTGTCGGCTCAGTTTCTGGCCTTGATCCCTCCCATCGCTGAATTTTGCTTGGTGCAGGCCATCGATTCTCAATTTCGCTTTTCCTACACCCGGCCGTTCAATCGAGGAAAGAACATACAGCGAACGAATCGCTGCTTCTTGTTCCCAATGGAGTTCCTCGATGACCAAGATCCTCACTATTCCCAAAAAGACCACAAGCGACATCCGGGCGCGCGACTATATCGTGCCGGCGGCTGTTGCCCTTGCTTGCGCCGGCGCGGCTTATGCCGGCGCTGATACCACCTTCGATCCAGCGCTGCAGAAGTTCACAGACTTTCTTGAAGGCTCAGGCGGCAAGATCATCACTGTCCTCAGCCTTGCCGGTGGACTGATCGCACTGGCCTCGGGCCGTTTCGCGCTTGGCCAAGTGGCCGTACCGGTTGGCGTTGGCATCGGTGTTGGCACCGGCGTTCCGATCGTTACCTCTGTCGTCACCGCGACCATCTGATCGCATAGACGACAGGAGGGCGGCATGGCCGACAGATACCTAGTGCCACAGCGGCTCGATGATCCGGAGCTGATTGGTTTTTGGTCAATCGATGAGTTTGCGGGACTGCTGATCCCGTTCGCTTGGGGCATTCTAGCGCAGCACATCATCATTGGGACTGGCCTCGCGGCCGTGACCTGGTTCGCTCTTCGGAAAGCGAAAAGATCTGGTGCAAGCTCAAAATTGGTGCACGCTGCCTATTGGTATTTGCCGGGGAGTTTCCTCGGATTGAAAGCCACGCCGCCCTCCCATTGCCGTCTGCTTGCAGGCTGAGGGAGGAAACACATGAAATCTGAATTCGCTTATGAAGAGGCGCAGCGCCATTTGAAGCAGCGCAACCGCTTTGCGGCGCTGGCAGGCGTGCTCGGCCTTTCCACGGTTCTCGCTGTCGGTACCGCAGCAACTCGCGATGAAGCGCTCATCCTGATGCCGATCACCTCAGAACGGGTCGAGCTCTCGAGTAGCGGTATCGACGCGACTTATCTTGAGCTTGTCACCCGCGATACCGCGCTGATGCTGCTCAATCGCGCGCCTGAAAACCTCGACTATTGGATGGAAAGTATCCTCAAGCTTGCTGATCCAGCAGCGCGCGGAAGTCTCAAGGCTGAGCTGATCAAGATCGTTGATGAGCAGCGCGGCTCGGACATCAGCCAAGCCTTCGTGATCGGGCAAATCCATGTCGATCCTGACGCACTCACTTCGACCGTCAGCGGGACGCTAAAGACCTTTGTCGGCGCGCAAGTGATCGCCAGCCAGACCCGCAGCTTTGAGTTCATCTGGCAGCGCCGCGGCCTCAGCCTTGGGCTGACCGGTTTCCGCCAACTTCCCGCCAAAGAGGAGGAAAGCCAATGAGCTTGCCCGCCCGATCCCTGCCGAAAGCGCTCACAAGTGTGTTGCTCGCTTCAGCCTCGCTCATCCAAGCCTCGCCTGCGCATGCAGATCAGTTTGTCGAAGCCGCTGATGGTGCAACTATCGACTGTGTGCTCGCGCGCGGCGCGCTTACCCGGATTGCGCTTATCAAAGACGGCTTTGCCAATGTCTCCAAGATGGCAAGTGGCTATCCCTACAACGATTTTGAAGTGACGCATGAGCCGGTGCGCGGCGACATCTATATCTCCGTCCCGCAGCAATATGCGAGCGCACGGGTGAGCTTCTTTGCCACCAGCAGCAAAGGCCATGTCTGCTCTGGGAAGCGATCTGTATGGCTAGCGAGGTACGATCGCTTGAGGTTTGCCCTTGACCACCGGCTGGGCTATCAAGATCGCGGAAACAGCCGCCACAGCTATTCCGCGATGCCCGTGCCTCAACCGCGCGGGTTTCGCTTTTTCGGAGCATGGCTCATGTGTCCCCTTCGATAAGTGCTTGAAGGCTAGCGGCGGGGATTAGCGTCATGCCACCAATCTTGCGCTTTTCGAGCCGTCCCTCTTTCATCAGAGCGTAGAGCTTCGTGACACCAATTCCGGAGACGCGGCTGGCGTCCTTTACTCGAAATGCGATTGCCTCTGGTGGACGTGCGTTGTTCACTTGAATTCTCCCGTTTGTCTTCGAACGGGATAGTTCTTATGCGACCACATCCGGCGGAGGATGTGTCAAAAATGGGCTGCGCTTGAAAATCGTATCAGCTCCGAGGCTAGCGGGTGATTGACTGCCATAGCTCGCAGCCGCCACGCCTCAGCGCTTGTTATGGAACGTAATGCCCAAGGGCGTTTGTTGAACAGCAATCTCGTCATGTCTGGTCTGCGCGATAGGCCTTCGCAAACTCCAATTGCCAATGCCAAAGCAGGCCGCCGCTTTGACCAATAGTCGCGTGTGGCATTCTCGCGCTGAGGATTTGCCGGGTTCGCACGCTCTGCGACCCATTCTGCAAAAGCCTTGGTCGAAGAGCGACTAAATGTCTGAGAATTGCTGCTTCTGGCGCGCACGAGCAACTGCCGACGGAAAATCTCGCCTGCCAAGAGTTGTCTATCCAATTCGGTTTCGACCCGCCGGAGAGACTTTTCTACGCGCGCTTTGCGTCCAGCTAATTGTAGCCCGAGTCGAAACCGAGCATAATCCTGCATCGCCTTGACAGCCCTCAGGCGAAATCTCTCGTGTGACGGGTAGGCAAGCCATGCGATGATGATAGGGCGGGCAAGAAATTCATCGCCGGGCAATCCGACCATCACGGTACCTGTGCTGTCAGTTGGAAGACTTTCCCGCTTTCTCCGCCAGCCGCGAAGCGCCCCCACGCCTCCATCAAGTCACGGCGCTTATCGAAGAAATCAGTTCGGCGATAAGCGGCCTCGACAGCATTCGGAACCGCATGCGCAAGTGCGGCCTCGGCTATCTCACCGGGTAGACTAGTTTTCTCAGCAGCCCAATCTCTGAAGCTGCTCCGAAAACCGTGCACCGTGGCGGATTCTCCTAAATCACGAAGTGCCTTCGTAAGTGTCATGTCTGAGAGTGAATTTCCCGTACGCGATGGAAAAACAAGATCGCTATCAGCTCGCCGAACATTGGCCGCTTCGCGAAAGACCTCGACAGCTACTTGTGACAGCGGCACTCGATGAGGGTGACGCATTTTCATCCGGTCAGCGGGTATTGTCCAGAGTGCCAAATCATGGTCTATCTCGCCCCAAGAAGCGCCACGCACTTCGCCCGACCGGGCAGCAGTTAAGATGGTAGCGCGAAGTGCCAAAGCGCCCATTCCCCCTTTTGCGACAAGCTTCGGCATCAGCAACGGCACCTCATTGTAGTCCATCGCCGCAAAGTTACCTTTGCGAGGTTGGGCTGGCAGACGGTCCGTTACAGCCTTTGCCAGCGTGCCTTCCAATAAAGCACCATCGGGGCGGCCAAACCGCAAGGTGCGAATGATGAGGTTACGAACTTTGCGCGCCGTCTCTGGCTTGCTTTGCCATATCGGCCTTAGGCAATCTGCAATCACATCAGCGTCGATGCTTTGAATTTGAAGCTTGCCCAATTTCGGGAATGCATGCTTCACGAGTCTACCTTTGGTGCGCACGCGGCTGGCCTCAGACACTTTGGCCTCTAAGAACTCGATGGCAACGTCACGAAAGAGGCGCATAAGTTTTTGGTCTGGTTTCCCAAGAGCAAGTGGGTCGCCGCCCGCTAGCAGCTCTCGCTTGTATGCTCGTGCCTTCTCTCGCGCCTCAGCAAGCGTCACTAGATCATATGAGCCCAGCCCATAATCACGCCTTTTTCCGGCGTTTTGCAGGCGGGCGACCCAACATCGGATCGCCCAAAAGAGAAAGTTGTCACGCTACCCGTTTACGAGGGCCGTCTAGATGCGCGAGTTTCTGCACTCAAGTTCAGGGTCCCACTTGAGATAGTCGCGCCGGCCCACCTACTTTTTCACCCTCTGACTGATGACGAACCAGCCTACTATGAAGTGGTAGGTCAGGAGATTGTTCGCGTTGCGGTGAGACCGAATGTCGCTGGGCAAATTCATGGGGAGCAGATTCACGTCGAAACCGAAAACCTGAAACGTTTTGGCACCTTGATCGAAGGCGACGCTTCGGGTTCAGACGGCCTCGTCCAACCGATGGGTGAAGCTGGGGGCGCAACGATTGCTCATATCGAATCGCTCAACGCAGGCCTGGACCTATTTGAATTCTGGAAAGAAAACGCCAAGAGCGACCTCTATTCAAGCCGTGAATTTGAGGAACGTGTTTTTCGTGATCAACCCAAACCAGAAAAGACCCCAAATTGAACCCCAAAAGGATGCGAATTCACGCAATTCAACGCGAACAGTCGCGAACTCGTACCGAGACGTTTATCTTATTTTTCAGTGACTTCCACCCGCTCGCGTATGTCCGCGAAAAAGCTACTGGTGCCCAGAAGAGGACTCACAGCGATTTCCACATAGTTGACCATATTGGCATTTTTTCTCGTTATTTCACAATGCTATGTACGACATGCCCCCAACATAGCTGAACATTCATTTTCACAATCTCGCATGTCAAAAGGTGGACTATCGGGTGGGCTCCTTTGTTCGAGTCCCAAAATGCGAAAAGGTGGGCTGTGCTCATTGGTTCGCATACTCGAATGCAACCCAAAACTTTGATGCAATCAGACCTACTTGCTGCGTTTTCCCAACTCACTTCACACCGTGCGGCAGGACTTTGCGTGATACCGAGAATTGGCTTGTGAGCTGATTGCCTTCTTCCGGCTGATCAACTTAGAGAAGCGGACTGTCGGTTCCCGACCCACATTCAGAAGTTTGCGCGCAAAGCTAAAGAATTCCAATTGAATGCTCATCGGTTTGTTCTCGCCGGTTCCCAACTGCGTTGACGCTGCGAAACGAAATCGGTTGTATGTGGTTTCTTGATTTGAATTCGCCAAGTAAACGTATAAGTGAGTTTGCAGGGACCGCAGAATTTCATGAATGATCAGACCTATAACGCCTCGGCGGATTTCGCCGATACCGGGCTTGCGAGCTTTGTGCTGCTTGCGCAGTTCTTGGGCGTGCCTGCCGAGCCTGCGCAAATCCATCATGACCGCGGACAAGGGGATCGTCCTTACACGTTTGATGATCTCATCCGCATTGCCAAGAAACTAGACCTGATTGCCAAGCGCAAAAGCTCGGCTCTGGCGGACCTTTCCAAGCAACCTCTTCCCGGACTTGTCCGCTTGGCTGATGGTGGCACAGCGGTGCTTCTGAAGGTGGACGAAAGCGCGGATACGGGCAATCGACACATGGTGCTTAAGTCTGGCGATCAGCGGCCTGAGATTTGGTCTGAAGAGGACGTCGAGGCCCGCGTTGCCTTCGAAAACGGCAAAGCCGATCTGCTTTTGATGACAAGCCGCGAGCGGATCGCTGGTGAGAAGCGTGCGTTTGATATCAGCTGGTTTATTCCAGCCCTGGTCAAATATCGCAAGGCGCTGCGCGATGTGTTGATTGGCAGCTTCTTTTTGCAACTGGTTGGGCTCGCATCGCCGATCTTCTTCCAGCTGGTGATCGACAAAGTGCTGGTCAACCAGGCGATGACGACGCTGGAAGTGCTGGCCATTGGCCTTGCGACCGTGCTGGTGTTCGAGACGATGCTGTCGGCGCTCAGGAACTGGCTGTTCGCGCACACGTCTAACCGGGTCGACGCAGAGCTTTCAGCTTCACTGTTCAGACATCTGGTCGCGCTGCCGCTGAGCTATTTTGAAGCCCGCCGCGTCGGCGACAGCGTGGCGCGCGTTCGCGAGCTGGAGAACATTCGCAACTTCTTGACTTCCAATGCAGTGACGGTGGTGATCGATCTGTTCTTCACGCTAGTCTTCTTTGCGGTGATGTATTTCTATTCGCCAATGCTGACGCTGATCGTCGCGCTGACCATTCCGCTCTATATCTTGATCTCGGTCTTTATCACGCCGCCATTGCGCGCGCGTCTTGATGAGAA
>CANKYZ010000009.1 GCA_947488325.1 uncultured Erythrobacter sp.
AAGATTTTAGAGACGCTCCAAACGCTCGACATCACTCGAATAGCCATCGCTCATAGGCCTGCGACGCTCGAAGCGGCAGAAAGCGTTTGGAAGTCGATCAAGGGCGAACTGCGGCCGATTAGGTTGCGTGGATTGGCTCGTAAGGAGACTGAGTTGGCCACTGAAGAAGCATCAGGTCTTGTAGGCGCTCCACGTGCCAACGCCGCACGCCATGGGCCACTTCCAGCGCATTCACATGTTGAGTTCGATCAAGACGAAGCCGTGTCGTCTTGATTGTTAGGCTTGGTCACGGCAACAACACAACTAAGGAGAAGCTTTGTGCTTACTAAAAAGATCATTGAGAACACAGGATTCCGAGCTTTGACGCCAACCGAGCTTGGAACGGTCAGCGGCGGTGACGGCCATATCATTGTGACAGGCAATACCGTCGGTGGCGATGGCGGTGGAACCTTCATGGGCGGCGGCAACGCAGGCGGAGGCTTCGCAGGCCCCCCTCCGAGTGAGACTCAAGATGCCCCTGGAGATCCAGATGCCGGCAATCCGCAGGATCCAAGCGATATCGGCGTTCAAGTGGGTGATGCCGATGTGACTGCCACGCTAAATGAAGACGGAAACCTCGAAGTCGATGTTGACGCGTCACCATCGCAATTCACACTCGGGGTCGAATTTGACCTTTCTAATTTGAGCGTTGAAAACATTTCCGTAGGTTGGGCCGGTTTAAACTTTGACTTCTCACCCGATTTCTCGAACGCAACCACAACTTTCACCGATTCACAATCGGGCTGGACTGTGACAGCTACGTTCACGGATTCGTTCAATAGCCAGTTCAATGCACAAGAGCAGAAAGTCGTGCTCACGCTGTCGCACGGACTCTAACTAAACAAGGAGGCGGCCCAATGCCTTTTTTCGAACTTAAATTTTCAGCATGGCATTGGCCTGTAGTGGCTGCCTGCGCACTTTTTTGGGTGCAGGCAGCTACGGCTCATAATGTAGATATTCCGTCGAGCCAACGAAACGAAGAGCGGCGAGGCACGGTCACGTTTTTCAACAAGCCTGGTGAAATAAAATATAGCAATTTTGATGATCAGAATGGAGTCATTTTATTCGAAGCAAATCTTGAAGGAAGAGATGTTTTGGCATTGCTTGACACTGGAAGTGACTATTCTCTGGTCAGCACCTCGTTGATTGAGGAGTTGGGAATTAGTCCTCAAGATGTTGCGGAATCAATACGAACAACGAACTCAGCGCAGTTATCAAGGCGTGTGCCGAACCTTAGGTTTGAGCATATCGACCAATATTCTATGACTCGAGATTTTTATACTTTTGATTTATCGGGAATGTCTCAAGCATTGGGGCGTCGCGTAGATGTCGTTATTGGATATGATCTTTTAAGTCAGCTCTCTTTTGTTTTGGATGGTAAGTCCAAGAGAATACTTGTGCTTCCCTCAGGGTTGATAACCCCTACCGACGACAGGTTTGCTGTTATCAGACTAAACGGAGGTGTTTTCGAGGGCTCTTTGAATGGTAGGAATACCCGCTTTGCCGTCGATTTAGGCTCAAATAGCGAGATATCCGTTTATGAACCCGCTTGGGAAAGACTCTTCGGCAACCAGCATATGGTTTCGCGTGGAAGAATTACGGATGCATCCGGCGTAACCCGCGCAGGGGAGGGTATAGAAGGAGTACAGTTGAGCGCATTTGGGGCTTCTGCGACGGTGTTTGTGACAAAGAAGCCGCGCGAGAATGGCAATTTTGACGCTCTAGTCGGATACCCCTTGTTTCATGGTAGGGTAACAATTTTCGATTATCCAAGAAATGTTATTTATTTTGAAAGAGAGCCCTGAACACCGGGCCTTAGGTCACATATCCAGAAACAGGAATTCCAAGAATGGTGAGTTCTTAAAAGCACTGGGTATTCAAATACAGGCGCGAGCGTTGTTATCGCGCAGGTCATCTGCAGCTTTCGGGAAGCCGAGTATGAACACTTGATGCCCAACACCGACCGGTCGGGCGTTCAGCACCGAGGGTCGGAGCGTAACCCCTCCGACAATTCTGAGCGCGATCAAATCCGCGTTGCGATCTGAGGCGACAACGCGGACTTCGCTTTGCTCCCCGCCATTGGCCGGGATTATCAGGATCCGGAAGTTCCGAGGTGATCTCAGGGCGCGTTTCGACAACATGATGGTTGGTAACGACAGTGTTCTCATTTACCGCAAAACCAGACCCGAGATCGTAGGATATCACCTCGCCCGAGCTAGCGCTGAATTCAGCGACAAGGATGCGTGCCACGGAATCCGAGACAAGCGTGACATCCCTGTTGTCTTGAGCCGATAGCGGGCCAGATAGTGCACATAGACTGAGCGCAACAAGAAACGCGATGGTCCGCATCGTTCTGTCACACCAAGCTTTCAAGCGATCACGAGCGAAATCTGATTGTGGAGCATTTCTTAGATAATTGAGAAAAGTTGTAGCGTTGACTACTGAGTGCCATTCCGCTTTCACTCCATGTACGGACGTCCTGCACGTAGCGATTCAGAGTCCGCTTTCGGTATGCAAGCGGACTTGATCAGAGCTAGATCACGCCGCTAACTTCCATTTTTCCGGATGCCACATTCGCTCGGCAAACATGCGTTCTTCACTGCCAACCACGTTCAGGTAGATTGCCGTTGTGGTGCTACTGGCATGACCCATCCAGCGCTGAATTAGATTGGGCGGGACTGATTGGGTTGCCGCCCAAATGCCAAAGCCATGACGCAGACCCTTGCAGGTCGCCATCGGCCCTTCAATCGTTGCCTCGGTCATGACCTGTTTGATCCAGCGCCACGCGGTGGCGCGATGAATAGGCCAAAGCGAGGACTGGCCTCGTTTGGTCAATTCCAGCAGTGATCGAATGAGAAAGGCTGGAACTGGAACACAGCGAAAATGACGTTTTCGTCGCTTTAGGGTTTGAAAGATGACAGCGCCGCGATCTTGATCGATGTGGAAGCGTTCTAAGGCCAGAGCCTCAGAGATGCGACAGCCTGTGTACGCCATCAGATAGCACAGCGTCCTAATTTGCGTTGGCTGTCGATCAGCCACTTCGAAAAAGCGCAATCGCTCGCTTTGCGAGACGTATTTGCGCCGCCCCACCTGATCATAGATTTGCCAATCTGTCTGTTCTGTCACCGTCATGTTTCGGGCCTCCCTTGGCCCGCAACGATCTCCACAAGTCTGTTGCGATGAGTGGAGTCAGAATTCCCACAATCCGCCAGTTTGGATTTCACCTTTTCCTTTAGGACACACCACGCCGTCCTTCTAAGTCAATAAAATATAACAACTAGCCTGCAACACTTTTGTGGATAGTGTTGCAATTCGTCATTCTTGGCGAATGAGGAACTCAAGCAAAACAAGGCTCACAGCCGCATGTCTTTTGGTAACAACCACAGCATCTTTGCTACCGATTGCGACAGCTCGTCCGGCTCAGGCACAAGTATCAGATGAACGGTGCGCGCCACTGTTTCAGACATCGGCTGGTCGGCAGGTCAATGCCTCCTATAGCGCGCACCGTTACTCACAGGAGAATGTAGGCGCTGTTGGAATCTCGATCTTTCCGGGACGGACCCTTAGCCAAGATGCCGCACACGCACTTGGTACCCAACTCGTACAGGCCTTGCATCAGAACGAAGTTGAAGCTCGTTGCTTCGTTCACTTTGAGAATGGCGAGAAGGGAAGCAGGTTCGACTTTATCATCACCGGGCTTTCATGGGACGATGAAAGGCCATTGAGCATTGTAGAGGCCACGGATGTCGCAACTTTGCGTGCTGTTATTGCCGAGGCCAAAACAGCGGGCACGTTGTTGCGCCAGTAGCTACACTGGCTTCATCAAAGCCGATAAATCGATGCTTGCGGCTAGCTGATCCTCGTCAATCACGACCTCGTCTCGCGATTGTTCGAGGCTCACTTTTGAGACTTCAGCGGCGCTCTCACTTTCTGGGTTTGTGGCAACTGAAGCATGAGTAGCCTCATTCTTTGCACTGCGACTGAGATCACCCACTCCGATCTCCCCATGCTCATATTGAGCCGTTTGGCGGAGCATTTCAGTGGTCGCTTCCTTATGTTGGTCCAACCATTCCCGTGCCCAAGGATGGCCCTGCAGATCATCCGGCTTGATTGTACCGTTATCGAGGCCTTCCTGAATGCGTATAGCGATCGCACGGCGGCGCTCAGTGTCGTCTTCAATCGCCATAATGTAAGCGTATTCATCATCGGAAATCCGACCATTTGCACATAGATCAGCGAGCAAGTCGCCCGCGAAACTTTGCCCATATTGAGCAGCGAGATCGTTCTCCATCCGGGCAATGTCTTCTAGGATTGCAGCAAGTACCGTATCAGCCGTTCTTGCTTTCGCCTTAGCTTTGTTGGCTTGCTCGCTACGGCGGCGGCTTGCGAGAGCAGCACCGCGCTCAATCCGCCCGTCAATTGCGCCGCTGTCTTGACCGAGAAGTTCTTCGGTTTTCGCATCGCGCAAGCGGGTCTGGTTGGCTCGGGCTTGATCTTCCGTCAAGCCGTATTCGGTGAATTTTTCGCGCAGGAATGCTCCGGGCAATTTTTGTGCCGCCGCATAATATATTTCTGCCGATTTACCGCCTTGAGCCATTCTTCCTCACAACGCGCCTCAATTGACGCCTGACCCCAATATTCTCCCATACTTTAGGTAAAGATATGGTTAATAATGGGTTACCGTGTGTGTGTGATAGCCTGTAAGGCAGTTATGCAGGAGCAGCATCCGCCGCGCCAAAATCGAACGGCTTGACCTTTATCGACTTCTCGCGCTGGCGCATGTGATAGGCCTCGTAGCGCGCCTGCATCTTAAGCAGCGTATCCATCTTTACGCCGAACGCTTTCTCAATCCGCAAAGCCATCTCAGGGGAAAGCGAAGCATTTTCGTTGAGCAGCGTAGAGAGCGCAGGCCGCCCCACGCCCAATATCTTCGCTGCTTCGGTGACAGTTAAGTCATCGGGCAATACCGAGCGCCTTATAAACCCGCCGACATGCGGTGGTTTCATTCCTATTTTTATCGCCATAACGCACCTCCTTGTGCTCAGTGATAGTCTTCATAATCCATGTCATACAGCTCATTAGTCTCTTCATCGTATTTGAAGGTGATCCGCCAGTTGGGCGTCACCGACAGGCTGTATGTTCCCGCGCGATCTCCGGTAAGAAGGTGCGGCTTATATTTTGGAAGCGCAAACATCTCATCGATCTGATCCATCGCAATCAGATATTCCAGAATATCCGTAATCTTCGGGACGAAAATCGCTGGCAAGCCTCTTGCGGAGCCCTTTTCCAACAGATTGCGCAGCCCCTTATGCCGAATATTGCGTTACCCCATTTTCAAATAGTGGGTTCCAATGGAATGATCAGGAGGTAAATGCATGAACGCCACCTGATCAAACCGAAGGAAGAACCGTCCTCATCTGGACGAAGGCAAGTGGATGATGCCGTTTATGTCCGATGCGCTAACAAAAGCGCGCCCGAAAGCAAGGCACTCTCCTAACCGATCTTATACATGCATGCAGCTTTAACCAAAGACTGCGGAGAGAAGCGCGACCCAGATGAACGACAACCAAACCAAGGAACTTGACAGATGCCAATTAGAGAAGTGGACACTAGCTGCTGGAATGAACTTTACGTCAGTTAACCCACACCCATTTTCAGATTCTTTAAATATGAGAACTCAAATATAAAACGTTTAGCAATTCACGATCTGATAAGTCGGCCTTGGAACGAAGGGAAACGGATTGGGCAAAAGGCGCTACTGAAGCCAAAGGGAGCTTGGGTCATGGAGCAGTTCGTTAGAGTTATCGGTTGGCCCATCTTTATTTGAAATGCAGCCGGTATTTTCAGATTGATAGGAATGCATTCCAGTCAAAATCTCGATCCCTCATGTCGTCTCAGATTCAAATATAGTAGAATCTGCAAACAACTTAGCTTATCAGTATTTTATTTCGCCTAGAAATTTATCTGATCGATTAAGTACCTGACTTGAAGATTAACGACCAGGTTGTGTGGATCAAAGCATGATAGGAAAATCGATTTGATCGACCGGAACAAAGAGATAGGCGAACTCTATCGCCTTTTTTTTGAACCGTTATGCGCTTCAATTCGCAAGGCTTTTGGTTCTGGCCCGCCCGACCCGGATGAAATCGCACAATCGGCATTCACCAAATATCTCGCCATGGAAAATACGGACCATGTGCAGAATCCCAAAGCATTTCTGTTCACGATTGCACGAAATCTGGTGATGGATTCTAAGCGACGGATGAAGCGCGGCGAAGCGTATGTCGCGGAGCAGTTGGCGATAGACCCGGACCTGCAATTGGAAAAAATAACGCCCGAACGCGTCTTATTCGAAAAGCAGCGGTTTGAGTTGCTTTTATCGGCGATAAAAACGCTCCCGCACAAACAACAGGTAGTACTGACGATGAACCGGTTACACGGAAAAACCTATGAGCAAATCAACAAGGAAACCGGTTGGTCGTTGGGTGATATCAGCAGGAATTTGAATGCAGCCAAAGCCGCATTATTGGATATTCTGGAGAATTCAGATCAACAGTTGGCAAATTAACCGCTTCATTTTGAACGTCGGACGATATGGGGGCGGCAATGGAATTGAAAAATACTAAAGAGGAAGCCCTTCATTGGCACGGCTTGATAAACAGTGGGGAGCCCGATGCCGTTCTCAGGCGTGACTTCGAAAGTTGGCTTGATAAAGACAGTGCGCATCGAAAAGCCTATTTTGAGATGGAGCAACTGTGGTGCGATCTCGATTATGTACTGGCCGCGCACGACACAGAAATTTCAAATTCAGGAAAACAGAGTGACTTGGAAAAATACTCGGCTTGGATGACGAAATTCATGAAGTATCCGAAAGCAACAGCAATCGGCTCTGCTATTGCCGCGATATTCCTCGTGGCTGTCGTATTCAATCTACCGGCGACAGTTTCTCCTGTTGGCATTCCAGCGCATCATGAAACCAAGATCGCAGAGTTGAAAAAAATCAGTCTGGAAGACGGTTCGATCGTCACGCTGGGTGCGAAGTCGCATATCTCGGTGTCTTTCGACGAAGACACCAGGATCGTGTCGCTAGTTGGCGGTGAAGCTTTCTTTGATGTCGCCAAAGACAGTGATCGCCCATTCCTGGTGGCGGCCGGCGACACGATCGTTCGGGTTGTGGGAACGAAATTTGAGGTGAAATACGCCGATGATGATATCCGTGTCGCTGTGCTTGAAGGCAATGTCCTGGTTGTAAGAGGTGCGGAAATAACCGATGTTGCACGATCTCAAGACATCGCGATCCTGAAGGACCGGTTTGAAACCGAGACATTGACGGAAAACTTGAAATTTTCCGCAGGTAGCGGCTCCGATGCTGTCCAGAAACTGGATCAGGCTGTCCCGGGCACATGGAGGAGCGGACGATTGGCCTATGAGGACGCCAGCCTTTCAGAAATCATCGCGGATGTGAATCGCTATTCTCAGCGCTCCATCGAGATCGACGATGAGAGCCTCAAAAGTCTACGCTTCACAATGGGATTCAAAACAAGTGAAATCAGCCAATTGCTCGCAATCCTGGATAGCAGTGAAGTAATTGAGGTTCTCGACGATGACACCAATACGATTATCATTCGAGCTGAGGTGGCATCCGAAGAGTAAAATCCGACAGTTGTACAAGCGATTGAAATTGCGAAAAATGTTAAATTAATTAGGCCAAATTTGATTTTTCTGGAAAATTTTCCAATCCGGGCCGTCTCCTTATGAGAGTCACAACTGATCGCAGATAATACCGTTTATAGAATTAGCGGTGATGGCGGTGGTGGTGAAAATGAGGGGAAGAGATAAATGTCCAAGGGAAATCTGCTGCTTGCCAGCACTGTATTGTCGACAATATCAATCGCGGCGGGCCTGCCAAGCGCGGCTTATGCGCAAACCTCCAAAGTGCAATCTGTGAACACACAGAACAGGGCTGTGGTGTTCAACATCGAGGAGCAGGAGCTTTCATCCGCGCTGATTGAGTTTAACAATCAATCCGGCGTGATTGTGGTGGCTCCGCAGGAATTGCTCAGAGGGAAAAAAGCAAATCCCATTAGCGGAGCAATGTCCCCCGGACGGGCTTTGAATTTGTTGCTTTCTGGAGCGGGGTTGCGGGCCAAAGAACTTCCAAATGGAGGCTTCACTATCATGGCCGCAGCAGTAAGCGTGGCCGACGGTGACGACAGCGAGAGTCCGGCAGCGGGGGAAGAGTCGATTGTCGTCATCGGAACGCGGATCGAGGGCGCAGACCCGACCCAGCGCGTTGAGGTTATTACGCGTGAAGATATCGAAGCATCCGGTGCCAGCACTGTAGAAGATGCACTGCGGCGTGTTCAATCAAATGTTGCGTCGGTTAACTCCTTTTCTAGCGGTCAGGCTGCGGATCGTGAAAACCTTGCGCTTGGCCCCGTCCCGGACGGAGTATCTGGCGTCAACCTTCGTGGGCTGGGTACTGAAAATACGCTGGTATTGATCAATGGGCGCAGAGTTGCAGGTGTTGCGGGCAATGACAGCGGGTTCACCAACATTTCCAACATTCCGCTATCTGCTGTTGAGCGGATAGAGGTGCTGCCAGATGGTGCCTCGGCGGCATATGGCTCCGATGCCATTGGCGGCGTTGTGAATATCGTGTTGCGCAGCAATTATAGCGGTTTGTCTGTTACCGGTAGATATGAGCGAAGCAATAACAGCGCTGATCAAGTAAAATTTGGTGCGACCTATGGCACTGGATGGGGAAGTGGTAGATTAACGGCGACCGCTTCCTATAATAGGAGGCAGAGAATCCGCGCAGCGGACGCGGGATTCACAACGAACTTTTATCCTGGTATTGCAACGGACTCGAACGGGGATACGGTTGACCTCGATTTTACGCGGGTTGAAGCTGCTACTGGTGGTGCAGTTGAACGCCGGACCTTTACCTTTTTTCCGGTGTTCATGGTTATAAATCAAAATGTGGCCCTGCCGGGCGACAATGACGGCCTGAATGTTACTGCGGCAGACTTCGTCCCTGTAGAGACCGTTTCGCGGACTCTGGATAGCGAGTTAATTCCAACTTTCCTGGGCCCCGATGAAGAGAGCTTCGGCTTTACGTTTGACATCTCTCAAGACATTTCTTCCGACTTGGAAGTCTTTGCCACTGCGTTTTATTCCCAAAACGAAACCTTCCGCGACAGCGTCGTTGGGCCGACGCGTATACGCGTGGGGGCAACCAATGCCTTTAATCCATTCGGTACTGATATTTTTGTACGGTTCCGGCCACTTCAGGAATTTACCGACGGCATATTGGAGGCACCGAGTTTCAGTTCCCGGCAACGGCAATATAATTTCAATGCCGGGCTGCGCTGGAATATCGTCAACGATCTGGATCTTGAGGTAAGCGGCGGGTTTTCGAGATCAGCGAGCAGGCTTGAAACAAGAAACCGGCTAGATTCGTTCGCGGATGTTCTTAATTCCCCCGATCCCTCCGTAGCGCTGAATGCGCTTGGTAACGGAACGGCGCAAAACCCCAGCGCTATTCAAGCGCTATACGGCGTGAATGAGGTCTTCACCCCGGCGACCGAAATCTTCTCCATTGAACCGGTGCTACGGGGAAATGCGTTTGAGATATGGGGCGGTGATGTAAAATTTGCCGTGGGCGGGGATTACCGGGAAGAGCGTTTAAGCGACTCTCCTGTCCTGAGTTCCTTTGCGAGCATAGAAAATAACAAAAGAGAGTCCTTCGGCTTGTTTGCCGAAGCCAATTTCCCCTTAATCTCGCCAGCCAATCAAATCCCGGGTGTCCATTCCTTCTCGGTATCGGTGCAGGCGCGTTATGATGAATATCATACCGAAGGGCCCAATGGCGCCGATATCGACCAGAATCCCATCATTGAAAATATCAGCTATAACAGCCTGACCCCTCGCGTGGGTTTCGCTTACAGGCCGATTGAAGATCTCAAGATCAGCGGATCATGGGGTGAGTCATTTCGCGCGCCGAGCACGGGCGATCTATTTGGTGTTTTCTCATCTCAATTCGATCAGCAACAAGCCGACCCATTCGCTCCTGGTGGCCCCGCTATCGTAACGGTGCCATTCCTGTCAGCTAGCGGCAATGTGAACTTGAGGCCTGAACAAGCCGACAACTACAGTCTGGGCCTGGATTTCACACCGAGCGCCCTGCCCGGTTTGAGGTTCAGAGCGGATTGGAGCCGCGTGGAATTCACTGATCGTATTGTGAATGGCTTTATCGTGAGGAACCTGTTGTCAGCGTCTGATGACTTCCTTGCCCTGCCGGGTGTCGCGGAACGTGACGCAATGGGCAATTTGACACGCGTCAACATTTTCAACCTGAATCTCGACAGCAGAATTGTGGAAACAATTCAGGGCGATATCGAGTATGTGCATGATACCCAAAGTAATGGAGAATTTACCTTCGGAATATCGGCCCTGCACTATTTGGAACATGTCGATCAGATCTCTGAAGATACAGACCCGATAGAGTTGCTCGGAACATCAAGGGGGCCAGTCGAATATAAG
Organism: uncultured Erythrobacter sp.; assembly: GCA_947488325.1. GTDB lineage: Bacteria > Pseudomonadota > Alphaproteobacteria > Sphingomonadales > Sphingomonadaceae > Erythrobacter. The sequence continues at coordinate 10,585 of CANKYZ010000009.1, forward strand.
TTGACCGGCCATGCCGGATGGCGAGGCGACAATGCCGGAGTTGATATCTTCGTTAATTACACACCGTCGAATATCAACGACTTCAATCAGGTCTTGAACGCGTTAGGCAACGATTTCGAACGCCTGAATATCGAGGTACCCTCATACACAACCGTGGATTTAACAGGATATTATGATATTGAGAAATTTGACTTAAAAATCGGCATTGGCGTCAGAAACCTATTTGATGCGGACTTCCCGATCAGTCCAACGGCGAGTCTCCCTTACGATCCAGTTCGGGTGGATCCGCGGGGGCGAGTGGCCTTTCTTGAACTTACCAAATCTTTCTAACACCAAATCTCCTGACGCGGGATTTCCAGGAAACCGAGCGAGTGGCCAAGAAGTTTCTCTTCTTGGCCGCTCGTGCCTGATGCATTTCCAAAAGCGATATGGCGCTAAAACCTGAGTTTCATAATATGAAAATGAGTGAAAATATGAAAAAAAGCACTTTTGTTTGTTTGCTAATTGGACTGGGTTTTCAACCGGCGATTGCGCAAGATGATCTGTTGGCAGATATTGAGCATGTCAATCAAAGTGCGGATCATCAAATTCGCTTCCTGGAAAAAGTTGAAGCCAAAGATGATGCAATTGTCATCCCTTACGAAAAATATGAACTTGCAAATGGCTTGACCATCATTCTGCATGAAGATCGCTCAGACCCCCTAGTAAGTGTCAATGTGACATATCATGTCGGTTCAGCACATGAAGAAATTGGACGTTCCGGTTTCGCCCATTTCTTCGAACATATGATGTTTCAAGGGTCCGAAAATGTGGGGGATGATGAACATTTTCGCATCATTACCGAAGCTGGTGGAAATTTGAACGGTACGACGAGTTCGGATCGCACCATGTATTTTCAGAATGTTCCATCCAATCAGCTTGAGAAGGTACTCTGGCTGGAAGCAGACCGGATGGGCTTTCTGTTGCCGGCAGTGACAGAGGAAAAGTTCGAAATACAGCGCGAGACAGTCAAGAATGAACGCGGGCAGCGCGTTGACAATGCTGCATATGGTCTAGTCGGCGAAAGGCTTGGCGAGGCCATCTATCCGCAGGGGCACCCATATTCCTGGCCTGTGATCGGATATATTGAAGATCTGAATCGCGCCGACCTCGATGACTTAAAAAACTTCTTTAGACAATGGTATGGTCCCAATAATGCCGTGCTTTCCATCGGTGGTGATTTTGATCGCCGACAGACGCTGCAATGGGTGCAGAAATATTTCGGCGCTATTCCGAGTGGTCCAGAGGTGAAAGCGCTGGCCAAAAAGCCGGTGGTACTGGATGGCGATAGATATCTTTCACTTGAAGATAAGAACGCTCCGGCTCCGATGATAGTTATCGCACTACCAACCGTATTTGCAAATCATCCCGACGAGCCCGCTCTGAATATTCTATCCTCTATTCTGGGTGAGGGAGAAACATCTTTATTGTATAAAAATATGGTGCGGAATGAACAGGCGACCAGCGCCTATACAACACACCGCTGCGCCGAATTCGGCTGTTCAATGTTAATCCTCGCACAGCCGAACACCGTGAAAGGCAAGGGATTGCCGGACATGGAGCGCGCCATGCGCGCAAGCCTGGCTGAAATTGAGCAACGCGGAATACAGCCGGATGATCTTGCGCGTGTAAAAAATGTCATCCGCGCACGCCAGATTTTCGGGCTGGAACGCGCCTGGCAGAAGATCATGAATCTGGCGGAATTCCAGATATCTACAGGCTCACCCAATGGAATAGAAAATGAGATTGGGCGATATGAAGCCGTTGATGCTGATGATGTGATGCGTGTCTATAATAAATATTTCAAGGGACGCCCATCGGTTGTTTTAAGCGTCGTTCCCGATGCCCAAAAATATGAACTGGCACGTGCTGACAATTGGCAACGCCCCGAGCGCATGATTGAAGAGCATTCCAACAGTGAAAGTTCGGCACCATCGCTCCAGAATCCGGCATCATCATCCTCTTCCGAAGATGCATTTGACCGGAGTATCCAGCCCAGCGCATCGGACAATGTACCGGTCACCAGAATCCCTGATATCTGGAAAGCCTCTCTCTCCAACGGGATCGAAATTCTCGGCACAAAGAGCACCGAAGTGCCCGTCACAAGCATTTCGTTTCAAATTGCAGCGGGGCAGCGCGATGAACCCATGAACAAACTGGGTTTGGCGGCATTGACGGGATCGATGCTGAACGAAGCAACAGCGAGGTCGACGAAGGAAGAACTGGCCAATCGTATAGCCAAACTAGGTTCCCGTATCTCCGTTTTAGCCGATGACCAATATACAACCATACGGGTAAAAAGCCTGACGGAAAACCTTGATGCGACCTTGTCGATCGTTGCCGAGATGCTTTTTGAAAGCGCTTTTAACTCTGATGATTTTCAAAGGGTTCTGGGCCAAAATCGGCAGAATATTAGGTCGCTTCAATCATCGGCCGGTGCCACAGCCAATCTTGCCATGAACCGCCTGCTATTTGGTTATGACACCGCTTTTGCACATCGCAATTCCGGCACGCTTGATACAATGTCAGAAATTACCATTGATGATGTAAAGGCATTTTACAGCAAGCATTATACACCCGGGGCAATGCGGATAACGACCGTAAGTGATTTGCCCGAAGGCGAAATGGTGGATCGTTTGAGGGCATTCTCCAATCGCGGCGGGGAGACTGCGGAACATCCACCCCTGCCAGAATTTCCTGATTTGAAGGTTAATGCGATTTACCTGATCGATAAACCGGGAGCGGCGCAGTCCGAAATCCGTATTGGCAAACGATTGATGCCAGTGGATGCCACGGGTGAATATTTCCGCGTCACATTAGCCAATTTTCCTTTGGCAGGAAATTTCAGCAGCCGGATCAATATGAACCTGCGTGAGGATAAAGGGTATACATATGGTGCCAACGGTTTGATCAAAGGGACGGATTCCTACGGCACTTATGTTGTTCAGGCTGCGGTTAGGACGGACGCAACGGTGCCTGCCATTCAGGAATTTTTCAAGGAACTGAGCGAGTATGCAATGACCGGCGTAACCGCAGAAGAGTTATCATTCACCAGGCAGGCAATAGGCCAGGGCGAAGCGCTTTCCTATGAAGGGTCGAGCAGCATGCTCCGGCTATTGACGTACATGCAGGAACATTCCCTTGATGTTGACTTTGTCGCTGAACAAATGCGCATATTAGGCGCAATCGAAAAGGAAGAAATCGACACTGTTATCGATCGGCATCTAAATCCTGAAGACATGATCATGGTCATCGTTGGCGACAAGAACATGATCCTGGAGCCATTGCAGGAGCTTGGCCGTGAGGTAATAGAATTGGATATCAATGGCGATCAACTAACCGACACATCAGTTGGTAACGTGCAGGAAGCATCGGCGGTATCGAAAAGTACGGAATAGCCAAAAAACAACTAATTCTAATTATAATCTTAATAAAATATATTAGCTAGTTGAAGAATAAAAGCGATCTGGAATTCATTTACTGTCGAACAGGAAATAGGATTCAGAGTAAAGTAATCCGACGTTTCTACAGCGCGATATTCCATCCATTGGTACTGGGACGATGGCGGGGTTGAAAGCTGACAGACAGAATCCAATAAAACGACTATATGATCTGGCGTTACAACATGGCGGTAAATGTGAAGAAGAACCAAGTTTGTGTCAGAGCGATAAGTTTTGCGTGGTTTACTTCCGCAATCCAGATGGTCACAAACTGATTACATTTGTCATGAGCAGCAATCAGCCAATGTCCAATTTTGGGCTTTTGGCGAAGATTGTAAAACGTCGGATTACTTCACATTCATTTTCCTGTGTAATCGGTATCTAAGGCATCGTAATAGTTCTTCCATTGACTTTGCACTTCTGCCTCAGAAGAGCCGCGATCATATACGGGTGTAGAAATCTGGTGTGCATAATCAACAGGCATAACAACTATCGATCGTATTGACGAAACTGCATCTTTTGACCCAAGAAATTTAGCAAGACATCGAAATTCGCCACCACTCCTTGGGCGACCGGTATTTGCGCCAGCTACTGGTCGTGGGAATGTCATCACGCCTCAGAGCAGCCCGCTCACATCCTGAGCGTGTTGATCCGTGGACCGCATCCATATTAGAACGAAAGCCGGCCCGCTTGGCGACAGTTGCCATGGCGAACAAGACAGCCCGCATCATCTGGGCGGTGTTAACGCGCAATGAGCCATACACACCGAGAACCGCAGCATAGCAGAGCATCAACACTCAACAAAACAGGAGGTAGGGCAATCAGTTTACAAGGACGATGAGAGTGATGGCAAACCGGTTAGACCGGGAACTCAGGCACCCCGACTAGTGTCCAGGACATCAATAGTCCGTTTAGCGGAATGGGACTGTGTTCGCGGAAACCATCAGGGCCAGTGGCACCAAAACTAACATGGGCCACATCAACAGGCCGGACACAGGACCGTATCTAACTTAGGTCAAGTCGCTCGAATAATCCTTGCAATGATGGAGCCATCCACACAGGACATTAGATACGCGCAGCGCCAACGTCTGTAAGTAGGGTGCAAGCCGTCGTTGAAGTCGTTCAACCTTTAAAGTCTGCAAATTGGATCCGCTGCCCAGAACCGGACATTCCGCAATCGGCCCAGAAGCCGTCAAAAAATAGATAAAGTCAATTATCGATGCTCTATGATTCTATTGACCAATTTTGACGTCAGAAACAATCAATAAAATCTAACTGAAAATTCGATTCTAATAGACGCTGACTAAACATTTTCGAAAATTATCGCTATTTGATGGTGCGGGCGGTGGGAATCGAACCCACACTCCTTGCGGAACGGGATTTTGAATCCCGCGCGTCTACCAATTCCACCACGCCCGCGCACCATGACGTGACCATCTTAGCCGCGCCCAACTTCGATTTACACATTGTTGGACGCGTCTATGTCAAATCGCCCTGCATGTTTCAGGAAGTTGTTGTTTTTAAATGTAATCCGGAAGTACTTTGGTCTCGTTTCTCCTTTTATACTCAACCTTTTGAGTGCGGCGCGTCTACCAATTCCACCACAAGGGCACTGGGTAGAGCGGCGCTGTTAGCGAGGACTCTCGCAGCTGACAAGGTCAAGAAACGGCCTAAATTGCCGCAACGGTGACCGCTCGTCCGGAGCGACGCGATCTTTGATCGCATGAGTGCGGATATCGCACCCTCCATTGGGTTGCAAAAAATCAACGCAAACTGCCCGCTAGAACTTTGTGGAGTTTTGAATGCAAGGTCTGATTTGCGGCCAAAATCTGCTCCGAATGGACTGGATTGGAGCGTCCACGATAATCGCTGACAAAGCCGCCCGCTTCACGCACAAGCAAGCACCCTGCAGCTGTGTGCCAATCATTCAAACCGGTTTCCCAAAAACCATCAAAGCGTCCTTGAGCAACATAGGCAAGATCGAGCGATGCCGCGCCCAATCGACGAATTCCGTCAATCTCAGGACCGAGCGCACCGAAAATTCGGCTCCATTCGGCAAAGTCACCGTGACCTTGAGACGGAATTCCAGTGGCAATAAGCGCGTCAGACAGATGTGAACGCGCCGATACGCGCAGTCGGGCATCCATAAGCCAAGCACCGCGGGTCTTTTCTGCCCAATAGGTCTGATCGTTGACGGGGTGATAAATTACGGCGGCAGAGATTTCGCCCCAGCCTTTTCCGTCTAGGCGCGGTTCCTGCACTGCAATGCTGATCGCAAAATGCGGGATTCCGTGCATGAAATTGCTGGTTCCATCGAGAGGATCGACAATCCAGCGCGGTTTGTCTGGATCGCCTTCGATGATCCCTGCCTCTTCGAGCACAAATCCCCAACCAGGGCGCGCCACTGTCAGTTCGTCGTACAAGATGCGTTCTGACCTGATATCAGCTTTGGCAACAAAGTCCGCAGGGCCGTTGCGGCTCACCTGCAAATGTTCGATTTCGCCAAAATCACGCCGCAAACGTCCGCCTGCTTTGCGCGCGGCGCGTTCCATCACGCGGATAAGGCCTGAAAACATCGACATACTGGGTCAGCCCGCCTTACCGACATAGGTCTGTTCATAGACATCAACGATGATCCGGGTGCCGCTTCCGATATGCGGTGGGACCATGATGCGTACACCATTGTCGAGCAACGCTGGTTTGTAGCTTGATGAGGCGGTTTGTCCTTTAACCACGGCATCGGCTTCGACAATCTCGGCTTCGACCTGATTTGGAAGCTGCACGCTTATCGGTTTTTCTTCCCACAGTTCCAGCTGCGCCTGCATACCGTCTTGCAAGAAAGGCCGTGCATCGCCGAGCAGATCGACAGGCAGCATTATTTGTTCGTAATTCACCTGATCCATGAAAACGAGCATATCACCATCTTCATACAAGAACTGATAATCGGCCGTATCCAGCCGCACCTTTTCAACCGTATCAGCGCTGCGGAAACGGACATTCGTTTTGCGGCCATCCTGCAGGTTCTTCATTTCAACCTGCATATAGGCACCGCCCTTACCCGGTTGAGTGTGCTGAATCTTGGCAACTTTCCAGATGCCTTTTTCATATTCGATGATGTTGCCCGGACGAATGTCGACGCCGCTGATCTTCATATGAATTGCTTTCTTTGGTGGGGTGGCGCGCACCGGTTTTACCGCGCGGCCCTTTGCAAGCGCGCCCAATAGCCGTTGATGAAGGTCACTTCAAGCGCGCTGGCCTTGCTACGTCCTTCACCAAACGCCTCGTGGTTAACGCATTGGCCTTCGCAATTGCACAATGCTATATAAATCGCGAAGGATCCCTACCCCATGAAGACCACTCATATTATTCTTTTGACGGCTTTTGCAGCTGGCCTAGCGGCTGTCGTGCCTGCGGTTGGTCAAGAAGACACCCAACAAAGTGCATCGCCAGCGCAGCCTACTTATGGTGGAGCGCTTCGCACTATGCCGCATGGCACCTATCAATGTGCGCTGCCAGGCGATGCCGGGGGGGCTGCATATATTGAACTGGCCGAAGAAAGTTTCCGCATATTCACCGCATCTCGATATGAAAGCATGAATGGTGCAGGAACCTATATCCTGCGCGGTAATGAGCTTACCTTTACTCGCGGGCCCAAGAACGGCGAAAAATTTCAGCGAATTAGCGATAATCAATTGCGCAAGATCGGCGTCGATGGATCGCAAACCGAAGTGCTCTGTACGCGCAGAGGTTCGCGCTAATTCTCGTTAGCCGTTGATTACCGCGCGAAAAGCCTCGATCGCGGCAACTTCATCACCATTCCAAACTCCGCCTGACACGGCTAGAAAATCTGCACCCGCTGCAACTAGCGGCGCACAGTTCGCTGATGTGATCCCACCAACAGCCACCAACGGGATTTCGAACAGCTCAACCCAAAATTCGATCATTTCCAAGGTTGGACGTTCCGCATCACCTTTATCCTTGGTCGTCGAAGGGAAGAATGCACCGAACGCGATGTAGTCAGCGCCGGCCTCGCCCGCTTCCATCGCCAAATGTTTAGACGCATGGCACGTCACACCGATCTGGGCCTCGTGGCCCAACTCTTCACGGACTTCTTTTGGATCGCCGTCATCTTGGCCAAGATGCACCCCGTCCGCCTTCAGTCGTTTGGCAAGCGCTACATCGTCATTCACAATAAAAGCCACGTCGTGCGTCGCGCAGATTTCTTGCAATGGTTCAGCAAGCCGCGCAGCATCGTGTTGGTCCAGATCTTTCACGCGGAATTGGAAGGCCGTGACCAACCCCTCCCCAGCGATCAATGCACGTTCAAGTCGTTGCGGAAAACCGCCCGACACATCGAGCGGGGAGATCAGGTATAATTGGGTCGCTATTTCTTTCATGCAGCGCGCCATAGCGGCATGAACTCACAACGCCAATAAAACTGAAATATCAGGGCCTGCACATCAGACCGATATGGCTAACTGTCCAAGCACGGCACAGATCGAAAATTGGACCGACAAGGCCCCGCAATAACATGGTATATGCCCTGTTAAGGAGTACGCCTGATGTCTTGGTTGAACCGAATTCCCCTTGCAGCAATTGCAGCACTAGTGCTGATCGCAGCGCCCGCAAATGCGCAAGATTACATCACCGAAGATGTTGCCTTCTTTGAACGCGTCACTGTGGGTGAAATCGAAGTCACTCCATTCGGGATTGTGCGCGACCGGCGCTGTGCTGATATCCGGTTCTGCACGCGCGAAAACACGCTAATAGTCTCAGTCCTGCTGCACAATTATCGCGGAGAAAACGAATTCGTTCTGAGGCTGGGCGAACCAACCGAAGTACCTGGCGGATTTCTAATCTTGCACGGTGCAGGCACCCGGCCCAGCCTTCGCGGCGCGATTCAACTAAGCGAATATGCGCTCACTTTGGAATTTGTCCCGCTAATCCTTGATTACGGGCGCTAGTCAGTTTGCCCATTACCCAGCAACGCTGGCGGTGGCGATTTGATCGATTGCTTTGCCCAGTGTGTCATCAAACTCATCGTCAGACTGACCTTTGCGTAAATCCTGCAAGAGACCGCGGCTGAAGCTTGCAATCATTCCGCGATTCTTGGCCAGTTTGGCGCACGCTTCATCGGTCGTGAAGCCACCTGAAAGCGCGACGACACGCAAAACATTGGGATGCTCAACCGCCGGGATGTAATGCCCCGGCTTGACCGGAATTGACAGTTTCAGCATCACTTTGCGGCCTTCTGGCAACGCATCAAGACCCTTCATAATTTCGCCGAGTAGAATGTCTTCGCCCGCTTCACGGTCCGCGGCCGTGATATCATATTCGGGCTCCAGCATCGGCATCAGCCCCGCATCCACGATTTGATTGCCAACTTCGAATTGTTGAGCAACCAAATCGGCAATCCCGCTGGGGTTGGCCGATTTGATCACCGAACGCATTTTTGTGCCGAACATGCCGTTGCGTAGCGACTTTTCGAGTAATGCAGGCAATTTATCGAGTGGCTTCATCATCTGAATGCCGCCTGCTTCATCAGTGAGACCTTGGTCAATCTTGATAAAGGGGACAATTCCGCGCGATTTCAGTGCATCGGCTGTAGATTGCCCTTCGACTTCGCTATCCATCGTTCTTTCAAACAGGATCGCGCCGATCACACGACCGCTTCCAAAGCATGGCGACGTGATAACCCGGCTGCGCATTCCATGGATTTGCGCGAACATTTCTTCATCACCGGACCATTCGTGATCTTCGACGCCATACCCACGCAGTGCCTTTGGCGTGGAACCACCTGACTGATCGAGCGCTGCGATAAAGCCTTGTCCGCCTGCAATCTTAGCGGTCATTTGGTCGATGATCATGGCGTAAGGGCGCCTTTCATTTACGTGATTGAACTATATGCGAGGGGCCTTAGCCAGCGCTTTCGATACTCGCAACTCTGTACCCATGTCAGCGTGGTTTGAACCGCCGAATAATGCCGGTAAAGCTAAGAACGGACTTACCATCGCCAGTTATCAAACCACGCACAAAAATTGTCTTACCGCCTCCGCGTGTGACCTCGCCGCGTGCTTCCATCAACGCTCCTGGCCCAGCTGCGCCCAAAAAGTCACTCGACAGGTTCATCGTTACCGCATTGCCATCCTCAAGCTCATCTGTGGCGATGGCAAACAGTGCGAAATCAGCAAACGTCATCAGGCACCCACCATGCATAAAGCCGGCTCCGTTCATATGGCGGTTCTCTGCCCGGAACGCGCTGAGATAGGAGCCGTCCTCCTCTCGCCGCATAAAGAACGGACCTGATCGCGTTTCATACGGATCGTGATTCCAATGATACCATCCTGCGAATTCGCCATCTTTACAGGCAACCGCATTGCCGTAACCGTATTCGGTGGTGTCTGCAGCTATTGGCGTTGTTTCGGTCATGAATTGGCGCCTTTTATGGGCTTTCGAACAGCAACCAAATTAATCGCGACCGAGATACGCGTGCCACTGCCATGAAACGGTCGCACACAATGTTGTAGCCAGCTGGGGAACATCACGATCAGACCGGTATAGGGCCGAACCAATGGCTCGTTATTCTGGGCAGCGCCAGCCTCATTCGTGAGCCGAAGATCAGGGGCGGTCATCCGAACCATCGGCATGCGCGGATCGCTTAACTGCAGTTCCCCACCCAATGTAGGCTCTGCCGATCCTTCATAGCCATCATCAATATACGCCACGGCTGACCAAAAACTGCCAGGGTGACAGTGATATTGGTTGGCATTGGTTGGGCCGGAAACATTGGCCCACATTTCAGGCACCCAGCTGTATTCACGGCCTTCTTTTGCACCAACATTGACATGGGCGTCATCTGCCATCGTCATCGCCTTATGCGCCAATGCACGCGCTGCTTCGCCGCCCCATTCGATCATTTTGGTGTTTGAATGCCACCCACCCAAATTGCTGATCTGAACACCGGCACTGTCTCGCGCCTGTTCTGTCAAAATCGCATCGCGGAGCACGCGAATACCCTCTGGGCTTTGCAGACGGTCAATTACAAAGGGGGTAGCAAATAGGTGACGCGTTTCACTCATGATCTATCCCTATAATCCAAGTGCAGCCCAGAGCCACAATTTAGCGCCAGAGCTGCATTGCTCGGATCGCATCAAAGAGTTCGGTGCGTTTTTCGACGGGGGAAAGGCTGCGTTCTGCGAGCAACCATTTGCGGCGGACTGTGCCTCTGCGCCACAAATCAGTGACAAGGAAATTGCCAGACCATACCTGCCGACCCAATCTCAACTCAAGCTCCACATGTGCAGAAAACCATACATTGTTGCCATATTTGCGCGCAGTCACTTCCTGAAAACGAAAGGACTCGCACAAGAATTCGTCTGCCATACCTGCAACAAAACTGGCCCGATCAAGCAAGACAGGCGGCTTGATCCCGAACATGAAAATGCAATCACTTGAGACCATCGATTTGAAATCACGCGCGTCGCGGTGAACCCATGCCCGCATGAGCCGGTTTTCGAGAACCTCAAAGTTCTGTTCGATGTCAGACATTGCTGGCAACCAAGGCTGCAACGCCAGGCAGTTCTTTGCCTTCCATCCATTCAAGGAATGCGCCGCCAGCGGTTGAGATATATGTCACATCATTGGTGACCCCCGCTTGAGCCAGCGCCGCGACAGTGTCTCCGCCACCAGCCACACTGATGAGCGAGCCTTCCGATGTCAGCGCCGCCGCTGTTCGGGCAAGTGCTACCGTGGCGGCGTCAAATGGCTCTGTCTCAAACGCTCCAAGCGGGCCGTTCCACACCAGTGTCCGGCAAGTCTTGAGCACATCAGCCAATGCTTCAACCGCGCTGGCACCAATGTCCAAAATCATCTCATCTTCAGCGACTTCGTGGACGTTGCATGTCCGCAGGCTGGGTGGGTTTGCAGTGAATTCTTTCGACACGACCACGTCATAAGGCAGGTGCACAGTGCAGCCCGCATGATCAGCGGCGTCCAAAATGCGCGAGGCAGTGTCGGTGAGATCATGTTCACAAAGCGACTTACCCACATTCACCCCGCGCGCTGCAAGGAATGTGTTCGCCATGCCGCCGCCAATGATCAGATGCTGGACCCGTCCGACGAGATTTTCGAGCACACCAAGCTTACTCGACACCTTAGCCCCGCCAACAACCGCAGCAACAGGAGCCTCAGGATTGCCAAGTGCTGCATCGAGCGCCTTCAATTCTGCTTCCATCGCGCGGCCTGCATAAGACGGCAGGAAGTGCGTGATGCCCTCTGTCGAAGCATGGGCGCGGTGTGCAGCACTGAACGCGTCATTCACAAAGAAATCGCCATGCGCTGCGATGGCCTGCGCTAAGCTGGAGTCATTGGTATCCTCGCCCGGCCAAAACCGCGTGTTGTCGAGCAAACCAATATCGCCATCGGCCAAGATGCCGATCGACTGTTCGACCACTGGACCGGCAATTTCTGGGATGAACATCAGTTCCTTGCCCAGCACTTCTTCGACATCACCCACGACCATGCTGGTCGAAAGCATCGAAGACCGCTTTCCGCCCGGACGCCCGAAATGCGCGAGCAGCAGCACTTTCGCGCCGCGCTCGCTCAGTTCGAGAATGGTCGGTTTAACGGCCTCAACCCGCGTAACGTCAGTTGCCGACCCGCCATTCATCGGCAGATTCAGATCAACGCGGACAAGAGCGACCATCCCCGTCACGTCACCCAGATCATCAAGCGTTTTGAATGCGGCCATTATTTTGCGCCTTTTAGAGAAACTTCGCCATCACACCGGCAGTGTCGATCATGCGGTTGGAAAAACCCCACTCATTGTCATACCAACTGACAACGCGCGCCAATTTGCCTTCCATGACGGAAGTTTCGAGGCTGTCCACGGTCGAGCTGGCCGGATGATGGTTGAAATCGGAAGAGACAAGCGGCTGGTCGGTGTAATCGAGAACACTGGCCATCGGGCCAGCTTCCGAAGCCGTCTTCAATGCCGCGTTGAGTTCTTCTGCGGTCGTATCACGGCCCGGCTGGAACGTTAGATCGACGAGCGACACATTCGGAGTTGGCACGCGGATCGAAGAACCATCAAGCTTGCCCGCCAATTCTGGCAAAACCAGACCAACCGCGCGTGCTGCGCCAGTGGTAGTCGGGATCATATTCTGCGCGCCGCCGCGTGCGCGGCGCATATCGCTATGCATCTGGTCCAGCATGCGCTGATCATTGGTGTAAGAGTGAATTGTGGTCATGAAGCCACGCTCAATACCAACAAGATCGTTCAGCACCTTCGCAACCGGTGACAGGCAATTGGTTGTACAGCTTGCATTGGAGACAATCACATCATCAGCAGTCAACACGTCGTGGTTCACACCGTAAACGATGGTCGCGGACACGTTCTTTGCTGGAGCAGAGATCAAAACCCGTTTTGCGCCCGCGGTGATGTGAGGCGCGGCAGCCTCGTGGCTTTGGAAGAAGCCTGTGCATTCCAAAACAATGTCGATGCCCTGTGCAGCATGCGGCAGATTGCCGGGGTCACGCTCGCTCGTCACAGCAATGCTCTTGCCATTCACGATAATCGCGCCGTCTCCGACCTTTACCGTGCCGGGGAAGCGGCCATGGGTGCTGTCATACTGGAACAATAGCGCGTTAGATTTGGTGTCGGCCAGATCGTTGATCGAGATTAATTCAAGATCATCGTCGTTACGCTCCAAAATGGCGCGCGCTACAAGCCGCCCGATGCGGCCAAAACCGTTGATTGCAACCTTCGTCGCCATAATAAAGACTCCCGTTTAGCCGTTCAATTTGTTGTAAATCTGGGGGATGATAGCATCCACAGTGAAACCGAAATGAGCGAACAGATCGCTCGCCGGGGCCGACCCGCCAAAACTGTCCATGCCGATATTGACGCCGTCACGCCCAGTATAACGTTCCCAACCCAAAGTGCTGCCTGCTTCGATGGAAACGATCAACGCATCTTTGGGCAGGACATCCGCTTTATAAGTGTCATCCTGCGCATCGAACAATTCAGTGCATGGCATGGATACAACATCGGCACCAATACCCTCTTCTTCAAGCCTGTCAGCGCAGGCCATTGCCAAGGCTACTTCGCTGCCGGATGCCACAATCACAACTTTGAGTGCAGCCGTTGCAGCGCGCAAGCGATAGCCACCCTTGGCACTACGATTGCTGGCCATAGTCCATGTTTCATCGCCCCCACCATAATTGGCACCCCGCAATTGCGGCAGACCCTGACGTGACAACGCCAGCACCGAAGGCGTTTCCGGTGTGGAGAGAGCGTAGGCCCAGCATTCTGCTGTCTCGATCGTGTCGCATGGGCGGAATGTATTGAGGTTCGGGATCAAACGCAGGCTCATCACCTGTTCAACCGGTTGGTGCGTTGGCCCATCTTCACCCAGCCCGATGCTGTCATGCGTCATCACATAGACGACCTGCGTCTTTTGAAGCGCCGATAAGCGGATCGCATTGCGGCAATAATCGCTGAAGATCAGGAACGTTCCGCCATAAGGCATCACGCCGCCATGCAGTGCCATACCATTCATCGCAGCGGCCATGCCGAATTCACGGATGCCATAATAGACATAGCGGCCCGAATAATCGCCCGCTGTAAATGGCAGCGTACTCGGCGTTTTGGTGTTGTTCGACCCGGTAAGATCAGCCGATCCGCCGATCATCTGCGGCAATGCTGCGGTCAGCGGATTCAGCGCCATTTCAGACGCTTTGCGTGTTGCAACCTTTTGCGGCTCTGCGGCGAGCGCCCGGATATGTCCCTCAATCGCGGTGCCTGCATGATCGGCAACGCCCGTCATCTGGCTTTCAAACGCGGCGCGTTTGTCTGATGCGGTAAGGCGTTGCTCCCATGCACTACGCGCTTTTGCTCCTGCAGCACCGGTGGCCCGCCAATCAGCGACGATGTCGGCAGGCACGTCAAACGGCTCAGAAGTCCAGCCCAACACTTCACGGGCGGCAGCAATCTCGTCTGCCCCCAGAGGCGCGCCGTGAGTAGCACTGGTGCCCTGTTTGTTTGGGGCACCCTTACCAATCACAGTCTTGCACGCGATCAAGGACGGGCGGCTGTCAGCCTTCGCCTCTGCGATTGCGCGCTCAATATCGTCAAAATCGTGCCCGTCGCAGCTAACAACATGCCAACCCGCCGCTTTGTAACGCGCCTTCACATCTTCGCTGGTTGAAAGATCAGCCGATCCATCAATGGTGATGCTGTTATCATCCCACAGCACGTTCAACTGGCCCAGATGCAGATGCCCGGCAAGGCCGATGGCCTCGTGATTGATGCCTTCCATCAGGCACCCGTCACCCGCGATCACCCAAGTGCGGTGGTCAACCAGATCATCGCCGAATGTCGCATTCAAGTGCCGCTCTGCCATCGCCATGCCGACCGCCATGGCAAGCCCTTGACCCAGCGGGCCTGTTGTCGATTCCACTCCGTCGAGAAGGAAATTTTCAGGGTGGCCCGCGCAAGGTGAACCCATCTGGCGGAAATTTCGGATGTCATCCATCGTCGGCCGCGCATAACCAGATAAATGCAACAGGCTGTAAATCAGCATTGAGCCATGCCCAGCGGACAGCACAAACCGATCCCGGTCCGCCCAATCAGGACGTGCCGGATCGAATTTCAGATGCCGAGAGAAAAGCACGCTAGCCACATCTGCCATGCCCATAGGCATTCCAGGGTGGCCAGAATTGGCGGCTTGCACAGCGTCCATCGATAAAGCGCGGATAGCATTGGCCATCGGTTGAAGGCGGGCGGCATCAATGGTCATATTGCGGGAACGCTCCTGCTGCGTGTTTCCAGCGCGATCCGAGGATGGATTGAGCCAAAACACCAATAGTAAGGCGGGCCGAACCGGCGATTCGATCCCTAAAAGTGATGCGAATTGCCATTGCTTAGCGGCCCCAAGAGGTCAACACTTTGCCCCGCTGGTTCCCCCATAGGTTCTGAACCATCTCCACAAATTCGATCCAAAGCGTCGGGTTTTGTCGAGAGCACTTATCAACAGGGCCACGCAACACTTTGCGAAACGTCACATTCTTGGTATTTCTATCGCCACTATGAACGCTGGTCGGATCGAAGGAGCGATGGCTCGCATCAATGCCGCGATGAAACGGATCGAAGTTGCGCGCCCGCAGTATGGTGATGTGACACCTGACACTACAGACAATTCCGGTTCTGCTCGCGTCATGGCACTGGTCAACGCGCATGAGAAATTGCGCGAAGAAGTGGCTGATACTATTGGTGAAATCGACTCATTGATTGATGAGTTAGGTCAATGAGCTTGCTGAAATGAGCGAAGTCCGCATCAAGATCGGTCCAAAGACCTACCCTATCGCTTGTGGTCCAGGTGAAGAGAAACAAGTCGCAAAGCTGGGCGCACTGATCGACGAACACTATGCCAAACTGGGCGATGCGCGCGCTCCGTTAGAAGCTCAGAATATCGTCTTCGCAGCTTTGTTCATGGCTGACGAATTATCTGAAGCTCGCAGTTCTGCCAGCGATGCCCACGCGAATCTTGCCGAAGTGCAGCAGGAATTGCAGCGCGCCAAAGACGATGCCGCCAATGCTGAAAAGCAAGCCCAATCCAGAATTGACGAACAAAAAGAAAAGGCTGGCGGAAAAAAAACTGAACTGCGCGAAGAGATTGAAACTTTGCGCAAGGCGGAAGAACGGGCGCGAAAAGACAATGACAAACTAAAGGCTGAAATCGCCGAAATGCAGGAAAGTGCGCGCCACCAGCATGATATGTTTGGTGGCCCTGCAGAGGATGCCGCATTGTCCGAAGTGCTTGTCGAAAAGCTGGAAGCGCTGGCCAAACGTGCTGAAGCGACTGCGAGCAAGCTTGAAGGTCAGGCCGGTTCACACTAACTCTAGTGGCGGCGGGGCTGCTCGATACGAGCCACTGAAAATCCCTGAGGCTATAAGCAATCCAAGGGAGCTGTCCCTTCCTAGGTTCACGGGCCAATGCGTTCTTCGGAGCGGACCTCTGGGACCCGGGTAAACGGCACCCACCTGACTCTTCGGCGTCAGAGGATTTCCCGGCAACGACCCATAGTGGTCCCGTCATTTTGGTTTTGCGCACCCCATCAGAACTGCAAAGCTCTCACACTTGCGGCTTTTGTGGTCGAAGACTACTTCGCGCAAATGAAAGCACTCCCGAACAAATCCGAATTGCGCAATGCGCTCCGCAAAGTCCGGCGTGAGCATGTGGCGGCGCAGTCTGATGCTATTCGCGCTTTACCGTTCAATCGCCCCCCTGCCCCGCTGGTTGAAAGTTTACCGGCCAAGGCAGTGATCGGGTTGTACCACTCGACCCCGCATGAGGCTCCAGCTGGTGGCTATGCGCGGTTCTTTCACGACGTAGGTCACACAATCGCGCTCCCCCACTTTGACGGTTTGGACGCGCCGATGGCTTTTCGAGTGCATTCAGATCCGCATGGCGAGAGCGATCTAGAACCCGGTCCATTCGATTTGAAACAACCCTCAGCGGACGCCGCTGAAATCACACCTGACGTGCTGTTCGTGCCTTTGGTCGGCTTTACAGTGGAGCTCGCGCGGCTTGGCCAAGGCGGGGGGCATTATGATCGCTGGCTGGTGCAGAATCCGGGCGTAAAAGCGATTGGCATGGCGTGGGACGCGCAATTGGTGGAAACGCTGCCAACAGAGCCGCATGACATGGCTCTGGACGCTGTCGTGACACCAACCCGACTGTATGGACTGATCTGATGCGCGAAACACCAACTTGGAGAATTCCGTTTGGCGTGATTAGCCTGTTCATCGGGTTGATGATCTACGGCATCATTATCGCCCGTTATGCACCCAGTATTATCGGCAGCTGGCCCGGCCTTGCGCAGGCCGCAGTCTACCTGCTTCTGGGCCTAATCTGGCTGTTGCCGCTAAAGCGCTTTCTGATCTGGATGGAGACCGGCAATTGGTCAGCACCATCAGCCAACGCAGACAAAACAGATCAACCACGCTGAACGGCGCTGAGCTTGCCCCAAAGGGCTATTCACAATTCCAGTCAGCTGAGAAAAACTGGGTCCCAAGTGGCGCGAGTGACGAGACTTGAACTCGCGACCTCCGGCGTGACAGGCCGGCGCTCTAACCAACTGAGCTACACCCGCATAATGTGGGTTTGCACCGCTTGGGAGCGAGGCCATTAGGCCCCGCGTGATTTGCTGTCAACGCCTCTGACAGCCATTTCGCATCATTTTCGGAACATTATTCGCTAAGCAGCAAAACGGGCGTTTCGATCAGCCTTTTTACAGCCTGAATAAAGCTTGCCGCATCATAGCCATCCACGACCCTGTGATCACATGAAATCGAAATATTCATAAGCTTGCGCTTCTCGATTCGCTCCTGCCCATCAGTGCCGGTGACGAACATCGGCCGCTCAATGATCCGGTTAGGGCCAATAATTGCCACCTCAGGCCGAT
The DNA here is from genome assembly GCA_947488325.1 of uncultured Erythrobacter sp. Classification (GTDB taxonomy): domain Bacteria; phylum Pseudomonadota; class Alphaproteobacteria; order Sphingomonadales; family Sphingomonadaceae; genus Erythrobacter. The sequence continues at coordinate 28,530 of CANKYZ010000009.1, forward strand.
TGATAACCGGAGTGGTGGCAACACCGCCAAGAGGCCCGAGCGACGTCACAGTCAGCGTTGAGCCGGAAAGCTCATCAGATTTCGCCGATCCATCACGTGCGGCCTCAGCCAAACGCCCGATTTCAATCGCGAGCTGCCACAGATTACGCGATTGCGCATCGCGAATCACAGGAACCATCAAACCATTATCGGTCTGCGCCGCCATGCCCAGATGAATGCTGCCATGGCGTGTCACCACATTGGCTTCATCATCGAAACGTGCATTGATCATCGGATAATCCGGGACGATCTTGCAGAATGCTGTGATGAGCATTGGCAGCATGGTCAGCTTCGGTTTGGCACCGCGCGCATTATTTAGATCGGCACGCATCCTTTCAAGTTCTGTCACATCGCACTCTTCGACATAGGTAAAGTGCGGAATGTTGCGCTTTGCCGCGCTCATATTCTGAGCGATGCGTTTGCGCAGGCCGATGACTTTGATAACTTCGTCATTGCGCGTCGTCCCGGCGGGCGAGAAACCGCCGCTGGAATTATACGCAAGAAATTGATCGAGATCGCCGTGGCGAACGCGGCCATCATCGGCGGCCTTCACCTGGCTTAGGTCAATACCCAGGTCCCGTGCGCGCTGACGCACAGCCGGGCTGGCGATCACTTTGGCAGCCTCCACCACTTCCGGCTCACTGCCGCCTGACACAGTCTTCGGCGGCGTCACTGGTGATGGCGCAGGTGTTGGCGTAGGCGCCGTTTCGGGCTCTGGCTCAGGCGTCGCAACAGGAGCCGGCGTTTTCTTCGCCACCTCATTCGAATCTTCTTCGGCTACCTCGACAACGAACAGCATAGATCCGACCGCAATCACATCACCGGCTTCGCCCGCCACTTCGATCACCGTTCCGGAAACCGGACTTTCAATGTCGATCGTCGCCTTGTCGGTCATCACATCGACAGAGTGTTGATCTTCCTCAATCTTACCACCGACTTCAATAAGCCATTCGACGATCTCCGCCTCGGCCACGCCTTCGCCCACATCGGGCATGTTGAAAGTGAACTTGGCCATTGGGTCAGTCCTTCAGAATTTTGTCGATTGCTTCGCCAATACGAACGGGGCCTGGGAAATAGGCCCATTCGAGGCTGTGCGGATAGGGTGTATCAAAGCCGGTGACGCGCTCAACTGGCGCTTCGAGATGGTAGAAACAGCGTTCAGTAACCAACGCAGAAAGCTCCGCGCCAAAGCCACTTGTACGGGTGGCTTCGTGAACGATCAGGCACCGGCCAGTCTTCTCCACCGAAGCCTCAATCGCTTCGATATCAAGGGGTACAAGCGTTCGCAGGTCGAGGATTTCGGCATCTACGCCTTTCTCGCGGCACACAGCCTCAGCCACATGAACCATGGTGCCATAGGCGAGCACGGTAAGAGCTTCGCCCTCGCTCACATGCCGCGCTTTGCCCAGCGGGATCTTGTAATACCCCTCTGGCACGATCGCGTCAGGATGCTTTTTCCACGGTTCCACCGGCTTGTCGTAAAAGCCAGTGAACGGACCGTTATAAATGCGTTTTGGTTCGAAGAAGACCACCGGATCATTGTCTTCGATACAGGAGATCAGCAATCCTTTGGCATCGTATGGAGTCGCCGGGATCACTGTCTTCAAACCGGCTACATGGGTGAACAATGATTCGGGCGACTGTGAATGCGTTTGCCCGCCGAATATCCCGCCGCCAAAGGGCGAGCGAACCGTCATAGGCGCGATATATTCACTGGCGGAACGATAACGCAGCCGCGCAGCCTCTGAAATCAGCTGATCAAGGCCGGGATAGATGTAATCGGCGAACTGTATTTCCGGGACCGGGCGCAGGCCATAGGCCCCCATCCCCACAGCTGCACCGATAATCCCGCATTCATTGATCGGCGTGTCGAACACACGGGTCTTACCGTGCTTTGCTTGCAAGCCAGCAGTGCAGCGAAAGACCCCGCCGAAATAACCGATATCCTCCCCCATCACGACAACATTGTCGTCGCGTGTGAGCATCACATCGAGCGCTTCGTTGATCGCCTCAATCATGTTGATCCGGCGTTCTCCGGGAGCCTCCGCCTCTGACGCAATTTGGGTTTCGGTACTCATGCGTCGGGCCTTTCCGAACCGAATTTCGTGATCCGTTCATGCGTGGCTTGTTCAGCCTGCTCTTTCAGATGCCAAGGCAGATCTTCGAACACATCTTCGAACATTGTGCGGAATGGGTGGTGCAAACCATGACCCAGAATCCCGTTCTTTTCCGCTTCTTTGGTGGTCGCCTTCACTTCTTCCGCGCAAGCCTTGTCCATCGCCACCTGGCGATCTTCGTCCCACTCGCCAATAGCGATCAGGTGGTTCTTAAGGCGCATTACGGGATCACCCAGCGGCCATTCTTCGCGTTCTTGCGCGCTGCGATATCCACTTGGGTCATCCGATGTCGAATGCCCCTCTGCCCGGTAAGTGAAGTACTCGATCAGCGTTGGCCCGTGGTTCGCCCGCGCGCGGTTCGCCGCCCATTGCTGCGCGGCGTAGCAGGCAAGTGCATCGTTGCCATCCACGCGCAGACCCGCCAGGCCATAGCCCAGAGCGCGAGCCGCAAATGTGGTCCGTTCTCCGCCAGCGAAGCCAGAAAAACTGCTGATCGCCCATTGGTTGTTGATCACATTCAGGATCACCGGAGCGTTATAAACGGTCGCAAATGTGCAGGCAGAATGGAAATCGCCCTCTGCTGTTGAGCCTTCGCCCACCCATGTTGCAGCGATCCGGCTGTCACCCTTAATCGCGCTCGCCATCGCCCAACCAACCGCCTGTGGGGTTTGCGTGGCGAGATTGCCGGAGATGCTGAAAAAGCTGTGTTCTCGGCTCGAATACATTATCGGCAGCTGGCGACCTTTCAGCTTATCTCCTTTGTTCGAATATATCTGATTGATCATCTCGATCAGCGGGTATCCGCGCGCAATCAAGATGCCCTGCTGGCGGTAGGACGGGAAGACCATGTCATCGCTGGCCAGCGCCATCGAAGCTGCTACGCTGGTCGCCTCTTCGCCGGTACACTTCATGTAGAACGACGTTTTGCCCTGACGCTGCCCGCGGAACATACGTTCATCAAACGCGCGCACCATCGCCATATGACCCAACATTGTGCGCAAAGTTTCGGGATCAAGCTTTGGGTCCCACGGACCATGCGCTTTATTATCATCGCCCAACACTCGGACGAGATCAAAAGCGAGATCCTTCATATCTTCAGGTTTGGCGCTTTCATCGGGACGCGGCTGCACACCTGCCTCACTGATGGTAAAGTCTGAGAAATTGACCGGATCGCCAGGGCGCGATCGTGGTTCCGGAACATGCAGCGCGAGCGCAGGGCGATTATCGCCGCCGGCCCCGTCTCTTGTATTCGGTGTATCGGCCCGATCGGCCATATCTGCGCTCTCCCGCTGGATCGCGCGGCTCATCCAAAACGTGGCGAGCGCGCACCTTGCATTCATTGCTTTCGCGCGAATTTTTATTTCAACGCGAGGAGGCGGTCAAGCGTTGCGACCAGTCCTAGGCTAAACCGCAACAGGTGCCTTGATCGGAGGCAGCGGCGCGTAATCATGCACCACGAAATCCTCTATCCGGTAGTCGAAAATTGTTTCGGGTGTTCGCGTGAGTTCAAGCGCTGGGCTGCCTTGCGGCTCGCGCGCCAGCTGTTCTTCGATCAAATGCGCATGATTGAGGTATAGGTGGACATCCCCGCCCATCCAAATCAGTTCACCCGGTTCCAGCCCAGTTTGCTGCGCCATCATCCGCATTAGCAGCGCCGCCGACCACAGATTAAATGGCAAGCCCAATGCGACGTCGCAGCTGCGTTGATAGAGCACGCAATTTAGCCGGTCGCATCCTTTGGAATTTCCGGCGACGTGGAACTGATACGTCTTATGGCACGGCGGGAGAGCCATCTGATCCAACTCCGCAACATTCCATCCTTCGAGAATATGACGGCGGCTGCCCGGATCGTTCTTGAGGCTATCCACCACTTGCGCGACCTGATTGATCCCCCCGCCGCGTTCATAAAGACCGTCCTTGCGATAGCGATAGGTCGGCCAATCGACCCATTGCTTTCCGTAGACCGGACCTAGATCGCCCCAACGTTTCGCAAATCCTTCATCATCGGCGACGCGTTGCACGAAATCTTCAAGAGCAATGTCTTCGCCTGTCTCTTTGACATAGCGTGCATGCGGCCATTCATTCCAAATTTTCACGCCTTGCAGCACCAACGGACGGATATTGGTTTCTCCGGTTAAGAACCAGAGCATTTCGCGTGTCGCGGTTTTCCAATAGACGCGTTTTGTGGTGAGCAACGGCATCGCGCCATCTGCAAGGTCGTATCGCAGCTGTGCCCCGCAGATTGACCGCGTGCCAATGCCAGTGCGGTCTGCACGCTCGCTACCGTTCTCCCAAATCTGACGCATCAGATCGAGATATTGCCATTCTGGGTGACTGGTACCGGCAAGCTCGGACGGAATCGAAACAGTTTCCATGACCGAAACTATAGGCGGCAATCACTCACTTGCCACCCCGTCAATCCACATTTTCAAACGCTCGCTTAATGATTAGGACCGGCGTGCCAACTTGCAGGCACGGTCAATTTACTGCACCTCTGCTCCAATGAACCTGTTCGATCTTTCAGGCCGCGTCGCAGTCATCACGGGCGGCAATGGTGGCCTTGGTCTGGGAATGGCACGCGGCCTTGTGAAAGCAGGCGCGAATGTCGCAATCTGGGCGCGCAACGAAGACAAGAATGACGCTGCAACCAAGGAATTGCGCGCGCTTGGCGGCGGGGAAGTCATCGCGGTCGCCTGTGATGTGGTCGAAACCGCGCAGGTCGAAGCCGCAATGGCGACAACGCTCAACGAATTTAGGCGGGTCGATGCGGCCTTTGCCAATGCAGGCATAGCTGGTGCAGGCACTCGAATTCCCGACATGACAGAGGAAGGCTGGGATGCAGTCATGGCCGTTAATGCACGCGGCCCTGCGTTGGTTTACAAACATGTATCGCGCCACATGATTGAACGCGCGGAAAACGGCGATCCGGGCGGCAAACTGATCGCAACATCATCTGGTCAATCAATTATGGGCGTGAATAAAAGTTCAGATTATGCTGCGTCAAAAGCCGCAGTAAATGGGCTGACACGCGGCGCTGCATTTGAAATGGCTCGACATCAAATCACCGCCAATGCCTTATTGTTTGGCTATTACGAAACAGACATCACCGCCGCTGCCAATCCCAAATTTGCAAAATGGATGGAGCAACGCATTCCCTTGGGCCGTCCTGGCGATCACGGAGGGTTAGAAGGTCTCGCGGTGTTCTTCGCCTCTCCTCACAGCGACTATATTACTGGCCAATGCCTGCCAGTCGATGGCGGGCTTTGCATAAGCTGATAGGTGCAAACCCCTAGAAACCTCTCATCGCGGACCACTCACGATTTGACCGACGACATTCCAGATTTTGACGACAAAGATGTCGACCGCTCGCGTGAACGTGCTGTTCCATCGGGCCGCATGTCGCGCATTAGCACGTTTGGGAGGCTTGTCGGCGGAGTCGCTGGCGGCATGGTCGCAGAAGGTGCACGCCGCCTGAGCAGCGGAGAGGCAGTTTCCCCACGCGGCCTGATCCTCACCCCTGGAAATGTCCAACGGATGACAGACCGGCTTGCGCATCTGCGCGGTGCGGCGATGAAGATGGGGCAGATGATCAGCATGGATTCGGGCGATTTCCTGCCGCCCGAATTGGCGAATATCCTAGCCAGCCTGCGTGATCAGGCGAATTTCATGCCGACCAAGCAGCTTGATCAGGTCTTGCGCGCCGAATGGGGCAATGATTGGCGAAAGCAATTCCGCTGGTTCAATCCCCGTCCCATCGCTGCTGCATCAATCGGGCAGGTCCACAAAGCATTGACCCGCGACGGCAAAGAACTGGCAATCAAGGTCCAATATCCTGGCGTCGCCAAGAGCATCGATAGCGATGTCGATAACGTCATGGCTTTGCTCAAAATCTCGGGCTTTGCCCCGCCCGAGCTGGAAATTGAAAAGCTGCTGGATGCGGCGAAGAAACAGCTCCACGAAGAAGCCGATTATCAACGCGAGGGCGAACAGATGGCACTGTATCGCGAACGTTTAACGGAGGTAGAAGGCTTTGTGGTGCCCAGCCTGCACGAAGGTCTGACGCGCGGTTCCATTCTGGCGATGAGCTTTGAAGAAGGCGTCGGCATTGAAGAATTGGACAAGGAAACGCCAAAACGCCGCAACGAAGTGACCGAGCGGTTGATGCGTCTGGTCGCACGTGAATTGTTCGAATTTGGCGTGATGCAAACCGATCCAAACTTTGCCAATTTTCGCTTTCGCCAGCAAACGGGTGAGATCGTCCTGCTCGATTTCGGTGCCTGCCGCGCTGTCGATCCCGAAGTTTCCAATGGCTATCGTAAATTGTTGATCGCCGGGCTTAACGGAGATCGCAAAGACGTGATCGCAGCCACTATCGAAGCTGGCTTTATGCAGCCAATCGTTGCGGAGAAATATCCTGAACGGGTCAACCGTATGATCGACCTCGTCCTGAATGAAATGCGCGAGGATGCGCCGTTCGATTTTGGCGATCGCAGCTTTGTCCCGCTGTTGCGCGAAGAAGGCTATGCGATCGCACGGGATAGGGAGACATGGGTGCTCCCGCCGATCGAAACATTGTTCGTACAACGCAAAGTCAGCGGGACGGCTCTGCTGGGCGCAAACCTAAAAGCAAAGGTCAATATCCGCCGGATGACCGAGGAGGTGCTCGCCAGTACAGAGCCCCTCCCCGTCAAAACTTCCTAACATCGCAGCCGGATCACCGCTCCGTTTTAGCCAGCTCCGATGCGATCCAGCGGTCCACATGACCCTCCAGCACGGAAAGCGGGATTGAGCCGTTCTCCAACACCGTATCGTGGAATGTGCGCAAGTCAAAATCAGCACCCAGCGCTTCCTCCGCACGGGCGCGAAGTTCGCGGATCTTCAGCTCACCGATTTTGTAAGCGAGTGCCTGTCCTGGCCACGTCATGTAGCGATTGACCTCGGCATCGATATTCGCAGGCGAAAGCGCTGTGTTGTCGAGCATATAATCGACCGCTTGCTGCTTGCTCCAACCTTTGGAATGGAGGCCGGTATCCACGACCAACCTAGTCGCGCGCCACATTTCATAAGAGAGTCGCCCCATCTGCTTTGCAGGCGTGTCATACAGGCCCATCTCAATGCCCAGTCTTTCGGAATAAAGCCCCCACCCTTCGACAAAGGCTGTGAAGAACGTGCCATTGGCGCGTAGCGGGTGGATATCGAGTTCTTGCTGTAGAGATATCTGGTGATGATGCCCCGGCACCGCTTCGTGTACGCCCAACGCTGGCAGTTCCCATAAAGGACGTTGATCCAGCTCAGTTGTGTTGATGCGGTAAATGCCAGCTGCGCCAGTTTCCAGCGAACCAGGCTCGTAATAGGCGGTCGTGTTACCCTGAGCATTAGGCGCGGGGATCGGAGAGACCGTGTATGGCTGGCGCGGCAAGCGGCCAAACAGCTGCGGCATGAAGCCGTCAATATGCTTTGCCAGTGCCGCGACATAGGCAACATATTCGTCCGCATCGGTCATGTAGTATTGCGGATCGGTGCGCAGGTGCTCAATAAACGCCTCGCGGCTGTCAAAACCTGCCTCATTTGCGACTTCGGCCATTTCCGCACGGATGCGCGCGACTTCGGAAAGGCCCAGATTGTGCACTTCATCCGGTGTCATATCGGTGGTGGTAAAGCTGCGCACGCGGTGAGCGTAATAGTTATCACCACCGGTAGTGGCGAGAATGCCGGGTGTTCCAGTTCGGCAATTGGGGGCGTAGTCTTCCTCATAAAATGTGAGAAACTCTTGATAAGCTGGCAGTACTTGCCCTTCGATTGCAGTTTGTGCTTCAACCTTTAGGCGTTCCCAATCCTGTTCAGAAACCGAACCCGGTTTCTCGCCTGCAAACGGTGCCCAAAAAGGCGACTGAGTGAAATCGGCAACGAGCTGCTGCTCGATGCGGTTTTCAAAACCCTGCATTGGCTCGCACGGCTGCGTCATCTCTAGCCTTACTGCTTCCCTGCTGCGTTCAATTCCTTGCGCATTCACCGCCTGAAACGCGGTCAGCCGCGCAACATAGCTTTCAAAATCGGCGAGAGTGAAAAAAGGCGAACGATATGGAAGCGATGCAAATCCTGAGAACCAGCCGCCGCGATTGGTGAACAAAATGTAGCGCGTCTGCGCATGCTCACTCGCCGCAATCATATCTTCGAAACTGCTCTGCATGATCGCGTAATCAACTTGCAAATTGACTGGCAGCATACCCGCATCAATCGCATTCAACCGGGCCAAAAAGCCACCAGTTGCTGCAATTTGGCTCTCATATTCTGCTAAAGACAGATCACCCAATTGCCCGTCACCCCGGCGATCACCAATGCTGGTGGCCAAAGTTGGCGAATCGTCGAGCGTGGCCTCCCACACCTCTTCGCGCAATTCCTCAAAGTCTTCGACAGGTCCAGCCACTAAAGCCGCGAGTGGTAGGACCGCCAAAACAAAACCCGAAACAATGTTACGAAACATAATTTTACCTCTTTTCAGGATGCTAACCCTTGCAACTTTGGACAAGGCGTCAGAAAGTCGCCGCGATGTCCGAAGCTATTGAACCAAAACCGGCAATTCTGTTGGTTTGCCTTGGCAATATTTGCCGTTCGCCGATGGCGGAAGGTGCTTTGCGTGATGCTGCGAATATAGCGGGTCTCAACATTACAGTCGATTCCGCGGGCACTGCCGGATATCATATTGGTGAATCCCCTGATCCACGAGCGATCGCAACCGCGCTTCGGCATGGCGTCGACATCAGCGGCGCATCGGGCCGAAAATTGTCGGAAGAGGATTTTTACAACTTCACCCATATTTTTGCCTTCGATAAAGCGAATTTGGCCGGGATCAAAGCGCGTCAGCCGCGACACGGCATGGCACGCGTAGCGCTTTTGCTGGACGTGTTGGATGATAGCAAGGGTAAGCCGGTGCCCGATCCTTATTACGGTGACGACAGTGATTTCGAAGATTGCTGGATTATGGTCAAAGAAGCCATTGATGCCTTGGTGGCCAATCTTAGCCAAGAGAGTGACAAACCAGCGACCTAAGCGCGGGATTCTATCCTCTATCCCCCGCGCAGCAATTGCACACCCCAATCACGTTCAAACAGATATAGCAAAACGCGCGCTGCCTCCCCGCGCGGAGAAGTCAGCCCACCATCCCGTTCAATCAGCAGGCGTGCATCGGCATGTGCAACAGGAAGCAGCGACTGCACCTGATCTAGGTTTGCAATGCGAAACGCCGCTTCGCCCGACTGCCGCGTGCCGAGCAATTCGCCGCCTCCGCGCAATTCCAAATCCTCTTCCGCAATTCGGAAGCCGTCCTGTGTTTCTCGCATCAGGCTAAGCCGCCTTTTGCCAGTTTCTGACAGTTCTGCGCCGCGCAGCAAAAGGCAGACCGATTTCTCGCTCCCCCGGCCCACGCGGCCGCGCAATTGGTGCAGTTGTGCGAGACCGAAGCGTTCGGCTTGTTCGATCACCATCAAAGTCGCCGCTGGGACATCGACTCCCACTTCGATCACTGTAGTGGCTATCAGCAGCCTTGCCTTACCGCTGGCAAAACGTTCCATATTTGCATCTTTAACATCCGGCTTTAGCTGGCCGTGTACCATCACAACTTCATCACCGAATCGCTCTTTGAGCACCGCGTAACGCGCCTCTGCTGCGGCGATGTCATCGGTTTGCCATGAACCATTGGCCTCGCGCACCATTGGGCATACCCAATAGGCCTGTTGCCCTCCTGCCAGATGGCGCTCTACCCCAGCGACTACATCCTCCATCCGCTCCTGCACGACAACGCGGGTATCGATGGCTTGGCGGCCGGGTGGAAGTTCATCTAGGCGGCTCACATCCATCTCGCCATATTGCGCGAGCGTAAGGCTGCGCGGAATAGGCGTGGCTGTCATGGCCAGCGTGTGCGGAGCGCGTTTCCCCTTCCCTGCTAGGGCCAGTCGCTGAGCGACGCCAAAACGATGCTGCTCATCAACAACAATCAACCCGAGGTCTTTGTATAAAACGCTGTCCTGAAAAATCGCATGGGTGCCAATCAGAATATCTATTGATCCGTCGAGCAGCCCCATCAATATCCCTTCGCGTTCTTTCCCCTTGGCCCGCCCGGTGAGCATTGCGACTTCCACACCGGTGGGTGCCGCCATGGTCCGCAATGTTTCAAAGTGCTGACGCGCAAGGATTTCGGTCGGCGCAAGGAGTGCAGCTTGCTTGCCCGCCTCATTCGCGATCAGCATAGCTTCGAGCGCGACCACGGTTTTACCCGCACCCACATCACCCTGAAGCAGGCGAAGCATAGGGGATTCCTGCTGAAGGTCGCCTTCGATTTCTTGAACCGAGCGCTTTTGCGCGCCTGTCATCTCAAACGGCAATTTCAGTCGGTCACGGAAACGACGGTCGCCCACGAGTGCCTGACCTTTGCGCCGGCGCCCTTCTGCCTTGACCATCAACAGAGCGAGGCTGTTCGCCAGCAGCTCATCATAGGCCAGCCGGTCGCGCGCTTTGGCGTGGGTGTCTTTGTGAGCAAGGTGCAAAGCATCGCGCCATGTTGGCCAACCTATTTGGCTGAACTGGCTTGGTTCGATCCATTCTGGCAATTCTGGCAGCCGCTTGACTGCTTGTGCGATCAGTGAACCGATACGCGGCTGGGTTAATCCCTCTGACAGAGGGTAGACCGGCTCATTCAACCGTACGAGATTGGCTGCGGACTCCATCTCCACGTGGTCGGGGTGGACGATCTGGAGCATATCACCATACCGGTCGAGTCGCCCGGCAACCCAACGTTTCTCACCGACGGGGAGCTGTTTTTTCGCTGTGTAAGACGCGCGGCCAAAATAGGTCAGCGCGCAGATATTGCCCACTTCATCTTGCGCCATCACCCGGTACGGCCCCCGTCCGGGATTGTAGGGAGCACGGTGTTCGGTAGCGGTCAGCGCGACGATCACCTGTTCGCCCTCCGCCCCTTCATCCAGATTCGCAATGGAGCGGCGCGTCACGAACCGTTCTGGAAGATGATAGGCGACATCCTTTACCCGCGTCAGTCCAAGCTTCTCCAGCGGCTTCGCCAGTTTTGGCCCGACGCCGTCCAGCGTCTGGCTTTCAGCAAAGATCGAATTGAGCACTTCGGGACGCATCGTAACAACCTATAGCCTGTTGCGCCCATTCTGCGAGTGCCTTACCTCACCTGACATGACCGATATGTCCACATTAGAGCCCAAATCTCTGCAAGATCGCCTCGCCCGCGCAAAATTCCGTGCATGGCACCGTGGCACACGGGAGGCGGATTATATGATCGGCGGTTTCTTTGATCGCTATCATGCCGAATGGGGCGAAGCGGAGATGGATTGGTTCGAAGATTTACTGGCTGAAGACGATGTCGATGTCATGGCCTGGGGCTTGCAATCGCAGGACGTTCCAGGGAAATTTCAGGGCGCATTGATCGAAAAGATGCAGAAGCTCGACTACGTCGATATCCCCAGCTAGAGCCGCGCTTCTTTTCCTATGTGCGCGGGACGACCCACGCGCCATCAGCTTTTGATCTGAGCGCCTATGCCTGACCTCAATCGTATTTTGAATGCGGAAGTATCGCTGACCCTGTCATCGCTGCCACGCGGCGCGCAACCGCTCGTGATGAGCGACCTTGCGAGGGCAGCGAAACAGCGGGCGGTGTTTATCGCGCCTGATGATTCCGCGATGCGCAGCGTGGCAGAGGCTGCACGCTTCTTTGCTCCAGAAATTGAAGTTTTGGAATTCCCCGCATGGGATTGCCTGCCCTATGACCGGGCGAGCCCTGCGCTAACTGTCAGCGCAGCGCGCTTATCGGCGCTTTTCCGGATGCAGCGACCCGCAACGGGATCGCAATTGCTGGTCACCACGGTTAACGCCGCACTTCAACGCGTGCTTACGCCGTTCCGCATTCGCGAAAGCGTGCGCGAATTTAGGCCCGGCATGACTATCGGGCATGACAGTCTGGCGGTCTTACTAACGCGGCAGGGATATTCTCGCACCGACACAGTCATCGACCACGGTGAATTCGCAGTGCGCGGATCGATTGTCGACATCTTCCCTTCGTCTCTCGATGAGGGATTACGGCTCGATTTCTTTGGCGATGAGCTGGAAAGCCTGCGTCTTTTCGACACTTCAACACAGCGTTCAACCGGGCGTCTCAATTCGCATTTGCTGCTTCCGGCATCAGAGGCATTGCTCGACGAAGACAGCATCAAACGTTTCCGTTCGCGCTATCGTGAGTTGTTTGGTGCCACCGCGACGCAGGACCCGCTTTATGAAGCCGTGAGCGATGGCCGCCGTCTGGCAGGGATGGAGCATTGGCTGCCGCTGTTTGAGGATAGACTGGCGACCTTATTCGATCACCTTGGCGAAGATGACGTGGTGGTGATCGATCAATCCGCATTAGGCGCTGCCGAAGAACGCCTGTCAGACATTGCCGATTACCATGAACAACGGGGCCGGGTCAGCAGCGACAAAACCGGCAGTTACCGCCCGCTTGCCAAAGACGCGCTGTATGCAAGTGACAGCGAGTTCAGCGAAGCTGTCGCCAATGCTCCTGCCCACCGCGCCAGCCTCTTTGCTGCGCCGATGAGCGAGACCAACATCGATTTCGGTTTCAGAGCTGCCCGCGATTTTACACCGGAACGCGCACGCAGTGACAATGTCTATGAAGCCGCTGCCAAGCATTTGGTCGCTGTCGCGAAATCGGGCCGTAAGCCGCTTCTGGCCGCATACTCCACCGGCAGCCGCTCACGCATCGCTTCGATCCTGGAAGAAGCAGGCGCACCCGCGATCCTTGCCGATAGCTGGCAAGAAGCACTAGGCCTGTCCGCAAAGGGAAAAACCGCAGCAATGGTACTCCCGCTCGAAGCGGGCTTTGCCAATGACGATCTGGAAATCCTCACAGAGCAAGATGTGCTGGGTGATAGGCTTGTCCGGCGTAAGAAAAAGCGCAAGGATTCCGACGCTTTCCTCGCGGAGCTTCAGGCTTTGGCGCGGGGCGACTTGGTCGTCCATGTCGAACACGGCATCGGCAAATATCTCGGCCTAGACCCGGTCCCCGTCGGCAAAAGTCAGCATGATTGCGTTTCGCTGGAATATCGCGGCGGCGACAAGCTGTTCATCCCAGTCGAAAATATCGATGTCCTCTCGCGCTTTGGCTCTTCAGAAGAAAGCGTCCAACTTGACCGGCTAGGCGGCGAAGCATGGCAGAAACGCCGTTCTCGCCTGAAAGAACGGATCACCGCCATCGCTGGCGAGTTGATGAAAGTTGCTGCCGAACGCGCGTTGAAGAAAGCTCCGGTTTTCCAAGCAGAAGAAGCAAGCTTCAACCAATTTGTCGACCGCTTCCCCTGGGAAGAAACCGACGATCAGGACGCCGCCATTGGCGATGTTCTGCGCGATCTGGAAAGCGGCAGACCAATGGACAGGCTGGTCTGCGGTGATGTTGGCTTTGGCAAAACAGAAATCGCTTTGCGCGCTGCATTCGTTGCCGCGATGAGCGGCCAGCAAGTCGCCATCGTCGCCCCCACCACTCTGCTTGCCCGTCAACACTACCAGAATTTCACCGAACGCTTCGCGGGTTTCCCGCTCAAAGTCGGACGTCTGTCGCGGCTTGTATCGGCCAAGGAGGCTGCCGAAACACGCGATGGTTTGGCCGACGGCACGATGGATCTAGTGATCGGGACCCATGCGATCCTAGCCAAATCGACCAAGTTCAAAAACCTTGGGCTTGTAATCGTTGACGAGGAACAGCGCTTTGGAGTGACGCATAAAGAAAAGCTCAAACAGCTGCGTTCCGATGTGCACATGCTGACGCTGACCGCCACACCCATCCCGCGCACACTGCAAATGGCGATGACAGGACTGCGTGAACTTTCGACTATTCAGACCCCGCCGGTCGATCGGCTAGCCGTGCGGACCTATGTAATGGAATGGGATGATATGGTGATGCGCGAGGCTTTGCTGCGCGAACACCACCGGGGCGGTCAGAGCTTTATCGTCGTCCCGCGTATTTCGGACATGGCCGAAGTCGAGGAATGGTTACGCGGAAATGTGCCGGAGGTAAAACCGATCTCAGCGCATGGCCAAATGGGCGCAGGCGAGATCGAAGAACGTATGAGCGCGTTTTACGAAGGCAAATACGAAGTCCTTTTGTCGACCACCATCGTCGAAAGCGGGCTCGATCTACCTAGCGCCAATACGATCATTATCCACCGTGCAGATCGGTTTGGTCTCGCTCAGCTCTATCAGCTTCGCGGACGCGTGGGCCGTGCGAAACTGCGCGCCTATGCCTATCTGACGTACGAAAAAGACGTCCAACTTTCCGAAATTGCCGAAAAACGCCTCAAAGTGCTCAGCGATCTCGACAGTTTGGGCGCTGGCTTTCAGCTGGCGAGTCACGATCTCGATATTCGCGGTGCGGGCAATCTGCTTGGTGATGAGCAATCGGGCCATATCCGCGAGGTTGGCTTTGAACTTTACCAGTCGATGCTGGAAGATGCGATTCTGGCCGCGAAGGCGGGCGAAATGGGTCTGGAGAAATCGCAGGACGCCTTCTCACCGCAGATCACCGTCGATGCGCCAATCATGATCCCGGAAGAATATGTGCCCGACCTGGCGGTGCGTATGGCGCTGTATCGCCGATTAAACCAGACGCATGATAAGGCCGAGATTGAAAGTCTTGCGGCAGAAATGATCGACCGTTTCGGCGACTTGCCTGAACCGACAAAGAACCTCGTTCGGCTGATTGAGATCAAGCATCAGGCAATCACCGCCAATATCTCCAAGATTGATGTCGGTGCGCGCGGGACGTTGGTGACGTTCCACAAGGATAACTTCGCTGACGGGCCGAGCCTGATCGCTTATGTTGATCGCCTGAATGATGGGGCGCAAGGCACGGCCAAACTGCGCCCTGATATGAAACTAGTTATCAACCGCGCATGGGGCGATCCGAGAAGCCGTTTGAACGGCCTGTTCCAGCTCACCAAAGGTCTGTCGAATATTGCGAAGAAGGCCAATAAGGCAAAGTAATCAGGCCGTGGCCAAATGCCCTAACCGTGACCGCGTCCTCGTGCGGTCCGCGCCAAAGCCAATACATCTTGGCTCTTCATTGGCTGCGCGCGCAAAAAACCCTGCCAGTAATCACAACCTTCGCTGATAATCGCTGCGCGCTGCACGTCGCTTTCAATACCCTCGGCATAAATGTCGAGTTCAAGCGCCTTTGCCAAAGCCATAATTGCACGCAGCACTGCAAGCGCTTTCGCATCACCGGGAACGCCATCGACCATAATCTTGTCGAGCTTTATCGCATCCAGTGGCAATTCGCGCAGATACCGGAAATTGCAGAATCCAGCACCGAAATCGTCCAATGCGGTGCGGAATCCCAGTCCCCTTAGTGCGCCCAAAGCGGCTGCAGCCTGTTCAAGATTGCGCAACAATAGATCTTCGGTAATCTCTAGCATCAACCGTGCAGGCGCGATCTGGCTTTTGCTGATCAGTTCAGCAAAATCTGCGGCGAAGCGAGGGTCGCCGAGTTCCTCTGGCGTGATATTCAATGACAAAGTCAGCTCTTCGGGCCAGCTTCCAGCATCTTCCAATGCACGTGCAACAACATGACGCGACAATGGAGCGACCAATGCCGCACGTTCTGCAATCGCAAACAGATCCCGCGCGCCAATTTCTCCCAAAGATGGATGCTGCCAGCGCGCCAGCGCCTCTGCCCCCACAACCGCGCCAGTGCGGCAGGAAAATTGTGGCTGAAACAGAACTTCAATCTCTCGCCGATCCAACGCGCGCAGCAAATCTGTATCGAGCGCGGTCGATTTGACGCCGGGGAAATTCCCTCGGACCGGGCCGCGCAAGGAACCCGGCAAGGTTCCCGAGGCAGATGATCGTGCGTTTTTCATGCTAATCGCTCTAAACTCACTTCGCGCACTTTGCGCTCTCCAATTGCAATCCGCCCAAATTTGGAACATCAGGTCACTTGATTAGCGCCATGGGGGGCGCGCCGCTAGCTGAACCAAAGAACATGAACGGATTGGCGCAGCGGCGATCAGGTAGACTGGCGGAGATTTTGAATGACAATTGCAACAGTCACCGATGAAGATGGCTGCATCGCGACCGACAAACTAGCAGATGGGACGCTCCAAAATGTCGCGCTGTTGGCCTCGGACACACCACGCGCGCAAGAAGCATTTTCAATGCTGTGGGCCCAGCGCGACTGGTCACCATTGGAAAGCGCAGACGCCGCCGTGGTACTGGGCGGCGATGGTTTCATGCTCCAAATATTGCATGCGATGCTTGATTCGGGCCGCGTCATCCCCGCTTATGGGATGAATCTTGGCACGGTCGGGTTTTTGATGAACCGGTTTAGCAAGCGAGCTGCCGTAATGACCCGGCTTAACCGAGCACGCGGCAAGATCATCGCACCGCTTAGAATTACCGCGGTAACGCAAGATGGTGAGCAGCATACAATGTGCGCAATCAACGAATTGTCGCTTCTGCGTGAAACGCGCCAGACCGCAAAGATTGAGATTACCGTGGGCAGCCGTGTCCGAATTCCGGAGTTGGTTGGAGACGGCGTGCTGGTGGCAACTCCAGCTGGCTCTACCGCTTACAACCTCTCCGCAAATGGCCCCATACTGCCGCTCGACAGCGGGATGTTGGCACTGACCCCGATCAGCCCGTTTAGACCACGTAGATGGCGCGGTGCGATCCTTCCAGACGAAATGCGGATTAAACTTCGTGTTCTGGAACCATCCAAGCGTTCGGTAGCAGCTGTCGCCGATCAAAAAGAACTGCGCGACATCGCCGAAGTGACGATCGAAATCGCGCATGATTTGAAACTTGAGCTCTTATTTGATCCCGGCCAATCGCTCGCGGAACGCATTGTGGCGGAACAGTTCGCAGTCGATTAAACTTTCCGCATTAATCCCTCTTGCAATGCTGGCGCACGAATCATATACGCGCGCCTCGCACTCGGCAGACAAATCGAGTGATGTTCCCCGATAGCTCAGCGGTAGAGTAGGTGACTGTTAATCACTTGGTCGTTGGTTCGAATCCAACTCGGGGAGCCATTTTTTGATGACAACAGGTTACGGCGAACATTATTAGCGCAGGTGGCGCGAGGATTTCACCAAGGATCCTGTGATAACGACATACGTTCTCTGGACCTGTTGGTTACGATCCAATCAGTAGCCGCACCCCAACCATCGTTACCAGCGCAGCTGTCAGCCACCTGATCCAGCGTAATGGCAGGACTTTTAGCGCCATTAAGCTGCCGATTTGGCCGCCAATTCCCACCGCGATCAACAGTGGTAACGCCTCGACCATTGCTCCACCGAACATTGTAGGACCGTGCTTGAATAACTGGCCAGCCAGTCCGAACATCGAATTGACGAGGATGAAAAAGCTCGCCGTTGCAGCGATTGCGCGCGGGTCGCGCCACCTGCTCAGATGCAACAATGGGGCAAGAAAAATGCCTCCGCCTATACCCACCAACCCCGCAAGGAACCCGATAGGAGCGGCAATAAAGGGCATGGCTTTTGCAAAACCTGTTGGCTCACCATCACAGGCGCTAGCGACCGGTATGAGCATGGTCACCCCTGTAAGCACCAGGCTGGCGCCAAGCAGCAGCAGGAATGCGTCCTGCTGGATCGGCACCATCCCGCCGAGGAACGCGGCTGGGGCAGCAAACGCCGTCAGCGCCAAAGCCCCGCGCCAAGGCGTGACGCCTGCGCGCGCAAACCGGAACGTAGCACCCGCCACCACCACGATATTGCATGCCAGCGCCACCAGCGGCAGCACTCGGTAATCCAGTCCCGACAGGGCCAACAGCGCAGCATAGGTCGACCCTCCACCAAACCCAACGCTGGCATAAAGCAGCGCGGTGACGAAGAAGCCGATACCAAGAACGAGGATTAGCGGCACGCGGCGCGCTCACCTCGGTCTGACCAAGTACCCACCACAGGCAGCCTATGCCGCTGGGCGCGGTCCCGCCGCACCGTGGCAATGCTTATACTTATTGCCCGATCCACATGGGCAAGGCGCATTCCGGCTGACTTCCAAATGAGCATAGGGGTTTTCGGTGTTTGCCCCGCCCGGCCCTGATGCGGCGCGCGGGCTGCCAGCGAGAGAACCAAACAATTCGGGCCGCTCTGCCGATCCATCGCCATCATTCGAGTTTTCAAGGCCCGTGAGCGGATCAATATGTCCGGTGAGGAATTCGGGCAGGTCAGGCAGCGCCTCTGGCTCAGGTTGTGTCATGCGGAGTTCGGATTTGAACAGCAGCTTGGTGACTTCCTCACGCAGCGTATCGAGCATTGATTCAAACAGACCGAACGCCTCTTGCTTATATTCGTTGATCGGCTGTTTCTGCGCGATACCGCGCATCCAGATCACCTGACGCAGCGCATCAAGAGTTGCGAGGTGTTCTTTCCAATGAAAATCGAGTTGACGCAGCAGGATGTCTTTCTCAACCAGACGCCAAATGCTCAGGTCGTTTCTGGCCATTTTGGCTTCCATCATCTCATCGGTTTGCGCGCGAAGACGTTCTTCGATGATTTCTTGTTCGACCTGATCTTCCTCCAACCAATCGTCGATTGGTGGGGTAAGACCAAAAACGTCCTCCAGTTTCTCTTTGAGACCTGCGACATCCCATTGTTCGGGATAGGATCCGGGGGGGCACGTGGTGGCTATGATCGAATTGATCGAATCGTGGCGCATATCGACCACGACATCATCGACCGCTTCTGAATCCATGATTTCAGAGCGTTGCTCATAGATCACCTTACGCTGGTCGTTCATCACGTCATCATATTGGACGACCTGTTTGCGGGTGTCGTAATTGCGCGCTTCAACCTTTTTCTGAGCCGTCTCGATAGCTTTAGAAAGCCATTTCGAGCCAATAGCCTCGCCGTCCTCAAGGTTGGAGTTCATCATTTTGGCAAACAAAGTGTCAGGGCCAAAGATGCGAAGCAGATCGTCTTCTAGGCAGAGGTAGAAACGCGAAAGGCCGGGATCACCCTGACGACCCGACCGGCCGCGCAACTGGTTATCAATCCGGCGAGATTCGTGACGTTCCGTGCCGAGAACGAACAAGCCGCCCGCTTCGAGCACTTTGCGTTTTTCTTCCGCAACCTCCTCTGTCAGCTTGGCCACAGCCTCATCTTTAGCCGGACCGTCTTCCATTTGACCCAGTTCAGCTTCGATCCGGAATTCAAGATTGCCGCCGAGCTGAATGTCCGTGCCGCGACCCGCCATATTGGTGGCGATAGTAACCGCCCCAAGGCGACCCGCCTGCGAGACGATATGCGCCTCTCGTTCGTGTTGACGCGCGTTCAGAACTTCGTGCTTAACGCCTTCCTTATCGAGGAATTGGCTCAATAATTCGGACTTCTCGATGGACACCGTACCGACCAGAATAGGCTGACCGATGCTGGATTTTTCCGCGATAGATTTCGCAATTGCTTGAAATTTGTCGATGGTGCTTTTGTAAAATTCATCCTCTTCATCGATTCGTTGGACCGGAAGATTGGTCGGGATTTCAACCACATTGACCTTGTAAATATCCCAAAATTCCGATGCTTCGGTCGCGGCGGTGCCAGTCATGCCTGCCAGCTTTGGGTACATGCGGAAGTAATTCTGGAACGTGATCGATGCCATCGTCTGATTTTCAGGCTCAATCTTGACGCCCTCTTTGGCCTCGGTCGCTTGGTGCAGACCGTTTGACCAACGGCGGCCATCCATCATGCGTCCGGTGAATTCGTCGATGATAACAATCTTGCCATCCTTCACGATATAATGGTCATCGCGCTTGAACATGTGGACGGCTTTTAGCGCTTGATCGAGATGGTGGACGACCTGCGTATTTTCGACATCATAGAGATTGTCGGTTTCAAGCAGCCCTTTATCGATGAGCATTTTCTCAACCGATTCAAGTCCGTCTTCGGTCAATTGGATGTTCTTGGTCTTCTCATCCTTCTCATACCATTCTTCCGGGATTTCCTTGGCGACCTCATCCAGTTTCAAATAAAGGTCAGACTTATCTTCGGTCGGGCCAGAGATGATCAACGGCGTGCGGGCCTCATCAATCAGGATCGAATCCACTTCATCGACAATGGCATAATTGAATGGGCGCTGCGCCATTTGTGTGCGCTCATGTTTCATATTGTCGCGCAGATAATCGAAACCAAATTCGTTATTCGTGCCGTATGTGATGTCGGCATTATAGGCGTCGCGCTTGGTCAATTCGTCCATGTTCGGAACGATCACGCCGACTGTCAGACCCAGCCATGTGTAAAGCTGCCCCATCCATTCTGCATCGCGGCGGGCTAAGTAGTCATTGACAGTGATGACATGGACACCTTTGCCCTCAATCGCATTGAGATAGGTCGCCAGAGTCGCCACCAGTGTCTTACCCTCACCGGTCCGCATTTCGGAAATTTCGCCGCGATGCAGCACAATACCGCCGATCATTTGCACATCGAAATGCCGCATTCCGAGCACCCGCATCGATGCTTCACGCACTGTGGCGAAGGCTTCTGGCAAAATGTCGTCGAGCGTGCTTCCACTGTCGAGCTGTTCGCGGAATTTGGCGGTCTGCGCCTGAAGCGTTTCGTCCGACAATTCCTGGATCATCGGTTCTAGCGCATTAATCTTGTCAACGATTTTACCTAGTGTTTTGACATATCGATCGTTTGATGAACCAAATACCGATTTGACGAGTGTATTGAACATGAAAGATGCCCTTTGGGTGTTGCTTTGGAACGCGCTCGGCCCGCGCCATACAGGGCCTTACGGAAATAAAGATGGTGTGATTGAATTCGCGCTGTTTCGCCGCGCGTTACGATAGAAATGCTATATGCGCGGCTACTCTAGCGCGCGCTCACTTCCAAAAATAAACGGCGGACGAAGCGCGCTTGGCGGGCTGATAGGCACAGGCTGCCGTTCACGCGTTGGGCACTTGGTGGTATGTTCACGGGCTTGCTGTTCGCATTGACAGATTTCACTGGTCGTACTGTCATAGGCCCGGGCAAATGCGCGTGCATCCATTACCTGCGATTCCAACGCGGACGCATGTGTCGGCGCGTGTAACGCGGCAAGCCCAGTGAAAAGCGCAAACAGTGTGATCAGATGACGGCGCATAATACCCCGCTATTTAGGGTATCTATTGCTCTGCGTCCACCTGCGGCGGCCAATCCGCCACAATTTTCGTTCAGTTTGCTTGTCATACTGTTGATACGAATGCTCTTAGGTGGCTGAGTGCGTGCGTCTTGCAGGTTCTCGCATTGGCTTATAAGCGCCTGATCCATGGATCTCGCCAATTCTCCGCTCGCACTGCCCTTCCCCGAATTGCCGCCAATCGCGGGTGTGACGCTGCGTGTGGCGCGTGCGCATTACAAGGAATGGGATCGCGCGGATTTGACCTTTATCGAAGTCGCAGAAGGAACCGCCGTTGCGGGCGTCTTCACGCAAAGTGCCTGTGCCTCGACAGAAGTTGAGCTGGGCCGCGAGCAAGTCAAATCCGGAACCGCCCGCGCGCTGATCGTCAATGCTGGTAACTCTAACGCCTTCACCGGCTATCGCGGACGCGAAGCGGTTGAAATGATTATGGATCAAGTAAGTGAGGCACTGGGCTGCGATCGATCTCAAGTGCTGGTCTCTTCAACCGGAGTGATCGGCGTACCACTGCCCAAAGACAAGGCGCGCGAAGGTGTCACCGCCGCTGTTCACGCAGAGCCTTGCAGTTGGGAAGACGTCGCAAATGCAATTGCCACGACCGATACATTTGCGAAGGGCGCATATGCCTCCGCGATGATCGGAGAGACTCAGGTGGAATTGTGCGGGATCATCAAGGGTTCCGGCATGATCGCACCCGACATGGCAACGATGCTTGGTTACGTGTTTACCGACGCCGATATCGCACCGGATTTCCTGCAAGAGATGCTGGGCGCGGCCAACAATCAAACATTCAGCTGCATAACGGTGGATGGCGATACGTCGACCAGCGACACGGTGCTTGCCTTTGCGACCGGTAAAGCTGGCCATGCGCGGATCGTCGGTTGGGATTGCCCCGGCGCCGATGCCTTTGCTGCTGCGCTGAACGACATCACCCGCCAATTGGCACAATTGGTGGTTCGAGACGGCGAAGGCGCCTCAAAATTCATAACAATTAGAGTATCCGGTGCGGCAAGTGATGACAGCGCTCAGCACATTGGCCTCTGTGTTGCGAACTCGCCTTTGGTAAAGACCGCCATCGCTGGCGAGGATGCCAATTGGGGCCGCGTTGTCATGGCCGTAGGCAAGGCTGGCGAACCCGCCGACCGGGACAAACTCTCGATCGCATTTGGTGGAATATGGGCAGCGCGAGATGGATTGCCTGTCGATGATTATGACGAAACACCAGTGGCCCAGCATCTGAAAGGCCAGAATATCGACCTCGCGGTCGAACTGGGCATCGGCGAAGGCAGAGCGACCGTTTGGACCTGCGATCTCACCCACGGATATATCTCCATCAACGCAGACTACCGGTCTTAAGAGGGGGCAGTCGTGACTGAACTTTCCGCTCTCGATGCAGAAATCCGCGATCTGATGCGCTTTGCTGCACGCAATTCGATGCTGCCACGCTTTCGAACACTGGCCAAGAATGAAATTGAAATGAAGGGTGAGGACGACCCCGTCACAATTGTCGACCGCGAGGTGGAAGCCTTTCTGACCGAAGCTCTGAGCAAACTCGCCCCCGGCGTTGCCGTCGTGGGAGAAGAGGCCGTTGCTGAGGACGAAACCGTTCTCAAACATCTTTCGGACCAGTGCTGGATAGTTGACCCGCTGGATGGAACCGCGAACTTTACGAGGGGCGAAGAGCCGTTCGGAATTATCATCGCGCTCGCCGATGCGGGAAAAGCCGTCGCAGGCTGGATCTATGATCCAATCTCTGACCGATTTTGCCACACGAAAGCAGGCGAAGGCGCGTTTGTGAATGGCGAGCGGATCGCCTCGCGAACCACGGGTCAGGAACGTCCCGTCGCTGGGATCAGCCGCCTTTTCCTCACCGAAGAACAACGCGCCATGGTCGATGCAAAACTGGCACCGTATTATTCAATGGTAGAAATCCCGCGCTGTGCCGCAGAACAATATCCGCGCCTCGCCTTGGGTCAAAACGACGTTTCCAGCTTTAAGCGTACATTGGCATGGGACCACGCGGCGGGGGTCTTATGGCTTAACGAAGCCGGGGGGAAAGCTGCCCGTCTGGACGGCAGCGAATACCGCGTTGATGAGCACGGCAAACCCGGCCTGGTCGGCGCGTCTAACCCCGAACTCTGGGATGAATTTGTCGCGCGGGTTTTGCTCTAGTCGAATGCTCAATTGCTGGCTATCCGACAATTTTCTGCATGTAGCGGACTCAATGAAACAGGAGGCTATCATGACTTACAAACACAATAACATGACCGACCTGCCCTGCTTTCGAGCGTACATCTAAACGCCGCAGGGGCTTCCCATCCGAAACCAAGGTAAAGCGCGCCCTGCACTTTGTGCATGATGAAAAAGAACTAGTCGGAAAACTCGGCTGCAACGATCTGTGTCCGCGTGGATCGGGACAGTGTTTTCAAAAAGGGCTGTCTAAAATCTGGCCGCTTTCGATGGTGCTGAGCGACAAGACTATTGGCGTTAGGAAAAAGGGGCGCTGATTAGAGCACCCCTCAACCTGATCAAATTTCGCTTTCAATCCATTCTTTCAACTGATTCTTTGGCGCTGCGCCCACTTTGCGTGCAACAGCTTCACCGTTTTTGAACAGCACCATTAGAGGGATCGATTGCACGCCCATCTCTGCGGGGATGCCGGTGTTTTCCATGATGTCCATCTTGGCGATAGTAACGCTTTCACCCAACTCTTCGCTAATTTCTTCTAAAGCGGGGCCTATCATTTTGCATGGACCGCACCATTCCGCCCAGAAATCGACCAGCACAGGCTTGTCACTTTCGAGCACGTCGGTTTTGAAATTTTCGTCGGTAACGTTGACGGTGGCCATATCGGCTTCTCCTGAAGTTTCGTTGGTCTCAATTTAGGCGCGTTTGCGTTTCACTCAATATGCAACGGCAGTTTGTCGCGGATAGGAATCCTGCGTCTCTCCCAACCGATCCTTTTGTTGTTCGAGAGTCACCATCGGAAGTTCGATCAGATTCGGCGTGTGAGTGTAAAGAACCGCCGCGCGGATGGCGCGGTCCGGATAGATCGCATCGAGAGCAGCAACATAGGCTGCCATCTGGCGGACAGTGGCGGTGGGCACTTCTTCGAGCCGCGTCGGCGGGCGGCGCGTTGTCTTGAAATCTACCACGATGACAACGTCCTGCGTTACAAGCAGCCGGTCAGCAGTACCTGCCACCACAATCCCGCCAATTGTTGCGGCGAGAGGGATTTCGGCCAAGGCAGCATCAGAAAATATCTCTGTGAAATCCGGATGGCTCAGCACATTCAATGCACTGTCGATCATCTCGGCGCGAATATCGAGCTCAAGATCACCGGCCTGCCGTTCCAGCCATGCCTCTGCGGCGGACCAACGTTCCCCAGCAGCAATATCCGGCAGACGTTCGAGCATACGGTGGATCAACGTCCCACGCCGCGCAGCTATAACCGCAGTACCGGGCGCGAGCGGTGCATCTGCCCCTTGTTCCTCACCAGCACTGCTCGGCGCAAGTGGTTTAGGCGGGCGCGGTTCTGGTCCGATAGGCGTGGTTGCCCATGCGGGAAGCAAGATTTGCGTGGCCGATGGCGCCTGAGTTTCATCGCCGACGACCGGGTCAGCCCGCACGCCCCATTCGTGCCGTGCCCCCCAGATCGAGTCTTCCAATTTTGGACCATCGAAAACGGGCTCCAAATGCGCGTACCAACTGTCTTCGGGCACACCCCTTTGGGCGTGTCTTGGCCCAAGCGATCCGCCTATAAACAAAGCCTCTTCGGCGCGAGTCATCGCCACATAGAGCAACCGCCAATGCTCTTGCATCTCTGCAATCTGAGCCTTGTCACCAGCGGCCCTAATCGTCCCGACCCGCTCCTCTTTTGACAGTGAAGGCAGCGGGACAATTGGTGCATCCTCTTTTTCCGCGCCCAAGGGATCGTCGCGCAATTCCAACGACCCACCCTGTCCTGGTTCTCCAGTGGCATCGGCAAGGATCACTATCGGAGCCTGCAAACCTTTGGAGCCATGCACGGTCATCACTCGGACCTGCCCGGTGGCTCCGTCAGTGTCACGCTTCAGTTCACCATTGCCAGCATCGAACCATTCGACAAACCCTGCAAGGCTGGGTGTGTGTGCGCTTTGATAAGAGAATGCCGCATTGACCAGTTCATCAATCGGATCGTTCGCCTCGCGTCCCAATCGCGCGATCAAGGCTCGCCGCGCCTGCCATGGCCCTGTCAATAGCCAAGCGAGCAATCCTTGCGGCGTTTGGTAATCTGCAAGATTCAGCAATTCGCCCAGCTTGGCAAAAGTCTCCGCGACAAAGGCGTTTTCAGATGTGCGCAAATGTTCCCACAACCGAATTTTCGGAGCGCGGGGAATATATTCCAGTAAATCATCCTGCGTCCAGCCGATAAGCGGCGATGCAAGCAGGTTCGCAAGGCTGAGATCATCGAGCGGCTGCGATGCAAAGCGCAGCGCCGCCATCAGGTCCTTCACAGCAAGAGGTGCGCCGAGCCGCAACCGGTCAACACCTGCAACAGCGACGCCTTTGGTATGCAATTTCGCGACAATCTGCGCGGCAAGATCTTTGCGCTTCCGCACCAAAACCATGATATCGCCCGCGCGTGCATGACGCCTTTCATCCTTTTCCAACACGAATGGTTCTTCATCTGTCACCCAACGACGCACCTGTTCGGCGATATTATCAGCCAGCAACGTATCATGCGCGGGCAGCCAATCGCGCTCGCCTTCATCTTCGAAATTATCAGCAATTCCGGTGACTGGGTTCCACATCGCGACAAGACCTGCGCGGTCTGCGCCGATATGCTTCTCAGGTGGTTGAGTAAGGCCAAATGCACCGTGTCCAATCGCCTCAATCGCGCGATTGACGAAGTCTAATACGGGTGAAGACGTGCGGAATGACCGGCCAAGGTCAAGGTCATTCCATGTCGGTAAACGGCGCGTGTCACGCAGTCCATGGGCGTTGGCGCAGGCAGCCTCAATCCGGGCGTGGACTCTATTTTTTGCACGGGCAAAGTTGTCTGGGCTGGTCCCTTGAAAACCAAAGATCGCCTGTTTGTAATCGCCCACGGTGAAGATCGTGCGGACCGTGTCACCGCGCGCGCCCTCTCCACTGAAAAAGTCGTCTATTAAGGCGAAGACAATGTCCCATTGCGCCGCATTCGTATCCTGAGCCTCGTCAATCAGAATGTGATCGAAACTCCGGTCCAGCTTATATCTGATCCAGTCGGATGCCTCTGTCTTGGCCAGCAAATGCGCAGCCTTGCGAATAAGGTCGTCGAAATCGAGCAACCCTTCGCGCGCCTTTGCCGTTTCCCAGCGCAGCGCAAATGCGCGACCCATTTCCAGCGCGGGGGTAAGGAATTCTGCGAACGCCACCAAAGCTTGGCGTTCTGCGACCATGGCGATAGCATCGGCAATGTATTGTTGCCATTCAGGCAAGCGAGGCTCTGCCGTAGTGGGTTTAGCCATCGCGCGTGGTTCGCCATCTTTCTTGAGCACCGTATCAAGAAAGCCGGCATATTCCTCCGCGCGTTGCCTAGTGTCCAAACCCAACCAATGAGGAATAAACTGAGCGGTCAGGTTCCCAACCTTGGTATCCCATTCCTGCATCAGCGGCAGGATGGCGCGCAATTGATCGTCAGGGAACACGTCTGGGCTTAAGCTTGCAACCGCCCAATCCGCATCGGCATCGGTCGGCATATCGAGCAACCTCAAAACCCGCGATCGCATTGGCGGTTTCCACGCACTCGGCCCTTCCCACAATTCCGCGGCACCAACGCAGCGCATTAGCCAAGATCGCAGTGCATCGGGATCTTTGACGCAGGCGAAGTGGTTCACGGCTTCGATCAGCGCGTTGTCGCCGTTCGTCTCCGCGTCAGTCAGCATATCTGCCAACACTTCGCGCGCCAGCAATTCGCGCTCGCGATCTTCCATCGGACGCGCGCCGGGGGTCAATTCTGCCTCTTCGGGGAAGTTGGCAAGCAACCACTGCGAGAAGGCGTGAATCGTATCAATCCGCAACCCCCCGCCGGGACAATCAATCACGCTTGCGAACAGAGTTCGCGCCCGTTTCTGTGTTTCGGGATCGATTTCAGCACCCAAATGCGACAATTCAACCGCAAGCCTTCCCGGCTCCAACCGCACCCAGCGCGCCAGAACCGAATTGATCCGGTTCGCCATCTCCGCCGCGCCTGCTTTCGTGAAGGTCAGGCACAATATCTGCGCGGGATCAATGCCTGGCGTCAGTAACAGCCTCAGCACACGGGCGGACAAGACCTGCGTCTTGCCGGTCCCAGCAGAGGCAGAAAGCCAGATATTATCGCGCGGATTGGCAGCGCCCAACTGATTGTCCTTTAGGGGATAGACCGCGCCGCTCATGGCTCGCCCCCCTCTGACCGCTCACTCAACCGTATCACCCATTCCTCTAACCGCATCAGCTGATCGTAATCGGAATAGCCGGGGTAATCGGGGTTTTCCTTGGCCGTGAAAGGCGCCGTGCCGAGCAGGTATTTGCTAATCGCCTCGTGCAAATACTGCTCATGCCGGGGCAAGAATTCCTCGCGCGTCAGGCCAGTGCGTTTCTTGCCGGTCTTTATTGGCTCATCAGTATAGCCAAACTCACCTTTTTTCTTGGCTAGAGACCAGTATTCGAATGCGCTTGTATCGCCGGTTATGATGCGGTCGCCCGCGCTGAAACCACCATCGCGCGCGATCAGGCCCAGCAACCCCATTTGCAACGCATAGCCCGCCTTCACCTGCCCCGCGCTTGGTGGGCCACCAGTTTTGTAGTCCACAATGGCTAGGCTGCCATCCACCATCCGGTCGATCCGGTCCGCACGGCCGCGAACCTTCACACCGTCTACCATCATCGACCCGTTGGACTCTGTGATCAGGACCTCACGGCCCTCGACCGCAGCCTCATCGATCCATTCCTCAAACCGTTCAAGGGCGGCGAGAATTCGCGGCTGCCACAGCCCTTTGAACAAAGGATGGACCTGCGCCGCTTCAAACTTTCGTGTTGCAAAGGGGATAAGTGCAAGGTCAGGTTCTGCCACACGTGCCTTGTGCCAAGCATCAAGAATGTCGTGCACCAAAGTGCCACGCAGAGCCGGATCACCAAACGGATCGGCGGCCAAAGGGTCGAGTGTTCGCAGGCCAAGCACTTCTTGCGCATAGAATTGGTACGGATCGCCCAGCAGCCGATCGAGCGCAGTGACCTTGATGTCAACCTTGCGCTGCTCTGCCGTCGGAGTGGGCATCGGACGCGGATATTCCGGTGCGGGATCGGGTGCCCGGTCAAGAGCGGGGGGCAATTGGGGGATACGCGTTTCGCCATGCCCAGTGGCAAGTTCACCCAACAGCGCCTCAACCCGTAAGAGGAAGCGCGAAGGCAATGTCGGCCCGTCTGCATCACGCTGCGCCCGGCTCAACACCACTTCTGGCGCGCCTAGCGCCCCGGCCAAATCATGCGCAGAAAGGCCGATACGGAATTCTGCGCCCGGCACACCCAACGCCCGCAACACACCAGGAGCAAGCAAGGGATCAACGCCTGGAGCCTGAGGCCAACTTCCTTCATTTAACCCGCCGCAAATCACCAGATCGGCGCGCGCCATGCGCGATTCAAGCAGACCGTAAATCGCCACACGCGGATGCCCGCCATAGGGTGGCCGCACAGCAACCTCATCCATCACGTCGCGCAATACCCCCGCCAGATCGCTGGGTGCAATTTGGGTGCGCTGCGCGCGCGCATGGGTCCGAAAATCCTCTACCATCAATGCGAGTGCGCGCCCGTCCTCTCGCGACCAAACGGCTTCTCCGGCCAACGCTTCGGCAGCATTCGCCACGATATCCAGAGCATCTGCAAGCGCTATTTCGGCGTCGCAGTCGAGCAAGGGCGCCAGAATCGTCTCCACCTCCTCCCACCATTCAGCAACGCCTGCCTTGCGCGCAGCCACGCGTAACGGATCGAGCCCTGGCGCAGGCGTTGCCCCGCGCAATTGCCGGTCAAAGGTGCGCAATGACCGCAGCCAAATTCCCCGTGCCTCTCCATCTCCGAACCGAACCAGTGGATGCGCCAGGGCACCAATTAGTTTGACAGGATCAGCGCCGTGCGAAACCAATTCGGCAATCAACCCCAACAGCCGCCCAGCAGCAGTAAGCGACAAGGTACGCCCAGCCGAATCATCCGCATCCACATTCCACCGACCGAGGTGTTGCGCCACACGCCGCGCGAGCGAGCGGTCTGCCGTCACCACCGCGATCCGTTTCTCGGGCTTTTCCAACGCCTCGCGAACCAGCAATGCGATGCCCTGCGCCTCTTCTTCGCTGGTCGCGCTGGTCATCAGCCGAACGCCCGAAAGACGGCGTTTGTCACTGTCCAAGTCAATCCAGGACTTACTCGCCTGGGGAGGGAGAAACAGCGAACTGATCGCATGACTTCGCGCTGGCTCCGCAGCAGATATTCCCTTGCGATGCCATGGACGGACTTCTTCGCGCGCAATGCCCATCCGTTCCAACAGTAATTTGAGGTGATATTGCGGATGGGTCAGCGCATCTTTCGCGCCAAACACTTCACCCCCCGGTGCATCCACAGAACCGGCGCGGCCCAGTTCGTCCCAAGCCTCACCCGACAGCGACAGGTCGAGGTCCGGGAGCACCACCGCGCCTTGCGGCAATGCGGTGATAGCCCGAAGCATGCGCGCAAGTGCGGGCGATGCACTGGTAACACCGGCTGCAAGGATGGGAGTGGCAGGCGGGGAACTACGCCATTTCTTTGCCGCGCGATCAAACAACATATTGCGGCGGGTCGCCGCGTCGACCTCTCCATATTCATCCAGACGGACACGCCAACGGGCCTGCACGCGAGCAAATAGGCGGAGCGATTTTTGCCAATGTCCGGAAAGGTCGCCGAGTTTTTCAAGCACCGGATCGCTGGTCAGGTCCTCAGGCACTTTGTCCTCGACCAACAGCCGATCCATCGTACGCGCAATGTCCCGCGCCAACCGCAAACGCGCGGCTCCGGGCAGCGGATCGCTGCCTTGTTCGGCGCGCTCCTGCGTTATCAATTCGGCAATTTCCAACCAGCGGCGCGTCGGCTCAACAGCAGGCGGAATATCACTCGCCCCCAACGGATCGAGCAATGCGCCCAGCGCCTCGTCAAGGTCGAGATCGCCGACCGCCACCATGCGCGGCATCAACATGCCCGCCGCGCCGACCTCGCCCGTGTAGCGGATGAAGGCTTCGGAAATTGTGCGCGCAGCTCGTGAGCTGGGGACCAATAGGGTCAATCGAGCAAGGCCAACATCTGCTTCGGAATATCGTGGGACAATTCCCGCCACTAGTGCATCGGCAAAGCCGCGATGGGCAGCGATGGAGTATATTGCAGGCTGCGGGGCTTCACCCACGTTTCAGCGCGTCCTCTGTCGGAGCAATCGCCTGTGGTGTGCCAACTTCAAACCATCTCCCAGTGAAGGCCAAGCCGTATAACCGTCCTTCGGCAATCGCACGGTTCCACAGGATATTGGTTGAAAATTTCCCCTCTGGTGCCTCTCGCAACAGGCGCTTGGATACTAACTGAATTCCAGTGTAGATGAACGGCGCGATCCGGCCCGGACGGCGGCGAGAAAGCTCACCAACCGGGTCCATGTAAAAGTCGCCCTGACCGCTGAAATTCACCGCGCGCGAATGCCCAACCAATAGCAGCAACGCGTCCATTTTCTCCGAGTCCCAACGAGCCGACAGATCGTAAAATGCATCTCTAGGCCCATCGAGCCAGATATTGTCTGCGTTGAGACAGAAAAACGGATCAGGCAAATGCGGCTGCGCCTTAACCATCCCTCCGCCTGTTTCGAGCAATTCGGCTCGTTCATCAGAGATGATGACTTTTGGCTTCTCACGTTCCGTTAGATAGGCCTCAAGCGGATCGGCGAGATAATGAACATTGACCACTGCGCGCGAAACGCCTGCTTCGATCAATCGGTCCAGCGCGTGATCGACCAAGGGTTTTCCCGCGACACGGACCAGAGGTTTTGGTGTCGTGGTGGTCAGCGGGCGCATTCTTTTGCCCAGCCCGGCAGCCATAATCATCGCAGTGTCACTTGCCAGAGCGGGACGATCGCTCATGCGATTGTGCCCCCGCCCGAATTGCGC
Source organism: uncultured Erythrobacter sp. (assembly GCA_947488325.1). Taxonomy (GTDB): domain Bacteria; phylum Pseudomonadota; class Alphaproteobacteria; order Sphingomonadales; family Sphingomonadaceae; genus Erythrobacter. The sequence goes on from CANKYZ010000009.1 coordinate 60,058, forward strand.
AGTTCTACAGGGATATTCTCATCAAACCAGCGCGCAACAGGTGCCAGTGCGGGGTGCGCCAAATCGCGCTCCATAGCCTCCCAAACACGCGGGATCAGTTCGAGATAACGCGGCTTTCCATCACGCTTATAGAGGCGCGTGAATATGCCTATGATTTTGGCATTACGCTGCGCGCCCAGGCGGGCGTAATCTGCCAGAAAATCGTCGGTGGCCCTTGCATCAAAGCCAGTACGTTCCGCATAACGGGCCAGCATCCTTTGCTCCAGATCCAGCGAGACTTCGCGCCGCGCATCCTGCAGTAATGAGACCAAATCATATGCCGGGTGCCCCGCCAGTGCGTCTTGGAAATCAATGAGACCCTGCGCGCCCAGCCCTGTTGCCGAAGCTCCCAGCAGCATGATGTTCTCTGCATGATAGTCGCGCAGCACCGTAACGGGACGTGCCGAGGAAACCGTCAACGGCGCGAGAACGTCGTCCCAGACCCTGATAAAGCCAGACTCATCAACCTCAAGGCCCGCTGCCGGTGCATACCATTCTGTAAGCAGTCTAACTTCGCGCTGATAGGTCGGCATGTCGTAATCTGGGAAAGGTCCAGCAGGGCAAAGATGTAATTCGACCAACGCATCAACGGCTGCTTCGTATGCAGCCAACTCACCATCCGGGTTAAGGTCTAGCCAATCACGCATCCGGTCATTGCCAAAATCCTCGGTCAAAACCCAACCTTGCGCTGCGTCTTGCGCATAGATCGCAGGCGCTCGCAGGCCTTGTTCCGTCAACCACGCAGCGACCTTTAGGAATGGCAGCGGGTCTTCTTCGGGTGGCCGCGCATACATTAGCATCGCTGTCGCAGGTCCGCTTGCATCGGTGCGGCGCAGGCGGAAGTATCGCCGGAATGAGGCATCACCGGGGATCGGTTCAACAACCGCCCCGGCCCAGCCAGCATTTCCGACAAATTTGTTTAAACCATCAGGCAGTTCGCTCATGGCCACCGTCCTAGCCAATCCGCGCCCACGCGGGCAATCGCAATCCTGCCGCCATCCTCAGTTTCGATGCGAATTGAGAGACACGTTGGCTCATGCCCAAAGCCGCCAGCATGATCGGGCCATTCCGCGATCAGCGCGGCGCCATCGCGGTAATCATCTAGTCCCAATTCAATAACCTCGCTTGGATGCTTCAACCGGTAAAAATCGGCATGGATCACCGGCAGTTTCAACGGTGGTGATTCATAGAGTTCGATGATCGTGAATGTCGGCGATGGAACTTCGCCTAAATACCCCAATGCTGCGATTATGCCACGCGCAAGTGTGGTCTTACCCGCGCCCAAGCCGCCTTCCAGCGCAACGACATCTCTAGGGCGCAAGACCTTGGCAATTGCAGCACCAAATGTCGCCATCGCCGCAAGATCAGGCAAAAGGTGACGGCTTTCCTGCGTCACGGCAAGGTTATGGCCGCAACGGTTCCAACACCCTTTTCACTCGCCATTTCAAGCGTGCCACCATGGGCTACGACCAGTTGCCGCGCCAATCTGATGCCTAGGCCAGTGCCTTCGTCAATACCTTCACCAGCACCCTCGCCATCACTGCTACGCAAAACGCCTTCCGCGCGTGCCAGTTCATCGGCGGTCATTCCGCTGCCATTGTCGGTAATGATAATCATCCCGCGCCAGTCGTCTCCATCTGTTGGTTTGGGAATTTCAATCACAATCTTACCGGATCTGGGTGTCCCTTCGATGGCATTGTCGAGCAAATTGCCCACGGCTCGGCCCAATTGGCGCGGATCCGCTTTGATCATGCGCCCTCGTCGGCCTTTCAGATCGAGGCCGATCCCAGCAGCGATGATGGCCTGTTCCCGTTCTCTAACCATGCTCGTCAGAAACCGCAGCAGGTCGATCTCTTCCTTTTCAATTGGCAGCAATCCGGCTTCGCTTTGTGACAGGTCAAGCACATTTTCGACCTGATCGGTTAGTCGCGCCGCAGAACTGAGGATTGCATCAACATATTCGCTCGCCTGCTCATTTATCTCGCCCGCTGCACCACTCTTCAGTAGCTCGGCAAAACCGCCAATTGTCGTAAGCGGCGTGCGGAATTCGTATGACATATTGGCCAGAAAGCGCGCCTTCACTGCATCCGCTTCTTCCAGCGCAACCGCCCGTTCGCGCAATGCTTTTTCAGCCTTCTGGGAATCGGTAATGTCGAGGACAGTCAGCAATCCATTGCCATCGGGCAGCGGAATCCCAGCAAAGCGCAACGTGCGACCATCGTTCAATGCAATCCGCCCTTCCTTCTCTTTCCGGTCCAATGTCGCAGCGCGAACCACACCGCTGATTTGTTCAACTTGGCTAGGTTTGGATAGGTTTTGCGCGATCGCCTCTAGGAGATCTTCCGCGCTGGGATGGGTATCGAGAAATTCGCCGCTTAGCCCCCAAGTGCCCGCAAAACTGCGGTTCCACAGCTGCACAGATCCATCAGGTGCAAAGATCGCCAACGCTTCGAATAGGCTATCTAGGGTTGCAGTACGAGTCCGCAGCAGCGTGTCGCGCGTCGCAGACAGAGCAAGTTGCTCAGTGCGGTCTTCCGCGAACATAACCAATCCACCATCTGGCATAGGCTGCGCCAAAATCCGCAGGTGCGTACCCCCGGAAAGCGGCCAGTTCTCTTCCCGAATATCGGCACTGTCGAACCACGCGCGGTGTTCGTGGCGCCATTCAGGAAAGTCGCGCACTTCAGGTGTGCTTCCATGCTCGCGTGCATCCGAAAGGAAGCGATCAAACGCAATATTCCCTTCGATAGCATCATTCGTGAGACCAAATTGGCGGCGGAATGGGCGGTTCGCAAAGGTCAGCTGTTCTTGCGCGTTGAACTGCGCCACCCCGACCGAAAGCTGATCCAACATCGCGCGCTGAGCATCGCGGAATGCACGAAATTCGCGAGTAAGCTGCTGCAATTCTTCGATATCGATCGCATATCCTGCCACGCCCTCGCGCCCCAGCGGCAGATCGGTGACACGCAAAGACCGCCGTTCTCCGTCGATTGTGACTGCATCAATTCGCTGAATTTCGGCCTGCTTCGCCAAGCAATCGCGGGCAATATCGGCAGGTGCTTTTCCGCCTTCGGGCTCAAGCAATTCGATCTGTCCTTCGATCACCGCTTGCAGGCTCTCGCCACCCACCGCCTTTATATAGGCCTGATTGACGAGACGCAGTCGCATATTCGCATCTCGGAACCACATGGGAATAGGCGCAGCTTCAATCAAACCAATTAGCGCAGAAAAATCCGCCTCTGCTCGTCCGGCAGTATCGCGCAGGCTGACCAACTCTTCTTCACTGGCGGTAAAGTCGAACACCCAAACAATCGCAGCGCCGCCGGGCGACACTTGCGGATCAGCCAGTGCGCCTTGCAATGAGAGACTACGCCGAGATGCGGGCGGTGTCAGCACCATCTGAAACGGCGCCGCACTCTTTTGCGTTAGCCGAACTTTTTCCGACAGTTCTTCGACCTGTTCTTTTGACAGGCCTGTTTCTCCATCGCCGGCCAGCTCGGTCAGATAACTCGGCATTTCGTCCAACCCAAGCCAACGCGCGAGCCGCTCTGGCGCTTCGATCCGTCCATCTACCCGGACAAGCAGCGGAACAGATGGCGACACATCAAGCATATGCTGCATGCGCCTGAATGACGTTTGCAGTGCTTTGCTGCGCCGGGTCTTAGAATTCGACCGTAAGACAACCACAACAGCCGCGATCGTCCAACCTGCCAAAAGCAGCGCAATTCCAATCAAAGCAAGCGGCGAAAATTCCATGCTTTCCAGCTATGCCGGAGCAGCCCAGCTTGCAACCGCAATAGACGTGGAAAGCCCCCACATTCTCGGCAAAATGTTGCAGAGACCATGGGGGCTTCAATACTTAAGCCGATATTTGGAACCTAATCGGTCTTAATAACGGTAATGATCTGGTTTGAACGGGCCGGCCGCAGGGACACCGATGTAATCGGCTTGCTTCTGGCTCAGTTTGCTCAATTCCACGCCCAGCTTTTCAAGGTGAAGCGCAGCGACCTTCTCGTCGAGGTGCTTAGGCAGGACGTAAACGTCATTGCCATATTCATCACCCTTGGTGAACAATTCAATCTGAGCCAGCGTCTGGTTGGTGAAGCTTGCGCTCATCACAAAGCTTGGGTGACCTGTTGCGCAGCCAAGGTTCACCAAACGACCCTTTGCAAGGATCAACAGCGACTTGCCGTCAGGCATGGTCACCATGTCAGTGCCCTCTTTGATTTCCTTCCACTCATAATTGTCGAGCGAAGAAATCTGGATCTCACTGTCGAAGTGGCCGATATTGCACACGATGGCCATGTTTTTCATGGCTTTCATGTGTTCGCCGGTGATCACGTCTTCATTGCCGGTCGCGGTCACAAAGATATCAGCGCGCTTTGCGCCTTCTTCCATAGTGACCACCTCGTAACCGTCCATCGCCGCCTGCAATGCGCAGATCGGGTCAATTTCGGTGACCATAACACGGGCGCCGCCATCGCGCAGAGACGCTGCCGAACCTTTACCAACATCACCGTAACCAGCGACGCAAGCGACCTTTCCGGCCAGCATAACGTCAGTCGCACGGCGGATCGCGTCAACCAATGATTCTTTACAGCCATAAAGGTTGTCGAATTTCGACTTGGTCACACTGTCATTTACGTTGATCGCTGGGAAAGGTAATTTGCCCTGCTTCGCGATCTGGTAAAGGCGCATAACGCCGGTCGTGGTCTCTTCTGAAACACCTTTAATGTTCTTCACGCTCTTAGTGAGATAGCCGGGCTTTGCCGCCACATAGGCTTTCAAAGCGCGCTGGAATTCGATTTCCTCGGCATTGGCTGGAGCAGGCATTTCTTCGCCCGCTTCCAAACGTGCGCCCCACAATGCGAACATGGTCGCATCACCGCCGTCGTCCAAAATGATGTTAGTGGTCTGGTCAGGGTCAGCATCGGTCGACCAGTCGAAGATACGGCCAACATAATCCCAATAATCGGCAAGCGTTTCGCCTTTGATCGCGAAAACGGGGATGCCCTGATCGGCGATTGCCGCAGCAGCGTGATCCTGGGTTGAAAAGATGTTGCAAGTCGCCCAGCGAACTTCTGCGCCCAACGCAACCAGTGTTTCGATCAACACGGCTGTTTGAATAGTCATATGCAGCGAACCTGTGATGCGCGCGCCTTTAAGCGGCTGAGATGCACCATATTCCGTGCGCAGAGCCATCAGGCCAGGCATTTCGGTTTCTGCGATGTGAATCTCATCATGGCCGTATTGTGCCAGAGAGATGTCTCTGATGATGTGTTCTTGAGTGGGGGCGGTTCCCGTTGCCGTCTTGGCCATAATCAATTCTCCTGCGTGGTATTTCTATCTTGCCACGCGCCCTAGACGTGCACTTTGCGTCACGCAAATATAAACGTATCTTTATATCTGTAATTGTTGTTCAACTCTGATCGCTGCCTATATCGGCTCCAGACACTCCCCTTCTGTGAAAGGATATTACGTGATGACGATTTCGGTTGGTGACAAACTCCCTGATGTGGCGATGGTAAAAGCGACTGCAGAGGGACCACAGCAGGTTCAGGCGTCTGAGTATTTTGCAGGCAAGAAAGTCGCGCTGTTTTCAGTTCCTGGCGCTTTCACTCCAACCTGTTCGGCTAAGCACTTGCCGGGCTTTGTCGAAAAAGCTGACGATCTGAAGGCTAAGGGCGTCGATGAAATCGTCGGCACTGCAGTCAATGATGCGTTTGTTATGGGCGCGTGGAATTCTGCCTCAGGTTCGGACGACATCACAATGCTAGCAGACGGCAATGGCGACTTTGCTGAAGCAGTCGGTTTGACAATGGACGGTTCAGGCTTTGGTCTGGGCAAGCGCGGACAGCGTTTCTCTATGGTCGTGAATGACGGCGTGGTTGAGCAGCTCAACGTCGAAGCGCCCGGCGATTACAAAGTTTCCAGCGCCGAACATATGCTCGATCAACTTTGATCACGGTCGATTACGACTAAGCCTGTGGCGAAGATAATAGAATGCGTCCTCGGTCTTTATTGGGTCGAGGGCGCTTCTCGTTTGACGATTGGTTTGAAAGCGCGGCTATTCAGTCCGTTGGAATCGCATAGGTGACGGTCGATTGCGCGGCCAGTTTAGCTGGATCGTCTTGCCATATCCGCACATCCACTGTGGCAAGCCGCCTCCCCAATTTGATAAGATGCGCGTCGGCAAAAAATGGTTTGGCGGCAATCCCTCTTAGAAAACTCATATTGAGATTGCTGGTCACCGCCATAGGGACAATACCGATATGGGCAAGGATCACCGCATAAGCTGCGCGATCAGCCAATGCCATTTGCGTTGGTCCAGAAACGATCCCGCCGGGACGCAGCATAGCGGTTTCGGGCGTTTGTTTTAACCGCAGAAATCCTGGCTTGATCTCTTCAAACCCCAACGTGGTATGGTCGTGCCCCGGAAAGGCCTCAACGAAGAAGTCGGCCAATTGCTCAGCTGACAACACCAAATTAAGTTTCAAAGAAGTCATATCCAGGCCATCATCAGAATTGCGCGTCCATTCAATAGCCCATCAGGCTCATCACTTCCTTGCGGCTGCGCTGATCTTCTAAGAAACAACCCATCATGCGGCTGGTGAGCATCTCGACCCCGTGCACCTTTACACCTCGTCCGGTCATGCAACCGTGTTCTGCTTCGATAACAACAGCAACGCCGCGCGGTTCAAGGTTGTCCCATATACATTCGGCAACTTCGGCGGTCAGACGTTCTTGCACCTGTAGCCGGCTGGCGAATCCGTGCAGCACGCGGGCTAGCTTTGAAATGCCGACGATCTTTTGATCAGGTAGATAGGCGATATGCGCCTTGCCCTTAATTGGGGCCATGTGGTGTTCGCAGTGCGAATGGAACGGGATACCTTTCAGCAGTACGATCTCATCATAACCGCCGACTTCTTCAAAAATTCGACTGAGATGGACAGCCGGGTCTTCTTTATTTCCCTGACAATATTCTAACCACGCGCGGCCCACTCGTTTCGGCGTGTCGAGCAACCCTTCGCGAGTGGGATCATCACCTGCCCAGCGCAATAGTGTGCGAACAGCTTCCTGAACTTCTTCGGGTACATCAGGCTTCTTCAAAGGACTCTCCAGATTAAATGCATCGCGATCATGCATGTAACGATCGTCCATGACACTGTCTCTCTTACGGTTAAAACTCAAGTTAGCGCGTCTAGTCCCTCAGCGGAAACCGATCTCAGCAAAAAGCCTGGCAGAGAATTTTGGATACAGGCCAGCAGCGACAACAAAGAAGATTTGCTCCAAAACCAAAAAAACCCACCCCGCTATGGGATGGGATTTTTTGGCGCACCCGGAAGGATTCGAACCTCCGGCCCCCTGATTCGTAGTCAGGTACTCTATCCAGCTGAGCTACGGGTGCGCTTGGGAGTGGCGCACATAGCAGGCGGCACGAACTTGGCAATACTTCTTTGCCCCTTCTTCGCGGTTTCTCACTCTTCGAATGATCTTTGCTCAAGAATCTGAGAACAGACCGATGGCCAGTTTCTGATCAAGCGGCGGTTTATCGAGTTTTTTGATCTCTTCCTGACCAAACCAGCCGATTCGCCCACCTTCGAGCGAGCGCGGTTCGCCCACCCATGTGCCAATTGTGTAAAGCAGAATGACAATCGGCGGACGCGTGTTTAATCCAACCTCCGTCACGATTTCTTCTGCAAATCCTGCTGGCTTACAATCTTCTGGACGGACCTCGATGCTCAGCTCTTCGTGCAGTTCCCTTATTAGGGCTTTCACTGGAATTTCAGCACCTTCGACTTTCCCACCAGGGAATTCCCATAGGCCGCCGTGAAATTTTTCCAAAGGCCTTCGGTGCATAAGCCAACTGTCCCTGGAAGACCTTAGTGCCCCTGCAACCACCCAGATCGGAACCTGTAATGCCATCCCCGTCATGTCGGAATTTTTTCCATCTTTGTGCTCGTTCTCAACCATTTCTTAACCCGGCTCGGCGATTTGTAACTCATCAGGAACGTAGGGACGAGTGATCTCATGAAATTGACGACATTCCTTAAGCACATTGGAAACGACAATTCAGGTGCCACTGCCGTTGAATACGGACTGATCGTGAGTTTGATTGTGATTGCCATGATCGGCGCTCTCCAGGGTGTAGCCCAGGCGACTGCCGACACATGGAGCACAGTTGAGACCACGTCAGTGGAGGCAATGAGCAGGTAAGACTTTCGAAAGGTTCCGCATTAGGAATTTCTCAAGAGCTGCTGATTAAAACCAAAATCGTCTGTTCAATCTTTCGAACGGGCACGGGTACCGAAGACCAAACCAGGAGACTAAAAATGAAATTTTTCAACAAATTGGCTCGTGACGAGCAAGGCGCTACCGCAATTGAGTATGGCCTTATTGCTGCTCTGATCGCTGTTGCTGCAATTACCGCAATGGGTTCACTGGGTAACACCCTTTCGGACACATTCTCGGAAGTGCAGACTGAAATGGCTGCTTAAGTCTAACCGACTTAACCGACAAAAAGAGAGCGGCGGGGTTTTGCCCCGCCGCTTTTTTTGTGCATTTTGTGGGTTGCCCCTGCTCTTACTTGGTAAAAAGTGATTTAGCGTCCGCGCACAACAATCTTTACGCGTTGACCTGCGATCAGACCGTCAGTGGAGTTCAGACCGTTGAGCACACGAAAACGTTCAACTTGCGCAGTGTCATAGGCCATCCGCCGTGCCAGTCCGGCAACTGTATCGCCGCGCTGAACTGTCACAACATCTAACACTCTCGGGATCACTTGCGCAGCTTCGGCCGTGCTGATGCGGCGCATCGATTGGAACATCGAGGCAAACGGATTACTGGCCCCAGCCGGTGTGATAGCGGCAAAGTGGTATGCTCGATCACCTGCAAACTCATACGCAAATATCGTCACATCCACCTGGCTGTTGCCGTTATTGACTCGCGCCTGACCAAAAGCGGCTCTAATCCCATTCACTGTCGTGCGCTGAATCGATTGGGGGGCCAAATTGCCACCTTCACCGCCAAGTTCAGAAAATTGTTGGCGGATATAGCTATCGAGATCCCCATTATACGGCGCGAGTGTCAGCTGAGCCTGCCCGCCTTGTCCATTGACGCTGACGGCACTGGTCGAATTGACCATGTAAAAACCCTGTGGTGCGGTAAACGTCAGTCGTAATTCGGGGTGAATAAACTGGCTGCCTTCAATCACGCCCTGTTCGGGATCATCACCATAAAGCAAACCGTCAATCCGTTGCAGGAATGTGTCACGATTGGTTACAGTGCCCGGCAAACCCCGCGCAGCAGTAAGCGCGCGTTGAACTCGGCTTGCCGGATCGGGGTGTGTCGAAGCCCAAGCAGGCACGGTCGCATTGCCGCGGCCTTGAAGTTGCGCATCAAGCCCATTCTGCGCTGCAAGACTGCCGAGAACCGTACCCATTGCCCGCGGATCATAACCAGCGGAGGTTAGATATTGGATACCCAGATCATCTGCTTCCGTTTCCTGACTGCGTGAAAAACTGAGCGTAAGCAATTGCGAACCTTGTAAAAATCCACGTGAGACAGTCTCTCCAATACCGCTGTCGCCCAACAAGACGGAACTGCCGATTGCGCCCAACACGCCCAGGATCGAATTGCGCTGCGCAGTTCGTTGTCGACGCTGCGAATGGCGTGCGGCGACGTGGCCAACCTCATGCCCCATCACTCCTGCCAGCTCTGCTTCGTTATTCATCAACGTAACGAGCTGCCGCGTCGTGTAGATGTAACCACCGGGAACCGCGAAGGCGTTGTTCACAGGCGAATTGAGCAGACTGACTGTGAAACTTTCGCGTGCATTGCCCAAACCAGATTGCACCGCAATATTTTTACCGACTTGTTCGACATATTGCGCGTGCCTGCCGGTCATCGCACCACCAAATTGAGCGAGCAATTGCGGGTGAAATTCTGCGCCTTGCTGCGCTTCGTTGGTTGTGATCGGAGTGGATGCCGAAGGAACTGACCCTCCTGCGCCCATGCAACCGCTTAAGATCAAAGCAAGCGGAGCCGTACCCGCAATCAAGAATTTCCGTGATAATTTGGTCATGCGTTCTCTCCCCGCGTAAACACGTGATGCAACCTGGCCGCTGGCCAAAACGGCGGCGACGTCATCTTGCTATGCGTGGTTAACTATCGGGAAAAGCTGGATGCAGGGCAAGCCCTGCAAATGTTATCCGCCGAGCTGGAGAAACCGTTCCTCGCGAAGGCGCATCAGTGCCTCACTACTCATTTCACTCAGATTATCAACCTCTTCGGCCAGTACTTTACCAAGGTTTCTCGCCATCGCCTGACCGTCACGATGCGCGCCGCCGATAGGTTCTTTTACAATCCTGTCGATTACGTTCAGTCGTTTTAGGTGCTGGGCCGTGATCTTCATCGCCTGCGCAGCTTCGGATGCCTTTTCAGATGTGCGCCACAAAATGGATGCGCAGCCCTCTGGTGAGATCACCGAATAGACGGCATGTTCGAGCATAAGAACACGCTCTGCGCTTGCCAGTGCAACCGCTCCGCCTGAACCACCTTCTCCCACAATGACCGAAACCATCGGCACCGGCAGCGCCAAACAAGCCTCTGTCGAACGGGCAATGGCTTCGGCTTGACCGCGTTCTTCGGCTTCGATGCCTGGAAATGCGCCCGATGTATCAACCAAGGTAACAACGGGCAGGCCAAACCGTCCAGCCAGATCCATCAAACGGATCGCTTTGCGATAACCCTCCGGCTTACCCATCCCAAAATTGTGTTTGATTCGACTTTGCGTGTCATGACCCTTTTCGTGGCCGATCAACATGACGCGCCGTTGTTTACCATTGGGGCCATCCAGCTTGGCAAAGCCACCCATGATCGCTTCATCTTCACCGTAACAGCGATCTCCACCCAGCGGCAAGAAATCAGTAAAGGCACCAGCGACATAATCACGGAAATGCGGGCGCTGCGGATGGCGAGCAACCTGTGTTTTTTGCCACGGTGTGAGCGAGGCATAAGTGCTGGCAAGCAGCTCTGCACTTTTCGTTTCAAGCCGCTCAATCTCAGCTGCAACATCAACCTCATGGTTCGCATCGACTCCGCGCAATTCTGCGATGCGCTCATCAAGGCTACAAACGGGTTTCTCGAATTCGAGGTAGGAAATCATAAGAGCGCGCTAATCCGTCCTTCCGCGTGTGGCAAGCGGGTGGCGTGAATTTACAAGCTCTACCAACCGCGCAGAATCGACATGTGTGTATATTTGTGTGGTCGCAATATCGGCATGACCAAGCAACGTTTGGAGCACTCGCAAGTCTGCGCCCCCTTCTAACAAATGCGTGGCAAAGGCGTGGCGCAATACGTGTGGGCTGATGCCAGCAGGATCTAGATCGGCGCGCGCAGCAAGCTCCTTCAATATTTGAAACAGGCGAACGCGGGTAAGGTGTTTACCATTTCGCGATGGGAACAGAAATTTCGAAGCAGGTTCAGATGGCCGCAATTTGATCCATTCGGCCAATGCTTCGCGCGCGCGCGCGCTAACGGGAATCATACGGGCCTGACCGCCCTTCCCCATCACCGTGATTAGCGGCGCATCGCGCGGAATGGCGGAAAGCGGAAGACCAACCAACTCAGTCGCGCGCAGACCAGAACCATAGAGCATTTCGAGCAAAACGAGCTGACGCACAGAGTTTAACTTTCCGCTAGATGCTTCAAGCTCCGCGCGATTCAACAACGCTTCGACAGCCTTATGTCCCAATACTTTTGGTAAAGGACGCCGGGTGCGTGGTTTGGGTAGGGCGCCGGAGGGATCATCATCGCGCCACCCTTCGTCCACTGCAAATCCAAAAAACTGCCGCAAGGCCGATGCCTTTCGCGCCACCGTTGATGGAGCAAGCGCTGCCCATTCGCCAGAAAGTTTGGCCACCACTGCGCGCGGTGCCTTGGCAAGATCGCCCAAGGTTTCCTCTGCCCCGTCCAGGTCGCGTCGATATGCCGACAGCGTGTTAGTCGCAGCGCCGCGCTCAGCGGCAAGCATTTCCAAAAAAGCCTGTGTGGACGTGGACATGAGCGGGGTCTATCCGCGCGCAACCGCCTCTGCGGCGATCATTCTGGCTTCTGCTTCCAAGCCAACTCGGCGCAGTGCAGACACGATATGATAAAGGTGCAACGGAGTCATTTGCGACCAGCTTTCACCCTGCATTCCCAATCCGGCTAACAGAGCAACCATTGCTGGATTATCAACTTCTGCAGCGCGGTCGATCATTCTGGTCCAACGCGTCTGACGCCCCAAATCAGCGCCAATTGCGCTCGCGTCACCCTCAGACATACGCCCCAGTCCGGCAAGACCAGCAACCAAAAACTCGGATTTGCGCGCTTCTTCGCTGATGTCATCGCTGATGAATGTGTCAACCGCATCTGGATCAGCGTTCCCGGCATTAGGATTGGAAAGCGCGATCAGCGCCCAACCTAGCGATCCCGGCTCAACCACAGCAGCCCACGCGGCCGCATCACGATCCAACCCGGCTGTCAGCATCGATGCGATAAGGCTGCCCGCATCTTGCGAATTATCAGCGGATGGCGGGATACGGGCCGCTGCATATGCGGTTAGCACTTGACCAGCAACGCCCGTTTCGCCCTCCCCCCACAACCCCCGCATTGCGGTGATGCGGATTGTAGGATCAGCCCCGACGAATGCCTCGCGAAGGCGTGCTGCGCGGTCAGCCGCTCCGCCACCAATTGCATTGTCGGAATAGACCTGACTGTAAATGTCGATCATCGCCGCTGCGGACAAAACGCCCCGGCTTGCGGCGATTTCCGCATATTGGGCACGTACTGCGAGCGGTAGCATCGGTGCCGATGCAGCAGAAAGCGAGTAATAGTCGCCGCCCGGTCCGCTCAATGCAGCAGCAATCAAAGCATCGGGAATGTCGTCACCTACGGCATTGGCAATCGCAAAGCGCCACGGGCTAAGCTCGCCAACGCCTTCCCACGAAACCGTCGTTCCACCGCGCCCACGCCCGGCTGCACCAGCATAACGCTGCGCTAGCAACACATCGATTTCAGGCGCAATTTCTTCACTTTGCGCCGCATTTAGCTGCGATCCTGCCAGCGCACCTTCACCGGCATAGGCGTTGCAAATGGCCTGCATCATGATCCATTGTGGATCCTCCCGTACCGACCCTTGCAACCGCACAGCGGGGCACGCGCCGACCAGATCTGACGAAGCGATATAAGCTGTTAGTGCCTGACTGGTCATTGCGGTGCTCCAGTTGCCAGTATCGACATCCTGCACCAATCCGCGTGTTACCGCATATTCGCCCATTGAATTGAGAACACCCGCACGCAAGGCGGCGAATTCAACCGGGTTCATCCCTTCAGGCGCAGCTAGGCGGCTAGCCATAGCGCGGCGCACTAGAATATGCCCCCAACGCGAAACCAGTGGACCTTTTGTTCCTGCAAGGATTGCACGGACAAGATTTTGCGGCTGCTTTGCCAACGCTTGAGTTGGTAGACCACCCTCCGATGGTGCCAACATTCCCACCTGCGCAAGCGATCGGCGTGCGGCGGGAGGGATGTCGAACCTTGGCTTTAGCCCCAGCAAATCATCAAGCTGATCAGTGGAGAGATTCTCCAATTCTTCAAGCGATGGCAGCCCCGATCGTTCCTCTCGAGAAATTTGCGGAACTGGAGGCAGATTTCCCGGTACAGGCGCAGGTCCTACACTCGGCACAGTCGGTTCGGAGCTAGGGACGGCTGGGCCAGCAGGGGCTACCGTTGGCACCGCAGTGGGCGACGGCGGCGGAGCTGGAGTTGGCGCGGGATCGTCAAAACCCGGCGGTAAAAGCGATTCAGGCGCGTCTTGCGCCTGCCCCAGCGAGCTGAACGCACCGCCGCCAATTGCACCAACGAGCGCAAGAGTTGCAGCTCCCGTGACCCAAACTCTCTTGGTCAATTGCGTCGTATCCTTCATTCGCTCGCTCCGCTGGCAGCCGGAAATACGATCTTTTGCTCAATGGGATGAATCGGTTCTTCGCCAGCATCAATATAGGCGAATACGAGCACTGCAGCTGCCGCAATTGCAAGGTAAAGCGGCCAGCGCCGGCGCACGGCAAAATTCGCCTTGGACAATTTAGGCTGTTTGATAGGTGTACTTGCTTCGTCAGACATATTGCGCGCGCTCTACCCCATCTATAGGCCCTGCTGCAATGTCCTCTAATCCGCCCCTAAACCAAATAGAAATTGCCCAGATCGCAGCGCGGCTCGACCGTCCCGTGGTGCTGGTTGGGTTGATGGGGGTTGGTAAATCCACAGTCGGCCGACGTCTCGCTAATATGTTGGGGTGTGGATTTTTCGATGCGGATTATGAGATCGAGCACGCGGCGCAGCGCAGTATCCCGGAGATATTCGGCCAACATGGTGAAGCCTATTTCCGCGATGGAGAGCGCCGTGTAATCGCACGATTGATAGAGGAGGAAGCTGGGGTGATTGCTACCGGCGGTGGTGCTTTTGTCGATCCGGAGACACGGTCTTTAATCCTAAGACGCGCATTGGCCGTTTGGATTGACTGCGACATCGACACTCTGGTGGAACGTACATCACGCCGAAAAACGAGACCTCTGTTGCAAACCGGCGATCCCAAGGTCATTCTCACCGAATTGTTCAAAAAGCGCGAAAAATTCTATGCGCAGGCACAAGTGCATGTGCAAAGCCAAGACAGCGCACATTCAGACACGGCGCGCGCGATTATTGAGGCTATCGACCAATGGATGTAATTCCCGTCGCCCTTGCTGGGCGCAGCTATGATGTTACGATTGAGGCTGGGCTACTCGATGATTTAGGATCGCGCGCGCAGCCATTCCTTGCAAGTTTTGCAAGGCGCGCTGTGCCAATTGTGGCGGACCGCAACACTCACCAATTGTACTTTGGGAAGATTGAGGCCGCTCTTAGCAATGCCGGTTACAAATCCGACTGGTTCATAGTCGATCAAGGCGAAAACGCGAAAAGCTGGAAAGTCCTTGAAGAATTGACCGATTGGCTGCTCGCACTCGGAATAACCCGATCCGATAATGTTGTGGCATTCGGAGGAGGAGTAGTCGGCGATCTCACCGGATTCGCATGTGCGGTAATGAAACGTGGATGCGGCTTCGTGCAGATCCCCACCACTTTGCTGGCACAAGTGGACAGCTCCGTCGGCGGCAAAACCGCGATAAATACGGGCGCAGGGAAGAACCTGATTGGAGCGTTTCACCAACCCTCTACTGTTCTAATCGATCCACTGGTCCTCGACACATTGCCCGACCGCGAGATGCGCGCTGGCTATGCCGAAGTTCTCAAATACGGTCTGCTGGGCGATGCGGAGTTTTTTGATTGGCTAGAGGTCAATGGTCCGAAAGTTCTGGCGCACGAACCGCAGGCGCTTTCCCATGCAATCGCCACCAGCATCCGCGCCAAAGCCAAGATTGTCACCGAGGATGAGCGAGAAACCTCCGGCGTGCGCGCTCTACTCAACCTTGGCCACACATTCGGCCATGCACTTGAGGCGGAAACAGGCTTTTCACATCGCTTGCTCCACGGTGAGGGTGTTGCGCTTGGCATGATTTTAGCCGCGCGATATTCGGCGCGGCGTGGCGAAATTTCGGGGAACGATGCGGATATGGTGGCCCGCATCATTGCCGCTGCAGGCCTACCTTCGGAAATTGCAGCCCTGAACATGAATTGCGACGGTGCGCGATTGGTCGATCATATGCGCCATGACAAGAAGATGGAGGCAGACACTCTGCCCTTCCTTCTGCTCAAAGGGATCGGGGAGGCTTACATGGCACGCGACGTGGAGCTGGATGACGTGGCTGACTTCCTAGACGGTCAACTCCATTTGACGTGATGGCCGGTTCAACTGGCAGGGCGCGGAATCTTGGTAATCTTGCTCGAAATATCGGTTAGCTTCGCGCCGGCTGCGGTTGCTTCATCTGCCAACATTACATCGTGTTCAGCGAACAATCGCTCCACATCTTGGCGGCGCTCCAGCAACATATGTGCGATACCCGGCGCTAAGCTCTCACCGTCACCAATCTGACCGAGCAGAGCCGCAAGATCACTCTCTGTCGCCTCACGGCCCGTCTTGAAGAAATGACCTTTCCGGTCGAAATACCCTGTGCCTTTTTTAGCCATGTCCTGATCCTCCCTTTGGCAAATCTCCGCAGGTCCAAATTGCGCGCTTCTAACGAGTCGGTGATCTAATGGTCTCGCAAACGCGCCCTTAAGGCCAGCCTTGATAAGGACAAAATGCGATCAGGACTGTGATTTGTCGTATCAGTACAAAATCACATCGCGAATCTTTCACCGTGCACGCATGAAATTACAAATTTTACATATATTATAATTGACTAGTCTGATCGTCAGTCGTTATTCCAACTCCAAAATCACCGCATCGACGGCCAGACTATCACCCTCTGCGGCGTTGATCTTGGAGATTACTGCCTGCTTTTCAGCGCGCAGAATATTTTCCATCTTCATCGCTTCGACGGTGGCCAGTGGTTGGCCCGGCTGCACTTCTTCACCTTCGGCTACATGCAGCTTCATCAGCATCCCCGGCATTGGACAAATCAGCATTCTTGAAAGGTCGGGCGGAACCTTCTCGATCATATAATCGGCCAGCGGAGCAAGTGTGGCAGGAAGCACCAAAGCTTGATGTGACGCGCCGCGCGTGACCATCCGCCAGCGAACACCAACGCGTTCAACCTGTACGGTCATTTCGTGGTCGCCAATAACTTGAGCGATCGGCATGCCAACCTCCCAATCCCACGTCCCGCGAACCAACTCGCCGTCGACAGTCGCGCCGCCTTCTTCAAGCAGCACGTCAAATCCGCGATCACCAATTTTGACCATCCAATGCGATGGCGGGTTTTCCCGGCTATTTAGCTGGCCTGAGATATGCCGAGCGCGAACTTGCTGCGTGAATTCAGCGCCAGCAAACAATGCAGCAAGCTGGCGCAGCAGTTCATCGCTGGCAGGAGCCCCTTCGAACCCATCGGGATATTCTTCCGCGATGAAGCCCGTCGTCAGCTCTCCTGAACGGAAACGATCATGCTGCATGATAGCGCTGAGGAAATCGACATTGTGGCCTAGGCCCTTGATACGGAACGCGTCGAGTGCCTCAACCTGAAGGTCAGCGGCTTCATTGCGTGTGGGCGCCCAAGTGATCAGTTTTGCGATCATCGGATCGTAGAACATCGACACTTCACCGCCTTCAAAGACACCATCATCTACACGCACGCTGCCCGCGCCATGAGCGACACCTCGCCGCGCTTTGCCTTGAACTTCACCATCATCACTCCAACCAGGGACCGAAGGCGAATATTGCATCAAGCGCCCGGTCGAGGGCAGGAACCCGCGATAGGGGTCTTCGGCATAGACGCGGTTTTCAATCGACCAGCCATCGATACCGATGTCATCCTGAGACACGCTCAATGCTTCGCCCGCCGCGACCCGGATCATCTGTTCGACCAGATCAATCCCGGAAATCGCTTCGGTAACAGGATGTTCAACTTGCAAACGGGTGTTCATTTCCAAGAAGTAAAAACTCTCCCCCGTCGGGTCCGCCCCGCTAACAATCAGTTCAACCGTGCCTGCAGAATGATAATCCACCGCGCGCGATAGAGCGACGCTTTGCTCACCCATCGCTTTGCGCATTTTGGGCGTCACAAACGGTGACGGTGCTTCTTCGACGACCTTTTGGTGGCGGCGCTGGATCGAGCATTCGCGCTCATTCAAATAGAGAATATTGCCGTGTTTATCGCCTAGGATCTGAATCTCGATATGGCGCGGGTTTTCGATGAATTTCTCAATGAAAACGCGATCATCGCCAAAGGAATTTAATCCTTCACGCTTGGTTGCTTCGAACCCTTCGCGCACGTCTTTCTCAGACCAAGCAAGGCGCATGCCCTTGCCCCCGCCCCCGGCGCTCGCCTTCATCATCACCGGATAACCGATGCCGTCACTGATTTCGACTGCATGTTCTGTATCGCGGATTTCGCCGACAAAGCCGGGAACGACATTGACGCCAGCGGCGAGTGCCAGTTTTTTGGATTCGATCTTGTCGCCCATCGCCGCGATTGCGCCCGCAGGCGGGCCGATAAAGGTGATATTTTCAGCCGAAAGCGCCTCAACAAAGCTCGCACGTTCGGAGAGGAAGCCATAGCCGGGATGGACTGCCTCCGCGCCGGTTTCTTTGCACGCCGCGATGATCTTTTCTGGGATTAGATAGCTTTCGGCAGCTGGTGATGGGCCGATATGGACTGCCTCATCCGCCATTTTTACAAACGGCGCATTGCGATCCGCATCCGAGTAAACCGCAACAGTCGCGATCCCCATTTTCTGTGCCGTCTGGATAACACGGCAGGCAATTTCACCGCGATTGGCAATCAGTATTTTCGAAAACAAATCGGCGCTCCAAAAAGCAACTAAGTCTGGTCCAGCCTATGCCGCCTTACCTCGCGCCAAGCAAGCTATCGGAAATGCGGTTCTTAGCTGTTTGGCTTTGGATTTGACGAAAACTACTTGGCTGCCCACTGCGCTGCATACTCTTTCAACGCACCTGCATAAGCGGGCGCGCCGCGTCGATCACCCTCACCTGCGACGAGATTTTGTGTAGCGTCTGACAACATGGCGATATTCGCAGCTTTAAGCGCATCAAGCGGTTCGACATAGATGCCGATGGTGAACAGGATTGCGCCAGTTTCGGGCAGCCGCCGCAAGGTCTGACGTTCAGAGCGGACGAACAGAGCCTCACCTGCATTGTCTGGAGTGATATGGGCGAAAGCTTCTTGCGGGGTACGTGTTTCAATCCAACGGTGCTCCCCCGTGGCCGCGATAAACCAATTGCAGCGGCCATAAATCACGCCGGGCTTTAGCGTCGTCATAAAGCGGTCCACCCCTGTGGCGAGCTGCTCCTCATAGCCCACGATAGGCGCATGGAGCGCGCGTAGCGGCAGGCCGATCTTGTCCTTGGGATGCCAGTCAGAGGGCCATGCGACTGCTGCTCCGATGAGGCGGTAGACGTCCTCGCCCTTTCGTTGGGTGAGAAGGCACATATCTTCGTGAGCAGCGAGCGCGGCGTTGAGCAATCCACCAGTCGCGCCGAGCATTGCGGCAAGTTCTTGTCCGGGGGCTTCGGCTTCTGGGGTTAGCTGGACGCCGCCGGGCCAATCCTCGAACGCTTGAAGACGTGCGGTAATGTGGGGCTCAGACTGGAGCCATTCGTCTTCAGTGAGCCGAGTGAGGCCCATCTTGAGCTGCCCGCCCCCGCGCGCGTTGGGCAGCAATTCGTCGACGGAAAAGCCGAGGGTCATCCGCTCAGATTGCTCTCATCTGCATTTTTTCTTGGATTGAATCTATGCGATGAGCGGCAAAAAACGTTCCATCGTCGCGTTTCGATAGGTGAAATCGACCGGATGTTTCTGCCTGCAAAGGCTCAAAAGCTTGCGGGCAGCCTCCCACGATAATCAAGTCATCGTCACGCTGTTGGATTACTGGGACTTCATTCACACGAATTTCAATTTCAAAGTTATCAACGTGCTCACCGCCTTTGACCACGTCTGAAATCGAAAGTCGACATTGACCCTCAACCTCGAGACAATGCGCGGTGCCATCAACCACGACATCGCTAATAGATAACTTCACACTTGTGATCAAAGTTCGGCAGGCGTTCGCGGGGGTCGCGTAAATCAGGCAGCTGGCGGCCAAGAAGCTTACAACCGGTTTAATCACTCTGCTGGCTCGCTCACTTTGCAGGCCCGCGCAGGCTCCTCACCTTGCAACGCCGTAAGGCCCAGCTTTGCGAACAAAGTGCCGTCGCTGTCATCGCCCGCGTTGGGCGCGGTCAGCAGCTTGTCGCCGGTGAAGATCGAGTTCGCGCCCGCAAGGAAGCAGAGCGCTTGCGTCGTCTCGCTCATAGACTCGCGTCCAGCGGATAGGCGTACCATGCTCATCGGCATTGTGATCCGCGCGACCGCAACGGTGCGGACAAATTCGATATCGTCGATTTTGGCCATTGGCGTGTCCGCCAGCATATCGCCCAGCACCGTGCCTTTTACCGGAACCAACGCGTTGACCGGCACGCTTTCGGGATGCGCTTCGAGTGTGGCGAGTGTGTGGATGAAGCCCACCCGATCATCGCGCGTTTCGCCCATGCC
This sequence comes from uncultured Erythrobacter sp., assembly GCA_947488325.1. Lineage (GTDB taxonomy): Bacteria > Pseudomonadota > Alphaproteobacteria > Sphingomonadales > Sphingomonadaceae > Erythrobacter. The sequence continues at coordinate 80,286 of CANKYZ010000009.1, forward strand.
GACGATCCCGCCGCTGCACACATTGATGCCGGATTTGCGCACGTGATCCAGCGTATCGAGACGGCATTGGAAATCGCGTGTAGAAATCACCCGCTCATAATATTCCGGGCTGCTGTCGATATTGTGGTTGTAATAATCGAGGCCCGCTTCGGCGAGTTGATCTGCCTGATGCGGCTCCAACATGCCCAATGTCATACAGGTTTCCAGCCCCATATCGCGCACGCCTTCCACGATTTTGACAATCGCGGGCATGTCGCGGTCTTTCGGATTGCGCCACGCCGCACCCATGCAGAAACGCTGGCTTCCCGCATCCTTGGCCTGAGCCGCGCGTTGCAGCACGGCCTGCACGTCCATCAGCTTGGTCGCCTCAACGCCGCTATCGGCCTTGACCGATTGCGAGCAATATCCGCAATCCTCCGGGCAACCGCCGGTCTTGATGCTGAGCAGTGTGCAAAGCTGGATTTGCTCAGGCGGATGGTTCTCGCGGTGGGTGCTGGCGGCTTGGAACAGCAGCTCGGTGAAGGGAAGCTCGAAAAGGGTCGCGATTTCTTCGCGGGTCCAGTCGGTACGGATTTGGGTCATTCAAAAGTGCCCTTATTATTAACTCGGCGAACAATGCCCCTGGCAAACCACTGGCAAAACAGAACACAGGCTAATCCGTATAGAATTGTCGGGACAGCTTGGGCTGCCCATTTCGCGCCAGACGATAATTCAGTTTGTTCGCCAACAAAAAAAATAATTTGGACAAAGCTAGCTATGCTAATCCAGTAGAATGCGGATATTAGCGCAAATCCAACTGATGCGAAGCGCACAAAACGACCAATCATTCGACGCCCTCCAAACCCTCACCCAAAGGCGGCATATTATGCCCCAGCAGCGTCAGAATATCTGCTGCGCATTCGATCACGTTTGATCCGGGGCCGTAAATACCCTGCACCCCTGCTTCGCGAAGAAAATCGTAATCGGTTGCGGGGATCACGCCGCCAGCGGTGACCTTGATATCGCCGCGACCGGCCTCTTTCAGCAGGCGGATCAGTTCAGGGATCAAGGTCTTGTGACCGGCTGCGAGCGAACTTGCGCCGATCACGTCCACGTCTTTGCGGAGTGCCAAATCGCGGGTTTCTTCAGGTGTCTGGAACAGCGGGCCGGAGACAACCTCAAAACCCATATCGGTAAAGGCGGATGCGATCACATTGGCGCCGCGATCGTGGCCGTCCTGCCCCATTTTGGCGACCATAATACGCGGCTTGCGGCCAAGCCTGCGCTCTACAGCATCGACACCTCCGGTGACCTGCGCCCAACGTTGGTCGAACTCATACGCGGTCTTGTAAACGCCACTTACCGGTTTGGGCGTGGCATCGTGGCGTCCGAAGATTTCGCCCATCGCCTCAGAGATTTCGCCCAATGTTGCGTCGTGGCGCGCTGCGTCCACCGCGCGAGCGAGCAAATTGACGTCGGCCTGTTTCTCGAGCTCTGCGATCTTTGACGGAGGCAATGGGATGCCATTCTCATCGCGTCCCGAAGCCAGCGCCTCTCGGTGAGTCGCAGGATTCGCATTGGAGGCTTCAGTTAGAGCGTTCAGCGCCGCCTGACACGCGGCCTCATCACGGCCGGCGCGCACTTTGGCGATCCGTTCGACCTGCCCTGCCCTGACTTTGGCATTGTCGATATCGAGTGTCTCAATCGGGTCTTCTTTTTCCTTACGGTATTTGTTGACCCCGACGATCACCGTGTCGCCCTTATCGACACTGGTCTGTTTTTCCGCCGCCGCGCGTTCAATAGCGGCCTTGGGAGCGCCAGTCGCGACATAGGTTGTCATCCCGCCAGCCTCATCAACTTCGGCGATCAGTTTTTCGGCCTCTTCGACCAGCGTCGCGGTTAGCGCTTCGATATAATGCGAGCCGCCCAGTGGATCGACGACATTGGTAATCCCGCTTTCCTCTTGCAGCACCAATTGCGTGTTGCGCGCGATGCGGGCGGAGAAATCTGTCGGCAGCGCAATCGCTTCATCTAAAGCGTTGGTGTGCAAGCTCTGCGTACCGCCCAAAGTCGCCGCCAGCGCTTCAATCGTGGTCCGCATGACGTTGTTGTATGGGTCTTGCTCTTGCAAGCTTACGCCAGACGTTTGGCAGTGGGTGCGCAGCATTTTGGAGCGATCGCTTTGTGCACCCAGCCCGTCCATTACGCGGTACCACAATGTGCGCGCGGCTCGCAGTTTAGCAATCTCCATAAAGAAGTTCATGCCGATGCCGAAAAAGAAGCTCAAACGCCCGGCGAACGCTTCAATATCAAGCCCAGTCGCCATTGCCCGCTCAGCATATTCCTTGCCGTCCGCAATGGTGAAGGCGAGCTCCTGCACAGCCGTCGCTCCGGCTTCGTGCATATGATAGCCACTAATCGAAATACTGTTGAATTTCGGCATGTTGGCTGATGTGTATGCGATAATGTCAGACACGATCCGCATGCTGGGCTCAGGCGGATAGATATAGGTGTTACGGACCATGAATTCCTTCAGAATGTCGTTCTGAATGGTCCCGGATAGCTTTTCTGGACCCACGCCCTGCCGTTCGCCTGCGACAATGTAGAACGCCAAAATCGGGATTACCGCGCCGTTCATGGTCATGGAAACAGACATGGTGTCGAGCGGGATCTGGTCGAACAAAATCTCCATATCGGCGACCGTGTCGATGGCCACGCCAGCCTTACCAACATCGCCGGTTACGCGCGGGTGATCGCTGTCATATCCGCGGTGGGTGGCGAGGTCGAAAGCGACGCTCAGCCCTTTTTGCCCCGCTGCCAAATTGCGCCGATAAAAGGCGTTCGATTCCTCAGCGGTGGAAAAACCCGCATATTGCCGGATGGTCCAAGGGCGCCCGGCATACATGCTGGCCTTTACGCCGCGCGTGAACGGACCAAAACCGGGCAGTCCGGGGTCAAAACTCGCGTGATCTTCTGCGGTGTATAGTGGCTTGATCGCAAATCCCTCGGGCGTTTCCCAAGTAAGATCGCGGCCTTTGCTCTCTTTATCAGCGAGAGCTTTCCAGTCTGAGGGGGTTGGCCCGGAATTATTGATGTCGGTCATGCATAATCTCTAAGCACAATCGTTGTGTGGGCGAAAGCTACGCTATTGAAGAGGTTCAGTGATATCTGTCTTTCGGCGTTTCCATAATTTCGGTCAGCATACCCTGCATATCCTTGGGATGGACGAAGAAAATCGGTGTGCCGTGTGCGCCGATGCGGGTTGGGCCAAGGATGCGTTTGCCCATCGCCTCGAATTCCGCGCGAGCTTCTTCGATATCCGGCACTTCGAAACAGACGTGATGTTGACCACCCGCCGGGTTCTTGGCGAGAAAACCATTGATGGGTGAGCTGTCGTCATAGGGCTCAATCAGCTCGATCTGAGTTCCGTTGAGGCCCGTCTCAGTCGGCGTATCGACAAAGCAGACCTTCACGCCTTGTTCCGGGAGTTCGAACGGCGTGCTGATTGAGGTGGCGCCCATGACTTCGCGGTAATGCACGATGGAGTCCGCGATGGACGTTGTTGCGACCCCAATGTGATTTAGGCGGCCTAGTTTCATGGTTGCATTCCCAAATCAGAAGAGCGTTACAAAGAGCCAAAAGCCCATACAAATCGTGTCAACCACAGCCAAGATAGCAATGTCGAGCCAAGCGTGGAATTCGACCTGCTGGGTCTCCCCGTCGAGGTGCCAGCTACTAGGACTGCGCCAAAGCCGAACGACTGCAAACCCGCAAAAAAGCGCGACTAGAAGCAAGGTCAAGGCGAATAGGGTGCCGAACATTGTCGGCGGAGTATGGGCTGCTAGCTAGGCGGATGGCAACTAGGTAGTTGGAATTGCGTCCGCGATGGAGGGTGCAGGCAAGCCACAGCCAATCCAGCAGCAATAAAGAATGGCAAACGGATCATATATCACTCCTCACAACGGGATATTGTCGTGCTTCTTCCACGGGTTCTCCAACTGCTTCGTCCGCAACTTCCGCAGTCCCAGTGCAACCCGCCGCCGCGTGTTCCGTGGGTAGATCACCTCATCAATATAACCGCGTGATGCCGCTACGAATGGGTTCGCGAACTGGTCTTCGTATTCCTTGGTTTTCTCGGCAATCTTTTCCGCATCGCCGCGATCTTGGCGGAAGATGATCTCCACTGCGCCCTTTGCACCCATCACTGCGATTTCGGCGGTGGGCCATGCGTAGTTTAGATCGCCGCGCAAATGCTTGGACGCCATGACGTCATAGGCGCCGCCGTAAGCTTTGCGGGTGATAATGGTGATTTTGGGCACGGTTGCCTCTGCATAAGCGAACAGTAACTTCGCCCCGTGCTTGATAATTCCGCCCAGTTCTTGGGAAGTACCGGGCAGGAAGCCGGGCACGTCGACCAATGTCACAATAGGAATCTCAAACGCATCGCAGAACCGCACGAACCGCGCCGCTTTTTTCGATGAATTGATGTCGAGCACGCCGGCAAGCACCATTGGCTGGTTCGCGACCACGCCCACGGTCCGCCCTTCGACCCGACCAAATCCGCAAATGATATTCGCGGCGTGTGCGGGTTGAACCTCGAAAAACTCGCCTTCATCCACGGTCTTTGCGATCACCTCATGCATATCATAGGGCTGGTTCGCATTGTCCGGGATCAGCGTGTCGAGGCTTGGTTCTTCACGGTCCCATGGGTCATTCGTGGGTAGGATTGGCCCAGCTTCTCGGTTTGACAGCGGCAGGTAGTCAAAGAAACACCGAGTCGCGAGCAGTGTTTCAATGTCGTTTTCAAACGCAATGTCGGCGACGCTGGTCTTAGTCGTATGCGTAATCGCACCGCCCAACTCCTCTTGCGTGACCTCTTCATTGGTGACGGTTTTTACGACGTCCGGGCCGGTGACGAACATGTAAGAACTGTCTTTCACCATAAAGATGAAATCGGTCATCGCCGGTGAATAGACCGCACCGCCCGCACATGGCCCCATAATCAGGCTGATCTGCGGAACAACACCGCTAGCGAGCACGTTACGTTGGAACACTTCGGCATATCCACCCAACGACGCCACGCCTTCCTGAATGCGCGCGCCGCCTGAATCGTTGATCCCGATAACAGGTGCACCAACCTTCATCGCGGTGTCCATCACCTTACAGATCTTCTCCGCATGGCGTTTTGACAGTGATCCGCCGAACACTGTAAAATCTTGGCTAAAGACATAGACCAGACGGCCATTGATTGTCCCTGATCCTGTGACAACGCCGTCGCCTGTGATCTTCTGCGCCTCCATGCCGAAATCCACACAATCGTGTTCAACATAGGTATCCAGTTCTTCAAAACTGCCCTGGTCGAGCAGCACGTCGAGCCGTTCGCGCGCAGTCAACTTACCTTTGGCATGCTGAGCATCGATGCGTTTTTGCCCGCCGCCCATTTGAGCGGCTTCGCGGCGGCGTTCCATTTCAGCGATATTCGCAGACATTCGTGTGCCCCTGATTTATGTTGCGCAATTGGCGTTAAGAGGTCGTTGCCGCACCTCCGCCGCAGCGTCAACGTATCAAAATCACGGATTTCGCTTAGAACCGCAGCGTGACTCTCCGTGCCAAAGCGGGTGAGATCGAATCCGCAATCCGCAACGCCTTTGTCATACCGATATTCGCTTCATCGCGGTTCTTCTCAATCGCAACCACGATTTGACGGGCACATTCTTCGGCAGGCATTTTCTTCATCGGATTGCCGTCATTCATCTGCGTGTCGACAACCGGAGGAAGCGCCTCGATTACGCGTATGCCGGTGCCTTTCAGCTGTTCCCGCAACGCTAACGTATAGAACCTCAGACCAGATTTCGTCGCACAATAGACCGGCTGACGTGCCGCAGGAGCGATCGCAAGCCCCGAAGTGACATTCACAATTGCAGCTTCGTCTCGTGTTTTCAGCAGGGCGATCAACCCGCCAATCAGTCGGATCGGAGCGTTAAGGTTGGAATAGATCGCATCATCAGCAGCATTGGCATGCACTGCCCCTTTTCGAAAATCATGATCGACCAATTGCCCTGCATTGTTGATCAGCATTTCGAGCGGTCGCTCTCCCCATTCAGCCACCAGTGCATCGACGCCAACGGCATTGGAGAGATCAGCCGCGATCACTTCAAAACCCGTTTCACGCATTTCAGCAAGCCTGTCAGCGTTTCGGCCTGTCAATGTAACAACCGCGCCCTTTGCTTTGAGTTGCAGAGCCACTTCACGCCCGATTCCGGCTGTAGCACCAGTAAGCAGGACTATTTTTCCAGAAAGTTCCATCAGGGCTTAATCACTCCGTGTTCAACCAAGTTGCGCGCTGTATCCTCTAGCGTTTGCTCGGCCAGAATATATTCAAAACCCAGCACTTTGGCCGCGTGTGAACCGTCGACATCGCGGATTTTGCCAAGCTCGCTTTTAAGAACATTCATCTCGCTCATGAATGGAGCAAGCAGCTTGACAAGGAAATCCGGCATTCGCTTGGTCGGAGCCTTACCCGCAATTTCTGGCACTCTGTCGCGCAGAATTTGAGACATTTCGCGGAGCCATAGGAAGCGCTGTTGCAATGGGAAACGGCCGTTACGGACAACAGCATCAGGTGCTTCAAGCGCTGCAACATGAGCGGTTACAACATCGCGGATGTCAACCACTCCAATTCCCATATTAGGTGCCAGTGGGATTGAACCATCTAGCAGTTTTTGAACCATCTCAATCGAAGTCGACAGGTCGTCATTCGCAATCGAACCAAACACCGCGACCGGATTGATCGAACAGAATGTCATATCGGGGGCCTTCGCGGCGACCCATTCCCTCACCGCTTTTTCCGCAATGGTTTTGGATTTGGCGTAGGCTGCCACATCGCCGCTTTCGACACGCGTCCAATCATCTTTATCAAATTTGGTTTTCGAAAGTGGGTGGCCGTACGCAATCGCCGCCGCAGAGCTGGTCAACACAAATCGGTCGACACCTGCATCCTTGGCAAAGCGAACAGCGCGCAATGCCCCTTCACGCGCCGGCACAATCAGGTCATTTTCATCCCTCGGCACAGCCAACGGAAACGGGGACGCGACATGCGCGACAGCATCGCACCCTGAATTGGCCTCGGCCCAACCGTCATCATTTTCCAGATCGGCTTGGAATACTTTGAGCCGTTCGCCCGCATCTGGCCAGCGGGAACGAAGACGCGGTTCACTCTTGGCCGTGCAGCGAATAGTTGTGTGAACCACCTTACCCACACTCAGCAGCCGATCAATCAGCTCACCGCCAATATAGCCGGTGCCTCCTGTGACCAAAATTATGCTCGCCATTGCTGCTCTCCCATTTTGCACGGGATGATACCAGATGCGTTTTCAGCAGCAACTTACTTAAGCAGAACGAGCTCTTCCGCCATGCTGGGATGGATAGCTGTGGTCGCGTCAAAATCAGCCTTGGTCAGCTTCGCCTTGATCGCAACCGCTGCCGCCTGAATGATCTCCGCCGATTCAGGGCCGATCATGTGAAGCCCGATGACTTGGCCCGATTTTGCCTCGGTAATCATCTTATACAACCCGCGCTCCATCCGATCAGAAAAAATGTTCTTCATCGGGCGGAAGTCGGATGTGTAGACGGCGATCTCGGAATATTGCTGCCGCGCTTCGACTTCGGTGAGGCCAACGGATGCAATCGACGGTTGAGAAAACACAGCTGTCGGGATGCAGGAGTGATCGACCGCGCGCGTGTTTCCGCCAAAAACTGTGTCGGCAAAGGCATGACCTTCACGGATCGCGACTGGAGTCAATTGGACCCGGTCCGTGACATCGCCCACGGCATAGATGCTGTCGCAACTGGTCTTACTAAATGCGTCAACGGGGATCTCACCCTTTGCGCCCAGTTCAATGCCAGCGGTTTCTAGGCCCAGCCCTCCACTATTAGGATTGCGCCCAATCGCGGCGAGCACCTGATCGACTTGTTTTGTGACGCCATTCGTGAGTGTCACGTCAAGCGATCCATCTGCGTTTTTGACAATGTCTTTAACGGTGGCCCCAAATTGCAGGTCCATTCCCCGTGCCTGCATGATTGGCGGCAATCGCTCCACAATTTCTGATTCGTATGTGCGCAGGATTGTCTCTGTCCGATTGACCAAGGTTACATCGCTACCCAACGCATTGAAGACACCCGCAAATTCGACCGCGATATATCCGCCGCCCAACACCATGAGGCGCTTTGGAAATTCCTCTAAATGGAAGATTTCATTCGATGTGATCAAATGCTCACTTCCTTCAAAGTCGGGAAGCATTGGCCAGCCACCTGTCGCCACGAGAATGTTCTTGGCTGTGATTTCTTCGCCTGTCGAAAGGCGCACGCTGTTTGATCCAGTGATCACCGCACGCGCTGAAAACACTTCGACCCCAGCATTGCTCAATGTGCCGTCATAAAGCCCTTCGAGCCGGTCGACATCGCCATTCACGAAATCGCGTAGAGTGCCCCAGTCAAAACTGTTTTCACCCAGCGTCCAACCCTTATGCGCGGCATGGCCCAGTTCTTCTGCAAACATCGAGGCGTAAACCAGCATCTTCTTCGGTACACATCCGCGGATGACGCAGGTGCCGCCCATCCGGTATTCCTCAGCGATTGCGACCTTCGCCCCGTGCGTGGCGGCGATGCGGCTTGCACGGACTCCGCCAGAGCCTCCGCCTATTGTAAAAAGGTCATAATCAAATTCAGAATCGGACATTAGGTATCGCTCCATTCGGTATGAAAGGGAGCTATGCCGCCGAGCATTGCCGATGCCAACCTTATCCGTGAAGTAGTTAGCTTTCCAAGAAGCGACCATAATCGCGCAGTAGCTCGAATGCTTTCATATTTTCAAGCGTGATCAAGCCTTTATCTTCAATACCAGTCAACCGATAGATTAACCGAAGAATGGCTTTTTGTTGAACCTCGCCGATGCCGACCAGGCTGATCAGCATGTCAGGATTGTCATGTTCCAGCTCATCAAACAGCATGGCGACATTCATTGGGTCAAATCCGAACCCTAGAAAGCCGAGCCGCTTTCCGCGCGACATTTCTGAACGAAGATAGGATCGGAATTGGCGGGAGCCAGCGCGCTGGCTGGCGGTGTAAATCCGTTTTGACAGGCGAACCATGTTCTCTGCATCGACATCGCCCCAAGTCGCGCCATATTCATCGTCGCCTTGCCATGGAAGACGTCCGGCGACACCGTAGGGGTGAACGATCCGCAATCGACCCGCGACCAATTCGCACGCTTCCTCATAACTCATGCCAAAGGCACGCTGCACAACCCACGGGAGATAATGTTCGATCGCCCGGTCGTAATTGAAACAGACAATTGACAGCTTTTCAAAACACTCTTCTGCCTTAGCCCGCGGAACGCCCTTCACAATCACTTGGCCAAGTTGGAACAGCCAATTGTCAGTACCGCGCAAGGGCAGTTCACCAGGACCACGCGGCTCAAAAGCCATGGTAGACTTCGACTCCCCTTGAAGCGTGTAATAGACAATCGCCAGCTTTCCAGCAGCAACAACCGCCGGATCATGGCCATATTGTTCAAGGATCGCATCTATGGATGTGCTGACAAGCGTCGCATCACGGATAGCCATCGCCCCAGCGACCAGATCATCATAGGATATGTCGAGTTGATCGGCGCAACGCTGAAACAAGATCGAAAAATTGACTAGGTCGCGTGACTTAACCTCGGAATCGAGGCGCTCAAATTCAAACCCGGCAGCAATCTTCGCCAGCAATTCAGGCCCGTCAGGCATTTCGATTTCGCGGTTTGCGCCGGCACCGATAATCAGTGTTGTATCGGTTCTGATCATAGCGAATACGGCCCTTAGCTAGCGTGAAACGCCAGTTAGGGGCCGTATGTTTAATTTTCAATTAGTCAGACGGGAAAGGTTGCGAAATTCTCGCGACTTAGCCTTGGCTCGATGACTCAGTTGGTTTAGCCGTTCGCTGAACGTGGGCCTCCGCCCCCGCCGCCTTGCCCACCACCTTGGCCGCCTCTGCCGCCGCGACGCGGTCCACCGGGCCTGCCGCCACCAGGACGACCCTTGCGAGCAGAGTGCTTACCACCAGGCTTCTTTGGCCGCGAGGCGCCATCACCGGAACCATCACCGCGTGGCTTTCCGCCACCCATTGGACGGGGTTGAACCCGCTTCTTCGCAACACGGTTCTGACCGCGAGGTGCTGGCTTAGTCGGACCAACACCATCGACAACGGCACGAAAATTATCCGGCAGCGGCAAGCGGTCCAGATCTGCACCCGTTAGCTTATGAATATCCTTCAGATATGCGCGCTCATCCTCGGCACAAAAGGCAATCGCGACGCCGTCTTTACCTGCACGCGCGGTGCGTCCGATGCGGTGAACATATTGTTCGGGCACATTGGGAAGTTCGTAATTGATGACGTGGCTGACGCCAGGAATATCGATCCCGCGCGCAGCAACATCCGTGGCGATCAGGATCTTGGTCTTACCGCGCCGGAATTCATCAAGCGCACGCTGGCGTTGGGGCTGCGATTTGTTGCCGTGGATTGCATTCGCAGGAATGCCAACCTGTCCAAGTTTCTTCACCACGCGGTCCGCCCCATGTTTGGTACGGGAGAAAATCAGGACGCGCTCTAACTCGCCCGGAATATCGTGCCGTCCCGACAGGATCATTTCGAGCAACGACTGCTTTTCATCCTGTTGGACCATAAACAAATATTGCTCGACACGCTCTGCCGTCGTGCTTTCAGGTGTGACGGAGACTTGAACCGGGTTACGGCAATAGCCTGCAACCAATTCCTTGATCGATTTCGGCATCGTCGCGCTAAAAAACAGGGTCTGACGATCCTTGGGCACCAATTTGTTGATGGTGCGCAGCGCATGGATAAACCCTAGGTCGAGCATCTGATCGGCTTCGTCCAGAATGAGCACTTCGACCGCATCCAGATTGAATGCTTTCTGATCGATCAGGTCGAGCAAGCGGCCCGGCGTTGCGATCAGAATGTCGGTGCCGCGATGCAGCTTGTTGCGGTCTTTGTTAACCGACGTACCGCCGACAATCACCTGAACTTTTAGGCCCGCTAACGCGCCATAATCCTTGGCGCTATCAGCGATTTGCACGGCAAGCTCACGCGTCGGAGCAAGAACCAGCATGCGGCATGATTTGAATGGAATGTTGTTATCCGACGCGCGTAGCCGGTCGATAGAGGGCAGCATAAACGCCGCCGTCTTACCTGTGCCGGTTTGCGCGATTCCCAAAAGGTCGCGCCCTTCGAGTACAGGCGGAATCGCCTGTTCTTGAATTGGGGTCGGAGTGGAATAGCCCTTGAGGTCAAGCGCTTGCAAAACGGGCTGAGACAGCCCGAGGTCTGAAAATTGTGTCATTAAAACTCGCAATATGTGCGAAACGCACGCGCCAAAATGGGCGTGCGAGCGCAGGGGTGAAAACCACCCGCGTGAAAAGGGAAGTGTAGAAGTACAGTGCGAGGCGTAGCCGGGGCAGGCTTCTTATAGCCGCCGCTTCACGCTGGCTGTAACGCCTCGTATACGCACCAAATGGGGATAAAGGCTGCGAAAGTCAAAGCAATTCGCTGCTGAGCGTGATCGGCCAATTCTAAAACTTACAACCGATCCCGCATTTCCTGATACGAAATGCGTGAGGAATAATTGCCCGCTATCGCATTTCCAGAAGCATCAAGAGCGGGTTCAAATGTGTGGTGTTCAATCAGAATTTCGCAAAGGCTATCTGAGATTCGGCGCATGCGGAATGTTTCTGTCAGTTCACAATCGGTTGGTTTACCTTCGGCATCCACCGTCAGGTTAAAGGCAATGTGCGAACGCCAAATGCGCATGCGGCGCGAAGTCTTAAGCAGTTCAAAATCACCATCCCACGCCACAAGTCGAACCGGCGTTCCATCTTCGGCTGCAGGCGCCGCGCTCTTCACAGCAGTCTCGGTCTCATCACCCTTCGCGAACGCCGCCGGCGAAATGACGAGTGCAACCGCAGCTGCAGAAAGCAGGATAAGACGATTCATGAAGGGGGACCTTTGATTCGGAACTGATTGATTACGGTATAGTGACGAAAAATACGCAAAATGGACGAAAGTGCAAATGAGGGTGCATTCTCACTCTCCATCGCCGCGAGATTTACGTTAGCGAGTGCAATATGAACGGTAATTGAAGCGGCTCAGGCACGTAACCCAGCTGCTTGCATCAACGCATTGGTGCTGGCGTCAAATTCGCCCTCGCCGCTATCGATCTGTTTGGCAATCGTCTTACCCAACTCAACTCCGAATTGATCAAACGGATTGATACCCATCAGCACCGCACCCGCAAATGTTCGATGTTCGTGAAAGGCGATCAGCGCGCCAAATGTCGCAGCATCGCAATCGTCTATCAAGAACATCGCGCTAGGTCTGTTGCCGGGATAGGCGCGCGCGGGGTCATCAGCCTGTTTGCCCGCCATCAGCGCGGCACCTTGCGCCAGACAATTCATAAGCAAATTGCGGTGATGCGCCGGGTCTAGTTCATCACCCGGCGCGATACTCGCGATAAAATCAACCGGAATCAGATGTGTTCCCTGATGAAGCAGCTGGAACACAGCATGCTGTGCATCGGTCCCAACCCCACCCCATGTCACCGCAGCGGTTGTACCCTCGACTGGCTGGCCATCGGTTCGCACACTTTTGCCGTTCGATTCCATCTCCAATTGTTGGAGATAATCGGGCAACAAAGCGAGCCGCTCGTCATAGGCAAACACAGCGCGGGTCTGGCACCCACGCACGCGCGAATAATACAGGTCGCCAAAGGCAGCTAGCAGCGGCGCATTGGCCCGGCCATTGACCTCTCGGAAATGGTTGTCGATCATCTGCGCACCGGCCAGCATCGCTTGAAAATCTTCCATTCCCACTGCAAGCGCGACCGGAAATCCGATGCTCGACCACAACGAATAGCGTCCACCTACGCTTTCTGGAAATGGCAGTATTCGAGTTTCATCAACGCCCCATTCAACAGCACCTTCTGGGTTCGCGGTGAGTGCAATCACGCGCCCGCTTGGGTCAGTCACTTGATTGTCGGCCAGCCAATTCAACGCGCTCGTCGCATTGGTAATGGTCTCTGTCGTGGTGAAAGTTTTGGACGCGATTGCGATCAAAGTTGTCGCGGGATCACACGCCGCAAATGCCTGTTCCAGCGCCAGTCCATCAATGTTTGAAACCACATGCACATCGATCAATTTCAAATCGCGGGTCAACGCATCAATCGCTAGTGCCGGGCCAAGCGCCGATCCACCAATGCCGATATGTATAAGGTGCTTTACCTCTCCCAATGCACCTTCATGAATGGCCTCCACTAGCATTCCCATCCGGGCCAGAAGAGCCTGTGCTTCTTCGACATCGGCATCAGTCCCGCTGCCCCGCATCGCGCCGTGGGTCGCTGGGCGTCCTTCGGTGGGGTTAACGATCCCGCCGCTAAACAAAGCCTCTCGCGCTGAGGCAAACTCCGATGCATCCGCCATTTCTTCAAACGCATGCAACAAAGCGTCATCCAAATGGGTCTTTGACCAATCAAGCAGCATCCCTACCTGTCCCAATTCTCCCAAATCCGCTTCGATCCGTTGGCTTAAATTCGCCACACGATCGGCATCATTGGCGAAGAGTTCTGACAGAGTCCGGTGCGGCATTTCTGCCAAACGTTTCCAGACGGCATTGATCTTTGTCTGATCAGTCATGTTCTAAACCCCTTTGCGCAAGCTTTGAGCGCGAGTAAGGGGAGCGGTGATGAATGTTAAGACCCAATCCACCGCCCCGACGACCACGTCCCCGGATAATGCTGTTGCAGCAGGCCAAGAGGAGGAGAAGGAAGGCTTTTTAAGCTTCATTTGGTTTCTTACCAAACTGCTTTTTGCCGTCCTACTTTTCCGAAGCTTTGTATTTTCGCCTTTTTCGATTCCGTCGGAGAGTATGCTGCCACGTTTGTGGAACGGGGATTACTTGCTCGCGGCCAAATGGCCTTATGGGTATTCCAGCTATTCCCTGCCCTACAGTGCGCCGCTGATCCCTGGGCGGGTTCTGTCTGGACAACCCGAACGCGGCGATGTGGTAATTTTCAAACACCCAATCGATCAGACCGATTACATCAAACGGGTCATCGGCCTTCCTGGCGACAGCGTGGCCTTGGTCGATGGACAGATATTGCTGAACGGTGAACTGGTCCCACGCGAACCCATGGGTGATTTCGAAATTCCTGCGTCGGTCAACACCTCATGTGCATGGGGCGGCGAAGAAGGCACCAATGAAGCGGGTGAAGCCGTGTGCCGCTATACCCGATTTCTCGAAACATTGCCGAGTGGGCGCCAATATGAAGTGCTCGATTTTGGCAACACACCTTCAGATAGTATTGCACCCAAGATCATCCCAGAAGGTCACATGTTTGTAATGGGTGATAATCGCGACAATTCGCGCGACAGCCGTTTTGAAGCGCGCAGCGGCGATGCCGTCGGAATTGTCCCGCAGGAAAACCTTGTTGGAGAGGCCTTCATTATCATGTGGTCAACCGATGGCAGCGCAGAATGGATAAAGCCATGGACATGGTTCACCGCCGCGCGCGGGGGCCGGATTGGCGACACGCTGTGAACCGGATTGTTATATGACCGATCTTGCACCGGAAACACGCGATTGGCTTTCAACCACCGGCTTTACGGTGAGCAACGATAACGTGTGGGTTGAAGCTTTGACCCATGGCAGTTTTAATTCCGCTGCATCGCGTAGTCGCTCGGGCGATCACGAGGTCGATTACCAACGGCTTGAATTTCTAGGTGATCGGGTGCTGGGCCTATCTGTCGCGAGCTGGCTCTATGCATCCAGCAACAATCAGGAAGGGCAGCTTTCACAGCGTCTGAACGTATTGGTTAGCGGGCAAACATGCGCCCGGATCGCACGCGCAATAGGGGTGGCGGATCACATACGGCTCGGCAAACAAGCCCGCGAAGATGGCGGCGCAGACAGCGCCAATATTCTGGGCGACGTGATGGAGGCGCTGATCGGCGCAAGCTTCGTCGACAATGGCTATGACATTACCCGCGAAGTGATCTACCGATTGTGGGAGAGTCAGCTAGACGGCGACGCTGGTAAATCGAAACATCCCAAAAGCGCATTACAGGAATGGGCTGCGGGCAACCAACGGGCCATGCCCCAGTATGAAATTGTTGAGCGCAGCGGGCCAGACCACGCCGCGCGTTTTAAAGTAGCAGTTAGCATCAAAAATGTCGGTGCGGCGCAAGCCGAAGCGAGCAACAAAGGCGAAGCAGAAAAGCTCGCCGCAAAAGCATTCTTGGAGGAATTCGGTTGAACGTGAATGAAGCCCCAAATCCGGGCAACACCCATTGCGGCGTCGTCGCAATTATCGGCGCTCCCAATGCGGGCAAATCGACATTGGTGAACGCGCTTGTTGGCCAAAAAGTCGCGATCACCAGCGCAAAGGCGCAGACCACTCGCGCTCGGATGCTGGGCATTGCTCTATATGGCGAACCTGAAGCGAATGTGCAGATGATCTTGGTCGATACGCCCGGTATATTCACGCCCAAACGGCGGATGGACCGGGCTATGGTCAGCGCCGCATGGGAAGGCGCGGACAGCGCCGATGCCGTGCTGCTCATCGTCGATCCGATCAAACAGCGGCGGCATGAATTGATCCCGTTGCTAGAGGCATTGGAGAAACGGCCTGAGCGCAAGATCCTAGTCCTAAACAAAGTCGACCGCGCCAAAAAGGAACCGCTGCTGGCTTTGGCACAGGAGATCGGCGGCCGGATCACCTTTGATGAAATTTTCTTTATCTCCGCGCTCACCGGCGACGGCGTGTCTGAAATGCAGGACGCGCTGGCTAAGCTAATGCCAGAGGGTCCGTGGATGTATCCCGAGGATCAGGTTTCTAACGTATCAGAGCGCTTGATGGCGACCGAAGTTACGCGGGAACAGCTGTATCAACAGCTCCATGACGAACTGCCCTATGACGCCGCAGTGCGCCCCGAAAGCTACGAAGTGAAGCCCGATGGCAGCGTCGAAGTGCGCCAACAAATCGTCATCTCCCGCGACAGCCAAAAACCTATCGTCCTGGGCAAGGGCGGCCAACGCATCAAAGCCATCGGCGAAGCGGCGCGCGCGGAACTCGCCGAGATTTTGGGCGTGGAGGTTCACTTGTTCCTGCACGTCAAGGTCAGCGAAGGCTGGAGCGAGGATAAAGAAGTGTTTGAGGAAATGGGCCTGGATTGGGTTAAGTAAGGCTAGCGGTCGCCCCTAGCGCTTCTTAGCAACCTTGATCTTCTGCTGCTTGGCGAAGGTCTTGGTCGAATCCTCACTCCGGCCCAGCGCCTTGGCAATTTGCTTCAGACCCTGCCCTTTTGACGCGAGCAAGCGTAGACGGCCTGCTTCTTCAGCGTTCCACGGTTGTTTGTGACGTTCGAAGTGTTCTTTGCCCATGGGCGAGAGGCCTAACGGGTCTGAAGCGCTTTGGCGATAGAGGCAGATTCGCGCCTCCCCGCACTCCGCTCTATTCCTGAGAGAGCTTTTCCAACTTTGCTAACAGGGCCGCTTCATCAAAGGGCTTAACAATATAATCGTCAGCGCCCGCTTGAATCCCTTTATGGATATCGGTGGCATTGCCCTTTGATGTGCAGAACACGACCACAGGGGCCTTTGGCGTGGGGATCGCGCGCAGCTTCTCAACGAATTCCAGCCCATCCATCTCCGGCATATTCCAATCGGTCAGGACCAGTGTTGGCATGGCACGCTTGCACCGAGCGAGCGCTTCTTCGCCGTCCTGCGCTTCAAGGGGGACATATCCCAGACTGCGCGCAATCTTGCTCGACACCTTGCGGATGACGCGGCTGTCATCGACGATCAAGCAAATCTTGGCAGCCGCCTGTTGAGCGGCTTCGGGGGCGTTGCCATCCCGCATCGCTTTGGCTGCGCGCACGATTGCATCGGTGTCATGCTCTTGCGGTACCGTCACTTCTTCGCTTGCCCGAGTCTTTGCCTGCGCATTTTCCAGCTTTTCAGCCAGCGTTTTACCTTCCAGACTTTGGGCATGTTTGCCCGCGCCCGTGGTGCGTTTGATTAGATTTTGAATGGCTCCGCCTCCCCTGCGAGTGACGCAAATTGGCCTTCGCCATGAAGCATATGGGAACTGTCTTCATCGCCTTCTTCACCGGCAACGACACCCTCTCCTGGTGTTATGCGGATATGGAGGAATGGCACCCAGACATCGCCAAATTCAGCCTTTTGATACCACACATCCAGCACATCATAGCTGGCCCAAACACCGTCGGGTTCGCGCAGGCGAATACCTTCGCCGATACGAGGTACAGCAGCGAAGCGAATAAGCTCCTGCGTCTGGTGGGTTTCGTTTTGGACTTCGATTTCAATCACAGTATCGCCCCTAGTCTCAAACAGGGGATAGGGGACAATACTAAAGGAAATACCAACGAATGGGCCAGCTTTGCCCTGCCCATCCGTTGATCGAAGCTTCGCGCCCTATTCGGCGCCCGAATCCGGCGTTTTTGCGGGCACTTTCTCGGCCGGAGCTTTCTTCTTTGCTGCTGGCTTCTTCGTGGCGGCTTTCTTCTTAGGAGCTGCCTTTTTCTTCGGAGCTGCCTTTTTGCGCCCCTTCTTTTTCGCGGGACCTTTGGCCGCTCGGGCATCAATCAGTTCAATTGCCTGTGCCGCCTCTACATCCTCCGGCTTCACATCCTTAGGGATGGTCGCATTGGTTGTTCCGTCGGTAACATAGGGGCCATAGCGGCCCGGCATCACTTTAATCTCACCGCCGCTGGTTGGGTGTTCGCCCAGCGTCTTGATCGGTTCCGCCTTTGTGCGTCCGCCGCCTTTGCGATTCGCGGCTTCTGCCAACAACGTCACCGCAGCATTCATTCCGGTTTCGAACACGTCCACAGTGCTGGTCAGTTTGGCGTATTTGCCGTCGTGACGAAGATACGGACCATAGCGACCAATCGCGGCTTCAATATCGTTGGCGGTTTCTGGATGCGCGCCGATGATGCGCGGCAGGTCGAGCAACTTGACCGCCCAATCCAGGTTGAAATCGTCGAGATCCTTGGGAATGCTGGCTCGCTTCTTTTTCTCTTCGTGCTCCATCTCAATATACGGACCAAAGCGCCCCGTTTTGCGGTGGATTTCCGCGCCAGTTTCCGGGTGTGTTCCCATCAAGCCGTCTTCGCCGCTTTCTTCCCCATCCATGCCCGGTTGAGCAAAACGGCGGGTGTACTTGCATTCGGGATAGTTCTGACACGCGATGAACGCGCCAAAGCGGCCACCGCGCAGACTGATCCGACCGCCATCGCGTCCTTCTTGCTCACAAAGCGGGCAGTGGCGCGCATTCTTGCCATCTTCGCGGTCAGGGAAGAGATAGTCGGAAAGGTATTCGTCGAGCACTTCAGTCACTTCGCTCGGTAGTTTTTCCATGACCTCTTCGGTCTTGGGTTTGAAGTCTTTCCAAAACTTCGCGAGCAGCGCTTTATAGTCTTCGCGCCCGTCAGAAACTGTGTCGAGCTCATCCTCCATACCGGCCGTGAAATCATAGGCAACATAGGTCGGAAAGAACCGTTCAAGGAAGGCTGTGAGCAACCGCCCGCTTTCCTCAGCGAAGAAGCGTTTTTGCTCCATCCGCACATAGTCGCGGTCGCGCAAGGTTTGAATGGTTGAAGCGTATGTCGAAGGGCGGCCAATGCCGAGCTCTTCGAGGCGCTTCACAATGCTGGCTTCGGAAAAACGCGGCGGCGGCTGAGTGAAGTGCTGGCTCGCCTCCACATCCTTTTTCGCCGGTACGTCACCCTCTTTTATGGCGGGCAGAAGGCCATCTTCATCCTCGTCCGACTTATCGTCGAAACCCTCCTGATAAACTGCAAAGAAGCCAGGGAATTTCACGACCTGACCATTCGCACGCAATTCATGCTGACCCGTCGCATCGCGCATGGTGACTGTGGTGCGTTCAAGCTGAGCCGCCGACATCTGGCTCGCCATTGCGCGTTTAAAGATCAACGAATAGAGCTTCGCCTCGTCACCAGCTCCGGCCTTATCGCGCGAGAAATTGGTAGGGCGGATCGCCTCGTGCGCTTCTTGCGCGTTCTTGGCTTTGGTTGCGTAAAAGCGCGGCTTTTCCGGGCGATATTCGGCGGCAAAGCGTTCTTCGATCGCGTCGCGCGCTGCCATGATCGCGCTCATATCCATCTGCACGCCGTCAGTACGCATATAAGTGATCGCGCCTGCTTCATAAAGCGATTGCGCGCACCGCATCGTATGGCTGGCAGAGAAGCCGAGCTTGCGCGCAGCCTCCTGTTGCATAGTCGATGTCGTGAATGGCGGTGACGGATTGCGCTTCAAAGGCTTTGTCTCAACGCCTTCGACGGTAAAACGTCCGACCTCGACAGCGGCCTTGGCCTCCATCGCTATGCCTTCTTTGCCTAGAGAGAGTTTTTCGAGCTTATCGCCCTTAAAACGCACCAAACGCGCGTCAAATGCGGTGCCATCATGTTCCAGCTTCGCCAGAACTGACCAATATTCGTCAGGCTTGAATGCCTCGATCTCGCGCTCACGATCAACGATCAGACGTAAGGCAACCGATTGCACACGGCCAGCCGATTTCGCGCCGGGTAGTTTGCGCCACAAAACGGGCGATAGAGTAAAGCCGAACAGATAATCTAATGCACGGCGACCAAGATATGCATCGATCAGTGGCTGATCGAGCTCACGCGGAGCAGCCATTGCTTCGGTCACAGCTTTTTTGGTAATCGAGTTGAATGTGACTCGGTCAACCTTGGTCGGCAGCGCCTTGCGTTTCTTCAGCAGCTCTTGAACATGCCAGCTGATCGCTTCCCCCTCGCGGTCAGGGTCGGTCGCGAGGACCAAGCGCGATGCACCTTTGGCCGCATCAGCGATTTCCTTGAACCGCTTTTGCTTGTCCCGGTAAAGTTCCCAATCCATCGCGAAATCTTCATCCGGACGCACGCTGCCGTCCTTTGGCGGCAAGTCGCGGACGTGTCCGTAGGAAGCGAGAACCTTAAAATCCGCGCCCAGATATTTCTCGATAGTCTTCGCCTTTGCCGGCGATTCAACGATGACAAGCTGCATGGTGGTTCTGTCTAATTCCTAAGCTGTGCCTTCACGTGTGCACGTACACGCGAGGGTGGCGCGACCATGTTCCATTCGTCAAGCGGGCAATGACTCGAAAACCCCGGTGAGCGATTCTGGTCGCTTAAGCAACATTGAATCGTCCCTGACCTGCAAATCCGCGGACACCCGCAACTGCCAGAATTCATCACCATATTAAGACTAAATGAAACTCTAATAACAAAGATGAGGTATCGGAATTTACATCAGTTTTTATAAAAAATTGAACAATGGTACATTAAATATTGAATGAAATTGTATTTTCTAATGATAAATAAAATAAATTTTATCAATCCACCATCTCACATGAACAACTCATCGAATCATCGTTGGTAGATTAACCTATAAATGTATGCTTTTTGAACTGAAATCCAGCGACTCAAAAAGAGAAGAAAGTGAATATTAAAAAATCACAACACCCATCTTATTAATGTCTGCACTGTTCACAGCGAGCCCGTCACTAGGACAAAACTCAAACAACGAACCGTATTTTGTCAATTATGGCAATGGCACCTGTGCCTTTTTTATAGACTCCAATTCCAACGACGCAATTTTCAACAACATCGGCGAAACGCTCGATTGCTGCGCCCTACTCTTCGTTGTCTGCCGCCGTGTTTAACGCATTGCGCGGAAAATCCGTCGGGAGCACGCAGCGGCCCGCGTCATATTGCCCAACGCTGCGGATGATTTCGCTCTGATTGGGCTCAACCCGGCGACCCGAAATCTGACTGTCGATTACACGGCGTAGCAACTGATCCAGCCGGGTAACGAGATAGCAGTCAATCGCTGGCGGCGCGTGCGGATTGCCGATCCCGCTATCATCAGTGAGGAATGTGTAGCGCGATTGCGTGACCGCAGCCATCGACCGCATTACATATTCAGCCAGGTCAGCCACCCCGGATGCGCCAACCGGCACGACGTGGACCCGCTCCGCACGCAGATGCTCTGCTGCCAGCCATGTTAGCGCCACGTCCTGATTATGCGGAGGCGCGTCAGCGACCAGCAAAAGCGTCTTCACCGCATCATCGCGCCAATCCATTTGCGCTGCGCGGACCAGTGCATCCTGCATCGCCTCTGGATAATCACCTCCGCCAGTGGCCGTTTGCTGGCCCAGTCTACTACGCGCTCGGTCTAAATTGCCGTCGAACCCAAATGTGCGAGTGACAAATTCATCACCTCGATCACGGTAGAAACTGAACGAAACCCGCACGTCGAGATTTGAGTGGCGGGATTCCAGCGCACCGATAATCGCGGTAAGCTCAGTCTGAAGATAACTCAGCTCATCCGTCATGGATCCGGTCACATCGACGACCAGTGCTAGGTCAAGCTGGCGCACTTGCGGCGCTGATTGCCTCTGCGTGATTTGGACTTTTTGCGCGCCGGGATCGCTCGACAAACGCACACTGCGCCAATCGCTGTCTCCTGCGCGGACCCAAACATCGTCGCTCAATCGGTCGAGGCCGGGGAAGAACACAGCGCGGCCATCAGCCACGGTTTTTAACTTAATTGAATTGCCATCTGCGCAGCGCAGCTCAACATCGGCGAATGGCACTGCACGGCCTCTGCCGTCGCGCAACTCAACCGCCAGCAACCGTCCAGTATCGACTTGGGGCAAGCCTTGGACTGATTGACCCAGATTGCTGTTACGCAGATATTCGGCATATAATTCTGGATTAAGCAGATCATCGTGCTCACCCGCAGTTAGGAGCCCCGATTGCGGTTGCGGCTGGGGTGGGCGCGGTGGCACTGGCCCTGGCAGACTCGGTCTAGGGATTGAACGCCCGTCGCCTGATGATACGGCAGCGGAGCTTTCTGCAAAACTAGATACCGCTCCGGTTCCCGAAACTGTGATGCTGTCGCTCGATTCTGCGTCCGCTGATGGTGAGGACACAACTGGGCGAGGCGATGCAGATGAGGTGGACTTTCTATGCCTAGGTTCTGACCTACTTGGCTGTTGGTTGACTTGAGCCTCAGAACCTAGATCAGGCAATGGGCTGGGTTGACGGCAAAAACCGCGCGTCGCAATTGGCGGAACCGGGGCCACAGATATACGGTCGGATTGCTGTCCGGCATAGCTTGGCACTGCCGGGCCAGTTGCAGCCAATCCGGCGCAACATGCAAAAGTGATCACTCGTTTCATTACCATATCCCCTAGAATCCATTCCCTGACTGGACCCGGAAATATTGCTGACACGATGAACCGGTTGTGAGCATCGATGCGCCGTTTTGTTCAGGAACGGGCCATCATTCGAACACCGAGATAAGGCTGTCTTGGGAATCGTTGAGTGCCCGATAGGCGCTGACAGACAGACCCATCAGCAAGAGAGGCAAAATGTGAAACACTAACCACGAAAACGCCTGCCCTACCCCGCCGGCGCGGCTTCCAGTATCGAGCAACTCATCAAAGCCGCCGCCTATCCCGCCTATGACCGTAACACCGACAATCCAAATCAGGCATAACACCGTAAATGCCAACGCAATTGCTCCCAAATTTTGAGAGGCCGCACTCCAGGATTTGCCCAATGCTTCAAACGCATTCCCCTCTTCCGCAACTAAAAATGATGGGGCTATTATCCACATTGATGCAAGCAGAATTCCGGGAATGACGAGAAAGGCAAAGGCAATATAGAGCGGCACAACCAGCAACAACGCCATGCCGACAAAACTGAATATTTTGAACGGTGGATCAGACACGCCCCCACCCCTCTCCAAGATCATCCGATAGAGGTAATATTGCGCCAAGAAATAGCCGATCGTTGCCACAAATCCGATCAAACCACTCGTGAAAGGTAGGAGCGATGAGATCAAGGCCAGCCCAAAAAAGCCGCCGCAATACATCGCAATCTCGCGCTTGATTATGCCAAGTTCCTGAAACGTGCCCGTAATAAGAAAACCGGCTGTCACGCGCCGGCGCTGAATAAATGCCATATCTTGCTATTCGTCGCCGCCATTTGCAATTGTCAAGCTAACTTGGCCACCATTATGCCGTTCGAGATCACCCGACAATTCCAGCTCCAGCAATGCCATCTGCACCACTGCTCCGCTGGCACCCGATTGACGAATCAGCTCATCCACACCAATCGGCGCAGACGACAGCAAATTTGCAATTGGCTCAACGCCAATCTGCGGCTCATCGTGGTCATGATTGCCTTCGTAATTCACCGCATCATATTCAATGACATCCTCTTCAACATGGTATGTCGATCGCGGCGCTCCCGTGAAGGTTTCCAGCAACTCGATCACATCTTTTGGGTCGCTTACCAAAACCGCCCCATCACGGATCAATTGGTTGCAACCATGCGACCGCGTATCGAGCGGAGAGCCCGGAATGGCCATAACTTCCCGTCCCGCTTCGGCGGCCAGACGAGCCGTGATGAGCGAACCTGATTTGGGCGCGGCTTCTACCACTAGAGTTCCGCTGGCGAGGCCTGCAATGATTCGATTGCGGCTCGGAAAGTGACGTCCGCGCGGCTCTGTCCCCGGCGGTTGTTCGGCGATCAATAGGCCTTCTTTGGCGATATGTTCTTGCAAGTCGGCGTGTTGCGGCGGGTAAGCAATGTCGATCCCGCTGGCGATGACACCCACCGTTCCTCCGCCGCCCGCGCTCAAAGCGCCTTCATGCGCAGCTCCGTCAATCCCGCGGGCTAGCCCAGACACAACGGTAATTCCCGCATCCGCCAATGACATCGCAAATTCGCGCGCCAGCTTGGTAGCCCCAGCAGAGGCATTTCGCGCACCAACGATCGCCGCGCATGAAGCAGAGGCGAGTTCTAAGCGACCCCGGCAAGTGACGATGGGCGGCGCGCTATCCAATCGGGCAAGCAATTCAGGATAGTCGGGCTGGTCATGGAAAAGATACCGCGCGCCAGCCGCCCTTACCCCGTCAATCTCTCGCTCAATCCGATCGCGGGGCGCTGGCCGATAGCGTGTCTTACCCCGGCTACCGAGGTCAGGCAGCGCGTCAATTGCATCTGCCGCAGAACCAAACCGCGCGATCAAATGACGATAGCTGACAGGCCCAACATTGGGCGATCTCAGCAACCGAATGCGAGCAAATGCTTCCGTCTGAGACAGCGCTGGCGATAGGCTCACTTGTCGCTGCCTACCTTGGGTTCCTCACCCTTCATCAACCGCCCGATATTCTCGCGGTGAAGGTAGATGATAAGCACCGCAATCGCGGCCAAGACAGGGAAGAATTGCGGAAAGCCGAATAACGCAGCAGCGGCTGTGGCGGCGACAACAGCGGCCATTCCAGAAAGCGACGATATGCGGAAGATCGCCAACAGCGATACCCACACTGCCGCATATGCAACCCCGATGGGCCAAGCCAGGCCAAAGGCAACGCCGGCATTGGTGGCAACGCCCTTACCCCCTTTGAATCCCAGCCAGATGGGATAGCAATGGCCAATCACAGCGCCGCCCGCAGCAAAGGCTTTGGCAACGTCGCTCATATCGCCGTGCCAGATCAATCCAGCGGCCAGAACTGGTGCAAATCCTTTCAACGCATCGAGCAGCAGGGTGCCGGCCGCCAGCCCCTTATTGCCTGTCCGCAAGACATTGGTCGCACCAATATTGCCGCTGCCGATCTTGCGTACATCACCCAGCCCCGCCGCTTTTGTCAGCAGCAAGCCGAACGGAATGGCTCCGAAAAAATAACCCAGTAACGCTGCGAGAATTAGTTCCATGGGACCCCTATGGCATTTGACCTGCGACCGACTAACCCGGCTTTCCTTTTTTTCATGCCTAAGTAATAGACAGCGCCGCGACAAGTTCTCAGATCATCGGAAGATACTCATTTCCAATCCTTCTGCCCCAATTTTACTGTTCGATTCCGGCGTTGGCGGCCTTTCGGTCTATGATGCCCTGCGCGAGATTCTGCCCAATGCCCCGGTGATCTATGCCGCCGATCTCGAAGGACTGCCCTATGGCACAAAGTCTGAGGCGGAGATTGCAACACGGGTTGCAGGTCTGCTTGGGAGGATGGGGGAGCGATACCAACCGCGCCTCGCCTGCATTGCATGTAACACAGCCTCCACCATCGCTTTGGGCATGGTGCGTGAGGTGTTGAAAATCCCGGTTGTTGGGACGGTACCGGCGATAAAACCCGCCGCTGAACTCACGCAAACCGGTGCAATTGGGTTAATCGGGACAGAGGCGACAATCCGCCAGGTCTATGTCGATGATCTCGAAGCCCGTTTTGCAAATGGCAATCACTTGATCCGGATTGCCGCGCCCAGCCTAGTCCAATGCGCGGAGGCAAAATTGCGCGGTCAGGAATTTGACCGAACAGCAATCACGGACACGATTTCAGCAATGCTCACCATGCCCGGTGGTGACGCAATCGACACATTGGTGCTCGCCTGTACACACTTCCCGCTATTATCAGACGAAATCCGCGAAGCATTTGGTCGCGATGTGCAATTGATCGACGGTTCAGTCGGGATTGCCCGCCGGATTGTGCACTTGGTTGAAGGGCAGGAAATCGAACAAAACGGCCCTGCTCGCTTTGTCGTCACTGGCCCTGTCGATGCTGCTAGAGGATTGGAGCAAGCGCTCTCAAAACGTGGGTTTGCCACCCCTGAATCCTTCTAAATTGCAAGCCATTCGCAAAGATCGTTGTTTCCAACTGCGTTATCACTGCTAAAACACAGTAAGATTTTCGTTTGGACCATTTGGGTGGTACGGTTCATGAACTATTAGTTTTGGAACTCAAGAGCCTGATTAAACAGGCCGTCCGCAACGATAAGAGCGTATAACAAGTGAACTACGATCAGATCTTCGACCAGGCGATTGGCCGTCTCCACGAGGAAGGACGTTACCGCGTCTTTATCGACATCATGCGTAATAAGGGTGCCTATCCCAATGCGCGATGTTTTCACGGACATAACGGGCCAAAACCGATCACGGTCTGGTGCTCCAACGATTACCTTGCGATGGGTCAGCACGACGTCGTCGTCACCGCTATGGAAGAGGCCCTGCACGATGTTGGCGCGGGTTCTGGAGGCACGCGCAATATTGGTGGCAACACGCATTTGCATGTTGAGTTGGAAAAAGAGTTGGCCGATCTGCACGGCAAAGAAGGCGCATTGCTGTTTACCAGCGGATATGTCTCCAACGACGCAACTCTATCAACTCTGGCAAAGTTGCTGCCGGGTTGTGTGATTTTCTCCGATGAATTGAACCACGCCAGCATGATCGCGGGCATCCGCAATTCCGGCTGCGAAAAACGGGTTTTCCGCCACAATGACCTTGCGCATCTGGAAGAACTGCTGAACGCAGAGGACCCAGAAACGCCAAAATTGATCGCTTTTGAAAGCGTCTATTCGATGGACGGCGACGTCGCCCCGATCCATGCGCTGTGCGATTTGGCGGATAAATATAACGCGCTCACCTATGTGGATGAGGTTCACGCGGTGGGCATGTATGGCGATCACGGCGGCGGCATTTCGGAACGCGACAACGCCGCTGACCGGATCGACATTATCGAAGGCACTTTGGGCAAAGCATTCGGTGTGATGGGCGGCTATATCGCTGCCGACACGCGCGTGATCGATTGCATCCGCTCCTATGCACCCGGCTTTATCTTCACCACATCGCTTTCACCTGTGCTGGTCGCGGGCGTGCTCGCCTCTGTAAAGCACCTCAAATCCTCGAATGTGGAACGAAACGCACAGCAAAAAGCGGCGGCAATGCTCAAATTGAAACTGGCCGAGGCCGGATTGCCAGTAATGGACAGCACCACGCATATCGTCCCGCTAATGGTCGGCGATCCAGCGCGCGCAAAAAAGATTAGTGATATTCTGCTTGCCGAATACGGCGTCTATGTTCAGCCCATCAATTACCCCACAGTGCCGCGCGGAACAGAGCGCCTGCGTTTCACCCCCGGCCCGCACCATTCCGAACCGATGATGGATGAACTGACAGTGGCATTGGTAGAGATTTGGGACAGGCTTGATCTGGAGCTGGCTGAGGCTGCCTAATTTGAGTGGCTAAAGCAGACTGGGTTGAACAGGATCGATTGACCGTGCACAACCACCCCAAGTCAGACTTGGGAGAGTGAATTGGCCACTATTTTTGATCGGACGGTGCTCGACACGGGAACTCTGCGTATCGAGCCGATGACACCCGCGATTGGCGCGGAAATCCTCGATATTGATCTGAATGCTGCGGATATCGCGGATAGCATCCCACAAATCCGCTCAGCGCTGCTTAAATACGGCGTGATTTTCTTCCACGGTCAAGAACTGACGCAGGAACAGCATATCGCCTTTGCACGCCATTTTGGCGAACTGGAAGTGCACCCTGCAACACCCAAGGATCAGCCGAACCCAGAAGTGCTGCGCATATCGCACGGGCCAAAGAGCAGAGGCCAAGAAAACTATTGGCATTCGGATGTGACATGGCGCGAGGAGCCTTCGCTTGGCTCAATCCTTCTCGCGCGCGAGGTGCCTGATTGCGGCGGGGACACTTTGTTTGCCAACATGCACCTCGCCTATGAACGGCTATCCGAACAGATGCAGCGGTTCTGTGAAGGGCTGACAGCGGTGCACGACATCAGCCGCGTTTTTGCAAAGCGACTGGGCAAAGCACCCGAAGATTTGCACGAAAAGTATCCGCCCGTCCGCCACCCCGTGATTCGCACCCATCCTGAAACGGGCGAGCGGGTGATTTACGTCAACCCTGCCTTCACCAGTCATATCGAAGGGCTATCGGCAGAGGAAAGCTGCTGGCTGCTTGATCACCTATATGCGACCGCAAAGGACGTAGAAATCCAATGCCGTTTCCGCTGGCGCGCTGGCTCCATCGCATTTTGGGACAATCGCATTTGCCAACACCTTGCCGCGTCGGACTATTTCCCTGCGCGCCGTCAAATGGAGCGCATAACCATTGCGGGCAACGCTCCTTTTTTCAGGCCTTAAACCTACTGCAGACCCACTACTCTAAATCTCTGAATCGAAAGACCTTTTTAATATGAACTATGATGACGTGGTACTTGGCCGCCGTTCTATCCGTGGTTATCTCGACAAATCTGTGCCGCGTGAATTGATCGAAGAGGTTCTGACACTTGCAATGCGCTCACCCTCTTCGATGAATACGCAACCCTACCATTTCCATGTCATATCCGGCGAGCCGCTGGACCGCATTCGCAGGGGCAACACAGAACGCATTCTTGCAGGAGAGCCTGACAGCCGCGAGTTCCGCCGAGGTCATGCGTTTGAAGGCATTCACCGCGATCGGCAAGTTGGTTGCGCGATCCAGCTGTTCGAAGCGATGGGCATCACTCGCGATGACAAGGAAAAACGGCAAGACTGGGTGCTGCGCGGCTTCCGCCAGTTTGATGCACCTGTCTGCGTGATAGTGAGCTATGATAAGGAATTGTCTGACAGCGATGATACCGCATTTGATTGCGGTGCAGCCACCACCGCGCTGGTCAACGCGGCATGGTCGCGCGGGCTTGGCTGCGTGATCAATTCGCAAGGTATCATGCAATCGCCCGTGGTGCGCGAGCATGCAGGTATTCCGGACGATCAGGTAATTATGAAAGCCGTCGCCATGGGCTGGCCCGATCCTGACTTCCCCGCCAACCCGGTAAAGATCACTCGCCGCGAAGTGAGTGAAGCAGCACGATTTGTTGGGTTTGATTGAGGGTCTGATTGTGGGGGTGAAAGCGGACAAGCCATTCTCGCTGTTTGTGAGTGGCGATGCAGCCTCTGTCGGTTAGCGCTTGTTACAGCGTGCAGGCTCTGTAAAGTTCTGAGAACTCAATCGAATGGGACACTGCAGATGAAAAGATGGCTATCGTTTCTCCTCGCGTCGATGACCCTGCCAGCGGTCGCGCAAGCAGAAGGAAGACCTCCGGTGTCAGATCTAAGGGAAACCGCTCGCATCAGCATGGCCGAGACGGGGGCTGAGGGTATGGCCTTTGCGGTCGTAAAAGATGGCGAGATCACTCAAGTCGAAGCACTAGGCATCAGAAACGAAGCGCGCGACCCACTTACGCTGGATACCGTGATGTACGGGGCTTCGCTTACGAAAACCGTCTTCGCTTATTTCATCCTGCAATTGCACGATGAAGGGCGAATTGATCTCGACCAGACGATCGACACGATCCTATCTCGGCCTTTACCTTCTTATACAGGCTTCGAGCGCACTCATTCTAAGTGGGGTGACCTTGCAGGTGACGATCGTTGGAAAGTGATCACCCCACGGATGCTGCTCACTCACTCAGGAGGCTTCCGAAACTTTTACTTCATTTCGCCAGAAGGCGAGCTCGATTTCAATGGAACGCTCGACATACACTTTGATCCAGGCAGCCGGTATTTCTACTCTGGGGACGGCTTCATTCTCTTGCAATTCGTACTTGAGCAAGGGCTTGATATGGATGTCGGAGAGGAAATGCGCCGGCGGGTGTTCCGACCACTTGACATGACAAAGACCGACATGATTTGGCGCGAAGATTTTGCAGAGAATCTCGCGGACGGATTTACCATCGATGGTAAAAGCGTACCGCATGATGACCGCAGCAAAGTGCGAGCAGCAGGCTCGATGGATACGACCATTTCCGACATGGCAAAATTTGCGGCTGCACTTTCTAGGTGTGAGGGACTGACGAAGGCATCATGCGACGCTTTCTTTGCACCATCACTCGCAATCCCGACTGCTACGCAGTTTGTAAATGTCCACGCTCCGCTACCTTCTGAAGCGGCTTATCAGAACCTGGCGGCGGGCCTTGGTTTGATCGTGACCCAAGGACCTCGTGGCAAGGCGATCTTCAAGGGCGGCCACAACGGCAATACGGGTAACACTCTGGTTTGCGTCCCAGCAGAGCAGGAATGCATGGTCATCTTATCAAACGACGTTCGCGCAGAAGCCGCCTATCCAATGATGATCCAGGCGGCCCTTGGTGAGACTGGTGTCCCGTGGAAGTGGGAATATCCGAGTCTTGAGTTTGTGGAACGGTAGTCTTCTGTGCAGTGCAAGCGGTCTCTGTCTAACGTTCCCACCCTTTGCAGGGTTTTGGGTCGTAAACTGTCGGTCGCGAGCGCAGGTAAGCAATCACGGCTTGTCGGCTCTGACTTGAAAGCCCCGAAAAGTCACAAGCCGATCAGTTAATCAGCCCTCCCCACCATTGCCCTCATCGCGCGTCTCAAACCGCACTCCGGATCGCGGTGTTTCATCGACAGTTAAATCGAAAATGTCAGGCCGCGAATAGTGCCCGACCACATCGAAGTCATAGCGCGCTTTCATCAATTCTTCGGTGTCGACTTGCTGTGTGATCAAACCTTCACCGCCTTCCAGCGGCCCGGCAAGCACATCACCAAGTGGCCCCGCGATCAGGCTGCCCCCGGCGATGAGATCACGGCTTTGGCCCCAACCATCGGCCTGCACACCCAGCGTTTCCGGACTAGGCTGATATTGGCAGGCGCTGACGACAAAGCACCGTCCCTCATGCGCGATATGCCGCATGGATGAGCGCCAGACATCACGGTGATCGACCGTGGGAGCGCACCAGATATCGACGCCCTTTGCATACATCGCAGAGCGGAACAGCGGCATGTGGTTTTCCCAACATATCGCAGCGCCCAACCGCCCAAATTTTGTATCCACCACCGACAATGTCGAACCATCACCCAGCCCCCAGATCAACCGCTCAGCTCCGGTCGGCATCAATTTGCGGTGCTTTGCGACAAGGCCATCCTCAGGCGTCACAAACAGGGCAGTGCAATAAAGCGTGCTGCCTCCGCGCTCAATCACGCCCAGCACCAATGTCGCGCCAGTGCGCTGTGAAAACTCAGCCAGCTCCGCAATTTCAGCCCCGTCTAGGTCCACCGCATTGTCATAATAGCGCTTAAAATCTTCCCGCCCTTCAGGTAGGCGATAGCCCAACCGAGTGCCGAAATCTGATCCCTTTGGATACCCTCCTAGCAACGCCTCTGGCATCACTAGCAAGTCAATCCCTGCCCCTTTAATCTCCGTCTCATACGCCAAGATCTTCTCTAGGCTGGCGGTTTTTCCATCAGGGTGTGAGCCGATCTGTAGCGCGGCGATTGTGGCGTGTGTCATAGGATCACCGTTAGCGTGATTGGTGAGCCGCGCAAAGGCAACCGATCATTGTTCCAGCAGAGTTGCAAGCTGTGCTCGGTTATAGAGACTTTGTTCCTGCACGGCTGCAAAATCGGGCGTGGTCGCCAGCCCCTCCTGCCATGCAGCATAGGACTTGGAGACGTCCGAATCGGTCAGTTCGTCAGCGCGGAGGGCAAGCTGCAAATTTGCCAAGTTGCGCGATTGGCTGATCAACCATTCGCGCTCTACATCATGTTTACCGCGTATCAGGCGTGCGTGAATTGCTGCCATTCGATTGCGCGCACCCGACAACAAGAGCGCGGCCAGGTCGGTGTTAGCATTGTCCGCCTCTTCCATCGCAGTGCTGACCATTGCCATGGCGTCGTGCCAATCGTGCCGGGCCGACCGGTCGCGTCGCAAAGGCGTTGGATTTGACAACTGCAACGCTCGAACAAAACTTGCTAGCGGTCGGATATAGGCCTGCGACTGCTCAGGCGCCGAAAACTCCTCAATCACAATCGTGCGAAGGAAGGTCTCAAGCTCGCCCGTCACCGGATCGTGCGACACCTTACCAGCCTGAGTCAGATCAGGGATCGGAACCGGATCATGCACATCATTGCCCAGCGTTTCGCTGAAGAAATTGTGGGTCGTATCAGCAGTGCCAGGTTCACCGGATATTGAGGGGAATTTGAAATGCGGATTACTGCGACCATTCACATGACACGAATTGCAGGAAAGCCCAGCGCGCGCGGCCTGCCCGCCTAGCAATAGCGGCGTCTTAAACAGAAACTCGCCGACGAGCAGATCGTGCTGCAAAGCTTGTTGAGAAGGATACTGCCCTGCCAGATCGCTTTGCGCGGCAGTTTGGAACACCGCACCACGGTCATAGGCAGGTTCTGACGAGAGAGCTTCTAACTGCCCCTCGCCGGCCAACCAGCCTGCTTCCCTAAGCTGCCACGGAACTTGCGCCAGCGTGCTTGCTGCAAAACACGCCAGAGCCGCGGCAAAGACTATCAGGTGTCGGCGTTGTCGATCCACTCGCGCAGCTCCTCAGCTTCGTAACATCCGAAGCTGCAAAGAACTTCGATCTTTGCAAGGTGATCGCGAGCGCCTTCTAGGTCTCCACGCTCCACCTTCAACTCGCCATAATATTCAAGCGCACCAATGTGTTCGGGAGCAATCGCAAGTGCACCGTTATAATAGGCCTCTGCGCGGTCAAACCGGGCCAATTTGCGATTGGCAAAGCCTTGATAGGTGAGGATATCTGGGTGTGGTCCAAAGGCGAGTGCGGCATCATCAAGTTGATCCAGAGCGGCTTCGTATTGACCTTCATTGATTAGACCGACTGCCTGATAATAAAGGGCATCTGCGGCTTCGGCATTGGCCAGCTGGCTGATGTCTGGACCAACATAAGCTTGCCCGCCACCCGTTACAGCACCTTCAACGACACGGATAGCATCTGCCAAATCGGCGGTCTCCGCGCAGCGTTGTGCGCAAGCCTCGCTTCGGGTGTTCAACTCGCCGAGAATTTCCTGCGCATCGTCCATGCGCTCCAATTCTACATATGCGAGCGCAAGGTCGCGTTGAGCGGCGATCATGTCAGGCGCATAGCGTACTGCCGCCTCTAACGGACGCCGGGCGCGGTTGAAATTACCAGCGCGCATATAGGAAACGCCGAGCAAATATTGCGCATCAGGATTTCGGCGTGCGGCGCGAGTGACACGTTTGAAATGATCAATCGCGGCATCGTGATCGCCAGCATCCAACGCAATGACACCGGCGCGATATTCTTCCGCTGGGTCGTAGCGCGGTGCATTGGTGCTTGGCGAACTGCCACCACCACCACCGCCACCTGCAGCGGAGACATATGTAATCGGCGCAGCAATCAAAGTGCTGGCAAGAACCAATGCAAACGCACGCTTATGGTTGCGTGTTTCGAATATCTTTAGGGTGGTCATGTTCTGCATCCTCTTACCAAGAACTGGCGGGTGAGCCGATCTTGCAATCCTATCACAAGATGGGCCGAGTCCCGAATGGTTCGTTAGAGCAATGCGTTTGGTTACAGGGAATCTGGAACACTGTGGGTGCGGGTGTGGGTGCGGACGAAGCGCTGCGCCCTTGCCAATAAATTGGGAGGTGCCTTCGCTTTGTGGGGATTGTGCTACCCCACCCTCCCAGATTAAGGTCAGCCGAACCCAAACCTCCGAACTTGAAGTAACTCAATGCCATCGGTCACTATCTGCAGTCGCATTGGTTCTTCTCCAAACCTTGTTTTTGCCTGAATGAACAAGACCCGCACGATGGTATCGCTGCAATCAATCAAAGCGTGAAAGTCACCACCAATTTCTCCCACCCGATCATTGAGAACTTCAATGACATCTGGTCCAAGCTGCAAGGAGTTGAACGTGAAACTCTCGATCTTGGCGCCACCGGCTTTGAAGCTCCAAGCGACTTCAGCCGATGAATTTGCGCAATCAGCACTCACTAAATGCGTACGGTCGACAGGGTTCCAGATTTCGTAATTGGTAGGTGGAGGAGGTGGCTCCGTTATGCTTGCATTTGCGGAGACACTCAATCCCACCGCGCAAATCACAAGCATCCTTCCAATAGATGGATACAATTTTTTCATGATCAAACCTTCATAATCTAATGTAAATTAGCACTGATTATTCTCTTGCCCAGTGTTTTCATCATAATCACTTGATTCAACCGAATTAACTGTCGTCGCTGAATCTTGGCCATATTGAGATGAATCTTGGTCGAAAGCGTAATACTCGTTCACATTGCCATCTTGAGCGACATACGAGCGCACATTATCTTGATCAAATCCAGACAGAGTTCCGTTTGCCGCATCTTGAAGGGTATCAAAATCTCCATTGGAAAGAAATTGATTGGATTGTGTTGGGACGATGCCAGCACCACTAGCGAAATGTGTCGGATGGCTATGGATAATTCCTACGACAGTACCGCCATTGGCAAAATCAACTTCAGGCCAAGCGGCTCCGATCGGGGCAGCGTCAGGCGTACCCTCGTGTACTCCGGTCCTTTGTAAATTCCCAGCGCCATCAATCCAAATTAGAGCAATTGATTCATTCAGTGAATGGTTCGGCAATGTAAGAAAGTCGTCGGCAATTTCTGCTGCGAGTGCATCAACTTCTTGGTCCAACTCGCGGTCAAAACCTGACGGATACTGCGATTCACCGTCATGCCCTTCACTTGACCCGTTTGAACAATCATCAGAGTTCAAGCCAGCGCCGCCTTCGCCACCACTGCCACCAAAGGGGTCTTGAAAGTCACCACCAACATCTCCGCCGAAGCCGAAAATGCCAACCGTCGCAAGATCATCGGG
>CANKYZ010000010.1 GCA_947488325.1 uncultured Erythrobacter sp.
GGACGCGGCGGCGGAAACGACGGCGATGACGATGATGACGGGCCCGGCAATTCCGGCGGAAATGGACGCGGCGGCGGTGGCGGCAACGGTGGCGGCCACGGTAACGGTGGCGGTAATCGCTAACTTGATGATACGCGCAGGCTTGCTTTTGGCTCTGTAAAGAACGAGTTCTCTTCACATGGGCGTCTGGGGCACAAAATTTGGCAAATGGTCGATCGTGATCGTCAGCCTGTGTCTCGCGATTGTGGGCGGTCAGACGCAATCGGCGCGAGATACAGAAAACGGCCTTCTTGCAGTCACCGCGCAGCTGCAAAAAAGCGCGGCATCACAGAACGTTCACATTGTCGAAGTTGATGCCGATAGCATCGCGACTATTCATCAGTTCCCGTGGCCACGCGAACATTACGCGGCTCTAGTGCGTCAACTCGATGCAGCTGGTGCCCGCTCCATCGTCTTCGATATCGAATTTTCAACCCCTTCTGCATTTGAAGGCGATGTCGCGTTTGCAGAAGCGATGGCACAAGCAAATGCATCGATAGTGATGCCGACTTTTTCACAATCAGCATCCGAACAGTCCGAACGCCAATTGGATACTCTACCGATCCCTGCATTCCGGGAATCCACCACACTTGCATCGGCATCAGTCAAACCA
Organism: uncultured Erythrobacter sp.; assembly: GCA_947488325.1. Taxonomy (GTDB): domain Bacteria; phylum Pseudomonadota; class Alphaproteobacteria; order Sphingomonadales; family Sphingomonadaceae; genus Erythrobacter. The sequence continues at coordinate 653 of CANKYZ010000010.1, forward strand.
GATGCCGACGCCAGATTGCGGCGCATGTTCTATGGAACGATCACAGATGGCACCCCGCGCCCATCCCTTTCAGCCCAAATTGCAGGCGCGCGAGGCGCGGTCGGTACTCACTTCCCAATAGATTTCAGCATCGATCCAAGTACGATCCCGCGTCATAGTTTCACCGATATCGAGAACGGAAACTTTGATAGCAGCGCCATCGCCGGGAAAGATGTTTTGGTGGGTGCAACAGCTATACAATTGGGCGACCGCTACGGCGTGCCAATTCACGGTGTTATTCCAGGCGTTACCATCCACGCACTTGCCGCTGAAACGCTTATCGCCGGCGGTCTGAATGAACAGGGATGGATCCCGTTGCTGCTGGGTTCGATCCTGTTCGCGTTGTTGGTTATTGGTGCCAAGTCGTATCGAAGGTTAACGCTAACCATAGTGGGCGGCTTCTTAACATTGTTTGTTGTCCAAGCCGTCGCTTATCACGGTGCCGCGACTATACTCGAAATCGTTCCGGCGCTTATCATTCTCACTATCACAGGCACCGCCCAAATCATTCGAATTGCCCGCGCCGAACTGCGAGCGAAATCGCAAATCGATGGAGAAAGTTCGCTTCCAAATGCATTTGCCTTTGCCAGAACGGGAAAGGCGAACGCTCAGTTCGTTGGAACGGCATTTATCAAGGACTTCGATTCCATCCAAACTGTGCTGGGTAAAGACAAGAGCGGCTCGTTTATTCGAAGGCTGGCGGAACGATTGCAATCGTCGGCTGGTATCAGCACAATTTTCCGCGCCGATGCTCGTATCCTTGCATGGACACATAGCGACCTTCAGGCCCTTACCGAGCAATTTACAGCAATTGAGAAAGCTCTTCGCAAGCCGATCGATATAACTGGAAGACGGATCGACGTGTCATTGGCGTTTGGTGTTGCAACAGATGGTGATCTAGCCGCCGCCTCACGCGCAGCCGGTCAAGCAGCCAAAACTGGCAAGGTTTGGCATGCGCACGAAGACGCCGAAGCTACGTTAATTGAACAGCGCATTTCGCTCATGGGCGAACTCGATGAAGCGATTACCAGCGGACAAATAGCAGTGCATTACCAACCGAAACTCCGCCTATCGACCAACCAAATTGAAAGCGTGGAAGCTCTGGTTCGCTGGCAGCATCCAACACGCGGCAATTTAAGTCCCGATACGTTCATTCCTTTAGCCGAAGAAACAAATCGGATAGAATTGCTTACACTGTTTGTGCTTCAACAGACGATCAAAGATCTTCGTGAATGGAGTGACAACGATGTGGCGATTTCAGCAGCTGTCAATATCTCCGCGACATTGATCAGTTCTGAAAGTTTTGTGACTGCGGCGGAGCGCACACTTTGCGAGACGGGCGTGCCGCGAGATCGGCTGATTTTTGAAATCACTGAATCGGCAACAATGCACAATCCCGATCTGGCAGCGCGCAATTTGATGCGGTTCCGTGATCTTGGTGTCGAAGTTTCGATGGATGATTATGGCACAGGACAATCGACCCTGAGTTACCTTCAGCTCTTGCCGTTGACAGAGCTCAAAATTGACCGCACTTTTGTACAAAACGCGCATGTCGAGAAAAGCGACGCATTGTTAGTCCGGTCGACAATTCAATTGGCTCATTCGCTTGGCTTAAGGGTCGTCGGCGAAGGCGTAGAAGAGGAAGAGTGTCTGGCATTCCTTCGCGAGGTCGAATGCGATTACGCTCAAGGATATTTTGTGTCGAAGCCGCTGAAAACAGACGAACTGGTGCCACTGGTTAAATCGCGGGACCCTGCCCAAAAAGATACGACGATTGCGGAAGCGCGATAGGTCAGTTCATACTCAAGACCAACTAGCCCCAAAAAAGCCTATCACATCTCAATTCTCCGTTTGAATTCACCCGTTTGGTTATGGTCACGCGCGTCAGCTCCATAGCTTAAAGAAAGCCACTAATTCAAAACGGCATTTAGACCGCCGACACCGTCCCGCAATCAGGCGATTGCCCGATCACCCCTCGCCCTCATAGGCCTCCACAATGCGGCCCACGATGGGATGCCGCACCACGTCAGACGCGCTGAACCGGATTGTGCCGAAACCCTCAGTACCTTCGAGCTTTTCAACCGCATCAGCGAGCCCGCTCATGCGGTCGCCGCCGGGGATGTCTACTTGGCGAGGATCGCCGCACACCACCATTCTGCTGTTCTGGCCAAAGCGGGTGAGGAACATTTTCATCTGTTCTTTGGTCGTGTTCTGCGCTTCATCCAAAATCACAAAGGCATCGGCAAGCGTACGCCCACGCATAAAGGCGATGGGGGCGATCTCGATCTCTCCCGACGCGATCCGACGCTCGACCTGTTCGGGCGGCATGCAATCGTTAAGCGCGTCATAGAGCGGGCGTAGATAGGGATCGACCTTGTCCTTCATATCGCCGGGCAGAAAGCCGAGTTTCTCCCCCGCCTCCACCGCAGGACGAGATAGGATCAGGCGCTGTACACTGCCCGAAATGAGCTGGCTGACAGCCTGCGCCACGGCGAGATAGGTCTTACCCGTTCCGGCTGGGCCCAATGCAAAGATGATATCATCCCGCACCAGAGATCGCATATAGGTCGTCTGCATCGCGGAGCGCGGCACAATCGTCTTGCGCCGCGTGCGGATCATTATGGGAGGCTCGCCCGTCTTTGCCGAAACGATACCGTCCAAAGTCGGCTCATTCGACATGCTAATCAACGCTTCAATCGCGCCTGCATCCAGTTCCTGACCCAAGGCCAAACGGTCATACATGGTGGTCAGCGTGTCTCGTGCCCGCGCCACGGCATCCTCTGGCCCTTCGATCACAAGTTGGCCGCCGCGCGCATGGATGATGACGCCTAGCCGGTTTTCAACCTGCACTAGGTTGGCATCGAACTGCCCGAACAACGCCGTCAGCAGCGACTGGTTCTCAAAAGAAATCTCCGCCTGCGCGCGTGTTGCTTCGGTTGGACGGATGGAATCGGGCAGAACTGCCGGATCGATTGCGCTGGTTGGTCTGCGGCCCATAAGTTTGTGCAAATTCTCCTTTGCTGCGAGTCGGAAAGGTAAGCCAGTCGCGCATCAAAGCAAGCTGGAGACCCCGGAATGGTAGTGGAAAGTTGCTTGTGTGTAACGCCGCAGTGACGCTTTTACGCCTTGAATCAGGTCAAAGCTGCCTGGCGCAGAACGCCCTGTACCGAATTTGCGCCAGCGTCGATCACGTCGACTTCTACCATGTCGCCAAGTTCGGCCTCGCCCCATTCTTCATCGGCAAACCAAACCGATTGCAGCCATGGTGATTTGCCCAGCCATTGGCCGGGCAGCTTGCCCTTGCGTTCGACCAGCACAGTGCAAGACTTGCCGACGCTGGCGGCGTTAAAGGCGAGTTGATCGCGGTTGAGGCGCGCTTGCAGGCGTTGCAATCGGTCATCCATCACTTCGCGGGGGATTTGATTGTCCATCGTCGCGGCCGGCGTGCCGGGACGCGGCGAATATTTGAAGCTGTAGGCCTGCGCATAGCGAACCTCGTCCACCAAGCTCAGCGTCTCTTCAAACTCAGCTTCTGTCTCTCCCGGAAAACCGACAATGAAATCGCCTGACAATGCTATATCAGGACGCGCCGCCCGCATCTGTTCTAGCAGCCGCAAATACCCCTCTGCGGTGTGCTGACGGTTCATCGCTTTCAGCACCCGGTCGCTGCCGGATTGCACCGGAAGGTGCAGATACGGCATCAATTTATCGACTTCAGCATGGGCCGCAATCAACCCCGGCGTGAAGTCATTGGGGTGACTGGTTGTGTAGCGAATGCGCTGCAATTTCGGTATCTTGGCAAGCTGTCTTATCAGCCCGTCGAGACCTTGAGCGATGCCTTTTTCATTTTCACCGCCCCACGCATTTACATTCTGTCCCAGCAAAGTGATTTCGCGCGCGCCGCTTTCGACTAGTCCCTGTGCTTCTGAAATCAAATCGCCAAACGGGCGGGAGATCTCCGCACCGCGCGTGTAGGGCACCACACAATAGGTACAGAATTTGTCGCACCCTTCTTGCACGGTCAGGAATGCTGTTGGGGTCCGTTTCTTACGCACCGGTAGCGCACTGAATTTCGCAATGGCGGGCATATCAGTATCGGTCGCGCGCTCGCCCTTCACCGCCTTGTCCAACATATCAGGCAGACGGTGATAGGCTTGCGGGCCAACCACCATGCTTACTGCCGGAGCGCGCTTCATGATCTCTTCGCCCTCTGCCTGGGCAACGCAGCCAGCAACCGCAATCATTGGCGCTTTCTTCTGGGTCTTACCCTTGGTCAGGCGGCCAATATCGGAATAGATCTTCTCCGCTGCCTTTTCGCGAATGTGGCAAGTGTTGAGCACCACCAGATCGGCGTCCTCGCCTTCGGACGCGGCGGACATACCCTGTTCGTCCAGCATCTCTCCCATACGTTCGCCATCATAGACGTTCATTTGGCAGCCAAAACTTTTGACGCGATAGGTCTGAGGGCGCTCATTCGGCGCAACGCGAGGAGGTGTAATCGGTTTCATATTGCCGCGCACCTAGCGGGAAGCGCGGCGCGGTTCAATCTGGCGTTCAATTGGAGCCTCACCCCTCGCCCGCCGTGCCTGATGCACGCAGGGGACCACGGGACGAAATTCGGTGCCGGGATGTGGTTTGTCGCCTTCTCCGCATTCAACCTTTGGCTTGGGCACAGCGTTGGCATCCACCACCGCGCCTGCCTCACTGTCACCATAGGCTGCAATCCAGACGATGCAGTCTGCCAGCAGGCGAATTTTGTGCTTTGTGAAAGTGCTGCTTTGGGGGCGGCAATTGAGGGTGAAGACCTCCGCCGCTGGGGCAGGCTCGTTTCGAGAAAAACGCCGTAGCACCTCTCCGCGTTCGTTGAAGACCGTGCGCCGCACGTCATTCGCCATCCCATCGCCTGCGTAGAATGGCGAGGTGTTGAACATATAGGCGCGCACTTCGGGATAACGGATCGAGACTTCGGTCGCGAGCGCCCCACCCAGTGAATGGCCGGTGACGATCCATGGAATGTCGTCTGCAAATTCTGCTCGCGCGCGTTCGGCTTCGAAATATAGCAGCGCTATGTTGATCTGAGTGCTGCGAAGTGTGCCGTAGAATATATCGGTGAATCCATCGAAATCGGTGCCGCGATAGGCGAGAATACGGGCGATGGGTTTGCGGTCTGGGTCGCCTTCGCTGAGCGGCGCATATTGCGCGAACAGTTCATAACCAAAGCCAACATCAGCGTCCTCTTTGGCTATGTCGAGCCGTTCGAGCGGCTCCAGCACCGGGCCGACATCGACATAGACATCATCGTCGCCCGTATAGGCATTGGTGGCGGCGATGGCGTAAGGATAGACCTCCACCGCAGCTTGCCGCACAAATGCGCACCACCCGCCCGGCTCCATCCGGCAAGGGCTGCGCGATTGCGAGATGTCGGGATAGGTGACACAGGCGGAAAGGGCGAGGAGGCACAGAATGCCGAAACAGGTTCGAACCAACCGCGTCATTTTCCGATCGATTGGTCGATCAAGGCTAGTCTCCCGACGCGTGCCGCTGGCTGCAAGATTGCGCCCGGTGCAATGACAGCGTTTGCCCCTATCCGAACGTCATCACCGCAAAGCATCCCGAATTTGTCGGTACCCGTGTCGATCCTGTCGCCCTCCGTATGAATAACAATACGCTTTTCATCTCTTTCGTTGCGGTAATTTGCGATCATCGCGCCTGCCTCGATATTCACACCCTCCCCCATCACGGAATCCCCGCAAAACGAAAGATGTGCGATCTTGGCGCCCGCGAACATAAAGCACGTCTTCAATTCACAAGCCGGACCGACAATACAGCTCTCCTCTAGCCAGACGCCGCCCCGCAGATATGCGCCAGCCGCCACAAAACTGGAAGGTCCGATAATTACCGGAACCTTAAGAACCGCACCCTGCTCGATCTCCGCTGAGCGGTGTACTGCAATTCCACCCTCCAGTTCATATTCGCCATTCAGTTCGCCCTGTAGACCCTCGATTGCGGACTGAGCGGACTGCGTTAACATCCACGCGAGATCATACTGTGCCCAGGGCGAAAGGTCCCATCGCCTTATGACACTCGCAGGATGCAACGATTTCAAGCAACAGTAGCTTTAACAATCTTACCTGGCTGCGCGGGGGGTTCGCCTTTTGGCAGAGCGTGGACGTGTTCCATGCCGCTCTCAACCTGACCCCAAACGGTGTATTGGCCGTCTAGGAAATGCGAATCTTCGAAGCAGATGAAGAACTGGCTGTTGGCGCTGTCCGGCATTTGCGAACGAGCCATTGAGCAGGTGCCTTCGGTGTGCGGTTCTGCGTTGAATTCAGCGGCAATGTCAGGACGGTCGCTGCCGCCCATGCCGGTACCGGTTGGGTCGCCGCCTTGGGCCATAAAGCCGGGGATCACGCGGTGGAACACCACGCCATCATAGAAGCCCTCTTTGGCGAGATCGGTGATGCGTTCGACATGTCCGGGGGCCAGATCGGGGCGCAGTTTGATAACAACGTCTTTGCCTGTCCCGTCGCCGGTGTCGAGCGTGAATGTAAGCGTGCTGTCGGCCATTGTGGTGTCTCCTAAAGTGATTTGCGCGCACGCCTAACGAGTTTGCGCCGCGCTGTCACCCATGCACCGCTCACCTTTTCTTGCAATTCATGGCCTCGACTCTAAACCCGCCTTCATGGCCGATGATAGCCCCCTTGATGACAACCTGCTGATGGAAGATCGGTCAGAACACGGTGATGCGCCCGGCGCGAGTCAGGCAGAAATGGTACGCCCAGATGATCGGGTGGATGATGAACGGCACGACGAAGAGAACCGGCTGAAACCTGAATATGTGAGCGCGGTTGAGGCTGCGCTGGATGCTGGCGATCAGGCTGCGGTGTATGAGTTGGTGGAGCCGCTCCACCCCGCCGACATCGCCGATTTGCTCGAATTGTTTGGGCGCGAAGACCGCACGCATCTGGCCTTTGCGATCACCGATCTGATGTCACCAGAAGTGGTCGCGGAACTGAATGATCACGTCCGCGAATTGATGATGGAGGCGCTGGCCCCCGCCGATGTCGCGACCATCGCCGAAGAACTTGAGACCGACGACGCCGTCCAGTTGCTCGAAGATTTGGACGAAGACGACCAGAAAGCGATTATCGCCGAGCTGGAGCCAGAGACGCAGGCCGCAGTGGAAAGCGCGCTATCCTATCCCGAGGAAACCGCTGGCCGCCTGATGAACCGCCACGTTATGGCGGTGCCCGAACATCTGACCATCGGTGACCTAATCGATTATCTGCGTACCGAAGGCGATCTGGAGCACGATTTCTTTGAGGTCTTCGTGATCGATGCGGCGCATCATCCGGTGGGCACTTGTGCGCTCAACTGGATATTGACCTCGCCCCGCAGCATTAAATTGACCGATGTGATGAAGCGCGATCAAACGCTGATCCCAGTGACAATGGATCAGGAAGAGGCCGCGCTGATGTTCCAGAAATACGCTCTGATCTCCGCCGCTGTGGTGGATGAAAGCGGGCGCTTGGTCGGGCAAATGACGGTCGATGATATCGTCCACATCATTTCCGAAGAAGCGGGCGAGGATGCATTGCTTTTGTCCGGTGCGGGCGACGGCGACATCAACGAACCGATCAGAGAAGCCTTTTCCAGCCGAGTGCGTTGGTTGGTCGCCAATTTGGGCACAGCCGTGGTCGCGTCGGTGATTATCGCATTCTTTGGCGCCGCGATTGAGTCGCTTGTGGCGCTGGCGGTGTTGATGCCGATAGTTGCTAGCATTGGCGGCAATGCGGGCACGCAGACAATGGCGGTGGCGGTGCGCGCGATTGCGACCAATCAGCTGACGCGCGCGAATACGTGGCGGATAGTCTGGCGCGAACTGCGCGTCGCGCTGCTGAACGGTGTCACAATTGCGGTGTTAATCGGAGTTGCCGCGGGACTATTGTTCACCCCAATGATGGGCGCGGTCATTGCGGCCGCCATGGTGCTCAATATCGTAGTGGCGGGCCTTGCGGGCGTGTTGGTACCCGTGATTTTTGAGCGGCTGGGTCAGGACCCGGCGGTTGCCTCATCCGTATTTGTGACGATGATCACGGATTCGATGGGCTTCCTCGCTTTCCTTGGTTTGGCCGTGGTGGCCGGGCTCGCGCCGCTGTAAATGCCAGCCAATATGCGAACATGGTGGATTGCTTCACCATGTGGCTCGCAATGATCCTGTTTTCGCTTAAGTTAGACCCATGCCGCTCAATATGACCAAGATCGCGTTCGGCGCGAAGAGCTATGACGACCTTGCCGGGTGGTATCGTGAAGGTGCAACAGAGCCCAAACAGCTGACGACCAAATACCGCCCCAAGCGGCATGAGGAGATGATCGGCGGATCGCTTTATTGGATATTGAACCATTCGCTGGTCGCGCGGTCAGAAATCCTGAGCTTTACGGAAACGCCTGAGGGCCGCTGGTACATCAATCTGAAACCAGTGCTGGTGCGCGTCCACCAACAACGCAAACGCGCGCATCAAGGGTGGCGGTATCTCGCAGAGGATAAGGCCCCGCTGGACGTGGCCGAGGGCGATGACATTGGCGACGCGCTGCCGGGCAAACTAGCGGGTAAGTTGGAGCGGCTGGGGCTGATTTGAGGGGACGTGCCTGAGTCAGCTTTTGGGGTGGTTTTCAGTCATTCCTCAACTATACAGGCCCATGAACTGGTTACGGTCCTACGTCATCGCAGTCACATCGTTAGCAGCTAGCAGTTACGCAACGTCTACGGCAGTGACCTCCGCACAGCGAACAGAAGAGTGTTTCGATGTTTTGGTATTGGCCAAGTTCCGAGCGACTATGCGCAGTCAGACGATGGCTACATTATTCTTTCTTGGCCCTACTTTATCGACCTGAAGATCGATCGGGTTATCGAAGGACAAATTGAGGCAAGGGAAGTTACTGCACTTTCTGTTCAGCACACTTATTGGCGCAGCGATCTAGGCGCTCGAAGATGGTGGCTGCGACGTAGTACCGCGAGCGGCTACAACATCCTGCGGATCGAAAACGGTGCCAAACCAACGAAGTGCCCTCAGGGGGAAGCACCAGACCGCGCATACTTGGAGCCAGCACCCGGCCAGACACTAGACGAGATGCGGAAGGCGGGAGAGCAGAGGTATGGAAGCCGCCCGTAGTCCGATTGGATGATCAAACCGCATTTGCTCACGGCAACTATTGGGTCGTTAGCAGGCGAAAGACGCGCCGCCGAGCACATCCACGCTACCCCAGCGGCCAAGCGCCAAACCAGACCCAAGCCGCAACACCAATCGCCGCCCCAGCGCAAATCGCAAACCGGGCAAAGGACGCGCGCGAATTGCCTTCGACGCCTTCCTCGGCCTCGCCCTTGCCCGCTACCATGGGGCCCACAAGCGACTGCTTTTTCACGCCGACATAGATCGCAATCGCAGCCAGATGCAGGCCGATCATGCCCGCCACCACATAGACAAACCATTCATGCGTGTCAGTGATCCAATCGGCGGTGCCGACGCCCACCAGTGCGTTCAATGGCCCGGTTGCGCCGTCATAGGGATCGCCCGCGAACAGCCCCATGCCAACCTGCGCTGCAATCACGCCCAGCATTGCAATCACCGACAGCGCACCCAGCGGGCTATGGCCGATATGCGCCTTTACATCGTAGTTTCCGCGCAGATAGGCGATCACGCGCGCCGGCCCGCGAACGAAGTTGGAGAACCGCGCCGTATCGGTGCCGACAAAGCCCCAGATCACCCGAAAGATCAGAAGCCCTAGCAGCACATGACCAATGCGTGTGTGCCACCACCACAGTGAACTGTCGGCAGTGAACCACATGGCCGGGACCAGCACGGCGAGCGCCCAATGCGTCAGCCGCACCGGCAAATCCCATATGCTTACCGCATGGGTGTCATGAGCCATGTTCTGCCCCTTTGGGGTCAATCGTCGTCGACGCGGAATTTGTCGTGGCAGGCCTTACAGCCATTGAGACCTAGATTGCCGACTTGTTCGCCAACTGCCGCCGGATCACCGGAAGCTGCCACTGCCATCATTTCTTCACTCGCAGCGACGGCGTTCTGAATCGCCTCATCAAATCCTTCACGGTCTTCCCAGATCGTGGCCAGAGCCTCTGTGTCAAAGCCTGCTTCAACACTGGTGCCTTCGGGAAACAGGTCTGGCAAACGTTGAAGGCGCGTGTTGATATCGCCTGCTGCCTCTTGAATTGCGGCCATATCAGGTGCGTCACCTTCAAGCTGCTCGCGGATGACCTTGAAGCTGTCGCCAATCCCTTCAAAATTGTCCTGACGCTGTGCGATTTCAGCAGGCACGTCGAGGCTCGCCACATTCTCTATTACTTCCTCGGTTTCAGAGTTGTCACCGCAAGCGGCCAGCAAAGCGATCAAGGGCGTAGCGGCGATAAGTCGGGCTTTGGTTATGCGGGTCATGGCAAGATACTCCATTGGTTGGGGATCGAGATTTTGAGCTATACATTACTTTTTTGGCGGGCGAGGAAACAAAGCGGGCGTGGCGCTGCGATAGGTTTGATATTCTGGATCATCACCCCAGCGCTCTTTCGCCTGCACATCCTGAAGGTTGATTCCGCTCACCTTGGTCAGCAACAGGAAGACAAAGATCGGAGAGATCACCACCAGCCATGACAGGCCGAATAAGGCCGGGATCGCCATCACAAGAATGCCGGTCCACAATGTGATCTCGCCAAAATAATTAGGATGGCGCGACCATGCCCAAAGGCCGGTAGTGATGAATTTGCCCTTATTCGCAGGGTTGCTTTTAAAGGCGCCTTTTTGCCGATCGGCAGCGACTTCAAATGTGAAACCGATTACCCAGATGGCCGCTCCAATCCAAAAGAACGGTCCAATCTCTGCGCGCTCCGTCGCCGTAATCGCGGCGAGCGCTGCTGAGGCTGTCAAGATCACCCAGAACGCTTGCAATGTCCAGGCGACCAGAAAACGCGCGGGATTGACCTTGATCTTCTCAAACCGGCTATCGCTGCCGCCTGCTGCGTGAATGCGCGCGAACAGAAACGATCCCAACCTGACAGTCCAAATCGCCACCATCGCAGCGATCACCATTCCGCGCAGGTCCAATGGCCATGCCACAGCGCAGGCAAATGCGATGACGGACAGATATGTCACCGCCCCCATCGTATCGTAAAACTTGTCTGACTGCGCTATTGCCGACGGGATGAATGTGAGCCAGTTGACCAGTAAGGCAATCCATCCGCACACATAGAGCGCAGAATATCCGTAGATTTCAGCGCTTCCCACACCTGCGAAATACGCAAAGACCAGCGCTATGATTGTGACCACCGCCACCACGGTCAAACTTTTAGCTGACTTTCCCATATGCCCATCGTCCCCGTTTTATCCTTGCGACGTCAACTCTTGCCTGCTGCGTTCCGCATTTGCGCTATGACTAACTGCACATCATGTTTTGCATCTTCGTGCGCTGGCAAGGCAAACTTATCATAGCTCGCAGCCAACTCGTTCATCCGTTCATCGATACGCACTTTGTTGTAGCCATGACTAACTACGAAACGTCGGCGCGATTGGATTTGCGGCAGCACGATATCGACATATTGATCAACATCCATGCCGAATTTCATAAATCTTTCGGGGCCAAGCGGGGCAAAGGCTCGGCAGCCATTCCAAATGCCCCAGAAATTCACGTCGAAATGGGCACGAGCAACGTCAGGATCAACCTCCCACATAGGGCCATGCACGCCGCCTTGCCCAGCATTGTTGAGCACCAGATCGACGGTTTCAAATTGCGCGAAAGCGGCATCAGCAAGCGCTTCAAGTTGGCCAAGATCCGAAACGTCGCAGAAGATCGCGGTGATGTTTTCCAGCGCCTTTACCCGGTCGAGCGCGGGTCCGGCGAGATCAGCAATTATGACCTTCGCACCTTGCCCGGCCATTCGCTTGGCAATCGCCAATCCAATCCCGCTCGCGCCGCCTGAAATGACGGCAGTTTGCGGGTTAAACACGCCAGTCATGCAGCGGCTCGGCTCTTTTCGGCCACACGGCGCAACAAGTTCACATACGTTTCGGGCGGCTGCGCGCCGGGGATCATAAATTTGTCATTCACGATCATCGCAGGCACGCCGCTAATGTTGAAATCCCATGCTTGCTGTTCTTCGGCGACAACGCGCGCTTCGAGATCGACATCATCGAGCGCAGCCTTTGCCGCCTGACGGTGCAGGCCAACGCTGGCGGCGATGTTGAGCAATATGTCGCGATCAGCCAGCCGTTCGCGGCGGTTGAAATGCGCCTTGAACAAAGCGAGTTTCAGCTGCGTCTGCACCTCTGGCCCTGCTTGTTCTAGCGCAAAGCCCAGCAATTTGTGGCACTCACGCGTGTTCCACATCATCGCAGGCGGGGCGTCTGCCGGTTCACCTTCATCACCTTCGTAAGAAAGCGAAACGCCCGCTTCTTCTGCAATCGCTTTCATCTGGCCGCGTACTTTTGAACCTTCTTCGGCAGAGCGGCCATATTTGCGGCGGAGATGCGTTTCTTGCTCTTCGCCAGCTTCCGGCATATCTGGGTTCAGTTCAAACGGACGCCAGCGAATTTGTGCTTCGATCTCGCCGTCCAATTCGTCCAGAGCCTTGGTCAATTGGCCATAACCAATTGCGCACCATGGGCACATCACATCGGAATAGATGTCGATGGTGAGTTTGTCTGATGCACTCATTCCGGTTTCTCCAACCACCATTTGAGTAAACTATGCGCGATGGCTGCGGCTGGTGGGGCGTTAAACGGCCCCTGCTCGCTGCCTATCGTGTCCATAGCATGTTGCACTTCATCTCGCGTGAACCAGCGCGCTTCTTCCAATTCTTCGATATCCAGCGTGATCTCGGTTTCATCGGTTTGCGAATAGCAACCGATCATCAACTGACTGGGAAATGGCCAAGGCTGGGTCGCGATATATTGGACATCGCGCACATGCAGGCCTGCTTCTTCGTGGACTTCGCGTGCGACCGCTTCCTCGATAGTTTCGCCTGGTTCGACAAAGCCAGCAAGCGCGGAGAAACTGCGCGGTGGAAAGCGCGGCTGGCGGCCCAAAAGCAGCCTGCCCTCATTCTCAACAAGCATGATTGTGACCGGATCGGTGCGTGGAAAATGCTGCGCGCCGCAGGCTCCACAGTTTCGCTGCCAGCCGCCTTTTGTTGGCTTCGTCCCGGTGCCGCAATTTGCGCAAAATCGGTGCCTCGCATGCCAATCGACTAGGCTGCGCGCGCCGCCATAAATCGCAAGATCGCCAGGAGACAGCAGTTGGATTGCTTGCCAAGCGCGCGGCATTGCATAGGCTGGACCGGTCGCACCCGAATCTGGGACAGCCGCGAAGCACGCTTTTTCATTGAGCATGCCAAGAAACACCAGCTCAGCATCTTCTGCAATGTCTGCCAGAGTGCCCCAAAGCAATCCGCCAGCATCATCCATTTGCGGCAGCAATCCATCGAGCAATAGGACTTTCGCCCGCCAGTTCATCAATCCCGCCAAGGCCTCTGGATCGGTGCGGATATGATCTGAACGATCAATCGGCGACCCTGCGAACGCAATTGGCCCGGTCCCGTGAAGCTCAGTGTGTCCAAGCGGCCCCATTGCGCGGGTCCCCATCAGATGCCGGTTGCCCGGCTATCGATGGCATCATAATTCGCGCCGATATCGGCTGCGAGCGCGGCGAGATATTCATCGCGGATCGTATAGGTGTCGCTTGGCATATATTGGGTCCACATCGCGGCGCGAAGACCTGCATTGTAATCGACTGCAGCCAGTGTGCCTGCCGCTCCGCCCCAACCGAATGTGCCATTAATGGAACGACCGCCAGCGCCATGTCCCTGACCTTCCATCCATGATCCGGTCAGATCCACGGTTTCTGGTACCAAATCGGAGATGCCAATGCGCACCGCTTCTTCGCTCATCACCCGCTCATTGCCGAGCATACCGTGGCCTAGTAGCATACGCAGGAAGCGATCGTAATCCTTGGGGCTCGACACCAAACCGCCGCCACCCGAAGGTACTTTCGGTGCATCAAGGTAGATCGAGTTGGACCCTGGATCGAGTGGAAGCAGGGTGCCTCCCAAGACGCCGTAATTGTCTGTCAAACGGCCTTTTTCGCTTTCGGGCACGGTCATCCATGTGCTGTCCATACCCAGCGGTTCGAAAAAGCGCGCTTTCAAGAAAGCTTCGAATTCCATTCCAGATGCGACTTCGATCACTCGGCCAAGCAAATCGATGCTAACCGAATAGCTCCATTTGGTCGCAGGCTGATAGGCGAGCGGGATTGTTGCCAGCCGGTCTGCCCATACTTCAAGGCCCGGTGCAGGTATAGGGTTGGGCACGCCGGGTATCGGGAAGCGGCTGACGCGTCCGCCAACAATCCCGTTTTCGACATAAGCGTCTAAAAGTTCGCCTTTAGAAATGATTGTGTAGCCGAGTCCTGCCGTATGCGTCAGTAATTGACGGATCGTGATCGGCTTATCTGCGGGGACAGTATCGCCGATCGCTCCGTCTGGATCGACCAGCACCTGCATATCGCGAAACGCCGGGAGCACTTCATAGAGCGGCATGTCGAGCCCAAGTTTGCCCTCATTAATCAACATCATGATTGCCATACCTGTGATCGGCTTGGTCATCGAATAGATGCGGTAAAGCGAATTCTGATCGACCTGTGCTGTGCCATTGATGGCCAACGTGCCGCCGCCGACAGTATGGGCGTGGTCTTCCTGACCATGACCGAATGTAAGGAAGAGATTCGCGACCTTGCCTTCGGAAACGTACTTTTCTGCCAGCGCGGCGACATTAGGCCATGCTCCGCCAACATCGTGCATCGCCATAAGCTGGCGACCAAATGGCAATGTTGCCATAGCGGCTCCCGCCGCCATATAGGCCCCGCCGCGAAACAGCGAACGGCGTGAAAGAGCATTGGGTTCAAAATTGCGAAAAGCCATTGGGGATTCTCCGAAGGGTTTTTTTTGATTTGTGGGGCAATGGGGGCAAGGCGTCAATTGCGTGGTCAAAAGAGACTGGCTTCACCGTTGAAATATCATGGTGTAGTGCTTATATAACACACATGTTCAACATACTCGCATTCCTCTTTGGGTTAATCAGCCTCGTCATCGTCATCCCGTCTCAGATTCCTTTGCTGGGTTGGGGCAATTGGCTTGCTTTGCCGCTCATCATGATCGGGATCATTTTTGGCGCACTTTCATCGAGCGATGGTGGGCGTAATTTCTGCCTGATCGTCCTGTTGATCGCAGCAGTCCGCCTTACTTTAGGCGGTGGAATTTTTTAACTCTGATTGCAGGCCAATCGCGCAACCTTGGCAAACAAGGTCGGAAAACCCGCCTCCTCGATCCGCTCAATTGGCCACCACTCACCCTTTCCTGATGGTTGGTCGTAGGATGCGATCCGCACCACTTTAAGCGTTAGGTGCGCGTGAGTGAAGGTGTGGTGAACTGCCCCGCAATCTTGTGCATCACCCTTGACTGGCGGATGCCCCGTGCCATCCATGCGCGCCGTCCAACCGTCATCAGGCAGCGCCCGCATCCCTCCCAGCATCCCCTGACCGGGCCTTGTGACAAGCCACACTTCGCGTGTGACGCCTGAATCGCGCTCAATCCAATACGCTGTGCCGCGCCGCTCAGGTTTTGCTTTCTGGGGAGGTTTGACCGGCAGACGTTCGGGCTCTCCGGTTCTACGGCCCGCGCATTGCTCAGACAGCGGGCAAAGCAGGCAGCGCGGTGATTTGCCGGTGCAGATTTGTGAGCCAAGATCCATCAGGCCCTGCGCAAAATCGCCAGAGCGCAATTGCGGCGTGATTTCCTCGGCCCGCACTCTAATCGCTTTGCGCGCAGCGGGTAGCGGTTCTTCAATCGCAAATAAGCGCGCCACCACTCGTTCGACATTCGCATCAACTACAACTGCGCGCTGCCCAAATGCAATCGCAGCGATCGCAGCGGCGGTATAAGCGCCTAGCCCCGGTAGCTCTCGCAACTCTTCTTCGGTCTCAGGAAAACCGCCGCGCGCTGCCACTTCCGCCGCGCATTTCACCAGATTGCGTGCACGGGAATAATATCCCAAGCCTGCCCATGCCGCCATGACGTCACCCTCATTCGCGGCGGCAAGATCGAACACGGTCGGCCATTTGGTGGTGAACTTGGCGAAATAGGGCTTTACCGCAGCGACCGTGGTCTGTTGCAGCATCACTTCGGATAGCCACACACTATACGGCCAAGCCGCGTCCTGCGGCAGTGGTTCACCGGGAGGATTGCGCCACGGCAAAATACGCGCATTGCGGTCATACCAGTGGAGCAGAATGTCAGAGATGCTGGCGGTCACGAGAGGCCTATGGCATGGCTGGCCGCATCATGGGAAGCGACAGCGATAAACTTGGGTCCAAGAAACCTACCAATGGATCGGCCAAGAAGCCATCGCGTCCGCGCAAAACCGCAAGACCCTATGAACGTCCGCGCGGTAGGGGTGCAAAGGCAATCGGCGACCTTATGCCAGAGATCGGCCGCACGGCATTTCGGCGCTTTGGCTTTGTTCAAAGTTCGGTTGTCACCCGCTGGCCCGAAATTGTTGGCCCCACCCATTCGCGTGTTTGCGCACCCGAGGCGATCCGCTTTCCCCCCGGCGAAAAATCCGAAGGCATCCTTCAGCTCGTCGTCAGCCCCGCCCACGCACCGCTGATCCAACAAGTGATCCCAGAGATTATGGAGCGGGTGAACCGCTTTTTTGGCTATAACGCTGTGGCTCGCGTCAAAATCCGGCAAGGCGTGGTTAAGCCGCCTCCTGTAGATGAAAAGCGAAAACCACCACCCTCGCTCAAACCCATTCCGATGGAATTGGGTGACAGTTTGCGCGATATTGGCGATCCGGAACTGCGCACTGTGCTGGAATCGCTGGCCCGCAGCATGGGCGAGAAAGACAAGAAAGAAGACGGCAATTGAGAAAGACATTTTTGGCGGCGCTCGCAGCGGCGAGCACAATTGCCGTTTTCACGGCGCTTCCAGCAACGGCCCAATCATCTGGCGACGATTCGCCCAATGGCCTATCCGATCCTGGCAGTGCCTTTGGCGACAATGGCCGCCGTGCATCGTGGCATGCCGAAGTTGAACAAACAGAACGCGGATACCTGATTGGCAATCCCGACGCCGAAGCCGCCTTGATCGAATTTATCAGCTATACATGCGGAAACTGCGCGACTTTCGCACGCGAAGGCGAAGGCGCACTGGATCTCGCGCTGCTCGCGCCGGGTCATATGAGCGTCGAAGTGCGTCCTGTTATCCGCAATGGAATTGACCTTACCATTTCAATGCTGGTTCAATGCGGCAGCGAAGATGGGTTCAAGGACCGTCACCGCATGTATCTATTGCGGCAGGACAGCTGGATGGAAAAGGTGCGCAATGCGCCGCAATCACAGCAGGCTATCTGGGCGCGCGGTGACCGGGCGGCGCGATTGAATGCTGCTCAAGCGCTCGATTTGGACGATATGCTTGCGGATCGCGGCACTTCTAAATCCGATATCAACACTTGCCTTGCCGATGATGAGGCCGCCTTGACGCTGATCAGCAATGGCAATGCAGACCGCGATGATTTTGCCGTTGCGGCCACGCCCAGCTTTGCGCTCGACGGAGAATTGCTTGTCGATGTGCACAATTGGACCGGTCTCTACCCTGTGCTGGCTGAGCGGTTTCGTCCTGGAAATGAGCCTGATTGAGCCATCCGGACCGCAAAATTCGCGCATTTTTCCATAATCGGCACATTTTTGCACAAGCGCCTGCGCAAATACGCTTCCGCTAAGGCGGTGCATCCGTATAGTTTACCCGCTTAGATCTAGAGGATTCATTCGACATGAAATCGACCCGTGCATTTTTCACCACCGGCTTCAAACTTTCGCTCGCCGCGCCACTCGCTTTGGCGCTTGCCGCTTGCGGCAGTGAGGCTGGTGCCGATGAAGAAGGCGATGTGATCGCTGCTATCCCTGCACCAGAGGGCACCAATTGGGGTGAAACCGTCACAATTAGCGAAGAAGATGGCTATGTGCTGGGCAATCCCGATGCGCCGCTGAAACTGGTCGAATATGCGTCCCATACATGCGGTGCCTGCGCGAATTTCGCCGCAACGGGTAAGCCGGGTGTCAAGGAATATGTCGCAAGCGGCGTTGTCAGCTTTGAACAACGCAATCTCGTCCGTGACCCGATTGACCTCACAATCGCCACTCTTGTCCGCTGCGGAGCAAAAGAGAACATGCAGGTCTTGTCGGATCAGGCATGGGGCAATCTTGAACAGACATTTGCTGCGGTAAACCAAAACGGCGCCGCGTACGAAGCCGCCGGGAACCTTCCGGTCGACCAGCGCTTCGTCCAAATCGCGCAAGCAGCCGGCTTGATCGATTTCTTCGCCGCTCGCGGCCTTTCCGCTGATCAACAGCGCGCCTGCCTTTCGGATTCGGAGACAATTCAGACCATCGCTGACAATTCCACAAGCCAAGCGGATGAGCTTAACATAACAGCCACACCGACTTTCTTGCTCAATGGACGCAAGCTTGATGTGAACCAGTGGAACGATCTCGAACCGGCGCTACAACGCGCCGGCGCCCGCCAAGAGTAAAGCGGGAGCCCGGTCAACCTTATGCAAATCAGCCGACTCAAGCTCAGCGGTTTTAAGAGCTTTGTCGAACCGGCTGAATTGCGCATTGAACCTGGTCTAACCGGGGTTGTTGGCCCCAATGGCTGCGGTAAATCCAACCTTCTCGAAGCAATCCGCTGGGTCATGGGTGAAAGCTCACCCAAATCGATGCGGTCCGGCGGGATGGAAGATGTCATCTTTGCCGGAACCGATAGCCGCCCATCGCGCGCCTTTGCAGAGGTCGTACTGCATGCCAGTGATGACCAAGACGAAGAACTGGTCGTCACTCGGCGAATAGAGCGCGGTGCGGGCAGCGCATACCGCGTGAATGGGCGCGATGTGCGAGCCAAAGACGTTGCACTGACATTTGCCGATGCAGCGACGGGCGCGCATTCTCCCGCATTGGTGAGCCAAGGCAAGATTGCGCAAGTCATCTCAGCCAAGCCAGCCGAACGCCGGATGATGCTGGAGGAAGCCGCCGGTATTGCTGGGCTGCATGTCCGCCGCAAAGATGCCGAAAGCAAACTGCGCTCAACTGAGAAAAACCTTGAGCGGCTCGAGGACCTAATGGCGGGTCTGGATACGCAAATGGCCTCGCTCAAACGACAGGCCAAACAGGCGGAACGCTACACTAAACTGTCAGAACAAATCCAAATAGCCGAGGCCCGTTTGCTGTTCGCGCGCTGGCGCGATGCGGCGCAGGCCGCAACCGAGGCACGCGCCGCCGCGCAAGGAGCCGACCGGCAGGTAGCCGAAGCCAAGCAAGCGGCTGACGAGGCGCAAAAAGCACAGGTAGAGGCAGCTGCAAAGATCGCTGAGGCGCGTGATGAGCTTGCTGACAGGCGCGACGATGCGTCTGCCCATGGGCACCGAATGGCGGCTTTGTCAGAGAAATTAGAAGCAGCCGAAGCGCGGCTGAAGGATCTCGACCGCCAGCGCGCTCGGTTAGAGGAAGACCGCGATGCCGCAGACCGCTTGACCAGCGATGCCGCGAGCGCCTTAGCAAAGCTGGAACGCGATCTGGAGGCCTCACGCAAAACCGTCACCGATGCCGATGCAGCGCGCCCTGCGCTGACCAGTCGCAGCGAAGACACCGAACGCGCCAGCCGTACAGCCGAACTCGCGCTGGCGAAAGCGACCGCCGATCATGCCGGGGTTGAAGCCGAATGGCGAGTAGCAGAGGCGGCGGTTGAGCAAGCCGAAACGCGCCTCGCCCGGTTTAACCGCGAGGATGAACGGATCGCTGCAACCCGTGCCGAACTTGCCGGAGGCGGAGACACCGAACAGGCCGTGACCGCCGCACGCGAAGTAGCGGAAGAGGCGTCGAGCGAAGTTGCGCGTTTGCGCCGCCAGTTAGAGACAGAGCAAACGCGCAAAGGAGAGCTACAATCCGCCCGCGATGATGCAGGCGCGGCGCTGGCCACAGCAAAGGCAGAATTGGCCGGGATTGAGCGCGAATATTCCGCCCTAACGCGCGACCGTGAAGCACGTGAAAAACGTACAAAGGGCCGCGAAGGGCTGCCCGCAGCGCTAGACAAAATCAGCGTCGCCAAGGGTTACGAACGCGCCATCGCCGCCGTCTTGGGCCGCGATGCGAAATCCCCCTTAGGCGCTCCTCCAGAAGCTAGAGATGGCCGCTATTGGACAGGCAGCAATGCACCTGCGCAGGTGGCAGGCAGCTTGCTCGATCATGTGCGCGATTGCCCAGAAGAACTGCGTGCCCGTCTTGCTCTCGTCCACTGCACAGATACCGACGATCGCCGTGCGCTTGGCCCCGGCGAATGGCTGGTCACAAAAAGCGGTCATCTGCGCCGCTGGGACGGCTTCATAGCACGCGGGGAAGGCTCTGCCGAGGCAGCGCGGCTGGAAGCAGCCAACCGATTGAGCGAGCTTGAAACACAGCTGCCCACTTTGCGCGCCGTCGCCGAAACCGCGTCAGATGCTGAAACCACCGTGCGCGAGGAGCTAAGGGCGTTGCAGACCGCATTGGTCGCGCAAGAACGCGAAATCGCCGGAGCTACCGAGACCGAGCGCGCCGCCTTGCGCAGCTTTGATCAGGCAGAAGCTGCCAAGGAACGGATCACCGCCCGGCTCGAAGAGTTGGCGGCATCATCCAGCGACCTTGATGAACAATTGAGCGGCGCCAAAAGCGACCTTGACGCGGCTAAGCAAGCCCGTGCCGCCTTGCCTCCGCCGGATGCAGGCCGCGCATCGCTCGAAGCCGCGCAAGTCAAACACGAAGCCGCCAAATCAACGGTGCAGGCTGCACTCGCCGAACTCGCCGCGCATGATCAAGGACTGGCCGTTTCGCGCGAAAGACTGGCGGCGCAGCAAACCGATTACTCCAACTGGAAAGCGCGGTCTGGCGAAGCAGCCGCGCGTATGGCGGAGGTAGGTCGCAGGCTCGAAGAGATTGAGGAAGAACGTGCAGTTATCGCCGCAAAACCCACCTCTCTGATAACTGAGATCGAACAGGGCGACGCGGTGCGGGCACGGCTGACGAAAGAGCTGGAAGCAGCGCAGGCCGCGATGGATATCTGCCAAGCAGCCACCACCCATGCCGACCGTACGCTTGCCGATGCTCAAGAAAAATTGACCGTTGCACGCGAAGGCCGCGCAACTTTGGCAGCACGAGCAGAGAATGAAGAACAGCGCCGCAGCGAGATGGCACGCCTGTCTGGCGAACGCTTCCAATGTCCGCCACCGCTCCTTTCGGAAAGATTCGAATTTGCCGAGGAAGGCATCAAGCCTGCCGCCGAAGAATCGGAAGAGATGGACCGGCTAACCGCCAGCCGAGAGCGAATTGGGCCGGTCAATTTGGTCGCCGCAGAAGAACTAGCGCGGATTGAGGAAGAGCACGGTGCCAGCGCCAGCGAGCAGGCCGAGCTTACCGAAGCGGTCGGACGATTGCGCGGATCAATCGGAAATCTCAATCGTGAAGGTCGCGAACGGCTGCGCGCTGCATTTGAAGAAGTCGACGGCCATTTCCGCGTCCTGTTCACTCGATTATTTCAAGGCGGGCAAGCGCATTTGGCCTTAGTCGATTCAGACGATCCGCTGGAAGCCGGATTGGAGATCTATGCGCAGCCACCGGGCAAACGCTTGCAATCACTCTCATTGTTATCAGGCGGAGAACAAGCGTTAACCGCAACCGCACTGATCTTTGCACTGTTCCTCACGAACCCCGCACCGATTTGCGTGTTGGATGAGGTTGATGCGCCGCTCGATGATGCCAATGTCGAACGTTTCTGCGACCTGCTCGATTCGATGGTTCGCACCACCAATACACGCTATCTGATTGTCACCCATAACGCGGTTACGATGAGCCGTATGCACCGGCTATTTGGGGTGACGATGGCAGAAAAAGGCGTCTCTCGCCTAGTCAGCGTGGACCTGGGCGAAGCGACCTTGATCGCGGCGGAATGACGGAACCGGAACTGCAATCCCTGCAAGACATCTACGATCCAGATTATGTGCGGGAAGTTTTTGACCGCTGTTCTGGGAAATATATTGGATTCAGCACATTCTGCTCTTTGGGTTTTGTGAATATCTGGCGCAGGCAATGTGTCGAGATGCTCGGGACCTTGCTGAATTCTGCGGTCGGTTATGATTTGATGGCCGGTACAGGAGAGGTTTGGCCGCATTTGCTGCATTCCCATCCTGATATCGACCAGATCACCGCCGTCGATATTTCTGCTGGCATGCACAAACGCGCGTTGGATCGCTTGCACACAATGCGCGCCCACAAGATCGCCTTTATCGAAGATGATATATTGGCCAGCAAGCTGCCAGACGAAAGCGCTGATTTTATGATTTCGACATTTGGTTTGAAGACGTTCAATCGCGAACAGCATGCGCGTTTAGCTGAATTAACTGCAAGGGTATTGAAACCCGGTGGCCGTTTTGCCTTTATCGAAGCTTCTGATCCAAAAGGGTGGGTACTGCGTCCACTATACCTATTCCATCTCAAAACCATTTTGCCTCTGATCGAGAAGACGCTGCTTCGCGGGGCACAAGATTTCTCAATGATCGGTGCTTACTCGACCAATTTCGGTAACGCTTCAGGATTTGCAAAATTACTTGAATATCAAGGCCTTATAACGACTTACCGCTCGTTCTTTTTTGGCTGCGCCTCAGGTGCATACGGACAAAAACCAAAACACTAAACTTCGATAGCAGCTGCAAGCCGGGTCCGAATGTTCTTCAATTTTTCGATGGTTTCCTCGACCGGGATTGCACCGGCAGAATGGGTTGCGTTGATCGGTTTGTCAGACGCAGCAGCATCAGTGACCCTTTCACCAGCCCGGCGATCACCCGCGCGGCGATCGCCTCGCCGTCGATCCAGACCGTCAACACCGCTCGACCGCAGAACCGCTTCAGCGCCTTTGAGCGTATAACCCTCTTCGCCAACCAGTTGATGAATTGCTTCAACCATAGCGACATCGGCGGGGCGGTAATACCGCCGACCGCCGCTGCGCTTTAACGGATTCAAAAGCGAGAATTGTTGTTCCCAATAACGCAGGACGTGGGGCTTGATACCCAGACCTTCGCTGACTTCGCCAATTGTGCGAAGCGCATCATCATCCTTGCCGTCGTCAAACTCTACCATTTGACCTCCCTAGGCGCCGATCAAACAACGGATTAGCCCTTTGCAATCCGTTCCTTCAGCAATTGGCTCGCCCGGAACGTCAAAACGCGGCGCGGCGTAATCGGAACTTCGACACCGGTTTTTGGGTTGCGGCCAATTCGTTCGTTCTTATCGCGCAGCACAAAACTGCCAAAACCAGAGATTTTGACGTTCTCGCCATCTTCCAGCGCCTTAGTCATCTTGTCGAGGATAACCTCGACCAAGTCGAGCGATTCCGCTCGGCTAAAGCCCATCTTGCGATTGATAGTTTCGGCCAAATCAGCCCTAGTAAGCGTGCCTACTGAACGCATCATACGCATCTCTCCCTTTGTGGTGCGACCACTTGGTATAACTGGAGTGTATGGAATTATTGTCTATTTCGCAACGCGCCCTAACAATCTGCACGGATTGTTGTCCGCCTTGTGCACAGACAGATCGCCAAACGATCAGATTCGAACGAGGCTGGCACCCCATGTGAACCCGCCGCCCATCGCTTCGAACATCACCAAATCGCCCGATTTTATCCGCCCATCACGTCGCGCTACGTCGAATGCAAGCGGCACAGAAGCGGCAGACGTATTGGCATGTCTGTCGACCGTAACGATCACCTTTTCCGGCGCGATGCCCAGCTTTTTGGCTGTCGCATCCAGGATTCGCGCATTGGCCTGATGAGGCACAATCCAGTCGATTTGTTCCGCAGAAATTCCTGCATCTTCAATTACTTCTTTCAGAACACCGGCTAGATTGACGACCGCATGACGGAACACTTCCCGGCCTTTCATACGCAAATGACCAACCGTTTGGGTCGTCGACGGTCCGCCATCGACATACAGTAAGTCGTGATGCGCTCCATCAGCATGAAGGCGGCTTGCGATCATGCCGGGACCGCCTTGGCTTGGCAGGTTATCGGCATTGGGTGCCTCGAGAACCAGCGCCCCTGCACCATCGCCAAATAGCACGCAAGTCGTACGATCTTCCCAGTCAAGGATCCGGCTAAAAGTCTCAGCTCCGATCACCAAAGCACGTTTTCCTGTGCCGGTAGCAAGCAACGAATCAGCAGTCGTCAACGCGTAAAGGAACCCTGAACAGACCGCAGCAACATCAAATGCGACTCCGCCATTGCAGTCCAGCGCATGCTGAACCTTGGTCGCAGTCGCCGGGAAGGTGTTGTCGGGGGTAGCAGTTGCCACGATGATCAGGTCAATGTCTTGTGGCTCAAGACCCGCATCTTTGATTGCAGCAATTGCAGCCTGCGTGGCCAGTGTAGCGGTCGTTTCCCCTTCGCCCGCGATATAACGTTGGCGGATGCCGGTGCGTTCAACGATCCATTCGTCAGAGGTGTCGATCTGCGCAGCGAGGTCAGCATTGGTAAGAACACGCGCTGGCAGCGCTGAACCCGATCCCAACACGCGTGATCCTGTCACGCTTCTGTCCCGCGCTTAGCGTCAACAGACGTATCATTGCTGGGGCCGTTGCCATTTTTACGAAGCGCGTCTTCACCCAATTCGGCGAGATCCTGCGCAATTCGCTGTGTCAGCTCGTTTTCCAGCAGACTTGCTGCAACCGCGACTGCATGAGCAACGCCTTTTGCCGTGGCGCTGCCGTGGCTTTTCACGACGACGCCATTGAGGCCCAAAAAGACCGCGCCATTGTGATTGTTGGGATCAAGGTGATGCCGCAACAATTCTGTCGCTGGGCGCGAAACAAGAAAACCGACTTTCGAACGGAATGAGCTGGTAAAAGCTTGTTTGAGCAGGTCAGTCACAAACCGCGCCGAACCCTCAATCGCCTTAAGCGCGATATTGCCTGAAAAACCGTCAGTCACAACGACATGCGTTTCGCCGCGATTGATCTTGTCCGATTCGACAAAGCCATCAAATTCCAGCGCCAGCCCTTTGGCCTCAGTCAGCCGTGCAGCCGCTTCGCGCAACGCATCGGTGCCCTTAATCTCTTCTGTGCCGATATTCAGAAGCCGAACTTTGGGTTTTTCAAAGCCATTGACTATCCGAGAATAGGCTGCGCCCATCACCGCGAATTGGACCAGATTGCGAGCATCCGCCTCTGTGTTGGCACCCAGATCGAGCATGACCACATCATGCGCTTCCAGCGTTGGCATCAAAGCCGCCAAGGCCGGTCGATCAATGCCGGGCATAGTGCGTAGCGCGATTTTGCTCATCGCCATCAGTGCGCCAGTGTTACCTGCGCTAACCGCAGCGCCTGCATCGCCTTGCTTCACCGCATTTACGGCGAGACCCATACTGGTTGTCTTGGCCCGGCGGATAGCCTTGCTCGGCTGTTCATCGCCGCTGATCACATCATCACAATGGAGGACTTCGGACGCACCGCGCATACCCGGATGGGCATCCAACGCGCGTTCAATACGCGGTCCATCACCAACCAGCAGGAACTTAAAGTTCTCGTGCTTACGGCGAGCGATTGCTGCGCCTTCGACCATGATGCGCACGCCTTCATCGCCGCCCATCGCATCAACAGCGATACGCGGAAAAGTCATGCGCCTGATCCTTTCTTAGAGACGGGTCAGATGCCCTTGGGCACGACCACTTCACGGCCGTTATAAAAGCCGCAAGCGGGGCACAGATTGTGCGGACGCTTTAGTTCACCGCAGTTGGAGCATTCTTGGAACGCTTCAACCTTCAACGAATCGTGTGAGCGGCGATTGCCGCGACGATGGGGGGATACTTTCCTCTTTGGGACAGCCATGGCTAAGCCACTTTCTCAAATAATTCGTGTGTTTACGCAGGGATCTGCGCCGGATGTTTCGATAAACGCCTTTAGGGCAAGGCAGCTTTGCGCACAAGGATTGTCCGTGAGCGCAGCGTCCATGCCGGTAGGGCGGAAAGCGCGCGATATAACGCAAAATTCGCACGTTGCAAGCTGTGCGACGCGCGGGTAGCAATGGGGACGAAAATAATAAGAGGGGAACCACTTTCATGACATTGCTTCCAGTAACGCTTGCCGCCGCTGCTGCCGCCGCAATTCTGACTCTTTGGCTGTCGATCCGCATTGGCGCCGTCAGACAGGCGACTAGCATCAGTGTCGGCGATGGCGGCAACGAACCGCTGCAGCGCCGGATGCGCGCTCAGGCGAATTTTGTTGAGAACACGCCCTTTGTTTTTGCACTGATTCTGGCGATCGAATTGTCAGGTAAAGGCTCATCATGGTTGGCCTATGTGGCCGCAATCTACTTCCTTGCGCGGATTGCACATGCATTTGGTATGGATGACGGCGCAGCAAGAATTGGCCGCATGATCGGCACAATTGTGACCATGCTGGTATTACTTGGACTTGCCATCATCGCTTTGCTGATCATGAACGGCCTGATGTAATTGACTTTGTTCACGCAGCGCGCCTTCTTTGCGCACTCCGGAAAGGGTGCGCCCTTAGGAAAGCGCGTAGTCGCTCACAAACGCATTGGTTTTACGTTCTTGACCGAAAGTGCTGGTCGGGCCGTGGCCGGGGATGAACATCACGTCATCGCCCAATGGCCATAGACGCTGGGTGATCGCGTCGATCAGGTCCTGATGATTGCCGCGTGGGAAGTCTGTCCTCCCGATTGACCCTTGAAAAATCACATCGCCGACAATCGCAAAGCGGCTCGGTTCGTGGAAGAAAATGACGTGTCCGGGCGTGTGACCGGGACAATGGATCACGTCGAGTGTTAGTTCTCCGACCGTTACCGTATCGCCCTGATCCAACCAGCGATCAGGGGTGAAGCTCTTAGCTTCCATGCCATAGCGCGCGCCATCGGCATCCAATTTTTCGATCCAGAAAATATCGTCCTTATGCGGTCCTTCGATAGGGAGCCCCAATTCCTCCGCCAGCATCCCCGCTTGTCCGCAATGGTCCAGATGGCCGTGCGTGATGAGGATTTTCTCCAGCGTCACACCAGACTTGGCGACGCCGTCCTTAAGTTTATCGAGATCGCCTCCAGGATCAGTCAGTGCGCCCTTCATCGTCTTGGTGCACCAGATC
Organism: uncultured Erythrobacter sp.; assembly: GCA_947488325.1. Classification (GTDB taxonomy): domain Bacteria; phylum Pseudomonadota; class Alphaproteobacteria; order Sphingomonadales; family Sphingomonadaceae; genus Erythrobacter. The sequence continues at coordinate 27,980 of CANKYZ010000010.1, forward strand.
AGCGAGCAATTTTGCTGGAGCGGTGTCACCGGAATGATGGCGGCTTTCATGGGCGGTGTTTTGGGTGTGTCGGTCATTGAATGAGAGATGGCTGGGGTAGCATTGGAAAGCAAGATGCAGCCATACAATCGCTAGCCTTGAGAGCTGGAAACCTGAGAAGACTCGTAGTAGGATTTCAATCCAAATGCGGAACTCCTTTGCCAGTCAGCTACCTTACACTCTTCACACAAATCGTGAACTTGGCCTTATGTTCGCTAACAAGAAGTCGCTTGCACACTTTGCCGATGCCGAAGGTCGCTTTCCCGATGTCGTTCTACGCTATTTGAGACTCTTCGACCGGCATGTACAATGGGGTAGACTGATCCGGCGAGACCACATCAATCCTCCAAATCAGGATCGTCCTTTCGCACTCCATCGAATTCTCTTTGCTTTACCGCCTCATGAGTGGCGCGTTGACGCGATGATAGAGTTGATGGACAGCCCAGTTTGGGGAATTGAGCAGGAACGGCGCGAGGGAGAATTGCTAGGGTACGAAGATTGGATGAACGCCCACTTCCTCAAACTTCGATTCCCGAACAGGAATGGAGACTAATCACTTAGAATGTCATATCCGCCCGCCCTTCCAAACAACCCGGCCAATAACCTCCATCTCCTCAGCGCTTACATCAACCGGCGGGTAGGAAAGATTTTGGCTTAGCAACGAAAACCGCCCTGCTCCGGCCTGCGCGACGCGCTTGACCATTAGCGTGTCGCTTAGGCGCACGACATGGACTCCGTCACGGAAAGGTTGCTGGCGGCGGTCGACCAATATTTCGTCGCCATCACGCAGCAGCGGCTCCATCGAATCCCCCTCGACGGTGATCGCAGACAATTGCGCTCCGGCAAGGCCCTGTTCGGCCAGCCATCGGCGGGAGAAGCGGAATGCGTCAAAGGCAGTTTCGCCCACCGGAACCGCTCCCGACCCAGCTGAGGCACCCACATCAAGGCGCAAAACCTCAACCCATTCGGACGATTCGGGTAACGTAGGGGATTTTGCGTAGGAATTTTCCTTTATTCCATCTCCCGGTGCACCCAGCTCCCCTTCACCCACACCAAAGAACTTCGCCAGTGTTCTGCGGTCTCCCTCCTCCAGCTTTCGCGGTGAACCTTTGCGAATAAACTGCTGGAGATAGCTCGTATTTCGCCCGAGCAATTCGGACAGGCTGGCAAGGCTCGCCCCGCGCTCTTGCGACAATTGAAGCAGGCGGGTGCGGGGTCCATCGGACATTGGGTCAGCGACTTTTGTCATTAAAACTTCCTACACGAAAGATTTTTCCTAGACAAGTAGGATTTGCGATGGAACATAAATGGAACACCGAGCGAATCGCAGGGTCGCATCCTCGTTCACTTGGCTGCCAGAATTGGATCACCAACAGGGGAAAACAGATGCTAATACCCAAAGTCGAAAAGTTCCTGCGGACACATGAAATGCCCGCCACCAAGTTTGGGCGTCTTGCCGCTCAGGACCCGCGCTTTGTGCTCGATTTGCGCATGGGTCGTATCCCGCGCCCTGCTACAGAACGGCGCATTCTAGGCTGGATGCGTGAATTCGAAGCGAGCGAGCGCGCTGCTCAAACTTTAAACCAAGTGCAAGTTTATGGCGCTCTTCAAACGAAAGACTTCTCTCATGCTCTATGATGACACCCGCACATGCACTGCGGCCTTTGATCTCGAGACAAAATCCGCAGATGCCGGTGCACCCGCATCCCCTTCACGTCGCGCCCGGCGCTACCGCCCGCGCCGGACCGTGTCAGACCGGGTGAGAGAGGCGCTGTTGATGCTCGCCAATGGTCGTGCAGACCTGCTGACGCATGAGGAGAAAGCGTGGAACTCGATCACCTTTAGCGGAACCCGCCACGAAGTGATGCTCGATTTCAATGGAGCGGAAGCGGTCACAGCAGGAGAGGACTTCATTGCCGAATTACCCGAGCACGAATTCCGTATTCCCGGCCAATTGGTCGCCGATGCCACGATAAGCGAAGTCGATCACCGCTTTGGAACTGGTGAGCGGATGGTTGTGACAGCGGTTCTGTTATTATTAGAAGAAAGCTGAGTAGGAGGCGGGCGCGAACGAACGCGTCCGCCTCCCTTTAACTAAGCTTTGATAACGATCATCTTTTCATGCGTCATTTCGTGCATCGTATAGCCGATGCCGCCAACGCCGTGGCCCGACGTTCTTAACCCTGCGAACGGCATCCAATCGGTGCGGAATGCAGAATGGTCGTTCACCATCACAGCAGACGCGTCGATGTTGCGGTAGGTGTGCATCACATTGCTGAGGTCGTTGGTGTAAACCGCCGCCTGAAACGCCACGTCGAGCGAATTTGCCTGCGCAATTGCGACATCTACATCGTCGTAAGAGTAAAGGCACACAACCGGGCCAAACACTTCGTTGCGAGAGACCGTCGCATCGACAGGCGGGTTGAGCAGCAAAGTCGGCGTATAGGTCGTGTCCGATAGCTTTTCGCCGCCGCACAGCACCGTAGCGCCGCCCTCACGGGCTTCCTCCACCCAAGCGGCCACACGGTCGCATTCCTTAGGGCGAATCAACGGGCCGCATTCGACATCGCCATCGATCGCGTTACCGACCTTAAGCGCCTTCGCCGCTACGGTCATTTTCGCAGCCAGTTCGTCTATGACGGAGCTATGTGCGAAGATACGTTGCACCGAAACGCAGACTTGACCTGAATGGTAAAAGCCACCTTTCGTCAGACTGGGCACAGCCGCATCGATATCCGCCGTCGCATCGACGATCACCGGAGCGACCCCGCCATGTTCCAATGCGCAACGCGCACCCGGAGCAAGCTTAGACCGTAAAGACCACCCAACCCCTGCCGATCCGATAAAGCTGAAGAAAGCGACTCGCGGGTCGCCAACCATCTTTTCCGACACATCGCGCGGCGGTTGAACAGCGCGCGCCCAATCTTCAGGCAAGCCCGCCTCATGCAGAATTGAGATGAATTCAAAGCAAGAAAGCGGCGTATCAGCCGCTGGCTTCACAATCACCGGACAACCCGTTGCGACGGCTGGAGCAACCTGATGGACGATCAAATTGAGCGGGTGATTAAATGCCGAAACCGCCACCACAACGCCAATCGGTTCGCGCGTAGTCCACGCGATCCGACCATCGCCAGCGGCCGTCAATCCCATCGGAATCTCGGTGCCTTTGATATTGGCCAGATCGTGAATGCACAGCTCCATCCCGTTAATCGCGCGGTCCACTTCGACCACCGCGTCAACCAACGGTTTGCCCCCCTCATTGGCGATCTGGAACGCCAAGTGATCCCGGCGTTCCTCCATGATTTTCATGGCTTTGTGCAGGATCGCGCCGCGTTCATGCGGCTTCATCCAACCTGAACGATCCTTGTAAAGCGCATCGGCTTTGGCCAGATACCCATCGACGGTTGCCCAGTCGGCGGTCGGCACGCTGCCGATAGTAGACAAATCGAATGGATTGACGACTTCATGCATAACTTTCGTCCTTATCGACGGGATTGATCAGAGTTCAGCGCTGAGCTTTTTGATGTCGATATTCAGGATCTGATCGTTCTCTGTGTAATCAACCGGGCAATCGATCAGGTGCACGCCCGGTGTTTCGCGGCAATGGTTGAGTAACTCGGTAAGGTGTTCACTGCTTTCCACCCGGTGCCCGATTGCACCATAGCTTTCGGCATACTTGACGAAATCGGGATTGCCATATGTCAAACCGAAATCTTCGAAGCCCATATTTGCCTGCTTCCATCGGATCATTCCGTATGAATCATCGCGCAGGATCAACACGGTCATATTCAATCCCAGGCGAACCGCGGTTTCCATTTCCTGACTGTTCATCATGAACCCGCCATCGCCGCAAACCGCCATGACGTGACGATCAGGATAGAGCATCGCGCTCATCATCGCGCTTGGCAGGCCTGCGCCCATCGTAGCGAGTGCATTGTCGAGCAAGACTGTGTTGGGAAGATACGCGGTGTAACCGCGAGCAAACCAAATCTTATATACCCCGTTATCGAGGCAGATAATCCCGTCATGCGGCATACTGTCACGAACTTGCTGCACCAGATGCGGTGGGAAGATCGGGAAACGAGTGTCTGCTGCCAGAGCGCCAGTATGGTCCAGCTCTGCCTGATGATAGGCAATCAGCTTGTCAAAATTCCAGCTTCGGTTTGGCGTGATGTCTTCTTTCATCTGCCAAATGCCATTGGCGATGTCGCCGATCACTTCGATCTGCGGGAAATAGACCGGATCAACTTCTGCAGTCTTGGTTGAAACGTGGATTACTGTGACACCAGTGTCTTTCATAAAGAAAGGCGGCTTTTCGATCACATCATGGCCGACATTGATGATGCAATCGGCATCTTCGACTGCGCGGTGAACGAAATCGCCTGCGGAAAGCGCCGCACAGCCCAGGAATTTGGGATGACGTTCATCGATAACACCTTTACCCATTTGCGTGGTTAGGAATGGAATGCCGGTCTTTTCGACAAATTGTTCCAGCATCCGTCCGCATAATTTGCGGTTCGCGCCTGCCCCAATCACCAGAACTGGCTTCTTGGCCAATTCGACAGCTCTAACGGCCTGCCGCACTGCCTTTGCTTCGGCAGATGGACGGCGCGCAACGCTCTTTGGCAGCGGCTTGAAATCGGTGGTTGGTTCCTCAGCAATATCTTCGGGCAGCTCGATCAAAGTCGCGCCTGGTTTTTCCTCTTCGGCGAGCCGATAGGCTTCGCGCACGCGGCTGGGCAGATTGTCACCCGCTGCGATCTGCACGGCATATTTTGTGATCGGCTCCATCATGGAGACCACATCGAGAATTTGGAAACGACCTTGCTTCGATTTCTTGATGGGTTTCTGACCCGTGATCATCAGGACCGGCATCCCGCCGAGTTGTGCGTAGGCTGCCGATGTCACGAAGTTGGTCGCACCCGGGCCAAGCGTCGCGAGGCAGACGCCGGTCTTGCCAGTGTGGCGGCCATAGGTCGCGGCCATAAAGCCAGCGCCTTGCTCATGCCGTGTGAGGATCAGCTTGATCTTTTTTGACCGGCCCAATGAATCAAGAAAGTCGAGATTCTCTTCGCCTGGAACGCCAAAAACATACTCGCAGCCTTCAGCTTCAAGGCAGTCGATAAAGACATCCGAGGCCTTCTTTGAATCGGTCATAATTGCATTTTCCCCATAGTAGCAAGCGAGCGACAGAGCGCCCTGCCATTTTGATGTTGCGCGAAGCCCCTTTGCCAAGAGAGAAGCACGCCATGTGCTGTTGCGCTACAATTTGCATTTGGCCCAACCGTGATGGCCGAGCCTTAGGTCCATGTATTGCAGGAATCCGCCAAATTCCAAGTGCGAAGCGTCATATATTGAATCAATAACCTAGATGCGGATCGAATATCGGTGCGACAGACTCTCCAGCCCGGTATTTTGCGAGGTTATCCAAGAACCGTGCAGCGCTGCGCAAAAACATTTTTTCAGTGGCGCGGCCCGACAGATGCATCGAAATTTGAGCGTTATCCAGCGTCCATAGCGGATGATTTTCGGGCAAAGGTTCAGGCGTCGTCACATCAAGAAACGCGCCGCCAATGTTCTTGGTTTCGAGCGCTGAGACAAGTGCCGGTTGGTCCACCACACTGCCGCGCGCAATGTTCACCAAAATCGCATCGAATTTCATCGCCGCCAACTCATCAGCGCCGATCATATTTTCAGTCTCTGGCGTGGCAGGGACAGCGAGAATTACCCAGTCAAATTCACCCAACCGCGCACGCCATTGGTCCGGCGCTAGAACGCCCTCACACTCGGTTCGGCGGACAATGGTCACATCGACATCGAACGCTTCGAGGCGCGGTTTGATCAGTTTCCCAATCGCGCCGTAACCCAGCAGCAGCGCTTTAGACCCAGCAAGCTCGCGCTTACCCGGACTATCCAGCAACCATTCGCGGCGTTCCTGAGCGCGCACCACATCACGGTATCCCTTGGCAATGTTGAGCATTCCCATCACGACATATTCCGCAATCGTAATGGCGTTGATGCCTGCGCCATTGGTAACGGTGATCCCGCGCTCAATCAGCACATCCATTGGCATAAAATCGAGGCCAGCATAGATCGAGTTGAGCCATTTGAGATCGGTCGCCGCGTGCAGGGTCGCCGCCATCGCCTGCTGATCATTCATATCGAACCAACCGATTTCCGCGCCCTTCACGGCTTCAACCGCTTCTTCGTGGTTCAAAAACCAGCGCACATCGAGATCGGCTGGCAATTGCGCTTCGAGCAGAGGGCGGATGAGGCCGGAAATTGCCAAGGTTGTTTTGGGGCTTGTCATGTTAGTTTCCATTCCCAGCCCAGCGGATCGCCGTCCATCACATCCACGTGTTGCGCGGCCAGTTCATCGCGGATTGCGTCTGACGCTGCAAAGTCCTTCTTAGCCCGTGCAGCCTTGCGCCGTGCGAGTGCATCTTCGATTTCGGTCTCGCTGGTTTGAGCATCTTTGGGACGAATGCGCAGAGCCTCTCGTGTCAGGTCAAACAAGCCAAGGCCCAGCACCGCGTCCATATGTTCAATTACCGCGCGCTTGATCCCGGCATCGACTTTTTTCACCGCCAACGCATCTTCCAATGCGGTGAGTGCGATGGGGGTTCCAAGATCGTCCGAAATTGCGGTTTCGAATTTCGCCAAGGCAGAAGCGAATTTGGGATGTTCAGCGACTGGCTGTGGCGGTGCATCACCCAGCCGCTCAACCATCATCACCATGCGTTTTATCCGGGTGAGAGCCGCATCCAGCCCTTTCCATGAAAACTCTAACTCGCTGCGGTAATGCGCTTGTAGGCACATCATCCGATAGGCGAGCGGGTGATAGCCTTTGTCGAGCAGCAATTGCAGGCGCAGAAATTCACCCGACGATTTCGACATCTTGCCGGATCGTTCGACCAGAAAGTTGTTGTGCATCCAGATATTTGCACCCGAATTGCGCGCATCGGAAAGTCCGCCGCAACCGCAAAACGCTTGGTTCTGCGCGATTTCGTTGGGATGGTGGATTTCGCGGTGGTCGATCCCGCCTGTGTGAATATCGAATGGGAAACCAAGCAATTTTTCGCCCATGACTGAGCATTCCAAATGCCAGCCCGGTGCACCCTTGCCCCACGGCGAATCCCACTCCATCTGGCGCGTCTCGCCAGCCGGCGTTTTCCGCCAGATTGCAAAGTCTGCCGCATTGCGCTTCCCTTCGACCGTGTCGATCCGGCCCCTAGTTTCTTCGGCACCGTCTTCGGTCACAGCGCGCGCGAGACGTCCGTAGTCCTCCACTGTGGTGACATCGAAATAGAGTCCGGTTTCGCATTGGTAGCAATGCTTGTCCGCTATGCTCCTTGCGAATTCCAGCATCTCTTTGATGTAATCCGTTGCAACCGACCATTTGGCAGGCTCGCGTATGTTGAGCGCCTTTACGTCTGCCCAATAGGCCTGAGTATAATGTTGCGCGACGTCCCAGATGGACTGCGCTTTCTCAGACGCCATCTTCTCCATCTTGTCCTCACCATCATCAGCGTCATCCGTCAGATGGCCGACATCGGTGATGTTGATGATGTGAGTTAGCTTGAAACCCTTAAAGCTGAGCGTGCGCCCCAACACGTCTGCAAAGACATAGGCACGCATATTCCCGATATGCGGGTAGTTGTAGACCGTCGGTCCGCAAGTATAGACCCGCGCCTCTCCGGCATGGACAGGGGCAAAGGGTTCTACCTTGCGGGTGAGCGAGTTGAAGAGCGTGAGAGGCGTGTCAGTCATAGCGCGGTGCCATGCACATTTGCCGCCCTTATGGTCAAGCGCTTAGCGCCTACTCCGCTGGCTCCAACTCGCAGCGGCCATCGCTCTCACATTCTTCTTCATCGCTGACCCACAGATCTTCGTTACCCGCGCCTGTCACTGGGTCATCAATCAACGGATCAGTCGCGAATTCATCGTTAGGCTCAATATTGATCAAGCCAGCTTCCAACGCACCGGGTTGCATCACGCCGGTTAGATCAAGCCCATCATCGATCAGGTCACGTGTTTCGACCTCTGATGATGTTCCATTGGGATCGACTGGATCAACCGGCGTCGGCGTTACTGGACCTGGGCCTGGACCACTGGTCGGCGCGCATGAGGCTGGGTTTGCAATCACACAGCCATTGATGGTCGATGCCGGGTCAAATACGCTCAACACATTCGCCAATGGGATGGTATTGAATCCGGTCACACCGCCAATTACACCATTGACCACAATCGGTTGAAGCGAACCTGTACCGCCTCCACTCGCGATCGATAAGGTGTTGACATCAAAGCCACGGCGCTGGTCAAAATCGGTACCGGGCGCGGTGTTCTGGATAAACACCTGGCTGGACGTGGTTGCGATATCCAAAGTGCCTGCGCGGATGACGCCATCAGCGCGATCAACGCCGTCACTATCCGCCAATCTCAGATCAACATCCGCGACGCTCATCCCCTGAATGTCGACAAATGCGGCATCAGTCGTGGCGACAAAGTCGGTCGCCGAGATGCTTATAGTGCCGGCCAGAGCGCCATTCGTATCCGTCATGAAGATACCGCCCGTCTGGGTGTTAAGTCGGACGAGATTGATCGCATCGGCCACGAATTCTGTGTCCGCCGTGGCGCCTGAAATAGTCGCATTGCCGATGATCGTAATATCGCCATCAGCATTCAGGGTAAGCGCGCCGGTCTGACCAATATTCTGCCCGGTCGCGCTCGATCCGTCGCCAGCAATCGCGTCAATTGTGCCGAGTGTCAGCACAGCGTCAGCCCCGCTACCGCTGCTAAAGGCGTTGAAGATGATATCGCCACCAGAGAAAATGCGGGCAAATTCGGTATTGTCGAGCAGGAATGGCGGTGGGTTGTCGTTCGCATCTCCGCCAACAGCTACATCACCAAAGGCGTTGAATGTGATGCTCTGCGTCCGCGTTGCATCGCCCAAGATTGCGTCAGGCAGAATATCGACATTGCCACTGGTGATATCGATATTCTGGGCCGTTGCCGTACCTCTGACCGTAAAGTTGCTGCCTGCATCGACGGTAAGATCAGCCGCCGCATCCACGGTGCCGTCAATCTCTATGTCTTGAGGAGAAACCAAATCGATATTCTGGCCGGATGCCGTCACGATCCGCATGCCGCCAGTATTGGAGGACAATGCAATATCACCAGTCGCAATCGCCGATTCCACTCCTAGAGAGCGGAACGCATTAAGCCCAATATCGCCGTCTGTCGCAGTCGCATCGATCAAGAGATCGTCGCTGGAGGCGATATTGACAGCCATGCCTTGAGCAGTGACTAAACCTTCAACCATGGCATCTTCGACCAAGATTGCCCCGCTCATCGCGAGCAGGTTTGCGTCGCTTGCAGTCAAACTGGTCAATTCGATCGCGCCTGCGCCGGCTGCCAATTCGGCAGTGCTGCCTGCTGTGATTTGATTGCCGATTAGCGCGCCGCCATTCGCAGTTAAGCTGACATCTGTACCCGCATCAATCGCCGTGAAATCTATCTCTTCGCCCGTCACGGAGAAGGCACCTGCAGCAGAGCCAATTTCAATGGTAACACCACCGGCGGAATTGATGTCGATATCGCCATCTCCGCTATTGCCGCGTGCCAAAAGGTCGCCGGTCACAACCCCAGCACCGTCAATCGTGATATCGCTAACCGCGTCGAGGTCACCGACATTCACCGCACCATTGCCCGCCGCAACCGCAATCGCTCCGCCAGAGACAATCGCTTCGATCGTCAGGCCGCCGGCAGTTGCTGTCGCATCAACATCGCCGCCAGCGTCAATCTGGCCGATATTAATTTCCTCAGCGAGGAGCGACACTTCGCCATCGCTAACAATATCACCGGGGCCATTATTGGTCGCAATCTGGCCGTTGGTAGCCTCCACATTTATCGCGTTGGCCGATTGGAGCAGGTCAAACAGAATGTCGGATTGACTGTTCAAACTGATGTTATTTGCCGTCACGCGGCGAACCGCGATTGAGCTGCCGTTGATGTTTACGGTTTCGGATGCATCAATGTCGCCTACATCGACGTTGTCGATATCGTCTCCACCAATATCAACGTTGCCGCCGCTCAAAATGTCCTCACCAAAAACAGATCCACCCGCGAAGATGGAAATGTTGATCCCGGCGTCCAAGAAGCCGAAAAATACGTTGCCGCCTGCATCAAGGAAAATGTCCGTGCCTGCGCTCAAATCACCAATATCGATCTCGTCAGTAGAGATGAATTCGATGTCTTGTCCGGCAAAGGCTTGCGAGAATTGGTCCGCAAAGATGGAGCCGCCAGCTGCATCTAGGAAGATCGAACCACCTGCGTCAAGCGAGCTGTATCCGACGCTTTGCGCCAGAATATCGATATCGCCTGGTACGCTTGCATTGCCCAGAAACGCATCGCCACCCGCGCTCAAGAAAATGCTGTCGGGCGAATCCGCCTGATCGATATCAATTGAGCCATCTGCAGATAGATCAATGCTAGTCGATCCTTGTGAAAAGAAGCCCGAGATGAAGTCGCCATTTACAGAATAGGTCCCTTCAATCGACCCGCCAACATTTGCAACATTCGTCAATTCGCCGCCAGTATCGATCCCACCGACAATGATGGAGTTGCCAACGTCTATGCCAATATCATTGGCGCTCGATAGCACGCCCGATCCAATCAGGCTGCCAGCCGCATCTATCAGGATTTGGTCGGCGACAATCACGGCATCGCGCAGATTTACATCGCCTGTAAGACTAGTCGCGCTGAACGTGCCCGTGGCATTTAACTCAGTGTCGATGCCACTGGTTCCCATCACGATGTCGTTGCGCGTCGTGATTAGGATATCGGTCGCGTTGACAGTGGCTTGTTCGATAAACAATCCGATGAGATCATTGTTGCTGCTCTGACCGATTTCGATTCGGCCCGTTGCCTCCATATCGCCTAGGCATGCGAACCCTTCGAGGCAGGGACCGCTTAGCAATCCGTCATCATCGCTAAGGAAATTCACATTCTCCGGCGCATCGCGAACATCCACTTGAATCGATCCAGCAATCAGCATGCTGTCCAGCCCCTTAATCGCATCGCCTTGAAGGATGATCGCGGCGTCATTGGCGTTCAACGTGCCATCAATCACGATCGAAGCGATTGGCGTGGCCGGCAGCGAAAGAAGGTTTTGTTCACCACCCGCGTTCAAATTGAGGTTTGGCCCTGTGTCGAAAGGACTGACCGGGTTGATTGGGTCGGTCGGATCATTAGCGCTCGACAGGAATGCTCCGGCTTCGACGATGATATCATCGCCAGTGTTCACGGTCAGCCCGTTATCTGCGGCGGTGTTTGAACCGCTTGCAAAGACCGCATTACCGCCCGCTGTGACCGTAATGTCAGCATAGGATGCGACATCGCCGGTGATCGTGGCGTTCGCAATATTATCAAAAAGGAAGGTTCCGGAGCCGACATTGATCAACCCGGCTCGAATGACAACCCCGCGGATATTACTGGAACCTTGCGGCCCAATCGCAGTGGCATTGTTAAGCAGGACATTACCGCCTGCGGTTAAATCTATGCCCGGCACGGCACGCAGATCATTGGCAGTGATGTTTGCGCCGGTAAAGATAAACACTTCACCATCTGAGCTAATGATCGAACCAGGCCCAGAATTGAAAGAGCCACCAATATTCACCCCGATGCTGCTGCCAGCGTCAATCGAAAGCGTGCCCGCTGCATTGTTCGTATGGGTGACAATCATGTCGCCAGTTGCGTTAAACGTTGCGCTGCCACCGATCAGCAATTGTTGGGTCCCATCAAAGGCCAACGAGATGTCGCCCGCCTGCGCATCAAGGATCAATGCGCCGCCAATATCTCCGCCATCGAGCGATACTGACGCCCCGGTCAGAGTGACATTGCCGCCGCTCGTAACGCTTTCAACGCTTGGATTGCCCTTGGCATTTATGTCGATGAACGTGCCTGCGGTGAGATTGCCAAAGTTTGCATCACCCACGCTGGTGACCGCGGTGATTGATCCATCGCTTTCAATATCGCCCAGAGCGATCTCTTCCGCCGTCAGATCGACCAGCCCGCCGCTATTGACATCACCCAGACCCGGCGTGGTTGCGCCGATTGTGCCAGTGGCGGCTGTCAGCACAATTGAATTGGGCGAAGTTAGTCCGTTAAAGCGCAGATCGCCCGCGCTGGTGAGCGCGATATTGTTGGCCTCAAGATTGCCAATCGCAATGTCTGCGGCCGATGCGAAATCAGCCGTTTGACCGACATTTATCGAACCGAGCCCGGTAATAGCGCCAAGGGTCGATACAACCGCCAGATTGCCACCCACAGCACCCGCATCGATATTGACAGAGGAGCCGGTGATTACGGTGTCACGGCTGCTGATCGCATTGCCAATACTTACTGCTCCACTCGCAGTCACAGTGTTATTGAATCCGTCGGCGTCGATAGTGCCAACGTCAATCGCCGCCGCGTTCAGAGTAATATTGTTGGCCGCTGTGATGCTGTTCGCTATCAGAGTGCCGCCAACCAACAAATCGACATTGTTTGCCGAATTGCTGAGCCTCGCCTCCAAGATATCGCCGGTCACATTGCCAGTTACGTCCATATTGATGACGGTGCCGCTGATGCTAGCACCAGCAAAGTTCACATCCCTGAGCGCGTCGATACCAATAAAGGCACCACCGACAAGCTGCGCTGCAGGAGCCAAATTTACATCTCGTTCAGCAACCAAGAATACGGCTTGGCCAACATTAGCCGTACCGGTAATGTCAATATCGGTGACTGTGGATGAAAGCCGCAGCGTCCCGCCGACATCGGCGTCTTGCAAGATGGCTTGCCCGCCGGTGATTGTCGTATCACCTAGACTGATTGCATTGCCAATATTGGCGGCACCGACTGTCGTCACGGTTGAAAACGAAGCACGCGCGTCAAGCGTACCGATATTGGCTACATCCGCCGTAATCAGGATGTTGTTTTGCGCTGTTGCGCTGGCAATATCGAGCACACCTCCGGCATTCAGAACAATATTGTTCGCACCATTGGTCAATATTGTGATCAGGTCATTTGCGGTAATATCGCCATCCGCGTTCATCGTAATCGCAGAACTGGTAACATTGGTTCCTGTTGACGTGATATCACCGCCAGCATCGACAGTAAGAACACCGGCGGAATTCAGCGCTCCAAATGTTACGTCTTGCGCTGCATCAAAGTTTGCCACCGAGCCGACATTCAGTGTGCCCGTGCCATTGATGCTGCCGCCTGTGGCATTAAGGCGCAAATTGCCGCCCACATCGGCATTGTTGAGCGTAACCGATGCGCCAGCAATCGTTGTGTTGGAATTTGACGCTGCGTCCCCGACAACGGCATTCCCGCTGGCGGTGACAGCGACCGACTGATTTGTCGATTCCAATGCGGCCACGTTCACCGACGCAGCATCAATTGTGACCAAGCTGGCTCCGGTAAAATCGCCGCCGGTCAGCGCGCCGGTCACATCAATATTCAACAAGCCATTGGTGCCAGCGCTGACGACATCGGCGTCTCCGCCAACATCAAGGTCAAGCCCCGGACTGGTCGCTCCTCCAAACAAAGCCCCGGCTGTCAGATTACCACCTGTGGCAATCGAAAGATTTCCGCCCGTTGTGACGTCGCCCACAATAGCATCCGTAGCCGTTGTTAAGCGGAAACTGGTGCTGGCTGTTGCCGACCCAATGTCAGCCTCAGCTGCGGAGAGTATTGTAATGAGGCCCTGAACAGTGGTCAGTGCGCCCGTGGCGATCCCGTCTGTATCGCTCGTCAGGAGAATTCCGCCGAGCTCATCAACCGTCAAGTCACCAACATCGATCAAAGATGCATCGAAATTCAATGTACCATCAGCAACCGCAGCGCCGCCAAGGATTTCAGCCGCATCGATAGTAAGCAAGCGGTCGGAATTTATTGAGGTGAATCTGGCGAACCCACCAGCACCAATAATGACGTCCGCCACTCCACCAGTGGTAGTAAGCGCGCCGACCGTGAAATCATCCTGCGCAGATGCGAGGAACGACCCGGTATTGGCGGTACCCAGAATGATGCTGCCCGCTGAATCCAAATCAACGTTCGACGGTGTGGTAAGTGTATCGACTGAAAGATCGCCGATATCCGTGGTCAGATTGACGATAAACCCAGCTTCAAGCCTGCCGATATCAATGGCGCCGCCATTAATCGTGACCAGGCCAATATTGCTCGACGTTTCTATTATGTCGACGGCAATTGTTCCCCCTGCGTCCATTGTGATAAACTGATCGGAAACTGCCAAAAACCCGGTAATGTCCCCTCCTGCATCAATATCAATGTTGCCTTGGAATGGAGTAAGCCTTCCGAAGGTAATGTTCTCAGTCGCGGTCAAGTTAATCGCGTCGAGAACATCTTCTCCCGTAATCGTACCGAACTCGGTTCCCGTGATAGATCCATCAGTGGCAGTTAGATTGATCGCGCCCGTCTGGCTGTCGATATTATCGTAGCTGATGTTCTCAGCCGTGATCGCGACGGCTCCATTGGTAAAGACATCACCATTATCGAGGGCGATGAAATCACCTTCTGTCACATTCGCTGTCAGGCTTCCTTCGATGTTAAAGGTTGTGACGCTGAAGTTCTCTGTTGCACGACTAATCTCGATCCCGCTTGTCGCGGTCAATGCCGCAGAGCCAAACACATTTAACTGCGCGTCGCCATCCATAGCGAAGAGCATATTGCCAGTGACATCTGCGATCAGATCGCCGTCAATTATGATCTCGCTATTATCAGAAGTGATCGTCAGCAGACCGGAATTAGATGCCGCATCGCCAGTTGCATCAACCGTAAGATCAAGTGTTTCGATCCCGAATGAAGCGTCGGAAATATCGCGGATCGTCACTTCGCCGCCGCCGCCGATACCAGCGTCTTCGCCGCGAGTGCCTGTGCCGCCGGTACCGTTGGCAAGGATGGTGACATTGCCAAGCAATATCCGTCCGCCTGTACCGCCGGTCAATTCGATCAACGGCGTGCCGCCAACGCCAATCCCGCCGCTTGCGCCTGTGCCAGAGGTGCCTCCCACATCATTGTCACCGCCATCGCCCGCCGTCGCGCCGCCACCTTGCGCAATCAATGTTATGTCATCGATTGTGATGCTTGCATCGGTGGCACTGATCAGAGGCGAACCGCCAATACCCGCGCCGCCAGTGCCACCATCGCCTGCGACAGTCGCTCTTGATAAAGCAAGGCCGCCCTCGCCGCCGTTACCGCCTGAACCAATCGCCGACAGTGCGAGCGGGCCCGACCCGCCGGTTATAACGACACTCGCGCCGGATATTGCGACTATACCAACCGCGCCGGCCGTTCCCGATCCACCCGCGCCGCCCGCGCCAGAAGTGGAAGTGATAGGAGCATCGTCGCCAGGACGACCGGTGAACGCGCCGAAATTGTCGCCACCATCGCCGCCTAAACCGCCGGTAGAATCAGCGTTAAAGGAGAATGCATCTGCGCTGATCTCAATATCAGCGTTGTCTCTGACAATAATCGTGGATGAACCGCCCATCGCAGAACCGCCTACGCCGCCGCTGCCAGCGTCGCGTTCGTCGTCAAAGCTGAACGAGCCATCGCGGCCTGTCCCGCCGGCTGCACCGGAATTGAGGGCAACCGAAGAATTGGCCTGAAAATCCGCATTTGCGCCAGCCACAACCAACCGCGCTTCGCCGCCGTCACTGTCGCCGCCATCGGCACCATCAGTGACAAGCTGGCCATCGATAAAGCCGCCGTCGCCGCCAATGGCGGTCGCGTCGATCGTCAACTGGTCAAAAACAACAGAGACATTGTTGATAGCCAATTCGGCAATGCCACCCACGCCCATGCCGCCCGCACCGGCAATCGCACCAATTCCGCCCTCACCACCGATACCTCGCGAAATGACGCTATAGTTCTTTGCATCGGGATCATCTTGGTTGAGTGTGATCTGCGCGGATCCGCCGACGCCATTACCGCCCGCGCCGCCATTGCCGACAGCATCGCTGGTCGAAACACCAAAGCTTCCCCCGCCTTCTCCGCCTTGGCCGCTCGCATTCACTGTAAGTGTGCCAAAGGTGATATCGCCAGCGGTGTCATTGAACAGTGCAGTGCCGCCTGTCGCATTGCCGCCATCACCACCTGCCTGATCAGGGGCTCCGCCGAAATCTGCGTTAGAATCGCCGCCATCACCGCCAAAGGCTTGCGTCGAAACAACCACAATTGCTGCATCGACCACAGCGCTGCCGGTCATGTTAAAGACTGCATTGCCGCCCGTCGAAGACCCGCCATCACCGCCGAATGTTCCGCGTCCGTCGCCGCCATCTCCGCCGAAATTGTTGCCAGAGAATTGTCGGTTGCCCGTTGCTTCGACAGAGAGCGTATCCGTGACCGCTAGATTTCCCGACAGCGCGTTCAAAGTGGCCGTTCCACCTACTGCATCGCCGCCATTACCGGCATTGGTTCCGCTGAAATCTTCACCAAACGCGCCGTCGCCGCCAATCCCGCTTGCAGTAACAGTCAGGTTCGCGACCGTAGCATCGCCGCCATCGATGTTGAATGTGACCTCGCCGCCAGCCCCGGCGCCTCCATCGCCAGTCACAAGCAAGTCATTGAGTGGATTAACCGTACCGTCGGACAGTTCGCCGCCCGGCCCACCTTCGCCGTCTGATGAAACCGTAATGTCGACCGCGCTAAGCTGCCCGCCCAAGACATTGAAAACAGTCTGCCCGCCAGAGCCATTGCTGCCCGAGCCGACGAAGAATGTGTTCACAACTTCGCCATCGAACTCAAACGATCCATCTGTCCCGGCATCAAGGCCAGTGAATGAAAGGTCGCCATTATTGCCTTGAACGGTGATATCGATTGTACCGCCGGACCCTACCCCAGAAACGCCAGCGCTGTTCGTGCCGGCAAAGGCAAAGCCATTAGCCGCTAAGTCAAGGTCGCCACCAAATCGGATCGCGCCGTTATCAGCAAGGATCGTAATGGTTCCGCCCTTGCCAACACCTTGTCCGGCATCGTTGGAAACGGCGCCACCCGTTCCAGTGGCCGAGATAGAGCTGGACCCGGAAAATGCGATTGATCCGTCATTGGTGGAAACCAGATCAACGGTGCCGCCAACAAAATCGGTCGCTCGATCAGTGAAACTCGAAGAAAATGGATTGCGGAAAGAATCGACATTTACATCAAGCCCGCCAGCGGTGACACGGCCATTATCCGCCGAAATTCGGACCGAGGCGCCTTCTGTTGCAGTTCCAAGAGTGCCTTCTTGTGTACGCGCAGAGATCGACAAACCACCATCGACGAAGAGGCCTGTTCCCGAATTGGCTCCGGTGTTGAAAACCGAAATATCGACTCCACCACCGCTAATGCCGCTCGTGTCTCCTACATAAGATGCAAAAATCGAGACCGAGCCGCCAACGGCCAGCGTGGTGTCATCATTGCTGAGCGCGATGGTTGTTGTGCCGCGATTGGCGCGGCCGCCAAAGGAAAAGGAATCGAGTTCGCCGCTGAACGATGAGCGAGCTTCTGCAGAGGCATTCACATCAATCGAGTTAAAAAAATGCGATCCGTTAGTGACGTTAAACGTAACATCGCCAGCGGTCGCATCGTTGGATTGAGCTATTCCGGGATTATTGCCCGATGTTGCTGCGGCACTAACGTCCATCACCAGATCACCGGCGCTAATCGAACCGCCAGAAATATTGAAAGTGATGTCGCCAGCCAAAGAATCGCTACCTTCATCGGCGGTGCGATTGTCTACCAACGTCCCTGCTTCATTGGCGCTGGCGTCGAGGATAATGTCGCCGCCAATGCTCGCATCCCCGTTTCCAATGGTCAGGTTTATGTCGCCTGCTGCCGCGGAGCCGTGGCGAATGAGCCCGCGTCCACCATTAGCAGATGCATCAAGATCGATATTCCCACCAACCGACAGCGCACCGTCTTCGCCCAATGTCAGGCTGATATCGCCGCCAACACCATCGCCGCCAATCTCAGTCCCGCCATTGTTCACAAATCCAGCGACATCGTCCAAACCTTGCCCCGACGCATTGAGAGATAGATCCCCGCCAATGCTCATCGAACCTGTTGGTAAAGGAGACGCACCGGCTCCCGTTCCATCAATATTGACGCTGATCGAGCCACCGTCACCCACGCCATCACCTGCGGTGATGTTGAGGGAGCCACTAATGTCGATGGTGCCTGTGCCCGTTACGAGTACACTGACTCCATCACCGCCGATCAGATTAAGGTCAGTGGGGCTGCCGCCACTATCAACCGTAATAGGGCGAGGATCATCGGCCGTTCCGCGTGCGATCACCCTCACTATGCCTTCGGCAAAAACATCGGTCGTGCTTGTGAGTTCGACATTCTCAATCGTGATGTCGCCCGCAAGGCCGCCAGCGACAGTTGTATCGACAGTATTGAAACCAACATCGACAAATGCACCGCCGGAAAAGACTCTGCGTTCATCCCTTTCAACCCGGTCGCCTGTGGTCAGAATGATTTGCCCGTTGTTCACAGAAGCAGATGCCGCAGCATCATATCCAACGGACCCACCGACCAACATTGTGATCGCATCATTCTTTGGTACAGCGACAAAATAGATTGCCTGTTCATCAGTGATCGCGGTTGAGGCAGCGCCGCCCGTTGATCCGGTCTCTCCATGCACGATCCCGTTCACATCTTCGGTTCCAACGGCGACAGAGATGTCGAACAGGCCATTGTCTATTGTCATTGTCGCTTGTTCAGCGGCGACATAAGCGACCGAACCATTGGCAGTCACCGTGCCATTTTGCTCAATCCGAGGCGCAACCAGTGCGATGTAGGACCCGGAATTGTTCGCTCGCAATGTCGCGCCGCCATCAATGCGGATCGAAGACGCGCTATCGGGTGTTCCGGTGAATGTGACATCGAATGCACCGCTGGTCACATCGGCGGGATCAATTTCGCTGGTGGTGAGCAGCAAGCTGCCGATGTTAAAGCTACCAGTATCGCCGACAACAATGCCACCCGCGCTGTAAAACCAGATATTGCCGCCAGTTGAACTACCTCCGAAAGAGTTGGAACTTACACTGCCGTCGATCCGAATAGCGCTATCGAATCCGGGCGTAAGCACCCGGTTGAGCACAGTGTAATCACCAAGCGACGATGTAAATTGCAGGTTGCTGCCTGTTCCAAGGAACGTAACATCGGTCCCCGCCGCGCCGGGATCAAAGGTAGTCCAATCGATGATCGCAGAGCTTGCCAGAACATCGACCCTATCGACAGCAACGCTGGGATTGAAGTCGATTTGCACGTCATCGAATTGCGCAAATGCACGGGCGTTGATCCCTGCTTCACCAGGAGCAGCGTTAATCGCGCGCTGGACCGGCCCCGCGCTTTGAATTGTTATCGGTGCGGTTGCGACGATCTGGCTGGGATCAATCTGAACCGATGGGATATTTGGTGCAGCACCGGTGGTGACTTGCGTTTGAACCGGTGCAGCGACCGAATTTCCACCCAAGATTTGCAGATCGCGAATGCTGGGAATTTCGCGCGGAATCGCGCGGCTTGCATTGCGATTGGCACTCCGCCCCTTGGAACCAGCACGACGGGCTTCGAAGCCGTCTTGCATCGTCACTTGAACACCCGATGCAGATGATCCGGACCGGACCTGTGCAAAGGCTGGACTGGCAGCGGAAGTCAAAACAACAGCCGCAGCGATCGCAGAGACGCTTCCCATCCAGAGGTGACGTCCGTTCAAAGGCGGAACGGACTTGCTGACTAATCGAGGTGTGGTCATCATAATCATCTCCCGCTGGCTCAATTGAACCACGGCTCCAATTGAACTGTCAGCGACATCAAGACGCGGGCGCTTCCCTTGCTTGTGGCAAAATCGGTTGTTTCAAGCGGGACAGCGACGATTAAGTCCAACACTGCCTGGCGACCGATCGACATCCGCATTCCGCCGCCGGTCGAAATCAACCTGTCAGAATCATCTGCAACATTGTTGACGGAGACTGTCGCGAGATCGAAAAAGACAAACGGTTGGGCAGCAGCAGCATCTGGCGCCTCGGGCATAATACTTCCGTAAAACGCTTCAAACTGCACGCCAAAGCCCTGATCGCCGATAATCGCGCCGGGATCATAGCCGCGCCCAACGGTAAAGTTACCGCCCGAATATTGCTCATATCCGAGCAGTGGATCGGGGGAATACTGAAACCGGCTGCGCGCACTAAAGCCCAACAAAGGCGTCGGGCGAAAAGTCGCGCCAGCCTCACCGCGAACCAAAAATCCGCTTGGGTCAGCGTCAAGGCGGCTGGGCGGGATAAAGCTGGGAGTGGTGCAATTGACAAAGCCAACCCCGCAAGATGGGCTAGCGCCCAAGCCATCAATTCCTTGGCGAACTTCTAGCGTGGCATAGTATGAGAATCTCGGCTCAATTGCCGAATAGCCACCGCGCCCATTCACGCTATCAAGATCGATGCCCGAATAATCGAAACGTGCAAAGCCGATGCGCAAATTGTCCTCGCTAAAGTCCAATCCCGTAAAATCGACATCCTGATCAATAAAATCTCCGCCAGCAGAGACTGTCAGATTTTCCGCCTGTGATCGAATAAGCGGATAGCGGGCATAGACCGATCCGATGAAAGTCTTTGAACTGAAGACATTGGGTCCCGGAACATCCGGCTCTGTAAAGGCGAGTGTGCCTGCAATACCCAAGGTAAGTCCCTCTGAACCGACCCGGAATTCATGGTAACCGGAGACAACTGCCTGTTCATCAAAATCCTCAGCAGAATAGACGCTAAGCATAGTTTGATCGCCAAGGCCGGTCAGTCCATTCAATCGAATACGTGCGAGCCCGCCAAAGCGCCCAATCTGGCGTGATCCGAAATTCTGAATATTGGCGTCTATAATGATGGGCGTGTTCGACACATCGAATACACCCACGACATCACCGGGTTGCCCGCCCTGTTCTGGAGGTAAAGGCTGTAATGTCAGACGAACATCAAAGCCCGGAATATCTCTCGCCAAAAGCAGATATCGTTCCGCATCATTGGCGTTGAAGACGCTCTGCCCTTCCAGTTTGGAGAGCACTTGCTGCAACGCGCCAGCAGAACGCCCCGCGTCGCCGCGCACTTGAACTTGACGAATTCGCGCAAGCAGGACGTCAAACTTCACCGCCCCTTCGCCGATAGTCTGAACAGGCACCTGAACCGCCGCGAGATACCCTCTTGCCCGCAGCGCAGTGGCAGCTGCATCGCGGATGTCGCAAATCCTGGCGACTGAGATTTCCTGCCCGACAAGATCGGACCAGCTTGATGTCAGTAAACCTGGATCGACATCGCCCAGCCCCGAAAACTCGGCTTGAGTAAAGGTGAGGGTGAGATCGGCAAATTGCGGAGCAGAAAGCGGACATGGTGCACGCTCAATCTCACTTGCGACGGAAATCGGATTGGGATCGCCGCGCAAAACAGCCTCAATCTCCGGTCGCTCCAATTCCTCACGAGTGGGCGCCTGGGCTTGCGCCGAACTGGGCAAAGTCATGCACACAGCGCCTGCGACAAGGCCAGTTCGGCTCAGGGCCATCATTACCTTCGATGTAGAGATGATCTGTTCCATCATTCTGCCGCCGATCCGTTTGATTGGAACATGCCGGCCTGCACTTCGGAGGACCCAGTCGAAGGAGCTGCGGACAATAGTGGTCGCGCGGCATCGCCAATTACGGCGAAGCCCGCCCAGTAATAGGGATGCGACGTTTCAGCGTCGTCCATCAACATCTGCTGTGATTGTGACAGCGCTCCGCCGATGGTCTGAGACCGCCCGCGTCTGAACATTTCGGACATAAGCCGTTCGGTCGCGTTGAAGTCATCAGGTGCAGGCCAATGGCTCGCCATAACGGCTCGCCCTCCTGCACCAATGAAGGCCCGGACAAGCCCCTCCAACTCCGACCCGCCTCCGCTGGCAACACCCGCTGCGCGAGTTGCTTCGACGCTGGCCGCACCAGCTGTATCGCAAGCCGATAGGATGATGAGGTCGGCATCGATATTTAGCTCGAAGATCTCTTCAAAACTCAGCAGACCGTCAGAATCGCCGTTGCCAAATGACGTCACCAGAGCAGGTTTTGCGGGACAATTCGAGTTGGGCGGCGTGACCAGTCCGTGCGTTGCGAAATGAAGCACGCGGTAATTGTCCAAATCCGCCTTGGACTTGATCTGGTCATCGCTGAAAGCTGCATTGGTGAGGACTTGCGCTTGATCTAGTCCGATCAGACCTGCCGCAATTGTCAATTCTGCTGCGTCGATGGGATTGTTCCACTGGCTGACCGGCCAATAACAGCCTGTAGCCATATCAGTCGAGTCACCGTCAAACGATGCAGGATAGGCCGCACCAATGGGACTGTTCTCACCAAAACCGAGATATTCGCGGGCTGCATTGGAGGCAGAAGCTCTTCGCGATTGCACGAAAGCTTCTGCAGAGACAGCAGTGCTGACCGCCCGGTCCCGGCCCAGCCAATTGACTCCAGTGAAGTCATATTCATCGCCACCAGGCGACGCGATCCGCGCTTCATACAGCGCGACCGAAGCATCATCGGCAACCAGCAAATCAACCGGTAAGCGAAGCATCGCACCATCGGGTTCAAAAATCACATGATCAGCATCGGTGATTTCAGCAGCGATCGGTCCAAACAGCTTTTGATAAAGCGCACGCGACGAAGCGATATCGAATGGAAATGTCGTATATTGGCTGCCATCAAAGACAGAGATTGTCTCGCGGATAATGTCGACCTGCTCGTCCAACTCATCAGCCGTCAAATCAACGCGATAAGCAAGCGCCCTGTCACGGTCAGCGTAGAACATGAAGACGTCATCGCTCACGATGGCGAGGCGGGCATAAACCTCTCCAGGCCACATGACCGCGCGAAATTCGCTTAGCTCAAGCGATGATGGCGCCACCACACGGTATTGTGGATAGGCATTAAGCTGTACCTGTGTGTTAATTTGCGCTCGCTCAAACACCGCAATCTGATCTGACAGTTCTGCGATCTGCCCGCGAACCGCTGTATTTTGCGGTCCATTGCCGAGAGCTTCAAACCGGATACGTGATCGCTCTATCTCTCGCCCCAAATCAATGGACTGCCTGAACAACCGTGAAGCTTCATCAGAATTTGCGCTAAGTCGGCGGGAAAGGACTGCCTGCGTTTCTGCAACGCCAGGGCGGATCAACACTTGGGTTGCACGGAAGAATGCATCCGCAGCGGCGGAATCGCCTTCAACCCGCGACGCCAAGCGACTGTAATAGGGGTTAAGTTGATTGGCGAAACCTGTGATCGCATTACGCTTACCAACAGCACGTTCCACCACTTTGCCATAGAGTTCCATAGCTTCCGCTTCACGCCCCTGACGCAGTAGGAATGATGCAAGCCGCGCTTCCAATGCACTAACCGCACGGCGTTCTGGATATTGCGATTGCACCAGAGAAAGGCCGTTGCGCAGGTATGCTTCGGCATCGTTCACATTGCCGCGCCTCTCTGCAATCAATGACAGATCAGCCAGCACCTGCGACCGCAGCCGAGTGATTGATGTCACACGGCCATCACGCACAGTGATTGCTTGTTCATAGGCATTGATGAGATCGATGCGTGCACCATCAAAATCGCCGCTGATCCGGCGCGCTGTTCCGCGAATTTGGAGCGCTTGCGCATCGATAATCTGCGCACGTTCTTCGATTGTCAGGCTAAGTTCGTCGACAAGTCCAAACAGAAATCCGCTGGCCTGCTCGCGGTTCAATCGCTCTGAAACCGGCAAAGTGATCGTAAGAGCACCGCCTATTTCTGCGGCACCCAACGCGCTGCCCTGAAGCTCAACATC
The DNA here is from genome assembly GCA_947488325.1 of uncultured Erythrobacter sp. Lineage (GTDB taxonomy): Bacteria > Pseudomonadota > Alphaproteobacteria > Sphingomonadales > Sphingomonadaceae > Erythrobacter. Next base: position 51,889 of record CANKYZ010000010.1, read on the forward strand.
CAGCCGATTGATCGCTTCTTCATCGAATCCTTGGTTAAGCAGATGGATGGCTTCGAAATTGCGTAATAGGCGCGCTGTAATCGGATCATCTCCGCCAAACGCGGCAGCCTGAGAGAACAGCCGGTTGGCAACGCCAAACTCACCCAAATTGCTTTTTTGAAGCGCGCGATTGACGAAGAATTCACCCGGGTTGATCGCGGAATCTTCTTCACCTTCCAGCCGTTGCTGCAGGGTTTCGAAATAAGCAGCCGCCTCGGCATACTCACCCGCCAGATTGCGACGATACCCTTCGGCCAGAGCCTGTTCTGGCTTCAACGTCTCAGCCTGCACACGTGCGAAAGAAAGCGGGTCCGATACGGACGTAGATGCAACGTCGATTGAACCGCTCGCAATAGCATTGGTTAATACCGATCGCAGCGCGAGCACTGTCGCGTCATCATAGGCAGTGAAGCCTTCTGCATAGAAGGTGAGGTCAGAGGTACTCGCAGTGATCTGGCTCCATGAAAGATCGCTGTCATCCAATCGGCATTCTTGCTTTTGAGAGCCTGAAACCGGACCTGCAATCGTAACGGAGGAAGCGGGGCAGGTAACAGGAAAGCGGCGCATTGCTCGCACCGCGTTTTTAGCTGCACCGTCGAAATTTTTGAAAGCGAACATTTCTGCGATTGGCTGTGGATTGTCGCGGCAGACAACGGCCCAGCGGCGATCAAATATACTCTGTTTAGCGGGATTGTTGACGCTGCGATCTTGCACCTGACACAGAATGCCATCGGCGTCGCCAATGGCGAAACTGTCGCGTGTTAAGATTGAAGTGGTTTGTGCGGATGCTGATGTGAGACACATCGCAGACACGGCCAAAGTCGCCGAAATTGCAGTCGTAAAACGACCCATAGGTGTTCCCCCCTACCCAATGGATAGATGCTTAACCGAGGAGCAATTGCTCCATTTTCGAGGAACTTTCGCCCCCATTGCATGACAAGGGTTCTACGTAAGCTGAGGGGAGGTCAATAGTATGTATTGGACAGATTCGGGTATGTACCGTCGCTAAACAAGGGAAAATCTCCCATATTCCGGATGTTAACCATAATGTTCACGATTGCAGAAAAACTTGGCGAGCCCTCGTCCATCAGAGTCGTCAAACCACGGTGGCCATCATTCCCAACCTAGGAATTGCACCTGATTGTCCAATGGCACGCGCTCGCGCTCAAAATTGTTGATCGAAGCATCCGGGTCACGGTAACCGATCGCCATCCCGCAAAAGAACATCGTGCGTTCATGATCTAATCCGATGTGGTCTCTGATTACGGTCGCATACAACGCCATATATTCCTGAAAACAGCAATCCAGCCCCTCTTCGCGCAGTAACAGCGCGATGGTCTGCAACCACATGCCTGTATCCGACCACTGCGCCTCTTTCATCAGGCGTGGAAAATAGCACAGCAGCAACGCCGGCGCGTCAAAACTGTCGCGGTTGCGCATCATCGCTTTCATTCGACCTTCGCCGTCATCGCGGGCAATTCCCAGTGCACCGAACATTCCTTTAGAAACGGCATTGAGGCGCTGTTTATAAGCGTCCTCACCGCCGGGCGCAGTCCAGTCATATTCCGCTGCTTGCGGCGGAGATACGGCCAGTTTTTCCTGTAAGTCCTTTAACGGCTTTCCAGTCAGGATCGTCGCTTCCCAAGGCTGGTAATTGCAGCCCGAAGGCGCCCAGCGTGCGGTGTCCATAACCCGGCGCAAAGTTCCTAATTCAACCTGTTGGTCGGTAAAAGCGCGCACAGAGCGGCGGGTGGTGACTGCTTCTGATACTTTCATAGGCACAGGCCTAGTCAGCACCGAACTTCTGCGCAAGTCGATGCTACTTTTGCTCCCCTTATAGACAGTCCGTATAGACAGGCCGGCTATTGCGTGCTTCGAATGGCGGGCTATCACATCAGCTGAGCGCCCAATTCCAAACGGGCCAACCTAGGGGGAATGCATATGGTCGATGTCTTCATTTCCTACTCGCGCGCTGACAAGGTGCCAGTTTCACATCTCGCTCAGCGGATTGAGGCTGAAGGCTATGACGTATGGTGGGATGAAGAACTGCCCCCGCACAAAAGCTATGGCGATGTGATTTCAGCTAAGATTGCAGAGGCAAAGGCCGCGATTGTCGTATGGTCCCTGGATGCCGCAGCCAGCGAATGGGTGCGCGCTGAAGCGGACATGGCCCGCAATCAGAAAAAACTGATCCAAACCGCGCTTGGCGAAATCATGCCGCCACTGCCATTCAACCAGATTCAATTCGCAGATATTGGCGATTGGCAGGGCGAGGACGACCATTCTGGCTGGCGCAAAGTAAAAGCAAGTCTTGCCGACCTATGCGGAAAGCGCGAATCCAATCCAGAGGCCGCTGTGGCTGCGACGCCTTCCCCACCGCATCTACCCACATCTTCGCCGATACCAGCCCAGCCAGCCTACTCGGCTGCAAGTTCAACGCCGTCCAAATGGCCGTTATTTGCAGGGATCGTAGTTGCCCTGCTCGCAATTGTTGGATCAGCGGCGTTCTTTATGGGAGCCATGGGAGGAACCGGTGGATCGACAGGCGATGGGGGGCTTGAGCCTCCCTCAACCGGTCCTGAAACACCAGCTACTGTCCCCGAACCGGCATCTACGGCTGTTCCAAATCCGACCCCAGTGCCCGACGCATCCCCTCCGCCCTCTGCATCACGCGGGCGGATAGTAGGATGCTATTTCTGGAATTCTGTCGACACCTATGACGGCGCATGCCGCTTCGTCGCCGGATCGGACGGAGATTTCACGACATTCGCAATGGATGGGCCGTATTTTCAGGATGTTGTGCGAATCGATCTTGATGTCTCAGCGCCTGGCACCGGCAATATCGAGTTTTACTACCCTGATGGAAAAGTGGATTTAGTCAAAGTGCGCCGCAGCCCTAATGACCGCGCGTGCTGGGATGGACCAAGCCTGACTTTCTGCGCACGATAGGGCCGTATTACCGCCTCTTGCCCTTCTCATCCTCGAACAGCTCAGCCAGCTGTTCCATGATTGTGCCGCCTAGCTGTTCGACATCCATGATCGTCACCGCACGCCGGTAATAGCGCGTCACATCGTGGCCAATGCCGATGGCGACCAATTGTACGGGTGAGGCTTTTTCGATCCACTCGATCACACCGCGAAGATGCGCTTCGAGATAACCTGCCGAGTTTACACTCAGAGTGCTGTCATCCACCGGTGCACCGTCCGAAATCACCATCAAAATACGGCGTTCTTCCGGACGGTGGATCAGGCGGCTATGCGCCCAAAGCAATGCTTCGCCGTCGATGTTTTCTTTCAACAATCCTTCGCGCATCATCAGGCCAAGATTACGGCGCGCGCGACGCCATGGTTCGTCGGCTTGTTTATAGATGATGTGGCGCAAATCGTTCAGGCGCCCCGGACCTTGTGGCTTTCCGTCGGCAAGCCATGCTTCACGGGACTGCCCGCCTTTCCATGCGCGTGTGGTGAAGCCGAGAATTTCAGTCTTAACGCCGCAGCGTTCCAACGTGCGGGCAAGGATATCTGCGCTAATCGCGGCGATACTGATCGGTCGTCCGCGCATTGATCCCGAATTATCGATCAGCAGCGTGACGATCGTGTCTTTGAAATCAATGTCGCGTTCGACTTTATAGGTTAGCGCCGTGCCGGGAGACACGATGACCCGAGACAGGCGCGCGGCGTCCAAGACACCTTCTTCCTGATCGAAATCCCAACTGCGATTTTGCTGCGCCATCAACCGCCGTTGCAGCCGGTTCGCGAGCCGTGTGACCACACCTTGAAGACCTGTTAGTTGACTGTCGAGATAGGCGCGCAGGCGCTCCAACTCTTCTGTATCGCACAAATCGGGTGCAGCGATTTCTTCGTCGAAACGCTCGGTGAAAGCGTTGTAGTCGAGCCCATCAGGTATGTCGGCCTGCGGACGGTTCGGTCGGACAGGGGCGCTAGAGGCATCGCCGTCTTCGCCCGGTTCGCCGTCTTGCATATCTTCGTCAGCGGCTAGCTCGCTATCGGCATCGCCTTCGCCGTCACCTTCAGCCATTTCGCCTGCGACTTCGCTAGACTGCGGGTCAGCGTCACCGTCCTGCTGCTCATCGCCGGACTCCTCGTCTTCTTCGCCGTCATCCTCATCGGAATTGTCAGAGTCGGTTTCGTCGGGATTATCCGTGGGCCGTGTCAGGTCCAGATCGCGCAGCAGATCGAGCGTCAGTTTCTGAAACGATTCCTGATCATTAAGGCTGTTATCCAGCGCATCAAAAGCATCGCCGACATTTTCTTCGATCCATTCACGAACCATATTGACTGCTAATTCTGCCGAAGCCGGAACCGGCTGGCCAGTCAGTTTTTCGCGAACCATCAACGCCAATGCGCCTTGCAGCGGAACTTCTTCAGGCTTTTGCGCGCGGGTGATGGGATCCGCCCCCATTCGCGCCATCAGCGCAGCATCCAAGTTGCCCCGCATCCCGTCGAAATTGTTTGAACCAAGCGCCTCATATCGAACCAGCTCAATCGCATCATAACATGCACGCGCAACCGGCTCAGGCGGGGCGCCGAGAGCGTGCAAGCTTGGATTGTGATGGCGCAATTTCAGCGCGAAACTATCGGCAAAACCGCGCGCCTCGGTCACTTGCTCAATCGGCAGATCACGCCCGGGCAATGGCACACGAAAACGATTGCCAGAGGAACCGGGCACATCTGCGCTCCACGCAACCTCAACCTCCGCATCGCGAGCAATCGCCCGTGCTGCGCCAGTTAGTGCCTGTTTAAACGTGTCGAGAGGGGTTTCTTCGGCCATTAAACTTGCAATTGGGGATTACCCGATTGTCTGTCCTGTCTTGGCCCAATCGGCCATGAACGCCTCAATCCCTTTATCCGTCAGCACGTGCTTAAACAGGCCAAGGATCACTTTCGGCGGCGCGGTGATAACGTCCGCACCGATCTTTGCACTTTCCAGCACGTGGGTGGTGTGGCGAATGCTGGCGACCAGAATTTCAGTATCGTAAAGGTAATTGTCATAGATCAGGCGGATGTCTTCGATAAGGTCCATCCCATCAAAACCATTATCGTCATGACGGCCAACAAATGGCGAGATAAACGTCGCCCCGGCCTTTGCCGCAAGCAGCGCCTGATTGGCAGAGAAGCACAAAGTCACATTGACCATCGTCCCTTCACCAGTAAGCGCTTTGCAAGTCTTGAGGCCATCAACCGTCAGCGGCACTTTGATGCAAACATTGTCTGCAAGCTTGCGCAGAACCTCTGCCTCTTTCATCATGGTTTCGTGATCGAGCGCCACAACTTCTGCGGAAACAGGGCCATCAACGATGCCGCAGATTTCCTTTGTCACTTCCATGAAATCCCGGCCTGATTTGTGAATCAATGACGGGTTGGTGGTGACGCCGTCGAGCAAGCCGGTACTGGCAAGGTCCTTAATGTCATCGATTTCAGCGGTGTCGACGAAGAATTTCATGCCTGCTTGTCCCTTTGGTTGAATGGCTTTCGAATCGCTGGCCATGATTGGCACAGCGCGCTCAGAGTGACCAGCCGCTGAAGTCTTAGGCAGGCGCCAAGCCCACAACTGTGAATAGTCACAAAGGTGTAATGGACTCGTCTTTAGTGCGTCACATCGCGGTCATAGGAGAACGAGGAATCAGTCACACATCAACCTAATCCAAGTTGAGAAAAAACCATGACCAAGCTTCGTACCATTGCCCTAACACTTGTAGGATCAACCATCGCAATCGCGCAGCCTGCTCTTGCAACCGAAGATCATTTCGAAGTGTGGTTCGGCCCTTCGGTAGACTTTAGCCTAGACGACGACACGAAAGTCGCAGTGCAAACCGCACAGCGTTTCCGCGACGCCGGCGATGGCCGTCCCGACACCTATTATGTCCGCGGCTGGGTCCACCAAAAAGTGGCCGACAATGTCACTATCTCTGCTGCGGCAGAACAGCGCGTCAATGACGGTGGCAGCGACGAAATTCGCACAATGCAGCAGGTTGGAACAAAGCACGGGATTTTGCGCACCCGCCTGCGGTTTGAACAACGATTTGTCGAAGGCAATGATGGCCGTGCGGGCCTGCGACTGCGCCCACGGCTTGGCCTGAGGGTTCCTCTGGGCGAAGATTCGCCTCTAACCGCCTCTGTTGATGGCGAATTGTTCTGGACGTTGCGCTCAACCGGCGTTGGCGGAGACACTGGCATTACCGGCGTCGAAACACGCGTAGGCCTGGTCTATGATGTCAGCGACAATGTTACATTCGGGCTCAAATATCTTCGCGCACAGAGCATTCGCGATAATCGCGAAGACCGTGTCAGCCACGCGCCCTTGTTCGAGCTCGGCGTGTCGTTCTAATTTGCAGGTTCCAGATCTGACCTAGAGCACCGGTCCCGCGCCAAACACGCCGATTAACAAAGGATCGTTGGTCGAGCGTGGGTTGGCGCGGATTGCGGCTTCCTCGATACCGATCTCATTCCAGATCGCATTGTCGATATTGCCCGCAAGCCCTTGAGCAATGCCGCTCACATCTGTGCCAGTGGCAGCATTGACGACTTCGGCGACCAATGGGTCAGAGGCGATGCGGATCGCCTCGCCCAGTTCCGGCACCATTTGCTCAATTAGGCGGTCTCCCAACTCTCCGCGCAACGCTGTGGTTGCAGCTTGCGGTCCGCCGCGCACCAATTCGACAGCATTCGCAAATCCGATGGTTCGCACAGCATCCGCGACAATTGGCGCAGCCCGCTCTGATCCTGCCACGGCAATTGCTGCGAAGGCATCATCCAAACGGTCTTTGAATAAGGTCGACGTCAGAATTCGCGACACCACATCGCCGTGTGCGCCAATCAGATTTGCCAGACCAAGCCTGTCGACCTGTTGATCCCAATATCCATCAGGAGCGGTCAACCGCGCAAAAGCGTTCTCGCTTGAGAGCAAGAGTAGCCGTCGGACCGCGTCTGTCATGCTCAAACCGGGCAGGCTTGCACAGGCAGACAGCGTCAAAGCCACCGCGCCAACGCCTACGCCCCTCATGATCGCACGGCGGCTCAGTGTATTGGTCAACAGTTCGGTCATATTGGCATTCCTTCCGCTTATGGATATTCAGGATTTGCCGCTCTATGTCACGGTTTCAATGAACCGCGTCCGCCTTCTCATCCTCAATGCCGCACTTGGCCCGCTTGATTACAAAGTGGCCGAGGGGATGCATGTTAAGCCCGGCAGCGTGGTGATTGCCCCTCTAGGACCACGCCAAGTGACCGGGATTGTGTGGGACGAAGGGCGGCTGCCGGGTGCCCTGGTAGATGCAAGCAAATTGCGAGTCTTGCGTGAAGTGGTGGATGTCCCGCCGCTATCGCAGCCTCTGCGTCGCTTGATCGAATGGACCGCCGATTATTACTGCGCCGCACTGGCCAGCGTTGCGCGCATGGTCCTCTCCAGCGGAGGAGCGTTGGGTGGCCCCACCACCATGACCGAATACCGCCTATCGGGCGCTGACGGCAAAGAGACAGGCCGCCTAACCGCACAACGCAAATTGGCGCTTGAGACTTTGGGCAGTGAGCAGGGCACAATCCGCGAACTTGCGGGTATAAGCGGCGTGTCAGACGGCGTGCTGCGCGGCATGGTGGGCGCTGGTCTGATAGAGCCAGTGACGGTTGCCATCGACCGCCCTTACCCCCCGGCCAATCCCGATTTTCACCAACCTGCGCTTTCCCCCGATCAGATGGATGTCGTCACGCATTTGGTGACAGCAGTTAGCGCCCGTGCATTCGAACCGTTCCTGCTCGACGGGGTCACCGGGTCGGGCAAAACCGAAACCTATTTCGAGCCGGTCGCCGAAGCGATCCGGATGGACCGACAAGTGCTCGTCCTGCTGCCCGAGATTGCGCTCACGGAGAACTTCCTCACCCGGTTTGAGCAACGCTTTGGCACACCACCTGTGCAATGGCACTCCTCGCTCAAATCTACAGAGCGGCGGCGCGCTTGGCGGGCAATTGCCAGCGGCAATGCACAAGTCATTGTTGGAGCGCGTTCGGCTCTGTTCCTACCCTATGCTGATCTTGGCCTGATTGTCGTCGATGAAGCGCATGAAGTCAGTTTCAAGCAGGATGACGGTGTGCGCTACAACGCTCGTGATGTATCGGTGATGCGCGCGCATTTCGAAAAAATCCCAGTGGTTCTTGCCAGTGCGACTCCCGCGCTGGAAAGCCTCCATATGGCCAATTCCGGCACTTATACGAAACTGGTACTGCCCAGCCGGTTTGGCGGCGCGGAATTGCCAGAAATAAAACTTGTCGATCTCACTATTGAAAAACCCGCCGCAGGGCGTTGGCTGGCTGCTCCCTTGATTGAAGGTCTCGAAAAAAGGTTAGCTTTGGGGGAGCAATCGCTGCTGTTCCTGAACCGGCGCGGCTATGCCCCGCTGACTTTATGCCGCAATTGCGGACACCGTTTCCAGTGCCCCAATTGCAGTGCGTGGTTGGTCGAACATCGCCTATCTGCGCGGCTGGCATGCCATCATTGCGGGCTGGAAACAAAGCCGCCTGCGACCTGCCCCGAATGCGGAGAAGCCGAATGCCTTGTGGCTTGCGGACCGGGGGTTGAACGGATCGCAGACGAGGTAACCGAACTGTTTCCCGAAGCCCGCGTTGCCGTCGCAACATCCGACACGCTTGGATCGCCAGAACGCGCCGCAGAGTTCATCGCTCAAGCCGAAGCAAAGGCGATTGACGTGATTGTCGGCACTCAGCTTGTAACCAAGGGTTTCCACTTTCCAGAACTCACTTTGGTGGGCGTGGTCGATGCCGATCTCGGCCTCGAAGGCGGCGATTTGCGGGCTGCTGAACGCACGTATCAGCAAGTCGCGCAGGTTGCCGGGCGCGCAGGTCGCGGGGCGAAGCCGGGCGAAGTCCTGCTCCAAACCCGCCATCCCGACGCACCTGTGATTGCAGCCTTGGCCGATGGCGACCGCGATGCATTCTACGCTGCCGAAACAGAGGCTCGCCGTGATGCCGGTGCCCCGCCCTTTGGACGCTGGGCCGCGATCATTATATCCAGCGAAGACGAACGCGAAGCCCGCGCCGCGGCCGCCCGATTGGGTGATAACCGCCCTGTACAAGACGACCTCTACATCCTCGGCCCCGCCCCTGCCCCGCTGGCGCTTCTCAGAAACCGTTTCCGCTATCGCTTCCTTGTCAACGCCCGCCGCAGCGCCAATTTGCAATCAACCCTGCGCGATTGGTTGGAGAGGCAGGACTTTCCGCCCGGTGTCCGCGTTGGGGTCGATATTGATCCCTATTCATTTGTTTGAAGCAACTACAAACTTCTCGACTCTCCCGTGCCCGACAGCGATGACTGTCCGCGAACTAAATTTTAGGAGTCAATATTCATGCTGACCGTCCATCATCTTCGCATTTCGCAGTCCGAACGCATTGTATGGTTGCTGGAAGAACTGGGTCTTGAATATGATCTCAAACTTTACAATCGCGATCCCGATACACGGCTGGCCCCGGCTGATCTAAAAGCGCTGCATCCCATGCAAATCGCACCTCTGATCGAAGACGGCGGCACGATGCTGGGCGAAAGCGGCGCGATTGTTGACTATATTGTCGGCAAATATGCGCCTGAGACAGATCTTGCCCCAAGGCCGGATCACGCAGATTTTGCCGATCATCTCTATTGGTTCCACTTTGCCAATGCGACTTTCATGACAAATGGCATGATGCAGATCGCGGTCGGCGCACTGGGCGGAGACATGCCGCCTCCTTTGGCAAAACGCGTCACCAATGCATGGGCGCAGATCGAAACGCGGCTTGGAAAGGCGGATTACTTTGGCGGATTGCAGCTGACTACCGCAGACATTATGATGGTGTTCCAACTGACCACCAGCCGCGCGTTCAACAATATGGCAATCGATCACATGCCAAACCTGAAAGCGTATTTGCAGCGCATCGGAGCGCGCGATGCCTATCAGACCGCAATGGCGAAGGCAGAGCCAGGTTTTCCGCCTAAACTGGACTGAGTTCTAAATTTTTTTTGGGGTTGAAAGCCGGTGGTTTCTTTTCCTCATGATTAACCAAGACTAGGCGATCAGCGATCAGCGATCAGCGATCGGCTAAAACTGCGAATTGTGCACAAAACAATATTATCCATTCTAAGCTCTCCGGCACTCAGGACGTGCCTGTTATTAGGCCCTTACCCCCGACTAATTAGGCATCCTTGTTCAATTACGGAGAGTCTATTATATACGATCTTGGCAACACTCTTTTTCATCTGAGGCGAAACTTGGTCGGATTGGGTCTGAAGATTTAAGTGAATGGTCGAAGTTCCTTCGAGTTCATGAGTTTTTTGACGTTTAAAAAACTGGCTGTGCAGATCGCCGTCATCGCATCATGCCTCACCATTGCAATTTAGGCGCGGCGATTGCAGGCATGGCCTACTCTGACATGCGCAATGTTGATTAGCTGGTTAGGCAACACGTCGCCGGAGACCTTGGTTACAGTGGCGATCCAATGCAAGGCTAGCGATGAAAGTCCACCGCAGTGCCTTTACCCCACCGCCCAAAGTGATGAGCGCAATTGTCCATTTGATCCCAGGCAAAGCACCCGAAGGCGTATCCGCCCGCACATTAGAGCGCCTAACCGAAGCCGCCTTCGGCCAACGCCGCAAAATGCTGCGGCAGAGCGTCAAGGGAGTGTCGGGCGCGCTGGAGGCTTTGGCCGAACTCGGCATTGATGAAACGCGGCGCGCGGAGACGCTGAGCGTTGGGGAGTTTGTTGGAGTGGCCCGGGTTATGGGTGGGTGACTGCTATCGACCCACAAGCCGACATAATGCTATCGCCAATGACGATGAATTTGGCGCTCAGTTCCGTTGCTTAGGGACAACATTGAAGATTTCCAGCGATGAACCATCTCCAAATCTCGATGACGCTTCTTGCAACAAGCCAGAGCGAAAGCTCTCATACTCCCTTTCGCTCTGCCATTCGATCAGCATAATGGTATCCGGACCAAGTTGCCTCGTCGCATGGGCTTCGAATTCTGGCTTATCCGTTTGATATAGAATGCGCCCGGCCGATGCGCGAACTGATGTTGCCAGATATTGTTCAAGCTGCCGGCCATCTGTTCCACTGACTTTTGGGCTCTCCGCAATCGCTACCGCATAGAATTTCAATGGATCAAACCTTAGCGATAGATCGCGCTCTAGTACGGCACTGTATATTTTCAATTCAGTCCAGGCGTCAGGCCGGGTCGCTTTTAGTTCCGGCCAATCCGGCTCGCTTGAAAATGCTCGATATGCATCAGCGCTTGGCCACGTCGCGAAGACAAGTGCGTCCGGCTCAAAATTACCAGCGATTGTATCCACGATGTTGAGCTGCAATTCCGTTGTGTATCCATGAGATCGAGCCAGTGGAATTGCCGTTGAATAATAATTTGCGCGACTAGGGTTCGGCGCGGCCTTAGCGATTGGTGCGATCAACTGAAAAACGCGACCATGCTTTATGTTTAACGTAACGATTTTTTGCCCAGCCGTATTGAAATCAGCACTTTGATGGCCGCCAGGGATGGCGCTCGTTGTGCAAGCACAGGCGGTGATCGACACCGCGAACGCCAATGTAACCTTGAGCGCCTTCTTTGCTCTAATCGTCATGACCCACGTCCTATCGATGGTTCGTTTCTCTTACGAGAATGGGGAATAGCATGGATAAGCGGCGTTTTATGGATTGAATTTACGTTAGCATGGTGCGTAATCGTTCCAATGACTGATTGGGATGATTATCGTTTGGCTCTAGCGCTCCATAGAGCGGGCACCCTCCGAGGGGCTGCGGATTCCCTCGGAACAACTCACACAACGATCGCCAGACGATTGGAGCATATGCACAAGCGGCGCGGCGTGACGATTTTCGAACGGACCAGAGGCGGCTACGTCCCGACCGAATTTGGTCTGCAATTGTTAGACGTTGCCGACCGTATCGAAGAAATCGCTTTTTCCGATAGCCGAGCGCAGCACGCGATCCGGGCAGAGCTAGCAGGCAGGGTATGCCTTTCTGTATCAGAACCCTTCATGCAGTATCTACTTCTTGATGAACTGATGGAGTTCTCTCGGCTTTATCCAGCAATCAATCTGGTCATAAAAAGTTCGAGTGACTTTGCTGACCTGGATCGCTCCGAAGCCGATGTAGTGATTCGTAAGATGGACAATCCCGAGCCTCATTTGGTCGGACGACGCCTCTTTCCATATGCGCTCGGCTTTTACGGAGATGAACATTATCTCAAGATCACGAAACCTGCGGACCTTGAATGGATCGCCCCTTTCGAAGCAAATATTTGGTCAGACTGGCTCAAGGACTCTCCTTATCCCAACGCGAGGATTGCTGTTGAAATTGACGATATAGTAACGCGCTTCGAAGCGTTGAAAGCTGGGCACGGAATTGCACGCGCTGCGTGTTTCATGGCCGACACCACGCCAAATCTTGTGCGGCTACCGGGCACACGCCCAGTATTGCAAAGCACTATATGGATACTAACTCACCCGGATCTGAAGAACATTCCTCGGATTAAGACGCTTATGCGATTTCTTGCATCTGCGATTGAAAGAAAGCGGAGTCTCATTGTTGGGCAATTTGCCGACGATGCCTAATTGCGATGAGATGACCGTGAAGCGCAACGCCTGCTTTCCACCACATTTTGTAACGTTCGCAAAGAAGGCTAGTCCCCAGATCAAACCGGAGACGATGCGAAGATCAGCAAAAACGCTTTGCCTCTGCTATTGGCCCTGCTTCACCACCTGCCGCCACGCATGCAACAATGGCTCGGTGTAGCCAGATGGCTGCTCAACCCCCTTGAAAACCAATTCCCTCGCCGCTGAGAGTGCCGGGCCGTCCTCGTTGCCGATCAGCGGCACATAGCTCGGATCGCCCGCATTTTGTGCATCAACCTTGGCCGCCATGCGGGTGAGGCTGTCCATCACCTGATCCTCGCTCACCACGCCGTGAAGCAGCCAGTTGGCGATGTGCTGTGAGGATATGCGCAAGGTTGCGCGGTCTTCCATCAGGCCGACATCATTGATGTCTGGAACTTTGGAGCAACCGACGCCCGCATCGACCCACCGCACCACATAACCCAGCAGGCCCTGTGCGTTGTTATCCAGCTCATCGCGCAGTTCATCTTCGGGCCAATTCGTATTGCTCGCCAAAGGAATGGTCAACAACGCCTCCAGGCCAGCGGGTTCTGGCACGTCCTTCTGAATTTCAAACACATTCTCGGCATGATAATGCAGCGCATGGAGCGTCGCTGCGGTGGGGGATGGCACCCAAGCGGTGTTGGCCCCTGCACGCAGATGGCCAATTTTCTCGACCATCATCTGCCCCATCAAATCAGGCGCAGCCCACATACCTTTGCCGATCTGCGCTTTGCCAGAAAGCCCGTGTTTGAGGCCAATCGCGACATTGCGCGCTTCGTAGGCTTTCAGCCAATCGCTGCCCTTCATCGCGCCTTTCCGCACCATTGGTCCTGCACGCATAGAAGTGTGAATCTCGTCGCCGGTGCGGTCTAGGAAGCCGGTATTGATGAACACGATCCGGTCGCGAACCGCGTGGATACAGGCAGCCAGGTTCGCGCTGGTGCGGCGTTCCTCGTCCATCACGCCGACCTTGATCGTGTTGCGCGGGATCGCCAGCAAGTCTTCGACCGCATCGAACAAATCATTGGTGAAGGCGCATTCTTCTGGGCCATGCATTTTGGGTTTTACGATATAGATGCTGCGCTGCCCGCTTGCGGGATGCGAGTTCCCATATTTTGCATGACCTTCGACATCGAATGTACTGATTGCGCTGGTGAATACTGTATCCATGATCCCTTCAGGAATCTCGCTGCCATCGGGCAGAAGGATCGCCGGATTAGTCATCAAATGGCCGACATTGCGCACAAACATCAGGCTGCGCCCCGGCAGTTTATGCCGGTTGCCAGAGCCATCCTTGTAGGTTTTGTCACCCGCCAACTCACGTGTCAGCGTACGCCCGCCTTTTTCAAAACTCTCTTGCAAATCACCACGGATAATACCTAGCCAATTGGTGTAAGCGACCAGCTTATCTTCAGCATCGACCGCCGCGACGGAATCTTCGCAATCGGCAATCGTGGTGAGCGCACTTTCGACGATAATGTCAGCGATCCCGGCCTTATCATCCGCGCCCACAGGGGTTGAGCGGTCGAACACAACCTCGATATGCAGACCGTTATTCTGGAAAAGCAGGCCTTTTTCCGTGAATCCCACCCATTGGCTTTCATCCTGCAATTGGCCGTCATTGGCGTCAGCCATATCGGCCCAGCTTTGATCGACCAGTGGCAGCGCCTGATCCAAGAATGCACGGCCACGCGCAATTACCGCATCGCCGCGTTTCTTGTCATATCCGCCCGGCTTTGCAGGTGCAGCATCAAGCGCATCGGTGCCGTAAAATGCGTCATACAGACTGCCCCAACGCGCATTGGCAGCGTTGAGTAGGAAGCGTGCATTGAGGATCGGCACCACGAGCTGCGGCCCGGCCATCGTCGCTATCTCTGCATCGACATTTTCGGTATCGATCTGGAAATCGCCCGGTTCGGGAACGAGATATTCGATCTCACGCAGGAATGCCTGATAAGCAGCGAAGACATGCGGTTTGCCCGCCTGCGCTATGTGCCACGCATCGATCTGGGATTGCAGTTCTTCACGCTTTGCCAACAGCGCGGCATTGCGCGGCGCATATTCGGCTAGCAGCGCGGCAAAGCCCTGCCAAAACGCAGCCGTATCCCGACCAAGCGGATCCAGCACCTGCGTTTCGAGGAATGTCGCCAGCCGATCATCAATGGAAAGGCCCGCGCGCGTAAGCATATTGGTCATTTGTATCCTCGCGTGTCGATATCAAACTGTGACCTGGGGAGGAGGACATGACGGGATATGGCCAACCATGCACATGAATGCAACGGTTGAGGACACGGCTTGGACAGAAGCAATTGCCCCGCTAGAGGTGGAAGACAATGAAACCAGAACCTCCCTTTGCAATTGACGCTACGGCCATGCTGGATCAGGTCCAGACGTGGTGCGCCATCAACACCGGAACAGCCAATCTCGATGGCCTCGCGAAGCAGGCTGGAGCACTCGCGGATGCGCTTTCTGCACTGCCGGGAGAGATCGAAATGGTCGATCCTGCCCCCGTAACCGGAATTGCGGCGGATGGCCGTGAGTTTGAAAAGCAACACGGCCAGCATCTGGTCTTGCGTGTTCGGCCTACAGCCAATCGCCGTATCTTGCTGACGGGACATATGGACACGGTGTTCCCGGCAGACCATCCGTTCCAGCACCAGAAATGGTTAGAGGACGGTGTGCTGAACGGCCCTGGCGTTGCCGATATGAAGGGCGGGATCGCAGTAATTTTGCATTCGCTGATGGCGTTTGAGGCCACTGCAGGTGCCAGCGCGCTCGGCTATGATGTGCTGATCAACTCTGATGAAGAAACCGGATCACTGGCCAGTTCTGGTCTGATCGCAGAAATGGCGCGCGGAAAACTGGCGGCACTTACCTATGAACCCGCTGCTCTGCCCGACGGCACACTGGCCCATACGCGCGGGGGTACTGGCAATTATTCGATCACGCTGACCGGTAAGTCCGCCCATGCTGGCCGCAACCCTCATGAAGGGCGCAATGCGATTGTTGCA
This sequence comes from uncultured Erythrobacter sp., assembly GCA_947488325.1. Lineage (GTDB taxonomy): Bacteria > Pseudomonadota > Alphaproteobacteria > Sphingomonadales > Sphingomonadaceae > Erythrobacter. The sequence goes on from CANKYZ010000010.1 coordinate 67,607, forward strand.
GCCGCCGATCTAATCTTACAGCTAAAGGCGATGGAACGCGAAGACATAACCATAAATCCGGCAAAGCTTGAAGGTGGCGGTCCGAACAATGTCGTGCCCGATCACGCTTTGCTACGATTTAACATTCGCCCAAAATCCACTCAGGCGATGGAAAGCTTTGATCGTGATCTTAATGTGTTGCTGCGCATAATAGAGACAGAGCACGAAATATCTGCGCATCGCCATGGCGGTGTTACCCGTCCACCCAAACCTGTCGATGAAAAGGCGCAACGCCTGTTTGATCTTGTGCGCGAATGCGGCGCCGAATTGGGGCAGGTCATCAACTGGAAATCCACCGGCGGCGTCTGTGACGGCAACAATATCGCCGCCTGCGGAGTGCCCGTGGTCGATACGATGGGTGTACGCGGCGGATCGATCCATTCCTCGGACGAATTTCTAATCACCGCCAGCTTGGCCGAACGTGCCGCGCTTTCTGCGCGAGTTATTCAACGCCTCGCTGATGGCGCCCTTGAAGGAGCCTAGACTTGACCTTTCGCCTTCGCGCTGCCCGCACCGCTGATCTCGAACATCTGTATGAAATGGCAAAACTGACCGGCGGCGGCTTCACCAATCTGCCTGCTGATCGCAAAGCGCTTTCTGCAAAGCTGGAACGCGCGGCGGATGCCTTTTCCAACGCCGAAGACGCGCTGGTCGATGAACAATTCGTGCTGGTGCTGGAGAACCTTGAGACAAAGACCGTGCGCGGCACTTGCCAATTGATGACCAAAGTTGGGCAGCAATGGCCGTTCTATTCCTACCGCCTCAACACACAGACCCAGTATAGTCAGCAATTGGACCGCACGGTGCGAGCTGAATTGTTGAGCCTTGTCACCGACCTAGAAGGGTCGAGCGAAGTTGGCGGGTTGTTTCTACATCCCAATGAGCGTGCCGGAGGCTTAGGCCTGCTGCTCGCCCGCAGTCGCTATCTGTTTGTCGCGATGCACCGCAAACGCTTTGCCGGCCGTATTCTGGCGGAGCTGCGCGGGATCATTGACGAACGCGGTGGATCGCCATTTTGGGACGGTGTTGCAGGCCGCTTCTTTGGAATGGGATTTCAAGAAGCTGACTATTTTAACGCGATCAACGGCAACCAATTCATCGCCGATCTGATGCCAAAGCACCCCGTCTATATTTCGATGTTGTCAGAGGATGCCCGCAGCGTCATCGGGGTGCCCCACCCAACGGGCCGCGCCGCGATGCGGATGCTCGAAAACGAAGGTTTTCGGTACGAAGGTTATGTCGACATATTCGATGGAGGGCCCAGCATGGTCGCCCATACAGATGAGGTGACCAGCGTGAAAAACAGCCAAGAGGCGAAGGTTGTGAAGGTCGATCTCGCCGAAGGAGAACGCGCAATCCTAGCCACTGGCAAGCTGCAGACCTTCCGCGCCTGTTATGGCGCAAGGGCTTTAAACGACGATGGAGGAATTGCGATTGATGCGGTTGCAGCCGATGCACTGGATGTGAGCGAAGGCGATATGGTGTGGAGTGTGGCGCGCTAAGCCATCCTATCACAGAGCAGCGCGCTTAACTTTGCCTACGGTTTTTGCAACGCAATAACAGCAAAGCTGGTAGCGTATTCGCCCAGTACCGGGATCGCCATGAGAGTGTCTCCAAGAGCTTTTTTCAATCCGCCGCCGCCAAGGCCCGACTTGTCCAGCCGATCAATTTTTAGTCCTGCTTGTGAAACCAGATCGCCAAATGTCTCAATGTCCAACTCATTGACATAGGCCTGCTCCACAAAGCTTTCCCATTGTCTCCATTTGTTGGGCTTTTTCTGGCCATCTTTGTCGATATCCCAATGTCGCGGGACAAAGTCAGGATCGTCATAAATTTCTGCTGCGGAATGGAACATGGCTTTTTCGCCAAACACCACATGCGCCCACGGCAACGGGATCAACGCCTCCATATGTGGTCCCCATGGACCCTTAAATGGAAACCACTCTAGCAACACTCTGCCGCCCGGTCGCAGGACGCGCTCCCAATCCTTTAAAATTGCAGCAGGCTCCATCACATGCTCAAGACAATCAAAAGCTGTGATCAGATCGATACTAGCATCGTCCAAAGGCAATCCATCGACGCTGCCTTCTATAAAGCGGATACGACCAGCATATTGAGGTTTTGAATTTAGCGTCGATTTGGCGCGTTCAAGCGCCTCAACATCAATATCAACACCAGTTATCGACCGCGCCAACCCCTTGGAAGCAAACAGAAACGAAAGGTGACCGCCGCCACAGCCGAAATCCAGTACATCCTTGCCTGTCAGTTCGTCATCGGAAAAATGTCGCCAACTGCCGATCAAGGAATCGTTGCGCCAATCGGCATAGTGATCCGGCTCTGTCGTCCGTATATCAGGCACGGCCATGAACCTTTTGCTCAGTGCAGTGCAGAAAGAAGAGCGCAATCCCATGCTGCGCCCCATAGTGGACAGACTTTGCAATTGAGTTAAACACCCCCGAATGACGCTTCAAGAAATCAATTTCGACGGGATTGTTGGACCTAGTCACAATTACGCTGGGCTTAGCCTCGGCAATATTGCGAGCGCAAACCATAAGGGCAATCCATCCTATCCCCGCACCGCCGCGCTGCAAGGCTTGGCAAAGATGCGCGGCAATCTGGCGCGATTGGGCGTGCAGGGGTTCCTGCTTCCTTTGCCGCGTCCCAACAATTTGCTGTCGAATGAGCTCGCTTATGACGGAACTGAGGCACCTGCCCTGCGCGCTGCGCCATGGTCGGCATCATCGATGTGGACAGCCAATGCTGCGACAGTCAGCCCCGCGCCCGATACCGCAGATGGCAAATGCCATCTGACACCCGCAAATCTCGTCACCATGCTCCATCGCGCGCAGGAATGGCCCGATACGAAACGAATGCTCGACATAGCCTTTGGCGACACCGACCATTTCACCGTTCACGGCCCCGTTCCGCCGACCTTTGGCGATGAGGGCGCAGCCAACCATATGCGCCTATGCGAAGGGCATGGAACCGCCGGGGTCGAGGTCTTTGTCTATGGTAGAACAGGCGGCCAATTCCCTGCTCGCCAGCATGAGCAGGCCAGCCGGCTTGTCGCTCGCGCGCATGGCTTGGATCTAGCGCGTTGTGTGTTCATCGAACAAAATCCCGCCGCGATCGCAGCAGGCGCGTTTCACAATGATGTGGTGGCGGTCGCGAATGAGCGCGTGCTGTTCACCCATGCAGAAGCTTTTGCCGATCAGCAGGGCGCCTATGACGCGATCCGCATGGCATTCCCTGCCCTTGAAGTGGTCGAAGTACCAAGCGACGCAGTCAGCCTTGCCGAAGCAATTCGCACCTATCTCTTCAACGCTCAGCTGGTGACACGGCCAAATGGCGAAATGGCTCTGATCGTACCAGAGGAGTGCCGCGAAAGCGTGCCGGTCTGGGCATGGTGCAAGGCCATGCTCGCTTCAAATGGTCCGATCCGTGATGTGACTCCCGTCGATGTGCGTCAAAGCATGGCCAATGGCGGCGGCCCCGCCTGCCTGCGGCTGCGCGTCGTATGCGATTTGAATACTGTCGATCGGCGTTTCCTGCTGAGCGAAGCAAAAGCCGATATTATCGAATCCGTTATTGCAAAGACTTGGCCCGAACAAATCGACCCGAGTGACATTGGGAATGATGCTTTGGTCGCTCAGGTAACCGCTGCGCGTGCGGCTTTGCTCACCGCGCTTGAGCTTGAAATTCTGCACTAATCCTCTGGCCGACCCAGAAAAGAACGTTAACGCATTTGCACTGTCGTCGGATGCGCTTACACTCCTTCCTACGTTAACCAGCGTGACCCGCACAATGCCTTTCTTGGCACGGGCCTTGCTAGTATAAATGTTAATAAAGGAGAGGTCATGCTGCGCAAAATCGGAAGGCTGTTTGTAATCAAAAACAGGTTTGAAGCCTTCGTGATTATTTACGCGCTGGCTCTGGGCGCAACCGCGCGCGGCGCTGCCTACCTCACCGAATATCCCGGCTTTGGCGGAAAGCTGCTGTTTCTAGCGGCAACAGGCGCGGTCTTTCTGGCCGGCGCTGCGATCTTGGACTCGCTAAAGGCGAAGAAAGAAATCGAGGAATTACGGGCTTTGGTTGCTGAGCGCGAGTGAAAGACAGGCCGGAGTTTCCCCCGGCCTGCCGTTTCAATCAGAGCGCTTTTCGGAAGATGACTTTATCATCTCCCGCCGCATAATAGTCGCGAATGCGTGCCTCTCGATCATAACCAAGCATGTCGTAAAACCCGCGAGTCCGTTCAAATTCCGGCATGCCTGATGTCTCGACCAGCAACACGCGAACTTTGTCGCGGGTCAGCTCATTTTCAACAAACCGCATCAACTGCGAACCGATGCCTTTGCCATGCTGATCAGGGCAGACAGCGATCAGCAGCAAGTTCCACGTCCCTTCAGTGAGTTGTTCGGGAACATAGTAAGCCACACCGTCGACGCCGGAATGATCGAACACAATCCAGCGATTGGCATCGAGATGTCCATCAAAATAGGGCTGTGTCATTTCGTCCAGCATTTCGGACGGAAACATCTCATTCGTATCTACCAGATAGGCGACACGGCTAAGGTCTTCGCGGCGCAGCGCGCGAATGGAATTATCGGTCATAAGTTTTACTCTCGATCAATTTTGAATATACCAAAGACCAGCACAAACAGCATCGTTTGGCCGGCTCAATTGGTTGCCAGCCGACCCATTTGGGATCAGCGTATGGCAGCAATCGTGTTCAAAAAATCTCCGAGTGTGGTGGGGGGGTCTGTTGCTAGGCCCCCGCGTTCTTGATTGAAGGCTGGAGGAGGACCGTCATGCGGTCTTAGAGCGAGGCTCTTATCCAATCTTATATGAGTGAGGGTTTCTGTTGCTAGCTACCCCCGGAGCCCCGGAATCCGTTCTGTTGCCCGGTCGGTCCAACCGCGCGTTAGCTTTATAATTTCAGACCGTTAGGCCTTAAAATTATGCAGCGATTGCGAGTGCTTCATTATCGTTTGCACTTATGAGAATGAGCCTATTACAGGTTACTCAGCCTGAGCAAAAACTACGCTTTTCAACCCACGTCGATCCTAGTTCGGCCCCATCAGAACACCCGCGAAAATCGGGCTTTATGGTGGAGCCGCCGGGTACTGCCCCCGGGTCCGTTGTGTCTATTGCACGTAGCAATTTATCGCCATAGTCGGTTGCCCAACGCTGCTTATATAGCGCACGGAAGATTAATTGGAAGTGAGTGGGAGTTTGCGTGCTTTGTTTTGCACGCGCCATCGGTGCGGGCGTTTTTGTGTTCCGCAGCCCATCCGGGCTGCGATGCCCTCGCTTATGCGGCCTAAAGGCCGCATCGCTGCGGGCGGGCAGTCGCCCTTGCGACGCCTGCGGCGTCGTTTCAGTGCCAAAACTTCGAATCTCGCATTAGGCGCGCTTTGTAACCAACTTAATGGCAGAGCTCGGTCGCATAGCGACCGCAAGCCCGACCGGGCGCCCGCAGGCCCGCTAGGGCTGAGGAAGTCGCACCTCGGATGGGGTGCGCAAAAAGAATGTGAGGACATCCCAGCTCGGATGGCGCGCGCAAAACAAACCTCAAACAGAAAACGCCCGCCTTGCACAAAGCACAAGACGGGCGTCCTTTGGACCTTGAAAGATTACTTCTTAAGCGCGTCCCGGATTTCGATAAGCAGGTCGATCTCACTTGGACCGGCCGGCGTTTCTTCTTCCGCTGCCTTTTCAAACTTCGCCTGGGCCTTGGTCGCATAACGAACCAGCATGAAAATGACGAAAGCCAGGATCACAAAGTTGATCACGGTGGTGAGGAACGAGCCCCATGCGAGCACATTTGCGCCCGCTTCACGCGCCGCTTCGAGTGACATGCCAGCTTCGACTTCGCCCGACAGCACGATATATTTGCTGCTGAAATCAACGTCGCCAAAGACATATCCGACCAACGGCATAATCAAATCAGCCGTCATCGACGAAACGATCACTGCAAAGGCGCCAGCGATAATAACCGCGACGGCCAGTTCCATAACATTGCCTTTGGCAATGAATTCCTTGAATTCTGAAAGCATGCATTCCCCCGTTAATTATGTTTAGAGATCGCCTTTCTGCCAGTTCAACCGACGCTTGCCAAGCGGTCAAATCAACCGGCGTACTCCTTGAAAAGCCACAGAGGTGTGCTATATATACAATACAGATTACTGCGCGCACTTTTGCACCCTGCATCGCTGCGCCTTTAGGAGGGACATTCATGAATTTTAGCAATATCGGACGTGCGATTACTATCGCCGCCGTATCACTCACGCTCGCCGCCTGCGGGATCAACTCTGTTCCAACCAAGCAAGAGGCAGCTAACGCGCAATGGGGCAATGTGGAATCGGCGATGCAACGCCGTCACGACCTGATCCCCAACCTGGTTAGTGTTGCAGAGGCTGCAGCGGTATCGGAACGTGACATCCTGACTGGCGTGATTGAAGCTCGTTCAATGGCGATGGGGGTCAATATCACAACAGATGACCTTTCCGACCCGGACGAGTTCCAAAAAATCCAGCAGGCTGAAAACCAATTGACGCAGGCAATTGGCCAGTTCCGCACGGTTGTGGAACAATATCCCGAGTTGCAGAGCAATGAGAACTTTCGTGACTTAATTGTCGCTCTCGATGAATCTGAAAACCTGATCAATACTGAACGTGTTCGATACAACGAGGCAGCGCAGGATTATAACACCACGATCCGAACCTTCCCTGACACGATCGGTGCCAACATCATTCATGGCGCTGAACCGCTTGAATATTTCAGCGCCGAAGAAGGTGCAGAACAGGCGCCCGACGTCGAATTTGACAGCATCACCGGTGACGGCGATAGCGCATCCTGAACGCTCGAATGATGTATTCCGCCAGTTCTACCGCTCGATTTCTGACGCAATTCGTTGCGCTTGCCCTTGCCATTCTAGGCTGGGCCAGCGTGGCGGCTGCGGCAGAACTGCCACCGCGCCCTGACGGTCCAATCTATGATGGCGGGGACATGCTTTCTGCCAGCACCGAAGCGCAGCTCGATCAGGTTCTGCGCGACTACAATCGGGAGACTGGCAATGCGATCATTGTTGCGACCATCCCGTCGCTTAATGGCGAAGTGATTGAACCCTATGCAACCGATCTGTTCACCCAGTGGGGTATTGGCGGCGAAAAGCGCGATACCGGCCTGCTGCTGCTAATCTCCCGCGATGACCGCAAAATGCGGATAGAAATTGGCTACGGCCTGCATCCTTATTTCGGCGGAGTGATGGCTGGACGAGTAATCCGCGACACGATCACCCCTCGTTTCAAAGAGGGCAATTTCGATGCTGGCGTTACCGAAGGTGTCTCCGCGATACTGGCGCATCTGGAAAATTCTCCAGAAGATGCAATAGCAATCGAAGAAGCAGCCGAAGCTGCGGAAGCCAATCGCGATCGCTCAAAAGGCGGGTTTCCGTTCGGCGCACTGATCTGGCTAGGTTTTATGTTTTTCTTCTTCGTCCTCCCGCTCATTCGCGGAAAGCGACGGCGCTATCGCTCTAAAGGCAAAGGTCCCTGGGGTGAACGTCGCGGCAGCAGCGGAATGGGCGATGTAGCCACCAACATTATCCTGTGGGAAGTCGGCAGCGCAATTGCACGCGGAGCAATGGGCGGCTCTGGCGGCAGCGGAAGTTTTGGCGGCGGAAGTTTCGGTGGAGGCGGAGGCGGCTTTGGCGGCTTTGGCGGCGGTATGTCTGGAGGCGGCGGCGCCTCTGGGGGGTGGTAAAGGATGGCTTATCTGACAGAAGAACAGCACAAGATCGTCTCGGACGCCGTTGGCGAAGCCGAGCTTCAGACTTCTGGCGAAATCGTCACTGTGCTCGCGGATCGCTCTGACAATTACAACGATGTCGCGCTTCTATGGGCGGCCGCTTTGAGCTTTACCGCAATGAGCGCCTTTGCGGTGCTACCCGAACCATTCCTAAACCTATGGGACGCACTAGTCGGCGGATGGAGCCATGAATGGACCACGGGTGAACTGGCCAGCATGACGATTGCGCTCGGCCTAATCGCCTTTGCCACTGTCTGGGCTGTGCAATTGTGGGAGCCGCTTAAGTTCGCTCTCATCCCCGCCCCGCTCAAAACCGCGCGAGTCCATGCACAGGCAATCAAACATTTCAAAGTCGGCGCAGAACGCCGCACCCACGGCCACACGGGCGTGCTGGTCTATCTCTCCATGCGCGAACACCGCGCCGAAATTTTCGCCGATGATAGCATTGCGGAAAAGGTAGAGCCCGAAGTTTGGGGCGAAGCGATGGGCGACATGCTGGCCGAAATCAAACAAGGCCACATCGCAGAAGGCATGGCTGCGGGCGTGCGTGATGTCGGCTTTGTGCTTGGCCAACACTTCCCGCGCAGCGACGATGATGAAAACGAGCTTCCCGACCGGTTGATCGAGGTCTAAGCCTCGCACCCATGAGCGATTTTGATCTGATCCGCGATTCTGATGCGGACAAGCCCGAAGAATTGATGTGGGAAGGCCGTTTTATCACGGCCAAGCGCCGCGGGCGCTGGGAATATGTCGGGCGATCGCGCGGTATCCGCGCCGCTGCAATCATTGCATTGGATGAAGATGCAGATGGGACCCGGCATGTCGTCCTGGTCAGCCAATATCGCGTGCCTCTGGGCCGTTTCACTCTTGAAATACCCGCTGGACTTGTCGGCGATGACGCTGGCAGCGAAAACGAAACTGCCGTGGACGCCGCCGCGCGCGAGCTAGAGGAAGAAACCGGATATTCGGCCGAAAAAATGGAAATTCTGGGGGAGTTTTATTCCTCCCCCGGAATGGTCTCTGAATCCTTCACTCTGCTGCGCGCGACCGGACTTTCCAAAATCGGCGAAGGCGGCGGGACAGACAGCGAAAATATTGTAGTCCACCGCATTGCCCTGCGCGATCTTGGCCGCTTCGTCGAACAATGGCGCGCGGCCGGTCATGCTGTGGATATACGGATAGGACTGCTACTGACACAGGAATATCTTGGAGAGGATCTCAAATGACAAATCGCTGCGACGGAAAATTTGCTCTGGTTACTGGCGGTGCACAGGGGCTTGGCCGTGCGCATTGCATCCGCCTTGCGCAAGAAGGGGCGCGTGTTCTGGCGACGGACATTAATGGTGAAGGCGCGGCGGAAACCGCTGCAATCGTCAATGCTGAAATGGGCGCAGGCACAGCCTTTTCATTCACCCATGACGTGACCGATCCGGCAAGCTGGGAAGCTGCTGTTGATGCCGCACGTGAGAAAATGGGCGGTCTGAATGTGTTGGTGAACAATGCCGGGATTGGCGTGCCGGGTAATATCGAGGATTGCGATTTTGATGATTGGAAACGCTGCTTTTCGATCAATGTCGATTCCATCTTTCACGGCTGCCAAAAGGCTTTGCCGCTAATGCGTGAACACGCGCCGGGATCGATAATCAACATCTCAAGCATTGCCGGCCTAATCGCCAGCGACACGATGCCAGCCTATAACGCTTCCAAAGCGAGCGTGTGGATGTTGTCAAAATCGATCGCACTGCATTGTGCAAAAAAGAACATGCAAATCCGCTGCAATTCGGTGCACCCGACCTTTGTCGATACGCCGATCCTTGATGGCACGGCGCGCGCGGCCCAGCTTGATAAGGATGTTCTGCTTGAAAAATTAGCGCGGCAAATCCCGCTCAAATTCGTGGGCGAACCCAACGATATCGCCAACGCAATTGTCTATCTCGCCAGCGATGAAAGCCGGTTTATGACGGGTGCTGAGATCAAGTTGGATGGCGGTATTTCGGCCATGTGATCTGGCATATAGATCAGTTGAGCTGAATCCGGACAAAAAGAGAGGGGCCAAATGGCCCCTCCCGGTCTTCTGATCATATGGGTCGCATAGCCACCCTGAAAACCGGGTTGGCTTTGAAAAGCTATGCAATTCAGTCTGCAATCAACGCGACTGCGATATAGACGGGGATCGTCAGGCCAGTGAGCGCCAGAGTGGCAATAACCAGACCAAGGCGGATCCAAGTCGCATCAATATCAGTCGAATTGGCAATCCCAGAGCAAACGCCGAACACTTTGCCATTGCTCTTATCAAGGCGGAAGCCGTCTTGAGGCGGACCGCTATTACGGTTGGACAAATTGCTCATGCTAAAGCTCCCATAGAGAATGACGCTACGATGTTGGCACCAGGGCTAGCCGGGACAATGGCGGTTGCCATTATGATCGCGGTGACGAACAGCGCTCCAGCGACGGCCACCAGACGGGCACCCTGTGTGCCGGAAAGTTCGAAGAACGAGTACATTTTAAAATCTATCCTTTCGTTGAATTCTGAGTTGAAGTTGTAGGGGACTTAAGCCATCACGCCGGGGCTGGCGGGGACGATTGCGTAAGCGAAGAATGCCGCTGAGATGACCAACGAGAATGCTGCGGAGGCCAGGCGGGTTGCGGTTTCATTGGTAAACATTGTGAGGGATTCCTTTTGAGTGAGCACCTAAGATCAGGCGAATGAGGGGCTGGCTGGAACGATTGCGTAAGCAAACAGGGCTGCTGAAACGATCAGCGAGAAAGCGGCTGAAGCGAAGCGGTTTGAAAGGTCCAAGGCGTACATTTTGTTATCTCCAATTGAGTGTTTGACTGTTTCCCTGAGATCATCCCGGGGTTGCCAAATACACTGCAGGAGGTGTGCCAAACTCGAAAAACGGCAGATTTCTGCGACTTTGGGATGATACAGGAGTTTACAGCCTGTTCATCAAACCGAAAGATTGGGAATTTTCACCATCTGTTGGGATTGGGGATTCAACGACAGCCGATGCTGGTCTTTGCGAACCCACATGCTAACCGGATATTCGACCATGGCGCTCGCGAAAATCACCTTGCAGGACTTCCGCAATCATGCGGCGACTGAATTGTCGGATACCGCGCATTTCAATCTGCTGGTGGGTGAAAATGGCGCGGGCAAAACCAATGTGCTTGAGGCAATTTCGCTGCTCAGTCCGGGCAGAGGCCTTAGACGTGCGGCTTTGGTCGATATGGCGCGCAGGCCATCCCCTGATGTCGAACCCGGTGCCTTTGCCATCGGCGCGAGCCTGATCGAACAGGGGCAGCTCTCTGCACGGCTTGGCACATATACAGAAGTAGAGCGACCCAGCCGGCGACTTGTGCGGATCAACAGCGCAGATGCGAGCGCGAACTCCTTGTCTGAATGGCACGCCGTTTCATGGCTTACACCTGCGATGGACGGGTTGTTCACCGATAGCGCAGGCGCGAGGCGTCGCTTTATAGACCGTATGGCGCTGGCGGTTGAACCGAGCCATGCCAAATCGGTCAGCCAACTCGAAACAGCATTGCGTGAGCGTAACCGGTTGCTCGAAAATCACGGCGACGCCCGTTGGCTCGATGCGATTGAAGCGCAGGCTGCACAGCATGGCAGTGTTGTCGCGCAGAACCGCGCGCGACTTGTGTCATTGCTGGCCGATGAACTTTCCGCTCTGCCGCCAGAACCGTTTGCGCGACCGATCCTGACTTACCGCGCTGGCGGGCCGACGGATGCTGCAGAGCTGCTGGCCGAATTTGTGCGTGCTCGCCCGCGTGATCGCGCCGCAGGACGCGCTCTATCAGGGCCACACCGAGATGAGTTAGGAGTGGTAATGGCCCAAAACGACATGACGCCTGGTCAACCTGCTGCGTCATGTTCCACGGGCGAACAAAAGGCGATGTTGATCGCTATTACACTGGCGCACGGCGTGCTCGCCGCCTCTGGGCGGCCCAGCGTGCTGTTATTGGACGAAGTCGCTGCGCACCTCGATCCAGTGCGCCGTACAGAGCTGTTTCGTCGTTTGCGCGCGGGTAAGGCGCAGGTGTGGGTGACCGGGACTGAGCTCGCCCCTTTTGCCGATATCGAAAGCGAAGCAGCGGTGTGGCGCGTCGACGGTGGGGCGTTAACGCGACTTTAGCTCTCTCCGCCTGTCTCCGAATCGTCCGGCAGTGCTGCGGCCACCTCGTCCAGCGTCGATGCGACCAGCGCTTCTATCCCTTCAGCTGTGGGATGGATGCGATCTGATTGGAACAACGACGCATCCTCATAGATATTCTCCATCCAAAATGGGATCAATTCCGCGCCGTATTCCTGCGCCAGTTCACCATAGAGTGCGTCAAATTCTGCCTGATATTCCGGCCCGTAATTGGGCGGCGCGCGCATACCCATCATCAGGACGCGAATTTCCCGATCACGCAAGACTGTCAACATCGCCTCGAAATTGGAACGCGTTTCTGCGGGTTTTAACCCGCGCAACAGATCATTTCCGCCCAATTCAAGGATAAATAGATCGGGTATCTCTTCCTGCGCATCCAGCAGGAACTCCAACCTGCTCAAGCCCGCAGCACTGGTGTCGCCCGACACCCCCGCATTGACGATGCCAGCGTTGATCCCGCGAGCGCGCAAGGCCGCTTCTAACTTGGCCGGGTAAGAATCGCCGGGATTACGCAGGCCGTATCCTGCAAACAGACTGTCTCCGAACGCGATAATATCCACCTGTTCACCCATTACCGGGATCACAAGTTCATCTTCGGCAAAATCTACCCCTTGTTCAGGCGGCGGCATGGCAGGTTCTTCAGACCCGCATCCAGCCAGCGCCAAAACCGCCGGAAAACCCATCGCAAACATCATTCGTTTCTGCCAGATGCCCATTTTGATCTGCAAACCTTCCAATTCGTACTTGTTTGAAACCCTTCCCTATCCCATCTGTTTCAGGTGACAAACCCTGCATCCCCCCCTTCCGATATGGCGATCTGTGCCAGAGGCCTCACCCTAACGCTCGGCAGCGACGCTGCGCCCGTCGATATATTGCGCGGAATCGATCTCGATATCGCGCATGGAGAAGTGGTCGCGCTGCTTGGCCCATCGGGATCGGGTAAAAGCTCGCTGATGGCAGTGCTGTCAGGGTTGGAACGCGCGAGCGGCGGTTCGCTGACCGTTGCGGGCGCTGATTTTGCTCACCTAAATGAAGATGGCCTCGCCGCAGCGCGCAGAGGACGGATTGGCATCGTCCTGCAGGCGTTCCACCTGCTGCCGACCATGACTGCTGCTGAAAATGTCGCGACGCCGATGGAATTAGCAGGAAGCCCCGATGCCAGCCCGCGCGCAGTCGCCGAACTCGAAGCGGTTGGATTGGGACACCGTATCGAACATTATCCGACCCAGCTTTCCGGCGGCGAACAACAGCGCGTCGCCATCGCCCGCGCCATCGCCCCGCGTCCGGGTCTGATCTTCGCCGATGAACCAACCGGCAATCTAGATGTCAGCACAGGTGAAGAAATCGTCGATCTGCTCTTTGCCCGCCGCGCAGAGACCGGTGCGACTTTGCTTATCATCACTCACGACCCTGCATTGGCCGAAAAATGTGACCGCGTGCTGACCATGGCCGATGGCGTAGTCATCTCCGACACACGTAGCGATGCGGCGACACCTGAGGCCGCTGAGTGAACGGCGGGGCAGTCACAAACGGGCTTTCATGGGGCGCGGCTTGGCATATCGCCAAGCGTGATCTTAATGCGCGTTTTCGCGGCCTACGTCTGCTTCTGGTGTGCATCTTCCTTGGCACCGCTGCGCTCGCCGCGATTGGCACGCTTACCGCTTCTATTGAGCGGGAGTTGCAATCCAGCGGGCAGGCATTGCTGGGCGGCGATCTTGAAGTCGAAGTGTGGCAGCGCGACCTATCGCCCGAAGAATTACAGGCCTTGGGCGAATATGGCACCTTGTCAGGCGGTTTTCGCATGCAGGCCATGGCGAGCACCGATGATGCCGCCTCACCCGTCGAATTGAAAGCGGTGGATGCGAAATGGCCGCTCTATGGCGCGTTCACACTGATCGATGGCAGCAAACCCGGCGCACCCAATGCGACCGACGCCTATCTGGCTCAAGGCGCGTTGGACCGGCTCGACATCGCTGTTGGCGATACATTCCGCATCGGAACGATGACGCTGACAGCGGCTGGCGTTATCGATAGCGAGCCAGATCGCCTGTCCGAAGGGTTCCAGCTTGGCCCAACCGTGCTTGTCGCGCGCGCTGTGCCAGAACAGGCAGGGTTGATCCAACCTGGCTCGCTTTATCAAAGCAAATACCGGATCGCTTTCGACAACGCCTCTGACGATCCGGAAGCGGTCGAAGAAGCCTTAGCCGACGCCTTTCCCAATGCTGGGTTTGATTTCCGCACAAGCGATCGTGCCTCACCGGGCGCAGACCGGTTTGTGCGGCAGATGAGCGATTTTCTGACGCTCGTGGGTCTGGCCGCTTTGGCGATTGCCGGAATCGGGATCGCGGGCGGCGTATCATCCTATCTCGATCAACGCCGGACAAGCATCGCCACGCTGAAAGTGTTGGGCGCATCATCGCGCGACATTGTGCGGATATACGCGCTCCAGATCGCCGTCGCCGCATTGGCGGGCAGTGCATTGGGTTTGGCAACCGGTGTGCTGGTAACGCCGCTGCTTGGCGCCGCGTTGGATGGGTTATTGCCGGTTGAAAGCGGATTTGTGATCGAACCAGCACCGCTGCTGCTCGCAGGGGCATACGGCCTGCTTGTCGCATTTGCCTTTGCTGCTGCGCCATTGCTGCGTGCGCGCAGTTTCCCCGCGATGGCGCTTATGCGCAGCCGGATCGTACCGCTCGCGCGTGATCGGCGGGCTTTGCTCGCAACCGCTATTGGCATTGCCGCGATTTGCGCGCTGGCCCTGCTTACCACCGCACAGCCGATATTGTCAGCCGGATTCCTGATCGGCGCTGGCGGGGCGCTGGTGCTGCTCGCCGGACTTGGGCTGCTGCTGCAATATGCCGCGCGCAAGGTTCCGCGTCCTTCAAACCCGCTGCTGCGATCCGCGCTGTCGAACCTATACCGGCCTGGCGCACCGACCAGTTCGCTTGTCACCGCGCTCGGTTTTGGATTGGCCGCCTTTGTCCTGCTTGCCGCGATCCAGAGCGCGATTGACGGCAATATCCAAAGCCGCGTGCCGCAAGAAGCGCCCGATTACTTCGTTATCGACTTGCCACCTGAGGGCGAAGAACGTTTCTTCGAGTTAATCCAGACCCCTTTCCCCGATGCACAATTGCGCGCCGTCCCTACATTGCGAGGCGCAATCCTCGCCTTTGGGCCGGAAGGCAGCATGCAGCGCACCGCTGACCTTGAAGAGATTCCCGATGGAGCATGGGCCTTGCGGGGCGAGCGCGGAATTACCTATTCTGACACCGCCCCTCCCGGCAGCCGTGTCGTCGATGGTGAGTGGTGGAGCGCCGATCACAGCGGCGAACCGCTGGTCTCCATCGACAAGGAATTTGCCGATGCCGCAGGTTTAACAGTCGGTGATAAGCTCACTATCGGCATCTTAGGCGCTGAACGCGAAGTGCGGATCGCCAATCTGCGCGAGATTGACTGGGAGACGATGGGTTTCAACTTCACGCTCGTCTTTTCCCGCAATGCCATTTCGGACGCCCCGCACAAACTCGCCGCAACCATAGATTTACCAGATGGAGCCGACACGGCAGCGCGCGGGCAATTGCTACGGAGCATGGTGCAGGAATTCCCATCCAGTTCCGTCATCGAAGTGGGCGAGGTTCTAGTTCAGGCCCGCACCTTGCTCGAACAAGTTGGTCTTGCGACACTGGCTGCCGCTGCTGTAGCCGTGCTGGCAGGCCTGGCGGTGTTGATGGGCGCCATCGCCGCCGCCCGCGCCGCGCGGACTTATGACACAGTTGTGCTTCGCGTTCTGGGGGCGAGCCGCAGGCAAATCCTCGGGCTTCAACTGGCAGAATATGGGTTGATCGCCGGTGCACTGGCGCTGGTTGCTTTGGGTCTGGGTTCGGGTCTTGCGTGGGTGATCATTACCCAACTGTTCGAATTTGACTGGTTGCCCGATTGGGGCGCAGTGCTGGCGGTGCTCGGCCTTGGCATTGCCATGGTCCTCGCCTTTGCACTGGGCGGATCACTCCCGCTGCTACGCGCCAAACCAGCACAGGCGCTGCGGGAACTTTAAAGAGCGTAGTTCGCGAATACCCGTCCAACGAGAAAGGGCGAGGGCTTCTGCCCCCGCCCTTCGGGCCTTTGGGATTGCCTCACACCACTATTCAAAGGTGTCGGCGGCTGTACCTTTTGGATCTTCGCCATATTGGTTGGGACCAGCCGTGCCCTCAAGGAACATGAAGATCAGCAAAATGAACCCGCCAAACGGGATTAAGCCGATGAGTATCATCCAGCCCGACTTATCCTGATCATGCAGCCGCCGTACCTGCACTGCTAGGTTCGGAACAATCAGCGCCATGGCCAACAGCAAAATTGGGAAGATTATGATAAGTCCAGCAAGCTCTTCACTTGCTTGTCCAATCAGCGCGGCCAAAACAAAGCAGGCTATCCCAACCACTGAGTAAAGAATAATCTGACCGAGTTGGAACATCCAATATTCCATTCGCCGCGACCGGCCTGTAAAATCGGCGTACCGTTTTAGCGGCAAAAGCATCCATTCCATTTCTGTTTCCCCTGTCAGTCAAAATACGAATTCGCCACAACTCTCACGAATTGGAGAAAGGTGGCGCAATTGCCGGGCCTTCGATCACACTTTATTCAAATACACTCGGGCTAACCCCGCCCGTTCCAGGGTCAGCCTCAATAACCAACGTATTTGCAATCAAATCATGCAAGCCCTGCTTACGTTCTGTGAATGCGACCATGATGAAGCCGATGAGTAAGATCACCGCTGACAAGATCTTCGCCGCATACCGGCCCAACGCGCGCAGCGGTGTAATTCTACCGCCGTTACTATCGGTAACGATCAAACCCAGAGCCATTTTTCCGGGCGTTGCTTGAAACGAAGAAGATTCAAATCCGACGAAGAAGGCCACGCCAATGACGGTGTTGATAATGTCGGCTGTGCGGAATCCAGCACCCTCTGTCGTATTGAGAATTGGCTCGCCCAGCAAAAATGCAATTGGCGCGGTCGCAACAAATAACAATATAGCATCTATGATATAGGCCAGAACCCTCTTCCAGAACCCTGCATACTCCATAACTCTCCCCCCTTTCGATCACACTTCATGCCCGAATAACAACAAAGCACCACACAGGTTGGCATTTGACAATGGCAAACACAAAAAAGGGGCCTCGCCATTTCTGGCGAAACCCCTTTTTTGTAATCAATTCGGTCGCCGGAGCGATTAGAATTTGAAACGAACAACGCCGCCATAAGTGCGCGGAGCATTCGGGTAACCAGAAACGGTACCGGCCTGTGCCACACCATCAAACACGGTCGTGATGAATTCATCATCAAACAAGTTGCGAGCGAACGCACCCACTTCAAGACCATTGTTCAACCGCAAAGTTATCGACGTGTTCACAAGATTGACTTCGCGGCGGAAAATCTCGGTATTACCCAGCGCCGCATTGAAAGTTGGCAGACCGTTGTTGATGTCTGTGTTGCTTTCATGATTGTAATCCACGCGGGTGACGAGGCTCATCCCGCTGTCCCATTCATGCGTGTAAGTCGCGCTGGTTGAGATCGCGAGTTCGGGGATACCAGCAGGCGTTACTCCTGAAAGGTCGCCAAGAACGCTGCCTGGGAAGTCATCAAACAGCGGATCAAGGTAAGTCATTGCGAAGGTCAGCACGAGGCCGTCAACCGGATTGATGGTCGAATCAAGTTCAAAGCCTTGAACCGATTGGCTACCAGCGTTTTGAAGCGCAAAGCCAGTACCGGTGAAGGCAAGGCTTTGGAAGCCATCAATCGTTTGATCGAATATGGCGATGTTGATGCCAACACCATCCCACTGCGCCTTAAGGCCGATTTCGTAAACTTCTGCATCCTCTGGACCAGCAAAACGCGTACCCGAAGAAAGGTTTGGAACGGCCAGACCTGCATCGAGAATTGGCGAAGATGGCGCAGCAAAGGTTGATCCTCCTGGTCCAGCGACAAAATCGGCGCCGGATGGGCGACTGTCACGCGACAGGTTGACCGAGCTTGCTTTAAAGCCGGTTGAGTAGCTGGCGTAAACATTGACTTCGTTCGACACCTGATACGCTGCACGGACCAGGTAAGTCAGCTCATCATCATTTGTCTGGCCATCTTCGACAGCGTTCGGAATGGTCAAGAACGGCGGCTGGAATTGGAAACCAGCCAGACCCAAAAGCGGGTTGGTCGCAGGATCAAGAGCCGCTGCGAGCAGAGCGTCTTGGTTGGCCTGTGGCAGAGCTTGGAACTGATCACGTGTGGTGACCCCGCCCATGGTTGCGCCGGTTATGAAGGCATCAACAAAGTTGACCTGAGCCAGAGGATCGAAAGACACCTGACTTAGTGCAAAGTCTTTTTCATCATCGGTGTAGTTACCACCAACCGTGAAGACGAGACCATCGACAGGTTCGAAATCAATCGTACCAAAGATAGACCACGACGTATTGTCCATCTCAAACACTTCTTGCGTAAGCAGTGGCGTGCTGAAGATACTTTCCTGAGGGAAGCCAAAGTTGGCTTCCAATCCGTTGAAGAGCGTAGGCTGACCGGTCAAAACAGCAACCGGGTCCTCGCCTGCCAAAATCTCAAAGAAGTTGCGGATCTGGCTGCCATTCTGGATCGCGCTGTCCTGCGAGATACTTTCGTCGAAATAGTAGCCGCCCAACAGGAAGTTAATTGGACCGTCAAAATCAGAGGCAATTTTGAATTCTTGCGTGAAGGTCTCTACCTTCTGCTCACGAGTTTCCGTCGCAATATCTGCGCTGGTGAAATCGATATCGGTAAGGAAGAAATTGTCGAGCTCACGATAGGCAGTGATCGATGTGAAGGACAACGGTCCGGTTTGGTAATCAACCTGAATCGAACCGCCATAATTGTCGACGGTATTTTCCGGGACAAAGTTGAGGAACACCTCGCGCGCAAAGACGTCTGTTTCGAAGGCGCCGCCAACAGCCACAATACCGGGAGCGGTTGGGCCAGCGACGAGAGTGCCGACTGTGCAGCAGACCTCATCGATGTTTGAGTAATCGGCAATCGCGCGGATCTTGAGATCAGGCGTAGGCTCAATCAGGAGCTGGCCACGAAGCGACCAACGATCGCGATCATTGACCTCTTCATCAAGATTGACGATTTCGCCAAAGCCATCGCGGCGGTTGTAGCTGCCGTCGATCGAGAATGCGATATTGTCAGTGATCGGGCCAGTAATGTCGCCTTTTAGCACGAAGGCGTTAAAGTTGCCGTAGCTCGCTTCAATTGCGCCGCCAAATTCAAACTGTGGCTCACGCGTAACGACCGAAATTACACCGGCGGACGCGTTTTTACCGAATAGAGTCGATTGTGGACCGTTCAGAACCTCAATACGCTGCACATTCGTCAGATCGGAGAGGGCTCCAGCCGAACGCGAACGGAACACGCCGTCAATAAAGACACCAACCGAGGGTTCGATGCCGAAGTTGTTATCGCCATTACCAAAGCCACGAATGATGAAAGTTGAAGCCGAAGCTGTCTGCAGCTGACTGACACGCAGCGACGGTGTCACTGTTTGAAGGTCAAGAACGTCGCGGATCTGCGCGTTTTCAAGTGTTTCACCCGAAGTCACCGAAACGGAGATAGGGGTTTCTTGCAGCGTCGTTTCACGCTTTGACGCAGTAACGATGATTTGATTGCCGGATGCCGGAGCTTCTAATTCCGGTTCTTCTGCATCTTGTGCGAGGGCAACACCCGGCGCGGTCATGGTGAATGTGGCAGCACCAGCTAGCAGTGCAAAACGATACGACCCGGCGGCGCCGGCAATAGTGGAACGCATGGAAATCCTCTCCTCAAATCCCGTCGACGACTGTTGGTTCAACTTTTCGCATCCCCAGATGCATGAACTTAACAGCCTCGATTACCGATTGTGATAGGGTAGTGAATTATAAGCGACAAGCGGCTAACCCACGAAACCACTTCTGACTCAGCGTATTGTTGCAACACCGTCACACATATTCCACTCAAAGAATCAGGTGGTTTCATGTCAAAGCTTGCCGCCTTGGTCGTGCTGCGCTAGGCGCGCGTCCAAACCCACCACAATGGTGCAACGCAACATGTTGTAGTGGCCTGCGGAGCTTTCCGTAGCGTCGAGATGCTTGTTGCAGTCCCGCCACAATCGCGCCTTTCCGCGCTGCACTAATGCGTAACACCTGATCTCACAGTTTTAGTGAGACCAGCTCCTGATGGAATTTGGAATAATGTCCACAACACCCTCTTCACTGCGAAATATCGCGATTATCGCGCACGTTGACCACGGAAAAACCACTTTGGTTGACCAACTTTTCCGTCAATCGGGCACTTTTCGAGAGAATCAACGCATCGAAGAGCGCGCGATGGATTCAGGTGATCTCGAAAAAGAGCGTGGCATTACCATCCTGGCCAAATGCACCAGCGTCGAATGGGATGGCGCTGACGGTAAGACCACGCGCATCAATATCGTCGACACTCCCGGGCACGCCGATTTCGGCGCCGAGGTCGAACGCATCCTATCTATGGTCGATGGTGTGATCCTGCTGGTCGACAGCGCAGAAGGCGCAATGCCTCAAACCAAGTTTGTGACAGGCAAAGCTCTCGCACTAGGCCTTAAGCCGATTGTGGTTGTCAACAAAATCGACCGTCCCGATGGTCGCCCACAAGAAGTGCTGGACGAAGTGTTCGACCTGTTTGCATCGCTTGATGCAACTGATGAGCAGCTCGACTTCCCGTCGCTTTGGGCATCAGGTCGCGATGGCTATGCCAGCGACGATGAAAGCGCCCGCGAAGGGACATTGGCGCCTTTGTTTGAGCTGATCACTAAGCACGTCCCTGCCCCAGACCTCGACATTAGCGGAAAGTTCAGCTTCCTCGCCACATTGCTTGATCGCGACAACTTTATGGGCCGCGTGCTCACCGGGCGCGTCCAGTCCGGAACTGTTAACGTCAACGATCCGATCCATGCGATTGATATGGACGGCAATGTCGTCGAAGTCGGCCGCGCGACCAAGCTCATGAGCTTTGACGGCCTCGACCGTGTGCCCGTCGAAAGCGCGCAGGCTGGCGATATCATCGCGCTTGCCGGGCTTGAGAAAGCGACCGTGTCGAACACGATTTGCGATCCATCCGTATCCGAACCGATTGCCGCGCAGCCGATTGACCCGCCAACACTCGCGATGCGTTTCTCGGTCAATGACAGTCCACTTGCCGGACGCGAAGGCAGCAAAGTCACCAGCCGCATGATCCGCGACCGCCTGCTGCGCGAGGCAGAAACCAATGTCGCCATCCGCGTGACTGAGGCGGACGACAAAGACGCCTTCGAAGTCGCAGGCCGTGGCGAACTGCAATTGGGCGTTCTTATCGAAACGATGCGCCGCGAGGGCTTTGAGCTGGGTATCAGCCGCCCTGTCGTGCTGTTCCGCGAAGAAGACGGCAAACGCACAGAGCCTTATGAAACTGTCGTTATCGACGTGGATGATGAGCATTCCGGCACAGTTGTCGAAAAGATGCAAAAGCGCAAAGCCGACCTCACCGAAATGCGCCCATCGGGCGTTGGCAAAACCCGCATCACCTTTTCTGCCCCATCGCGCGGGCTGATTGGGTATCACGGGGAATTCCTGTCCGACACGCGCGGCACCGGCATTATGAACCGTCTGTTCGAGAAATATGACGCCTATCGCGGCAAGATCGAAGGGCGCAGCAATGGCGTGTTGATCTCCATGGGCAACGGCGAATCCAATGCCTATGCGCTCAACATGTTGGAAGAACGCGGCGAAATGTTCGTTGGTGCGCAGATGGTCGTCTATGAAGGCATGGTGATTGGCGAAAATTCCAAGCCGGACGACCTAGAGGTCAACCCAATGAAGGCCAAACAGCTGTCCAATGTGCGCTCCACCGGTAAGGATGACGCCATCCGCCTGACCCCGCCGCGCCGGATGAGCCTGGAACAGAGCATCGCCTATATCGACGACGATGAAATGGTCGAAGTAACCCCGCTAAGCATCCGCCTGCGTAAAACACTGCTGTGCCCGCACGAGCGCAAGAAAGCACGCCGTAAGGGGTGATGGGTTAGGGGTTAGGGGTTTAAACTTCGCTTGATTGTGCAATTCCATTGGATTGCGCTTGTTTCGCCCAATTATTCTCCCCGTTCGCATACCGATCAAACCAACTGATCAATTCCCCTGTGATGTCAGGAACATTTGCAGGGGAATTGGGGGTGGAAAGCGGACATTGAGGCTGCTTCGAATTCTGTTTGAGCACAGTTGGCTTGGAATTAACTAGCGTTAAAGTCCCGCTCTGACTGCGGAGAAACACAAGAGCGATGTCTAAGAAAATGAGAATTGCTGGATCGATCTTACTTTGCTTAGCGGCCACCTCTTTGATTGCTTCGCTTGTTACGCTCCAGATTGCTCCATACAGCCACGATTTGTTTCACCTCATTTACGGCGAAGGCTTTCGAGAAAGGGGTGAAAGCACTTTTATTTTCTTATTTTTCTTTCCCCTGCTCCAGTTTGCACTGGTTGCAATATTTTTCTACTTGGCTCCCGCTAAGCAACTTAAGCCTGAAAAGAGAGGGATTATGATCGTTGCGTCGATTATTTTCTTGTTGATTAACGTGTGGCGTTGCACAGATACTTGGATCGCTTTCAGTTAACGAAATTGCATGGCCGAAGACGCCTTATGCCTGATCAATTTCTTTGTTCGAATGAACCTTTTGCCAACGTCTACCGTCAAAATACTGACATGAATTCCATTCATCGTACGACCAGGTCCGCGTCATAACTGAGTGTTCACGGCCGTAAGCGGCGCATCTTCCGTCCGATCCAAGGACATATGAGACTACGGCTGGAAGTGAGCAAAGAACTGCAACAATCAGGACTAGAGCCAGATAACGGCGCGACGGGAAACGTCGAATTTTCGATCCATTTGCGAAAGCCGCATCTTTCAATGTCTTTCTCCGGCATTCAAGTAGGCCATAAATCTTGTTTAGCCATCAAAAGCCTCCTAGACTATCAGGTTCTGAAATGCCGCCGCCGTAGCCGCTAGAAGCGTCCATTTCGGCTTCAGTTCCAACTTGCTCGGCCACCCAAGCCGCGAAATCAGCCGCTCTCGCTACATTCTTGCGGGGATACGAGCCCTCGCTCAGGCATCCAAAAAGGATGGTCATCAAAGTCGTAGATGAGTGCGTCTGTCTCGCTTATGTCTCCAAGCAACGGAATAAGATTTACTTTGTTCGACGGATACCATTCTCTCACAGTTTTGATACCGAACTCATCGAGGTATTGAGGTCCAATTACGAGATGCAGTCCACTTTCTGGTTTACAACTGTAATTCGACCTTCTCCTTAGTGAGCGGTAGACCTCTCGATGCCGTAACACGAATGCAGTATCCTTGTTTACCGCTCTAAAAAACTCCAACTCTCTTAAGATAAAATTTTCATAAAATTCATCGTACTGACGAAGCAAACCCACAAGCTCGATCGTGGATTGCGAACTAAGACTTCCATTCTGCATTTCTGCTCTAAATTCAGACATCCTACCTTCAAATCGTGTGGAAACGAATCCCAATCTGGTCCTCGGTATTGTTGAATGTATTGATATGACTGTATTATCGGCAATGTACAGTTTTCTTGAGCTAGGTATTACATAACCTCCACACGCTGAATGACATCCTCTATCGACAATCACATAAGCCTTATTTCTGAATATCTCTTGTCCCAATTTGAAAGCCGTTAGAATATCACCACCATCCGAATTCATATATACGATAGAGTAATCTCTAGCATATTCGTCTAATTCATCAGTTGCGCCTATGAATCCATGATAACAAAGGATCACCTCCCCATCCATATCTTCCACAACGTTACGCTGGCTGTCGCATAAATTCCTGATTCGCGACAAATTCGCATCAATAAAATCGACCTGCCTATCGCGCGACATAGCTCCTAAACCGGCATCGGTGAATTGAACGTCAGTCATGACTCTTGAAAGAGGATTCTCTTCCTCATCATTGGAAAAAAGACCTCCGACCAACGACGAAATCATTGATAAAGCGATAAAGAAATTGACTGCATAGCCCATATTGATTTCGTCTTTCGCGGATTTGAAATTTTACTTCAGCACACTTAAGGTATTCGTAGAGCACTCAAATTTGAGTGCTCTACGATAATATTACGTATCTGGGCCATCATCATCTAGTGGACCGACATCTGAAACCACGGTTGCAGCATCAACTATGCTAAAAATCTTTAGAGTGCCTACATTGGATTGCGCCAAGAATACATTGGTTCCTTGGACGTATTCAACAGCCACCTCAATGTCTGGATCCGCTACCGCGGCTAGAGCATTCAGCGCGTCCTCGAGTGCATCTTCGAGTGCTTCGATTTCGGCACCATCGTCATCCACTTCTTCTACTGTGACTTCGGCTTGACCCGGTACGTCAGAGAAATCTTCTGCATCATCATCAGAGTTCAAGCCAGCGCCGCCTTCTCCACCACTACCACCAAAGGGGTCTTGAAAGTCACCACCAACATCTCCGCCGAAGCCGAAAATGCCAACCGTCGCAAGATCATCGGG
>CANKYZ010000011.1 GCA_947488325.1 uncultured Erythrobacter sp.
GAGAAGAAGCCCTTCTCCGCCAGCTCCGCACGCGCCGCGAGCTGTTGCTCGATATAAGGCAAAGCCTCTTCCAACTTTGCGATCTCAGCATTGGCCCCGGCTAGCTCTGCTTCGCTTTCGGCACGCTGCTGAAACAGAGCGCTGCGCTGAGCCTCGAACTGGGCAACGGCGTTGCGGACAAAGGCCTGCTCGGTGCGAATCGTATCTGGCGACGTTCCCTCAGGCGCGACAAAGCGCGCAGGACGCCCAGCGAGATGTGCAAGCAAAGCGTCATTGCGCGCCTGGATCATCTGCGCAGACATTAGCGATTGCTCACTTTGCGCCTCATCTGCACTCGCAAGCGTCGGGTCGAGTTCTATGAGGAGATCGCCAGCCTTCACAAACTGGCCATTGCGCACATGGATCGCGCGCACTGCACCGATCTCAATAGGTTGAACAAGTTTCACATTGCCGCCCGGCACAGTCTTTCCGGCGGCGGTCGCTACCACATCGATCTTGCCAAAAATCGCCCAGACGAGCGCTATCACAAACAAAGCGCAAGTCAGCAACATCAGCCATCTGAGACCAGGACTGGCGGGCTTCTCCATAATCTCCAGAGCGGCGGGAAGAAACTCGTGTTCTTCCTTGGGCTTAAACGCTTCGTCGGCGGCATTTTGATTGCGCCAGCTTTCGCGAAACACGCCTGCGTGCTTTGCCAGGGTCGGGAAACGATTGGAGAACCAGCTCATGCGGGCTCCGCCTTTTGTACGCCGACCATGCCGGTCTGCTTAGCATGCAATTGCGCATAGCGCCCGCCCGCCGCGAGCAATTCTTCGTGACTGCCTGCCTCGGTAATCTCGCCCGCCTCCACAGTGATAATCCGGTCACATGGACGCACCGCAGAAAGGCGGTGGGCGATGATCATCACGGTGCGTCCCTCAGCAATCCGGGCGAGGTTGTTTTGAATGATCTCTTCGCTTTCAGCATCGAGAGCGCTCGTCGCTTCATCGAGGATCAGGATACGCGGATCGGTGATAAGCGCGCGGGCGATAGCGAGCCGCTGGCGCTGACCGCCTGAGAGGTTTGCGCCGCGCTCCTCAATGATCGTGTCATAACCATGCTGAAGCGTGAGGATGAACTCATGCGCACCCGCCAACTCTGCGGCTGCAATCACCTTCTCCATCGCTATGGTAGGATTGGCGAGCGCGATGTTCTCGCGCACCGTGCGATTGAACAGGATGTTCTCCTGCAGGACGACGCCAACCTGGCGGCGCAGCCAAGCTGGATCGACTAGCGCGAGATCTGTGCCATCGACCAGCACACGCCCCTGCTCTGGTACATAGAGCCTCTGGACCAATTTAGTGAGGGTCGACTTACCTGAGCCCGATGGCCCGACAATGCCGAGCATCTCGCCCGCGCTCACTTCCAGGCTAACGCCGCGCAACGCCTCTGGAGCATCGGGGCGATAGCGGAAGCGCACTTTGTCGAACTCAACCTGGCCGGTAATCGGCGGTAGGCTCGCGCGGTTCGGGTTGTGCTCTGGCTCAGCGGGCGCATTGAGGATATCGCCCAAACGGTCGACGGAAATTCGCACCTGCTGAAAGTCCTGCCACAGCTGTGAGAGACGAAGGATCGGCTGCGCAACGCGCCCTGCCAGCATGTTAAACGCCACCAGCGAGCCGACGGTAAGCTCGCCCGCAATCACCGCCTGCGCGCCGAAGAACAGGATGGCGACAGTGGTCAGCTTACTGACAAGTTGGATCAGATGGCTACCCCAATTGGAAAGGACCGTTACGTCCCATCCGGTCTGGATGTAGCCTGCGAATTGCTTCTCCCACCGGTCACGCATGCGCGGCTCAACCGCCATCGACTTAAGCGTTCCAATGCCAGTGACAGTCTCAACCAGAAACGCTTGGTTTTCTGCGCCGCGCTTAAACTTCTCATCAAGACGCGCGCGCAATGGCGGCGTGATAAAGACCGAGATCAAGATATAGAGCGGAATGGTCAGCGCGAC
>CANKYZ010000012.1 GCA_947488325.1 uncultured Erythrobacter sp.
CCTCGTTCTCAGCGTCGAGGTTTGCAGTGCCTTCATCGAGGATCAGCACTTTGGGGTTGGGATAGAGCGCACGCGCCAGCAGCACGCGCTGCAGTTGCCCGCCTGACAGGACCGAGCCCATATCTCCGACCAGCGTCTCGTAGCCCATCGGCATGGCCTCGATCTCTGTATCGATCTGCGCCATGCGGGCGACCTCGCGCACGCGGGTCATGTCGATCTCTGGGTCGAAGAAGGCGATGTTCTCCGCCAGCGATCCGGCATAGAGCGTGTCGCCCTGCGCGACCGATCCGATAGCGCGGCGGTAATTCACTTTGCGATAGGAGGAGATCGGGCGTTCACCCAGACGCACTGCGCCTTGGGTCGGCTCAAACAGCCCCATCAGGATTTTCATCAGCGTGGTCTTGCCGCCGCCTGAAGGGCCGGTGATCGCGATAAACTCGCCAGGTTCGATCTTGAGATTTACCCCTTTCAGCACCATCGGTTCATTGGTTCCGTAGCGGTAGAACAGACGGTCCAGCACAAGTGGCTTAGTAAAGTCCGGCTCCTCGTTGCTCTTCTGAGCCTCGCCTTCTTCAAGCGGAGTGAGCGCGATGTCAGCAATACGGGTGAGGTGGACCTTGACGATCTGATAGTTGATCATCTGCTCGGTCAGCCGCATGCCGGCATCGAGGAACTGCTGCTTGTAGGCCTGGAACGCGAAGATCATGCCGATGGTGAGGATGCTGTCGAACGCGAGGCCGATGGCGATATAGACAAACAACACCCGCTCGCCGCCGATTACAAACTGACCAAGCGCATCAAACCCGGCTTGCAAACGGCCCAGCTTGACCTGCGCGTTGACCGCATCGGCCTTACTCTTTTGCCAAAGCCGCTGGCGGTTGCCTTCTTGCCCAAACGCCTTGATCGCAGCGATACCGCGTACGCTTTCGATGAAGCTGGAGTTCTCCTTCGCCATCGTGGTGATGACATCGAGATTGCGCAGCTTGATCGATTGCAGGAAGGCTAGCCTTAGTCCGACGTAAAGCGCCAGAGCCGCACAGGCGACACCGCCGAGCAGAGGAGAATAGACGAACATCAGCGCCAGCGTCAGGATCGCCATCAGCCCATCGACAAAGGCTGCGATCATCCCCTGAGAGATGAGTTGACTGATCGGCTGCGTTGAACCAAAACGCGAGATGATGTCGCCCACATGGCGCTTCTCAAAGTAATCCAGCGGAAGCCGGACAAGATGCCGGAACAGGTTGACGATGACCTGATAGGACAGCGCGTTGCTGAGCGTCACAAGGACTAACGACCTAAGCCAGCTTGCTAGAAGGTTCACCACAGCCAGTCCGCCAAAGCCAATCGCCAGCATCAACAGCAAATCGCTGTCAAAGGCGGGGAACACCGTGTCGATCGAGATTTGCAGAAAGAACGGTGTCGCCAGCACCACCAGCTGCATCACCAGCGATAACAGTACGACTTGTCGGATTGTGCCCCAGAAGCCCGTCATCTTGGACCAGAGCTGGGTGATGTTGAGCTGTTTGCGCTCCATCTTCGGCTTGAAGCTTTCAGAACGCAGCAGATCGAGCGCAACGCCGGTCCATTGCCGCGACACGTCCTCCTCGCTCAGTACCACCGCCCCGCGGGCAGGATCGTGGATGTGATAGCGCTTGCCGCGAACGCCGCCCGTAACTCCGGTCAGCACGACAAAGTGGTTGAGGTTCCAGTGCAGGATCGCAGGCAACGCCAGATGCGGCATATCCTCGATCTCACCGCGCAAAGGCCGGGCGTTAAAGCCAAT
>CANKYZ010000013.1 GCA_947488325.1 uncultured Erythrobacter sp.
GTCAACAATGCTGGAACCATCTCATCGGGCAGCCGCGCGCTGAACATCGATGGAACCGGTCTGGTTGTGAACAACACAGGTTCGATCCTGGGCACCGGTCAACAACGCAATGGTACCGTCTATGCTGACAGCACTGCTCAAGACTTTGTCCTGAACAATGACGGCATTATCGATGCTGTGTTTGATGGCGCGGCTTTCTCTGTCGAGCTTTCAGAAGCTGGTAACAACTTCGACATCAACAACACTGGCACGATCCAGGGCCGCGGCACAGCTGCTGCGGGCCTGACCTCAGCTGGCGATGGCATCCGCTTTGAACGCACACGCGTTGCTGGCATGCTGGATGGCACTACCGTTGGTCTGTTCACCGGAACCGTAACCAACTCTGGTCTGATCGACAGCGAAGGCGATAGCGGCACCACTGCTGGTATCCGCTTCGTCAACGGCGTTAGCTTTAACGGCACCATCGACAACCTTGCTGGCGGTGTCATCTCTGGCGTTCAAAACGGCCTCTACTTCGGCAATGCCACACCTGCTGGCGGCGGTGACTTTACCGGCGCTGTTGTCAACAATGCTGGAACCATCTCATCGGGCAGCCGCGCGCTGAACATCGATGGAACCGGTCTGGTTGTGAACAACACAGGCTCGATCCTGGGCACCGGTCAACAACGCAATGGTACCGTCTATGCTGAC
>CANKYZ010000014.1 GCA_947488325.1 uncultured Erythrobacter sp.
CCACCAAAGGGGTCTTGAAAGTCACCACCAACATCTCCGCCGAAGCCGAAAATGCCAACCGTCGCAAGATCATCGGGTAAGACGCTGACCCATCCGCCATTATCTGGCCGGGTTCCCGTCACGATAATCTCATTACCGCCCGAGACCATCTCGAGTTCCGCAGCATCAAGTTGCCGAAAACCCTTTTGACCCATTATATTTCTATGAAGCATTTGTACTTCCTCTCATATTCCGTGCTCTTGCTCAAACAAGCCGAGGCGGCACGGATTGGACCTCGGCTATTCGGGGGTGTTGGAGCGGCCCTCCTCAGATGGGATGGAGGGCGTTGTGTTTGCGGATCGGCTGGCAACGGGCAAAGCGGTGGTTAGAATTGTGATCGCGGGCAAATGGGCTGTGCTCCGCTGCTCAACGCTGCCAGCCGACAACACCCTTCCTTCGGCTTCGAGTGTAGCCTGACGGTGCATGAAGATATCCTGACCGAGGAAGGCGGCGCGATCAGCAAGAGTGTCCGCGAGCAGTTTGGTCGACAATGGCTCAATAACAACCACCCTACCAAGCAGTCGGTCTTGGTTAGTTGCGACAATTTCTCTGCGAAATAGCGTCAATTGCGATCCTGTATTTCGAGTCGCAAGAAAC